>NZ_LT960611.1:0-2400000 GCF_900233005.1 Vibrio tapetis subsp. tapetis
CCTGTAACATGCGCTACCCTCATTGATCGTCGTTCTTAATTATAGTGTACTTTAAATTGAGTATTCTGACTTTACAGTATTGAAGTGGATAAAAAAGGCCGATACTAATAAGTACCGGCCTAATATTTTTAGCCTTTAGCCTTTAGCCTTTAGCCTTTAGCTTTTTGAGCTTAAAGCGCAGCAATCGTTGCTTTCTGCTCTTCTAGTTTAACTAAAGTATCTTTGTAGCCTTCAAGCTTTTCACGCTCTTTAGCGATAACGGCTTCAGGTGCTTTTGCTACGAAGCCTTCGTTGCCAAGTTTACCTTCGATACGTTTGATTTCACCTTGAGTTTTAGCGGCTTCTTTATCAAGACGAGCAAGCTCTGCATCTTTATCGATAAGACCCGCCATTGGGATCATCAATTCAGATTTGCCAACAAGTTTTGTCGCGCAAGCTGGTGTTACTTCACCATCTGCTAGCACTTTAATGTCATCTAACTTAGCAAGAGACGTTAGGACAATCTTGTTTACTTCGATACGAGCGGCGTCTTTTTCATCGGCAACTTTGATCATTATCTCGAGGCCTTTGCTCGGAGCAATGTCGTATTCCGCACGTAGGTTACGGATAGCTGTGATGAAGGTTTTAACCCATTCGATGTCTTCAACAATCTCAGCATTGAAGTTATCTTCATTAAACTGAGGAAGAGCTTGAGTCATGATCGTCTCGCCTTCAACACCATCAATCAGCGGCTTAACGCTCTGCCAGATTGATTCTGTGATGTAAGGGATCACTGGGTGAGCAAGACGTAGCGTTTTCTCTAGAACAGTAATAAGCGTGTAACGAGTTGCTTGTTGCTGCGCTTCAGAGCCTTTCCATAGAACGGGTTTAGTTAACTCTAAGTACCAGTCACAGAATTGGTTCCAGATGAATTCGTAAAGCGTGTTTGCTGCCATGTCTAGACGGTAGTTGTCTAGGTGAGCGTTAAACTCTTTCGCTGTGATTTCAAACTGAGATTCGATCCACTTGTCAGCAAGAGAGAACTCCATGTTTGCACGGCCTTCAACAGATAAAGACATGCCACAATCGTGCTCTTCTGTGTTCATTAGTACGTAACGGCTAGCGTTCCATAGCTTGTTACAGAAGTTACGGTAACCCTCTAAGCGCTTCATATCCCAGTTGATATCACGACCAGTAGACGCCATCGCTGCAAGAGTGAAACGTAGGGCATCAGTACCGTAAGGTTCAATACCGGCTTCAAACGTTTTACGCGTTGCTTTTTCGATCTTCTTCGCCAGTTTTGGTTGCATCATGTTGCCACAACGCTTTTCTACTAGCTCTTCAAGGCCGATGCCATCAATCATATCGATTGGATCAAGTACGTTGCCCTTCGACTTAGACATTTTATCGCCATTTTCATCACGGATAAGGCCCGTCATGTAAACAGTTTTAAATGGTACTTGTGCTTTGCCTTCGTCATCTTTACAGAAGTGCATGGTCATCATGATCATACGAGCAACCCAGAAGAAGATGATATCAAAGCCAGATACCAATACGTCTGATGGGTGGAAGGTTTTCAGTGCTTCTGTATCTTCAGGCCAGCCTTGCGTGCCGAATGTCCAAAGAGCTGAAGAGAACCATGTGTCCAGTACATCGTCGTCTTGCTTAAGTACGACAACAGGCGCTAGGTTATTCTTTTCACGTACTTCTTCTTCGCTACGACCAACGTAAACTTTACCGTCGTTGTCGTACCAAGCTGGGATTCTATGGCCCCACCAAAGTTGGCGAGAGATACACCAGTCTTGAACGTCACGCATCCACGCGAAGTACATGTTTTCATATTGCTTAGGAACGAATTGGATTTCACCATCTTCTACTGCTTTTACCGCAGGAGCGGCCAAAGGAGCAGTGCGCACATACCATTGGTCTGTCAGCATAGGTTCGATAACAACACCACCACGGTCGCCGTAAGGAACCGTTAGATCGTGATCTTTAATTTCATCAAGAAGACCCAACTCTTCAAACTCAGCCACGATAGCTTTACGAGCGGCAAAACGCTCCATGCCTTGGTATTTTGCTGGAATTTCTGTTGAGTAAACATCACTTTCTTCACCGTTGGTCGTGAATATTTCAGCAGCATCACGGATATCGGCATTGAAGGTTAGGATGTTGATCATTGGCAGGTTATTGCGTTTACCCACTTCGTAATCGTTAAAGTCATGAGCGGGTGTAATTTTCACACAACCTGTGCCTTTTTCCATATCTGCGTGTTCATCACCTAAGATAGGGATAAGACGATTAACGATAGGAAGTAGGATCTCTTTACCGATAAGATCTTTGTAGCGTGGATCTTCAGGGTTAACTGCAACGCCAGTATCACCAAGCATGGTTTCTGGACGAGTCGTTGCAACAACGATGTGATCTTTACCATCAGCGGTTTTAACACCGTTCGCTAGTGGGTAGCGGAAGTGCCACATGAAGCCTTTTTTGTCTTTGTTTTCAACTTCAAGATCAGAGATCGCGGTGTGAAGTTTTGGATCCCAGTTTACCAAGCGCTTTCCACGGTAAATTAGGTCGTCTTCAAACAAACGTACGAAAACTTCTTGAGTGGCTGCTGATAAGCCATCATCCATTGTGAAACGCTCACGTTCCCAATCTACTGATGCGCCAAGGCGACGAAGTTGTTTCGTAATGGTGCCACCAGATTCAGCTTTCCATTCCCAAATTTTATCGATGAAGGCTTCACGGCCGTAGTCGTGTTTTGTTTTGCCTTCTTCCGCAGCAATTTTGCGCTCAACAACCATTTGAGTCGCGATACCTGCGTGGTCAGTACCGACTTGCCAAAGCGTGTTTTTACCCTTCATACGCTCTGCACGGACAAGCGTATCCATGATGGTGTCTTGGAACGCGTGGCCCATATGCAGGCTACCAGTGACGTTCGGTGGCGGTATCATGATGCTGTAAGCTTCTTTTGATGTGTCACCGTGTGGCTTAAAGTAGCCTTTCTCTTCCCAAGCTTGATATAGAGCTTGTTCGATTGATGTTGGGTTGTATGTCTTTTCCATAGCGCTCTTCATGGGTACTGTGATTAGTGTGTCTAAACCAAACGTTATACGTAATTTGGGTTGTCTTCATTGAGTGTATGAAGTCGCATTACGTATAAGGTTTGGTTATGGATAATGTATTTCGATGGTTTGCATTTCGTAGCCAGCTTGACGATATATTTTAAACCGTTGACGTGCTGTCTGCTTCGCTTTTTCATCGCAGGGTACGAAGTCTATCACTTGTGCAAAGGCTGGGGCAAAATTTGTCAGATCATTCGTCAAATTTATTACCAACTGCCGATTCCAATTTGGTTTTAGTTCAGTATAACCAATCTCAATTGATGTGCCTGAACGTGGGCCTTCGCCAACCAAGTTATGAGCGGTGAAATTATTAGGCTCTAGTTGCCAAAAATATTCAGCGAGTTGTTCTGCTTGCTTCTTGCTTTCGGCATTGAGGTAAACTTTTGCTCCTTGTTTCGCAAAGTGCTGAGCAAGAAAAACAACGTAGCCTAGTAGGCCTTCAATCGTCGATTGTGGGCTTTCAGGTTTTACTAGGTAAAACGTTGCCGTTGCCATTTTAATTCACCGCTTCTTTTAAAAAAGAAAAGGGCCTTTCGGCCCTTTTATTAATTTGAAGATTTCTCTTCGGATTCTTGGCCACTGCGATTCAATAAGAATTGGACAAGCATCGAGACCGGACGACCTGTTGAGCCTTTGCTCATGCCACCTGATTTCCATGCTGTACCCGCAATATCGATGTGAGCCCAGTTGTATTTCTTAGTAAAGCGAGACAAGAAGCAAGCTGCAGTGATAGTACCCGCTGCTTTACCGCCTAGGTTTGACATGTCGGCAAACGGGCTAGCAAGTTGTTCTTGGTATTCTTCTCCCATTGGTAGACGCCAAGCGCGGTCACCCGCCTGCTCTGATGCGTTTACCAGCTCATGAGACAACGGATTGTGATTAGAGACAACGCCACTGATGTGATGACCAAGTGCAATCACACATGCGCCTGTTAGGGTAGCGACATCAACAACACAATCTGGTTCGAAACGTTCAACGTAAGTTAATGCGTCACAAAGAACCAAACGACCTTCCGCATCGGTATTCAAGACTTCAACGGTTTGGCCTGACATTGTCGTAAGAATGTCACCTGGGCGGTATGCATTGCTACCTGGCATGTTTTCACAACCAGCGAGGATAGCCACAACATTGATTGGCAGGTTAAGTTTTGCCAATGCCTTCATTGTGCCGAAGACAGATGCTGCACCACACATGTCATATTTCATCTCATCCATGCCTGCGCCTGGTTTAAGTGAAATACCACCTGAATCAAAAGTAAGACCTTTGCCGACTAATACGATAGGTTTCGCGTTTGGATCCGCAGCACCTTTGTATTCGATAACCGACATCATGGATTCATTATGAGAACCACGACCTACCGCTAGGTAAGAAGTCATGCCCAATTTTTCCATTTCTTGCTCACCAATGATCTTGGTGGTCACTGTGTCGTATTCGTCAGCCAAACGACGAGCTTGTGAAGCCAAGTAGGCAGGGTTCGCAACGTTTGGTGGCATGTTACCTAGATCTTTTGATGCTTTAACGCCTGAAGCGATAGAGAGACCGTGGTTAATTGCTTTTTCACCAAGGTTGAGCTCACGGCGTGTCGGCACGTTGAACACTAGCTTGCGTAATGGACGGCGAGTTTCTGGTTTAGCACTTTTGAACTGATTGAAAGTGTAAAGACCATCTTTTGTTGATTCAACCGCTTGGCGTACTTTCCAGTACGTATCTCGGCCCTTAACATGTAACTCCGTTAGAAAACAAACGGCTTCCATTGAACCGGTTTCGTTCAATGTGCTAATGGTCTTTTGAATGATTTCTTTGTATTGACGTTCGCCAAGCTCTCGCTCTTTACCGCAACCCACGAGTAGTACTCGCTCAGACAGTACGCCGGGTACTTGATGCAAAAGTAGCATCTGTCCTGGTTTTCCTTCCAAGTCACCGCGTCGCAATAGTGAACTAATATAGCCGTCGCTGATTTTATCCAGCTGTTCGGCTACTGGAGAAAGACGGCGAGGTTCGAAGACACCGACAACGATACATGCGCTGCGCTGCTTCTCAGGGCTGCCACTTTTTACACTGAACTCCATGCGTACTCCTACATCCTGAAGACAAACTGAACTAAATGTTAGATAATGCCTGCTTAACTTGCTTATTCGCGTTTGAATGTAAGTCAGATTAAGCTGATTAACAATTAGCCAAAAACTAAAAATAAAAGATTCAACGGGAAATTATAGTGATTCAATTAAAAAAACAAGTTTTCTATAGGTAATTTGAGCGTGATTATTGTTAGATATTTGATCCGCGAGACAGTTAAGACTCAATTTGCCGTCTTTTTTGTCCTTTTTTTGATTTTTGTTAGTCAAAAATTCATCGCTGTACTTGCGGATGCTTCCGACGGTGATATTCCGTCCAGTGTGATCCTGTCATTGGTCGCTCTTAACATGCCAACAATGGCATTGTTGATGTTACCTTTGAGTTTATATATCGGGATTTTAGTCACTTTTGGCCGTCTCTACGCTGAAAGTGAGATTACCGTTATGAATGCGACGGGTACAGGGAATAAAATCCTGGTTCAAGCGGCATTATATTTGGCCTTGATTACTGGCGTTGCTGCGGGTTTCAACTCTTTGTGGTTAGCACCATGGAGTCAACAGCAAACCGCACAATTGTATGCGCAAGTTGCCAGTGATAACACGATAGAGCTGCTGCAAAAAGGGCAGTTCCAACGTTCTCCTGATGGCTCGGCTGTTGTGTTTATCGATGATATTGATAAGAAAGATCTGAAGAACGTATTTATTGCGCAACTGAGTCCAAGAGACAGCATTCGACCAAGTGTGATGTTTGCAGAATCTGGCCACATGAGTGAACTATCAGATGGCCGACAGATTTTGACTCTTGAAGACGGTAAACGTTATGAAGGTATTCCGACTCAACTAGACTATATGGTCACAGACTACAAAGAATACGAAACCCTTATCGGTCAGCGAAAAATAGAATTAGGCTCTCAAGGGTGGATGGCTAAACCCACACTCGATCTATTGAGCGATGAAAGTAATCATGCTCAAGCAGAGTTACAGTGGCGCATTTCCTTAGTTATTTGTATTCCGCTACTGACTATGATCGTTATCCCATTATCGGCGGTAAACCCTAGGCAGGGTCGTTTTGCTAAAATGGCGCCTGCGGTATTGATTTACTTGACCTACTTTTTGTTACTGAGCACGGCGCAATCAGCGATGCAAAGTGGTAGCTTGCCAACGTATATCGGCATGTGGGCGCTCAATGGTGTTACTTTGCTCGCGGGGGTTGCGTTAAATGGTATGGACAGTTTGTTTGTTCGTCGGATTAAAGAAAAACTGAAAACTAAGGTAGCGCGTGTTTAAGATTCTCGATTGGTATATCGGTCGCACCATTATTGCAACCACGGCACTGTGTTTGTCCACGCTCGTTGGTTTGTCGGCCATCATTAAATACGTAGAACAGTTAAAATCTTCAGGGGAAGGTAACTATGATGCCCTGCAAGCGCTGTTTTATACCTTGCTTACCGTGCCAAGGGATATCGAGCTATTTTTTCCTATGGCAGTGTTGCTAGGAGCGTTAATCGGCCTTGGCATGCTAGCAACGAGCTCTGAGCTTGTTGTTATGCAAGCAGCGGGTTTTTCAAAAGCCAATATCGGTGGTTCAGTATTGAAAACCGCCATTCCTATCATGTTGCTGGTTATGATGTTAGGCGAGTGGGGCGCCCCTGCAACACAGAAAATGGCGAGGGAGCTTCGTGCATTTTCGATCTCCGGTGGCAGTATTGTTTCGATCAGAAGTGGCGTATGGGCCAAAGATGGCAATGATTTTATTTATATTGCTCGAGTTGATGGTGATGAATTGCAAGGTGTTAATGTCTGGCAATTTGATGATAACAAACAATTAAAAAGTACGTTATCGGCCAAAAAATCGACCTATATTTCTGAAAACAACTGGCAAAGCGAAGATATTGTTGTGACTGAGTTTGTCGATAATATTCAGGTAGAGAAAAGCCATGTAGATAGCTATAAATGGCAAAGTACCATTACGCCAGACAAGTTGTCTGTGGTGACCGTTCAGCCTGCTGAGCTAGCATTAAGTGAACTATATAGTTACGTAAAATATTTGAAAGCCTCAGAACAAGATGCTTCAAGGTATGATTTGGCACTATGGCGAAAAGCAACTCAACCGATTTCGGTCGCAGTTATGATGTTTGTGGCGATGTCGTTTGTGTTTGGACCGCTGCGGAGTGTGGCAATGGGCACGCGCATCTTATCGGGCGTGGTTGCCGGTTTTGGCTTTTACATTTTTGCCGAGACATTTGGTAATGTGAGCTTGCTTTACAAGTTGCATCCCTCGTTCGGGGCATTGTTCCCTAGTGGTGTCTTCTTGATTATTGCGTTTTTGATGATGCGGCGGAAGTTCTAATCAAAAAGAGAAAAGGGAAGCGACTGGCTTCCCTTTTTTATGTTGTTCTATGCAGGCAGCGTGAGGTTAACGTGCTTTTTCGAGCACAATGACTTCAGACTTTGCCCACATATCTTGAAACGCACGTTTTTCTGGGTCAAACGGGACAGTAAAGTTACCCAATCCAAAGGCGGAGGTGGTGAGTCGAATGAGAGCCTGTGTTGCGGAAATAGTGCTGCCATCTGAGTTTTGCACGCGCAACTTCCATGCGCGCATTCCCAATGTTTGTCCTGCTCTTGTCCAAAAGAAGACAAAGAAGCCTACCCAAACTGCGACGAGATAAGAGGTGTACAAAAGGCTAAATACAGGATGCCGTGTTAATAAGTCGCTGGCATCAATGTATTGACCGTACCCCATTAACCCTGCAGCGTTTAAAGCAAAGATAATGGCAATGATTAGCCCGCCCGCCATCATCTCAACCGCAATTACAACAATTGCGTCGTAGAAGAGTGCTGCAAGCCGTTTCATTAAGCCTGCTTTGTTGGTGTTCTTGTTCATGGTATTCACCGATAGAGTTAACTGGCGTCAGCATATAAACTTGTGAGCACTTATTAAAGTGATACAGCGCACACCTAGAACATGAGTGGCCAAATAATCGCCAAACGATTTGTTTTTAAAGAATTAAGGCTTGCACCCGCTCAAGCCATACGTATAATGCGAAACATCAAAGGGCGCTAGCCTTAAGATGCCGGTATGGTGAAATTGGTATACACGACGGATTCAAAATCCGTTGCCTTCGGGCGTGGCGGTTCAAGTCCGCCTACCGGTACCATATTTAAATGACAAAGCCTCAGCTAACGCTGGGGCTTTGTTGTATTTGGCTTATAAAAATAACTATGCATTGGGCTGGTAGTCCTACGCCACCAATACACCCCTTACCAAACAAATTTCACTCTTCCAACTTTAACTCGGCATTGAAGAAAGCTCGTGCCTTGTATCTATAATGGCTTTGACCTGCTTAAAAGAGATCAACTTGATGCCTTGGCGGTGAATGTAATTCTTCAACTCTGGGCTTAGCATGGCTTTATAGTCGGCCACTCTGATCTGCCAATCTACTCCAGGGCATATTGCCTTTAATTCATCGGATTCTTGCGCAGGATGCAGTAGAAAAAAGGTCACCCCCGGTTTTAATTGTGAGAGCTTTTGTTTCAGCTGTTCCACTCGGTGATTAGGGTCGGTATAGGATAGCGAGTCCCAATGGTCGAAACAGGGCATTCCTAGCTTACTGTGGTGGCGTGCATGATCGTAAACACTGCCATATTTCTCTGTGAGTGGGTACGCAGTATGTTCCATGTTCAGGTGTTTTGTCATACCGTCTTGATTTTTAAAATACTCGGGTGATAAAACAAACTGAGGTAATTGTCTTTCGATAGCCAACTGATTGAAAATTGGCAAGGTTTTGGCAGACAACATAGAGAACATGTGTGAGTCCAAATGACTAACTTGAATTCCCGCATTCAACGCTCTGTCTAACTGTGCGGTGATTTCTTGTTTTATCGAGCCTGGGGCTGCATAACGCCATAATTCGTACTCATTCTTGTGCATGTAACCGCTATCATCAATCAACCCTGATTTAGGGTCTGATGTGCTAATAGGGCTCCAGCGATAGCTTTGCCATTCGTTGGTAAGGGTGAGATGCACACCCATATCGAGATCTGGGTATTGGCGACATAATTTAGCCACTTCGGGAAACCATGGGCAAGGAACCATCACTGACCCTGATTGCGCAATGCCAAAATTCAACAGCTCTTGATAAGCGGGGATGGTGGAATGGCTGACGCCTACATCATCGCAGTGAAACATCACAACCCGGTCGCTCGGGTCAAACCCTAAATCTTGGAGCAAGGTATTTTCCAACATGAATAAAACCTCCTAGAAAATATTAATCAATAGCTATCAGCGCCTTGTCGCTGCGCTTGAAGTGATTATGGGCAGATTAATAATGCAGCAGAAAAATGCAACTGCAGAAGGAGGAAAATGAACGGATATAATCAGCGATCGACGGATTAGTACTAGATGAAGGCTGCGACGGTATTGTGCGTCGTTCAAACAAAAAACGCCCACTGAAGTGGGCGTTGCGGACTCATGGACTAAATTAAGAACGCATTATAGGTAGTAACGAGCTCCGAACATCCAGTGGTTACCTTCCTTGCTCGCAGTGTTGTTATCAAGTTCAAACTCGTAACCCGCGTAGCCAACAAATTGCTTAGTGAAGTTGTATTCGGCTTGGATAGCAGACGTTGCGTATTCTACATCGTATGTAGAGATGTCAGATTTTTGCATCTCGTAGTTTACGCTTAGATTTAAGCTGTTATCGAATGCGTAAGCAAGTAACGCTTCTTGAGACGTCAATTTGTCGTTTGCATCAGATTTAGTTCCGTCTTGGATTTGGTAAACGCCGGCGACATACAGCCCTTTGCCGTAAGTACCGTATGTGGCACTTGCTACGTTGAAAATTACGTCCTTGTTGTCAACTTTACCTGTGTTGTATGCGTAACCTAGAGAGAAGTCTTGAATCAAGTACGTAAGTGTTGCTTGAGCACGTTGGCCGTAGTGCTCTTTGCTGCGGGTTACGCTTACATTACCGTTATTGTCTACGTTTTCAGTATCAACACTGTCGGTATGAGCGCCTTGCCAACCTGCACCAAACTTAATGATGCCTGCGTCTGCTAGATCTAAATCATTGCTATAGCTGACCATCTTATCGGCACGACCAGTACCCAAAGAACCATGGTTGTCGTAGATAAAGTCATTAGCAAAAGCAATCGGCTTATCAGCAACGCCAGACACACTGTATTGAGGTGCCCATTGAGTACCAACAACAGCGCGACCATAAGCTTCGTGAGTAATGCCACCGTAGCCAAGACGGGTGGTTAATGCTGTTTCACCACCATTTAAGTAGTTAAGCGCCCACTCGCCTTTTGCATCTACGACAAAACCATGGCCAATATCATGAGTCGCGTTAAAGTTGATACGAGGAGATACCGCATTAACCGCAGTATCGCGCTCTTGGGAACCTTCAACACCAACAGAGACGTGCCCGCCAATATCAAAAGTTGTTCCGTTCTCGTTATAAAGTTCTACGGCTGAAGCATTGGTTGTCACGGCAGCAACCGCAAGTGCGATTAATGTCTTATTCATTATGATTTCCATATAAGTTGATGTTGTATTGTGAAGGTGTATACAAGCTGTATCGTTAGCTTTGTATAATCAATGCTATCGATAAAGTTCCTGAATTCTTAGTAAAAAAAACAAAAACAATAACAAAAACACAACAAGATTAAGTGTCTGTTTCTTTTGTGGTTTTACTTTTACTATTTGGGTTGGAAGGGTGTTTTAGCTTGTTTTATGGTTGTAATAAATTATTTCTGAGATAAATACTGCGGATGCATTTGATATTCAGAGTGATCGCGAGAGGATGTTCAGAAAAATGTAGTGGAAATAGCTAGCCAGATAATGGTGATATAAAGAGAGGCTCTACAAGCGACCTGCTTGCTATGATCAGCTAGGCCTGTTTGAATGGATAGATAGAGAAGGAGCTGCTGGTGGTTTGAGTCTCTACCGCAACTTGACGGCTAAGTCACAATTTGTTTCATTGATTTGTGTGTTAATTATTAATAAATGTATTAGCTTCCCACTATAATGGTGGAAGTATGACGATAAAGGACTAGAACGTTTAGCGTGGCAAGCATAAAAATTACGGTGGATAGAATTCAACCCGGCCTTCATGTACGGCTCCCTGTGAGTTGGAAAGATCATCCATTTCTACTCAACAGCTTTAAAATTAAATCTCAGGAACAGGTTGATATCATTCGTCACCTGGGGATTAAACATGTCTATATAAACCCAGAGCAAAGTGACAGTCAGCCTCTACCTGTGCAAGAAGCAACAGAAGTTTTATCTGAGTCAGAAAGTGAACTTGAAGCCGCTCAGCAAAAAATGTGGAAAGAGAAAGAAGAGCGTATAGAAAAATTGAATGCTTATCGTCGTAGGGTTCAGCAATGCGAAAAAGAATTTGAATGCTCGATCTCTCAATTGAGATCAGTGATGAGTAAAATCCGCAGCAGGCCAGCAGATGCTGTGACTGAAGCGCAAGGACTCGTAGATGGTATTGTGGACTCGTTACTTGGGGACAATAGTGTCACTTTACATTTGATGAGCAGTAAAAGTAAGTTTCAGGATATTTACTTTCACTCTCTAAATGTAGCGGTTATCGCAATGATGATTAGCAAGAGTAAAGGCTATAGTGCGGAGCAAATCAAAGAAGTTGCATTTGCGGCGCTATTTCATGATATGGGGAAAGTCCGCGTTCCGGTTGCAATACTGAATAAGAAGAGTAAATACACTCAACCAGAAGAGAACTATTATAGGTTGCACACTAAGTATGGGGTTGAGTTAGCCGATCGAATTGAAGATTTCTCTGATAGCGCAAAGAAAGTAATTGTGCAGCACCATGAGTTACTGGATGGTTCTGGTTTCCCTAATGGCATAAAAGAAATTGACCCATACGCTCAGATTGTTGGCTTAGCTAATGCTTATGATGGACTATGCCATTCAAGAATTCCGGCGGAGCAGAAGATCCCTTTTAGTGCTTTGTCTCATTTATATAAGAACTGCAAACATCATTATAATAGTGAAAATCTTAATATCTTGATTAAGTTTATGGGAGTGTACCCACCAGGTACGGTAGTACAGCTTTCTAATAAGATGGTTGGTTTGGTTATCTCTGTTAACGCTAAATCAATTTTATATCCCAATGTATTGCTATACGATTCTAATGTTCCACGAAACCAAGCTCCTATATTGGACTTGGCTGATAGCGAATTGAAAATTACGGCGGCTATCCTGCCTCCAAAGTTACCAGACGCAGTTAGAGAATACCTTAACCCGCGAACACGCATTTCTTACTTTATAGAAAGTGACGGTTAACCACTTCCTTGCCACGCTTATCCACAGCTTGTTGTGGGTAAGTTGTGATTTTATTGGTTGTAATTACGTATAAAAAACACCCTGAGTGTTTTATGCTCACTTGGCTTGTTTTTGATGAAAAAAAGCAACTTTCTTATTGCCAATACGTTTCATGTCTCTATAATGCCGCCTCACTGACACGGTAGAGCCTATAAGGGTTTAGCGTAAAGGTCAGTTAGGTTGTTAGCATTGAAATGAAGTATTTTTCTTTCTTTTTCTAAGTTAGAAAATAAATTAAAAAAGTACTTGCTACTTATCATTATCTCGCTAGAATGACCGCCTCTTCAACGAGAAAGCCGCAAGGCTTCAAAGTTAGAAGAAAGCTCTTTAACAATTTAAACCTATCAATCTGTGTGGGCACTCGTTGATGATAATCAAAAAAGTTTTTACCTCGGTAAAAACAGTTTCTTCGGAAACAACTTTGGTTTCAATGAACTGAGTGACCTGAACTAGAAATAGTTCGAATGCTTTTTGGTTTTGCTTTTTCTTAAAAAGTGAAAACAATAAGCGGCACAGTCAATTCATTACCATTCTGTTGGAATGGTAATAGCTTTAATTTACTAAGGTAATTTAAAGTCAGTATTCATTGAGCCGACAAAATCTTAAATTGAAGAGTTTGATCATGGCTCAGATTGAACGCTGGCGGCAGGCCTAACACATGCAAGTCGAGCGGAAACGAGAAGTAGCTTGCTACTTCGGCGTCGAGCGGCGGACGGGTGAGTAATGCCTAGGAAATTGCCCTGATGTGGGGGATAACCATTGGAAACGATGGCTAATACCGCATAACGCCTTCGGGCCAAAGAGGGGGACCTTCGGGCCTCTCGCGTCAGGATATGCCTAGGTGGGATTAGCTAGTTGGTGAGGTAATGGCTCACCAAGGCGACGATCCCTAGCTGGTCTGAGAGGATGATCAGCCACACTGGAACTGAGACACGGTCCAGACTCCTACGGGAGGCAGCAGTGGGGAATATTGCACAATGGGCGCAAGCCTGATGCAGCCATGCCGCGTGTATGAAGAAGGCCTTCGGGTTGTAAAGTACTTTCAGCAGTGAGGAAGGGGTGTACGTTAATAGCGTGCATCCTTGACGTTAGCTGCAGAAGAAGCACCGGCTAACTCCGTGCCAGCAGCCGCGGTAATACGGAGGGTGCGAGCGTTAATCGGAATTACTGGGCGTAAAGCGCATGCAGGTGGTTCGTTAAGTCAGATGTGAAAGCCCGGGGCTCAACCTCGGAACTGCATTTGAAACTGGCGGGCTAGAGTACTGTAGAGGGGGGTAGAATTTCAGGTGTAGCGGTGAAATGCGTAGAGATCTGAAGGAATACCAGTGGCGAAGGCGGCCCCCTGGACAGATACTGACACTCAGATGCGAAAGCGTGGGGAGCAAACAGGATTAGATACCCTGGTAGTCCACGCCGTAAACGATGTCTACTTGGAGGTTGTGGCCTTGAGCCGTGGCTTTCGGAGCTAACGCGTTAAGTAGACCGCCTGGGGAGTACGGTCGCAAGATTAAAACTCAAATGAATTGACGGGGGCCCGCACAAGCGGTGGAGCATGTGGTTTAATTCGATGCAACGCGAAGAACCTTACCTACTCTTGACATCCAGAGAAGCCAGCGGAGACGCAGGTGTGCCTTCGGGAACTCTGAGACAGGTGCTGCATGGCTGTCGTCAGCTCGTGTTGTGAAATGTTGGGTTAAGTCCCGCAACGAGCGCAACCCTTATCCTTGTTTGCCAGCGAGTAATGTCGGGAACTCCAGGGAGACTGCCGGTGATAAACCGGAGGAAGGTGGGGACGACGTCAAGTCATCATGGCCCTTACGAGTAGGGCTACACACGTGCTACAATGGCGCATACAGAGGGCAGCCAACCAGCGATGGTGAGCGAATCCCAAAAAGTGCGTCGTAGTCCGGATTGGAGTCTGCAACTCGACTCCATGAAGTCGGAATCGCTAGTAATCGTGAATCAGAATGTCACGGTGAATACGTTCCCGGGCCTTGTACACACCGCCCGTCACACCATGGGAGTGGGCTGCAAAAGAAGTAGGTAGTTTAACCTTTCGGGGAGGACGCTTACCACTTTGTGGTTCATGACTGGGGTGAAGTCGTAACAAGGTAGCCCTAGGGGAACCTGGGGCTGGATCACCTCCTTATACGAAGATTTTCACGATGAGTACCCACACAGATTGATATGGTTTAGAAAAAGCAAAAGAGTTTATCGTATTTACGATGAAAGATTTGGGTCTGTAGCTCAGCTGGTTAGAGCGCTCGCCTGATAAGCGGGAGGTCGGTGGTTCGAGTCCACTCAGACCCACCAAATCTTTCCATCTGCTGCGTTAACAAATTCGTTGTGTACTTTCGTACACGGCCTCATTTGTTGCCTTGCATATGAAAAGATTCCCTATATGGGGCTATAGCTCAGCTGGGAGAGCGCCTGCCTTGCACGCAGGAGGTCTGCGGTTCGATCCCGCATAGCTCCACCATCTTTAAACGCATTAGCGATAGTGTTTTTAAAAATGGTTTCGATTAGAAACTTTTGCTCTTTAACAATTTGGAAAGCTGACGAATAACGACTGTGATTAGTTGTTATTCAAATTTAAAAGTTCTCAAATCCTATGACTCTTTAAGAGTGGTAGGTACCAACACACATTCAAGTGTTCTTGGGTTTTCACGTAAGTGAAAACATATTTGAGTCCGGCAAAATCGAACGTCTCTCACTCATAAAATAGAGAGACAACCTTGGTTGTTTGCCATACACAAAGACCTCTTGGGGTTGTATGGTTAAGTGACTAAGCGTACACGGTGGATGCCTTGGCAGTCAGAGGCGATGAAGGACGTATTAACTTGCGATAAGCGTAGATAAGGCAGTAAAAGCCACTTGAGTCTACGATTTCCGAATGGGGAAACCCGGCCGCATAAGCGGTCATCTCTTAGTGAATACATAGCTAAGTGAAGCGAACTCGGGGAACTGAAACATCTAAGTACCCGAAGGAAGAGAAATCAACCGAGATTCCGAAAGTAGCGGCGAGCGAAATTGGATTAGCCCTTAAGCTTTTAATGATGCAGACGAAGACTCTGGAAAGTGTCGCAGTAAAGGGTGATAGCCCCGTAGTCGACGCATCATAATCAGGAAAACGAGTAAGGCGGGACACGTGATATCCTGTTTGAATATGGGGGGACCATCCTCCAAGGCTAAATACTACTGACTGACCGATAGTGAACCAGTACCGTGAGGGAAAGGCGAAAAGAACCCCTGTGAGGGGAGTGAAATAGAACCTGAAACCGTGTACGTACAAGCAGTAGGAGCCCACTTGTTGGGTGACTGCGTACCTTTTGTATAATGGGTCAGCGACTTAATTTTAGTAGCAAGGTTAACCGTTTAGGGGAGCCGTAGGGAAACCGAGTCTTAACTGGGCGCTCAGTTGCTAGAATTAGACCCGAAACCAGGTGATCTAGCCATGGGCAGGTTGAAGATTGAGTAACATCAATTGGAGGACCGAACCGACTAATGTTGAAAAATTAGCGGATGACTTGTGGCTAGGGGTGAAAGGCCAATCAAACCTGGAGATAGCTGGTTCTCCCCGAAAGCTATTTAGGTAGCGCCTCGGACGAATACTATTGGGGGTAGAGTACTGTTAAGGCTAGGGGGTCATCCCGACTTACCAACCCTTTGCAAACTCCGAATACCAATAAGTAATATCCGGGAGACACACGGCGGGTGCTAACGTCCGTCGTGGAGAGGGAAACAACCCAGACCGCCAGCTAAGGTCCCAAATTACTACTAAGTGGGAAACGATGTGGGAAGGCTCAGACAGCCAGGATGTTGGCTTAGAAGCAGCCATCATTTAAAGAAAGCGTAATAGCTCACTGGTCGAGTCGGCCTGCGCGGAAGATGTAACGGGGCTAAGTAGTAAACCGAAGCTGCGGCTGCACACTTTAGTGTGCGGGGTAGGGGAGCGTTCTGTAAGCGGTTGAAGGTGGTCTGTAAGGGCTGCTGGACGTATCAGAAGTGCGAATGCTGACATGAGTAACGATAAAGGGAGTGAAAAACTCCCTCGCCGGAAGACCAAGGATTCCTGTCCAACGTTAATCGGGGCAGGGTAAGTCGACCCCTAAGGCGAGGCCGAAAGGCGTAGTCGATGGGAAACGGGTTAATATTCCCGTACTTCTTATAATTGCGATGGGGGGACGGAGAAGGCTAGGTGGGCCTGGTGATGGTTATCCAGGTTCAAGTGCGTAGGCGGATGGTTTAGGTAAATCCGGACCGTCATTAACGCTGAGACACGATGTCGAGCAACTACGGTTGTGAAGTCATTGATGCCATGCTTCCAGGAAAAGCCTCTAAGCTTCAGATTATAAGAAATCGTACCCCAAACCGACACAGGTGGTCGGGTAGAGAATACCAAGGCGCTTGAGAGAACTCGGGTGAAGGAACTAGGCAAAATGGTACCGTAACTTCGGGAGAAGGTACGCTCTTGGCGGTGAAGTCCCTTGCGGATGGAGCTACTAGGAGTCGCAGATACCAGGTGGCTGCAACTGTTTATTAAAAACACAGCACTGTGCAAAATCGTAAGATGACGTATACGGTGTGACGCCTGCCCGGTGCCGGAAGGTTAATTGATGGGGTTAGACTTCGGTCGAAGCTCTTGATCGAAGCCCCGGTAAACGGCGGCCGTAACTATAACGGTCCTAAGGTAGCGAAATTCCTTGTCGGGTAAGTTCCGACCTGCACGAATGGCGTAATGATGGCCACGCTGTCTCCACCCGAGACTCAGTGAAATTGAAATCGCTGTGAAGATGCAGTGTACCCGCGGCTAGACGGAAAGACCCCGTGAACCTTTACTACAGCTTGGCACTGAACATTGACCCTACATGTGTAGGATAGGTGGGAGCCTTTGAAACTTCGTCGCTAGATGGAGTGGAGGCAATCTTGAAATACCACCCTTGTATGCTTGATGTTCTAACGTCGGCCCCTTATCGGGGTTGCGGACAGTGCCTGGTGGGTAGTTTGACTGGGGCGGTCTCCTCCCAAAGAGTAACGGAGGAGCACGAAGGTGGGCTAAACACGGTTGGACATCGTGTGGTTAGTGCAATGGCATAAGCCCGCTTGACTGCGAGAATGACAATTCGAGCAGGTGCGAAAGCAGGTCATAGTGATCCGGTGGTTCTGAATGGAAGGGCCATCGCTCAACGGATAAAAGGTACTCCGGGGATAACAGGCTGATACCGCCCAAGAGTTCATATCGACGGCGGTGTTTGGCACCTCGATGTCGGCTCATCACATCCTGGGGCTGAAGTCGGTCCCAAGGGTATGGCTGTTCGCCATTTAAAGTGGTACGCGAGCTGGGTTTAGAACGTCGTGAGACAGTTCGGTCCCTATCTGCCGTGGGCGTTGGAAAATTGAAAGGGGCTGCTCCTAGTACGAGAGGACCGGAGTGGACGAACCTCTGGTGTTCGGGTTGTCATGCCAATGGCATTGCCCGGTAGCTAAGTTCGGAATCGATAAGCGCTGAAAGCATCTAAGCGCGAAGCGAGCCTTGAGATGAGTTTTCCCTGGCACTTTAAGTGCCCTAAAGGGTTGTTCAAGACTAGAACGTTGATAGGCAGGGTGTGTAAGTGCTGCGAGGCATTGAGCTAACCTGTACTAATTGCCCGTGAGGCTTAACCATACAACACCCAAGGGGTTTTGATTGGACTCAAAGCAAGAACATAATTGAATGTGTAGAGAATTTAAATGCGAAGTACTAAATGCTAAAAGCGAAGTATGGAGCAAAAAACAGCTTTCCAGATTATAAGTCCGAAGTCTTGTCTTTAAGCACTTAGTTTTTAGAACTTAGCACTTCGAACTTCAAAATTTGCTTGGCGACCATAGCGTTGCGGACCCACCTGATCCCATGCCGAACTCAGAAGTGAAACGCAGTAGCGCCGATGGTAGTGTGGGGTTTCCCCATGTGAGAGTAGGACATCGCCAGGCTTTAAATTTAATCTTTAGATTGACCAATCTAAAGATATGAACACTCACTTTGTGAGTATTCCACTGCGGAGTGGTAGTTCAGTTGGTTAGAATACCGGCCTGTCACGCCGGGGGTCGCGGGTTCGAGTCCCGTCCACTCCGCCACTTATACTAAGCCCAAGTCTTACGACTTGGGCTTTTTTACGTTTGTAATAAAGACAGAATACAGAGACGGACTTCGTCCTGAGAGTACAGAAAAAGCAGAAACTGGGGACGAGGACGCTCAGCCACTATAAAGCTCGCTTAGCTCTTTCTGTATTCTCGCGAGCGCAACGAATTCTGTAATCTATATTCTCATCAGTATAGCGAACTCTCCTCTTTTCCTTCCTTGCTCTTCCTTGTACCTATTCGTATGCTGTACGACACCTATCAATACTTGCTGCACACCATATGAAAAATATAAATAATAAAAAATTACTTCAGGCTATGAGTTACGAGGGAAGTGACGGGTTGATTGTGACTAACCCTGCGAATGACGAAAAGATTGCTTGTGTTGCGACATGGAGCTCAGAGCAAATTAACCGAGCTGTCAGTGATGCGAAATATGGGCAAGAGGCCTGGGCAGATTTACCAGCAAAAGAACGCTCAACGGGTTTGAGAGCTTGGTATGACCTGATCATCGCTAATAAGCATGACCTTGCTCGACTCATGACATTAGAGCAAGGTAAACCTCTTACAGAAAGTCTTGGTGAAGTTCTTTATGCGGCTTCATTTGTTGAATGGTTCGCTGAAGAAGCCAAACGTAGTTATGGGGCAACGATCCCTGGGACAACAAGCAATAAAAGAATGAGCACTATATTGCAGCCCGTTGGCGTCTGTGCCGCAATTACGCCCTGGAACTTCCCATTGGCTATGATCACAAGAAAGGCTGCGCCTGCGCTCGCTGCAGGGTGCGGAATGTTGATAAAGCCTGCAGAGTTAACGCCTTTGTCTGCGTTAGCACTTGCAGAGCTCGCTTATCAAGCTGGGATCCCGAAAGCTCTGCTACAGGTTGTCGTAGTTAATGACCCTGCTACTGCTGGAAATATATTTACGACGCATCCTAATATCAAGAAGCTGTCTTTCACAGGCTCCACTCAAATTGGTAAATTATTGTTAGCACAAAGTTCCTCAACGCTGAAACGTACTTCTATGGAGCTCGGTGGCAATGCTCCGTTTATTGTTTTTGATGATGCGGACATAGACTTAGCTGTAGCGGGAGCGATTGCATCTAAATATCGAAATGCAGGTCAAACTTGTGTGTGCCAATCGTTTTTATATCCATGACGATATTTATGAGCCGTTTATCGATAAATTTTTGAAGCGAGTGAATAGTCTAACGGTAGGGAATGGGCTAGAAAAGGATGTTGATGTCGGCCCTATGGTAACTATACAAGCTAAAGCGAATGCATTAACTGTTGTGAGCCATGCTGTTGATCAAGGTGCCAGGATAATCAGCCAGCCAAATAAGGGCGCAGGAGCCTTCTTAGAGCCCGTTGTGTTGGTTGATGTTACCCATTCTATGGATATTGTTCATCAGGAGCTATTTGCCCCTATTGCATCGATTATTCGGTTTAAAGAAGAGGCTGAAGTTATCGCAATGGCAAATGATACCAACTATGGCTTGGCTGCCTATTTCTATAGCCAAAATATTAATAGGATCAACCGAGTGATGGAAAAACTTGAGTTCGGCATGGTTGGGATTAATGAAGGAATTATTTCTACTGAGGTCGCCCCTTTCGGTGGGATTAAAGAATCAGGGTTTGGCAGAGAGGGCGCAAGGGAGGGGTTATTGGAGTATATGAGTACCAAGTATGTTTGTTTGGGGGTAAGTTAGGGGTAGGAGCGAATACAGAATACA
Source organism: Vibrio tapetis subsp. tapetis (assembly GCF_900233005.1). Taxonomy (NCBI): domain Bacteria; kingdom Pseudomonadati; phylum Pseudomonadota; class Gammaproteobacteria; order Vibrionales; family Vibrionaceae; genus Vibrio; species Vibrio tapetis. Next base: position 20,386 of record NZ_LT960611.1, read on the forward strand.
GAATACAGAATACAGAATACAGAAAGAGACTTGAGCGCTGCGCTTCTAGAGGCTAGACCGTCTTGCTCCTATAAGAGCAAAAGAAAAGGGCTTTGCTCTTATAGTTTCTAGTTTCTGCTCTTTCTGTATTCTCAGGGCGCAGCCCGTCTCTGTACTCGAGTAAGCGTAGCGCATTCTATCTTTTCACTTTCCTACAGACGAAAAAAAACCAAGTCTTTCGACTTGGTTTTTTTAAATGTGGCTCCCTTTGCTGGACTTGAACCAGCGACATACGGATTAACAGTCCGGCGTTCTACCAACTGAACTAAAAGGGAACAGGTTTTCTAAAGCAAAAAATGGTGCCGACTACCGGAGTCGAACTGGTGACCTACTGATTACAAGTCAGTTGCTCTACCTACTGAGCTAAGTCGGCACTAATTTTGTTTCACTAGCGTTTGTTCAGAACGTTAGCTACTTAATGTGGCTCCCTTTGCTGGACTTGAACCAGCGACATACGGATTAACAGTCCGGCGTTCTACCAACTGAACTAAAAGGGAACAGGTTTTCTAAAGCTAAATAATGGTGCCGACTACCGGAGTCGAACTGGTGACCTACTGATTACAAGTCAGTTGCTCTACCTACTGAGCTAAGTCGGCACACTTTATTCTTTTATTGTCCGTGTTACTTACGTTAGACACCAACAATTTAAATCGTGGTGCCCGGAGGCGGAATCGAACCACCGACACGAGGATTTTCAATCCTCTGCTCTACCGACTGAGCTATCCGGGCAACGAGGTGTATTAAACGGTTTTTCGCGTTTAACGTCAACATTAAATTTAAAAAAAACTATCGTTTGCTGATTTTCTATACGTAGTGGGGTGTTTTTAGTCGTTGGAGGGTGAAAAACACCCTTCCCTAAGGTGTTTTCATTGATGGATCTTGTTTTATGTTTGATGAATATCTTGATATATGACGAGTAAACCACCTAAAAGCACGCATAAAGTTGCGTGCTTTGATTAGGATTAGTGGCAATTATTTTTGAATTGAGAATTTACTGACCCAACTTTCAAGCTCGGTTGATAGTTTAGATAGGGTTTGAGTGCTGCTATGACTCTTGGCAACAACAGTGCTTAACTGATTACCACTTTCTTCAATCATATTGATTCTTTGCGAAATATCATCTCCGACTTGTGTCTGCTCCGCAGCTGCGGTGGCAATTTGGTGACTCATGGAGGTAATTGTCTCTAAAGCCTCAACGATATGTTGTAAGGCTTCTGATGCGTTACGCGACTCAATAACCGTGGATTGACTGGTATCCGCACACACTTCCATCGTACCAATAGCATGGCGAGAACCTTCCTGTAGGTTGCCGATCATTTCTTGAATTTCTTTTGTACTATTTTGAGTGCGACCAGCAAGGTTTCGAACTTCGTCAGCCACGACTGCAAATCCACGGCCTTGTTCACCAGCTCGTGCCGCTTCAATCGCTGCGTTTAAAGCCAATAAGTTAGTTTGCTCAGCGATATCACCAATTACATCTAGGACGCGCGCTATATTGTTGACATCATTGCCAAGATCAGACACAGCTTGGCTTGCAGTACCAAGTTGTTCAGCAAGTCCTTCGATATTACTTACTGTGCTTAGAATCAGTCCTTGGGTGCGCTGGCTTTGGTTATCGGCCTCATCAGTGTTGTTTGCTGTCTCTCGTGCCGAATCGGCTACGTTATTTGCTGAAGATGCCATTTCGGTCATTGCAGTGGCTATCATCTCCGTTGACTGCTGTTGGGTCTCCGTAAGAGAAGCAATGGTACCCGCTCTCGATTCAACATCAGAGAGTTCTTGTTTTAGCTCTACTGTGGAGCGCTCTAGATTAGTCACCAGTTGGGCTAATGATAAGCTCATTTGTTGTACCGCATGATATATGCTGCCTGATTCCGCTTCATGTTCAAATGAAGTATGGATCTTACCTGCAGCGACAGCTTGTACCGCGTTACGAACCTCTTGAGGCTCACCACCTAATAGGGCGATGATTCGGCGAATAGCGATGAGCAGTGTGGCAAAAATAGACCCACCGATTAACAAGCATAAAAATAGCTGCCAACGAGCTGTTGACCAGAAGCGTTCATTAACTTCATTGAAACCAATGCCAGTCCCCACATACCAGCCCCAATGGTCAGACTTTTCCGCGATAGACAGTTTTTCTTCAATCGTGCCGTCTGGCAGTTTCATCGTCCATGTGTATTGCGCTATTTGTCCTGGGGATGACGCGACCGCTCTTTCTAGAATACTACCTACACTGCCACCGTTACTGTCTTTGAAGTCATGGAAGCTTGTTCCATGTAGTTGAGGGTCTAGAGGTGCTGCGATGAAATTGAGCTTTTCATCGGCCACATAAACGTACTCATTATCTTTGTAGATATTGTTTTGAAGAATTCGAGTTGCTAAAGCTTTGGCTTCGTTTTCTTCGAGAGTGCCATCAATGGCCATTTTTTCAATTTGATTCAACGTAGAGTAGGTACTTTTGAATAGCTCATTCACTCGAGCTTGATTGTCTTGATCGCTTGCGACTCTTAATGTCCATAGACCTGTTGCGGTAAGAGCAAGTAAGGCAATTAAGATTATTGCTGACAGCAAATAAGATTGGGTTTTTAATTTCATGGAGGCCTCAGTGTACGACATGCACAGGGTTTATTGCCGAATATGGCTGTAATTAGTATTGATACAATCATATCGCCAACAGAGAGGCACTCTTTAGCGATTACTTCAATAAGGTTTCGAAACTATGATAGGGATTAAATTTCTAGCAAAAAATGAGTCAAAATGAGATTGAGATAACAGTTTGTGAGAGTTTTATCTTGGAAGGCGGAAGGGCGAGTGCATTCGATGGTTTACTTTTCTACAGGCGAAAAAAAACCAAGTCTTTCGACTTGGTTTTTTTAAATGTGGCTCCCTTTGCTGGACTTGAACCAGCGACATACGGATTAACAGTCCGGCGTTCTACCAACTGAACTAAAAGGGAACAGGTTTGTGTCAATGACACGCTTTCAATCAATTGTTCATTAAAAATGCCAATCAATTTAAAAGTGGTGCCTCGAGGCGGAATCGAACCACCGACACGAGGATTTTCAATCCTCTGCTCTACCGACTGAGCTATCGAGGCAAAAGAATGGTGCCGACTACCGGAGTCGAACTGGTGACCTACTGATTACAAGTCAGTTGCTCTACCTACTGAGCTAAGTCGGCACACTAAATTCTTATTGCTCTATGTTCGTGCTTAATTTTACTTAGACACCAACAAATCAAATTGTGGTGCCCGGAGGCGGAATCGAACCACCGACACGAGGATTTTCAATCCTCTGCTCTACCGACTGAGCTATCCGGGCAACGGGGCGCTATTAAACGGCTTTTCGGCCTAACCGTCAATAGGTTTTTTTAAAAAAAACTTAAAAAACTTAAAAAAAGTGCTTATTTGCTGGGTTATTGTACAAAAAAGGCCATTATCCTTGTCCGGAATTGAAATCACGTTTGAATTTAGTCACTTTTTCTAGGTATCGGCGTGCTTCATTATTTGGATGTTTTTTGGTTAAAGCCCAATAAACTTGATTTGGTTGCAACGAATTAAGGTCGCGCATGGCTCTTTTTCGATCATTTTTATTGAAGGTGTTCAATACTCCACCAGTTCCTCCGTTGTACGCTGAAATCATACTGTACTCAAGTGAGGTTGGGTGTTTGACGTCTTTTAGGTAACGGTTCTTCAATATGTAGAAATAAGCGGTGCCCGTATCAATGTTTTTCTCCGGATCGAATAAGTACTCAGGGCTAGGTTGACCAGGTTTTTTCTTTACTAGGTGAAATACGTCTTTACCTGCGGTTTTAGGAACGACTTGCATTAAGCCATACGCATTAGCCCAGCTAACCGCATAAGGGTTGAAGCTGCTCTCCGTTTTAATGATGGCGTAAATGAGATCTTCGGGGATGTCATAGCGTGTAGATGCCCGACGGACAATATCAGCGTATTTATAGCTTCGAACGCTAAAGTGGTCCTTAGTCATCGGGATTTCGACATAATAGGACTTTTTGAAGTCGACTTTTTTGGTTTTGATTTTGTTTGCTATCAAGTAATCGGCAAAGCGATTAGCTCGCCATGACCATTGAATGGGCTTTTTATCTTGATCGAGAACTTGTTTGTATAAGAACGGCTGCCCTTCAAGTTTTATATTCGATGAAGAGTAAAGATCGACACTTGCGGGATCATCTGGTGTGAGCAGTGTTGTGATGATTGCATTTTTAAGATGCTTTTCTGGCTCAGTAGGAGAAACGGTTCCTATCGTGATGACACCTTTGGAGAAATCCACTTCCGCACGGCTCATGTAGTTGTCTATGTATTTTACATAGTTACTCTTACCTGCCATCTTAACGTTGTCTTTACCCCAACGTTTTTCGATATTGCCTGAGAAGCTACTGATTAGGGCGTCTAGTGCCCCTATGTCTTTTTGAAACTGACCGGGAAGCTGGGCGAGGTTTTTGGCAAATCGATTAGTTGGCTCATAATCAATGCTATACATGCTTTCAACAAACTCTCGGCTGCAGCCAACTAGCAATAATGTGAGGGCGAAATAAAGCAATTTTCTCATCGGAAACCTAAATAAAAATGACACCATAACCTGAGGCCATGATGTCATTTTTTTGTCTAAAAGGTAAGCAAATCAACTCTAATTTGCTACTCGCTAGGTGGCGTGTAGCCTTCGATGATGACTTCTTTTCCTTCGAATAAGAAATTGACCATTTCAGTTTCAAGCAGTTTTCGATGTTCTGGATCCATCATGTTTAGCTTTTTTTCGTTAATTAGCATCGTTTGCTTGCTCTGCCACATGGCCCAAGCTTCTTTGGAGATGCTGTCGAAAATTCGCTTACCAAGATCGCCTGGGTAAAGTTGAAAATCAAGACCTTCGGCTTCTTTTTGCAAATGAACACAAGTTACAGTGCGGCTCATAATGATTCCTTAATTGAGTTCGAATTGGAGGCTTTCGAGAAGTTGCTTTACAGGAGCAGCTAAGCCAATTGTTTCGGGGTTAGCTAAGTTATACCAGAGACTATTGCCCGCTTCCATCACCATATTCGGTTGGCTATTTAGATCAAACAGAACGGGCGTAATATCAAGATGGTAGTGGCTAAAAGTATGTTTAAACGCGATCAGAGGTTCTCGTCGGTTAATGTGTATTTCTTGAATACCTTTAGTATCAAGAAGATCGTTAAGATCTTCAGTTTCATTTTGAGGGAAACAAAATAGCCCGCCCCATATCCCAACTTGAGGTCTTTGCTCTAACCAAACCTGACCGTTGTAATGGAAAATAGCGAACCAAGTTTGTTTGGTCGGTTTTTCCTTTTTTGGTTTTTTGGTCGGAAAATCAAGTTGTCGGAGCTGTTTTTTTGCTTCACACATTTGAGTTACAGGGCACAGTTCACATTTGGGCTTACTGCGGGTACAAACCGTTGCACCCATGTCCATCATGGCCTGATTGTATTTGTCGACATCAACATCCGGTGTGTGTTGCTCAGCGATTTCCCACAGTTGGTTTTCTACTTTTTTTTGTCCTGGCCAACCTTCGATTGCGAAGCTACGACTTAAAGTGCGCTTCACATTGCCGTCTAAAATGGCGTGAGGCAGCTTATAAACAGAAGATAAAACAGCCGCAGCAGTGGATCGGCCGATTCCCGGTAAGGCATTCATTTGTTCAAGATCTTGCGGAAATTGCCCATTATGGTCAGAAACAACCAGCTGAGCAGCTTTATGCAGGTTTCTCGCACGAGCGTAATAGCCCAAGCCTGTCCATAAATGTAGGACTTCATCTTGTTCGGCTTGTGCTAGTGCTTCAACGGTCGGAAAGCGCTCTAAAAACCTTAGAAAATAAGGAATAACCGTAGCGACTTGAGTTTGCTGAAGCATGATCTCTGAAAGCCAAACGCTATAAGCGGTTTTGTTTTGTTGCCATGGTAGATTTTTACGACCATAAACGTCATACCACTCTAAAATAGCGGATGCAAAAGGGGACACGAGTAGCTCTTACCATCTATATTTAATTGGAGTAAAATTGCACCACACTTAGCAGTGGATGTAAAACACACAATTTGTAGGGGATATTGGAGCGAGAAATACTTGCACTAATGCCAATTCTTTGGATAATCCCCGCTTCGATCGATTAATCAATGTGCAGGCAAAATACCAATGAGTGAAGTGACCACCAACGAATACACAGAAGATGGCAAGCTAGTACGTAAAATACGTAGTTTTGTTCGTCGTGAAGGCCGTTTAACTAAAGGGCAAGAAAACTCGATGAATGAGTGCTGGCCAACGATGGGTATTGATTTCCAAGAAACCTTGCTTGATTGGAATGAAGTGTTTGGTAATAACAACCCAGTTGTTTTAGAAATCGGCTTCGGCATGGGTGCGTCATTGGTAGAAATGGCAAAAAATGCGCCAGAGAAAAACTTTATCGGCATTGAAGTTCACAGCCCAGGTGTTGGTGCTTGTTTGGCTTCTGCTCGTGATGCTAGTGTAACTAACCTACGTGTTATGTGCCACGATGCGGTAGAAGTTTTCGAAAAAATGATTCCAGATAACAGCCTACACACTCTGCAGTTATTCTTCCCAGACCCATGGCATAAAGCGCGTCACCATAAGCGCCGTATTGTTAAAGCTGAATTCGCTGAAATGGTGCGTGGTAAGCTTGCTCTTGAAACCGGTGTTTTCCATATGGCAACGGATTGGGAAAACTATGCAGAGCACATGATTGAAGTGATGAACGTGGCGCCGGGTTTTGTAAATATTGCAGCAGATGGTGATTACATCGAACGCCCTGAAGAGCGTCCACTGACTAAGTTTGAAGCACGTGGTCACCGTTTAGGTCACGGCGTGTGGGATATTAAATTTAAGCGTGTGAGTTAAGAGCAGATTACAGAATACAGAATACAGAATGCGCTTCGCTTATTTAGAGACTAGAGACTAGAGACTAGAGACTAGAGACTATAAGAGCTAAGAAATAAGTGCTTTTGATTTTATAGGAGCGAAGCGGTCTAGTATCTAGCAGCGAAGCGTTCTAGTTTTTTCTGTAACCTTAGGGCGAAGCCCGTCTCTGTATTCGATTTCGCGCAGCGAACTCTACTCTTTTCAAAAGCCAACATGATGTTATGTTGGCTTTTTTGCCCTTTGGCGGTACTGAACGTCATTCTTTATAGGTCATAAAATGAAACCGACACAACAAATATTGTCCGATATTTTGGATGAAGTTCGCCCTTTAATTGGTCGGGGAAATGTAGCAAATTACATCCCAGCACTTGCCAAAGTGTCGGCCAACAAGCTGGCTATTGCAGTGTACACCAATAATGGAGAGGTGATTAAAGCAGGAGATGCTGACGAAGCTTTTTCGATTCAGTCAATTTCTAAAGCGTTAAGCCTAACTCTAGCGATGGTGTTATATAGACCTGAAGAAATTTGGCAAAGAGTGGGTAAAGAACCGTCAGGCCAAGCCTTTAATTCGATGATTCAGCTAGAGATGGAAAAAGGCATTCCAAGAAACCCGTTTATCAACGCGGGTGCCATTGTGATTGCGGACTTATTGCAAAGCCGTCTGTCTGCCCCTAGGCAACATTTATTGGAGTTTGTACGCCAACTGTCAGGTGATACACATATTGTCTACGACAAGGTCGTAGCGGCATCTGAGATGCTCAATAGCGACCGTAATACGGCCATTGCTTATTTAATGCGATCTTTTGGTAATTTTGATAACGATGTTATCCCCGTATTGAATAACTATTTTCATGCCTGTGCTTTAAAGATGAGTTGTGTAGATTTGGCGAAAACATTCAGTTATTTGGCTAACAAAGGCACTTCTGTTCAAAGCGGAAAGCAAATTATCACTTCTACCCAGTCAAAGCAGTTGAATGCGTTATTGGCGACTTGCGGTTTGTACGATGGAGCCGGTGAGTTTGCTTAGCGAGTCGGTATGCCGGGAAAATCAGGCGTTGGTGGCAGTATTATTGCCATTGTTCCAGGTGAGATGACGATTGCAGTATGGTCTCCAGAGCTCGATTTTTCAGGTAACTCGTTAGCGGGTACTCGAGCACTAGAATTGCTATCTGAACGGATTGGTCGTTCAATTTTCTAGTACCAATTGAAGCTTGGAATAATGGTGAACCTTTAAGCTGGTACAGCTAAAATAGCATTTAGCCTACTGTAGGCTAAATGCTATCAATGTATTATAAATCAAAGGTTAACTGGTACTTTGGTTAGATCGGTTAGTATTTGGGTTACTATGATCTAATTGCTTTATAATCTATTTCAGAGTGGATCTAGTTAGTCAGCCATAAAGGCTTCAAGTAGATCATTTAGAAATAATTTCCCTTTTTCTGTGATCTGCCAGTGTGTGTTGGTTTCGGTTAGATATTGTTTTTCTACCGCCCAATCAATGGTGGTTTGAATCGCACTCAGATCTTGCCCTGTTGTCGCAGTAAAATCTTGCTTAGGGCAGGATTCCAATAGCCTAAAACGGTTGATAAAGAACTCAAATGGACGGTCTGCAATAGGTACTTCTGTCTCTGAGTCCAAATACGGTTTGATTAAATTCAAGTAGCCACGAGGGTGTTTGACCTTAGTGGTACGAAGAATTTTGCCATCACTAAAGCTAAGCTTCCCGTGTGCTCCACAACCTATTCCTAGGTAATCACCAAAACGCCAATAATTAAGATTATGCTGGCATTGATAACCCGGCTTACTGTAGCCCGAGGTTTCATACTGCACATAGCCAGCCGCTGTTAGCTTCTGATGCCCTAAATCAAAGATGTCCCATAGGTCGTCTTCATCCGGCAATGTTGGTGGTTTTGAGTGAAATAGCGTGTTGGGTTCGATGGTGAGCTGATACCAAGACAAATGCGGAGGAGTTAGCTCTATCGCTTTATCTAAATCAAGGAGTGCTTGTTCTGGTGTTTGATCAGGTAACCCGTGCATTAAGTCGAGGTTAAAACTCGTGAGACCAATATTATGCGCCAAATTGGCTGCATTGATGGCTTCCTTTGACCCATGAATACGACCTAAGCGTTTAAGCTTGCTGTCCTCAAAGCTTTGCACACCAATGGAAATTCTCGTAACACCGCCTTTTCTGTATTGTTCAAAACGGTCGGCTTCGATGGTGCCGGGGTTTGCTTCCATGGTGATTTCGATGTCAGGTTTAAAAGGCAGGCGTTGTTCGATGCCTTTTAATAACCGTGTGATCTCTTCAGGTTTAATTAAGCTTGGTGTGCCTCCACCAATAAAAATAGAGTGCAGTAGGCGCGGGTTATCCGACAGTTTATAGCGAGAAATATCGGTATCCAAATCTTCCAATAAGGCGTCGATGTACTCTCGCTCTGGAATGTCATTCTTGAGTGCGTGCGAGTTAAAATCGCAATAAGGACATTTTTGTACGCACCATGGAATATGGACGTATAAGCTCAGTGCTGGTGGAACAAGGCTCGTCATTACAAACCTTGCTTTTGAATAGTTGCGAACAGTTGCTCTAACGCTTTACCACGATGAGACAATTGTTTTTTTCGAACGGGTTCAAGCTCCGCTGAGGCACAGTTATCTTCTGGAACAAAGAATACCGGATCGTAACCAAAACCATTGTCGCCATGTGCTTTAGAAAGAATGCGACCTTCCCATTTTCCATGGCAAACAATAGGCGTTGGGTCGTTTGCATGACGCATCAACACCAATACACAATGGAAGCGAGCACTGCGTTGTGCTTCTGGTACATCGGTCATCGCATCAAGCAGTTTTTCTAAGTTCTGTTGATCCGTTGCGTTTTCACCAGCATAACGAGCAGAGTAGATCCCCGGTGCGCCTTGTAGGCAGTCAACTTCTAAACCTGAGTCATCAGCAATGGCTGGTAAGCCCGTTTCTAGCGCTGCATGGCGAGCCTTGATGATGGCATTTTCAATGAATGTCGTGCCGGTTTCCGCAACTTCAGATACTTGAAATTCGCTTTGCGCGACAACGTCAAAACCAAAGTCAGATAGCAAGGTTGCCATTTCTTTTACTTTGCCTTGGTTACCTGTTGCCAATACCAATTTGCTCATGGGTGATCCCTAATTCGATTGTTGATTATGGCGGCAAGGATACCACTTAATAATCAGTCTTCGACATAGAATTTTTGGTTGAACTTGAGTTTGCCTTTGCCGCTAATACCGGAATCGACATCCAGTTCAAAAGTCAGCACTTCTTCGTTGTTGATAGGCAGTTCAGCCAAATAATAAATGGCGTTACCTTCTTTTACCTCTCTAAACTCTAGCTGACGAATGTTGCCAATCAAGTTTTTACTGGTGCCTGTTACCGTCGCGCTGGTAGCGGGTTTGCCTGCTTTGGATTTATCTAACACACTGATGTTAATGATGGCCGTGTAGCCATTTCTTTTTAGCTTATATTGATGTGCAACATCTGCCGTTAAGAAGGTGGAATTGAATGCAGAATAATGGACTTCGACATCTTTGATGTTCTTGAACTGTCCAGCTGATAATGGCAAAGAGCAAGCTAGAGAGAGTAGTGCGATGACCCATTTTTTCATGATATTTCCTTATAAAAAAGCCCTCATAGGAGGGCTGAAATTGTATCTGGAATTTGGCTTGGTGAGCAGACTCTTATTTGTTTATGCCTACCCAGTTCACCTTTTTCGATATCAATGTGACCTTTTGCCACTTTGAATTGTTTCGCTAAATACTTAGTCAGATGGCTGTTGGCCTTACCATCGACCGGAGGTGCGGTAATCGCGATTTTTATTTCATCACCATGGAGGCCAACAATTTGGTCACGACTTGCCTTAGGTTGAATATAGAGGCGAAGCACGAGGTCTTCGCCATCTTGTTTCACCGCATTGAGCACTACAGTTGGTACCACATTTGGCCAATCAAATCGCCCATCAAGAAGTTCGCGAATTGAAGCACAATAAACAGAACCAGTACGCTTAAATCAAAACCGCCCATTGCCGGCAGTATACGACGAATTGGCGCTAACATAGGTTCAGTTAATTGATGGAATACGTATTCAATTGGGCTACGGCCTTGGCTAACCCAGCTTAAAATTGCACGCAGTAAAAGTACCCAAAACAGCAGGCCACCAGCAGCTTTAAGCAATGATAAGAAACCAAGGAATAGGAATCCGATATCAAAAGCAAAGTTACCACCGGAAGAAATGGCGACGATCGCAATAAACTTAAGGACACACAACAAGTAAGCAAACAAAATGGTGGCGAGATCTAGGCTACCAATCGATGGGATCACTCGGCGTAGTGGTGCAACAACGGGCTGGGTTGCTTTGACGATAAATTGTGAGAATGGATTGTAAAAATCAGCGCGAGCGACTTGTAGCCAAATGCGCAAGATCACCACCATGATGTAGAGATCAAACAGTGTTGATACTAAAAAGTGCATTGAATTCATTTTTTACCCTTTTGGTTTAAAATAGTTTTTCCATCTCTTGTGCGCGTGTAACTGCAGCACGCATTGCTTTTGAGACAATATCAGAAAGCTGGTGTTCATTAAAAGTTCGCAATGCTTCGGCGGTTGTGCCCCCTTTTGAGGTGACTTGTTCGCGAAGCGTTGATAATTCAGTGTCGGGGTTTGCTATCACGAGTTCAGCCGCACCAATTGCAGATTGTTGAACCAGTAAGCGTGCTGTTTGTGCATCAAAACCTTGTGCGATCGCTTCAGTTTGCATCGCCTCCATAAACAGGAAGAAATAAGCAGGTGCGCTGCCAGCGGCGGCAATGATGTTATTGATGGCAGATTCTTGCTCAACCCAGCAAACTTCTCCTACTGCAGACAATAATTGTTCAGAGAAGAGTTTGTCTTGATCCGATACGCTGTCCATCGCGTAGAGCCCACTCATGCCTTGGCCGACCAAAGACGGGGTATTTGGCATCACGCGGATTAGGTTTAGCTTACTGCTTAGCATTTCTTCAATACGCTTTGAAGTGATGCCCGCAGCAATAGAAATCACCAGTTTGGTGCTGTAATCATGCTCGGAGAGATCGGCACAGACCATTTCCATCAATTGTGGTTTTACCGACAAGACCACCACATCGGCCAATGATACGGCGAGGTTATTATCGCTGGTGGTATTGATGTGATATTGCTGCGCCAGCCCATCAAGATTATTGCGGCTTGGAGCCGTCGCCGTAATGCAATCGGCTGGGTAGCCACTGGCAACCAGCCCGGCAATGATTGAACGCGCCATATTCCCTGCGCCGATAAAAGCAATGTGCTTATGTTCCATGATACTTCCTCACCAAAATACGGTTGTTTCTTTCTGTTTTTTAAACCAGCCTGCTTCAGCCTTTAGCCCCATAATCTCGAGCCCCAAAGATGGCTGTGCCAATTCTTACCATGGTGCTGCCTGCTTCAACTGCGGCTTCCATGTCACCACTCATTCCCATCGACAGCGTGTCTACCGTCGGGTATTGCTTGGCGAGTTCGTCTTTCAAAGCGGCCAGTTGTTGGAATGCAGCTAGCTGATCTGAATATTCGCTGACGTTGGCAGGAATTGACATCAATCCTCTTAATGTGAGGTTTGGCAGAGCATTTATCAACTCAGCCAAAGCAAATACTTGCTCGTTATCGGTGCCAGATTTACTGGTTTCTCCACTGGTATTCACTTGTATCAATACCTGCAGCGGTAACATGTTTTCTGGGCGTTGATCACTCAAGCGTTGTGCGATCTTGGCGCGATCAACGGAATGTACCCAATTAAAATGCTCGGCAATAGGACGAGTTTTATTTGATTGAATAGGGCCAATAAAGTGCCATTCTATGTCACTATTACTATAGTGTTCTAAGAAATAATTAACTTTATCAACACCTTCTTGAACATAATTTTCGCCGAAAGTGCGCTGACCAGCTTCGAGAGCATTTGCGACTGCTTCGATAGGCTTAGTCTTACTTACTGCCAAAAGTTGCACCGAATCCGATGCTCGACCACACTTTTGTTCAAGAAGACGAATTTGTGCGGTGATCTGCTGAATGTTTTGTTGAATACTACACATAATTGACTTTATTAAGGATTATAAATGGATATCACTGAGTTATTGGATTTTAGTGTAAAGCATAATGCATCAGATCTACATCTTTCTGCGGGTGTTCCTCCAATGGTTCGCGTAGATGGCGATGTACGAAAGCTCGGAGTGCCTGCATTTAGTCATAGCGATGTGCATAAAATGGTGTTCGACATTATGAACGATGCGCAACGTGCCGAGTTTGAAGAAAAGCTAGAAACGGATTTTTCATTTGAACTGCCTAATGTGGGGCGATTCCGTGTTAATGCTTTTAATCAGTCCCGTGGTTGTTCTGCTGTGTTTCGAACCATCCCGACCACGGTGCCGACATTAGACCAAATATCCGCTCCTGATATTTTTACCCAGATCTCCAATTACGAAAAAGGCCTTGTTCTTGTGACGGGTCCTACCGGATCGGGTAAATCAACGACCCTTGCAGCCATGGTTGATTATGTTAATCGCAATCACAACAAACACATTTTAACGATTGAAGACCCGATTGAATTTGTTCATGAAAGCCAAAAATGCTTGATTAACCAACGTGAAGTTCACCGAGATACCCATAGCTTTAGTGCGGCACTGCGTTCTGCTTTACGTGAAGATCCTGATGTTATTCTGGTGGGCGAGTTACGAGACAAAGAAACCATTAGCCTTGCGTTAACGGCGGCAGAAACGGGTCACTTAGTGTTTGGTACGCTACACACCAGCAGCGCGGCAAAAACAGTAGACAGAATCATTGATGTTTTCCCAGGTGCAGATAAAGACATGGTGCGTTCTATGTTATCTGAGTCTTTGCGTGCGGTTATTTCTCAGAAGTTACTTAAACGCCTGGGTGGCGGGCGCGTTGCCTGTCATGAAATCATGCTGGCTACTCCCGCAATTCGTAACCTTATTAGAGAAGACAAAGTCGCGCAGATGTATTCTGTTATTCAAACGGGCGCGGCAATGGGGATGCAAACGACAGAGCAACACGCAAGGCAATTGATAGCGCAAGGTGCGGTTGACCCACAAGAAGTGGCTGACAAGCTTGAATCGAATAACTTAGGCTTTTAGGGGGCGTTATGGGATTAACTGAAATCTTGGCGCAAATGGTGTCTCAGCAAGCTTCGGATATTTACATCACCGTGGGTTCACCTTGTTTACTGCGTATTGATGGTGAGATGCAACCTTTAGGTGAGTCGTTAACCGAGCACCAAGTTCACGCGCTGTTAAATAGCAGCATGGATGAAGTCCGTCATGGTGAGTATTTGCGTGATAAAGAAGCAAACTTTGCCATTGTGAGGGACAGCGGCCGATTTCGTGTGAGTGCTTTTTTTCAGCGTGAATTACCGGGTGCGGTGATCCGACGCATTGAAACCCAGATCCCAACTTTTTCTGAACTAAGCTTGCCTGATATTTTACAGGACATGTCGATTGCCAAGCGAGGCTTGGTGTTGGTTGTTGGTGCTACAGGATCGGGTAAATCGACGACACTTGCCGCCATGACAGGGTTTCGTAATCAGCAGCGCAGTGGTCATATTCTGACGGTAGAAGATCCCATAGAGTTTGTGCATCAACATGGCAAGTGCATTGTCACTCAGCGTGAAGTTGGTCTTGATACTGACAGTTATGAAATTGCATTGAAGAATTCATTAAGACAAGCGCCTGATATGATTTTGATCGGAGAGATCCGCTCAAGAGATACGATGCAATATGCCATGACCTTTGCCGAAACGGGGCACCTTTGTATGGCGACTTTGCATGCTAATAACGCGAATCAGGCGATCGAGCGGATCTTACATTTAGTACCCAAAGAGCAAAAAGAGCAGTTTTTGTTTGATCTATCGATGAACTTACGTGGTGTTGTCGCTCAACAGTTGATCCGAGATAAAAACGGAAAAGGCCGTCACGGTGTGTTTGAAATTCTGTTAAATACCCCAAGAGTCTCAGAGTTGATCCGTCGTGGTGATCTTCATGAACTGAAGAGTACCATGGCCAAATCAAATGAAGCGGGTATGAAAACGTTCGATCAAAGCTTATACGATCTGGTGATTGCGGATAAGATCACCGAAGAAGATGCAATGCACGCTGCAGACTCTGCTAACGACCTACGCTTAATGCTCAAAACAAAACGTGGTGATAGTTTTGGTGGTGGTGCATTGGATGGTGTGCAGATAGATATGGGGTAGGGGCGGAAATGCGAAGTACTAAATACTAAGTACTAAGTACTAAGAGCGAAGTAAAGAGCGAAGTAACATGTTGATGCGACTTCGCCTTTAGAGCTTCGCTTTTAGTACCTCGCTTTTAGTACTTCACTTTCAGCACTTCGCCTTTAGTACTGCGACTCAAACCAACTTTCTAAAATCACCACCGCTGACTGGCAATCCACGTTGCCTTTGGTGAGTGCTTTGTAGCCACCCATTTCAAATAAGCTTGAACGGGCTTCGGCGGTAGAGAGTCTTTCATCGTGCAGCTCTATATCTACGCCAAAGCGCCCCTTAAGACGATTAGCGAACTTTTTGGCTCGTGGTGCAATGGTTTCTAAATCTTTGCCGTGAAGGTCGGTAGGTAAGCCTACAACCACTAGATCAGGTTGCCATTCTTTGATTTGTGCTTCGATTAATTCCCAGCTAGGAATCCCATCTTTGGCTTTAAAGGCTTTTAGTGGGGTTGCCGTACCAGTAATTTCCTGGCCGATGGCACTGCCAATGCTCTTAGTGCCATAGTCAAAGGCCATAATCGTACGTGTAGTCATGATTCTCTCTTTAAAAAATAAGTTCTAAGTGCGAAAGACTAAAAGCGAAGTAAGTTCTAGGCTCTTATTTCGTTTTTAGTATTTTGCTTTTAGCACTGTGCTCTCAACCATGACCAACTTGAGAAGAAAGCTGAGCCACATCGATCCCCAGCATCTGCACTGCTTTTTCCCAGCGCTCTTGGATCGGTGTATTGAAAATGACATCCGGATCAGCTTCTATGGTTAGCCACGAGTTTTCGGCCAATTCTACTTCTAATTGACCCGCATCCCAACCTGAATATCCTAATGCGACCATGTAATTTAATGGTTCCGCTTCAGTGCCTAAAACCTCAAGTATGTCTTTAGAGGTCGTAACAGAAAGTGCATTGGTCATATTGATGCTAGATTGGTATTCATCTTTAGGGTTGTGCAAGATAAAACCACGATCTTCTGAAACCGGTCCCCCGTTGAAGACTGGCTCTTGGAGACTATGTTGATTGAGCATTGGGTGGACAGAGGTGGGTAAATCGACCTGTTCTAACATGGTACCAATGGAGATATCAATTGGGGAGTTAATGACAATACCCATTGCGCCTTCATCATTGTGTTCACACAAATAGATAACGGAGCGTTGAAAGAAGGGGTCTTGCATGCCTGGCATGGCAACCAGGAAATGGTTCGCTAGATTCATAATCTCTCCTAGAGTGGGAGCGGAATTAGCCGGCCAATGAGTTGACCGACTTAGACTGAAGGGCTAGGCGTTGATTTTCTTTTCAATGGCATCCATCAGTTTACCAGTGATAGATATATCGAAAGCACCTTCGATTTCGCGAATACAGGTTGGGCTGGTGACATTGATTTCAGTGAGCTTGTCGCCAATCACATCAAGGCCAACAAAAATTAGACCTTTCTCTTTAAGTGTAGGCGCTACCGCGTTGGCTATTGCTAAATCTGTTTCACTCAACGGGCGAACGACTCCGGTACCACCTGCTGCTAGGTTGCCACGAGTTTCACCTTCTGCAGGGATTCGCGCGAGACAGTAAGGCATGGCTTCGCCATCTACTACCAAGATACGTTTATCGCCATTGCTGATATCAGGTACAAAAGTTTGTGCCATCGCGTAAGTTTGACCATGGTTGGTCAAGGTTTCGATGATCACCGAAACGTTAGGGTCGTCTTTCTTGATACGGAAAATAGACGCGCCACCCATACCGTCAAGCGGTTTCAAAATAATATCGCCGTGTTGCTCTTTAAATGCTTTAATTCGTTCAGCTTTACGAGTAACAATTGTGGTTGGTGTTAGCTCTGGGAACCACGCAGTAAAGAGTTTTTCATTACAATCACGTAAGCTTTGAGGCTTGTTGACGATGAGAGCGCCATTTTCTTCTGCACGTTCTAAAATGTAGGTCGCGTATATGTATTCGGTATCAAATGGTGGATCTTTACGCATCAATACGGCATCAAGTTCAGACAGTTCGATGGTTTGCTCTGACTTAAATTCGTACCAGCCATTGGGATCTTCTTTTAAGCTGACGACTTTTGTATCGGCAATTGCGACACCTTGCTCTAGATGAAGATCATTCATTTCCATATAGTGGATTTCCCATCCACGACGTTGTGCTTCCAGCATCATGGCAAAGCTAGAATCTTTTTTGATATTGATGGATGAAATTGGGTCCATCACGATGCCAAGTTTTATCATTGATCTTCTCCGATTATCCAAGATCGCCAAAGCGAACCTGTAAAGCTGTGATTGCCGTGAGTGCTGCTGTTTCAGTTCTTAACACTCTTGGGCCTAATAAGGTTTCTTCAAATTTGTACTTCTCAGTCATCGAAATTTCTTCAGATGACAAGCCACCTTCAGGTCCAATTAATAAACGTACACGTTCAACTGGCGCTGGTAAGGTGTTAATTGAGTACTTTGCCCGAGGGTGCAAGTTTAACTTGAGTGCGTCACTTTGTTCTGCGCACCACTGCTCAAGTTGCATAATAGGGCGAATCACGGGTACGGTATTACGTCCGGACTGTTCGCATGCTGCGATGGCGATTTTCTGCCATTGAGCCAGTTTTTTCTCAAAACGTTTTTGATCTAGCTTAACGCCACATCGCTCAGAAATCAGCGGGGTGATGGTGTTTACACCTAGCTCTACTGACTTTTGAATCGTGAATTCCATTTTGTCGCCACGAGACATAACCTGACCTAAGTGCAGATTCAGAGGGGATTCAATACTTTTACTGATCTTTTCTACAACAGAAACGGTCACTGATTTTTTAGTCACTTCAGTGATGGAGGCTGGATACTCATGATCTGTGCCGTCAAAAAGTAGTATTTCTTGACCTGCTTTCATTCGTAATACGCGGCCCACATGACCGGCTGCGTCTTCATCTAGCGCGAGCTCACCCAGTTGGGTGATGGCTTCGGGATGGTAAATTCGAGGAACTCTCACGGTGGCAGTCCTATAGATTAAATGCTTTTGCTTAACATGGATGCTTAAAGGATAAAAAACAAGTGTGATGAATGACTTTCGTTAGTTATAGGCGCACTCTTGAGTGACAAATGGATTATCATTGCCTTGAATACCCTTAATTCGTTGATTGCGGGTGCATTCCCATTCATCGACGGGATACTGTTT
This sequence comes from Vibrio tapetis subsp. tapetis, assembly GCF_900233005.1. Taxonomy (NCBI): domain Bacteria; kingdom Pseudomonadati; phylum Pseudomonadota; class Gammaproteobacteria; order Vibrionales; family Vibrionaceae; genus Vibrio; species Vibrio tapetis. The sequence continues at coordinate 38,790 of NZ_LT960611.1, forward strand.
ATGCCAAACAAGCATGAGCTGCTGCTCTGACTTTGATAGCTTTAGTCCATATTCTTGGCTCATGTACAGGTAGGTTCGCGCAATAGACCCACGAGCACGATCTGGCGGCATCACTTTCCGTTGCTTGAAATTGACCTGCATTTCACACATGCCGTAACTGACACCATCAATACCATTCCACTGGCTAAAGCGGTAATTAGAGCGGTCTCCATTGACTTCGCCTACAGTGGGAGTGAGGTTGTGCAAGTCGGCTTCCATTGCTTTAAATGCTTTGTCGTTGCGGGTGCAGTTCTTACGACCCCCCTCTTGCCAGCATTGACGCTGATGGCCGAAGTTCCAAGCGGGCATAACGTGCTCCCATTCGATACGACTGGCTCTTTTTAGCTGCTTTCGTACCTGATAACCACAGCTTTCTAAATCTGGTTTCCCTTTCTTACCTTGCCACGAAATGTCACAACCACAATAGAAGCTGGTGGGGTGGTCAAAGTAGATCTTAATGGCTTCTTTTTTTGCCTTGCTGAATGAACTCGGCGGTGCTGAAAATGCAGAGATGGAAAAAAGGGCTGTAAAAATAAGTGAATAGCGAAACAACATACTTGGTGGCTTATCTTATTAATGTAATTATCAGTGTAGCAAGATATTGATAATTATATTAGTGCCAAGATATTAAGTAAGCTGGATGCCAGTGAAAGTCAGTACTTGCTTACATTTAGTGCAGCTGTATTGCATTTGACGGCGAATCACTTTGTTGTGCCGACGAACGGTGAGTGCGTGCTCACTACAGAGGCACTGATAAGCAAAAGTTTTACCCTGTACGGATTGGGTCGAAAATTGGTGAGTGGTGCTAGGGGCGACGTTGAAAGCATGGCTCATGACATATTGCCATTCTTTCCCATGAGGCTTTACTCGCCCATAGAGTTGAAACGTGAGTAAATGTGCCACTTCATGTGGTATGACTTCGTTGATAAAGTCTTGTTGGTTTTCCACAAAAAGGACTGGATTCAGGCGAATCTCATTACGTTGTAAATAGGCTTTTCCTGCCACTTTTCCGCGCACATTAAAATTGAGCGTGGGGGAAGGAAACGTTCGCTTAAACGTTGTTTTTGCTTGAGCTAAGCATTGCGCTATTTTCTTTTTTGCGGCGTACTCTAATTCTATATTGACCACATTGCCTCGGTTAAAGCGCTGTATTTAAAACGCCTCGATTATTAATAATCGAGGCGAATAGTAGCACTAAACTTGGCTTATGGATGATGCTTTTTCTTGATGGTTTCATGGTAAGCATGCCATGTGCCGTAACCTAGGATAGGCATGGTGAACAGCATACCTATGCCGTAAGTCGCGAAACCAATTAAGATACCGCCGCAGATAATAAAGCCCCATACAATCATGGTGGGGATATTATTTTTGACGGCATTAAAGCTGGTGAAGACCGCTGTCATCATATCCACGCGACGTTCCATCATCAGTGGAATAGAAAATGCAGAAATACTAAATATGACACAGGCGATGATACCCCCAACAATAGAACCTACCAGTAAAAATGGTAAAAAGTCCGATAATGGAGCGCCTTGCACTGAAGGATAAAGTGCATGGAGTAAGGCGGCAATTCTCATCCAAAAGATCATGGCTACGGCGAGTAATACTGCAAATGCCCATTGTGAAGAGGAGTTGCGTTGAATGGCTTTCATTGAGTGGAATAAGCTAACGGGCTGGCCTTTTTCTCTAGCCCAGCTGGCATCATAAAGTCCGAGGGCTAAAAAAGGGCCAATCAACATATAGACAACAAGGCTAGGCATCACAACAAGGTGTGTGCCTTGCCATTGCACAAGTAGCACGATGCCAACTGCGGCGGCCATAAAGCAGAGCCCATAAAAAGCACTGATGAGTGGCATGCGAACAAAATCGTTTAGGCCTAATGCTAGCCAATGAAAAGGAGCTGAAATACTCAGCTTGTTACAAGGGACGGTTCGGGCGTACAAATGATCCGGTACTTCGTTTTGCTTGCCGGATGCGTCTGACGGGTTAATCGTACGAGGCATATATCCTCCTTGATCGATTCTCGTTTTCGCTGGTGCAATTCCAGCGACCAATTAAGATGAACAATGACGAAATACCACGACGCTGTGCATCAAATTATCCAACAACACTCACATACTGCAATTGGGATTGTTGTTAATACATTGTTAACTATTGACGCTGTTTCATTAAAATACAAATGTTACCACCAGCAATTCTCACATAAAAAAAGCCCCTGCATAATGCAAGGGCTTGTATTTACTAGTGAATACTATAGAGAATTATTTAATTCCAGCAAACTCACGTAGGATGCTTGCTTTGTCAGTCGCTTCCCAAGGGAACTCTTCACGACCAAAGTGACCGTAAGCAGCCGTCTTTTTGTAGATAGGCTGAAGTAGGTTCAGCATTTCTTGCAGACCGTATGGGCGTAAATCGAAGTTTTGACGAACCGCTTCAATGATGATGTCGTGAGATACTTTTTCAGTACCGAACGTTTCAACCATGATAGACGTTGGATCAGCAACACCGATTGCGTAAGACAATTGAATCTCACAACGGTCAGCCATGCCAGCAGCAACAATGTTTTTTGCTACATAACGTGCAGCGTAGGCTGCAGAACGGTCAACTTTTGAAGGATCTTTACCTGAGAATGCACCGCCACCGTGACGAGCTGCACCACCGTAGGTATCAACGATGATCTTACGACCCGTTAGACCACAGTCACCCATAGGGCCACCGATAACAAAACGACCGGTTGGGTTGATAAAGAAATTTGTGTCTTTATTTAGCCACTCTGCAGGAAGTACCGGTTTGATGATTTCTTCCATTACCGCTTCACGAAGATCAGATGTTGAAACTGACTCTGAGTGTTGAGTAGAAAGTACAACAGCATCAATACCAACAATCTTACCTTGGTCGTATTGGAATGTTACTTGGGATTTAGCGTCTGGACGTAGGAAGTCCAGTTTGCCGCTCTTACGAACTTCCGCTTGTTTTTGAACAAGTAGATGAGAGTAAGTAATTGGAGCTGGCATCAAAATTGGTGTTTCGTTGGTTGCGTAACCAAACATAATACCTTGGTCACCAGCGCCCTGTTCTTTAGGGTCTGCTTTATCAACGCCTTGGTTGATGTCTGGAGACTGCTTACCAATGGTGTTCAGTACAGCACAAGAATCGGCATCGAAGCCCATGTCTGAGTGTACGTAACCAATTTCACGAACGGTTTCACGGGTGATTTCTTCGATATCAACCCACGCTGAAGTGGTCACTTCACCGCCAACCATGACCATGCCGGTTTTTACGTAAGTTTCACAAGCAACACGTGCTTTTGGATCCTGTTCGATGATGGCATCAAGTACAGCATCTGAAATTTGATCGGCGATTTTATCTGGGTGGCCTTCTGATACAGATTCAGAAGTAAATAGGTGCTTAGCCATGAGCGCTCCAATATTTCTTTTTAAAAAGAACAGGCATGCACCAAAAAAGCAGACCTATTCGCAAATTAGACGGTATAAACTGTAGGTGTATCTACATCTAGACGTCTATTCTAATTTGAACCGACCGAATTACAAGTGAAATTTTGTTCACACACAAGCCAATCGATTGCGTTTTTGACCTATTAAATTCAATTAGTTCGACAACATGTTAGAAAATAGTAGCAAAAATCACCAATTTCCCCAGTAAATCGTTTGCAGTGCTAGGGGGGCTTTGAGACAATACGCGCCGCCGAATTTGGTTATTCGGCGCCCTAATCCTTATTTTTTTATTCGCTTATGCACTCAGGAGCGTAAATGTCTTCTCGTAACCTTACTTCTAATAAAGAACTCGCTAATGCTATCCGTGCGTTGAGCATGGATGGTGTTCAACAAGCTAATTCAGGTCACCCAGGTGCTCCAATGGGCATGGCTGATATCGCTGAAGTTCTTTGGCGTTCTCATCTAAATCATAACCCACAAAATCCAGAGTGGGCCGATCGCGACCGTTTTATCTTGTCTAACGGTCACGGTTCAATGTTGATCTATTCTTTACTGCACCTTTCTGGTTACGATCTTTCAATTGATGATTTGAAAAATTTCCGTCAATTGCACTCAAAAACTCCGGGTCACCCAGAGTATGGTTATGCGCCGGGCGTTGAAACGACAACAGGTCCACTAGGCCAAGGCATCACCAATGGTGTTGGCATGGCAATGGCTGAAAAAGCACTAGCGGCTCAGTTTAACCGTGAAGGCCACGAAATCGTTGACCACAACACATATGTATTTATGGGTGATGGTTGTTTGATGGAAGGTATCTCTCATGAAGCATGTTCTCTTGCGGGTACTTTAGGTCTCGGTAAGCTTGTCGCTTTCTGGGATGACAACGGCATCTCTATCGACGGTGAAGTAGAAGGTTGGTTCTCTGATGACACGCCTAAGCGTTTCGAAGCTTACGGTTGGCATGTTATTCCAGCAGTAGACGGCCATGATCCTGAAGCAATCAATGCTGCAATCATTGCGGCTAAAGCTGATCCGCGTCCTACGCTTATCTGTACTAAAACAGTTATCGGCTTTGGTTCTCCAAATAAAGCGGGTACGCACGACTGTCACGGTGCTCCACTAGGTGCTGACGAAATCGCAGCAACTAAAGCGGCATTAGGTTGGGAACACGGTCCTTTCGAAATCCCTGCTGATGTCTACGGCCAATGGGATGCGAAAGAAGCGGGTACTGCTAAAGAAGCGGCTTGGAACGAGAAGTTTGAAGCATACGCGGCAGCATTCCCTGCAGAAGCGGCTGAGCTTAAGCGTCGTCTAAACGGTGACCTTCCTGCGCAGTGGGAAGAGAAAACAACTCAAATCATCGCTGACCTTCAAGCTAACCCAGCGAACATTGCTTCACGTAAAGCGTCTCAAAATGCACTAGAAGCATTTGGTGCGATGCTACCAGAATTCATGGGCGGCTCTGCTGACCTTGCGCCTTCTAACCTAACCATGTGGTCTGGTTCTAAGTCGCTAACTGCTGATGACTTCTCTGGTAACTACATCCATTACGGTGTTCGTGAATTCGGTATGACGGCTATCATGAACGGTATTGCTTTGCACGGTGGTTTCGTACCATACGGCGCAACATTCCTAATGTTCATGGAGTACGCTCGTAACGCAATGCGCATGGCTGCTCTGATGAAAACTCAGAATATCCAAGTGTACACGCACGATTCAATCGGCCTAGGTGAAGATGGTCCAACTCACCAACCTGTTGAGCAAATCGCTTCTCTACGTGTTACTCCAAACATGAGCACATGGCGTCCATGTGACCAAGTTGAATCTGCAGTTGCATGGAAACTGGCCATTGAGCGTAAAGATGGCCCTACGGCACTTATCTTCTCTCGTCAGAACCTTGCACAGCAAGCGCGTGACGCAGAGCAAGTAGCAAGCATTGCTAAGGGTGCTTACATCCTAAAAGACAGCGCTGAGAAACCAGAGCTTATCTTGATTGCTACTGGCTCAGAGGTTGAACTTGCTGTTGCTGCACACGCAGAACTTACGGCGCAAGGTAAGCAAGTACGTGTTGTTTCAATGCCATCTACCGATGCATTCGATAAGCAAGACGCAGCTTACCGCGAAGCGGTTCTACCGTCAGACGTAACCGCTCGTATCGCTGTAGAAGCAGGTATTGCTGATTACTGGTACAAGTACGTTGGCCTAGACGGTCGTATCATCGGTATGACAACATTTGGCGAATCTGCACCAGCAGGTGAACTATTCAAAATGTTCGGCTTTACAGTTGAGAACGTCGTTGAAACAGCGCAAGAGCTTCTAGCTTAATCGCTATATTTTTTTCCTTATTGGAAATGAATATCAGATAAAATTAAACCGAGTCCAAGTGGCTCGGTTTTTTTATAACTTGACGGGCGTATCATAAATCCCCAACTCTATTGCGAGCTAAATCACTCTTTCAGTGCGGTTCAATAAGCAATCAGTTAATATCTGGCCGTTCTATGAAGATAAGGAAGACAGGGCATATGCTAAAAATAGCCATTAATGGTTTTGGTCGTATTGGCCGAAATGTATTGCGTGCCGTATACGAAAGTGGCAAAAATCATCAAATAAAAATTGTGGCGGTCAATGAGCTTGCCCAGCCAGAAGCCATGGCGCATTTGTTGCAGTACGATACTTCTCACGGACGCTTCTATAAAAAAATCTCTCACGATCAAGAACACTTATTTGTAGAACACGACAATGGCGAAAGAGATTCAGTTCGTATTTTACATTTAGAAGATATCGATTTACTGCCGTGGCAAGATCTAGATGTTGATATCGTTCTAGACTGTACTGGCGTATATGGCTGCCAAGAAGACGGACAACGTCATATTGCTGCAGGGGCTAAAAAAGTTATTTTCTCCCATCCCGGCGCGACCGATTTGGATAACACCATCATTTATGGTGTTAACCATGAAACGCTTAAGCCTGAACATAACGTCATTTCTAATGGATCTTGTACGACTAACTGCATCGTCCCTATCATAAAGGTGCTCGATGATGCCTTTACGATTGAGTCTGGCACCATCACCACGATCCACTCTTCTATGAATGATCAACAGGTTATCGACGCCTATCATCCTGATCTACGCCGTACCCGTGCTGCAAGTCAATCTATCATCCCTGTTGATACCAAGTTACATGTGGGGATTGAACGAATCTTTCCGAAATTTTCCAACAAATTCGAAGCGATTTCAGTGCGCGTACCGACAGTGAACGTTACAGCAATGGATTTAAGTGTAACTGTTGCAACAAAAGTGAAAGTTAATGACGTAAATCAAACCATAACTGACGCTTCTAGGTGTACATTACATAACATTGTTGATTATACTGAAGCACCGCTTGTTTCCATCGATTTTAATCATGATCAACATAGTGCGATAGTAGACGGCACTCAAACCCGTGTAAGCAACGGGCATCTGATTAAAATGTTAGTATGGTGTGACAATGAGTGGGGCTTTGCCAATCGTATGTTGGATACTGCGTTGGTAATGCATTCGCTTAAATAAGAGCGATGAGAAGGAACTTGGAAAAGATTTATTTTTCGCATTGAAATAAATCACTACCGCCCCAAGTTAAAACAGTAGTTAAAGAATTAATCGGCTTAGCATGATGCTGGGCTTTCAAAACTTTGTAATTTAACGTTGAGAGGACAAACAATGTCTGTAATCAAGATGACTGACCTGGAACTAGCAGGTAAACGCATTTTCATCCGTGCTGACCTAAACGTACCAGTGAAAGACGGTAAAGTAACTTCAGATGCACGTATTCTTGCATCACTACCAACTATCAAAATGTGCCTAGAAGCTGGCGCAAAAGTAATGGTTACTTCTCACCTTGGTCGTCCTACTGAAGGCGAATACAACGAAGAGTTCTCTCTAGCTCCTGTTGTTAATTACCTAAATGACGCACTAGATTGTGATGTTAAACTAGCAAAAGATTACCTAGACGGCCTAGAGCTGAACGCTGGTGAGCTAGTTGTTCTTGAAAACGTTCGCTTTAATAAAGGCGAGAAGAAGAACGAAGAAGCACTTTCTAAGCAATACGCTGCTCTTTGTGACATCTTCGTGATGGACGCATTTGGTACCGCTCACCGTGCTCAAGCGTCAACTCACGGTGTTGGTACAAACGCTCCTGTAGCGTGTGCTGGCCCTCTTCTTGCTGCAGAGCTTGAAGCACTAGGCAAAGCAATGGACAACCCAGCTCGCCCTCTAGTTGCGATTGTTGGTGGTTCTAAAGTTTCTACTAAGCTGACGGTTCTTGAGTCTCTTTCTAAAATTGCTGACCAACTTGTTGTTGGTGGTGGTATCGCAAACACGTTCATCGCTGCTGAAGGTCACAACGTAGGTAAGTCTTTATACGAAGCTGACCTAGTAGAGACCGCTAAAAAGCTAATGAAAGAGTGTGCAATTCCAGTAGCGACTGACGTTGCATGTGCAAAAGCATTTGATGAAAACGCAGAAGCTGAAATCAAGCACGTTTCTGAAGTTCAAGACGACGATATGATCTTCGATCTTGGTCCAGATTCAACAGCGGCGCTTGCTGAAATCATCGGCAATGCAAAAACGATTCTTTGGAACGGCCCTGTAGGTGTATTTGAATTCAAAAACTTTGAAGCCGGTACCGCGGGTATTTCTAAAGCTATCGCAGATTCTGAAGGATTCTCTGTTGCTGGTGGCGGTGATACGCTTGCAGCGATCGACAAGTTTGGTATCAAAGCAGACGTTTCTTACATCTCTACAGGTGGCGGCGCTTTCCTTGAATTCGTTGAAGGTAAAGTACTTCCAGCGGTTGCGATGCTAGAAGAGCGTGCGAAAGCATAATGATTTTATAAGCGGGAAATAATTTTCCCGCTTTCTCGTTTGCTGCGACGCATTATTTATTGATACAATGCGGCCCGTTGTGAGCAAACGATTGCAAATTTTATTTTAATACGACAGAAAATAGGATTATTTCCATGTCTAAGATCTTCGATTTTGTAAAACCTGGTGTGATTTCTGGCGATGACGTGCAGAAAGTATTTGAAGTAGCAAAAGAAAACAAATTTGCACTTCCTGCTGTAAACGTTGTTAACACTGACACTATCAACGGTGTTTTAGAAGCGGCTTCTAAAGTTAAAGCTCCAGTTGTTGTTCAGTTCTCTAACGGCGGCGCTGGTTTCTTTGCTGGTAAAGGCATGAAACTTGACGGTCAAGGTGCACAAATCCTTGGTGCTGTTGCTGGTGCTAAATACGTACACGCTGTTGCTGCTTCTTACGGCGTTCCTGTGATTCTTCACACGGACCACGCAGCTAAGAAATTGCTTCCTTGGATCGACGGTCTTCTAGACGCAGGTGAAGAGTTCTTCGCTGAAACTGGCAAGCCTCTTTTCTCTTCTCACATGATTGACCTTTCTGAAGAGTCTCTAGAAGAAAACATCGAAATCTGTGGCCAATACCTTGAGCGTATGGCTAAGATGGGCATGACTCTAGAAATCGAACTAGGTTGTACTGGTGGTGAAGAAGACGGCGTAGATAACTCTGATATGGACGCATCTGAGCTTTACACATCTCCTGAAGACGTTGCATACGCATACGAGAAACTAAGCGCTATCAGCCCTCGTTTCACTATCGCTGCATCTTTCGGTAACGTACACGGTGTTTACCAAGCGGGTAACGTTGTACTTACTCCTACGATTCTTCGTGATTCTCAAGCACATTGTGCTGAGAAGTTTGGTATTGCTGCAAACGCACTTAACTTCGTATTCCACGGTGGTTCTGGTTCTTCTGAAGCAGAAATCCAAGAGTCTATCGGCTACGGTGTTATCAAAATGAACATCGATACTGATACTCAGTGGGCTTCATGGGATGGCGTTCGTACTTACGAAGCTGAAAACCGTGATTTCCTACAAGGTCAAATCGGTAACCCAACTGGCGAAGCTGCGCCAAACAAGAAGTACTACGATCCACGCGTATGGTTACGTGCTGGTCAAGCTTCTATGGTTACACGTCTTGAAAAAGCATTCTCTGACCTTAACGCAATCGACGTACTATAATTCGTCTTTCGCGATGAGTTAACGAAGCGTATTCGTTAGCTTTAGATTCAGATTATTAAAAGCCCACTCGTATGAGTTAATGCCGATCGTTTAGCTACTTGAACGATCCTCCAGAGGCCTCATAATCGGTCGTAACGTAAGTTACGGCCGATTTTTTATGTCTGAGTTTTCAAAAGAGTTACAGGTTACCGCAGAGTTTTGCCACGAACGTCCAATCGATGTGTTTAATAAACACATTCCTTGGGAATGGGTTGAAGAAGCTGTTCAACAAACTGGACGAGTATCGCTCAGAAAGCGACGCCTCCCCGCAGAGCAAGCTGTTTGGTTAGTATTAGGGATTGGGCTCCAACGTAATCGCTCCATTCAAGATGTCTGCGACAAGTTGGAGTTAGCATTCCCTGATGTAGATGGTGAACTCACACCTATGGCAACAAGCAGTATTATCAAGGGGAAAGAACGCCTCGGCGATAAACCTATGCGTTACTTATTTAAAACTACAGCCCAACAGTGGGAGCAACAATCAGACTTTGACGAAGTTTGTGGCTTAAAGCTTCTTAGTGTCGATGGAACGTATTTCAAAACTCACAATACCGAAGAAAATCAGCATTTTGGGTTTGCTCAAAAAGGTGCATCATTTCCAAGCGTGTTGGCAGTAACATTAATGTCTACACGTAGCCACCTTGTGTCCGATGCTGCTTTTGGACCAGTAACAAACAGTGAAATATCATATGCCCAACAACTTGTGGGGTCAGCACCAGATGACTCATTAACACTTTTTGATAGAGGGTTCACTTCTGCGGAGTTATTTACCAGCTGGCAGGGTGCTAGCAGTAACAGCCACTGGTTAACACCAATCAAAACCAAAATGCGCTATGACATAATCGAGAGTTATACTGATTATGATCATCTCATTGAGATGCCTGTTTCACCACAAGCTCAAAAGCAGACTCCCTATCTTGGCAAGAGATGGCAAGCACGCCTTATTCTAATTCCAACCCCTAAAGGTGAAATCAAAGGCTTCATTACTTCGTGCTTATGCCCTGAGCGCTATCTGTTTGATGACTTAGTTAAAGTGTATTGGGAGCGTTGGGAAATCGAACGCAGTTACGGCGAACTAAAGCAGTATCAGTTACAAAACAAACCAACATTACGAAGTAAGAAAAAAGTCGGGATATATCAGGAGCTATGGGGAATATTAACCAGCTATAACATCGTGAGGCTGGAAATGGCTGAGATGGCTAAACAACATGAAGTTGAGCCTCTACGGATCAGCTTCATTAATGCCTTATTTTTGATTATGGATGAGATGATTTGGGCGAGCGACACTCGAAGTCCAGGAGCGATACCAAAAAACTTAAAAGCTCTCAGGGACAATTGGAAGCTGCTTATTCTCCCCAAGAAACGGAAAAGGAAACCATACCCCAGAGCGGTTTTAAAAAAGCCAGCCCGATACCCCAATAAACATGCCACTCGCTCTTAAGCGAGTGGCATTAACTCGTATGAGTGGGCTTTTTTGTATCATCACAGATTCATTTACTGGCTTAATATTGATACTGGTGATGTAATAGGCCGTATGGTTATCGATAAACTCTTTTAAAAACAGTGGAAGTAAGATATTTTGGAAAAAATTATCGCTTTCAGCGGTGGATTAAAATAAGTAAAGGAAGCTCAACATGGCACAAGAATCATCCGTAATAGATGCAGTGGATATTGGTGAAAACATCTCTCTAGTCAGCAGATGGTTGACCGACAATAGTGATCTATTAGTTCAATATGGGGTTAATATCATTTCAGCATTACTGATTTTGTTTATCGGTAATATGATAGTGAAAGGCATCGCAAACAGCGTCGCTAAGCTGCTTAAGAAGCGAAAAATGGACAAAGCGGTGGTGGAATTCATCAGCGCCTTAGTTCGTTATACGTTATTTGTTATTGTCTTAATTGCCGCTCTTGGTCGAATTGGCGTTCAAACCGCGTCTGTCGTTGCGGTTATTGGTGCGGCTGGTTTAGCGATTGGCCTTGCACTACAAGGCTCTCTATCTAACTTTGCTGCAGGCGTACTAATTGTTGCGTTCCGTCCGTTTAAATCGGGCGATTACGTTGAAATTGGTGGTGTTGCTGGTTCGGTTGAATCAATTCAAATCTTCCAAACCGTGCTAACCACACCTGATAACAAAATGGTTGTGGTACCAAATGGTGGGGTTATTGGTAGCCCAATCACGAACTACTCTCGTCATGCGACTCGTCGTATCGATCACGTAATTGGCGTTTCGTACGGTGCCGATCTGAAGAAGACAAAAGAAGTGATCACTAAGATTCTTGAAGCTGACGAGCGTATTTTGAAGTCGCCAGCTCCAACAGTAGGTGTCGTTGCACTGGCTGATTCTTCAGTTAATTTTGTGGTTCGCCCATGGGTTAAAACTGCTGATTACTGGGATGTGTACTTTGATTCACTGCAAGCAATCAAAGAAGGTCTGGATGCAGAAAATATTGAAATCCCGTTCCCGCAAATGGATGTTCATTTGAATAAAGCAGATTAGTATTTGCAAGGCTAAAGGCTAAAGGCTAAAGGCTAAAGGCTAAAGGCTAAAGGCTAAAGGCTAAAGAAAAAGGGAGAGATCATAATACGATCTCTCCCTTTTTTTTGGTTCTATGCCTCGTCCTGAAATGCGTTTAGATTACATGTATTGAACCCATAGCCCTTTTGTTAGGAAGAAGGCGATGGTAAACATCATGGTAGCAACCGCAAAGTCGATGCCTTTTTTCACTTTTGGCTTAGAGAGTGTAGGCCCCAATTTTGCTGCGCCAATAGATAGACTATAAAACCAAACGAACGAAGCCATGATGGTGCCAATAGCAAACGCTATGCGATCATTACCATCAAATTGGCCGCCAATAGATCCTAAGATCACGACCGTATCTAAATATAAATGAGGGTTTAAAACCGTTACCGCTAAGGCGCCGAGAATCACAGCGCGCTTACCTCGGGCTGTCATTTGCGTCTTAGATTCCACCTTATCTGGTGACCTGAGTGCACTTCGTAATGAAATCATGCCGTAAATAGAAAGGAATGCGATTCCGCCTAAGGTGACTGAGGTCAGTAGCATTTCATTTTTTGACAACAATGCACCACCACCGAATACACCCAGTGAGATAAAAAACGCATCTAGGCAGCTACAAATTGTGGCGGTTGTTAGGTGATGATTGCGCTTAATGCCTTGATTCAACACATAAGCATTCTGAGCGCCGATCGGAATGATCATTGTTGCGCCTAATCCAAAACCCTGTAATAAAACCCAAATGCTCACGGTAAAATCCTTACGAAAACTGAAGATAAATCAAAGTGCGGCAAGCATACCTAGGGTCACAGAATAAATGAAACTAATAATATTAATGCATCATAAGTTAGGCTTATAATTAGGGCTAAGGGCTAAGGGCTAAGGGCTAAGGGCTAAGGGCTAAAGGAGGAAGCAATGCGTGGATTAGATTATCGTTGGATTGAAGCGTTAGATTCGGTTCTCAATCAAAGAGGCTTTGAGCGGGCAGCGGAGCAGTTGTGTATTTCACAGTCTGCCGTTTCTCAGCGGATCAAGCAGCTAGAGAAGTGGCTGGCACAACCTGTTTTGGTTAGGGAGCAGCCACCGAGAGCGACTCAGGCTGGTAAAAAGCTGCTTGGTTTGTATCGTCGAGTTTGTTTACTAGAGCAAGAGCTATTACCTGAACTGAGTACTGAAGACAGCGAAAGACCGTTATCGATTAGTCTTGCTACCAATGCTGATAGCCTAGCAACATGGCTATTGCCAAGTATGACGGACTTACTGAAGCAGAAACGTATTGAACTCAACCTTATTGTTGATGATGAAGGTCGAACACTGGATAAAATACGTAATGGTGAAGTGGTCGGGGCGATCAGTTTGGAATCTCAAGCGATTCAAGGTTGTGATGCAGATTACTTAGGCCGAGTAGACTATTTGTGTGTGGCGAGTCCTGAATTTCATGCTCAGTATTTTCCACAAGGTGTTACCCGTGAAGCTCTTAAACGAGCGCCAGCGGTGGCTTTTGATCAGCATGATGATATGCACGAGCGTTTTGTCCATCAGCACTTTAACTTGCCTCATGGCAGTGTATTGAAGCATACCGTGAGAAGTTCCGAAGCATTTGTTAAGTTGGCTCTGGATGGAGTGGCATATTGTTTGATCCCAAGGCAGCAAATAGTAACGGAACTACAGCAAGGCAAATTACTTGAGGTAGCGCCTGGCTTTTTATTGTCGCATCGTATGTATTGGCATCACTGGCAGCTTGAAAGTGGCGTATTAAAAGAAGTGTCTGAGTGTATTATTTCGTACGCAAGAGGGCACCTTCCTCAGTAAAAGTTCTGTCAATTGTGGAGAGGTGTGGGTCAAATTTGAGCAAACAAGCGCTATGATGAAGTGGAATTCGTTTGGAGTCTCACAATGAAAAAATTTTCTATAGCGGCGTTGCTTGTGTCTGCGCTTAGCCTACCGCACATGGCGATGGCTCAACCTGACTTCCCACACCTTTCTACAACCGGTTATGGGGAAGTTGTCGCAACACCAGACATGGCCATCATTTCGGTTCAGGTTGAAGAGACCATGTTAAATGCCGAACAGGCTAAGCAAGCGGTAGATAAAGCGATTGGTTTGTTTGTCGATCGCTTGTTAAAAGAAGGCATTAGTCGCGACAGTATCAGCAGTACTAATCTGTATTTATCTCCTCAATATCACTACCCAAAAACGGGGCAGGCAGAGTTGGTTGGATATCAAGCTTCGCGTAGCGTTACTCTGACTATTGAGGATCTAGAGAATCTGAATGCTTACTTGGAAGGGGCATTGGGTGATGGCATTAACCGAATTAACGATATCGCGCTCAAAGTGAAAGATGAATCTAAGTACCAAGAACAAGCTAGAATGGCTGCCATCAAGGATGCCAATACCAAGGCAAATTCTCTAGCGAAAGGTTTTGAACAGACTTTGGATGGTATTTGGAAGATCAGCTATAACAACAGCAGTAGCCGACCGGTTCTAATGAAGTCAATGGCGATGGATGCTCGAGGTGAATCAAATAGCTACCAAGATTCTCAGATTGTTATTCGTGATCGAGTGGATGTAACCTATAAGCTGAAGTAATCGACTGCTTCTTGATTAAATATTATGCGTTTTCTTTTGAATGCGAGTCATATGGCTCGCATTTATTTTATCTGATTGTTAATAATTGGTGTTATTATCTGCTTTGGTTCACATTTTCAATGAGCGTAATAATTAAAAATACACATACGCTTATAAATTTCCAGTTAAGACAGATTGATTTATAAAATAAATACGGGGTTTATCAAGGATTGAGGGTTTTTGACCTTGATTGGTTTACTTTCACAATAAGAAAACGAATGAAAAATTTATCTTTAAAACACAAAATATTGTTATCCGTCACCATTGCCTTGTCATTGGTTATCGCGTTACTTTCTTGGCGCAGTTATTCCATTCAAAAGACACTTTTATTAGAGGAAAGCACAGAACAAGTGCATCGCCTTGGGATTCAAAAAGTGGAAAGTATTAGTACTTGGTTATCCGCACGACAAGACGTGATTAAAGGCTTAGCGCATAAAACATCTTCTGCTCCTCTCGACTCTTTGCAACAAGCTCAAATCTCTGGTAGTTTCCAACTTACCTATTTTGGTGAAAATACCGGGCGAATGCACGACTCTGATCCAAGTATCGATCGTACAGGTTACGATCCTCGTCAGCGTCCTTGGTATAAAGAAGCCATGAACAGCAGCCAACAAATCGTAACTAAGCCTTATTATGATGTGGCATACAATATCATGGTCGTGACACTGGCTGAATCGATCCCGCAAGGTGTTGTAGGCGGTGACTTGTCTATTGATTCGTTAGTAAAAGACATTACAGACATGACCCTCCCAGCGAATGGTGTCGCTTTGTTGGTCCATAAAGATGGGACTGTTATTGCTTATAAAGATACAAATAAAGCAATGAAATCAGTCCATGAGATTGACAATGATCTCACCTCGGCCAATATTGCGGCGATGAGTGGTAAGCAAGATCTGTTACCTATGATGATAGAGTCTGAGCGACGAGAGAAATTGGCTTGGGCGGCAAATGTTCCAGGTACTGACTGGCAATTGGTGCTGCTACTGGATAAACAAACGCTAGAGTCTCCTTTGTCTTCGTTGCTAATAGGACAATTGACCATTGCGTTGGTTGTGCTAGCCGTGAGCATCATTGCTATTTCATGGCTTATCAGTGTATTACTTGGGCCGTTATCAAACGTTTCACAAGCATTAGCGCGCATTGCGGATGGTAATGGTGATTTAACTCAGCGTATCGACGTTGTTAATAAAGACGAAGTGGGCTTGCTGGCTGAAAACTTTAACCGTTTTGTTGGCAGTCAGCATCGTTTGATCAGCCACATTCGTACTCTCGCTCACGAGTTGGATGCGGATGCGGAACGAAGCTTAGTCACCAACCAAAACTCGGTAGCCGAGCTGCAAAGACAACAGCAAGAAGTCACCATGGTGGCAACCGCAGTAACAGAGATGGCGTGTGCGACGCTAGAAATTGCAAATAATGCTGAAAATACGGCAACGGCTTCTCAGCAATCGGCGCAAAGCAGCTCAGATGGTAAATTATTGGTTGATAAAACCCGTAGCTCAATTAATAGCTTAGCTGAAGAAGTTGGACAAGCGACTCAAGTTATTGCTGACTTAAGTCATCATGCTCAATCTATCTCTGGCATTTTGTCGACGATTCAGGGCATCGCTGAGCAAACCAATTTATTGGCGTTGAACGCAGCTATCGAGGCGGCGCGTGCAGGTGAACAAGGCCGAGGTTTTGCAGTAGTTGCTGATGAAGTTCGCGTTTTATCTCATCGAACTCAGCAGTCCACATTAGAAATTCAGTCGACGATAGAAACTCTTCAACAAACAACAGCAAGTGCGGTAGCCTTGATGGAAAGCAGCCAAGGGCTTGCAAGCAATAGTGTTGAAGATGCGGATGCCGCAGTGCGTTCACTTGAAGAGATCACTCAAGCTATCACGCTGATCTCAGACATGGCCGGACAGATTGCAACCGCTGCGGAAGAGCAAACGCAAGTGACGGATGAGATCACCAAGAATACGACTGAAATTAAAAGCGTGACTGATGAAATTACCGATGCTGCAGAAAATGGCTTAGGCCAAGCAAATGGCCTTAAGGCGCGTGCTACTGATCTGAACCAGCAAGTCGCTACTTTCATCCTTTAATTTTTGATTAAAATGTAAAAAGGGCAGCTTTCGCTGCCCTTTTTTTGTTTTTAAATATAAGCGATTAATGAAGAATTCGAGCGCGAATCGTTCCGTCAATTTTCTTCAATTGGACCAGCGCTTCTTCAGAACGATCGGCTTCCACGTCGATAACGACATAGCCCATCTCAGAGCTAGTTTGAAGATACTGACCTGCGATGTTAATGCCAGCTTCTGCAAAGATGGTATTGATTTGAGTAAGAATACCCGGACGGTTTTGGTGAATATGCAGCAAACGTGACGTACCTTGGTGCGTTGGTAATGATACTTCAGGGAAGTTAACACTTGATAGTGTAGAACCGTTGTCTGAGTATTTTGCCAGTTTCCCTGCAACTTCCACACCGATGTTCTCTTGAGCTTCTTGTGTTGAACCACCCACGTGCGGAGTCAGGATAACGTTGTCGAATTTCATGAGCGGAGATTCAAACGCTTCTTTGTTCGTGCCTGGCTCTACTGGAAATACATCCACAGCCGCGCCAGCAAGATGGCGTGATTCTAATGCAGAGCATAACGCAGGGATATCTACTACAGTCCCGCGAGCCGCGTTAATGAAGATTGAACCTGGCTTCATACGGGCAAATTCAGCTTCACCCATCATGTCTTTGGTTCCTGCCGTCTCTGGAACATGTAAGGTGATGACATCACACTTATTAAGTAGGTCACTCATGGTGTGTACTTGAGTCGCATTACCGAGAGAGAGCTTATTTTCAATATCATAGAAGTAGACACGCATACCCAAGTTTTCAGCAATAATACCGAGTTGAGTACCAATGTGTCCGTAACCAATGATGCCTAATCGTTTGCCGCGAGCTTCATAAGAGTTATCGGCACTTTTTTTCCAAATGCCACGGTGTGCTAATGCGTTTTTTTCTGGAATGCCACGCAATAGAAGTAATATCTGACCTAACACTAATTCAGCAACACTACGAGTGTTTGAGAATGGGGCGTTAAAGACTGGAATACCACGTTTGGCCGCAGCGCTTAAATTTACTTGATTGGTACCAATACAGAAACAACCGACACTCACCAGTTTTTCTGCGGCATCAAAGACTTCTTGAGTTAAATTTGTGCGTGAGCGAATGCCAATAAAATGCGCATCTTTTACCGCTTCTAACAATTCGTCTTGGTCTAATGCACCTTTGTGATACTCAATATTGGTGTAACCAGCTGCTTGAAATACTTCAACAGAAGATGGGTGTAAGCCCTCTAAAAGAAGAATTTTAATTTTGTCTTTTTCCAGTGATACTTTGGCCATGTATTAGCGTCCTTAACTTTTGAGAGGGTATAAATTGCTCACACACTTTGACGATAAAAATTCCTTGTGTGTATTCTGTTCAATAAAGTATCAAAATTTTATTATGTTGGGTAAGAAAATTACGGAATAAGGCATACTATTTATGTTGAAAGTGAAAAAACTTAAGTTAGAAGTAAAAAAAACGGCACCTTAAGGTACCGTTTGTAATCTAATAACAGAAATCATCGGTTATTTTATAATTATTCAGCGATATGAGCGCCTTCAGGTGTACCAGTAATAACAACATCTGCGCCACGATGAGCAAATAGCCCAACGGTAACCACACCAGCAATGGCGTTGATTTTGTCTTCTAGAGCCTTAGCGTCGGTAATTTTAAGACCATATACGTCTAAAATGATGTTGCCATTATCCGTTAATACGCCTTCACGATAAGCAGGGTCACCGCCTAATTTTACGAGTTCACGGCCAACGTAAGAGCGAGCCATTGGGATCACTTCAACAGGAAGTGGGAATTCACCAAGTACGTCGACTGCTTTCGTGCCATCTACAATACAAATGAACTTGTCTGCGATAGCCGCAACAATTTTTTCACGAGTTAATGCAGCACCGCCGCCTTTGATCATATCGCGAGTCGCGTTAATTTCGTCGGCACCATCTACATAAATATCCAGATTAGCAACGTCGTTACAATCGAACACTTTGATTTCAAGCTCTTTTAGTCTTTCGGTAGAAGCAACAGAGCTTGATACCGCGCCTTTAATCTCGTCTTTGATTGAACCAAGGGCATCAATGAAGTGATTTACCGTAGAACCAGTACCTACGCCAACAATGCTGCCTTCTTCTACGTATTTAAGCGCTGCCCAACCAGCGGCTTTTTTCATTTCATCTTGAGTCATGCCTATCTCCTGAATATAAATGGTATCGTTTGCTAAAAACGGCGCGATTATAGCCTGTTACTGTTTGGATTCCCATTGCCAAGTTTGGCTTGGTGTCAAAATAATGGGAAGCGGTACGTCCCAGGTTTCGTAAGTTAGCTTAGTCACTTGTTGGCAATCATGGGCAAGGCCTATAGCGATGGCATTTTGATTGTGAGCAAGCCAAGGGGCAAGGGTTCGGTCATAATATCCACCGCCCATTCCCATTCGCTGGCCAGTGGCATCAAATGCGACAAGCGGAGTAAAAATGATGTCGATGTCGTTAACAGGAACAATATCGAGAGCAGTGAGCTTAGGTTCTTGTATTTTATAGCGATTGAGCACCATTTTAGTATCAGGTTGGTATCGAAGGAACACCAGTTGCCCTTTTGAAAACGGGTGGATAACCGGCAAACAGACTTGGTAGCCTTGTCGCCAGAGCCATTGAATGCTCGGCATAGGATCGATTTCACCATCGGCTGCTAAATAGATAGCGACGGTGTTAGCGTTTTTTAATTCGGGAAGCTGACGAATCTGTTTGAGTAGTTGTTGCGAAGCGTGCTGTTGTTGGGGGGCAGTGAGAGCTTGACGTTTCGTTCTAATAGATTGACGCAGTTGCTTTCGATAAGAAAGGTGATCTAGTTGGTTGTGTGGCGTTTGTTGCATGAGGGTACCCCAGAGTGCCGTTGAGAACAATGACCCTTGAACCAGTTCGTTCAAGGCGGGTCAGCAATGGTTACCGTAGGCTTCTCGGTACAAGCCGAGCATGCTCAATAGCGACTAAATACTAACCCTTAAGGATTGCTTATCGGCTCGGGGACTTAGTCCTCTGACAAACACCCCAGGGTAAAACTATTTTTGCTGTCCTAGCTGTTTTAACGCCCCATCAAGTGACGCTGCAAGCGATTCCATGCGCTCAGTAATTTGGCTCGACTTTCCATCGGCTTTTTCTTTTGATACTTGCAGTTCATAGCAAATATTCAGTGCCGCAATGGTGAGTAGTTTTTCAACATTGTTCACTTTTGTTCGTTCGGTCATGTCTTTTAAACGAGTATCTAGGTCTTCCGCTGCCTTGATCAGTGATTCTTCTTCACCGGGAGGACAGTTTACACGGGTTAACTTACCTAAAATTTCAACTTCAACAGCTTGACTACTCATTCAAATAAACTCTTTTACGTTACAAAGACAGCCTGACTACGTGTATGCCGCCGAGAGGGAAACTATAGGTAATGCCTCTCTAAGATTCAAGCTTTTCACTCACGCTTTGCTTAATTGAGTGGCTAACTAGCTACGAAAGCAGCAAATTGACGCATTGCTGCGCATAATACTCACCTTGAGCGTTTTCGCTGGCAGGCTGAAATGATAGCATTACTGTAATTATTAGCTATCAGTGAATCCTTTGTATATGAGTAAAATATCTTTGCCTAGCTATCAGGCACTTGAACAAGAACTAAAGTCAGCACAAATTTCGGTGACGCCCGCTGAATTACATGGCTTGTTAACAGGGATGGTCAGTGGTGGACTTGAGATGGCTGCCAACACATGGCAAACATTGCTATACGATTACACCAATGACGGTATGGGCTGGCCAGTGACGTCTGTGACGATGGCAGAAAGTATTCTAAAAGCGACCAGTGCAGAGCTGCTAAGTAGTGACTTTGAATTGACTCTGATTTTGGCTGAAGATGGTGCAGAGTTGGTCACATTAGCCGATGGTCTGTCAGATTGGGTTAACCACTTTATCTCAGGGCTAGGTTTGATAGATGCTCAACTAAATAAAGCGGAAGAAGACGTTAAGGAAGCACTGCGCGATCTAGAAGAGATCGCCAAGCTTGGCATTGATGAAGAAGACGATATGGCCGAGCAAGCAATTCTACTCGAGCAAGTGATTGAGCACGTAAAAGCTTGCGTGATGACGGTTCATCTTGCACTTGGCAGTAAGCAGTCCATCGAGACTAAACCGACTCTTCATTAATGGAATAATATGAAACGTTACGACATCGTTATCGCTGGTGGCGCGATGGCTGGGGCAACGCTGGCTCTGGCGCTCAATGCGTATTGCCAAGATACACTCTCAATCGCGGTTGTAGAGCCGTTTTTGGCTCAGCATGAAGAGCATCCTGGCTATGACTCTCGATCGATAGCGCTTTCATATGGCACGGTAGAGTTACTTAAAGACATGCAGTTGTGGTCTGCTATTAAGCCGTATGCGGTGGCGATAAATCACATCCACGTATCCGATCGTGGTCATGCTGGAATGACGGATATGGATGCCAATGAATTAGGCATTGATGCGTTAGGTTACGTGGTTGAATTGGCTGATACTGGCCGGGTTTATCATGAAAAGTTGCAGCAAGCGGCTAATATCGACTTTTTATGCCCAGCTTCGGTGACGTCGATTGAGCGCGATTCAACGTCGGTTTCCTTGTTGTTATCGAGCGGTGAAACTATCCAAGCTCCACTGTTGGTGGCAGCGGATGGTACACAGTCTGTTTGTTGTGATGACATTGGCTTAAAGCAAACGGAACAAGACTTTGGCCAGGTTGCTGTTATTGCAAATATTACGGCTGAACAAGCGCATGAAGGGCGTGCCTTCGAGCGGTTTACTGAGTCAGGACCATTAGCGTTACTGCCTATGTCTGAAGGGCGATTATCGTTAGTTTGGTGTTTGTCTCCTGACGAAGCTAATAAAGTGCTGTCTTTATCTGACAGCCAGTTTTTAGTTGAGCTTCAGAGCGCATTTGGTTGGCGGCTTGGCCAATTTACTCTAGCAGGATCTCGCGCAAGCTATCCATTGCTACTTCGCACCAGAGAGCAGTTTATCTCTCATCGGGTTGCGGTGATTGGTAATGCGGCTCAAACGCTTCATCCCATTGCTGGTCAAGGGTTTAACCTCGGGATTCGTGATGTCGCGACGCTGGCTCAAGAAATATCTAAAGCAGAACAAGATATTGGTGACTACCAACTTCTCAGTTGTTATGCAAAACGTCGTAATTCAGATAGAAATCAAACCATTATGTTGACGGCTGGGTTGGTTCACTTGTTTTCCAATGATTATCCCGCCATGCGTATTGGACGTAACTTAGGCCTTATGTTGATGGATAACGTTTCACTTGTTAGATCACCGTTATTACGCAGGACTATGGGGTTAGTAGAGAGATAATATGATGCAAAGTTTTGATATTGCGATCGTCGGTGGTGGCATGGTGGGTTTGACTCTAGCGGCTGCACTGGCAAAAACGGAACTGAGAGTTGCGATTGTCGAGGGTAAACTGCCAAGTAGTGAATTGAATGAATTGCCGGACATTCGAGTGTCGGCATTGAGTCGCTCAAGTGAGCAAGTGTTGAGACGTGTTGGTGCGTGGTCAGGAATAGAACAGCGCCGCGCTAGCCCATATGTCGCGATGGAAGTGTGGGACAAAGACAGTTTTGCTTCTATCGACTTTCATGCCAATCACTTATCGCAGCCTAATTTAGGCCACATTGTTGAAAACCGTGTCATACAGCTTTCGTTACTGGATCGTATTAAACAACTGGATAACGTAACGTTATTTGCTCCTCAGAAGTGCCAGTCTGTCGTTGTTGGTGAGAGTGAAGCGTGGATAACACTAGATTCGGGTCAAGCGCTCACGGCTAAGTTGGTGGTGGGAGCGGATGGTGCGCATTCATGGTTACGCCAGCAGCAAGACATACCATTAACCCATTGGGATTATGGTCACCATGCTTTGGTTGCCAATATTAAAACTGAACTGCCGCATCATTATACCGCAAGACAAATCTTCACTCCGGAAGGGCCGTTGGCATTTTTGCCGATGCAAGACGCTAATATGAGTTCAATTGTTTGGTCGACAGAGCCTGAACAAGCAGAAGCATTGGTTGCGATGTCTGATGACGAGTTCAACAACGCGCTTGCTGCTGCATTTGATGTTCGACTCGGTCTGTGTGAAGTCAAAGGAGAGCGTCAGGCTTTCCCATTAAAAATGCGTTATGCACGAGACTTTGCCAAGGAGCGTGTGGCACTAATAGGTGACGCTGCACACACAATACATCCGTTAGCAGGGCAAGGTGTGAATCTTGGCTTATTGGATGCAGCAAGCTTGGCACAAGAAGTCACAAGGCTTTGGCAAGAAGGTCAAGATATCGGCTTGAAACGCAACCTAAGGCCGTTCGAACGTTGGCGCAAGGCGGAAGCTGCGAAAATGATAACGTCAATGCAAGGCTTCAAGGATTTGTTTGCAGGGGATCATCCGGCTAAGAAATTGCTTCGTGGTGTTGGGATGTCTGTTGCTGACAAATTACCGGGTGCAAAAAACCTCATTATGGAGAGAGCGCTTGGCTTGAAAGGTCAATTACCGGATATTGCTAAGTAGCCAGTAGGTTAAAATAAAACAGGGCTGATGCATGCATCAACCCTGTATAAATTCTTATATTATTACTAAAGCCTTAATTTAGTGTAAATACTCAATTTTTATGCATACGCACATTTCAATCGAGATATCTCTTGATTAACTTCGTTCACGGTTTGAAAATGACGTTTTTCAGCCTTTGCTGGTAAAATCAGTTTACCGTTATCGAATTCGAATTTCCCTATTCCGTAGATATAAAGTCTGCCTTTAAAAAGCCGACTTATGTGTTTCGCTATCATGCCAGGCGTGTAGCGTTTAAACAGTCTCATACCTTTATCCTTATTTTTCTAGCGCGACAGATTATAAAAAATATACCGCGACAATTTTGTGATTGGACTGGGGTAAAATGCAGTAATTTCAATTTCAATTGGCGAATTGTGCTGGGATTATCATTTACTCAAGACAAATCCCTGCTTTGTGTGACTAGTTCCTCATTTAACACGGACGAAAGATTAAAAAGCAATCAGTGGAAGATGCGCATGTATTCGCACAGATTATAAGAGTAGACCAAGTTAGAAAGGAATTAGTTTCATTGTAACAAAAATAAAAAAAAGCCCGCATTGAGAATGTCGGGCAAATAGTCACAGATGTATTACACAAAAAGTGGATTCACTTTTACCGCCTAGCAGATCGAACGCCCGCATTAAAAGGACTGAATCAGCATTGGCGGCAAGAAACACATTACATGAAAAATATAAAAATGACTAATTATTCATTAATATCGTATAAATATATATTACCTTTGGTTGTTATATGAGGTCGTTGTCTAGTTATTAATGCAAGAATTATCTTGTTACATCTAAAACTATAGATCTCGAACGATATTCGAGATGAGGGGGGAGCAAAGACCCAAGAGGTCTTCTAGCGTGAGCGCTAATCCTGCCATGTTCGAGCCACTGCTAATGGTGACTTCGTTTTGTTTTAACAGCTCAGAGTCAAACACAATAGGCATTTTTGTAGACAGTCCGATCGGAGCCACACAACCCACTTCGTAACCGGTGACTTCTAGTAGCTCATTAGAACTGACACAAGTCATTCGCCTGCAATTCAGCTCCGCTCTAACTTTTTTGGGATCAACTTGCCTATTGCCTGGCACGCAGGCTAAAGCATATTGATTACCCATATCTCTAAGTAAGATGGATTTCACCATTTGCTCTGGGCGGCATTGCCTTTGCGAAGCGGCGTCTTCAATGCTGGTGGCTGGCGTTTTGTGGGGGAGCAGGCGATAATTCACCTGCTTTTTCTCAAGATATTGAGTTATCGAGGTGCTATTACTCATCTTCTTCCAACGAATAAGGCAGCGCTTCAATTTGCCAGCGAGTTTCTGGTTGGTCAGTTAAGCGTAGTGCCGTATCGAACTCGATGTCTTTTGGTAAGACGATGAGGCCACAGGCTTTATTGTCGTCAAACTGGTACTGAACAATAAGAGAGCCAGCATTACGCCAGTTTTCACCAACTGCGCGCTCTAGAGTGGCATCTGCCGGTAACTCTGCTGATAGCTCACCCGTTACCTTAAATAATGCTCGTTTGTTCATACCTCGGTATTTTGCTCTAGCGACGGTTTCTTGTCCTGTATAGCAGCCTTTAGTAAAACTGATCCCGCCTAAAGCTTGTAAGTTGAGAGCCTGAGGAATGTGTTGATTTTGTTGAGATGCCGAGATACTTGGCAAGCCAGATTCAACTTCAGCCCAGTCCCAGATGCTATCGTTCGTCAATTCAACTGGGCTGTTAGCAATAACAGCGTCTGCATGATCCGGTTGAATAGACAGCAACCATCGCTTATCGTCGAGTTTGACTGCGGTCCCACCTTCAAATGCCGTCACACTTTCTTCAGTGTTGACAAAGCTACTGAGCCAATGCTTGGCATCATCACCCATCACACCTAGTAAAATGTCGTCACTTTTTTTGATTTCAACTTTGGAAAAAACCGCGTATTTTTTTATTTCATTCAGTGCGGTTTCAAAAGCGCTGGCACGAGTAATTAAGGCGTAGCCATCAAGGTGATGGAATAGGCGGAAGATGCTCCACATTTTTCCTTTTGCATCACAATGAGCCCCTAATGTGGACTGATTCGCTTCTAGAGAGACAACATCACAAGTGATCTGGCCTTGCAGGTAGGATTTTTTGTCATCTCCAACCATCGAAATGGCCGACCAAGAAGTGAGTGGGCATACAACCAGTGGTGGTAATGCTTGGGTTGAAGTGTGAGCTTGTTGCGTGAGCGATTGTTGCCAATTCATATTGAAGCTACCTAGGTTCTTTATCTATGCAGTTATGGTAAACGGTCTGTTACGGTTTGTCAGTGTTTGTGCTTTTTCTCATCAATAAAAGTTATTCGGCTCTGGAGTCTGTGACTTGCTTAGTGGTTGTAAGCTTTGGCTCTTGCTAAACTGCTTTCACAATGACATAACGCCACTAGTTACGATGCCTACAAGGTATTTTTTGGTGAATTTATTGATTCTTATTGAGGAGTATCCATGTACACGCCAGAAGCAAAAGCACGCGTTAAATGGGGCTGTCGCCGCGGAATGCTAGAATTAGATGTAGTTATGATGCCGTTCTTTGATGAATGTTTTGAAGCATTGACTGAGCAAGAGAAGAACGACTTTGTTTCTTTATTAGAATGCGATGATCCTGATCTATTTACGTGGGTCATGGGGCATGGGCGCAGTGAAAATTTAGGGCATGCCTCTATGGTTGATAAAATTGTTGCTCACAACCTCAGCAAGGTCCGTTAGTTTTCAGTTAGCGACGTCCTATCATGCCTGCATAATTCGTAGTGTGACCGCTGCGATTATTGTGTGGGCGTTATGCTCTTCTTGGTTGCCCACCGCAGCCACGCTGTACCTGTGTTTCGTTATTTTTATTCCACGCAATTGGGTTCAGCTCTATCCTCCACAAACTTTGGGTCTATTTACGTGCTCATTGGATGGAGGCATGGTGATAAATAGCACCGACTATCAAGTTGCGCGAAGTTGGCGATTATTCTTTGCAGTTGTTGTTGTCATTCAGACTCGCGAAAGTGGTCGGATAGTTATTTGGCGCGATCAATGTGAAGAGCAGCACTACCGGAGATTGTTATACCTATTGCAACAATTAGAGAATAGCTAAGTTTAAAATGGTCGAAAAAAAGAGCGCTCAGCGCTCTTTTAAGTCATAAGAAGAATGACATTACTTCTTGTTAACTCTCTGTTCCTATTTCTTATTTGGAACGAGAATTGTAGGCTGGCTGTTTTCAGCGAGCTCTGGGTAATCTAAGGTGTAATGTAGCCCTCGGCTTTCCTTGCGTTGCATCGCACACTTCACCATTAACTCAGCAACTTGCAATAAGTTACGAAGTTCAAGTAAGTTATTAGACACTCTGAACGTGCTGTAATACTCGTTAGTTTCTTGCTGCAACAATTGGATGCGACGTAATGCGCGTTCTAGACGTTTGTCAGTACGAACAATGCCCATATAGTCCCACATGAACAAGCGTAACTCATGCCAGTTATGTTGAATGACGACTTCTTCATCTGAACAGCTAACCTGACTTTCATCCCAATGGGGTAGGCTAGGTGGAAGTTCGGCATCCTTGATGTGTTTAACGATATCTTTAGCGGCCGACCAAGCATACACCACACATTCCAGTAGGGAATTCGACGCCATGCGGTTAGCGCCATGAAGCCCGGTATAGCTCACTTCGCCAATTGCGTAGAGTTGGCTTAAGTCGGTTTTACCCTGTTGATTCACCATCACACCGCCGCAGGTGTAGTGCGCGGCAGGAACAATTGGTATTGGCTCTTTGGTCATATCAATGCCCAAGTCTTGCAAGCGCATATGAATCGTAGGGAAGTGCTTAGTAATGAACTCTGCTGGTTTATGGCTGATGTCGAGATACATGCAATCTGCACCCAGTCGTTTCATTTCAAAATCAATCGCACGAGCAACGACATCTCTTGGTGCCAGTTCTTCTCGTTCATCAAAATCGGGCATAAAGCGAGAGCCATCAGGGCGACGAAGGTAAGCACCTTCACCGCGTAAGGCTTCCGTTAGCAGGAAGTTTCGAGCTTCTGGATGAAACAGGCAGGTCGGGTGGAATTGATTGAATTCCAAATTGGCAACGCGACAACCCGCGCGCCAAGCCATCGCGATACCATCACCAGACGAAACGTCAGGGTTCGACGTGTACTGATAAACTTTCGAGGCTCCGCCTGTAGCAAGCACGACAAACTTAGCACGTACAGTTTCAACGTGCTCTCTGTCCCGATTCCAAATATAAGCACCGACTACTTTGTTCGCATCGCCGCCGACTTTGTCTTCGGTGATCAAATCTAACGCGTTGTGGCGTTCAAAAATATCGATGTTTGGATGATTGTGGACGTTGTCTTGTAGCGACGTTTGCATGGCCATGCCTGTGGCATCTGCCGCGTGTAGAATACGACGATGACTGTGTCCGCCTTCACGTGTTAAGTGATAGCGTGGGCTGTCATCGGAGTCGTCATCTTCGCGGTCAAATGGTACTCCGCCGTCAATGAGCCACTGAACGCATTTCTTTGCGTTTTGGGCAATGAAGGTCACAGTGTCTTCTTCGCACAAGCCGCCGCCAGCAATTTGAGTATCTTCTACGTGAGATTCGATACTGTCAGATTCGTCGAATACAGCGGCGATACCACCTTGTGCGTAAAAGGTGGCCCCTTCGCTGCGAGGTCCCTTGCTAAGTACAATAACTTTACCATGTGGTGCAACACGTAACGCGAGCGATAAACCCGCGGCACCACTACCAACCACTAACACATCACATTGATGTTCACGGTGTATGTTCATATAACTTTCAAAATCCCAGAATATCCTAGAGCCAACTAACGGACTCTATTTACGTCATTAGCAAACTGCTAATCCCTTTATCCACTCAATGGTGATGACGTTTTTTTATTTGTTTTCTACGCCCGACTGAGTCGCTACACTGCAGGATACATCACATTGCGACAGAAAATTGGTAAAAAAAACACAAAGCATTGAACTTTTTTTCTACCAATGAGTCACAATAGTGCTCATGTAAGCGGTGGTGTCAATACTACAATTGGCAGATTTTTAGCTCATCCCTATAAAGGTGAGGGCTAATAACTATAGGAGTACACGCTCGAATGAGCGAGCAGCTAACTGATCAAGTATTGATAGAGCGAGTTCAGCGAGGAGATAAGCAGGCGTTTAACCTTTTGGTGATTAAATATCAAAACAAAGTTTGCAATCTAATTTCTCGCTATGTGAGCAACTCCGGAGACGTACAAGATGTAGCACAAGAGGCGTTTATTAAAGCGTATCGTGCCATTCCTAACTTTAGGGGTGAAAGTGCTTTTTACACTTGGCTCTATCGGATCGCCGTCAATACGGCTAAAAATTATATCGTTGCCCAAAGTCGTAGACCGCCAGCAACGGACTTAGATGCTGAAGAAGCAGAATATTACGAATCAGGCAGTGCGTTAAAAGAAATATCGAACCCTGAGAACTTAACGTTGTCCAAAGAATTGCAGAACGTTGTGTTTGATGCGATTGAAGCACTACCTGAAGACCTAAAAACGGCAATGACGTTGCGCGAGCTGGACGGCCTTAGCTATGAAGAAATAGCTGAAGTAATGGATTGTCCAGTAGGCACAGTACGTTCCCGAATATTCCGTGCTCGAGAAGCGGTTGAGAAAAAAATCAAACCGCTTATTGCGCACTAACCAGTGAATGAAATGGTGAAAATAATGGCTGACAAAGAAAAACTTTCAGCACTCATGGATGGAGAAAGTGTCGATCAAGCTCTGCTTGCAGAATTGGCGCACGATGCAGAAGGTCAGAAGTCTTGGCAGAACTATCACTTAATTGGTGATGTTATGCGGGGTGAGAACCCTGTAAGTGCCGAATGGGACATTGCTGGTAAAGTCGCTTTAGCTCTAGAAGATGAGCCTGCACACCATATTAATCCAACCCCTGCGGTTGAAGCTCAACCCACCCCAAGGGAAGCTCGTTGGACGATGCCGAGTTGGTTATCGCAATTTGGACAAGTTGCAATGGCGGCGTGTGTTTCCCTTGCGGTCATACTTGGTGTTCAACAGTATGGTGGTGTAGAGGGTAATCCGGCTCAAGCTGAATTGCCGGTGTTACAAACTATCCCATTTTCGGGCAGTGCGGAGCCGGTAAGCTTAACGGCAAACAGCGCTCACTCTTCATCATCTGAAGCACAGTTAATGGAGCAGCGCCGTCGCGTGAATGCTTTATTACAAGATTACAACCTTCAGTTGCGTCTAAATAGTAAAGCTATTGATGACCAAGCAAACAATCTGGAACCGGTAGTAGAATGAAAAAAACTCTGATCAGTGCACTAGCACTGTTCAGTTTGGTCAGTTACTCAGCCTCGGCAGAAGAAGCATCTGCCGAGGCTTTGTTGCATCAAATGAACGAAGCTAGTCAGCAATTAAACTATGAACTCTCGTATATTCTGATCAAAAAGAACAGCATTGAGCCTTTGTTGTATCGTCACGCCAAAAGAGATGACCTTCATTTAGCGCATTTGGTTTATTTGAGTGGACCCAATCGAGAAGTGATCCGTCGCGGTGATGAAGTCAGCTATATTGAGCCCGGTGTTGATCCGTTTTCCATCGAATCAGGCGAGATGGTTGCCCCAATCATCCCTATGCTCAAAACTGACGTGACAAAGCTGAGCGATTATTACGATTTTGTTAAGTTAGGGCGTGCTCGTGAAGCGGGCTCTCCAAGTCAAGTGATCCGTATTGTACCTAAAGACGGAGAACGTTATTCCTATGTATTGTGGGTGGATGAGCGCAGTTATTTACCATTGCGTGCCGATCTGGTTGATCGTGATGGTGAAGTTCTAGAGCAATATCGAACCATTTCTTACGCGGTGAACGAAAAAATCTTCGATCACATGTCGGGTCTGAATGACATCCAGTTACCTGAAATTCTTACACTACCTGAAGCGGCGAAAACCGATTCATTTTGGCAGGTTACTTGGGTGCCTGACGGGTTTAAAGCCAACAACATGAACCGCTATCGTATGGCAATAACGGATAAAGTCGTTGAGAGCCAAATGTTTACCGATGGGCTGTTCAGTTTTTCAGTGTATGTTGCTGAAAAAGATGCGATGTCATTAAAAGGGCAACTGGTTCGCCAAGGCAGGCGCACTTTGCACTCTTTTGTTGTTAATGATAAAGAAGTTTCCGTGGTTGGGGATATTCCGCCATCAACAGTAAAACGCATTGCGCTCTCGGTTAAAATGGATCCTGTAGTCAATGTGACCAAACCGGGTGTGAGTGCTGATAGTAAAGCGGTATCCACACCATGATGACTGCATTGGCTACCGTTGCTTCGGTTGAATCGACGGAACATGGCTTTCGGGCTGAGCTAAGCTGTGAGCAGCAAACGAGTTGTTCACATTGCTCATCGCAAAAAAGTTGCGGTACAGGCATAGTGTCTAAAGCGGTTGGCAATAAAAGTCATACATGGTGGCTTGAGACTTCCGACAAGGTTGAATCAGGTCAAGTTGTCGAAATCGGCCTACCTGAGAAACAATTGCTGCAATCTGCTGCTGTTGTATATTTATTCCCGCTGTTTTTTCTTATGCTCGGTGCAGCCGTCGGCCAGTTTTGGCTTGCGCCAATGTTAGGAGGCGGTGAGGGCAGTATCATTTTGTTATCCTTTGCCTTTGCAGTGCTTGGCTTCATGCTTGCTCGTTATTGGACTCAGAGAAATGAGCACCAATCGGTTGAAAAAGTCACTTTAATCCGGATTATGGGGCAACCTTTGAAAGGAATTGCTACATTTGATGATAGCGGCAACGCCTGAAATTCGGTAGAATCGCCCAACTTGATCGAAATGCCAGCAAATTTTGGCGTTTCTCCTATCCATTTTGCAAGAGTTAAGTCACCCCATACCTATGAAAAACATTCGTAATTTTTCGATTATTGCCCACATCGACCACGGTAAGTCGACCCTTTCTGACCGTTTAATCCAAGTTTGTGGTGGATTGAGTGAGCGTGAAATGGACGTACAGGTCCTTGACTCTATGGATATCGAGCGTGAGCGCGGTATTACCATTAAAGCACAAAGTGTAACCCTAGATTACAAAGCGAAAGATGGTGAAACCTACCAGCTTAACTTTATCGATACTCCAGGACACGTAGACTTCTCGTACGAAGTTTCTCGCTCTCTAGCAGCGTGTGAAGGTGCATTACTCGTTGTTGATGCCGGTCAGGGCGTAGAAGCTCAGACACTGGCCAACTGTTATACTGCGATCGAAATGGATCTTGAGGTTGTACCAATCTTAAACAAGATCGATTTACCTGCCGCTGATCCTGAGCGTGTGTCAGAAGAGATCGAAGAAATTGTTGGCATTGATGCAATGGAAGCAACGCGTTGTTCGGCTAAAACAGGTCTTGGCGTTGACGAGGTTCTAGAAAACATCGTATCAGCAATTCCTGCACCTGAAGGTGACCCTGAAGCTCCGTTGCAAGCGTTGATCATCGACTCATGGTTTGATAACTATTTAGGTGTTGTTTCTTTGGTTCGAGTTAAGAATGGCTCACTAAAGAAAAACGCTAAAATAAAAATGATGAGTACTGGTCAGGTATGGGGCGTTGATCGTCTTGGTATCTTCACGCCAAAACAAATTGATACAACGGAATTAAACACTGGCGAAGTTGGCTGGGTTGTTTGTGGTATTAAAGACATCCTAGGTGCACCAGTAGGTGACACCATTACACTTGCAAAAGATGGCTGTGAAACTCCGCTACCAGGTTTCCAAAAAGTGAAACCACAGGTTTACGCGGGACTGTTCCCTGTTTCATCTGACGATTACGAAAACTTCCGTGATGCATTGGGTAAGCTTAGCCTGAATGATGCTTCGTTGTTTTACGAGCCAGAAAGTTCAGCGGCGTTGGGTTTTGGTTTCCGTTGTGGTTTCTTGGGCATGCTCCACATGGAGATCATCCAAGAGCGTCTAGAGCGTGAATACGATCTAGACCTAATCACGACAGCGCCAACCGTAGTATACGAAGTGGTGAAAACAGACGGTGAAATCCTGTATGTTGATAGCCCAGCGAAACTACCAGCGGTTAATGATTTAGAAGAAATTCGTGAACCGATTGCACGTTGTAATATCTTAGTGCCGTCGGACTACCTAGGTAGCGTTATTACCTTATGTGTAGAAAAACGTGGCGTGCAAGTAGACATGGTTTACCACGGTAACCAAGTTGCGATCACTTACGACTTGCCAATGGCAGAAGTTGTATTGGACTTTTTCGACCGCTTGAAGTCAACGTCTCGTGGTTATGCGTCATTGGATTACAACTTCCACCATTACCAAGAATCAAGCATGGTTCGTGTTGACGTTCTACTGAACGGCGACAAGGTAGATGCGCTGGCGATCATCACTCACAAAGACATCGCACAATCACGTGGTCGTCTATTGGTCGAGAAGATGAAAGAGTTCATTCCTCGTCAAATGTTTGATATTGCGATTCAAGCTGCAATTGGTAACCACATCATTGCGCGCTCGACCGTGAAGCAATTGCGTAAAAACGTAATCGCAAAATGTTACGGCGGCGATATCAGTCGTAAGAAGAAACTGCTTAAGAAGCAGAAAGAAGGTAAGAAACGTATGAAGCAGATCGGTAACGTAGAACTGCCTCAAGAAGCCTTCTTGGCAATTTTGCACGTAGGTAAAGATTAATAGAACTTAATCTTGGCTGAAGGCTCCAATAAATAACCAATCAAGGAAAGGGTACTTAGTTGCCCTTTCTTGTTTTATTGATTCAACCTAAATTTCAACCGCAAAGGGATTTTAATGGCTAATACATTTTCACTCATCCTAGTGATCGTAACCTTGGTTACTGGCATTGTTTGGGCGCTAGAGAAGTGGGTATGGGCAAAGAAACGCCAACAAACGCTAGGGCAAGTTGAAGCACAAACCGCAAACGGTCTTGATGCGGCAACTCAAGCTAAAGTGGTTGCGCAACCTTGGTGGATTGAAAATAGCGTTTCAATATTTCCTGTGATTGCGTTTGTATTGGTGCTTCGTTCATTTGTGTACGAACCATTTCAAATCCCATCAGGTTCAATGATGCCAACGCTTTTGGTTGGTGATTTTATCTTGGTAGAGAAATACGCCTACGGCCTAAAAGACCCGGTATGGCGTACCCAGTTGGTTGAAACAGGCAAGCCAGAGCGTGGCGACACGGTGGTGTTTAAGTACCCACCACAACCTAATATTGATTACATCAAGCGTGTTGTTGGTATGCCAGGCGATACGGTGAAATATAATGCTCGTAAAGAGCTATGTATTCAGTCTGCAGGCGAGAAAACCTGTCAACCTGTTCCAATGAACAATGTAAAAGAAAGTCAGTTTGTTCAAAATGGTATTCCGTTGATTCAAATGAATGAGCTGCTTGGTGAACAAGAACATCAAATTTTGGTGCATCCATTAGCACGAGATCAGGTTGAGCGTTATCAGCCTCGTCCAGGCGTTGCAGAATGGGTGGTACCTAAAGGTCAGTACTTTGTTATGGGTGATAACCGTGACAACAGTGCAGACAGCCGTTACTGGGGATTTGTCCCTGAAGGCAATTTAGTCGGCAAAGCGGTCGGTATTTGGATCAGCTTTGAATTTGAACGAGACCCAAGCAGCGTATTACCGTCTTGGATCCCTACTGATGTGCGTTTCAACCGCATCGGTGGCATTAATTAATCGAGAGAGTATGACTACTCCAATAGCGAAACTACAAAGAAGGATCGACTATCAGTTCAATGATATCGATCACCTAGACTTGGCACTGACACACCGCAGTGCCAACAGTAAACACAATGAGCGTCTTGAATTTCTGGGCGATTCAATTTTAAGTTTTGTCATTGCAGATGACCTCTATCACCGTTTCCCTAAAGTGAACGAGGGTGATATGAGCCGCATGCGCGCAACACTTGTGCGTGGAAAAACACTGGCTGAGTTAGGCCGTGAATTTCAACTTGGAGACGACTTAAAATTAGGTCCAGGCGAACTGAAAAGTGGCGGATTCCGTCGTGATTCAATTTTAGCGGATGCCGTCGAAGCCATCATTGGTGCTATATACTTAGACAGTGACAGTGAGACAATTCGTCAAGTCATCCTAGCGTGGTACAAGACTCGTTTAGATGCCATTGAGCCGGGTATTTCACAAAAAGATCCAAAAACTCGCCTACAAGAGTTTTTACAAGGTCGAAGAAAGCCGCTTCCTGTCTACGAAGTGACTAAGATTAAAGGTGAAGCACATAACCAAGAGTTTACGGTTGCGTGTGAAGTGGCAGGTTCAGATGAGCCTGTAATAGGTAAAGGCAGCAGTCGTCGCAAGGCAGAACAGTCGGCCGCTGAATTGGCATTAGGATTATTGACAGATGTCTGATAATAACGAATTCGATTTGGATGCGTACTTTGCGTCTGGTGAAGGAAAAAGCACTGATCCAGAAAATCAGCATTGTGGTTTTGTTGCAATCGTTGGTCGCCCTAATGTGGGTAAATCAACCTTGCTAAACCAATTGCTTGGTCAGAAGATTTCGATTACTTCACGTAAGCCGCAAACCACTCGTCACCGTATTATGGGTGTTGAGACAGAAGGTGACTATCAAGCAATTTTTGTTGATACCCCGGGTCTGCATATAGAAGAAAAACGTGCAATTAACCGTTTGATGAACCGCGCTGCAAACAGCTCACTAAGTGATGTGAACTTAGTGTTGTTCTTGGTTGATGGTACGCATTGGACTGCTGACGATGAAATGGTGTTTAACAAGCTAAACAAAGCCAATTTCCCAGTTGTGTTGTGCATGAATAAAGTCGATAACGTTAAAGACCGTAACGACGTAATGATGCATATGCAAGCACTGACTGAAAAAATGGACTTCGTTGATGTTGTGCCAATTTCAGCAAAACACGATACCAACATCGACGTTTTACGTAAGCATGTTCGTGCGCACTTGCCAAAAGCCGCGCACCACTTCCCTGAAGAATATGTGACTGACCGTTCTCAGCGTTTTATGGCGTCTGAAATTGTCCGTGAAAAGCTGATGCGATTTACCGGTGAAGAACTGCCATACTCAGTAACGGTTGAGGTTGAGCGTTTTGACTACAATCCAGAAACTGATGGTTTTCATATCAATGCGCTTATCTTAGTTGAGCGTCTTGGTCAGAAGAAAATGGTGATCGGTAAAGGTGGTGAGAAAATAAAAATCATCGGCCGTGAAGCTCGTCTGGATATGGAAGAACTATTCGAACGCAAAGTGTACCTAGAAACTTGGGTGAAAGTGAAATCAGGTTGGGCAGATGACGAACGAGCACTGCGTAGCTTAGGTTACATTGACGATTTATAATCGCCACCATCAATAATTTCAAAGGGAGTTTCGACTCCCTTTGTTGTATTTGGAAAACACATGTCAGACGGACTACAGCGTTGCTTTGTTTTACATCGCCGCCCATACAGTGAAACCAGCCTAATACTTGATGTCTTCAGCGAAGAGTACGGTCGCGTGTCTGTCATGGCGAAAGGAGCGCGAGGTAAACGCTCGAATTTGAAAGGTGCCCTACAGCCATTCACCCCATTGTTGATGAAATGGTCAGGCAAGGGCTCTATGCGGACGCTCAGGCAGGCAGAGCCTATTAGTTTAGGTTTGCCTATCTCGGGCATTAACCTCTATTCCGCCATGTATGTAAACGAGCTAATTGGCCGTGTGATTGAAAACGAAACCCCTTATCCAGCCCTGTTTCACGACTACCTGCAAGCACTCACTGAACTCGCTCAAAATGATAATCCTGAGCCGGGTTTACGTCGATTTGAGCTAGCGCTATTGTCAGCATTAGGCTACGGCGTCGATTTTTTACATTGCGCAGGAACGGGCGAAGCTATTGATCCGACTATGACTTATCGTTATCGTGAGCAGAAGGGGTTTATTGCGAGCGTTAGAAACGATAATCTCACCTTTCTAGGCGATGAACTGATTGCTATCAGTGAACGCCGCTTTTTGACTCAACAGCAGCTTAAAGCGGCAAAGCGCTTTACCAGAATTGCATTAAAGCCGTTTTTAGGCGGTAAACCATTAAAAAGTCGAGAACTGTTTATCCCAGTTCTACGAGCACGGAGTATTGGAAAATGAGCTCAATCCTTTTAGGCGTCAATATTGATCACGTAGCCACATTGCGAAATGCACGCGGCACTAAATACCCAGATCCTGTCCATGCAGCGGAAGTTGCAGAACGTGCAGGCGCGGACGGCATTACCATTCATTTACGTGAAGACCGTCGTCATATTACTGATCGCGATGTGCGCATTCTAAAAGAAACCATACAGACCCGTATGAACTTAGAAATGGCCGTTACCGATGAAATGGTCGAGATTGCTCTTAAAACCCAGCCTGAGTTTGTTTGTTTGGTGCCTGAAAAGCGTGAAGAGCTAACAACAGAAGGTGGCTTAGATGTCGTCGGTCAACTCGACAAGATCAAAGCCGCGACAGAAAAACTGACGGCTGCTGGCATCAATGTGTCCTTGTTTATTGATGCAGACCGCGCGCAAATTGATGCGTCAAAAGCGTGTGGTGCTCCTTATATTGAACTTCATACCGGCCAGTATGCGGATGCTGAAAATGAAGTCGACCAAAATGATGAACTGAAAAAAATTGCGGCTGGCGCAAGCTATGCAGATAGCTTGGGTATCAAAGTGAATGCTGGCCATGGTTTGACTTATCATAACGCGGCGCCGATTGCTGCTTTACCTGAAATCTTTGAACTTAACATTGGCCACTCAATTATTGTCCGTTCAATGTTTGATGGATTAGGAAAAGCCGTAGCAGATATGAAAGCGGTTCTGGAACAAGCTCGTCGCTAATGGCAATTTTGGGGCTAGGTACTGACATCGCTGAAATTGAACGGGTCGAGAAGGCATTAGCAAGAAGCGGCGACGCATTTGCGAAACGTATTTTAACCGATTCGGAATATGAACAGTTCAGTCAACTTAAGCAACAAGGGCGATTTTTAGCGAAACGATTTGCCGCTAAAGAAGCCGCCTCTAAGGCTTTGGGGACTGGCATTGCTAGCGGTGTGACATTTCATGACTTTGTCGTTTCAAATGATGATAAAGGCAAGCCTTGTTTGGTCTTACAGAACAAGGCTCAAGAATTGGCACTAGCGATGGGGGCTAAGGGCTATCATCTTTCCATTTCTGATGAGCGTCATTACTCTGTTGCGACTGTGATCATTGAAAGCTAGTGAATAAGTAGTTAAAGCCAAACGTTAAAAAGCCCGTTGATATTAATATCAGCGGGCTTTTCTTTTTAGGGGTTTAGTTGTTACTTATTGGGGCTTTCGTTACCGAGCTAAAATTCATCAATTAATTGGGTTATTCTAGGTATGGCTTGGCACTTGCCATGACCTTTTCCATCTCGTCTTGAAGTTCGAACAGTTCAGGTTCTACATTCTCTATTGAATCGCCAGAACGAAGTGATTTTTCAATAACCGCACATAATTGCTTTAATCTAGGGACGCCGCTGTAGGAGCAGCTACCATGTAGCTTGTGAATATGGTGGATCAATTGATCGTTATCGCTTTGCTCTGTGTTTAAGACTTGTTCAACAAATACTTCGACCTCTTGAATATACTCGACCAGCATCTGCAGCATTTCTTTCGCGAGATCTTCTTTGTTGGCTGCTTGCTTTAAAGCTTGCTGCCAGTCGATGATCACATCGGTAGGAGCTTCTAGTGTAACGGGAACATCCGTCACCGTTGATAGGTCAACTCGGTCCACTTGATGCTCGATAATTTGTGGGCTCCAGTGCACCAAAACTTGCTGTAAAATGTGTTCTTCAATTGGCTTAGTCAGGTAATCATCCATGCCAGCTTTGAGTAATCGGTCACGCTCTCCAACCATAGCGTGAGCGGTGACTGCTATGATGGGAGTGTGCGAATTCAACGCTATTTTTTTAATTTCTTGGCAGGCTGTGACCCCATCCATTTTCGGCATTTGAATGTCCATCAAGATCATATCAAAGCTTTGTTCCAATGCCGCTTGAACGGCTTCTTCACCATTGGAGCATGTAACGACCTCTTCAACACGCTCGGACAGCAGCGCCGAAATTAACTTTAGGTTAGCTCGGTTGTCATCAACCGCCATGATTTTAAGTGGCAGTCGAGTCGATGTTGGCTCGATAGCCGGTTCATACATAATGGCATCGGGTTGATCTTTCGCTAAGCTATTGAGTAATTTACGGCGAGAAATTGGCTTAGTGATGCACTGAACGCTGTTGTTGGCGACTAAATGTTCAGCAAGCGCCAGTTCGTTACTTGGTAAGCCCACCACGACTTGTGGCGCGATGCTTTGAGCCTGTTTTAACCACTTATCAATGGTATTACTATCGTATTTTTGATTGGGTGATAGGTTAAGCAAAGCATAGTCATGAGCTTCAATGTTCTCTGGCATACTTGAACGATAGTTAACGATAAAGCCTTGCTGGCTCAATTGTTGTTGAATGACAGATGCGGCCTGCATGTTTGGTTCAACCAGCAGTAAACGTTTTTGTTGGAACTGGCTTAGATCGATATCGTGTGTCATCGGTAGGTCGCTAGCTGCCAAGCGAAGCGTAAACCAGAACGTAGAACCTTGATGCAATCGGCTGGTTAAGCTGATTTCGCCCCCCATTTGCCCGACCAGTTTCTGAGTAATGACAAGACCAAGGCCTGTACCACCATAGCGGCGGGAAATACTGGCATCGGCTTGGCTAAAGGCTTGGAAAAGCTGAGACTGCTGGCGTTCAGAGATACCAATGCCGGTATCTCTAACCATAAACTGTAATTCAATGATGTCGTCTTTCTGCGAACGAAGTTCAACACTAATGTCGATGTTGCCGCGTTCAGTAAACTTGATGGAGTTGCCAACTAAGTTGGTTAGAATCTGTTGAATACGTAGGGGATCGCCGACTACGCCAGCCGGTACTTTAGGGTCGACCTTTAAAGTCAGCTCTAAGCCTTTTTCATGTGCGCCTGTCGCTTGCAATGCGGCCACTTCTTCCAGGCACTCTTGGAACTCAAATGGAATGTTTTCAAGTGCTAGCTTACCTGCTTCAAGCTTGGAGAAGTCTAAGATGTCGTTGATGATGCTGAGCAAGTTATTGGCTGAGCGCTCGATGGTAACCAAGTAATCCTCTTGGCTAGGAGAGAGGCGAGTTTTGAGCATCTGACGTGTAAAGCCAATGACACCATTTAGTGGGGTTCGCAGTTCATGGGACATGTTGGCTAAGAACTCAGATTTCACTCGTGCCGCTTCTTGAGCTCGTTTCTTCGCAATATCCAATTCAACGTTTTGTATTTCTAGTTGTTCTAGGGTTTCACGTAAATCGGATGTGGCTTGGTCGATACTGTGTTGCATTTCAACATGGTATTCAGACAATGACATGGCCATTGCGTTGATGCCATTTTTTAACGCATCGAGTTCTCCATGCATTTTGCCTTCAATACGTACATCCAAATGACCACGGCGAATTCGATCCACCATGTTTTTCATGTGTGTGATTGGCAGTGTGACATCTTGCATCAGCCGATAGGCGAATAAACCGGACAAACCAAGGCCTAAAATCAATACCAGCAGCGCAGCAAAGATTTCTTGGTACTGTTGAAGGCGTAAGGCGGAGAGATCCAGCTCGATAGCAATATACCCTAACGCCTGATTGAGCTCTGTTTTACCTCTTTGTGGTGAGGAAAACTGACCTTCTGCTAGAATGGGGGTTCGAATGATTAAATCGGTGTCGATCAACTCTATCGTACTGAGCAGCGGAATAGGCCGTGTTTTATCGAAGGTCAATGACGCAAAATTAGGATGGAAGTTAGAGGTGACAAATAGCTCGTGATTGGTGTCAAACACAGCAATGCTACGTACGATCTGAGAATTCTTACGGTGAGCATAACTAATTAGGCGGCGGACAGCCTCTCTACTTTGTTGAGTCATGCCATATTCACTAGCAATAGCTAAAGGCTCTATAATGCTTTGGCCGGTTGAAATCAGCTGATTTTCTAGGTCGTTATAGCGATTTGAAGTGAAGAAGGCACTCAGCAGCAGACCAATAATTAGGGTCGGCGCTAAAGTTAAAGTGATCACGCGCGCTCTTAAGCCGTATCGGGTCATGTTCTCATTACTGTCTGGATATGGGAAAATACTCGTACAGACAAGTATAATCATAGAAATAAGCAGCTAGCTTAATAAAGTCTGTATTATTCGACAATCTCTCTGGTGTCAAATAGTGACTCTATCGGAGAAAACACCGATACCATAGACAAATACACTGAAAAGCACTTGAGCAAATAGGCAAATAACTATGGCCCGCTTCTATAAGCCGACTAAAAATACAAAAATTGATACAAAACACCAACAGGTTACAGTAACAAAGCTGGATCATCACGGCGCAGGGATGGCTTTTGTTAATAAAAAACCGGTATTTATCGAAGGTGTTTTGCCTGGTGAAGAGGTGGTTGTTCAATTTACTGAGCAAAAAAGTAAATACGCTAAAGCCAAGCTCATTAAAATGAAAACAGCCAGCGCACAGCGCGTTGAGGCTCCTTGTCGTTATTACAACGAATGCGGTGGCTGTAA
This sequence comes from Vibrio tapetis subsp. tapetis, assembly GCF_900233005.1. Taxonomy (NCBI): domain Bacteria; kingdom Pseudomonadati; phylum Pseudomonadota; class Gammaproteobacteria; order Vibrionales; family Vibrionaceae; genus Vibrio; species Vibrio tapetis. Next base: position 79,880 of record NZ_LT960611.1, read on the forward strand.
CATGCAACACCTTGCTCACGAGGCGCAGGTGGAAAACAAACAGCAAGCGCTCACTCAGTTGATGGGTAAGTTTGCAGGAGAGTCGATTACCTTAACGGATTCGATTATTTCTCAAGCGCAAGGCTACCGTCGTCGCGCTCGTATCAGTATGCAGCGAGATAAGAAAACCCATCAATTTAAGTTTGGCTTTAGGCAAAAAATGAGCAAGCAGATTGTGACGGTAACCGATTGCATGGTGCTAGCTCCAGAGTTAAACGTGTTGCTTCCTAAGCTAGAAAAGTTATTAAGTGGCTTTAAGCCGATCGATAAGCTTGGTCACCTTGAGTTGGTGTTGGCAGATAACGGTGTGGTGCTTGTATTACGACATTTAGCTGAGTTGAAAGCGCAAGAGCATCAATCTTTAGTCGATTTCGCCGAGCAGCACGCATTAACATTGTATTTGATGCCAGAGGCGGGGCAGTTGGATCGTATTTGTGGTGAAGAACCGTATTATCAAGAAGTCGGGTTACCCTTGTCCTTTGCGCCTAATAACTTCGTACAAGTTAATCAAGTGGTGAACCAATCCATGGTTGAGCAAGCGCTTAATTGGTTAGATGCGAAAGAAAATGAACGTGTGTTGGATCTGTTTTGTGGTATTGGCAACTTTAGCTTACCTTTGGCAAAACAAAGCAAAGAAGTGGTCGGTGTTGAAGGGATTGATGAAATGGTGCAACGTGCCACTCACAATGCCCAGTTAAATCAGATTGAAAATGCACATTTTTATCAAGCGGATTTAGAGCAAGACATGACTCAATCTGTATGGGCTCAAAGTCAATTCGATAAAGTCTTGCTTGATCCTGCCAGAGGTGGAGCTGCAGGTATTGTTGAACAGATTTCATCACTGGGCGCCAAAGCCGTGGTGTATGTCTCGTGCAATCCTGCTACCCTTGCTCGCGACAGTCATAGCCTTTTACAACAAGGCTATACGCTAAAAAAACTCGCGATGTTGGATATGTTTCCTCATACCAGTCATTTAGAGAGCATGGCACTGTTTGAAAAATAAAAAATCCCGTAAAATAAGGGAACCATAAGGCCCGGAGTGGTCTATTAGTCTGTTGCTAGAAACTAGGAAAGAAACATGGTCGCAGTACGCAGCGCGCACTTAACTACAGATACAGAGTTTGAGTTAGAAAACTGGGTTGTCAGCTTAAATCAAGACAGCAAAACCAGCCGTAAATTAGTGGATGTCTACCAGCAGTGTGAATTGCTGCTAGAGGGGCATGAAGATGCTGAGCTGCTATTGTGGCGTGGTCGAGAAATGATCGAGATTCTCACTACGTTATCCATGGATAAGCCGACACTGATCGCTGCGCAGTTATTTCCTTTAGTTATTGCCAAGGTTTACGACCGAGAACTGCTCGCTGAGAAGCATGGCAGTGAAATCGTTAAAATGATTGATGGTGTCGAGGAAATGGCGGCGATCGGCCAACTCAACGCAACACTAGACGGCTCGGGAGCCTCTTCTCAAGTCGATAATGTGCGTCGCATGTTGTTGGCGATGGTTGATGACTTCCGCTGTGTCGTTATTAAACTGGCTGAGCGTATTTGTAACCTGCGTGAAGTGAAAGATGAAAGTGATGAAGTGCGCCAAGCGGCGGCAAAAGAATGCGCTAACATTTACGCGCCTTTGGCTAATCGTTTAGGCATAGGCCAACTTAAGTGGGAGATTGAAGATTACGCCTTTCGCTATCAACAATCTTCGACTTATAAGCAAATAGCCAAACAGCTGTCAGAGCGCCGTATTGTTCGCGAGCAGTACATTGAAGACTTCGTCACCGACCTCTCTTCAGAAATGGACACCTTCAGTATCAATGCTGAAGTGAGCGGCAGGCCTAAGCACATTTACAGCATCTGGCGAAAAATGCAGAAGAAGAGCCTCGCATTCGATGAGCTTTTTGATGTTCGAGCTGTACGTATTATTGCCGACCAATTGCAAGACTGTTATGCCGCTTTAGGTGTGGTACATACTAAGTACAAGCATTTACCAAGCGAATTTGATGACTATGTAGCGAACCCAAAACCGAACGGCTATCAGTCGATACATACGGTGATCCTTGGGCCGGAAGGAAAAACCATAGAGATCCAAATTCGTACCAAGCAGATGCATGAAGAGTCTGAACTTGGAGTTGCTGCGCACTGGAAGTATAAAGAAGGTGCCTCAACGGCTCGTTCTGGCTACGATGAAAAAATTACCTGGCTACGTAAGTTACTTGATTGGCAAGAAGAAATGTCAGACTCAGGCGAAATGCTTGATGAGCTGCGCAGCCAAGTATTTGATGACCGTGTGTATGCCTTTACCCCGCGTGGCGATGTCGTTGATTTACCGATGGGCGCAACGCCGCTCGATTTTGCCTACCATATTCATTCAATGGTTGGCCACCGTTGTATTGGTACCAAAGTCGCAGGAAGAATCGTTCCGTTTACCCATAAATTGGCCATGGGCGATCAAGTTGAAATTATCACCCAAAAAGAGCCTAACCCTTCTCGTGATTGGTTAAATCCATCACTTGGGTTTGTTCATTCCGGCCGCGCACGCGCAAAAATTAACGCATGGTTTAGAGCGCAAAGCCGAGAGAAAAACCTCGAGGCAGGGCGAGATATTCTAGAAGTAGAATTAGCGAAGATTGGGGCGACGTTTAAAGATGCTGAGCAGTATGCTCTCAAGCGATTTAACGTTAATACGCCCGATGAGCTGTTCGCAGGCATTGGCAGTGGTGATTTAAGAATTAACCAAGTGGTTAACCATATTAACGCCTTAGTTAATAAACCAACTGCCGAAGAAGAAGATAAGCAAGCGCTAGAGAAGCTGCAAGAATCACAAGACAAACCTGCCGTACAAAGTCGACCTCGTAAAGATGCGGTTGTGGTAGAAGGGGTTGATAATCTGATGACGCACCTTGCTCGTTGTTGCCAGCCGATCCCCGGCGACCCAATCAAGGGCTATATCACTCAAGGTCGTGGTATTTCAGTCCACCGTAGTGACTGTGAGCAGCTTAGCGAACTGAATTTGCACGCGCCAGAACGTATCATTGATACCGTTTGGGGCAGTGGTTTTGTTGGTTCTTATATTTTGACACTCAGAGTTGAAGCATTAGAACGTAATGGCTTACTTAAAGACATTACCGCCTTGTTCACCAGTGAAAAAGTGAAAGTATCGAGCATGAATAGTCGCATTGATTACAAGCGTCAGATGTCGGTGATGGATTTCAACTTAGAAGTGACCAATGTTGAGGTGCTCTCTAGATTGATTACACGACTTGAACAAGTTAAGGACGTTATGTCAGTCAATCGATTGGGATAACCAGCCTAGCGTAAGCCGTTAATCCGCATCCGTGATGATTATTTAATATCGCCGCCTCAATGGCGGCGTTTTGTTAGAGAGTATTATGAAAAACAATATCGAAACGCTTCTTTCTATAATGGCCACCCTACGTGACGATGAAAAAGGGTGCCCGTGGGATAAACAACAAACGTTCGACAGCATCGTTCCGCACACGATTGAAGAAACGTATGAAGTGGTCGATGCAATTCACAATCGTGATTGGCCTAATCTACAAGAAGAGCTAGGAGATTTACTCTTTCAAGTGATCTTCTACAGTCAAATGGCGAAAGAGCAGGGGCTATTTACCTTTGATGATGTGGTTTCTGGGCTCAATGAAAAGCTGACACGTCGTCATCCGCATGTTTTTTCTGATATCAAATTTGAGAATGATGAAGAAATTAATGCCAACTGGGAAAAAGAAAAAATTAATGAAAAAAAACGGCAAGGAAAAACGGATAAAAGTGTTCTAGACTCAATTCCAAGCTCGCTGCCTGCACTCAGCAAAGCCAACAAGATCCAGAAAAAAGTCGCAAAATATGGCTTTGATTGGGCGGCCTTGGGACCTGTAGTGGATAAAGTAAAAGAAGAAATCGATGAAGTGGTCGAAGAAGCACTTCAAGTCACACCCAATGAAGAGAATATTGAAGCGGAGTTGGGTGATTTACTTTTTGCCACGGTGAATTTAGCCAGACATTTGGGTAAAAACCCTGAGTCAGCCTTAAATAAAGCGAATATTAAATTTACGCGAAGGTTTAATGGCATCGAAGATCAGGTCAGATTGCAAAGTAAGCAGTTAACAGACTTTGATCTTAATGAGCTAGACGAAATGTGGAATGAAGTTAAGCGGCAAGAACGAGCTAAAAATTAAACTATCAACAACTTAGGATTGAAACGAGTTAATAGTGACTCAATTCATTTTCAATTAGAATGATTTGAGTCGCTAGATTTGATTTGAAGCAAAAAATAAAAGATCACAGTGTGATAGATTTCACGTTGTGGCGATAAGGGGCTTCTGGTATATTCACATCCCGTCCAGAAGTAATCTATTTCCCTCATTCAACCAATTTCAGGTTAAACATGACGACAAATTATATTTTTGTTACTGGCGGGGTTGTATCCTCTCTAGGTAAAGGTATTGCAGCGGCATCGCTAGCAGCCATTTTAGAAGCTCGTGGTCTTAAAGTTACCATGATGAAGCTTGATCCTTACATCAACGTTGACCCAGGCACAATGAGCCCAACTCAACATGGTGAGGTGTTCGTCACGGAAGATGGCGCTGAAACAGACCTTGACCTTGGTCACTACGAACGTTTTATTCGTACCAAGATGACTAAGCGTAACAACTTCACTGCAGGTCGTGTTTATGCTGACGTTCTACGTAACGAACGTCGTGGTGATTACCTTGGTGCAACTATTCAGGTTATCCCACACATTACTAACTCAATCAAAGAACGTGTGATTTCTGGCGCTGAAGGCCATGATGTTGCTCTCGTTGAAGTTGGTGGCACGGTTGGTGATATCGAGTCTCTGCCATTTATGGAAGCGATTCGTCAGCTAGCAGTTGAATTAGGCCGTGAACGCGCAATGTTCATGCACCTTACTTTGGTTCCTTACCTAGCAGCCGCAGGTGAAGTGAAAACCAAACCGACTCAGCACTCAGTTAAAGAATTGCTCTCTATCGGTATCCAACCAGATATCTTAGTTTGTCGTAGTGATCGTGTTATCCCTGCGAACGAGCGTAAGAAGATTGCTCTTTTCTGTAATGTTCAAGAAAAAGCCGTTATCTCAATGAAGGATGTAGATTCTATCTACAAAATCCCTCAATTGATTAAAGCACAAGGTATTGATGACCTAGTTTGTCAACGTTTTGGTATTGATGCTCCTGAAGCGGACCTATCAGAGTGGGAACAAGTTATTTACGAAGAAGCTAACCCAACGGGCGAAGTGACCATTGGTATGGTCGGTAAATACATCGAGTTACCAGATGCATATAAGTCAGTTAACGAAGCATTAAAACATGCAGGCTTGAAAAATCGTCTTAGCGTCACAATAAAATATGTAGATTCACAAGATGTAGAGTCTAAAGGCGACGAAATGCTTGCAGGTTTGGATGCGATTCTAGTACCAGGTGGCTTTGGCGACCGTGGTGTAGAAGGCAAGATCCTTGCGGCTAAATTTGCACGTGAAAACAAAGTACCATACTTAGGTATTTGTTTAGGCATGCAAGTAGCGCTAATTGAATACGCACGTAATGTCGTTGGCATGAAAGATGCGCATTCAACAGAATTTAATAAAGACTCGAAGTACCCAGTGGTTGGTTTAATCACTGAATGGATCGACGGTGAAGGTAAAGTTGAAGAACGTACCGAAACATCAGATTTAGGTGGTACTATGCGTCTTGGTTCACAGCTTTGTCACCTAGAGAAAGGGACTAAAGCACATGAACTATACGGCAGCACGACGATCCATGAACGTCATCGCCACCGTTATGAAGTCAACAACGTACTTCGTCCGAAACTAGAGAAAGCAGGCCTTAAAGTGTCTGGTTTGTCAGCGGATAAAAAACTTGTAGAAGTTATCGAAAACCCTGCTCACCCATGGTTTGTCGCAGCGCAATTCCACCCAGAATTTACTTCGACTCCTCGTGACGGACACCCATTGTTCTCAGGATTCGTTAAAGCTGCTGGTGAATACCAGAAAGGCGAGCAAGATTAAGTAAAAGGATATGGGCGCTGTTCAAGGTAGAGCAGCCCCTTTAGTTTTGACATTTAAATTCAACGAGAGGAAACATTAATGTCTAAGATCGTTAAAGTTCTAGGTCGCGAAATCATCGATTCACGTGGTAACCCAACTGTAGAAGCTGAAGTTCACCTAGAAGGCGGTTTCGTCGGTATGGCAGCTGCTCCTTCTGGCGCATCTACTGGTTCACGTGAAGCTCTTGAGCTACGTGACGGCGACAAATCACGTTTCCTAGGTAAAGGTGTTCTTAAAGCAATTGAAGCTGTAAACGGCCCAATCGCTGAAGCACTAGCTGGTAAAGATGCGAAAGCACAAGCTGACGTTGACCAAGTGATGATCGACCTAGATGGTACTGAAAACAAATCTAAGTTCGGTGCTAACGCAATCCTTGCTGTTTCTCTAGCGAATGCTAAAGCAGCTGCAGCGGCTAAAGGCATGCCTTTATTCGAGCACATTGCTGAGCTAAACGGTACTGCTGGTCAGTTCTCTATGCCTCTTCCAATGATGAACATCATCAACGGTGGCGAGCACGCTGATAACAACGTTGACATCCAAGAGTTCATGATTCAGCCAGTTGGCGCGAAAACGCTTAAAGAAGCTCTACGTATCGGCGCTGAAGTATTCCACAACCTAGCTAAAGTTCTTAAGGCGAAAGGCCTAAGCACTGCAGTTGGTGATGAAGGTGGCTTCGCTCCTAACCTTGAGTCTAACGCTGCTGCACTAGCTGCAATCAAAGAAGCAGTAGAAGCTGCTGGTTACGAGCTAGGCAAAGACATCACTCTTGCTATGGACTGTGCTGCTTCTGAGTTTTACGACAAAGAAACTGGCAAGTACAACATGAAAGGCGAAGGCAAAATCTTCACTTCTGAAGAATTTAACTTCTACCTTCAAGACCTTGCTAACCAATACCCAATCGTATCTATCGAAGACGGTCTTGACGAATCAGATTGGGCTGGCTTCAAGCACCAAACTGAACTGCTAGGTGACAAGCTTCAACTAGTTGGTGACGATCTATTCGTTACAAACACTAAGATTCTTGCTCGTGGTATCTCTGAAGGTATTACTAACTCGATCCTTATCAAGTTCAACCAAATCGGTTCACTTACAGAGACTCTAGCTGCAATCAAGATGGCTAAAGACGCTGGCTTCACTGCAGTTATCTCTCACCGTTCTGGCGAAACTGAAGATGCAACTATCGCTGATCTAGCGGTTGGTACTGCTGCAGGTCAAATCAAAACGGGTTCTATGAGCCGTTCTGACCGTGTTGCTAAGTACAACCAACTTCTTCGCATCGAAGAAGCTCTAGGTGAGCGCGCACCTTTCAACGGTCTTAAAGAAGTTAAAGGCCAAGCTTAATTCTTAATTGAATTAGACTTAGCATAAAGCTTTGAATGCCCCGCCTAGTGCGGGGCATTTTTTTACCTGTACTTTAGTGAGCCCTGCGAATGCTTTCTTTTCGCCCTAACCGTCTGAATATGGTATATATGCGGTTATTATTTTTTTCTTGGTGAGCATACATGCGAGTTTTTGCTTTTGGACTTTTAACGCTGGTGGCAATACTGCAATACAATGTGTGGTTTGGTAAAAACGGCGAGGCTGATTTAGCCAAGGTTCAAGGGGATATCGTGATCCAAGAAGGCGTAAACGCGAAACTTAAGCAGCGTAACGATGAAATGTACGCAGAGATTGACGACTTACGTCAAGGACTCGATGCTATTGAAGAGAGAGCCCGTCACCAGCTTGGTATGGTGAAAGAGGATGAAACCTTTTACCGTATAATCGGCGACGATGCGCCGTCCAAATAACCTCCGAATAGTGCCCAATATCCATGTTAGATAACACCATAAATCAAGAAAGAATCGCTGTGATTGTGCCTGCCGCTGGCGTGGGTAGCCGGATGCAAGCGTCTGTGCCGAAGCAGTATTTGACCCTTCATGGCGTTACCATTTTAGAACACACCATCGCGTGTTTATTGCAGCACCCGCGTATGGACAAAATTGTTATCGCAGTCGGTGATGATGACCCGTATTTTGCCGAACTACCGATGGCCAGTGATGCAAGGGTCGTAAGAGTAGCAGGCGGCAGTGAGCGAGCGGATTCCGTTCTTTCTGGCTTAAATTATCTTGATACCTACCACTCGGAGTATCAATGGGTAATGGTGCATGATGCTGCGAGGCCATGCCTTGCAGTAGATGACATCGATAAGCTGATTTCAAGCTGCTTGACTCACGAAGTGGGTGGCATTTTGGCGTCTCCGGTACGAGATACCATGAAGCGTGGCAATGGGAACAAACAAATAGGTGAAACGGTGGAACGTGCCGACTTATGGCATGCACTTACCCCTCAAATGTTCCGCCGAGCTGCACTGAAACAGGCGCTAAGTTCCGCGTTGGAGCAAGGTGTTACCATTACGGACGAAGCATCAGCAATGGAGTGGATTGGATTATCCCCATTGTTGGTTAGCGGAAGAGCCGACAATATTAAAGTAACTCAGCCTGAAGATTTGGCCTTAGCTGAGTTCTATTTACAGAAAAATCTTAATAAGGAATGACCATGATTCGTATTGGACACGGCTTTGATGTACACAAATTTGGTGGCGAAGGACCGGTTATTATTGGTGGTGTCGCTATTCCTTATGAGCAAGGTTTAATTGCTCACTCTGATGGTGATGTCGCATTGCACGCACTATCTGATGCACTGCTAGGCGCAATAGCCGAAGGCGATATTGGCCGCCATTTCCCAGATACTGACGATAAATGGAAGGGCGCAGATAGCCGTGCTCTCTTAAGAGAGGTTTATCGCTTTGTGAAAGAAAAAGGTTATATCATTGGTAACGCAGATGTCACCATAATGGCGCAAGCACCAAAGATGGCACCACATATCGAAGCGATGTGTCAGTGTATTGCACAAGATTTAGAAACCGATCTTGGCAACGTCAATGTCAAAGCAACAACCACTGAAAAACTGGGCTTTACTGGCCGTAAAGAAGGCATCGCTTGTGAAGCGGTTGTACTCATAACTAAGAAGTAACACCATGACTGATATTTTAGCTCCATTTGCTTATCAATTGGGTAAGCCGACCGCACGTGCAAAACTGAAAGCAAAACCTGAACATTTTGTGGTTAAAGAAGATTTAGGTTTTGAGTTTACAGGCAGTGGTGAGCATTTAATGGTGCGCATCCAAAAGACCGGTGAAAATACCAGTTTTGTAGCAAATGAGCTGGCGAAAGCGTGTGATGTGAAATCAAAAGACGTAAGTTGGGCTGGTTTAAAAGATCGCCATGCTGTGACTGAACAATGGTTGAGTGTGCACTTGCCAAAAGGCGAGATGCCAGACTTCACTGCGTTTTTACAGCAATATCCATCAATTAAGATTCTGGCAACAGATCGTCACAATAAGAAACTTCGTCCAGGGGATCTTATTGGTAATGAGTTCGAAGTGACGTTATCAGAAGTGACGGACATTGACAGTGTGCTTGCACGACTTGAACAGATCAAATTGCAAGGTGTACCCAACTACTTCGGTGCGCAACGATTTGGTAACGAGGGCAACAACGTGTCGGAAGCACGGCGTTGGGGGCGTGAAAATGTCCGCACGCGTAACCAAAACAAACGCAGCTTGTATCTTTCGGCCGCTCGTTCTTGGATTTTTAACCATATCTTGTCTGCTCGTATTGAAGCAAAAGCATTCGATCAATTACTTCCTGGTGACTTAGTAAAAGAAAACGGTCAACTGACGGCAATTGATGAATCTAACCTTGATGCAATCCAATCTCTAATCACTAACGGTGAAGGTCAGCTAACGGCCGCACTGGCTGGAGATAACGCCTTACCAACGCAGTTGGCAGCATTGGCGATAGAGCAAGCCGTTGTGGATAGCGAGCCTGATCTAATGGCGTTGATTCGTGGTAATCGTATGCGTCATGAGCGCCGAGACATCAGTTTAAAACCTCAAGACTTCAACTGGACGGCTAATGGCGATGAAGTCACGTTAACATTTTCGTTGTCATCAGGTTGTTTTGCTACCGCGATTGTTCGCGAGCTAGTTGAAGAGATTGAAGTTGAGCGTCACTACGATAATTAAGGAATCATGAGCATGAAGATTTTATTGAGTAATGATGATGGGGTGCATGCGCTTGGTATTAAGACGTTGGCCAAACATCTATCGGATATCGCTGAGATCATCATCGTCGCGCCTGATCGAAACCGTTCAGGTGCATCAAATTCATTATCGCTGGATAATCCGTTACGTATTATTGAACTTGAAGATAACATTTTTTCAGTTCAAGGAACCCCGACAGATTGCGTTCACTACGCGCTTAATGAATTACTTAAAGGCCAAGCTCCTGACCTTGTTGTTTCTGGAATAAACCATGGTGCCAACTTAGGTGACGATGTTTTGTATTCCGGTACAGTAGCTGCCGCGATGGAAGGGCACTTTTTAGGTGTCCCATCCATTGCGGTGTCATTAGTTGGACAAACGAATTTTGATACCGCTGCGGTTGTCGTTCGTAATTTGATCGAAAAGCATCGTCAATCTCCCATTCCAACCAATCGCCTGATTAACGTGAATGTTCCAGATGTGCCGTATGAAGCATTAAAAGGTACATCGGTTACTCGATTAGGAGCCCGTCATCACGCAACCGATATGATCAAGCATCAAGACCCTCGTGGTCATGATATATATTGGTTAGGGCCTCCAGGGCCTCGTCAAGATGCAGGGCAAGGGACTGATTTTCATGCGATAGAAGCCGGTCATGTCTCGATTACCCCTATTTTGGTAGACTTAACGGCTCATGAATCGTTGCCTGTTATGAAGAAATGGATTGAAGGTGAGCTGTGATACATAACCCACAAGCTGAAAAGTTGATTAACTTTCTAGTTGAAAGTGGCATTCGTGATCAGAATGTACTTGAGGCGATTCGTCAATTGCCTCGAGAACGGTTTCTTTCTGAAGCAATGATGCATCAGGCATACGACAATAACGCGTTGCCAATTGGTGCGGGACAGACGATTTCTCAGCCTTATATTGTCGGTAAAATGACTGAATTGCTTGATCTGACCGTTCAAAGTAAAGTTTTAGAAGTTGGAACTGGGTCGGGCTACCAGACGGCTGTGCTCGCTCAGTTGGTGGAACATGTATATTCTATTGAGCGTATTAAGTCGTTGCAATGGGACGCTAAACGTCGCTTAAAGCAACTTGATATTTATAACGTATCCACTAAACACGGTGATGGATGGCAGGGTTGGGAAGCGAAGGCTCCGTTTGATGCCATTATTGTAACAGCGGCTGCGGCGTCAATACCGGATGCTCTCCTTAATCAATTGAGTGATGGTGGGCGACTTGTTATTCCTGTTGGTGAAGATCAACAGGCACTGATGAAGATTCAAAGGGTCGGAGATCATTTTGAATCGAGTGTCATCGAGATGGTACGTTTTGTTCCATTGGTTGCGGGTGATCTTGCGTAAAGGATTGGTTGTGTCACTTAAGCTAAAAACTGTTTTTGTTCAATGTGCTGCCATTGTGGTGCTGTCTGGGTGTGCAGCGCATACCCCTGCGCCTGTGACAAACTTGAATAAGAAAGGATACGATACTGTTGATAAAGGCAGTTATCACGGCAGTTTTTATGAAGTTGAAAAAGGTGACACCCTTTACTTTATTGCCTACATGACCGGCAAAGATGTAAAAAAAATCATTTCTTATAATCGCCTAAAAGCGCCGTACACAATTCACCCTGGTCAGAAGCTTCGCTTGTGGACACCATCTTACGTGGCACCAAGTTACGGTGATTCTGGAAGCTCCCCAGCTCCAGTTTCTACCATTTCGGCGACTAAAACAAAAGCTGCGGCTACTAAAGCGAAAACGACCTCATCTGCGACCACAGCGTCTGCAACTGCAACGGCTAGCGCATCCTCCACTTCAACAAAAAGTTTAGATTCGAGTAAAAATTCTAAACCTTCGTCAGCCCAGAAAGCATCAGGGGTTGCTAATGCAACTCAAAAAACGGCCAAAAAAGAATCGACAAAAGCGGTTGATCAATCGAAATCAAAGGAGTATGTTGAAGTTAAAGGTAAACAGAATGTTGCAAAATCTGAACCAAAGACAATAACAAAAAATACTAAAGTTTCTAAATGGTTATGGCCAACTAAAGGTCGAATCATTAAAGGGTTCTCAGCAGGAGATCAGGGCAATAAAGGGATCGACATTGCAGGTCAGCGTGGCCAATCAATCGTATCTACTGCTAACGGAACAGTCGTTTATTCAGGCAATGCTCTTAGAGGTTATGGGAACCTAGTTATCGTAAAACATAACGACAGTTACTTAAGCGCATATGCACATAATGAACGATTGCTAGTAAAAGAAGGACAGAGTGTTAAAGCTGGGCAAAAAATTGCGACCATGGGAAGTTCTGGTGCAAATGGAGTCCGTTTACATTTCGAAATCCGATACCAAGGAAAGTCGGTGAATCCAAATCGCTACTTACCTTAATAATCAAAGAAAGCGACATTGATAGCGACATATTAAGTAGTAATGTCTTGCTAACTCGCCAGGGGGAGGCACTATGAGTATCAGCAATGCAGTAAAAGCCGAAGAATCGTTTGATATTAATGCAGTTGAGAAGGAACAATCACCTGTAAAAGCAGCTTCGAAGCCAAAAAGCACACCTAAGCAAAAAGAAGAATTTGAAGTAACAGCAAAAAGCTTAGATGCCACTCAACTATATCTTGGAGAAATTGGTTTTTCACCGCTCCTAACCGCCGAAGAAGAAGTTCTATATGCTCGTCGTGCCCTGCGTGGTGACGAAGCAGCTCGCAAACGTATGATCGAAAGTAATTTACGTTTGGTTGTTAAAATATCTCGCCGTTACGGCAATCGTGGTTTGGCGCTCTTGGATCTGATTGAAGAAGGTAACCTCGGGTTGATCCGTGCGGTTGAAAAGTTCGATCCTGAACGTGGTTTCCGTTTCTCTACTTACGCAACTTGGTGGATTCGCCAAACGATTGAACGTGCGTTGATGAACCAAACTCGCACCATTCGTTTACCTATTCATGTTGTGAAAGAACTAAACATCTACTTACGAACAGCACGTGAGCTCTCTCAGAAACTTGATCATGAGCCAACAGCAGAAGAAATCGCGCACAAACTGGATAAACCTGTAGAAGATGTCAGTAAAATGCTTCGTCTCAATGAGCGTGTGAGTTCTGTCGATACACCGATTGGTGGTGAAAGCGAAAAAGCACTACTGGATATCATCCCTGATATACACAATTCTGATCCGGAAGTGTGCACCCAAGATGACGACATCAAGTCTTCACTCATTGATTGGCTAGACGAGCTAAATCCAAAGCAAAAAGAAGTGCTCGCACGCCGATTTGGTTTGCTGGGTTATGAGCCTTCAACATTGGAAGAGGTGGGACGAGAAATTAACCTGACGCGTGAACGCGTTCGTCAAATTCAAGTAGAAGGCTTACGTCGCCTAAGAGAGATCCTGATTAAGCAAGGCCTTAATATGGAATCACTTTTTAATGTAGAAAATGATTAGATAAGATCGCTTAAGATCAACAAAGGCGCTGTAAGAAATTACAGCGCCTTTTTTTGTGCTTAATTGTCGTCGCTGATTACAAGAGTTTCTTCAGTCTATACAAAGCTTCTAGCGCTTGGCGTGGACTAAGATCGTCTGGATTAATGCTGCCTAATGCCAATTCCACTTCACTGGGCTCTGGGATCAAGCTCAATTGATTAGCAATATCAACTTCACTAGGAATTGAACTATCACTGACGCTTAATTGCTCTAGCTGGGTTAGCTTGCCTCGAGCATTTTTAATGACGGTTTTGGGTACACCAGCAAGGCTTGCAACGGCCAGGCCGTAAGATTTACTTGCCGCACCTTCTTGAACCGCGTGCATGAATGCAATGGTATCACCGTGTTCTACCGCATCGAGATGAACATTGGCTAAGCCTGCTATTTGGTTAGGCAGCTCGGTTAACTCAAAATAGTGCGTAGCAAACAAAGTCATGGCACTAATTTGGTTCGCTAGCCATTCTGCACTTGCCCAAGCCAAAGAAAGGCCATCATAAGTGCTGGTGCCTCGTCCAATCTCATCCATTAAGACTAAGCTTTTCGCTGTGGCGTTATGGAGAATATTGGCTGTTTCCGTCATTTCAACCATGAAAGTTGAGCGGCCAGAGGCGAGATCATCAGAAGCGCCAATACGCGTAAATATGCGATCTATCGAGCCAATGGTGGCTGACTCTGCAGGCACATAACAACCAATGTGAGCCATCAGTGCAATAAGAGCAGTTTGACGCATGTAAGTCGATTTACCACCCATGTTAGGGCCCGTAACAATCAACATTTTACGCTTTGGATGCAATTCAATCGGGTTTGCGATAAATGGTTCATCCATTACCTTTTCGACCACTGGGTGGCGACCGGCTTGAATGTGTATGCCCGGTTCTTCTGTTAGCGTTGGACGACAGTAGTCTAGACTTTCAGCCCTTTCTGCCAAGTTTTGTAATACATCAATTTGTGAAACCGCAGAGGCGAGATTTTGTAGCTGCTCTAGGTGTGGTAGCAACAGATCGAACAGTTCTTCCCACAGTTGTTTTTCAATAGCCAACGCTTTGGATTTTGAACTGAGCACTTTGTCTTCGTGTTCTTTGAGCTCTGGAATGATGTAGCGTTCAGCATTTTTTAGGGTTTGTCTGCGCACATAATGAGGCGGTACAAGGTGGCTTTGGCCGCGACTGACTTGGATAAAGAAGCCATGCACGTTGTTGTAACCTACTTTTAGTGTATCTATGCCATGGCGTTCGCGTTCTTCTTGTTCAAGCTTAGTTAAAAACTCGGTAGCGCCCTCGGCCAGTGCTCGCCATTCATCAAGTTCTGCGTTGTACCCTTCGGCAAGTACGCCACCATCCCGAATAACGACCGGAGGATTCTCTTTTATCGCTCGTTCTAATAAATGGCAAACCTCGTCTGATGGTGCGATGAATTGACGAAGCTTTTTCAAATACGGCTGAGTGGCAGATTCGAGGTCTTGATGCAACTCAGGTAATTGCTGCATAGCGTGGCGTAAACGCGCAAGATCTCGTGGCCTTGCAGAACGAAGCGCAAGGCGAGCTAAGATCCGCTCAATATCGCCAATTTGCTTCAAGGTCGGTTGCAGTGTGTCGAATAAAGCGGACTCTTTTAGTTCGGTGATCACATCCAGACGTTGATCTAAGGTATCTAAAGTACGCATTGGTTGATGTAACCAACGCTTGAGCATGCGGCTACCCATTGCGGTTGCTGTGTGATCGAGTACCTCAGCCAGAGTATTATCGTATCCGCCCGCCAAGTTTTGCGTTAATTCTAGGTTACGTCGAGTGGCGGCATCTAAGATCACTGAGTGATCTTGGCGATCAATCGTTAATGAGCGAATATGGGGCAGAGCGGTACGCTGAGTATCTTTAACGTATTGAATCAAACAGCCAGCAGCACATAAACCAAGCTTGGCATTTTCAACGCCAAAACCAACCAGATCTTTGGTTCCGAATTGTTGGTTTAGTTGTTGTTTAGCGGTATCTAGTTCGAATTCCCAAACTGGGCGACGACGATTACCATTTCGGTTCGCCATCAAATGAACAGGCTCAAAATCTTCAGAGAAAAGTAGTTCTCTTGGCGCTGTACGTTGAAGCTCCGCGGCCATCGATTCTTCTGTTTCTGGTTCGGTCAGCTGGAAACGGCCCGAGGTAATATCTAACGTTGCGTAGCCAAACTTATCGTTGTGGTGATAAATAGCGGCAATGAGGTTGTCAACACGCTCTGATAGCAAAGCTTCATCCGTAACCGTCCCCGGTGTTACGATGCGTACCACTTGGCGTTCTACTGGGCCTTTACTGGTCGCAGGGTCGCCAATTTGCTCACAAATCGCAATGGACTCTCCGAGCTGAACAAGCTTAGCCAGATAGCCTTCAACGGCATGAAAAGGCACGCCTGCCATTGGTATCGGTTCACCTGCTGAAGAGCCGCGTTTAGTTAACGAAATCTCAAGTAATTGAGAGGCACGTTTGGCATCATCATAAAATAGCTCGTAAAAGTCACCCATACGATAAAAAAGCAGAATATCGGGGTTTTCTGCTTTGAGTCTATGGTATTGCTGCATCATGGGTGTGTGTTTTTGATCTGCTTTCACTTTGATGACCTTAGTAACTGCTTTCGTTTATTGTCTATGGCGCTTAGGATACGTGAATCACCTGCTCGCGCAAAGTTGAAAAGAGGATTTTCCATGATTGAAATAAGAAATGAATTGAGCCTTGAATTGGGACAATACTTGCAAGCAAGCAAACAAGTTATGACCACCGCTGAATCCTGTACCGGTGGTGGGCTATCTATGGCGATAACGGACATCGCGGGCAGTTCGGCTTGGTTTGACCGAGCATTTGTTACCTATAGTAACGAAGCAAAAATGGAGATGCTTGGTGTCAATGAAAGTACGCTAATGACTCACGGTGCAGTCAGTGAGGCAGTCGTCGAAGAAATGGCAGCAGGTGCCCTGACTCATTCAAATGCAACCATTGCTGTATCAATCAGTGGTATCGCAGGCCCTGGCGGGGGCAGTAAAGAAAAGCCTGTCGGTACTGTGTGTTTTGGTTTTTCAGATCAATCAGGCTGGTGCAAAATTTCTACGCAGTTATTTAGTGGCAATAGGTCAGAAGTGCGAGAAAAAGCAATCGTGTATTCGTTGCGTGTTTTGATTGAGTATTTGCAGTCAGGCTCTAAGTTTTCAACTCTGTAGGTTGCGCGCTTTATTGCAAGCGCTAGTTTAGCGAGTCGAACAAACAAATTTATTTTCATACAGGTATAGACACTGTATGAATCAACAGTATAATAAGCAGCATATCAAAAAACACGTTGTGTGGAGAAAGTGATGGATGACAACAAGAAAAAGGCACTAGCCGCGGCGCTTGGCCAAATTGAAAAACAATTCGGCAAAGGCTCTATTATGCGTCTTGGTGATAACCGTACAATGGATGTTGAAACCATTTCTACCGGTTCACTTTCATTAGACATCGCTTTGGGTGCTGGTGGTTTACCTATGGGGCGTATCGTTGAAGTATACGGGCCTGAAAGTTCTGGTAAAACAACCCTGACTCTAGAGCTTATTGCAGCCGCGCAGCGTGTAGGTAAAACATGTGCATTTATCGATGCAGAGCATGCCCTTGACCCGATTTATGCTAAAAAGCTTGGTGTTGATATCGATGCCCTTTTGGTCTCTCAACCGGATACTGGTGAGCAAGCACTAGAAATTTGTGATGCATTAGCACGCTCTGGCGCAATCGACGTAATGGTTATTGACTCCGTAGCAGCGTTAACGCCAAAAGCTGAAATTGAAGGCGAAATGGGCGACAGCCACATGGGTCTTCAAGCTCGTATGCTTTCTCAAGCCATGCGTAAGCTTACGGGTAACCTAAAGCAGTCTAACTGTATGTGTATCTTCATCAACCAAATCCGTATGAAGATTGGTGTGATGTTTGGTAACCCAGAAACCACAACAGGTGGTAACGCGCTTAAGTTTTACGCTTCTGTTCGTCTTGATATCCGTCGTACGGGTTCGATTAAAGATGGCGACGAAATCGTGGGTAACGAAACTCGCATTAAAGTGGTTAAAAACAAAATTGCCGCACCATTTAAGCAAGCTGAAACTCAAATTCTTTATGGCCAAGGCTTTAACCGTAATGGTGAGCTAATTGACCTAGGTGTTAAGCACAAGTTGGTTGATAAAGCCGGTGCTTGGTATAGCTACAATGGTGACAAGATTGGTCAAGGTAAAGCGAACGCAGGTAAATATCTAGCAGAGCACACCAATATTGCCCTAGAGATTGATAGCAAGTTACGTGAAATGCTTTTGACGCCAGTTGAGCTGGATGAGTCAGAAGGTGAGAAAGAAGCACCACAAGAAGAATTATAACCAAAACCTGTTTTATTATTGTTTTGGTTAATAAATATAAAAGCCTCGCATTGCGAGGCTTTTTGCTATTTAAAGAGTAACAATATGTTAGCGAACGTAAATGGCAAATAGTGAACTTTAATATAGATACTATATCTAACTAAATAAATGTGAATTAGTTGTTCGGTGGAGAGAGGGTATTAAATTGAATTCAATTTCTAATATGAATTATGTCTAATATTATTCGTTGTTTAAGTTAATAGTTGAAAACACCTCTCCAAGGTGAGATTGTAATGGTGTCATTTTCTAATTTGGAATACTTATTATGGCTTGGACTTTATCAGAACTCACTTCAATTCTTGGCAAACATGAAGGTTGGAGTGTCGATTCATCTACGTGTGAAGAATCACTGGTGTTAAAAAATGAAGACGGTATTGACGCTTATGTCGCCGTAGCTGGGGAGCAAATTATTGCCGAGGTAATTCTATTTCCTACGTTATCAGTATCTGATGTGCATGCATTGAATAATGTAATTTTGAGAACGCATAAGATGTTCCCACTCTCGACCATTGGTATTAATACCATTGCGGGCGAGGACTACTACGTTGCATTCGGTTCATTGTCTTCTCAATCAAAAGAAGAAAGTGTGGTTATTGAAGTCGCTACTTTGTATCGCAATGTGGAAGCATTTATCGATTTGTATGATGAATATTTAGGAGTGTCAGCATGAGTGTTTGGAAAAAACTATTTACCGCGATTAAAGGTGGCGTAAATGAAGCCGCTGAAGGTGCTGCCGATAATCAAGCGTTACGAATTCTGGATCAAGAGATCAGAGAAGCTAAAGAAGAATTAAGAAAGTCAGATCAAGCTCTTGTGTCTATTGTGGCCAAAAGAAAATTAGCTGAAAACAAAGCGTCAGGGTTTTCTGCCAGTATTTCAGAATACGAAGCGCATGCTCGCTCTGCAATGGAGAAAGGAGAGCAGGCGTTGGCATTGGAGTGTGCAGGTAAGGTTGCTGAATTTACTAGCCAACAAAGTGTTGAGCAAAAGTATGCAGAACAATTTGGCGTGTCAGAGCAAAAATTGAAAGAAAATATTGCTCAGGCGAAAGATAAGTTACGTCAACTTGAACAACAAGTAGACGTAGTGAAAGCCAACGAAGCGGTTCAAAAAGCCCAAACAGCAGTCTCGTCAACCAATGTTGGTGCGAATAGTAAAATGACAACCGCTGTCGAATCGCTAGAGCGAATTAAAAATCGCCAAGCAGAGAAACAAGCGCAATTAGAAGCCGCGGAAGAAATGCATCAAGAACAAACTGGTAGCAGCCTAGATAAAAAATTAGCGCAGGCGGGCATTACTTCTGGTGGACAATCTTCTGCAGAAGATGAGCTTGCACGAATTCTAGGGAAATAAGACAGAGAATTTAGCATGCCAATCTGGATGATTGTGAAAAGGTGGGCTTATACCCACCTTAGTGATCTAAGTAGTCGAAATTTGCTGGTCATATTTGCCGCTTACGTTGTTATATCGTGGCTATTATTAACCGGAGTGGGTGAAAGCGCCCTGACGGCGAATTTTACCGATTTCATTTACTACTTAATAGTAACGTCGTCTACCGTTGGCTATGGCGACATGTCGCCAACAACTGTGATGGGCAAATGGATTGTGGGCCTGTTTGTTATTCCTGGTGGTCTGGGATTATTTGCGGTTTCATTGAGCCGTATTGCAACCGTGTTAATCAGTTCGTGGCGAGCAGGCTTACAAGGAAAACGGAGAGTAAAAGTGGAGAATCATATTCTTTTGTTGGGTTGGAACGAGCAAAGGACGCTTCATTTAGTTCGAATGCTTCAACATGAGGAGTCAGGGCGCAGACCTATTGTACTGTGCGCTCGGGCAGAGATAGAAAATCCAATGCCCTCTGAAATTGAATTTGTTCATGTTGGCAGTTTTACCGACAGCATGAGCATGAACAAAACCAATATAGAGCAAGCCAGCTGTATTATTGTCGACAACCCTGAAGACGATGTGACGTTATCTGCCGCATTGTATTGCGCTAATTTAAACCCTTCAGCCCATATTCTTGCGTATTTTAAAGATGAAGCGTTGAGTCATCTGCTTAAAACTCATTGCCCAAATGTGGAATGTATCCCTTCGGTTGCTATTGAGCTATTAGCAAAAGCGGCCGTCGATCCTGGCTCCAGTGCTTTGCATCAAGAATTATTGAGTTCAACTCAGGGCATGACTCAGTATTCAGTTATTTACTCCGGGCAAGCAACCACAGTGTCGGTGTTATTTGAACAATTTAAAAAGCAATATCATGCGACGCTCATTGGCTTAGATAATGGTGATGGCATTAAGCTAAACCCTGAGTTAGACGTTAACGTCCTCCCTGATACCAAACTATTTTATATTGCAGACGAACGTGTCGAGCATTTTGATTGGAACGAGTAATGTTCAATTGGTTAAAGAAAAAAGCAAGTAAGCCCGAAGAAGTGCAACCTCAAGCACCTGAAGTTTTAGGATTAAGGCTAGGGGGGGCATTTGAACTAGACGATTTGAAGTTTAGAATGCTTGAGCCGGATCTGGTTATTGAGGGCGCCTCACGCACTCAGATTATTCAAGCCGTCGGTGAAGTAATACTCGATGATAATACGCGTTTGCTGCGCTTCTATACGGATGATGATGGCTATTTACAAGTATTGCAGCACGGCTTAGATGATAGCGGCGTGGCGGAAGTTAAGCTGTTTTATTTTTACGATACTAAACCCATTGATGTGCAGTCTGTATGGGATTCATGGCTTGATACTGACTTGGTTAAGCCTAGTGTCTCTCTCGAAGAAAAAACGTTTTACAAAGTATGGGAAAACGGTCGTCCTATCGCAATGACAGAAAAGACGTTTGATCGGGAAGGTCGGATCACTGAAACTGATCAATTTGTCATGCTCTACGAGCGTGAAGTCAATGAACACTATGCCGAATCACTGCTCATCGCGTGTGAAGAGACGGCTAAAACACCTCATCAACTGGAGCGTTGTGTTACCTACATTACAGGTATTAATGTTTCAGCAACAGATTTTACTGTTATCGGATAACTACAGGATTTCAATATGGATTTTATTACACAGTCGCTTGGTGGGCTTGCTGATTTTGCCATTTATTTTGCTACATCGATTGGCTTTTTATTGTTGTTTAAGTTTATTTACACCCGTTTCACTCCGTACGATGAATGGAGCCTAGTTAAAGAAAATAACATGGCCGCTGCGGTTGCATTATCCGGGTCTTTTGTTGGATATAGCATCTCTATTTCTGGTGCGGCCGCGAACTCCGTTAATATTATCGATTTTGTGCTTTGGGGTCTTATCGCATTTATTGCTCAACTGATCGCCTTTGCTTTGGTTCGGTTTCTATTCTTACCAAAGATTGTACAACGAATTGAAAACAACGAAGTGTCTGCTGGTATCGTATTAGCGTCTGTATCGGTTTCGGTCGGTATGTTGAATGCTGCGTGTATGACCTATTAAAAGGGGCTCAATGATGAAACGAAGTCAACGAGTCATACTGCCGTCTATGCGTAAAGATTGGAGTAAAATTAACATTACTCCTTTTGCTGTAGCGGTGAGTGCTGTTGTAATTGCGGGTTGTTCAGACTCCGATCCCGACAATGATGCTCGGATTTATGCCGATGTCGAAGATTGCTCTCTTGATAATCCTGGCTATACCGAACAGTGCCAAGCAGCCTATGAAAATGCAGTGAACGAAGCGATGCGTACAGCGCCACGCTATGCGTCAGAAAATGATTGTAGGGTGGAGTTTCCTGGGGAAGAGTGCTTTCAGCCAAGAAATTCGTCTTGGTTTATCCCTGCGATGGGGGGCTATCTCTTTAGTAAAATGATCAATAATTCTCGTGGTTATTATAGTGAGCCTGTCTATCGTTATGGTGGTTCTTGGTATTCGACGAATGGTCGTTCGTATGGCTCTTATAATAGTGGCTACAATAAAGTCAAGATTAAGACCTCTGAGATGAAAAAAAAGCCAGCCGCAACACGAACCATGTCTCGCGGTGGTTTTGGTTCAACCGTTTCTGCGAAATCCAGTTGGAGTAAAAGTAGCTCGAGTAAGTCCAGTAAATCAAGCTGGGGTGGGTAAAGCCTCATGCTTCGTTTAGACACGAAAGAGCGGCCAAATTGGCGTGACTTGGCTAAGAAGTTTGGTTTTGGCTACCACAGCATGTACGACGAACCTTATTGGGATGAGCGAGCTTATTATCAATTTAGCTTAGAGCAAGTTGAAAGAGATATTGAAGCTCCGACCGAAGAAATCCATCAAATGTGTTTGCAAGTGGTGGACAAGGTCGTCGCTGATGAGAATTTGCTGCGTCGCTTTCAAATACCCCAATCAATGTGGGATAGCGTTGCTGCGTCTTGGAAGCGCAATGAGCCGTCGCTTTATTCACGAGTGGATTTTGCATATTCAGGAAAAGGAGATGCAAAACTTCTGGAAAATAACGCAGATACTCCAACAAGTTTATACGAAACGGGTTTTTGGCAGTGGGTTTGGTTGGAAGATAAGGTTAATGCGGGCCAGTTAAGTCGTAATGCAGACCAATTTAATATTCTGCAGGACTACTTAATTGAGCGGTTTCATCAGTTATCTAAGCAACAACCTGGGCAAACTTTGCATTTCTCTTGCTGTAAAGAGACGGAAGAAGACCGAGGAACGGTGCAATATTTAGAAGATTGCGCAAAAGAGGCCGGTTTAGAAACGGCCTTCGTACACATCGAGGATATTGGCATCAATTGCCTTGATGAATTTGTCGATATGAAATCAAAGCCCATTCGGTGGATGTTTAAATTGTATCCATGGGAGTTTATGTTCGACGAAGAATATAGTCGACACCTACCGACCAGTAATATCAATTGGCTCGAGCCGATGTGGAAGTCAATTTTATCCAATAAAGCTTTGCTGCCTCTTCTGTGGCAAATGTTTCCTAACCATCCCAACCTGTTACCTGCTTACTTTATGGATGATGCTAAAGCCTCACAGTTAAAAGACTACGTCGTGAAACCGATTTTTTCACGTGAAGGCGCCAATATCTCTATTTTTAAAGGAGGGAAGCAGATTGCAAAAGCGGATGGGCCGTATGGTCAAGAAGGGATGATAGTACAGGCTTATCATCCGCTACCTGTCTTTAATGGAAGTAATACATTGATTGGTAGTTGGTTAGTCAACGACCGAGCGGCAGGTATGTCGATCCGTGAAGATGACAGCTTAATTACCCAAGATTACGCACGTTACATGCCTCATATTATTTTATAAATACCTTGTCAGTTTTTTCATCTGAGTATATTGGCTCTATTTTGTCTGTTTATGGCATACAAAATAGGCCAACAACTACTTAGAGCTCAAATGGTCACAGAATCCCCTAGTCGAATTTCTATCCATGATCTACAATGTTGCAAAATTCTAACTTGAATATTTCAGGAAGAGCTGCATGTACATGAGCACCGATGAGGTACGCCTTGCGTTCCTTAAGTTCTTTGAAAGCAAAGGACACCAAATTGTAGATAGTTCATCATTAGTACCCGCTAATGATCCTACCCTGCTATTCACCAACGCAGGTATGAACCAGTTTAAAGACTGCTTCTTAGGTTTAGAAAAACGTAATTATACTCGTGCGACGACAGCTCAACGCTGTGTGCGTGCTGGTGGCAAACACAATGACCTAGAAAACGTAGGCTTTACAGCCCGTCACCATACATTCTTTGAGATGTTAGGTAACTTCAGCTTCGGCGATTATTTCAAGCGAGATGCGATCCAATTTGCATGGCAGTTTCTAACGGAAACTCTGCAATTACCGGCTGATCGCCTGCTTGTTACTGTTTATGAAACAGACGATGAAGCGTTTGAAATCTGGAATAAAGAAATTGGTGTTCCTGCTGATCGTATCGTCCGCATTGGCGATAAGAAAGGCGGTAAGGCATACGAATCTGATAACTTCTGGCAGATGGGTGATACTGGTCCTTGTGGTCCTTGTTCTGAGATTTTCTACGATCACGGCGAACATATCTGGGGTGGCCGTCCTGGCACGCCTGAAGAAGATGGCGATCGCTTCATCGAGATCTGGAATAACGTATTCATGCAGTTTAACCGTCAAGCCGACGGAACAATGGAACCGCTACCTAAGCCTTCTGTTGATACTGGTATGGGTATTGAACGTATCTCCGCAATTATGCAAGGTGTGCATTCAAACTACGAAATCGATGTATTCCAAACTTTGATTAAAGCGGCGTCTGAAATCATCGGTCACGAAGATTTATCGAACCAATCATTGCGTGTAGTTGCGGATCACATTCGTTCATGTGCATTCTTGATCGTTGATGGTGTGATGCCATCAAATGAAGGTCGTGGTTACGTATTGCGTCGTATTATTCGCCGTGCGGTTCGCCATGGTAATAAGATCGGAGCTAAAGGCGTCTTCTTCCACAAGCTAGTAAGCACCTTGATTGAAGTGATGGGTACTGCTGGTGAAGAACTTAAAAAGCAGCAAGCAATTGTTGAAAAAGTACTTCGCATCGAAGAAGAGAACTTTGGCCGTACACTTGAGCGTGGCATGGCGATTCTAAATGAAGCGCTGGATGAGCTAGATGGCAAAGAGCTAGATGGCGAGACCGTATTCAAGCTTTACGATACTTACGGCTTCCCTGCTGATTTGACTAATGATGTAGCGCGTGAGCGTGAATTCACTATCGATGAAGCTGGCTTCGAAAAAGCGATGGAAGCTCAACGTAAGCGCGCTCGTGAAGCAGGCCAATTCGGGACTGACTACAACGACGTGATTAAAGTTGATACCAACACAGAGTTCTGCGGCTATTCGGCCACTGAAGGTCAAAGCATTATTGCTTCCATGTTTGTTGAAGGCAACGAAGTTCAGTCGTTGTCTGCGGGTGATAAGGCGATCATCGTCTTAAGCCAAACGCCATTTTACGCTGAGTCTGGCGGTCAATGTGGTGACGCAGGCTTGCTTAAAACTGACACGGGTGTGTTCAAAGTAGAAGATACTCAAAAGCTTGGTAATGCGTTTGCCCACCATGGTGAGCTTGTTGAAGGCGTGTTAGCAACTCAAGATACCGTAATGGCTGAAGTTGACGCGACTCGTCGTGCTGCGATTATCTTGAATCACTCAGCGACTCACTTATTGCATTCGGCTCTACGTTTGGTTCTTGGTGAGCACGTTACGCAAAAAGGTTCTTTGGTTAAAGCGGAAGGTCTTCGCTTCGACTTTTCAAACCTCGAAGCGGTAACACCGGCAGAACTTCGTGAAGTAGAGCGCCTGGTGAATAACCATGTGCGTCGCAATCACAGTATTGAAACGAACCTAATGGATATCGAGTCTGCGAAAGCAAAAGGTGCGATGGCTCTATTTGGTGAAAAGTACGACGAAGAAGTTCGTGTCCTATCGATGGGTGACTTCTCTACCGAGCTGTGTGGTGGTATTCACGCGAACAGCACGGGTGACATCGGTCTATTTAAGATCACCTCTGAAGGCGGTATTGCTGCCGGAATTCGTCGTATTGAAGCGGTAACCGGTGAAGCCGCGTTAGACGCTATCGAAACTCAACAAACGGCTTATGAAGCTAAGTTGGCTGAATCGGCTAAGAAAGCAAAATCTCTAGAAAAAGAGATTCAGCTGCTTAAAGAAAAAATGGCGGTTGCTGAAAGCGCAAACATCATGGGCCAAGTAAAAGATATCGGCGGAACGAAAGTGCTCGTAGCAGCGCTTGAAGGCGCTGATAACAAGAATTTACGTACTATGGTCGATAACGCTAAAAACCAAGTGGGTAGCGGTATCATCTTAATTGCAAATATTGCGGATGGTAAAGTTGGCCTGATTGCAGGTGTAACAAAAGACCTGGTTGGCAAAGTGAAAGCTGGCGAACTGGTTAACATGGTTGCTCAGCAAGTGGGTGGCAAAGGTGGCGGTCGTCCAGACATGGCACAAGCGGGTGGTACTAACCCAGAAGCACTACCAGCAGCTCTTGCATCGGTAGAAGCGTGGATAGAAGAGCGCCTGTAAGGGCGCTTTACTCGAATCAATCACGGGGATAAAAGCCCCAGGAAGGTGAAGTCAAGTGACACGTACTACGCGTGACTCGTTAATTGTTCAAAAATTTGGCGGCACTTCAGTGGGTTCAATTGAACGCATTGAAGCGGTTGCACAACGAGTCATCAAAGCCAAATCTGAAGGCAACCAATTGGTTGTTGTTGTATCTGCTATGTCTGGTGAGACAAACCGTCTTATGGACTTAGCTCTGCAAGTTGATGCTGTACCTACAGCGCGAGAGCTTGATGTTTTGTTGTCTGCTGGAGAGCAGGTAACAATGGCGCTTCTGGCCATGACACTCAATAAAATGGGCACGCCTGCGGTGTCGATGACTGGCTTTCAAGCCGGAATTCAAACCAACGACCAACACAATAATGCGTCTATTAAGCATATTGATACCCAACTTATAGAGTCGTATTTGGAACAGGAACAAGTGGTTATCGTTGCTGGTTTTCAAGGTATTACTGATGACGGTAATATCAGCACGTTAGGGCGTGGAGGTTCGGATACCACTGCAGTTGCTCTGGCTGGAGCACTAAGAGCGTCAGAATGTCAGATATTTACAGATGTCGATGGGGTTTACACTTGCGATCCAAGAGTGGTACCGTCTGCGACAAAATTGGCGACCATAGACTTCCCTAGTATGGAAGAAATGGCGCGTAAAGGTGCGAAAGTTCTCCACCTTCCGTCAGTGCAGCATGCTTGGAAACAACGCGTGCCACTACGAGTTTTATCATCGTTTTCACATGATACCGGAACATTGGTTTGTGGAGAAAAGGGTGACAATCAGATTTGCGGCTTAGCAATGCAGCAGGATCTTATTTTGGTCCAAGTGGTGCCTGCTGAGCTGCATAGTTTGATTAATCAATGCCAACTTCTTGGTATTGAAGTTTGGGATGTGTTGAAGACGGAAAACTATCAAGGTGTGATTATCAAACAAAATCAGTTTGCTAAGCTCGCTTTAGTTCTGTCCGATAAAATTTGCGCAAGTAAGAATGTCAGTGCGTTAACCTGCGTTGGTGATGCAGCTCCAGAGCGTTTAAATGCTATTCATTCATTATTGAAAAAACATAATGTGGATGTATTTTGGTCAATGAAAACAAAAAACTCTGTGATGTTGCTGATTTGTCCCGAGCAACTTGAGGTTGCAGCGAATCTTGTTCACAATTCCTTTGTTGTTACAAATATAGAGCTTGATGGACACCAAGTGCTTATGGTTTCATGACAGTGTACATGGAATCATTTCGCCAATAGTGGTGTATAGTAGAAAAATATTTCAGAGATTACTCAAGGAGCACAAGAATGCTAATTTTGACTCGCCGTGTAGGTGAAACTCTTATGATCGGTGATGAAGTAACCGTGACTGTATTGGGTGTTAAAGGCAACCAAGTTCGCATCGGTGTTAATGCACCTAAAGAAGTATCTGTTCACCGTGAAGAGATCTACATGCGAATTCAAGCGGAAAAAGGAAATAGCACCCCAACAACGGGTACTTTCTAACTTCCGAAATGAGGCCAGCTAATGCTGGTCTTTTTTTTAATAAGATTATGAGTAAAATGGTTCTAAGGCTCAGATAAGTTTAAAATTACAGCTCTTTGGTTAAATACCCAACGGTTAAGTGATTTTTTGCAATTTTTACCAAAAAAATGTTTGACATATTTTTGGTAAATCGTAATATGTGCCTCCGCAAGACGGTGAGGTGGCCGAGAGGCTGAAGGCGCTCCCCTGCTAAGGGAGTATGTGGTTTATAGCCGCATCGAGGGTTCGAATCCCTCCCTCACCGCCATTCTTGCACTGCTTATTTTGAGTGAAGCAGCTCAAGTGTTTAAGCAAATGTTGCGCCCTTAGCTCAGCTGGATAGAGTACCTGGCTACGAACCAGGCGGTCGGAGGTTCGAATCCTCCAGGGCGCACCACTTCCTTTTGCAACGGAAGATTAGCAATACAAGACGGTGAGGTGGCCGAGAGGCTGAAGGCGCTCCCCTGCTAAGGGAGTATGTGGTTTATAGCCGCATCGAGGGTTCGAATCCCTCCCTCACCGCCATTATTGACCTTAGGTCAATTTTTTTGTTCCCAAGGAATGAAAGTGTGATATAGTTCACGTCCCGTGCGCCCTTAGCTCAGCTGGATAGAGTACCTGGCTACGAACCAGGCGGTCGGAGGTTCGAATCCTCCAGGGCGCACCACTATTTAAGGTCATTGACCTTGATATGGTTTTCTTTAATTAGAATATCAATATCTAAACCTGTGCGCCCTTAGCTCAGCTGGATAGAGTACCTGGCTACGAACCAGGCGGTCGGAGGTTCGAATCCTCCAGGGCGCACCACAATTTAAGGTCATTGACCTTGATATGGTTTTTTTTAATTAGAATATCAATATCTAAACCTGTGCGCCCTTAGCTCAGCTGGATAGAGTACCTGGCTACGAACCAGGCGGTCGGAGGTTCGAATCCTCCAGGGCGCACCACAATTTAAGGTCATTGACCTTGATATTGTCTTCTTTAATTAGAGTATCAATATCTAAACCTGTGCGCCCTTAGCTCAGCTGGATAGAGTACCTGGCTACGAACCAGGCGGTCGGAGGTTCGAATCCTCCAGGGCGCACCACCTTATAAAAAGGCTCCGTATTTACGGAGCCTTTTTTGTTTGCCCAGCGAAGCTGGCAAACCCATTAGGCTGAAAGAAGCCTAAATCACCCTGATTGAGGGGAAGATAATCCGAATCGCAAGGGCGTTGCTGGCCAACGGCAGGGTTTGAAGGAAGCGATAGGAAGTTAACAGTACACAACGAAAGTGAACCTGATTCGGCAATTTAGGTGGGTAAGCGTGCAAAATAGCGTGAAGCCCGATACTCAATCAGACCTAGATTGTGCTTGAGGGTGGCATTGTTAACAGGGAGCCAGTGCAGTAACTGGGGAAGCCTGACATCACATCCGAGCAAACGTCGGAAGCATAAACTCAAGGCGAGAGCCAAGATCTATGTTGGTGCGAGGTGGCAGATGAATCCGTAGTAGTGAGTAAAGCTCGGCCGGTGAAGCCCAGTAATGGTGTGGAGGATAAAACTGAGCTGACCATCAGTAACACGTCTGATGGGACAACATTTTGCCAAAAGCAATCTGGTGTTGCGAAGGGATGAAGTACATTTTAAGTCTGTGATGAGCAGATGTTTTTTTTCAGTGGTATACAAGTTGATTAGCTATCGAGGTCCTCTGTCGCGGTCTTTGTGAAAGCAAAGCACTGAAGCGAGAAACCGTACAAGGGAGTAACTCTGACTCACTCTAGTAAATTGCCATTGAGCTAGAAGGCTAGAGAGTGGAGTGAAATACACCAACACTGTGAGAGAGCATTTGTCCCCACACGGCACACAATCTAAAGGAAAAAGTTGAGAGTTTACTACAGTTTATATGGTCACTTGCTCCACAAAGAGCGACTCTATAAAGGATTTAAAAAAGTGTGGAAAGCGAAAGGCGCGGCCGGAATAGATAGGCAGAGCCTAAGCGACTACGCCCAAAATCTGAGTGATAACCTAGATCAACTTCTTCTGGAACTCAAAACCAAGCGATACACCCCTCAACCCGTCAGACGGGTAGAAATACCGAAAGATGATGGTGGGGTGCGATTACTTGGGATCCCAACAGTACGGGATAGAGTTGTCCAACAAGCTCTAAATGATCTATTAACCCCAATCTTCGAAGAGCAGTTTCACCCATCCAGCTTTGGGTATAGACCGAATCGAAGTTGTCACGATGCTATAAACAAAGCGACGATGTTCATCCGTCGATACGGAATGCAACACGTCGTAGATATGGACTTATCGAAGTGCTTCGATAAGCTCGATCATGAGCTTATTCTAAAAAGCATTAAGAAACGAGTCACAGACAGTAGCGTACTGGAGCTCATCAAACAGTTCCTGAAAAGTGGCGTAATGGTTGATGGAGAGTGGCAGCATACCGAGATAGGTAGTCCGCAAGGTGGAGTAATAAGCCCACTGATAGCGAACATCTATCTGGATGCGTTTGATCAAGAGATGCGAAAGCGAGGACATCGAATAGTCCGTTATGCCGACGACATACTGATCTTCTGTCGCAGCCGTAAAGGTGCAGAAAATGCGCAAGTACAGGCAACGAAGGTCCTGGAAAAACAGCTCAAGTTAACGGTGAACGAAACCAAATCACACATAGCGCACAGCGGCGAAGGTGTGAAATTCCTTGGAATAGAAATCGGTAGCCATTATAGCCGTATTCAGCCAAAGAAAATGTCGACGTTCAAAGGAAAGTTGAAGCGAGTGACAAGACGCAATGGCGGTAAGCCATTGTTAGAAGTCATTAAACAACTGAATCCACTTCTGAGAGGGTTCAGCCAGTACTTTCGAATAGCGAATGCCAACAGGGAGTTTAAGAAACTGGCCGCGTGGTTAAGGCGAAGACTTCGCAGCGTCCAATTACGATTATGGAAAAAACCGACCCGACTCCACCGCAGGCTAAGACAGCTAGGTTACGAAGGGTCATTCAGGTATATCTGTATGGATAGTTGGAGAAATGCTGCGAGTCCATTAGCCAGTTACTCGATGCCAAATCAATGGTTTAACGACCTTGGATTAGTGAATCTTGAACACGTTAGGACAGGATATGTGTTCAGCCATTATGCTGAATGGAAATGTGCATGAGCCGTATACGAGGTCCGTACGTACGGTTCTGTGAGAGGGATGAGGCGGAGACGCCTCACCCTACTCGATGTTTTCATTTCTGCAACATTAGTACAACAAGAAATTTACACTTCAAATTTTATCTCTTTGTTTTTAAACGCCAAAAATTCCTTTTTTTAACTGTATCTCAGTATTAGCATCTTATTTCTTATATCGTGAAAATAGTTCTAGTGACTTACGCTAAGAAAGCTTAAACATAAAGTAGATTATAGATTTATTGGCCAGTATATGCCCGATTTTGTGGCGTATGCTAGAAGGTTCCTTAAACAAAATTGACAAACTTTTACCAATCGAGATAATCCTTAGATAGTGTGGTAGTCGTAAATTGAAGAATTTGCAACTAACAACGTTGTCAGGATGACATAGAAAGGAAGCTACATGACAAATATTGGAAGTCTGCTAGGAGATGCAGCGGTACTCATGGTTACAGGTATGGGTGTCGTATTTATCTTCTTAACTATTCTCGTTTACCTTGTTCGATTGATGTCCTCTTTGGTTCCCGAAGACGCACCTCAATCGCATACAGCCCCAGTTCGTAAACAAAAAATTTCATCAGACCCTTCTGCTGTTAAGCCACAAGTAGTGGCTGCAATTTCTGCAGCGGTGCATCAGTACCGTACAGCAGCAGCTAAGTAGATTTGGTTCAAAATTAAAAGGAGTTAATGAGCATGTCTAAACCACTTGCTATTACGGACGTTGTATTACGTGACGCCCATCAATCGCTATTTGCTACTCGCATGCGTATTGAAGATATGTTGCCTATTGCAGCGGAATTAGACAAGGTAGGCTACTGGTCTCTTGAAACTTGGGGCGGTGCAACGTTCGATTCATGCATTCGCTTTTTAGGCGAAGATCCATGGGTTCGCTTGCGCGAGCTTAAAAAAGCAATGCCAAATACACCCATGCAAATGTTGCTGCGTGGCCAGAACTTACTGGGCTACCGCCATTACGCAGATGATGTGGTGACTAAGTTTGTAGAGCGAGCTCATACAAACGGTATGGACGTATTCCGTATCTTTGATGCGATGAATGACGTGCGTAATTTCCAAACCGCGGTAAAAGCAGCGGTTGATGTTGGCGCTCACGCTCAAGGCACACTGTCATACACAACCAGCCCGGTACATAATCTAGAAGCATGGGTCGACCTTGCTAAGCGTTTGGAAGATCTTGGCTGCAACTCTTTGTGCATTAAAGACATGGCAGGCTTGCTTCGACCTTACGAAGCGGAAGAGCTCATTACTCGCATTAAAGCTTCTTGTGATGTCCCTCTGGCGCTGCATTGCCATGCGACGACGGGTTTGTCGACGGCAACAGCGATAAAGGCCGTTGAAGCCGGCATCGATATCTTAGATACCTCTATTTCATCAATGAGCCAAACATACGGTCATACGCCAACAGAAACCGTTGTCGCTATGCTGGAAGGCACTGAACGTGATACCAACCTTAAGTTAGAGCAAATAGAACCGATTGCTGCATATTTCCGTGAAGTACGTAAAAAGTACGCTAAGTGGGAAGGTGCAATGAAAGGCATCGACTCACGTATTCTCATTGCTCAGGTTCCTGGCGGCATGTTAACTAACATGGAAGGGCAGCTAAAAGAGCAAGGCGCTGCAGATCGCATTGATGAAGTGCTAGAAGAGATCCCTCGTGTACGTAAAGACTTGGGCTACATTCCACTGGTAACGCCAACGTCTCAAATTGTCGGTACTCAGGCCGTAATCAATGTGCTTACCGGTGAGCGTTATAAAAGCATTACCAAAGAGACTACTGGCCTACTGAAAGGCGAATACGGTTCAGCTCCAGCTGAGTTAAATAAAGAGCTTCAAGCAAAAGTACTGGAAGGCAAAGACCCGATCACATGCCGTCCTGCAGACTTGCTCGAAAATGAACTGGAAGTGTTATCTGCTGAGTTGTTTGAAAAAGCACAAGCCGATGGCATTAAATTGGCTGAAGAACGAGTAGATGACGTATTAACGTATGCGCTCTTCCCACAAGTTGGTTTGAAATTCCTGAAAAATCGTAATAACCCTGACGCATTTGAACCGGCTCCAACACTTGAAAGTGCCGCGCCTGCAGCACCCGTTGCCGCGTCCTCACAAGGTGGTATCGAAGCATACAGCGTTAAAGTTGATGGCCAAGTTTACGATGTAGAAGTCGGCCCGCAAGGTCAACTGACATCGGTGACTCCTGTTGCTAATACTGCGGCTGCACCTGTTGCATCGTCTGCGCCTGCAGCTGAGGCTGAGGCCATTAACGCTCAGCTTGCTGGTAACATTTTTAAAGTGAATGTTGAAGCCGGGCATCTCGTTGAAGAGGGCGATGTACTGCTGATCCTAGAAGCGATGAAAATGGAAACACCAGTTACAGCACCAAGTTCAGGTGTTGTGCAAGGTATTCACGTGAAAGAAGGTGACTCAGTCACGGTTGGCGCACCTTTAGTTAGTATCGCGTAAGGGAGAAACATGGACGGTTTATTGATCTTATGGTCGGAAACAGGGATTGCCAATTTTCAGTTTGGTCAGTTATGCATGATCTTTGTTGGATCAATGTTGTTGTTTTTGGCCATTCGCAAGGGTTTTGAGCCTTTGCTGCTGTTACCTATTGGTTTTGGTGCAATCTTAGCGAATATTCCAAACGCTGGTTTTACTGATCCCGGCGGTTTACTTTACTACGTTTATTATATTGGCATAGAAACTGGGGTCTTCCCGCTGCTGATATTTATGGGTGTTGGCGCCATGACCGATTTTGGTGCCTTGATTGCTAACCCTAAAACCTTATGGTTAGGGGCGGCAGCTCAGTTTGGTATTTTTGCTACGCTATTCGGTGCTATTTTGCTGAACTACGTTCCTGGAATGGAATTTAGCATGGCCGATGCGTCTTCAATCGCGATTATCGGTGGAGCCGATGGCCCTACAGCCATTTTCTTAGCAAGCCGTTTGTCTCCTGATTTACTTGGAGCAATTGCGGTTGCCGCGTATAGCTACATGGCATTGGTGCCGATCATTCAGCCACCGATAATGAAAGCATTGACGACACCGGAAGAACGCCAAATCAAAATGGCTCAGCTGCGTCACGTTAACAAAGGAGAAAAAATTCTTTTCCCGTTAGCGGTATTGCTAATGACTATTTTGTTTTTGCCTTCAGCAACGCCACTTGTCGGCATGTTCTGTTTAGGTAACTTAATGCGTGAAGCGGGTGTGGTTGATCGTCTTTCTAATACAGCGCAAAACGAACTCATTAACATAGTAACGATCTTCTTGGGCTTAGGGGTTGGTTCTAAACTTCAGGCAGACGAATTTCTGAATGTTGAAACCCTTGGTATCTTAGCGCTTGGTGCGGTGGCCTTTAGTATTGGCACTGGTGCGGGTGTTTTGATGGCTAAGCTGCTGAACAAATACTCGAAAGAAGACATAAACCCATTGATTGGCGCAGCCGGTGTTTCTGCTGTACCAATGGCAGCACGAGTTGTGAATAAGGTTGGCCTTGAAGCGAACCCACAAAACTTCTTGTTGATGCATGCGATGGGGCCAAACGTTGCTGGTGTATTAGGTTCAGCCGTTGCTGCGGGTATCTTGCTTGCTTTAGCGGGTTAAATAATCTGCTAAATTGCGACCTGATGGTTAACGTAGTTTAATAAAATGGTATATATTCAAAGGGATGCTTTTGCATCCCTTTATTATTTTTAGCGCAAAGGGCCCCAGAGTATGACGGACAACAAAAGAGTCGTAATAACGAAATTCGGTGATGCCGATACGTTAGCTATTCAAACTGCTGCGATACCGACACCAAAAGAGGGTGAAGTAGTAGTTCAAGTCTGCTTTGCTGGCGTGAACCCGATTGATGTTAAAACGCGAGCTGGTCTGGGTTGGGCTGCGGCGCAAAACAAAGATAAACTGCCGTGGACACCGGGCTATGACATTTCAGGAAAAATTGTCGGCTTAGGTGAAGGGGTGACGCAATTTGAACTTGGCGACTCGGTCGCGGGCTTTATTGGCTTTCCATTGCAAGGTGGTGGCTACAGCCAGTACTTAAGTCTGGATGAAAAAGTGCTGAGCCGAGTGCCTGATGCCGTTACTTTGGAAGCGGCCGCTGTGCTTCCTTTAGCGGGACAAACCGCAGCTCAGGCACTGACAAAAGGAGAAGTCGGAGCGAACGATCGTGTTCTCATACTTGCGGGAGCGGGTGGCGTAGGGCATTTAGCGGTGCAAATTGCAGTTGCCGCTCAAGCAGAGGTATACACAACCTGTAGCGAAGCCAATCTTGACTATCTTGCCACACTGGGCGCTCATGCGATTAACTATCAATTTGCCCCTGTTTCTGAGCGGGTTGAAGACGTCGATGTTTTGATCGATTTAGTGGGTGGAGACGCCGCGTTAGATGCATTGAAGTGCTTAAAAGATAACGCACGAGTGATCACTGTACCGACGTTAAGTGCAGAGCTGATTTGCGAAAAAGCTCAGATACTTGGCTTTAAAGCCTCTGGTATGCTCGTTGAGGCCGATCCTGAGCAGCTTGATACTATGTTATACATGGTTAGCGTAGGGATATTAAAAACTGAGATCCAGAAAATATACCCTTTCTCTTCGGTTTCTGATGCTCATCGTCAAGTCGAAACTGGGCGTACTCGAGGCAAGGCGTTACTTGATATGCAGTGCTAGCTACCTTCGTTGAATGGTTAAGTGAATCGGCATTATGGGTACTTTTTTCAACTGGATTCCTTAGTGCGACCTTACTCCCCGGAGGTTCAGAAGCCGCTCTCATCGCAATACTTAAACTTGGCCACTATGATGTGGCCGAGATTATTTTGGTCGCTACACTGGGTAACACACTGGGTGGCCTGACTAATTATTGGATAGGTATTCTTCTTCCAAATCGAACCCAATCCGAAAAACATGGTCATAAAGCTTTGAGATGGTTAGAGCGCTATGGCTATTGGACTCTATTACTCAGTTGGCTGCCAGTAATTGGTGACCCGTTATGTTTAGCCGCTGGTTGGCTAAGAATGAAATTTATCCCCTGCGTTATATTGATTGCGATTGGCAAGGCACTTCGTTATGCCGTGTTGACTGCTGCATTTTATGGCGTTTTTTAAGGAGTTTTTATGAGACAACTTTGGTTAGGCAGTTCGTTAGCCCTATTCCTTGCTGGTTGTTCCAGTGTATCCCCAGTCTCTTTTTTTTCGTCTGTACCTGATGGGTTTACCTTAATAGAAGAAGCCACGTCTGAGCCGGGTAAGGCGATAATCCCTTACTCTAAATATCAGCTAGACAATGGCCTTACGGTGATCTTAGCGCCTGATGAGTCCGATCCTTTAGTTCACGTTGATGTTACTTATCATGTTGGTTCTGCAAGAGAAGAGATTGGAAAGTCTGGTTTTGCTCATTTTTTCGAGCACATGATGTTTCAAGGCTCTGAACATGTTGGTGATCAAGAGCATTTTCGCATTATCACTGAAGCGGGTGGTACGTTAAATGGCACCACAAATAGAGACAGAACCAACTACTTTGAAACGGTACCTGCAAACCAGTTAGAAAAAATGCTGTGGTTAGAATCGGATCGCATGGGCTTTTTATTAGATGCTGTTTCTCAAAAGAAATTTGAAATTCAGCGAGATACGGTTAAAAACGAGCGTGCTCAGAACTATGATAACCGACCATATGGATTGATGTGGGAGCGCATCGGTGAAGCGATGTACCCTGAAGGCCGCCCGTATTCTTGGCAAACCATTGGTTATGTAGAAGATCTAGATCGTGTTGATGTGAATGATCTTAAAGCGTTCTTTTTGCGTTGGTATGGCCCGAATAACGCCACGATCACTATTGGTGGTGATATCGACAAACAACAAACACTAGAATGGATAGCGCAATACTTTGGCGAGATCCCGAAAGGGCCAGAAGTCGACTTCGCTCCTAAAGTCCCTGCTAAGTTAGAACAACAGAAATTTATAACGCATCAAGACCGAGTGCAGCAACCTATGTTGGTTATGAGTTGGCCGACCACCTATATGGGAGGAGATGATCAGGCTTCATTAGACGTACTTTCAACCGTACTGGGTGATGGTAAAAATAGCTTACTGTACAAAGAGTTTGTTGAATCAGGAAAAGCCGTTAGTGCGGGTGCATTCCAAGATTGCGCTGAATTAGCCTGTACCTTTAATGTTTACCTAATGGGTAACGCGAATGCATCATTAGCTCCGCTTTATAGTCAGTTGTCTGAGACGCTCGGTTCTTTTGGTCTTGACGATATATCGCAAGATCAACTGGATGCCTTACTGGGCCGAGCTGAAGCCAGCACGGTCTTTGGTTTAGAAAGTGTACGAGGTAAAGTGTCACAACTGGCTGAAAATGAAACCTTCTATGGACAGCCAAATAGAATGGAAACCGAGTTAGCCCAACTTAGGGCGGTAACACCGAATTCCATCAACGACGTGTATCAACAATATATTCACTCCAAACCTTTTGTTGCACTTAGCGTCGTACCAAAAGGTAAGTCTGAACTTGTCGCGAAACCGGAAACCTTCGTCACTCCGGCGAGAACATTACCTAAGTATCAGAAAACTCAAGAAAGTGATTTGGCGTTTAGACCAACCCCTAAAAGCTTTGACCGAAATATAATGCCAGATGTATCCGGCAGCGTGAAAGGCACGATGCCGGAGCTGTACAAACTGTATTTAGACAACGGCATAGAAGTACTTGGAACCGTGACGGATGAAACGCCTACGGTTCAGTTACAAATTGAACTTCCTGCAGGTAAGCGATATGTGCCCGTTGGCAAAGAAGGGGTTGCTGGTTTAACGGCAGCCATGATGCACGAAGGCACAATAAAAAGAGATTATGCTCAAATTGAAACCGAGCTTGATAAGCTTGGTAGTAGCATCAGCTTCAACGATGGGGGTTACACCAGTACGATTTACGTCTCGAGTTTGGAGAAGAATCTAACCGCTACGCTAACTGTATTGCAAGAAATGCTATTCGAGCCTGCGTTTGAGCAAGCAGATTTTGACCGAGTTAAGCAACAAAGCCTACAGGGCTTAGTCTATGAACATCAGAAGCCAGGATGGCTTGCAGCACAGGCGACACGAATGGTTCTGTTTGGTAACAGCATCTTTAGCCGTGCAAGTGATGGCACTCAAGCGTCGCTAGAAAGTTTAACGCTTGATGATGTAAAGGCGTTTTACCAGCAACATTACACTCCACAAGGTGCACAGATTGTTGTTGTAGGCGATATTGATAAACGACATCTTGAACATGAACTGTCGTTTTTGAATCAATGGCAAGGCCCTACAGCTCCCTTGTTTACTCCGCAAGTTATTCCAGCCGTTAAAGATCAAGCAGTTTACTTAGTCGATAAACCCAACTCGCCACAAAGTGTGGTACGTCTTGTGAGGCAAGGCATGCCGTTTGATGCGACCGGAGAGTTGTACCTGACTCAGTTAGCGAACTTTAACTTAGCGGGTAACTTTAACAGCAGAATTAACCAGAACTTGCGTGAAGACAAGGGCTATACCTACGGCGCCAATGGCTATTTATATGGTCAAAGAGAAACAGGGGCGGTGATTTTTAGTGCTCAAGTTCGTGCTGATTCAACAGTTCCAGCGATTCAAGAGTTCATTAATGAAATGAACGAATTCTCCATCGATGGGGTAACACCAAAAGAACTGGACTTCATGAAGCTGTCTATTGGCCAACGTGATGCTTTGATCTATGAAACGCCATCGAAGAAGGCGCAGCTACTGAGCGGGATTTTAACTTATTCGTTGGATGAAGATTACCTAGAGCAGCGGGATAGCATTTTGCAGCAGGTTGATAAAGCCACGATTGATAAGGCTGCAAGCAAATGGTTTGATCCTAGCGAGTATCAAATCATCGTTGTCGGAGATGCGAAGCAACTAAAGCCCGAATTAAAGAATTTGGGATTACCGATTCGAATGCTTGAAATTGCGCCATAGAGGCCGCATAAAGTAATAGTATTCTAGTTTGCTGTTAACCTGTGATTGATGAAACATGCAGTCATAGGTTAGCAGCAGGGCTCACCTGATATTGATTTAGCTATTCATTTTAGTTGCTATTCATTAGTGACAATGATTATTCTAACCAGATCCTAACTTGAGAAGTGACGCAGTTTTGACTGATTTTGCTAAGCGACTAAATAAAGTGGCTACCAACCCATCTATTTTCCTTCAATACGGACGAGGCGTAGAGCGTGAGACATTACGTTATTACGGTGATGGCCAGTTAGCGTTGACGCCGCACCCATCAGGTTTAGGTTCGGCCTTGACCAATAAGTGGGTGACGACGGATTATTCAGAATCATTGCTCGAATTTATTACCCCGGTATCTCACTCCGTAACTGAGCTAATGGGGCAACTTGCTGATATACACCATTTCACTCAAAAACAGATGGGTAATGAAAAGTTGTGGCCGCTGTCTATGCCCTGTTTTGTGGCAGACCAAGATACTATCCCTCTAGCCCAGTATGGCAGTTCAAACAACGGCCGTATGAAGACGTTATACCGTCAAGGCTTAAAGCAGCGCTATGGCAGCTTGATGCAGGTTATATCCGGGGTCCACTTTAACTTTTCGTTCCCCGATTCGTTTTGGGACACCCTTTTAGGTGAGCAAGCGGAAGTTGATCGCCAAAACAGCAAGTCAGAGGCGTATTTTGGCCTGATCAGAAATTATTATCGTTTTGGTTGGATGATCCCATTCTTCTTTGGAGCGTCCCCTGCGCTGTGCTCTTCATTTGTGAAAGACCGCGACAGTAAGTTGCCATTCGAGAATTTAAATGGGTCACTGTATCTCCCTAATGCTACAGCGTTACGTTTGAGCGACTTAGGCTATACGAACAGTGCTCAAAGTGAGTTAAAAATCGGTTTTAATAGCATTGACGAATACCTTACTGGGTTGAATGCCGCCATTAGAACCCCTTCGGATGACTTTGCTCAGTTAGGCGTAAAAGAAAACGGTGAATACCGCCAGCTTAATAGTAATGTGCTGCAAATCGAAAATGAGCTCTATGCACCGATCAGACCAAAGCGCGTTGCTCGTTCAAACGAAAAACCATCACAAGCTTTACAACGAGCCGGAGTTGAATACATTGAAGTGCGTTCATTAGATGTGAACCCATTTAGTTCGGTTGGCGTGACTCAAGAGCAAGTTCGATTTTTAGATCTATTCTTAACGTGGAGCATTCTGTCAGACTCAGATCCTATGGACAGCTGTGAGCAGAAGTGCTGGCATGACAATTGGGAAAAAGTGATTCTGGAAGGGCGAAAGCCCGGCTTAGAGCTTCAGATAGGATGCAGTGGTGAAAGATTGTCACTGCAAGATTGGGCACACCGCGTGTTTGATGATTTAGAAGACATCGCTCGAGTTATGGATGCTGCACACGGCAGTACAGAGTATATTGACGTATGTCATCAGCTTCGTTCATGGATTGATGAACCAGAGAAAACAATTTCTGGCCAGCTTCTTGATTACATAAAGAAAAACAAAGGAATGAAAGCGACGGGTGATAAACTGGGTTCCCTGTATAAAGAGTTGCATCTGAATCACCAATACAGCGCGTATTCAGAGCAGTTAATGCAAGACGAAGCAAAGCGCTCAACTGCAGAACAAAAACAAATTGAAGATGACGAAACGGTTGAGTTTGAACCATTTTTAACCGAGTATTTTTCTTATTTAAATGAGTAATGTAAGGTGTTCATGACAAGGACTGCAGGACGAACTCTTATTGCCGTGGTATTAGCGGTATTAGTCGCAGGGTGTGCAACTGCGCCTCCCAAGAAGCAAAGTAACCTTTGCGATATATTTCGTGAAAAGCCAAGCTGGTATGATGATGCTCTTGCAATGGAGAAGGAATGGGGAACCCCTGTCCACGTTGCTATGGCATTTGTGAAACAAGAAAGTAGCTTCATCCATGATGCTCGTCCGCCGAAATATTATTTACTCGGCTTTATTCCTTGGGGGCGAGTGAGTAGTGCTTATGGTTATGCTCAGGCTCAAGACCCAGCTTGGAGTGATTTTCAAAAAGCCACCAGTCATGGCGGATCACGCACTAATTTTGATGATTCGATGATGTTTATCGGCTGGTACACCAGCGAAACGCAGCGGCAATTGAAAGTATCAAAGTGGGATGCCTACAATCAGTATTTGGCGTATCACGAAGGCCGAGGCGGCTACAAGCGTAAAAGTTACACTAAGAAACCGTCGCTCATTAAGGTCGCTCGTAAAGTCGAGCAGCAAGCAAAAACATACGGCTGGCAGTTGAAACAATGCCGAGAAGAATTGGATGACAATCGCAGTTGGTTTTTTTAACTTAACCGAATAGAATCGATGGTTACTAACAAGTCCAAGTAGAATTAAAATAGAGTTAGGAGAAGGAATACCATGCCACTATTAGATAGCTTTACCGTAGACCACACTCGAATGCATGCTCCTGCAGTACGTGTAGCAAAAACAATGCAAACTCCGAAAGGTGATACGATTACCGTATTTGACTTACGTTTTTGTGTACCAAACAAAGAGATTTTGTCTGAAAACGGCATTCACACACTCGAGCATCTTTATGCTGGGTTCATGCGAGCGCACCTAAATGGCAGTAACGTTGAAATCATCGATATTTCACCTATGGGATGTCGTACCGGATTTTATATGAGCCTGATCGGAACCCCTTCAGAACAGCAAGTTGCTGATTCTTGGTTAGCGGCAATGGAAGATGTGCTTAAAGTTGAAAGCCAAAATAAAATTCCTGAGCTGAACGAATACCAATGTGGTACAGCAGGTATGCACTCGCTCGATGAAGCGAAAGAAATCGCACAAGCCATCATTGCGGCAGGCATTGCTGTAAACAAAAATGATGAACTAGCGCTTCCTGAATCTATGCTGAAAGAGCTTAAGGTTTAAGTGCTGAGAGTGAAGTGCTAAAAGCGAAGTACGAAAAGCGAAGTGCTAAAAGCTAAGTATGAAAAAAGAGCCAAAGTGATTGCACTTTGGCTCTTTTTTTCGATAATCACTTAGCACTTAGCACTTAGCACTTAGCACTTAGCACTTAGCACTTAGCACTTAGCACTTAGCACTTAGCACTTAGCACTTCGTTAGCCTTGTGGCTTAACCACCAACACGTTCACTTTCGATTTATTGACCACTTTACTGGCGACCGAACCGAGCATCACCTTGTCGATCTTAGAACGCTTATGACTTGGCATAATGATCAGGTCTGCGTTGATTTTCTCTGAGTACTCTAAAATGGTAGCGCAGGGTTTCCCTTCTGCCACATAGGTTTGATGGTGCAAGCTTGAATCCACATGCTGTTGGGCAAAAGAATCGAGTTGAGCACGCACGTCATCTTTCATTTTCTTAGCGGCGTCTTTTGGGAAGTAAGTCGCCACCATCGACATATGGATGCCCGGTAGTACATTAAGTAAGTGTACGGTCGCATTGGATTGCTTGGCATGCCATACCGCAAGTTCTACCGCTTTATCTGAGAAGCCTTTGTCGTTTAGATCCACTGGAACGAGAATATTTTGGTACATAATGTGACTCTTTATTATTGTTAAAATCCATACGGCTTAACGATTTGGTGCCAGCGCACTGGCACCGACACGAGTTAAGCTGGAAGTGCTTCTTTTTTAATGCGTCTTCTCTGGTTTGCGGCAAGCAGTAATACCAAGAATATCGCTGGTACGAACACCCACTCTTTCATTGGTCTATCTGCCTCTAAAACCACAGAACGAATCGTCCAATCAAAATCGATGCCAGCAGCTTCCGCCGGGCTACCAAATTCGACCATATCGACAACCATTTCGCCTTCAACCATATTGAGCATCAAGCCCATGGAGCTAACGCGTTCTTCACCGGTCACCGCTGAATCATCAAACGGCAGACGAACGGTTTTTTCTACATAGTCGCCTTCTAGGTTTTCACCACCAACTCGTAGCTCTAGCGCATCGCCAATCGGCATGTCTCGAGCAATATCAACAATTTCTGGTCCTGAGTAAATGTCTTTGGCTGGGTAAATCATATCCCACCAATAACCCGGCCTAAAGAAGCTGAATGTCAGTACTAACAGTAGCACCGTCTCCCACCACTTATTGCGGGTAAGCCACCATCCTTGGGTTGCTGCTGAGAAAAGTAACATTGCAGTAATCGACGAGAATATGGTTAAAGTTAAGTGCCACCAAGAATCAATCCCCATTAACAATAGCTGGGTATTAAAGATGAACATGAATGGCAATATCGCGGTTCGAATATCGTAGGTGAAACCTTGAATACCTGTTCTTATTGGATCCGATTTAGCGATGGCTGCTGCTGCGAAGGCCGCTAAACCTACCGGTGGTGTGTCATCGGCCAGAATACCGAAATAGAACACAAACAAGTGCACCGCGATAAGTGGAATGATAAGGCCATGAGCGGCGCCTAACGTAACAATTACCGGCGCCATCAAGGTGGATACCACAATGTAGTTTGCCGTTGTTGGCAAGCCCATACCTAAGATCAAGCTGATGACTGCAGTGAAGAGCAGCATTAGGATGATGTTACCGCCGGAGATGAATTCGACAAAGTCAGTCATCACCAGGCCGATACCTGTAAGAGTGACTACCCCAACAACCGTACCTGCAGCAGCGGTTGCAACACCGATACCGATCATATTGCGAGCGCCAGAAACTAAGGCTTCCAAAAAGTCATTAAAACCGACTTTAAATTGCGCTTTGATGTCTCCCTCTTGACCAAATAACACAAACAAAGGGCGTTGTGTTAGCAAGATGAAAATCATAAATACCGTCGCCCAGAATGCGGATAAACCAGGAGAGAAACGTTCAACCGTTAAACACCAAACTAATACAACAATAGGCAATAAGAAGTGTAATCCCGATTTAATGGTTGGCCCTGGTTCAGGGACTTCCGTTAATTCTTCATCAATATTCAGGTTTGCCGCATCTTGGTAGCGAGATGAAATACGAATAAGGCCAAGGTAAGACACGAGCAAAGCGACGGTAACGATTGGGGTCGCTGCGTCTCCAAACACATCTTTAGTCCAACCAATTCCGTAGTAGACGGCAGCACTTATCACGCAAAGGCCTAAAATGGTGCCGGTGAATGAAAGTAAGCTCTGTACTAAGGTTGGTGTATGGCGACGCGGTAAGCCCGTCATACCAGCTTTACACGCTTCCAAGTGTACGATGTACAGTAAAGCAATGTAGGAAATCAGAGCGGGTAGTAGCGCTGCTTTGATGACTTCTACATAAGAAATACCGACATATTCGACCATTAAGAATGCTGCGGCACCCATAATTGGTGGCGTTAATTGTCCGTTAGTAGATGCCGCTACTTCGACGGCTCCGGCTTTGGTACCAGGGAAGCCAACACGCTTCATCAGAGGAATCGTAAACGTACCAGTCGTCACGACATTTGCGATTGATGAGCCTGAAACCAGTCCAGATAGGCCAGATGCGACAACGGCAGCTTTTGCTGGACCACCGCGCATATGACCAAGTAAAGAGAAGGCGACCTTAATGAAATAAGCACCTGCACCAGCTCGCTCTAACATGGCACCAAATAGTACAAATAGGAATACAAACGAGGTAGAAACACCTAGAGCAACGCCAAATACGCCTTCTGTAGTTAGCCATAAGTGCGACATAGCCTTGTTGAGGCTAGCCCCTTTATGCGCAATGACGTCGGGCATGTGCGGGCCACCAAAG
Source organism: Vibrio tapetis subsp. tapetis (assembly GCF_900233005.1). NCBI lineage: Bacteria > Pseudomonadati > Pseudomonadota > Gammaproteobacteria > Vibrionales > Vibrionaceae > Vibrio > Vibrio tapetis. The sequence continues at coordinate 124,419 of NZ_LT960611.1, forward strand.
GTGTATAGCAAAAATACTGCAGCAACGACCATGAGAGGGGGACCAAGTGCACGTCGAGTGGCTTCTAACAAGAACACCATTCCTGTTACTGCGGCGACAATATCAAAAGTCGTCGGTGCGCCAGAGCGATCGGCGAGTTGCGCATAAAATATGTAGATATAAGCGGCGGAAAAACTACCAAGTAGAGCCATGATCCAATCTACGATCGGTACATGATCTCTTGGTGAGCTCTTTCTCGCAGGGTAAGCAGTAAACGCGAGGAAAATGGCGAAAGTAAGGTGGATCGCACGCGCTTCGGTATCATTTAAAATCAGAAAGTTGAAAATAAAAGGCAATGGTGAAGCGTACCAAAGCTGAAAAAGGGACCAGCAAAGCGGAACGAACCATAAGATTCGGCCTGGAAAACCCTGCGGATTACGTGCACCAGTGTCGGACTGAGCCACCATTTCTTGCACATCTTGAGACGGAGTTGTTGCCTGCGTCATGGACGTTATCCTTATTATTGATGACAAACAGCAAATTTCTTCTTGCTGTGTTTTTAAGCTATCTCCAGAGTGTAGCTTTTAAATTCGAGAGTCGTGTTTTGTAAATGCTGTGTCTTAAATGAGAGACACAAAAGAAGATGCACGATGGGCATCAATTTAACTTGGAGTTATAAACGGAATAAAGGAGGCAGAAGCTGCCTCCTTTATTAATGGGTGAAATAGTGACTATTTCAAAAGACCCACTTCTTTGTAGTATTTTGCAGCGCCTGGGTGAAGAGGGATTGAAAGGCCAGCTTTCACCATGTCTTCTTTTTTCAGGTTAGCAAATGCAGGGTGCAGACGTTTGAATGTGTTGAAGTTTTCGAACACTGCTTTTGCAACATTGTAAGCGACTTCATCAGAAACATCCGTAGTCGTTACCATTGTTGCCGCTACACCAAAGCTATTTACATCAGAGTCTGTACCACGGTACATACCAGCAGGTACTGAGCTAAATGCGTAGTATGGGTTTTCTGTTACGATTTTATCGATTTCAGGGCCCGTAGCAGAAACGAGTTTAGCGTCACATGATGTCGTTGCTTCTTTGATTGAACCATTCGGGTGTCCAACCATGTAGATAAATGCATCAATCTTGTTATCACAAAGTGCTTGAGAACGCTCAGAACCTTTTAGTTCAGAAGCCAACTTAAAGCTATCATTTGTCCAACCAAGAGCGTCCATCACAACACCCATTGTTGCACGGTCACCAGAACCTGGGTTACCAATGTTTACGCGTTTGCCTTCTAGATCTTTAACGTTGTTAATTCCAGAGTCTGCGCGAGCAATGATGTTGAATGGTTCTGTGTGCAAAGAGAACATCGCACGTAGTTTTTTATAAGGACCTTGCTCAGAGAATTTGCTTGTACCATTGTATCCATGGTACTGCCAATCAGACTGTACAACACCAAAATCCAACTCACCTGCGCGAATCGTGTTTACGTTGTAGATGGAACCACCAGTCGACTCGACAGAACAACGAATGTTGTGCTCTTTACGGCCTTTGTTCACCAACTTACAGATGGCACCACCTGTTGGATAGTAAACACCGGTTACTGAACCAGTACCAATTGTAATGAACTCTTGAGCGTTTACTGCACCAGCACCCATGACGGTTGCGGCAATAGCAGTGATTTTCACAAGGTTTTTAAATGCCATGAATTTCCCTTCCTTATTTTAATGTACACCAGTAGGCCAATAATACGAGCTACCGGGTTTCCTACGTGGAAACGGCATCTCTTTCAATTCAAACGTTGAAAAAGTGACTGAATAATAGCAAATATATGACGGGAAATTACATTCTTGTTAAAAAAAATAGTGAGATAAGCTAAGGTGAGAGCGGGAATTAGTTGGTATGACTGATTTTAAAAATCTGTTTATTCAATGATTTAAGGCCAAAGTGCTTCAGTTAAGTTAATTTGCTTAAACGTGATTTATCTCACGGAAATCCAAATAATTCCCGTGAGTTATTGGAGGGGGTCTTAATATTTATCCAGCGTATTCAAACAGTTCGCACACAGACTTAAACAAAATCTCTGTGTCTATTTGCATGGTTGGCGTGATGAATATGGTGTCATCTCCAGCAACAACTCCCAGGATACCTTCAGATTTACCTAGCGAGTCAAGTAATCGAGCAATAAGCTGGGCTGCACCAGGGCCGGTGTGGATTACCACAATAGCTTGGTTGTAATCTACATCCAATACCAACTCTCGTAATGAACTGGATACGGTTGGTACACCCAACTCTGCGGGTAGGCAGTAAACCATTTCCATTTTTGCATTGCGAGTTCTCACAGCTCCAAATTTGGTGAGCATACGAGAGACCTTAGACTGATTTATATTATCAAAACCTTCTACTTTCAAAGCGTCAACAATTTCACCTTGTGAGCCAAAACGCTCTTCTTTAAGTAAAGATTTAAAGGCTCTAACCAACGTGTCTTGTTTTTCAGTATTTCGCATAGCTTCTCTGATCTGGCTGTAAAAATAATTGCGCCATTTTTGCATAGAAAGGCAGAATTAACCAATTGTTAGTTGATTAATGTAGTGGGTATCACTGCAAGTTTTTAGGTTTATCTTATTGGGTTTCTTGAGGGAATCTATTGTTCAAACAAGCTTTTGTACACATTATAGTTACTCGTAAACTAGGACTTTAATAGGCGGTTTGCGCAAGGTCGCAAAGCTGACGTTAATTAATTGTAATGATTACGTATATATTATAGTTTCATAACCATAAATATTAGATTAATTTCAACCTAAACGTGATTCAAAAATCTAAAATATAAGCCAAGGAGAACAACCATGAAAGTAGCTGTAATTGGTGCCGCTGGTGGCATTGGACAAGCGCTCGCTCTACTACTTAAAAACCGCCTTCCAGCGGGTTCCGATCTTGCATTATATGATATTGCTCCAGTTACCCCAGGTGTTGCTGCTGACTTAAGCCACATCCCAACCCCTGTTTCTATTAAAGGTTATGCTGGTGAAGATCCAACGCCTGCGCTAGAAGGCGCCGATGTTGTGCTTATTTCTGCTGGTGTTGCTCGTAAGCCTGGTATGGATCGTGCCGATCTGTTTAATGTAAATGCCGGTATTGTAAAGTCATTGGCTGAAAAAATTGCCGTGGTATGCCCAACAGCGTGTGTTGGTATTATCACTAACCCAGTCAATACGACGGTAGCGATTGCTGCAGATGTGCTTAAGAAAGCAGGTGTTTACGACAAGCGTCGCCTATTTGGTGTGACGACACTTGATGTGATCCGAAGCGAAACTTTTGTGGCTGATCTAAAAGATAAAGATCCAGGCGAGATCCGTGTTCCCGTGATTGGTGGGCATTCGGGTGTAACCATTCTTCCTCTTCTTTCTCAAGTTGAAGGTGTAGAGTTTACCGATGAAGAAATTGAAGCGCTGACTAAACGTATCCAAAATGCGGGTACTGAAGTCGTTGAAGCAAAAGCCGGTGGCGGTTCTGCAACACTTTCTATGGGGCAAGCAGCGTGTCGCTTTGGCTTGGCTCTTGTTCGTGCTCTTGAAGGTGAAGAAAACGTGATTGAATGTGCATACGTTGAAGGCGACGGTGAGCATACTCGTTTCTTCGCTCAGCCTGTTAAGTTAGGTAAAGAAGGCGCTGAAACTATTTTAAGCTATGGCGAGTTGAGCAACTACGAGAAAGCAGCACTAGATGGCATGCTTGAAACGTTAAGTGATGATATTACTAAAGGCGAAGAGTTTGCTAAATAAGCAAGGTTTCCACGCTTAAGTACGCGATAGTATAGAAGTAATAAAGAAGGCGACCATTTGGTCGCCTTCTTTTATATAGGGTTACAGGTTACTTGCTGCGCTCTACCGCAAGATGAGCCAGTGCAATAAGGGCTTGCTTGTATTCTGATTCAGGCAGTGCTGTCAGCTCCGCAATGGCTTTGTCAGCTTCGTTATGCGCCATTTGAGTGGTGTACTCTAACGACCCTGTGTCTGCCATCGCCTGCATGATGTCATCCAGCCTTTCCATGCCATTAGAATGTTCAATCGCATCACGAATCATGGCGGTCTGTTCTGGATTGCCATTTTGCATGGCGTACAGAAGTGGAAGTGTCGGCTTGCCTTCGGCTAAGTCATCCCCGACATTCTTACCCATCTCTTTACCATCAGCCGTGTAGTCCATGACATCATCGATAAGTTGGAAAGCTGTGCCTAAATACTTACCGTAGTTTTGCAGAGCGATTTCTATTTCTTCTGGAGCATCCGTTAAAATAGCACCAATTTGAGTTGCTGCTTCAAATAAGCGTGCTGTTTTTGAATAGATAACCTGCATGTAGCTGGCTTCTGTTGTGTCAGGATCATTGCAGTTCATTAATTGCTGCACTTCACCTTCAGCAATGACATTTACGGCATCACTCATCAGAGCTAAGATCTTTAGTGATCCTAAACTGGTCATCATTTGGAATGAACGAGTATAAATGAAATCGCCAACCAGAACGCTCGCAGCATTACCAAATGCTGCGTTAGCAGTTTCCTTGCCTCTACGCATATCAGATTCATCAACTACATCATCATGGAGTAGTGTGGCTGTATGAATAAATTCTATAAACGCAGCTGCTGTGGTGTGGTCTTTTCCTTCATAGCCTAGAGCTTTTGCAGATAAAACTGCAAGTAAAGGGCGCAAGCGTTTACCGCCGCCACTTACAATATAAAAACCCAGTTGATTAATTAAACTTACTTCAGAGTTGAGCTGAGCAAGGATGGTTTCGTCCACTTTTGCCATATCGACGGCAGTAAGTGCTTGGATAGCTTTAAAATCCATTGTTCTTCCGTTGAGGTTAGACCCTACAAGGCTTATGTTTTTGGTTTATTGCACAATATTACACTAAAAATCGTTGCGAAAACCATTATCTGAAGGCATCATTACCCCACTTTTCATTGGCGATTAGCTTTTCGCCAATTATTTCAAAATATGGCTTGTCATAGTGTCGCCCTTTCTGTAGAATCTGCGCCCTATTGATTAGTTTAGCGCACACCCGAGTTGTACAAATAACAACCATAGGCTGTGCGGAAAAAGCGGAGTAAAATATGTACGCTGTTTTCCAATCTGGTGGCAAACAACACCGTGTAAGTGAAGGTCAAACCCTTCGTTTAGAGAAATTAGACGTTGAAACAGGCGCAACTGTTGAATTCGATAAAGTTCTTCTTGTAGCTAACGGCGAAGAAATCGCTGTAGGTGCTCCTCTTGTAGAGGGTGGCAAGATTACTGCTGAAGTGGTTAAGCACGGTCGTGGCGATAAAGTAAAAATCGTTAAGTTCCGTCGTCGTAAGCACTCTCGTAAGCAACAAGGCCACCGTCAGTGGTTCACTGAAGTGAAAATCACTGGCATCAACGCTTAAGTATTAGGAGAGTTATACAATGGCACATAAGAAAGCTGGCGGTTCTACTAATAACGGCCGCGATTCAGAAAGTAAACGTCTTGGTGTTAAGCGCTTCGGTGGTGAATCTGTTCTTGCAGGTAACATCATCGTTCGTCAACGTGGTACTAAATTCCACGCAGGCACTAACGTTGGTATCGGTAAAGACCATACTCTTTTCGCTCTTACTGAAGGTAAAGTGAAATTTGAAGTAAAAGGTTCTAAAAACCGTAAATTTGTAAGCATCGACTCTGAGTAATTTTTACTCGGTTTCAAGCTGAATTCAAAAGCCCTGCCGATTCGGCAGGGTTTTTTATTTATGACAGGGCAAAAAGGAAGAAGCATCTTAAGTGCTAAGTGCTAAGTGCTAAGTGCTAAGTGCTAAGTGCTAAGTGCTAAGCTTAAGGCTTACTTCTTCCTTTTTGTTCCTGAATGCAGTTCGGTCGAAAGATCTCAGGTGATCGATCTTATATTCGGATCTGCTAGAATTTATATCATTCTATATAGAGTGATATTGCACGCACAAAATGCGGAGTTAAAAATGAAATTCGTTGATGAAGCGGTAGTAAAAGTAGAAGCAGGTGACGGCGGAAGCGGTACCGTAAGCTTTTGGCGTGAAAAATTTGTTGCTAAGGGTGGTCCTGATGGCGGTGATGGCGGTGATGGCGGTGATGTTTACCTCCAAGCAGATGAGAACCTTAACACTCTGATCGATTATCGTTTCCAGCGCTTTTATGACGCACAACGTGGCGAGAATGGTCGCGGCGGTAACTGTACTGGTAAACGCGGTCAAGACATAGTGATGAAGGTACCAGTAGGTACTCGTGCTGTTGATATCCACACGAATGAAGTTGTGGGTGAAGTTGCCGAGCACGGCAAGAAAATCATGGTAGCAAAAGGCGGTTGGCACGGCCTTGGTAACACACGTTTTAAATCGTCTGTTAACCGTGCTCCTCGTCAAAAAACGTTAGGGACTAAAGGTGAAGTACGCGAACTGCGTCTTGAGCTTTTACTGTTGGCTGATGTTGGTATGTTAGGGTTGCCGAATGCAGGTAAATCGACCTTTATTCGTTCAGTTTCTGCTGCAAAACCTAAAGTTGCTGACTACCCATTTACCACTTTAATCCCTAGCTTAGGTGTGGTGAGTGTAGGGGCTGAGAAGAGTTTTGTCGTTGCTGATATCCCTGGTCTTATTGAAGGTGCAGCTGATGGTGCAGGCTTAGGTATTCGCTTCTTGAAGCACCTTGAGCGCTGTCGTGTGCTCTTGCACATGATTGACATCATGCCTGTTGATGAATCTGATCCTGTGCAAAATGCGCTAACTATTATTGATGAGCTAGAGCAGTACAGTGAAAAAGTGGCTAAGAAACCACGCTGGCTGATCTTCAACAAAATAGACCTAATGCCAGAGGAAGAAGCGGAAGCGATTATCCAGAGAGTTCTTGAAGCATTAGCATGGGAAGGTGAGTACTTTAAGATCTCTGCCGTTAATAAACTTGGCACAAAAGATCTTTGCTACAAGCTGTCTAACTTTATGGAAGAGCTTCCAAGAGAAGAGCTCGTTGAAACTGAAGAAGAGAAAGTTGACTTCATGTGGGACGACTACCATAAAGATGCCATGTCAGGCAAAAACGTTGTTACAGACGACGATTGGGACGACTTAGATGACGACGATGAAGATGACGGTCATGTTATCTACGTTCGTGATTAATTGAACGTTTCTTGATTTAAATGCCGCATAGATATGCGGCATTTTTGTATCATAATCACCTCTTAAGGATAAGAACGAAGTTTTAATGGACAATAATCAACGCTCTATTTCTCGCTTGGTCGCTCAGGCCGGGCAAATGTTGTTAGCTCACGGGGCTGAAAGTACTCTGGTTGGTGATATCATGCGCCGATTCGGATTGGCTTCTGGAGTTGATGAAGTCGAAGTCTCACTCTCCGCAAGCTCATTGGTTGTTACAACCATGATGAATGATCATTGTATTACAACCGCAAGAAGATGCCCGGACAGAGGCATTAACATGCGGGTGATTACGCAAATCCAACGAATCTGTATCTTGCTAGAAAAGGGCATACTGGATCCTGAACTTGCTCAAGAGAGGCTTAATAACGTCAATCCGGAACGATATAATCGATGGCTCATCGTTGTCATGATTGGCTTGTCCTGTGCTGCTTTCAGCCATCTCGCCGGTGGAGACTGGATGATCTTTGCGGTCACTTTTGTTGCTTCTGCTTTGGGAATGATCGTTCGTCAAGAAATTGGTCATAGACATTTTAATCCTCTGCTTAATTTCGCCGTCACAGCCTTTGTTACCACCTCTATTTCGGCTCAAGCTATGGTATTTGAATTGGGTAATCAGCCCTTCATCGCGATGGCGTCATCTGTTCTCATGCTTGTTCCTGGCTTCCCTTTAATCAATTCCGTTGCGGATGTGGTCAAAGGGTACGTTAATATGGGGATTGCTCGTTTTGTTATGGCAAGTTTACTCACACTCGCGACCTGTCTTGGCATTATGGCCGCGATGAGTTTAGTTGGTGTGTGGGGGTGGGTGGAATGATGGACTTACTTCTCGCATTGTTAGAAGACATGTTCTTTGCGGCAATTCCAGCGGTTGGCTTTGCTTTGGTGTTTAATGTTCCTGTGAATGCACTCAAGTATTGCGCTTTAGGTGGAGCAATTGGTCATGGCTCTCGGTTTTTGATGCTGCAATATGGTGTGCCTATAGAGTGGGCGACATTCTTTGCTGCCACCATTGTTGGGATGATCGGGGTACATTGGTCTCATAAGTTTTTAGCACACCCAAAAGTCTTTACAGTTGCGGCGCTGATCCCTATGGTTCCGGGGGTTTTTGCGTTTAAAGCCATGATTGCTTTGGTCGAAATTAACCATGTCGGCTTTACTCCTGAACTGATGGCCGTCTTGATGACGAACTTCTTAAAAGCAATGTTTATTATCGCAGGGCTTGCGGTTGGCTTGGCAATGCCGGGTCTGCTATTCTACCGCCGAAAATCGATAGTTTAATGGAAGTGCTAAAAGCTAAGTACTAAAAACGAAGTGTTGAAAGTCAAAAGCTAAGAGCTTAAGGCTTGGTATATGTGGATAGGTGGTGTGATGAAAATTAGTATGATTGCAGCGATGGCAAATGATCGTGTGATTGGTAAAGATAACGATATGCCTTGGCACTTACCTGCCGATTTTGCTTGGTTCAAGCGCAGTACGATGGGAAAACCGGTGGTGATGGGGCGTAAGACGTATCAGTCGATTGGTCGTCCTCTTCCTGGTCGTAAAAATATTGTTGTCAGCCGAGATCCTAACTTGGTCATTGACGGAGTAGAGACTGCCATAAGCATTGAACGAGCACTTGAATTAGTTGATGGTGTTGAAGAAGTGATGATCATTGGCGGTGGTTCAATTTATCGTGAATGCCTACCAAAAGCAGAGTCGCTATATTTGACGTATATTAAAGCTGATATTGACGGTGATACACGCTTCCCTGATTGGGGAAAGGGTTGGTTACAAACTCATAATGAGCACTTCGAAGCAGATGAGAAAAATGCTTACGATATGGAGTTTGTGGTGCTAGAGCGAAGTGCTGAAAGCTAAGTCCTACAAGCTTAGATTTAAGAACTAAATGCTACGAGAGAAGCGGTCGAGTTTCTACAAGGGAGCTTGCGACCGCTCTGTAATCTGTATTCTTTTTATCCCAATGCTCTTTGGGTAAACATTTTTTTATCTTCCCACCTGAGCATTGTCAGCACTCCTCCCCAGACACAGCCAGTGTCTAAGCCAATAGCATTGTCATCTTGATAGCCCATGAGAGCCGCCCAATGACCAAAAATAATGGGCTTTTCAATTTTTGTGCGCTCAGGGTGTGCGAACCAAGGTATTAGGTTATCTTGCTTAGCTTCTGAAGGTGGCAACTTACATTTCATGTCTAATCGCATATCTGAATGGACGAATCGCATACGCGTAAAAGCATTGATAATATAGCGATTTCTCTCCATACCTTGCAGATCTGAGTGCCAAAAATCAGGCAAACTGTCGTACATATTACTTAATAGCCAAACCCACTCGTCGCTACTCAGAAGCTGTGATATTTCTTGTGAGCACTCTCTTGCTGTTTGTAAGTCCCATTGTGGTGATATTCCCGCATGACACATAACAAATTCGTCGTGCTCTAAAAACAATGGTTGCTGTCTTAACCACTGAATGAGCTCATCACAATCATCGGCATCATAGATCGGGGCTGTTTTGTCTTTTTTCTTTATCGGGTTAATGCCATGATAAATTGCCAATAAATGAAGGTCGTGGTTGCCTAAAATCACTTTGGCGCTATTGCCTAAAGATTTAACAAAGCGAAGCGTTTCCAAAGACTTAGGGCCGCGTGCGACAAGGTCACCTGCCAACCAGAGTGTGTCATTAGTCGAATCGAAATCAACGGTGGTTAGCAGTTGCTGCAGTTCATCAAAACAGCCTTGAATGTCGCCTACGAGATAAGTTGCCAAGAATAACCTCAGATAATCAATTAATAATGTTAGGGATCGCTAAGCGAAAAGGCTCTACTTCAGCTTTGAATGTCTGCTGAGCAGAATCGAGCATTTGATAATGGCCTTGCATGACACCAATTGGTGTTTCAATTGCGGTAGCACTGGTATAGGTGTATTCCTCTCCGGCTTCGATAACCGGTTGCACGCCAACCACTCCTTTCCCTTCGATTGACAGTTGCTTGCCGTTTCCGTCAGTAATGAGCCAATGTCGTGAGATAAGTTGTACTTGTTGATTACTCAAATTTTTGATTGTGATGATATAGGCGAAGACATATCTTTTGTTGTCTGGCTCTGATTGTTCTAGTACGTACTTGGTGTGTACTTGGCACTTAACGCAAGATCGAGGTATTTCCATGTGAACCTCCGGCAATTTGATCTTTAAAAAAAAGGCCACATTGAAGTGGCCTATTGTTTCTAATTTTGGCTGTTGCTGGGTAAAAAATCCAGCTTAAGCTTCGAACATCTTATTATTCGCTTGGCGTCGGTTTATGGTTGGCATCTAACCAGTTAGCCATGGTAACAAATTGTTCTAACGTCAGGTTTTCTGGACGCATGCTTGGGTTTACCCCTAACATTTCCAATTGCTCAGCTGATAGTAAGCTTCTGTAGCAGTTACGAACCGTTTTACGACGTTGATTAAATCCTTCACGACAAACGCGATCAAGCCATTTAAAGTTATTTGCTGGATGCGGCAATACTTCATAAGGCATTAGTCGAACAACGGCAGAATCCACCTTTGGTGGCGGGATGAACGCCGTTGGTGGTACTTCAAGTACCGGTACAACTTTACAGAAATATTGAGCCATAACTGTTAGTCGGCCATAAGCTTTACTTCCAGGCGCAGCAGCTAAGCGATTAACCACTTCTTTTTGTAGCATAAAGTGCATGTCTTGAATGTCTTTATGGAACTCAAATAGGTGGAACATTAAAGGCGTTGAGATGTTATATGGTAGGTTACCAAAAATACGCAGTTTGTTGTTTGGCTTTACCAGTTGAGTAAAGTCAAAGCGCATTGCATCGCCTTCGTGAATCGTAAGCTTGTCCGCAAGCTCTGGATGGTTACGCAGGCGCTCAGCGAGATCTCTATCTAATTCAATTACGGTAAATTTGTCGACTAATTTACCTACCGGTTCGGTGATAGCACCAAGACCAGGACCGATTTCAACCAAGTTTTGACCCGGAAGAGGGTTAATTGAAGATACAATCCCATCAATAATGTAAGGGTCGTTTAAGAAGTTTTGACCAAAACGTTTACGCGCTTTGTGCCCTAAATGGACATCATTTTTCATTGCTTTTCTCTACTAATTCAATCGCATGCGTTAGTGCTGTTCGGAAGCTTCCTGTATCCGCTTGGCCTTTCCCTGCCAGATCCAACGCCGTGCCGTGGTCTACCGATGTACGAATAAAAGGTAAGCCTAAGGTGATGTTAACTGAACGGCCAAACCCTTTGTACTTAAGTACAGGTAATACTTGGTCGTGGTACATGCCCAGTACAGCATCCGCATCTTGCAAATATTTGTCATTGAAAATGGTGTCTGCCGGAAGCGGACCCACTAAGTTTATGCCTTCTTGGCGAATTTTTTCTAGCGTTGGTGAAATGGTTTCGATCTCTTCTGTTCCGAGACAGCCATCTTCACCAGCGTGTGGGTTTAAGCCACACACATAAATTTTTGGATTGTTAATCGCAAATTTTGTTACGAGATCCGAATGTAAGATTCGAACTATGCTTTCTAGTCGTTCAGCGGTTACCGCTTTGGATACGTAGGCAAGAGGAATATGCGTAGTCACAAGTGCGACACGAAGACCTTCTGTTGCTAACATCATTACGACTAAAGGCGTTTTTGACTTCTCAGCAAAGAATTCAGTGTGGCCACTAAAAGCGACACCAGCTCTGTTGATGACCCCTTTATGCACGGGGCCGGTGACAATAGCATCAAATTCACCATTCATACAGCCTAACGCGGCTCTTTCTAGTGTTTTTAATACGTAGTGTCCATTCGCTTCATCGAGAGTTCCGGCTGCGACGGGGGCGTCTGTTTCTATATGATCAACAACCAGTGAGCCTTTAGATTGAGCTGTCGCTGGTATATCTGATTGATAGTCAATCAGTTCTACCGTTAGGCCCAACTCTTGTGCTCGTTCTGCAAGAACGTTTTTATCGGCGCAAACTACGATTTGATGGCCCCAATCTTCTTGAGAAAGTGCCAACACGAGATCAGGGCCGATACCAGCAGGTTCACCAGCGGTAACGATGATTCGCTTAATTGTCATCATTGGCTCCAAGCTCTTCAATATAAGCACCGGCTTTTATTTCTTGCATCCAAGCACCAACTTCTTCATTGAACTTACGATTAAAGAGAATTTGGTAAGCTTTGTTTTTCATTGCTGAGTCTGTGCGATCAACCTGACGGCGATCCAGTACTTCTACGATATGCCAGCCATGCACGGTTTGGAACGGTTCACTGATTTGGTTTTCTGGCAATGTTTCTACTTGATGCTTAAATTCCGGAACATATAGGTCAGGAGTTTGGTAGCCAAGTTCGCCGTTATTTGCCGCAGAGCCTGGATCGGCACTATATTGCTCAGCCAATTCTGCAAATGTACGCTCGCCGGCTTGTATTTGACGAGTCAGTTCGTTTAATTGTCGTTTGGCGCCATCGTCACTCAAAATAACCGAAGTTTTTATCAGAATATGCCTCGCATTCACTTCGGTAACGGCGACCGTCTCTAAGCCTTTTACGTCTTCAATTTTAAGAATATGGAAACCCACGCCGCTGCGGAATGGGCCAATGATGCTGTCTTTGCCTTGCATGGTAATTTGGTCTGCAAAAATAGTCGGCATTTCTTCTTTTCGCATCCAACCCCAGTCACCACCTTGCAGCGCTTTCGGGCCTTTAGAGTAGCTGTAAGCCATGGTGGAAAAGTCTTCGCCTTGTTTTAATTTCGCGACAAGATCTTTGGCTTGCTGTTCTACTTCTTGCTTGCTTTGTTCGTCATTAAAACGCAGTTGGATGTGGTTTAACTTGTATTGAACAGTCGCATTGGTTTCTTGAGCTAGAATGTTGGCTAAGTTGTCGACTTCCGCTGGTAAGATATTGATGCGGCGACGGACTTGTGCATTGCGAGCTTCAGACGCTGAAATTTCTTTTCTTACTTGCTCGCGAAAATCTGAATAACTCAGACCTTCCGCTTCAATAGATTGACGAAGTTGCTCTAACGTTAATTCTTTATTTTTTGCGATCTCTTTTAGTGCGGAATTGAGGCGGTTATCATCGATACGCACCCCCATTTGCTCCGCTTGTTGGGTTTGAATAGTATCCATTATGAGCTTGTCTAACACTTGCTCGTGAAGTACTTCTTCGTCTGGCAAGCTTTGACCACTGGCTTTGGCATTGGCGCGAATCGTTTTTAGAGCGCCAGTTAAATCACTTTGCAGGATCACGCCATCGTTAACAATGACGATGACTTTATCCAGTGATACCGGTTCAGCCAGAGCCGATAAAGAGCTAACGACCAGAGCTGCGCCCAAAAGGGTCTTTTTCCACATTTTCATTCAATTTATTCCAAAATCATTTGATGTTCATAGCTTAGTTATTAAGGTAGAAAGGCCTGCCGTAACCAAGTGCGTTATCCGTAGAGCCACCCGAACCGAGTTCTTGGCCAAAGCCACGGATACCTATATTAAATTTGAAGTTGCTTTCGTATTCAGGCGGTGTGTCGAAATTGCCGACATCTTTCCAATCACGCAATTGTTGAGAGTAAGAAAAACCAACAAACCAGCAGTCACTGGTGTAACTGAGTTTAGCTAAGCCTTCTAGCATGATATTTTCACTCATGTCATGAAAGTACTGCATTTCTGTGTGCCAGTTGCGGCTAATTTGGTAACCGCCTAGTACCCCTGCCTGAGAGATGCCATTTCTGGTATAGGTGTTTTTATTGTCGTCAACAAAATCCACATTCTGTTTAATGTAGTCTTTAGAAACATAACGATAAGTCCCTTGCAGGTAATTATTACCATCCCTGTATTCTAAGGTGCTATTGCCTAACTGCAATGAGCTAGTAGCAATGTCGTACTGTATACCGCCGTGATAGTACAAGTAGTCGTTGAAGTTAAAGTCAGTTTCTACTGCCCACGCAGAATAACTGGTGCCATCTTCATTGGTCACGGTAGCTGGTGGGGTGATGTAATAAATTTGACCAAAAGAGATGTTCATTCTCTCTTTGAAACCATCATCATAAAAACGGCTGGTGGCCCCGTAGCTAAACTGATTGGCGGATTGTATGTAATCGACACCACTGTGTTTTCGACTGCGGAACAAGCCGTAGTAATCCGTTTGCAACAAGGTCGTGTCGTACCAAGCGATGTTGCTTTGATCGTTTTCTGGTATGTACAAATATTGAACTTGAGGCTCAAGTGTCTGTAGGTAGTTACCGGTCTGGCGCTCAAGGTTGAGTTCACCATGCAAACGCATTTCTGGTATAACCCTAGTAACTTTTTCTTCTAGTAGGGCATTACCCGCTGTCTTAGAGTCAAATTTTTGCTCGTAGTGAGTTGCCATCATGCGACCTTCTGCAGTCACACTGCCCCATGGTCTAGAAAAAGGAATGGTTATTCCTGGCTCAACATGAACACGAGTAGCACTTGGCTTCTCTGCATCTTGAATTTCAAAGCGACTGATATGGCTGATCAGGTCAAAATTCACCCCTTGATAAAAGTCAGGTAAATAATAGTTAAATTTGAATTGAGGTAACAGCTGATAGGGCTGTGTTGACGTTGTGTTGTCTAGGATCTGGAAATCTTTTACTTTGAGTTCCATATCCCAGAAGTCGGTACGATAAGCAGCACTACCAGATTGTATTAACTGGCCGTCTTCTCGGTTACCGACATTAGAACTGATGTCTTTAAAGTAATCGACATCACTGACTCGGGAGTAGTCTATTTTAACTTTCCAAGACTCATTAATGACGCCATCATGCTGAAATGTATAGCCCCAGCGGTGATCATCATTGTCGCTACGTTTATCCGACGACATATATTCGCTGCGTAAAAAACCTTCGCCGTAATGGGTTAAATACTTAAAATTGGCGTCTAATTGTGTGCCACGGCGTTCCATGTAATTGATGGTGGTAGTGAGATCATAATTGGGTGCAAGGTTCCAATAAATAGGAATACTGGCTTTCAAACCGTCTTTAGTATCAAGACCAAAACTTGGGAACAACAGGCCTGACTTACGGGTATTACCAACAGGCATCGTCATATAAGGGACGTACATGATAGGAACATCTAACACTTCAAAGCGAGTGTGGTAAAAGTAGGCGATTTCTTCATTTTTATCGACTTCAATCGAGCCTGCTTTCATTCTCCAAGTATTGTCGCCTTCAGGGCATGAGGTGAGTGAGCCATCTTCCATTTCATAGACTTTTTGACCACTCTTTAGCACCATTGCCGCTTCACCACGGCCGGATTCACACAAAAACTGATATTGAGTGTTTTCCATTACGGTTTCATCAGTGTCTAGCTTTGTGGTGATCTTGTCGGCTTTTGCGGTGACTTGGGTATCACGGAAGTTTACATCGCCTTTGGCAACCATTGTCTGCTCAAGAGGTTTGTGTGTAATGCTATCTGCTGTGATTTTTCGCGCACCTTGCGTGATGATCACATCGCCCTCATAGGTCGCTTGTTTGTCCGCCTCGGCGGTGACTTTATCGGCTTTAATATGAATTGGGTGCGAATTGATATCTTTTTGTTCAGATTCAGCAACCAAACATTGATCAGCAGTGGGCATTTGCTGCACACTGGTTTCGTTATTGCTTTCGGATGATGCGGTTGGCACATACAAAGCAGCACTTATTGAAGCGGCTAATACAGTGCGGGAAGAAAGAGACATCGAGTTGAACTATCCTGTAAGACTTGATCCATTCGGTAATAGTCGGAGACCGAATTCCTATAAAAACGCCCTTTATCATAAAGGATTATTACATAGACCGACACTATAAGACCGCATAACGAGATAAAAATTCATAGATTGAGAACAATATAATGCACATTTTTGGCAAAATTCTTGGCGCTTTTTTTGGTTTACTATTTGGGGGCCCACTTGGAGCGATGTTTGGCCTATTCTTAGGTCATCAATTTGATAAGGCACGCCGCCTTCAACAAGCAGGATTTACGGCTGGAGGAGGATTTTCTCGAGCGAATAATACAGAGAAACAAGCCGAGTTTTTTAGAAGTGCATTTGCCGTTATGGGGCATGTTGCAAAAGCAAAAGGTCAAGTAACACAAGAAGAAATTCAGCTCGCTAGTACCATGATGTCGCGTATGAATTTACATGGTGAACAACGTGCCGCTGCGCAAAACGCATTTCGCGATGGCAAAGAGACGGGGTTTCCTTTAGAAGAAACGTTGCAAAAGGTTCGAGTTTCTTCAGGCGGACGTCATGATTTACTGCAGTTTTTTCTTGAACTTCAAATCTCTGCGGCCTTTGCTGATGGGTCACTTCATCCTAGTGAGCGTGATGTATTACACATTATTGCCCAAGGGCTTGGTTTTTCATCGGCTCAGTTAGAGCAGCGACTGCAAATGCAAGAAGCGGCATTTAGATTTCAGCAAGGTGGTGGCTTTGGTTCAGATGGCGGCCAACATGGCGGAGCATTTAAGCAAGCCTCCAGTGCTAATCAAATTTCCGATGCCTTTAAGGTATTAGGCGTTGCCGAATCTGCGGAATCAAAGGAAGTGAAGAGAGCGTATCGTAAGCTCATGAATGAACATCACCCAGATAAGTTGGTCGCCAAAGGCTTGCCTCCTGAGATGATGCAAGTAGCCAAAGAAAAAGCGCAAGAAATTCAAGCGGCTTACGATCTGCTTAAGAAAGAAAAAGGCTTTAAATAGGCAATAGGCAATAGGCAATAGGCGACAGGCTTTAGGGCATAGGTAACGGGTTGCCAGGTGAATTACGTTAGGGAGAGTGGAAATGCATCAGGAAGTGATTGATTTTTGGTTTGAAGAGTTGTCACCCAAACAGTGGTTTATGGGGGGCGATGAGTTAGATAGGTTAATAGCTCAGCGTTTTTCGGATCTGCATAAGCAAGCGAGTCAATGTGAGTTGGTTGATTGGCGGCAATCACCACAGGGACGATTAGCCGAAATTATCGTTCTTGACCAATTCTCTCGCAATCTTTATCGGGACTCTCCGCACGCTTTTTCCTCTGATCCTTTAGCGCTAGCGTTAGCGCAAGAAGCGATATCTTTAGGTTTAGATAAACAGCTTAACCCGCAGCAACGAACCTTTTTATACATGCCGTTTATGCACAGTGAGTCTTTGGTTATTCACCAACGAGCCGTTGAATTATTTAAAGAAAATGGCATTGAGGGCAATCTGGAGTTCGAATACAAGCATAAAGTGATCATTGAGAAATTTGGTCGTTACCCTCATCGAAATGATGTTCTAGGGCGAGAATCAACGCCGGAAGAGCAAGCGTTTTTGCTTCAACCAGGTTCAAGCTTTTAGTCTTTGCCGCTAACGTGGCTGGCCTTGCGTCTCGTTAGCGGTCTACCTCTTTAGCCAATCTATGGCTGATTCAGATTCCAGTCGTAGTCATATCTGACTTTTCCAACCAGTTCTTTAATATCGGGTCTGTATTGTTGAATATGCTTCAGTAATGCGGCTTCGTCTGCGCCAAAATCCGTTTTAAACCAATCGTAAATTGAAGACAGTTGAGTGCTTGAAGCAGACAGTTTTACGCCTTTATCACTGTTAATGAACTCATGTGCTGCTTGCTCTAATAATACGTTGGTGTTTTGTGCCGTGAATGCCGTTTGTTGTAAGTTAGGGCAGCCTAAGCTTGCACAATTGACCGCGTAATGGGTGCGAGGGTCTTGCCATATTGGTCGTAATATTCGATGTTCAATGTCATTTAAGGTCAGGCTTTTTCCCGCAACCGTGACTAACTCATCTCCCCAAGGTCCAAAACTGAAAAAACCACCTAACTTGGTAATGGACTCGATAGGGTAGTTATCTAAAATAAGATCAATGGTCAAAGCGTTGTATAAGTTAACCCAATAAGCGTATTGCTCTTTTTTTGAATATTGACGAGGGTCGACTAAGGCTAATTGGTCAATGTAGTTTTGTAGCTGTTTTTTATCAGGATTACTGACATTGGCATACGTGACCAGATGGTGTTGGCCTTCAAGCACGAGATAGTCATCAAGGAACTGTTGCCAATCTTGATGTGAAATGGACTGTTGATTTGACTCGTTGCTCACGTTCCAATAAGCCCAAAGTTCAGATTTTGGTGCGGCAGAGCTAACGGGTGATAGCAGGCTAATGAAGAGTACGAAAAGCAGTGTAAGTGTCTGTTTCATTCAAGCGATCCTTAATGGGTGTTTGAAGAGTAGACCGAAGGGAGCAAAAAAATCTTTCAAAGTAATAACTGGGGTTAAGACAAAAGAGTAAAGACACGGTTGGTCTTTACTCTCCATTCTCAGGTTCCGATTACTTCAAAAATGCAGGAATGTTCTCTTCGTATGTAGAGATCTTTGTTTCATGCTGAAGCGTTAAGCCGATGTGATCTAGGCCATTGAGCAAGCAGTGACGACGAAATTCATCTATTTCAAATGAGTATGTCTTATCGTTAGCCGTTACTGTCATGGATTCTAGGTCGACGGTGATTTCTGCGCCTTCATTTGCTTCTACAAACTGGAATATTTCATCGACCTCTTGCTCGGTTAAGCGAACAGGAACCATCTGGTTATTGATGGAGTTGCCGTAAAAAATATCCGCAAAGCTTGGTGCAATCATCACTTGGATGCCGTAATCAGCCAGTGCCCAAGGTGCATGCTCTCGAGATGAACCACAGCCAAAGTTTTCGCGAGCCAGTAAAATACTAGCACCACGGTAACGAGGTGCATTCATGACGAATTCAGGGTTTTCTTGTTCCCCAGCATCATCTCGGAAACGCCAATCATGGAAAAGGTGCACCCCGAAACCCGTACGGGTTACTTTTTGCAAAAATTGCTTAGGGATGATTGCATCGGTATCGACATTAGCGGCATCCAAAGGAACAACTAGACCCGTGTGTTGTTTAAAGCCTGACATATTCAAATTCCTTTTAATCTAATTCGCGAATATCAACAAAGTGACCAGCAATAGCCGCAGCCGCAGCCATCGCAGGGCTCACTAAGTGAGTACGACCATCACGACCTTGGCGGCCTTCAAAGTTACGGTTACTGGTTGATGCACAGCGCTCCTGTGGACCTAAGCGATCATTATTCATCGCCAAACACATAGAGCAACCCGGTAGGCGCCATTCAAAACCTGCCGCTAGGAATATTTTGTCTAACCCTTCTTGTTCTGCTTGTGCTTTCACTTGCTCTGAACCCGGAACAATGAGGGCTTGAACGTGTTTCGCCACAGAGCGGCCTTTTGCCACTTCTGCTGCGGCTCGCATATCTTCAATGCGAGAGTTGGTGCACGACCCGACAAAGACTTTATCGACGTTGTAATCAGACAGCTTCTTGCCTGCTTCTAGTCCCATGTACGCCAATGCTTTTTCTGCAGACGCTTTTTCTACTGGGTCAGTGAAACTTTCAGGGGCTGGAATGACACTGTCGACAGCCATTACTTGACCTGGATTGGTGCCCCAGGTGACTTGTGGTTTGATGTCTTCAGCGTTAAGCGTTACTACTGCGTCAAATGTGGCATCGGCATCGGTTGCTAAGCTGCTCCAGTATTTAACCGCAGCTTTTAAGTCTTCGCCTTCTGGTGAGAACTTACGACCAGAAATGTAATCGAACGTGGTTTGGTCTGGAGCGATCAGGCCCGCTTTTGCACCCAGCTCAATGGCCATGTTACAGACCGTCATTCGACCTTCCATAGAAAGATCAGTGATTGCTTCACCACAAAACTCAACCACGTAGCCTGTGCCACCTGCAGCCGTCGTTTTACCGATAATAGCCAATACGATGTCTTTTGCGGTAATGCCTTTCGCAACCTTACCTTTGACTTCGATCTTCATCGTTTTAGCACGGGCTTGCTTTAGGGTTTGTGTTGCTAATACATGCTCTACTTCAGAGGTGCCGATACCAAATGCAAGCGAACCAAACGCCCCGTGAGTCGCGGTGTGCGAATCACCACAAACAATCGTCATACCCGGTAGGGTAATGCCCAGTTCTGGGCCCATTACGTGAACAATACCTTGGTATTTATGGTTTAAGTCGTAAAGTGTGACACCAAATTCTTCACAGTTCTTAGACAGCGTTTCCATTTGGATACGAGCCATTTCACCAGAGGCGTTAATGTCTTTGGTTGTGGTCGATACGTTGTGATCCATGGTGGCGAACGTTTTGTTCACTTGACGAACTTTACGGCCTTTTTCTCTTAGGCCGTCAAAGGCTTGTGGTGACGTAACTTCATGTACTAAGTGGCGGTCTATGTATAAAATTGGATTCTCACCTTCCGCAGCAACGGCAACGTGAGCGTCATAAATCTTTTCGTATAGTGTTTTCGACATTGCTTCTTCCTTGAGCGCTGACCGATTTTAGCTATCAGCGCAACGCAGAGTAATTCTAGGATTAAAGGCCGCCTAGGAGCTTACGGCCATCCGTTTTATTATGAATTTGAGATGTATGCTGCGATCTTGTCGCCCATTTCTGATGTGCTCAGAGCCGGGTTGTCTCCGGCAAGATCACCCGTGAGTTCTCCGGCTGAAAGTGCTTTTGATACGGCTGTTTCGATATCTTGCGCTGCTTGTTCTTCACCTAAGCTGTAACGTAGCATCAGGGCAGCAGATAGAATTTGCGCCACTGGATTGGCAATGTTTTTACCGGCAATATCTGGCGCACTGCCGCCTGCTGGCTCGTAAAGACCAAAGTTACTCTTGTTCAAACTAGCAGATGGAAGCATACCCATCGAGCCTGTGATCATAGCGCATTCATCAGAAATGATGTCACCAAAGATGTTAGAGCACAGCATCACATCAAACTGAGATGGGTCTTTAATTAATTGCATGGTCGCGTTATCAATATAGATGTGAGAAAGCTCTACATCTGGGTAGTCTTTCGCGATCTCTTCTACGACTTCGCGCCAAAGGATCGAGCTTTGAAGTACGTTCGCTTTATCAACTGAGCAGACTTTTTTATCGCGTAATCTTGCTGATTCAAATGCGATTTTTGCAATACGCTCAATTTCATAGCGGTGATAAACTTCAGTATCAAATGCTTTTTCGTTCGGACCTTCACCTTCGCGACCTTTAGGTTGGCCAAAGTAAATACCACCGGTTAACTCACGCACAACCACAATATCAAAGCCACGTTCTGAGATGTCAGCACGCAAAGGAGAAAACGACTCTAGTCCTTTATGAATTTGTGCAGGACGTAGGTTACAGAATAATTCAAAGTGCTTACGTAATGGCAGTAGAGCACCGCGTTCAGGTTGATCGTTAGGCGCAAGGTGTTCCCATTTAGGGCCACCGACAGAACCAAATAGAACCGCGTCAGATTCCTCACAACCCTTTACTGTGCTGTCAGGCAGTGGACAACCGTGGTTATCAATAGCAATACCGCCAACATCGTGTTCGTTACAGTCAAAAGTAATGGCGTGTTTTGCTTCAATTGCAGCAAGAACCTTGTGTGCTTGTTGCATTACTTCTGGGCCAATACCATCTCCTGGTAGAACGGCGATTTTATATGTTTTGCCTGCCATGGTCGGTTAATCCTTGTTTAAGTTAAATTATGTTAGAGGTAAGAGTGCTTCGCTTAAGGCTTAAGGCTTAAGGCATAGGGCATAAGGCTAGAGATGAAACCCTAGAGCCTTCAGCCAAGAGCCTGCTCTTATACCGTTTTACTCTTGTCTTTATTCTGCTTCATCTCTTCGATTTGATCTGAACGATGAATACTATTAATAACGTGCAATAGCGCTTCGCCTGATGCTTCTACAATATCGGTTGAAACACCCGTACCGTGGTACTTGCGGCCTTTGTAGTTAGCAATGATGTCGGCTTGGCCTAACCCGTCTTCGCCTTCGCCTTTAGCGGTAAGGTCAAATTTATCTAGCTCGATATCATAGCCAGTTACGCGGTAAATACACTGGTATAGCGCATCAACAGGGCCGTTACCGACTGCGGCTTCGCACTTTTCTTCGTCGCCACAAAGTAGTTTGACACTGGTTGTCGACATAACACTGCCAGATTGCACGCTCAGATAGTTCAGCTTAAAGAAATCGTCTTCGGCGCGTAAATTGGAGAAGTGCATCAAGGCTTCTAGGTCGTAATCAAATACCTGACCATTGCGATCGGCCAACTTCAAGAAATCGGCGTACAAGGTGTCTAGGTTATACTCTTCATCTTTATAACCCATGGAATCCATGTGACTCTTCACAGCTGCGCGGCCACTGCGGCTAGTCAAATTCAACGCTTTGTTTTTCAGACCGATAGACTCAGGAGTCATGATTTCGTAAGTGTTTTTGTTCTTAAGCATGCCATCCTGATGGATACCAGATGAGTGGCTAAATGCATTAGCACCGACAATGGCTTTGTTATCTTGAATTGGCATGTTGCAAAGCTGGCTTACAAGCTTACTAGTACGGTGAATTTCATCGTGCTTTAGGCCTGTATTAACACCAAGATACTCTTCACGAGTTTTGATGATCATGGCAACTTCTTCTAGAGAACAGTTACCTGCACGCTCACCAATACCATTGATGGTGCCTTCAACTTGTCTTGCGCCAGCTTGAACTGCAGCAATAGAGTTGGCAACAGACATACCTAAGTCATCATGACAATGTACAGAAATAATGGCTTTGTCTATGTTTGGAACACGGTTGAATAACATTTCGATGATGCTGCCGAATTCACCTGGGATGGTGTAGCCAACGGTATCAGGAATGTTTACGGTACTTGCACCTGCGTTGATAGCGGCTTCAACCATGCGGCAAAGATTATCAATCGGCGTACGGCCTGCATCTTCACAAGAAAATTCTACATCGTCAGTATAATTACGAGCACGTTTAACCGCTTGGACACCCATTTCAACCACATCATCATAGCTGCGACGTAGTTTGTCTTGTACGTGTACGGTCGAGGTTGAAATGAAGGTGTGAATACGGAAAGCTTCAGCCACTTTCAAAGATTCAGCGGCCACATCAATGTCTTTCGCTACAGCACGTGACAAAGCACAAACACGGCTATTTTTGATGTTTTTTGCGATGGTTTGAACGGATTCAAAATCGCCAGGAGATGACACCGGAAATCCAGCTTCAATCACATCAACACCTAGACGTTCGAGTGCGTAAGCGATCTGTAGTTTTTCTTTTACTGTTAGGCTTGCAGATAGTGCCTGTTCACCATCACGCAATGTTGTATCGAAAATTATGACTTGATCGCTCATGTTGCTGTCCTTTTCTTGTAAGTTAATCGGTTACTTTCCGCAGATACCGACTTTTTATATTTTTAAGCTATAAAAAGCCCGCATCGTAGTGCGGGCTTCTTGAAACTGTGTGGTGTTTTTCGTCCACTGCCTACCCGCGTGATTGGTCCACGATAAGGAGGAGGCTGAGCAGGATAGAAAAACGAGATGTCATTGTTAAACATTCCACAAAATTAAGTTAACAAATTAGTACCGTACTCCATGAAGCGCGTCAAGAGTTTGTTACGTATTTTCTTCATATCGGATCAGTTAATCCAAAAAAACAGCCATTATTAATTATTCAATTGATGAAATAGTGATTAATTATTTAGCTATCGATTGTATGAAGAGTGTCTATAATTATTCGATTGATTAATTCAGGGGGATAGACATGGTGCGTAAAGCTGGGCGACCAATTGAGAAAACAGATGCTAGAGCAAGCCTCGTTTTTCATGCACGAGAGTTGTTCAGTTCCATGCCATATGAAAAAGTATCGACTCGAATGTTGGCTGAAAAAGCGGGCGTGAATATGGCGATGATTCTCTACTATTTTGGCAGTAAAGACGGGCTGTTTGAGACCATGCTTCGGGAGACGATGGAGCCTATGAAACAACACGTTAGCCAATTAGTTACTAGCAGCGATACCGAGGGATTTCTCGGCATCATGAAGACGTATTACGCAATGATGATAAAAAGCCCTGATTTTCCGCGCTTATTGTGCCGAGTGATGTTAATGGAAGAGAGTAGTATTCAACGAAAGCTTGTTGAAAAAGTCTTTAAAGACGTCACTTTACCAGCGCAAAGGCTCTTGTTTCAAAAAATGCAACAAGACGGTGTGATACGGCCTGAACTCGATCCTGACTTATGTCGAATGACCTACGTCAGTTTAATGGTTTTCCCATTTATAGCACCACCGAAAATGCTCGATTTACATGGCGTTGTTTTGGATGAAGCGTATTTAAAACGATTACTTAATCATAACCTTTCTTTCATTGCTCACGGATTTCTGCTCGATCCACATTCTAAATTACAAGGACATTCCCATGACATCTAAGCGTAAACTATTGTTCTTTCCTGTTTTTGCCGTTGGCGTTTTATTGTTGGTATTAGCGGTGAACTTACGTCCTACGCCTCCAACAAAACCAGCAGGATCGCGAGCACGCTTGGTAGAGGTGATGCCACTAGAGCTAAAAGCGATGGCACCGATTGCAATAGGGTTTGGCAAGGTCGAGCCTAAATTGGAGTGGAAGGCGATTTCGGAAGTGACGGGTAAAGTGGTTTATCGTCATCCTCATTTAGAAAAAGGTCGCATGCTGCCAGCTGGCACAGAAATCTTGCGCATTGACCCGTTAGATTACGAGTTGAAACTTGCTCAAACACAAGCGGATTTAACGTCTAGCTTAGTACAACTTTCTAAGCTTGATCTCGAAAAAAGCAACTTAGAAAGTACGATAAAGATCGAGACGAATCGTTTAGCGATAAGCAAAAATGAACTTGAAAGGCAGCAAAACTTACGTAAAAAAGGCTTGGCATCTCAGTCAGATCTTGATCAGCAAAATCAATCTTATTTATCTCAACAAAAACTGGTTCTGGATATGAAAAACCAGCTTACCTTATTTCCAGATGAAAGAAAGGTAGCGGCGGCTCAAGTCAAAATGAACCAAGCTCGAGTGCAAGAAGCCCAGAGATCTTTAGAGAAAACGTCAATCACACTGCCTAAGGACCTACGAATTTCAGAAGTTGATGTTGAGCAAAATCAAGTGGTGAACATGCAGCAAACGATGGTGGTCGGGCATGGACTAGATGTGATGGAAGTGGAAGCACAAATGTCGTTGCATGATATGCGAACATTGATCGGTAGCTTAGACACATTCAAAGGCGAAGAACATGGATTGCCAACACTTAAGGTAGAAGCGATTGACGCAAGCATTGAGCTAAACAGTGGCAATCTCAATGTTAAGTGGCCAGCAACGGTTGCTCGGATCAGTGAAACCGTCGATTTAAATCAAGCCACGGTGGGGGTGATTTTAGAAATCCAACAGGACTATGAAAAGATCGAACCAGACACATCTCCGCCTTTAATTAATGGCATGTTTGTTAAGGCTGAAATGCTAGGGCAACAAAATCCGAGTTGGGTCGTGCCTGAGCGTGCACTGCATGGTGACAAAATTTATCTAATGAATAATGAAGATCGGCTGACCATTGAAACGGTTGAAGTACTGTACCGTCGAGACAATCAAGTTGTCATTGATGGCGATCTCGAACAGGGAAGCAAATTGATCCTCAATGATCTATTGCCTGCCATTAATGGAATGTTACTAAGAGAAGTGAATGACAGTAAAGAGGAGGATCCAGCATGATTCGTTTCTTTTCTCGCCATCCAACAGCTGCAAACTTGTTGATGCTGGCGCTATTGATTGTGGGCCTGACTTCTTTACCAAACTTAAAAAGAGAGACGTTTCCTGAATTTAGCCCTCTTTATATTATGGCGGCGGTTGTTTACCCAGGTGCATCACCACAGGAAGTAGAAGAAAGCCTGTGTGTGCGAATGGAAGACGCTGTTGATGGGCTCGCTAACATTGAAGAAACCCGTTGTGAAGCCATTGAAGGCTCTGCGCGATTGGTACTCAAGTTGAATGAAAAAGCTGACATTGGCCGTATGCTGGTGGACGTACAAACTCAAATTAACTCCATTAATGATTTTCCAGATGAAATTGAATCACCCGTCGTTAAAGAACTGGATTGGAATGAACCGGTTGTTGATGTGGCGATCACCGCAAATACCACCTGGCCTGAATTAAAAGCTTATGCAGAAGATCTAAAGCGCACACTTAAGCTCGATTATGATGTGTCACTGGTCACGGTGAGCGGGTTCTCTGATCATCAATACAGAATTGAGCTCAATAGCAGCGCTATTAGACAGTTGGGGTTAACGGTCGCGGATATTGCCACTCAAGTTGGTAAGCAAAATATCAAACTGCCAAGCGGCAATATAGAAACGCCAGACAAAAACTTTCTAATTCGGTTTGATGAACGACGGATCAAACCAGAGGAATTAAAAGATATTGTTGTTGGATCGGCACCCAATGGCAGTGTGATCCGCTTAGGTGATATTGCAACAATAAGTGATCGCTTCGAATTAGATGAGCAAAAAGTTCTGTTTGATGGTCAGCCATCAGCGATGTTAAAAATCAGCAAAAATAAGGCCGATGATGCGTTGCGAATCAAAGAACAAGTCAGCAAGTTTGTTGAGGCTCAAAGGTTAATCGCGCCAGACGGTGTGACGTTGCAAATGACTAACGACCTGTCTTCTGTTCTGTGGGACCGCTTAACCATGATGCTTGAGAATGGTTGGCAAGGCATATTGCTGGTCTTTGCCACCATGTGGTTATTCTTCAGTTTTCGCTATTCGTTTTGGGTTGCCGCAGGTTTACCCGTCGCCTTCTTAGGTGGCTTATTTCTGATGGCTCAACTTGGGTTGTCTATCAACATCATGTCTTTGGTCGGCCTATTGATGGCGATAGGTATCATGATGGATGATGCGATTGTGATTGCCGAGTCGATAGCTTCCCATCTTGATCGGGGAGAGTCGATAGAAGACGCAGTATATAAA
This sequence comes from Vibrio tapetis subsp. tapetis, assembly GCF_900233005.1. NCBI lineage: Bacteria > Pseudomonadati > Pseudomonadota > Gammaproteobacteria > Vibrionales > Vibrionaceae > Vibrio > Vibrio tapetis. The sequence continues at coordinate 151,396 of NZ_LT960611.1, forward strand.
GGGGTTTCAAAAGTTTTTCCCGGTGTTCTTTCGTCATTTCTCACCACCGTATGCATCTTCGGCAGCTTGCTGTTTCTTGATGGTGAAATGGGAGCGGTATTAAAAGCGGTACCACAAGTGTTGATCTTGGTACTGAGTTTAAGTTTGGTTGAAGCATTTTTAATATTGCCAGCCCACCTATCTCATTCGCTACATAAAGAAAAAAACGAGCGTAAGCCGCTTAAATTTAAGCGTGTGCTATTAGAAAAGTTTGAACACTTTCGCAATACCAAATTAGTGAAAATGGTTAGTTTTGTGGTGGCGTGGCGCTATGCCTTTCTTGGGGGCGTTCTCGCGACATTGCTGGCATCGGTTGGTTTAGTGGCTGGTGGTGTCGTGAAGTTTGTCCCTTTTCCTGACTTAGACGGCGACATTGCAGAAGCAAGAATCATCTTGCCGCCAGGCGCGTCTTTGAGCCAAACCGAGATGGTGGTCGCCCATGTTATCGGTGCGGCGGAACGTGTAAATAAAGATTGGAGTGAACGTGTTGAAGGCGGAAGACCTCTGGTTGAACACATAACGAGCCAGTTTAACGCTAATGCCGATGCGGACGAATCCGGGCCGCACCTTGCTACCGTACGTCTAGATTTACTGGGAGCTGAGACAAGAAATACAGTGATGGATGACTTCGTGGATGCGTGGCGAGAAGAGGTGGGTGAATTAGCCGAACCGGTCTCACTTGTGTTCAAGCAACCCGTGATGGGGCCTGGTGGTCGAGCAATAGAAATTCGAGCTAAGCATGACGACCTTGAAGAACTTAAAGCGGTGTCGCTGGATATTCAGCAATACTTGAATCAGTTTGATGGCGTGACCGGGGTGCTAGATGACATGCGTCTTGGTAAAGAAGAGGTGTTAGTTAAACTAAGACCGGGAGCTGAAACTTATGGTGTTAACGGTCAAATGATAGCAAATCAGCTGCGTTCAGCGTTTTTCGGCCAAACGGCAGATGAAATTCAAGTCGGTGTCGAAAACATTAAAATTGAGGTTAGGCTGGATAAACTGCAAGCCGGTGACTTACAGCAGCTTGCTAACTTCCCCATCATTAAATCAGATGGGGCGCAAATCCCATTAGGATCGATTGCGACGTTAGACTTCCAGCGTAATTACGTACGAATTCAACGTATTGATGGGCTAAGGACAATTAGCGTGTATGGCGATGTGGATAACAGTAAAGCCAGCTCGACTGAGATTTTGAATCAATTCGTCAAAGATGAAGTTCCCGTGCTGTTAACTAAGTACCCAGGACTGCGTTTTGATTTTGAAGGTGAAGCAAAAGACGCAGCGAAAACAGGAAGCTCGATCGCAAGTGGTTTCTTACTGGGCTTATTTGGTGTGTTTGTCATATTGAGTTATCAGTTTAGAAGTTACTTGGAACCCTTTGTGGTCATGCTTGCTATTCCCCTTGCGTTAATCGGGGTGATCTGGGGGCACTTTCTATTAGGGCACTCATTAAGTATGCCAAGCATCATGGGGTTCGTATCGCTTGCGGGTATCGTGGTTAACGATTCAATTTTGCTGGTGCAATATATCAGACATCACGTTGATGAAGGAGACAGTGTATATGACGCTGTTGTCCTTGCCAGTCGTGAGAGGTTTAGAGCTGTGTTTCTGACATCGTTAACAACTGCTGCTGGTTTACTGCCATTGCTGACGGAGACGAGCCTTCAAGCGCAGGTGATTCAACCTTTGGTTATTTCTATTGTGTTTGGCATCTTCGCATCAACCTTGCTGGTGTTATTCATGATACCAGCAGCTTATGCGATATTAGCCGATTTTGGCGTGGTGCATAAGCATGAGCAAATCCAATAATTTGATGAGTTCATCAGTTTTTCACTGAGATTAAAGGCAGCTTCGGCTGCCTTTTTTATTAATTGGAGAGGTAGTATTGACTCAGTAAAGAGGTTAACGATTGCGTAATGAAATGCGAATATACAGTTTTCAAATGTGAGTGAAAGCTTGAATTTGTGGGGTAAATCGTTTTGGAGTGAAGCGTTACATTTGTTAGAACTATTAATTAGATCTCATTCGATATAAAGGAACATGAAAAAGCCCACTTTATCTTTTTTTATAACAAGGCTAACTCATTGTTTTTATTTGCCAATCGTTTCAGTGGCGTAAAAAATAATAATTTAATATTAAACCTCTTGTGAAGGTGGACGTATTGCTGGATATTAATATGCAAAGCGAAAGCATAGGCGTGACAAATGGCTTCAAGCGGAGCGCAGAGTTTTCGATAGCATGGCAAATGCCATATCTCAATAGCAAAGAACTAATACATATAGAGGCAAACACAATGTCGAACAGAAATGCAACAAACCAAGCCGTTGCCGGCTATCGAATGGAATCGACATTACGCGGTGTGGATCTGAACCTTCTCACTGTATTTGATGCAGTAATGCAAGAGCAAAATATCACTCGTGCAGCGCACAACTTGGGTATGTCTCAACCTGCAGTAAGTAATGCTGTAGCGCGCTTGAAAAATATGTTTAATGACGAATTGTTTATGCGTCATGGTCGTGGTATTCAACCAACTCAGCGTGCTCGTCAATTGTTTGGTCCTGTACGTCAAGCTTTGCAGCTTATCCGTAATGAGCTACCTTGCTCAATCTTCAGCCCTGAATCTTCGTCTCGACTATTTAAGTTGGTCGTGTGTAGCCCTTGCGATATGCGTTTTGCTCCAAGCATCATGAGCTCGATTTCGAAGCAAGCACCTGGCATTAAGCTTCATATGGATTCTGATGTTGATAGCTTGTTGAGCGAAAAAATGCGTTATCAAGAAGTTGATTTTGTAATTAACTATGCTCGCTTTGAAGAGCAAGGTTATTCAAGCACTGAAATTTTCAGTGATGAATTGGTTGTTGTTGCCTCTTCTAGTCACCCTCGTTTAGGCGACAATATTTCGCTTGAAGAGTTAAAAGCAGAAAGCCATGCTACATTGTCTCGAATTAATGGCATGCGTAGCTTCTCTGAGCAAGCTTACCGTGACTTAGAGTGTCACTCTGCTTACCAAGGCTCAAGCTTAAGTAACATCCTTTATGTAGTGAGTCAGTCTGAATTAGTGACTATCGCACCACGCTGGTTGGTACAGAGCATTTCAAACCTTGATAACGTGAAAATCTTGGATCTTCCAGTAGAGAACAAATTTATCTCTGGTTACCTAAGCTGGCATGAATCAAGTGAGAAAGACAAAGCGCACATCTGGATGCGTGACCAATTGATGATGATCTGTGGCGAAACCATCGCAGCAGCACGATAATCATATAAAACAAAAATAGAAAAGCACCGACGTATTTCGTCGGTGCTTTTTTTTGTGCAGTTAACGAGTATTTACAATTGAAGTGCATCAAAAACGGCTCGGATTGGTTGCCTTTTTTGGTGTCAAATGTACACTTGTGCGCTCAGTTAGCTTACATGTGTAAGCCAAGGGTAGAGAGTATGTCAAATTTAGATTTTCACATCGTAAAGTGTCTTCGTGACCAAGTTATCAGTGGTGGTGCTCGTACCGCGCTTCGCCACAAAGTTGCTGACGTTTGGCAAGACATCAGCTGGCAAGCATTTGGCGAGCAAATGGACTCGTTGTCGTTAGCGTTGCTTGCTCAAGGCATCAATGTTCAGGATAAAGTCGGCATTTTTTCCAACAACATGCCTCGATGGACAATAGCAGACTTTGCATCCCTTCAACTTCGCGCTGTGACCGTACCAATTTATGCGACAAATACACCCGCACAGGCTGCTTATATTCTTGATAATGCAGATGTGAAAGTTCTATTTGTTGGTGAACAAGAACAACACGATGCGGCTGTGTCTTTTTTCGATGACTGCCCGAAGCTTGAGTTGATTGTCGCGATGTCGGCAGATATTGACCTGCGCGAACATTGCGCTAGCTTACATTGGGATGAGTTCGTTGCCATGGGGCAACAAACTCCTAGAGAAGAGTTTCAACTGCGACTTGATGAAGCAAACTGTGACGATATTCTTACCCTAATCTATACATCAGGCACGACAGGCCAACCTAAAGGCGTGATGCTAGACTACAACAATATAGGTTGCCAGTTGGAAGGCCACGATGAAAGACTCGGCCTGACTAACCAAGATGTGTCTTTGTGCTTCTTACCTTTGTCTCATGTATTTGAGCGTGCTTGGACTTTTTACGTACTTTATAAAGGCGCAACCAATTGCTACCTGCAAGATACGATGCAAGTGCGAGATGCTTTAGGCGAAATAAAGCCAACGGTTATGAGTGCCGTTCCTCGTTTTTATGAGAAAATTTTCTCCGCTATCCATGAAAAAGTATCTCGCGCTCCGTTTGCACGTAAATTGGTATTTACGTGGGCGGTTAACATGGGGGCTAAAATGGCGGCCTGCCAGCAAGAGCAACGTAGCCCTTCATGGTTGTTGACCCGTAGTCATAAGTTAGCCGACAAACTCGTTCTGGCTAAACTACGTGATTTATTGGGCGGCCGTATTAGCTTTATGCCATGTGGTGGCGCAAAGCTGGATGAAACCATTGGACGTTTCTTCCATGCTATTGGTATCAATGTAAAGCTGGGCTACGGAATGACGGAAACCACAGCAACAGTGTCGTGCTGGGGGGATGAAACATTTAATCCAGATTCCATTGGTACTTCAATGCCTGGTGCACAGGTAAAAATTGGCGAGAACAATGAAATTCTCGTTAAAGGCCCAATGGTGATGCGTGGTTACTACAAGTTACCTGAAGAGACAGAAAAAACCTTTGATGAACACGGCTTTCTAAAAACTGGCGATGCAGGTCATTTTGATGAACAAGGCAATTTGTTTATTACAGACCGAATTAAAGAGTTAATGAAGACATCTGGTGGTAAATACATCGCCCCTCAAATGATTGAAGGCGCAATTGGTAAAGACCACTATATCGAGCAAATTGCTGTCATAGCGGATACTAGAAAATTTGTTTCTGCGCTTATTGTTCCATGCTTTGATACGTTAGAAGAATACGCGAAAGAGCTGAATATCAAATACCATGACCGAATGGAATTGATTAAGAATAACGGAGTCGTTGAGATGTTTGAAAAGCGCTTACACGAACTTCAACATGAGTTAGCAAAATTTGAAAAAGTGAAGAAATTCACTCTTCTACCAAAAGCGTTCTCAATTGATAAAGGCGAATTGACGCCAACTCAGAAGCTACGTCGTAAAGTGATCAGTGATCGTTACCAAGACGAGATCGACGAAATGTACGAAGACAAGCATAAAAAGAAGTGATTTTGAGTACTTGATTAATGAAGAATAAGCCCGCGGATGAAAGCGGGCTTTTTTATGCCCAAAACAGTCAGCTCTACACCCACCTAAAAACATAATTACCGTACTCCTATTTAATATATCCATCTAAAATTAACCTTTATATTGGTTTTATATGTTGATATTTGCAGGTCGATTCCGCATAACAGTCGTACTTTTCTTTGTTTAGCCATACATTCCAAGAATTGTGCGCTGCGCCGCATTAGACATCTAAGAGGTGAGGCGTTACAGTGCCATTTGTTACCTCTTTGTTAGTTATGATTAACAAAGAGTACATAGCAAGAAACGTGGATTAATTTCGATTTAGGCTACGAATAAGCCCTAACTATGTAAAACCGACGTTATGGTTCCAATCAAAGAACCAAGATGACTCGGTAAAGGAGAAAAATATGGAAATGTTATCAGGCGCAGAGATGATAGTTCAATCTCTGATCGACGAAGGTGTAAACCAAATCTTTGGTTATCCGGGCGGCTCCGTTTTGGATATTTATGATGCTCTGCACGCAAAAACCGACCACATTCAACACGTTTTAGTTCGACATGAACAAGCCGCGACTCATATGGCGGATGGTTATGCTCGTGCAACAGGGAAACCTGGTGTTGTCCTCGTGTGTTCTGGTCCAGGTGCGACCAACACCATTACTGGTATCGCAACCGCATATATGGATTCAATTCCTATGGTGGTTTTTTCTGGTAACGTACCAAACAACATGATCGGTAATGACGCATTCCAAGAGTGTGACATGGTAGGGGTTTCACGCCCAGTAGTGAAACACAGCTTCTTGGTCAAAAAAGCAGAAGACATTCCTGAGACAATAAAGAAAGCGTTCTACATCGCGTCATCAGGCCGACCAGGCCCAGTTGTTATTGATGTGCCTAAAGACGTAATGAGTCCGCTCAACAAACTTCCTTATCAATATCCTGAAAGCATTAAAATGCGCTCATATAACCCAACCACTACAGGTCACAAAGGCCAAATTAAGAAGGCTCTTAAGGCGTTACTTGATGCCAAAAAACCTGTGCTTTATATCGGTGGTGGCGCGATTATTTCAGGTGCAGATAAACAAATTAAACAACTGGCAGAAAGCTTAAACTTGCCAGTGGTTAGCACACTTATGGGCTTGGGGGCGTTCCCAGGAACTCATAATAATGCAGTAGGTATGTTGGGGATGCACGGTACCTATGAAGCCAATATGACCATGCACAATGCCGATCTCATCTTTGGTATTGGCGTTAGATTTGACGACCGAACGACCAATAATCTAGATAAATACTGCCCGAACGCGAAAATTATGCACATCGATATAGACCCATCATCTATTTCGAAAACGGTGCCTGTTGATCTTCCTATTGTAGGCTCTGCTGATACCGTTCTTGATACCATGCTTAAAGTATTGGTTGAGCAAGGCGGCAATAACGATGAAGCGGCCATTGAAGCTTGGTGGCAAGACATCAACACATGGCGTGACCGTAAGTGCTTGAGTTATGAAACAAACAGCGAACGTATTAAACCACAGCAAGTGATTGAAACCGTATATAAGCTGACAAAAGGCGATGCGTTCGTTGCATCCGATGTTGGTCAGCATCAAATGTTTGCGGCATTGTATTACCCATTTGATAAACCACGCCGTTGGATTAATTCTGGTGGCCTTGGCACCATGGGCTTTGGTTTACCCGCGGCAATGGGAGTGAAGTTTACTCACCCTGATGAAGTGGTGATTTGTGTTACTGGTGACGGCAGTATTCAAATGAACATTCAGGAATTATCGACAGCGCTGCAATACGATATTCCAGTAAAAATCATTAACCTAAACAACCGTTTCCTAGGAATGGTAAAACAGTGGCAAGACATTATTTATCAAGGTCGCCACTCTAACTCATATATGGACTCCGTGCCGGATTTTGCTGCAATTGCAGAAGCCTATGGTCACGTTGGTATCCGAATTTCAGATCCAAGTGAGCTGGAATCAGGACTGAAGAAAGCACTCGATATGAAAGATCGTTTAGTGTTTGTCGATATCAATGTTGATGAAACCGAACATGTTTATCCAATGCAGATTAAAGGCGAAGCGATGAACAACATGTGGCTAAGTAAAACGGAGAGAACCTAATATGAGACATATCATTTCATTACTACTTGAAAACCAACCGGGTTCTTTATCACGAGTGGTGGGGTTGTTTTCCCAGCGTGGCTATAACATTGAATCTTTGACGGTATCGCCGACCGAAGATGAAACCTTGTCACGCTTGAACATCACAACGGCCAGTGATGCCATGGAGCTTGAGCAAATTCAAAAGCAGCTTCATAAACTCATTGATGTGTTAAAAGTTCAAGAAGTGACCGATGTTGAACACGTTGAACGCGAATTGATGTTAGTAAAAGTAAAGGCTGATGGGTTTGCTAGGGCGGAAGTTAAGCGAACCGCCGATATTTTTAGAGGGCAAATCGTTGACGTTACTGCATCTCAATATACGGTGCAGCTAGCAGGAACCAGTGAGAAGTTGGACGCGTGTGTCACCGCTCTAAATGAAGTAACCGATGTAATTGAAGTTGCTCGTAGCGGTGTTGTTGGTATCGCAAGAGGGAAACATGCTTTAAAAGCCTAGCGAAGATCACATAAGATCAGCACTTGTGTCACAGATTTAATCAAATGCCACTTCCTAATCGAAGTGGTTTTTTTATAGATATGGATTCGCAGGTATAATGCCATTTTTACCATCTTGGAGCAGCATGTGAAACTGAAGAGTGTGATCATTTATCTAGTACTCGCTTGCATGCTACCGGGAATCTTAGTGGCGATTTACAGCCACTATCGATATCAAAATATAATTGAACAACATCAAACCAAACTCACCAACGACAGTCTAAACCAGCTCGCGTACAGTAAGCGTGAGTTTCATGATATTCAAGCTCAACTCTCTTCTACGATGGAATTACTGGGTAACAGTCATTATCTGTTTGATTACCTAGACAAACCAAATCTGCACAATAAGACTTTAGTCGAAGATATGTGGATTTCGGTCGCTGGCGCCCAAGAATGGTTCACTGATATCCGGTTTGTTACATTAGATGGTAAATCAAATCTTGGCGTGAGCTATGTCAGCGACCTTAAATCAGCCTCTAGAAACGAGTCAAAATTTGACATTGTCCCCTCTGAGTTTTTTGCTTTCGCAAAGTCTTCACAAAACGGCGAGGTGGGAAGTTGGGGCATCGATTTAAAAAAGACGAACGGTGAGTTAGTTAGACCATATCAACCTATCTTAACGGTGTTTACACCGGTTAGTTATAATGGTCAGAGGTTAGGTTACATTCTCGTTAATTTAGATGTTTGGAACCTCAGTACGATTGTAGATTTTTCGCCTAAAAATGAGTTTATTCCAGAAGTGCTGACCTCAAATGGCGACTATCTAATCAGTCGCCAACGAAATAAACTTTTTGGCTATTTATTACCAGAACGCGAACGATATAATTTTGCTCAGTTGCAGCCTCAAGTATGGGACGCAATGCTGCATCAACCAACTGGGCATCATTTTTCCGAAGGCAGCTTGTATGTTTTTAGCAGCGTCGAGTTCATGAGTGGGCACGAGGTTTACTTACTGATTAGTTTTGATGAAAAAAAGCTTCGGAAAGGCGTGAAAAGAGAAGTTGATAACCTTACTCACAAGGCATTATTAACTTTGTCTGCAGTACTCTTGTTTGCTTTCCCCATGGCCTACATTATTCACGTGTATAGAAAGCGCAGCCTCGAAAGTAAGTTAGCGAGAGCAGCGCTGCATGGCATGTCTGCTGTGATGATCTCTGATAGTCGACATAGAATTATTAAGGTCAACAAAGAGTTTGAAAGCATGACAGGTTTTAGCAACGACGACATCGTCGGTTGCAATGCATTAAAACTATTGACAGAAAAACACAGATAATCGCAGCTTATCGATCTCGCTACGGGCTTAAAAAATGGTGGATTTTGGGAGGGAGAGTTATCGAGTATTAAAGCGTCAGGTGAATCTTTTACTACCATCACTCGCATTCAAAAAATAGTCAATTTCAAAATGCGTAGCCGTTATTATGTTACTTCAATTGTAGATATCAGTGAAAGAAAGGCATTAGAAGATCGATTACGTCATTTAAGTGAAAGAGACGAACTAACAGGCTGTTGGAACCGACGTAAATTTGATAGTGAATTGCAAAAACAATCTAGATTGGTAGAGCGCTATCGTGATAAATATCACAGCTGCTTAGCGTTAGTCGATATCGACCATTTTAAGCGAGTTAACGATCAATTTGGTCATGACGAAGGAGACCGTGTGATCCATAAGGTCGGTCAGGTTCTTGGGGAACAACTGAGAGAGACTGATTTTCTTGCTCGTATCGGAGGCGAGGAATTTGCCATTATTTTACCTAACACAGAATTGAAAACCCTTGATGTCATGTTAAATCGTTTAAGAATAGCGGTTGAAATTGAAGAGACAATTCAAGTCACGGTCAGTATAGGTATAACCGATGTTGTTGGAGACACAAAACGTAGCTATAAGTTTGCAGACATAGCACTGTATGAGTCTAAAGCTGCTGGTCGAAACTGTGTTTCTACGTGTACTAGTGATAGTGATGTCGCTTAAAGGTGAGAATATTTCTTGATTGATAATTGAACGATAATGTCACAAAACGTGTACAGTTAGACTAAAGTCTAATGTTGTTTGAAATTTGAACTAGAATATTAATTGAGTAGACTTGCTCACCCATTTTAGTGATAGCCCATTTTAGCAACGGAAATAGCGAACGAAATAGAAAGGATGTGGGCATAAGAGGTTTGTTATGTACACGCATTTTCTTGTGAGACTGACCATTGGTCTTCTGATGGTGTTAGGAATAAAACTTAGCGCAATCTACTTCTTGGCGATGATTGTATTACTCAATACGCATCACAAAGAGTTTTTTGGATGGTAAAAACCGAGGCGAACGCCTCGGTTTTTTTATTCAGCTTCCGCTAATTCTATCTCAATGACACGTTCGATTTTTGACATTGTCTCTGCAAGATGCAATTCCAAGGTAGCAAGAGCTTGTTGCTCATCTTTCGCTAACACCGACTTCATTAGCTTTTCGTTTTTATCAATATTAATGAAGTCTTCGCCTTCAAACTGATCAGAGTTTAGCACCAGGTGCCGATAGCGTTTGAGCTGTTGATTGATCTCAGTGAAAAAGCTAAACATAGTGTGGGCGTTTGAGCCTTCAAGAAGTGCGGTATGGAAGTTGTGATGACGTTCTTCCCACTCTTGGTTATTGTAGTCGCTTTGAGCGTGTTGGATTCTTGATAGTTTGTGAAACGAAGACAGAACCTCCAATTCCCAGCTTTCATCTCCAACTTCAATAGCTTTACGAAGTAATACTGATGATACGACCTTGAGGCTTTCAAATAGGTCAAATAATTCATTTTTTGAAATAGGCGCAACCCAACAGCCTTTTTGTGGTTCTAAGCGAACATACTTACTCCACGAAAGTTGCACTAGAGCTTCTCGAATTGGTGAGGCACCAACACGGTATTTATCTTTAAGTTCAGCTACAACAAGCTTTTGGCCTGGAGCTAATTCACCTTTAAGAATATCCTCGCGGATCATTTTTGACACTTTGTCAGTAAGAGTAGGGCTCGACACGATATCCTCGTTATTTTTCTTTTATTTAGATTCCATTCACACTGAATATATTGCGGGTCAATAGATTAATAAATATGATGTCATATCATCCTGCGTTCAGTAATTTGATAATACGCCATGCGGAATATGCGGACAAGCCGTTTAATAAAAAAAAGTGGTGAGACTCTTTATAATTTGAGTCTTTATGTATAAAAATGAACAGAGCTCACTTTCATTGAAGCGCAGATCTTGTAGCACAAGATGCTCGTATTCTCTTAATTTCAGTAGGTTTAATGAGTATGTCTGTGCTAATGAGGTTTTGGGGAGGGAGAAATACGACGAATAAACAAGAGGCCTGCGGAAAACGGGCAGGCCTCTTTTAAGCCAACAAAAATAAGGTTAGAAGTTGTAAGCTACCGAGGCTTTGAAGTTCCGACCAACCTCGTAGCTTGTGTATTTACTTGAGCCCCAAGAAATACCAAACCCTGTATGTTCTGCGTATAATTTATCAAACAGGTTATCAATACCGACGTTAACACTTAAATCTTTTGCAAACGTTGGATTATAGGCAGCCCAGATACTGTGAACACCGAAACCTGATCGTGAAATGGTTTCACCATCTGTATTCTCATACTCATTTCCAGGGACAAACCTTGAATCCCAGCCAAATACGAATTCTTCAGTAGCTCGATATTTCGCACCTGCCTTAATGCTGTGAATCCCAGTTTTATTCATATGGCTTGTTTTTTTGTTGCTAAGGGATGTCTTGTTACCTTTAGAATAAGAGTGGTTAGCGTATAAATTGATGTCATTCCAAACGTAATTAAAAACGGTTTCAACACCCCAGACTTCGACATCATATTGATTGGCCAGTGTGGTATTGTTTTTCGTTGGGTGCATTTGATTGTCGAGGTTGTAACTGAAGGCAGTAAAACCAACAACGGCACTGTCTGAGACTAACAAATCTGTTAGGTCATAATCAAAGCCACCTTCATAGTTATGGCCTGTCATCGCCTCAGTATCAGATTGTTTTACATCACTGGCTGCTTTCATTGTCAATGTTTCAGGTAGCGCAGCTCCTTTAAACAAACGGCCATAACCAACACGTAGAGTTAGGTTATCAGTGGCTTGATATTGACCTTTAAACTTAGGTGACAACTGACTGAAATTGCCTTCAAATACACCACCAAGGACGTGGGTATCATAACGTAAACCGGTCGTTAGAATAAAATCATTGATTTCAAAATGGTCTTGAATGTAAAGGCCGTAAGCCGTCACAGTTCCCCCATCCATACCGTATTGCTTTGTCTGCCCTTGCATTGAGCCTGAAAGAATCTGCCCTTCACCAGAATTGATCCATTGTTTGGCTTTATAACCGTCTAACCCATACGTTAATTCGTGCTCGCCAAGCCACGAGACATTTCGAATGTCGCCACCAATTGTCGTAACGTTATATTCACGATCTGGAATTGAGATGGTGCCATCTTTTGTCCACTTACCACCAGGGCGAGTCCAGTTAACGGCGACTTGGGCGTCGCGGTTCATATATTGGCGATTGTAATAAACATTGGTTTTTAGGTTTACTAGATCACTGTCCGCATCGTAATGGTGCTGCAAGGTGATGGTGTCTCGATTTACAGAGTTGAAGTTGTGTTGATCGTCTGCGTACAAAGCACCATTCTTCTCACCAGAAAGCTGTCGTTCCCCACCATCACTGTATCGGTTTAATGTCAGTTTGAATTCGTTGATATCATTAGGCGTAAAGACCACTTTGGCCATGCCTGATTTGAGTGTACCTTGCTTTGAAGTCACGGCATCTTGGTCTGGAATATGCAGTTCGCCATCTTTTGAATAGTTTGCGATCCCGAGAAATTCAAGTTTATCGTTTAATTGAGCATAGAGAGCAACGTTGGTTGTGAAGCGTTCGTATCCCGTTTGGTAGCCGGTTTTCACGCGAGCTCCAATTTTTTCTCCATTCTTAAGTAAGTCGCTTGGATCTTTAGTTTCATAACTGAATGTACCGTTAATTGCACCAGAACCGGATAACGCTGAGTTACCACCTAATTCTATTTCAGCGACTTTGAGCATTTCTGGGTCAATGTTTTGATCGCCATTATGGTGGAACAATTGTCCTTCTTGCCTTGCGCCATCAATCGTGACGACTGAGAATTTGTCTTCCAAACCACGAACGAAAACTTTGCGAGAATATCGAGCGTTACCGTCTACGGTAACACTAGGCATGGTATTTAGAATGTCTTTTGTGCCAGACGCTTGCTTTTGTTCAAGAGTTTCAGAGTTAATCTGAGTTTGAACAAGTTGCTCCAAAGCTGAGCCTTTAACGACCATGGTTTCATCTGCTTCCTCTTGAGCAGATATAGCGTTAAGCGAAGTAAGAGCCAAGGAAATGGCCACTGCAAGATATTGAACTTTCATAATTATTGTGAATTCCTGAGTAAACTATCAATAATTGTATGAATACTGAAACATTTTGTAAATGATAATCGATATCATTTACAAAATTTACATTACTAACTTTTGGGAAGGGGAATTATTTTGTGTATTTACTCTGTCAGTCGGGCGTTATTTTTCGAGACGATGAGTGATAAGTAACGTGTATGCCGTTATTACTTATTTAGGCTGTATGACGTTGATGAAAAGGAATGAAGTGCTGTTGGACACAGAGTATAGGCGTAAAAAAGCCGAGTGCATGACACACTCGGCTTTGCTGTTTCGGCTTACGTGTTCTTATTCTTATAGAACGTGAACAGACGCAGTGTTAGTTGTACCTGAAGCAACAAGTGCACCAGAAACCATTACTACGATGTCCCCCTTCTTGCCTAGGCCAGAAGTTAGAGCGATTTCTTTACCGTTAACGTAAAACGCATCAGTACTTTGGATTGAATCAACAAGTACTGGAGTCACGCCTTTAGTAAGAACTAGCTGAGCAGCCGTCTTTTGGTTCGTTGTTACAGCGATGATGTTTGCCGTTGGGAAGTACTTACGAACAGAACGTGCAGATTTACCTGCTTCAGTCGCAACAACGATAAGCGGAGCAGCCAATTTCTCAGCTGTGTCTACTGCACCTTTACATACTGCTTCTGTGATACGTAGGCGAGGGCTGTCTAGGCGAGAACCAAGTTCTGCTTTAAGAGCACCGTCAGTACGAGTACAGATTTGAGCCATGATAGTTACCGCTTCTACTGGGTATTTACCTTTAGCTGTTTCGCCAGAAAGCATTACCGCATCAGTACCGTCCATTACTGCGTTAGCAACGTCGCCTGCTTCAGCACGAGTAGGGCGTGGGTTGCTGATCATAGAATCAAGCATTTGAGTTGCAGTGATAACCATCTTACGTGCACGGTTACACTTCTCGATCATCATTTTTTGAGCGAAGATTACTTCTTCTGCTGGGATTTCAACACCAAGATCACCACGAGCAACCATGATACCGTCAGACGCTTCAAGGATTGAATCGAAGTTATCTACACCTTCTTGGTTCTCAATTTTTGAGATGATGTGGATGTTTTCGCCACCGTTAGCATTTAGAAGCTCACGGATTTCTTTAACGTCTTCTTCTTTACGGATGAAAGAAGCAGCAACGAAGTCAACGCCTTGCTCACAACCAAACTTAAGGTCAGCTTTGTCTTTCTCAGAAAGAGCTGGAAGTTGAACAGAAACGCCAGGTAGGTTAACACCTTTGTTTTCGCCAAGCGCACCGTTGTTAAGAACTTTACACTTAACTTCAGTTTCAGATGTTGAGATAACTTCCATTTCAATTAGGCCGTCATCAACAAGGATAGTGTTACCAGCCGTTAGGTCTTTTGCAAAACCAAGGTAAGTTACCGCTACTTTATCCGTGTTACCAACTACCGTTGCATCAGTAGTGAAAGTGAACTCTTGACCAGCTACTAGATCAACGTCATCGCCACCTTCTAGTTTGATAGTACGGATTTCTGGACCTTTAGTATCAAGTAGGATAGCAAGTTGCTTACCTGTTGCTTCCATTACCGAGCGGAAGTTAGAGATACGAGTACCGTGTTCTGCGAAGTCACCGTGAGAAAAGTTCAGGCGCATTACGTTCATGCCTGCATTTACTAGTTCAGTCAGTTTTTCTACAGATTCAGTTTTAGGGCCAATCGTACATACGATTTTGGTCTTTTTCATGGAAGATACTCTCCGGTAAGTAATAGTTTCAAATCAATTTGTGTGCCTAGCCTGTAACCGACAAAAGAAAGAAAATTACAACAAATCAAAAATGTTGGTTTTCTTTACTACTTTGTTATCGGCTTGCATATAACTAAGCAAATTCTTCTAAATAGTTCAGCCGAACACCCTATTATTGGTGTTTCTCAGGCCAAAATTTCACGTTTTCTAACAATCCAACTGTATGCAGTTGCAAAAAAATAACGAAAAATTATGTAATTTATTTTCTTTTCGGTGGAGGATTCTACCACTGTATTTTAAAAATATCACGGTTATGAATTGTCTTAGGACAAAGTTTTGTCTCAATTTATTTATTTTTTAGAGTAAAAAAAATAGACAAGTTAGTTTCGAATTGATTAAAATACTTACGAATCGAAACTTATTGAGTTGTTATCTAATGTCAAAACGAAACACACAGGCAAGAAGGCATGCTATTTCTAAGTTAGTTGAAGAGTGTGGAGAAGTCAGTGTAGAGCAATTGTCACAGCAATTCGAAACCTCAGAAGTAACAATAAGAAAGGACTTAGCAAGTTTGGAAACCAGTGGGTTACTCCTACGTCGCTATGGTGGTGCCGTATCTTTGCCAAAAGAAGTCGTCCAAGATGATTTACACAACAAGGTTTCGGTTCGGAAGATAAGCCTTGCTCAGGAAGCTGCTACACTGATCAGAGATCATAATCGTATCGTAATCGATAGTGGCAGTACTACTGCTGCATTAATACAGCAGCTTGATGATAAGCGCGGTCTCGTTGTGATGACCAATTCGCTGCATGTAGCAAATGCGTTAAATGATCTTGAATCAGAATTAACCTTACTTATGACTGGAGGGACTTGGGATACGCATTCTGAATCTTTTCAAGGCAAAGTGGCTGAATCGGTATTGAGGTCTTACGATTTTGATCAATTATTTGTTGGTGCTGATGGCGTTGACCTATCAAGAGGGACAACCAGCTTCAACGAATTACTCGGATTAAGCCAAGTTATGGCCGAAGTTTCTCGTGAAGTTATCGTCATGATCGAATCAGACAAAATTGGTAGGAAAATACCCAACTTAGAACTGTCTTGGGACCATATTGATATTTTAGTTACAGATAGTGGTATCGAGCCCGAGGCAGTAAAAATAATAGAAGCTTGTGGCGTAAGAGTCATACAAGCGAAATAGATTCTTTGTCTCCCTTTTTGCTTGCTGGGAACGAGATAAATTAAATAAAACGGAGTTAATATGTGCGGAATAGTGGGTGCGGTAGCGCAACGTGATGTTGCTGAAATTTTATTACAAGGCTTACAGCGTCTTGAGTACCGAGGATACGACTCAGCAGGTGTTGCTGTTGTGAATCAAAATAGCGACTTACAACGTGTACGTCGCTTAGGCAAAGTACAAAACCTTGCTGACGATGTTGATCTTTCAACTTTCTCTGGCGGAACCGGTATCGCGCATACTCGCTGGGCAACACACGGTGAACCTTCAGAAACTAATGCTCACCCGCACATCTCTAATGACACTATTGCTGTTGTACACAACGGCATTATTGAAAACCATCAAGCGTTACGTGAAGAATTAACAGCGTTGGGTTATGTCTTTACCTCTCAAACGGATACCGAAGTTATCGTTCATTTAGTTCATCATGAACTAAAGCAAGCAAGCACATTGCTTGAAGCAGTGCAGAGTACGGCAAAACGATTGGAAGGTGCGTACGGCATGGTGGTGTTGGATCGCAATGAGCCTGACGAGTTGATTGTCGCTCGTTCTGGTAGCCCACTCGTGATTGGTTTAGGTGTAGGGGAAAACTTCCTAGCATCGGATCAACTTGCGCTATTGAGCGTTACACGTCGTTTTGTGTACCTAGAAGAAGGCGATGTCGCTAAACTTACTCGTCGTAATGTGGCCATTTTTGATGTTGATGGCAATCCTGTTGAGCGTGAAGAAACTAAGTCAAACGCAGAGCAAGATGCCGGTGATAAAGGTCAGTACCGCCACTTCATGCAAAAAGAGATTTTTGAGCAACCAACCGCATTGATCAACACAATGGAAGGTCGAATTTCTAGCGATTCGGTAATCACTAACGCGATTGGTGTGAATGCTGAAGAGATCCTAACGAAAGTCGAACATGTTCAAATTATCGCTTGTGGTACTTCTTATAATGCTGGAATGACGGCTCGTTACTGGTTTGAGTCTTTAGCTGGCGTTAGTTGTGATGTAGAAATTGCATCTGAGTTCCGCTACAGAAAGTTTGTGACCCGTCCGAATAGCTTGCTTATTACGCTTTCTCAATCCGGTGAAACGGCCGATACTTTAGCCGCTTTGCGTTTAGCGAAAGAAAAAGGCTACATGGCAGCGATGACGATTTGTAATGTCGCAGGTTCATCTTTAGTGCGTGAGTCCGATTTTGCCTTCATGACCCGTGCTGGTACTGAAATCGGTGTGGCTTCAACCAAAGCCTTTACCACTCAACTGTCTGCTTTGTTGATGCTTGTTACGGCATTAGGTAAGAAGAAAGACGTTATTGATTCAGCTAAAGAAGCTGAAATCGTACAGGCTCTTCATGATCTACCAAACCAAATTGAAAAAGCCTTAGAGTTTGATAAAGAAATTGAAGCACTGGCTCCTGATTTTGCCGACAAGCACCACACTCTGTTTTTAGGTCGTGGCGAATTTTATCCAATCGCAGTGGAAGCGTCACTTAAGCTAAAAGAAATTTCTTACATTCATGCAGAGGCTTATGCGGCTGGTGAGTTAAAGCACGGTCCGTTGGCCTTGGTTGATGCTGATATGCCTGTTGTCGTCGTCGCTCCGAATAATGAGTTGCTTGAAAAGCTGAAATCTAACATTGAAGAAGTAAGAGCACGAGGTGGTTTACTGTATGTGTTTGCTGACCAAGATGCAGGCTTTGATGCAGAAGAAGGGATGAAAATCATCACTTTGCCTCATGTGAGTGAAATCACGGCCCCTATTTATTACACCATTCCGATGCAGCTATTGTCTTATCATGTTGCATTGATTAAAGGTACTGATGTCGATCAGCCTCGTAACCTGGCAAAAGCGGTAACGGTTGAGTAATTAGGTTACTTTTATCGGTGAGATAAAAAGTACTGAACTCTATTAATAAAAAGCCACTTACAGCGTAAGTGGCTTTTTTGCATCTGTCGGTCGGTCATCTGTGTGACTTTCCGTTGTCCTATACGCTAGAGAGCGATTATAGGCCTTTGATGTTCTCAGCTTCTAGCTCGTTGAAGTACTTAACCGTTTTCACTTTAAGTTCTTGCTGTGCTGCTTCGTCAGCAACGATGATTGCTTTCGGGTGCATCTGAAGCGCCGTAACAGTCCACATGTGGTTTACTGAGCCTTCAATCGCCATTTGCAGAGCTTGCGCTTTGTTGTGGCCCATAGACAGGATCATGACTTCTTCACTGTCTAGTAGAGTCGCTACGCCGATGGTAAGTGCGTATTTTGGAACTTGATTGATATCGCCGTCAAAGAAGCGAGAGTTCGCGATACGTGTATCTTCAGTCAGTGTCTTAATGCGAGTGCGAGATGACAGTGAAGATCCTGGCTCATTAAATGCGATGTGGCCGTCAATGCCTACGCCGCCCATGAACAAATTGATTTTGCCGTAAGACTTAATTTTCGCTTCATAAGCTGCACAATGTGCTTCTACGTCTTCAGCTTTACCATCAAGTAAGTTGATGTTTTCTTCTTGAATATCAATGTGGTTAAACAGGTTAGTGTACATGAATGTACGATAAGATTCTGGATGGTTAGGTTCGATGCCTACGTACTCATCCATGTTGAATGTTACAACGTGTTTGAAGCTAACTTCGCCAGCTTTGTGCAGTTCGATAAGCGCTTTATACGTGTTTAGTGGCGTGCTGCCTGTCGGGAAACCAAGAACGAAAGGACGATCCGCAGTTGGATTAAACGCAGTGATCTTGCGTGCGATATGACGAGCAGCCCATTTGCCAGCTTGTTGCGTATTTTCTAAAGGAATAAGTCTCATTATTCTGTCCTATCAAAATTGTTAAGTGTGTGCTTTTTTTTTATTGTAAATTAAGATTCATCTAATTTCTATCACTGTCGGTCAATTTGACAAAATACCTTACTTTGATGAAGGTTTAATCAAGGTTTGAACAATATTTGATGTGATTGTATCGGTCTCAATCAAATCTCTCGAGTTTATACGTGCTAAGTGGGCGTTTAATTTTTCTAGAGAATTATGGTAGGTATTTTGCAATAAAAAGTTATCAAATCAGTGAACTTTAACAGTGTTATTAGTGTGATCTATCTTAAATTGTTGAATGAAAGGGCAATGACAGCCCTTTTGAATAATAAATGCCGCTAATTAGCCTTGATGCATGCATCCTAGGAACTCAAGGCTGAGTGTTGCGGTTGCGGTAAGTTAAAGCTATTGCCAAGGAAAATTAGGTTTTTGGCGAGGTTTACGCTTCTTTATTACATCAACGCTGCATAGGTAGTCTTCATGAAAACTTTCAGTCTCTAAAAACAAAGCCGGTACATACAAGCGTATTCTAGAATTCGCTAATATGATGGTTTTATCTTCATCGGTGACTAAACGAGCGAGATCTCCAGCCATTAGGCGCATGCCTTTGTGTAACGTAACTTTGTTATTGCTTGCGACGGACTTAATTAGTGGATACCCGAACAGAGTTAAGGGCTTATTGTAGACAGTAATGGTCTCGTTGAATGTTGCTTCTACATAGACTTGCTCTGACTGAATAACGTTCGCCAGCTCGTTTATTTCAGCTTGAACGGCGATAGAGAAAACCCATTCACCAAGAATTGGCTCCCATTTCCCACCTAAACGTAAACACTTGGTGTAAATGAATGTGTTCTTTCGGCCGGTAGCCAGTGTACAGATACCTACTTCGCCTTGACGTTCGAATGGCAATGTCAGTCTGAATATACTGTCCCTTGCATGATGTTGGTACCTATCTGATATTTCTTCCACATGCAGCATGGATTTTCCCAGAGGTAAGTTCTGGCTATTTTCATCAATAACAATGCGGCAGTAACCGCTCTGTTTCTGGCAGATAAAGTAGGATTCTTTGCGTTCTAATACATCGAACTCGAGCATGGAGACTCCAAACACCTGAAGATATCAGGTGTTAACTATATGGAAAGCGGGGTTTATTTACTTTGGGCGTATCGAGAGATGGCTTATTCGATTTCTTCAATTGACTGAGCGTTTTGTTTTCTCAATTTCTCGATATTTTCCATGATGCTACCTAATGATCCGGTCAGTTTGTAATCACTTGCAACCATATCATCAATGCGTTTATCGGTTTTGTTTTTTACTCCATCACCCATCGCATTTTGAACTTCTGATTCCTGAGCATTCAAAGTCTTATCTTGATCATAAAGAATCACTTCCTCAAACGCTTCAAGATAAAGAGTTCGAAACTCCTCAACAATATACTTTTCTGACAGAGTTCTGAGCTTGGCTGACTTACGTTGTTTAATGTAAATTTCAACACGGCTAACGGGCTGCTTCAGCGTTAGAATATTGGTTCTCGCTTCCAATACTTCTCTATCGGTCGGCGTATCTTTTAAGGTTTTGAACACAGCAAACGAGGGGGGCCATTCTTGGCCTTTCTTTAGCCGCTCTTCTAGGTTGTCTTTTAAGCGGTTGTAGCTATTTTCTGTTAGTGAAGCAGCGAACATCATGATGTGACGATCCGGTTCATCACCAAACTCTTGGCGGATTTTTCCTTGGCCAAAGCTAAGGGTCATTTCATACCAAAATTTAAGAATTTTCTTCTGTTCAACGCCTTTAAAATTAGCCATCAAAGCCTGAGTTTTCGGGCTGAAAAGCTTCAGATCACTGTCGGATAGGCTAAAGTCAGATGATAAAGCCTGTCCGCTAGCTTGAGTGGTAGGAGATTGACCTTGATTTGAAATTATGGGAGCTTGATGCTTTTGAGTTGCTGGAGACGAGCCTGTCTTAGCTTTCACGCGAGTGAGGTAGCTTTCAAAAGATTCCGACATGTTTTTAGGGCTACTCATGGTATCGCGCTTCCTTAGTTATCATCATTGAAATTGAAGTTAGATATTTTCTCTTCTAACACATCAAGCGCAGAGTGCTTAACTTGTGGTTTATTGGAGGCTTGTTTTCTGGCTCCCGGTTGTCGATACGTTTTCTCAGAGTGAAGGTGAGAATGCAGGCGACTAGTCAGCTCATCTAACGTGTACAACTGCCTGTTGGGTGTTTCTTTAATGCGTTCGACGAAAGCAGCCCAAACATTAGTTTGCCCGACAAATCCACTTTTGAACATGATCATCTCGGCCCAATCTTCAACAACACTTGGCGACAGCTCCATAATGTTGATTGATTTTCCCGTGATCGATTTATTAATCGGTGCCACTTGAGAACGATGAAAACTCGATAAGCGGTTGGTATTACGGTATGTGTCTTGCGGTTGTTGGGCGGATTGCTGTTGTGCCTGTTGCGGAGGCTGATTGGAATAGCCAGTATGCTGTTGCCCATAAGGTGCAACATGATCATTTGGTGCGACATAAGTGTCGAAGTTCAGGCGCCCCTTAACTTTACCTTCAGAGCGGTAAGCTGGGGTACTTTTGTTGGTACCCACCAGAGTCTGCTCCACCGAGAGCTTGCTGATCAAGTTATCTAACGATCTTTCAGATGCGCACATCATGGTTTTTAATTCCGTCATGCTCGTGATAAAAGCACCGTCCCTGTCAGATAACTCAGCTAATGCGACCAGCAAGAGTTTTTCTTCCATGGATACAGTTTTATAACACCATGCTTTTTCGAGATATTTTGACGACATTAGATTCTATACCATCCAGTTTAAGGAGAAACAGGCAGTTTCAGGATTGCGCTTGGATCTCGCATTATAGCAAAGTCTCAGTCGCGTATCATGATACTAATTAACATAAGTATAGTGTGGTTTGTTAGTAGTAGAGAAAAGCCAATCGCTGAAATTCTATATGGGTAGAAATTGATGGTTTTTTATGTCGCGGAACTTGATGGGTTTTCTAGCTAATGGGATTCTAGAAAAAGGCTCACTTGTTATGTAAGTGAGCCTTTTTGTGTACGGAGTAGTGATTAGTACTTTAGTAGCAAGATAATCATAGGTGTCACTAAGCCAAGGCCCGCAGCCATAGAAAAGTAAAAGGCGAATGCAAGCTTATCTTTCTTTGAGTCCATGGGAATTCCTTAAAATACATGCTTTAAATAGTTTTTAGACAACCATTTAATGGAGTAGGGATTTTAATAGCCATTAAGTTGCATGTCAAATGCATCTAAATCGAATAGTACTTGATGAGATCGACGGGCACTTACTGAAACTCGAGAAGGGGAAGCAATATGAGCGTTCAAACAGAAAAGCAAAAAGCCCAAGAAACAATGAGTTTCTTGGGCTTTCTAAATTTGGTGGCCCCTCGCAGATTTGAACTGCGGACCAATCGATTATGAGTCGTAAAATTGCTTGTTTCATGAAATCTCGCTTTATCTCGCAAAGTTACAAAGTCATTGATAATTAAGGTCTTATCTGGCTTGATTTATCGCATGCTATCTTACAAACTGTCATTAAGCGACTTCCTAACTACACCCACAACTACACCCAGTTTCGCGTTGGGTGTAGTTGCGCAACGAGGAATACGATCATGGCAATTACACAAAAGGAAATTATCGGCCTTAAACCTAAAAGTAATGCCTATTACGTTTGGGATGACGATAGAACCAAAGGTGTTGGTCGTCTCGGGGTGAAAGTCTTTTCCAGTGGTTCAAAGAGTTTTGTTTTTCGATACTACCGAGCGAGCAAAAGGATCTTTATTCAATTGGGGCGGGTTCCTGCATTAAGCCTTACCGATGCACGAGAAACAGCAAAAGATTTGGGCTTAATGCTAAAGCGAGGGCTCGACCCCAAGTTTGAACTGGTGTCGGCAGAAAGAAAGCGAGAAGCAGAGCGAAAAGAGCAAGAAAGTAGGGGGAGTATCGACTTACTCTTTAAAAGCTATACAGACAACATGAAAAAAGAGGGTAAGAGAACCCATCAGACGGTTTTTAGCGCCCTAGAAAAAGAGGTGTATCCATTTATCTCTAGGGGGACGAAAGCTTGTGATGTCACCACTGACGATGTTGTTAAAATTCTCGCCCATATGATAAGGCGAGGGGCCGCTACGCAAAGTAATCGAGTTAGAAGTTATTTACATGCGGCATTTAACTATGGCCTTTCTCATGACAATGATCCCGCTAACTATTTAGAGGAAGCCAAATTTGGGCTGGCTTTTAATCCTGTATCTTCCATCCCGAAACAAAAAAGTGCAGAACGTGTTGGCGAACGATACTTGAGCTATGCCGAGCTTCATCAGTTTATGCACGATATTGAGTTTGATTTGGAAGGAGTCGTGGCATCCGAAGTGATGAGGTGTCTTATCCTGCTTTGTATTCATACTGGAGGTCAAAGGCCGTATGAAATTGCGGCCTCTAAATGGTCAGCCATCAACTGGGATAATCATACTTTGCATATTCCTCCTGAAATATCCAAAAATAAGCGTAGCCATCTTATCCCATTAACGGCTTCGGCCATCACCATCTTACGCAGGCAGCGAGATTCGTCGCAAGATAACCCTTTTATATTTCCTCACCATACTGATTTTCAGGCGCATGTAAGGCTAGATTCATTGAGCCAAGCTATCGCGAGGTATCGACGGGATCATCCTGATTTTGAATACTTTATTCCAAGAGACTTAAGAAGAACTTGTAAAACCCTGATGGGCGAGCTTGGCATCAGTAAATCGACCAGAGATAGGCTGCAAAACCATGCCCTCAATGATGTGAGTTCTAAGCACTATGATCGCTATGAGTACTTATCTGAAAAGCGAAATGCACTGGAAGTATGGGAGCAAAAGTTATCGGGTGTAGAGGTTACAAGCGAGAACGTCGTAAGTTTTAGAGCGAATAGTAGGTAAACCAAGCCGATTCGCACTGCGTATTTCGAAACGGTTTATATAGAGAAGAATATAGGGGCGTTGAGATACTTGATTGCCCCTAAACATAAGTGGTCATCCAAACAAAGGAACAAGTAGCCAATGATGAGTCTTAGTGATGCCGTACTACAGGAAGTAGAAGATCGAATCTGCGAGGACATCGCGCGAGCAATTACATATTTTGCTTCTAGGGCAGTAGGCGTTAATGTACTAAAGCTGGCGACAAAACTGTCAATTATTACCATGAATAACCTTGGTAGCTCCGAGAAGACATTGAGCGAAAGCCTTAACTTGCTCAATATACCAATGGCAAAATCGCTTATTGCAGCTAGCTTTTATCAATATACAACGGCTGAACTAACGGAAGCTCTTGAGGTTGTTCAGGAAAAAGAAGTGCAAAATGCTTTGCAAGATATCTATCGGTCATGGTACGCACAAAAATAGTTGGTGTAGGGGGCGATTCGCAGTGCGAATCGGTGAGGAATCTGGAGTAACAGGCCCAGCGAATTTACTCTATAAGGGCTCCAAAAAATCAGAGATGAGAACAAAGTCATCATATTACTCTAGGTAATAAGGTTCTTTTAATCCAAAGAATCGACAGTGGAAGCAGGCTGATTCTTTATGAATATGAAGCGACTTTCCCCTGGAAAGCCGCGATGACTCTTTTTACCTATTGGATCGCTACGAGTAAGCTTGGTTTGCCAAACTGTACAAGTTTAGCATTGTTTGTCGTGAAAACAGCTCGCCAAAAATTTTCTAATTCGTTAACGGATTTCTGAGAAGAGTAACGTTTAGCTCCCTCAACATATCCCGCCCCTATCACATAGACTTCGCTGCCGTCAAAATCGCCTGTGAATCCAGCTTTGTCTATAATAGTTAGCGCTTTGTTAGCATCGGGAAGGTAAACGCTCCCTTTTTTATAGAACGAGATTGTCGCGCTATTTTCTAGCATGTCAGAGACCACTAGCACAATTTTACGTGATGAGGTCGAGCGCTTTATAAGGTCGTCACTCAAGTTCATCAAGGTTCCTACAAGCTCAGTTTGAGGGTAGTTAATTTCTTCTTGCGGGAAGGAGGCTGCTAGAGCCTTATGAATGGCGTTTATTGCTCCTTTTTGTTGCTCAAGGCATTGGTCTAACTTATGTAGCTTCATGCGATTCATATTGTCGCGGCTTTTCTTTCCAAGCGCGGATTCAAACGTACCGCTAAATACCACATCGGTATATGCGCCTTTAGCCAGTGCCGAGAATGTGATGATAGTGATTTTATCGCCTGCTTGATTGAAACGTTGCATCTGCTGGTGAACAGATTTTTTCAGATTTGTGTCCAAGTTAATTGTCTTATCAACAATGACAAATAGTTCACGTTCGGCATGGCCAAGCTTAAATTCACTAACATCGGCATAGTCATAACAAGATGGAATATCATTTCTCTCGATCGCGCTTGCTCCGAATGACAGGACACTTGCAGCTAAACATAGTGTCGGTAGACCATATTTTTTTAGCTTCATGGTTTTAGTCCCATTTCATCAAGTAATCGAGCTCGTTGCTCTTCTTCCGTCTCTACTGCTTTGTCGGCCTGAGACTTAGCTTCGAACTCAGCCATTAAACGCTTACGCATCTCATCATCACTGAATTTTGTTGACTCTCGGAGCTCGGCTTGAATTTTGTTGGCCTCTTTTACCTGCGCAAGTTCTTCTTTAGCTCTGTTAATCGAATGACTTTGTTCCAGTGTAAGGTAGCTGTAGAAATTGCGCTCTGTTGCACTTTCAATCATTTCGATCACGGCACTTGACTGGGTAATGTCCGGTAGTTTTTTTGCCATTCTAGCCTGGAGTCGTGTTAAAGACTTTTGTGCATAGTCAGCTACGTTGGTCGCTCTAAATTCGTAATGTCTAATAAACTCGTCACGAGTTGTAAAGCGATGAGTGTATTCGTATGCCTCTCGGCTGTGTTTTCCTGCAAATCCAAAAGTCATTGATACCCATGTTGCAAAGGCTTGTAATAACAAGAATAAGATGCCCATAACAATAAAGGTGGCCCAGCTTCCGCGCTCGGTGGCTTCGCACGCTTCATTATTTCCGGTAGTAACGGCTTGCTGATTCTGTTCGGATACGAACGTTGGGGCAGGGGTACCGTCGGAACTGTACAGGTTATTGAAGTCGATCGCCTGAGTCGGTACTGAGTCACCGTTTTGTGTGTTACACAAGACGTTTTGCGTTTGAGCGGACTCCAAGGCTTTACCCCGTATATAGGTTAATGACGCTGCAATGACTATCACGGCGCAGACAGTAATAATGGACGCGCGGTATGTCTTCGTTGCGGTACCTAGCTTAAGCCTGTTAAGCCGCTGGATGTAAGGCTTTTCATTTAGGTCACTTGGAGAATCAATGCGGCCAACACGGTTACCTACTTGTGCAACCAGCTCTTTTTCAGATTGACTATCGGCTTTCCAAAGTGAACGGATGCTATCAACTAGCTTGTTCCGGTGGAGCTCGGCACCCATTGAGTGAGTAACGAGGGCCAAGCCGACCGCGAAGCCAAACGCCAATATGTAGGCCATGATATGTCGGGTATTCTCTGATGCGGTTAGGTCAATAAAGCCAGACATTGTGTAGCTGAACCCCCAAGCTTCCAGAAACAATACGAGCATCAAACCTAACACCATTGGTGTAGTCATTGGCTTTCTACCATCCTCTCCAACAATATCTAAGTAGTTCTTACAGTCGTCATAATACTGGCCGGAACGGTGATTTTGAGTGTAGTACGGCTTATAGTCTTGGCAAATTTGATGTTCTGAATGGAACCACCCTTTCTGCGTCGTCGCGTTCTTTGCCAAAGAGTTGATCTTGCCAAAAATGAAGTTTCTATGGCGGAAGCCTAGCCACCATAACCCTAATTCTTCACGGTGCTTGTAAAGAAAAAGAATGAGTAGCGCGGTTACTACACTACAGCCCAATACTTGCTTCCAATAAAGTAGGAGTGTGTCGATCATATCCATTTGTCTTTCCTGCTATAAAGTGAGTGATAGTTGCAATTGCTTACGGTAAAGATGCCCATGACTTCGATAGAACACTTCAGCGTATTTAGTCTTATTCTCCCCCGAATTGTGGAAAATCAAGTCGGCACAGACTAAATGGTCTTGCTTTTCTTTTGGGTACATTCGATAGAGCACAGTGTCTTCCCCTCGCACTGTTTGAACTTTCATATCGAAGGTGTAATCCGGCTGTTGCGATGGATCTTGGTATTCAAGCAGAATCGATAACGTTGGATCGATGGTAGATTCGTAATCGTCACTGTCGATTTGGATGGGGCCGACGACGACGAGCGTTTGTTTTTTCCCTTTGTTGGCCTTGCCAAACCACGTTGTTTTAAAGAGTGCTGGCAACGATTCGTAAACGGAAGTGTGGTTATTAGTTGATTCTGAATATTTAGGCGGTGGCGTCATTACGCATGAGCGAACGGGGCTTGATGCTCGCGCAGAACGGATCAACCACCAGCTATCATCGTGATATGTTCCTAAGTTCGCCATGAGTTGGTCAGTATTTTTAGCTACAGCGTATCGCTCGCCGCGCAGCTTAAGAGGGTTATCATCACGATAGATCACTTTAGGTTTTTTTTTTGCGGCAGCAGTTCGTGATTTCGATTTTTTTGGGGGAGGAGCTGTCGTTGCGAAGTGGCTGCTATCAACCTTAGTTTGTTTGTTTTTTAGGAATGCTATCACCCTAAACTGTCTAGGTTCCATTTTTGCCGAAGGCGTTATGTTGAATACATCGACAATTTCTATTCTTCTATTCTTGTTCCTGCCACTAGCATTAGAGTTTGGGGCTATTGGTTGTTTCTCACCTGCACCAAATACACTAACCGGAACTTTTTCTTCACTTAAATGAAGCAAGCGTGCTCCGATGTATTTTGCACGTTCCTGGGAAAGTGCCAAATTGTCTTTCTTTGTGCCTACAGCATCGGTGTGACCGACCACTATTATATTGGAGTATGTGTCCAAACTATCAAGGTAGGCTTTCAACATCTTGTCGAGTTTTACGCGTTTCCTTGCTGACATGTCACTCTCGCTCGACTCAAATAGCTCATCTTGAGAGGATATAGTGACTATGTTTCCTAACGTTAAAGCATCATCGGGGAACCCAAACTCTTTCGCTTGTTGTTCAACAAGCTTTTTGAATTCAAGTGATTGGGGATCGGTTTTATCCACTTGGTACGAGAAAGGAGAAAAACTGACTTCGTAGCCCAACTCATTGGCTGCCAGCTCCAAGGCTTTTTTGCGATACGACATGTACGCTTTTTTTCCGCAATGTCGAACGACACTTGTCCCAACCGGAAGTTGACAATCCCCAATGCGATAGCTTTCTACGACCTTAGCTTTTTTAGGTACTGTAACACACCCTGATGTGATGAGAATTATGATTGCGAATACTACTAGCCTAATCATAAAGTGTCCTTACCTTATTGATTGCATCTTGTTGTTATGAAAGAGTTGTCATTACCTTGCTATTCTAATATGTATTGGTTTCTAGCGCATTCCCATGTCGAAGTTCATTTGTTGTTCTATGCCTCAAATAAGCAATCATAATGTGAGCGAATGTTAAATGGAGCTCACTCTATTGTGATTTTAGCTCTTGGTTGTTGCGTGGTTTTAAGCGTTTTGAAATTAACTTGTGTCGTTCATTGGCTGGGTAGACGGTTTATGGCCCAACCTATCCACCTAGGTTGGGCAAAGAAATTGAATGCGTACTGCGATTATCTAAGTGGCTTATTTATAAAACGAAAGGTATGGGGCCGTTGCGATATTTGATTGCTTCTTAACTTAAGTAAATATTTATAAAAAGGCACGAGTAGTCAATGATGAGTTTTGTTGATGCAGTATTTCAGGAAGTAGAAAAGCGAGTTAATGAGGACATCGAACTAGCAATCACTGGCTCAGCTTCTAGGGTAGTAGGAGCTGATGTTCCAAGGTTGGCGATAAAGCTATCAGTTAACCTAATAGCTCTGAGGAAACATTGAACGAAAGCCTTAACTTGCGCGCCTTATTAAAGGAAAAAGCACTTATTGCATCTACTTTTTACCAACATACAACTGCTGAATTAACTGAAGCTTTTGGGGTTGTTAAAGTAAAAGAAGTGCAGCATGCGCTTAAGGGCATCTATCTGTCATGGTACGCACAAAAATAGTTGGTTTAGGGACCGATTCGCACTGCGAATCGGTGGGGAAGGGCAACAGTGCAAACTAATTTCTTCCCCAAACCGTGTTTGGGCAGCAGTAAACCTTCATAACAAAAATTAGATCAACAGGCTGTTGACTAAAATCAGTACCGCTTACTACGTGAAAGAGACCACTTCCAAAGTGTCCAAAGTGCTGTTAGGTGAACTCCAGCACCCAATAGTGCAATAGTGCAATAGGTTATTGCACAATTAGTTCGGCAGAATAGTGACACTAGATACAATCTTAAGTTATCTATTGAAACATAGTATTCAACTCTCATCATTAGATACCAAATTTGTTGATCTATACACAGATCATACTCGGGCATTAGTGTACTGTTGATCATGTAAATATGATTTTAAATTAATAGCTTAGATTTTATTTGGATATGACACGACAAGAACTTCTGCAACAATCAAGTACTCTTTTAGGCCGTTTTGCTCATGAGGTGAAGGTAGCGAATGCGATGGGGCAATTTGACATAAACACTGTCGCGGAGGACTTCTTGATTCCTATTTTAGCGACAGCTCTAAACTGCCCCGATCTACAAAATCAAAATCGAATCCGAATGAATTTTCCGGCAGTTGACCTTGGATGTAAAACTAGTAGGGTTTCAATCCAAATTACTTCTGATGCTTCAAGCGCTAAAGTCTGTGAAACGTTGAAGAAATTCGATTCTCACAACCTTGGCAGTGATTTTGACGACATCTACGTTTATGTAATAACTGAAAGACAGAAGTCGTATACCTCACAGCAATTGATGCAATCAGTGGAGAATCTATCTATTGCGTTTGACCCATCGAATAATATTCTCGACTACCAAGACTTGGCTCAATTGCTCAATGAAATTAGTAATGAGCAACTTGAATACATCAATGGCCATCTTGAAAAGGAATTCCAACGGACGGATGTTAACCTCCAATTTCGTAGAAATCTGGATGAGTTCTTAAGGGTTAATCAGCTAAAAATAGAGGATGAAAAGCGAACAAGAAAATACATACCATCAGTGTTTGTTGAAACCTCAGAAACGAAAGAGGAGATGAGGTACTTCGCAAATCCAATGTTTTTCTTCAGAAAGATTGATGACGATATACGGCGAATTAACCTAGTTCATTTTAATGAGCTTTTAAGAAAAGCGAAAATTGAACCTGTAATAGATAGTTTACTTGAAATAACAGCTTTAGAATCGCCAAGTAGCATGCATGAGCTTCAAGAACGTCTGACTAAGCAACGTGCTGCGCTCGAAGACATACAAGAGCATCTTTCTCCGTTCTCTTGGTATGGTGAACGAGCTGAACGGTTTGTACCTGAGGGTTACTTGTCAGGCTACTGGGATGTCTTTCAACACAGTATCGAATCGAGCGGAAGCGGGGTGTTCAGCTCTATCGAAAAGGTTTCAAAAAAAATTGGAATTACACAAGCCAAAATATTTTTAATCACGGGCATGGCAGGGCAAGGGAAAACAAACTTCATTTGCGATTTAATTGAAAACCAATTTAGATCATTTGAGATTCCCACAGCCTTTATTCCTGCACGTGCACTGAATGATCATCCGGGTCCTAATCGCATTTTGTCGTACATCAAAAACAACCGATATGCTCCAGATGTCCAAGACCTCCATGACCTTTTTACACTATTAAACAAAGTTGCCGAAGAGTGTCAAAAGCCTTTTGTGATAGCCATTGATGGAATAAATGAAGTTGGCGATCTTGATGGATTTGCTGCTGAGCTTCGAATTTTCCTAGATGCAATGTGCCAGTATGAATATGTAAAGATCATCTTTACCTGTAGGAATGAATTTTTCGATCATAAGTTTGCTAGTGTATTCGAATCTCTACACTCCAATCTCGTATACCGTGTCAAAGATCTTCGCAAAAAAATGTCGGACAAAAATAAAGTTAGACTTCTTGATGCTTATCTAAGCCACTTCAATATCAAAGGCAAGTTCTCAAATATTGCATCTGAGTTCTTAAAAAACGATCTTATTTTACTGCGAATTTTCTCAGAAATTAACGAGAACAAGAATATTGGATATGTTCCGGATATCTACAAAGGAGATATTCTAGAGAAATACTTGATGATGAAGGTGAATGAGTTTCCTCACCACTCTAAGCGTAACGTATTGAACTCATTGTATAAGATATGTAGCCGAATGTTGGAAGATGGAATTTTTTCTCAGATACCTGTTGAAGGGGATGAATCCGAGAGGCAGATTCTTGAACAACTGATTGGGGAAGATATCATTTTGCGAAGAGAGGTCCCATCAACAGGGCTTGCATCTTTAGGTATTGAAAATATTTCATTTACATACGATGAACTGCGTGATTTCTTACTTGCGTTTTATACTGTGACTGAACTTTCAGCGCATCAATTAAAAGTTGATAGTATTTTTGAAAAAATCATCGAATGGCCAGTCTATGAAGGTTTTTTCCGTTACGCGTATATTTTGGCACGGAAGCAAAGAAACGATACAGTTTTGTCTGCATGTGAATCTTCAAAAGACTTCTCAAATCACTATCTGAACAATCTTTCACTTTTATCAGCAGATATTCAAAACCCCGAAGATGTGGTAAGAGTCGAAGGTACTTTGAAGAATAGATCCGAGGAAAGTAACCTTCGGGCTGTTGCTTGGTTCTTGTTTAGAAAAAGAGAAGAGTCGGACCACCTAAACATTCGAATTTTACTAGATCATGTTAGCAAACTTGATGAGATAGAATCCGAACATTTCATGAAAGTAATGTTTTCTAGCTCTAGCTATTATGGCGGGCGCCATATCTGGCGGGATGACGTTAGCAACCTGCTAAATAGCTTGAAGGATCTTAGAGAAGAGCAAAAATTGGGGTTGGGTAGCTCTGCTTTAGCTATGGCATTACATTTTGTTCCATATGCTCATTGGGATGTGAGAGAAAGTACTCTCAATTTCTTTTCTAAGTTTCAACACACACCGGAAGTTCTGGGTGCAATTGAAGTATGCAGAAATGCTGTTTCTACAAAAGTGCAGAATTGTTTGAAGGAAATAGAAGAATGAGAGGCGACATAGCGCTAATTTTGACGACCTCATGGAAGCCAAATAAAGAGGAGTTTCTTATAGCATTGGGAATATCTCCTCGAGGTCTTGGCGAGCAGCTTTTTGGAACTGTTTTCGATGCACTTTTTGTAGCATCTATTGAAGCCAAAGCTGAATTCAAAAAGTATTATTGCGTCGAGTATGCAAACTTCACAGATTACCTGATAGCACGTTATGGCAAAACTCTAAGTGAAGACGAGCTAGAAACAAGTAGTGTGTTCATTGTGGATTGGTTACCGCAGATCATCAATGAAGACTTTGAAGATAATAAGCTAGGTATTGTTCTGGAATGTATTAAAAAGTTAGAAGAGGCTAATAATGAAGGTTAAATTTGATTTTATATCAAATAGCTCGTCCACATCGTTTGTGTACATTTCAGACGAAGAGTTGAACGAGGAAGCTTTTTTCGAAGCCGCTGGAGTAGACAGAGAAGGCCCTGTAGGAGATTTGTTTTATCAAATGTACAACGAAATTAAAACTTCGCTACGTGATTCCGGAAAGCAGGTGTTAACAAAAGAAGATGCCGAAAGCTTTGCCGCATATGAATTTACTCCGGATGTTGTAAATAAAATGAAAGATGCCATTGAACAAGGAAAAATTGTCACAACATCAAAACTTAGCAGCGATGGTTCCCTTGCAGAATCGTTGTTGTGTGTGTCTATGTTTGAGGTTGAGTCAGACAGCTTCTACATCAACGCTTACAACAATGTGTGGTAGATAATGTTAAAAGCTATTCGATATAAGAATTTGGGTTATACATCCTTTTTCAATCCAGATAATGGTTTCTTCGCTCGGGTTCCTGACAAAGGGAAGAGAGAGCCGTTCTGGTCACCACACGGACCTGAGTTGATGGATATTTCAATCACAAATTGGTGTGATAAAGGTTGTCCTTTTTGCTACAAATCATCAACGAAATACGGCAAGCATATGGCGCTAGATGATTACAAGAAAGTGATTGACCAAGCAGCAGACATGCATACATTTCAGGTGGCTTTAGGAGGCGGAAACCCTAATCAGCATCCTGATTTTTTAGAGATTTTAGAATATACATATTCCAAAGGAATAGTGCCTAACTATACAACGAACGGTCGTGGATTGAGCGATAAAGTCCTTAGTGCTACTCGCAAGTATTGTGGTGCTGTCGCTGTTTCTGCGTATCCACCGTACGATGAGGCAGCTAGGACGCTAAAGAAGCTGAACAACCTCGGTGTCAAAACCAATATTCATTTTATCTTGGACGCCAAGAGCGTTGACACCGCAA
This sequence comes from Vibrio tapetis subsp. tapetis, assembly GCF_900233005.1. Lineage (NCBI taxonomy): Bacteria > Pseudomonadati > Pseudomonadota > Gammaproteobacteria > Vibrionales > Vibrionaceae > Vibrio > Vibrio tapetis. The sequence goes on from NZ_LT960611.1 coordinate 185,055, forward strand.
TTGATTGGCTAAAACAGCCCCCTGAATTTCTTACAGGAATAAACGCTATAATATTCTTAAATTACAAACCATCTGGTAGAAAAGTTTTTGAAGAAAGGCTCTTGCGTAATAGCCCTAGGCTAAATGAGCTTTTTGAATTAGCTACCTCTCAGCAAAGAAAGCTGAAAGTTGGTTTTGATGCATGTTGCGTCAGCGGCGTCTTTGCGCGAACGAACGCTAATACGTCAATGGTGGACGCATGCGATGCAGGTAGATTTTCGTTGTATGTATCAGAAGATTTAAAAGTATATCCCTGCTCTTTTCAGGCTGGATTAGTAGAAGGAGAGCAGCTGAATAATAAGACAAAGCTTCTAGATATATGGATAAAGTCTAAAAACTTCAAATCTTTTCGACGTTATTTCAGCTCGGATCGTTGTGGGGACTGTAGCCACAGCTCAGTTTGTATGAACGGCTGCCCACTATTCGATGAGCTTGTAGTTTGTGGAAACAGGTAAATACCAATTACGTTATTTTCTTAAACAACGGTACTGTTGTGGTTCGATGAATTGGACCACAGCGTTAGAGTGATGATGCCTTAATGGTTCAAAACTCTTTGCGATACTTGAGCTAATCCGTTATCCGTAAAATTAGCAAAGTCTCTAACTCAGAAATGTCCAAAAGCATGTTGGGCATAACCTTTATGTATGTAGTGTCAAAATGTAAAAAACTCAATTCGCACTGCGAATCACCTTGTCGCAGTTAATTTCCCCCCACTTTTTTGCCCTCAACTACCTAAAAGATCCAAGTGGCCGTGCAATTAATTTGTGCGACTTTTTTAGCTGCATACTCTCCTTGTCATCAATCAGAACTAAAGGAGTTGTTATGACAAGAGATAAAATCATGTCTCTACAAGAGGTAGCCGCTGAGGTTAAACGTAGCCCAAGAACCGTATGGCGTTGGTGGGCAAAAGATAAGTCTTTTCCAAAACCAATCCAAATGAATGGCCGTTGTTTAGGGTGGCGAGAGTCTGTTTTTGTAGAATGGTTAAACAAGCAGGGAGGTGAGTAATGAGCCTTCCTTTAGCTGAGCGGACTGAAAGTAGCCCTAAAAAAGTGGGGGAAGGGCCATCCTTCCCAGACTCTAAGTTAACAGGAAGTAGTTTAAAGGTACTGAATACCGCAGATAACCTAAAAGCGCTTCTCGATTTTTTGTCTTTTAAACCCTACCTGAACACCATGACTTATGAAGTTGAGATTGAGGCGAGCACGGAAACAGGGATTCGTGTTATTCCAAGAGACGAACTTAATAGCATTTTAATAAGTGAGTCTTCTAAGCATGGCTTTCCAAGAGATGGAATCGAGCACCACCTTCATATCATTGCAAAAAAAAATAAACGCCATCCAGTAGCTATGTTCCTTGAAGGTAAGCTGTGGGATAGAGTGGAACGTGTAGATGCAGTGATTGACTGTGTAGTATCAAAACAACCTGAATTAACGAAACTGATAATGAGACGCTGGTTTGTGGGGTGTATTGCATCTCTTTATGAGGATAACTTTAAGAGTAAGTTAGTGCCTGTCTTGCAGGGCGACCAATCGCGTATAAAAACAGCCTATATCAGTCGGTTTGCTGAAATTGTAGAACACGCCTTTTTAGAAGGAGCTGAGTTAAATCCAACAAAGAAAGACAGCATCATCTCAAGTATATACTCTTGGATTATAGAGCTGGGTGAACTAGAACGCACCACAAAGCATAGCCAAGGTGCATTAAAAGCCTTTGTTTCGAAAAAGGTGGATACAGTAAGGCCGCCATACTGTCGAGTAGACATAAAAAAACCTCGACAGAGCCATTTTATAGCCACTGTTAACGGGGAAGACTTCCTTAAAGATAGGACGGGTAATACTCGCTTTGCCGTCATTGAGCTGACGGCACCTGTAGAGATTGAGCGAGTGAACTCGTTACTAGGATGGTCATTTAAGCGTTCAGGAAGCACCAGTTGCGATCACCCTGAGAAGCTATTGCAGTTTTGGCTCGAAGTGAAGTGCATGTATGACGAAGGAGAACCTTGGATGTTTTCTCCAGAAGAGCAACGGCGAGTAGATCGGCTATCCAATCGATATTTAGATAAAGGGCACTTCTACAAGTTGATCGCGGAGTATTTACACACTAGCTCTGATTATTCTACGTGTAACGAAGAGTGGCTGACATCGACTCAAATATGTGGCGAATTAGGAGTTCAAACTACTAACGTTGTACATATAGGGAGAGCGCTAAAAATGCTGGCTGACGATGAACTGCTGGATAGCCGCCATAAAAATGGATACCGTTTATATCAATTTCCAACAAATTCATAGCTACTCCAAAGACACCAAAGTTACCCCACTGCTTCACTTTATAAAGTGAGGTAGTGGGGTAACTTTTTGGTTTTCGCACAGTATCAAAATACAAGAAAAGCTAGATGGTGAGAGCCATAGACGCGTGCTTAGCCCTGTCACTCCATCGGAGTGACAGGGCTTACAGCAACCACCATTATTGGGCTAGTCAGCCATATATCAACATGATAAGCGCGTGACCACGGAGCTTAAAGGGCCATGGCATTCCCAACGCCAACAAAATTGTCATGCCTAAATATACCGCCCATAATCGAGCTGAATCTAAGTAACACAGCCATCGCTGTACAGTTATCGCATAAGAAATTCCAACTTTTAGCGCATTCTATTTCTGGGCCCACACGGGTTTCTGAAAGTATCAATTGATAAAGGCTTACGGCTATTCAATTGTTCGAGAACTTCTCACGCAGTAGCTTTAGTCCCATTACCATTTTTGATTTCATCGAGAGTGGCACTTTAAAAAAGTGGGGGCAATAACACTAACCTAACTTGAACACCTGCTACTGCACTATAGAAATATGAACAAGATGAAATAGCCAATTGAAAGCCGACATTATGTCGGCTTTTTTATTTTCTACTTCCATCATTTCTTAAGGAGTTCGCATGGCGACCAACTTCATGTTCAAAGTCTCACAGGTGTTAAAACGAAATCCAGATGGCTCACATGCAACGAGAGCCGAGAGAAAAAAAGTCCTCAAGCTCGTTGATCGTAATCTGTCAGAGCTTGGCTTTAAAAAACTGGCGCTACACAACTTAGGGCCAAAGCACTTAAACGCGGTCATTGGTATGTGGATGGCGAATGGCCTTAGCACTGGCACCATCAAAAATCGAGTAGCGCATCTTCGTTGGTTACTAGAGAAAATTGACAAGGTAGGTGTGCTGCCTAAGAGCAATATCAGTCTGGGTATCCCTAACCGCGTGTATGTGACCAATCAAGATAAATCTAGGGAGCTTAAAGAAGATCAACTGAGCCTTATTACAGATGCTCACCTGCAAGCTTCCTTCCGTTTACAGATTACTTTTGGCTTACGACGAGAAGAGTCGATGAAGATCTGCTTGAAAGAAGCCGATAAAGGCACGTATTTGAGGGTGACTAAAACGAAGGGGGCGAGGCAAAGAGACATCCCCATTATCACAACACAGCAAAGAGAGCTTTTAGAGCAAATTAAGCCGCTGGTTGGTGTTGGCTCATTGATCCCTTCGGATGTGTCGTATAAGACACAGGTGGGGCGTTACGAGCAGGCTTGTATAAAGATGGGAATAGATAAAGCGCATGGACTGAGGCATGCCTATGCACAGAAGCGCTATCAACAACTCGTTGGCTTACCATGCCCCGCTAAAGGTGGTCCGAAAAGAGGGGACATGACAAATGAGCAGTATGAAACGGTCAAGCTGATTAGAACTCAGATCAGCGAAGAGCTCGGTCATGGAAGAGAAGAAGTCACAGCGGTCTACCTAGGAAGGTAGAAAACACCAATTTTGACTCAGTGGGTTCTATTGCTCGTGATGTGACACTTAACCCAACTGAGTCAAAATGGGCGAGTCCACAAAACCAAAAGGTTAAGCGATACATAAACAGTCCCACATCGACAAAATGCCAAAAAGAGTTATAAAGGGTCAAAGTAGGTTATAATCTGAGCAAAGCAAGTATTTAAAGGAGGCATGAAATGCTCACAGAATGTTTGGAAGAGTTAAGCACGATAAAAGTATCAGGTCTGGTTGCATTCTTGGTTATTATCGCAATTTGTACAGCTGGAACTTTATGGTTCGCATGTTGGTACGATAAAAAGCACGGAATTGATCAGTGAGTGTAACAAGTGTTTCTTTAAGAAAGCGCCTCTTTAACAAAGGGGCGCTTTTTTTAGTTCCGTTATGAGCTGATAGCTGGAAAAAGCTAGGTTTGGCCTAACCGCCTCAAAAATGTGCGTTAAGTCACTTCCTAACTACACCCACAACTACACCCAGAACCGTAAAATGCAAAAAAGGCGTAGTAGGTACTAACCTGCTACGCCTTTCTAAATTTGGTGGCCCCTCGCAGACTTGAACTGCGGACCAATCGATTATGAGTCGACTGCTCTAACCACTGAGCTAAGGGGCCGATAGGGGACTGATTATAGGGTATGCGGGTTAGTGTGTCTAGATGCTAGGGGGTTGATTTACGCCTAGTTTTTAGCCGTTCAGTTCACGGATAATAAAAAAGGTGAGCATTTGCTCACCTTTTAATCAACTTTCGAATTTTAAAGCGGTTGTTTACTCGTCTAGGAAGCTGCGCAGAGTTTCTGAACGGCTTGGGTGACGTAGTTTACGTAGTGCTTTTGCTTCGATTTGACGGATACGCTCACGTGTAACGTCAAATTGCTTACCAACCTCTTCTAGAGTGTGGTCAGTGTTCATGTCGATACCGAAACGCATGCGAAGTACTTTCGCTTCACGTGGCGTTAGGCCAGCTAGAACGTCTTTAGTCGCGCCACGTAGGCTAGTCGCCGTTGCAGAGTCTAGAGGCAGTTCTAACGTAGTATCTTCGATGAAATCACCTAGATGCGAATCTTCGTCGTCACCGATTGGTGTCTCCATAGAGATTGGCTCTTTAGCAATTTTCAGTACTTTACGGATCTTGTCTTCCGGCATTTGCATGCGTTCAGCCAATTCTTCCGGCAGTGGCTCGCGGCCCATCTCTTGAAGCATTTGACGCGAAATACGGTTCAGCTTGTTGATGGTTTCGATCATGTGTACAGGGATACGAATCGTACGTGCTTGGTCAGCAATCGAACGAGTAATCGCCTGACGGATCCACCAAGTTGCGTAAGTCGAGAACTTGTAACCACGACGATATTCAAACTTATCAACCGCTTTCATTAGGCCGATGTTACCTTCTTGGATTAGATCCAAGAATTGTAGGCCACGGTTGGTGTATTTCTTCGCGATAGAAATAACCAGACGTAAGTTCGCTTCAACCATCTCTTTCTTCGCACGACGAGCTTTCGCTTCACCGATAGACATACGACGGCTGATATCTTTAATGCTTTGTACCGGAAGAGAAGTTTCACCTTCGATTGCTTTCAATTTTAGAATGCAACGACGGATGTCATCTTCACTGCGGCGAATTTTTTCTGCATACGGCTTATCTGACGCTAGAATTTCATCTAACCAAGCTTCTGAAGATTCATTACCAGTAAACAGGGCAACGAAAGACTTCTTAGGCATTTTGCCGTATTCAACACAAGTACGAATAATCAAACGCTCTTGTGTGCGAACACGATCCATAGACGTACGTAGTTCTCTGACTAGGTAGTCAAACTGTTTTGGAATCAAACGGAACTGGCGGAAAGTATCCAGTAGTTCTGTTTTTAATTCAGAAGCCATTGCCACGTCGCGGCCTTGCTCATTAATAGCAAGTTGCAGGTTTTGATAAGCGTTGCGTAGATCTGAGAATTTCTCAGCAGCAAACTCTGGATCAATACCTGTGTCTTCTTCTTCCTCGTCTTCGTCGTCGTCCGACTCTGCTTCTTTATCTTCATCTTCAAGATCTTGCTCAGCAAGTTCAGAACCGATGTGAGTCGCAGTTGGCGCCGTTGTACCATCATCATCAGGATCAACAAATCCTGCGATAAGGTCGGTAAGACGAAGTTCTTCAGCTTGAACTTTATCAAATTGTTCTAAGATGTATGAGATAGTGCCAGGGTACTCAGCAACAGAAGCTTGTACCTGGTTAATGCCATCTTCAATGCGTTTCGCAATATCGATCTCGCCTTCACGAGTCAACAGCTCAACGGTACCCATTTCACGCATGTACATGCGCACTGGGTCTGTAGTTCGGCCGATTTCACTTTCTACGCTTGAGAGGGCAGCCGCTGCAGCTTCAGCTGCGTCTTCGTCCGCGACCGCTTCATTCATCATGAGGTCATCAGCATCGGGTGCTGTTTCAACAACTTGGATACCCATGTCATTGATCATCTGAATGATGTCTTCTACCTGCTCAGAATCAACGATTTCTTGCGGTAGGTGGTCATTTACTTCGGCGTATGTCAGATAGCCTTGCTCTTTGCCTTTAGCGACAAGTAACTTTAGCTGTGACTGCGGATTTTGATCCATAGACGATATCCAACTTCTAGTCAGGTGATGAATTTAGTTTTGCGAAATGCAAACCGCCAATTTTAACAAATATTTTGCACGCTGCCTATGTTAACTTTGCATAGTAAGTCGACAATTTGTGACCGTATCTATGCTTTTAGGTCTAGCATGAGGGCTACTAATTCCCTTTTTTCATCGGCACTTAGGCCAACGCTTCTATCTTTCGCTTGTAGCGATTCAATTTGTTTTTCAACGCATTGGGCAATAATGTTGTCCAATGAGTCTAAAAATATGTCTTGCAGGTCATTATCTTCACCTAGTGGGATTTCCCAACCGGCTAATCGAGATAATAATGGGCTGCTTTGTTCATTGCGCCAGTGCTCTAAGAGTTGACCTGTGTTTATATTGGGATGCGCACGGCACTTATCAAGTACTTCAACAAATAAACTTAACCCGGGTAGGGCAATATGTTCAACGCTCGATAAATCTGGTACCAATTCACTATAGCTCGGATTTTGTAATAGGAGTGCTATTACGACGCGCATCGGTGTACGTTTAATGTCTTTATGCGGCTGAGAGCGTGCTGTTTCTTCGCTCGGTAGCGTCGGTTTTTTATAGATCCCGGTTTTTTGCCCGAGTAGCTTTAGTAACTGTGATTGCAGGGCGTTATCAGGAATCTTATTAATTAATGGTAATGCCAGTGCTTCTAAAGCGGCTTTTCCTTCATCATTGCCGACATCAACCTGTGACAGCAAATTGTTAAACAGATACTTTGATAAAGGTTCAGCATCGCGTACTTGGGTTTCAAATTCATCTTTGCCAAATTTTCGGATATAGCTGTCAGGATCTTCTCCGTCAGGCAAAAATAGAAACTTCAACACATGGCCGCTTTTTAGAAAGCTGAGTGCATTCTCAAGTGCTCGCCATGCGGCTTCTCTACCCGCCCTGTCACCATCGTAGCAACACACTACGGTGCCGGTTTGGCGAAAGAGTAATTGTAGGTGGTCACCCGTGGTAGAGGTGCCAAGTGAGGCGACTGAGTAGTCTACGCCATATTGCGCAAGGGCAACCACATCCATGTAACCTTCAACCACCAGGATTTGTGGCGGTTCACGGTAAGCTTGTGTCACTTCATAAAGGCCGTATAGCTCTTTGCCTTTATGGAAAATAGGGGTTTCTGGGGAGTTTAGGTACTTAGGCGTGCCATCGCCAATAACACGGCCACCAAAACCAATAACTCGGCCTCGACGATCGCGGATAGGAAACATCACTCGGCCACGAAAACGGTCATAGCGGTTGCCTTTGTCGTTTTCAATGAGCATACCACCAGAGACAAGCATCTCTTGCGCGGCGGGTGTTTGGCCAAAGTTTTTGCGTACTAAATCCCATTCATCAGCAACAAAACCGATACCGAACTTTTGTACTACTTCGCCTGATAGACCTCTGTCTTTAAGGTAATCAATGGCGACTTTACTGCTCGACTGTTTCAGTTGAGAACGGTAAAACGCAGATATGCTGCCCATCATGTCGTATAGGCTACGTTTTTGTTCGGTATTGGCTTTTGGTGCTGTCGAGTATCCGCCACTGCGTTGTTCACGTGGTACTTCTACGCCTACAAATGAGGCCAACTCTTCGATACTTTCAACAAACTCTAAGCGTTCGTACTCCATTAAGAAGTCGATGGCGTTACCATGGGCTCCACAACCAAAACAGTGATAAAACTGTTTTTCTTGGCTGACACTAAAAGAGGGTGTTTTCTCATTGTGAAATGGGCAACACGCGCTGTAGTTTTTGCCTTTTTTCTTCAGTTTTACTCTCGGATCGACAATATCTACGATATCAACTCGCGCCAGTAAGTCATCAATGAAGGAACGTGGAATTTGTCCGGCCATATAACCTGATAAAAGTAAGAGTGGATTTATTAGCTTGCGGATACAAACAAGCCGTGCGCTCCATCAGGATAGCACGGCTTGCTGAATTTTCTTTAGGGCTTAAGCGAGTTTAGAGCGAACTAAACCACTAACTTTACCCATGTCTGCACGCCCTTGAATTTGTGGTTTCAAGACAGCCATTACTTTACCCATGTCTTGCATGCCCGTTGGATTAGATTCAGCAATTGCGCTATCAACTAGTGCACTTACTTCTTCTTCACTTAACGGTTGAGGCATAAAGCCTTCAAGTACGGTAATTTCTGCTTTCTCCACGTCAGCAAGATCTTGACGATTTGCTGATTCATATTGAGCGACAGAATCGCGACGTTGTTTAACCATTTTTACCAGCACAGCAAGAATGTCGTCATCAGAGAGTGTAATACGCTCATCAACTTCACGTTGCTTAATTGCTGAAAGGGCTAAACGAATAGTGCCAAGGCGCGGTTTGTCCTTGGCTTTCATCGCTAGTTTTTGCTCTTCTTTGAGTTGGTCAATCAGAGCCATAACTCAGTCCTTATGGATTAAGTTATTAGTACAGACGAACGCGACGTGCGTTTTCGCGAGCAAGCTTCTTAGCGTGACGCTTTTGAGCTGCTGCTTTAGCGCGTTTACGTACTGTAGTAGGTTTTTCATAGTGCTCACGACGACGCACTTCAGAAAGGATACCTGCTTTTTCGCAAGAGCGCTTGAAACGACGTAGAGCTACGTCGAACGGTTCGTTTTCACGTACTTTAACTACTGGCATATGCCTTTCACCTCAGGGGTTATTCGTTAACGCTGGTACTTTACTAACCAATCACAAATATGAAAGGTCTTTAACCAGCTTGATCAAAATGGTGCGGAATTTTAATCCGATCAGAACCCTTTTGTAAAGTATTATCGCAGTCAGAACTGGTTAATTTTTTTCCTAAGCGGTAAACTTGCGCCAATTCTAGCTAATACTGAGAACGTAATGCGCATTTTAGGTATCGAAACTTCCTGTGATGAAACAGGCATTGCCATCTATGATGATGAGAAAGGGCTCCTTTCGCACCAATTATACAGCCAAGTAAAACTGCATGCCGACTACGGTGGTGTAGTGCCTGAATTGGCTTCACGTGATCACGTTAAAAAGACGATTCCTCTTATTAAAGCCGCGATGGCTGAAGTGAATTTAACGCCTGCCGACATTGATGGCATTGCGTATACCGCAGGGCCAGGCCTTGTTGGCGCTCTGCTTGTCGGTGCCACTATTGGTCGCAGCATCGCCTATGCATGGGATGTACCGGCTGTGCCAGTGCACCATATGGAAGGTCATTTGTTGGCCCCAATGCTTGAAGATACACCGCCGTCATTTCCATTTATTGCTCTGCTTGTTTCTGGTGGTCACACCATGATAGTGGAAGTAAAAGGCATCGGTGAATATAAAATTCTTGGTGAATCTGTCGATGACGCGGCAGGGGAAGCGTTCGATAAAACAGCAAAACTTATGGGGCTAGATTACCCTGGTGGGCCGCTGCTATCGCGTTTGGCTGAAAAAGGAACACCAGGGCGTTTTAAATTTCCTCGTCCGATGACTAATGTACCAGGGCTTGATATGAGCTTCTCTGGTTTAAAAACATTTGCAGCTAATACTATTGCAGCAAATGACAATGACGATCAAACTCGCGCTGATATTGCGCATGCATTCCAAGAGGCCGTGTGTGCCACTTTGGTGATTAAGTGTCGCCGAGCACTCGAGCAAACGGGTATGAAGCGAATTGTGATTGCTGGTGGTGTGAGTGCAAACAAACAGCTGCGAGCTTCACTGGAGCAGTTGGCTAAAAAAATTGGCGGCGAAGTGTTTTACCCAAGGACTGAGTTTTGTACCGACAACGGTGCAATGATCGCCTATGCAGGTATGCAGCGCCTTAAAAACGGTGAAGTGTCTGACCTTGGCGTCGAAGCCAAACCAAGATGGCCGATTGATCAACTTGAGTCGATTAATCGCTAAATAAAACAGAGTTTAAAAACACGGCAGCTTATCGATATAAGCTGCCGTTTTCATTTGAATTGAACAACAGAAAAAGCTAATCAAGCATAAGGAAATATCATGGCTATATTCTCTCGTCATAATCACAACATGCACTATTTAGATGTAGGCAAGGGACCAGTATTGTTGTTTGGCCACAGCTACCTTTGGAACAGCAAAATGTGGGCGCCCCAAATTGAAGCTTTGAGTCAGAATTATCGCTGTATCGTACCGGATTTATGGGCTCACGGTGAGTCAGAGGCTCTGCCAAAGCAAACCACAAACTTACAAGATTACGCGGCCGATCTCTTAGCGCTAATGGATCATTTAGAAGTAGAGCACTTCAACATTGTTGGTTTGTCGGTAGGTGGTATGTGGGGAACAGAGTTAGCAATGCTTGCACCTCAACGTGTGAAGTCTCTGGTTATCATGGATACCTTTATTGGGTTAGAGCCTGAAATTACGCATCAGCGATACTTCGCCATGTTAGATGGAATAACGGCAGCGAAAAGCGTTCCTGCTCCCATTGTAGAAGCAGTGGCTCCTCTGTTCTTCGCTAATGATGCAAAGCAAGATAATCCAGAGCTGGTTCAGGGGTTTGAAAGCTATTTGGCTAGCCTTAAAGGTCAAGCGGCTGTTGACGTGGCGCGAGTTGGCCGAATTGTATTTGGGCGCCGTGATCAGTTTGAAGAAATCGAAAACTTAGCCCTACCGGTGTTAATCATGGTCGGCGATCAAGATAAACCAAGACCTGTGTTTGAATCTTACTTAATGCAAGATGCAATCACGGGGAGTGAGTTAGTGGTTATTCCAAATGCTGGTCACATCAGTAACTTAGAGCAGCCAGCTTTTGTTACTGAGAAGCTGACGGCATTTTTGGAAGCTAACGCGATCTGAATCCGCTAGGCTTTAGATGAGGTACGGTTACCTACTTTGGGTTCCGTACCATCATACAAGCGGCGGATATTTTGATGATGGCGAAGGATAATCAAACAACACAACATCGAGACGGGTAGGGTGTAATCTGGCGCGACCCACCATGTAAATAATGGGGCAATGAGTGCAGTGACGATCGCCGCAAATGACGAATAACGCGTAAAAAATATCACTACAAGCCAAGTCGTCATTAACATGGCGGTTAAATCTAACCCCATGGGGGCCATGGCTCCTAATGCCGTCGCCACTCCTTTTCCACCTTGGAAGTGAAAAAACAGCGGGTACATATGCCCCAAGCAAGCCGCAATACCCACCAAACCTAAAATAACGTCATCGACATTAAGGTACCAACTTAGCCAAACAGGTATCGTTCCTTTCAACATGTCACATAATAAAACTGCGGCTGCTGCGGGCTTTGAACCACTACGAAGTACGTTGGTTGCCCCAGGATTTTTTGATCCTGTGGTGCGTGGATCTTTAATTTTCAGCAGTCGACAAATCAAAACCGCACTCGAAATCGAACCTAATAAATAGGCCAATATGATCATAATTAGTGCGGTAGCGGTCATTGCTTTCCTTATGCAGCAAAGTTAATGCTGAATAGCTGGATGATTTTTAGTATATTTTACGGGTTTTTCTTTCAAATGGGTATCCGACCTGTAGAAGAGTTGATTAAGGATCAAAAATGGCACTGGACAAAGTTTTTATTGAGCAATTAGAAGTTATTACTACGATCGGTGTTTACGACTGGGAACAAGAGATCAAACAGAAGCTGGTTTTGGATCTTGAAATGGCTCACGACAACCGCCCTGCGGGAAAAAGTGATGATGTCGTCGATGCGCTGGATTACTCAAAAGTAAGTGAAGCCGTATTGAACCACATTGAAACAGGTCGCTTTTTATTGGTAGAGCGAGTGGCTGAAGAAATTGCAGAGTTGATCATGACTCAATTCTCAGTGCCGTGGATCAAAATCCGTTTGACTAAGCCTGGCGCTGTACCGCAAGCAAGTGGCGTTGGGGTGATCATCGAACGAGGCACTTTATGATAACGACCTACATTGGAGTAGGATCAAACATAGAGCGTGACAAGCACGTTCGTGTTGCGTTAGAAGAATTAGAACAGCTTGGTGAAGCGTTACGCTGTTCAACGGTGTATGACTGCGCGGCGGTCGGTTTTTCGAGTCATTCTTTTTACAACTTGGTTGTAGAACTGAAAACGTCACATTCCTTACGCAATTTCATGCAAAAATTGCGTGAGATTGAATTGAAGTGGGGCAGAGAGCCCGATGCTCAAAAACTGCAAGACCGCACGTTAGATTTAGATATCATTTTGTTTGGTGAAGAAGTGTCGGCTTCTTGCCCGCAATTACCACGAGACGATATCTTTAAATTCGCGTTTGTTATTCAACCATTATACGAATTGTGCCCTGATCGAGTCATTCCACAAGATGGCCGAACGGTGGCGCAAGTTTGGCAAACCCATTCTGACTTAGATTCACTGATCGCAGTGGATCTTTTTAAATAGTGAAGATGCAATGAGTTATTTTGAAGCCTTTATGTTGGCGCTTATTCAAGGCCTAACGGAATTTTTACCTATTTCGAGTTCTGCTCACTTGATCCTACCCTCTGCAATTTTAGGTTGGGAAGATCAAGGCCTAGCTTTTGATGTGGCGGTTCATGTTGGTACCTTGCTGGCGGTTGTGATCTATTTCCGCAAAGAAGTGATCACGTTGTTTGGGGCGTTATTTGGTTCCATATTTAAAGGTGACCGCAGTAAAGAAGCCAGATTGGCATGGATGATAGTGCTAGCGACGATCCCGGCTTGTGTGTTCGGCTTGTTCATGAAAGACATCATCGAGCTTTACTTACGCAGTGCGTGGGTGATCGCAACCACCACCATCGTGTTTGCTTTACTTCTTTGGTGGGTTGATAACAACGCAAAGTTAACCGATGACGAATACGTGGCGGATTGGAAAAAGTCGCTGTTTATTGGTCTGTCTCAAGCTGTGGCAATTATCCCGGGTACTTCTCGTTCTGGCGCAACCATTACGGCTGCGTTATATCTTGGTTTTACCCGTGAAGCTGCCGCACGTTTTTCATTTTTAATGTCGATACCGATCATTACTTTGGCGGGTGGCTACTTAGGCCTGAAACTGGCCATGAGTGGGGACCCGATACATGTAGGTTTTCTGCTAACGGGCATCGTAACGTCATTTATTAGTGCGTATATCTGTATTCACTATTTCTTAAAGCTGATCTCGCGCATGGGCATGCTGCCATTCGTTATCTATCGTCTGATCTTAGGCTTCGGTCTATTTGCTTTCTTGATGATGGGGTAAAAGCCGAATACAGAATTCGCTTTGCTTACGAGAGTATAGAGTTCTAGAAACAACAAGAGCCTAAAGGTTTTACACTTTTAGGCTCTTCTTTTTCTGTATTCTCAGGGCAAAGCCCGTCTCTGGATTCGCTGTTTTCTGCTCTATCGCTTTATATCTGCAATCGCTTCGATTCTTCGCTTATCCAACTCATCTCGAATTGCTTTGCCTTGAAAACCATCTGCGACCACCTGTTGCACGTCTACTGCCATTGCGGCTTCATATGCTAAGAGGAACATCCCGCTTTGTTCGTAGGGCATGTTTTCACAGCCTAGGCGACCTAGGTGGTCAGCCTCACAACAAAGTAGTATTTGTTTAAAACGGTCGGGCTTACGCCATGCATCCATTTTGTTGAGAATTTTTAGCATGGTACTTGGCTTAAGCTCTGGCGCTCGATGCACATTGGTGTGGTGTTCACAAACCAGTAAAGCTAAATCGCGATAATCATTCGGTACTTTGATTCGATTGCACAAGGCTTTAATAATTTTCAGCCCAGTATGGCAATGCATTTTGTGACTAGGCCATTCACTTTCAGGCGTAATGCCTTTACCTAAGTCGTGTACTTGCGCAGCAAACCGAACTATAGGTGACGAGCTAAGTTTTGCGGCTTGGTCTGCCACCATCAAGGTATGAATGCCTGTGTCTATTTCTGGGTGCCATTTTTCAGGTTGCGGTACACCAAATAGGCAGTCAACTTCTGGAAGTACAACGGCGAGCGCCTGACAGTCACGCAGAGCGCTTAGAAAGACACTTGGCTTTTGGGTTAAAAGGGACTTTTGCCACTCTTGCCATACTCGCTCGGCGGTAAGGTGAGCCAGCTCTCCACTGGTCACGATGTCGATCATTAACTGGTTGGTTGAAGCGTGTACCTGAAAGTTAAGTGGCGCTAACTTGGCAGCAAAACGAGCCACTCGCAATACACGTAATGGATCTTCACTGAATGCAGGCGAAACATGACGCAATAGGCGAGCACCGATATCTTGCTGGCCGCCATAGGGGTCGAACAATTCACCTTCTGTACTTTGTGCTATCGCATTAATGGTTAAGTCGCGTCGGATAAGATCTTCTTCCAATGTTACATCGGGCGCGGCGTAACACTCAAAGCCTGTGTAGCCATGGCCTGATTTTCGCTCTGTACGAGCCAATGCATATTCTTCATTGGTTTTTGGGTGTAAGAAGACAGGGAAGTCTTTACCGACGGTTTGAAAGCCTTGGTTAAGCATTTGTTGCGGGGTAGTTCCCACTACCACCCAATCGCGGTCATGCACTTTTAAACCGAGTAATTGATCACGAACGGCTCCACCAACTAAATATACTTCCAACTTTGAGCTCCTAAATGAGACAGATGCTTTACTTTCCATCCTGCAATGGTAGTTTGCTTGAATCTTAGCGAAGAGACATGAGTATGTATAAGGATTTTTTTGGCTTTGCGGAAGCACCGTTTTCAATTGTGCCTAACGCCCGTTATATCTTTTTGAGTGAGCGTCACCGGGAAGCCATTAACCATTTACAGGCAGGGCTTGGAAACGGTGGTGGTTTTGCCATGCTAACAGGCGAGGTGGGTACGGGGAAAACAACCGTATCCAAAGCGATATTGGCAGGGCTTCCTGATGACGTGCGTGCAGGGTTATTGTTAAACCCCACCTATTCGTGTTCTGATTTATTGGAATCAATCTGTGATGAGTACAATCTGGCTTATCCAGAAAACGCATCGCTAAAAGTACTCACTAAAGCTATTCATCACTATTTGTTGAGCAACCATGAGCAAGGTGCACAAACTTTGTTGGTGATTGATGAGGCGCAACACTTAGCGGTTGATGTACTTGAACAGCTAAGATTGCTGACCAATTTAGAAACCGACACCGAAAAGCTACTTAAGGTGTTACTTATTGGCCAACCCGAATTACAGGCAAACTTGCAGACCACAGAACTTCGCCAACTGGCACAGAGAATTACAGGCCGCTATCATTTGTTGCCACTTAGCCAAGATGAAGTGCTGCAGTATATTGAATTTCGCTGTACCAAAGCTGGTGGCAAACAAAATCTCTTTTCCATGGGGGCGATGAAGGCTGTGGCTAAATCTACCCAGGGTGTCCCCCGCTTAATTAACCTAATTTGCGATAAGTCGCTGCAATACGCGTATCAATCTGGTGAAAACAGCATTAGCGCCAAGTTAGCGACGCTGGCTTGTCAGGATGTCATGGCATTTCAGGCTCCGATGTCTCAATCTTTGTCGGTTGAAAGACCCGGCTCTAAGGCGGTTTATAGTGCCAATTCATCGTTATTCGCTACTCTAGTTCAGGTTGGTTTTACTGCGTTAGTCAGTGTGGGCTTAGCTGCAGGGTCTTACCTGGCAACGCCTCAGGTAATGACGTGGTATCAGGAGCAATATGGCTCTCAAGTGAAGGTCGAGCCTTCTCGCAAAGTTGCAAAAATCATCAGTGTTGAATCAAGTTTGCAGCCTTATCTTTCTCAGGCGGTAGATAATGTAGCAGCAGTGCAAGAGCTATATAAAGTATGGGGCCTGAAGGCGTCCATTGTTGATGGCAATTGCAGCGAAAGAAATCCCGGGCCATATTATTGCGAGCAAGCTCGTGCTGATTTTTCTCAAATAGTTAAAACGGATCGTCCTGTGGTACTAAAAATGCGGGTCGGAGACGAAAACTTCTATTCAGTTCTCTACCGTGTGGATGGCCAAAGTGCGGAATTATTAATGGCAAACAAGCGCATTCAAGTACCGAGACAATGGCTAGAAGATAACTGGCAAGGGGAGTATCAGTATTTGTGGTATAGCCCGATTAATCAGACGTTGAAACCAGGCCAATATGGGGCATTGGTTAGGGTATTAGACCAGCAAGTGTCGAAGGCCATTGGTGAGCCTGAATCTGGTAATGATCAATTTGACGCTGGGTTAAAAGGTAAGGTAGAAGCATTTCAACGTTGGCAAGGGTTGGATGTAGACGGTATTGCTGGTAGAAACACCTTGATTAAAATCGACAGTATAATTAATAAAGCTGCTCCTCGACTTCGTTTTGAAGAAGGAGTTAAGTTATGAGTTTATCTATAAAGCAGGCAGCTATCGTACTGCTACCTAGCCTAATCGCGGGAGCCATTGGGTACTCACAATATCAGCCTCAGCAAGCACAATCAGAAGGACTTATTAAACCGTCCGAATTGGCACCAATCAGTTTGATAAAAGTGGTGCCTTATCCTGAGTTTGAAAATTTGGCGCTTATTGAAAGAAACGTCAACCCAAGTCGTACTCAAGTAGCCGTTGCTCCTATTCGTTTTGTTAACGGGGAGGTGCTTGAAGGCGAAGAAATAAATGATCCTCTGGTATCGACAGACCCAACGCCAACAGAGTCAGTCTCGGCTAAATCGACTAGTCATCACTCCGATGGCGTTGAATTTGAAGAGTTAGACTTATCTTCACTTTCACCTGAGCTTGCACAGCAAATTCAAGATGCTTTTACCTCCACTGATGCTCAGAGTTCGGACTATGCATATGATGACAAAAAAGAAAGCCCAGTCGTTTCTTTGCAAAATGAAGGACAGAGGTTTGCTGGTAAGTTGCCAGCGATGAACCTACAGACGCACATGTTTGCTTCTAATCAACAAGGTCGCTGGATTAAAGTAAATGGCAAAGAAGTGCATGAAGGGGAGTGGATAACGCCTCAGGTACAACTGATGACTATCAATCCACGCAATGTCGTGATCAGTTATGACGGTGAGCAAATAGAAATGCCGGCATTGTATGAATGGCGAGGCTAGAAAGCTTTGCTACGTGTGTGAGGAAAAACTAAAAAAGGCGACCTAGAGTCGCCTTTTTTCTTATTGGGCTAGTGATTAGCTCCAACCGTTTGGTGATTTTTTTCGGCTTGGGATCATGTGGGGCAGCAATAGGCCGAACAACAAACCAAGGCCCGCAACACCGCCACCATACATAAAGTATTTGAGCAGCAAATCTTCTTTTTGTGTATCTAGCTTGGCACGAAGCTGACGAACTTCGTCTTGCGAAGTCAGAAGTTGTTTGTTCATTTCACTCTGGCTCGACTCTAAATCTTTAATTTGAGTATTACGCGCAGCAAGAGATTCAACAAGACCTGCTTTTGCTTCATCAGAGCTTTGACGAGCTGTCGCCAGTTTCTCTTTTACTTCGGTTAGTTCTTTTTCTAACAAAGGTAAACGTTCAGCCATGCTTGGTACTTTAGATACAAACTTACTCTCAACCCAACCCTTACGACCTTTTGAGTCGACGATCTCGCTGTAACCAGCTTTACGGTCAGCATTGACTAGGTTGACTTTATCACCAGCGTTTACACTACCAATAATGCGAAACTGATTGCTTGGACCTGCATGCATGTAGGTAAATAGGTTATCTGAAATGTAGCGGTTTTGAGCGTAACTGGTCGGCACTAAGAAAAGTGTCATGACAATCAAGCTAAGTAGTTTTTTCACAATATGTCCCTTAATTGATACTTGTGCGAGACGACGGCGTAGGAAGATGCCGTTCTAATCAAAATACAATGAGGGAATAGTAAGAAGTTTCGAGGCTTGGTGCAACAAAAGAGGGAGGCAAAGCCTTAATGCCGATCGTTTAGCTACTTGAACGATCCTCCAGAGGCCTCATAATCGGTCGTAACGTAAGTTACGGCCGATTTTTTATGTCTGAGTTTTCAAAAGAGTTACAGGTTACCGCAGAGTTTTGCCACGAACGTCCAATCGATGTGTTTAATAAACACATTCCTTGGGAATGGGTTGAAGAAGCTGTTCAACAAACTGGACGAGTATCGCTCAGAAAGCGACGCCTCCCCGCAGAGCAAGCTGTTTGGTTAGTATTAGGGATTGGGCTCCAACGTAATCGCTCCATTCAAGATGTCTGCGACAAGTTGGAGTTAGCATTCCCTGATGTAGATGGTGAACTCACACCTATGGCAACAAGCAGTATTATCAAGGGGAAAGAGCGCCTCGGCGATAAACCTATGCGTTACTTATTTAAAACTACAGCCCAACGGTGGGAGCAACAATCAGACTTTGACGAAGTTTGTGGCTTAAAGCTTCTTAGTGTCGATGGAACGTATTTCAAAACTCACAATACCGAAGAAAATCAGCATTTTGGGTTTGCTCAAAAAGGTGCATCATTTCCAAGCGTGTTGGCAGTAACATTAATGTCTACACGTAGCCACCTTGTGTCCGATGCTGCTTTTGGACCAGTAACAAACAGTGAAATATCATATGCCCAACAACTTGTGGGGTCAGCACCAGATGACTCATTAACACTTTTTGATAGAGGGTTCACTTCTGCGGAGTTATTTACCAGCTGGCAGGGTGCTAGCAGTAACAGCCACTGGTTAACACCAATCAAAACCAAAATGCGCTATGACATAATCGAGAGTTATACTGATTATGATCATCTCATTGAGATGCCTGTTTCACCACAAGCTCAAAAGCAGACTCCCTATCTTGGCAAGAGATGGCAAGCACGCCTTATTCTAATTCCAACCCCTAAAGGTGAAATCAAAGGCTTCATTACTTCGTGCTTATGCCCTGAGCGCTATCTGTTTGATGACTTAGTTAAAGTGTATTGGGAGCGTTGGGAAATCGAACGCAGTTACGGCGAACTAAAGCAGTATCAGTTACAAAACAAACCAACATTACGAAGTAAGAAAAAAGTCGGGATATATCAGGAGCTATGGGGAATATTAACCAGCTATAACATCGTGAGGCTGGAAATGGCTGAGATGGCTAAACAACATGAAGTTGAGCCTCTACGGATCAGCTTCATTAATGCCTTATTTTTGATTATGGATGAGATGATTTGGGCGAGCGACACTCGAAGTCCAGGAGCGATACCAAAAAACTTAAAAGCTCTCAGGGACAATGGGAAGCGGCTTATTCTCCCCAAGAAACGGAAAAGGAAACCATACCCCAGAGCGGTTTTAAAAAAGCCAGCCCGATACCCCAATAAACATGCCACTCGCTCTTAAGCGAGTGGCATTAAGGCAAAGCCTCCCTTTATGTGCGTTTGAGTCAATTAATGACACAACCCTTACACGGGTTAAGAGAATGCAGCTTGTAGACCGTAGAAGAAAATTACAGCCAATAGCGCACCTGCAGGAAGAGTAACAACCCAAGATGCAACGATGTTACGAACAACGCCAAGGTTCAATGCCGCAATACCGCGAGCAAAACCAACCCCTAATACAGCACCAACCAGAGTTTGTGTTGTTGAAATTGGAAGGCCAGTACCTGACGCTAATACAACGGTAGATGCAGTTGCAAGTTGCGCTGCAAAACCACGGCTCGGTGTTAATTCAGTAATACCAGTACCGACAGTCGCCATTACTTTGTGACCCATGGTTGCAAGACCCACAACGATACCGATACCACCAAGAGGAAGAATCCACCAAGCGATTGAGCTTTTTGCTGTGATTTCGCCTAAGTTTTCAACCGTTGAAACAACCGCTGAAAGAGGACCGATCGCATTTGCTACGTCGTTTGAACCATGAGCAAATGCCATGGCACATGCTGTGATAACCATTAACACAGTAAATACGCTTTCTACACCAGCGAAGCTATGGTCATTCTCTTGATTAGCGAATTTCTTCTGAATGTAGAAGTAGCCACCAACCATAACAAGGGAAGAGAAACCTGCAGCCCAAAGCCATGCTTCAGCACCTTCTAGGTGCAAGCCAACGTGCTTAAGCCCTTTTTTAATGGTTACAAGTGAAATCACCATTGTGGTAATAAACATGTAAACAGGAACAAAACGTTTCGCATTAATCAATGGATTTTCAGTATCAAAAATCAGTCGCTGAGCACTGACGAAAATCGCATAGGCAAAGAAGCCTGAAATTAACGGGGTAACAATCCAGCTACCAACAATCCCTTGAACCGACGCCCAGTCTACCGCTTCAGTACCGACTGATACACAAGCAAAACCGACGATTGCACCAATGATGGAGTGCGTCGTAGAAACCGGCCATCCCATGTACGATGCAAGCAATAACCATGTACCCGCGGCAAGCAGAGCTGACATCATACCAAACACTAATACATCAGGTTGATGGGTGAAGTATGACATCTCAATTACCCCTTTACGGATAGTATCTGTCACTTCACCACCCGCAAGGTATGCACCTGCGAATTCGAATATCATCGCAATGATGATGGCTTGTTTTACTGTTAGCGCTTTAGAGCCAACAGAGGTACCCATGGCATTGGCTACATCATTGGCACCGATACCGATCGCCATCATGAAACCAAATAGAGCTGCAATAATAATGATCACAGTGCCGTAGTTCTGAAGGATATCCATTGTAATACCTAGTTTGTTGAAAACTGTTGAGTATATTTTCGTGCGCGCACGCATAAGAGTAGTGCTTTGTTTTGGTAAACACTACTCAGTAATCATACTCGTTGTTATTAAGTTAAAGTTAGATTAAGAACGAGAGAGCATGAGCTCAAGACGCGAGCCTACACGCTGCGCTTGATCGGCAATGCCGCCCATCCATTCTAAAATCTTGTACAAGAACATGACATCGATTGGGTTGTACTTAGATTCTATCGCCATTAATTGTTGACGAAGTTCGATCTGAAGTGCATCCGTATCATCTTCGATGACATCAAGTTGATTGATCATTTCAGCTACTAATGTAACTTCGCGACCTTTGAAACCCGTTTCCAAAAGTTCATCGAGTTCGTTGATAACGTTTTGTGCTTGATCAGCAGCATCGAGGCAACGTTTCACGTAAGCGATGAAATTCTCTTGAAGAGGAGCTGGGATTTGAAGTTGACGACCTACAACACGACCTGAAATGTCCTTTGCAAGGTTTGCCAGCTTGTCTTGCTGTGTTAGCAATTCAAGCATGTCAGTGCGGTCTACAGGCATAAATAATCCACGTGGGAGCTTTAAGCGGATCTCACGTTTCAATACATCAGCTTCTTTCTCTAAATGAGAAATTTGCGCGCGAATTTCGGCTGCTTTATCCCAATCACCCTGAGCACAAACTTCAAAGAAGTTGACAAGGTGGGAACAACATTCGTTTACGCACACAACGTGACGCTGCAAAGGCTTAATTGGGGACTTTGCAAATAACCCCATAATTGTATTCACTGGCATGGTCATTCAACCTATTTAAAATATAACCTGATAAAGAAACATGCACCATATGACGGCGAATTCTTAAGCGGTGGCTATAAAGTCGCGCATGTTAACCCAATCACCCTGTCATTAAAACTGTTTTAGATCATTATTAGGGTGATAAATCCCACTTGCTCGGGTGGGGTTTAAGCCATATGCTGTCATGGTCATCCGTTAAAGGTAGAGCTATGGAAACCGAGATAGAACTGAAGTTTTTTGTTTCACCAGATTTTTCAACAAGTTTGGCAGAAAAACTAGCAAATGAAAAAGTCCTTCAGCACAGTTGCCGAGACTTAGGCAACACCTATTTTGATACCCCAGATAACTGGTTACGTCAGCATGATACGGGACTACGAATTCGTCGTTTCGATGATGTTTTTGTGCAAACAGTCAAAACCGCGGGTCGTGTCGTCGCTGGATTGCACCAACGACCAGAATACAATGCTGAGCATACTAACAATACGCCCGACCTTTCTCTCCATCCTAGCGACATTTGGCCATCAGGCAAAGACAATCAGGTACTTCAAAGTGAGCTAGTTGGCATTTTTTCTACTGATTTCACTCGTGAGCAGTGGTTAGTCAACATGACCGATGGCAGCCAGGTAGAAGTTGCTTTCGATCAAGGCCTTGTGAGCGCGAATGGAAAACAGACGGTCATATGCGAAGTTGAGCTTGAGCTTAAGTCGGGTCAAACCGATGCTTTGTTTAATTTGGCACGAGTACTATGTGCAGAAGGGGGGATTCGTCTAGGCAATTTAAGTAAAGCCGCTAGAGGTTATCGATTAGCGTATGACTACCAGGGTGACAAAGAAAAACCATTGAGCCTAGTCGATACCAATGGCACAGATAACGTAGAGTATTGTTTTATTCAGTCATTAGAGCATGCGTTAGAGCATTGGCACTACCATGAGCAAATTTACTTCGAGCGAGATTCGTTTGAAGCGCTGCATGAAATTGCCCATGCGATCTGCTTTATTCGCCAAACCCTAACCGTTTTCGGTGGTATCGTTCCAAGGCGCGCAAGCGCTATCATTCGTCAAGAACTTAAGTGGTTAGAAGAAGAGCTAACTTGGCTTAAGTCGGCCGATTATCTTGAAGAGTTAATGGACGATAAAGGGCATGTATTACGTAAGCTTGATGCGCAAAAAGAATTGGTTGAACAGCTACAAATTCAACGAGAGTCTTTGCCTGCTAGAGAAGAGCTACTAAAGCTCTTTCAATCGGCGAGATACACTAAGTTACTGTTAGATTTAAGCCGCTGGATTTTAACGCGTGGTTGGCAGCCGTTTCTTGATGAGAAAGCTCGAGATCAAATGGCGCAGAATATTCGCCCTTTTGCCGTCAAACAACTCGATCGTACTTGGGCTGAGTTAATGGAAGCATTCCCGCCTGAGCGAGAGCTTGGTCGCCAAGAATACATAGATCAAAAATATCGATTGATCCGCAATTTGTATACTGGGATCTGTTTTGCTTCGTTATTTGATGCGACGGATAGAAACAGCTTTCGCTTGCCGTGGGCCGATTTACAGCAGGGCATCGATGACTTACTGATGCTGGAGCCACTACAGAGCTTATTGGCCTCGCTTGAAGGTGATGAACAAAAGCAACTTGAAAAGTGGTTGAAACGCCAAGAGTACTCGATATTGCATGCTATGGAGCAAACTCGCTCTATGGGAATTGAAGTTGAACCTTATTGGCAATAAGCACAACCTCCTTACTCACACTAGATTAAGCCAACATAATGTTGGCTTTTTTGTTTGCCCAGCGAAGCTGGCAAACCCATTAGGCTGAAAGAAGCCTAAATCACCCTGATTGAGGGGAAGATAATCCGAATCGCAAGGGCGTTGCTGGCCAACGGCAGGGTTTGAAGGAAGCGATAGGAAGTTAACAGTACACAACGAAAGTGAACCTGATTCGGCAATTTAGGTGGGTAAGCGTGCAAAATAGCGTGAAGCCCGATACTCAATCAGACCTAGATTGTGCTTGAGGGTGGCATTGTTAACAGGGAGCCAGTGCAGTAACTGGGGAAGCCTGACACCACATCCGAGCAAACGTCGGAAGCATAAACTCAAGGCGAGAGCCAAGATCTATGTTGGTGCGAGGTGGCAGATGAATCCGTAGTAGTGAGTAAAGCTCGGCCGGTGAAGCCCAGTAATGGTGTGGAGGATAAAACTGAGCTGACCATCAGTAACACGTCTGATGGGACAACATTTTGCCAAAAGCAATCTGGTGTTGCGAAGGGATGAAGTACATTTTAAGTCTGTGATGAGCAGATGTTTTTTTTTCAGTGGTATACAAGTTGATTAGCTATCGAGGTATTCCGTCTCGGTCTTTGTGAAAGCAAAGCACTGAAGCGAGAAACCGTACAAGGGAGTAACTCTGACTCACTCTAGTAAATTGCCATTGAGCTAGAAGGCTAGAGAGTGGAGTGAAATACACCAACACTGTGAGAGAGCATTTGTCCCCACACGGCACACAATCTAAAGGAAAAAGTTGAGAGTTTACTACAGTTTATATGGTCACTTGCTCCACAAAGAGCGACTCTATAAAGGATTTAAAAAAGTGTGGAAAGCGAAAGGCGCGGCCGGAATAGATAGGCAGAGCCTAAGCGACTACGCCCAAAATCTGAGTGATAACCTAGATCAACTTCTTCTGGAACTCAAAACCAAGCGATACACCCCTCAACCCGTCAGACGGGTAGAAATACCGAAAGATGATGGTGGGGTGCGATTACTTGGGATCCCAACAGTACGGGATAGAGTTGTCCAACAAGCTCTAAATGATCTATTAACCCCAATCTTCGAAGAGCAGTTTCACCCATCCAGCTTTGGGTATAGACCGAATCGAAGTTGTCACGATGCTATAAACAAAGCGACGATGTTCATCCGTCGATACGGAATGCAACACGTCGTAGATATGGACTTATCGAAGTGCTTCGATAAGCTCGACCACGAGCTTATTCTAAAAAGCATTAAGAAACGAGTCACAGACAGTAGCGTACTGGAGCTCATCAAACAGTTCCTGAAAAGTGGCGTAATGGTTGATGGAGAGTGGCAGCATACCGAGATAGGTAGTCCGCAAGGTGGAGTAATAAGCCCACTGATAGCGAACATCTATCTGGATGCGTTTGATCAAGAGATGCGAAAGCGAGGACATCGAATAGTCCGTTATGCCGACGACATACTGATCTTCTGTCGCAGCCGTAAAGGTGCAGAAAATGCGCAAGTACAGGCAACGAAGGTCCTGGAAAAACAGCTCAAGTTAACGGTGAACGAAACCAAATCACACATAGCGCACAGCGGCGAAGGTGTGAAATTCCTTGGAATAGAAATCGGTAGCCATTATAGCCGTATTCAGCCAAAGAAAATGTCGACGTTCAAAGGAAAGTTGAAGCGAGTGACAAGACGCAATGGCGGTAAGCCATTGTTAGAAGTCATTAAACAACTGAATCCACTTCTGAGAGGGTTCAGCCAGTACTTTCGAATAGCGAATGCCAACAGGGAGTTTAAGAAACTGGCCGCGTGGTTAAGGCGAAGACTTCGCAGCGTCCAATTACGATTATGGAAAAAACCGACCCGACTCCACCGCAGGCTAAGACAGCTAGGTTACGAAGGGTCATTCAGGTATATCTGTATGGATAGTTGGAGAAATGCTGCGAGTCCATTAGCCAGTTACTCGATGCCAAATCAATGGTTTAACGACCTTGGATTAGTGAATCTTGAACACGTTAGGACAGGATATGTGTTCAGCCATTATGCTGAATGGAAATGTGCATGAGCCGTATACGAGGTCCGTACGTACGGTTCTGTGAGAGGGATGAGGCGGAGACGCCTCACCCTACTCGATATGTTCTCAAAAATTTACTTTATAGCTCACCTTGTTGATTAAAAGTTAACCGCGTCACAGTTGCTTCATGCAGATTTAAGTTCTTAGGCTTCCTGCCGCTGACTTTAGTGACAACAAATGCTAGCGAAAACATGAACAACAAGGATTGGATCACAATTAGCAAAAACAAATGGGCAAAAACGATCAGTTAGACAAAGGTGGCTAATTGATTTTGCTATCATGCCGTATTCATACGAAGCGTGAAATAAATACTAAGTACCGAGAATTGGCTTCAAAAATGGGATGCTGTGTCGTAACGCAGATCAGACAAAAACAAAATAATGGAGTGCCGTCTATGGCAAGCTTGACGTTTAGGCCTTGGGAAAGAATCATTACCGATATTAAATTGGTCCCCAAAATGGTGATGTTAATGGTGTTCAGCTCACTATTAATCATCGGTAAACAGCTTTGGGATGCGAAC
The DNA here is from genome assembly GCF_900233005.1 of Vibrio tapetis subsp. tapetis. Classification (NCBI taxonomy): domain Bacteria; kingdom Pseudomonadati; phylum Pseudomonadota; class Gammaproteobacteria; order Vibrionales; family Vibrionaceae; genus Vibrio; species Vibrio tapetis. The sequence goes on from NZ_LT960611.1 coordinate 211,172, forward strand.
ACATTTTATGATTCGTTGATTCTTGTCCAAAAAGACCAAGTTATGGAAGTGTCTAACGCGCAGGCCAACTTCTTCAATAACGTCATTAGAGAAAACAATGAGCAAGGGAAAGTGCTTGTTGAGCGCTCCATGTCCTCTCAAAGCCAATCAAATAGCAGTCAATATACTTACTTAGTTGAGCGTGATACGGGCAAAGTTATCGGTCACCCTAGAGCACAAAGTATGACTGATTTATCCATTCAAACGGATGCAGGCTCACGGCTTTCTGATTTACTGGGTAAAGTGCAACAACAAGGTCTCGGTTATGAGTTAACTGGCGGAGAGCGCTTTGAATATGCTAAGCAAATCGATGGGGTAAATTGGCTTGTCGTTACATCGCAAGGCACTGATACCGCTCTTGATATCTACAATGATTATTTAGTACAGATGGTATGGCAGACCATAGCTATGATAGTGATCTTCATTGTCATCTTGTTAGGTGCCGCAAAAGTCATGTTGCGTCAAACGTTGTACATTGCCGAAAGTATACAGAACCTAGCCAACAAAGATTTGTCAGAGACCATTGATATGGACTGCAAAGATGAATACGGCGATTTAGCGAGAGAGCTAGAGAAAACTCGCAGGCAATTGCATGACGTCATCGCAACCCAAGTTGCTTCGTCGCAAGAACTATTTTCGTTGACTGAAATCATGACTATTAGCATGTCTGAAACCAAAGATTCAGCGCAAGAAGAGTTCAGCGAAATAGACCAGCTTGCTACGGCGATGAGTGAAATGACAACCACGGTACAAACCGTGGCTGATCATGCACAAAGTGCGTCAAGTGTAACAGAAAGTGCATCTGAGCAAGCTGAAAAAGGCCAGCGCTTTGTAATGGACTCTGTTGGGAAAATGAATGAGCTATCCAGTGATATTTCTCAATCTGCCCAGGCCGTTAATGAAGTTGAAGAGCGTGTAGATGCTATCGGCAGTGTGGTTGGGACGATTCAAGGGATTTCTGAGCAAACTAACTTACTCGCATTGAATGCAGCCATTGAAGCAGCTCGTGCCGGAGAAGCAGGCCGAGGGTTTGCGGTTGTCGCAGATGAAGTGCGTAACCTTGCTCAGCGAACACAGCAAGCAACGGTTGAAATTCAAGACATGATTTCTCAATTGCAAAGCAGTGCGAATAGCGCGGTGGAGCTGATGGAAAAAAGCGTTGTTGAAGCGGCCGACGGTGTTGAATTGGTAACAAATGCCGGAGCCGAGCTCGGGGGTATTGTTGCTCAAGTTACTCAAATTAATGAAATGAATTTCCAAATTGCCACAGCAGCAGGACAGCAAAGTACCGTAGCAGAAGAGATGAACCAAAATCTGACTAACGTACGTGAATTGGTTGAAGCCTCTGTTGTTGTTGTCACAGAGCTGTTAGAAACATCAGAAATGATGGAGTCCAATGCGGCAGAATTAGATACTAAGATTCAATCTTTTAAAGTGTAAAAAACTCTTAAATAGATCAAACAATTGACGCCCACATAGCCTATGTGGGCGTTTTTTTATGTTACTGTTTTGTCTCGCCGCAAAGACAAGGATAGACGATGACCTTACCCGCCCCGCTAGATGCTCAATCACAACAAGCTCGAGAGCAAATAGAACATCAGTATCCCAATGTGTTTGACACATGGCCTCAAGCCAAATTAACTGAACTGGATCTCGTGTTAGGTTTAAGTGACTTCATTGCCGATTCATTGCAACGAGACGAGAAGTTGTGTCAACGCCTACCCGAAATGTTAGCGGTGCAAAACCGGTCTATTGACTATCGTGAAAAATTAAAGCGTCAGTTAGCCAAATGCGAAGACGAAGCAAGCTTGAATCGTAAGCTACGCCAATTCAGACGTAGAGAGATGTGTTATATCGCTTGGCGAGACTTTGTTGGTTCATGGTCGCTAGAAGCAAGTTTAATGCACCTGTCTGAACTGGCAGAGGCCATGATTTTCGAGAGCTATCATTGGCTTTACAAAACCTGCTGCCAAGAGTGGGGCACACCGTGTAATGCTGAAGGCGAAGCGCAGCCATTACTCGTGATCGGCATGGGTAAACTTGGCGGAGGTGAACTCAATTTCTCTTCTGATATCGATCTGATTTTTACTTACCCTGAAAATGGTGAAACTCAAGGTGTTCGCCGCACAATAGCTAACGCTCAGTTCTTTACTCGCTTAGGTCAGCGATTGATTAAATCGTTAGATCAGCCGACATTCGATGGCTTTTGCTATCGGGTAGATATGCGCTTACGTCCATTTGGCGAAAGTGGTCCTCTCGTCATGAGCTTTGCTGCACTTGAAGATTATTATCAAGAACAAGGCCGAGATTGGGAGCGGTATGCCATGGTTAAAGCTAGGGTCATGGGCAGCGAAATGTACCCTCAATATCAAGAATTGCGTCAGATGCTAAGGCCGTTTGTCTTCCGTCGCTACATGGATTTCAGTGCGCTGCACTCCTTGCGTCGAATGAAATCGATGATCACCAGCGAAGTTCGTCGTCGTGGTCTGAGCAACAATATAAAATTGGGCGCTGGTGGCATTCGCGAAGTGGAATTTATTGCTCAGGTTTTTCAACTTATTCGAGGCGGGCGTGAGCCAAGTCTAAGAGGGCGAGGGTTACTGGAAACTCTAACCGCGATCGAAGAACTCGGTCAGTTGGAAAGTACGGAAGTAGAACAATTAAGGTCGGGATACTTATTTTTACGCAAAATGGAAAACCTGATCCAAGCGTTAGCGGACAAACAAACGCAGACCTTACCCGACTCAGAAATGGATCAACAACGTTTGGCTTACGCCATGAAAGCCGAATCTTGGGGCGACCTGCTTACTCAGACTCAAGCCCATATGGAAAACATCCATCAAGTGTTTGAAGATCTTATCGGTGAGGAAGAAGAAGACGGAGACGCAATTCCGAAGCACTTTAGTGAATTGTGGGATATGGCTCATTCGACAGAAGTGATCGAACAAATCCTGGAACAAGATTTACACATTGAACAGCCCGCAGATATGGTGAATACCATTGTTCAGTTCAAAGCCGATTTAGCGAAGAAAACCTTGGGGCCACGCGGGCGTGAGGTCTTAAACCGACTAATGCCTAAAGTGTTTAACGCCCTTTATCATCATAAAGATGCGCAGTTTGGTCTGTCGAGAGTGTGTTTTTTACTAACCAATATCTCAACTCGAACCACCTATTTAGAATTGCTCGATGAACATCCGGCCGCATTAGTGCAACTTGTGCGCTTATGTACGGCTAGCCCTATGATTTCAGAGCAACTGGCTCGTTATCCAATATTACTTGATGAGTTAATCGATCCTCAGCAATTGTACAACCCGATTCCGTTGTCTGCTTATAAATCGGAACTGCGAGATTACTTAGCGCGTATTCCGCAAGATGATATGGAACAACAAATGGAAGCGCTGCGCCAATTCAAACAGATTTGTATCTTAAAAATTGCGGCGGCAGATATTGCAGGTGTGCTGCCTGTGATGAAAGTGAGCGATCATTTAACGTACCTAGCCGAAGCCATTGTCGATGCGGTTATTAGCCAAGCATGGTTGCAAGTCACTGAAAAGTTTGGTGAGCCGACTCATTTGAAAGACAGAGGAAGTAAAGGCTTTGCCGTCATTGGTTATGGCAAAGTCGGGGGGTGGGAGCTCGGATATAACTCGGATTTGGATATCGTGTTTATGCATGATTGCCCAGCCTCGGTCAATACTGACGGTAATAAAGAGATTGATGGTAGGCAGTTTTATCTGCGCTTAGCACAACGAATCATTCATATTTTTTCAACTCGTACCGCTTCGGGGATTTTGTACGAAGTGGATACTCGTTTGAGACCATCGGGTGTGTCGGGTTTGCTTGTAAGCCCAGCGGAAGCTTTTGATGAATATCAGTTGTCGGATGCTTGGACTTGGGAGCATCAAGCGCTGGTTAGGGCTCGAGCTATTTATGGTGATGCCCCTCTCATTGAGGCATTTAGTGGTACAAGGACTAAAATACTCGCCCTGACTCGAGAGGAAGCAACGCTTCAGAAAAACGTCGTTGAAATGCGCCAAAAAATGCGAGAACACCTAGGAAGCAAAAAAGCCGGCCGTTTTATGCTTAAGCAAGATGAAGGTGGTATTACCGATGTTGAATTTTTGGTGCAATACTTGGTCTTACACTTAAGCAAGACATACCCAGAGTTGATTCGATACTCTGATAATGTCCGAATCTTAGAGGTCGCGGCGCAATTAGACATATTGCCAGAGTCACAAACAAAGCAATTGATTTCGGCCTATACAACGCTTCGTGATGAAATTCATCATAGAAATTTATTAAACCAAGATGCAGACGTCGATGAAAGTCGATTCCTTGAAGAGAGGCAAGTGGTTACAAAGGCTTGGAATGCTTGGCTTGGTAAACAACAATAGTTATTTTTTGATGGTTTGGGGTTGTGTTACCATGCCCACAGATCTGATGTATTGGAGACAGTTATGAAACCCATTTTGCCTGATTACGCTCAATCTGGTGTATTGATCGTCGGCGACGTGATGCTTGATCGCTATTGGTATGGCCCAACAGGACGTATTTCCCCTGAAGCGCCAGTACCCGTGGTTAAAGTAGAAGAAAACGAAGAGCGTCCGGGTGGTGCTGCAAACGTAGCAATGAACATTGCCGCATTAGGCGGCAAAGCACACTTGGTTGGATTAACCGGTCAGGACGAACCTGCAAGAGTGCTCACCGATAAACTGTCATCACTGAAAGTGAAGTGTGATTTTGTTGAGTTGGAAGATTTCCCTACAATCACCAAGCTGCGAGTAATGAGCCGTGGTCAACAATTGATCCGCTTAGACTTTGAAGACAGCTTTAAGAATGTTGACTCTAGTTACGTCCTTACTCGTATGGAGCAAGCGCTACCAAATGTGAAATCGGTGATTTTATCGGATTACGCAAAAGGCGCATTGGAGCACGTTCAGGCGTTTATCCAGAAAGCTCGCTCGGCTAATGTGCCAGTCTTCATTGACCCGAAAGGCGCAGATTTTGAGCGCTACCGTGGTGCAACCCTATTGACGCCAAACATGGCTGAATTCGAGCTTGTTGCGGGTAAAGTTAAAGATGAAGCTGACTTGGTTGCTAAAGGTCTGGCTCTGATTGAAGAATTTGAATTTGAAGCACTGTTAGTTACACGTAGTGAGCACGGTATGACGTTGCTTCGCCGTGATCAAAAGCCATTCCACTTACCAACGCAAGCACAAGAAGTGTATGACGTAACCGGTGCGGGCGACACGGTTATCTCAGTATTGGCAGCCTCAGTTGCTGCGGGTAAGTCATTTGAAGAAGCGTGTGCTTTGGCTAATGCTGCTGCGGGTGTTGTTGTCGGTAAGCTAGGCACGTCTACGCTGTCTACCATCGAATTGGCAGAGGCGGTTCACGGAAGCCAAGATACTGACTTTGGTATTATTAGCGAAAATGCACTCATCGAAGCGGTGAAAAAAGCACGAGCTAAAGGCCAAAAAGTGGTGATGACCAATGGCTGCTTCGATATTTTGCACGCCGGTCATGTTTCTTATTTGAATCATGCGGCTGAATTAGGCGATCGCCTGATTGTTGCGGTTAATACCGATGAGTCCGTCCGCGCACTAAAAGGCCCGGGTCGTCCTGTCAATCCAACTGATCGCCGTATGGCGGTATTAGCCGGCTTAGGCGCTGTTGATTGGGTCGTACCATTTAATGAAGAAACCCCACAACGTTTAATTTCGGAAGTGCTGCCAACTTTGCTAGTCAAAGGTGGCGACTACGAACCACATGAAATTGCTGGTGGTGAAGAAGTGATCGCCGCAGGTGGTGAAGTTCGAGTTCTGAACTTTGAAGACGGTTGCTCTACGACTGAAATCATCGAAGCGATTAAAGGCGGAAAAGGCTAGAATTCGCAGCGCGAAGCCCGTCTCTGTATTCTACTCAAAAAAAACGACGCATCACGCGTCGTTTTTTATTCTTCAGTCTTTAGTACTTAGCTTTTAGTACTTAGCTTTCAGCACTTCTTAACCCGCAGCCTTAAGGCCCGCATTAATATCAAGAATATCTTGCTCGCTCAGCGTACCAACCGCTTGACGCAGTTTTAGTACACTTAAGATGTAATCGTAACGTGCGTTAGACAGGTTACGGTTCGCATCGTATAGACGGCGAGTAGAATCAAGAACATCAACGATTGTACGTGTGCCTACATCAAAACCGGCTTCTGTTGCTTCAAGTGCTGACTCTGCAGAAATTACAGATTGGTCGTAAGCACGGATAGCACCGATAGTCGCTGAGATGTTGTTGTTTTGTGCGCGCACGTCTTTTACAACGCTACGGTATACTTTCTCAAGGTCTTGGCTCGCTGCAACGTATTTTGATTCAGCTTGTTTTACTTGAGATGTGGTGTTGCCACCTGTGTATAGCGGTACGGCTAATTGAACACCGATGTTGAAATCGTTGTTAGATTGATTGGCAACAGATTCTGTTTTATCTGAATACTGGTAGCCACCTTTTAGGCTCAAAGATGGTAGGTGTCCAGAACTTGCCAGTTTGATCGAATCTTTCGCAATGTCTTGCGCAATACGTTGAGCAAGTAAGCTTAAGTTTTTCTCTTGCGCTTCTTTCACTAAGTCCGCAGACGGTGTGTCCGATTTGCTTGCAGAAAAACGCTCGGTATCTAATACGTCTAGGTTTGCGTGTTCTTGACCCGTGATTTCACGAAGTGATTCGTAACTGTTGATCAACGTGTTATCTGCAAGTACTTCAGATGCCAATACGCTGTCGTATTGTGCTTGTGCGTCATGCACATCAGTAATGGCAGAAAGACCCACTTCAAAACGTTGCTTAGTTTGCTCTAGTTGACGAGCAACGGCTGCTTTTTCAGCGCGCACGAACTCTAGGCTGTCTTGTGCACGAAGTACTTCAAAGTAAGCCTGTGAAACACGAAGGATCAAACCTTGTTGTTGCGCAGCGTAAGTTGAATCTACTTGACGGGCACTCATTTCAGCCAATTCAAGGTTTACCCAGCTGCTGCGTTGATACAACTCTTGAGTAAAGCCAACACCCGCAGAAAGAACGTTACTTTCTCTTTCTGGACGATCTGCACTAGTTCGAGCAATGTCGTAACCTGCAGTTAGGTTAATTTGTGGCAGTAAGGTACTACGAGAGCTGTTTACTGCTTCAAATGCTGCTTCGCGAGATGCTGCTGCACTAAGTAATTGAGGATCATTCTGTTTTGCTAAATTGTAGATCTCAGTGATGCTGTCAGCTGATGCTGTTGCGGACAAACCGCCAAGCGCAGCACTGATTAAAATTGGAAGCAGCTTTTTCATCTTGCTTTTCCTTTGCCTTAAATTAATAAATGACGCCACACGAGTGTAACTTATATTATTGCTCATTGTGCAAGCAATAGCGCTATTTGTCACTATATAGTCCACTCGTATAGCAAAATAACTGGTTCTCTAAATTTTTTTGCAATCATTGTCAAAAAAGTTGAGCGCTGTCATTGGTCATAGCGCTTAAGTCCTAGTATTATTTCTACTTCGGAGGGTTCTATGTGCCAGTCAGACAACAAATTCAAACAGTTTACTCATAGTGATGTGAAAATCATCTCAAAAACCATACTTTTTTCAGGTTTTTTTGAAGTGGTGAAATACACCTTTCAACATAAACTATTTGAAGGTGGTTGGAGTAGCAATGTTCAACGTGAAATGTTTGAACGTGGTCACGCAGCAGCCCTGTTACCATATGACCCGCTGACCGATCAGGTCGTCATGATTGAGCAAATTCGTGTTGGGGCATTGGAACATGATAATCCGTGGCAGCTTGAAATAGTGGCAGGTATCATCGACGAAAATGAATCGGCCGAAGACGTTGTAAAGCGTGAGGCATTTGAAGAGGCAGGTATTGCTGTTGAGCTCGTTGAGTCAATCACTAGCTATTATCCTTCTTCGGGTGGGTGTTCAGAGAAACTCGATGTATTTGTTGGTCTGGTGGATGCATCAAGCGCAACGGGCGTTCATGGCTTAGACTATGAAGATGAAGACATTAGAGTGCATGTTTTCTCCAGAACTGACGCTTATCAAATGGTCAAAGAGAGAAAAATTGAGAATGGTGCCTCAATAATGGCATTACAATGGTTAGAATTGAACCATGAAGAATTAAAATCTAGGTGGGTAAACGAGTGAAAACAAAACCATACCATGTCGATCTCGCCGAGTTGATGCGTGTGTATGAAACCAACTATGCTAAGTTGAATGCTTTGTTGCCAACCCAACCGAGTGTAGGAGATGTACGCTCCTACCAAGTAGAACAAATGGTGTACCAGATTGAAGTGTCTGAAATCACCAAATATACAACGGTAGTCGATATCTGCCAGTGTGAAGAGTTACCGATTTTTCCACTGCCTAAAATGGCCGTTCGTTTGTACCACGATGCAAGAGTTGCGGAAGTATTTGCTAGCGAGTTGATGGTTAGGGTTCAAGCTAAGTACGATTACCCTAATACTAAAATGGCACAAAAAGATGAAAAGTTTCAGCTTAATCGTTTCCTCGGTGAATGGTTAACGTTTTGTTTGCGTAAGGGCATTAGCCGTACGCCTGTTTATTAGTTGTCAGATAGAGCATTAAAGAGAATTAGTCAGGTTTTATATTTTGAGATTGGCATTAGAAGCAACGGAAAGCATTAAGCTTATACAAATAACAGATACCCATCTGTTTGAACCAGAGGATGGCTCTTTGTTGAGTGTGACTACTCTCGACAGTTTTCATGCGGTTGTCGACGCCGTTCAAGCAACTAAATTCGACTATTCCGCTATTCTCGCAACAGGTGATATCTCTCAAGACCATACCGATACTTCCTATCAGCGCTTTGCCAATGGTATAGCACCACTGAAAAAACCGTGCTTTTGGCTACCAGGTAACCACGATTACAAGCCAAGCATGCAAAGTGTTATGCCTTCTGAGCAAATCGTTGCAACTACTCATGTCTTATTGGGTGATAAATGGCAGATCATCTTACTAGATAGCCAAGTGGCCGGTGTACCATATGGTCGCTTAAGTGACGAGCAATTGACCTTGCTTGATGAAAAGTTATCAACTCACAGCGATAGACATAGCTTAGTGTTGCTGCATCATCACCCAATTTTGGTCGGAAGTGCGTGGCTTGATCAACATACCCTACAAGAGTCTGAACAATTGTGGTCGATTATTGGTAAGCACAACAATGTAAATGGCATATTGTGCGGCCATGTTCATCAAGACTTTGACGTTAAGCACCAAGGAGTGCGTGTTATCGCGACTCCATCAACGTGTGTTCAGTTTAAGCCGAATTCAGCAGACTTCGCACTTGATAATCAATCTCCAGGCTGGCGCATGCTAGAATTGTTTGCCAACGGTGAATTGAAGCTTGAAGTCGGCAGGCTAGAATCAGATAGCTTTTTACCGGACTTTACCTCCGCAGGTTATTAACTTGCCGCTACCTTTCGAGGAAAAACCGCCCGTGAATACATCAGAAAAACCATCGCTATTACTTTATATTCATGGTTTTAACAGTTCGCCTAAATCCCTTAAAGCTCAGTTAATGATTGAGTTTTGCCAACAAAATCGTCCTGATATCAAAGTGATTGTTCCTCAAGTTTCGTGCTACCCAAAGGCTGCAAGCCAACAGCTTGTCCAGTTGATAGAATCTCATATCAATGATTATAAAATAGGGCTTGTAGGGAGCTCTCTGGGCGGTTATTTGTCGACTTGGCTGAACAGTCGTTATGGATTGAAAGCGGCATTAGTCAATCCAGCAGTACGGCCTTATGAATTACTCGTTGATTATTTGGGTGAGCAAGTTAACCCTTATACCGATGAGAAGTACTTGCTTGAAACCGTGCACATGCAAGAGCTGAAAGCGTTAGATGTTACCCATTTAACTCAGCCTGACGATTTTTGGTTGTTGCAACAAGAAGGCGATGAGGTATTGGACTATCGTCAAGCGGTCGATAAATACCAGTTAAGCCGTAAAACGGTTGAACCTGAAGGCGATCATAGCTTCGTTGGTTTTGAGCGATACCCAGAACAAATCATCCAATTTTTAGAACTATAGAAACCTTGACCTCATCAACGCAATGGGTATGGGGTCATAAATTTATCCTTTAGTTTCGTCTCTCACTTGACATCACTTGGTCTGTTCCAGACTATGTCTCATCATAGTTTCGAACACTGCGTATTTGCTGCCTTTTTCTTCTATCAGGCTTATTTTCCAACAGTGTCCAGTATAAAACTTAACAATCTAGCTGCGAACGACAATTTGTGGCCCAAATCATTTGAGTATAAATCCGTATTATGGCTGAACAATATAATGCGAAAGACCTTTCGGTTCTTGAAGGTCTTGACCCAGTAAGACATCGCCCTGGCATGTACACTGAAACCGATCGCCCGAACCATCTCGCTCAAGAAGTGATTGATAACTCGGTCGATGAAGCGTTAGCAGGGCATGCAAAGAAGATAAAAGTCATTCTTCACGCTGATCAATCACTGGAAGTGATCGATGATGGGCGTGGTATGCCTGTTGATATCCACCCAGAAAAGGGGATCTCAGGTGTGGAACTTATTATGACCAAGCTGCATGCTGGTGGTAAGTTCTCTAACGATAACTATAAGTTTTCCGGTGGCTTGCACGGCGTAGGCATCTCTGTTGTGAATGCCCTATCAACGCGTGTTCAGGTAACAGTGAAGCGTAATGGCGAAGTCCATGAAATTGCCTTTGAAAGCGGTAACACGGCGTCTCCATTAACGACAACGGGTACGTGTGGTGTGAGAAACACCGGTACATCTGTTCATTTTTGGCCTGACCCTAAATACTTTGATAGTTCTAAATTTTCCGTATTGCGCTTAGTCAATAACCTGCGTGCAAAAGCGGTGCTTTGTTCTGGCTTGGAAATCACCTTCAGCGATAAAGTGAATGGCGACGAGTATAAGTGGCTTTACGAAGACGGCTTGAACGACTACCTAGCGGAAGGTGTGAAAGGTTATATCGTTCTACCTGAATCACCTTATATTGGTGAATTTGTCGCAGAAACAGAAATGGCAACGTGGGCGATCATTTGGCAGCCTGAAGGCGGTGAACTGATCACCGAGAGCTACGTAAACTTAGTACCAACCAAACAAGGTGGTACGCATGTGAACGGTTTGCGCCAAGGTTTGCTTGATGCCATGCGCGAATTCTGTGAGTTCCGTAACTTGTTACCTCGTGGAGTTAAGCTCACGGGGGACGATGTATTTGATCGTTGTTCTTATGTATTGTCGGTCAAAATGCAAGAGCCACAGTTTGCAGGGCAAACCAAAGAACGTTTGTCTTCTCGTCAGTGTGCAGCTTTTGTTTCTGGTGTGGTTAAAGATGCCTTTAGCTTGTGGTTGAATGAAAAGCCACAGCTAGCTGAATTGTTAGCTGAATTGTGTATTGCCAATGCGCATCGCCGTATGCGAGCAAGCAAAAAAGTGGTTCGTAAAAAAATCGCTTCTGGCCCGGCATTACCGGGTAAGCTGACCGATTGTTCAGTACAAGATTTAAACCGTACCGAAATTTTCTTTGTGGAGGGTGACTCGGCAGGCGGTTCTGCGAAACAAGCTCGTGATCGAGAATTCCAAGCAGTAATGCCTCTACGTGGTAAAATTCTGAATACTTGGGAAGTGTCTGCTGATCAAGTCTTGGCCTCTCAAGAGGTACATGATATCTCAGTCGCTTTGGGTATTGACCCTGACAGCGATAATCTAGAAAGCTTACGTTACGGTAAGATCTGTATCCTTGCGGATGCGGATTCCGATGGTCTTCACATTGCGACCTTACTTTGCGCTTTATTTACGCGTCATTTCCGTTCTTTGGTTGAAGCGGGTCATATTTATGTGGCGATGCCTCCTCTATTTAGAATCGATTGCGGCAAAGAAGTGTTCTACGCCTTGGACGAAGATGAAAAAGATGGCGTTTTAGAAAGATTAAGTAAGAAAAAAGCCAAGATAAACGTTCAGCGATTTAAAGGACTGGGTGAGATGAACCCACTTCAATTGCGTGAAACCACCATGGATCCAAATACTCGTCGTTTAGTGCAACTTACGATTGATGATAATGCGGAAACCGATGAAATGATGGATATGCTGCTAGGTAAAAAGCGCGCCGATGATCGACGCACTTGGTTACAAAGCAAAGGCGACTTGGCAGAGGTTTAATAGATGTCTACTGAAATTACATTTGATGGCGTTGAACAGCAGCCAATGCGCAAGTTCACCGAAGACGCTTATCTCAATTACTCCATGTATGTAATCATGGATCGCGCGTTGCCTTATATTGGTGACGGCTTAAAACCAGTACAGCGCCGTATCATTTACGCGATGTCAGAGTTAGGCTTATCAGCCGCGTCAAAATATAAAAAATCCGCTCGTACCGTTGGTGATGTACTGGGTAAGTACCATCCACATGGTGACTCTGCGTGTTACGAAGCCATGGTGTTAATGGCTCAGCCGTTCTCTTACCGTTACCCATTAGTGGATGGGCAAGGTAACTGGGGGGCGCCAGATGACCCTAAGTCTTTCGCAGCAATGCGTTATACCGAAGCGAAACTGTCTAAATTTGCTGAAGTTCTACTGGGTGAATTAGGCCAAGGCACAGTTGAGTGGCAACCAAACTTTGATGGCACAATGAAAGAGCCACAAATGTTGCCTGCTCGCTTACCTCATATCCTGTTGAATGGCATTACAGGTATTGCGGTTGGTATGGCGACAGATATTCCTCCGCATAATGTGCGTGAAATTGCCAAAGCAACCGTTCACTTGATCGATAACCCTAAAGCTGAACTAAGCGACATTATGAGCTTTATTCAAGGGCCGGATTATCCAACAGAAGCGGAAATTATTTCTCCTTCTTCTGATATCGAAAAAATTTACCGCACCGGTAAAGGCAGCATTAAAATGCGTGCGGTATGGCACAAAGAAGGCAGCGATATTGTCCTGACTGCTTTGCCACACCAAGTATCGGGCTCTAAGTTATTAGAGCAAATCGCCGCTCAAATGCGAGCGAAGAAATTACCAATGGTCGACGATCTTCGTGATGAAGGCGATCATGAAAACCCGACTCGTATCGTGATTGTGCCGCGTTCTAATCGTATTGATTGCGATCAGTTGATGAACCACTTATTTGCCTCAACCGACTTAGAAAAGAACTTCCGCGTTAACTTGAATATGATTGGCCTAGACAATCGCCCTCAAGTTAAAGGGCTAGTCAAAATCATTTCTGAGTGGATTGAGTTCCGCCGAACGACAGTACGCCGTCGCTTGCAGTATCGATTAGATAAAATTCTTGCTCGTTTACACATCTTAGAAGGTTTGTTGGTTGCTTATCTCAATATTGACGAAGTCATTGAGATAATCCGCACTGAAGATGAACCTAAAGGTGTCTTGATGCAGCGCTTTGGTATCAGTGATATCCAAGCAGATGCCATTTTAGACATTAAACTGCGTAACTTAGCTAAGTTAGAAGAGTTTAAGATCCGTGGTGAGCAAGAAGAACTAGAGAAAGAGCGCGATAAACTGCAATTGCTTCTTGGCTCTGAGCGCCGTATGAATACGCTGCTTAAGAAAGAAATTGAAGCGGATGCTGAAAAATACGGTGATGACCGTCGCTCTCCTATTATTGAGCGTGCAGAAGCAAAAGCAATGACTGAACGCGATTTAATCCCAAGTGAAACAATCACCGTTGTTTTATCGGAGAAGGGTTGGATACGTCACGCGAAAGGCCATGATGTTGATGCCTCCACCTTGAACTTTAAATCTGGTGATAACTACCTTGCGCATGCAAGAGGTAAGAGTAACCAGCAAGCGGTGTTCTTAGGCAGCGATGGCCGCAGTTACTCGTTGGAGTCACATTCACTGCCATCTGCACGAAGCCAAGGTGAGCCAATTACAGGCCGCTTGAACATCAGTCAGGGTACTTCGGTGACTCAGGTGATCATGGGTGAAGATGAGCAATTGTGGCTAGTGGGTTCTGATGCGGGTTATGGCTTTGTTTGTAAAGGCAGTGACTTGTTGTCGAAAAACCGCAGTGGTAAAGCTCTGGTTAACTTACCAGCAAGCTCTGAGTTAATGGCGCCAAGTGCGATTAATAACTTAGACAATGATGAGATTTTAGCAATCACGAATCAAGGTCGAATGTTGATGTTCCCGATGAAAGATTTACCACAATTGGGTAAAGGTAAGGGCAACAAAATCATTAATATTCCATCGGCTAAGTCAAAAGCTCGTGAAGAGATGGTGTCGCATTTGATTTCCATCCCGCAAGGCGCAACAATCACTCTTTATGCCGGTAAACGTAAGCTCGGTTTGAAACCCGCAGACCTAGAGAACTTCCGTGGTGAGCGTGGTCGTCGTGGTGGTTTACTGCCAAGAGGATTGCAACGAGTTACGCGCATTGAAATTGATTCTGACGAGTCCGATATAGAAGACGTTCAAGAGTAAGTTTCTATAACGTTAACGTCTAGAACGAAAAAATCCCCGGCTTTCCGCTGGGGATTTTTATATTTGGCTAGAGGCTAGAGGCTAGAGGCTAGAGGCTAGAGGCTAGAGGCTTATCCTTTTGGATCATCGCCAACCGTGACTTGCAGCCTTTGTTCTTCCCCTTTTCTTAAGACTAACATGCTGACTTCGGTGCCGGGTCTTAGGCCTGCGACAATTTCCAATACACTGTCTCGTCCTTTTACTTTTTCATCGTCAATCATCAAGATGACATCTTGTTTTTGGAATCCAGCTAGCGCTGCAGGCCCTGTTGGGTCTATCCCCATGACGATAATGCCACCCACGTAGTCACCCCCTAACAACCGTGAAGACACGGCGTTAATATCTTGGCCATCAATACCAATATAACCGCGAATGACACGACCATCAGCAATGATTTTTTCCATGATGGTGTTCGCTAAAGAGTAGGGAATGGCGAATGAAATCCCGTAGGTTTCAAAATCGGTCGCTTGTTGAAAAGACGCGGTATTGATACCCACCAGTTCACCACTGGTATTAACCAATGCGCCACCAGAATTACCTTGGTTGATTGCTGCATCAGTTTGAATGAAAGCTTGGCGACCATCTGCACTAATGGAGGAGCGGCCAGTGGCAGAAATGATACCAAAGGTCGTTGTTTGACCTAAATTATAAGGATTACCAATCGCCAAGACGACATCGCCGACTTTCGCTTGATAGTCTGGATTCAATGGGATAACAGGCAGGTTTTCTATTTCTACTTTGAGTATAGCGAGGTCAGTTCTACGATCCTTACCGATCAATGTGGCAGCAGAGTAACGGCCATCTTGCAGGGCAACGATAATTTGATCTGACTGGGCAATAACATGGTAGTTGGTAATGATGTAGCCTTTATTACTGACAATGACACCAGAACCTAAGCCTTGCGTTTTTAATTGAAGCTTATCTTCTTCTACGTACTGTCGGCTATAAATGTTGACCACAGCAGGTCCGGCACGCCTAACTGCGTGGCTAAATGATAGCAGCAGATCGCCAATGGTCTCTTCAATTAGAGGTTTCGGTAGGTTGATAACGGAACTACGAAGTGATGGTACGGCTACCAGTAGTATGATGGCAGTCGCCAAGCCCATTAATATTGAGCGCAGAAGTGCTTTTCCCATAGTACCCTCTCATCGATACTGCATAGAACCTCAGTTCGACTCGAATCATTATTAAAAATTGAAGCGATTACAAACATGTAGACCCAAAGAATAGCACTGCTTTTAGATGAAAGAAAAGGGAACTTACATCAAGTTCCCTTTATCAATGCTTACGCGTTATCTCATTAGGTTATCTAACGACTAAATAGATAGTGCGATCACCACGTTGAATATTGAGCGCTAACACACTTGGCTTGCTTTCTAATAAGCTGCGTAGTTCAGCAAGGTTTTTCACTCTCGTGCGGTTTACGCCGAGGATAATATCGCCTGCTTGCAATTGGTAAGCTTCAGCAGGGGAACCTTTTGCTACTTGGGTAACCTTAACCCCTTTCTTTGAATCACTGGCATCAGTGTTGACAAGTTCAGCACCAGTCAGCCCTTCGTGAAGTTTATCCGCTTTAGTTTTCGCGTCGCTGGCTTCTTGTAAAGTAACATCAAACGACTTAGATTTGCCGTCTCGTATTACCCCGAGTTTCACTGTTTTCCCTGCGCCTAGAGAGGCGATTTTAGCTCTCAGTTCACCAAAGGTCGCGATGTTTTTATCGTTGATGGATACAATGATGTCACCCGCTAGAATGCCCGCTTTATCAGCCGCACTGTCTTGCAAAACTTGGCTGACAAACGCGCCTTTACTTGAATCATAACCTAAGGCTTCGGCAAGCTCTGAGGTTATTTCACCACCTTGAACGCCTAGCATCCCGCGCTTAACTTGGCCGAACTCCAAGATTTGGTCAGTGATGTTTTTCATCATATTGGTAGGGATGGCGAATCCAATGCCAACATTGCCACCGTTAGGGCCAAGAATGGCGGTGTTGATGCCTATTAGTTCTCCGTTAAGGTTCACTAAGGCGCCACCTGAATTACCACTGTTAATTGCCGCATCGGTTTGAATGAAGTTTTCAAAGTTTTCTAGATTAAGGCCACTGCGTCCTAGTGCTGACACAATGCCGGAAGTGACGGTCTGGCCAAGTCCAAATGGATTGCCTATCGCTACGGAAAAGTCACCGACGCGCAGCTTATCGGAATCGGCTAACTTAATTTGAGTGAGGTTTTTGACCTTTTTACTTAGCTTTAAGAGTGCGATATCAGACATTTCGTCGCCACCGATGAGCTCTGCATCGTATTCACGGCCATCACTAAGTTGGACGCGTATCTCATCGGCTCCCTTAATGACGTGATAGTTGGTCACTATTTGACCTTGTTTGGCATTGACGATTACGCCAGAACCTAAGCCTCGAAAAGGCCTCTCTTGCAGTTGTTCGGTAGGGAACTCTGGACCAAAGAAAAATTGGAAGGCTTCTGGAATGCGCTGATTAGATACTTGTTTGCCTTCGACAGCAATACTAACTACGGCAGGGGTAACAAGCTCTAGCATTGGAGCAAGGCTTGGTAATTGTTCGCCACTGACAGCAACAGGCAGTGCTGCACTTGCAGGCAGTGGCGTGATGATTGAACTTAAGCTTAAAGTTAAAGCTGACAAAACAAGCAAAGGTTTTTTCATCATAAGACTCCTCTCTAATAGGTGAGAATTATGACCAAGCTGGTTAAATAAAGTTCAATCAATGTTGTTTACGCAGACTTTTTCTCATCCATGGAAGGTGGCGTTTCGATGATTTCTTTCTCGTCATCTTTTAGCAACCCAGTGGCGCCGTTGGCGTAATCCTTTGGTTGAGAATTTGAGTCATCGTTTGATTGTGTATCAAGCTGTGGCTCAGGGTTTTGCTGAGTTATCTTCTTCACAAATGGATTATCTTGTTCTGGTATATTTGGCAAAAGCTCACTCGAGGTCTTTGCCATGTGTTGATATAGCTTAGTGTAATCTTTACCAAGGATATCCAACATTTCAGCCGTTTGGGAAAAGTGGTCGGTGAGTTCTTGGCGTTGTTGCTCCAACTCAAATTTAGCGCCATCCAGCTCTTTTTGAACCAGTTTTTGCTTATTGTATTCCGGTGTCATAAAGCGAGAAATTGCAAAACCAATGATAAGACCGATAACCAGTCCAATTAAGGCGTACATCCAAGGCATAAAAGCTCCTTTGTCGTTGTTGTCACTTTTAGGGTGGGAGGCATAAGTCAATATTTGGTGCGTTAAGCGGTGACACTATTGGTTATTATTTTTACCAATTACCGACCATAGAATGTTACTACACTGTTACATGTAAGCACGATCATGGTACTATGACTCGATACTCCGATAAAGAAAAAAGCACGTCAGAATAGTAATAAGATGTGCCAGAAATTTTTGACTAACTGAATATAATTTCTCTATGTTTGATAATTACGCCGCTTGACTTATGTGGCGGATTTTACGTAAGCATGGACTGCTTTAAGGTATAAACCCCTACCATGACCCCAAAACAGAAGTATTTGCAAGATATTGAACTTAATGGATTTAGTGTCGACGCAGCTCAGACAGAAGCCGTCGAATGCTTGGAGCAGTTATATCACGAGTTTGTCGAGTATCAACAAATGCCAGAGCCTCAGCAAGGCCGTTTAGCGCGTTGGTTAGGGAAGAAACCACAGATAAAAGAACAACCCCAAGGCGTGTATTTTTGGGGCGGCGTCGGGCGCGGTAAAACCTACTTGATGGATACCTTCTTTGATGCCGTGCAAAGCCCTAGAAAAATGAGAGTGCATTTTCATCGCTTTATGTACCGAGTCCATGATGAGTTAAAGGGGCTGCAAGATGTCAGCGATCCTTTAGAAAAAGTCGCGGATAACTTTAAAGCAGAAGCGGATCTTATTTGCTTCGATGAGTTTTATGTCTCAGATATAACCGATGCAATGATTTTGGCCACTTTGCTGCAAGCGCTGTTTGCACGAAACATGGTGTTGGTCGCTACCTCAAATATCCCACCGCAAGACCTTTATAAAAATGGCCTACAGCGTGCTCGTTTTATGCCAGCAATCGAACTTATTCAAAAGAACTGTAAAATACTTAATGTTGATAGCGGGGTCGATTATCGACTGCGTACCCTCGAGCAAGCCGAGATTTATCATTATCCGTTGGATGAAGAGGCCGATCGAAACTTAAGTCTTTACTATCAGCAGTTGGTTGGTAACGGACACGTTCAGGTTTCTAATATTGAAGTGAATCACCGCAAGTTGGAGGTCATTAATAGTCACGATGATGTCTTGTTTGCTAGCTTTGCTCAGCTTTGCGAAACCATGCGTAGTCAGAATGACTATATTGAGCTGTCTCGTGTTTATCATACCGTTTTGCTTGCTGACGTAAAAACGATGCAAAGGGAGAGCGATGACGCCGCTAGACGCTTTATTGCCTTGGTTGATGAGTTTTATGAGCGCAATGTAAAGCTGATTATTTCGGCGGAAGTGGCATTAGAATCACTTTACTTAGGTGGGCACTTAGCGTTTGAATTTAAGCGCTGTCAATCACGCCTTATTGAAATGCAGAGCCATGAATATTTGGCGAGAGAGCACTTAGCTTAGCGCAAATGTTACCTTTCTTGGATTGCTTACTAAAATACGAGTGAAAAAATTGACTTTTTTGCTCGAAAAGAGGTGATTTTTTCCTCACTCTTCTCTATAATCCTGCGACCTACCGTTACTGCCGGCCTCTAATTGCAAAATTATTGCGGTTATGCCAAGAGTTTCCAACACTCGAAGGGGTGATAATGGTGCTCTTAGACAGTGGGAACAAATACTTGTTCCTTAAGTGTAAATTTTTTAAATAGGTAATTATTAGCATGAAAACTTTCGTTGCTAAACCAGAAACTGTAAAACGCGACTGGTATGTAGTAGATGCTGAAGGCAAAACTCTTGGCCGTCTAGCAAGTGAAATCGCTTCTCGCCTTCGTGGCAAGCATAAAGCAGAATACACTCCTCACGTAGACACTGGTGATTACATCATCGTTGTAAACGCTGAGAAAGTTGCTGTAACAGGTAACAAGGCGAAGGGTAAGGTTTACTACCGTCACTCTGAATTCCCTGGTGGCCTTAAGACAATCACTTTTGAAAAATTGATTGTTAAGAAGCCAGAGATGGTTCTTGAACTAGCTGTTAAAGGTATGTTACCACGTGGTCCTCTAGGCCGTGCTATGTACCGTAAGCTAAAAGTTTACGCTGGCGCTGAGCACAACCATGTTGCTCAACAACCACAAGTACTAGACATCTAATCGGGGATTATGAAAATGGCAGAGAATCAATACTACGGCACTGGTCGTCGCAAGAGCTCAGCAGCTCGTGTTTTCATCAAACCAGGTAGCGGTGACATCGTAATCAACAAGCGTAGCCTTGATGTTTACTTCGGTCGCGAAACTTCTCGTATGGTTGTTCGTCAACCACTTGAGCTAGTTGAACTAACTGACAAACTTGACCTATACATCACTGTTTCTGGTGGTGGTATTTCTGGTCAAGCTGGCGCTATCCGCCACGGCATCACTCGTGCTCTTATGGAATACGATGAGTCTTTCCGTCCTGCTCTACGTGCAGCTGGCTACGTTACTCGTGACGCTCGTTGCGTTGAGCGTAAGAAAGTTGGTCTACGTAAAGCACGTCGTAAACCACAATTCTCTAAGCGTTAATCTTTTTTCGAAAAGATACACGCTTCAGCTTATGGCTGGAAATGTGGAATCAAAAGCTCGGCTTATGCCGGGCTTTTTTGTTTTTTGACCTTCTAAAACTGTAATTAACTCCTAGACCTACTTCCATTAGTTTTCCTTTCTCTCCTTTTGTGACGGAACGGGCGATTCGCCTCACAAATGTTACAAAAAAGTAGCTTTATCTTGTCAAAAAGTAGGGTTTTCTTTATCATTTCCCATCAAAATAAATACAAATAATCTGTAGATTTGTTAGCCGTGCTCTTAATAGGAAATTAAAACAAGCCAAAGGGAGCAAATGGGAGAATGTTGGATGAGCAATGCGCCTTTAAATAACGGACGTCGGCGTTTCCTTACCGCGACTACGGCAGTGGTTGGTGGGTTAGGAACAGTCGCTGTGGCCGTGCCTTTTATTAAATCATGGAACCCGAGCGCCAAAGCGAAAGCGGCAGGTGCACCGGTTGAAGTGGATATCGGAAAAATCGATGAAGGGGGGCTACTCCGTGTTGAGTGGCGTGGTAAACCTGTTTGGATCGTTCGTCGTGGTCAATCTGCGCTAGACGATTTAAAAAAGGTTGAAGACCAACTTCGAGATCCTAGCTCTCAGGAAGAGCAACAACCTGAGTACGCTCAAAATGAATATCGCTCCATTAAGCCTGAATACTTCATTGCCGTTGGTATATGTACTCACTTAGGCTGCTCACCGACACACTTGCCTGATACCTTTGGCGAGCAGGTGAAAGGGGTTAAATCTGGATTCTTCTGCCCATGTCATGGTTCTAAGTTTGATCTGGCTGGTCGAGTATTCCAAGGGGTCCCTGCACCACTAAACTTAGTGATCCCACCACACACTTATTTAAGTGACACCAAAGTGATTATTGGTGTTGATGAAGGAGGGGATGCCTAATGCAAGCATTATTGGACTGGGTAGAAAAACGCATACCCGCAATGAATGCGTACAAAAAACATCTATCTGAATACCCGATGCCGAAAACATTTAACTTTTGGTATTTTTTTGGTTCACTAGCCATGTTGGTGCTGGTAAACCAGATCTTGACGGGTATTTGGTTAACCATGAACTATGTTCCAACAGGTGAAGGCGCATTTGCCTCTGTTGAGTACATCATGCGTGATGTTGAGTATGGCTGGCTATTACGATATATGCACTCCACTGGAGCTTCCGCATTCTTCATCGTAATTTAT
This sequence comes from Vibrio tapetis subsp. tapetis, assembly GCF_900233005.1. NCBI lineage: Bacteria > Pseudomonadati > Pseudomonadota > Gammaproteobacteria > Vibrionales > Vibrionaceae > Vibrio > Vibrio tapetis. The sequence continues at coordinate 232,660 of NZ_LT960611.1, forward strand.
CTGCACATGTTCCGTGGTTTAATCTACGGCTCTTACCAAAAACCACGTGAATTATTGTGGTTGTTTGGCATGTTGATCTTCTTAGTGTTGATGGCTGAAGCCTTTATGGGCTACTTGCTACCTTGGGGACAAATGTCTTTCTGGGGAGCGCAGGTAATCATCTCCTTGTTTGGGGCTATACCCGTAATTGGTGATGACCTAACGCTATGGATACGTGGTGACTATGTTATTTCTGGCGCAACGCTAAACCGTTTCTTTGCCTTACATGTTATTGCGCTGCCAATTGTTCTACTGTTGCTTGTTGTTCTGCATGTTATTGCTTTGCATGAAGTTGGCTCTAACAACCCTGATGGTATTGAAACCAAATTACCAAAGGGCACTATGGGCGATGACTACCAGTCACAGTTTAAATTCCATAAAGATTACACCAAGAAATACGACATTATTGACTCTATTCCATTCCATCCATACGGAACGGTAAAAGATTTTGTTGGTATTGCTGGTTTCTTATTCTTCTTCTGTTATGTGTTGTTCTTTAACCCTGAAATGGGTGGGTACTTTCTTGAGCCGCCTAACTTTGAAGCTGCTAACCCGCTGAAAACACCAGAGCACATTGCTCCAGTTTGGTACTTCACACCGTTCTACGCGATTTTGCGTGCGGTTCCAGACAAGCTATTGGGTGTTATCGCAATGGGTGCTTCGATTGTCGTGTTGTTCTTACTGCCGTGGTTTGACCGATGCAAAGTACGTTCGTACCGTTACCGTAGTAAGCTACACCTGGTGAATATCATTCAGTTTACGATTAGCTTTATTGCTCTTGGTATTCTGGGTGCGTTACCCGCTACAGAGCTGTACACCATGTTTGCACGTATCTTTAGCTTGGGTTACTTCATGTTCTTCGTATTGCTGTTCTTCTACAGTAAAAATGAAGCAACGAAACCATTACCAGAGAGGTTAACATTATAATGAAAAAGTGGATTGTTATACTTTTTGCGTTGTTGCCATCTTTGGCAATGGCGGCAGGAGCCAATGTACCTTTAGACAAAGCGAACAACGATCTAACGGATAAGGCTTCCTTGCAAAATGGCGCCAAATTATTCATGAACTACTGCATGGGTTGTCACTCAACGCAATATCAACGATATGAGCGAGTTGCAACCGACATCGGTATTCCACTGGATTTGATGAAAGAGAACTTGATCTTTGATCCTGATGTGAAAATTGGCTCATTAATGCAAAATGCCATCCCTGAGAAACAAGCAGGTCAATGGTTTGGTGCTCCGCCACCAGATTTGACTCTAGTATCTCGTGTTCGTGGTGCAGACTGGCTATATACCTATTTACGGTCTTTCTATGCAGACCCGTCACGCCCATTTGGAGTGAACAATATTGTTTTCCCAAGTGTTGGTATGCCGCATGTATTAGAAGAGTTGCAAGGTATTCCAGAGCCGATTTTTGAAACACATATGGTCGATGGCAAAGAAGTACAGGTCGTAGTGGGCACTCAATCTAATGGTCGTGGCGAACTGAGCCCGACTGAATATGATAATGCCATGCGCGACTTAGTTAACTTCCTCGATTATTCTGGTGACCCAGTTAAGCTAGAGCGTCATGCGATAGGTTGGTGGGCTATGGGGTTCTTGGTTATCTTCACGATTATCGTGGTGCTACTCAAGAAAGAGTATTGGCGTGATGTTCACTAATCGTGCTATAATGCTTCGCTAATTTGTATACAATGGGGGCAGTCGCCTCCATTGTTTTTTTAATTTTAAGTGTGCTGGAGGGCTCAATGGCTGTAGCTGCCAATAAACGTTCTGTGATGACTCTATTCTCAAGTGCCTCTGATATGTACAGCCATCAGGTGCGTATTGTTCTAGCCGAAAAAGGTGTGAGTGTTGAAGTTGAGTTGGTTGAAGAGAACAATCTTCCAAATGAACTTATAGAACTAAACCCTTATAAGACCGTACCTACTTTGATCGATCGTGAGCTTGCGTTATACAACTCAAAGATCATCATGGAATATCTTGATGAGCGTTTCCCTCATCCACCTCTAATGCCGGTATATCCTGTAGCGCGTGGTAACAGCCGCTTAATGATGTTCCGCATTGAGAACAATTGGTACTCTCTAGCGGAAAAAATCGTTAAAGGCAATGTAGAAGAAGCAGAAGCAGCGCGTATCAAACTGCGTACTGATCTACTGACTCTTGGCCCTATCTTTGCTGAGTACGAGTACTTCATGAGCGAAGAGTTTAGCTTGATCGATTGCTACCTTTCTCCTCTACTTTGGCGTTTGCCTGAGCTAGGCATCGAGTTGGTTGGCCCTGGTTCAAAAGAGCTAAAAATCTACATGAACCGCGTATTCGAGCGTGATTCTTTCTTGGCTTCTTTAACGGAAGCTGAACGTGAGATGCGTCTGGCTCGTTAATGGATATTGAAAACATGACAGCGCGCCGACCTTACCTGGTCCGCGCGTTTTATGAATGGTTAGCTGATAACGACCTAACACCACATTTAGTTGTTGATGCAACTTTACCGGGTGTTCGTGTTCCTGAAGAGTTTATCCAAGATGGTCAAATTATCTTGAATATTGCTCCTCGTGCTGTCGGTAACTTAGAGTTGGGCAACGAAGCAATTACCTTCAATGCTCGATTCAGTGGCCGCCCTCATTCAGTGATTGTTCCTATTTATGCTGTTCACGCAATTTATGCGCGTGAAAATGGCGCGGGAACAATGTTTGAACCTGAAGATGCATACGCAGATGACATGACGATTGAAGATGTCGAGCCATCATTTGAAGAAGAGAGCAGTTTAGGTGTCGTTGAGGTTGAAGAACCTTTAGTGGCAACAACTGATGTAACTTCTGAAGATGAAGCGCCTACACGTCCGAAAGGCCGTCCAAGTTTGCGAGTTGTGAAATAGCAGCCATTGATTACCATAGGCCGATAACTTGATGTTAGAAGCCGTTGTGTTATCAAACTCTAGATAAATAAAAAGCAGCGAATTCGCTGCTTTTTTTGTGCCTGTAGGCTAAGTCTTTGCCGCTTATTGTTGCGAATAGAAGCCGTAATAAATTAATTAGGGTTCTATTGCTTCGGCCTGGGCGGTGTGATTAATCTCGAACGCTTTGATGACTTGTTTAACACCCGAAATGTTTCTGGTGATCTCAACGGCTGTATCGGCTTGTTCAGGCGTAACGTAACCCAATAAGAACACTTCGCCGTCCTCTGTGATTACTTTTATTTTTACACCGTTTAACGATGAATCAGTTAAGAGTGATGATTTTACTTTGGTTGTTACCCAGCTATCTTGGCTTATCGTAGACAGTTCTAACAATGGCTTGACTCGCAATTGGTTTGAAACTGATGATACGCCTTTGACTTCACGAACTTTCGATGCAAACTCATGACGAATGTCTTCGGTAACGGCTTGACCGATTAAAATCACCTTACCGTTAAATACCGTTGCAGTGGCTTTCAAGTTGCCAGGGTAGGGCTTTTTATTGCTGATGCCTGCCACTTCAAACTCTAATTGGCTGTCTTGCCAAATTTGTTCCGCTGAACGAGTATCTGTGACAATAGCGGCTGTGGTAGCTGCGCCTGCAACGAACAAACCTGCACAGCCGGATAAGCTCATTATGCAAGCTGATACGAGTACCCATCTTTTAAACATTACATGTACCTCCTTTACTTGCCACGTTACACGGGCTGAACATAAGGCTTACTCTTCGTGAGAAGGGAACAGAACTTGATCAATCAAATCACATAAACAGTGAAGCGTAACCATATGAACTTCGTGTATACGTGCGGTACGTTGGGAAGGAATACGAATTTCAACATCCGACTCACCAAGTAGTCCCGCCATCTCACCACCATCTTTGCCGGTTAAGGCGATGATCGTCATATCACGAGTTACCGCCGCCTCCATTGCTTTGATAACATTTTTACTGTTACCGCTGGTCGATATTGCAAGCAGTATGTCACCAGGTTGACCGAAAGCGCGTACTTGTTTTGAGAATATCTCTTGATAGTGGTAGTCATTGGCTACTGCTGTCAGGGTGGTATTGTCGGCGGTGAGTGCCATTGCAGGTAGGCTGGGGCGCTCAGTTTCAAAATGATTGAGTAAGCAAGACACAAATTGTTGAGCGTTCGATGCAGAACCACCATTACCACAGCACAAAATCTTATTGCCGTTAAGTAAGCTATTCACCATTGAATGAGCGGCTTGAGTGATGTGGTCGGGCAGGGCTTCAGCCGCTGCGATTTGAATCTGAATGCTTTCTGTGAAGCTTTCTCTAATGCTATCGAGCATCGGTTATCCTTGAGTTATTGCGTTTTTTATCCAATTGATGTCATCACCTTTTTGGTGAATAGCAATGACATCAAAGCGAAATTCAGTGTCGTAAGGGGATAGTTTTTGTGTTCTTAGCCACCATTGTGCGGTTTTTATCAGCTTTTGTTGCTTGCTGTAAGTGACCATTTCGGCAGCGTTACCGAAGTTTTTCTGATTTCTGTATTTAACTTCGACAAAGACAATGGCGTTGCGTTCCCTCATTATAAGGTCAAGTTCACCGCACTTGCAGTTGAAGTTGGCCTCAATGAAATCAAGACCATGGCGAATGAGAAACTCTTTTGCCATGGTTTCATATTGTTGGCCGAGCTTTCTTTTATCAAAGCTTACCATGCTCGGACCAGCCTATCTCGCGTTGAACGACACATTGTTCATCAATTGAGAGCTTACCTGTTTGGCCACTTACCTGATAGCCGGGAACAACTTTCATTTGTGGTAATTCAACAATCAAGCGATACGCATCCATACCTAAAGCGTGTAGACGTTTTTCGGCATTGCTGCTTTTTGGCCAAAGAGTATTAATTTTGTTGTTGAGTGATGAGTCTTGATCTAAGAGCAAAGGAATATCGCTGTATGCGACACCCGTTAGATCTTCATATTGGCGCTTATTGCCGTTATTGCTACGTGAATTTGAGAACAATTTTGGCGGTGTGCTATCAGGGTTGATGGCAACTTCAATGAAAGGCTTAATCAGGGTGAGCTCATCATTTTTAGCAACAATGTATACCGAGTCGATGTCACGACGGCTTCGAGCTTGAGACTCGGTTTCCATGCCGATCAGTTTATTTAACTGAGCAATACGTGCTTGGCTGCTATTAAGCCCAAACACCGAGTTGATATTGTTTTGTAGCTGAGCTTTACTGCCGAAGTAGCTTACAGCCGCTTCGTTTTTACTGTATTTCTGCCACTCTTTTTCAAACGCTGCTGCAACGCGTTCACCTAGGCGGCCTTTTGGAGCCAGAATCAACGGGTACTGGTAACCGTTACTGAATAAGTGCTTCGCAGCTTGCGCGACTTCTTGTTCAGGTGAAAGGGTAAGGTAGCAAAAGCGATTGTCTGCAAGCGGTTGGTCGGGAATATTCAGCGCAAGCATCGGCAATTCTGTCGTATTTTGCAGCTGTTCAACTTCGTTTTTTTGCAGTGGGCCGACAATGAAGTCGACATTACGCTCTACCAGTTCTTTTTGCAGCTGCTCCATAGAGAGTGCTTCGGAATCCAATACCGTTAGCGTTGCATCCGCATCGCGATTGAAGTCGTCTAACATAGCGTGGATGAACCCATCACGCACTAACTGGCCTTGAGATGCATATTTACCACTCAGAGGTAACAACAGTGCTGTATTCTGAGGTTTGATGATTTCAAGATCCAAAATCGCTTGAATATCAGCAGGAGTATACAAGTTCGCTGGGTGCGTACTGTTCTCTGCTAACCATTTTTCTAGCGTATTTTTAAGCTGACCTGGATTGTTAGAAAGCGTTTTCATATAAATAGCGAGTTGTAACCAGCCGTCTAATACCGCTTCATCTTGTTCGGCGACTTGAGCCGTCAATTCGTATTCAGAATAAAGGTGTAAGCTTGCCCATACTTTGTTGGCAATCGTTTCTTGTTCATCTTCTGCAAGGTAATTACTTGAAAGGATGTATTCTCGACTTACATTGAAGTGATCTTGTAGTTGCGCAAAAAGTTCGGCTCTTTGTTGATGGTAACTTAACCATTGCGAATTGCTTAATGGCCACCAAGGCTGAAAGTTAAGTTGTTTTAGCGCTTGTTGTGGAGACTGTTCATGCGTTAGGATCAGCGCCCGCGCTAACTGCCACTCTGCCATTTGAACTGGGCTGAGTGATTGTTTTGCTAAACGCTTAGACAGAAGATTGGCTTGGTTCCATTCTTGGTTCTGGGTCGCCGCCTTAAGTGCCATGATCAGCAAGTCATTTTGAATGCTACCTTGTAGGCTATCCGCTTGCATAACATAAGATTGAGCACTCTGTGTTGGTGCTGCGGTTATATCAACTGCGGTAGGCGCTTGCGGGCTGGAAGAACACGCAGCTAAGGTAATTGCTAATGCAATGGGTGTAAGAAGGCGTGGTACACTGATTCTTTTTTTGTTCTTCATAGCTGTGAGTTCTTGTTTAACAAAATACAAAAGTTATCTCTATATTAATCGTTGAAGTGATGGTAAACAAATGACAGACATAAAAACTTCCCCGTCAGAGATCCCAACTCTCTACATTGTGCCAACCCCTATTGGGAATTTAGGCGACATCACCCAACGATCGCTGGATGTGCTTCATAGCGTTGATTTGATTGCTGCCGAAGATACGCGCCATACAGGCCGTTTATTATCTCATTTCAGCATCAAAACCAAAACCTTTGCCTTACATGATCACAATGAGCAGCAAAAAGCGCAAGTGTTAGTCGAAAAATTACAACAAGGACTTTCAATTGCACTGGTTTCTGATGCAGGAACACCGCTCATCAGTGACCCAGGTTATCATTTGGTGACTCAATGTCGTCAAGCCGGTGTCAGGGTTGTGCCATTACCGGGTGCATGCGCAGTTATTACGGCGCTTAGTGCATCGGGTTTGCCTTCTGACCGTTTCAGCTTTGAAGGCTTCTTACCTGCCAAAAGCAAAGGCCGCAAAGATAAATTCTTAGAAATCGCCAAAGCAGAGCGTACGTGTATTTTCTATGAATCGCCACACAGAATAATGGATTCATTAGCCGATATGCTTGAGATCCTAGGGCCTGATCGCGAAGTTGTGATGGCTCGTGAGTTAACTAAGACTTTTGAAACGATCCAAGGCATGCCTCTGGGTGACTTGATTCCATGGATCGAAGAAGACGATAACCGTAAACGCGGTGAGATGGTACTGTTGATTCATGGTCACCGTGAAGAAGTCTCAGAAGAGTTACCTGACGAAGCGACACGAACGCTGGCTATCTTGACAAAAGAGTTGCCCCTTAAGAAAGCGGCGGCATTGACGGCTGAGATCTACAATCTTAAGAAAAATGCGTTGTATAAGTGGGGATTGGAGCATTTAAGTACGAAAAGCTAAGTACTAAAAGCTAAGTACTAAAAGCTAAGTACTAAAGGCTAAGTGCTAAAAGCGGAGTATTAGGAGCCGAGGGGTTGGTGGGGTAGGTTAAAGGTGGGCTGCATTTGCTTATAATCTCGCCAGTCGGTTGTGATATTGGCTGAAAGCTTTCTCTTTGCTAGACACGTTACTTCTTTCTCTATACAATCCGCCATCGGAGTTGACTGGGTAATCGCTGCTTCATTGATGTCCTTTGGGAGACTGATGGAGGGGAGGAACGTCCGGGCTCCATAGAGCAGGGTGCCAGGTAACGCCTGGGGAGCGCGAGCTCACGACAAGTGCAGCAGAGAGAAAACCGCCGATGGCTTAATCTTCTTTTATTCTTCGGAGTAGGGAAGTAAGCACAGGTAAGGGTGAAAGGGTGCGGTAAGAGCGCACCGTGCGTCTGGCAACAGTGCGTAGCAAGGTAAACTCCACCCGGAGCAAGATCAAATAGGCCCTCACATTGCGTTGCTCGCGTATGGGGGCGGGTAGATTGCTTGAGCCTGTGAGCGATTGCAGGCCTAGACGAATGGTTACCGCCGCGCAAGCGGAGACAGAACCCGGCGTATGTGTCAACTCCACCTATACGAGACCCATCACCGCTTAACCGCGGTGATGGGTTTTTTGCGTTATATTGACGCAGTTAATTATTAATCCCGTAAACTTGGCACTAAATCACCCGATTCCTTGTTTAGGGAGTGGCGAGACGATCTTAAATCAGTACACTAGAGTTTCGTCTTTTATAAGCTAAGTACATCTAACGAGAACACCATGACCGAATCTTTTAAACACATTTCAGTTTTGCTTAACGAATCTATTGATGGCTTAGCAATTAAACCTGACGGCACTTACATTGACGGTACGTTTGGCCGTGGCGGTCATAGCCGCACGATTCTCTCTAAGTTGGGTGAAAATGGTCGCTTATTCAGTATTGACCGAGATCCAACGGCGATCGCTGAAGCTCAAAAAATTGATGACCCTCGTTTCACTATTGTACATGGTCCTTTTTCGGGCATGGCAGAATACGCAGAACGCTATGACTTAGTCGGTCAAGTTGATGGTGTCTTGCTGGATTTAGGTGTTTCTTCTCCACAGCTTGATGATGCTGAGCGTGGATTTAGTTTCATGAAAGATGGGCCACTTGATATGCGTATGGACCCGACTTCAGGCATGCCAGTTTCTCAGTGGCTGCAAGAAGCGGATTTAGATGATATTACTTGGGTTATTCGTGAGTTTGGTGAAGATAAACACGCAAGACGAATTGCAAAGGCGATTGTCGCGTATCGTGAAAACGAGGAAAACGAACCTCTGACACGTACTGGCCAGTTAGTTAAGCTTATTTCTGAAGCTGCACCAAAAAGCTTTAAAGAGAAAAAACACCCAGCGACACGTAGCTTCCAAGCATTTCGTATTTACATTAACAGTGAGCTAGATGAAATTGATACCGCACTAAAAGGGGCGTTATCCATATTGGCTCCTGAAGGCCGTTTATCAGTGATTAGCTTCCACTCTCTTGAAGACCGTATGGTTAAACACTTCATGCGTAAAGAGAGTCGTGGTCCGCAAGTTCCTCATGGACTACCATTAACCGAAGCACAAATTGCTGAGCTAGGCAGTGCGGCAATGAAAACCGTCGGTAAAGCAATTAAGCCGAGTGATGCGGAAGTCGATGTAAACACTCGCTCACGTAGCTCGGTACTTCGTATCGGTGAAAAACTATAGTAGTTAATGGTCATGAGTGAAAAAACACCAAGCATCAATCTCGCGAAGCACATTGGTCAAGACCTACTAACCGTAGGGCGCTGGCCTTTGCTTATGCTGATGTGTGCGTTTGGTTCCGCTATGTGGATTGTTCACACCACTCATGATGCACGACAAGCTATTCATCAACGAGATAGTGCCCTAACTGAGCGTGATCGCTTAGATAATGAATGGCGCAACCTTATCTTAGAAGAGAATGCTTTGTCTGAGCACACAAGAGTTCAACAACTGGCCGCCACTGAGCTTGATATGAGACGGCCAGATGCAGACAAAGAAGTGATAGTGTCCTTAAAATGACGACCAAACCTCGCCCGAAGAAAAGTAATAACCAAAGCGCAAAGGAATCGCCAGTGGTCGGCTTGAGCCCTTGGCGTTTTCGTACATTGTTGTTTTTTGTATTCGTTGCCCTCGCGGCATTAATTTCTAGGCTTGCCTACATTCAAATCATCGAACCAGACAACTTGATTCGTCAAGGTGATATGCGTTCTGTCCGCGTTAAAGCTTTGCCTTCTGCTCGTGGCATTATCTCTGAAAGAAATAACGAAGCTTTAGCGGTGAGTGTGCCTGTTGATGCGGTTTGGGCCGATCCTAAAACCATCTTTAAAGAAGGTGGACTAAATCCGATTGAACCTTGGCATGCACTTGCTGATGTGTTGGGGGTTGATCGAGAAAAGCTGCTTAATCGAATTAAGAAAAATAGCACTCGTCGTTTCATTTATTTACAACGGCAAGTGAGCCCTGCTATGGCGAACTATATACGCGAGTTAAAACTGGCGGGTGTAGGTCTTAAGCAGGAATCTCGCCGGTATTACCCTTCGGGGGAAGTGAGTGCACATCTAATTGGTGTTACTGGCATCGACGGACACGGGCTGGAAGGGGTAGAACGTACTTACGATCAATGGTTAACCGGTGAAGCGGGTAAGAAAACCATACGTAAAGACAGATTTGGTCGCGTGGTTGAAAATATTTCTTTAGAAGAGCGTGAACAGGGCGAACCTTTACAGTTGACTGTCGATCAACGAATTCAAGCCATTGCCTACCGTGCGGTCAAACAGGCGGTTGCGGATTATAATGCAACCTCGGCTTCGATCGTCATGCTCGATGTAAAGACAGGCGAAGTGTTAAGTATGGTGAACGCCCCATCATATAACCCAAACAATCGCTCCCAACTGCAGAACTATCGAATGCGTAATCGAGCCATTACCGATGCTTTTGAACCGGGTTCAACGGTTAAACCATTTGTTGTATTAGCGGCCTTGGAAAATGGCACCGCAGACAAAGATACCGTGATAGATACTGGGAATGGCATCATGCAATTAGGCGGTAGCCGAGTGCGAGATGTCTCTAAAGTAGGCAAAGCGGACTTAACCACCATTCTCAAAAAATCCAGTAATATCGGTGTCGCAAAGTTGGCGTTAAATATGCCGCTTGAAGCTCTACTAGGTATGTACAGTTCCGTTGGTTTTGGTGAGACAAGTGGCTTGAACTTGGTCGGTGAAACATCCGGTATCTTCCCTAGTCGTCGCCGTTGGTCGAAGTTTGAAATAGCCACCTTATCATTTGGTTATGGGCTTGCTGTTTCGCCTATTCAATTGGCTCATGCTTACGCCACCTTAGGTAACTACGGAGTTTACCGCCCACTTCATATCGTAAAAGACAACGGGCAAGACATATCGACGCCGGTTGTTGATAAAGACAACGCTAAGATGGTGCTCGAGATGATGGAGCAAGTTACCCAGAAAGGGGGCTCAGCAACTCGTGCCGCCGTGCCTGGATACAGAATCGCCGCCAAAACGGGAACATCTCGTAAAGCAACGGCGGGCGGGTACAGTGATGAATACTTCGCGTATACCGCAGGTATTGCGCCAGTCAGTAACCCTAGAGTGGCACTGGTCGTGGTTATCAATGAACCTCAGGGTGATCAATATTATGGTGGTGCAGTAGCGGCTCCCGTCTTTGCGGAAGTGATGAAAGGAGCGCTACAAATTTTGAATGTCGCGCCAGACGAAAATCAGTTTAATTCTAGCAACAGAGGTTAATTACGTGCATCAGCTTACGTCATTACTAAAACCATGGGTTTCTTTATCCTTAACCGATTCACAAGATGTGATGGTGAATCAACTGCGTCTCGATAGTCGTAAAGTTGAAAGTGGAGATACGTTTGTTGCTATAAAAGGCCATGCCGTTGATGGTCGAAAGTACATTGAAAAAGCTTTAACGTTAGGAGCTAACGCGGTATTGGCGCAAGCTTGTGATGAAAAAGTACACGGTCTTGTTGAGTCTGTAGGCTCAGTCCCTGTGATTTATATTCAGGATTTAGACACGGTTTTGTCTGCATTAGCCGTACGTTTTTATGGTCAGTCTGAAATGGGACTAATTGGCGTTACTGGCACTAATGGCAAAACGACCATTACTCAGCTCATCGCGCAGTGGTTAGACTTGCTCGGTGAAAAGTCAGCAGTAATGGGGACAACCGGAAACGGGTTCCTTTCTGATCTTCAAGCGGCAGCAAACACCACGGGCAATGCCATTGAAATTGCTGATACGCTAGCGAGTTTGGCTCAGCAAGGAGCTAAGTACACAGCATTAGAAGTGTCTTCTCACGGCTTGGTTCAAGGCCGAGTCAGAGATTTGTCTTTCAAAGTGGGCATTTTTACTAACCTGAGCCGTGATCATCTTGATTATCATGGCACGATGGAAGAGTACGCCAATGCTAAATTGTCACTGTTTCGCGACCATCAATGCCAACAAGCTGTGCTTAATATTGATGATGAAGTAGGAGCCAGTTGGTTACAAATACTGCCAAATAATGTGGCGGTTTCGCTTAATCACAAGTCTGCCGATTTAGCTCAAGCGCCTAATCAAACCCTGTTTGCGACGCATGTTGATTATTCGGAAACAGGTATTGATATCAAATTTGATGGCTCTTGGGGCAAAGGTACATTGCAGGCGCCTTTGATTGGTGCTTTTAATGCCAGTAACTTGATGTTGGCCTTGGCCAGTTTGTTAACTCTAGGCGTCGATAAACAGCAATTGCTAAATACGGCGCCAAAATTATTGCCAGTCATTGGGCGTATGGAATTGTTTCAAACAGCGGGTAAAGCAAAAGTTGTCGTTGATTACGCGCATACACCCGACGCATTAGAAAAAGCACTGTCAGCATTGCGTGTTCATTGCCAAGGAAAGCTTTGGGCCGTTATTGGTTGCGGTGGTGATCGAGATACAGGTAAAAGACCTATGATGGCCGACATTGCTGAACGTCTTGGTGACCATTGTATTTTGACCGATGATAATCCTCGCGGAGAAGATCCTGCCATTATCGTCAAAGATATGTTGGCTGGAATGGCTGAACCTGACAAAGCAATTGTTGAGCATGACCGTTATCAAGCGTGCTTACATGCACTTAGCCATGCGGATGAAAACGACATTATTTTACTGGCAGGCAAAGGCCACGAAGATTACCAAGTCATGGCTGAATCGACCATCCATTACTCAGATCGTGAAACTGCGATGGAATTACTGGAGCTGACCAAATGATCAACTTTTCATTGCAGCAAATGGCGTCTGAATTACAAGCCAAATTAATTGGCCTTGATGCTGATATTTCTGCTGTTTCAACGGACACCAGAACCATAGAGCAAGGTTCGTTGTTCATTGCTTTGGTGGGTGAGCGTTTTGATGGCCACCAGTTTTGTGAACAAGCCATGTTAAATGGCGCAAGCGGAATTGTTGTTGAAAAGCCGTTGCCATTAGATATCCCCCAACTTGTTGTGAATAATACCAAACAAGCCTTGGGTGATATTGCAGCTTGGGTTCACCAACAATCGCCATGTAGGACGATTGCCTTAACGGGAAGTTGCGGCAAAACCACCGTAAAAGAAATGCTGGCGGCGATATTACAGCAACGCGGCAGCGTGCTTGCTACGGCGGGTAACTTTAACAATGATATTGGTGTTCCGTTAACTCTGCTCCGTCGTAATGCTAAACAAGATTATGCGGTGATAGAATTAGGTGCCAATCACCTGAATGAAATCGCCTATACCACGCAATTGACAAAACCAAGCATCGCTCTGGTGAATAACGTTGCTGCGGCTCACCTTGAAGGTTTTGGTTCCATTGATGGTGTTAAGCGAGCTAAGGGCGAAATTTATCAAGGGCTTAATTCCGATGATATCGCCGTTGTGAATATGGACAGTAACGGCCTAGAATTTTGGCATGATGTGCTAGCGGATAAAAAAGTGGTTACTTTTTCGCAGCAAAATCGACAAGCCGATTTTTACGCTTCTGACATTGAACTGGATGAGCTGGGCCTTGCGACGTTTTGTTTACATACTCCATTGGGTGACATCACCGTAACGCTAACGTTAGTAGGTGCTCACAATGTATCAAATGCGGTAGCAACGGCGGCGATCGCACAGAATGCTGGCGCTAGCTTGACAGAAATCAAACATGGCTTGGCTAACATGACTAATGTATCGGGTCGAGTCGAAGTCATGGAATTGAAGAAAGACGTTCGCTTAATTGATGATAGCTACAACGCCAGTGTGCCAGCGATGAAAGCGGCAGTGGATTTACTGGCAAATTATCAGGGGCAACGCTGGCTTATTTTGGGCTTTATGGCTGAATTAGGGCAGGAAAGTCTTGAACTTCATCGACAAGTCGGACAACATGCTGCCCCATTTGATTTTGAACATGTCCTTACCTTTGGCGAGGACACAAAAGTAATCAGCGACATTTGTCATGGCACGCACTTTGAGAGTCACGAGGCGATGATTACTTATATTGAGCAGCATTTGAATAATAACAGCAACTCAACCCACACTTTATTAGTGAAAGGTGCGAATAGCGCAGGGATGAGCAAGATCGTTGCTGCTTTGAAGGAGATTTTATAATGTTTATCTGGCTTGCAGACTTACTTCAGCCATATTTTTCTTTTTTCCGTTTGATCGATTACTTGTCGTTTCGAGCGATTTTAAGTGTATTAACAGCATTAGGCCTGTCTTTGTGGATGGGACCACGCTTAATTGAGCGTTTGCAAATGCTGCAAATCGGCCAAGTTGTGCGTAATGACGGACCGGAATCTCACTTTAGTAAGCGCGGTACGCCTACCATGGGCGGTTTGATGATCTTAGCCGCAATTGCGATTACCGTCTTTTTGTGGGCCGATCTGTCTAACCCGTATATTTGGGCGGTGATGTTCGTCACGCTTGGTTATGGTGTCGTCGGGTTTGTGGACGATTATCGCAAAGTCGTACGTAAGAACACCGATGGTCTTATTGCTCGTTGGAAGTACTTCTGGCAGTCAGCCATCGCGTTTGTGGTTGCGTTTGCACTCTATGCTTACGGCAAAGATACTGCAGCAACGCAGCTTGTTGTACCATTTTTCAAAGACATTATGCCGCAGTTGGGCATTCTCTACATATTATTGACGTACTTTGTCATCGTAGGAACCAGTAACGCCGTTAATTTAACCGATGGTCTAGATGGGTTAGCGATTATGCCTACCGTTCTGGTTGCAGCAGGCTTCGCCGTGATTGCATGGGCTACGGGTAACGTTAACTATGCAAGCTACTTACATATTCCTTATCTTCCTCACGCTAGTGAGTTAGTGGTAATCTGTACAGCAATCGTTGGTGCAGGCCTTGGCTTCCTTTGGTTTAATACCTACCCAGCACAAGTATTCATGGGTGATGTTGGTTCGCTAGCGTTAGGTGGCGCACTAGGTACGATTGCCGTGTTAGTTCGTCAGGAATTGTTGTTGGTGATCATGGGCGGCGTATTTGTAATGGAAACAGTATCTGTTATTTTGCAGGTAGGTTCATACAAACTGCGCGGGCAACGTATTTTCCGCATGGCTCCTATACACCACCATTACGAGCTAAAAGGTTGGCCTGAGCCTCGTGTTATTGTTCGTTTTTGGATCATCTCAATTGTTTTGGTATTAATAGGTCTAGCGACACTGAAAGTGCGTTAATCTTATGTAAGCAGCCTATTGGCGCAAGGAAAAATGAATGAACTCTTGGCAAGAGATCAATAAGGTTGTGGTTGTAGGGCTCGGTATTACCGGGCTCTCTGTCGTTAATCATATCGTGAAAACACAACCTAATATCGATGTGAAAGTGATAGATACTCGAAGCGAACCACCGGCAAAAGACAAATTGCCAGCAGGAGTGGAACTGCATTCTGGTAGCTGGAATATGGCATGGTTACTTGATGCAGATCTGGTTGTAGCGAATCCAGGTATTGCGCTGCGCACACCTGAAATTCAACAAGCTTTAGAAGCGAACATTCCTGTTGTGGGTGATATTGAATTGTTTGCGTGGGCCGTGAACAAGCCCGTTGTGGCGATTACCGGATCGAACGGTAAAAGCACCGTGACTGACTTAACAGGGGTTATGGCGAAATCCATCGGGCTAAACGTCGGTGTTGGTGGCAACATTGGTGTACCTGCTTTGGATTTATTAGAGCAAGATGCCGATTTGTACGTCCTAGAACTTTCGAGCTTCCAACTAGAAACCACATCAAACTTACATCTTGCTGCCGCGGCGTATTTGAACTTGTCTGAAGACCATATGGATCGCTATGACGGCATGAAAGGTTACGGACAAGCAAAACAACGTATTTTTGCCCACAGCCAAGTAGCGGTAGTAAATCGAGCAGACAAAGCAACGTGGCCTAACCCTGACTTTGCTGGCGATGTCGTGACCTTTGGTGACGACGATGATGCAAATGCTTTCGGTCTTTCAATTATCGATGGCGTTACTTATTTATCTGAGCATCACCAACCTATTATGCCTGCCAATCAAATGAGTTTAGTCGGTAAGCACAACAGCACAAATGCGCTGGTGGCGATGGCATTACTAAAAGCGGCTGGAATTGATTACAAAAAAACACTGGATTCACTTAAATCTTACCAAGGCCTGACGCATCGTTGCCAAGTCGTTGCGTATGCTAAAGGGGTTAAGTGGGTTAACGATTCAAAAGCGACCAATGTCGCCAGTACGTTAGCGGCATTATCTGGACTGGAATGCCGAGGACAACTGCATTTACTTGTCGGTGGTGATGGTAAAGGAGCAGACTTTTCTGTTTTGGCTCCAGTACTGAATAAGCTTCCTGTTCAATTGCACTGTTTTGGACATGACGGTTCACAATTTATGTCACTACATCCATCGGCTAAGCGCTGGGATACGATGGATCAAGCCATGGCTCATATTGACGCTGAAGTCACAGACGAAGATATTGTGATGTTGTCTCCTGCGTGTGCCAGTTTTGATCAATACCCGAATTTTATGGCTCGTGGTGATGCATTTACAGCATTGGCACAGCATTACGCGAATCTAGAAGTTTAACGGTTGAATGGACGCTTAAGTGGGTAAGCTTAAAGAAAACATATCGGACTTGTATGCTTGGTTATTCAGGCCGTCTCCAGAGGCGTTCTATGATCGGCAATTGGTCTGGATCGCGATTGGACTGATGTTAATCGGCCTTGTGATGGTAACGTCAGCATCGTTTCCGATTAGTGCTCGGTTGACCGACGGCCCGTTTCACTTTATGTATCGTCACTGTGCCTTTTTATTCTTGTCTCTTTGTACGGCGACAGTGGTCGTACAAATACCGCTAGAGAAATGGTTTCGTTACAGTCATTATTTACTGACTCTCTCTTTTGTATTGCTCATTGTCGTACTGGTTGCGGGTAAATCGGTTAATGGTGCATCTCGCTGGATTCCCCTTGGGCTATTTAACTTACAACCAGCAGAAATTGCTAAGTTATCTTTGTTCATGTTCATGTCTGGTTATTTAGTCCGTAAACAAGAAGAAGTTCGAAGTACTTTCTTTGGCGGTTTTTTTAAGCCGATCATGGTATTTGGCTTGTTGGCTTTTTTATTACTTGGCCAGCCCGATCTTGGCACCGTTGTCGTCATGTTGGTGACCATGTTTGGTATGTTATTTATTGCCGGAGCTAAGTTGTGGCAATTTTTGGCGCTGGTGATTGTTGGCGTTGCAGGTGTGGTCGTCCTGATTTTGGTCGAGCCTTATCGAGTTCGTCGAGTTACCTCCTTTTGGGACCCATGGAGTGACCCATTTGGCAGTGGTTACCAGCTGACCCAGTCATTAATGGCATTCGGTCGAGGAAACTGGTTTGGTCAGGGGCTAGGTAATTCGATCCAGAAATTAGAGTATTTACCAGAAGCGCATACCGATTTCGTTTTTGCTGTTATGGCTGAAGAGTTAGGTTTCATTGGCGTAAGTTTGGTGCTGATATTGATCTTTGCTTTAGTGACGAAAGCTATTTTTATCGGGAAACGTGCTTTTGAGGCCAATAAAGTATTTGGCGGTTATCTTGGGTTTGGTATCGGTATTTGGTTCGCATTCCAAACCTTGGTTAATGTCGGTGCGGCTGCTGGGATGGTTCCAACCAAAGGGTTGACCTTGCCACTGATAAGTTATGGTGGTTCTAGCCTCATTATAATGAGTGTGGCGGTGGCTATTTTATTAAGAATTGATCACGAAAGCCGCATTGCGGGCCCAGTGGATCAAGCAGAGATTAAAAAGACAGAGAATGAACAAAAATAAGCGTTTATTGGTCATGGCCGGTGGTACCGGTGGGCACGTATTTCCAGGGCTTGCAGTTGCCAAGAAATTGCAGCAGCAAGGGTGGGAGATCCGCTGGTTAGGCACTGAAGATAGAATGGAAGCGGATTTGGTTCCAAAGCATGGTATCGAGATTGATTTCATTAAAGTAAAAGGTTTACGTGGCCAAGGTTTATTGAAGTTAATTAAGGCGCCATGGCAGATCTTTCATGCCATTTTACAGGCTCGTAAGCACATTAAACGTTGGCAGCCTGATGCGGTACTTGGCATGGGTGGCTACGTGAGTGGCCCGGGCGGTATTGCTGCTTGGCTAAGTGGTATCCCTGTTGTGCTGCACGAGCAAAATGCGGTCGCTGGTTTGACTAATCAGTGGTTGTCAAAAATTGCTAAGCGCGTCTTTCAAGCATTCTCGGGCGCTTTTTCTGACGCACCGGTTGTAGGTAATCCAGTCAGAGAAGACGTAGTCGCGATAGCCGCACCAGAGCAAAGGCTTGCAAGTCGTGATGGCGCAATACGAATACTGGTTATGGGTGGCAGTCAAGGTGCTCGCATTTTAAATACAACGTTACCTCCAGCATTAGCAGAGCTTGGTTCTGATTATACCGTTTGGCATCAAGCGGGGAAAAACAACCAAGCCAGTGTTGAACAAGATTATCAAAATCATGGCGTTACGGATGCTAAAGTCACCGAATTTATCGATGACGTTGCCAGTGCGTATGAATGGGCGGATCTTGTGGTATGTCGCTCAGGAGCATTGACTGTTTCTGAATTATCCGCGGCTGGCGTGGCAGCTATCTTTGTCCCATTTATGCACAAAGATCGCCAACAGGCATTAAATGCCGATCATTTGGTTGTTGCGGGTGCCGCCAAGATGATAGAGCAACCCGATTTGACCGCGGCCGGTCTTGCCCATCAAATAAAAGAATTAGACAGAGTGGCTTTGCTTGAAATGTCGAAACAAGCTCGCTCTGAAGCAAAATTAGATGCTGACAAAGTAGTGGCCGATGCCATTAGTCAACTAACAAGATAATGAGTACCAAGTGATGACGATTGAACATAATCAAGATATTTCCAAAATCCGCGCACTGATCCCTGAAATGCGACGTGTTAAAACAATTCATTTTGTCGGTATTGGTGGCGCGGGTATGAGTGGTATCGCCGAAGTATTGTTAAATGAAGGCTATCACATCACAGGTTCAGACCTATCAGCCAATCCGGTTACGGATCGCTTGACGAGTAAAGGTGCTCACGTATTTTTTGGCCACAGTGCGGAACACGTCGAAAAGGCGAGCGTTGTCGTTGTTTCAACTGCGATTAACGAAAAGAATCCAGAACTTGTTGCCGCGAAAGAAAGAAGAATTCCAGTGGTACGTCGCGCAGAAATGCTAGCGGAGCTTATGCGCTTTAGACATGGCATAGCGGTTGCCGGCACGCATGGTAAAACGACAACCACCGCTTTGGTTACCCAAATTTACTCTGAGGCAGGCCTTGATCCAACGTTCGTAAACGGTGGCTTGGTAAAAAGTGTTGGTACTAATGCAAGGTTAGGTTCGAGCCGTATTCTTATCGCTGAAGCGGATGAGAGTGATGCTTCATTCTTACATTTACAGCCAATGGTAAGCATTGTTACTAACATTGAAGCCGATCATATGGACACATATGGTGGTGACTTCGAAGTACTTAAGCAAACCTTTATCGATTTTCTACATAACTTGCCGTTTTACGGTCAAGCCATCATGTGTATCGATGATCCCGTTGTTCGCGAATTGATCCCGCGAGTGAGCCGTCAGGTGATTACTTATGGTTTCTCAGAAGATGCAGACGTAAGGCTTGAGAACTACCGCCAGCAAGGGCAGCAAGGTAAATTTACCGTTGTGCGCCAAGGCAAAGCGAATTTGGACATTACTCTCAATATTCCTGGTAAGCACAATGCTTTAAATGCATCGGCTGCTATTGCCGTCGCGACGGAAGATGACGTAAGTGATGAAGCGATTCTTAAAGCGATGGCTGGCACTCAAGGAACTGGCCGTCGGTTTGATCATTTAGGTGAATTTGAAACCGGCAATGGCACCGCAATGCTGGTGGATGATTATGGTCATCACCCAAGTGAAGTGGATGTGACCATTCAAGCAGCTCGTGCTGGGTGGGAAGATAAACGTTTGGTGATGATATTCCAACCTCATCGCTACAGCCGCACCCGCGATTTGTACGATGACTTCGCAAACGTACTAGAGAAAGTCGATGTGCTTATTATGCTGGATGTCTACTCTGCGGGCGAAGCGCCGATTGCTGGTGCTGATGGCCGCGCGCTTTGTCGTACCATTCGCAGCCGAGGTAAAATTGATCCGATTTTTGTTCCTGAGTCTGAGCAATTGCCTAGTGTTTTGGCAAATGTACTGCAAGATGGCGACTTAGTGTTAACTCAAGGTGCGGGTGATGTCGGCAAGGTAGCGAAACAGTTAGAAGAATTAGAGTTAGACATCGAAAAGTTAAAGCAAGCATAGAGATGTGAAATATGCTAGGTTTTTAACCCATAAGTCAAAATTGGTCATATTTATTGCGCTCTCGGATAGACACTGGGCTATTGGCCAGTATAATCGGTAGGTTAAGTGGAATTATAAATGTATTTGGAAGCTTGGATACCAAAAAACGAGAGCTTAGTCGTTAATCGCTATGAAAATTAGCTCACGATACTTGGTATGATACTGGATGACTAATTCGATAGTTGCAGAACGAACTTCCTTAGGGACTTTGGCAAGAAAACAGATAGTTGGTCTGATTTTCTTATTGGTTGTGACATTTGGTATCGCGAGTATGTTGATATCAACATTCAATTGGATGTTAGATGACCAACGATTACCCTTATCGAAACTCGTTGTTGAAGGCCAATTACATCATGTGCATCTTGAAGATGTACAGACAGCTTTAAGTTCAATTGAACACATCGGGACATTTATGTCGCAAGATGTTGACGAATTGCAGCAAGCATTAAATGAGCTCCCTTGGGTGGCGTATGCTTCAATTCGTAAACAGTGGCCTGAAACCGTTAAGGTCTATCTTGTAGAGCACAAGGCTCTAGCCATATGGAATGGTATGGATTTACTTAATCAGCAAGGTGATATTTTCTACGCTGATATCGCATCATTAGATGCAGAAAAAGTAAAACTATACGGGCCAGAAGGCAGCAACCATCAGGTGGTGGATGCGTGGGCAAAAATAGATGGGTTACTTGAACCACTTGGTTTGCAGGTGTCATCGCTTGTGTTAAACGATCGACGTGCTTGGCAAGTGATCCTATCAAGCGGTATTCGTCTAGAATTAGGCAAAGAAGCGCTTGAAGAAAGAGTTAGACGATTTACTTTGCTTTATAAAAAGTTGGGAAATAAAGCTGAGAAAATCAGCCATATAGATCTCAGGTATGATACGGGTGCTGCCGTTGGGTGGTTTCCGGAACAAGATTTGATACAAGAGAGAGTCAATGACTAAGACCGCAGATGACAACATAATCGTTGGTCTTGATATCGGTACCGCGACCGTTTCAGCATTGGTTGGCGAGTGTTTACCCGATGGTCAGATTAACATTATTGGTGCAGGTTCGAGCCCTTCCAGAGGTATGGATAAGGGCGGTGTAAACGATTTAGAATCAGTGGTTAAATCGGTGCAACGCGCAGTTGATCAGGCTGAGCTTATGGCTGAGTGTAGAATCAGCAGTGTGTTTATTTCTCTATCAGGCAGCCATATCGGTAGCCGTATAGAAAAAGGCATGGGCACAATCTCTGACGAAGAAGTTTCACAAGACGATATGGATCGTGCGATTCATACCGCCAAATCAATAAAAATTGGCGATGAACAGAGAATCCTGCATGTAATTCCTCAAGAGTTCACCATTGATTATCAAGAAGGGATTAAAAACCCGCTTGGTCTTTCTGGGGTCCGAATGGAGGTTAGCGTTCATTTAATCTCTTGCCATAACGATATGGCACGCAATATCATAAAAGCCGTTGAAAGATGTGGCCTTAAAGTTGAGCAATTAGTGTTCTCTGGGCTAGCATCTAGTAATGCAGTGCTCACCGAAGATGAACGTGAATTAGGTGTTTGTGTTGTTGATATTGGCGCTGGCACGATGGATGTTTCTATCTGGACTGGTGGGGCACTCAGACACACAGAAGTTTTTTCTTATGCTGGTAATGCTGTAACAAGTGACATTGCTTTTGCTTTTGGTACGCCAGTGAGCGATGCAGAAGAAATAAAAGTAAAGTATGGTTGTGCGTTAAGCGAATTGGTCAGCAAAGATGATACCGTCAATGTGCCAAGCGTGGGAGGACGTCCTTCGCGTAGCTTACAAAGGCAGACGTTATCTGAAGTAATAGAACCAAGATATACTGAACTTATGGGTTTGGTAAATCAAACAATTGATACTGTCCAAGAAAAATTGCGCAATGATGGCATTAAGCATCACTTGGCAGCAGGTGTTGTCTTAACAGGCGGAGCTGCGCAAATAGAAGGGATAGTTGAGTGTGCGGAGCGTGTATTCCGCAATCAAGTACGCGTTGGTAAGCCACTAGAAGTAAGTGGCTTAACTGATTATGTTAAGGCGCCGTATCATTCTACGGCGGTTGGATTACTCCATTACGCAAAAGATAGCCAGTTCCATGAGGACGGCGACTACAATGAACCAAAGCGTGGCGGTAACGTCACTGGTTTGTTGGCAAAAATGCGTAATTGGATTCAGAAAGAGTTTTAACCTGGCGGCAGGGAAAACGGAGATAACAAATGTTTGAACCGATGATGGAAATGTCTGACGATGCGGTAATCAAAGTCGTTGGAGTTGGTGGTGGCGGTGGTAACGCCGTTGAACACATGGTGCGTGAGTCTATTGAAGGCGTAGAATTCATCAGTGTTAACACGGATGCACAAGCGCTACGCAAAACGACCGTAAACAGCGTAATTCAAATTGGTGGCGACATCACGAAAGGCTTGGGAGCGGGTGCAAACCCACAAGTTGGTCGTGAAGCAGCACTAGAAGATCGAGATCAGCTTAAAGAAATTTTAACTGGTGCCGATATGGTATTTATAGCTGCTGGCATGGGTGGTGGTACTGGTACCGGTGCTGCACCTGTGATAGCTGAAGTTGCGAAAGAGCTCGGTATTCTTACTGTTGCTGTCGTAACTAAGCCATTTGGCTTTGAAGGTAAAAAACGTTTGGCATTTGCAGAGCAAGGTATCGAAGAGCTTTCTAAGCACGTCGATTCTTTGATCACTATCCCAAATGAAAAGCTGTTAAAAGTACTTGGCCGTGGTGTAACACTGCTTGAAGCATTTGCTAGTGCAAATGACGTACTTAAAAATGCAGTGCAAGGTATTGCTGAGTTGATTACTCGCCCAGGCATGATCAACGTCGATTTCGCGGATGTTCGTACTGTAATGTCGGAAATGGGCCATGCAATGATGGGTAGCGGTATCTCTCGCGGTGAAGACCGTGCTGAAGAAGCGGCAGAAACGGCAATTTCTAGCCCACTATTGGAAGATATCGACTTAGCTGGTGCTCGTGGCGTTCTTGTGAACATCACAGCAGGTTTGGATATGCGTCTCGACGAATTCGAAACTGTAGGTAATACTGTAAAAGCCTTTGCATCAGATAATGCAACGGTTGTTATCGGTACCTCACTAGACCCAGACATGACGGATGAAATCCGCGTGACCGTGGTCGCGACAGGTATCGGTACAGAGAAAAAACCTGAAATCACATTAGTGACAGGTAATACTCAAAAAGCTCAGTCGCCTCAGCCTGTAACACCAACAGCGCAACCAGCAACAGTAGCGAAAAAAGAAGAAAAACCGGCACAAACTTTGCAAGCTAATAACTTGCATAAAGAGAACGAAGTGAAGCCACAGACGGCTCCAAGTAGTCCTGCATCTTCTGCCTCAGGTAGCGCTAGCGCGGCACCTAAGCAAGAAAAAGAGAGCGGATATTTGGATATACCGGCGTTTTTACGTCGCCAAGCTGACTGATATTTGACCTTTGTTCGATTGATATTTGTCAAAAACGTGTTAGGATGTGCGGCCGTAATAGATAGGCCGTACATTTAATACTAGTAGGCGAGGTAATGATGATCAGGCAACGTACTCTTAAAGAGATGGTGAAAACAACTGGAGTGGGATTACACTCTGGTCGTAAAGTCACGCTTACGATGCGCCCTGCACCTGCAAATACCGGTGTTATATATCGACGCACAGACATCGAGCCACCTGTCGACTTTCCGTCAGATCCCGCTTCTGTCCGTGATACGATGTTATGTACAGCATTGGTTAATGACCAAGGTATCCGTATTTCAACTGTTGAGCACTTAAGTGCTGCTCTGGCTGGTATGGGCATCGATAACGTCATTATTGAGGTAGATGCACCAGAAATTCCGATTATGGATGGCAGTGCAAGCCCGTTTGTATATCTATTACAATCAGCAGGCATCGAAACGTTAAATGCACCAAAGCGATTTGTACGAATCAAAAAGAAAGTACGTATCGAAGACGGTGATAAGTGGGCAGAACTCGTTCCCCATGACGGTTTTCGCATGGACTTTGCTATTGAGTTTGATCATCCGGCGATTGAATCGGAAGAACAACACCTTCTTTTTGACTTTTCAACTCAAGCATTCGTTAAAGATATTTCTCGCGCCCGTACATTTGGCTTTATGCGTGACATCGAGTACCTCCAGTCTCAGAACTTATGCCTAGGTGGCAGTTTTGATTGTGCTATCGTATTGGATGAATACCGTATTCTGAACGAAGAAGGCCTGCGATTTGATAACGAGTTTGTAACTCACAAAGTCTTAGATGCCATTGGTGACCTTTATATGTGCGGTCATAGTATTGTTGGCGAGTTACGCGCTTACAAGTCTGGTCATGCACTGAACAACAAATTGTTGCGTGCAGTACTCGCAGATCAAGAAGCCTGGGAATGGGCGACTTTTGAAGAAGAAGCGGGTTCTCCGGTTGCGTTTGCTGAGCCTAATATGGTTCTAGCGTAAGCAATCTAGAATAGTTTTCTAAAACCAGACTTCGGTCTGGTTTTTTTATACCTAAAATTTGCTGCTATCCTCGTTGTATCGGGATCTCGGCAGAGATAATACCGACAATGCTGGTGAGCTTTTTTTAGCTATGATGAAGAACTAGGCGATTAGACGCTATTTTTATGTACTTAACTCAAACAAATGGTAATAGCCATGGTCGTTAGCAAGATAATCACTTAATATACTTTGCAAAATTGAAATATGTGATTGACGCTTGAAATTCGCTCACTGTGCCACAATATCGACTAGATATGATTTAACTCAGTATTCTTTGTATTGAACTGGTAGAGACTGAACACAATTAGGATGGATCGAGCGCGATCTGAACAGAGAGATTCATAAACAATGATAACTAAGCTACTGACAAAAGTGATTGGCAGCCGCAACGACAGAACGTTGCGCCGTTTACGAAAAATAGTAAAAGAAATTAATAATTACGAGCCAACGTTTGAAGCGTTATCTGATGATGAGCTAAAAGCCAAGACGCTTGAATTTCGTGAGCGCCTAGAAAACGGTGCAGAGCTTGATAGCCTACTTCCAGAAGCATTTGCGACCGTTCGTGAAGCGTCTAAACGTGTTTACGGCATGCGCCACTTTGATGTGCAGCTTATCGGTGGCATGGTTCTAAACGGCAGCCAAATCGCAGAAATGCGTACAGGTGAAGGTAAAACACTTACAGCAACCTTGCCAGCGTACTTAAACGCACTAACGGGCAAAGGCGTTCACATCGTAACAGTGAATGACTACCTAGCAACACGTGATGCTGAAACTAACCGTCCATTATTTGAATTCTTAGGTATGACCGTCGGCATTAACGTGCCAAACATGCCGCCACAAGAGAAAAAACAAGCCTACCTAGCTGATATCCTTTACGGCACAAACAATGAGTTTGGTTTTGATTACCTGCGTGACAACATGGCATTTCGCAGTGAAGACCGAGTTCAGCGAGAGCGTTTCTTTGCTGTTGTCGATGAAGTGGATTCCATCTTAATCGATGAAGCACGTACGCCATTGATTATTTCAGGCCCTGCGGAAGACAGCTCTGAGCTATACACCAAGATTAACACGCTGATCCCAAGCCTAGAGCGTCAAGCTGAAGAAGATACTGAAGATTATCGTGGTGATGGTCACTACACATTAGATGAAAAATCTAAGCAAGTTCACCTGACAGAAACGGGTCAAGAATTTGTAGAAGACCTAATGGTTAAAAATGGCTTAATGGAAGAGGGCGATACACTTTACTCTCCAACTAACATTAGCTTGCTTCACCACGTAAATACAGCGCTACGTGCTCACGTTTTATTTGAACGAGATGTGGACTACATTGTTTCGCCTGAAGGTGAAGTGGTTATCGTTGATGAACATACCGGTCGTACAATGCCGGGACGTCGTTGGTCTGAAGGTTTGCACCAAGCGGTGGAAGCAAAAGAAGGCGTTAAGATTCAAAACGAAAACCAGACGCTGGCCTCTATCACATTCCAGAACTACTTCCGTCTTTACGACAAACTTTCTGGTATGACAGGTACTGCTGATACCGAAGCGTTTGAATTTCAGTCTATTTACGGTCTTGAAACAGTTGTTATTCCAACCAACCAACCTATGGTTCGTGATGATATGCCAGATGTGGTTTATCGTTCAGAGACTGAAAAGTTTAATGCGATCATTGAAGACATTAAAGTCCGCGTTGAGAAAGGTCAGCCTACATTGGTTGGTACGGTTTCGATTGAAAAATCAGAGCTACTTTCAAATGCGCTAAAAACGGCAAAAATTAAGCACAACGTTCTTAATGCTAAGTTCCACGAAATGGAAGCTGATATCGTTGCGCAAGCGGGTACACCAAGTGCCGTTACCATCGCAACCAACATGGCTGGCCGTGGTACTGATATCGTATTGGGTGGTAGCTGGCAGAGTCAAATTGCTAAGCTAGACAATCCAACTGACGCTCAAATTGAAAAAATCAAAGCGGATTGGAAAGAAGTACACGATGCCGTACTTGCGGCGGGTGGCTTACATATCATTGGTACTGAACGCCACGAATCTCGTCGTATCGATAACCAACTACGTGGTCGTTCTGGCCGTCAAGGTGATGCCGGTTCTTCACGCTTCTATCTTTCTATGGAAGATTCATTGCTGCGTATCTTTACTTCAGAACGCATGGCGGGTCTTATTCAAAGTGGAATGGACGAAGGCGAAGCGATCGAAAGCCGTATGCTTTCACGTTCGATCGAAAAGGCACAGCGTAAAGTTGAAGGCCGAAACTTTGATATTCGTAAGCAGCTACTTGAATTCGATGATGTGGCAAACGACCAGCGTAAAGTGGTATACGAGCTACGTGATGAGCTAATGAGTGCTGAAGATATCAGTGACATGATTGCTCACAACCGTGAAGATGTATTTGAAACTTTACTGAACGAGTTTATCCCACCACAGTCTCTTGAAGACATGTGGGACATCAAAGGACTTGAAGAGCGCCTGAAAGCGGAGTTTGATCTCGATTTGACCATTCAAACTTGGTTGGATGAAGACGACAAGCTGTATGAAGAAGCCCTGCGTGAGCGCATTCTGGCAACCGCTGTTGAGGTGTACAAGCAGAAAGAAGAAGTGGTAGGTGAGAGTGTTCTACGTAACTTTGAAAAATCTGTGATGCTGCAAACTCTAGACACCTTGTGGAAAGAGCATTTGGCAGCAATGGATCATCTTCGTCAAGGTATCCATTTACGTGGCTACGCTCAGAAGAACCCGAAACAAGAGTACAAGCGCGAGTCGTTTGAGTTGTTTGAAGAGCTGCTTGATGCACTTAAGTTAGATGTTGTGACTGTGCTAAGTAAAGTTCGCGTTCAACAACAAGAAGAAGTCGACCGTATGGAAGAAAATCGTCGAGTACAAGCTGAAGAAGCGGCTCGTCGTCAACAATTCCAGCACCAATCTGCTGACAATCAACTTACCGATGGCGAAGAAGAGTCTGCGGGTCAGCAACCTATACAGCGTGAAGATCGCAAAGTAGGTCGTAACGAACCTTGCCCATGTGGTTCGGGTAAGAAATATAAGCAGTGTCACGGCAAAATCTAATCGATTGATGTCAGTACATTGAAATCAGAGTCGCCGTTGGCGGCTCTTTTTTTGACTACGACCTTTTGACTAGAAGCCTTTTGAATACAAGAGAGTTAACATGAAACGAATTCACATTGCCGCGGGTGTCATCTTGAATCCAGATAAAACCCAAGTATTCATAACTAAGCGTCCTGATACGGCTCATAAAGGCGGTTTATGGGAGTTTCCCGGCGGGAAGGTGGAAGAAGGTGAAAACGCCTCTGACGCGACAGTACGCGAGCTATTTGAAGAAATTGGTATTGAAGTGACTCAGCTTGCGTTGTTTCAGCATTTACAACACGATTATTCGGATAAAAGCTTAGAATTTGATTTTTTTGTAGTGACTGAGTTTAAACATCAGCCCTATGGAAAAGAAGGTCAACTAGGCCAGTGGATTGATATCCATCAGCTTACGGATTTTGAATTTCCGGAAGCTAATATTCCTGTGCTTAATAAAGTGATTGAAGAGTATGGGGATGAGGCGTAAGGCATAAGGCATAAGGAGATAGGCTAAAAAAAGGGATCGATTTTTGTTGAACTTAGTATTAAAAACCCAAAATCTTGCTAAGCCTGTAGCCTGTAGCCTGTAGCCTGTAGCCTGTAGCCTGTAGCCTGTAGCCTGTAGCCTGTAGCCTGTAGCCTGTAGCCTGTAGCCTGTAGCCTGTAGCCTGTAGCCTATAGCTCTTTATCCAAATACCCATCTTCAGACCAACCATCCGCATCCGACATGTCGGGTGCGCCTGGAATGGCTTTCTCTTCATCGGCCCATTCGCCAAAGTCAATTAACTGGCACTGCTTGCTGCAAAAAGGGCGGTAGGCTGCGTGCTCATTCCATTCAACGTTTGTTTGACAGGTTGGGCATTTAACGATGGTTACTTTAGTCATGTTGGCTCTATCTATAAGGTAATTCTAGCTGCAAATGGCGAGATCAAATTCAACGTCATTCGGATAAGCTTGGCCTGTTTCAAATGAAATGAACTTAATGGCAAAACGATTTTTATGGCCCGATATCATTGGATACGTACCATATTGTAATGGGATGGATAAACGCAATATATTGGCTTCTTCTGCATCACTTTGGAAAAATCCAGCGCGTGCAATTTGAGGCTTTTCGTAGCCAGTTTCGCGAGATAGCTTTAACCAAAGATGCAAGGCTTCAGTGAGGGGTTTTAAACTGCTTTGCCAGCGTGCTATATCACGTAATCTATTACTTTCTGGTTGATGTAACCAAAAATGCAGAGCAGGGAGATCAAAGCAACAAGACCCACCAGGTAGATTAAACCGTTGGCGTATGGCACTTAAAAAGCGGTCTTCTTTTAAAGACTGTCCGAATCGTTGAGCCGACATAAGATCGCGATGTACCACATCAATCTGCTCCAAAATGGTATGCAGTGTGTTTTGGTCTACGCCTTCAACGTTTAGCCAACTTTTATAGTTTAATCTTTGTTTCTCTAAATCTTTTGCGAGCTCAGTTTTAAGTTGGATCTGTTCGAATATATCCAACATATCAAACATCGGGCGAAAGAATAATTGATAATGAAAGCCATCTACATGTTGAGCAGCATGATTCATTTGGCGCAATAGCGACTCCACTCGCAAGTAGATACGTGTTTTCTCATTAAGCGGGTGTTCAAATTTATGCGTGGTCATGAAGTTGCCTTTCTCGTCCTCTACCTACCATTTCACCGAATTTAGTCGCACATTGCCAGATATTTCTGGTGCAATTTAGTGATCTGAGGAAAAAGTTCATCATTTGAGTAACTATTATCAATAACATCATCAGCATGGCTAAGCCTTTCATCTCGACTGATCTGTGAAGCTAAGATCGATCTCACTTGCTGCTCGCTGACATGATCTCGCTGCATGGTGCGTTGGATCTGCGTTTGGGTCTGAACATCAATGACCAATATTCGGTCGACCATTGATTGTAGTTGGTTTTCAATCAATAGGGGAACCACCAATAATGCATAAGGTGATCGTACTCTTTTGATCTCTTGCTGCATCTGCTGACGAATCAGAGGGTGAAGCAAACTATTTAGCCATTGCTTTTCTTGTTCAGAAGAAAAAATATGCTCTCGGAGTTTTACTCTATCGAGCGTCCCGTCTTTCGCAATGACTGAACTCCCAAAATGTTGTTCAATCGCTTTTAGCCCATCACTTTGAGGTTCAACGACCTGCCTTGCTATGATATCAGCATCAACAAGGTCTATGTCAAAATGCTGTTTAAATAGATCAGCTACGGTTGTCTTACCGCTTGAGATACCGCCGGTTAAGCCAATAATCAGTGCCATAACTGCCTCGTTTATATACCTAGAATGTTGGTGAAGTACCAATTTGCGATTTCGCTACCAAATAGCAATGTTAACCAGCCAGCGATGGCCAGATATGGGCCAAAAGGAAAAACGTGTTCAATGCCCTTACGCTGTAAGCGCAGTTGAATGAGACCAAAGACTAATCCGACCAAAGAGGACATAAGCACAATCATTGGCAGACTTTGCCACCCAAGCCATGCTCCTAGTGCGGCGAGCAGTTTAAAGTCCCCGTAACCCATGCCATCTTTGCCCGTTAATAGCTTGAATACTTTGTAAACTGACCATAAACACAGATACCCAGCCATGGCACCGATGACCGAGTCTTGTAAGCTGAGTGGGCTTTCGCCTACCAGGGCCAGTGCGATCCCTGACCACATTAATGGCAATGTGAGTTGGTCTGGAAGCAGTAGAGTGTCGAGATCGATGAAAGTAGCAGCGATGAGCGTAAAGGTAAAAAATAATAGAGCGACACTATAAAGGCTGAGTGGGAAGCTCAGAGCGATAACTAACGACAATGTGGCTGTCAGTATTTCTACCGCTGGGTAGCGAACACTGATTTTAGTTTCGCAGTAGCGGCATTTTCCTTTCAAAAATAGCCAGCTAATTACCGGGATATTGTCTGAGATACTTAATTGATGCTGACATTTAGGGCAGGTCGATCTCGGAGTGCTCAGGCTTAATGGTGTTGTATCGATCTTTGCATCAGGGCAAAGTTCGGGATAGGATTCGGTAAACTCTTGTTTCCATTCACGCTCCATCATAAGAGGCGTTCGATAGATCACGACATTAAGGAAACTGCCTATCATTAGGCCAAATATAGTGGCGAATAAAGGATATAGCCAAGGGTAGTAGTAAAACGCTTCCATAACACTCTCGTGGTCACTAGTAAAAATAATGAATCTATCAAAGCCAAATAACTCAGAGTAATACGGCGTTGTCTCTGTATCTTATCCTATCACGCTCATTAAGTTAAAGATCGGAAGGTACATTGCGATGACCAATCCTCCAATTAGCCCTCCTAAAACCAAAATTATGATGGGTTCTAGCAGTTTACCTAAGTTATCGACAGTATCGTCGACCTCATTTTCGTAGACGTCTGCTACTTTATTGAGCATGTTGTCTAAGCGGCCAGACTCTTCTCCGATCATGACCATTTGCAGCATCATTTCAGGGAAGGCATTGCTGTTTCTCATTGCCAAATAGATAGGCATTCCCGCGGCAGTATCTTGCAGAACTTTGGTGATGACCTTTTGGAAATAGAGATTATTTGCGGTTTTTGAACTGGTTTCTATGCCGGATAGAATCGGAATTCCTGAGCTAAAACTGATGGCTAAGGTACGACTGAACTTGGCAAGGGAAGCTTTAGTGAGTACCGCTCCGATAATCGGCAAGACCAAAACGTAGCGAGCGATGATTAGCCTAAGCGCATAGGAACGCTTTTTTGCAGCGCGTAAGCAAAGGGTGAGAGCAATCAATAGGCAAAAAAGCTTCCAGCCTTGCGCTTGAACCACATGAGAAAGATTTAAGACTTGCTGAGTAAACCAAGGTAAATTGGCTCCTAATCCTGCGAACATGGTTTCAAATTCTGGGATCACAAACGTCAGCATTAAGTAGGATACCAGTAGAGCCGTAAAGCTCACCATCGCGGGGTAAATCATGGCCTTTTTTACTTTTGATTTCAGCAATGCACTTTTTTCTTGATAAGTCGCCAGCCGGTCGAATATCTGCGAAAGATGACCGGTTTGTTCACCCGTTGCGATGAGATCGACGTAGAAGTTGTCAAAATGGATCGATGTCGTTGCAAGCGCTCGAGAAAGTGGCGTTCCCGCTTCAACCGCGCTAGATAATTGGCGCAGTATAGACTTCATCTCGGCTTTGTTTTGGTTATCCATCAGCATTTTTAGGGCTTGTATCATGGGAACACCAGCATCAAGCATGGTGGCCATCTGACGACTGAAAATGAGAATGTCCTTCGCACTGACTTTGTTGGAGACTCTTTCAAAAAAAGAAACACTGCGGCGTTTGATTTTTTGTATGTGTATTTTTTGATTAGAAAGCCGATCCCTTACTTCACACTCTGTGTAAGCCAGGATCTGTCCTGAGACTTTTTTACCTGAGCTATTGTGCCCACGCCATCGGAAGTTATGCAGCTTTAAGCGATAAAACGAAGTGGAATCCATCGGGTGCCCTTATAGGAATAGTACGCGTTGAAGTTCTTGGTGGCTGGTGATTCCCAATTTGAGTTTATCTATACCTGCTTGTCTTAGCGTAATCATGCCATGCTGAACGGCAATGGCTTCCAGTTCAGGCATGCTCAATCGCTTGGCGATGGCTTCTATAAGTTGATCGTTAATTTGCAGCATTTCGTAGATACCAATACGGCCGCTATAGCCTGCGTTGCAATCGTTACAGCCTTCTTTGTTTGCTTGATAAATACGACAGTCTTGGCCGATATCTAACGCCTGTCGCATTGCGAAGGGCATCCGATGTTCGGTTTTGCATTGAGGGCATAGGCGTCTTGCAAGGCGCTGAGCGACAACTAAGCTTAATGATGATGCCAAGTTGTATGCTTCGATCCCCATATTTTGTAAGCGAATGATGGTTTCTGCTGCTGAGTTGGTGTGCAAGGTTGAGAGGACTAAATGACCAGTTTGTGCGGCTTTGATGGCAATTTCTGCCGTCTCGAGATCTCGAATTTCCCCTAACATCACCACATCGGGATCTTGACGTAGAAAGGCACGTAAAGCTTTAGCAAAAGTAAAACCCACTTTAGGCTGAATTTGCACTTGGTTGATCCCGGGGAAATTGATCTCAACAGGATCTTCAGCGGTCGAAATATTACGTTCTATTTTATTGAGCTTACTTAGCCCAGTGTAGAGTGAAATGGTTTTGCCACTGCCTGTCGGGCCGGTCATCAAGATCATGCCTTGCGGCTTAGACAATGCATTGAGATAGATCTGTTTTTGTTGTTCGCTATAGCCCAGAGCGTTGATGTCCAATTTGGCATTGTCGCCATCGAGTAAACGCAACACCACCTTTTCGCCCCAAAGTGTTGGTAAGGTCGAGACTCGAAGATCGATGGACGTATTGGCGTTCAAATGAAGTTTGATTCGACCGTCTTGGGGTAATCGTCTTTCTGCAATGTCTAACTTAGCGAGAATTTTTAAGCGAGCGGCTAAGCGCCTATTGAGTTGAGAAGGCGGTGAATTGGTTTGGAGTAGCATGCCATCGCACCGCATGCGAATACGATAACTCTCTTCGTAAGGTTCAAAGTGAATATCTGACGCGTTCTTCCGTATCGCTTCTAAGAGTACTTGATGAATGAAACGGCTTACTGGCGATGTATCTTTGCTTAGATCTTCATTTTGCTGATGCTCGTTGTCGGAGACCGTGACAAGCTCTGCTAAGTCTTGTTCGTTGATGTCTCTACCTGCACCATCATCGCTATCAATTAAGTTGCCATACAGACGTTTAATACAGGCTCGTAATTGCTTTTCTTCGCACAAGACCAATTCAATGGAAAGGTTGGTTGCAAAGCCAAACTCTTCTTCTATCTCGGTATTGCTAGGGTCACTAATAGCAACACAAAGCAGTTGACCGTTTTGATAGAGCGGCAGCGCCTGCTGGCGAGAGATCAATTCTCTGACGCCCAGCTTCTTACATAAAGCGGAGTAGGGGTAGTCCAATGGATTTTCAATGCGTAGGCCAAACAGTTGGCTTAGCTTTTGAAGTAATAATGCAGGTGACAGAAATCCTAGCTCATTTAGCGCCTCACAAACGGATGTTTCTGAGGTGCTAAGGTGATCTCTCAATTCAATTTCATGCTCAAGTGTAATGAGGCCTGCATGAGCAAGAATAGGAATTAGGCTGTACATTAAGGGCAATATTCAGTGTTAGCTTGACTCATACCTGCGTCTTTATAACATTTGGAGTCCCAAGTTATCCCTTCGGCTTGGTAACTAGCTGTCATAACATAGGTTTCGCCTGTTTTTATTGGTCCTTTATCTGAAGTTGCTTTTACACGAATATCGACAGCACCTGAACTACTTCCTGCAGCAGCTACAATCTGCATTTTATTTAGAGTGAATTGAGCTGGTACCCCATTATTATTTGAAATACAGTTGGTTTTGAAGCTATCGCTATCAGCGGAGCTCTCATGAGCACAAACTTCTACCGCTAATTTTATCGCTGAAGCAGCTTTAGGGAATTCGGCAAGTGTCGCCTTTTTTGTGTAGTTTTGGTAAGCGGGAACGGCAAAACTCGAAAGAATAGCTACGATCGCCACCACAATCATCAACTCAATGAGCGTAAAGCCTTGTTGTTTATTTTTCATTTTCTTCTCCATAAATTTAAATACCGGATCAGAATAGAAAGTGACGATGATCTTTTAAATCAAAGAGATATAGATACTCGGTAGGCTTAATGAAAATATGATCGGCAGATCATGGCAGTTGCAGTAGCTTGCGAGTGGGATGACGGACTCTAAGTCTTTCGTATTACTTGGTTTTGCTAGGAAGTACGGGCATAAAAAAAGGAGGCTAAGCCTCCTAGATATAATGGTTACAAACTGAGCGTAGCTTACTTAAAGCGCATAGACAGGTCTAACGCTTGTAGGTGCTTAGTTAAAGCTCCAACGGAAATATAATCCACGCCGGTTTCAGCATACTCGCGAAGCGTTTCTAACGTCACGTTGCCAGAGTTTTCAAGTGCCGCTCGGCCAGCATTAATTGTCACGGCTTCACGCATCATGTCAGTGGTGAAATTATCTAACATGATAATGTCCGCACCCGCATCGATAGCAAGCTGCAGTTCTTCAAGGCTTTCGGTTTCAATTTCAACCGGCTTACCTGGGTTCAGCTCTTTAGCAATGCTTACCGCTTTCGTAATACCGCCACAAGCAATGATGTGGTTCTCTTTTATAAGGTAAGCATCAAACACACCAATGCGGTGATTAAAACCACCACCACATGCAACCGCATATTTAAGCGCGCTACGCAAACCAGGAATGGTTTTACGAGTATCGAGTAGGCGACAGTCAGTGCCTTCGAGCTCTTTGGCATAACGTGAGGTTTCAGTTGCACAGCCAGATAACGTTTGAATGAAGTTCATTGCGTTACGCTCACCGGTTAGCAACGTACGAGCAGGCCCTGTCAGTGTGCACAGCGTTTGATTAGGTTCAACGTGATCGCCGTCTTTTACATGCCACTCAATTGATACTTCACCACCTAGTTGAGCAAACACTTCATCAGCCCATGCTTGGCCACAAAACACGCCGTGTTCACGAGTAATGATTGTTGCGACATTTTGTGCATCGGCTGGGATCAGCTGCGCGGTAATGTCAGCAGATACGTCGAGCGTACCACCTAAATCTTCTTTTAATGTGTCGGCGACAGCACGACGGATTTCATGAGGGAGTTGCTGCTTAAGATAATCAAGGCGCGCTTGGCTATTGTGAGTATTTTTCATGGCTATCTGCATTGGTGTTGAGTAATGCGGGCATAATACTCTTGCTAGGACAGAAATTCAGCACCAATTATCGCAAAATTTTAGTGGATGAAGAGTTTCAATTGAAATTTGTTGTCAAAAAGTAGATAACAAACTTAGTCATTTCCTTTCTGGTGAGTTGAAGTAAATATGAAAATTGATGAAAACCATTGGTTAACGCAAGCTAAGCACGTGCCTTCACCCCACTTTGATTCTCGTCCCAATGATGCTGTTATCTCTTTGCTCGTGCTTCACCATATCAGCTTGCCTCCTTTGCAATACGGAGGCCCTTATATAGAGCAGTTTTTCCAAGGGAAACTCGACGCTTCCAAGCACCCTTTTTTTAAAGTTATTGAAAAAATGAAAGTGTCAGCTCATTGCTTGATAAGACGAGACGGTCAAGTCGTGCAGTTCGTGCCATTTAATGCACGTGCATGGCATGCCGGTAAATCCAGTTTTGCAGGCAAAGAGAGGTGTAACGACTATTCAATAGGCATTGAACTCGAAGGCAGTGAGTTTGATGCCTACTCCTCAGAGCAATATCAGTCGTTAGCCTTGCTGAGTAAAGTCATCATGCAGAACTATCCCGCCATTTCTCCATCCAGAGTTACTGGGCATCAGTACATTTCCCCCCTGCGTAAGAGCGACCCAGGGTTGTGTTTTGACTGGAAAATGTACAGAGAATCACTTAAATAACTGTATTTAAGGCACATTTTATTCGTGCTTTAAGTTTTATTTGTTAACAAAGTTATTTATTTTCATCATAAAAATAAATAATTAGATCTATTGTTATTCAATGGTAAGACCAATCTTATTGTTGTTTTAATGCACAGATGTTAATGGCTGTTTACAACTCGATGGTTTCTATGATTTAAATCAAATTTCACCTAGACAGGTATGTTTTAATTGTGTTACTTTTTTGCCCACCCTGAAATTGGTAATACCAATTGACTACAAAATAATAAATAACAGGCAAAAGACAGTAATTATGGCTTATCAAAGGATCCGTCAGCCAAAGCTTTCTGATGTAATTGAGCAGGAGCTTGAAAGGCTAATTGTTGAAGGGACACTTGCTCCAGGGCAACAACTGCCACCAGAGCGAGAGTTGGCGAAACAGTTTGATGTATCGAGACCTTCGGTGCGAGAAGCCATCCAACGTCTTGAAGCTAAAAAACTGTTAACTCGTAAACAGGGTGGAGGCACTTTTGTAAGTGAAACTTTATGGAAGAGTTTTTCTGATCCTCTGCTAGATTTA
The DNA here is from genome assembly GCF_900233005.1 of Vibrio tapetis subsp. tapetis. Classification (NCBI taxonomy): domain Bacteria; kingdom Pseudomonadati; phylum Pseudomonadota; class Gammaproteobacteria; order Vibrionales; family Vibrionaceae; genus Vibrio; species Vibrio tapetis. Next base: position 269,648 of record NZ_LT960611.1, read on the forward strand.
TTGTCAGCGCATCCAGAAACTCAACTGGACTTACTGGAAGCGCGTCATGCGATGGAAGGACTTTGCGCCTATTTTGCTGCACTACGTGGGACAGAAGACGACTTTGCGAGAATCCAGCACTGCGTAGGGGATATCGCTAAAGCGCAAGAAAGTAAGGATGTTTCGTTAGAAGCATCAGCAGTAATGGCTTTTTTAATCGCCTTAACAGAAGCGGCTCATAATGTAGTACTGCTGCATATTGTTCGTAGCTTATCGCCATTACTAGAACAAAACGTATTTGAGAATTTAGAATTACTGCATCGACGAACTGATGTGGTAGAGCGGGTGAGTGTGCATCGTGGCAACATTGTTGACGCGATTGTAACTGGCCAGCCGGAAAAGGCCCGAGAGATGTCACATTCTCATCTGGCTTATATAGAAGAAGTATTGCTTGATTTGACGCGTGAAGAGAGTCGCCGAGAGCGCTCCTTGCGTCGCATCCAACAAGGTAAAAAGAACTAGTTCTTATACCTGTAATCTAGATCCAACAAAACAAAAGGATAGATCGCATGTCTGAAGTCATGACAAATGACGTTGATGCACTGGAAACTCAAGAGTGGTTAGCTGCCCTTGAATCAGTCGTACGTGAAGAAGGTGTAGAACGCGCTCAATATTTACTAGAACAAGTTCTAGATAAAGCTCGTTTAGATGGCGTAGATATGGCTACCGGTATCAACACCAACTACATCAATACCATCCCAGCCGCGCAAGAACCTGCTTACCCAGGTGACACAACATTAGAGCGTCGTATTCGTTCTATTATCCGCTGGAACGCAATCATGATCGTATTGCGTGCATCAAAGAAAGACTTGGACTTAGGCGGCCACATGGCTTCTTACCAGTCCGCAGCTGCGTTCTATGAAGTGTGTTTTAACCACTTCTTCCGTGCTCCAAATGAAACTGATGGCGGCGATTTGGTATACTACCAAGGTCACATCTCTCCAGGCATTTACTCACGTGCTTTCGTTGAAGGTCGTCTAACTGAAGAGCAGCTAGATAACTTCCGTCAAGAAGTTGATGGTAAAGGTATCCCTTCTTACCCGCACCCGAAATTGATGCCTGAATTCTGGCAGTTCCCGACGGTATCTATGGGTCTTGGTCCTATTTCTGCTATCTATCAAGCGCGCTTCCTTAAGTACCTTGAAGGCCGTGGCATGAAAGAGACTGGCGCTCAACGCGTATACGCGTTCCTAGGTGACGGTGAAATGGATGAGCCGGAATCACGTGGTGCACTTTCTTTCGCTGCACGTGAAAAACTGGACAACCTATGCTTCCTAATTAACTGTAACCTACAGCGTCTAGATGGCCCTGTAATGGGTAACGGCAGCATCATTCAAGAACTAGAAGGCCTATTTAAAGGCGCTGGTTGGAACGTTGTTAAAGTTATTTGGGGTAGCAACTGGGATTCACTACTTGCTAAAGACACCACTGGTAAGCTTCTTCAACTAATGAACGAAACTATCGATGGCGACTACCAAACATTCAAATCTAAAGATGGCGCCTACGTACGTGAGCACTTCTTTGGTAAATACCCAGAAACAGCAGCACTTGTTGCTGACATGACTGATGACGAAATCTTCGCACTTAAGCGTGGTGGTCATGATTCATCTAAACTGTTTGCTGCATTCAACAATGCGAAAGAAACCGGTGGTAAACCAACGGTAATCCTTGCTAAAACTGTTAAAGGTTACGGCATGGGCGACGCAGCTGAAGGCAAAAACATTGCACACGGCGTTAAGAAAATGGATATGACGCATATCCAACATCTACGTAACCGCCTTGGCTTAGAAGACCTTCTTTCAGACGAAAAACTGTCTGAACTTCCGTACTTGAAGCTAGAAGAAGGTTCTCCTGAATACGAATACATGCACGCTCGTCGTAACGCTCTACACGGTTACACTCCTAAGCGTCTGCCTAAATTCACTCAAGAATTTAAAGTGCCAGAGCTAGAAGCGTTTGCTCCTCTTCTTGGTGAGCAAAAGCGTGATATCTCTACAACAATGGCATACGTACGTACGCTAAACATCCTGCTTAAAGATAAGAACATTGGTAAGAACATTGTTCCTATCATCTGTGATGAAGCTCGTACATTCGGTATGGAAGGTCTATTCCGTCAGGTTGGTATCTACAACCCACACGGTCAAGACTACACGCCTGAAGATAAAGGCATCGTTTCTTACTACAAAGAAGCGACTTCTGGTCAAGTTCTTCAAGAAGGTATCAACGAACTAGGTTCTATGGCTTCATGGGTTGCCGCTGCAACTTCATACAGCACAAACGATCTACCGATGATCCCGTTCTACATCTACTACTCAATGTTCGGTTTCCAACGTATTGGTGACATGGCTTGGTTAGCAGGTGACCAACAAGCTCGTGGTTTCCTACTTGGTGCAACGGCAGGCCGTACAACGCTAAACGGCGAAGGTCTACAGCACGAAGATGGCCACTCGCACATCATGGCGAACACAGTACCTAACTGTATCTCTTACGACCCAACGTTTGCTTACGAGCTAGCGGTAATCATGCAAGACGGTATCCGTCGCATGTACGGTGAGAACCAAGAGAACGTTTACTACTACCTAACCGTGATGAACGAAAACTACGCAATGCCAGCAATGCCTGAAGGCGCTGAAGAAGGCATTCGTAAGGGTATCTACAAGCTTGAATCTCACGCTGGTACTAAGGGCAAAGTTCAATTAATGAGCTCTGGTACTATCATGAATGAAGCGCGTAAAGCCGCTCAAATTCTGAGTGAAGATTACGGCGTAGCATCTGATATTTACGCAGTAACCTCGTTCAATGAACTGACTCGTGACGGCCAAGCGGTAGAGCGTGACAACATGCTTCACCCTGATGCAGAAACGAAAGTTCCGTACATCACTCAAGTTCTAGGTAACGAACCTGCAATCGCAGTAACGGATTACATGAAGAACTACGCTGAGCAAGTACGTGCATACGTTCCAGCTGAATCTTACAAAGTTCTGGGTACGGATGGCTTCGGTCGTTCTGATAGCCGTGAAAACCTACGTCGTCACTTCGAAGTGAACGCAGGCTACGTTGTGGTTGCAGCGTTAACTGAACTTGTTAAACGTGGTGATATGGACAAATCTGTGGTTGCTGAAGCAATCAAGAAATTCGATATCGACACTGAAAAAACTAACCCGCAATACGCATAAGGTAGATAAACAATGACAATCGAAATTAATGTACCAGACATCGGTGCAGATGAGGTTGAAGTAACTGAGATTCTGGTTAACGTTGGCGACAAGGTTGAAGAAGAACAGTCACTGATCACTGTTGAAGGCGACAAAGCTTCTATGGAAGTACCTGCGTCTCAAGCGGGTGTTGTTAAAGAAATTAAAATTTCTGAAGGCGATTCTGTATCAACGGGTTCTCTAATTATGATCTTTGAAGCGGAAGGTGCAGCAGCAGCACCGGCTGCGCCAGCAGTTGAAGCGGCGCCAGCAGTTGAAGCGGCGGCACCAGTTGCAGCTGCGCCTGCAGCGACAGCTGAGCTTAAAGAAGTTCATGTTCCAGATATCGGCGGTGACGAAGTTGAAGTAACTGAAATCATGGTTGCTATCGGCGATAGTGTAGAAGAAGAGCAGTCTCTTCTTACTGTTGAAGGCGATAAAGCTTCAATGGAAGTACCTGCACCATTCGCTGGTACCGTTAAAGAAATCAAGATCGCTTCTGGTGATTCAGTCTCTACTGGTTCTCTAGTCATGGTATTTGAAGTCGCGGGCTCTGCACCAGCAGCCGCTCCTGCTCCAGCAGCGGCAGCACCAGTTGCAGCAGCTCCAGCAGCATCAGCTGAAAAAGAAGTGAACGTTCCAGATATCGGCGGTGACGAAGTAGAAGTTACTGAAATCATGGTTGCGGTTGGCGATACAGTTGAAGAAGAGCAGTCTCTGATTACTGTTGAAGGCGACAAAGCGTCAATGGAAGTACCAGCACCATTTGCGGGCACTATCAAAGAAATCAAGATTGCAGCTGGCGATAAAGTATCGACTGGCTCTTCAATCATGACTTTCGTTGTTGAAGGTGCGGCACCCGCTCCTGTAGCAGCGCCAGCTCAAGCGGCACCAGCGGCAGCGCCTGCAGCTAAAGCAGAAGCGCCAGCGGCAGCACCTGCAGCAACTGGCGATTTCGAAGAGAACGGTGATTACGCACATGCGTCTCCAGTTGTTCGTCGTCTTGCTCGTGAGTTTGGTGTTAACCTTGCTAAAGTAAAAGGTACTGGTCGTAAGAGCCGTATCTTGAAAGAAGATGTTCAGTCATTTGTTAAAGATGCACTGAAACGCCTAGAGTCTGGCGCAGCAGCGGCAGGTAAAGGCGGCGACGGTAGCGCTCTTGGTCTACTACCATGGCCAAAAGTTGACTTCAGCAAGTTCGGTGAAACTGAAATTCAGAAGCTTTCTAAGATTAAGAAAATTTCTGGCGCAAACCTGCACCGTAACTGGGTTATGATCCCGCACGTTACACAGTGGGATAACGCAGACATCACCGCACTAGAAGCTTTCCGTAAAGAACAGAATGCGATTGAAGCGAAAAAAGATACTGGTATGAAGATCACGCCACTTGTGTTCATCATGAAAGCAGTAGCGAAAGCGCTTGAAGCGTTCCCAGCGTTTAACTCTTCTCTTTCTGATGATGGCGCAAGCATCATTCTTAAGAAATACGTAAACGTGGGTATCGCAGTTGATACGCCAAACGGCCTGGTTGTTCCTGTCTTCAAAGACGTGAACAAAAAAGGCATCTACGAGCTATCTGAAGAGCTAATGGCTGTTTCTAAGAAAGCACGTACTGGTAAGCTAACAGCAGCAGACATGCAAGGTGGTTGTTTTACTATCTCAAGTCTTGGTGGTATTGGTGGTACAGCATTTACTCCTATCGTAAATGCACCAGAAGTTGGTATCTTAGGCGTGTCTAAGTCTGAAATGAAGCCAGTATGGAACGGTAAAGAATTCGAACCTCGTCTTCAATTGCCAATGTCTCTGTCTTACGATCACCGTGTGATCGATGGCGCAGAAGGCGCACGCTTTATTACTTACTTGAACGGCTGTTTGTCTGACATTCGTCGCTTAGTTCTTTAGAAAGTGATAATTAAGGTGACTTTCGAGTCACCTTAATTGTTAATAACACCAAATTTTTAGACAATGATTGACATCCATAGCCCTAACAAAGTTGAGGTTGCTGTCGATGAATTGTTGTCTAGCTCACAGGCTAACTGAATCTTGCTTTCACACTGTTAACATCTCTGTAAAATATGAGTCGTTTGAAAGTTAAGAAAATTATAAGCGCTACCCATTTAGCCTGTTAGGGATAATGACTACAAGAGGTCACAATGAGCAAAGAAATTAAAGCCCAAGTTGTTGTACTTGGTTCAGGTCCTGCTGGATACTCAGCTGCATTCCGTTGTGCAGACCTAGGTTTAGAAACTGTATTAGTTGAACGTTACAGCACGCTAGGTGGTGTATGTTTGAATGTTGGTTGTATCCCATCTAAAGCTCTGCTTCACGTTGCAAAAGTGATCGAAGAAGCAAAAGCGATGGCTGAACACGGCGTTGTATTTGGTGAGCCTCAAACGGACATCAACAAAGTTCGTATCTGGAAAGACAAAGTTGTTAACCAACTGACTGGCGGTCTTGGCGGAATGGCTAAGATGCGTAACGTGACGGTTGTTAACGGTTTCGGTAAATTTACTGGCCCTAATACTTTGCTTGTTGAAGGCGAAGGCGAAGCAACGACAGTTAACTTCGACAATGCGATCATTGCTGCGGGTTCTCGTCCAATTAAACTGCCATTTATCCCGCATGAAGATCCACGCATTTGGGATTCAACAGACGCACTAGAGCTAAACGAAGTACCAGAAAAACTGCTTATTATGGGCGGTGGTATTATCGGTCTAGAAATGGGTACTGTGTACCACTCTCTAGGTTCTAAAGTTGAAGTTGTTGAGATGTTCGATCAAGTTATCCCTGCTGCGGATAAAGACATCGTTAAAGTTTACACTAAGCGCATCAAAGACAAGTTTAAGCTAATGCTTCAAACTAAAGTTACTGCAGTTGAAGCGAAAGAAGACGGTATCTACGTTTCAATGGAAGGCAAAAAAGCACCAGCAGAAGCTGAACGCTACGATGCCGTTCTTGTTGCTATCGGCCGTGTTCCAAACGGTGCACTTATCGACGCTGAAAAAGCGGGTATCGAAGTTGATGAGCGTGGCTTCATCAATGTTGATAAGCAAATGCGTACTAACGTTCCTCACATTCACGCAATTGGTGATGTTGTAGGTCAACCTATGCTTGCTCACAAAGGTGTGCATGAAGGCCACGTTGCTGCTGAAGTTATTTCAGGTAAGAAGCACTACTTTGATCCTAAAGTAATTCCATCTATTGCGTACACGGAACCAGAAGTCGCGTGGGTTGGTAAAACTGAGCGTGAAGCGAAAGACGAAGGCATTAAGTACGAAGTTGCAACATTCCCATGGGCTGCTTCAGGCCGTGCTATCGCATCAGACTGTGCTGATGGTATGACTAAGCTTATCTTTGATAAAGAAACTCATCGTGTTATTGGTGGTGCTATCGTTGGTACTAACGGTGGTGAGCTACTAGGTGAGATCGGTCTTGCTATCGAGATGGGTTGTGATGCAGAAGACATCGCGCTGACTATTCATGCTCACCCAACGTTGCATGAATCAGTAGGCCTTGCTGCTGAAGTATTTGAGGGTTCAATTACTGACCTTCCAAATAAGAAAGCAGTAAAAAGAAAGTAAGTTAGACTTTTTATGAACGAATTTAAAAAGGCATCTTCGGATGCCTTTTTTGATCTTTTCGGTCTGAAACTCCGGTTTAGGGAGTAAGGGCCAGTAGATGAATGAGCTCGTTTAAGCGGCCATCATTTGTGTTGCCATATCCGCACCATTGCCTCTAACTTTATCGATAGACTCACGAACAGCAGAAGATATGATCAGTGCTCTAGAATCTTGGTGGGTCGCAATAAATGTCGCTTTCGCCTTGTCGTCTTCTTGTTCATCCCAATTTGCGTGTATATCCCGGGCAAAATGTAAAACGACGGCAAGTCTTGGTTTCTCCGCTGATTGAGGCGAGTCCGGGTAATGTTTGATAGCGCCAACCATGTGATCTGGGAATTTCCATGTTTTGGCCAGCAATGCGCCTAGTTCAGGCGCTGTGGTGCCAAGAACTTCTTGCTGTGCTGAGAGTTCATCTTGTCCTGCTTCAACTAGATCAGCGACGGTGCGGGCATCTTCAGGTGCTAAGGTGTGGATCATCAGCTCGCCGATGTTGTGTAAAATGGCGGCTGTAAATGCTTCATTAGCATCGATACCATTTTCGACACCACTGGCCATGGCTATTTTGCTAGCCAGCGTGGCGACTTCAAAAGTATTGGTCCAATACTCGGTCATATCTAAGCTTGGGACTTTGGGAAAAGCACTGGAAAGCACGGAGGCAACAACGAGCGTTTTTACAGGGCCGCTGCCCACCCGAATCAAAGCATCATTGACCGATGAGACCGTCTTATTTCCGCCAAAATGGGCGGAGTTAGCCATACGAAGTAAGCGAGCACTTAATATTTGTTCCATGCCAATTTTATTGGCAAGTTGGCCGAAATCGACATCGTCTTGGTTGACCATATCTAATAGCTCTTGAAGAATCTTTTGTAAGCGAGGTAATTCGTTTAGTCTTGAAATTAGGGCCGTCTGACTCATATGCACTCCTGTTATTTTCGTTGTCCCTTTCAATATAGGCTACATTTTTGAGATGTGGTAAATACAAAAAGTCGCGCACAAGGCGCGACTTTTATAAGTGATTATTTTTAAATGGGTTATCAGCCCTATAGCATCGAAAATACTATTTTTGCTTGTAAATACAAAGCATAGAAAGGAAGCTTTCCTTTACGGTTGCTAAGTATTGAGCATCAGGGTTCCGATTGGCTTGCACATAAAGTGAATAACAGATGCCGTGGAATAAGTTTGCTAGATCGGCGCTGTTATGGCGGTCACAAATCTCGCCACTCTCCATCGCATTGTCGAACATTAGCTCCATTTTCTTTTGATTGCTTTCGTTGCAAGTCAAAAATAATGGCCAGACTTCGTCTCGTGTAGAAGTGCTCCATTCAAACCATACTTTCATCCAATTTTCACCAATAATAGCCGAGTTAATGATGTTGTTGGTGAGTGTATTGAGGTTGTATTCTGCGCTCGCATCTGTATCGATGCTTTTATTAATGAACTCAGAATAATGCTTCTCTACTTGGTTCAGTACTTCATCGACTAAATCTTCGCGAGTCTGAAAGTAATTAAAAACGGTAGCGACGGAGACTTGTGCTATTTCAGCGATGTCTGCGTGCCCACCTCGACCAATCCCTCTGCGTGCAAACACTTCAATTGCAATATCATGAAGTTGTTCTTTTCGTTTTTGAGGAGAAAGCCGTGTCCTTGGTCTTTTTGTTACCATATCCATGTTTATTTTCCTTGCCGACGTTGTTTTTTATTTAATGATTATTTTATAAGTAAGTGTATCACATATGAGTGTAATGGTGCATATGGTCATGTCAATCTTAGAAAAGTGCTAAGTAGTAAAAAATATGACGCAGTTAAAAATTTAACCTAAGGCGTTTGCAGTGCTAAAATAGATGAATCAGAGCGAAATTTACTGTTATTTTATATAGTCAGTATTAATTTCGCAGTAAAATCAGCTACTAACAAATAATGAGAGCGGTATGAAACATACAGTAGAAGTCATGATTTCTGAAAGTGAAGTTCAGAGTCGTGTTGAAGAGTTAGGAAAGCAGATCACAGAGCACTACCATAATTCTGAAAACTTAGTTTTAGTAGGATTATTGCGTGGCTCGTTTGTCTTTATGGCTGATCTAACCCGCGCGATTAAAATCAATCACCAAATCGATTTTATGACGGCTTCTAGCTACGGTAATGCGATGGAAAGTTCTCGTGATGTACGTATCTTAAAAGACCTTGATGATGATATTAAAGGCAAAGACGTACTGCTAGTGGAAGACATCATTGATACAGGTAATACGCTGAGTAAAGTCTGTGAGATTCTGGAAATTCGTGAGCCTAACTCCATTCAGATTTGTACATTACTTGATAAGCCGTCTCGACGTGAAGTCGAAGTGGACGCTAAATTTATCGGTTTTGAAATTCCTGACGAGTTTGTGGTTGGTGTAGGGATCGATTATGCGCAAAACTATCGTCACCTACCTTACGTAGGTAAAGTGGTACCACAAGAGTAATAGTGCCGTTACCGTAGGCTCAATTATTGCCGGACTAATAAAAACGCCCACAATATGATGTGGGCGTTTTTTGTTTAATCGATGGTGTTTTCAACCGTTAATATCTTGGCCATCGCGGCTTGATAAGAGACTTCCAATGACTCTCGGCTATGGCATCGAACGCCTAGCTCGTTTAGAACGCCATCTTCCATACCGTAAACCCAACCGTGGATCTGCACGTCTTGGCCTTTCTCCCAAGCGTTTTGCATTACTGTAGAGTTGCCTAGGTTGTACACCTGTTCAGCGACGTTAATTTCGCACAATTTGTCACCCCATTGTTCACGAGGTAACGAGCCAAAAAGGCTACGGTGTTTAAGGTATAGATCGCGAATATGCAGTAGCCAGTTATTAATCAAACCAAGTTGAGGGTTATCAATCGCGGCATTAACGCCACCACAACCGTAATGACCACATACTATGATGTGCTTTACTTTTAATACTTCAACGGCGTATTGAACAACCGAAAGGCAATTTAGATCCGTATGAATGACTTGGTTTGCCACGTTTCGGTGAACAAATAGCTCGCCGGATACTAAGCCAGTAAGTCGCTCTGCGGGGACTCGGCTATCAGAACAACCTATCCACAAATACTCTGGTTGTTGCCCCTCTGCTAACTTTGCGAAAAATTCTGGTTTTTCTGCTTTGATTGTTTGCGCCCACGCGGTGTTATTGGCAAACAACTGTTTTATATCTGGCATCAAGCTATCCTCTTTATCCCAATCACTATACACAAGCTAAAGGGGGAACTCTTTAAATAAATGCCGTTTTGTCATTCGTTTGTCACTGGTCTGAGTAGTATTTTCGATCCAATTGAAACTTTTTATTACTTTTTTTTATCAATCAAGCTCTGCTTATACCACAAGGCTTTAGCTGATATTTGTATGCTGAATGAATGTGTGTTTTTAAAATTGATATGTCGATCACTGTTTTTTAAATGATAGACTCTAGCTGGACTCGAAATAGTATTGTGGAGCTTGAAATGAAAGGGCGTTATAAGGACTTAACTCTCAAGGGGGATCTGTTTGGTGGTGTAACGACTGCGATCATTTCACTTCCGTTGGCATTAGCATTCGGAGTCGCATCTGGAGCTGGAGCCGAGGCTGGCTTGTGGGGCGCGATAATGGTTGGCCTATTCGCTGCACTGTTTGGTGGGTCTACTAGCCTTATCTCGGAGCCTACAGGCCCTATGACGGTTATCTTAACGGCCGTTCTTACTACTATGACCGCTAAGTACCCCGAGTCAGGGTTAGCGATGACCTTTACCGTTGTCATGATGGCCGGTGCCTTCCAGTTTATACTGGGTACCCTCAAGTTGGGTAAGTACATTACCTTAATGCCGTATAGCGTGATATCTGGCTTTATGTCTGGTATTGGCGTGATTCTTATTATTCTTCAACTTGCGCCATTACTAGGCCAAGCTTCTCCTTCCGGAGGGGTGATTGGCACTATTAATCACCTTCCTGAATTGTTTTCTGCCATCAGTTTTTCTGAGCTTTTACTTGGTGCGACGACGCTGGCGATCTTGTTTTTTCTTCCTCAGCGCTATCGGAAGTATGTACCGGCACAGTTAGTTGCGCTGGTGGCGGTCACGTTATTGTCTATTTTACTCTTTGATACTGACAGCATTCGTCGAATCGGGGAGATCCCAGCAGGCTTGCCAAGCCTAGTTTGGCCGACGTTCAGTGCCGACTTAGTGACCACCATGTTGATTGATGCGCTTGTCTTAGGGACACTGGGTTGCATTGATACCTTGTTAACCGCTGTTATTGCAGATTCATTGACGCGTAAAGAGCATGACTCAGATAAAGAACTGAGGGGGCAGGGAGTTGCGAATATGTTGTGTGGCTTATTTGGTGCGCTCCCTGGTGCGGGCGCAACCATGGGAACCGTGACTAATATTCAAGTTGGGGCTCGTTCGCCGTTATCTGGTGTTATCAGGGCATTAGTGTTGGCTTTAGTCGTTTTGGTGGCTAGTGACTTAACGGCACCGATACCAATGGCAGTATTAGCCGGTATAGCCGTGTATGTTGGCTTTAATATTCTTGATTGGAGTTTTATCTCTCGTGCCCACAAGGTCAGCTGGCAGGGTACATTTATCATGTATGGCGTCATGTTCTTAACGGTATTTGTGGATTTGATTGTTGCGGTTGGACTCGGCGTCTTTATTTCGAATATATTGGTTATCGAGCGTTTGAGTCGAGAACAAGCGAGACAAGTAAAAGCCATTAGTGATGCCGATGAAGACGATGTACCACTGACGGATACCGAGCGAGCATTATTAGAGCGTGCAAATGGGCAAGTTTTATTCTTCTACTTATCTGGGCCGATGATCTTCAGCGTTTCCAAAGCGATTTCACGCCAACACTCCAGTATTGGTGACTATCAAGTGATGATTTTGGACTTGAGTGATGTGCCTATGATCGATGTTACCGTAGGCTTAGCATTAGAAAACGCAATCAAAGATGCACTAGAAACAGACTGCCAAGTCTTTTTGTTGTGTCCAAATGAGCAAACAACCGCACAGCTCGAAAAGCTCAACGTGTCGGCGCTTGTTCCTGATCAGCAGTGGTTTAATAGTCGTTATGAAGCCTTGACGGCATCTGTGCATTGGGTAAATAGAACAGAGACTTAACTTTCAGCACCTGTTCTTTTCATGAATAGGTGTATTAGGAATAAATAAAATAGCCGAATAGCTTGAAAAACGAGCTCGCAGCCTACATTGTTCAAGCGTTAAATAATAAAAATAACGGTTATATTATGTACGCACTAGAAATTGAGCAGCTGCGAAAAACGTACAAGGGCGGTTTTGAAGCCTTAAAAAGGGTCAGTTTACAGGTAGAAAAAGGCGATTTTTACGCGCTTTTGGGCCCAAACGGCGCCGGTAAGTCGACCACGATTGGTATTATCTCATCTTTAGTTAATAAGACTTCTGGTCAAGTGAAGGTTTTTGGTTTCGATATTGACCAAGACTTAGAGCTGGCCAAACAAAATTTAGGTTTGGTTCCACAAGAATTCAACTTCAATCAATTTGAAACCGTCGAGCAAATCGTCATGCAACAGGCCGGGTATTATGGTGTTACCCGAGAGCTTGGTAAGCAACGGGCACAAAAATACCTGACGCAACTCGATTTGTGGGAAAAACGCAAAGAGCCTGCCCGTAATCTTTCTGGTGGTATGAAGCGACGCTTAATGATTGCTCGTGCCCTGATGCATGAACCTAAAATATTGATTCTCGATGAGCCCACTGCAGGGGTTGATATTGAGCTGCGTCGCTCGATGTGGGAGTTTTTGCAGACGATAAACCAGCAAGGAATAACGATCATCTTGACCACTCACTACTTAGAAGAGGCTGAGATGTTATGCCGTAATATTGGCATAATCAGTAAAGGTGAGTTGATAGAAAACACCTCAATGAAAGCGCTACTTAATAAACTGGATGTCGAGACGTTTATTTTTGATCTAGAAAATGTAACGCAGGCACCAGAGCTGATTAACGCCAACATCGTCGGTTTTAAAAATGGTTCTTTGGAAGTTGAAATCAATAAGAACCAAGGTCTTAACGAAGTGTTTGAACAACTGTCGGGTAAGGGCATTAAAGTGCTATCGATGAGAAACAAAGCCAACCGTCTTGAAGAGCTGTTCGTAAGCATTGTTCAAGATCAGAAGGAGGCATAGGCATGTATCAAGTTTATTGGGTTGCCTTTTGTAGTTTGATACAAAAAGAAATTAATCGATTCACTCGTATTTGGGTGCAGACCTTAGTGCCACCCGCTATAACCATGACTTTGTATTTCATTATTTTTGGTAATCTGATTGGTTCGAGAATTGGTGAAATGAGTGGCTTTAGCTACATGGAGTACATTGTGCCAGGCCTGATTATGATGTCGGTTATTACCAACTCATATTCTAATGTTGCCTCCTCTTTCTTTAGTGCTAAATTTCAGCGCAATATAGAAGAGCTCCTCGTGGCTCCAGTACCGAATTACATCATTATTTGGGGCTTTGTGATGGGCGGTGTGGCTCGTGGCCTTGCGGTTGGTGCCATTGTCACCACCGTGTCGTTATTCTTTGTTGATCTGCAGGTCGAACATTGGGGAATCATCATCGCAACGGTCTTTTTGACGTCAGTGGTGTTTTCGCTTGGTGGGTTAATTAATGCGGTGTTTGCTAAAACGTTCGATGATATCTCTATCATCCCGACGTTTATTTTGACTCCTCTTACGTACCTTGGTGGTGTATTTTACTCAATTAGCTTGCTACCCGAGTTTTGGCAAGGTATCTCGAAGATCAATCCCATTGTCTACATGGTGAATGCATTTCGTTATGGCTTCCTGGGTGTTTCTGATGTTGGTATCGCGACATCGTTTGGCGTGCTAGGTGCATTCATTCTCGTTCTATACGCTATAGCTCACTACTTAGTAGAGAAAGGCATTGGATTGAGAAGCTAGTTTTGTAAGGCATAAGGCATAAGGCATAAGGCATAAGGCATAAGGCATAAGGCATAAGACGTGTCTATGCTACAAGTACTAAAAAGGGCTACAGAGAGTATCTGTAGCCCTTTTTGCTATTCATTGGTAGTGAGAAAGGGCTATTCGCTCTTTTCTTCTTCCGTGTTTTCTTTGTTCTCGATGACCAGATCAAAGATCTGATTATCAATTAAACGAACTTGGCCTAAGAATACCGACACAAGAATCACAGCTTGAGTCGATTCAGTTGAAATTGGCAGTAAGCTTTTTGCGTCACGAATGAAAATTTCATCCGGTTGCAGATCCGCTGCACGAAGTTGGTCTGTTGCATCTTCGATAATCGAGCTGTAATCATCACGACCACCACGAATCTGACTGCTGATCCAACGCATAGTGCGTGCAACTACAGGCGCTCTCTGACGTTCGTCCATGGTCAATAAACCATTACGAGAGCTCATAGCAAGGCCATCCATTTCGCGAACGGTTGGTACGCCAATGATTTCAATATCCATCGCTAAGTCGATCACCATTTGGCGGATCACAGCAAGTTGCTGAAAATCTTTATCACCAAAACAGGCCACATCCGGTTGAACGATGTTAAATAGCTTAGTGACAATCGTTGCCACACCGCGGAAATGACCCGGGCGAGAAGCGCCTTCAAGCATATGAGATAAGCCAGGGACTTCAACGTAACACTGTTTATCTAGGCCTTCTGGGTACATGATTTCAGGTGTTGGTGTGAAGACAAAGTCCACCGCCTCGCCATTAAGCTTACTTAGGTCATCCTCAAGGGTTCGCGGGTAGTTATTGAGATCATCCGCACGTTCGAACTGCATAGGATTAACAAAAATACTTACCACAACAAAGTCGGCTTGTTCACGAGCTTTACGCACTAAGGTTAAGTGGCCTTCATGCAGATTGCCCATGGTTGGCACAAATGCAATACGGCGACCGTCGCGTTTGCACTGTTTGATCTGCTCTCGAAGAGAAGCAATATCAGTAAATGTTTGCATCGGGGTTCCTTAGTTAAAAGTGTGCTCAGGGCCAGGGAAAGTTTGACTCTTAACATCTTCCTTGTATTTCGTAATCGCTGAACGAATGTCTCCAGTTTCTGCTAAGAAGTTCTTAGAGAATTTCGGCATGTAATTGGCTGCAATGCCAAACATATCATGCATAACCAAGATCTGGCCGTCGGTATCGTTACCTGCACCAATACCAATGACGGGTATCGTTAGGCTTTCAGTAATGCGTTTTGCCAAAGAAGCGGGAACGCATTCTAGTACCAATAGTTGAGCTCCTGAGTTTTGCAGCGCAATGGCATCTTGAACCATTTGCTCGGCACGCTCTTCGTCACGCCCTTGAACTTTAAAGCCACCGAAGATGTTGACAGACTGAGGTGTCAAACCTAAGTGAGCACAGACTGGCACCGCTCGTTCAGTGAGCATGCGAACCGTATCGCAAAGCCATTGACCGCCTTCAAGCTTGACCATATTGGCGCCGGCTTGCATCAATTTACCTGCGTTTTCACACGCTTGTTCAGGCGTTGCGTAGGTCATGAAAGGCATGTCTGCCAATAATAGGCAATTTGGGCTGCCCGCACGAACACAACGCGTGTGGTAAGCAACATCGTCGATAGATACTGGCAAGGTCGAGCTTTCGCCTTGTAGTACCATACCAAGAGAGTCACCAACAAGAAGAGCTGGCATTTCAGCTTCTTCAAATAACTGCGCAAAGCTTGCGTCGTATGCGGTGGATGTTGCGAACTTACGACCTTCTTGCTTCCAAGCCATAAGCGTGTTTATTGATACGTTTTTCATTTTTATTCCTTACTAGGATTTGGCGCATGGTGCCAAATACTAAGCCCGTTACGATCGACTTGTTTAAGCAGGTTCGCCAGCTTAGTCCCATCAGGGAGTTGTAAATTTGGTTCGATTTCCGAAAGTGGGTAAAGAACAAACTCTCGTACCTTCATTCCATAATGAGGAATGGTTAATCTTTCGGTATCGATCACCTCATCGCCGTAAAGCAAAATATCAAGATCTAGGGTTCTTGGGCCCCAGCGCTCGTCTTTACGGACACGCCCATGTTCCAACTCGATAGCTTGTGTGCAATCAAGCAGTTCCATCGGCGTTAATTCTGTCGTGATTTCAGCAACCGCATTGATGTAATCAGGTTGATCTTGTGGCCCCATAGGCGTGCTGCTGTACAGCGAAGAAGCATTAACAAAAGTCGACTTAGGCACGGATTTGAGTGCTTCTATTGCGAGTTTTGCTTGCTCTACAGGATCGGCAAGATTACTACCAATAGCAATGTATGCTGTGATCATGACTGTGGTTTTCTCTTTTTATTACGGTAGTTGCGCTTACGTCGGTGACCTGTGGATGAATCCCCTAAGTCGGTCACCATAGCTTGACGCATATTACGTCCAGCTTCTTGGTAAGTTGCCCACCAATTAGCAAGCTCTAGGGTATCACCTTGCTCAATTTCACCACGCATTTCTAAGAAATCAAAACCGGCTCTAAACTTGTTAAGCTCTAGTAATCGAGATGCTCGTTTTCCGCTACGGCGAGGTAGACGGAGCTGCAGCTGCCAAATTTCGCGAACGGTTGCAGTATGGCGACGAGGGATCGCGATAGACTTCACTTGTGTATCGAGAACGATATTACTCGCTTCCATAATGGCGTCGTAGTGGTTGAAGTTACGCTCTTCCATTAATTGTTGCGCGACACGGTTAAGCGGATACCACAAGAAAGCTGCAAACATGAAAGCAGGGTTAATACGCTTGCCTTCTTTAATGCGTTTATCTGTCGAAGCCAGTGCAAGCTCAATCATGCGCTCTGCATGAGAGTCTTGTGCTTGGGTGAAATCTTGTTCAAGTTGCGGGAAAAGCTGTTGAAACAAGTTCAATTCACGCATCAAGTAATAAGTATTAAGCCCATGGCCTGATTGAAGTAGTTTTAACGACTCTTCAAATAATCGAGCAGAAGGGATATCACGTAAAAGAGGTGATAGCTCTACAATCGGCGCGGCTGTTTTTTCACAAATTTCCATATCAAGCTTGGCGGCAAACCTTGCAGCTCGAAGCATGCGCACTGGATCTTCGCGATAGCGGGTTTCTGGATCTCCGATCAAGCGAATGACGCGATCGTTGAGGTCTTTAACACCGCCAGCGTAATCGTGGATACTGTAATCCGCGATGTTGTAATACATGGCATTGATCGTGAAGTCACGACGTTCGGCGTCTTCATCGACGCTGCCGTAGACGTTGTCTCGCAACAACATGCCTTCTTTAGACTGAGCAGAAACGTGTTTTGCCGGCTCTTGATGGTGGCCACGGAACGTAGCGACTTCAATAATATCACGACCAAACATGATATGAGCCAAACGGAAGCGACGACCAATCAGACGGCAATTACGGAAAAGTTGTTTCACTTCTTCCGGAGTTGCATTGGTTGCAATGTCGAAATCTTTTGGTTGTTCACCAAGTAAGAGATCGCGCACACCACCACCTACTAGGAACGCATCGAACCCAGCATTATGCAGTCTGTAGAGCACTTTTAGTGCGTTGTCGCTAATTTGTCTGCGAGAAATGTCATGTTCTTCTCGGGTAAAAATCTTCAGAGTAATTTCTCCGTTTGAGCGACCATCTTGTTGGCTTTTCTTCGTTAATAACTGACGACAAAAGCGAGTAACTTGACCTAAAATAGCCCACCTCGATTACGTTTGTGCTCAAAAATAGCGGCCTATAATAGCCTAGCTCGTCGGTTTTGAGAATGGCGACGTGATATTGATGTCATTGGGCAACTGAGTTAGGTGCCAATGAGTCGCGCCCCAAGAAACCATTTGTTCTACGGTTAAATCAGCAAAATCTATAGGTAAATCAAAGCCTAAAAACTGCATTGCCGCTACTAATTCCGCTTTAGGGGTGATGATATTAACCCCCTGAGCGTGATTTTGCTTCGATAGTTTATTCCCGTTAGCATCCATTGCAAGCGGTAAATGCAAGTAGTTTACTGGCGATAAATCAAGCGTTTTGTACAGGCTGATTTGACGACCTGTTGGTTCTATCAGGTCGGCGCCGCGAACAATGTGCGTGATACCTTGGTCAATATCATCAATGACCACAGCTAGATTGTATGCATATAAGCCATCTCGTCGCTTTATGATGAAATCTTCTTCAGCCAATGCTTGAGGGATAGCGGTGAGGCTATGTTTCTGGTCATAAAATTGAGTGACGGGATGATCCATACGTAACCGAACTGAATATGGTTCATTGTTGTTTAACACTTTGTCACGACAACGACCGTTATAAAAACCCCCAGAGGCTTTTATTTGCTTGCGAGTACATTGGCAAAAATACGCTTGCCCCGTCTTTAACCAGAGTTCGATTTGATCTTGGTAGCGCTGGTGACGAGTGCTCTGATAAACAACTTCATCATCCCAATGTAACTGATAAGCCTCAAGAGTACGCAAGATCAGATCCGCAGCTCCTGCCATTTCTCTTGGCGGGTCGAGATCTTCCATGCGGACTAACCAGCGGCCATTTTGTGATCGTGCATCAAAATAACTGCCAAGAGCAGCTATAAGTGAACCAAAATGCAGTGGGCCGGATGGCGATGGGGCGAAACGCCCAACATAAGGAGTGCTTATCATAAATTACCAAAAAAAAGGGAGCTTTCGCTCCCTTTACTTTATTAATTAACGCAGGGAGATTTAACCTTGCATTTGTTTTTCTTTCATTTCAGCCAGTGTTTTACAGTCGATACATAGATCAGCTGTTGGGCGAGCTTCTAATCGACGAATACCGATTTCAACACCACAAGAGTCACAGAAACCGAAGTCATCTTCTTCAATCTTGTTTAATGTTTTTTCGATTTTTTTGATCAAACGACGCTCGCGGTCACGGTTGCGCAGCTCTAGACTGAATTCTTCTTCTTGAGAAGCTCTGTCAACTGGATCAGGGAAATTAGCCGCTTCATCTTGCATGTGATGAACTGTGCGATCAACTTCTTCCCTAAGCTGGTTACGCCAAGCTTCTAAGATTTTAGTAAAGTGAGCCGTTTGCTCTGGTGACATGTACTCTTCACCAGCTTTCTCTTGGTACGGTTCAACACCTGCAATGGCTAGGATGCCTAGCGTTTTTCTTTTGTTGCTCTCTGGCATACAGCATCTCCTACTTACACCTTCAAACTGCTTGGCAGCTAAATAAGGCAGGTATCTATAGCAGAAAGAAAAGCCGGTGGCAAATTCTCATCTCTCAATGAGGTCGCCATTGTGAAGAATGCATCATTTTTCATAGGGCATCGATGAATTTAACATCATGCTTTAGATACATTTCACTATTGGATATATGTGCCTTGTAGCACAGTATCTCAACACCATTTTCTTTTGCTTCAATTAATAATTGTGAATAGTTGGCATCTATATAGTGTGCGCTGGAGACTTTTTCAATCCCTGAGTGCAATACTGCAAAAAAAAGTACTGCTCTGTGACCATTTCTGGCCATTTCCGTGAGCTCACGCAGATGTTTTTGCCCTCGGGTTGTCACACTGTCAGGAAAGTAGCCATGAACATTTTCGTTTAATAACGTGACGCTTTTGACTTCAACGTAGCATTTTAGCTTATCGTCACTTTCGAGTAAAAAATCAATGCGGCTATTTTCACTGCCGTATTTTACTTCTGCACGTACAGAATTATAACCTATTAGCTCCTTTATACTATTTTGGCTTATCGCTTCTGCAACCAAAGCATTGGCTTTTGCTGTGTTTACGCAAATAAAGTCGCCCTGATTCGTTTGGGTTAGCTCCCAGCTATTTGGATATTTACGCTTTAGATTATCTGACGTGGAGTACCAAATTGTATCACCCGGTTCTGCGCAGCCGGTCATCGCACCAGTGTTTGCGCAATGAATCGTTCGGGTGCTGCCATCTTCCAATTCAATATCGGCTAAGAATCGTTTATAGCGCTTTATGAGGGTGGCGGATTTTAAAATGGGTTCAAAGTGCATATTATTACTGTTTTTATGTACAATGTGGGTTGATGTTACTCATTTAATCACAAGGGTTAGTCGTTGTCACAATTGCCGATTGAAGGTGTGTTACCAGAACTGCTTTTAAAGCTAGATTCACATCAACAAATTATCTTGAAAGCCGCACCCGGAGCGGGCAAGTCGACTTTTTTACCCTTAACTCTGCTGAAGCAAAGGGTGATTGACGGCAAAATTATCATGCTGGAACCAAGGCGTTTAGCGGCAAAAAATATTGCCTGCTACCTTGCCAAGCAGCTTGGTGAGCAAGTGGGCGAGCGTGTTGGCTTTCGAGTTCGGGGAGAATCAAGAGTCAGTGCCAATACCCAGTTGGAAATTGTGACTGAAGGGATCATGACTCGTATGATCCAACAAGACCCTGAGTTAACGGGAGTATCATTACTTATTTTTGATGAGTTTCACGAGCGAAGTATTCATGCTGATACAGCGCTTGCGTTTAGCTTGGAAATTCAAGCGGCGCTCAGAGATGACCTTACACTGCTCGTCATGTCGGCGACGTTAGATGAACACGCATTATCAGGCCTGTTACCAGAAGCGGCTTACGTGGAGTCTCATGGGCGGGCGTTTCCCGTTGAAACTCGTTATGCACCAATGAAAATAAATGATCGTTTAGTTCCGAGCATGGTCAAGCAAATCTCAAACTTGATGTTATCGGAACAAGGTTCGTTATTGGCATTCTTACCCGGTGTTGCCAGTATTAAGCAGGTAGAGCAAGATCTTTACGGCCAATGGCCTGATGTCGATATTTGCCCGTTGTACGGTCAACTTAGCCCTGTCCAGCAGCAACAGGCGATTCAACCTGCCAGCCGTGGTCGACGAAAAATCGTACTGGCGACCAATATTGCCGAAACGAGCTTAACGATTGAAGGCATCACCATCGTGGTGGACTCAGGCCTTGAACGCGTGGCCAAATTTAATTTGAAAACCGGTGTCACTAAGTTAGAGCAAGTTAGTATTGCACAATCTTCAGCAGAGCAACGAGCTGGCCGTGCAGGGCGTCTAGAGGCCGGTACGTGTGTTCGCCTTTACAGCGAATCACATTTAAATCAGCAGCCAGCGGTGCCCGAACCTGAAATTTTGCATACGGATTTAGCGCCGCTCGCATTGGAGTTATTGCAGTGGGGCACGAATGATGTCTCTGAGCTTAGTTGGCTTGATACGCCACCTGTGAGCGCCATGTCGAGCGCGTTTTCATTATTGAACAGCATTGGTTTAACCACCTCTAAGAGAGCATTAACGTCATTAGGCACTCAAGCTCAGCACCTCGGTATTGATCCAAGACACGCAGCGATGTTGTTGAAATCAAAAACAATGAGTGTTGAAATGCTCAATTGTTCGCTTGCTGCGATTGCATTAATTGAAGAGCCGGAACGTTCACAAATCGATTTAAAGGCCAGTATGCAGCGTTTGATTGATGGGTGGCATGTTCATCAAAAACGTATCGAGCATCGAATACGAGCCTTGTCGCAAAAGTGCTCAGCGTCCGTTGCGCTTAATGCGTTGGATCAATCGTTGCTCGGGCACTGTTTAAGCTGGGCTTATCCTGATCGCATTGCTCAATCACGTGATGTTTACAACCAAGGTCATCAAGGTGGACAATATTTGCTGGCAAACGGTCATGGGGCTCAAATTGATGATAGCCAACGCTTGGCCGCCAGTGATTATCTCGTGGTGACTGATCTGATGCGTCACCATCATGATGCTAGCCAAATATTTCTGGCGTGTGAATTAACGCATTCTGATTTACCAGAAGAACTGCAAAGCAGCATTGACTACGTTGACTGGGATGACAAGAAAGGCCGCCTAATTGCTGAGCAACGGGTAATGCTTGGTGGTTTGATTTTGAGCCGCAAAGAGCTAGCCAAGCCAGACAGTGCGCAAATGACCGAAGCCCTGACTCACTACGTAAAACGAAAAGGTTTATCGGTACTGCCGTGGAATGAAGCCAGCACAGCATTACTAGAAAGACTTCGATGCGCGGTCAATTGGTTACCTGAACAAGATTGGCCAGATGTCTCTAAACAAGGCTTACTGGAGCAAACCGAACGCTGGCTCACGCCCTATATGGCTGGCATCAAAAACGCAGCTGGGCTGAAAAAAATTGATTTGGTACAAGCATTGAATGCTTACCTGGGCTGGCCGCTCAATCAAGAACTAGATAAATGGTTGCCGACTCATTACACCATGCCAACAGGAAGTCGAAAAAGAATTCGCTACCAAGCAGAGCATGAGCCTATTTTATCGGTGAGAATGCAAGAAGTGTTTGGTGAACAAGACTCACCGCTTATCGCATTAGGTCGAAAAAAAGTGGTACTAGAGTTACTTTCACCAGCGCAGAGGCCTTTGCAAATCACTCAAGATTTAGCCGGCTTTTGGCAAGGTGCATACAACGAAGTAAAAAAAGAAATGAAAGGCCGTTACCCTAAGCATGTATGGCCGGACGACCCTGCTAATCACCTAGCAACAACTAAAACTAAACGACAGTTGAATTCATGATCATTAATAAAAACAGTCGCCAGAAATTAAGCCAAGCAATGCCTGTTAATGAGGTGCTGCCTCCTAAGACATCGACATGTCAAAAGCTTGTCGCGAATGGGATTATCGCGAATAGGCCTGTTGTAAAAAAGCTAGTTGCGAAAAAGCCAACAGCAAAAAAAACACCGACAAAAAAGCCCGTTGCCAAGAAAAGTACCACTAAATCGACGGCAAAAAAGCCACGCAAACGTACCCCTAAGAAAGCGGCCAATCGATCATGGCTGAAGACCATTTGGGGGTTAGCTTGGAAGAGCAGCTTAGCGTTAGTCGCTGTATTGATATTTGTCGGTATTTATTTAGACAGTTATGTAAAACAGCGCTTTGAAGGTCAACTATTTGAATTGCCTACTGTTGTTTATGGTCGGGTATTGACGCTTGCTCCAGGCAGCCCCGTTACGCTAAAGCAACTAACTGATGAATTAGATGTACTGAATTATCGAAAAGTACGTTCTCCAAGGCATCCCGGGGAATACTCATCTTCATCTACCAAAGTGGAAATAATTCGCCGAGAGTTTGAGTTTGAAGATGGACCAGAAGCATACCGTCACGTTATGTTGCACTTTAGCAAACTGGGTATTGAGCGGATTGAATCATTAGAAACAGAGCGTGATATGGGGTACTTGAGGATTGACCCTAAAATGCTCGGTATGCTTGAAAAAAATAACGATGAACAGCGCTTATTCATCAAACGCGAACAATTTCCTGAAGTCCTCGTTGATGCATTGCTAGTTACCGAAGATCGTGATTTTTATCAACATGATGGGGTGTCACCTGTCGCCATTTTGCGGGCACTTGCCGCTAATGTGAAAGCGGGGCGTACCGTTCAAGGCGGCAGCACGTTAACGCAACAGTTGGCTAAAAATCTATTCTTGTCTCGTGAGCGTACTTTGTGGCGAAAAGTGCGAGAGGCCTATATTGCGCTTATTTTGGATCATCGTTACAGCAAAGACCGTATTTTAGAAGCTTACCTTAACGAGGTGTATCTAGGGCAAAGTCGGGGTGAAGCGATTCACGGGTTTGGTTTAGCATCTCGATTGTATTTTGGTCAGCCGATTCAAGAGTTACGCATTGACCAAGTAGCCTTACTCGTTGGGATGGTGAAAGGCCCATCGTATTACAACCCGGTTCGTCATCCTGAACGGGCGAAAGTGCGTCGTGATCTCGTATTGCGCCTAATGATGCAGCAAGACATTTTGACTTCAGATGAGTATGAGTTAGCGGTGACACGCCCACTTGATATTCAAGATACTCCGCAAATCGCAAGCAGGCAGCCCGCGTATTTTCAACAGTTAAGTCGAGAGTTACAACAAAAAGTAGGTGGGGCGTTCCGCACTCAAGCCGGCTTAAAGGTGTACACCTCACTTGATCCTGTTTCTCAGTTTGAACTGGAGAAAGCCGTTAAACGAAAAATCCCACAGTTGGAGTTGAAGACCAGCAAAGGGTTAGAAGCGGCAGCAATCGCAGTCGATCGCCGTAGTGGTGAAATTCGAGCGATGGTGGGGGGGAAAAGAACAGGATACGATGGCTTTAACCGAGCTCTGAACGCGAGCCGCCCTATCGGTTCTCTGGCGAAACCTGCCGTGTATTTGACTGCGTTAAGTCAACCTAAGAAATACACCTTGGCGAGTACCCTTGAAGATAAACCTCTTACCATGAAAGGCAGCAAGGGCAGTGTATGGGCGCCAAAAAACTACGACAGAAAATTCAGAGGTGATGTTCCTCTGTATATGGCGTTTTCGCGTTCACTAAATGTACCGACTGTGCGACTCGGGTTAGAACTAGGCATAAAGCCGGTTATGGACACATTTGAAAAGCTGGGTGTTGATCGACAAGAAATTCGTCCTGTGCCTTCCATGTTCTTGGGGGCGTTTTCTCTTACTCCTTATCAAGTGGCTCAGATGTATCAAACGCTGACGAACTCAGGTAAGAAAGCGCCATTGAGCGCATTGCGTAGTGTTAAAGATAGCGATGGCGAAGTGATTTATCGGTCCATCCCGTTGGTTTCACAAACGGTCCCTCAGCAAGCCGCTTGGTTAACCACATATGCAATGAAAACCGCAGTGGCTCAAGGTACCGGTCGCTATTTGCAACAAAAATTTTCATGGGCGGCGTTAGCGGGTAAAACAGGCACGAGTAACGACACCCGTGATAGTTGGTTTGTTGGTGTGGATGGGCGCGAAGTTGTAACCATCTGGGTGGGTAGAGATGACAATAAACCGACCCAACTGACCGGCGCTAGCGGTGCTTTGCGCGTTTACCATCAGTACCTCACTAACCGAGCACCGGAAAAACTGATTTTGCCGTGGCCACAACAAGTCACGACATTAGGTTTTAAAACACAAGCTTCTGGCGGGTTAAAAGTAGATTGTGGTAACGACTTACGCTTGCCAATGTGGGACATAGAAGGGAACATCAAACAAGCTTGTGATAATAAACCCTTGCAATGGTTAAATAAATTGCTGGATTGGTAGGGCGTTTCATCATATTTTGTCTTAATAATACTGATAATAAATGGAGTTTCATATCGTGAAATGGATAGCTAGAATCGGCGTGGTCATGATGGGATCTCTACTTTCGTTGAGTGCTTTTTCTGAGCCGATACAAACGGAAAAGCAAGTTGCGAATAACATCAGCAGCGCTTCACAAGACAGACCGACGATTGCATTAGTATTAGCTGGTGGCGGCGCAAAAGGTGCGGCGCATATTGGCGTTCTAAAAGCCTTAGAAGAACTGCATATACCCATCGATATCGTTACAGGTACCAGCATGGGCGCCTTTGTTGGTGGTTTGTACGCAACGGGTATGTCTGCGGATGAAATCGAAAGCTTGATTGATACCGTTGATTGGAATAGCGGTTATCGGGATAGAGTAGCAAGAAGCGATAAGAGCATTCGAGACAAAGACATGAATGACCATTATCAAATAAATACTGATCTCGGGATTCGGGGGTTCGAATTTACTGCGCCAAAAGGAGTGGTTCAAGGCCAGAATATGCTGGGTTTATTGCGGGAGTCGGCGGGTAATTTACCACCGATGAGCTCTTTCGATGATCTTGCTGTTCGTTATCGCGCCGTCGCGACAGACATTGTTAAACTTGAGCCCGTAGTGCTTGAAAAGGGCTATTTAATTGATGCGATGATGGCAAGTATGTCCGTGCCTGGCGCGTTGCCACCCTACAAAGTCGGAGACCGACTGCTGGTTGATGGCGGTGTGACCAATAACATGCCCGTCGAGTTAGCGCGAGAAATGGGGGCAGACCTCATTATCGCTGTTGATATCAGTACGGATTACAAAAAAGAAGACGAATTAAAATCATTTTTAACCGTTGGCGATCAGCTATCTAATTATATGGTGCGCCGCAGTACCGAAAAACAATCTGACTTGTTAACCGACGACGATGTGTTACTAACGCCTCTTGTTGGCGACATGGAAACCACAGAATTTGACAGAATGATTGAAGCCTACGAAGTGGGTTATGTTTCCGCTATGCAGTCCAAAAAACAATTGGAAGATTTCGTCGTTACCAGTGCTCAGTTCCAACGCTATATCGATCATAAACAGCAAGCTAGGGTGAAGTTGGAGTATGGTGATGAGCTGGTTGTCGATACCATTCAAATTAATAATGGCTCACGTTATCGTGACTCTTTGATTAAGAGCTATCTGGCATTAGAGACCGGAGAACGCTTGAGCATGGAAGAGATAGAGCGTCGTATTGATGCTTTATATGCCCTTGACCGTTTTGAAACCATTTCATATCGCTATGAGAAAGATCAAGACCAAACCACATTGGTGATTGATGTAAACGAAAAGGAGTGGGGGCCTAACTTCATTGATTTTCGTTTTTTCTTAGAAGACGACTTTCAAACAAGGAGTCAGTATGGGTTCGGAGTCAGTACCAACTTTACGGCTTTAAATAGTCGTGGTGGTGAGTTCTTACTTAACTTAGAAATGGGTTCAGACAAGTTGATTGAGGGTGAATTTTTTACTCCACTCATAATCGACCGTGATATCTTTTCTTCAACCATCGCTTCTTATAGCAATACTGTCAGAAACTTCCCATGGAGCTCTGCTAATGATGGTAATGGTTTGGCTGGATCGATCGATGATAGCCAAAACTACATTCCGATGACCTATCGTCAGTACAAGATTGAATCCAGTCTTGGTGCTAATTTTTCCGCGATGCAGGAACTAAGAGCTGGCGTTCGTTATGTGAATGGCAATTTGCAAGTGACGTCATTACCGTATGCCGGTTCTGGGGATTTTACCCGCCTTGGTGCATTCGCTCGATATCGATATGACTCACTGGATGATCTCAACTTTCCTACTCGCGGTAGCTATATCAATCTAGAGTACTTCAATAGTCAAGATACGGTAAATGAAGGCGAAGTGATTGATAGTAGCAAAGACACCGTGCATGAGGTTGTGTCTAAGTTTGTCTCTGCAAACAGTTATAAACGTCACTCATTAGTCGGGCAGTTGGAGTATGAAGTTGTTCATAGCCAATCTTCATCATTACCCATTGAGCCGAGAAACTTAGGAGGTTTTTTGAATTTGTCGGGAATCCCCCGTAATAGTTTGATCGGTCAAAACAAGCTCTTTAGTAGCATGGTTTATCGTTATCGCTGGTTTGACAACGACTTTGGGTTGTTTAAATCACCGCTCTATTTAGGGGCGTCCGTAGAATATGGTGGCGTTTGGTCGGGTGAGGACGTTCAGTTAGAAGATGCGCCTATTTATCTTGCGGGTTCTCTGTTTGCAGGAGTTGCATCGCCCGTCGGTCCTATTGTTTTAGCTTGGGGTCATGCTGAGCATGGTTATAACTCCATTTATTTGATAGTCGGAAGTTCATTTTAGTCGTAATGTTTGCCAAAGCGGTTGTTCGTAACGATAAGTTTATAAATTAACAAAGAATAATGACCGGAAAATTGAATTTCGATTGCTGCTATCTTGCTGATTCATTAGGTAAGAGTTGCAGCAATTATGAAATTTCATTCAACTTTAGTCGTAAATTGCTATGTTGGTCAAAATGGAGAGATTTTAATTTTAAGTTAAATTTGCTATCCTCCACCCCACAGTTTGGCCCTCTGCCGCTGTCGATGATTTTGATTTAAAGAAACTCAAATCATCTTTAGACCGGCAAGGTAGCCAAGTTTTCCAAGGATGTTTATGCCCATTACACTGGGGTAAACCGCAATGAGAGGAATGAGTTGTGCTTGAAGCCTACCGTAAACACGTCGCAGAGCGTGCCGCAGAAGGAGTTGTCCCTAAACCCCTAGATGCAGAACAAGTCGCAGGACTTGTTGAATTACTGAAAAATCCACCTCAAGGCGAGGACGAAGTATTACTCGACCTACTTGAGAATCGCATTCCCCCTGGTGTTGATGAAGCTGCTTATGTAAAAGCGGGTTTCCTTACGGCCATTACCACTGGTGAAGTAACCTCGTCATTGGTTAGCCGTGAAAAAGCAGCTCAGCTGCTTGGTACGATGCAAGGTGGCTACAACATTGAGTCTTTAATTAGCTTACTTGATGATGCTCAGCTTGCTCCGATCGCTGTTAAAGCCCTTTCTCATACTTTGCTGATGTTTGACTCTTTCTACGATGTAGAAGAAAAAGCGAAAGCAGGTAATGACTCAGCTAAACAAGTACTTCAATCTTGGGCTGACGCCGAATGGTTCCTTTCCAAGCCTGAGCTACAAGAAAAGATCACTCTTACTGTCTTTAAAGTGACAGGCGAAACAAACACTGATGATTTGTCACCAGCACCTGATGCATGGTCTCGTCCAGATATCCCTGTTCATGCACTCGCGATGCTTAAAAATGAGCGTGAAGGTATCGAACCTGAGCAAGCGGGTTCAATTGGTCCACTTAAGCAAATTGATAGCCTGAAAGAAAAAGGTCATCAATTAGTCTATGTTGGTGATGTTGTTGGTACTGGCTCATCTCGTAAATCGGCAACTAACTCAGTGTTGTGGTTCATGGGTGATGATATTCCATTCGTACCAAACAAACGTGCTGGTGGTTATGTCCTTGGTGGTAAAATTGCACCAATCTTCTTCAACACAATGGAAGATGCTGGCGCATTGCCAATTGAAGTAGATGTGACGAAACTGAACATGGGCGACGTGATTGACGTTTATCCATTTGAAGGCAAAGTGTGTGACCACGAAACGGGCGCAACCTTAGCTGAGTTTGGTTTGAAAACCGACGTATTAATCGATGAAGTTCGTGCTGGTGGTCGTATTCCACTGATCATTGGTCGTGGTCTCACTGACCGCGCTCGTCAGTCTCTAAACCTAGAGCCATCTGAAATCTTCCGTCGTCCTGTTGAAGTTGCGGATACTGGCAAAGGTTACACGCTGGCTCAGAAGATGGTCGGTAAAGCATGTGGTGTTGAAGGCATTCGCCCTGGCACTTACTGTGAACCAAAAATGACGACAGTTGGCTCTCAAGATACGACTGGGCCAATGACGCGTGATGAACTTAAAGATCTTGCGTGTTTAGGTTTCTCTGCTGATTTAGTCATGCAGTCTTTCTGTCATACCTCGGCATACCCTAAACCTGTCGATGTAAACACGCACCATACATTACCTGATTTCATCATGAATCGTGCTGGTGTTTCACTTCGCCCTGGTGATGGTGTTATCCACTCATGGCTAAACCGTATGTTGCTTCCTGATACCGTGGGTACAGGTGGTGATTCGCACACTCGTTTCCCTCTGGGTATTTCTTTCCCTGCGGGTTCTGGTCTAGTTGCGTTTGCCGCGGCAACAGGGGTTATGCCTCTGGATATGCCTGAGTCTATTCTTGTTCGCTTTAAAGGCGAAATGAAAGAAGGCATTACATTGCGTGATTTGGTTCATGCGATTCCATATTACGGCATTAAGCAAGGCTTACTGACGGTAGAGAAAGCGGGTAAAATCAACGAATTCTCTGGCCGAGTACTAGAAATTGAAGGCGTTGAGCACTTAAGTGTTGAGCAAGCTTTTGAGCTGTCTGATGCTTCAGCAGAGCGTAGTGCGGCGGGTTGTACCGTTAAACTGTCTCAAGAGTCCATTGAAGAGTACCTAAATTCTAATATCACCATGTTGAAGTGGATGATTTCAGAAGGTTATGGTGATCGTCGTACTCTAGAGCGTCGTGTCACTGGTATGGAAGAGTGGTTAGCGAAGCCTGATCTAATGCAAGCTGATGGTGATGCAGAATACGCGCACGTTATTGAAATCGATTTGGCTGACATTGACCAACCAATTCTTTGTGCACCAAATGATCCAGACGATGCTCGTTTGCTTTCTGATGTTCAAGGCACAGAAATTAACGAAGTATTCATCGGTTCTTGTATGACCAACATTGGCCACTTCCGTGCTGCAGGTAAACTGCTTGAGAAGTTTAATGGTCAGTTGAATACACGTTTGTGGATCGCTCCACCAACTAAGATGGATAAAGATCAACTGACGGAAGAAGGCTACTACGGTATCTTCGGCCGTGCTGGTGTTCGTATTGAAACTCCTGGCTGTTCATTATGTATGGGTAACCAAGCTCGTGTAGCTGACGCGGCGACAGTGATGTCAACGTCGACTCGTAACTTCCCGAACCGTTTAGGTACAGGGGCGAATGTTTACTTGTCTTCTGCTGAATTAGCTGCCGTTGGTGCGATTCTAGGTCGAATTCCGACAAAAGAAGAGTACCTTGAGTACGCAAGGCAGATTGATGCAACCGCTGCGGATACGTATCGCTACCTAAATTTCCATCAAATGGGCGAATACACAGAAAAAGCCGACACGGTGATTTTCCAAGAGCCAGCTTAAACGTTAAGTGTGGTCACTAAAGGCAAAAAGCGCTTCATTATTGAAGCGCTTTTTTTATGGCTGGAATGTTGTATTACTTCAAGCTCATAGCCACCAGTGCGGCGACATTACGAGATGTCATTTCAACATTGAATGCAGCGTCACGCAGAGCTTCTTCTAGGCTAACCGATCGTGGTACAACACTGAAAACCGCATCAATGCCATGGGCATGAACAACATGAGAGTCGTTTGATTGGCAGCCAGCAATTCCAATAACTGGGAGTTGGTATTTTTTCGCTGTACGTGCAACACCAATCGGCGTTTTACCGTGAATGGTTTGACTGTCGATTCGACCCTCCCCGGTGATAACGAGATCAGCATCAGCGACGACTTTACTTAAATTAACGGCATCCATTACGATCTCAATACCAGGGCGAAGCTGCGCATTAAATATGCCAAGTAGAGCCGCGCCTAGGCCACCAGCGGCGCCAGCTCCTGCCATTTCTTTTACGTCGCGTCCGAGTTGAGTCTTAATCACGTCAGCATAATGGGAAAGGTTAGCGTCTAACTGAACGATCATTTCAGTGGTTGCGCCTTTTTGTGGGCCAAATATGTAAGAAGCTCCCTTAGGACCGCATAACGGGTTATCCACATCACAAGCGACTTCTAACTTTATGTTCGCAAGGCGAGGGTCGACCTCTGAAATATCGATAGTGGCTAATCGAGCTAAGGCTCCGCCTCCATAGCCTATTTCTTTGTTTTCAGCATCGAGCATTCGGACGCCGAGAGCTTGAGCCATGCCAATTCCGCCATCATTGGTTGCGCTGCCACCGATACCAACAATAATGTGTTCTACGCCTTTGTTCAGTGCTGCTTTAATTAACTCACCAGTTCCAAATGTTGTCGTTTGCAACGGGTTTCGTTGTGAGGCAGGCACTAAATGCAAGCCTGATGCCGCGGCCATTTCAATGATAGCGGTTTTGCCTTCACCCATCAGTCCGTAAAACCCAGAGACTTGTTCGCCTAATGGCCCTGTCACCCTATGTTCAATGATTTCCCCTCCCGTTGCATCAACCAAAGATTGAACGGTGCCTTCGCCGCCATCAGCCATCGGCAGTTTTATGTAGTCGGCATGGGGTAATACTTGCTTAAAGCCAGCTTCAATCGCATTTGCGACTTCCATCGCTGTTAAACTCTCTTTATATGAATCAGGAGCAATAATAATTTTCATAGAAACCTCTTAAACGAACAGGCCGAATACACCGAAGATGAGAGTCGAAACAACGGCGATCATCAGACCAACCGCTGATTCGTAAGGAACAAGCTTGAGACGCTCACGAATATCCATGTGAACTGCGCCACCAGTGGCATGGAAAAAACTGCCGTGTGGCATGTGATCAAGTACTGTTGCACCAGCGTGAATCATGGCCGCACCGGCCAATGCAGGAACACCAAGTTCTAAAATAGTGTGACTAAATACGCTTGCTGCAACGGCGGTACCCGCTGTCGTGGAAGCCGTAGCTAGAGACATCATGGCACCAGAAATCGGAGCCAGTAGGTAAGATGGTAACCCTGAGGCGGTTAACACTTCAATTAGGCCTGACTTTAATCCTGAGTTGGCGATGATGCCTGCAAGCGTACCTGTACCAAGTAACATTACAGCGACCGGAGCCATACGCGATAAGCCAGAAACAGCAAAGTGATTACTATCTTTGAAGCGACCCATTGCAAGTGCTCCCATTAAACCACCTAAAGGTAGTGCGATAAGCGGATCGACATTAATGCCAGCAATGGGGCGAAGTGCGAGTAAAGCGATGGCGACCAGTGGTGCGACGATAGCGGCTCCAAATTTAGGTAGGCGACTATTGTTGACACTGATTACTTCATTTTCTTTTACTTTAGTGCCTTTGTTGACCAATTTCTTTGCAATGAAATAAGCGAAAATGAGTCCGCAGAGACCGGGGATGATACCGGCAGCCATGACTGACGTGAGCGGAACGTTAAATGCATCTGCAGCAGCAATCGCATTTGGGTTTGGTGACATGACGTTGCCAGCTTTACCGCCACCAACCATAGCAAGTAAGATGGCCATTTTTGACAGATCGGCACGATGAGCAATCGCCAATGCAATCGGCGCAACGGTGATGACGGCAACATCGACAAATACGCCAACAGCCGTCAAAATCATGGTGGCGAGAGCCAATGCAAGTAGCGCTCGAGTTTCGCCAACTTTTTTAACGATGGTTTCGGCGATGGATGTGGCCGCTCCAGATTCAATTAATACACCCGCTAATACACCTGCTGCTAGAATTCGTAAAACTGCAGTCACAATACCTTGAGCGCCACCAATCATTAATCCTACGGTATCGGTCAGTGAAACGCCTCCCACGATCCCGCCAATTAAGGCACCGATGATCATGCCATAAGCGGGTGGTACTTTTTTGAGGATAAGACTTATAGCAACAACAAGTGCTGCTAAGGCGCCAAGAGTCGATACTTCTATCATGCTTTTATTCCCTGAAGATGAGTGATTTGTCTGCACTGTACTGAGTTAATCGGTAGGAATCTTTAGGCAGAATGACAAATGTATCAGTAGTAAAAGTGTGCTTTTTTGTGCATTTGCATAATTGTAACTTTATTTGTCAAAGCAACAGAATGATAAATAAAGACGAGTTTTGTCATTTAAGTTACTGAATGATAAGGAGGTTATTTTCTCTATCTTTTCTATTCTGTAGCGTAGAGTATTTCTATGGATGTGGAGAGCTTGGCAGGTTTGAGCTAAATCACAATTTTGAGCAAAAAACACTCGTAAGGTTTTCAAAAGTACGCCTTTATTATCGGCATCGAGTAATGGTTGGATGGGTTGTTGGAGTTGTTGATAACGCCAAGGGTCAGATTTTAAGCCATCGAGCAATACTGGCAGAACATAATCTTGGTAGTGTAAAACATCATTTTTTGTTTGTGGTGCAGCTTCTAACGTTGCTTTCGCGCTCAGATAGGAATGGCGTATACCCTGTATCGTTGGAAAGTAGTCACCAAGTGCAATGCGTATGCGAAACGCTTCTTCTTTTGCTACCCTGCGGATTAATTGATTGGTGCGAGTTTGCTCTTTACTCCGAGACCAACCGTCATCAGTCAAGGTGATAGGCTTAAGCACGACAACTTCATTGTTGGAAACCGAAACAATACCAACCAAATTATCTCGCTCGGGGTGCTCAAGTAAGTGCACCAACTGTTGTAAATGTTCTAGCGATAGCGTTTCACCATGTTTAGGAACCACTTTAACGATAGCGGCAACGCGTGGCTGATCGAGGTTTAGTTCGAGTTTTTGGGCGATGGCGTTTAATTGAGTTTCGTTTAAATGCGTGCTTTGAATCAACTGTAGAACTAATTCTTCTCGATGCCGCTTATTCCATTGTACTTGTGCCATTAGGTCGGCTTGCTCGACAATGAGTTCAGCGGTCATCTTAACTAACTCAGCATAGTTTCGGATAGATTCCGGTGCGCCAGAGATCCCGACCACTCCAATAGCGTGCTGTTGAAACATAATCGGTAGGTTAATGCCTGGCTTTACTCCTTGAAGTTTGTCAGCCATCGCATCGTCAATTTCAACAGTGCGATGATTATTCAGCGCCAAGATTGCCCCTTCGTGTCTTTGTTGCAGGCGAGTAGGATCTCCAGAACCAATAATGCGACCATGTTCGTCCATTACATTGATGGAATGTGAGATTATTTTCATGGCTCTTTCGACGATTCGACGTGCGATGGTGGCATTCAGTTGCATTTTTCCTAAAGATCCTGACAATGACGAGTAAATTAGCCTGAGTGTAGCAAAGTTAAAAAAAGAGAATAGCGATGGATTACGATTTTAAAAAAAACACATTAGATGGTAGCTATCATGTCCGATTCTCTATGGGACACGAAGTTTTAGGCCGTTGGTTTATTGAAGAGTTGGGTAAA
Source organism: Vibrio tapetis subsp. tapetis (assembly GCF_900233005.1). NCBI lineage: Bacteria > Pseudomonadati > Pseudomonadota > Gammaproteobacteria > Vibrionales > Vibrionaceae > Vibrio > Vibrio tapetis. Next base: position 303,792 of record NZ_LT960611.1, read on the forward strand.
GATACATCTAAGATGGAACTGATTTTGGCTAAACTAATCAGTCACAAAGACAACGCGCAAGAGTGGCGTTTAGTTGGCGAAGAGCTCACCTTGGTATTACAAGAGAACGAAGCGTTAGTACAAGCGAACTTTTTATTTGCGACAGATGACAGCGAACTTGAAGATGCCATGAGCTTTTACGATGAAGAAAGCATCTCTGTTTGTGGGTTTGAGGATCTGATTCAGGCTATTACTGCTTGGCGCACCTTTGTAGAGCGCTACTAACTGCATTAACATTATTGCTACATTTTCGTGAAAAGGCTGCACCTTATTGGTGCGGCCTTTTTTTGTTTTTACCTTTGTATTAATTGTAAATCAATACAAAACAATGAGTTAAATAGTTGGCATGTAACTTGGATTACCTAATTAAAGGAAAAGGAAATTCAAATTAAGTGAGGAAGCTATGAAACTAATAAACGCAATTATAAAGCCTTTCAGATTGGACGACGTGAGAGAAGCGCTTGCAGATGTTGGTATTGAAGGTATGACGGTAAGCGAAGTAAAAGGCTTTGGTCGTCAAAAAGGGCACACAGAATTATACCGTGGTGCGGAATACCAAGTGGATTTTCTACCAAAAGTTAAACTAGAAATTGCAACACAAGCCGACAACGTGGATCGAATTGTAGAGGCCATTTCCAAAGCTGCACATACTGGAAAAATTGGTGACGGAAAGATTTTCGTTTATGACCTAAGCCAAGCCATCCGTATCCGTACGGGTGAAATGGACTGTGAAGCATTATAAGGATAAGAGGATAAGACTATGGAACTTTCACTAACGGTTACTGAACTTCGTTACGCACTAGACACTTTTTTCTTTCTCATTTCCGGTGCGTTGGTTATGTGGATGGCTGCGGGCTTTGCCATGCTAGAAGCTGGCTTGGTTCGTTCAAAAAACACCACTGAAATATTAACGAAAAACCTTTGTTTATACGCCATTGCCTGTACTACTTATTTAATTGTCGGTTATAACATTATGTATGTCGATAACGGTGAAGGTGGTTGGCTACCCTCGATTGGCGCATTGATTGGCACACAAGCTGAAGGTGCTGATCATTCATTAGAGTCAGATTTCTTTTTCCAAGTCGTCTTTGTTGCAACCGCAATGTCTGTGGTATCTGGTGCCGTTGCTGAGCGTATGAAGCTTTGGTCATTCCTTATTTTCTCTGCGATTCTAACGGCGTTTATCTATCCAATGGAAGGTTACTGGACTTGGGGCGGTGGTTTCTTATCTAAAGCCGGATTCAGTGATTTTGCAGGCTCTGGTATTGTGCATATGGCCGGCGCTTCAGCAGCATTAGCAGGTGTCCTATTGTTGGGTGCTCGTAAAGGAAAATACGGAAAAAATGGTGAAATTTACCCGATTCAGGGTTCAAACATGCCACTTGCTACGCTTGGTACGTTCATCCTTTGGTTTGGTTGGTTTGGCTTCAACGGTGGCTCGCAATTGATGTTATCGGACTTTGAAAACGCAACAGCTGTCGGTCAAATCTTCCTTAATACGAACGCAGCAGCAGCAGCAGGTGCAATTGCAGCGCTACTCGTGTGTAAAACAACTTGGGGTAAAGCTGACCTAACCATGGTATTGAACGGTGCTTTGGCTGGCCTTGTTGCGATTACCGCTGACCCGCTCTCTCCAACCCCACTGGTTGCGGTTAGTATTGGAGTCGCTGCTGGTGCCTTGGTTGTCTTCTCTATTGTTGCTCTGGACAAAATTAAAATTGATGATCCAGTTGGCGCTATCTCGGTACACGGTGTGTGTGGTTTGTTTGGCCTGATGGTGGTGCCATTCAGCAATGCAGATGCGACATTTGGTGCTCAACTACTTGGCGCGGCAGTAATCTTTGCTTGGGTGTTTGGTGCAAGTTTAGCAGTATGGGCTGTTTTGAAAGCGACAATGGGCATTCGAGTAACAGAAGAAGAAGAGCTAGAAGGTATGGATATGCACGATTGTGGTGTTGGTGCTTACCCAGAGTTCGTCAGTGTTAAGTAATATTTAGTTACGTTTAAATGGTATAAACCTGCTCAATAGAGCAGGTTTTTTTGTTTGCCCAGCGAAGCTGGCAAACCCATTAGGCTGAAAGAAGCCTAAATCACCCTGATTGAGGGGAAGATAATCCGAATCGCAAGGGCGTTGCTGGCCAACGGCAGGGTTTGAAGGAAGCGATAGGAAGTTAACAGTACACAACGAAAGTGAACCTGATTCGGCAATTTAGGTGGGTAAGCGTGCAAAATAGCGTGAAGCCCGATACTCAATCAGACCTAGATTGTGCTTGAGGGTGGCATTGTTAACAGGGAGCCAGTGCAGTAACTGGGGAAGCCTGACACCACATCCGAGCAAACGTCGGAAGCATAAACTCAAGGCGAGAGCCAAGATCTATGTTGGTGCGAGGTGGCAGATGAATCCGTAGTAGTGAGTAAAGCTCGGCCGGTGAAGCCCAGTAATGGTGTGGAGGATAAAACTGAGCTGACCATCAGTAACACGTCTGATGGGACAACATTTTGCCAAAAGCAATCTGGTGTTGCGAAGGGATGAAGTACATTTTAAGTCTGTGATGAGCAGATGTTTTTTTTTCAGTGGTATACAAGTTGATTAGCTATCGAGGTATTCCGTCTCGGTCTTTGTGAAAGCAAAGCACTGAAGCGAGAAACCGTACAAGGGAGTAACTCTGACTCACTCTAGTAAATTGCCATTGAGCTAGAAGGCTAGAGAGTGGAGTGAAATACACCAACACTGTGAGAGAGCATTTGTCCCCCCACGGCACACAATCTAAAGGAAAAAGTTGAGAGTTTACTACAGTTTATTTGGTCACTTGCTCCAAAAAGAGCGACTCTTTAAAGGATTAAAAAAAGTGTGGAAAGGGAAAGGGCGCGCCCGGAAAAAAAGGGAAAACCCAAACCAACCTCCCCCAAAAATTTGAGGGGAAAACCTAAATCAATTTTTTTCGGAAACTCAAAACAAACCAAAAACCCCCCCCCCCCCTGAATAGTGGAACGGGGGTGGGAAAAAATGTGGGTGGGGGGGTTGGGTTTTTTCTTGGGTTCTCCGAATAGGAAGGGAAAATAGGTTTCTACCAAAGAGTTTTAAAAAAGAATTATTAAAACCCCCACTCCTAAGAAGAAAGAGGTTTTTCCCCCCCCCCCTCCTTGGTGGTGACTATTGCCGGCCCGGGTGGTACAAGAAGTTTTTTAGTTCAATTTACTACTCTATATGATGCTTGTTGCTCTTTTTTTCTGATTTGGCTACTTCATGCTATTCGGTATTGACCTCAATCGAACGCCATTCTCCAGTATATAGTTACTAACTTAGTAGAACACATGCATGTTGCATACATCATGAGAGGAGGTATATCACCCCGCCCCCCCCCCACCACCTCAATCTCCTTTTTTTTGGTGGCCCCGGCCGCGCGCGTTGGAGGCAGGCTGATACCCCAAGGTGGGGGGGGGGGGGGGGGGGAGATTAATCCTTGGGGGGTTCCCCCACCACCCTTTTGGGGGAAAGGAAGTGTTTTTCACACCAAACCTTTATAATAGTATTTTTTTAAACCCCCAATTTTTTGAAAGAGGCCAGTTTCTTCCCCTTCCCGTTTTTGGGTTTAAGACCCGATTTGAAAGTGTGGCCCGGAGGCCAAAAAACAAAAAGGAAGGAGGGTCCATCCGTCGATAACGGAATCAAACACGTTTGGAGATAAAGAATTTATCGAAAGGGTTTCTGTTAAGTTTCGCCCCCGGAGCTTATTTTTAAAAACCAATAAGGAAACCAGGCCCCAGACAGTAGGGTACGGGAGCTCATCCAAACAGTCCTGAAAAAGTGGCGTAATGGTTGATGAGGAGTGCCAGCATCCCGAAATAGTTATTCGCAAGGTGGAAGTAATAAGCCTTGTCCAAGGCGTAGATTAATCAGGATGCGTTTGATCAAGAGATGCGAAAGCGAGGACATCGAATAGTCCGTTATGCCGACGACATACTGATCTTCTGTCGCAGCCGTAAAGGTGCAGAAAATGCGCAAGTACAGGCAACGAAGGTCCTGGAAAAACAGCTCAAGTTAACGGTGAACGAAACCAAATCACACATAGCGCACAGCGGCGAAGGTGTGAAATTCCTTGGAATAGAAATCGGTAGCCATTATAGCCGTATTCAGCCAAAGAAAATGTCGACGTTCAAAGGAAAGTTGAAGCGAGTGACAAGACGCAATGGCGGTAAGCCATTGTTAGAAGTCATTAAACAACTGAATCCACTTCTGAGAGGGTTCAGCCAGTACTTTCGAATAGCGAATGCCAACAGGGAGTTTAAGAAACTGGCCGCGTGGTTAAGGCGAAGACTTCGCAGCGTCCAATTACGATTATGGAAAAAACCGACCCGACTCCACCGCAGGCTAAGACAGCTAGGTTACGAAGGGTCATTCAGGTATATCTGTATGGATAGTTGGAGAAATGCTGCGAGTCCATTAGCCAGTTACTCGATGCCAAATCAATGGTTTAACGACCTTTGATTAGTGAATCTTGAACACGTTAGGACAGGATATGTGTTCAGCCATTATGCTGAATGGAAATGTGCATGAGCCGTATACGAGGTCCGTACGTACGGTTCTGTGAGAGGGATGAGGCGGAGACGCCTCACCCTACTCGATGTTTTTGGTTCATCAATTCTAGGTCTTAACTTTCAGAGATTATCTTTACCATCCGTCGTTCTAAATAAAGTTGTAATTTCTAATTGTACACTGTTTTATTGTCGTGTATCGTATTTCAAAATCAAATGGTTTGATGAACTAAAATATTAAAAAGGTATGTGGTATGCGTTTTAAATCAGTGCTGTCAGCTCTACTTCTAACACTTGTTGCTGTTCTTCCTTCAATAGCGAAAGCCGATTATTCAGTCGGTTATGCGACACTTTCAGACAAGTCGGGAAAGAGCTGGAATGGTATTTCTTTGACAGGGCAGCAAGGGGGCTTTGGGTCTACCGACTTTATAATGACTACCTCTTTATTATTCGGCGGGGAAAAAAATGACTCGATGCTATGGACATTAAATAGCGGGCCAAGCTTTAGAATTACTGAATCGTTTGCACTGTATGGCCTTGGCGGAATTAGTTATTTAGATACAGACTCGACATCAGGAAGTAGCAGCAAATTAGGGTTTAACATAGGTGGCGGCGCGAGGTTTTATTTAAACCCGAGATTGGTGATTAATGCAGGTTTAGAGAAAAGCTTAGTGTCAAATGACGTTGTTTCTAATCCAACGTCGTTCAACTTGGGTGTCGGTTGGATGTTTTAGCGGGTTGGTGAATATTGTGCCATTCGATGAGCGATGAATCATCTCATCGAATGGCAGGATGCGACAAGTTAAACGACAGGTGCAGTTTGTATTGGAGTACTGCTTACTGTAAAGCGAGCATGATACAAGCTCATAAAGTCTTCTCGAATTAGCTGCTCTAATTCGCTAGCACGTTCTGTGGGGCAGAACAGCATAAAATGCACAACTTGTTCACCCATAGAGGTAGTGGTTATTTCAATATGGGGTTCGGCACCAGGTAAATCGAGACCGGCATGACGCTCGATAACCATATTATATCGCTTCGCAATATCAATGAAGTCTTCACAGTGATCATCAATTTTGGCCAACATCGCAGGAATCATTGGATAAAGATTATGAAATTCAGCAACCGTGATGGCGAAGTTATGATAAACATAACGCTTCATGAAGTTTAAGTTTTTTACCGGAACACTGAAGAAGATACTATTAGGCAAGGTGGCTGTTTTACCTGTGTAGTGATAATGCCCATGATGAAGGTCGATTTCCTGCACAACCGTCGCCATTAAGTTATGTTCAATTACTTCGCCACAGGTAGGGCCGACTTCAATCCAATCTCCAATACTAAATGATCGCGAACTTGCCCGTTGAATAGAGCCAGTAAAGCAAAGGATTATCTCTTTAGAGGCAACAACAACAGCAACGGCAATAGCAGTCAAAGAGAGCGCGAATTCACTGATTTCATCTTGCCAAACGACAAATAACATAATAATGACAAAGAAAAACGTGCCATTTTTGGTGCGTGAAATCCATTTTCTTTGTTCAAGGGATAAAAAGTTAACGTCCCCCCGAATCAAGATGATAATCACCTGACGGGTCAGAATCATCGCAACCAACAACAGCCCGGTGAGTAGCAATTGGTTAGACAGTAGATAGTCTATAACTTGTTGAACTTGCTCCACTGTATACTCCATAATTTATTCATTTGAACTCACTATACAATAACTTATACAAGATGGGGAGGGGCATAAACGAAGCGCTGGTATGGGATGCGTTAGAATGCAAAAAACCTCCCGAAGGAGGTTTCAAATAGAGCTGATTGCTGAATTATGCTTTATTTACAGCATCAAAAATAGCAGGCAACGCTTTGTAGAAAATCATGATAGCCATGCGTGGCGTTTCTGTCTGTGGGTAACCGCCATTCATAGCGACAACCGTGCCAGTTTCCTTATCCATAGCGACCACTTGTCCGTGAATACCAACCATTGCGATGATTTTACGACCAGGGATTTGTAGAACGCGGAATTGGTCTTTATACCAACCATCCGCTAGTGCTGCTTCTTTACTTTTCTTCCAAGCAGAACGTACTTCATCATTACCTTCGAGTAAACCATCGATGAATTTCTCAGGGATCACTTCTTCGCCGACGTAGTTCTTACCATTATTGAGCAGTACTTTACCCATGCGAGCTAGGTCTTTGGTTGTCGCGTTTAGGCCACCTGAGGCAACTGGAAAGCCCGTAGCATCGGACATGAAATAAGCATCATTCTCCATGCCTACTTTTTTCCAAATGCGGCTTTCTAAGTAATCCGCTAGGTTTTCGCCCGTTGCTTTTTCTACAACTTTACCTAGTACTTCAGTGTTGATGCATTGGTAGCTGTATTTGCTGCCCATTGGTGCAGAAACTTCTTTCACAAGTTGCATGTAGTCTGCAACGCCGTTCGGGAATGCTTTTGACTCGTCACCGTTCCAACTTTGAGAACGAGTCATGCGGTCATCCCAAGATTTATGAGGCGTCGCTACGATGGTTAAAGAGGTACGCATGTCCGCAACTTCTTGAACCGTTGCGCTTTCCCATGCGGTATTTTTAAGCTCAGGCAAATAGTCGATAACCTTTTTGCTCATATCTAGCTTACCTTCAGCGACGGCAATAGCAGCCAACATTGATGTAAACGATTTAGTTACAGACATATCAAGATGAGTCGAATGCTCATCCATATTGTTCCAGTAATGTTCGTGCATGATTTTGTTATCTTTTAGTACAACCATTGAGTGGTTTTTAAGACGATCACGCAAAAAAGTATTCAATGACATAGAGTCGTTGACGTCCGTAACTTGGATAGCATCAAAGTCTAACTGCGAACCTTGCTCTAAAACTTCTGGAGACAATGTCGGTTCTTCACTTCCTAGTAGGCCGCGAGAAATGTGGTAATGATTGGTGTATTTATAGGCATTAGGAAAGCTGGTTGCAGCGTATTCGGCTGAATCCCAGTTTTCTGGAGTGATGGTCATTTGTGCAGAATGCCCCAAAAACTCTTGGTCGGCAGGGGCAAATTCAGCGGCAGTTGTGCCAAATGACAGGCCAATACCTACGAGTACAGCTAACAAATTTTTGTTCATCATATTACCTTATCTTCAGAATACGTTATCTGAAAACCACTATAATGATACGATGTAGAACTTTCAACTTATTTTGTATTTTTTTGGGCGTTGCATCACTAAATGCGAATACGATTTTAGTCAGTACGGCTGTCTATATTACTGTCCGTTTAAGAGCGCCTTAGAAATTACGGCATAAGATTCAGTGACTTCACGCGGAATTTCTTGTCGGATTTGAAATCCTTTTTCTGGGTAATCGCGAATACGCTCGAAATCTTGCAATAATGCCGAGATCACTAAATCACTGGGCAGAGATTCATTAAAATAGTTACTAAAAGACAAATTGGGTGAGCAAGAGACGACGTTGCTAAAGGTGTTTGGCCACTGCTTTGCAAAAGTAGCGAAAGCTCGGCGTGCCATATAGGGTTTTTGTACCAAAATAAAGTGCTTTGGTTGGTAAGCTAACTGCTCGAACAACGCAGCCGTATACAGGATATTTTCCCCAGAATTAGTCGACTCAGTTTCAAGAATCATGTCTTCGGATGGAACGCCAATATCACTCGCGACTTGAGCGAAAGCTTCCGCTTCAGAGCTATTAAATAACCCTTCAGTAAACCGACCAATGCCACCAGAAAAAACCAATTTAGGCGCATAGCCTTCAAGGTAGAGTTTCGCTGCATATTCCGCTACCCGAATGTCGTTACTGCACATGCAGAAAATACAATCTGACTTCTCGGGTTGATGGTCTAGCCGCATGTATTGCCAAAGCGTGTTGATATTTTGGTATAAAGACATAAGTAGCCCTAGTGTGGGAAATGAATGTGAACAGTGATAATCCTAAAGAGCAAAAGAACACTTATTATTACGAATTAAAGGCATCAAGAACGGATGGGTAATTGAATTGATAACCCAAGCCAAGAAGTTTATCTGCGCTGATGGTTTTGTTTGCTTCATCTACAATGAGAGGCATGGCTAGATCAAGATCAGTGTCATTGATTGCGGCTTGATAAAATTGAGCTTTATCAACCGAGTGGGGAGTCGTCGCATTAACAACTTCTCGGTTTACATGCTCTAAGGCGAATTGAGTCGCGCCAATGGCATCGTACAAATGAAGCATGTTTGCTGGTGCAGAACGGCTAACGGCTTTTAGTTTGCTGACAAATCGAGCGGGGTGACGATTTGGACCAAAAAGCCCCGAACAACGTACTACGCAATAGTCTAGATCACTGTCTATAACGTGTTGTTCAGCTTTTAGCATTATTCTGGCTTTATCTGAAAAGTGAGCGTTGTTTGATGCAAGTGCTAACGTAGCCCTGTCCTCTGTCATGATATCTGGCAGTGACGGATATACCGTACTAGAACTGATCATGATGAGTTTTGAAGGTTTCGCGCGTTTTACGGACTGGGCTAGAGTTTTCCATTGTTGCTCATAAGCGCCGCCGTTTCCTGAGCGAAAGCCAGGCGGAAAGCTGCCAATGACGATGTCTGGGCTGAAATCGAGAAGAATACGATCCAGTGCTGAAGGTGTTGTGCTTTGTGTGGGAGCATCATTGGTGAGCTTACAAACATAGCCGATTAGTGAACTGGCAAGAAGAGGTTCTAGGCTTTCCTGAGATGTTTTAGTGACCGCTACGAGGTAGCCTGATTTTTGTAATTGCAGTGCAAGTGGTAATCCTAACCAGCCAGCTCCAACGATGAGTACTTTTTTGTTCATGAAGTGAGTCTCAATTCTTAGGTACTTAATGCTTAAGTACCTAATTCTTAATCATTCAATTCCTAAGCACTTAGTTTTGAAAAAGATAACGTTTAAGCTGATAGTACTCGTAGTACTTTTTCTGCGTGTTCCGCTACTTCAATGCCTTCGTCGGTGAGGTAACCACCATCTGTTTTTGTGCACAGCCCTTTCGCAAAGAGTCTGGCGACGGCGTTACGAACGTCTTCAGCTGCTTCATTATGTACTTTAATGCCAGTAGCAGCGCTGCTTAGGTCGAACTGAAGCAACAGGTTTAGTTCAGCGATGTGTTCTTGATTAAATTTCATCTTTGTTTTCCTTAAATCAAACAAATGAGTTTTGAACACCATAAAACGCAAAACCGCTCGGAACAACAATAAGTGTCAAGAAGTGTTACATCGGGTCAAATTGACGCTTTTTAGTACACTTGAGCAAGATCAATAGATTAGCTAGGAATGCTTGGCGTTGTTCAATCTTCTGTATTTTTGAGCTAATAAAACAAGTGATTATCATTAAAGTTATTTATAGTTAATAGTAGTGTCATGGGTTAAGTAAATGCTTTGAGGCTTATCCATGAATGGAGATAAATACAATAATGATGGAACGGATATGAAATTAGCACGCACAACGTTGGTGATGACGGCTTTACTTGGCTTGGCTGGCTGTCAGAGTACATCAGATAAACCTAAAGAGGTTGGCGTTACAAATCAAGAGTCTAAAGCAGACTCCTATGCCATTTATGAGCAGGCTAAATCCAATTATGAAACATGGTTAGCGACCTTGAAAGGCTCTGAGTCCTTAAAGCTCTATTCACCCGATTTGTATAGTGAACTTCTTGAATCGTGGGAAGAAGCGGTGGAAATCTATGAAGACGTAGCGGTTGACCCTGCGAAAGCGACCGAGAGCTACTCTGTTTTTTCTTCAGGAACCTATGCAGAGAACTTTACTGAGCGTCTTGGCGTCGTCGAAAAAAATCATAAAGTACTATTGGCATTAAAAGAAACGGCAGATGTACTTTTAGCGGACTCGATCGCTCAGATGGCCTACTTAGATAAGATCGACGCTAAAAAAGCGTACAGCAGTGAATATGCTTCAGTAACACGTTCGTATCAGGGGCTATATGAAGAAGTTGAAGATGGAGACTTGGATGATGCGCAAACTAGCCAAGTTAAGTTCTTAACTAAAGCAAAAGGATTGGAGCAAAAAGTTGTTCTCAAAGAGTTTGTTACTCCGCTAAGTAAGCAGCTCAGTAAGCTACGTAGCGAAGGGTTTAACCGAGTGGCTGCCATTAGTTATGCAAAAGCGAAAGCGGAAGTCAGTGTGGCTGAAAATACGGTTAAGGCAAATACTCGCGATCTGAAAATTATCTCTGAAGCGGTTGCGAGTGCTCAGTTTGAAATCGATCATGTCAAAAATACCGCCGCTGAGGTGAAGCTATTGGCCAACGTGGATGACGAAAAATTTGAGCCGATTATTTTGGAGTTTGAAGGGAAGTTACTGACCATATCTAAATCGATTGATGGTTCTGACTTTCGAGATCAACCATTACGAGTTCAAACCGAGTTAATTGTTGATGCGATTAAGCAACTGCATAGTGAAAATAGCACGGCTGAACTAGAAGGCAAGATTGCAACTTTGAATGAGCAACACGAGACAATGAAAGAGCAGGTGGCGAAACATAACGAGGTGCTCGCCCAAGAAAAAGAGCAGCAAGCTTCGCTCAACAAACAATTGGCTCGTACTGAATCACACATAGCGAGCTTGGAAGAATTGATAGTAAATTACAAACAACAACTCCAAGCGCCTAAAGATGCGGATGAATCGTCTGTCATGCCTGAAGCTAAATCGGTGGAAAGCAGTGAAAGTGCAACGAAAACGGTTAATGAACCTCTCAATGAAATTAGCGACCAATCGGAAAAAACGAAACTTGAAATCACTAATCCCGAAAGCTAGGTAGATTAAATTGAGGTTAAGTTAAGGAAAGCACTCGAAATGGGTGCTTTTTTTATCATTACGTTAAGGGTTATGTGGGATCTCGTTTCGCTTTATGTCTCATTTAAAACATTTTCAGTAAACACTAAAAAACCACTTGAATAAAAGGGGGAACGGAGCGAATATCCTGCGAATTACTCAATGCACCTACAACGTTACCCCATGAACATGAACCAATTTGACTCACTCTTACCTCCTCAAATGGCCGAACGCGCCGCTGAAATTGGCGTTGGCAAAGCGACCAAAGATCCGATGAAAGCCTTTTTGCTTGCCATTACTGCAGGCCTGCATATTGGCATTGCCTTTCTCTTTTATACGACGATCACCACGGGTGCTGAAGATTTACCTTGGGGCTTTACCCGGTTCATTGGTGGTATCGCGTTTAGCTTAGGTTTAGTGTTAGTTATTATTACTGGCGGAGAGCTTTTCACAAGCTCAGTTCTTACGTTGGTCGCCCGAGCAAGTGGCAAGATCAGTTGGAAAAACTTAGTTAAGCACTGGGCGATTGTCTATTTCGGTAATATGGTTGGCGCGATTTTGCTAGTAGGTTTGATGCTTACAGCGAAACAGTACATGTTTGATAGTGGTCAAGTCGGTATTAATACTATGCATATCGCTCAGCACAAATTACACCACGGGTTTTGGCAGGCAGTAGCGTTAGGCATTATGTGCAACGTTCTCGTGTGTATTGGTGTTTGGATGACGTTCAGCGGCAGAACGTTGACCGATAAAATTGTGGTGTTGGTTTTGCCAGTCGCTATGTTTGTCTCTGCTGGATTTGAGCACTGCATTGCGAACATGTTCCAAGTACCAATGGCCATCGGAATAAAGAATTTTGCCTCACCTGAGTTTTGGCAAATGACAGGGGCGAATGCCGCCGATTTTACTGACTTGAATATGATGGGGTTTGTTCTCAATAATCTGATCCCAGTGACGCTTGGTAATATCATTGGCGGTGGCGTCTTTGTCGGCATGGCTTATTGGCTCATCTACTTGCGAGATTAATCGAATGAGTCGTTGAACTCGTGATTAGCGCTTCTCTTTAGAACGTGCAATCTATTCGATTAACTGAAAGCCCCGCCGATGTGGGGCTTTTTCATAATTAGTTTTCGCTAACATATTGTATCTGCATAAGGTTATCCACAATTTCTGTGGATAACCTAGTTAACAGTCGATTGGATATGAGCGATGGGCGAGCAAAAGCGATGTTAACTGAGCAAATAACTAAGATAAGGTATGAGGTCATTCTAGTAAATCAAATGCAACCAGTTGATTATTTGGTTTTGGTTTGACAATTTAGTTAATCTTTTAACTGGTTATTTCCCCCTTAACTTATTGAATAGTATTGTATTTAATCAATAGACTGAAGAGGGGGGTGATGTTGGTTTCGAGTTTCTATATCAAATGATTGGAAGTTAAATGTTACTAAGCGATGTTGCGCTCGATGGCCGTCGTCCCAATCTATTGTCGATTAAAAAACAATCAAACTGATTTTATTGCAAGACTTTGCTTGATGATGGTTAGTCATTGTAAGGCAGAATCCGAACTCTTCCTTCTTTAGTTATGCTCCGTCTCAGGCACAGCTGCAGTGAAATAGTAACGGACACAGTTAGCATTACGAAAATGGCAATAAGGATGAGCAGTTGATACTTGATAGCAATGATCGGACTTGCCCCTCCTAAGATTTGCCCTGTCATCATACCTGGCAAAGTGACAAGGCCTGTCGTACTCATAGAAGCTAAAATCGGCGCGAGTGCTTTCTGCATTGCGGCTTTTACAAATGGCGCACTGGCGTAGGTTGAAGAAGCGCCGAGTGACAGAGCGCCTTCGTATTCAGCTTTACGTTCATGGAAGGCTGTATAAAGGTTTTGTAGTGCCACGATATTGCCCGCAAGACTGTTACCAAGCAACATGCCACAGAGAGGAATAACGTATTGGGCGCTGTAATACGGAGTCGGGCGTACGATAGCAACACACAGTATTAATATAAGAGGGAATAGCCCAGAAATTAAGCCCAATGTGACAGGCCATAGTAGTTCTGCTTTTGGCAGTTTTGATTTGCCTAGAATAGCACTGGCACCAATGAGAACCATCACGGATACCCAAAGCAGATTAAGTAATAAGCTATTAAGGGTAAAAACGAACTCAAGATATAACCCGACCAACAGTAACTGCGACACCATGCGAATTACGCTGATCGAGATTTCCTTTCCCAACTCTAACTGGTAGAACCGATTGAGTGCGTAAGGTACGAGTAAGGTCGTACTAAATAGTAGCATTTGCCACCACGCAATATCGAGCGCTTCTTGCATATCTAACTCTTTGAATTTGTTTTTTTCAGTATATCGATAAACAGCCAAATATATGAGAAATTTCGTACAAATTTGGACACCTGCTCTTTAGATTTTTTGTTAGCAATTTTGTAACAAATAGCGGAATTATCCGAAACGCAGGCTCGATCTGCCGCCGTATTTTTCTACTCATAAAGTGTTATCTTGGTGCAAACTACGTGCTTCATGTTAACAACTTTGCTGCTATATTAACAGATGCATAACGATAACAATTCTTCACATCTATTCACATGTTTACACATGAAATGGTAATTAAATACAACTCTGTGTCAGCTCAAAAAAGTGTTGTGCAGCAAGAGTTAAAGCTGACTAATTCATTGATGAATGCAATTGTCATGTTCTAAAATTTACCAATACAAGATGTGAGTGTATCTGGTCCTTGGACGGGATATGAAAAATTAATCACTTCAATAGCAGGCAAATGTATGAGTAATGTTAACAACGTAGCGGAGAAAGACAGTCGCTCTCTAGAGTGGAAGTCATTCTTACTGATAACAGTAGTTCTCTTTCCAGTTTTAAGTGTCGCCTTTGTGGGTGGGTACGGATTCATCGTTTGGGCGATGCAAGTATTCTTCCTCGGTCCTCCAGGTGTGCACGGTTAATACCCATTTTATACGAATAATATAAAGAGAACGAATTATGAAAGCGTTTATTGTAAAACTTTGGCGAACGTTAACTCGCCCTGCGGTTCACATCAGTTTAGGTGTGTTAACCATGGGTGGGTTCATCGCAGGTGTTATCTTCTGGGGTGGTTTTAATACCGCATTAGAAGCGACAAATACCGAAGAGTTCTGTGTGAGCTGTCATACCATGCGCGACAACGTGTATGTAGAGCTGCAAGAAACCGTGCACTGGAAGAATACTTCTGGCGTACGAGCCACGTGTCCGGATTGTCACGTACCACACGAGTGGACAGCGAAAATCGCACGTAAGATGCAAGCTTCTAAAGAAGTATTCGCACAAGTATTTGGCGACTTAGGCACACCAGAGAAATTTGAAGAACGTCGTATCGAGCTTGCCAAGCACGAATGGGACCGTTTTTCTGCCAACAAATCTCTAGAGTGTAAAAACTGTCACAACTACGATTCAATGGACTTTGACAACATGCGACCAACAGCGCGTATTCAAATGAAGAATGCAGCTGAGCGTGATCAAAGTTGTGTTGATTGTCATAAAGGCATTGCGCATAACTTACCGAAAAACATGGACAGCTCTGGCGGCATGATTGGTGAGCTTGAGCAACTTGCTTCAAATACCGATTATTCTGCAGGCAACAGCCTAACGAGTGTACGTCACCTTCCTATGTATGAAGATGCGGGCATGACAGTAGAAGCGGGTTTTCTGAACCCTGCATCAACCGTTAAAATTGTGGATGAAAAAGGCGACGCAGTACAAATTGAGATTGCTGGTTGGCGTAAAGCGAAAGGTTTTGGTCGTGTAATCCAAGAAGACTTTGGGTTGAATATCCCAGTTGGTTCACTACTCAAAGACACCGCAATCAACGAAGAAATGGTGCAAACATTTGAAACCAAAGAAGACGACCTAACGGGTCTACCTTGGCAGCGTGTTTCGACCAAGCTTTGGATGAAGAAAGAAGCGATGTTAGCTGACGTAACGCCAATCTGGGAAAAAGCAGGTCAAGCGTACCAAACAAACTGTTCTGTTTGTCACACACAACCTGCTGAAGCTCACTTCACCGCAAATGGTTGGCCGGGCATGTTTAACGGTATGTTGGCATTCGTAAACTTTGACAGGGATAGTGAAGCGCTTGTGCTTAAGTATCTACAAAAACACTCTTCAGATTTTGCTGAAGGCGATCACTAAACGTCACACGGAGTATAATTAATGTCTATTACACGAAGAAGTTTTCTTAAAGGTGTAGCAACGACCAGTGCGGCGTCAGTAATTGGTCCTAGCCTATTGGCTTCAGCTTCAGCAAATGCTGCAGAAACAACGGGAACCTGGAAAGTGTCGGGTTCTCACTGGGGCGCATTCCGCGCCCACATCTACGCTGGCAAGGTTCAAGAGATCAAGCCACTAGAAATGGATACGCATCCAACAGAAATGCTAAATGGCGTTAAGGGCATCATTTATAGCCCTTCACGTGTGCGTTACCCAATGGTTCGCCTAGATTGGCTTAAAAAGCATAAATACTCAGGCGAGACACGCGGTAATAACCGTTTCGTACGTGTAACTTGGGATGAAGCGTTAGATCTTTTCTACCGTGAGTTAGAGCGAGTACAAAAAGACTACGGTCCTTGGGCTTTGCATGCCGGCCAAACTGGCTGGCGTCAAACCGGTCAATTCCATAGTTGTACAAGCCACATGCAACGTGCTGTGGGTATGCATGGTAACTTCATCACCAAAGTAGGGGACTACTCGACGGGGGCAGGTCAAACCATCATGCCTTACGTGCTGGGCTCTACAGAAGTGTATGCGCAAGGTACCTCTTGGTCTGAAATTCTAGAGCACAGTGACAACATCGTGCTTTGGGCAACGGATCCAGTTAAAAACCTCCAAGTAGGTTGGAACTGTGCAACACATGAAGCGTACCCATACCTAGATCAGCTAAAAGAAAAAGTAGCTGCAGGTAAAGTGAACGTTATTTCTGTTGACCCTGTGAAAAACAAAACTCAGCGCTTCTTAGGCAACGACCACATGTACATCAACCCGCAGACTGATGTGGCGTTTATGATGGCAGTGGCACACACGCTCTATAATGAAGAGCTGTACGATAAAGAGTTTATTAAAACGTACTGCCTTGGTTTCGATGACTTCATCGGATACGTGAAAGGCGAGACAAAAGACAAAGTTGAGAAAACACCTGAGTGGGCCGCTGAGATCTGTGGTGTAGAAGCCGACAAGATCCGCGACTTTGCTCGTATGCTGGTTAATGGCCGCACGCAGTTGCTATTTGGCTGGTGTATTCAGCGTCAAGAGCATGGTGAGCAGCCTTACTGGGCTGGTGCGGTTGTGGCTGCGATGATGGGCCAAATTGGTCTGCCAGGCGGTGGCATCTCTTACGGACACCATTACTCAGGTATCGGTGTTCCATCAACGGGCTTTGCTGCTCCTGGTGGTTTCCCACGAAACCTAGACCAAGGCATGAAGCCAAAATGGGACAACAGCGACTTCAACGGTTACAGCCGTACCATTCCTGTTGCTCGTTGGATTGATTGCTTGCTAGAGCCAGGAAAAGAGATCCGTTATAACGGCAACAAGGTGAAACTTCCTGATTACAAAATGATGGTGATTTCGGGTAATAACCCGTGGCATCACCATCAAGACCGTAACCGGATGAAGAAAGCGTTCCAAAAACTGCAAACAGTGGTGACTGTTGAGTTTGCATGGACCGCAACTTGTCGCTTCTCAGACATCGTTCTTCCGGCGTGTACTCAGTGGGAACGTAACGATATTGACGTGATGGGTTCTTACTCTGGTCGTGGTTTGTTGGCGATGCATAAGTTGGTCGACCCACTGTTCCAGTCTCGTACCGATTTCGATATCTTTACTGAGCTGTCTCGTCGTTTCGGTCGTCATAAAGAATACACTCGTGGTATGGACGAAATGGAGTGGGTACGTTCACTTTACTCAGACTGTCGTAATGCAAACAAAGGCAAGTTCGACATGCCAGAGTTTGATGAGTTCTGGGAAAAAGGGGTGTTGGACTTCGGTACAGGCAAGCCTTGGGTTCGTCATGCTGATTTCCGTAAAGATCCAGAGATCAATGCACTGGGAACACCGTCTGGTTTCATTGAAATTTCAAGCCGCACGATTGGCCGCATGGATTACGATCACTGTCAGAATCACCCTATGTGGTTTGAGAAGACTGAGCGTTCACACGGCGGTCCGGGTTCAAGCAAGCACCCATTCTGGTTGCAATCTTGCCACCCTGATAAGCGCTTGCACTCACAAATGTGTGAGTCTGAGCAAATCCGTGCAACGTATGCTGTTCAAGGTCGTGAGCCTGTTTATATCAACCCAGTTGATGCAAAAGCAAAAGGCATTAAAGACGGCGACCTAGTACGCGTGTTCAATGACCGTGGTCAATTACTTGCTGGTGCTGTGGTAACAGACAGTTACCCACAAGGCGTGATCCGAATTGAAGAAGGCGCATGGTACGGCCCATTGAACGAAAAAGTGGGCGCAATTTGTACTTATGGCGATCCAAACACACTGACGATGGACATTCCAACCTCTGAATTGGCTCAAGCAACCTCAGCAAATACTTGCTTGGCTGACTTTGAGAAATATACAGGAACAGTACCGCCAGTAACTTCGTTCGGTGGACCGATCGAAGTCAGTTAGTTTCTGATTTAGTCTTTTAACAAATGGCCTACTAGCGATAGTGGGCCATTTTTTTATGGGTATCATTTTAATCTTCTGGTGCGTATTTAAGTGGTGCTATACGGTAAGTTTGTAGTTTAGTTACAAATAAAGTGTTTTAGAAAATAGATACCGTCCTTGGTATGGTTTGTTGTGAGTTATAATTTGCATCTATTTGATTTTTGGTTATTTTAACTTATGTTAATAACTGAACTGTTTGATGTTAAGGTATTGGTATTTAAGGTGTTTTTATTTAATTAGTGGCGATTTATTACTGAATTAAATTCGAGAACTGGTTAGTATAGCGGCTCATTTTTATACGCGTTTTCGCGTTTTGAGGGGCTATGAGTCAACCTACAGATAAATACAGTATAGAAAATACCGACTATACCGTCGGTCAAGATAATGTTCAAAAGTGGGGGTTTGATGTTCACAACCCTGTCTTCGGCGTTAGTGCCGGTCTCATTCTTCTTTTTTTAGTGGCCCTCCTTGTTGTAGACCCTTCCACTGCAAAAAGTGCGTTAGATGGCGCTAAATGGCAAATCATTGGCAACTTTGATTCACTCTTTATGTGGTCTGGAAATATCTTCTTGATCTTCTGTATCGGCATCGTCTTCTCTCCATTTGGCAAAATTCGTATTGGCGGCAAAGACGCCAAACCGGACCACTCTGGCATGTCTTGGATTGCGATGTTATTTGCCGCAGGCATGGGCATCGGTTTAATGTTCTGGGGCGTGGCTGAACCAGTCGCATATTTCACGGGTTGGTATGAAACGCCACTGGGTGTCGAACCTTTTACCGATGAAGCAAAGAAAGCAGCGTTGGGTGCGACGATGTTCCACTGGGGTCTTCACCCGTGGGCAATTTACGCCGTAGTTGGCCTGTCGATGGCGTTTTTTGCCTTTAACAAAGGTTTACCATTATCAATACGTTCCGTTTTCTACCCGCTGTTAGGTGATAAAACCTGGGGCTGGTTTGGGCACATTATCGATATATTGGCGGTACTCGTGACGTTATTTGGTTTAGCCACTTCTTTAGGGTTAGGGGCTCAGCAGGCGGCGAGTGGCATTAGCCACGTGTTTGGTATTGAAGCAACCATTTACCTACAGCTTGGTGTCATTCTGTTTGTTACAACGCTAGCGGTGTTCTCTGTGGTGCGCGGGATCGACGGTGGCGTTAAGGTATTGAGTAATATAAATTTACTGGCAGCGCTTGCATTATTATTAGTCGTGATTGCTGCAGGCATAACCATATTCTTCGATTCGTTGTTTTTGACTGTGACAGGGTATATTGAAAATATCTTGCCGTTGAGTAACCCTCATGGTCGTGAAGATGAAGCTTGGATGCACGGTTGGACAGTATTTTACTGGGCTTGATGGATTTCATGGTCACCTTGTGTTGGCATGTTTATCGCTCGTGTTTCGCGTGGTCGTACTGTTCGAGAATTCGTGACCGCGGTTATTGTCATTCCGACGAGTATTACTTTTGTTTGGATGTCTGCATTTGGCGGTATGGCAATTGATCAGGTCGTGAACAAAGCCGGCGAACTGGGTCAAAATGGTCTATCAGATTTAACTCTGTCACTATTTTATGCTTATGAAGCGATGCCAATGAGTTCAATTCTTTCGTTCTTATCGATTATCTTGATCATGGTGTTTTTCATAACGTCATCAGATTCAGCATCATTGGTTATCGACAGTATTACATCTGGTGGCAAGGTAGATGCACCAGTACCTCAACGTATTTTCTGGGCATCGACAGAAGGCGCCATTGCCGCGGTATTATTATGGGTCGGCGGTACTGAAGCGATACAGGCTCTGCAAGCCGGAACCATATCAACGGGCTTACCGTTTACCATTATCTTATTGGTAATGTGTGTTAGCTTAGTGTTAGGTATGAGAACCGAACTCGAAAAGTACAAACCAGTGTATGCTCAAGCATAATTTCCTTAAGGGTTATTGCTGCTAAATAATAAATAGCCCGCTAATGATAGCGGGCTATTTTAGTTATGAAGCTAAATCATGCTTCGTTTTAATGTGTCTTAATGCAGAAACGTTTTGAGTCCGTTATCGCAGCTAGCATTGAGATCGCCGGCTGGGTTAATAAGGTGAGGCAGAATTTTTGGTAGGTTAAGTTCTATGTCTTTATCACTTACTGGCCCAATTACTGTGTTATACCATCCGAGTAAGCCCAAGACAGCGTAACCAATCGCGTCGTCGTTATCGCTGTTTTCGATAATGATTTGTAGGAAGCGCAACACGGCAAGATCGCTAGAGCTCACTTGATCTAGGGTTTCTTGATAAATGTCAGCAATTAGCCCATCAAACTCTGTTTCAATTGCAACGTTAAATGATCCGCCATCAACAGCAATTCTCATGTCAATTTTTCCTATTGTCTATTTCGCTCTAAAGCTTAACCAATGTTGCCTCAATTGTCGTTGAAATTGGGGTTGATGATCGAAAAAATAAGACAGCAATCGATTCGCTTATGCTATTTCTCCAGAGTACTTGGCGTTTGGCCATTTTATTTTTTTTCAGGAATAATGCTCTGTCGTGCGCCAATGAGGGCTTGCCAGATCTGATCCGGTAAATCAGGGTTTGACGTCATGAATTGCTGGCTAAAAATTAGATAATAGTCTTTCGTTATGATGGCGGGGCTAACTCGTTCTATGTTGGTCCAGTTCTTTTCCTTTAGAAACTTCTCGGCGATGGTATCTTGAATCGCAACCGTCGTTAGGCGATGTGAGCGCAGCATTCGAAACAACTGCTCCGTTGTTTTCACTTCGTGGACGTTGATTTCCTTTTCTTTAAGCACTTTTACGATCGAATAGCCTAAATGCGCTCCAACCATCTGCCTTGATTGACGCAAGGTATCGATGTCAATTTTGTCTGTACTGTCTTTTAGCCGATAGAAATAGTAGCCGATTGTGGCTATGCGTCGGCTTCTATCTGGTTGCCCATCTTTCATTGGGTATTCGGCGTACTCGGCACGATCTGTGTTGTATGAGAAAATGAAACCACCATCGACCGTGCCTTTTTTTATGTCGTGTAATACACGCTTCCCGGGAAAGCGAACGTATTCAAGAACGACGTCTATCTGCTCCGTTGCGAGGCTAATTACATCGAGCGCTAAGCCTGGTTCACTGGGTATTTTACGTCCGTTACCAAGCTGAAAAGGGTGGGATTCAACATCCGAATAGGCAAGTTGGAGTTTTACAGAGGCAATAAGGGATGTTGGCAAGAATGCAATGGTCAACATGACACATAAACGGGCTACAAATGGGTTCATCACTGACTCCTATCTTTTATAGTAAAGCATAGAAGAAGATGGTGACTATTTCAGTAAATGATATCGACTAATGAGATCCCGTTTCAATAATATAACGGGTCGATAATGGTAAGTAAGCCCACTGGTCTGTCAAACTCATTGCTTCAAGTTGTACATACATAACAGCGGGCCTTCTTAGTTTTACATTTCGAACAAAAAGTAATAACCGTAACCAACAATTAAAGCTGGTATAGCAGAATAAAAGGTGGCCGCTAACGCCGCTTTTGGTGCGAGAGCGATGGCCGGGAATAAGGCATCCCCATCATTGGATATGGCATTGGCAATTTGAGTAGAAAACGGAACGGCGCCAGTTAAATACATGCTAGTAACCAGTATTTGCGGCCCACAACCAGGCAACAATCCAACCGCTAACCCCACAAGCGGCATGTAGGCTCCCCAACCCGAAAACGTTTCTTGCAGATTAATTTGAGTGAAGAAGGTGGTCAGTTCAAAGGCCAAAAATGCCACTATCACCCACGCACTGACGAAGTTAGTATCTTGCGCGGCTTTTTGAATCGGGTGAGAAGAGACACACTTGTTATCTTCCGATACGGTAGAGCGATAATCTTCGATTTCTTTGGTTAGGGACCAAAGCAACATTGATGCAATGGCAAACAGACAGCCGGCCCATTCAATGGTGTTGTCTGGTAAAGAAGCTAGCTGGTTGACGTCAACTTGAAATGAACCTAATACTGCAATGACGGTGGCAGGAACGATCAGAACTTTCCAAAACAGACCCTGTAAATTGATGGCTTTGTTTTCCATCGCGGAATGACTTTCAGTTTCTTTACCACATGAGCGAATGACAGAGTCCGATACCGATTTTATCTCTGGACGTAAAAAATCATCTTTGTGGATCTTGTTGACGATCAACCCGGATACAAAACCAACGACAATTCCGATGGCAATTACGCCTAGCCCTGTACTTGGTTGACTGGCCAATAACAAGAAAGCGGCGTCACCCATCGTGGAGGTTAAAACGGCGACAATGGCACCAAACCCGACCCGTCCGCTAATAAACTGGGTTGTGACGACAATGGCACCACCACAACCAGGCAAGGCTCCAAGTAAAGATGCAAATAGAACCTGATAAGTACGTGAACCATTATAGAGTTTGGTCACGGGGTTATTTTTGTTTATCCAGAGTGACAAGTAATGGTAGATCACTAAAGTAAAAGCAACATAGCTAGAAACCGCCCAAAAGGCATCAGACAAGGTTGCAACGGTAACCTCTCTTGTGGTTCCTGAGGCAATCAATGCGATGAGTGCGACCGGTAAAAGAAGCCGCTTATGAGAAAGCTTGAACTGATTTATCGGAAACGTATTCGATCGAAACATAGAAAGAATGTACGGCATGTTAACCCCAAAGCAATGCGAATAATTCTCATTATATGCAAATGAGAATTATTATCAATAAGTTCTTTTAGAAATGTTTACACTTTTTTGCGAGGCTAATAACTTGTTTCTCGACGATTTGAGGCAATTTTGACAAAAGTCGCACGGGGAATTGATGTTCAACGAATGACAAATTGCAAAAATCCAGTAAAATATAGGGTTGAGAATTTAACAAGGTCGATAATGTCGGCCAAAATAATGAATTGTATAGGAAGAAAAATGATTCTAGTTGTTGGTCATAAAAACCCAGATAGCGATAGCATTTGTAGCGCACTTGTAGCAACGGAGTTGTTGAAAGCTCGTGGTTTAGAAGCTAAGCCAATTCGTCAAGGCGAGATCAACCGCGAAACTCAGCACATTCTTGAAGTCGCTGGCGCACCAACGCCTGAGCTTTGTACTTCTGTTGCTGGTGAGAAAATCTGGCTAGTAGATTACTCTGATCTGGCTCAGGCACCTGATGACGTTGCGGATGCTGAAATCCTAGGTATTGTTGATCACCACCGTTTGGGTGATGTGATGACAGTAAACCCAATGGAAGCTTGGATCTGGCCTGTTGGTTGTACTAACACTGTATTGTTTAACATGTACAAAATTGAAGGCCACGCGATTTCTGAGCAAATCGCTAAGCTTATGATGTCTGCAATTTTGTCAGACACAGTAGGTTTTGCCTCGCCAACGTGTACTCAAAAAGATAGAGACGCAGTCGCAGAGCTTGCAGAAATTGCCGGTGTGACTGACCTAGACACATTTATCAAAGAGCTATTGATTGCAAAAACAAACATTGAAGGTTTGTCTGCAGCAGAGCTTGTTGAAAAAGACCTTAAGGGTTACCCGTTCAACGGCCGTGATGTTGTGGTTGGCCAAGTTGAGCTTGCGACTCTTGAGCAAGTAGACGGTATGATCGAAGCACTAGAAGCGGATCTAACTCGTCGTTGTGAAGAAGACGGTCTTGCATTCGCAGCTGTTATGCTTACCGACATTACAACCGCGCAAACTCGCTTAATCTACAAAGGTGAGTGGGCGGCTAAGCTTGTTAAGCATGAGAAAGAAGGCATGCTGATGATGGAAAACACTCTAAGCCGTAAAAAGCAGGGTTGGCCGTGGCTACAAGGTGAGTTGGTATAATTACCCACTTACTGCAATAGTTTATAACGCCTGCTGAGTTATCGGTAGGCGTTTTTATTTTATAAAGGTTAAAGCTATGACTAAACAACTTGATGCTGCGCAAATTGAAACCATTAATAAATACGATGGTGAACAGCGTTTTAACTACTGTATTAAAGAAATCGTTGCTAATCGCCAAGTGTGGATCTTAAAAGACGAACACGGTTGTGTCATGCTAAACACAGAAGAAGACGACTGTGTGCCAGTATGGCCAAACCAAGAATTTGCTGCGGCGTGGGCTACCGGTGAGTGGGAAGCCTGTGTTCCTGAAGCTATCTCTTTAAACAAGTGGCATAGCCGTTGGACGACAGGCTTAGAAGATGACGAATTGTCTGTTGTTGTGTTTCCAAACCAACAAGAAGAGGGTGTCATCATCTTCCCTGACGAATTCGATTTTGAATTGAAAAAGCAATCGTCTAAGCAGAAATAGCATTGAAATAAGGAGCACTAAACATGCTCTTTTTTTTCGTCTGTGAATCAAGACATCCAACCACTTAAGCGAATAGCAAAAAAATGGATGCCATTTGGCCTGTAAACTTTTATCCTACAACTGTTTTTAAAAGGGAAAAAGAATAATGATTATCAAACCAAGAATTCGTGGTTTTATCTGTACCACAACACATCCAGTTGGCTGCGAGGCAAATGTAAAAGAACAGATTGCCTTCACAAAAGAGAAAGGCACTATCGAGAATGCACCTAAGCGTGTGCTAGTGATCGGTTCTTCAAGCGGCTATGGCCTGTCTTCTCGTATTGCTGCTGCGTTTGGTGGTGGTGCTTCTACGATTGGTGTTTTCTTTGAAAAAGCAGGGACTGAGAAAAAACCTGGTACTGCTGGCTGGTACAACACCGCCGCTTTCGATAAATTCGCTAAAGAAGAAGGCCTGTATTCAAAAAGCCTAAACGGCGATGCTTTCTCAAACGAAGCGAAGCAAAAGACAATTGATTTGATCAAAGAAGATCTTGGTCAAATAGACATGGTGGTTTACTCACTAGCGTCTCCAGTACGTAAAATGCCTGAAACTGGCGAGGTGATCCGCTCATCTCTAAAGCCAATTGGTGATACATACACATCGACTGCTGTTGATACCAACAAAGATCTGCTGATTGAAGCAAGCATTGAGCCTGCATCGGAGCAAGAAATCCAAGACACGGTTACCGTTATGGGTGGCGAAGATTGGGAACTGTGGGTACAAGCTCTTTCTGAGGCCGGCGTTCTTGCACAAGGTTGTAAGACGGTTGCTTACAGCTACATCGGTACAGAGCTAACTTGGCCTATCTATTGGGATGGCGCACTTGGCAAAGCGAAGATGGACTTAGATCGCGCAGCAACAGCATTGAATGAGAAATTGGGCCAAACTGGTGGTAGCGCAAATGTTGCGGTACTTAAATCAGTCGTGACTCAAGCAAGTTCTGCTATTCCTGTTATGCCTTTGTACATCGCAATGGTATTTAAGAAGATGCGTGAAGAAGGCGTACACGAAGGTTGTATGCAGCAAATCTACCGTATGTTTAGCGAGCGTCTATATAAAGCAGACGGCAGCGCGGCAGAAGTAGATGAATGTAACCGCCTACGTCTTGATGACTGGGAATTACGCGAAGATATCCAGCAACACTGTCGTGACCTATGGCCACAAATCACCACTGAAAACCTAAAAGAACTAACAGACTACGTTGAGTACAAAGAAGAGTTCTTGAAGCTGTTCGGTTTCGGTTGTGAAGGCGTAGATTACGAAGCAGACGTTGCAACAGACGTTCAATTTGACGTTCAAGATATTTAATAGCTCTTGAATGAAAACAAAAAAGGCACTCATGACGAGCGCCTTTTTTTTAAGCGAAGTACTAAAAGCGAAGTGAAGAGCCTAAAACCTAAAACCCAGAGCCCAGAGCCCAGAGCCCAGAGCCTAAAGCCCTTCTACTTAGAACTTAAACCGCACCACTTAGCACTTCGAACTTAGCTTTTAGCACTTCGCCCTCCGCTCAAGTCAGTATGATTAATACTGTACCTGCTAGGGTCATCAATATATTGGCAATGGCATAGGTGCCAGCATAACCAAGAGCCGGAATAGTTGACTTGGCTTGTTCGTTTACCACATCCATCGCTGGCCCACACGTACGAGCGCCAACAATTGCGCCTATTAGCAAAGCTCGGTTCATTTTAAGAATGTAAGCCCCGACCAAATAAGCGACCATGACAGGTATCACGCTGACTAATAGACTCACGGCGATGATCTGAGGGCCCACTTCGGCCATGTATTTGAAAATACTGTCACCGGCGCTTAAGCCAATTCCAACCATAAAGAACATTAACCCGAGATCTTTCACCATATTCAGCGCCCCTTGAGGGACATAGCCAAAAGTAGGGTGGTTAGCTCGCAAGAAACCAAGGGTAATACCGGCTAATAATAGGCCAACCGCGTTACCAAGGCCAAAAGTGACTTGCCCGAAGGTCATCGTAATCAGGCCGAACAAAATACCGAGTATAAAGAAGCTACAGAAGGCCAATAAGTCGGCCATTTGGCTATGAATAGAGATGAAACCAATTCGCTCAGCTAAGCCAAATACACGGCTCTTCTCACCGCTGACTTGTAAGATGTCACCTTTTGCTAGCACGATATTGAGATCCATCGGCATTTCAATCTGAGCGCGAACTACACGGTTAAGGAAACAGCCGTATTCAGCTAAGTTGAGATCGGACAGCTTCTTACCGGCAATGCTGTCACTTTTAACCACGATCTCTTCTTCAACAACACGGAGGTCGAGTAGGTTACGGTCGAATACTTCTTTGCCGTTTCTAAAGCTTGGATCCAATCTCGCGTGGCTGTCTGGAAAGCCTACCAATGCAATTTCGTCGCCTTCTTGCAAAATCGCATCGCCATCAGGATGGGCAAGAATGCCACTGCGACGGATGCGCTCAATGTAACAGCCTGTTTGTCGGTAGATACCCAATTCACGTAAGTTCTTGCCATCGGTCCATGCAACCAACTCGGGGCCAACACGATAAGCACGTATGATTGGTAGGTACACTTTACGTTGAGCACTAGAGTCTAATCCGCGCTCTTGGGCAATTTGAGTCGCTGAATCGTGCAGGTTTTGCTTTTGTAATCGAGGCAGTAACTTGACCAATAAAATCATGCTAGTAAGGCCGACTAAATAGGCAATCGCATAACCAACTGAAATGTTCTCACGTACTTTCTCCATCGTCATTCCTTCAGGAATGGTCGCCAGACCCGTCTTCAGGGCATCTTGAGCCCCTACCAGGATCGGCGTAGATGTAAGTGAGCCCGCCATCATGCCAGCAGAAAAACCAAAATCGAGCTGTAGGTATCGATTAACGAAGACAGAAATCGCTAGTGCGGTCACGAGCAAGGTTAAACTCAAAATGAAATAGTGTTTACCGTCTCGAAAGAAAATACCGAAGAAGTTGGGACCCGCTTCAATACCAACACAGTAAATGAAAAGCATAAAACCAATAGTGAGAGCATCAGCATTAAAGCTAAAGCCTAGGTTACCCATGAAAATAGCACTGATAAGAACGCCAATGGCACTGCCTAATTGGAGTCGGCCAAACTGAATTTTTCCAATGGCAAGCCCTAGAGCTAGAACGACAAAAATCAATAAGATAGGGTTTTGTTTAAGGAGAATAATGATGTCTATATTCACTGCTTTAACTCAATCATTTTGCTGAGAAGGAGGAAGGTCTTAGTAGTGGTGAAGTGTAACTGAAAGTATAAGAAGTAAGAACCAGATTATGCCAATTTTACAGATTTATTTATCGTCAGAATTACAAGTATAAAAAAAGCCCGCTGAATGCGAGCTTTTTAACACGTCTACTTATTATAAGTAGGCGAAGTATTAGTTAAACAAACCTAGGTTTTCTTTAGCGTATGCTTCGAATTCAGTACAACCGCCAACGTGGTCTTGGTCTACAAAGATTTGTGGAACAGTTTCAACTGGCTTACCTACTGTTTTCTCAAGATCGGCTTTGCTGATGCCTTCTGCGTGAATATCTACATAACGGTAGTTGAAATCTTCACGGCTCTCTTTCAGTGTTTCTGCGATTTCTTTTGCACGTACGCAAAAAGGACAAGCTGGGCGGCCAAAAATTACTACAAACATACGTTTCTCCTTTGTTTTCGTGCTTGCAACTATGCCTTAATCAGCAAGGGAAATAAAGTGAGAAAAACCTTTTGTTACGATAGGCCTAGCCTATTAAATGATTTCGTTCATTTCATCGTCGTTCTATGTGATGAGTCGCGTATTTCAGCTAAGTCGTTGTAAATATCCTAAACTATTTGAAGCAAATCAAAACACGGCGAATATTTTCAGCGCAATCTGAAAGGCAGTTTATTTCGGCTGCAAGGAAGTACTATGTTTCAGTTCATGACATCGGCCAAAATCATTTTTGGTGAAGGCGCATTACAATCGTCACTTTCAGTTATTAATCAATATGGTTATAACGTTCTCTTAGTCACAGGGAAAGACACGGATCGTTCTCAAGTCATTGTCGACTACCTTCAAGCTCAAGCATTACGTTATCAACAAGTGTCGGTTTCAGGCGAGCCTTTTATCGCAATGATTGAAGAGATCGCGCTGCAAGGGCGTAAGTTTAAACCTGACGTCGTTGTTGCCTTTGGCGGCGGCAGTGTTATTGATACCGGTAAAGCCTTGGCTGCGGTTATTCCTAATCAAGGCAGCTTATACGATTATGTTGAAGTGGTAGGCCGAGATGTACCACTTAAGTCAAAGCCGCTGCCTTTTATTGCTATCCCCACTACGGCAAGTACCGGTGCTGAAGTCACACGGAATGCTGTTCTCAAATCGGGTCAGGATCAGGTTAAAGTGAGTTTGAGAAGCCCTGAAATGTTGGCGGATGTGGCCATTGTAGATCCCACGCTTTCATATGGAACCGATTTATATACCTCTGGGCGAGGCGCAATGGATGCATTCACGCATCTCATGGAAGCGTACGTTTGCGGAGACCCAAACCCAATCACGGATATGATTTGTGAAGAGGGGTTAAGAAGGCTCAGTAGTTCGATTGTACCCGCTTGCTTATATGATGATCATGAGGCAAGAGCCGATTTGTCATTTGCGGCCATGTTGGGTGGTATGGCGATAACAAACGCTAAGTTGGGCGCGGCACATGGGTTAGCTTCCGCATTGGGAGGAAAGATAAAGGCCCCTCACAGTGTCATTACCGCCCGTCTAGCACCTCATGTGATGAGAGAGAATATTTCTGCCGCAAGGTTGAGTAAGCGCACTGATATTTTACAGCGCTATCAAATGTTATCGCAGATCGTGACGGAAAACAGCAAAGCATCAGTTGAAGCAGGCATCGATTGGGTGGCTACAATGTTAGACACATTAGAGCTTCCTATTTTGAGTGATTTTGGAGTCTGTCAGACGGCATTTGATGTCGTCGCTCAAGATGCGATGCGTTCGGTGGCGATCAAAGGGAATCCAATTCCACTGACTCAGGAGCGCTTAGCGTTTATTTTGAGCCAAGTATGTTCATGTGATGGAGGCGAATGCAGCGGATCTCACCTAGAAGGTCAATCTTCATCTGCTACTGTGCTGCATTCAGACAAACCTTTGTCGGAAGTCTTATTGCCAAGTAAGCAGCAAGAGCAGGGGAGCAAGTAAGGGGTTATATACCATCTAGACGAGAAGAATGATTCTCTAGAAAGAAAAATGGAGCCAATTGGCTCCATTTTTTAGAATTGTTGCAGTTTGTCGTAGCGCGAATCTTTCAGCGCTTCTTTAACCCGCTTTAGATTGTTTCTAAAGCCGCTTCCTCTGCGAAGGGTAAAGCCTGTTGCCAGTACGTCGATAACCGTCATTTGAACAACGCGGCTCGCCATTGGCATGTATACATCGGTGTCTTCAGGAACATCCAATGTAATAGACAATGATGAAGCACGATCTAAAGGTGAATCTTTAGCGGTAATAGCAATAACCGTTGCGCCATTTTCACGAGCGAGGTTCGCGACTTCAACTTGGCTTTTGGTACGGCCTGTGTGTGAAATCAAAACAACGACGTCATTATCTGTACAGTTAATACAGCTCATTCTTTGCATCACGATATCTTCAAAACAGGTAATAGGGATATTAAATCGAATAAACTTGTTTTGCGCATCGCGTGCAACCGCAGATGAAGCGCCTAAACCAAAGAATGAAATTCGCTTGGCTTGAGTCAGCAGATCAACTGCTCGGTTTACTTGCATTGAATCAATGCTGTTTTTTGCGACATCTAAACACGCCATTGTAGATTCGAAAATCTTATGGGTATAAGCGTCAGGGCTGTCGTCTTCCTCGACGTTACGGTTAACGTAAGGCGTTCCATTTGCCAAGCTTTGTGCTAAGTGCAGTTTAAAATCAGGAAAGCCTTTCGTATCCAGTCTTCGACAGAAGCGGTTTACGGTTGGCTCACTCACGTCAGCCATCTTGGCGAGAGTAGCAATACTAGAGTGAATAGCCGTCTGGGGAGAGGCCATGATCACTTCGGCTACTTTTCGTTCCGACTTGCTAAAGTTTTCCAGGTTTTTCTGTATTTTTTCTAATGTATTCATAGCGTTCACGAGGGTATAGAGAACATCTTTACTGACTCAAACCTACCATCAGATATTGTCTTTGATGGGGGATCATAAAAGGCGAAAAAGTAGGTTACGGCGAGCCAGCCGCTTAAGTTCGAGTATAAACGAAGCGAATCGTTTGCTTTAGTAAAAGGGGCAAATTTGGTTAACTAAATGTCTAGAACATGACAGGCCTCAAACAAAGTTTCAGCTTACTCAATGGTTTGTACGAAAAACGGTCGAAAATTTGGCTGAATTCGCACAAATTCTGTTGTGCGAATTACAAATTGAGAAAGAAACTTACATATCTGAAACTGCCCATTAAGAACGGGAGAGTTACGGATTAATGATGGTTTGGCTTAATTGGTTGATTTGGTCGAGCAATGCGGATTGTCGAGAAGCGATGTCACGTTGTTCAACCAAAACGGATCTTAGGATATCTTTGGTTGTGAGCGGGTTTGCTAGTACAACTCGAAATACCACTGTGGCACGTTCGTCCCATTGCTCAGGCGTTAATCGAGTACGAGACACAAACGATTTCCCGGTTTCACGTTGCTGCTTTTGAATTTGCATTGTGAGTTTATTGAGCAATTCATTCAGCTGTGCTTTCTGACTTGAATTTGCAGACGTAAGGGCTTGTTTAACGACAGGCGGTAAATAGCGATACGTAAGCAAACATAGCTCGGGTTCGGAAATAAGCTCGAAGTCGGCTTGTTGAGAAATTAGGTCAGCAAAGAAGCTCGCTTTTTCTATGCTCTGATCAATCAAAAGCTCATAGCCCGGTCGACTGATAATATGCATAGAAGCGTAAACAAGCATCGCCATACCAGAGCGGCTGCCTTCTAGCGTGTGACTACCAAGATCTTTCGAACCTTTACGAAGAATATACTCTGCATGATGTTCAATGGCTGATAATGCGTCTGGGTTTTTAAACAACACCATACCAGCACCCATAGGAATATAGAGCTGTTTATGGGCATCAATGGTGACAGAGTCTGCTTGTTCAATTCCTGCAAGTAGATGGCGGTGATTATTGGACATCAGCGTTGCGCCACCCCATGCGGCATCCACATGGAAATGACAACCTTCAGCTTTTGCAATACGAGCCATTTCTTCTAATGGATCGATGTTGCCTGTTTCTGTTGTGCCAGCAACACCAACAATAGCGAACGGTAAGATATTTTGAGACTTTAACTCAGTGATTTTATCTTGTAATGCCGCCGGGCAGATGCGGTTGTCGGGGTTCGTTTTAACCGCCACTAAGCTATCGCGGCCTAAGCCAAGCACGTCGGCGGATTTTTTCAAAGAGTAGTGTCCGCGTTCGGAAACGAGAATGGCTAGACCATCGTAGCCATAATGCTTCATGGCTTTAAAGAGGCCTTCTTGCTCTACGCCTTGAAACTCTCCCTGAGCTTTAAGTGCATTATTGCGTGCCACCCAAAGTGCAGTGATGTTAGCAATAGTGCCACCAGAACAAAATGCGCCAAGTGAATGGTTAGCACTGTGCATCCATTGGTTGTAAAAATCGGCATTATTATGATAAATGAGCCCATGAAGCATACCGAGAACTTGGCGTTCTAACGGCGTGAATGCTTTCGATGTTTCAATTTTTACCAAGTTCTGATTGAGCGCAATCATGATCTTAGACAGCGGCATCAAAAAGTAAGGCAATGCTGACGTCATGTGACCAATAAAGCTGGGCGAAGAAGTATGAACCGAGTGTGAGACAAGGTTATCAAGTAAGTGTTGGGTGTGCTCAGACACAAACTCAGGCTGCTCGGGAATGTAAGGGTTAGAAAAGTTCTTTTCTATTTCCCACAGCGGCTTTTCCTCGGCGACGATATGTTCGCGAAGAAATTGGTTGAGGTTTTGTGAGAGTTCTTGTTCGATGTGACCCAGCGTTGAGTCAGGAGCTTCTGGAACAGTGAAAATCTTAAGGAGACTTTCGAAGCTTACATCAGCAGTTTTATTATCTACCATACTAACTTTGTTTCTAAGTGTACTTGTCTCAATAGCGGGTCAATCTAAACGAAAACGGGAACGATGTCCCGCTTTAATTATGCAAACGATTATTTCAGCAATCGTATGACTAAAATCTAATCGCACTCAGTTTTCGCGATCGCGCTTACTTTTTCATTGTAGCGACCTAAGGCTTGGTCGATCTTATTTGGGTGACTTAATAAGTCAGCAAGGGCGGCGCGTAGCTCGTAGTTTTGAGCATGCGGTAAGGCTTGTCTATCCGCAAAAGTCACTTTTGCTAACTGACCAAGCGTGTCTTCACGAGTGGTTAGCTGCTTGATATCGGCTTGTTCAAGCTTAAGCCAGCTTTCAACTGATACGTTGGTGTTCACCTTCGCTGGATCATTGACTAAGTAATAATGTACCGCTTCACGGTTTAGTTCAAAATGGTTGGTACGGCCTTCTAGAAACCACTCGCTAACTTCCGCCAGCTGAGGGTTTTGTTCTGTCGTCAAGGTGACTAAGTCTTGATACCAAGCTAGAGATGCATCGATGTATGCGTCATATTTGCCTTGTTGGCAGGTGGTATCGGCTGCGACTGACAGCGTAGAAACACTGGAAAGCAATACAGCAAGAGCGAAGCGTTTCATGTTAATTCCTTTTGTTATTATGCAGGGCTATTTTAATAAAATGTTATCTATTATCAATGAAATTCAGCGCGCTTTATGAGAGCGAGACGAAAAATAACATAAATACTGGTACTAATATGCTCAAGATAAACCCACTTACGATGGCTATCGGCACACATTTAACCCCACCACTTGATTGAATGATTGGTAAGGTGAAATCCATTGCAGTTGCCCCGGCATAGCCAATAGCGGTACACGGGAACTGTCTGATGATTAGCGGTATCGCAGCCAAAGCGATGAGTTCTCGCCCAAGTTCTAATAAAAACGAGGCGCCGCCTAAAACGGGTCCGTAAGCGTCGCTGATCAAAATACCGGACAACGAGTACCAACCAAAGCCAGAAGCCATAGCTAAACCCTGAGTGATAGGTAAGCCCAGCAACAATGCCGCAAGTACGCCGCCTATCCATGAAGTAATGATGATCACAAGCGCGATCACCATACCGTGCTTATTAAGTAAGATTTGACGCAGAGTAAGGCCGCTATTTCTTAACTGAATGCCAATAAAAAATAATAAAGCCAGTAATATCCATTCACTCCATTGATCCACATTCGAGAGGTCAAGGGGAAGCAATAATCCTATGATCAGGCCACCGCCAACGACCACGATTAACTTGATGGACTCCATCGCCATGGCTGACAGTGGCAACGGTTTACCTGTTTGCTCGGTTTTGACTGGCATGAACTTATCGATAAAAGGAAGAGCCAGCAGATTACACGCACCAATAATCAAAAAGAACCCAATCGCATAGGTCAGGATGCTCTTTATGTTGCCACCTAAATTATCGAGTGCTGCTAAGCTTAGGCCCATGATAAATAAGATCAAATAAATGAGGTAGTGGGTGGTTTTGTTAACAACGTCTAGAAAACGTTGGTTTGAAAATGGTACCAAATACCCAACAATAAGTGGGGCAAAGATATAGAGCATCCCTGAATACATGTAAGTCCTTGTAAAATTGTTGCATTGCTAGCCTTATAGGCTATGCGTATTGTCCTATTATGCAGGATTAGCCCCGACAACTCGATGTTTATCAAGCTCTGCTGCCATCTTGTCGCTATTTTATGTATGCGGTATAAACCCATTCGAATTTTTGGATTTAGCTTCGTAGCTTCCATCAAATGGGTAGGGGAGAATTGGGCGTAAACCGTTGTTTGCTATATATTCTGGTGTCCGAGAATATTTTGCAAGTCAATTATGTTCCCTTTACTAATCATATCGTATGTAGCCGATATCACTTCGTCGAACGTACCCTGCGGCTCCCCAAGACTATTCGTTCATCAAGGTGACAATCCAATACATTTCTCAACAGACGATTACAGCCCTTTATTGTATTCTTTAGGTTGATTAGTTACTGGTGATGCGGGCAAGGAACTTATGCGTTTTTTCGCGGGTCTTACGTCTTATTGAGCTAAGTAGCTATATGGAAATCTCCTCGTCTCTTTATTAATCAATATGACACTTCTTAAAACAAAGCGATGCATCGTTTTTGATTTTACGAGGTCTATTGAACATTCAATTTTGTCCACTATCAGCTTCAAAGTGTCTATGCACAGCATTGAGTTGATAGAGTTAACACGGTATGTACTATGAGTAAACGTTTGGTCGCTCTCGCTTTAACTACGGTAAGTTTTGCAGCTGGAGGGTATTTTTACCTAAATTCGTCGACTCCAGATGGTGTCGCCTTGCCCCTGATAGTGGCCCAAGATGGGGTGATCGCAAAGCAAGCGATCGCGGTAGGAAAAGTGGTTCCAGCGCACTCTATCTCTATAAAATCACAATTAAATGGCATTGTTGGTGAGGTTTACCATCACGTTGGTGAAAGCGTTACTTTAGGCACTCCACTGATCAAGATTAAGCCAAACCCAACTCCTACCGCTCTAACAAATGCCATGACAGAAGTGCTGCGTAGTGAAGCGAGTTTAGATTCTGCTCTGCAGAAGTTAGCCAACTTAAAAAGTCTGGTGGAGCAAAAAGTCATCCCTGATAATTACGGTGATTACGTTCAGGCAAAGTCGGATGTGAAGTCAGCTAAAGCAGACTTACAACAAAAAAAACAAAATTTGGATTTGATACGAAGCGGTGAAGCCGCAATTGGCGATGCCAAGCTTTCATCGACCATTCTAGCCCCAATTGATGGCACTATCTTGAATTTAAAAGTGGAGGTAGGAGAGCCCATTATTTCCACCGAGTCGAATCAAGCCGCAACAGAAATGATGTCTATGGCAGATATGGGCAATATTATTTTTAAAGGTAGCGTCAGTGAGCATGATGCTGCGCAGTTAAAAGTTGGTATGTCTGCCAGCATCACGTTAGCACCGTACCCAGATGAGACAATCATTGGAACCTTGAGCAAAGTCGCGGTTCAGTCAGAAAAGCTCAACACTCCCGGTTCAACATCAAGCTTTGATAATGGCTTTGAAGTTGAGGTAAGTAACATTCAGTTTCCTAAAGAGATCACATTGCGCTCTGGTTTTTCGGCGACGGCCAAAATCACATTGCAACAATCGAATGGTGGAACCACTATTCCTGAACGTTCGATACGTTTTGAAGCGAGCCAACCTTTGGTGTTGATCCCCGATGATTCAGAACAAGGTTACCATTCTCGACAAGTTGAACTCGGGCTGTCGGATGGCGTTAACGTTGAAGTTCTGTCTGGTCTTGAGAGTGGTGAAGAGATCGTCGATAACAGCATGATGCAAGGTGGAGGCCTCAATGCGTAATGGTAAAGGTTGTTGGTTATCGGTGGCTTTGATTGCGGTTGGTGTTAATGCGCAGCCTACGTATGCGATGACCATAGAGCAAGCGTGGCAAGCGGCGAAAAAGTTCGACCCGAGTTATCAAAAATCTCAGCTCGATGAGCAGATAAGCGAAACCACGGTCCTCAGCGCGAAAGGCGAACTTTTTCCTTCTTTAAGTACTGGCGCGAATGCGACTTGGAGTGAGCACGGAAAATACAGTAATAGTTACGATGTCACGTTTGAGCAAACGTTATGGGATAGCAGTAAGTGGGCCAATTTAGATCAGTCACAGGCGACGTATTTGGCGGCACAACTGAGCGTGGCTCAAGCTTATAATGTGTTAGCCGAAAAAGTCATTACGGCTTACCTTGAATTAGCTCAGGCGCAAAGCAACCTCGACCTTGCTAAGCAGAAACGGTTAGAGTCCAAGAAAATTTACGACATAACTCAGAAGAACTATCAAGCAGGAAAGATTCGACTTTCGGAAGTGGAAGAAACCAAAGCGAATTATATTGATGCTCAATCCATTGTTTTGGCGAGTCAATCTGAGCTACAACAGAAGAAATCGGGCTTAATGCTGTTGACCAACGAGTCACCGACTGTGGTGGATGAAATTGCGGCTGATGGATTAGTCAAACCTGAGTTGGCAATGAATGATCAGCAACGCTGGGTAGAGTTAGCCAAGAACAGTAGCCCAGAGTTGTTGGTTGCAAAACAAAAAGTAACAGCGGCGGAATTTGGACGGGAAAAGGCACAAGCAGGTTATTACCCAACACTTTCTGGGAAGTTGACATACAGTGATGGCAGTGAAAGAAGAAATGATAATTTAAGTGCGGGACTCAATGTGCGTTTACCGCTTGATCTTAATGGGTCAACGCGAGCACAAGTTGATAAAGCAAGCTTAGAAATATTATCAGCTAAGCAAGATGTTATCCAGGTAGAAGTGAGACTTAAAACTCAGGTCGAACAAGATTTTCAGCAACTAAACCTGGACTGGCAACGAGTAGAGATTGCCCAGCAACAAATACTGACTCAACAGACCGTGCTAAAGGCCAAGGAGCTCGAATTCAGTGCGGGGCTTTCGCAAGCATCCGACGTGATACGCGCTCATAATCTGCTGTTTGATAAGAAGAATAAACTGCGTAGTCAACTATACCAATACTGGAAGCGTCGTGTTTCTTTGCTAAAAACCGTGGGTCAGCTTGATGATACGGTCATTAAACAGTTGTCTATGGCATTGCATTCATGATTTCGGTTTTGCAGCAAACACTACAAACCTTACTTGCCCATCGGCTACGAAGCGTGTTAGCGGTGATTGCGATTGTTTGGGGGATAGTGTCAGTTTTGGTGCTGGTGGCGCTGGGTGAAGGTTTCTATCAAGTTAATTCAAAGTCTTTTTCCATGCTAATGAATAACACCCAATTGGCATTTGTAGAGCAAACCAGCAAAGAGTGGCAAGGATTACCTGCGCGAAGAGAGCTACGTATTTCTAAACCCCAATTAGAGATGTTGGCGGAACAACCCGTGGTTCAATCCGTTTCCGCTGTGTATGGCAAATGGGACGCAACGGTAACGGATACGGTAGGCGCGCCAATGCCAGGTAACGTAAGCGGTATCGATGATAACTACATTGCATTGCGTAACCTCAAGCTGGCGGTTGGCTCTCGGGCGATTTCTCCAACGGATGTGATCAATCATACTAAGGTCGCCATACTCGGCTGGCGCTTGGCATTGATGGGTAATGTAAACCTTGGAGATAACGTTAATGTAAACGGGATCCCCTTTGTTGTTGTCGGCGTGACCGAGCAAAGCGAAGGCTTCTTTCAAATGGGCAATGAGGATGATCAGGTGATGATCCCAAGTACTACTTTTCAAGATTTATGGCAAAGCCCTCCCTTTATGTTGATCATCGAACCAAGCGAGTCAGTATTGGGCTCGATTTTAAGAACAAGTGTTCGTTCTTTCTTTGCGGCGAAACAGCATTTTGACCCAAGCGATCAAAATGCGATTTATATGCCGGATATTGGTCAAGAAACCCAGTTTTTTAGTGCAATCTTACGTGGCATTCAGTTGTTTCTGGGTGCCAGTGGTGCAATGACTTTGGCGGTCGGTACGATAGGCGTCGCAAATATCATGTTTTTGTCTGTCACTGAAAGAACCAGAGAGATAGGCGTCCGGCTCGCGATAGGCGCAACACCGCGTAATATTTTAAGTCAATTCTTACTTGAAGGTGGGATATTAGTGGTTGTTGGTACTATCTTAGGAATGGTTTTTTCCTACGCAATAGTGTTTGTGCTTAACCTTATCGGTATGCCCGAATGGTTAGGTCAACCTACGATCACTGGCGGCTCGATCGCTATGTCACTATTGGTCACGTTTATCTTGGCGTTATTAGCCGCGTATTTTCCAGCCCGCCGAGCCGCCAATTTAACTCCCGTACAGGCCCTAGTGGCAAGAGCGTAAAATGCAGTTTCCAATTAAACAGATATTTCATGAAATGGCAGCCGAAAAGCTGCGATTATGTTTAACCATCTTTGCTGTGGTTTGGGCCACGGTGTGTATCACAACCATGTTAGCTGCAGGTGAAGGATTAAGGCAGGGGCTGATAAGAAGCTCAGAAAGCGGTAATGGTAAATTGATTTACCTAACCGGTGGCTACGCGAGTGAGGCGTATGGCAATTTTCATAAAGGTAAACCACTCACTTTAAAGATCGAAGACGTTGACATTATTCGCGCGCTACCGTCGGTACAAAAAGCGGTGCCATCAGTGGTTTGGAATGAGCGGGTGACCTATCAAGATAGACGAACGTGGCAAAAGCCGATTGCAGTGACGGCTGACTATAAGCAAGTGATGGGATTTCATACCATGCTAGGCAGCCGTTGGTTTAATCCAATGGACATGCGAGAGCAGAGAAAAGTGATTGTAATAGGGTATGATGTTGCGGCGAGATTGTTTAATAAAAGTGTCGCTGATGATTGGATTTCATCGCCAAAACTGACGGTCGATCCGGTCGGAATGCAGGTTAAAGTCGGTGCTAATCAATTTACGGTGATTGGCGTGCTGAAAAAAAACAGTGCCTACGTTGAGCAAGGAACGCCAGTTAATGAGAGCGTCTTTGTGCCTATTACAACGTGGCAGCGTTTTCACCTAAATGCTGCCATTGGTGCTATTAATATCGTTCCAGCAAAACACGCTGATAGGCTCAATGTTGCCTCAACGGCCAAACAGGTTATTGCGCGTAAAAACGCGGGCAATTTACAAGATAGCGAACTAGTTCAAGCGACCGATATGTTGCTACGACAAAAAACCATGCGTCAATTTTTACTTGGGCTACAAGGTTTTCTAGGCATCATTGGCTTGGTAACGCTCGGCGTCGCGGGGATTGGCATTGCCAACGTTATGTATGCCACGGTTAAAAAGGCGACGCGCGATATTGGTGTGAGAATGGCGGTTGGCGCAACCCCAACGATCATCAAGCTTCATTACTTATTACAATCTTTGTTGACCATGGCGATTGGCGGCGGTATTGGCCTGTTACTTTCATTCTTGTTGGTCAGAGCATTGGCAGCGATTTCCCTTGAAGGCAACATGCTTTATGACTCGTTAGGACAACCAGTATTGGAGTTATCATTGCCAATCCTCTTGTTGGTGGTTGTCGTACTCGCATTTGTTGGCGTTGTTTCGGCATGGTTTCCTGCTCGTCGTGCGGCGAACATTACGCCCCTTGAAGCTCTGCAAAGTGAATAATCTCTGCAACATATTCTAGAGAATCCATATGACAGATACACAACTGGTCAAGCTGACCAATATTAGTAAGCATTATCAAAGCGGTGAAGAGACAATTAAGGCGTTAGATGATGTGTCGTTGAGTATTTTAAGCGGTGAGCATATCGCTATTCTCGGCCCTTCGGGATCGGGTAAATCGACATTGATGAATATGCTAGGCTGTTTAGACAAGCCTACATCGGGGCAATATATTCTTGCTGATCAAGATGTTTCTCAGTTATCCAGTCATCAGTTGGCAGGTATTCGAAATCAAAAAATTGGCTTTGTCTTCCAAAGTTTTAACTTACTCGAATATGCCAGTGCGCTAGATAATGTAGCGTTGCCCCTTGTATACCGAGGAGCAAATGCAAAAGAAAGGCGTAAAAAAGCCAGCGAACTACTGCATAGAGTAGGGCTTGGAGATAGGCTTCATCACAAGCCAAATCAACTCTCTGGCGGTCAAAAACAACGAGTCGCTATAGCCAGAGCGTTGGTTAACGACCCGCAAATTATTCTAGCAGATGAACCGACGGGGGCGCTAGATTCAAAGTCTGGAGCTGAAATCGAACGGCTATTTAAAGAGCTTAATCAAGAAGGAAGAACGATCATTGTTGTCACACATGATAATTTATTGGCTCAGCGAACAGCTCGGGTTGTTACGATTAAAGATGGCAATATCGTGTCGGATATAGCGTTAACTAAATAAATTAAGCCTGTGTAAATAGTTAGACAAGACAGATTTACCCAGTAATCGGCTTAACGATTACGGGTAAATCTTCTCACATTGAATCTCTGTTTCGATACCTGCCCGCAGAAACGAACAGCACCTCAACGTTGTATTGACCAAACAACGATTAGGTCTCTGTTTCTGAATCATAATTTTCGAAGCTGATTGCGTTCAAAATAGAGAATGCAGAGGCTAAGAATAAACCGAGTATCCAAATAAAATACCACATGAAAAGCTCCTTAATACAGTGAATGGCCATTACGTTCAACATACTCACTATCGAGTCGTCCAAACATGGTGCGATAACTAAAAGCCGTGTAACAAAGAATGATTGGCACCATCACAAACGCTACGCCTGTCATGATGTTCAAGGTCAGTTCGCTGGATGTTGAATCCCACAGCGTTAGGCTATGGCTTGGTTTTATACTGGATGGAATAATGAATGGGAACATCGCGAACCCAGCCGTTAAAACGATACAAGCGTTAGTAAGACTTGAACTGATGAAGGCAAGCGCATCCCACTTCAATCTTGCGCTGAGCAAAGCCAATAAAGGAGTGAGCACACTGCCAATCGGTGCAAACCACATCCAAGGGTGAGTCTCGAAGTTTGTTAACCAAGCACCTGTCTCTGCCATCGCTTGTTTGTTTAACGGGTTTGAAACGGCACCATGACTCAGTTCACTAACAATCAGATACCCATCAATATGGCGTATCGCTAAACCACCAATCACCATAAGGCAAGCCACCAGTACCGCACTCATCTGCGCAACTAATTTTGCCTTGTTATATAGTGCATCTGTCGTTTTCATCATCAGCCAAGCACTGCCTTGCAACAACGCCATCAATAACCCAACGCAGCCACACAACAGCGCAAACGGATTAAGCAATTC
The DNA here is from genome assembly GCF_900233005.1 of Vibrio tapetis subsp. tapetis. Lineage (NCBI taxonomy): Bacteria > Pseudomonadati > Pseudomonadota > Gammaproteobacteria > Vibrionales > Vibrionaceae > Vibrio > Vibrio tapetis. The sequence goes on from NZ_LT960611.1 coordinate 345,082, forward strand.
AACAAAAGATCCGTGGTATTCAACCATAAGTAAACTATTGAGCGAAAAAGGAAGCCCTTGTATTAAGTTGCCAAATGCGACACCAAATAAAATCGGTGGAAAGAACCCTGAAAACGAGATGGATAAATCACATACTTTCCGCCATTGGTCGTTATCTATCTTGGCTCGATACTCAAGCGCAAGAGGACGTAGCCACAATGAGATAAGAGCCAAGTACATCGCAGCATACAAGCTTGAAAACGATGTGGCATACACCAATGGCCAAGCGGCAAACAAAGCGCCCCCTGCGGTAATTAACCACACTTGGTTTCCGTCCCAATGGGGAGCAATGGAGTTAATCATCACTCGTCTTTCAGCGTTGGTTTTACCGATAAGCGGCAAAAGCGCACCCACTCCCATATCGAAGCCATCGGTGATCATAAAACCAATCAGCAGCACACCAATCAGAACCCACCAAATTAAACGCAATGTGTCATATTCGAACATGAGTCAGTCACCTTATTGTTGAACTTGTTGTGCCAATTTGGCTTCAAGTGATGTTGTTTGTTCATAGTGATAACGGCCTGTTTTTAAACTGCTTGGGCCTTTTTTAGCGACGGTAATCATCAAGTAGCTTTCAACTATGATAAAGACCGTATAGAGGCTAATAATTAACGCGAGAGACGTAAGCAAGTTATCAACGGTTTGCGAAGACGCCGCGACTGCGACAGGGAGAATTTCACCGACCGCCCAGGGTTGACGGCCATACTCCGCAACAAACCAACCCGCTTCGATTGCCACCCAAGGTAATGGAATTGACCAAAGTGCCGCCTTCAATAACCAAGGCTTTTGAGTGATGTTTTTACGGTAGGTTTGTAAGAAAGCCGCGCCAAAGACAAACAGCATAATAAAGCCACAGCCGACCATGATTCTAAATGACCAGAACAGTGGCCACACGGTTGGGATTGAATCATCGGCAGCTTGCTGGATTTGCTGTTCAGTAGCGTCAGTGACTGTATCGGTATACCGCTTAAGAAGCAGGCCGTATCCGAGGTCATGCTTGGATTGATCAAAGGCCTGTTCTAGCGCATGAGAGGCATCGCCAGCCCGCAAACGTTCTAGCAATTCATAAGCAACAATGCCGTTTCGAATACGGACTAAATGTTGATCACGCAAATCGTGAAGCCCCGTCACCTCCTCATCCAAAGATCGGGTCGCAATAATCCCCATTACATAAGGAATTTTGACCGCGAAGTCGGTTTTTCCTTCCGCTTGGTTTGGTAATCCGAACAAAGTAAAAGCGGCCGGAGCGGGCTCGGTGTGCCATTCCGCTTCAATGGCCGCGAGTTTCACTTTTTGAACGTCGCCCAACTCATAACCGGATTCATCGCCTAGTACGATTACCGAGATGATAGATGCGATACCAAAAGATGCTGCCACAGCGAAAGAGCGCTTCGCAAAAGCAATGTCTCGACCTTTCAGTAAGTAATATGAACTCACGCCAAGGATAAACATCGCACCGCAGGTATAGGCCGACGCGACAGTATGCAAGAACTTAACTTGAGCAACGGGGTTAAGTACCACTTCGGCAAAGCTGGTCATTTCCATACGCATGGTTTGGTAATTGAACTCTGATCCAATCGGATTTTGCATCCAACCGTTGGCGACCAAAATCCATAGTGCAGAGAAGCTTGAACCTAACGCAACCAGCCAAGTCGCGACAAGATGTTGGTGTTTTGATAGCCTTTCCCAACCAAAAAAGAAAAGACCGACAAAAGTGGATTCAAGGAAGAAAGCGACCAGAGCTTCTATAGCTAAAGGAGCACCAAATATGTCGCCGACATAGTGAGAGTAATAAGACCAGTTGGTCCCGAATTGGAACTCCATGGTCAAACCTGTCGTGACACCTAAAGCGAAGTTAATACCAAACAGTTTGCCCCAGAAGCGAGTCATGTCTTGGTAGATATGCTTACCGGTAAGTACGTAGATCGATTCCATGATCGCAAGCAAGCACGACATACCGATAGTTAAAGGGACGAAGAGAAAGTGGAACATAGCAGTTAGCGCAAACTGTAATCGCGATAATTCAACTACATCAAACATTTAAACTCCAAACATCATAATGATGGCTTTCATATTAAGAATTGGAGCGTATTTCAACACAGTTTTTGGGAACCAAACTAGAACAGATTTACCGTTAAAAATTAGAACAGATCGACTTGTTAAGTAGACTGAGGGTAATAAATCAACAGACTATTTAGGCCTGTGATACCATGTTTTTAATTAGGCGACCAAGCGTTTGTATTGCCTCGGTGATTTTGTCGTCACAAGCGTATGAGCAGTTAAGACGAATGTGATGGGAGAACCTCTTGTCACTGCTGAATATAATTCCCGGAGCGACAGAGATGTTGTATTCAAGTGCCAGTTTATAGAGCTTCTCGACACAAATACTATGAGGTAGCTCTATCCATACAAAGTAACCACCTTGATTCTTATGGATAATCGCGCTCGAAGGCAAACTGTTCTCTAACAGCTCTAGGTGTTCTTTCTTCCTTTCATTTAAGCGTTTGCGAAGCTTTTTAAGGTGGTTGTCATAACTATAGAACGTTAGATAATGAGATAAGCCAAGTTGAATGGGAATACTGCTAGAAAGCGTAGATAAGTGCTGCAATCGTTGAATTGTTAGTGCTTGTTTTCCCGCTACTACCCAACCAATTCGAAAGCCAGGGGAGAGTGATTTGGAAAAAGAGCCACACAGCATGATCTGTTCACCGGCGTCGTACGCTTTTGCCGGCAATGAACTTTGATTACCAACGTGAAGCTCTCGGTACACATCGTCTTCTATCATCGGGATCTTATGTTGATTCACTAATTCTGCTAATCGCTGTTTGTTACTGTCACTCATTGAATAGCCAACAGGGTTTTGCGATTCCGTCATGAACCAGCACGCTTTGATGTCCATCGAAGCAAACACCGACTCCAGCACGTCAAGGTCAATGCCTGTTTTAGGGGCGATTGGGATCTCTACAGCGGTAAGGTTGAGCCTTTCGATAGTCTGTAAGACGCCATAAAACGCTGGATACTCTATTGCGACCAAGTCACCTGGCTCGGTGCAAGATTGTAGGCATAAATTGAGTGCTTCCATCGCCCCAGACGTAATCACTATGTCGTCTGGCAATACATTTAATCCGCTAGCTTGATAGCGTTGAGCGATTTGCCTGCGTAAGGTCTCACTGCCCGGTGGCAAATTGGTAAGCATACTATTGTCAGGCATTTGGCGGCTGGCATTGGCTAAACTGCGTGACAGCGCTTGATGCGGAAACAAGGCTGGGTCTGGAAATGCTGAGCTAAGTGGAATGATACTAGGATCTTTAGCTCGTTGAAGTACATCGTAAAGCAAGTCACTGATTTTAACAGGGTAAGGCTTGATGGCTTTTGGCTTTGAATGATCCGAAACGAATACATTTCTGCGTGGCAAAACAAAGTAGCCAGACTTAGGCTTTGAACGCACATAGCCTTGGTCTTCAAGTTGTTGATACGCTTGCAGTACCGTTTCTATGCTGAGTTTATAGCGCTTACACGCATCTCTAATTGATGGGATCTTCTCACCACTTAACCAAATATTTTGCTCTATCTGATTTTTGATTGTATTGGCGAGTATTTGTGATTTCTTCATCGAAAAATTCTTTAGTGTTTAATTCGCTGAAGAGTAGCGAATTCATTGTATTTAAAGTAAACCAAAGCTCTACCCTAAACACAATTACCTTTCCGGTCGACTTAATCTGATTATTTCACGGTCGTTGAGCCAGAGAAATCGAGTACGTGTCCGTTTAGACGCATCAAGCCCGCCAACCAACGTGCTATTGGCGAGAAAACTAAGGCGATTTACTATTATCGTTAATTCTTTCAATTGCCTGTATTCGCTTGAGCTGTTCTGGTGGGAAGGTATTTGATCTTAATTCGGAGATGGATGCTAGTTGTTCGTCACGACTGAGAGTGACATCATTGAAGATGTCATTCCTGAGAGAAATATAGGCGTCAATGGTTTCAGAAAAACGCTCTCTTTGACGATCTAACACATCAAGCCTTTGCGCGGCTTCTTCGCCCACTAATTCAGCTCTATTTAGGTATTTGTCTTGGGAGTTTAAAGAATTAGCTTGTGATAGTTGAGTTAGGAGAACTTGGTTTTTATGGCTTTTCTGAACGTAGTCAGGTTGTAATTCAAGCTCATTTTGAAGCTTTTGTTGATAGTCATCTCTGTCTAAGCTGTTTTCTTTGAGCTGCAATTTTTGTAATGCTAACTCTCTCATACGGTTGTCATGTTCAAAAAGTAATTGCTGCTCTTCTTTGCTGAAAAACCGCTCTTGTAAAGCGAATAAGGCTTGATGGATTTCTTGCAAATTCAATAGACTCAGATCGGTCATATTGGATGATAAATCAATGTCTTCCAATGCTGATTTATAATCCAAATATTTTGCAAACAGCGCTTTGTCTATAATGCTGTTACCTTGATGTTCCGAGAAATGAACGACCTTATTTTCCATACTTTTTAGGTCAGTTTCTGCAATACCTGACATAAAATATTCCATGGCATCTTTTGTTGAACTGACGTCGATTTCGGTGTCTTTTTGCGACTCAACCTGTACCGTGTTGGCCGATTGTATTGAATTAATTTCAGTTAATGTAGATTCATTCGTTGGTGAGAAATAAAAGACCGCACCAAGGCTCCCCGAGGCGATCATTAACGTTAGTGTGGTCTTTTTCATAATTATCCCCTTGATTCAGTTAACACTTACAAACCTGCAAGCTTCAAACGGTTCGCATGCTGGCGGTACAAAGTCACAGGATCGGTTTCAAATAAATGATGGATACCCAGTAACCCATTAATTTCATCAAGGTGGTTCATTTTGTAATTGTCACCAATCACTTTGCCCAAGTGAGCACTGCACGTTCCAACCAAGCCATCATTAGGGCCGTCAAACGCTAAGCCCAAAATAGTGATTGCTCCATCGGTCGGGTCAAGAAGGTTAGTAAAATTTGAAGAACCCGTCCAAGAATAGTAAGACACCCCATTGCTCGCTATCCAATCACCATCACCACACTCAGAAGTTGGAACGCCTTCTGGGTAAAACTGGTTAAACGCCAAAGATCCTTCCGTCGTTAAGGCATCAAGTGATGCTAGACCATCTTGTCCTAAATCGCTGCCACCAGAAAGTAAGTTAATTAGCGTCGTTAACCCACTCGCGAGCTTGACTGCAATGGCTTCAGTCGTGGATCCTTCCTCTACATTGCTCCTTAATAAATCAGCCACTTGAGAACCTTTATGCACGCCACCAATACTGGTAACTGACGCGACAAGATCGGGTCTTACAGAGGCAACATAGCGAGCGGTTGGACCACCATGGCTGTGTCCAACGATGTTGACCTTATCGGCTCCTGTGGCAGCTAATAAGACCTCAACTTGTTCTAATAATTGTTCACCGCGAATTTCTGAACTGTTTGTCGCAGAAACCTGAGCGACATAAACACTCGCCCCATCTTTTGTGAGTGACTCAGGCACGCCATAGAAGTAATCAACACCAGCCAATGTGTCGAAGCCAAATAAACCATGTACCAAAACAATTGGGTACTTTGTTTGGGTATAACCTCGGTTATCTAATACTGATGCACTTGTTCCCGCATGCACGCTTAAACTGGTCATGCACCACGCAGCCAGGAGAATTATCTTTTTCAATGTTCTTTTCCTTAAACAGATTAGACCTCGGATGAGATAAAAACGTAGGAGAAGATTGATAGAAGGAAAATTTTTGAGATGTAATTTCGTGAGGTCAGTTTTGTATTCAACAGAAGTCATTAACACAATTATATGCAATCACTAAATTAGGGAATAGACGTTCAAAACAGGAAAAAGCTTACGTTAGCTCGTCGAATGCCTTCAACCAAGGAGGGGAGTAGTCTTTGCAAAGGAATTGTTTAGCAGCACTGAGACCTCGCGAGATTTATCTAATGAGTCGTAAACATCGCAGTCGCAGAAGATCTCTTTTGCTAATCAGCATTTTTAACGTTAGTCCGACTTTTATTCATTCGTATTTGATTAACCAAGAAATTAACCAATGTCGCTAGGAAAATACCAATAATTACGCCACTTGTGTTCGCAAGCATATCTAACCATTCGCCGTGGCGATTCATATAGGGCTGAATCAGTTCAATCACACCACTGTAACCGATAAGAACAGCCCCATAGATCTTCCAATGTTTGGGTTTTCTTAAGGCAATAGGAAACATTAAGGCTGCATAGGCAATAAAGTGATGCGTTTTGTCCGTGCCAGGCACACTCGGTAACTCTTGGATGGGTGAAAGAGATAAATACGTAATGGTCAGCCCTAATACCATGACTAAAGCGGCCCAGTAGCGGATAATTATGTCGATGATTTTCATTTGATTTTGTTCTTTATGGCTAGAATGAAGGCGATGCAAAGTGCAAAGAATGATACAACCGTTACACCACCTTACTCATTTTGTGTGGGGTACATTGAGGTATCGATCAGTGAGAGGTTAAGGAAGCATCCAGAAATTTAGCCGATGTCGTGAGAAGCACCGGCTTTAAATTATTCAGATTGAAAGCATGTCTTGCGCTAAAAAGAGGTCGCTCGCACAATGTCGTTTAATTTGGCTTGGAATTCAGTATCCGTTAGGTTGCTGAGTTCGAACAATACTTCTGCCCCGGTAACATCAAACTCTACGTGGTGATCGTCTATGGCTTCATCGTTGTTACGGAACATCAACAAGTGGTGCGCCATTCTTGCAATATCTAGGTAGCTGACTAATTGTTCTTTGTTACCGTACTCTTTGTTTGTGGCAACTTCTATAAAGTCACTGTCAAAACCCCATTGCTTGAGTACCAGTTGGCTGGTATCTGCGCAGCGAGACTGAAAAATCTGCATTGCTAAGTCGTAATTTAGATAATTACCACGTTCAAGGTACAAGTGATATTCGCTCACTAAGCAGAAAAGGCCAATGTCTGCTAACAACCCTGTAAGCAGTGCTTTTTCTGGTTCTAGGTATTCAAAGCGACGTTCAGTGTCGATGGCTCTATATCGTTCTGCAATCATCACCATGGTAGCGCCAAGCTTTCGAGATACTGAGGCACTATTGATGAGAACGGTATTGCACTCTTTTTTAAGGTTCACAGAATGCTTAAGCTGCTCAATGGCTTGTGCAGTAACGATGTCTCGTACGCGATAGATCCCTAGACGTGATACAGCGGTGTTTAGGTCGGTACAGGTAATATTTCTTCTATTGAATACGACTGAATTCGCAACACGGATAACCACGGCAGTAAGCCCTGGATCTTGCAGCAAGCTTTCAGAAATTTCCGCAATGCCTGTCGATTCTAACGTGCACAGAGTCTGAATTTTCAATACAACTTCGGGGATCGGCGGCAGGCTGATTCGGCCTGTGCTGATTGACTGCTCTACAAGTTGAGCAAACTCAGTTTCAAGTCCTTTCAGTAGAAGCTGATTATTATCTGGAAGCCAGTAAAAGGATAAGTGATTCATTGTATTCTTTTATCAGTATTAACTCATGTAAGTTTAACGTCTACTATGGGTATTAGGCAACAAAATGCGATGTAAAATAAGTGTCGAAACAAGGGTCTTTTTGATCATGTTTTATGTGGTATTTAATTATATTTGCGTCAATTACTCTTGTTTCACTCCGTTTCTGTGACGGGGAGTGTATTGAAATTGAGAAATATTGTCTGTCATGTGATCGGTATCGACACTTATTTCTCAAAGATAAGTATCATATTTGTAGGTGACAGGGGGTTACACTTCGGTCACTTTTGATTGCCTTTGGTAATCTTTTTAGCCGCATTATTGGCTAACGCTCTAAAAGTCATTTAATGACGCTTGTGTTTTGATCGGGGGGTTAACACATAAGTACGGAGATCAGAGAACATGAAGGAACAATTGTTCTATGCATACGCAAAAAAATTTGGTTCTTATCAAAAACGTTCAATGTTTGGAGGAATAGGGCTTTTCAAGGATGGCGCGATGTTTGCTCTTATCACTAACGAAATTATCTTTGTTCGTGGTGGTGGTAATCTTGACAGTAAACTGACTGAGCTACAATGCGAAAAATACAAACACGTTAAAAAACAAACAACAGCTACGGTAAATTATTATGATATCACTGAGTTATTTGATGCTGGCTATGATGAGCTAGATTCAATTGTTCAGGGTTCTATTAATTTCTCTAAGCAACAGCGAGCGTTTCAAAAGTCTAAAGACAGCAGAAGGCTACGTGATTTACCTAATATGCAATTGACTCTAGAACGTATGGTCAAGAAATCAGGGGTAGATGATGTGGGTACTTTCCTACGTATGGGTGCGGTTGATGTATTCCGCCAAGTAAGACATACCTACGGAACAGATGTTGATATTCGGTTACTTTGGAAATTTGCTGGAGCAGTAAAAGGTTGTCACTGGAAATTGATTGAAGAGCATCAACAGCAAGAATTACTTGAATCATTGTGATGATTTTGATTGTTTACAAGTCTGTTTTTATAACAGGCCTGTGAAATTATAAAAACAATGCACTATGGCTAGGCATTGAATGTAAAAAAAGGTTCACGAAAGTGAACCTTTTTTAATTTTTCCAGCGCTCTACAGAGAATTAGAACTTAAAACGAGCGGTCATGATCATATGATCACCGTAAAAGTCATTCAAAATCCCTTCAATACCTAAAGAGAACAGTTCAGTCGAGTGGAAACGAGCGTAAACAGAACCAGTGAATTGCTCTTTATCTTTAATCGACATGTAACCGCCTTTACCACCAACCTCAAGTTGTGGACCAAGCCATTGGCGAACACCAAGGTTTAATTGCATGCCTGTTTCGATGCTCTGATTTTTGTCATCTACAGAACGTAGTAACATTTCACCAGTGATATCTGCCCAGTTATTTACTGGCGCATGGAAACCAAAACCAGCCGATGCGTCGAAATCACCTTTGAATTTTGAATCGAGCTTACCAATAACATGCGCATTAGGGTGAATCGATTTGCTAAAAGCACCACCTAATGTCATTGGGCCGGCACCAATGCGGGCTTCTGCGTAATCGTAATTGAAGTTGCTCATCACAACCGTATCTTGATCGGCGGCCATTACTGTAGATGACGCCGCGATAAGTCCAATAGCTAAAAGAGTCTTGCGCATAATTTAGAAAAACCTATTATATTGTTGTTTAGACGTATTGAGCTTAGCGAATAAACTCAGTCGTATCCGATGGTCGCTAAACCTTAGATACGCGCCCTCTAATCCTTGATTCAATGGCATATATCATAAAGCATCTCGCCTAGGAATCATCATAAAAATGTGAATTCTTGTAACTATTCCCCAAACTGGCTGCGTTTATCGGAGATAGCATTGAAGATTCGCTCGGTATTCAGGGCTCTTCCCCAAGGCATTAGCTCAGGCTCATTTTCTATCATGTACGTTGTGAGTTGTTCAGTTACGACGTTAACCAGCTCTTTTCCTTGCCATGGCTTTGCAATATAAAAATCTAAGCTGGCGTGATTGATGGCTTCTACTGTTTCCTCAAGGCCTGCTTGGCCTGTGAGAAGTAGTTTACGAGCATGTTTCGTTGCAAGGTTTTGCTCCAATTCGATGAGAAAGCTAATTCCGGTTTGGTCGGGCATTATATGGTCACAAAGTATCAGAGCTAGCGGTGTGTTTTCTGTAGCAAACTCTGAGATTACGTCTCGTGCTTCGGCAACCGACTCTGCGGCTTCAACAACAAAATACTCTTCAAAGGATGCAAGATCTTGAGTCACGCTATCAAGAACTTCACGTTCATCATCCACACATAAAATGAGATATTTTTTCATGATTCTATTCCTTATTGGATTGTTGAGACGCCGTCATATCATCTATGAAATCAGGGTGGTGGGTTGGCAAGTAAACACGCATTTGGGTAAAAGACTCAGCATCAGATTCTACCTCAATCCAGCCTCCATGCTGGTGGACAATTTGTTGGCACACAGACAAACCAATTCCTAACCCAAAGTTACCTTCGCGTTTCGTTGTATAGTTCAACTCGAAGATGTGTTCCATTATTTCTTCAGGAATACCATGGCCGTTATCTTTAACTATGATTTCAGCAAAGTGTCGTGCTTCAATCTCTTTGATTCCAGTTGAAATTGTCAGTTCGCCGTTATCAGGAAAGGCGTCGATAGCATTAGAGATTAAGTTGGTCCAAACCTGTTGCAAAGAAATAGGCTGACAAAGCACCTCTGGGATACTTTGGTAGTTCTTGGTCACTTTGAATCTTTTCAGTTTGTTTTCAAAGATGACGAGAGTGTCTTCAAGACCTTCATGTAAATCGACAAAATGCAGTTTTTCGTCATCTTGTCGCGCGTAGCCTTTTAGCCCCTTGACCATATCTGCAATGCGCTTTGCACAGACATTAATAGAACGCAGTGTGCTTCCAGTAACGTGATAATCTTCAAGGTGTTTGATGTCTGCTGGTAGATCTTCGCTCTGGGCGAGCAAACGATCGAGTACTGGCTTATTTTGGTGTAGGTTAAATTGCACCAGTTTTTTTGCTAGCTGCCGATCGCCGAGTTGTAACGTGAGCTGTTTGGATTCTTGCCGAACCTCAGCAGTAGACATGGGCCGAGATTCTAACGCATCTTGCAGTATCTGTTTTCCGAGGCCGGAAGTCAGGTTCTGTTTGGAACCAAGGGTTAAACTGGCTATCTTTTCAGTGAGGGTTTCTGCTCCACGTAAGATCGCGGCAATTGGGTTGTTGAGCTCATGCGCTACACCGGCAACGAGTTGACCTAATACCGCCATTTTTTCGCGTTCGATTAACTGCTGATGAGCCGTCTCTAGGGACTCTAACGTTTTCTGTAATTCTAGCTTGGTATTGATACTGCGTTGTAATCTTCGATTAAAGTGCCTTAACAGTAAATTGGTAAACAAAGGAAGAAGATCGGTATTGGAGTGCATAACCTGAGAAAAAACATCGCGGTCTAATTTGATCACTTCGGTTTGGGTCAATGTCACGGCGGTTGAGAAGGAGTGTTCACCGGAAACAAAAGACATCCCCCCGATAATGTTTCCTTTAGTATGGCGCACTACTTCTCGTTCTATACCAAGGTCATCTTTTTTGTACAGTGCCACTTCACCTTGAGTGATAAACCAAAGAAAACGGTTTGGTTCACCTTCTCGGGTTAATAGGTGATCGGCGGAATAGCTTCGAATGGCGCGCGTTTCATCTTTTGTGGTGAAAAACTCGTGCAGCGACCCAATTACTTGCTCTGCTAATTGTGTATCGGAAAGGTCATGAAAGTCGTGAATGAACCCGGCACGATAGGAACGCATTCGGTTGTCGATGTGCGCGCGAAGTATCCGGTTTTGATCAAGTAAGTGACTGTATGCTAACCAATCTTCATTATCTTTTTCTAATATGAAGGTGGTGAGTTCCTTTATTGCCGATTTATGCACAGTGTTGGGAGTGAAAGGCTTCGTGATGCAGTGATCTAAGCGACCCTCGTTGACCGCGGCAAGGATTGATTCAATATCTTGACCATCACTGAGTAATATTTTTCGAGCGCTTCGAGTGGAAGGCCGTTTATCCAGTTGAACCAAAAACTCAGATCCTTGAATCTCCTCACTATCACAGGTGATAACTAACGCAACTATTTGATTTTCTTTTTCAATAAACTCTAAATTGCTTTCGGCTTCTTCTACGGAGTCGGCTCCATAGATATCAAACCGATGAGAAAAAGCTGAAAGCTCACTTCTAAGCTGTTCAATACTGTGTAAGTCATTGTCTATAAATAGTAAGGCGTATTGGTTCACGGCAATCACTTCTGGTTTTTTATCAATGTATCAAGAAAAATTGCAACGAGATGAGAGCTAGCTAAAGTTATTTACTCCCTAACCAATATTTGCTTCAAAAGACTGATTTAACGCAAACTTTGTCAGTAATAAGTAAAACTGCCTATTTTTCGCCTCGGTTGTTGTGATTGCCTTTGAAAGATAAACGGTGGCTAGGTACACTGATTTCTTTTTCCGTTATTGAGTAGAAAATGCAGCAACTAAGAAAATACGGCGCAATTGGTGGCGCAATTGTGATCGCGGCTATTTGGCCATTGGCAGTAGGGCAGATAGCCCAAAAAGTAATGACAGATGGAATCGTGCAACTTAGTAACAGCAAAATGAGCGCCGAAGTGATTGAATACGATCGCGGCTATTTTTCTGCTCAAGCGATAACCCGCTTTGTGGTAACCGATGAAGCCTTGAAATCACAATTAGAAAAAGACGGTATACCAACACAGATAAGTTTGACTCATCAAATATCCCATGGTTTGTTGTCGATAGACGCGAAAACCAATACCTTAGAAAACCCTCTTTTGGCGTTCAGCTTAAATACCAATACCAAACTCAATGGTAATACCACGTTTTCTTTGAACGGTGACCCTATTGAGTTTAAAGATAAAAATGGCGGCCAACTTAACATCGACCGATATACAAGCGAAGGCTCTATCGTACTCGGTGGTGAATCTTTGGTGCGAATAGAAGTGCCAAATACCGAGGTCGAGTTTGCTAATGGTGAATCATTACAAATGAAAAAGCTCGTATTGGAAGGGAAAGGTCAAAAAGGATTAGGGATTTGGCTTGGAAGTCAGAACATTCAGATAGATGGCCTAGCATTAGATACCCATGATCCACTCAACTCAATGTCTTTGGATCAGCTAAGTTACGCTGTAAATGCGTACCAAAATGAAACGGGCGATAGTTTAACCAATACACAGCAACTGCAACTCAAGCAAGTAGAGTTATCTGATGTCACTTTTGACCAAATTGATATGGATTTCTCCATCAATGGGTTGAACAGTTCAGCGTTTGAAGGATTGATGTCGCTCTACCAGCAAAACCAAGTGTTGAATGATCAACAAATAGAGCAAGCGATACCCTTGTTGGATTCATTAGTAGAATCAGGTATCCGATTTGACTTGAGTAAGCTGTCGGTGGCGTCGACTAATGGCGACATGGCGATGAAATGGAATGTAGAGATACCAAAAGGGCTGGCCAATGTTTCTCAAAATCCGACCATGCTTATTAACCAACTGACGGGTGAACTCAGTAGCTCCACGTCAGAAAAGTTAGCCAGTACATACCCAATGGTTCAAGAAGGGATTGATGAGATGATGATCATGGAGTTCGCTGAAGAATCTTCCAATGGTTATGCCCTAAAAGCGACGTTAGATAATGGTATTGTTACCTTTGATACGGGTAAACAAATGTCTTTAATGGCGCTGTTTATGCCCTTAATGGTGAATGGCCAATAACAAGATAGTTAATAGAAATAGCCATTAGCAAATAAAAAGAGGTCAAATGACCTCTTTTTTCGCTTTTGTCGTTGCGCAAAAAATGGTATTAATCTGGTATAGAGCTTAGAAACCAACGCAGGAGCATACGCTATCATGGAACCGATTTATAATTTTAGTGCTGGCCCAGCTGGCTTACCGAAGCCAGTGATGAAACAAGCACAAGCAGAACTGATTGATTGGAATGGCTTAGGTACTTCGGTCATGGAGATCAGCCACCGAAGCAAAGAATTTATCGAGGTTGCAAATCAAGCGGAGCAAGATCTACGCGATTTGTTAAACGTGCCTAGCAATTACAAAGTGTTGTTCTGCCAAGGTGGTGCTCGCGCTCAGTTTGCTGCGGTCCCAATGAATTTGTTGGGCGAGAGTAACACGGCTGATTATGTCGATGCTGGTTACTGGGCTGAAAGTGCCGTTGTTGAAGCCGTTAAATACTGCGAACCAAACGTCATTAATGCGCGCACTGAAAAAGATGGAAAAACAGCGGTTGTTCCGGCAAATCAATGGAAAATTAGCGAAAATGCAGCTTATGTGCATTTTTGTCCGAATGAAACGATTGATGGCATTGAGATTAACGACCTGCCAGTGACAGACAAGCCCATCGTCGCTGATATGTCGTCTAACATTTTGTCTCGTAAAATTGACGTATCTAAATACGGTGTCATTTACGCAGGTGCACAGAAAAACATTGGCCCAGCAGGGATTGCGATCGTTATCGTACGCGATGATCTGTTAGAGCTGGCAAATCAAGCGTTGCCTAGTATTCTTAGCTACAAAGTTCAGGCAGAAAAAGACTCAATGTTTAATACGCCTCCAACGTTCTCATGGTACCTCTCTGGGCTTGTGTTCAAATGGTTAAAAGAGCAAGGCGGTGTAGAAGCGATAGAAGCGGTGAACAAAGCAAAAGCAGAGTTACTTTACGGCTACATTGATGCGTCGCCGTTTTATCGTAATAATGTACACCCTGATAACCGTTCTCGCATGAACGTGCCATTTCAGCTTGCTAAACCTGAGTTAGATGCAACGTTTTTAGAGTTGGCAGAGGCGAAAGGCTTAAAGTCACTAAAAGGCCACAGAGCCGTAGGCGGGATGCGAGCTTCAATTTATAACGCACTGCCGCTGGAAGGCGTTCAAGCTTTGGTTGAGTTCATGAAAGACTTTGAACAGGCGAACGCTTAATCGTTAATGATTTAAGTTGATAGCAGAAAGATCAAAAATAGAAAGTCCGAGTGTCATTCCGCTCGGATTTTTTTATGCCCATTCTCAATTGAAGCTTCAAAAAAAAAGCCGCTCAGTTAATGAGCGGCTTGATAGCTTCGTGTTTGGTTAAATTACGAGGTTAGTACTCGTATTTACTCTCACGTTCAGCGGCTTCCTTTTCCCACTGAGGAACAACGGTTTTCAAGAAAGTATCTTTGTCAGAATTCATCTTGTCCATTGGCATGCCCAGTGCTTTTTGAGCAGCAGCTTTGGTAGAGATATCTGGAATTTCAATCGGCTCTAGAATGCCTTTCTTCGCAAGTAAACGTACGAGCTTAGTACGGGCATCAGCAGCACGGTCAACAGCAGTACCTAGAATTTCTAGTGCAACTTCGGGTGCGTGCATGTGGACACCGTGTGAGGCGATTGCGTAATCCCAGCGCCATTGCGCATGACGAATATCCAGTAAGATGTCTTGCATCTCTTCTTCTGTTGCCCCCGCGTCCCACGCCGCTCCTGCTTCAAAGTGAGCAGCAACAATTTGTTTTTCGGCGGTTAACTTCATATTTGTCACTTGTTGTTTACGTGTACCAACAATATCAATCATTGTTTCTTTGCTTTGTGTATGACAATTTGCACACGTGTCTTCGAAGCGGTCTAGCGGGTTGCCAATCTTATGATCGGTATAAACGGTGCCATCTTCTTTGGTGACTTTTGGCATATGACAATCAGCACAAACCACGTTGTTCTTACCGTGAATACCTTCACGCCAAGTTTCGTACCCTGGGTGTTGAGCTTTTAGCATTGGCGCTTTAGAGACTTTATGAGTCCAATCTTTGAAGTTAAGCGCATCGTAGTAGGTTTCCATTTCGCCTACTTTTGTGCCGTTGTCCCAAGGGAATTTTACGCCCTTAGTTGGCCCTGTGAAGTAGTACTCAACGTGACATTGTGCACACACAGACGCTTGTTGATCTAATCGAGATTGGTCATCAAATTTCTTACCGATGGCTTCGAATGCACGCTCAACGTATGGACGGGTAATGGTCAATGCAGGCTCACCATTCTTAAACTCATCACTTTTAGTGTCGTGACAATCGGCACAACCAATGGGGTTGATGATTTCTGCGCCTAATCGAGCCCACTTACCTTCAAAGTAGCCGTCTTCACCGCGTTCTTCGATAGATCGAGCGACATCAGGGCTTTTACAGCTCCAACACGCCATAGGCATAGGTCCAGAGTTGGCATCCGTTGGTGCGCCAGTACGAAGGGTTTGTCTTACGTCATCTACTGCGTAGAAGTGGCCACGCGCTTTGTTGTAATCTTTGGCGAAGCCGTAACCAGCCCACATGATCACCATGTTAGGATCGCTAGCAAGGGCGTCGTCTAAGGCTTTACTTTCAGACGTTGCTTTCCAAGAGTTGTATTGATCGGGATGGTTCTCTTCGTAGGTTTGGTTACGAGGATCACCGATTTCATTTGTTTCTGGTGCAGCGAGGCAGCCCATACTAAATAAGTAGCTTGAGCCAAATAATAACGCTGCAGCCGAATTCCGTATCCAGTGCTTTTTCACAGTTGCTTCTCCGTAAATTTGTTTTGTTATTACCTAGCGTTGCGTTTCAAGGTAGCCAAAATAAAAAACTGGAGAACTTTTCATATATTAGGTGAAATAAATAGGTTCGTAAGTTCAATTATTTATTAAATTGTTTTAGATCAATTATGAGTAGTGATCTATGCCACGTTATGTTTCTTATACCCCTAAAGGGGGTAGGTCTAGTGTTTGACCGTTGGTTTTTATTAATGAACAAACCTCTTTTATTACTAGTAACTTAGCTAATTTAATTAGTGAAATAGGTCACTGTTTGGTCTATTTAATAAGCAGATATTTACTGTTGTAGATATAATGAAGTCAGATAGCGTTGCGGCTCATCCGAAATAAGAACTGATATCATTTAAGAGTTATTATCATTTAATTCTTAGAGTCACTTTTTGTTTGCCAAAATATAGTTTTGGTTTAAGGAAAGGAAAAAAATGGGCAATATTAAATTGACCATAGCCATGATGCTAAAATACCTTCTAGTATTATGTCTCTATGGGTTTTCATTCAATGTTGCTGCCGATACTTCTGAAACTGCGGTTCAAGAAGTTGACACAGCGCGACACAAAGTGTCGTTGATTCGAGATCCAGATTACAAGTGTACGCAATGTCACAAGGATGCGAAGCAAACATTATTCGGTTCTCACGGGGAAGACGCGCAAGCGATCATAGGCCGTGAGGTAAATTGTACTGAGTGCCATAGTAGCATTTCTCCAGATCACCGTGATGGTGCACCTGAAGTCATCAAATACTCTGCTGCACAATCAAAATCTGGCACAGAGAAACAACTTCTTAGTCACAGTCAAATTTTATCTGCTAATAGCCAATGTACCGATTGTCATCAACCTAAATACCTGCAAGAAGACAGCTGGACACACGATGTCCACGCCACTAACTTGACGTGTTCAAATTGTCATGTGGTTCATGGTGAAAAACAGGGTGTGCTTAGCTTAGAGCGTAAAGACAAAATCAAACTGTGTGTTGATTGTCATTCCGATGTTACTCAGTTAAAAATGAAGAAACCGGAGGACGATTAATATGAGTTGTTCTAGACGAAATTTCCTCACAGGTGCTGGCGCGGTTATCTTAACAACAGGCGTTGCTGGAACCGCGGTTGTTGGTAGCAGTAAGTCATTAGCCTATTCTATGGAAGACGGTAAAAAACGCTATGGCATGGTTTACGATGAAACAGCATGTATCGGCTGCACAGCTTGTATGGATGCTTGTCGTGAAGTCAACAATGTGCCAGAAGGCGTATCACGCTTAGAGATTACACGAGGCGAACCGAAAGGAGAGCATCCGAATGTTGATTATCAATTTGATCGTGTTTCTTGTCAGCATTGTGAAAATGCACCTTGTGTCTATGTGTGCCCAACCGGCGCTGCATATAAAGATGAAGCAACCGGCATTGTAGATGTTCATAACGACAAGTGTGTTGGTTGTGGCTATTGCTTAGCAGCTTGTCCTTATCAAGTTCGTTTCTTTAATCCTGAAACCAAATCAGCGGATAAATGTAATTTCTGCCGAGACACTAACTTGGCCGCTGGGAAACTACCAGCATGTGTCGAGTCGTGTCCGACCAAAGCACTGACATTTGGCGATTTAAATGATCCGAAAAGTGAGATTAACAAGGTTATTGCAAGTAACCCGGTATACCGCGATAAATCCCATCTAGGAACGAAACCGCAGCTATACAAAGTCGCACATGAAAAAGGAGAGGTGAAGTCATGAGTACTTGGCAAGCTGCATTTCAATTCGACTCACTGGTATGGGACTGGATCATCGCTGTTTACCTGTTTTTAGCGGGTATGTCGGCAGGTGCGGTCATGATTGCAATCTATCTGAAACGAAACGTGATAGAAGGCAACCCAGCCGAAAATGGGATCATGAAAGCAATGGCGTGGGTAGCTCCGTTCGGCATTGTGGCGGGTCTTCTTATACTGGTGTTCCACTTAACCAAGCCGCTATCGTTCTGGAAAATCATGATTTATTACAACCCGACGTCCGTGATGTCGATGGGGGTAATATTGTTCCAATTGTACCTAGCGGTACTGTTTGTTTGGATAGGGATTATTTTCAGAGAGACAATCGTTAATTTCCTTAAAGGACGATTTACTTTTGTTGATGGTTTACTAAAATCCTTTGGACGTTTTGAAAACGCAATAGAGATCTCGTTAGGTGTTATGGCGGTAATGCTCGCGGCTTACACTGGATTTTTATTGTCGGCGTTAAAAACCTACCCAATGCTAAATAACCCAGTATTACCATTATTGTTTTTGTTCTCGAGCCTTTCTTCTGGTGCGGCGGCAAGTTTGTTGTTTGGGGTCGTTGGCTTTAAAGAAAGCCCAACCAGCCCGAGCGTTCGTTGGGTACATAACTTCGAACGTCCAGTGGTAATATTTGAGCTGTTTGTCATTGTTACTTTCTTTACTGGCTTAATATTTAGCGGAGGCCAAAGCGAAGCTTCAGCTTGGTTCGCCTTGACTGGCGATTTTTGGTCATCGTGGTTCTGGTGGGGTGTCATTATCTTCGGGATGTTAGTACCGCTCGGGTTAAATGCATTTTCTCCGAAAGCGTTGCGTCACAGTCCGTTGTTTATTGTGGTTGTAACCAGCTTAAGTCTGCTTGGCGTATTGATGTTGAGAACCTTCGTACTCTATGCTGGACAAATGACCGTCGTTTAAAGCATGAATGCCTTGCTGCTTCGAAAAGGGTAGCAAGGTAAATTAAGGAAGTTATGGTAGCAAGTGTTGGCGTTTTTACACTAGCAGTATGTGTGATCAGCGCATTAATGGTCGTTGTTGCAGGGTTAGCTACCTTCTCATCACGGTTCCGTCTTAATCTGCAAGTTGATGTTCCTGTACATCTCGCTTTCCTTTCAAGCCTCGCGGCAATTATGTTATTGGGGTATGCATTCGTATCAAACGATTTTTCGCTCGCCTATGTCTCTTCACATTCAAATACCCAATTGCCAATTTTCTTTCAAATAGCGGCGGTATGGGGCGGTCATGAAGGTTCATTGCTGTTTTGGTTAGTGACGCTGTCGAGCTGGAATAGTGTCATTGCGCTGCAAAGAAACCGGATACCAGACAACTATCGAATTCGGGTAATGATGGTCATGGGGGCCATCATTACTACCTTTGCGTTGTTTATTCTATTTGCCTCTAACCCGTTTGAAACAAATACAATACTGCCTATAGAAGGGCGAGATTTGAATCCCATGTTGCAAGACATTGGGTTGGTGTTACATCCACCTCTGCTATACATCGGCTATGTAGGTTTTGCGGCTACATTTTCGTTCGCTTTTGCCGCCCTTTTAATGCCAAATATCCCTGAATATTGGTTCAAGTTATGCCGTGCTTGGAATGCGGTAGCGTGGGTGTTCTTGACTTTGGGCATCGTACTCGGTTCTTGGTGGGCATATAAAGAGTTGGGTTGGGGAGGGTGGTGGTTCTGGGATCCAGTCGAAAATGCTTCTCTATTACCTTGGCTTACTTCAACGGCCTTGATGCACAGTTTGCAGGTAAGTCACGCAAAGCAACAGTTGAAAGGCTGGAGCTTTTCACTTGCGATCATCACTTTTTGTTTAAGCTTACTTGGCACCTTCGTGGTTCGCTCCGGTGTACTTACGTCTGTTCATGCGTTTGCCGTCGATCCAACTAAAGGCCTGCTACTGTTAGCCATTCTCGCCATTTTACTCTTTGGAGCCTTAACGGCATTAATTCTGCGCAGCGAGAAAATCGTAAGTAAAACGATTACTGGTCTCTTATCAAAAGGCGGTATTGTCTTATTGGTATGCGGAGTTTTGGCACTCGCAACACTCGTCGTATGGTTAGGGACTTTCTACCCTATGGTGTATCAACTTGCGGGCCTTGGAAATATCTCGGTAGGGGCTCCGTATTTCAATCAGATGATGTTACCACTTACGCTCGTTGGGCTGTTACTTATGTTAGTCACGGGGATAAAATCTGCGCCAAATTTAGTCATCAAATGTACGATTTTGGTCGGTTCGGCGTTACTGCTCGCATTGTTGATATTTATCTATCCGATGACCTTCTCACCCATGCTTACTTTCGCTTCATATCTGGTGATTGTAGTTGTAGCGCTTCATGTACTGCCTTCAAAGTTAACGGGAGTATTCGGTTCAGTACCGATGCGTTTGGCTCACGTAGGATTAGCGATTACAATTTTTGGAGCATTAGGAAACGCCCAGCTCTCTTATGAAGTCAGTGGTAAAATGTATCAAGACAGTCAACTGCAATTTAGAGATACTGTGATTACATTCGACGACAGAACTCTTGTTGTTGGGCCTAATTATACGTCTGAACAAGTTCATTTTGTGTTGTCTCGAGATGACGAAATTGAGGCTAGGCTAGTACCTGAAAAACGTCACTATCAAGTAAGGAATATGTTGATGAGTGAGCCTGCTATCCATTCCGACTGGCTCGGGGACGTTTATTTAACGCTCGGTGAAAAACTGGACAATCAGAGTTATGCTGTCCGTATTCAGTACAAAGCCTTCATTCGTTGGATCTGGTTTGGTGGGTTGTTAAGTGCATTTGCCGTGTCACTTACGCTTGTTCCTAAAACACTATTGAAAATAGAGAAACGTTATGTCGAAAAAAGCAAAGCTCACTAGTTTATTTGTCGTACTGGGTGGGTTCATTGCCTTATTGTGGGTTGGGTTGCTTTCCGAGCCTGACAAATCGAATCAAGCGTTAATCGATCAAGCCTTTCCTTCCTTTACTTTACCGTTATTGGGCTCACCTGAAATCAGGGTAAATGAACAGGTATTTAAGGACAGCCAGTGGACCATTGTAAACGTGTGGGCATCCTGGTGTGTGGTGTGCGAAAAAGAGCACGAGTTTTTGAAACAACTGGATCAACAAGGGTACTTTATTATTGGGCTCAATTACCGGGATGACATTGCCAGTGCGGCTCAGTATTTACGACGAAACGGCAGCCCTTATGAAGTGACTTTGTATGATCACGACTCGGATCTTGCGTTACGATTAGGGGTCATTGGCACTCCGGAAACGATTCTTGTTGATCAGCATGGGGTCGTGCGCCAGCGCCATCTTGGTGAGCTGACACCCAGAGTTTGGCAGAGTAAGTTTACTCCGTTAATGGAAGGGCGCTGATATGAAAATATCAAGATTCCATCCCTTAATTCTGGCTTTATTTTTAAGTGTTTTCTCGGTGCAACTGTCAGCAGAAGTTGCGTTATTTTCCAAGGCAGAAAGCGAAAAAATATCGAAAGTAGAACTATTTGAATTCGAGTCACCCGAACAACAAAAGAGGGCGATTGCACTGGCAAAAGAACTGCGCTGCCCACAATGTCAAAATCAAAACTTGGTTGAATCTAATTCTCCAATTGCACAAGATCTACGACTCAAAGTGTACCAAAAGGTCAAGCAAGGTGAGACAAACGAAGCAATCAAAGCTGGCATGGTAAAACAATTTGGCGAGTTCGTCTTATATCGACCAGAAATAGGAACATCGACGTTTATGTTGTGGTTACTCCCGCTATTGGCGGTAGCGGTATTTATTTATTACGTATTAAGCTCAGTTCGCACAAAAAAAGTGTGATGTGTCTCCATGTTAGAGCTCAATTTGCACAATATAAAATTAATAAATGCTATGATCTTCGCAATGTGATGCCATTTAACTCATTCATTGAGATAAGAAACGGACGTAAGGTGTAGGCAGTGGAACCGGTAGTTACGCAGTTAAAAAAGGATTTTCAAGCTCGTATCTGGGCAATGCCAGCTAATAACGGGGCTAATTCAACCTTATCTGTTCTGACAAAAGAAGAGCTAATTGAGCTGGAGAACATTTGGGTTCAGCTTATTATGTGGCAGAAAAGAGCAGGCTTAGTTTTTTTCAGCAACAGCCACTGGTATATTGCGCGCCTTTTCCAGTCATTACTCTAGTCAAATGTATCCCTATCTCTTCAGCCTACAGCCGTCGGCTTCTATAAGCCGAGAATGAGTATAATTCCAAGCCAGTTTGATTCCCAACCCTGCACTTTCTGAGTGTGGGGTTTTTTTATTGTCTAAACTCTTATTGATGGCGGTCTAAACTGAGGTAAGAGTGCCATCGTATTCTTGCGGTATCTCGCCTGCAGGTAAGGGATACAGCCTAGTGAAAGACTAATTGTTATAATATAACAATAGTGGTATAAATATTATCATCATCATGGTTGAATCTGTTCGTGGGCACCCCCATTTAGAGTTCAACTTCTCTTTACTTGTTTGCATGAACAACAGACATCGATACGAGTGAAGAGTTAAAGTCACAAATAATAGAATAAGTTGGGAAATGTTATGGCGGAAGTTCGTGCCAGAGTTAGCTTAAAAGTCGGCCTGAAAAGCCATATAGACGCAGAAATTCTTTCGTTTCATGGATTGAAAACCGAAAAAGAACACGTTGCTTTGATTTTCAAATCTGCTGTTCAGCAGGCGCATACTCCACTGGTACGAATGCACTCTGAGTGTTTGACTGGGGATGTATTCCACTCCTCGCGATGTGACTGCGGTGAGCAGCTTGATGAAACATTGGAAAAAATGGGCGACAACGGTGGCATCATTCTGTATTTACGTCAGGAAGGTCGAGGTATTGGTTTATACAATAAAATTGATGCCTATAAACTCCAAAGCGAAGGCATGAATACATACGAAGCGAATAATCACCTTGGATTTGGTGATGACCTGCGTGATTTCCAAGAAGCGGCCCAAATGCTATTGGCGCTGGGGATCAACAAGATCCGTTTGATAACCAATAACCCTAAGAAGATAAAAGACCTTACCTCTCATGGCATCGAGATTGAAGAAGTGGTCAATACCGCAGCACACATTAAGCATGGTAACGAAGGTTACCTGAAGGCGAAAGTCTCTCACGGTAAGCACAAGCTGGACATCTAGCCAGCACAAAATACAGTAGGGCGCTTGAATAAGAGCCACTGTGCATAACAAATCAATAGGCCTCACGTATGTGGGGCTTTTTGTTATCTGGTACTTGAATATCAGTAATAAAAATGTATCATTCTGTTACGAATAATAATGATAATAGTTCTTACTACTTATTTGCTCAACAAGGATGATTTCATGATCACTAAACAAGCTACTACCCAATTAATGGTAGTTTCTCTTCTTGGTTTATCTGGCAGTGCTGTCGCTGCTGTAACACAATCTCAAGTCGTTAAACATTATGCAGACGTCGCTCATGCAACGTATGCAGATGCAGCAATGACCGCAAAAGTTCTCGATAAATCAATCGACCAGCTTCTAGCCGCTCCATCACAGGCGACTCTTTTGTCTGCTCGTGAAGCGTGGTTGAATGCTCGTGTCCCTTATCAGCAAAGTGAAGTGTTTCGCTTTGGCAACGCAATCGTTGATGATTGGGAAGGTCAGCTGAATGCGTGGCCACTTGATGAAGGTCTGATTGATTACGTATCAAGCGATTACCAGTACGAGTTAGGTAATGAAGGTGCGCAAGCAAATATCGTTGCAAACGAAGAAGTTCTTGTCGGCTCTCAGGTACTTAACACCAAAAAAATCACTCCTGCACTAATTGCCGATCTTAATGAAGTCGGCGGTTCTGAAGCAAACGTAGCGTCGGGTTATCATGCAATTGAGTTTTTATTGTGGGGCCAAGATCTAAATGGAACTAATGCTGGTGCAGGTAATCGCCAACATACTGACTTTGCAGTAGGTAGCGCGTGTACTAATGGTAACTGTGATCGTCGCGGTGAGTTTTTGAAAGCAGCATCGCAACTGCTGATTCAAGATCTAGAGTGGATGGAAAAGCAGTGGGCAAGTAACCAAAAAGGCAATTACCGCCAAAAACTGCTATCTGAATCTAGCGAAACAGGTCTGCGTAAAATGCTATTTGGTATGGGCTCTCTATCTTTAGGTGAGCTTGCTGGTGAGCGTATGAAAGTGGCTCTAGAAGCTAACTCTACTGAAGATGAGCATGATTGCTTCTCTGATAACACGCACAACTCTCACTACTACAATGAGCAAGGTATCTACAATGTATTTACCGGTCTGTACATGCGTCAGAGTGGTCAATTGCTTTCTGGCCCAAGCATCTACGACTTGGTAGCACAGCAAGACAAACAAGCGGCGAAGAAAATTCAAAAAGATTTCGATATGGCGCGCGCACAAGTAAAAGAGCTAGTTATTTCAGCTGAGAAAAACGATCAACACTTCGATCAGTTAATTGCAACGGGCAACACTCAAGGTAATGCTCTGGTTAATGACACGATCATGGCGTTGGTATTACAAACAGCTGCGATTGAACGTGCAGCGAAGATCATCGGTATTGAAAGCCTGAACCCTGATACTGCCGATCACGAGTTTTAATTTAGAAACAGTATTATAGGGCTCACGCATAGTGGGCCCTTTTTTTCTATTAAGGACGTTCAATGACATTTCGTTTATTTACACTGGGATTAATAACGATACTCTCTACTTCTAGTTACGCGTATGAAAAGAAATCTGGCGGCGATACAACAACTAATAAACAAGGCCCCAATGCTTTTTCACTACCCGCAACTAACCTACCAATGGCATCACGGCTTGATTTTAGTGTTGGCAATAGCTTTTTTAGAAACCCTTGGGTTCAAGCGCCAGCATCCACTGATGCTCGTGACGGATTAGGGCCACTTTTCAATACCAACGGTTGCCAAAACTGCCATATAAAAGATGGGCGAGGCCACCCTCCTGAGCCTAACGATATCCATGCGGTCTCCATGCTGGTTCGTTTAAGTATTCCAGCAACGACGAAAGCCCAACAAATGGCAATAATACGTGGCGGAGTCATACCCGAGCCTACTTACGGCGGACAACTGCAAGATTTCGCGCTGCCAGATGCTAAACCTGAAGGCAAAGTCGTCATCGAGTATGATGAGCAAGTGGTTCGCTTTGATGACGGTGAACAGGTAGTACTGCGTAAACCAAAACTGTCTATTACGAATTTGGCATACGGGCCAATGAACCCTGAGGTTTTGCTTTCTGCACGAGTCGCTCCTCCAATGATTGGCTTAGGCTTACTCGAAGCCATTCCTGAACAAACAATCCTTGCTATGTCGGATGTTGACGACAGTAATAAAGATGGGATCTCTGGCAAAGCAAACCGAGTATTGGACGTAAAAACAGACACATTAGCCTTAGGCCGATTTGGCTGGAAAGCAGGGCAGCCTAACCTGATGCAGCAAAATGCAGCGGCGTTTAATGGCGATCTTGGCTTAACCAGTGACCTGTTCCCAAATGAAAATTGCACGTCCGCTCAAGACATTTGCCAAAAACTGCCTAATGGTGGTCAGCCAGAAGTCAGCCAGAAAATTCTCAATTTTGTGGAGTTCTACTCTCAGCATTTAGCCGTTCCAAAGCGTCGGGATATGACTTCGCCTGACGTTATTCGTGGTCAAGCTCTGTTTGCTCAATCGGGGTGTCAATCTTGCCATGCGGTCAATATAAAAACAGGCATTGTGCCAGACAAGCCAGCGTTATCTGAGCAAGTCATCCATCCATACAGCGACATGTTGTTACATGACATGGGCGAAGGCTTAGCGGATAACCGACCTGAGTATTTGGCGAATGGTCAAGAATGGAGAACGCCACCGCTTTGGGGGATCGGCTATACAAGCGAAGTGAATAATCATACCTACTTCTTACATGATGGTCGCGCTCGTAATCTTATGGAAGCCGTATTGTGGCATGGTGGCGAAGCGAAAAATGCACAGCAACAAGTGCTAAGTATGTCTAAATCTGATCGCGATGCGCTGATCGCATTCTTAAATTCATTATAGGGTGAATCAAATGACTAAACGAACCATCGCTTCGTGGGCTAGGCATGAACCTGTGAAAACAACAAAAACATGCGCCCTTGCTGTGTTCGCGACATTACTGGTCGGGTGTCAAACCACAGAACCAACTAATACGGTAACGCCGTCGGTTGCTTTAACACCCAAGTCAGACCACATCAGTGATGATGTGTTTCAGCTTCAATTAGTTTCTGCTAAGCGCTTTGAAGCTCAATCATCGGAACTGGCTCGTCACTTTAGCCAGTTCTGTCAAAACGATGCGAAATCGTTAGATGATTTAAAGTCTCAATGGTCGGTAACCATGCAAACCTGGATGGCGCTTCAAGGGCAGCAGCGTGGGCCGCAATCTGCACTGGATCTGAGTTGGAATATACAGTTCTGGCCAGATAAAAAAAATACCACGGGCAGAAAAATGCAAGCACTGGCTAAGCATAGCTCTGACCTAACGGCGCAAGATGTGCTTAAAGAAAGCGTGACCGTGCAAGGGCTAGGGGCAATAGAGTGGCTTCTTTACGATACTAAGTCTCCATTGCTATCGGATAAACAAGCGGGGTGTCAGTTAGGTGAACCGATTAGCCAAGCCTTGCAATATCATGGACTACAAGTGAATCAAGCTTGGCAACAAAACCCGTGGATTGAATTAGATGGGAAGCACTGGCGTAGCGAATACGTCAGCTTGTTATCAAACCAAATCGAATACAGCATGCAAAAACTAAGTCGACCTCTGGCGAAGATCGGTCAACCTCGTCCTTATTTTGCTGAGTCTTGGCGATCAGGGACATCACTTGCCAACTTGGGTAGCAACGTTGATGCGATGGATAAGATCTATCACCAAGGTGGCCTAGATTCACTGTTACGAGAGCGCGGAAAAACCGATCTAGCGGATAGCCTGAGTAGAAACTTTAAGCATCTCAAAAACGAATGGCCTCGAGACGGTAACATGTTTCAAACCATTGATACGAAAGCTGGCTATCAACAAAATTTGATGTTGTTCAATCAACTGGAATTACTTGATATCTTAATTCGTGACGATGTGGCTCTCGAGCTCGGAATTGTTGTGGGGTTCAATGCAACTGATGGTGACTGATCAAACAAGACGCCGTTTACTACAGGCCGCTTTTTGGGGGGTAGCTTTACCCCTACCCACGACTTTTGGCTGTGCATCAGTGAATGCAGATAAAAAGCCCGCATTGATTGGCTGCGCAATTAGTGGCCGTGATCGCTATCAAGTTGTTATCGCCGATCATCGCGGTCAACCCATTGCGGTTCACCCTTTACCAAAGCGGGGCCATGGTGTTGCTGTCCAACCTAATGGAACGCAGGCCGTAGCATTTGCGCGCAGACCTGGAGATTACTTTCAGCCGTTTGACTATGAATCCGGTGAAATGAAGCCGCTGGTTGTGCCAGAGGCTGATCGTCATTTTTATGGTCATGGTGTTTACTCCAAAGATGGCGAGTATCTTTTTGTTACCGAAGGGGATAAAACGACTAGCCGAGGGATTATTGGGGTGTACCAAGTCTCAAATGGGTATAAAAAAATAGATGAGTGGTCTGGTTTTGGTATTGGTCCACATGAAGTGATCTTATTAGAGAACAACCAACTCGCTATTGGTGTTGGCGGTGTGCATACCTTAGGCAGAACACCTCAAAACCTAGAAAGCATGATGCCTTCATTAAGTTATCTTAATATGGCTGGTGAGCTTGTTGATCAGGTTGGATTACCCGATCACCAACTCAGTATTCGCCATTTAGCAACGGATGCCAACGGTGCGGTTTATTGCGGTCAGCAGTACCGTGGTGAACCGGATAACTACCCAAGTTTGGTGGCGGTGCACAGTGGTTTGTCGAGCGGAGGAAAGGGCAAGTCAGGGTTGAAAATGCTGAATGCGGAACCTGAAGAGTGGGCTCGATTCAATCACTATATTGCCAGTATCGCGGTGCATGAAAATACGCTAATTGCGACTTCGCCTCGTGGGAATTGCTATGGAATTTGGGATTTAGCGAGCAACAAACTTCTGGAGTTGTCCGCACTTCCTGATGCTAGTGGCGCCGTTGCTAGTGAGGATGGATTTTGGTTAAGTTCTGGGGCGGCGAAGGTTGTTCATCAAGCTTATGATCAGCCAAGACAGACGCTTTCATCCAACATCTATTGGGATAACCACTGGAGCGTAATTTAGTCATTTAATAGTCCTATACTTGCTCAAATTTTTGCCATACTTAACTATGTTGTTAAGTATGGCGATGTCAGCAAGGAGCGGGCAAATGAAAGTAAGACATTTAATTGTTTCGATTTTTCTGCTCTGCTCGTCCTCCGTTTATGCGTGGAGCCAGCACCAATCTCTCGCCTGGGTATCTAGCCATACACCTGCAGGCACCGCATTAGCTCATCATGAGTTATTGGCTCAAATTTATCATGGTAATCAGTATCAACCCATTTGGTATCAATACGATGCGATCAAACAGTTTGAAGCGCAATTGGAACACGCCGCGCTGGCGGACGTCAGCGATGTGTTTTATCACCGACTGTCTGAACTAAAAGAAGCTCGTTATCAAAATCGTTGGCAAGAATATGACATTTTGGCCACCGACACCTTACTTACCTTTATGTCTTATTCACAACTGGCTCAGAAAGAAGGCAAAGGTTGGTTCTTTGGTGGGCGTGTACCTGCACATTTGCCAATGCCCGAAGAAGGCAGTACCGAGGCGTTGCTTTTTGCGGTAGAAAATGACGGCCTACAAGCCTACCTAGAACAATACGAGCCTAATACGGCCGCTTTTAAAAAATACGTGACGACGATCGATAAACTGAAACCGTACGTCGATTTCTTTGTCAGTGATTACATGCAGCGAAAACATTTGTTACGCAAAGGAGACAGAATAACTCACAAACCGGAATTAACTTATCGTTTGGATATTCTAGGTTTTGATGTTCAGCACATTGATCAAAGTAATAAAATTTATGATGGCGACTTAGAATTGGTGGTTAAACAGTTCCAACAACGTCATGGCTTGAGTGTGGATGGCGTTATAGGGCCGAAAACTATCTATTGGATTAATCGACCGATGGAAGAGCGATTACGTTTAGTTGCACTTAATGCACAACGGCTACGAATATGGCCAGAACAACGCAGTAATATTGTATTGGTTAATGTCCCGCAGTTTGCGATGACTTATTGGAAAGAAGGGCAGAAAGCGTTTGAATCCGATGTGATTGTTGGTCGACCATCACGCAAGACGCCACTCATCAATACCAAAATGGACTCGGTGATTCTGAATCCTAGATGGAACGTCCCACGAAAAATCATGGTCAAGGACATTTTACCTAAAGCAATCCATAGTCAGGAATATCTAGAAAGCCACAATTATGAAATTGTAAAAAGTTGGCACAATAGAGAAGTCATCAACCCTGATGAAATTGACTGGACTGAGGTCAACCCTAGCTCGTTTCCATATCGAATTCGTCAACTGTCAGGGCCAAGAAATGCGTTAGGGCAATACAAATTTAACACGCCCAACAAAAATGCTATTTTCTTGCACGATACCCCGGCAAAATCTTTGTTTTCTAAAGACAGACGAGCGTTTAGCTCGGGTTGTATTCGCATAGAAGAGGCGGCGTCATTTGCTCAATTATTGGTAGAACAGTCAGCCGTAAAATCTCAGTTCAAACAAATGTCTTTACCCGGTGAAGACACATTAGCAGTAACATTAAAAAGACGCATTCCAGTGCATATCATCTATCAAACGGTTTGGTTTAAGAATGGTGAACTGCAATACAGCGATGATGTTTACCGCTATGACCATTTGAGTAAGAGTTCAAATTTTGACGCAAAACTGACGAAAATCGTGAATCTAGATAAAGTTCTTTCTGCTCAATAACTAATCAACAAATCGGCTCTATCTGAGCCGATTTCGCCAATTTTTCTGGTTTGACCATGGTAAATTTTCTCGGTAGGGTCTCGATCTTGCATTAATTAGCATGTCGATTCGTAACCAAAGTTGAATGAACCAATGTCGTATTCAGATTTAAACCGTAGAAAATTTATACAGCTTGCGAGTGCAGGATTTGTAACCACCACGCTAATGCCGACTCAAGCGTTAGCGAGCTTAGCTTCTAAACCTCGTAACATCGTTTTTAATAATCTTCATACTGGAGAGAAAATAGAAACCTGTTATTTCGATGGCTCTACTTATGTAACAGAAGAGCTTGACCGCATTAACCACATTTGTCGTGATTTCCGCAGAAACGAATCTCATCCAATGGATAAGTTGTTGCTAGACAAGATCAGTGCAATTCAATCAGCGCTCGGAACGAACGCAGAAGTGCAGATCATTTCTGGTTATCGTTCGCCGGCAACTAATGAGATGCTGAGAGGAAAATCTTCCGGTGTGGCAAAGAAAAGCCACCATATGTTAGGCAAAGCCATCGACTTTCGTTTAGAAGGCGTGGCGTTAGCTGACGTGCGTAAAGCCGCTATTTCACTTAAAGCTGGTGGAGTAGGTTATTATCCGGGAAGTAACTTTATTCACATTGATACGGGCGCAACGCGATCTTGGTAATACGCTCTGCCTCGAAAAGTGTTCCAGACTCAGCTTGTCAAATTCAAGGTGAAATGTCATAGTTCTGGGCAATAACCCTTTTCAAAAGAGTAAGTAGAATGAGCCTTAAATACCAAGTCGTGCCTGTCACTTCTTTTTCTCAAAATTGTTCCATTGTTTGGTGCGACGAAACAATGGAAGCTGTAGTGGTCGATCCAGGTGGCGATGTTAAGCACCTAGTTACTATCATTCAAGAATTGGGTGTTAAGGTCGTTAAAATTCTATTAACTCATGGCCATTTAGACCACGTTGGTGGCACCGAAGATTTAGCTCGTGAAATGGTGACCCCAATTATAGGCCCACATAAAGACGACAACTTTTGGTTGCAAGGCCTTGAAGGCCAAAGTCAGATGTTCGGGTTTCCACTCACTGAGGCGTTTGAACCGGATCAGTGGTTAAATGAAGGTGACATCGTAACGTTTGGCAAGGAATCGATGGATGTCTTGCATACTCCAGGTCACACTCCAGGTCATGTGGTGTTTTACAGTGCATCGGCGAAGTTAGCGTTTGTTGGTGATGTTTTATTTAACGGTAGTATTGGTCGTACTGACTTCCCTAAAGGGGATTTGAATACACTGATGGAATCGATCAAAGGCAAGCTTTGGCCGCTTGGTAACGAAACGACATTTGTACCGGGTCATGGGCCTGAATCCACATTTGGAAAAGAGCGTGTCTCTAACCCATATGTGGCAGACGAAATGCCAATCTACTAGTCTGTTTAAAATATAATGAAGCGCCTTAATGGCGCTTTTTTTATGCTCAGAACTTTGTACATTAAGTATTTGAACCTCAGAGCCTCGGTTTATCCGCAGAAACAGAAGGCGAGGCGGCAAGGTAGCGCCTAGTGAGGCCAACGAATTCTTCGATAGGGCGATCAAGATCTGATTCGGAGATAAAGAGATCGTATCCCCAGTACTGTCTTTGATACCGCATACGATTTGCCATCATCGCCGCTAAGCCTCGAAACTGTTCGCCAGAAGATGAGATGTGAGGGTCACCATTAAGTACCATGTCCTCAAATTTGGATAACTCACCTTTTTGCTTTGCACCGAGGTAGAGCAAAGCTCGTTGCTCCAGTAAGATCTGCGTGGTAATGCGTGGGCAAATACTGTTGATGTATGGAGAATAGTCTTTCAGGCGTATCCCAATCCATGGCATGGGCTCACACCAGCCATCTTTTTGGTAATGGCACAGTGAGATTTCACTGATATTACTCCAAGTTACCACCCAACCACCTTTAAATAAGTGCTGTTGAAAGTGTGTATCCGTCATGGTGAAACGAACTCGCGCTTGCTCAATGAGGAAGTAGGCCACCCCAAGCAGGGTGACAATGCCACACCAAATCAGCAGTGCTAGGGCAGGCGTTGGCATGACGACAAATAGTAAAAGACCCAATAAAACAGCAGCAACCCCGACCTTTTTATTAATAGGCGAGCCAAAATCGAATGATATGTTGCTCAGGTGTTGTGTTGGCATCTAGGTTTTCCTTCCCCTCTTTAGTACTGAACAATAAACAGGAATACCGTATCCATGACCCCCGGTTTATTTTACTGATGGTTGTATAAATAATAGTCGAACAGTGCGTATTTCCCCATTTTTCGCCGGAATTTCGGCTCTAGACTACAAATTTGCCTTCATTTTTGTTATAAATCGCGCTTCAAAATTTTCACCACTGCGCCGAATGCAGTGAAATGGAGAAATACTCGATGAGACTAGCACATAAGCGTAAGGTGCAGATGAAACTGCAGAAGCACATTAAAGCGGCTGTAGCAAACGTAACAGCACCTAAAGCAACCAAACCTGCGGCAGACAAGATTGTTGTAGAGAAGGCGGTTGCTGCGACACCAGCGGCGAAAAAAGTCGTTGCTGCAGCTACAAAAGCTGATGTAGCTCTAACTCCAAAGCAACAACAAGTATTGGATATTGTTGTTAGCAATGCTGAAGGTATTAATCCTAAAGGCATCGGCCTTGTTGCTGGCCAAGAAGATGCAAAAGCAGCTTCATGGGCAACAGGCGCACTTAAAAAGCTGCTAGAAGAAAACCTAGTAGTTAAAGAACAGCTAGCGGGTAACAAGGTTATCTACAAAGCGATTTAATTTGCTTTCGCTGTTTAAGAATAAGAAAAAGCCCAGTCATTTCGCGATGACTGGGCTTTTTCTTTATACAGTTCGGATCACTCTTTCCTGTTTTCGATGTCATGTAATGTGTGAAAACCAGACCAAATACGCGTCAGGGTTGTTATCCAGCATAATGATCCAAATACATAGGCGATAATAGCAAAGTGGCTTGGTAACAAGCACATCACAATAAAACAGGCGATGGTTTCTGTTCCTTCAGTAATGCCACTCATGTAGTACAACGATTTGTTTTTATAAACGGGGTTTTCGATACGGTGTTTGCTTGCCATGATGGCAAACGCAAAGTATCAAGTGTCTGTGCCGATAAATGAAAAAATCAAAAATGCACCGGCAATCGCATTACTGCTCGGATCGGCAAGTACAAATCCAAAAGGGATCAATGAATAAAAAAGAAAATCCAAGCTGATGTCGAGAAACCCACCTGAATCTGATATGCCATGCCTGCGGGCCAATGCGCCGTCAAGGCCATCCGCGACTCGGTTTAACACCACAAACAACAATGCCAGCGAGTATTGCTGCCAAATTAACGCAGGAAAGGCGCAACAGCCGAGTATAAACCCTTTAACCGTTGTTTGGTTCGCTGTGGCCCCCATTTTGTCGAGTACGGCTGCACCTAAGTTTAACGGCGAGCGAATAACTTTAATTGAAAATCTATCTAACATGATGGGTCACCTTTTGAACTTGGTTCCAAGGCCAAACTAGACACTTGTCTTGATCCGGTACATCGGATTGGTCGTGAGTCACCATCACTGTTGGGATATTCGCTTCACTAAGTTGTTCGAATATCCAATCTCTAAATTGCGTTCTAAGAGATTGGTCCAATTTGCTAAACGGTTCGTCAAGTAAGGCTAATTTGGGTTTGGCTAGCAGCATTCGAATTAAGCTAACACGTGCACGTTGACCGCCAGATATCTGATTGGGTAGTGAATTGGCAAGAGATTCTAGCCCTAACTTTTCAAGAGCATGTAAAGCCTGAGTCTGGCGTTGTTGCCCCTTGACGGAATTAGGCAAAGCAAACGCGAGGTTTTCCCATACATTGAGATGGGGGAACAGTAAATCCTCTTGAAACAGAATGCCTACTTTGCGCTTGTGCGGTGCTAGGTTCGAGATATCCGTGCCTGCAAGTGTAATTCCCCCAGAAAACGAAAACTCGCGCCCTAGGTGGCCGGCAAGGGCATTTAACAAGGTTGATTTACCACAACCACTCGGGCCCATGAGGCTAAGCACTTCGCCGTTACTCACCGTAAAACTCAGTGGTTGGAATAACTGGCTTTGTTGGCGATCATAAATGGTGAGATTTTCTACTGCGAGCGTCATGTCTAACCGCTGTCCTTACTGGTTTAATTTGTCCTATTTTTCGACGTTGATGTTGTTTTAATAAATATGCAAAGAAGAAAAATACAAAGGGTAATAGTGCTTGCCAAAGGGCATAAATCGCTGTTACGCGTCGGTCGTATCCACTTGAGAGAGCAACAGCTTCCGTTGTAATGGTGGATATTCTGCCAGCCCCTAATACCAGCGTTGGTAAGTATTGCGCGAGACTAACACTCACTCCAATGGCCCAAGCATAGATGATGGCTGGAAAAACAATAGGGGCTTTAACTTGCAGCCAAGTTCTAAGTGGTGATTTACCAAGACTTAGAGCGGATAACGTATAGCGCTCGTCATAGCTGCGCCATGGCCCATCAAGGGATAGGAATACGTATGGAAAGGCAAAGAAAACGTGCGCCCAACAGACCCAGAGATAATAGTAGTCAGCGCCAATTAACAAGCTTGCGACCTGAATGCCAAACAGCAATGATATTTGCGGAATCAATAAGGGGATCGCAATCATGAAGCTCGGTACATGGCTTTTGTGTTTTAAACGGTATTCATGAGTAATTATGGCTAAAAGCAAGGCTATGGTCGCCGAGACTGTCGCAATGGCGACGCTGTTACTGATCGTTGGGAGCACGCTGCTCCATTCGGTTTGCCAGAAGCGCTCACTCCACCGAGAAGGCAGTAAATCTGGGAACTTCCATCGTTGAGCAAAGCTCCAAATGAGTAGAATAGGGAAGCAGATCAAAGCCGTAATGCTCAATGTAGCGAACATTGATTTACCGGGTAGTGCAATGCCATACCGTCCTGAGAATTGCCATTGGCGGCACTGCTTGACAAGAAGCCACTCTAGGGTGCGAGCAAAGGCGATCATGGCCGAACATAGAGCGAATAAAATGGCTGCGCCTGCGCCTGCTCGCGGAAGTAACGTTAAGTTTGGTTCGTTAAACCATTGCCAAACTAGCACAGCAAAAGTGGGAGGATTGGTTGGCCCTACTACTAAAGCGACATCGACGACCGACGCGCTGAAAGCCAACACCGCAAAAAGTGGAAATCGCATCTTGCTTAGCCATTGAGGTAGTATGCATTTCCACCATAACTGGTTGTCGTTGTAGCCGAGGCTGTGCGCCATTTGCGTGGTTTGCTTGATTCTGAGTTGCGCCAGAACAGGCATGCTCATTAATAAGAAAAAAGTGATTTCCTTGAGCGCCAATACCGCAATGAGCCCAACACCAGATTGATGTTGAATTAGAGGAACATTCCAGTTGCCGTCAACGTGAATGGAGAACAAGGCCAGCCCAGACTCAAGCGCTCTTACCATGATACCGGTAGGTGAGAAAAGAAAAGCAAACCCGATAGCAAAAGCAACATGAGGTAAGGCCATGAGCGGGGCTAAACTGTTTTCAATTTTCTGCCACGCTTTGGTTTGCCAACAGCTTTGTAATATCGCAAACGTAGCGAAGAGGGCAAGATAGGAGCTAATTAATGTCGTCGAAACGGTGAGCCAGATAGAGTGGCCGATACCGCTCCAATCGAACGCCGCACTAAAGCCAACTAAACTCGGCTTAGAGAGCCCAAGTGGGGGAATGTAGGCAAATGCAGAGGCAAACATACCTACCATCCCAGGGATGGTAGGTGCGATGCAAATAATCAGTACTGCCAAATACAACAGGCGTAACATAAGAATATTCTAGTTTCCGTAGCGCTTAAGCCACTCTTTTTCAAGAGCGGTTTGCCAGCTTGGGTGAGGTTCCGCTACTGATTTAAACAACTTGGTATTTTTTGCACTACCGGTAAGGTATTCACTCTTAAGCACGGAAGGATCACCCCAGATGCTTAAATCACCTTTACGGGATTGAGCTTCCGGGCTTAACAAGAAGTTAATGGCCACTTGTGCGCCTTCTTTTGCGGTTGCGTTTGAAGGAATTGCCAAGAAATGAATGTTAGATAGTGCGCCACCTTCCATTGCATAGCTCTTAGTGCTGGCCGCAAGCGTGCCGTCAGCTTGTGCTGAGAACACTTCGTTGGGATTAAAAGTGATCGCTAAATCAATTTGGCCGTCGTCGAGTAACTGAATAGACTGAGAACCGTTGGCAGGAAATTGTGTGCCTTGATTCCACATCGTTGGATGCAAGGTATCCAAGTAGCGCCATAATGGTTGAGTAATGATAGCAAAGCTTTCTTCGTTTACTGGCTTCATTAAACTGGCATCGTTATTGGTCAGTTCAATGAGAAGCGCTTTGAGTAAGCTGGTGCCATGAAAAGCAGGTGGTTTAGGGTAACTAATACGCCCTGGAAATGCTCGACTGTAATTGAGCAGTTCTACAAAACTCTTAGGTGGATTACTTAGCTTTTTCTCATCATGAATGAACACCAGTTGCCCTACACCCCACGGGGCTTCTAAGCCCAATGTTGGCTCAGAAAAGTCGCTATCTACTGGGAGTTCAGTGTTGACGTATTTCCAGTTAGGGAGGTCTTGTGTAAATGGGCCGAAAAGTAGCTTGTTGTTCTTCATCGATTTGAAGTTTTCACCGTTAATCCAGACCATATCTACACTGCCGTTGCTGTGTTTCCCTGCGGTCTTTTCAGCAAGTAAGCGAGCGCTGGTTTCAGCAATGTCGGTCACTTTTACATGAACAAATTCAATACCATAATTTCGCTTTAAGTTTTCCCCTGTCCAGCGTAGGTAATTGTTGATTTGCTGGCTACCGCCCCAAGCGTGAAAATAGACGGTTTGGCCACGAGCTTTCATTTCAATATCTTGCCATTCTTGTGCAAGAGCACTGGAAACGGTGAAAAGGGAAGTTAACGCAAATAAGATGAGCTTTTTCATGATTGTCCTTATCTAAGGTTTAGCTGCGAGATGTCGATTATTTTTAGCTATTGAATGACAAGACCGCGTTCCATGCCTATTCCTTTCAAGTATGAACCAGAAATTAGAAATATTCTGGTTTAGCGGAATAAAAAGGAATAAATTTAATGAGATAGGATGATAACAAAAATGCGCCGTTGAAGGCGCATTTATATCGAAGGCAACAGGCTAGATTATGCTTTGCACGTATCCATGGTCACCATTTGGTCGATCAATAGTTGTCCACGAGGGTTACGGAGCATCAGTCTATATTTTACGCCAATTTCCATGTTGTTTTTTACGTCTTTACTGGAGCAGTAGTAATCGGCTGCGTACGACATCAATTGTTGCGGGGTTTGTGATGCATCGTCGGCATTGAAGATCATAAATATTTCTACTACGCCTTGTTTGGCGCTTGCCCTCATTATATTGAGGGGCCCGTATTCAATGGGCAGACCAGCACTGAGTATGCTTGCTCTTTGTTCCGCAACTAGGTTGATGGTTTTTTGTTTATCGTTGTTAGACGCACAACCAGAGACCAGAAGTACAGCCATTAAAGATAACAAAATGGACGATAAAAAAGACTTAGGCATTGTTATCAAAAGACCTTTTTAAATGGTTTTACAATTACGTTGGCATAGACGCCCGCAGCAATGTATGGGTCGCTGTCTGCCCATGCTTGCGCGTCTTGTATTGAATTGAATTGTGCGATAACCGTTGAACCCGTAAAGCCGGCTTCGCCAGGATTATCTGAATCAATAGCAGGCATTGGACCTGCGGTAAGGAGACGACCTTCATCTTGCAGTTGCTGCAAGCGGGCGAGGTGCTTTTCGCGAACGCTCAAACGTTTTTCTAGTGAATTCTCGACGTCTTGAGAAAAAATAACGTACCACATGATTTTGACTTCCTATTCAAGTAATTATTTAGCCAAGATACTAGACCTTGCAGGCAAAAAAAAGCACCTCGTCGAGATGCTAACCGTATTTAGACAATTAATGTGTTTATGGTTCGATAACGCGAGGGCGACCTTCGTTATCTATCGCCACGTAATGGAACGTAGCATCACACACTTGGAAGCGATCACCAACGCCATCTTCTTTTACTGGTTTCACCCAAACGTCAATGTCGATGGACATAGAAGTGCGGCCAATTTTACTGCATGCACCGTAGCAGCAAACTACATCGCCGACCTTTACTGGCTTTTTAAAGGTGATGCTTGAAACCGAAACGGTAACGATACGGCCACCTGAAATTTCTTTTGCAAGAATGCCACCAGCCAAGTCAAGTTGAGACATGATCCAACCACCGAAGATGTCGCCATTTGCATTGGTGTCTGCAGGCATAGCAAGAGTACGGAGTAGAAGTTGGCCGTGTGGAGCGTCGTGTGTCTTTGTCATGAGTTATCCATTGTGCGCCCTGAGAACAGAGACAAGGCGCTTATATATTGGTAGTAATTAATCTTTGTTTTCTGGTTGATTGTCTTGCTGACCGTCTTCGTCTTTGGGCATGTATTTGTAGACATAAATTCCGGTTAACAAAGTGAAACCAAAAGTCGCGGCAAGCAAACCAAATACCTTAAAGTTTACCCATACATCCAGCGGTAGGCTGAAGGCGACGTAAACATTAAGCGCTGCGCAGAAGGTAAAAAAGACAATCCACGCTGCATTGATTTTTGCCCACACAGAGTCAGGTAAGGTGATCTCTTTTGCCAGCATGCCTTTAATAACCGGTTTGCCCATAAGTTGAGTGATTAACAAGCCTAGTGCGAACACCATGTATACAATCGTCACTTTCCACTTAATGAAGTTTTCATCGTGTAAGAATATGGTCATCCCGCCAAATACCGCCACCATTACAAAGGTAATGAGCTGCATCTTTTCGACTTTTTTATAAAGGAAATAAGTCACAGCAATTTGAATCGCAGTCGCGATGATCAAAGCACCTGTACCTACATAGATGTCGTACATTTTATAGAGCGCGAAGAAGATAATCAGTGGGATAAAATCAATCAGTTGCTTCATTGGGTACGTATTTCCATTAAATAAATTCGGTCTCAGTCTACCCAAAATAGCGACAATGAAAAATACACTTTACGTAATTAGGCATAAAATAGTCAGCAACTGACGGATAATCAGCCGAAATAGGGTGTGATTTCTGATGAGACAAAAAAGACTACCCATAATTGGATAGTCTTTTCGTTAATGACTCGCAGGTTTAACAAGGATTAGCAGGTTCGAAAACTTGGCGATTAAGCCTGCTGCTTCTCCAGCTCAACTTGTTGCTCTTCTTTAGCAATGGCATCAACGATAACGGCACAAGCGGCATCACCTGTGATGTTTAGCGCAGTACGGATCATGTCAAAGATACGGTCTAATGCGAACAACAAAGGAAGACCTTCGATTGGGATGCCAGCGGCAAGCAATACAGCGACCACTAAGAAGCTAGGTCCAGGAACGCCAGCTTGACCAACAGCACCAAGCGTTGAAGTCACGATGATTGCAGCGTATGCACCCATCGACAAGTCAATACCGAAGAGCTGAGAGAAGAAAATGGCAACTAAACCATAGTAAATGGCATTACCCGACATGTTGATGGTCGCACCAAGTGGAAGCACAAATGAAGCGGTCGAGTTTTTAACACCTAATTCGCGTTCTACTGTGTCCATAGTAACAGGCAGCGTGGCCATTGAAGATGCAGTAGAAAGCGCAACGGCTTGCGGTTTCTTCATTGCAACTAAGAATTTTTTAGCCGACGTCTTGGTAAAGATCTGAACCATAAGTGGGTAGACGATAAAGCCAAAGATCAGAATGGCAGCAACGTAGACAAGGAATAATTTGAACACGACCATCAGTGCGCCGAAACCAAACGTACCAACCGCTTCTGCCATTAAACCAAACACGCCGATTGGTGCGATGATCATAACCTTGTTGATCATCCAAACCATGCTATCAACGATGCAGTTCACACCATTGATGATTGGGTCGCGTTTCTCTTTTGCTTGCTTAGATAAAGCAATACCAAAGAATAAACAGAAAACTAGGATTTGCAGGATGTTCGCTTCGTTCAGTGACTGGAAAACGTTAGTTGGGATCATACCTGTGATGGTAGCCCAGAAAGTAGGGAGTTCACCTTTTGCTGCGTATTCAGACGAGAACATACCTTCTACACCTGAAACATCAATGCCTAAACCTGGTTCAAACACTTCGCCCATTACCAGCGCGAGCGTAACGGCCATTGCAGAAGTCAACGCGAAGTAACCGAGAGTGACAATACCCACTTTACCGGCGTTAGTGCTGTTACCTAAGCCCGCAGCGCCTGAAATAAGGGCGACGGCAACCAAAGGAATAACCAGCATCTTAATCAAGGCGATAAAGATCGTACCTAGCGGGGCGAACATGGTGGCTGAATCGCCCATCATGGCACCAACGATTGTACCTACAATCATAGCGACAACGACTTGAAAGCCGATGTTGCTCATTAAACTCTTATTATTTAACACTTCCATAACCTCTGTGCTGCATATTGTGAATTTGTTAGAGATAAATATTAATAACCATTTTCCTAATGGATAAATATCTCGCAACACTTTCTACACTTTAACCGAGTTGTTATCAATGGAGGCGAAACGTTTAACGCGATATATCAGGAAAAAACATGCGATACGGTGATGAAATAGCCATTTTTTAACACTGGTCAGACTTTATGTAAGCTATGTGTAAAGTTTCAGGGGAGCAAAAAAAAGAAGGGTAGATGTTAAAGCATAAGCGCACGCTATAGGTGGTTAGCGTGCGCATAGTGTTACAGGTGTGTAACGTATCGTATGGTGACTATAGTTGAGTTGCTGCTTTCATTGATGTGACAAATTGCGCTAAATCAGCCAGCATTTTGTCCGAATCATCAAGGTTCGATTCGATGATCTTTACCACCGCTGAACCCGAAATAGCGCCCGCTGCACCTGCTGTGATGGCTTGCTTAACTTGTTCCGGTGAGGATATACCAAAACCAAGTAAGGCTGGTGGAGCGTCAAATTGGTTCAATCTGGCTAACATGCTATCAACAGGCATATTGGCTTTTGTTTCTGTTCCTGTCACACCAGCACGTGAAAGCAGGTATGTATAACCACCACCTAATGAAGCCACGTCTTTTAGGGTTTCATCTGATGCTGTCGGTGGGGCGATGAAAATTGGGTGTACACCGTACTTCTCGGCCGCAGCGACAAATTCCGCACTTTCACCTGTTGGAACATCAGCAATCAACACAGAGTCAATTCCAGCTTCGCTGCAGCGTTGATAGAAAGTTTCAATCCCAGCTGAATAGACCAGGTTTGCATACATCAACAAACCGATAGGTAAGTCGGGATGCTCTGCACGAATTTGTGCAATCAGATCGAAACAAATCGGTGGTGTTGCTTTAGAGTCCAATGCGCGGATGTTTGCACTTTGAATGGTTGGGCCGTCTGCTGATGGGTCTGAAAACGGAATACCCAGCTCCAGTGCGTCAGCGCCAGATTCA
This sequence comes from Vibrio tapetis subsp. tapetis, assembly GCF_900233005.1. Classification (NCBI taxonomy): domain Bacteria; kingdom Pseudomonadati; phylum Pseudomonadota; class Gammaproteobacteria; order Vibrionales; family Vibrionaceae; genus Vibrio; species Vibrio tapetis. The sequence goes on from NZ_LT960611.1 coordinate 386,495, forward strand.
ACCAACGTCTTCATGATGCGTAATGATTGCTCTGGGCTTGGATCGCCAACGGTGACAAATGGGACAAAAGCGCCTTGTTTTTTCTCTGCTAGGCGAGCAAATAGGGCTTGATAGCGATCCATTATAGCGCTCCTTTTTGTTCTAAAATGTCATGCACAGTGAAGATGTCTTTGTCGCCACGGCCTGAAAGATTCACAACCAGCAGTTGTTCTTTTTCTGGTTCGTCGTGCGCCATTTTTAATGCATAAGCAAGTGCGTGTGAAGACTCTAGGGCAGGGATAATACCTTCGTTACGCGCTAGAGATTGAAAGGCTTCTAATGCTTCGTCATCGGTAATCGATACATACTCTGCACGGCCGGTAGCACTCAAGTGAGCATGCTGTGGGCCTACAGATGGGAAATCAAGACCAGCGGAAACCGAATAAGATTCCTCAACCTGACCATGTTCATCTTGCATCAGTGGTGCTTTCATCCCAAAGAAGATGCCCGTTTTACCGTGCTTGAGTGGTGCGCCATGCTGATCGGTATCAATACCAAGACCTGCCGGTTCTACGCCGATTAAGCCGACATCGGTTTCTTCAATAAAATCAGCAAACATACCAATGGCGTTAGAACCGCCACCGACACAGGCAATCACAGAATCCGGAAGGCGACCTTCGCGGGCTAAGATTTGGTTCTTAGTTTCTTCACCGATCATACGCTGGAACTCACGAACAATGGTTGGGAAAGGGTGAGGGCCTGCCGCCGTACCTAGTAGGTAATGCGCGGTTTCGTAGCTTGCAGACCAGTCACGTAGCGCTTCGTTACACGCATCTTTGAGTGTCGAGCTACCAGAATGAACAGGGATAACTTCAGCGCCCATCAACTTCATACGAAATACGTTCGGGCTTTGGCGTTCTACATCTTTAGCGCCCATATAGACACGGCACTTTAATCCAAGTAGCGCACAAGCGAGCGCAGTCGCAACGCCATGTTGGCCGGCACCGGTTTCTGCGATGATTTCGTTTTTACCCATGCGTTTCGCAAGCAGAGCTTGGCCTAACACTTGGTTGGTTTTGTGTGCGCCGCCATGCAGCAAGTCTTCACGTTTGAGGTACAGTTTGGTCTTGGTCCCTTTCGTTAAGTTACGCGTCAGTGTCAGTGCCGTTGGGCGACCAGCGTATTCTTGCAACAAGCCCATGAATTCGGCTTGAAAGTCATCGTCTTGTTGTGCGTCGATGAAGGCTTGTTCTAGCTGATCTAATGCAGGAACAAGGATTTGTGGTACGTACTGACCACCGTATTCACCAAAGTAGGCATCTAATTTAGCCATGAGACTTCCTTTTAAATTTAGTAATGACGAATCGCAGCAAAGGCGTCGTTTAATTTTTGAGTATCTTTTTTACCCGGCGCGCTTTCAACACCAGAGTTCAAATCAAGTCCAATACAACCAAGCTGAGCGGCTTGTTGTACGTTGTCTGGTGATAGGCCACCAGCAAGCATTATTTGGCGTTCTTGGCCTAACAGTTGCCAGTCAAAAACCTCGCCTGTACCACCGGACTGAGTGCCAATTTTTGCATCAAGTAAGTGGCGAGCAACTGGGGCATCGAGCAAGGTTGGCATTGAATCAACGACGCCATAGGCTTTCCATATTTGGGTTGCACTATCTAGTGCATTCGTTAACGCATCAACGTAGCTTTGGTCTTCATCGCCATGAAGCTGAACAGCGAACAGCCCCAATTCATTCGCGGTACGAGCAACAACATCAACCGGCTGGTTCTGGAACACACCGACGTAATGCAGGGGTGCGCCACTCATGGTTAAACGAGCCGCTTCGATATCAACACAGCGCTTGGACGCTTCAACAAAGATCAAACCACCATAAACGGCGCCTGCTTGATACGCTTTGGCTGCGTCTTCCGAGTGGGTTAGGCCACAGACTTTGTTTTCACCTAGCAGTACTTTTCGTGCCGCTAGTTCAATGTTGTCTTCCGACATCAGAGAGCTACCAATTAAAAAGCCATTCGCATGGTTAGCAAGATCCCGTACTTGCTGATGGTTATAAATGCCCGACTCGGAAATCACAATGGTTCCTTTTGGCAATTTGGGTGCAAGCTCTTTAGTTCGATTCAGGTCGATGGTTAAATCGCGTAAGTTGCGATTATTGATACCAACGACTTTCGCTTTCAGTTCAATAGCTCGCTCTAACTCTTCATCGTTGCTGACTTCGGTTAACACACCCAAATTCAGAGAGTGCGCAATGTCGGCCAATTCGCGGTATTCGTTATCGTCGAGCACAGACAACATCAGCAAGATGGCATCGGCTTGATAATGGCGAGCAAGGTACACTTGATAAGCGTCAACCATGAAGTCTTTACAAAGAATGGGTTGCTTAGCAATGGCACGAACTTGTGGTAGGAAATCTACGCTGCCTTGAAAGTACTTTTCTTCAGTTAAAACCGAGATAGCGCTAGCATGGCGGTTGTATACCGACGCGATGTAATCCAAATCAAAGTCATCACGAATCAAGCCTTTCGACGGAGAGGCTTTCTTGCATTCAAGAATGAAAGCGGTTTTATCTTGGCTTAGCGCCTCGTAAAAACTGCGATCAGACGGCTCTAGTTCTGCTTGAAAAGACAAAAGAGGCTGAGACACTTTGCGAGCCTCTACCCATTCGCGTTTATCGTTGACGATTTTCGCTAGCACTTGCGCCATATCGCGGTTTTCTTTAGTGATATTTTCCGACATCGTATTAGCCTCGTGCTGCCAGTTGTTCAACAAGGGTAAATGCCTTGCCAGAGTTCATTGCGTCTATCGCTTGTTTTGCGTTGGCTTTAAGGTCGTTATGGCCAAACAGTTTCATCAAGAGGGCGACGTTAACTGCAACGGCTGATAATTGTGCTTCTGTGCCCTTACCGGTCAGAATGTCGGTGACAATAGCGCGGTTTTCCGCAGGCTCCCCGCCTTTAATTGCTTCAAGAGGGTGCTGATTCACGCCAAAATCTTGTGGCGTTAAAGTGTATTCTGTAATTTTACCATCTTGGATTTCAGCCACCAGCGTTTCACCGTGAATAGCCACTTCATCTAGCCCACTTCCATGTACTACGGCCGCACGTTGCATGCCCATTTCGAGCATGGTTTCTGCAATAGGACGCACCAAGGCGGCGTCATAAACACCCATCAATTCTATGTTAGGACGAGCCGGGTTAATTAGTGGTCCAAGAATGTTGAAAATCGTTCGAGTTTTCATGGCTTGACGTACAGGCATTGCGTGTCGAACACCACCGTGATACTGAGGCGCAAACATAAAGGCGACACCTAACTCGTCAACCGCTTTGCGTGTATCTTCTGCGCTCATGGCGAGGTTAATGCCAAATGAATCCAGTAAATCCGAGGACCCTGACTTACTTGAAACGCCACGGTTGCCATGTTTCGCGACTTTTAGGCCACATGCAGCGGCAACGAAAGCGGCGGTAGTAGAGATATTAAAGGTGTTTGAACCGTCACCGCCTGTGCCAACAATGTCGGCAAAATCGTAATCTGGGCGAGGGAATGGGCTTGCGTTATCCAGCAGTGCGGATGCCGCCCCTGCGATTTCTTGTGGAGTTTCGCCCTTGATTTTAAGCGCCGTTAATACGGCTGCCAATTGGATAGGGTCCATTTCACCTTTGATGATGGCATCAAAAAGTTGTTGGCTCTCTTCACGGCTTAATGATTTTTGGTCGTACAGTTTATTGATGACTTCTTGCATAATCTTATCCTAATTCCTTTTAAGCCTGTGCTGGAGTAAGAGCCCAGTCGATGGTGTTCGCCAGTAGCGTAGCGCCATAAGTCGTCATGATGGATTCGGGGTGAAACTGGAATCCACACACTCTATCTTGTTCTTGTGCAACCGACATAACCAAGCCATCTACTTCTGCTGTCACCGTTAGCGCTGGTGACACCTCGTGAGCGACCAATGAATGATAGCGAGCGATGGCCAAGGGTGAAGGTAAGCCTTGATATACTTTATGGTTGTCGTGTTCCATCATTGATACCTTACCGTGGATGATTTCACCCGCACCACCGACTACGCCGCCGTAGGCCTCAACGATAGCTTGATGGCCCAGACAAATACCAATCATTGGCACTTTGCCTTTTAAGCGTTGAATCAATTCTGGCATGCAGCCTGCGTCGGCGGGAGCGCCAGGGCCTGGGGATAAGATAACCACAGGTTGAGCCAATTTTTCAACGGCTGTTTCAATCACTTCGGCAGAAATGTTGTTTCGGTAAATGGTCACTTCGTGACCTAGCGAGCGGAATTGATCCACGAGGTTATAAGTAAAAGAGTCGAAGTTATCGACAAATACAAGATCAGCCATCTTAAGACTCCTTATGCGCGAGTTGAATTGCATTGATAACCGCTGCGGCTTTGCCACGCGTTTCGTCGGCTTCAGATTGTGGGTCAGAGTCGTAAACAACGCCCGCGCCGGCTTGAACTTGGGCGACGCCATTTTCAACATAGGCCGAGCGAATAACGATACAGGTATCAAGATCGCCTTCACCAGTAAAGTAACCTACCGCGCCACCGTAGCTGCCTCGGCGAGCTTGCTCAACATCGCGGATTAACTGCATGGCACGAATTTTAGGCGCACCGGTAAGCGTGCCCATGTTCATACAAGCTTGATATGCGTGTAGTGCGTCTAGGTCGCCGCGAAGTTGGCCAACAACGCGAGATACCAAGTGCATCACATGGCTGTAGCGGTCTACTTTAAGTAAATCGGCAACGTGGCGAGAGCCTGCTTGAGCAATTCGAGCCACATCGTTACGCGCCAAATCCACCAGCATCATGTGCTCTGCGTTTTCCTTGGTGTCAGTGCGCAGCTCTAATTCAATGCGGCTGTCTAAATCAAAGTTAATTGACCCATCGGTATTCTTACCGCGGCGACGTGTGCCTGCTATTGGGTAGATTTCAATTTGATTGGTATTGGTTTCGTATTTCAGTGCGCTTTCTGGTGAGGCGCCAAATAAGGTGAACAGCTCATCATGCATGTAAAACATGTATGGGCTCGGGTTACTCAGCTTTAGTGCTTTATAAGCAGACAGTGGTGAAGGGCACGGCAGAGTAAAACGACGCGATGGCACAACTTGGAATACATCGCCTTTAACAACGTATTGTTTTAAGTCGATAACCGTTTGGCAGAAGTCTTCGTCAGAAATACTGGCAACAGGGTCTAGATCGGTAACTTGTATGGCATCTTTTAATGGCGCCGGATCGTGGCTGTGCGTTTTGATTTCTTCTAAACGAGTCAGCAGGGTTTGCTTAATGTCATCATCGCCATCGAATTGTGATGCTTGTACATCGCAAGTGGCGTTTTGATGATCAACAACCATCAGCGTCTCAGCGACATAGAATACGTAGTCTGGGCATTGGTTGGTTTGAGCGGCATCGCCTAATGGCTCGAAGTTGGCAACTAAGTCGTAGGCAAATAGACCACCCATGAAAATAGCGTGCTTATCTTTGTTGGTTAAATCAAAGCTGTGCTGCACTAAACGCAGAGCATCAAATGAAGAGGCTTCACGTAAACGGCTGTCTTCATCCATATCATTACGAGGCTGCTCGAAATGTAGGGTAAGGGTATTTTGGTCGCTGCTTAGTTTAATTCCCTGAGAGACATTGGATTCTAGACGTGCAAGCAGGTTGCGACCGTTTTCTGTTTTCGCTTCGAATTCGACATCATGGCCTCGGCAAACAATGCGTACGGCAGCATCGATAAGTAACCAGCTACTTAAATCCTCTTTTGAGTCTATTTCAGCAGACTCCAAAAGTAGGCTGTTGGTTTTGTTACCACACAGTACCTGAAATAGACGTGTTGGATCTTTTGCGTAAGGTACGCTTTGGTGATAAACGTTCACCAGACCTTGCTCAGCAATTGTTATGGCCTTATTCACAAGACATCCTTTTTATCATTCTTAATTCTTTCCTGCCGTACATACTCGCATATTCCCAACGACGACCCAATCAGTGCAAACGTTTATTTGCTGGTTTCTTACGCAGTTGAATGTGAGGCAGTCGACAAAACAAAAAAGCCCGCTTACAAAGCGGGCTTTTTGAGTGAGATTCTATAAATTAACTCGACACCAAAGCCCGCCACGAAATTGACCAGATACGCCACCACGAAAGCACAGTAGAGACCACTGAAACTTTGTCGTTATGCTGTTGGCGAAAATCGGGTAACATGATTGACCTATTGTTGGTGTTTGTATTTGCGTACTAGTTAACTAGTGCGGAAGGAAAAAGTCAAGCGATATTATGAGAATTGATTTACATAGTCACACAACGGCGTCTGACGGACGTTTCACTCCTACTCACTTAATTGATCGTGCACTCGATTTTGATTTAGAAGTGTTAGCGATCACCGACCATGACACAACAGATGGCTTGGCCGAAGCTCATGCTTACATTAAAGAAAACGACTTGCCAATTCAGTTGATCGATGGCATTGAAATTTCCACCTTGTGGCAAAATAAAGACATTCATATTGTCGGGCTGAATATTGATATAAATTGCCCTGCATTGCTTGAGCTGATTGAACAACAAAAACAGCGTCGCACTGAACGTTCAGTGCTCATGGCTCAGCGTTTGGAAAAAGTAACCCGTGAGGGCGTGCTTGAAGAAGTGCGAGCCATCGCAGGGGACGCATCGGTAACGCGAGCGCATTTCGCTAAGTGGCTAGTAGATAATGGCTATGCGAAGAACATGCAGCAGGTATTTAAGAAATACCTAACCCGAAACAATCCAGGCTACGTTCCTCCGTTTTGGTGCTCCATGTCCGAAGCCGTCGATGCCATTCATCAAGCTGGTGGGCGTGCTGTTTTGGCTCATCCTGGTCGTTATGGCCTAACGGCCAAGTGGGTTAAACGATTGTTGACCTCATTCAGTGAAGCGGGAGGCGATGCAATGGAAGTTGCCCAACCTCAACAAGCGCAACAAGAAAGACGCACTCTTGCTGATTATGCTATACAATACAAACTATTAGCTTCTCAAGGTTCTGATTTTCATTACCCATCACCTTGGATGGAACTGGGCAGAAACTTATGGCTGCCGTCAGGTGTTGAGCCTGTATGGCAAGATTGGGGTTTAACTCCAATAGAGACAGGTAATTGATTTCTATTGTTTTTATATAAAACAATCTATTACAAAGATCACTTACTTATCTAGATTGCTGTCGCCCTTGATTACATTGCTCTGAATTCCTAGGCTTTACAAAGCATGCGTAGGCGTTCGACTGTGAGGATTTATAATGAGTCAATTTTTTTACGTACACCCTGATAACCCGCAAGCACGTTTGATTAACCAAGCCGTTGCGATTATTCGTAATGGTGGTGTCGTGGTGTATCCAACCGATTCTGGTTATGCTCTGGGTTGCCAGCTAGAAAACAAACAAGCATTGGAACGAATTTGTCGAATCCGTAAGCTCGATGACAAGCACAACTTCACATTGCTATGCCGTGATTTATCTGAGCTATCTCTTTATGCTCGAGTGGATAACAGCGCCTTCCGTTTATTGAAAAATAACACACCGGGCGCGTACACCTTTATTTTTAAAGGCACTAAAGAAGTCCCTCGTCGCTTAATGAACGCGAAGAGAAAAACCATTGGTATTCGTGTTCCAGATAACGTCATTGCGTTGGAGTTGCTTGAAGCCTTGGGCGAGCCGTTAATGTCGACCACATTAATACTACCGGGTAACGATTACGCAGAGTCAGATCCGGAAGACATTCGTGATAAACTTGAACACTCTGTGGACGCAATTTTGAATGGCGGATACCTAGGCGAGCAGCCAACAACCGTCATTGATTTTAGCGACGATGAGATTGTCATTGCGCGTTCTGGCGCGGGTGATCCAACGCCGTTCGAATAGTCGATAAAATAGCTGACCAACGAGACGTTTTCTGCGATAATACGCGGCTGCCATATTGGGCACCCCTAATTTTTTACATTCGACGTCTGTGAAGACGACACATAGGTAAATTAATGAGCGAAAAATTACAGAAAGTTTTAGCACGAGCGGGCCACGGCTCTCGTCGCGAAATTGAAGCTTTGATCAAAGCGAATCGCGTGAGTGTTAATGGCCAAGTGGCCAAGCTAGGTGAACGCCTAGAAGACGATAGTGCGATTGTGCGTATCGACGGCCACAACGTTGCTGTTAAAGATTCTGAAGAAGTAGTGTGCCGCGTATTGGCATATTACAAACCTGAAGGTGAGTTGTGTACTCGTTCTGACCCAGAAGGTCGCCGTACTGTATTTGATCGTCTGCCAAAGATCCGCGGAGCTCGTTGGGTTTCTGTTGGTCGTCTAGATGCAAACACATCGGGTTTGCTGCTTTTCACTACTGATGGTGAATTAGCAAACCGCTTGATGCACCCATCTCGTCAGGTTGATCGTGAATACCTAGTTCGTGTATTTGGTGAAGTGACAGAAGACAACATCCGTAACCTCGTTCGTGGCGTTAAGCTCGAAGATGGTATGGCACGTTTTGAAGACGTGGTATATGCGGGTGGTGACGGCATGAACCACACCTTCTACGTTGTGATCAATGAAGGTCGTAACCGTGAAGTTCGTCGTTTATGGGAATCTCAAGGTTCAACGGTAAGTCGTCTGAAACGTGTTCGTTACGGTGATATCTTCCTAGACAAAAAACTGCCTCGTGGCGGTTGGATGGAAATGGATCTGAAAGAAGTAAACTACCTTCGAGAAATGGTAGAACTTCCACCAGAAGAAAACACCATGATTGACCCAATGAATACGTCTCGCCAGCGCGATCGTTCTCGTAGCCAAAAAATTCGTCGTGCTGTTAAGCGTCACGAAGAGCGTGTAAGTACTCCAGGTGGTCGTTCTAATCAACGTCGTAAGCCTGCGACAAAAGGCAGTAAGCCGGGTACAAAAAACACGACAACCGGTGGCAAGCCAGCACCGCGTAGTGCGAACAAAAACCGCACTGCCAATAAGACACGCGCAGGTCGTTAATATCGCCCGTTGTTATTGAGTCATATAAAAAAACACCTCGCTAAATAGTGAGGTGTTTTTGTATCTCAGTACTTATTTAAGTTTGAGTTAATCGCGCTTCCAAAGCATATGACAAAACTTGTTGTCTGGGTCGCGGCTGATAAGCATGCGAGCAAACACGTCGTCTAATACGTCATCTTCTTCGTTAACTAGGCCAATGCGCACTTCAGCGTAGACTTCTTTATCGACATCAAAGCCGACTTGCTCAGCCCAATCGTCGCCAGTTTCAACTAACTCTGCTGCACCGCGGTCTTCAAATTGCGCAGTAAACAAAATTACGTCAGCGGGTTCTAGGTTTTCAGGCGCCATTTCTAAAAAAATGTCGTAGCCTGCATCAATCACATCATCGTAAGAAATTAGTTCAGACATATTAAGCTCGGTTCATGTATTTCTTTTCAGCGGTGTTAACCACTACGCGATCGCCAGTAGCGATGTATTCAGGCACTTGTACCGTTAGGCCAGTAGACAAACGAGCCGGTTTAGTACGAGCAGAAGCAGATGCGCCTTTAATTGAAGGGTCTGTTTCTTCAATCACAAGTTCAACAGTAGAAGGAAGTTCAAGGCCTGCTGTTTTGTCGTTTACAACCACAACCATCATGCCTTGTGTTTCTTCGTTAATGAACTGTAACTCATCTTCAAGTTCTTCTGCTTTGAACGTGTATTGAGTGTAGTCTTCAGTATCCATGAAGATGTATTCGTCGCCATCGACATAAGAAAAAGACACTTGGCGTTTGAACATATCAACCGTATCAACCACTTCGTCGGCTTTAAAACGTTCGTCAACACGTACGCCTGTTGCTATTTCAAAGCAACGCATCTTGTAAATTTTCGTTCCACCACGGCCGCCTGGTGTCGTTACTTCAATGTCTTTTACTAACAGTGTTTTACCGTTAGATTCAATGGCAAAACCCTTTTTAATCTCACTCGCCCTAGGCATCGATATGTTCCTATATTTGTTATTTGGTTATAGTTTGATAGAAAGAGATTATACCGCCTTCTTTTAAGTTATTCATCTTCTTGTTGCGGGTTTAATTGGCTGTAGTAAGGGGAGGGCAAGACACGTTAAAATGGTAGGCAATAAAGAGAGTTAGTAGGTAAAAATCACATCCATTTCTTGATTGCTAGGTCAAGCTAAGCGAAACTAACTAGGCTACAACTAATCGGAACCCTTTCTTGAACACAAATGCAGCAATATCAATTATTGACCCGAAAGCTCCCTTCCAAGCGGAGTTTGAACCTGTCATAGAAGAATTAAAACGTTACGTGGCTGGTGGTCTCGGAGCAAACCTTCACAGCATCTACTTATTTGGTAGTGTCGCAAGGAAAACAGCTCGTATCGCACATTCAAATATCGATGTGGTTGTGGTTACTCAGCAGCCATTGTCGGAAAAAAGCACCAGCTTAATCAATACGATAAAATGGCGATTTGCTCGAGAGTACCCTCAAATTACTGGCGTTTCTTTTCAATTTGGTGAACTGAGCGATGTACTGAGCTTAGAGGGGATTTTTACTTGGGGTTTTATGCTCAGACATTGTTGTGTCTGCGTAAAAGGTGATGATCTGTCCGAGCGATTCGGCGAGTTTGAACCAAGCTGGGAAATTGCCAAGCATTGGAATATGGACGTAGAAGACTGGTTGTCTGTTTATCGCAATAAAATTGTTCGTGCGGACAATCTCGATGCTCAACTCAAGTCTCAAAAGTTGATTGCCAAAAAGCTGCTGCGTGCTAGTTATTCGCTGATCATGCACAAAGATAAGCAATGGATCGAAAACCCGATCGAATGCGGTAAGGTATTTTTGCGCTATTATCCAAAGAAAAAAGTCGAGATTCAACGCTTGGTGATTTTGCTTTCAGGTAAGCCTGTCCCGAAGCGCTCTGTGATTGGCGTGTTGGATGGTTTTGGTGAGTGGTTGGTTAAGGCTTATCAAAAAACTGAATTTCGAATAGGCTAATAAATATTATCGACAGTTGATTGGTGCGATTAACAATCAGCAAGTATTAAGATAAAAAAGGGGTTGCACACGGCTGAACATCCGGTGCAACCCCTTGGTTTTTTTAAGGTCTACTTAAGCGTTTTAAGGCCAGGATCTAAGATGGTGCTATTTGTCCTGTGGTGATAAGGTCGCTTTCTAAATCGTTCACTTCTTCAATGTATTGATCTAAGGTCTGAACCGCAGCATCGGTCTTGTTACCAAAATAAGCCAGATGGAATACCGCGTCTCCTTCGTTGACCAAAGGTAACGTCTGTTGTCCTATGACTATGCCATCTTTGTGGGCGACAATTTGAGTCTCCGTTTCTCCAAGAGGAGAGCTAATGTATGCCAGTGTCTGACCTTCAACCACTTTCTCTCCTAATGTCACAACGGTTCTTAAAATACCGTCACTGTTCGCGCGAATCCAGCTGGTCGAATTTGCAATGATGGGCTCCGGGTAAGCTTTTCGGCTTGGCCTTAACATGCCCACGGCTTGCATGACGCGCTTAATCCCGAGTAAGCCTGCAGTAATTGAAATGGGCTCAAACCGCAGAGCTTCTCCTGCTTCATAAGTCAGAGTCGGTATGCCCACCAATTCCGCCTCACTTCGTAACGAACCATCTCTTAATGGCGCATCAACGATGACTGGCGTATTAAACGCTTTGGCGATTCGCAGTGTTTCTGGATTACTCAAATTGGCACGTATTTGTGGCAAGTTGGTTCGGTGAATCGCGCCGGTATGCAGATCCAATATGTAGTTGCATCGCAGCGCAACATTGTCGAAAAAAGCACTCGCCATTCTTGATGCTAAGGAGCCTTTATCACTACCAGGGAAGCAGCGATTGAGGTCGCGTCTATCAGGTAGGTAACGAGATTTATGAATGAAGCCAAATACGTTCACAATTGGCACCGCGATAACGGTGCCTCTTAGTTTGTTAGCGTCAATGGATTGAGACAATTGGCGTACTATTTCAACGCCATTAAGCTCATCACCATGGATGGCCGCATTAACCATTACGACTGGGCCTGCGTATTTGCCATTGATCACTTCAATAGGGATTGAAAGTGGTGAATGGGTATATAATTTGGCGCATTCTAATTCGAATGACAGCCTTTTGCCCGGTTGAATGCAATGATCAAGCAGCTGAAACGATTGATTCTTGCGAGTTCTTACCATGGGTTAACTCCTCAATAGTGTTCAATTTTTTTACGGTATTTTTCTTACCCGCCGCTTTTTTCTCAATAAATTCGATGATCATGCCAGCCACGTCTTTGCCTGTCGCCGCTTCGATGCCTTCAAGCCCCGGTGAAGAGTTCACTTCCATTACCAGTGGCCCGCGCTCTGAACGCAGTAGGTCGACACCGGCAACACTCAGGCCCATCGCTTTGGCTGCTGCAATCGCTGTTTTACGCTCTTGTGGTGTAATCTTCACCAAAGATGCGCTTCCGCACGGTGTAGGTTTGAACGAAACTCGCCTTCAGCACCTTGTCGTTTCATTGCTGCGATCACTTTGTCGCCAATAACGAAGCAGCGAATGTCTGCGCCGCCCGCTTCTTTAATGAATTCTTGCACCATGATGTTGGCTTTTAGCCCCATAAAAGCTTCAATAACGCTTTCAGCTGCTTTGCGTGTTTCAGCTAATACAACACCAATACCTTGAGTGCCTTCGAGCAACTTAATCACAACCGGAGCGCCGCCAACCATATCAAGCAGATCTTTTACATCGTCCGGGCGGCTAGCAAAACCTGTAACAGGCATGCCAATGCCTCGGCGAGACAATATTTGCATTGAGCGTAATTTATCGCGTGAACGTGAGATGGCGATCGACTCGTTTACTGCGTATACACCCATGGTTTCAAATTGACGGATGACCGCGGTACCGTAAAACGTCACTGACGCACCAATACGTGGAATCACGGCATCAACACCAGATAACTCTTCACCTTGGTAATGAATTTCTGGTTTGTTTGAGTTGATGTTCATGTAGCAACGTAGAACGTCGACCACTTTTGCTTCGTGACCACGGGCTTCACAAGCCTCGATCAAACGACGAGTAGAATAAAGGTTCGCGTTGCGAGATAGGATGCCAATTTTCATTATTCTTTTTCCTCTGGTTGTAGCAAAAATGATTCGGTCGGATCTACGATGATGCGGTCGTGCATCGCGGTGCGCCCTAATAACATACGGAACACCATGTTTTCTCTGTTGGTCAGTGTTACTTCTATTGGCCAGCTTTCGCCCGCCATGTTGAGCTCTGTTAAAATCACGTATCTTTTTTTCTTCGTGGCCGCCTGAGTCACGCACAATGCGCTGATCAACAACAGGCGCTTCGCATACTGCGACCTCGTCAGTGTGTTGTTGTGGATGAATCCAAAACCGTACCCAAAGCGAATGTTCTTTCGTAAATGTTTCTAATTTAAATGCGTGTAAACAAGACGTGCGCGCACCTGTATCTATTTTCGCTTTGATACCATCTAGGCGAAGTTCAGGTAGGTTGAGGGTTTCGCGCCATCCTACGGTGATCTTCTTATTCATCTAATTAACTTAATCGAGTATTTAACTGGGCAGAGTGCCCAAACGACCGATAGTGTAGGGTGGAGCCCTACCTGCCATATAATGCTATACAACGACTATCGGTGAATGCTTGAGTAGAGAGCCTATGATGAGGCGTTTTCTATTAGGAAGCTCAAGTGGCGCGACTATAATGTTCACGCCACGAAATGTCATACGAATAGTTTTTGTCGTGACGACAATATTTATTGATGATTAGAAGAGGCCGAGTTGAGGCGCGTTGAGAGATTCAAAATCTAACCCGATAAATGGCAATATGGCATCGGCTACCGGTTTGAGTTGCTTATCTATATAGTGCTGATAATCAATTTGACTGGTCAGGTAGTCTTTAGGTTCGGGGCCGTTAACCGTAATTAGGTATTCGATTCGGCCGCGATTTTGATATTGCAATGGCCGACCCAATTCCGCATTTTTCTCATCGGCCATTCTTGCTGCACGCACTTGTGGTGGAATGTTCTTTTGATATTCAGACAACTTGCGGCGTAAGCGCTTTTGATAAATCATCTGGTCGTTAAATTCGCCAGCTTGTGTCTTTAATACGTATTCTCGTATGTAATCACTCGGGTCTTGGTCGTGGAATACCATGTCATACAAGGTTTGCTGAAAAGTTTGTGAAAGTGGAGTCCAATCGGTGCGCGCACTTTCAAGCCCTTTAAAGATGATTTTTTCTTTGTCTTGTTGTTTAATCAAGCCCGCATAGCGTTTTTTAGAACCTGCCTCAGAGCCCCGAATCGTTGGCATTAAGAACTTTCTATAATGGGTTTCGTATTCAAGCTCGATGCAAGATTCTAACCCGTGCTCTTCCAGCAAATGAGCGGTCCACCATTGGTTAATATGCTGGGTTAGGGCTTGTCCAACCTTATCGGCTTCTTCTTGGCTGCAGGCGGCATTCAGGGAGACGAATGTGGAGTCTGTATCACCATAAATAACGGCATAACCCTTGTCTTCTATCAGCACCTTGGTCTGCTTCATGATTTCATGCCCGCGCATGGTGATGGACGAGGCTAGGCGGGTATCAAAAAATCGGCAGCCTGATGAACCTAATACGCCGTAATAAGAGTTCATGATGATTTTAATGGCTTGAGAAAATGCTTTGTCGTTGTTCTTTTTGGCTTCATCGCGAGCAGCCCAAAGATCTTGAATCATCTTTGGTAGAAAATGGGCGCTACGGTGAAATTGCCCGCCTCTAAATCCGGCTACGGAGGTCGAAGGCGTGTTACCTACTTCAAGCTTCAACCCTTCTATAAGCCCCATAGGATCAATGAGGAAACTACGAATAATAGAAGGGTATAGACTCTTAAAGTCCAACACCAATACCGAGTCATACAAGTTGGGAATGGAGTCCATGACGTAGCCGCCTGGGCTTGCCAACCAATTTTCAGGTTGTAGGTTTGGGGCAATATAGTTAGCGCGATGTAATTGTGGTAAATACAGGTTAGTAAAAGCGGCAACCGACCCACCTAAGCGATCCAGCTCTACACCGGTAAGCCGAGTACGTTCGATTGCAAATTCTAACAGGTGCGTATGTTCGAAAATTCGATTGACGAGTTTACAATCCTGTAAGTTGTAGAGCGCCAGTGAAGGTTTGTCATCACGGAACATGCGGTTGATCTCATCCATGCGGTCATGAACATTGTGGATGATCTTACCTTCACCAAGTAACTCCTGCGATACCGATTCCAACGACCAACTTCTAAAGTGGTAAGTCGCTGTTTTGAGGGTATCAATTCCGTCTAAAACGACGCGGCCAGGAATGGTAATAAACCCCTGATTAGACGTGTTGGATTGTCTAAAATGCGCGTTTTGTTTGCCTCGGCCAATTTGGAATGGCAATTTATGCCATTCACAGCGACGCATTAGCAATTTAAAATCGAAATCAACCACTGCCCAGCCAACAATTACGTCCGGGTCAAAGCGTTCGAACCATGTGATAAGGGCTTTTAATAACTGCAGTTCATTCTCGACCCATTCAATGGGTGTTTCGGCTTCTTGTGGAGGGCCGATCATGATGACTCGGCTATCCATTGGGCTATCTAAGCCAATAGAATACAGAATCCCTTTTTCACTGCATTCGATATCTAATGAAACCGAGTGAAGGGTTGGGCGATAATCTGCCGCTTTGCACTTGGCGTTAACGATGCGCGTATATTTCGGTCTGGCCTGAGCTGCTCCAGAGAAGCAAATGCCACCTTGGATGAAGCGCTCCATTAAAAAACGGTCAGTTAGCCGGATATCGTGCTCGTAACAAGCGATGTCTTTTTGCTTTAGCTGTTCTACGGCTTGTCTTTGTGAACGGATTGACGAGAAATACACAGCGCTGGTGGGTTGATGGTCAAATGTCTTTAGCGGCAAGCTTTTCAGCGTATGGGTGATGCTCACTTCTGATAGGAGTTGGCTTACCAGTTTAGCCTCTGATTGCAGAATAAAGAGAACCGACTGCTGGTTAGGTAAAATGAGTTGCGTTGGCCCGTTATCAGTACTCACCCAGAGTTCGATTTGAGCTTGGCCTGAAATGTCTCTTGCTTGGCGAGTTAATACAAAACCGTTTTGAATGCTGACAGGTAGGCTCAATGGAGAAAGCTCAAATAAGAAAATGGCTCGTGATTATATCAAATGTTGCAATGTAATAGTGAACAGGATAAATCTAATTAGGTTACGGGTTTCATCATGGCAATATTACATGAAGTCAATAAGTTAGTTTACCGCACTTTGGTGAAGCTCTGATTCAAACAAAGAGCACTACTTTTGATTGTTCGTTATTGCGACAACGGTAATAGCTGCAATGGCAGTACATTAAATGAACAATAATTCGCGGTAAGGTGATGAAAAATAAACCAATAAGGTGTTTTGTTAACGTCTTTTGGCTTTAGTTATCGCTAAAGTTTGCGTTACGGCACAGATTCAGTGTAAGTTTTTATATGGATTTACGGTATGATGAGCGTACTGTAATTTTTCATCTTAAAGTTAAGATGAAAAGAACCAATTTATAAGTGTGGAGATACAAGCGTGATAAATGTTTTCCTTGTAGATGATCACGAGCTGGTTCGCACAGGGATACGACGTATTATTGAAGACGTCCGTGGTATGAACGTGGCAGGGGAAGCTGACAGCGGTGAAGAAGCGGTAAAATGGTGTCGTACTAATCATACTGACGTCGTCTTAATGGACATGAACATGCCGGGTATCGGCGGTTTAGAGGCCACTAAGAAAATTTTACGTTTTAACCCAGACGTTAAAATTATTGTTTTAACCGTCCATACAGAAAACCCATTCCCAACCAAAGTAATGCAGGCTGGGGCATCGGGCTATCTAACAAAAGGTGCAGGGCCAGATGAAATGGTGAATGCAATCCGTATGGTTAATTCTGGTCAGCGTTATATCTCACCAGAAATTGCCCAGCAGATGGCATTGAGTCAATTTTCTTCTGGATCAGATAACCCGTTTAAAGAGCTATCTGAACGAGAACTGCAGATCATGATGATGATCACTAAGGGTGAAAAAGTTACCGACATCTCAGAGCAGCTGAGTTTGAGCCCTAAAACAGTGAATAGCTATCGCTACAGACTGTTCAGTAAGCTTGATATTAGCGGCGATGTTGAATTAACTCACCTTGCGATTCGTCATGGAATGATAGACACAGAGACTTTGTAGTGTCTGAAGCTGTATTCGATGCAAAATCTTTTCTAAGTACTGTCACCAGTCAGCCCGGCGTGTACCGAATGTATAACGCCGAGTCGACGGTGATTTATGTCGGCAAAGCCAAAGATCTTAAAAAGCGCCTTTCCAGTTATTTTCGCGCTAAAGTTGATAACGAGAAAACCCGCGCATTAGTCAGCCATATCGACAAAATCGATGTGACCGTGACGCATACCGAAACCGAAGCGCTCATTCTTGAGCACAACTACATCAAGCAGTATTTACCAAAATACAACGTGTTACTGCGTGATGATAAGTCTTATCCCTATATTTTTATTAGTGGTCATAAACACCCGCGTTTATCTATGCATCGTGGCGCTAAAAAGAAGAAAGGGGAGTACTTTGGTCCTTATCCAGACTCTGGTGCTGTACGTGAGACTTTGCACCTTCTGCAAAAAATATTCCCAGTAAGACAATGCGAAGATACGGTTTATGCTAATCGTACACGGCCATGCTTGATGTACCAAATTGGGCGCTGCGCAGCGCCTTGTGTATCGAGTGTGATCAATGATGAAGATTATGCCGAGCTGGTTGGGTATGTGCGCCTATTTTTGCAAGGTAAAGATCAACTCGTACTCGAGACATTAATTGCGAAAATGGAACAGGCGAGCATGGCACTGCGCTTTGAAGACGCCGCCAAACTTCGTGACCAAATCCAAGCAATTCGTCGTGTGCAAGAACAACAATTTGTTTCTGAAGACAGCATGGACGATTTAGATGTGCTCGGCTTCTCCCATGAAAATGGCATTGCCTGTATTCACATTCTAATGGTCCGTCAGGGTAAGATTTTGGGCAGTCGTAGTCATTTCCCTAAGATCCCAAATAATACGGATAGGCAAGAAGTGTTCGAGAGCTTTCTTAGTCAGTACTATCTCAGCCACAGTGAAACGCGTACCTTGCCGAGCAAGCTAATTCTTAATGATGACTTGCTGTTAGACCAAGAGCCGATGAGAGCCGCTATTAGCAATATTGCTGGACGTAAGGTGACATTTCATACCAACCCTAATGGTGTGCGCAGTAAGTATCTAAAATTGGCTAATACCAACGCGTTGACGGCAATTACCACTAAGATTAACCACAAAATGACCATAACCCAGCGAGTAAAAGCGCTGCAAGAAGAATTCGGTTTTGAGTCTATTCGCCGTATGGAATGTTTCGATATCAGTCACACTATGGGCGAAAGTACGATTGCCTCGTGTGTGGTGTTTAATCATGAAGGCCCAGTTAAGCAAGAGTATCGCCGTTACAACATCACAGGCATTACCGGCGGTGACGATTATGCTGCGATGGGGCAGGTGCTAGAGCGCCGCTATTCCAAGCAGTTAGACGTTGATAAAATCCCAGACATTATCTTCATCGATGGTGGTAAAGGGCAGTTAAACCGAGCTTATGAAATCATCACTCAGCATTGGGAAGACTGGCCCAAGCGGCCACGTTTGATTGGCATTGCAAAAGGGGTGACTCGAAAGCCGGGCTTAGAAACCTTGATCACCACCGATGGCGAAGAGTTTAATTTACCAAGCGATGCGCCTGCATTGCATTTGATCCAACATATTCGAGATGAAAGTCATAACCATGCCATTGCCGGTCACAGGGCAAAGCGTGGAAAAACACGTCGCACTAGTTCTCTAGAGGGGATCGAAGGGGTCGGACCGAAACGTCGTCAAGCCTTACTTAAATATATGGGCGGATTGCAAGAACTAAAACGTGCAACTGTTGAAGAAATAGCCAAAGTGCCAGGTATTAGCAATTCTTTAGCAGAAAACATCTATCAAGCATTGAAACAATAAGGAATTTATCGCACCATTAACCCGCGATGTCTAAGAGCCTAAATACTATGCGTTTTACCATACCAAATATACTTACTTTACTGCGTCTGATACTTATCCCGGTATTTGTGGTGGTTTTCTACTTACCATACCAATGGGCACCAGTTGCAGCTGCAATGGTATTTTGGGTGGCAGGCTTTACTGATTGGCTTGATGGCTTATTGGCCCGAAAGTTAGGCCAAACCTCTCGTTTCGGTGCATTTCTTGACCCGGTAGCCGATAAAGTCATGGTGGCGACCGCCTTAATCCTGATTACGGAAGACTACGCGTCCATTTGGATAACCATTCCCGCTATTACAATGATTGCCCGTGAAATTATTATTTCGGCATTACGAGAGTGGATGGCGGAGATTGGCAAGCGTGCTAGTGTGGCCGTTTCTTGGGTTGGTAAGGTTAAAACTGTCGCGCAGATGTTTGCTCTCTGGGTGCTTATTTGGCAGCACAACGAAATAATGGTTTGGGTTGGTTATGCGGCGCTGTACATCGCGACAATTTTAACCTACTGGTCGATGATGCAGTACTTAAAGGCTGCAAAAGATGACCTTCTTGATGAAAAGCATCAATAGATTAGTCATTTTGTATTAGATTAGAAAAGCGAGCTTTGATAGCTCGCTTTTTGCGTTTTATGGCCGATCAATTTTTTGAGGCAGTTTATCGCTGTGTTAGTCCTCGATAGGGCTTTACGTATAGTACTGCTCTACATATCGGTTTCGGCCCATACGTTTGGCTTGATAGAGCGCCATGTCTGCTTTATGTAGGCAGTGACTCAAGGTAAGTTTTTGAGCCTGATTTTGTATATGCGCTATTCCAATAGACAAAGAGAGCCTGTCAGCACAGTGCGACTTTGCATTGGGCAAGTTAAACTGATACAAGGCTTCTTGTAACCTTGTTACATGGTTACTCACGTGTTCAGCGCTATGTGAATGCACAATGACGACAAACTCATCACCCCCATATCGATACACCTTTGCTTCAACACAACCAAAAAAGTCAGAAATTAGATTGGCAATGCCAACTAACGTCTCATCTCCCTTAATATGGCCATAGTGGTCATTGAATTCTTTATAGCAATCAATATCAAACATTAAAAATGACAACTGCTTTGGCGGCGTCAGCATTAAATCTTCAAAGTGAATATCCAAAGATTGTCGATTCCACAACTGGGTTAGGTGATCCGTTTGAGACAGTTTGGTGAGTTTCTTCCTATTAAGCTGATTTTCAATGGCAATGGACATATAAGTTGCTAGCTGTAAAAACAACTCATAGTGATAGGTTTGATAAGCAAAGCATTGAATTGATTGCATAGTGAAGACGGCTTTCACTTTTCCATCAATGCTAATTGGTGCAAACATGAGAGAGTTGTTCCCTTCATGTATAGCGGTACCGTTGAGTAATTGCTGCTTTTTTTGAGCATCCATATTATTAAAATACAAGGGACGATTGTTTCTTGCACAGTATTCGAAAAAGGATGCTTCATCACCGAATGTTAACGAGAATGGCTGTTTTACTTCGCCCTCATCGTAATAGTGCTCAATGTGCATTTGTTGTTTATCTGGGTGGTAAAAAGCGATCGCAAGGGTATCGATAATAAACAGCCTTGAAAGGTCATTGGTCAACTGACTGATTATGTCTTTAAAATTGTCACAGGTACTAATGTATTGGCCAATGTTATTAACCATCGATAAATTGCTGTTGATGTCTTGCGCTGACTCTAATTTGAGTCGATCCATATTCAATTGATAGATCTGTTGCAAATAAGACGTTTCACGCGCTCGAGCGCTCTGACGTGCTTTTTGATAAGAATGAAGTAGTAGGTCGTAGTTTCTTTGCTTATCTTTAAAGTCATCTTGCTCATCCATCCGCTTGAGCAACAAGTCATTAAAATCGTCAATGAGCTTATCCGTACCCACTTGTTTGGCGAGATCCAGCCCCTCATTTAAGTAGACGTCAAGCCGCTCAAACTGGCGTGTCTCAAGTAAAACATGGCACAAATCTAATGTCATTTCGGCTTGGTAGTACTGGTGATGACAATTTTTGATGGCGAGAATAGCGGACAAAAAGCGCTGCTCTGCTTCTTTATATTTGCCTTGAACCTGAAAATATCGACCTTTCGCTTGATAGTAAAAGCTGAGGTAGCGCTCGTTTGATTGGATCAAAGGCTTAAGATGTTGCAGCGTGGCTAATGAGTTAGGGAGTCGATTGAGTTTTATGTAGACATTCGCGACGTTGATATACGAAAGAAGTGAGTATTCATGCTGGCCTAGGGTTTCAACAAGAGAGATGGCCTTAGAGAAATACGTTAGCGCTTCTTCATTTTTGTCTAGTTGCTCTAGTAAATCGCCAATGTTGTTTTGTATCAAGGCGTATAGAATATCATCTTGAAAATTCTGTATGTTTTCGGCTTTGGTTAGAAACTCACTTGCGTGAAGATGATCACCGAGCATGCCAAAGATGGTGCCGATGTTAAAGTAAGAGAAATGCAGTAAGTATTCTTGATGCGCGCTATTGCACAGCGAGACGCAATCAAAAAACTGTTTCATGGCAGGAATAAGCTCACCGTTACGATACTGAGCATAACCTTCATAAACTGCTTGATACTCTAGTGGGACATGAATGTTTTGTTTGTTTGCCAATATTTGCAAGTTTTGCAGTTTCTGAAGAACTTCATCTGCACTTGCGGTTGTTGGCAAATGGCGAATATCATCGACGAGGTATGACAACCATTTAGCGCTGTTCATCTGTGATTCCTTTCATTCAGATAAGGCGAGTTAGTTTGTATCAGCGAAGGCTAATTAACTTTGAAGTATAGCAGTGTTTCATAAGAGATCTTAATAAAAATTGATAAATACATCAGGAAGGGTTTTGAGGTAACTTAGGTCCTCGTTATGCAAGACTAAAACGCTATAAAAATAGTCAAAGTAACCATTTTTGGACGTATTTTGTTCAAACGATACGAAAACGCAAAAAATAGGGTTGACGTTGTCGCTCGAATCCGTAAAATCCCATCCCGTACTCAAGAGGAACTCACTAAGAGTTTTGAAGTTTACGTTGGCGTGTTGGCAGAGTGGCTATGCAGCGGATTGCAAATCCGTGGACCTCGGTTCGACTCCGGGACGCGCCTCCATTTGCGATACTAGCTCAGTTGGTAGAGCGCAACCTTGCCAAGGTTGAGGTCATCGGTTCGAACCCGATGTATCGCTCCAAATTATAAGATATGGCGAAAGCGGTATCGAAGATGGTGTCTAACCGTTCTCATAGAGAACACATTGGTTAGGAGCATCGCAACAAGTTTGCGTGCCCTGGTGGTGGAATTGGTAGACACAAGGGATTTAAAATCCCTCGGCGTTCGCGCTGTGCCGGTTCAAGTCCGGCCCGGGGCACCATCTATAAAAGTCTGTATTTTTTGAAATGCAGCAATGCGATACTAGCTCAGTTGGTAGAGCGCAACCTTGCCAAGGTTGAGGTCATCGGTTCGAACCCGATGTATCGCTCCAGTTTCTAAAATAGAAAATTAAAAGCCCGATCAGAAATGATCGGGCTTTTTCTATTGGTCTTATAAACATGTTGTTTCCTAAACACTCTCTGTCTCCTAAACACCTCACTCGTCTTCCGTTTTTACTTTTCACATTCTCAGCTTTGATACATCGTATTTTTTTCAATAAGCTAAAATATGAGTAGGCATCAAGTGCTGGTGGGAGGCGATTATGTCTGTAACCTCAAAACACACAGGACCGAACAAACACTACGATCCAAGCTTGGATTTGACCAACGAACAGCGTCACCGCTTTACTAGAGTCGCGAATAAAGCGGCTGATAACCGTGCTAGAAAGCAAGCTTTGAATAAGCAGGAGCATGGTGTTGTTCATGACCCAGTTGAAGAGCCAATAAAGGACAACAGAGAATCTCAGCCTAATTGGCTACGCGTCATCATCTGGAGTTCTGTTATCGGCTTATTATGGGGTTGGATATTATTCATGACAGGTTGACTCGCTAGAGTTTGAAGCTAAGCGGGTAACATCAGATATGAAGTACTTATTGTTGACCAATTCAACAATAAGTACTGGTGTCATGAACTATACTTTTGCTAATGAAGTTCAATGGGGCATCGCGTCATGTTAGATATTAACCAGTATGAGGAAGAGATTCAGCATGAGTCTCTAAATGATTTTTTTGATGATTTTAGAGAAGCACATGAACGCTGTGAGATCATACTGATTGAATTAGAACACACACCCGACAGCACGGACCTACTCAACGATTTGTTTCGTGTTGCTCATACCATAAAAGGCAATCTCATTTATGTTGGCCTTGCCTCGATCACCCCAATCATGCAGAGTCTAGAAGATCTTTTAGACTATATCCGAAAAGGGTACCTGCATTACGATAGCCTGCTTTGTGACGTAATTTTGCTGTCTTTAGATCGCACCAAGAAAATGGTAGAAGCGAGAATTGATGACAAGCCTCTGCCGATGTCTGAAAGTGTCATCAACAGTGTGTGTGAAAATATCACCATGATTGCGGATGTAAAACGGGAAGAGCGTGAGAAATACGTAAAAAAAATCCTTATCGCGTTGGATCCAAGTGCCGTTATTAAACAAGAACCTAAGCCTGAACAAAGCCTTAAAGCGGTACCAGAGTTACATAATTACCAAGAGCCTGATACCGTTCAATTTAAACAATTGTCAGAGATGCTCACCGATTACGGTATTCCCCTTGATGAAGATCTCCACTTTTATATGGGAATGGTGACGCCACTCGAAAATCGCAGTCATTATTGGCGTGGGCGCACCGCAAGGCAATTGTTTTTGTGTATGGAAATGAACCGTCTTGCTGGGTACCCTGTAGATAAAACCCAGCTCGCTGTTGCGGTAATGCTGCATGATTTAGGTATGTCATTCATGCCGCTTACTATCTTGAATAAGAAAGGTCCCATCACTTCGAAAGAGCGTGATTCACTTCATAACCATCCAAACTCTGGCTACCTGTTGTTAAACGAGTCCATCCACTGGCATGACGCAGCGGTGATGATCCTTCATCATCACGAACAGGTCGATGGTTCAGGTTATCCAAGCCACTTAACTCAAGATCAAATCTGTGAGGGGGCTAAAATTCTCAGTATTGCAGACACCTTTGATGCCAGAACACATGAACGCGCGCACGTCACGCTTTTACGTAGGCCTTTGGTGCGTACCATCGTTGAGATTAACAACTTTAAAGGAACCCAATTTGATGTGAAATGGGTCAGCATATTCAACCAGGTTGTTAAGTTACATTTTAAATCACAATAGCGGAGATCAGAGTCTTCAAAAGCCCTGCGGTGGCGAGTGTTTAGTAAGTCGTTCTATCGAGAGAATTTTACTTGTTTTACGTAAATCATAAGTAAGTTCACGGTGACAAAATTTTATTGCGTTGACTATTACTAAAATGTTATTCTCCGCCGCAATCTTGAATCGATTTGATAAAATCTGTTCTTGGGAAACGCACAGTGCCAAGCTGATTGTGACACTGTGTAGGGTAGGTATTAAGCCACACTCCGGCTTAATAGATGGGATGAACAACGCCGTGAACGGTGTTATGACGGGAAGCCCAACATGAATATTTTTTCTTTTCTTTGCTTTGCAACATCAGCTTCGTACTTCCAAACTGCAGTATTATTACTGAGCCTTGAGAACACATATCTTTTTTAGCTTTCAAAGCTAACGTATTCCTGTATCTGTCAACTCAGATTTAGGTCTTTGTTACGCGTTACGTTTAACCACCATGCGATGGGGTAAATGTGCGTATACAAGCTGCATTGCGGCACTTTAAGGTATGACATTATGAGTTCTGTAATTGAACTAGAAACCGCGGTTTCAACCTCTCCATTTGCTACTGATATTCCTACATTTTCGGGCGTATATGACTTAACACCTGATGCATTATTGTTGGAACAGCAAGAACACGAATCTGAAGTTCGCTCGTATCCACGTAGATTACCAATCGCTATCAATAAGGCGCACGGCGCACTCATTGAAGATACGCGCGGCCAGCTATTTCTCGATTGTCTTGCGGGGGCGGGTACGTTGGTTCTGGGGTACAACCACCCTGAGATCAATCAAGCGATAAAAGATCAGCTAGATGCTGGTTTGCCTTATCAAACACTTGATATTACCACTCACGCTAAAGATACGTTTATTAAACGAGTAAAAGCATTTTTGCCGGAAGATCTTGCCACCCACTCTGCGATTCAGTTTTGTGGCCCATCGGGAGCCGATGCGGTTGAAGCGGCGATAAAGCTTGCCAAACAAACCACAGGCCGAAATACCATGTTCGCATTTCGTGGTGCTTACCACGGTATGACCAATGGTACGATGGGAATGATGGGCAATACGGGCACAAAAGAGCGCCGTACTGGCCTCATGTCTGATGTGCACTTTATGCCGTTTCCATACAGTTTACGTTGCCCGTTTGGTTTAGGCGGTGACGAAGGTGCTAAAGCAAGTATCCGATACATCGATCGTCTACTTAATGATGATGAAGCTGGCATCATGAAGCCTGCTGCGATTGTCGTTGAGCCAGTTCAGGGCGAAGGTGGCGTGATACCAGCTCCTGCGTTTTGGTTGCAAGCGCTTCGCCGTATTTGTGATGAGCACGGCATCCTGCTGATCTTCGATGAAATCCAATGTGGTGTAGGAAAAACCGGTCATAATTTTGCATTTGAAGAGTCCGGTGTTTCTCCTGATATTTTGTGCTTATCAAAAGCGATCGGTGGCGGATTACCAATGTCTTTGTTGGTGTTCAAGAAAAGCATCGATACGTGGAAAGCCGGTGAACATACGGGCACCTTCCGAGGGAACCAACTTGCTATGGTATCCGGAGCAAAAGCACTAGAAATCATTGAGCGAGATAACCTCGTTGAACACGCTAATGTCGCGGGGCAGTACTTACGCATGGGCCTTGAAGGCATTGCTAAACGAGTAAACTGTATTGCTGATGTGCGTGGTAAAGGTCTCATGTTGGGGCTAGAAATCGTGAAGGCCAACGGTGAAAGCAATAAATTCGGCGAACCTGCTTCAGACGGCGACTTAACGCTGGCGATTCAACGAGCGGCGCTTGAGCGTGGCTTGATGGTTGAGAAAGGCGGCCGTGATGGTTCGGTTATTCGTTTTCTGCCACCGATCATCATTTCATTCGAACAAATCGATTTTGCGCTTCGTGTAATGGAAGAAGCCATTGTTGCAGCCGGTGGTGGCGTTAAAGCTTCTCAACCCGTTAATGAGCAATGGAAAAAGCACTTCATTCAAACGGGTGAGCAGGGTGCCGATGAATTTGCGGCAGTCATGAATCACACAACCTCTGCGATGAAGCAATTGTTTGAACAAGTTGATAAACCATACTCTGGAATGGAGCCCAACCTGTTGGAATCATTAATCCAGTCGGTGGATCTGGATTCAAATAACATGACGTTGCAGCAAGTCATTTCTGAGACAACCGATTTGGTCGCTAAGAATTCAATATTTACCCAGCACCCAAATTGTATCGCCCACCTGCATACTCCTCCATTAATGCCCGCTATTGCCGCGGAAGCGATGATTGCCGCGTTAAATCAGTCAATGGACTCTTGGGATCAGGCTTCTTCGGCGACGTACGTAGAGCAACGAGTGGTCGATTGGCTGTGTGATAAATATGAGTTAGGCGCTGATGCGGATGGTATTTTCACAAGTGGTGGAACACAAAGCAACCAAATGGGTTTGCTTTTGGCTCGCGACTGGATTGCTGACAAATTAAGTGGTCACTCGATTCAAAAGCTGGGTCTTCCTGACTATGCCGATAAGCTTCGAATCATCTGTTCGAAAAAATCACATTTCACCGTTCAAAAATCCGCTTCTTGGATGGGGCTTGGTGAGCAAGCGGTACTAACTGTTGACACGAATAGCAATGGCACAATGGATTGCACGCAACTTGAGTACGTTGTCGCGCAGGCCAAAGCCGAAGGTCTGATACCTTTTGCGATTGTTGGAACAGCAGGGACAACCGATCACGGCGCAATGGACGATCTTAATAGCATTGCAGATCTGGCCAGTCGTCATGATCTTTGGATGCATGTTGATGCCGCTTACGGTGGGGCACTGATCTTAAGCCAGTACAAAAACCGTCTAAACGGCATAGAAAGAGCAGACTCATTGAGTGTGGACTTTCATAAGCTCTTCTATCAAACAATCAGCTGTGGCGCGGTGTTACTTAAAGACAAATCGAAATTTAAGTACTTACTTCATCATGCTGATTACCTTAACCGTGAGCATGATGAACTTCCAAATCTGGTCGATAAATCGTTGGCAACAACGAAACGCTTTGATGCGCTCAAAGTCTTTATGACAATGCAGAGTGTTGGTCCAGAAGTACTTGGTGAAATGTACGATCATCTCATTGAGCAAACGGTTGAAGTCGCCGAACTGGTGAGCTCGCATAATAATTTAGAGTTGTTGGCAGAGCCTTCTTTATCCACGGTTCTGTTCCGATGTAACCATCAAGGTGTCAAAGAACTCGATCAGTTAAACCAACTTGTTCGAGTTGAAGCGTTAGTGCGTGGCATCGCCGTATTGGGTGAAACCACGGTAGAAGGCAAATCGGCTCTGAAATTTACAATATTAAATCCTTGTCTGGCTTTGTCGGACTTTGAAAATCTATTAAATCAAATTGATACGCTGGCTTTAGAGCTCGCAAAATAAGGGTACAAACAAATGGCAGTTCTTCAAATTGGCGCAGGTGGCGTTGGTTGGGTAGTCGCGCATAAAGCGGCACAAAATAACGAAGTTTTAGGCGACATCACGATTGCGTCTCGCACGATCGCGAAATGTGAAAAAATCATCACATCGATCAAAGGCAAAAACAACCTTAAAGATCCGTCTAAGAAGCTAGAGGCTCGTGCGGTTGACGCTGATGATGTTGACGCTTTGGTTGCCTTGATCAAGGAAGTAAAGCCTGATCTCGTTATCAATGCTGGTCCTCCTTGGGTAAACATCACCATTATGGAAGCGTGTCTGCAAGCGAAAGTGTCGTACTTAGATACATCTGTCGCGGTAGACCTTTGTTCTGAAGGGCAACAAGTACCACAAGCTTACGATTGGCAATGGGAATTCCGTGACAAGTTTAAAGAAGCAGGCATCACCGGTATTTTGGGGGCAGGCTTTGATCCAGGCGTTGTGTCTGTGTTTGCCGCTTACGCCGTAAAGCACTTGTTCGATGAAATCGACACCATTGATGTGATGGACGTAAACGCAGGCGATCATGGTAAGAAGTTTGCTACTAACTTTGACCCTGAGACCAACATGCTTGAGATCCAAGGTGATTCTTTCTATTGGGAAAACCAAGAGTGGAAACAAGTGGCTTGTCATTCTCGTATGCTGGAATTTGATTTTCCTAACTGTGGTTCTCACAAAGTATACTCAATGGCGCACGATGAAGTTCGCTCTATGCAAGAGTTCATCCCAGCGAAGCGCATCGAATTCTGGATGGGTTTTGGTGATGCCTACCTGAACTACTTTAACTGTATGCGCGATATCGGCTTATTAAGCCCAGATCCGCTTACTTTGCATGACGGTACGGTTGTTCAACCATTGCATGTGCTTAAAGCACTGCTGCCAGATCCAACATCATTAGCACCTGGTTACACGGGTTTAACGTGTATCGGTACTTGGGTTCAAGGCAAGAAAGACGGCAAAGAACGCAGTGTGTTCATCTATAACAATGCCGACCACGAAGTCGCCTACGAAGACGTCGAGCACCAAGCCATTTCTTACACGACGGGCGTACCTGCTATTACCGCAGCATTACAGTTCTTCCGCGGTGAGTGGGCTGATAAGGGCGTATTCAACATGGAACAGTTAGACCCAGATCCGTTCCTGGCGACTATGCCAGAAATTGGTCTAGATTGGCATGTGCAGGAACTAGAGCCGGGTCAGCCGGATATTAAGGTGCTTAAGTAGAAGTACTAAGTACGAAGAACTAAAAGCGAAGTGCTTGTCACTTCGCGCTTAGAGTTTCGTAATTAGCTTTTCCCGTGGCTTTGTTCCATATTTAAGAGAGAGAATGATGAATCAGTGTGAATTAAAAACACCGTACTTCATGATTGATGAAGCTAAGCTGGTGGCGAATCTTGAAAAAGCGAAGCAGCTTAAAGAGATTTCTGGCGTAAAGCTTGTTTTGGCCCTTAAGTGTTTCTCGACTTGGGGTGTGTTTGACATCATCAAGCCATACTTAGATGGCACAACAAGCAGCGGTCCTTATGAAGTAAAGCTGGGTCACGAGACGTTTGGCGGTGAAACTCATGCTTATAGCGTGGGTTACAGTGAAGATGATGTAAAAGAAGTGGCAAGTATCTGTGACAAGTTGATTTTTAACTCTCAATCTCAACTCGCAGCGCACCGTCATTTAGTAGAAGGGAAAGCTTCTATTGGCCTACGCCTCAACCCTGGTGTGAGTTATGCGGGTCAAGATTTAGCCAACCCTGCACGCCAATTCTCCCGTTTAGGCGTGCAAGCGGATCACATTCAACCTGACGTGTTTGAAAGCCTAGACGGTGTGATGTTCCACATGAATTGTGAAAACAAAGACGTGGATGCATTCATCGGTTTGCTGGATGCTATTTCCGAGCAGTTTGGTCATCATCTAGACAAGCTTGATTGGGTGAGTTTAGGTGGCGGTGTATTCTTTACGTGGGCGGGTTACGATATTGAAAAACTGGGTAACGCCTTAAAAGCCTTCTCTGCTAAACATGGTGTTCAACTATATTTAGAGCCGGGCGAAGCCATCATCACTCAAACAACGGACTTAGTCGTTACTGTGGTAGACATCGTTGAAAACGGGATGAAAACTGCAATCGTCGATTCAGCCACAGAAGCGCATCGCTTGGACACACTAATATACGACGAACCTGCTTCTATTTTAGAAGCAAGCGAACAAGGTAAACATGAATACGTAATTGGATCTTGTTCTTGTTTAGCCGGTGACCAATTTTGCGTAACAAGGTTTGATGAGCCGCTTGAAATAGGTCAAAGACTTCACATTATGGATAGCGCGGGCTACACCATGGTGAAACTAAATTGGTTTAACGGATTGAAGATGCCTTCAATTTATTGCCAGCGCAGTAACGGCGAAACTCAGTTACTTAATGAGTTTGGTTATGAAGACTTTAAACGTTCGTTGTCACAGTGGACTGTTAAATAGCAGAACGCGACAAACGTTCAGAAGATCAATAAGGCAGCTCGTCTGCCTTTTTTCCTATATGATCTGGCGCTATATAGGATTCAAACCTGGTGGCTTTAATGGATTGACAGCCCAACATACGTGCCTTACATACTCGATGCATGCCATCCATTACACGTCCTTGATGACAAAGGATAATTGGATAGGCCAAATCAGCGTCATTAATAAGTTTTGTATGTTCAAGTATGTTATTACAAGTGGGTTTGGCACCACCAAGGTCATACCAAAACTCTTCTTCTAGTTCTTGAATCTGCGATAACTGTATTTCAATCACGCAGAGATCTTTTGATAGCGTAATAAGCCGAAAAACGTCCCATGCCAAAAGTCCCTGCGGAGAATCCCTAAAGTGATACTGTTGCCTCATGTGGTAACCTTTTTGTGAATAAATCGAGTTCACTCAATTCGAATGGCATGGTTTATAGATACTTCTGCCAGTGGAGCAATCCCTTTAATGCCACTTGATGATCTTCAAAACGACACGACGTATAGAGCTTTTGTGCTGCAATGTTGTCTTCATCTACTTCGAGTGTAATTTTTAAAAAGTCTTGCTCAATGCAGTGTTGTTCTATACCGGCTAAAAGAATTTTTCCCATACCTTGTCCTCTATGATTTAGCGAAACCATAAAGTCATGAATGTTGAGAACTTTTTTTGAGCGGTAAGTGGAAAAAGACTCAAAACAAACGGCAAAGGCGACAGGTTGTTGTTCAATATAACAGAGAAAACCATGGAAGTAGGGCAGCTCAAAGATCTTGTTTGTTACTAGCGGATCGAGGTTTGCAGAAACGGCTTTAGCGTATTCATTAAATAATTGATTAAATTGAGAACGCTGCAAATTATTATTAATGTCGATTCGGATGGTCTTGGTCATATCACGCCCCATTTAATTAATCCCCACCTTTGATTGATATCTTACTCGTAAACCCTGTCTATGTGTCTGTTAACATTATTAAAGGACACACACCTCAAGAATGGAAAAAGTATGGAGACCAGCACAAGTGCTAATACCTTGTTGCAATCGATTCTATTTTCGATACGCCTGTCCCACTAACCCGTTCAGAAAGATCTCAACATTATTAAAGGACACACACCTCAAGAATGGAAAAAGTATGGAGACCAGCACAAGTGCTAATACCTTGTTGCAATCGATTCTATTTTCGATACGCCTGTCCCACTAACCCGTTCAGAAAGATCTCAAATTTTCCTTCATACCCTTAATCAATGTTCGATGCGTTGATATTTTGATCATGTACCGGTATTGTTTTAAGTGCAATAGTTGTAATTGCAACTATTGCGGGGTAAGGTAAGGGCAAGTCAGCAAAACAAACCTAATTAATCGAAAGGATAGAACCATGAAAAAATTAATGTCTATTACCACCATTATCTTTGCCTCTTTATTTTTAAGCACTGCAGTATCTGCCGCTGATTACGGGGTAGAGCTAGCATGGAATACGGATAACGCGAATGATGTACTGGCAACCATGTCAGAGCAACGTACTGCTTTTGGCCAGTTAGTGAATAACGGCGAAATTAAAGATATGTTTGTGTTTGACAGCAGTATTGACGGTAAACCGATGAAGCTTATTCGCTTTGTTATTGATGCTGAAGATGAAGACAACGCCAAAGCGAAGTTAGCAAGTTTGCCCCTTTATAAAAAAGAACTCGTCAAAATTAATAACGTACGCTTACTCGGTAATAAATGGTTGGATAATACACCCGTGCACAACAATTACGGTGTGACATTTACATGGCGAGAGGGAATTGATGTATTCGAAATGGAACGCGTACTTGGCGTGGACTTGCAACGTGTTATTAGTTTAAATCAGGCGGGTCTCATAACGTCTTCGTACTTGAATACCCAAATGCTGGCCGATGGTGTTGAGCGTCCAATTTACAATGTTTCCTTTTTAGCGACAGATGCGCAGCATGCACGTGAGTTGACTAAACAATTTGAAGCGGTGAATTTGGGCTATGCTACGGTTGAAGTGATGTATTTAGGTCATAAAGTACAGCTCGCTCAGTAAATTTTAGATACATCTGATGACAGGAAAACCGCCAACACAATTATTGGCGGTTTTTTAACATATAAAGATTAAAAGAAAGATTAAAAGAAAGATTAAAAGGACACACGCCTTAAGAATGGAAAAAGCATGAAGTTTAGCGCAGTCGATAGCATCGCTATTGCATATCAGTTTTACTGAACAAAGAAATGGTTCATTCTTGCTCTTATCGAACGAAGAGTTACAGGGAAACATGATGACCACCGCACGAAGCCGATTAGTCGACCTAAACACCACCGCTTATTATCATTGTGTTTCTCGCTGTGTACGCCGCTCCTTCTTGTGCGGAGAAGATGAGGTGACAGGAAAAAGTTATCATCATCGTCGAGACTGGATTGAGCAGAAAATGTATGGGTTGGCTTCAGTATATTGCATTGATATTTGTAGCTACGCGATCATGAGTAACCATTATCATCTAGTGGTATATGTTGATAAAGAAGAAGCAGAACGGCTTAGTCTCGACGAGGTGGTCAAACGCTGGGGAATGGCGCACAAATTGCCTGTTATTATTACTCGTTGGCTAAAGGGTGCGTTAACCAGTAAAGCGGAGCGAGACTCATGCGAGCTAATTATTGAACAGTGGCGCTCCCGGTTGTTTAACTTAAGTTGGTTCATGAAAGAACTCAATTATGGTATCGCCTGCCAAGCGAATAAAGAGGATAACTGTACCGGCCATTTTTGGGAAAGCCGATTTAAAAGCCAAGCGTTATTAGATGAGTCAGCCCTAGCCGCTGCTATGGCGTATGTAGACTTAAACCCCATTCGTGCAGGGATCGCCAAAACGCCTGAAGCATCTGACTTTACCTCTATCAAACAGCGCTTAAAATCGCTAGAGCAAAATCAACAAACAGCACCAGGGTTAGCCGTGTTTATTGGCGCTTCAAGTCACGAATCGGTGAAAGGTATTCCATTTCGCTTAATTGACTACCTTGAACTGGTAGACTGGAGCAGCAGGCAGTATCACAATGATAAAGCCTCAATTGGTCATGATATCCCACCTATTTTGGAGCGTCTTTCCCTTAACCAAATGCAGTGGCTAAAAGCATGCTCTACGCTTGAACGTAAACGAGCCTGTTATGTCGGTCGGAGTAGTAATATGCAGATCCTTCAAAGTAGCCACACGAGAATCAATGGATTTCGTTTAGACCGATAAACATTACACCAACATAACGTCCTACCTGTAATCCCTGAACTTCCGATATTAATGCCCTCATTTTTAACTGTCTTTTTGCACTGATCTAAATATTTAGCGCAGTGGACAATTGAGCAAGAGCTTTCATGTAAGACGGACACCTGGCATCTAATGTATTTTTAAAGCGCCTGTCCCAATAACCGCACAATAACCGCTCCTTTTTAAAGCGTGTGTCCTGCCAATATGTGCGAAATATTTAGCACAGTGAACAATTGAGAAAGAGCTTTTACGTAAAATATACTTCAGGCATCTAATGTATTTTTAAAGCGTGTGTCCTGCCAATATGTTTGAGTTTGGACGAAGCGGTAATTAAACACTACGCTATGGATATTGGGCGAAATGAGTGGGTAGGGGTTGATGAACAATGGTGTCTTTAAGGTGAATGAGAGGTGTCTGATGAAGACGCATTAGCCCTGTGTCAGGCTATTAACGGCGCTTTTTCTGAGTATGAGGACTTTACGGGAGAACCTTATTTGCGCTTTGAGTCTCATGAGCGATTTATTCAAACCTTATCTGATAATAATAACCATTTTTTAGTTGTTAAGCGCGAAGGGCGATTCATCGCGGGTGTTTGCTATCGTACGCCTTCTATTACATCGGACACGCTCTATTTCGGTATGCTCTGGGTCGCGCCGGAAGAGCGGAGCCAAGGCCACGCTCGGTATCTTATTGGTTTGATAGAAGAGGAAGCCAAGCAACAACATAAAAAGGGTTTGCTGATCAAACTTTTCAAAATACCTAAACTCATTGAGTATTATCAGGCATTGGGGTTCGACTTCATTGATGGTAATACTGCAGGATCAATGGTGAAATATTTTTAGTACTTGTTGCCATTATGGGGTCACTTACGGCTTCTCTTACCTCACCTTTATGACCTTGATATAAAGGGGATGGATGGGTTTTTCATGAAATTGAGTGGGGTTTGCCCAGTTTGTTTCTTAAAGTAAGCGATAAAGGCACTGTCAGAGGAAAACTCCAACCAATCTGATACCGCATTTACTGGCATGTCTTTCGAAAGCAATTCGACGGATTTTAATAAACGCCATTGCTGCCTCCAATCTTGATATGACATTCCGGTTTCTGTTTTGAATAGCCTTGTGACAGTTTTCGTGCTCGCGCCAACCGAATCCGCAAGATCAGTGAGCGGTGGAGCCAAGAAAGAGTTTTGCATAACCTGCTGGCGGAACTTCTTCAATTTTCGGTCAAATGGCAAAGGGAGCTGAAAGGACTGACGTTTGGCGCAATAAAACTCCTCCCAGAAGAGTTGGGTGGTATTTTTCATTTCTTCTTCCGGTTTATTCCACTCCCATAGAGCCATTCTATCGATAAGCACTTGTAACAAGGCATCAACTTCAACGATGGTGATTTCATCTGGACCACGGAAAGCGAAACAATCGAAATACAATGAACGGTAAGCCACCACATTGGTCATTGTGGCGCGATGTAGAGTATTAGGTGGAATCCAAACAGCTTTGGTAGGCGGTAAGATGCAAATTGAATCCTTTAAGGCAAAGCTCATACACCCTTGAGAAGCGTAAAGCAGTTGACCTTTTGTGTGCTGATGCATTCCTGAGTCGTGCTTGCCTATGTTTGCAGCAATCCCTACAACCAGAGCGCTTATATCATCGGCATTAAATTGGGTATTTTCATCAATAATGGCCATTTGTCTCTATCTTGATGTTTTTGGTTTTAATGTTGTTAATAGGAAATGATAGCCTCATCTATACTGCTCGCCAAGTTATTTTAGAGTAGTGAGAACTTACGGTGAATAGAAAACCTTCTTTATGGCTTATGGTTGTGATGCTGATGTTTCCACAAGTGGTGGAGACCATATACAGCCCAGCACTAAGTTCGATTAGCGCGGCGTTCGCTGTAAGTTATGCGCAAGCCGCTCAAACGTTATCAGTGTATTTTTCTGCATTTGCCGTTGGGGTGGTTGTTTGTGGCGTCTTGGCGGATAAGTGGGGAAGAAGACCCACGATGCTCATTGGCCTGTTTATTTATGGCGTTGCTGCATTGATTGCCATGCAAGCTGAGAGCTTTACCACGGTTATGATTGCCCGAGCGCTAAGTGCATTTGGGATTGCTGTTGGATCGGTGGTCACTCAGACTATGCTCCGAGATGTTTTTAGCGGTGAAGAGCTAGGAAAAGTGTTCAGTGCGATGGGGATGGGCATTGCTATAAGTCCAGTGATTGGGATGTTGCTAGGTGGGCACTTGTCGTTAGTGGGGGGATACCGAGCTGTGTTTTTGGCCTTATTTGTTATGGCTTTGGTATTGCTTTTATATAATTTGGTCAGCTTGCCTGAAACGCAAAAACAAAAACAACCGTTACAGCTGAGAAGTTTGAGCCTTCGTTTAATCAAAGACTCGCAGGTGTTAGGTTCGGCGTTGTTGGTTGCTTTTTATAACGTTGCTCTTTTTTCGTATTATCAATTGGGGGCGTTTATTTTTTCGGAGCTTAATTATGGGCCAGAGCAATTTGGTTACAGCGGCATTGTATTGGGTTTTGGCACGCTCCTTGGCAGCTATTTCAATAGGCTGCTATTAGGCAAAAAAGTGTCGCAACGGGTTCTGTTGTGGGTATCAGCAATGTTATTAATGCTCGGCTCGGTTGGAGTGTATGTACTGTTGGGATCTGTCTGGTTTATAGCGGCTATGCTATTTGTGGTCATGTCGTTTGGCATTGCAATTCCAACGGTTTTGAGTGTGGCTTTGATCGATTACAAACAGCAAGCGGGTAGTGCTGGTGCGTTGTTTGGTTTGCTTTATTATTTACTGATTGGAGGCGGTTTAGCTGTCGCTGGTTTAGTTCAGAATCTAGGCATTGTACTCTTAGGTTGCAGTGTAGTGGTTGTTTTAGTCACATTTACACGCAAGTACCAATCGTAATCGGCCATCGAGTGTTTTAGGCAAGTGTCGAATCAAACAATATCCCCACTTTCGGGGGATATTGTTTGGATTTAGGTCAGCCCACATCCTCTTAAACTTATAAGAGATGTATGGCTGAATCCCAACTAGAGCTAGTTGGTTTTGTCCCAAGCGGAGGACCAATGAGAGCCCGTTGCCGGTTCAAATTGGGTTGCACTTTCAGACCACTGAACGCAATAACCAGAATATGGGAACACTTTACATTGATAGATGTGACCGTCACTGGCAAGCACCTTGGTTCCTTCGGTATAAGTTTCTAGACCGTTAGGGAACACGAAATCGTACTCACCATCTGGCGGTGTTTGGTCTTCTTTCAGGTGGAAATCTTGAGTGTTCTGATCTAGTACATTGCCGTCGGTATCCTTAGTGACGATAACCAACATATGATGACCCGGTTTTGAATCGGTCAAAGTGAGTTGAACATTCTTAGCTTCGCCATCAGCCATCTTGGATACATGTGAAGCAAGTGGCACTCGGTGGTGGTTAAACACCGTGAGTTCAGCTTGAAGTTCTCCCTCCGCAGTCAAAGTTAAATCTAATTGCGTTGGTTGCTCTCCGATCATGTATTTAGGTTCTAGTCCTGTGACCGAAAAGCTATGATCCGGCGTTGGGGTATCAATGTGATAGCCAATTTCTACACGAGTTAACCCTGAGCCCTTTTTGAGATAAATTGGGTTAACGCCATAGGTTGGATCAAAGCCGTTATCGGAATTGATTTGTCCCGCTTGCATCAGGGTTTGTTGCTGGTTTATCTTGGTGGCAAGCCCATGAGACCAGTTATTTGGCTCTCTTTGTTCTGCTGTTTCGATCTTAAATTCGGTTCGGTACGCAGGGTTTTCACCTGATTGGTCGAAGACCCGTGTATAGACGGAATCCCCAACGTTGAGTGGCATACTTGGATTGATTTGCCCCCCTTGTTGCCAATCAGGGATCACAGGTTGATCGCCATCGAATTGAACGTCAATAACGTTGTAAAAAGACGCGGCGGTATCGCCTACATCCCATACGGCTAAGATTACCTGGTAGCCTTCACGAGCGGGCACTTGGCATTGATGGCTGACCAATTTAGGTGGTTGAACCATATTGCCTTCGACCACGCAAAATGGGTTTAAATCAAAAGAGTCACGAGCTAACGGTTGATTGGGATTCCAGTTTGGCTTGGTAATGTAGTATTTCCAATCCTTGGTGACGTGGTTAGCGGTAAACGTCCATTCGAAGTTTTGCGTGCCAGATTGAATTGGACGTTTCACCCAGCGACTTGCGGTTTGTTCATCGAGAGCTGCTGCCAATGAAGATTGCGCACTGGCGATTTTACCATCTGCAGGGCCCGTGGTAGGGAACCCATCAGGACCTTCAACACTTTGGGGTTCATATTGAATCGACCCACAATGGGTGTTTTTTTGTTGGGTATCACTGGCTGGGAATTTACACAGCGCAACACGGCTTTCTGCAACACCCCCTTGGTAGGATGAGACGTAACCGTGGCCAAAACTTGTGCTACTGACACCAAGGAGTGCCAATGCAATGATGGATTTACGAGGGAGTTGATTCATCATTTGTCTTTATTCCTTTTATTTGACAAAAAAGATGACACCCCGGCACGCTAAACACTTAATCGTATTAAGTGGCGGCCCCGCTATCATAGATACGTGAATATCGACAGACCGGAAGCTTTGCGTCCTATTCTTTCAAATAGTTTGCCAGAAGTGCTGTTGAGCCATTGAAATGTAATCAATGAAAACAGCTTGCGCGATAGGCTCGGATAAAATCTGGAATGCTTCTCTCGATTTTCAGTTAGAGAATGTTGTTTTGTTTACTGAAGAGCCAAAACTGGAAAATAAAATGAGAAGATCTTCATTGGAATGGAGAGTTGTCAATGTGCTTCAATAGGGCTGTTTATCGGATTTTGTCCAATATAAAGCACCCGCTTTGAAGCGGGTGCGCAAGTTAGTGTTTAGGCCTCGATAATCACTCTTGTATCTTCACTGAGTGACTCTAACTCATCGGTGATGTCTTTGATGCCTGTTTGGGCTGGTAAACGCAGCGCAATGGTTGAGCTGAATAAACTGGAGCTCACACCGCCGCCGCCTGCGATAAAGACCCGATGGCAATCCATATCAAGAATGTTGACACCTTGCCCGTCTAATACGTGGGTAATTTCGTTAACGATACCTGCTCGATCGTTAGCATCGACACGCAAGTGGTAAATACTGTCTTTATCGTGCTCAGAGCTGTCGGCTTCTGCAAACTGAACCATTAAAGCTGGATTACTGCTGAAAGCATCTTTAACCAATTGCTCATTTTCTTGTGGAAGTTCAATTTTAATTACTGCTGCAACTTGGTGTTCGATGAAGTTCACTTTACTGATCAACCATTTTCCTTCGTTCTCATGCGTAACTGCTGCGAGTTGCTTGATGGTGGAAGGGGACGCTTTACCGACAAAATTTACAATAAATGTGGTGTTCATAGGGATTCCCTCCTACTAGGAAACAGTTGTGGCACGTCATGCCTACTTAAGTAGATGATTTTATGTAATAACGACACTAACAACAGTGTAGAAGTTGCAGGGAAAGAATGTTTGACAGGAGTCTATTTTTTGCAATATACCGGTTTTCTACTTCAAAGAACTGGGGAGAAGTACTAAAAACTAAGTACGGAGTAATAGGTTTGAAAAGCAAAAAGCGAAGCAATAAGTTCAAATAAGAACCTAACACCTCGCCCCTGATCTAAATCTTCGCTTTTAGTACTTCGCTTTTAGCCCTTCACCTAAAACGTAATCGTTAAGTCTAGGCCATAGAACTGACGATCATAAACCTGATAAGGGTTGATGATTTTGTCTGCTTCAGTTTGGTACCCAGTCCACGGTTGTGAGCGGAAGTTTAGATTGGCATCGCCACCCCATGCATCTGTTACCCAATAGTGGATATGTCCAACTGGATTTAAGAAAAACAACGACACATCGCCCATGGTCTCAGAGCCCATGACTTCGCCGCCGTTAGCAATGATGTTTTGTTCGCCGGTAAACATCATTTCACCCACTACAGCACCGAAAAACGGCGTTATAAACAAATCTTGCCAAGAAGGGATCTCTGCAAATGACTCTACGCCGAAGTCCCAAAACACGGCAGACATGGTAAATGAGTACAAAAATGATTCAAATTCATTAAAGCCAGCGTGGCGCCCTGCGGTGTAGTAAACACCACCAAAATATGGGTGCATGATGTAGTTAAGAATATGTTCATCGCGATCCCAAACCGGGCCTGCGGAGACATTATCTTTCCATTTTTTGCCTAGGTTAGAGAGGTCGCGATCTTCTGCATCCCACTTTGTGATGCTTTCAGGCAAAACCGTCATAATGCCTACAGTTGCAATACTGAGACCCAAGATTGTGTATGTTTGTTCTCTTAGGTATTCCCAATCTTTCTCTTCAAGGGCATACAAGTGCGGAGGTTGTACCGATGAGGCTTCGATCTTCTCTTTTTTGTGATCTTCATAGCTAAGCGAAACTGGAATCGAGTCAATACCGGAAATAAGGCTATAGTTTTTCGCCTCGTAGCCGATAGTATGGCTAGAGAAATCATCATTAAAATCAAAGTTTAAATTGGCTGCGTGTGCAGATGTGGAACACGCCAACAAAATCGCAGTCAAAGGTTTTAAGTGCACAAACGGCTCCAATCAAAAAACAAGCTATGTAAGATAGATATTATTCGCTTAACAAATCATAGATGCAAATGATTTATGGGTTAATGTCTTGTAAATTGGTTAGAATCGTAATGAGAAAATTCAATTAGTACGAGTTTTAACCAGTTGAATTATGGGTTTAATATTGAATCAATTCATGTGATCGGTTGCATTTCATGAATGATTAAAAGGTTACAATAATGTTAAAAATAGCAATGCTTAGCACCGGAGAAGAAGTATTACACGGTGATATTGTTGATACCAATGCGGCGTGGTTATCAGAGCAATTTTATCGTCATGGTCTTCAACTGACTTACCGCAGCACGGTAGGTGATCAACTGGAAAGCTTAATCAACGAGTTTTCATACTTAAGTCACGACTATGACATCGTGATTGTGAATGGCGGGTTAGGTCCTACGACCGATGATTTGTCTTCAGCAGCGGCAGCACAAACCGCTAAGCAATCGTTGGTCTTGTTTCAGTCATGGTTGACTGAAATGGAGCACAAGTTCACCTCGCGTGGCCTAGAGATGCCAGACAGCAACCTTAAACAAGCGATGCTGCCAGAACGAGCAAAGATTATCGACAACCCTGTCGGGACGGCTTGCGGCTTTAGCTTGGAAATTAACCAAGCAAAATTTCTGTTTACTCCGGGCGTACCAAGTGAATTTAAGCACATGGTGTCTGAACAAATTATTCCACAACTCCTAGAGCAATATCCCAATATTTTGCCAAACGAATGCAGCCGTATCTACACATTTGGCCTATCTGAGTCAGGTATCTCGGACAAGTTAGATTTACTGCGCCTACCGGATGGCTATGAGTTGGGTTATCGCTCGTATTTGCCATTTATTGAAGTAAAACTATTTGGACCAATGGCGGATATGGAAACTCGCATTAAGTTGCTTCATATCATTTATGGTCACTTGCAAGACAACGTGGTGAGTGTAGATGAGCCAATGATTGCGAATGTAGGTGGTTTATTGAATGAGCGTCAAGCGACGCTATCAATAGCTGAGCAAGCCAGTGGTGGTTACTTAACGAGTTGGGCCCATGATGATGAGGTACTTGCAGAGCACCTTAAGCAAAGTTGGGTGATGAACGCTGCGCTGAGTGAAAGCATTGTAGACCAAGATCCACTAGCAGCGGCGTTAGCGCTTGCTGCTGCTACTCGAGAAAATGGAAAAGCGCATTTTGGCCTTTCTTCAGGGGTCGCTAAAGATGGTGAGTTTGCGATTGCGTTATCGACAGCTGAAGGGGAGTGGGGGCAAATTTTCTCATTTGGTCGCGATTACAACAATAAAGCACAGAGAAAGCTGATTTCAGCCGTCATGCTCGATATGTTAAGACGCCATTTAGAAGGCAAGCCGATGTTTGGTCTCTATGGATCGTTACATAGACAAAAAGAGTTGTATGTGCCAGCGTCGGCACTGTAAAAAATAGTTTATATCTGCTTGACTTTCAGCTTCCCCTTAGTCAATAAAGGCTGTGGGGATCCTGACCTTTCAAAGATTTTTATGCAGTATTATTTATCGTGTTTTTCTCAAAAAATTGGCTTGGCTTTAGTCTGGAATTAGCTAATATTGATCCGTCAAGGCGGTGAAAAAATCACCAATCAGTACTGCTATTATGATTTGGAGGCAATAATGCTTACACAAACAATGATAAAAGTGTGGTACCGAGTATCTGGCAATAAAGTTCTTTTAGGAGAAGCACATAGCGATCATATCAATGACTTAACTGCTATGTGGTTAGCAACGCCATCTGAAGCGCAAGATACGCCTAATGGAGGCTATCGAATGTCATTATTTGATGACGGGGGCAAAGCGATAGGTGAGAAAGAAATCTCAGTAAGGACTGCTGAATTGTTACTCAGTAAATATGCAAATTTAGGCAATGATTGCCATTCCCACCGAGCCGTGAGTTAGGCGCGCTTACTTTTAAGCCGGTAATTGACTTTTTCGAGCTCTAGAGCGGTTTTTGCCCTGCAGACGCAGGGCAATATTTCATTTGGCTGAATGAACGCCATAGCAAAACCAACATACTCAACTTCCCCAGAAACCAGCTCACAACGACAAGCGCCACAATGGCCATCTCGACAGTTATATTCGACTTCTAGACCCGCAGACTCCATTGACTCAAGCAGAGTACGATCGGCTTGAGATGAAATATGAGTAATCGCGTTGATTTTGACGTTATGCATTACAGCTCAAAGTCTCCGAAGTCGTCAGCATCAACTTCATTGTCAATTTGACCAACAAGGTATGAGCTAATTTCCGCCTCTTGAGGAGCAACTTGTACATTATCTGAAGATAACCATGCATTGATCCAAGGGATAGGGTTAGAAGTCGCTTCCGGATACGCTACGCCTAAGCCAACCGCTTGCATGCGGATGTTAGTGATGTATTCAACGTATTGGCAAAGGATGTCTTTGTTCAACCCAATCATTGAGCCATCTTTGAATAGGTATTCAGCCCACTCTTTTTCTTGTTCTGCTGCATCTTTGAATAAGTCAAAACACTCTTGCTTACACTCTTCAGCGATCTGCATGAAGCTAAAATCATCTTGACCATTACGTAAGATATTGATCATGTGCTGTGTGCCGGTAAGGTGAAGCGCTTCATCACGAGCAATCAGTTTGATTATTTTCGCGTTACCTTCCATTAATTCACGTTCAGCAAACGCAAATGAACAAGCAAAGCTTACGTAAAAGCGAATCGCTTCAAGCGCATTCACAGACATCAAGCAAACATAGAGTTTCTTCTTAAGGTCATGAAGGCGGATAGAAACACTCTCACCGTTGATTTCATGAGTACCTTCACCGTAGCGGTGGAAGTCATTGGTTAGCTTAATCAAATCATCGTAGTAATGAGCGATGTCTTTCGCACGTTTTAGGATGTGTTCATTTTCAACGATATCATCAAATACAACACCAGGATCATTCACGATATTACGAATGATGTGCGTGTATGAACGAGAGTGAATCGTTTCAGAGAAAGACCAAGTTTCAATCCAAGTTTCTACTTCAGGCAGTGATACCAATGGAAGTAGGGCAACGTTAGGGCTACGGCCTTGGATCGAATCAAGCAAGGTTTGATACTTTAAGTTACTGATGAAAATATGTTTTTCATGTTCAGGTAATTTATTGTAGTCAATGCGGTCGCTTGATACGTCAACTTCTTCCGGACGCCAGAAAAAGCTCAATTGTTTTTCGATTAATTTTTCGAAGACTTCAAATTTTTGTTGGTCGTAACGAGCGACGTTTACTGACTGACCCAAGAACATTGGTTCTTTTAATTGATCGTTTTTGTTCTGAGAAAAAGTACTGTAAGCCATGCG
Organism: Vibrio tapetis subsp. tapetis; assembly: GCF_900233005.1. Lineage (NCBI taxonomy): Bacteria > Pseudomonadati > Pseudomonadota > Gammaproteobacteria > Vibrionales > Vibrionaceae > Vibrio > Vibrio tapetis. The sequence goes on from NZ_LT960611.1 coordinate 430,039, forward strand.
TGCTTATTCCTTTTTTATAATACGTACTAAAAGCGAGATGCTAAAAGCTAAATTTGAAATGCTCTTAACTCTATGCGAAGTGCAAAGAGCTAAGAGCTCACTAAGTCAGGAGTGCGGGTTAGATCTTACAACCGCCGCCTTCACAATCCTCTTCTTCGACTTTAGCGCCTTCGCCTTGGTCATCGCTCGCACCATCACGGGTGTTATGGTAATAGAGCGTCTTCAAACCGTACTTATAGGCGGTAAGAAGATCTTGTAGCAAGAGTTTCATCGGTACTTTGCCGTTAGCTTGCACGCTTGGATCGTAGTTTGTATTTGCTGAAATCGCTTGGTCAACAAATTTTTGCATCAAGCCAACGAGCTGAATGTACCCATTATTTGATGGGATAGTCCAGAGCAACTCATAGTTGTCTTTCAGGTTTGCGTAATCGGGCACGACTTGTTTCAAGATACCGTCTTTAGAGGCTTTAATTGAAACAAACCCACGCGGTGGCTCAATGCCGTTAGTTGCATTTGAGATCTGTGAAGAGGTCTCAGAAGGCATCAACGCAGTCAACGTCGAGTTACGTAGACCGTGAGTTTTGATTTCCTCACGTAATGTTTCCCAATCTAGATGAAGTGGCTCATCACAGATCTTGTCTAAGTCTTTTTTGTAGGTATCAATGGGTAAGATACCTTGTGCGTACTTAGTTTCATTAAATGATGGACATGCACCTTGCTCTTTTGCAAGTTCTAGTGACGCATTCAATAAATGATATTGAATGGCTTCGAACGTACGGTGAGTCAGGCCATTTGCGCTGCCATCAGAATAACGAACACCATTTTTAGCTAGGTAATAGGCGTAGTTGATCACGCCTACACCTAGAGTACGGCGATTCATTGTTGACTTGTACGCGGCTGGTAATGGGTAATCTTGATAATCAAGTAACGCATCTAGAGCACGAACAACAAGACGAGAAAGCTCTGCCAATTCGTCCAGGTTTTCAATTGCACCAAGGTTAAACGCAGAAAGCGTACATAGAGCGATTTCACCAGAGTCATCTTCAACATTCGTTAAAGGTTTAGTTGGCAATGCGATTTCCAAACATAAGTTGGACTGGCGAATAGGCGCTACAGACTCATCAAATGGACTATGTGTGTTGGTGTGGTCAACGTTCTGGATGTAGATACGACCCGTTGACGCTCGTTCCTGCATTAATAGAGAAAACAGATCAATTGCTTTTACGGTTTCGCGCTTAATGTTTGGATCGGCTTCGTACTTAACGTACAGACGGTCGAATTCTTTTTGATCTTCAAAGAAAGCATCGTAAAGGCCAGGAACATCTGAAGGTGAGAACAAAGAGATGTTACCGCCTTGGATTAAGCGAGTGTACATAAGCTTATTAAGCTGTACGCCGTAATCCATATGACGAACACGGTTTTCTTCAACACCACGGTTGTTTTTCAATACCAATAAGGATTGAACCTCACCGTGCCATAGTGGATAGAAAACAGTTGCCGCGCCACCACGTACGCCGCCTTGAGAGCAACATTTAACCGCGGTTTGGAAGTACTTATAAAATGGGATACAACCGGTATGGAATGCTTCACCACCGCGGATCTCAGAGCCTAGCGCACGAATACGACCAGCATTGATGCCAATGCCTGCACGTTGAGACACATAACGAACAATAGAGCTCGCCGTTGCGTTAATTGAGTCAAGGCTATCATCACATTCAATCAGTACACATGAGCTGAATTGACGGGTAGGGGTACGCACACCAGACATAATCGGTGTAGGTAGAGAAATTTTAAACAACGATGCAGCATCGTAGAAACGTTTTATGTAATCAAGACGCGTGTCTTTTGGATACTTAGCAAATAAGCATGCGGCAACAAGAATATACAAGAACTGAGCGCTCTCGTAGATTTCTTTAGTTACACGGTTTTGTACAAAGTACTTACCTTCTAGCTGCTTAACTGCCGCGTATGAAAAGTTCATATCACGATTGTGATCGATCAACTCGTCAAGTTGAGCAAACTCTTCAGCGCTGTAATCTTCCATTAGGTGCTTGTCATACTTACCGCTATCAACAAGTTTACTAACGTGGTCATAAAGTGCAGGTGGCTCGAACTGACCATACGCTTTTTTACGTAGGTGGAATACAGACAAGCGTGCTGCTAAATACTGGTAATCTGGAGATTCTTCTGAAATCAAATCGGCAGCCGACTTGATGATGGTCTCATGGATATCCGACGTAGTAATGCCGTTATAAAATTGGATATGAGACTTTAATTCTACTTGAGATACCGACACGTTATCTAAGCCTTCAGCGGCCCATGCGATAACGCGGTGGATTTTCTCCAGATCAATGTTTTCTTTGCGACCGTTGCGCTTAGTCACAGTTAGTTGTTGATTCATTCTGACAGATTTCCCTAACGAAACTGGTTAAAGCCGTATTTCTATGTGATTTTTGTAAATTGATACTCGGCTTTGTGATCCAAATCTACCTTGCTATAGAGGTAGAAACACTACATATGGTGTTGTTCGTGTGAACGGCTACAAGATAGTGCGGAATCAACGGAAATTCAAGTAAGATAAAATGTAAGGTCTGTGGATAACCTATGACTAGTATATTTATCGTTAGTAAGCACTAACCGCTCGAATTAGACGGCGTTTATGACGACAAAAAGTCAATTCAAAGGTTGTTTTAAATGTAAGCGGAGAAAAAAATATTTCCCTTGATCTTTAACCAAAATTGGGAGCTAGACTAAGGTGTATAAAGGCTAAACAGGTTGTCGATGAAATAGTCAAAAAGAGAGCAAGATCTCTTTTTGACATCAGTAAAGCTTGATTCTGGATAAACAGTCTGATTCTGAGACCTGGCGCATTAAATCAGCGCATTTTCTCGAGGGTCTCTGATTTAACTAAATTGCACCAGTACTGAAATAGTTGCGAACACTTATGAGCCTGATTGCACCAACAAAGGGCTACGCTGAGTCTGAACGATATAGTTCACTTCAACGTTGCTGCCTAATCGATAGGTATCAGTCAGTAAATTGTAATGGAGCCCAGTAATCGACTGTTCGATGAGGTCGGTCTGGTCTACCATTTTTAGTAGTTCAGCTGGCCTGATGAATTTGGCGTGATCATGAGTCCCTTGAGGGACTAATTTCAATATTTGTTCTGCGCCAACAATGGCAAACAAGTAGGATTTAGCGTTACGATTTAGCGTTGAGAAAAAGACATGACCGCCGGGTTTTACCAACTTAGCGCAAGACTTAATTACCGAAAGCGGATCTGGTACGTGCTCAAGCATTTCCATGCAGGTCACCACATCATATTGCTCAGGGTTTTCACTGGCGTGATCCTCAACCGTACTCTGGATGTAATTCAGGTTTTTTGTGCCAGTTTCTAAGGCGTGTAAGCGAGCAACTTCTAATGGCGCTTTCCCCATATCAAGCCCAGTTACGTTGGCTCCTTGAATGGCCATGCTTTCTGCTAAGATACCCCCACCACAGCCAACATCGAGAACTTGTTTGCCAAATAAACCATTGGCACGTTCCAGTACATAGTTCAGGCGCAATGGGTTGATTTGATGTAAAGGTTTAAATTCACCTTCTAAATCCCACCAGCGCGATGCCATGTCTTCAAATTTTTTAATTTCTGCAGAGTCAACGTTTTTCATCTGGGTCATGGTCATATCATTTCAAATTGAGTTGTTTGCATTATAGCGACAGTCTTACCACTGAAAAGTGCAAATATCAATTTGTGGGGTTTTTAACGATATAGTGGCTAATTTTCATACAGATATAGCCAATTTGTGCAAATACTCGCCGATCGATTCACAACCAAGGTCACAACATGATAAAAGGCTAGGGAAAGAGATGCCGAATGGGGTATTTGTGTGTTATATTTTTCGACCTTGTACGTATTGAATATACGATCAGAATATAGAGGGATAATGGCTCTATGAGCGATCTAGCTAAAGAGATCACGCCCGTAAACATTGAAGATGAGCTTAGAAGTTCATATTTAGACTACGCGATGTCTGTAATCGTGGGTCGTGCTCTTCCAGATGTGCGTGATGGCCTTAAGCCTGTACACCGCCGCGTTTTATTCGCGATGAATGTGCTAGGTAATGATTGGAATAAATCATATAAAAAATCTGCCCGTGTAGTGGGCGACGTAATCGGTAAATATCACCCGCATGGTGATAGCGCTGTTTACGACACTATTGTACGTATGGCGCAACCATTCTCGCTTCGTTACATGTTGGTCGATGGCCAAGGTAACTTTGGTTCGATCGATGGTGATTCTGCCGCGGCAATGCGTTATACCGAAGTACGTATGTCTAAAATTGCTCATGAACTATTAGCAGACCTAGACAAAGAAACGGTTGACTATGTACCTAACTATGATGGTACAGAGCAAATCCCGGCCGTGCTTCCAACAAAAATTCCTAACCTATTGGTTAACGGTGCTTCTGGTATCGCAGTAGGTATGGCAACCAACATCCCACCGCATAACTTAGGTGAAGTTGTCGATGGTTGTTTGGCATTCATCAATAATGAAGACATCACTATTGATGAGCTAATGGATTACATTCCGGGCCCAGATTTCCCAACTGCAGCAATGATCAGTGGCCGTAAAGGCATTGTCGATGCTTATAAGACGGGCCGCGGCAAGGTCTATATGCGCGCAAAAGCGAATATAGAAGCAGACAAAAATGGCAAAGAAACCATCATTGTCACGGAAATCCCATACCAAGTTAACAAAGCTCGTTTGATTGAAAAAGTTGCCGAGCTAGTAAAAGACAAGAAAGTAGAGGGCATCAGTGCTCTACGTGATGAGTCTGATAAAGACGGTATGCGCATTGTTATCGAATGTAAGCGTGATGCAGTAGGTGAAGTGGTTCTAAACAACCTTTACTCACAAACTCAGCTTCAAACGACATTCGGCGTTAACATGGTTGCACTTGATAACGGCCAACCAAAACTGTTCAACTTAAAAGAAATGTTGAAGTGTTTTGTTGATCACCGTCGTGAAGTTGTCACTCGTCGTACCATCTTCGAATTGAAGAAAGCACGTGACCGCGCTCATATCCTTGAAGCGTTAGCACTTGCACTTGCGAACATTGATGAAATCATTGCTCTTATCAAGAACGCAGCAACACCTGCAGAAGCAAAAGAAGGCCTAGTCGCTCGCGGTTGGGACTTAGGTAATGTTGCTTCAATGCTAGAACGTGCTGGTACTGATGCGGCTCGTCCTGATTGGCTAGAAGACCAATTTGGTATCCGTGACGGTCAGTACTTCTTAACTGAAACACAAGCACAAGCGATTCTTGAGCTGCGTCTACACCGTTTAACCGGTTTAGAGCATGAAAAAATTCTTGATGAATACAAAGCGCTTCTAGAAGAAATTGCAGAACTTATGCACATTCTTGCAAGCACTGAGCGTTTGATGGAAGTCATTCGTGAAGAGCTTGAAGCCGTACGTGATGGTTTTGCTGACGCACGCCGTACCGAAATCACAGCAGCAATGCATGATATCGATATGGAAGACTTGATCACTCAAGAAGATGTTGTTGTTACGCTTTCTCGCGAAGGTTACGTTAAGTACCAAATCCTAAGCGATTACGAAGCACAACGTCGTGGTGGTAAAGGTAAGAGCGCAACCAAGATGAAAGAAGAAGACTACATTGAACGTCTTCTTGTTGCGAATACGCACGATAACATCTTGTGTTTCTCGACTCGTGGTAAAACATACCGACTTAAAGTTTATCAATTGCCTCAAGCGAGCCGTACTGCTCGTGGTAAGCCAATTGTGAACATTCTTCCATTGGAAGAAAACGAACGTATTACCGCAATTCTACCTGTTTCTGAGTTTAGCTCTGACAAGTATATTTTCATGGCTACTGGTGACGGTACAGTTAAGAAAACATCGCTTGATCAGTTTGCTAACGTACGTGCTAACGGCTTAATCGCGGTTAACCTACGTGATGATGATTCATTAATTGGTGTTGATATTACCAATGGCGAAAACGACATTATGTTGTTCTCGAAATCAGGTAAAGTTGTTCGTTTCGCCGAAGATAAAGTACGTGCAATGGGACGTACCGCATCGGGTGTTCGTGGCATGAAGTTACCAGAAGACGATCAAGTGGTTTCACTGATTGTTCCTGCTAACGAAGGCGACATCTTGACAGTAACAAACAACGGCTACGGTAAACGTACGACGCTTGCTGAATACCCAACCAAAGGTCGTGCGACTCAAGGTGTGGTATCCATTAAAGTGTCGGATCGTAATGGCCCGGTTGTTGGCGCTGTTCAAGTTGAAGACGGCGATGAGTTCATGATGATTACCGATGCCGGTACGCTAGTTCGTACTCGTGTTTCGGAAGTTAGCCAAGTGGGTCGTAATACCCTAGGCGTGACGCTTATCCGTACAGCTGAAGACGAAAGTGTTGTTGCATTGCAGCGCATCGATGAAATCGAAGAAGCAGAATTAGCAGAAGGTGAAGAACTGCAAGAAGGCGAAGAGCCTAGCAGTGAACAACCAAGCGCTGAATCTTCAGAGTCGACCGATTCAACTGACGCCCCTAAAGCTGACGACGCAAACGAAGAATAATTCGTAACAATTAATATAGAAACCGGACCTTTTGGTCCGGTTCTTTTTGTTTGCCCAGCGAAGCTGGCAAACCCATTAGGCTGAAAGAAGCCTAAATCACCCTGATTGAGGGGAAGATAATCCGAATCGCAAGGGCGTTGCTGGCCAACGGCAGGGTTTGAAGGAAGCGATAGGAAGTTAACAGTACACAACGAAAGTGAACCTGATTCGGCAATTTAGGTGGGTAAGCGTGCAAAATAGCGTGAAGCCCGATACTCAATCAGACCTAGATTGTGCTTGAGGGTGGCATTGTTAACAGGGAGCCAGTGCAGTAACTGGGGAAGCCTGACACCACATCCGAGCAAACGTCGGAAGCATAAACTCAAGGCGAGAGCCAAGATCTATGTTGGTGCGAGGTGGCAGATGAATCCGTAGTAGTGAGTAAAGCTCGGCCGGTGAAGCCCAGTAATGGTGTGGAGGATAAAACTGAGCTGACCATCAGTAACACGTCTGATGGGACAACATTTTGCCAAAAGCAATCTGGTGTTGCGAAGGGATGAAGTACATTTTAAGTCTGTGATGAGCAGATGTTTTTTTTTCAGTGGTATACAAGTTGATTAGCTATCGAGGTATTCCGTCTCGGTCTTTGTGAAAGCAAAGCACTGAAGCGAGAAACCGTACAAGGGAGTAACTCTGACTCACTCTAGTAAATTGCCATTGAGCTAGAAGGCTAGAGAGTGGAGTGAAATACACCAACACTGTGAGAGAGCATTTGTCCCCACACGGCACACAATCTAAAGGAAAAAGTTGAGAGTTTACTACAGTTTATATGGTCACTTGCTCCACAAAGAGCGACTCTATAAAGGATTTAAAAAAGTGTGGAAAGCGAAAGGCGCGGCCGGAATAGATAGGCAGAGCCTAAGCGACTACGCCCAAAATCTGAGTGATAACCTAGATCAACTTCTTCTGGAACTCAAAACCAAGCGATACACCCCTCAACCCGTCAGACGGGTAGAAATACCGAAAGATGATGGTGGGGTGCGATTACTTGGGATCCCAACAGTACGGGATAGAGTTGTCCAACAAGCTCTAAATGATCTATTAACCCCAATCTTCGAAGAGCAGTTTCACCCATCCAGCTTTGGGTATAGACCGAATCGAAGTTGTCACGATGCTATAAACAAAGCGACGATGTTCATCCGTCGATACGGAATGCAACACGTCGTAGATATGGACTTATCGAAGTGCTTCGATAAGCTCGACCACGAGCTTATTCTAAAAAGCATTAAGAAACGAGTCACAGACAGTAGCGTACTGGAGCTCATCAAACAGTTCCTGAAAAGTGGCGTAATGGTTGATGGAGAGTGGCAGCATACCGAGATAGGTAGTCCGCAAGGTGGAGTAATAAGCCCACTGATAGCGAACATCTATCTGGATGCGTTTGATCAAGAGATGCGAAAGCGAGGACATCGAATAGTCCGTTATGCCGACGACATACTGATCTTCTGTCGCAGCCGTAAAGGTGCAGAAAATGCGCAAGTACAGGCAACGAAGGTCCTGGAAAAACAGCTCAAGTTAACGGTGAACGAAACCAAATCACACATAGCGCACAGCGGCGAAGGTGTGAAATTCCTTGGAATAGAAATCGGTAGCCATTATAGCCGTATTCAGCCAAAGAAAATGTCGACGTTCAAAGGAAAGTTGAAGCGAGTGACAAGACGCAATGGCGGTAAGCCATTGTTAGAAGTCATTAAACAACTGAATCCACTTCTGAGAGGGTTCAGCCAGTACTTTCGAATAGCGAATGCCAACAGGGAGTTTAAGAAACTGGCCGCGTGGTTAAGGCGAAGACTTCGCAGCGTCCAATTACGATTATGGAAAAAACCGACCCGACTCCACCGCAGGCTAAGACAGCTAGGTTACGAAGGGTCATTCAGGTATATCTGTATGGATAGTTGGAGAAATGCTGCGAGTCCATTAGCCAGTTACTCGATGCCAAATCAATGGTTTAACGACCTTGGATTAGTGAATCTTGAACACGTTAGGACAGGATATGTGTTCAGCCATTATGCTGAATGGAAATGTGCATGAGCCGTATACGAGGTCCGTACGTACGGTTCTGTGAGAGGGATGAGGCGGAGACGCCTCACCCTACTCGATGTCGTGTCTAGCAAAATAAAACGTATGACTAAGGTACAATTTCCCTAACGGCAGTATGTTTTTGGAAGCTGGCTAGTTTATACATAAGTCACACTAGATAAACAATGAGCCCAATTCGGCTTTATATTTATCTAGATTGATTTTTTGATGAGTAAAATCTTTATGGAAAACCTATCTTTTGGCCTGCTATTGGCATTGATTGCATTTGTCGTGACGCTTATTTTGGCCCTGATATACGCACGAAAAGACAACGACGCAATAGACTACCGAATACCTGTAACCATTGCTGGTACCGTAAGTTTGCTAAGCCTTTTACTGTGGTTACCTTTGCGTCCTACAGCGCCTGTTGAAGCTGAAGGTGTAAAGAAAGTGCTGACTCTAAATGAAAAAATTTATGAGGTGCAATCAACGCTTCGAGACGATCCTAATGACGGCCAAGCATGGTTTGAATTGGGTCAGGGGTATATGGCTCAGAATGAGTTCGATTCTGCCTCAACGTGTTTTGGGTATGCGATCAGGTTGTTTGAGTCGCCGAAACCGACGATGTTTTCAGCCAAAGCTTCGGCGCTTTATTACGTGAATAAGCAGTTAATCGATCAAGAAGTACAACAGCTACTAGACAAAGCGCTTAAGCTCAATCCTATGGATGAAACTGCATTGACTTTGATTGCTAACGATCATTACCTGAGTTTTCGCTTCCAGCAGGCGATTGACACATGGCAGAAAATCTTAGATTCGCATAAAGAGTCGATTGACCGAGTTAGTATTATTCGCTCGATTAATCAAGCCAAGCAACAAATTCAGTAACAGGAAAAGTAGAACGAAAAAAAAGCCGCTCACTGTATTTCAGTGAGCGGCTTTTTACGTTTTGTAATCCATCATGAGGGTTGATGTAGCCTCAGGCGTTACTTGCACATTAAAGCGCTTAGAGCTTAGAGCTTAGAGCGTTTGGAACAGTTGGTGATAGCGGCCTTTATGGCTCAGTAACGTTTGATGATCACCTTGCTCAATGATCTCTCCAGCTTCTAATAGACAAATATCATCCATTTCTTCAAGGCCAACTAAGCGGTGAGTAATATAAATAACAGTCTTATTAACGTGATAACGTTCGAATAAAGCCATCATTTTTTGCTCTGTTTGCTTGTCTAACCCTTCAGTTGGTTCATCCATGAGCACGATAGGCGCATCATGGAGTAACGCTCTGGCAATACCGACACGTCGTTTTTCGCCACCAGAAAGTTGGCGGCCACCGTCGCCTAACCAAGTATCTAAACCAATGTCTTCAGTGAGTTTACTCAGTCCGACTTGAACTAACATGTCGATGAGCTGATCGTCAGAGGCATCAGGTTTTGCTAGTAGCAAATTATCACGAAGTGATCCGTTTAAAATATCGACACGTTGACTGATCACGGAGATTGATTGACGAAGATCTGACTCTGCCAATGAAGGAAGAGGGTGATTACCTAATGTAATTTGACCTTGCTGTGGATCCCAGCTTCTTGTTAACAGTTGCAATAGCGTCGATTTACCAGAACCGGTTTGGCCAAGTATGGCTAATTTTTTGCCTTGTTTTACATGGATATCGATGCCTTTAAGCACGTTGACTTCGCTGTCTGGGTAGTGGAAATCAACATTGGTAAACTGGACATCGTATTGGCTAATTGGTTTAGCACTTTGTTCTGGGAAGGCGACATCTGGCTCGGCGTGGACAATATCATTTAATCGGCGAGCCGACGTTAGCGTTTGGCCTAAGTACTGGAACGCGCCAGCAATGGGCATGAGCATTTCAAAACTTGCCATTGTGGCAAAGGCGATTAACGCAATGTATGGATCTGGTGTATTACCACCAACACCATCTGCGGCAAGCCAAAGCATTAATACCAGCGACCAGCCGCTCGCAAGTAAGATAAGCCCATTGGCGAGACCACCGATAACCGCATTACTGTATTGGTTTTTGGTGAGTTTATCTTGCTGTTCTACTATTTGATCACGATAGTTTTGCTCAACGCCAAACAGAACTAACTCTGAATGTCCCTGAAGCCAATCCAACGTCGCAACGCGCAGAGTAGACTTATTAACGGTAAGTTCAGCGCCGTTAGATTTGCCCAACTTATAAAATAAGATAGGCCAGGTTAATACGATAGCGAGCAATATTGCGCCAAGGGTTAAGCCTAACGTCATGTCAAACCAGCATAAAAAAAGCGTAAGGCTGGCAATGCCTAGAATGCTGATGACAACAGGGCTTATTAATCGAAGGTAGACGTGGTCCATTGCATCAACATCGGCGACCAAGCGATTAAGAATATCGGCGTCTCTAAGGTTGCCAATACGACCTGGAATAAGCGGCGTCAGCTTCTCGAAAAAGAATATACGTAAATCGGTGAGCAGTTTAAACGTAGCGTTATGGCTAACCACACGCTCACCCCAGCGCCCGGCCGTTCTTGCCATCGCGAAGCCACGTACAAAGGCTCCGGGTAACATGTAGTTGAAGGTTTCCCTTGCGATGGTTAATCCCGCAACTGAAGACGCAGCAATGAACCAACCCGATAGAGTCAGTAATCCTATTGAAGAAAACAGAGTCGCAAAGGCAAGCACCATACCGAGAGATAACCCAAACCAGTGCTTTTTATAGAGTTTTAGGTAAGGCAGTAAATCACGCATCTATATCGCCCTTATTATTATCTGACTGCTGTTTAGCACTTAATAGGTCGGCGAACAATCCACTTTGGGAAGCCAGTTGTTGATAATCGCCCGATTGCACTATTTGACCATTAGCCATGACTAAAATTTGATCGATATCTTTTAGTGCTTCTAATTGGTGAGTGATCATAAGCACACTGCAATTTTGCGTTTCACCTTCTAGCCCTTGCATGACCAGTTTTTCGCTACGTGCATCAAGGCTAGCGGTTGGCTCATCTAAAATCCATAAAGATCCTTGTTGTAACATGGCACGAGCCAATGCTAAACGTTGAGCTTGACCTACAGATAGCCCACCAGAGCGATCGCTTATTGGGTAATCAAGACCATGTTGTGACACAAACTCTTGGCTAAACGATTTTTCAAGCGCTGACACAAGTGCTTGTTGACTGACGTCTTTTTTACCCAGAGTGACATTTTCTTTAATCGTACCGTGCAATAGTAATGGGTTTTGACCAACCCAACTAATGGCCGTTCTCCAGTGCTTGATATCTAGCTGTTCCAACTCGATACCATTAACTAAAAGGCTTCCTTTATAAGGCAGAAAACCAAGTAGGGCGTTGATGAGCGTTGTTTTACCTGCACCGCTAGGACCGACAATAGCACTGCGCTGTTTTTCAGACAGAGTGAAGTTGACTGGACCAATAAGCATGGTGCCTTCTGTGCTATATACTTCTAAGTCACGGGCTTCAATGGTTAGGTTTTCATTATCTGTAAGCTGTTGATCGCCTGACTTAGTCGCCGATGTCTCTGTTGATAGAAACTCGACAATGCTTTCTGCCGCGCCAACCGCTTGTGCTTTTGCGTGATAGAAGGTGCCTAGATCGCGAAGAGGTTGATAAAACTCAGGTGCGAGGATAAGAACAAACAAACCAGAAAACAGGGTGATGCTTGCGCCATAGTAACCAAAGTTTAACTCGCCGATATAGCTAAAACCGAAGTAAACCGCGGTCATTGCAATGGAAAGTGAAGTAAAGAACTCGAGAACCGCTGATGATAAGAATGCAACTCGTAGGACTTCCATCGTTCTTGTTCTGAATACTTCTGAGGTACCGCGCAGAACATCACGTTCAGCATTGGCGCGGTCAAACAGCCGAATGGTCGTCATCGACTGTAATCGATCGTAAAAGTGACCGGATAAACGCTGCAACGCTTTGAAGTTTTTTCGGTTGGCATCAGAAGCCTTCATGCCGACTAAAGCCATGAATAGTGGGACTAACGGAGCCGTAATCAAAAAGATGATGCCAGCAGCCCAGTTCGTTGGGAACACCACCGCTAAGATAACAAACGGGATCATGACGGATAAAGAAACTTGTGGAAGGTAACGAGCAAAGAAATCTTGCATGTCTTCTACTTGTTCTAGTAACAACGTCGCCCAAGCTCCAGCAGGTTTGCCTTTGATATAAGCAGGCCCAAGCTCTCGGAGTTTATCTAAAATGAGGCTTCGTATATAAACACGGATTTGCTCGCCGCAGCGATAGCCAGCGATTTCTCGTCCCCAGGTACAAATAGCACGGGCGATAACGGCCAATGCTAACCCAGAAAAATGCGGGATCAGCTCATGCTTATCAGTATGTTCGATAATAAGGTGATGGAGTATAGAGGCGATTAGTGCTGCTTGAGCGAGCAGAAACACACTTGATAATACGCCAAGTCCAACTGCAATCATAAGCCAGCGTTTTGCTAACTTACTTTGCTGTCGCAACCACTTATTCAAGGTGCGTTGTTGTTGTTTGTTCATCGATAGAAGGCTTATTGATTAAATTATAATACTTTCAAGAATGGGTATTATACAAAAACAAATCCGGCGGGAATACCGCCGGATTTTAAGGTTTTGATATTAAGGGGCAAAAATGATGACTATTTTGCCAATCCGTCGAGGAATCGTTCAGCATCCAGTGCCGCCATACAGCCTGTTCCTGCTGATGTGATGGCTTGGCGATAGTTGTTGTCCATTACGTCACCCGCGGCAAAAATACCAGGAATACTTGTTTGAGTAGCATTACCTTCTAAACCAGATTGAACGGTGATGTAGCCGTCTTTCATGTTTAGTTGGCCTTCAAACATGGATGTGTTTGGTTGGTGACCAATGGCAATGAAAGCACCCATAACGGCGAGCTCTTCGGTCGCGTCAGATTTTGTATCTTTTAATCGGACACCGGTGACACCCATATCATCGCCTAACACTTCATCTAGTGTGCGGTCGGTATGAAGAACGATATTACCGTTCTCTACTTTGTCCATAAGGCGATCAATGAGAATTTTCTCTGATCGGAATGAATCTCGGCGATGGATCAGGTGAACTTCAGCGGCGATGTTTGATAAATACAGCGCTTCTTCAACTGCGGTATTACCACCACCAACAACCGCGACTTTTTGATTACGATAGAAAAAACCATCACAAGTAGCACAAGCCGATACGCCGCGCCCTTTAAACGCTTCTTCCGACTCTAGGCCAAGGTATTTTGCTGACGCACCTGTTGATATGATTAATGCATCACAAGTGTACTCTGTTGAGTCACCTTTAAGACGAAATGGACGCTGGCTAAAATCAACACTAGAAATATGATCGAATAGGATTTCGGTTTCAAATCGTTCTGCGTGCTCTTTCATTCGGTCCATTAATGCCGGGCCCGTTAGCCCATGAGCATCACCAGGCCAGTTTTCAACTTCTGTTGTCGTTGTTAATTGGCCACCTTGCTGCATACCGGTAACCAGTACTGGGTCTAAATTCGCGCGCGCAGCGTACACGGCTGCGGTATAGCCTGCAGGGCCGCTGCCAAGAATCAATAACTTGCTGTGCTTAATATCGCTCATTGGAACTCCGAAATTCTAGTAAATATAAATGCTTGAGAGATTGTAGAAAATAGTGGAGGCGAAGAGAAGCAATAACAAGGGGAGAAGGGGAATAAATAGTTATAGATTAGAAGAAAAGAAGCTGGCATGGCCGCCAGCTTCCTTTAAGTATTGCTTATGGCTACTTTTCTACAAATAGATTGGTGACCGAAACTGAAATTCCTTTATCGGTAACGTCATATTTCATACTTGCATTCAGGTCATTTTGAATGAAAGCTTCTAGCTCTTCCGGGATTGGCTCGCCGGACTCTTCCAACATGGTCAGCATCGGAGAAAACAGCTTGTTGTAGTCGATGAATACGTCTGTCATGCCATTTTGCTCAATGGGCTTATCTAGCAAGTCTTGGCTAAATTTCGCAGCCTGCTCTCCTGAGTAAACCACTAAGTGATTCGCTTTAGCGACCGCGTAAGCCGGTTCGATGTCACCCAACATACCAACTAATTCAGCGGGTAATTCAAACGGAGTTCCATCGGTCGGAATTTGAATAGAAGCAAGTTCAGGGATCATCATGGCTGCGTTTTGCACTAGGGCCGTTGGGTTCTCAGCACTCAATGTAATCGCAGCATCAAGTTTAGTTAATTCTTCAGAGTACTCACCTTGTGAGAATTCGTAATCGAATAAGCTAAAGCTAATACCTTTAAGACCATTAACAAAACCTGAAGCCATGCCAATCATCATTGCAGGGTTAGCCTGTTTCATTTCTTGCTGGAATTCAGCTAATGGCTGGCATTGGTAAGGCACTGACTGAATGTCAGACAAGATATTAGTGACCGCAGGAGTCAATTGGTTAACGTCTATCCCCAAACCAAAGAACAGAGCACTTTGTTTAATCAAGTCACTTTGCGGGATAAAGCCGCGCAGTGATTGAAGAGCATCAAGAATGACTTTGTTGTTACTCTCAATGATAAAGTCGCCACTGATCATACCATTGGCGTGGAAGCTACCACCAGCGACCGTACGTGGCCAATTTGCCGCGATGGATTGAATGTCAGCTTGGCATGCAGGAGTTTGAATGGCGGCCATTGAAGTACTTGACTCAATTTCATTCATTCTGGTGATTTGCTTCGCTAATAGATTGCCGTCAACGGTGGTGATGCCTTTAGCCAGTTGCTGGTGATCTATGTACGATATGTGCTCGGTGCTGATGGTAGGGTGCTTAGTTTTAATGTTGTCGATGATGCTCTCTGAAGCAACTGAGCTAACCGGTTTTTCAATGCCTAACGCCATTTTTAGAGGGTTAAGATCGCCAAGTTTTGGGACGTTAACAGTAATGGTTGCGAAACCATCGGTGATGGCGATGACGAGATCGACTTCGCTGACACCATCTTGTTCAGCTAATGAGTAGCTGCGGTAGTTAACCGTATCGAGCGTCTTTTTCGTATGAACAAACTGGCTTTCTGCTTCTATTTTATCCATCGTCGCCCAGAATGCAGCGGCTTTCTCTACTTCCATTTTTATTACTGGGATAAATCCAAGAGTATAAAAGTAGTTATTAATGGAGTCAGAAGTACCGAAAGTGGTTTTAAACTGAGCAGGGCTTTCTACGGCATTGAGGAACGAGTCGTAGAAGCTTAAGAAAAACTGCTGCTTATTGGTGATGTCTGCAGGATCGGTTTCCATAAGCGCTAACATATCTTCCCGTGAAGGCATATTTGCTATCGAAGATAAGTAGTTATCTAAAGGTGTTGGGGTTAACTGTGCAGCCAAAATTGCAGTATCAGCCGGGACTTGGTTGAGTATCGAAACAGATGAGTTGCTTTGGTTTTCAACATAAAAAAAACCACCAGCACCAATAGCCACGACGCCAGCGGCAATAAGCATTTTATTCACAAGTCTTTCCTTTTTATAAACATGACTGAAAAGAGCATAATCGGTAGCTAGTTTCATAACAATGACTTAGCTATTATTTAATTCGGTTTGTCACGGTCTTAAGACTTAGTTCACATTCTATTCGTCAGTTTTCTAATTGAGCATTTAAAGATAGATAAAATTGATGGCTAGTGAACCATGCTGGTTTTTAAACTGGCCAAACTCGTAATTCGGCTTTTATCACTGCTTTGCGTTTCTGTTGTAGCTTAATATCTTGATTATCGGTTGAGGGTGAAATTATGTGCTGTCCATTGTTGATTGTGCAGGATCTTCTTGTAATAATAAATGTGAATAAAATGTTGCATTTGTTATTAATTAAAAGGTAGGGATCGCCATGACAACCCGTTTCGAAAGTACACTGCAATTGACCAGTTTGACACCACAATCTATTGCTAAGCTTGCCCCCTCTTTTGCCAAGCTACCAAGTACAGAACATGCTGATGGCACCTATCGATTGCGTCGATATTCAGTTGTAAAGTTAGAAGGAACACGTTTAAAAGCAACGGATAAAAATGACTTTGTTCAATCTGCCGATATTAATCATTTTCAAGGTGATGTGGTTCGCCAATTTGAGCCTATCGATACAGATATTATTAATAGTTCTGAATTCTTTGATATGTGCTCTGTTTTTGCGACCGCGTCTCGATTACCGACGAATCATGAAATCGAAATACACCAAATGCGAATCACTACCAAATTTGAAGAGACACAGGTGGCGCCGGAAGGCATACATCAGGATGGTTTTGCCAATATCGCTATTGTGGGCATTGATCGCAGCAACATTATTGGTGGAGATTTAATGCTTTACAAAGATAACAACGAAGCACCATTTTTCCGTAAGGTTTTGGAAAATGGTGAGGTGGCAATGTTAGACGATAATAAACTATGGCATAACGCTGAACCAATACGCTCAATTGTTCGTGAACAAGAAGGGCATATGGACGTATTTGTCCTGACGGCATTAGGAGCGAAGCATTGATGGCTTTTTCAGTAGATAAAGTGAGATCGCAATTCCCAGCTCTCGAGCAAAGCTTCGTTCGTAGTTCAAACGCAATCCATGGTGAACGCCATCATGCCGTTTTTCTAGACGGCCCGGGCGGCTCTCAGGTCCCTCTGTCTGTCTTGGATGCCATGCACCAGTATTTAGGACACTACAACTCGAATCTTGGTGGGCACTTTTTTTCTAGTCAGATCACTTCAGACTTAATGCTCAAAGCACGAGAGGCTGCGCAGTCGCTATTAAATGCTCCGTCGAGTAAGCAGATTGTGTTTGGGGCGAACATGACCTCGCTTACTTTCCAATTAAGCCGGGCGATTAGCCGGGATTGGAATAGCGGCGATGAAATCATTGTTACTGATCTTGACCATTACGCAAACGTGTCGCCGTGGAAAGAAGCCGCGCAAGACAAAGGTGTCAACGTCCTTACCGCGGGTGTGACTCAACCAGAATGCCAGTTAGACATGAATCAACTTGAATCTTTGATATCTGCTAAGACGAAGTTGATTGCCGTGACCATGGCCTCTAATACAACCGGCAGTGTTGTAGATATCGCCACTGTTGTCCGTATGGCAAAACAAGTAGGGGCGATGGTTTATGTGGATGCGGTGCATTATGCACCTCATCAGTTAATTGACGTTCAAGCACTAGGTTGCGATTTTTTAGTGTGTTCAGCTTACAAATTTTTTGGTCCTCACCTTGGCCTCGCGTATGTCGCAGCCCCTTGGATTGACAGCTTGGCTCCCTATAAAGTCGAGCCTGCGCCGAATACTGGTCCGAATAGATTTGAAACCGGAACACAAAACTTCGAAGCCCTGGCTGGATTTTGTGCAAGCGTTGATTATTTGGCCCAGTGGGGAGCGCCATCTTTGACGCTTAGAGAGCGTCTGAAAACCAGTTTTGAGCATTATACTCAGCATGAAAGCGAGCTTAGCGATTATTTCTTAGCACGATTTTCATCATTAAATGGCGCGACGTTATATGGCTTGAATAGAGCTGGGCCTGATCGCACTCCAACCTTTGCTTTTCGACTTGATAGCGTCTCTCCAGAACAAGTCGCCAAAAAGTTAGGAGAAGAGCACATCTGCGTTTGGAATGGCCATTTCTATGCCATTGGGTTGGTTCGCACCTTGGGGTATATGGAGAGCGGTGGAGTGATCCGAGTTGGCTTAATGCACTACAACACGAAAGCCGAGATCGACAGGTTATTTGACGTGTTGAAAACACTCGCCTAGGGGAAGTAAAACGAGCGATGTTCCATATTAAAAGGCAGCAATGGTTTCCCCGTTGCTGCCTTTATACGATTAAGTCCTATACGACCAAGCCTTATATAACTAAGCCTTATATGACTAGGTGCGGTGCATCACTTTTTCGTTAGTCTTCAGTTTCACAGCTGATTTCGTAAGAGCCAAATTTTCGGATATTGATGACCCCAGTATCCAACATTAAATACTGGCCTTTGATTCCCTTCAATATGCCTTTTACTTCTGGGTTCTTATCAAAATTATGCGACACGATCTTCGTTGGGTGTTCTACAACAGGATAAGCGATAGAAGTAATGTCGTTATCGAGCACTTCGATGGCATCGTCACCATACTTTGCTTTGATTTCTTCAAGAGCAGAAGTTAACTGCGGCAAAATTTGTGCAAACTGTTCTTTTAACTCAAGTGGTTCACCGTCTTGCTTTAGTAAGGTACGCCAATTGGTTTTGTCTGACATTTGTTTTGCGATCTCGATTTCAATAAGACCAGAAATATGACGAGTTTTTACTTTGAAAATGGGTAACCCTTGAGTGGCACCTTGATCGATCCAGCGAGTGGGTATCTGCGTATGGCGGGTAATACCGACTTTCATACTTGATGTGTTAGACAAATATACAAAGTGATCAACCATGCAGTTTTCTTCGCCCCATTGAGGTTCTCTGCAGGTACCTTGCTCGTAATGGCAAGTTTCAGGTTTCATTATACACATGTCACAGCTTGCCAGTTTTTTCATGCAAACAAAGCAATGTCCTTGCGAGTAACTCTTTTTGGTTTTTTTACCGCAAGAGCTGCAAAAGATATTACCAGTATGCGTGAGGGTGATGGTTTTACCTATGACTGGGTTGAGCGCAATCTTCTGATCGCCGACGGGCAAAAAGTACTCAACTTGGCCGTTGAGTTTGGCTTCCATTTTTCTCAACGTTCCGATTTCTGACTTCGACATTACTTTTCTCTTTTTATGTTTTAGCCGTAATTATAGCAATACGAGTAGTCTGCGTCTTGCAAGGATACGGTTAACTTAATTGTGATCGTTCACACTGTTAATTGAGCTGATATCAAAATCTTGTTGGTGGTTGACGGAAAATTCTTCGGTTAGCTCAGTAAAGTGTTACAAAGCTCGAAATTTGGTGCGATTACGATGGCATTTGCCAGATAAATACGGTGTTATATACTTATTGCAAGAGTGATCTTGGTTCAACAATTGGTGTTTGTTTAGTAGGTGGAAATTGGTTTGTATGAATCTAAAACATGAATTGAGCTTAATGCAAAAGTTTGTAGTGGCATTGTTGTGTACCACGATAGTGGCCATGGTGCTCTATTTTTTGTATGGACAAAGTAAGAGCTTTGTTTTGAAGCCCACTGACTACACGTTTAATTGGTCTGATGACAGTCAATCTGGTGGAAGCAGTGTGTCGTCTCTCTCTATTGACGAACAAATATCGAGCAATAACAATAAAAGTGTCGCTTCAATGTGAATTGAAAGAAAGCAGTTATCTATGGCCTTATTGTTCTACTTCTGTCTATTTTAATGAAGATAGAACGAAAGGTTGGGATTTTTCTAACGTTCATACTATCTACCTCGATATTGACTATGAAACCAAGCAAGACTCACCTCGTTTACGGGTGTATTTACGTAATTTTAACCCAGCTTATTCCTCAATTGAGGATGAATATACGGTTAAATATAATGGAGTGGAATTTACCCCAGGTGTTGGGAATGGTGAAATAGCCATCCCATTTAAGAACTTCCAAGTTATGACGTGGTGGCTGTCCGATCTTGAAATTCCTATACAACATGCAGGGCCAGAATTTAGTAACGTCACTTTATTTGAGATAGCAACGGGTTCAGGTGCAAAGCTGGGCTCGCATAATATCACCATCAACAGCGTTCGTTTTGAAGGAAGTTATCTAGATGGCGAGACGCTTATGTTAGTTTTGCTGTTTTCTTGGGTGGTACTTGCGTTGTTATACGCGCGGGAAGAGGCAAAACTCTCACTGAGGGAAATTCAAAGAGCCGAGGACAGAGAACTGCACCTAAAAGCGGTTAATGACAATCTGCGTTTACAGAATCATGAAATTTCGGAAATGGCGCAACGTGATGCACTTACGGGAGCGAGAAACCGACACTCTGTGCGTCGTTGGTTAAAAAGTATGACTAAGAATGTTCAATGGGAGAATGGACGCTTTTCCATGATCTATTTAGATATTGACCATTTCAAAGCGGTTAATGACACGTTTGGTCATCAGGTTGGTGACGACATATTGCGTGAATTCGTAATGATCGTAACGTCATCTATCGACAGCGAAGAGCACCTAGTTCGTTGGGGCGGAGAAGAGTTTATTGTCTTTTGTCCGAACTCGACTTTAGATCAAACCACAGCGTTAGCTGAGAGAATACGCCTTAATGTAAAGCGTCATATTTGGGTACATGGCGAAGAACTCACCTGCAGTGCAGGGGTTGCAGAGATGGGCGAGGAGCGAATTACCGAAACCATCGCTCGTGCTGATGAAGCCTTGTATATAGCCAAACAAAAGGGGCGTGATCGAGTTGAGGTGAATTATGGTTTAGTGATCCGCAAAGACGATGTTCCGTTTATGTAGCGCGTTAATTTTGCTGGAAAATAACCACATTACTGAATTTGTGAGTTGGTAACTTGCTCGATAATAGGCTCTTTAGGCCCAAGATATTTAGGTTCAGTATCAATGATGTACAAGTCAAGCCAGGCTTTAGCTCGAGCAAGTACTTCCCGCATTCGAACGTATAAGCCAGCGCTGCCTGAGGGGCCGGGAACGGCCAAGCATACCGCATCAATATCGTTGTGGTTCGCTATGTATAAAGCGCGCTCGCAGTGGAAAGCTTGTGTCACGATAACAAAATCATTAGCGTCGAATATTTCTTTTGCGCGGATCACGGAATCCAATGTTCTAAACCCAGCATAGTCAAGGTGGATAGCTTCTTCAGGAATGTCTACCTTGAGCAGATCCCTTTTCATCGTCCAGGGCTCATTGTACGAGCGATGAGCGTTATCTCCGCTTAGTAAAAAATGGGTCACTTTGTTGGCTTTGTATAGTTCAACCGCGGCGTTAATCCGGTGGCTATAGTACGTATTAAGCGTTCTCCCTATGTATTTGCTTGTCCCTAAGACAAGGGCAACATCATGGGGAGGTAACGAAGCAATATCTTGATAAATTTGCTCTTGAGTTTGCCAGCTTACCCAGCGGTCAATTACGGCTAAAACACTTGCTGTTGCGATAATAAGCAACAACAGGCAACCAAAGAGTAGCTTGGTTTGTCTGAGTACTGAAAAGAGTGATATCCGCTTGAGTAAGTCGGTGAAACTTGTCGTAAACATCATACTTGGCGATTCTTCTGCGCCCAAATCCCTATGAATAGAAACCAAGATATTAAACCAATAGCGAGCATATCATGGCTCACCTGATGCAGTGCTTGATTTAGAGCAGGGGAGGCTTTAACTATCAACAAGCCATAACCAAAAGCATTGACGAGAATGAATATTAGGGTCCGTACAACAAAGTGATAGCCTGAAAGGTTACGGCGCAATAGGCGATTAATATCCGCACCAAACACAACCAAACTACAAGCGATAATAGCGGTAGAAATATCCGCTAAATAGGGCGAGAGAAAAGAACCAAAATCAGAAAGAATCGCTAACATCTACGGCACACATTCCTTATAGACGATTGAAATAGTTAGAAAGAACGTTAGTTATAATACAAAAAAGAAAAGCCCCATAGGGGCTTTTTGTCATAAAAATGCGAATTAGTTAAAATGCGGTGCGCTTATAACGGCGATAAACCGGTTGCCAGAAGTATTGCTCGATGGCTTTACTCAATGCTTCATCGGTAATTTCTAATGCCACACCTTGTTCCATTGCTTTTTTTGCAACGGCGAATGCAATGCGTTTAGAGACCACGTGGATCTCTTCAAGTGGTGGAAGCAGGGCACCGTTATCGTTGTTGGCCATCGGCGAGCATTCTGCCAGTGCTCGGCTTGATTCCATTAGCATTTCATCGGTAACGCGAGAAGCGGAAACAGCGAGAACACCAAGCCCAATACCAGGGAATATGTAGCTGTTATTACATTGTGCGATAGCGTAACGTTTGTTGTTGTGAATAACCGGATCAAATGGGCTACCTGTCGCCACTAACGCTTTACCGTCTGTCCAACGAATAATGTCGTTTGGCGTCGCTTCAACACGGCTTGTTGGGTTAGACAGAGGGAACACAATTGGGCGTTCGCAGTTAGCGTTCATCGCTTGAATGACTTCTTTGCTGAACAGACCAGGAGCACCAGATACGCCGATCAATACCGTTGGTTTCGCATTTTTTACAACGTCAAGCAGAGAGAAACCCGCTTCTTCACTGTCACTTTCCCACTCCGTTAGGTGATCATTTTTTTGCATCAAACGACGTTGGAAATCAAGCAGGTTTTGCATGCCTTCTTGCAGTAAACCCCAGCGATCAACCATATAAACTTGAGCGCGCGCCTGTGCATCAGACAGCCCTTCAGAGACCATTTGAGCAATGATTGCTTCAGCAATACCACAACCAGCAGAACCGGCACCAACAAAAGTGACTCGTTGCTCGCTTAATTTGCTACCTGCCGCGTGACATGCCGCAATCAGTGAACCAACAGTAACGGCTGCCGTACCTTGGATGTCATCATTGAAGCAACAAATGCGATCTTTATAGCGTTCAAGCAAAGGCATGGCGTTCTTTTGAGCAAAATCTTCAAATTGAACCAAGGCATCAGGCCAGCGGCGTTGAACGGCTTGAATGAACTCTTCAACAAATGCATCGTATTCTGCACCGGTAATACGAGGATGGCGCCAGCCCATATACATTGGGTCTGCAAGTCGTTGTGGATTATTCGTGCCCACGTCCAGTACGATAGGTAGCGTATAAGCGGGGCTAATACCACCACAAGCGGTGTACAACGCCAGCTTACCGATAGGGATCCCCATACCGCCAATGCCTTGGTCGCCCAGACCTAAAATACGCTCGCCATCAGTAACCACGATCACTTTAACGTTGTGGTTTGTCGCGTTATTCAATAAGTCATCAATACGATTTCTATTTGGATAAGAGATAAAAAGACCACGACCACGACGATAAATGTTAGAGAAATTCTCACATGCAGCCCCTACCGTAGGGGTGTAGATAATCGGCATCATCTCGCTGATGTGGTTTTGAACTAATCGGTAGAACAAGGTTTCATTGGTATCTTGGATATTACGCAAGTAAATGTGTTTATCCATGTCATTTTCGAAGTTTTGATATTGCTTGTAAGCACGATCAACTTGTTCTTGAATGGTTTCAGTATTCTCTGGCAGCAGGCCTTCTAAGTTAAAGGAGATACGTTCAGATGCACTAAATGCGCTGCCTTTGTTTAACAAAGGAGTACTTAAAAGAGCAGGACCTGCATAGGCGATGTATAAGGGACGTTTATCGTTATTCATGTGGGACTCGGTAGCGGAAAGAAAATGATGGCTAAGAGGAAATAATAACGGTTTGGTTATCGGCTTGTAAACAGAATTAACCGTATATGTCTTGTAATTCAAATAAGTTTTTATGAACTTAAAATAATTTATGTTTTTAACCCGACTCATTACGTGTAAAGACTACAAATGCGCCAATTGCCAAGGCGTCAATCCAGTCCGACAATAAACTTGCGATGTAAAGTGTCGAGAATAGCCGGAGTTGGTCATCGCAGCCGCAATTACAGTGATGTATAGTAAGTAAAATCAGAATTAGCTTTTAGACCGTTTTAATTATGCAGCCAACAACCTCACTTCCTATCGATGCCAGTAGGCAGGAATTCGATCGCCTTGTCTCCCAACACCACCTTGTTGTTGAAGCTGAAACCGGTTCGGGTAAATCAACACGTTTACCGCTTTGGTCGGCAAAATTTGGTCGAGTATTGGTGATAGAGCCGCGTCGAATTGCGTGTACGTCTTTGGCTGAGTTTCTTGCTAAGTCAGAAGGCTCAGTTTTAGGAGAGCGTATTGGCTATGCGATTAAGCTTGATGCTCACTACAACGACAATACTCAAGTTGTCTTTGTCACACCCGGTGTCGCGTTAAGGTGGTATTCCGAAAATCGTTTGGTGGACTTTGATATCGTGATGGTGGATGAATATCATGAGCGTCGCTGGGATACAGACTTATTAACGGCCTTGCTTAAACAACACAACAGGCATCGGATCATTCTTACGTCCGCAACAATAGAGAGTCAGCGTTTGGCTCAGTATATTGACGCACAATCGCTGCGGGCGGAAGGTCGCACTTTTGGTGTAGAGATTCACTACAACGCCCGAGACGCACACCGACTCCCTGATGCCCGTGATATTGAAAAACGCGTATTTGACCAAATTGTCGAACTTCTACCGACAACCGATGGTGATATGTTGGTTTTTTTGCCTGGTCGTAAGGAAATTCAACAATGTGTTAGCCTGCTTAATCGAATTGAATCACTTATTGTCGTTCCACTTCATGCGTCGGTGACCGATGAGCAAAGGCGCATTGCAATGAATCAGCAACCCGGTCAGAAAGTCGTGGTAGCGACGAACGTAGCTGAGACTTCGCTAACCATCCCGAATATTTCTGTGGTGGTCGACTCAGGCCTTGAAAGGAGAACACTGCAGCGAAACGGTCGTACGGTACTGAGTTTGAAGAGCATCTCTCAAGCGAGTGCGAAACAAAGAGCGGGAAGAGCAGGGCGAGTAAGAGAGGGCAAATGCATTCGATTATTTGGAGCTAATGCGCCTTTAGAGTTGATGACCCCGCCTGAATTACAACGTGAAGAGTTAACGGAGCCTATGCTTGCCTCTGCATGTTGTGGTGAAAATATCGAAGCGCTGACTTTTTTAGATTCACTGCCTGATAAGTCCTTAATCAGCGCTAAAAATCAGCTATTAACAATGCGGGCCATTGATGAAGCTGGATGCATTACTGAACATGGTAAACGACTTTATCCGTTGCCC
Source organism: Vibrio tapetis subsp. tapetis (assembly GCF_900233005.1). Lineage (NCBI taxonomy): Bacteria > Pseudomonadati > Pseudomonadota > Gammaproteobacteria > Vibrionales > Vibrionaceae > Vibrio > Vibrio tapetis. Next base: position 455,473 of record NZ_LT960611.1, read on the forward strand.
ATTGATGCTCTTTATGCCGATTTGCTCACTCGGTTACCCACTCGTGCATTACAAGAGGCGATGGTGGATTTAAGTGCCGCGTTATCGGTGCCAGCTCGATTGTATAAGTTACCCAATAGTGTTGATGACCGGGATGATATAGACCAATGGGAGCGACAGCATTGCGACGCTATGACATTGATTAAATTGGTCAGAGGTGATGTGCCTGAGTGTTTGAATATCGAGCCGTTAGCGCTTACTGAAGCACAGCAGCTCGCTCAGCAGATGCGTGAAGCATTAGACTTACCAGAATTGTCGGTGGCTTCGCGTTGTCATCGTCAGCAATTGGCCCGAGAGATTGCTTCTTTGCATCCAGAGTTGGTGTTTGTAAGAAGAGAAAAAAGACGTCAAGCGTTGGGCAATGGATTTAGTGAAGTTAGCGTAGGAAAAGACAGCCGTTTTAGCGACAAAGCTGAAGCCGCGATCGTGTTAGATCAGCATAGCTTGCCGGGGCGCGGGGTGAAGCAAACCCTCAATCTAGCGACGGTTATGATGCCCATCTCGCTGGATGATCTCGTTGCACTCGATATGGGGGAGTGGCAACAAACAGGCACTCACGTAGAGAACAAGCAGGTGATGTCGTCTATGGCTCGCGTTTATGCAGGGCGAGTAATAGAGCGCAAACATACCCCTGCAACAGGAACCCAAGCCATTATTCAAGCACTGATGTCGGGTAAGCTTTGGCCTGGGTTTGCTAAATCACGACAGCGGGATATTCAAGTGTGGCAACTGTACGTTGATCTAGGTCTGGCCGATGAAGCACCCAAAAAAGAACAAAACAGACAGAGTCAGACCAATTTTGAAAAGTGGATGGCACAGCAACTTAACGAATTGGGCATTTCCGAAATGGATGAATTGGTATTGTTTGAGCCAGACGACTTTGGCTTCGAAGGCATCCCGTATTGGCAGCGCGAAGAATTTGACGGCTTGTACCCCAGTGAATTGCAGTTATCGGATATCAAGTTAACCGTGGATTATTTCCCGAATAAAAAACTAGTTCATGTGATCCGTCATTCAGGCTTACGCAAAGGCGATCCTAAACGTTGGGAGCTGCCGACTTGGAATGGATGGCGAATTCAATATAAGAAAGCCAGTCGACTGATAGATATCAAGTAGTTGGCGTACAAATTGCTTCATTTCATATAACTTATTGAAAACGGACACCGATTGCCGTGTGTGAGTGATTTATGAAATACAAACTACTGCTTGTGGCGATATTGTCTCCGTTACTGCAGGCTAAAAGCTTAAGTACCATTTCTAGTTACGAGGATACCTATGTAATTGGAAGCCATACCAGCAGCGTGAACAGGGAAGTGTATCAAGCGGGTGGGTTTGATGGGGCTGAACAGTTACAGCCATTTGAGGTTAAGTTTCAATTCTCATTTTCAGTTCCATTATTTCAGCTTACTTCAAATTCATCCATTGCGGCGTCTTATACTCAGGTGTCGCTGTGGCAGGTAGCAAACAATCAGATATCGTCACCTTTTCGAGAAACTAACTATAAACCCCAAGTGTTTGTCATGTATCGGCCTAACCTGTTTTTTATTAATAATATCGAATTTGGTTATAAACATGAGTCTAATGGACAAACGGCTAACTTATCTCGGAGCTGGGATAGAGCCTATGTCGCCCTAGAATTATTAGACGGCCCATTCGAATACGGATTGCATGCCTGGAGTGTCATTGGGCGTATCGGAGAAAACCCGGATATCTCGGAATATTACGCACCTTGGGAAGCATGGACGAAGCTCTATACTGGTGTGGGCGTATTTGATGCAAGAGGGTTCTATAATTTTGATACCAACAAAAGTGGCATTGAGCTGGGGTACACGTTTTACTTCAATGAGCTGATTGGTGTTTATGGGCAAGTTTATCATGGTTACGGTGAGACATTGATCGAATATGATCATAGTCATACTCGAGTTGGGCTTGGTCTGAAGCTGGTTAACTGGCAGTGATCTTCTGCGAAGAGTTATTTGCTTCATGATTTAATTTCATTACCGAAATACAGTACATCGTTTTCAAAACTGTTCTTATCGTGTTAATTGTTTGGTTCTATTATGCCCTTTTGGTCGATTTTATAGTCATAAAAGACCGATGTCTTATATCGTATTGATATATGCGATGTCATGGTCAATAGTAGTAAAACACTATGAGTTGTCTGCTGATATTAGGGTCTTACTATCAGCAGTTATAGCGCAAGTGACCGTGTGAATTGGCAAAGGATCAATGTTAATAATTCACATGGCTCTACGTTCTACGCCCACAAAAAATACTATAACGGGCTTAAGCGAACAACATGTCGGGGGGCACTATGAATAATCAGCATTCATCGGAAATAGTTTTTGATTACACCACCTTTCTTGGCGCAACATGCCGTAAGAAATGGACTTTTTTAGAAGCGATGCAATCTTTCGCACCAGTCTTTGGTATGCTTTGGAAAGATAGCGTTAATGAGCTTATGTCAAAGGAAGATCAACTGTGGGAGCAGGCGTTAACGTCGTTGTCTGCACAAAACAGTGATGAAGCCAATTTGGTGCGCTTAATTAAGCTTGCTCGTGTACAAGGCATTGGAAAGTTGACACTGAAAATGCCCTATGAACTGGATGTAGAGCAGCGAGATTCCATTGGAAAGCGCAGCCGTTCTGTGATTACGGAATTAGAAGACGACAGTTTTACCGTCGAGATTGCCGAGTAGCGTTTTTAAAACATGGCAAGCAACAGACATCAAAAAAGGAGGCTTGGCCTCCTTTTTTATTTACCTAAATAAGCATCAGTAATGTTAATCGATTAGGCCGTAATCGCGGCTCAATACATCAATGATTTCAGCTTTAGGATTGCTGCTCAGTTCAATTTTCTTACCGGTGATTTTTTCTGCAATAGAGGTATACGTATTGGAGATATCAATTAACGCTTGTTCTGGAAGTTCGTTGTCACGAGCCAGAGCAAAACGCTCATCCATACGGTCTTTATTTAAAAGAATATCGGCATCTTCAAAATGATTGAGTAGGAACTGACGGAAGCCTTCTTTCGAATTCTCAACAATCTTGCCAGCTTGGTACTGTTTTTCATCCCAAATACGAGACGAATCCGGAGTACCTACTTCATCCATATAGATGAGTTTTTCTTTGCCTTTTGAGTCATGTACGTAACCAAATTCAAATTTGGTATCAACGAAGATCTGTCCAACATTGGCCAGAGCGTTGCTGATGACATCAAAACCTTCAGACAGCAGTTTTTCGTAATGCGCTATATCTTCAGGTTGTGAAAAATTGAATGCTGCGAAGTTATTTTCGATATCTTGGCGAGTAATATTCACATCGTCGACAGCCGGTACACCAGGAATTCCTTCTAAAATTCCTTTGGTTGACGGTGTCATTAGCAATTCTGGCAGAGCTTTGTCTTTTTCTAGGCCTTCAGGCATTTGAATGCCACAGAATTCTCTTTCGCCATTAGCGTAAGAGCGCCACATGGAGCCTGTGATGTACTTACGGCAAATCGCTTCGATCATGACTGGCTTGGCTTTTTGAACGATCCACACAAACGGGTGGGGAATATCCAAAATGTGGCTATCCGCTAGGCCATTATCTTTAAACAGCTGGAACCAATGGTTAGAAATAGCATTTAAAGCCGCGCCTTTACCTGGAACGCCCTTTAGGCCTCCTTCAGCACGCCAAATACAGTCGAATGCCGAAATTCGGTCACTGATAACCATGATTGCTAAAGGCGCATCAGAGGCGACATCATAGCCTTTTTCTTTGATCAAGCGTTGGCTGTCGGCTTCGGTTAGCCAATAAACAGAACGAACTTTGCCACTATGGACAGGTTTATCGGTACGAATTGGGAGGTCATCATTTACTGCGAGAACTTGATCGGCGAGGCTCATTGCGACATTCCTATCTGGTATCAAACGTCAAAAAGAGAAACATACCACCATGGCATGTTTGTGATGTAGCGCATGATACCAGAACTGACGATCTCTGCCACACAAAAAGCAAACGTTTGCTCTTTGTGCAGGTTAATTGGCGATAATACTAGCAACTGCAATTGAAGCAGTTGCTTAGCTTCTGTTAATGAAATTGATTTTGGCCGTTTGAAAGGTAGAGCTCGCTATTGGCATCAATGAAAAAAACTTCACAGCCTAGCTGTTTTGCACGTTGTTGCAGGTGCTTTTGATCAATGGCAGAAATACTCTGGCTCGCGACAACGGCACTGGCGTTTCCGGCTTGCATTGCTTTTAACACAATTTCTTTCTCGCTCGATAAACGAGAAGCTTGAATGTGAACAACATGCTCTGCTGTAAATCTTAACTGTCTTAAACGGCTAGGACGAGGTCTAGGACACTGTGCAGTAAAAAGTACCCACTTTGCTCGGTGAGATAACTTTGCCAACCTTGCACTAACTCGTTCGCTTTTAACGAGATCAGTTGAGGCGCTTTTCGTCATCAGGGCAGTGGACACGAAAGCTTGCGAAGTTGGTGTATTTGGTTGAGCGTTAAGTGAATACATAATTACTGTTCCTTTATACATACTGTATGTATTTACAGTAGTTAAAGTTTGAGTGTTTATCAAGCGTTTTTTCCAGATAAACATCACAATTATGCAATGGCAAATTATAACTAATTGTTTTTAAGTGTTTTTATTTAAAATGATGAATGAGCCGGTTTGTATGCGATGTTGGCCGAAATTGATGAAATTGAGCAGGGATGTCATAGCAACGCTAGCGGGGGAACAGAAAAGGCTGAAGAAATTCAGCCTTATACAGTAGTTTTAGGGCTCAAGGCTCAAGGCTCAAGGCTCAAGGCAAAAGGGGGGAAGCACATGAAAAACCTTAAATCTGTGGCACTCATGTTTGGGGAACTATGCTGAGATCCTTTAAGAAAGAACGTCCGTTTTGAGGAGGGCTGGCGCCAAAAAATTCGCAGGCACTCGCTCCAACATCCGACATGGTGGCGCGCTCTCCTAGGTCATTTTTGTTTAGATTTGGCTGGTAAATAAGAAGCGGAACTTGCTCTCTAGTGTGTTTGGTGTGCCCTATAAAAGGGTCATTGCCATGATCCGCCATAACGACCAACACGTCGTTATCGGTCATTTTTTCGATGACGTTATTTATGCCCCGATCGGCGCGTTCGAGTACTTTCCAGTACATCCTTGGATCTTGCTGGTGGCCCGACAAATCCGTTTCTTGAACATTTGCGCAAAAGAAGCCGTGTTGGTGTTGCGTTAAATCTTGATTAAGCAATTCAAACACTTTATCGGTGTCTACGATGGATGTGTAAGACGTGCCAAATCGGTTTTGCACGATGTCAGCCACTTTTCCATACAAAAAGGTAGTGACCCCGTGGTTATGTAACAAGAATGGCGCTTGTGTTGACTCATCTACCCCAAACCCAAGGTGGATGACTTTAAAACCGTTTTCGTAAACGCCGGTATCTGGTGTGTTAACGCCAATGAAGGTTGTCACTTTATTGTCATCTTGCTTAACTTCAAGCGCATCAATAATGGACTGGCTATGTCCTATATGGCCGCCAAAGACAATGTTGCGACCCACCTGATTGGCATTCCGAACGCATCGGCCCATTTTTTCTAATGCGTCAAAGCTAATTTGGTCAAGGTTGGCCGTTAGGTTATACACCTGACCGAGGTCGGCTTCTAAGTTGTCGGCAATCACTACGGCATTGTCGACATAAAGAGCCGCTAAGGAACCTTTGTATAGCCTTTCTACTTGGTAGCCTTGTGCGAATAGTGCTTTTTCGATGCTGTCTATCGATTGATTGAATGGCACAACAAGAGGAGATTGAGGATGGGTTCCCATGATCTCCTGATGGCCCATAAACGTGTCGCCTCCTTCGTGGGCCAATAACGCGGTGCCGATAGAGGCATTTGGCGAAGGTTGCATCACAGACTCTGAATTTGGAACGAGGTTAATCAGCCCAAGCCGCTCTAAGGTCGGTAGTTTCTTGAGTGGGAAATGGTTAAGCAGCTTAAGAGCGGTGTTTGCTCCGGTATCTTGTGGCCTGACGATGGGCACATCAGGCATTTCACCGATGCCAAATCCATCAAGAACGATAATAATAAATCTACTCATCACACACCTCGTTGCCTAAAGCGTCGTATATTCCTACCAGCTTCGGTTGGCCTGTATGGCAACCTGAAATCAATGCGACATCACTCCGTGTAACAAAAACCTGAGTGCGAAAAGCCATGATGACGGCCGCACCAATGGGATATTTATCGTCCAATTTGAAGTGATAATCGATGCTCGATTCGTCGTCGTTACTTACCTTGCTGTAAACAGATTTGGCGAGTTGCCTATTTGACCGTGGGACGATTAAGGCTTTATTGAGATTGCCACGGCGATAAAGCCCGCCACCATAGCAATAACTGCGCTGGTTAAAATGATGAGATATTTCACTGATATAGAGCATGGAAATTTGCTCACTTTGGCTCCCGTCAACGTTGTTTGGGATCGTCCCTGTTAACGCATGACCGGGTTCCGCGTGAGTACCTTGCAAACGAGCAATGTCAGGTAAGGTTTCACAACTGCTAAACGACGGCATATTGAGTTGAAGGTTATCAAACCCTAATGCATTCAAAGCATGATATGCAGAGTGCATTGTGCGTACATTATTGGTGGTTTGTGGTTTGCCATCTTTGAGCAGAAAACACGGAAAGTGGGTGATCCCCGCAACACGGATATGCTGCATACTTTGCAACTCTTCAATAACGGCTGTTAAGTCAAGTAGCGTAAATCCAGACTCTTGATTAACATAGAGCGCGTCATCGTCTTGATAGAATTTCAGCATGATGTCTTGGACGATGCCTAACTTGGCCGCCGCATCTGAAATTGATTGTGCTTTTTCTAAACTGGTCACCGTTACGATATCTGGCTTGCCGACAGATAAAGTTGACTCAATCATAGATTCTGGTAGTTGAACTAAATGTCCTACATGGGCAATTTTAATTCCAGCCTTTTGAAAAAAGCGCACTTCTTTAAAATCGACACACACGATGCCTTCATAGCCCAAATCATCAACTAGAATTCGGGCTAATACTGGGTTACGACCAATTTGTTTGGTCATCGCGTACAGTTTGATGTTGTGTTTGTCTGCGGTTTCCTTCAGTTTTTTTGCGTTTTCTATGAAGGAATCTACGTCTATTACGTAGCTGTCAGGCAAAATTTTCCCTTGTGATAATAACGTAACACTCGCTTCTATAAGCGCTGGGTTGCGTTTTATTAGTGCATCTAAAAACATACCGACGTCTCACTAAAAAATGCGCTAACCCGAACAGGGGGGGAGGTGGTTGAGTTAGCGCATGAAAGAGAATTAAAGGCTAAATAGCCCAAGGACAAACAGAACGTTGAGTACGATACCCGTAAGAATGGCAGCCACAGCTGGTGCGGCAATTTTCAATACTGGTCGGCCTAACACTTCGTTGAGGAAGTACAAGATGGCAAAAATGGTAAAGCCTGTTGTTGAGCCCATTTTCATTACCGCCAATACACCACCAATCAATAATGCAAACTCCATTAAGGTGTTCATTGAATTACGAATGTTATCTGATGCGTTACGAATAGACGGGAAATGCTCTAGCACTCGGCCTACGCTACGCAATAAGAAAATCTCTAGGCAAATGGTAATGGCACCCAAAAGCGCAGCCACTGGGATGTTTGGTGCTAAATAGCCAACAACAAAAACGAATGTCATGCCGACGACACCATACACACCTGTTGCTAACGCGGTGGTTGCAATCAGAGGGATAAAACCTAATCCACGCATGAATTCAGACAGGGCGACTTGTTTTAATGCGGCATCTTGTTCCGCTGCATCCGTCAGCTTGTAGGCTTCGGCAAGGGAATAAATCGAGACTTCAGAGCCTGCGAAGATACCCGCATTAGACACGGCAGCAATCAATGCACCCGTGACAGCAAGGAAAGGCAGGTGTTTGACGATTCGTTTGGTGCGTTCATCGAAAATACCGTGTAGACCAGACATGTCGGGTGGGCTGATCCCTGCTTTTTTGTCTGCTAAGTCTTTACGAATCGCGATAATAATCAGCATTAGCATGCCAATAAAGATCTGGATGGATTCAGGGTAGATACCGGTGTATTTGATGACCAACAGTCGAGAAAGCAAAATGACAACAGCGGTTACAGCGCCTGCTCTCCAGCCAAATTGATAGAAGATAGCCAATAATGGGAATAGAGCAAAAGCCGACATCACAGGCGTACCGAGTTCACCCAACGCACCCAGTGCATCTACAGGTAAACCGGTTAGCACAGTATTGACGGCGGTTAGCGAGGTCACCACTAAGATGCCCCAAGTTGCGCCAGCCAAGGCCGCTAAAATTCGGCTGCCAATCATTACGCCTAGTATATCGGTAGGCAAAAAGAGTAACCAAGGGTTGAGTAGGCCTGTTGATAAGGTGAACGAGATCCCCACTGAAGCAACAAAACCAATAGATAAACCAAACGCAACGGAACCGGCATCTCGGCGGCTCATGTTGCCCTCAAATACTTGAGGGAGTATGGGTCTGATGCCATCGTGGAATACCGCGGCGCTCATATTGGCGATCAGTGCGGTCATGCCACAGAGCAGGGCGACGAGGCCTAAGTTCATAAAGTCCATAATGTATCCTTACAATCGGGCTAGAGTAGTAATGAGTAAAGGTATTGCGTGTTCTACGTGTTCGACAGACAATCCGAATGCAACTTTTCCTTCAGAAATGAACTGCTCTACTTCCGCTTGTTTTGCTTGTATAGCGGGTTTGGCAATGGTGCAGCTTTTGTCGAAGCCGATGATCGCAATGGCCATGGAAAGGGCGGCGCCTGCTCCGGTATTGCAGCAGCCGATGTAATAATCAAGCTCACCACTTTTCACTTTTAATGCGGCATCCATATCATTAAGGATGTGCATTTCAAAGGTGTCTGGAGACGTTGCTTCTATTTGCTGTTGAATTTGTTCACGCTGTAAACCAGCTATGCCGATCTTTTTCATAGTGGTGCCTTTATTATTTAAATAGGGTGTAGGGGGTGTGGATCATCATGGTGTCTATCTCCTGTTGAGATATGCCATGATTGAGTAATTCTGGGAGAAAGTGTTCAACTAGGTATCCAAAGCCAAGCCCCCCATTTTCCTTAAGATGGGAGCGGCGAGTGATGTCCATTGAAAGCATCACTCGGTCTAAGCAGCCTCGCTGAGACAAAGCCATCAACATCTCGATTCTTTTGCTGTCGGGGAAGTAACTATTTTTGCCGATGGTGTCGAACTGCACATAGCAGCCTTGGTCGATCAGCCATTGAATTTCATCTAAGTTGCTTTTTAAATCGCAGTGACCAATGGTTACGCGTTCTAAATCGACTCCCATGTTCCGAAACAGGTTCACCTGCTCTTTGCCTAAGGTACTTAAAGACTGGTGAGTTGAAATGGGACGTCCAGTTTCCATATGGGTAATCGCCGCAGCGTGAAAGACTTTTTTTTCTAGGTCGGTAAATCGCTCTTCACTGCTGCCAACTTCACCGATGATACTGGCCTTAAGTGAACTGCCTGGAAGACCGTTTTCAATTTCAGATATCATTTTTTTGGCTAATTGCTGCGCCGTTAGCTGAGAAACTTCAGGCGGGAAAAAGCCCTCAATGTAATACCCAGTAGAGAGCAATACATTCATTCCGGTGTCGTTAATTAAATCCTCAATAAAATGAGGATTTCTGCCCATAAAATGATTGGTTACTTCTACGATGTTTCGTACGCCAAGTTTCAGCAGGTTTTCCATTTCTTCTTTTATCAACCCGTACTGATCGAGCCGACAATCAATGTCGCCTTTCTGAGGGGACAAATCGATATGGAGATGCTCATGGCAATAGGTATACCCTGTGTTATCAATCATCTTCACGGTTCCTAACGGTCGTCATCGGTTAATTGGCTAATGGCAAATAAATTGCTAACCAAGAATGAGTTTTCAGTTTGGGGTGCCTGTTCGATTCCATATAGGCTTAGAACTTTTGTGTTGAGCGCCTGCAGGGCATCAAACTGAGCGGACTCCACAATTTCTTGCCAGATATCATCATCGAGCCCTTCTTCGATTGGGCTTTCAAGCAAGATGCGATCCGTTGCTCTGGCTAAGTGGGTTACTAGCATCTGAAACTGTTCGTTATCAGGTGTTAGGTTGAATTCCGTTTCAATTAATGCCGCCGCCGCTATTGAAGCTTGATAACTGGCTTGGCTGATCACGGCATTTTCGGCCAGAATGGATAAACGTTGTTGCATCATTATTAACGTTCCTTATTTAATGAGTTTCACTGCCTATTTAATAGCTTGGTGTTATTAGGCCCTCTACCACTTGGTTCTGATGTGATATTAGGGCGTGTATATTGAGCAGTTTTCGCAACAATACCCGAATATACTGTGCCTCTGTGCGGACCAAAATAACGGCTTGAGAAGCGTCTCGGCATTCTTCAAATTCATCGAGAGATCGTTCCGATAAGCCCATGCCTAGCATATCGATAGCTTCAGGGAGCCAAACTACCGCATCTATGATGCCATTGGTCAGGTGACTGAGGCTGTCGCTGTAGTTAATTTCTACGATTTCAATTTGCTTGTCTTTAAAGGCAAGCTCAGTTAACACGCGTTGATCGGGTGAATCGGAATCGACCCCCACTTTTGTTATGGTGCTGTACTCGCCATCACGGTAAATCAACCTATGGGCGTTTGAATAAGAGTGATCGCCTAAATCGATGGCCGTTACTAAGCCGTCGACGACATAATCTTTGGCGGCAAGTCGTGACATGATCGCCATGTCGTATGTGCCGGCTTTTAAGCATTCTGCCCTGACGTTTGCACCTCTCATATGGGCAAAATAAAAAGGAAAGTCACTCATTTGTGCTTTAATGCCACTGGCAATGCCTTCGTAGTGTTTGGTATACGGAAGAGGCATGGCACAGACCAAATGAGACAACCCAGACAACTTAGCCAGTTCAGTTTCGTTTAGCGTGCTAATGAAGGTGCCATTTCGGCCTTGCTTGCTCAAACCGACCGCTTGGTGGCTTTCAATCGTGGTGAGCGCTTTTTGAATGAAACCAACCGATACCCCGAATTCTTCGGACAACGAATCAATCGTTCTTACTCGGTCTCCTTCCTTTGCGGTAAGGAGGTAGCGCGCAACATTGATAACTGCAGAACCTTCTCGACTGATGTATTGCATAGTGTGCTTCTTTTAATCTTCATTATTTTGAAGATAATATATAGCATTGGTATTGTTTATAAAATAGACATGATGAAAATTTGTGAGGCATGATTGATTTGTCAATAAGACAAAAAATTTAAATGATTAAAAATAAGGGGTTATGGTTTTCTGGCGAAAGGCGAAAGATAATTTTTAGTGAGAGTAGGGGGGAATAAGAGCGTAAGCACATGACGTGTACCTACGCGTTTTTCTGTTGTGCTGGATATGTGACTAGCGTGTGGCGCAGCTTGCTACGGAACTACTGCGTAATGCGAGCTCGTCTATATTGAATAAGCGTACGTCTAGTGTGGCAATGTCGTTACAAGTTTCACATGAGTGGTGGTGTTTTCCATCGACATAGTCGTGTTTCATTACCATTTTTGGTTGTTTACACCAGTCGCATGTGCCTTCCGTGTTGAACATTGAAATCTCCTTTGGTTGTTTTATTCGTATGAGATGACATCAAAATATTATGCCACAAATAAAATACAAATGTTAAATTTTTGTTACTTTTTGATTTGTAAAAATCCAAAATGCGATCGATTTAGCGTATTTAGCACTGAGTACGATTAGCTACTGAGCGTGGCTTTCACTATTTGTTATATGACGGGTGTTTCAAAATGACCTTGAGAGCCCCATTGAGTTTTTTCATCTCATCATCACTGCCGTTGGCATCAGGGTGATAGACACGGCAAAGCTTTTTGTATCGAACTTTTATCGCTTCGGCGCTGGGCAATCGTTTTGCATTGAAACCAAGAAATGTACAAGCTAATGTAAAATTCTGATCTTGTTGTGCATTTTTCAGATCCTTTAGCACCGCATTTTGGCTCAATAACTGGCGGCGTGTTTTCTCAAGCTCTTTACGTAAAATACGAGAGTCATCAGCGGATTTTTGTTCCTGTTTAACGGCTGTTTTTTGTTTGCGCTTTTTACGGCCCAGCAAGATAACCGCCAGTAATGCGAATAGGAAGGTTGCCGCGATAATGAGGTAACCGACTTGTTGAGACACTTCAGGCAATGCCCAGTTAGATTCTTGCGTCATTTTAGGAGCTGGCGATGAGGGTTCTGTTGCGGTGAGGGCTTTGTTTGACTCGTCATCCAACTGCGTAATTTGTCCGAGTTGGGCTGCGCGCATCGCATTAAACTTAGCTTCCAATACTCGGTTGTAGCCGGCTTCGGCTTGAGTGCTGTTATTTTCTAGCGCAACCTTGTACCAAACTCTGGCTAAGTCTAGATCTGTGATGGTTTGATATTCGTTGTATTCGCGCTCGTACAGAATCCCAAGTTTTAGTTGAGCCCTGGCTAATCCTTGAACCGCAGCTTTGGTGTACCAATAAACGGCTAAATCTAAGTTCTCTTCTATGGCAATGCCGCTATCGTACGCGTTAGCCAGTTTGAGTTGCGCCAATGAGTAACCATTGTCTGCGGATTGCTTGAGCCAATCGAGTGCTCGTTGCGGATCTTTTACTACGTCTTTCCCGGTGAAGAAAGCTTGAGCTAGTGAATATTGTGCAACGGGGTCTTGCTTGTTGGCTTGAGTTTCTAATTCTCCAATGGTGACTGCACCTAACCAATGACTGAAGAAAAGTGCAGTGATACACAATAATCGAATTGATTTATTCATTGGGGATTGGTTTCCTAGAGTTTATCAGAACCGCGACGAAAGCCGTCTCGATAGCTTTGTTCAAATGACCAATCACAAATACCAAAATAGGGCTTACGCAATAGGCCTAACCGATGCGGATCTTGTGAACAATAAACATCCTGCCCACTTTGGTAGCCATTGGTGTAGGCAAGGTAATTGTCTTCGGAGGTTTGTGCTTTGTTGGGACTAAACTGTACAGCACCCTTGTTGGATTGCTCAAAGCCAAAGTCGTACCATTCTTTTTCAGAAGTGAGGTGATTAAGATCGACACTGGTACAAGCAACCAAAAATAGAGTTGGGAGAATCACTGTGAATTTGTTCATTATTGTGTCCCTTAATTTACCCGAATGTGTAAGGTTATTATGATAGCAAATTCAGCAGTGTTCAATTTACGCAGCGATAAAGGGCTACTTTAATAGTTTTGGAGCAGCGGCGGGTGTTGTTCCACCGACAGGGCGGTTCACCGATAAACGGCGGCCTTTCTTTAAGCCAACTTCGTAATCGGCGGTGATGTTTTTCATGGCATCACGTAGCTGTTGCTTAAAGGTTTCACGATCGATGTTTTCAAATTCTTTATCAATGTAATTATTGATTTTGTTATTTGAATCATCATCTGGTGCGATCGTCGGCAGTTTTTCTAATGCGCCTTCAATCCAACCGGATAAAAACGAAGACACGCGTTTGGTGACTTCAGCGCTACTGGTACCAGAGCCTGCAAAACTGTTGCGGAACTGCCCCGTGTGTTCGTTCATTTCTCTATAGACAATATCAAAGGCAAATGCGGCAAAAATTGCGCGATCGGCTTCACCAATGAACTCGAGACGTTTTAACCCTTTGTGGTTCAGCAATACGGCTTCAACGCCAAATTTAGTATTGATCCCACGAACAATACGTAAAATGTTGGAGCCAACATTGCTTGGAAGTAAGTGGCTAGATTGAGTCTTGCCCATTTTGATGAACTCAATGTCATCTTTATCTAACCCATATTTAATCATGAGATTATGGGCCATCTTGATGGCATTAGCAGCTTCATTTACGTTCGCTGAATTACCGAGTTCAAGACACTTCGCAATTTTCTTGAGGGCTTTTTGTTTATCCATTAATGCTGCAGGTTGATGAGAAAAGTCGACCATTTTAGCGTTATTTGACGGGAAGTAAAAGAGTGGAATGGGCGATTAAGGCAGGATTACGTTAACTCAGTACCGGCTGACACCAAGTTAACGCAACAGATAGTTTGAATTTAAGGCAATTAGATGCCTAGTTCATCAAGTAAGTCGTTAGCCATATCATCAGCGGCTGATGTAACGGGTGCGCTTTTTTCTTGCTTCTTGCTCGATTTCTCTCGTTCTTGATCTATCAATGAGTCGATGCAGGTTTCTTCTTCGATTTCAAATTCTTCTAGCTGAATAAACTCGGTTTTATCCATAGCAAGTTCTAGGTAGAAGATGTTGTTTTTCTCTGTCGAGAAGGTTACGCGACGCGCTTGCGGACGATCTAAGTTTGTATCAACGGATAGCATGACTTGTTTTGTCAGCGCTAGCATTTTAGGTTGGTTTTGAGTGATGTTGGTTTGCAGCTCTTTACGTACCTTGTTAGTAAAATCACCAACTAATTGGTTCATCAGTTCGCCAAGAACATCACCGACTTCATCTGAGGTGTGCAAAATGGCCAGTTCATCTTCTGGCATGCCCATGTTACGCATGTAGTTTTGATAGATCTCTAATGCGGCTGGGGCTGCGAAGTTGATAACAACCAAGCCAGAAAAACCGCCATCGAATAGCACAAAACAGCCAAAATCAGGTTTTAGGCAAGTTTTGTTGATTTTTTGTACCATTGCCGAGTAATGAATCGGAGAATCTGTTGCCGAGGTCAAAACGCCAGACACTGATTTACATAGCATTAATAGAATGTCTTCGGTGGTAACTACTTTATTTTTTTTCATGAGATTATCGCTTTAATAAGCATATAAGAAATTGTTGCTTGTAAGAAGTGTGGACTAAAAATCCAAAAATGTAAGCAATCGATTCAGTTTGAAGTGCAGTAACTGTTTTTATCAAGCTCTAAAATGTTGTAAAGTGACGAAAATCAAAAAAATCACCCGCAATGTCAACCGAACTACTTTCCCCACTGAATGATTCAGTGTTGTAGGGAGCAGGAAGCACCATGTTACCAAGAATTTCAAATCAACCTGATATCGATAGTGTTGTTACTCAATACCTTAATGAGCTTGAAGAAAAAGGATTTAGTGGCGACATCGAAATAGGCTATTCAAGCCGCCTTGCTGTTGCGACCGACAACAGTGTCTACCAGCAGCTGCCACAAGCGGTTCTTTTTCCAAAAAATACCAGTGATGTTCAGTTAATTGGCTCAATTGGTCATGCCGCGCCATACCAGTCTGTCACTTTTTCCCCAAGAGGCGGAGGCACCGGCACTAATGGCCAGTCACTGACCAAAGGTTTGGTGATCGACCTTTCTCGTTATATGAACCAAATGTTGGAAATTAACGAAAAAGAAGGTTGGGTTCGTGTCCAAACCGGCATCGTCAAAGACAAGTTAAATGACTTGGTCAGACCGTATGGCTATTTCTTTTCTCCTGAGCTATCGACCAGTAATCGTGCGACGTTAGGCGGTATGGTCAATACGGACGCATCTGGCCAAGGATCGTTAAAATACGGCAAGACTTCGGATCACGTATTGTCGTTACAGGCGGTCTTTAGCGATGGTTCAATATTAGAAAGTGATTTGTCTGATGGCCTTCCAATCCCAGACACACAAGCGGCAAAGGCTCTCGAAGTCACCGAAGCCGTATGCCGAGATAATCGCGATAAAATTGTCGCAAAATTTCCAAAGCTAAATCGGTTTTTAACGGGTTATGATCTAAAAAATGCCATCGATGAAGACAGTGCAGCGTTTAACTTTACGCGTGTTCTGTGCGGCTCTGAAGGTTCGCTCGCTTTTATCACCGAAGCTAAGCTTAATTTAACGCGTATACCTAAAGCTCGCACGTTAGTGAATATCAAATATTTGTCGTTCGATTCAGCGTTGCGCAATGCGCCGTTAATGGTAGAAGCAGACGCCTTATCTGTTGAGACAATCGATTCAAAAGTACTGAATTTGGCTAAGCAAGACATCGTTTGGAACACCGTAAGCGATCTGTTAACCGATGTACCCGGCAAAGAAATGTTGGGCATTAATATGGTTGAGTTTGCTGGTGAAGACGTTGCCTTGGTTGAGCAGCAGGTTAAGTCCTTAACTCAAAGCTTAGATGAAATGATGGCGGCAGAGCAGGCAGACATCATTGGTTATCAAGTGTGTTCTGATTTGGCCAGTATTGGTCGTATCTATGGGATGCGTAAAAAAGCCGTGGGTTTGTTGGGAGCCGCTAAGGGCAAAGCAAAGCCTGTCGCGTTTGCTGAAGATACCTGTGTACCACCAGAAAACTTGGCTGATTTTATTGAAGAATTTCGCCAGTTACTCGATGACAAATCATTGAATTATGGCATGTTTGGTCATGTGGATGCCGGTGTTTTGCACGTTCGTCCAGCGCTGGATTTGTGCGATCCCGAACAAGAAATTTTGATGCAGCAGATCTCTGACCAAGTGGTAACTTTGGTGGCCAAATATGGCGGTTTGATGTGGGGCGAACACGGGAAAGGCTTCCGCTCTGAATATGGCCCTGCCTTTTTTGGTGAAGCACTGTTTACGGAGCTTCGTAGAGTGAAAGCGGCCTTTGACCCGTATAACAAAATGAACCCGGGTAAAATCTGTACGCCGTTAGATAGCGATGCGGAACTGGTGAAGGTTTCGGATACTAAACGCGGCTATTACGACCGCCAAATTGATGTAGAAGTGCGAGACAGCTTTAGCCAAGCGATGGAGTGTAACGGTAACGGGTTGTGCTTTAACTATGATGTGCATTCGCCAATGTGCCCATCAATGAAGGTAACGGCTGATCGTCGTCATTCTCCGAAAGGCCGTGCAGGATTGGTTCGTGAATGGCTACGTCAGCTAACCGAAGAGGGCATCGATGTGCTCGATTTGGAAAAGCAAACTCTGGCGGGCACCAATAGCATTAGAACCCTGATTGAGCGTGTTCGTAATACGATTAATAAAAGACACGAATACGATTTCTCTCATGAAGTTTTAGATGCGATGAATGGCTGTTTAGCGTGTAAGGCTTGTGCCAGCCAATGCCCAATTAAAGTGGATGTGCCGAGTTTTCGTTCTCGTTTTCTAAACCTGTACTATTCACGTTACCAAAGACCCGCTAAAGACTATTTGGTGGCGAATATTGAAACCATGCTACCGTTGATGGCAAAAGCGCCGAGTTTAGTTAACTTTGCTTTAAAGCAGCCTTTAGTGAAATTATTAACGGCGAAAACGGTCGGTTATGTTGACGCGCCGTTGTTGAGCGTACCAACGTTAGCAAAGTCACTGAAATTTAAACCAGACACTCAGTTTGATTTACAAAAACTCAACCGTTTATCGGATGAGGACAGAGCCAGTCATGTGCTTATTGTTCAAGACCCATTCACCAGTTTTTATGATGCAAAAGTGGTTGAAGACTTTGTTGATTTAGTCAGTAAATTAGGGTTGCAGCCAATCGTTTTACCGTTTAAACCGAACGGAAAAGCGCAACACATTAAAGGCTTTTTGAAGCAATTTGCTCAGTCGGCCAATACGAGTGCCGAATTTTTATCCATGCTGGCAGAAACCGGGATTCCACTGGTTGGCGTAGATCCTGCGTTGGTGCTTTGTTATCGCGATGAATATAATGAAATTTTAGGCGATGAACGCGGTGATTTTGATGTACTTACGGTGCACGAATGGCTCACGCCTAAGTTGCCTCAATTTGCTAAGAAACCACCGACAGATGGCATAGCATGGCAGCTATTTGCGCATTGCACCGAAAAAACCAAACTGCCAAACGCAGAAAAAGAGTGGGCTGCAATCTTTGAACATTTTGGCGCGACTCTTAAGCCTGTTTCGGTTGGTTGTTGTGGCATGGCCGGTACTTTTGGTCATGAAATCGACAAGCTTGAAATGTCGAAAGATATTTATAACTTGAGTTGG
This sequence comes from Vibrio tapetis subsp. tapetis, assembly GCF_900233005.1. Lineage (NCBI taxonomy): Bacteria > Pseudomonadati > Pseudomonadota > Gammaproteobacteria > Vibrionales > Vibrionaceae > Vibrio > Vibrio tapetis. The sequence goes on from NZ_LT960611.1 coordinate 473,452, forward strand.
AAGCCTCGCCTTGAAGAGACAAATTCAGATCATTGTTTAGTGACAGGCTACTCTTGCCGTAGTCAAGTTAAACGATTTGAAAATATCTCACCTAAACATCCATTACAGGCATTGCTGCAGTACGTTTAAGTGCTCTGGTAAAACGGCTCAGTACCACACTGAAAGTTGTCTTGTTGCTCACAAAATGCGCCGATAATGGCGCATTTTTTTGTTTGCCCAGCGAAGCTGGCAAACCCATTAGGCTGAAAGAAGCCTAAATCACCCTGATTGAGGGGAAGATAATCCGAATCGCAAGGGCGTTGCTGGCCAACGGCAGGGTTTGAAGGAAGCGATAGGAAGTTAACAGTACACAACGAAAGTGAACCTGATTCGGCAATTTAGGTGGGTAAGCGTGCAAATAGCGTGAAGCCCGATACTCAATCAGACCTAGATTGTGCTTGAGGGTGGCATTGTTAACAGGGAGCCAGTGCAGTAACTCGGGAAGCCTGACACCACATCCGAGCAAACGTCGGAAGCATAAACTCAAGGCGAGAGCCAAGATCTATGTTGGTGCGAGGTGGCAGATGAATCCGTAGTAGTGAGTAAAGCTCGGCCGGTGAAGCCCAGTAATGGTGTGGAGGATAAAACTGAGCTGACCATCAGTAACACGTCTGATGGGACAACATTTTGCCAAAAGCAATCTGGTGTTGCGAAGGGATGAAGTACATTTTAAGTCTGTGATGAGCAGATGTTTTTTTTTCAGTGGTATACAAGTTGATTAGCTATCGAGGTATTCCGTCTCGGTCTTTGTGAAAGCAAAGCACTGAAGCGAGAAACCGTACAAGGGAGTAACTCTGACTCACTCTAGTAAATTGCCATTGAGCTAGAAGGCTAGAGAGTGGAGTGAAATACACCAACACTGTGAGAGAGCATTTGTCCCCACACGGCACACAATCTAAAGGAAAAAGTTGAGAGTTTACTACAGTTTATATGGTCACTTGCTCCACAAAGAGCGACTCTATAAAGGATTTAAAAAAGTGTGGAAAGCGAAAGGCGCGGCCGGAATAGATAGGCAGAGCCTAAGCGACTACGCCCAAAATCTGAGTGATAACCTAGATCAACTTCTTCTGGAACTCAAAACCAAGCGATACACCCCTCAACCCGTCAGACGGGTAGAAATACCGAAAGATGATGGTGGGGTGCGATTACTTGGGATCCCAACAGTACGGGATAGAGTTGTCCAACAAGCTCTAAATGATCTATTAACCCCAATCTTCGAAGAGCAGTTTCACCCATCCAGCTTTGGGTATAGACCGAATCGAAGTTGTCACGATGCTATAAACAAAGCGACGATGTTCATCCGTCGATACGGAATGCAACACGTCGTAGATATGGACTTATCGAAGTGCTTCGATAAGCTCGACCACGAGCTTATTCTAAAAAGCATTAAGAAACGAGTCACAGACAGTAGCGTACTGGAGCTCATCAAACAGTTCCTGAAAAGTGGCGTAATGGTTGATGGAGAGTGGCAGCATACCGAGATAGGTAGTCCGCAAGGTGGAGTAATAAGCCCACTGATAGCGAACATCTATCTGGATGCGTTTGATCAAGAGATGCGAAAGCGAGGACATCGAATAGTCCGTTATGCCGACGACATACTGATCTTCTGTCGCAGCCGTAAAGGTGCAGAAAATGCGCAAGTACAGGCAACGAAGGTCCTGGAAAAACAGCTCAAGTTAACGGTGAACGAAACCAAATCACACATAGCGCACAGCGGCGAAGGTGTGAAATTCCTTGGAATAGAAATCGGTAGCCATTATAGCCGTATTCAGCCAAAGAAAATGTCGACGTTCAAAGGAAAGTTGAAGCGAGTGACAAGACGCAATGGCGGTAAGCCATTGTTAGAAGTCATTAAACAACTGAATCCACTTCTGAGAGGGTTCAGCCAGTACTTTCGAATAGCGAATGCCAACAGGGAGTTTAAGAAACTGGCCGCGTGGTTAAGGCGAAGACTTCGCAGCGTCCAATTACGATTATGGAAAAAACCGACCCGACTCCACCGCAGGCTAAGACAGCTAGGTTACGAAGGGTCATTCAGGTATATCTGTATGGATAGTTGGAGAAATGCTGCGAGTCCATTAGCCAGTTACTCGATGCCAAATCAATGGTTTAACGACCTTGGATTAGTGAATCTTGAACACGTTAGGACAGGATATGTGTTCAGCCATTATGCTGAATGGAAATGTGCATGAGCCGTATACGAGGTCCGTACGTACGGTTCTGTGAGAGGGATGAGGCGGAGACGCCTCACCCTACTCGATGGTTGAAATTTAACATGGGTCAAAAAACGCTCAAATTGTTTTGGCTGATATTTGTACAATTTGGAATTTGAGAGCATCATGCGTGCCTATAACTCGAATAAAAAAGAAGTTGGCTTATGCAAGATAATTTATTTTCGTTCCCTTTACTCTCGCACAGCGATTGTGAAGCGTTGCTTCGGTTTGAGAAACGTAACCGATTTTGGTTTGAGTCGAATATCAATGGCCGCCCTGAGGACTTCTATTGTTTAAAAGGGGTCAGTAGCCACATTCGTGAATGTTTACATCAATACCATGAGCTCACCATGTTGCCGACCCTGATTAAAAACAGTAAAGGCGATATTTTGGGGCGCGCGAACTTACACTCCATTGATTTAAGCCGTGGCGAAGCTTGGGTTGGGTATCGAGTCGCTGAGCAATGTGCGGGTCAAGGGCTCGCCTCGAAGGCCACAGAGCAGCTCATACGTTACGCCAGTAGCTTTAGCGGGCTCAAGTATTTGAAGGCTTACGCATCCACACAGAACGTGGCTTCTCAGCGAGTGTTATTGCGAAATAACTTTAAAATGATTGGTAACGTTAATGATTTTACTGAAGTGAATGGGGCGATGATAGACTGCTACGAGTATCAGTTGGAGTTGCAGAAGCCATTCAGCCAATGGTGTTGATGCGCAAGGCTAGAGGCTAGAGGCTTAAGGCATAGGGTTAAGCGAAGAGCTAAAGGCATAGAGAATTAAGGTAGAAAGGGAGGATCTTTGGATCGATTGGAGTTGAAAGTTCCGCCGGTGGTTGTGTTTTTTTTGGCGTTGGTGTTGATGTGGTGGAGCGTGGTTTCGTGGCCTAGTTTGGCTTTTGAGCTGCCATGGCGAGCTGTTTTTGTGATGATTTGTGTGGCCAGTTCTGGTTATATTGGCATTGCGGGTGTGTTGGAGTTTCGACGCCATCAAACGACGGTTAACCCTCATACCCCAAATAATGCTTCTACCATCGTCGATACGGGTATTTTTAAGTACACACGTAATCCGATGTATTTGGGGTTGGTGGTTTTACTTATAGGGGCTCTATTTTATTGGAGTAGCCTCGCATCACTATGGGTAATTGTTGCTTTTATCGGCTATTTGAATCGCTTTCAGATCTCTGCGGAAGAGCGGATTTTAAGTGAAAAGTACGGTTCGCAATATACAGACTACCTGACTAAAGTTAGGCGTTGGATATAGGGGTTGTGGTGTTTTTGTAGCTATGTATCTCAACGACCTCGACATCCCCGACATGCACTTGGTTTCTTCCTTCTTGTTTCGCCCGATATAAATGCTGATCAGCACGTTTTAGCCACGTATTAATACTGTCGGTTGAAGATGAATCAGCAACGCCTGCACTTACCGTCACGGTTTTCTGCTCTATAAATGAGTGGCTTGCGATGTTTTTTCTTAAGTGTTCAGTCCTTTCTACTGCTTCTTTTAAAGATATTTCTCGAAATAAGATCAAAAACTCATCGCCACCAAGCCTAAAGATGACTGCAGACTGACCCGGCATCGCCGTCATCAACTTGGCGGCTTCGATAATGACTTGATCTCCTACATCGTGACCCAAAGTATCATTGATTTGTTTAAACTTATCGATATCGAGCATCGCTAAGCAAGAGCTTGTATTGGTTTTTGCCTGGGTGTCTAAGCATTGCTGTAGATACACGTCTATTTGTGAACGGTTAAAGACTTTGGTCATTGGATCTTTAATCGAAGACTCTCGTAATTTTTCTTGTAGCTTGCTAATGGAACCCATTATGTAATGGGTGATGAAGGCAGTAACAATTAATGCACTGATGAAGCGCACCATGACCAGCAGTTCGATTTGGCCATACCCCAAAAAGGCGGCACCTACTATGGTAACGGCGTTGAAGGCGAGCGCGATTCTAGATGACAGCAATAACGTAATACAAACAAGGATCGGAAACAGCCAGTATGTTCCATAAAGCCCCAACACCTTGATAGACCACAATCCGTTAAGCGCTAAGAGAATAACAGGCAGCATATAACCGGTATAGGGAGTACGTTGCTGGTACGCTGCATGAATTTCTATTAACAAGGAAATTTCGAATAATATCAGCAAGAAAGCGAAAAAAGGTTCACCAATAACGTAGTTTTTTATCGAAAAGGGAATGAACAGTAAGGCCGACACAATTCCAACAAACGTAATGATTTTTTTTGTTCGTGAACGTCTAATAAGCTGTGTGATGTGCTGACCCAAATGTTGGACTTATTTTCTGGCATAACAACCCTTTAAAATGAAGATAGGGAATTCTAACTGCCCGATGACTTGATTCGAGTGCTTAAGAAAACCGAAGGCAAGCCGAGGGGAGGCTCTATGCAGTGCCATCTGGTTTTAAGGGCGGCCGTTACTATTATTACTAGAGTATAACAAAGAAAATTTAAGCCAGAGGAGCGGATACAAAAAAGCTCAGCGGCAGGGCGCTGAGCTTTTATTTATTGATGCGTGAGCCAGAGGACTATGCTGCTGCGACGTCGCCTTGTAGAAATGCTTCTTTGCGAGCATTAAAGCGCTCTACCAGATCGTCTACTGCTTCTTTTTGAAAAGGTTTCAAGCCAGAAGCAACCATACGCTTAATGCCTTTACCTACAACGACACCGTTGTCGATAAAGTTAAACTTCATGGTAACAAGACCACGTTTACCGTCGATATCGAAGGTTGCTCCTACGTAATCGACCGTTGGGCGAGATAGGTTAAGGTGCTCAAACTCTACTTCCATGCTCTCGTAAATCACTAAAGGTCGTTGGCAGTTGATCATCATCTGCTTGTCTTCCATAAGTGGCACCATGATGTGCGGGAAGTTCATGCCAGAAAATTCAACGTATGCTTTTACGATGTGCTCGATAAACTCGGCATCGTGGCTGATTTCACCTTCATGATGCATGTGTAGATATTCTTTACCCGATGCGTCAACCAGTGCGCTCTCAGTTTTGCCTTTTTCTTCAACTGATAATGCAATTCCATCGTTTACCATGCCTGAAAAATCGAAACGCATTTTTTGACTGATGCCTTCTTTCTTCAGTAAAACGGCAAACAATAAGTCGCCAGGCACACAGAAGCGTTTGTTGTCTTCATCGTGGATTGGGTTGTAATCACCCGCTACCTTTTTTGCAAAATGGCTTGCTTGCTGGCGAGTAAATTGAAACTGATTGTCTTGAGTTGAGAAATAAGATGCTAAGAACATAATTCACTGTTGATTACGGAAACTGGGCTGATTATATCTGACTATTGAGCTCAAATGGTCTAACCATTCATAAATAATTCACTTTGATCCATATAAAAGCCGTATTTATTCTCTCGACACCAATAAAAAATGGGCCTCAAGTGAGACCCATAAAGGGGGGACGCATGATTACGGCTGCTACGAATCTAGAACGAGCAAAGTGTATGCGCTGGAACTAAATGATTATGAACCGCCATTTTGAGCAGTGCATTTGCTTTTTCTATGTCGGGAGCAAAGTAACGGTCCTTGTCATAAAAGCTCACTCGTTCACGTAGGATTTGTTTTTCTTGCTCTATTTTGGGAGAAGAGAGCGTAGGGGAACGGAAATCAAGCCCTTGCGCCGCCGAGAGGTATTCGACCGCCAATATGCCACGTGTATTTTCTGCCATATCGCGCAGACGACGACCCGCAAATGTTGCCATAGAAACATGATCTTCCTGATTAGCAGAAGTAGGCAAGCTATCAACCGATGCCGGGTGAGCAAGGCTTTTGTTTTCACTAGCCAGTGCCGCAGCGGTGACTTGCGCAATCATAAAGCCCGAGTTTACGCCGCCATTGTCGACCAAAAACGGCGGAAGTTTACTCAGTGCGCTGTCGATAAGCAGCGCCATACGTCTTTCAGATAAGCTGCCGATTTCAGCAATGGCGAGTGCTAAATTATCTGCGGCCATTGCGACAGGTTCGGCATGGAAATTACCACCCGAAATAATGTCGCCGTCGTCGGCGAACACGAGTGGATTATCGGATACGGAGTTAGCTTCTACTTTGAGTATTTGCGCTGAATTTCGAATTTGTTGTAAACAGGCGCCCATGACTTGAGGTTGGCAACGCAGTGAGTACGGATCTTGAACCTTTTCACAGTTAGTATGCGACTGGCCTAATTCACTGGTTGAATCTAATAGGTAACGAAATGCCGCAGCCGCGTCCATTTGAGCTTGATGGCCACGAACTTCATGGATACGAGCATCAAATGGGCGTCTACTACCCAGTGCCGCTTCCACTGACATGGCACCACAGAGCGTTGCGGAGGCAAATAAATCTTCAGCGGCGAACAAGCCTTCTAGCGCAAATGCGGTTGAAGCTTGCGTGCCATTTAATAGAGCAAGCCCTTCTTTCGGAGCCAGCGTGATGGGCTCAAGCCCTGCGATTTTTAGTGCTTCTAATCCGGAAATGATTTTTCCGTTATGACGGGCTTCGCCTTCACCCAATAAAATAGTGCTCATATGGGCGAGGGGAGCTAAGTCTCCTGACGCACCAACGGAGCCTTTTTGTGGCACACAAGGGTAAACTTGAGAATTGACCAGTTCGATTAATGCTTGGATGACTTCTAATCGAATACCGGAAAATCCGCGAGCGAGGCTGTTAATTTTTAGCGTCATCATCAAACGCACGGTTTCGTCGTGCATGAGTTTGCCAATGCCTGCTGCGTGAGATAGAACAATACTGCGTTGCAGTTCTTCGAGATCGTCTGGCAAGATGCGTGTATTGGCTAACAGACCAAACCCGGTATTAATGCCGTACACGACGCGATCTTCGGCTATGACTTGCTCGACTACGCGAGTGCTCGCTTCGATGTTAGGAATGGCACTGGCGCATAGAGACAGATTAACCGGAGAGCGACTAATTTTGCGTAACTCGCTCAGGCTGATGTGGCCTGGGTTCAGTTCTAAATTTAACATGTTGTTTTTCTCCATTATAAGTTACGCAGTTCTTCATTGAGCATTGGTAAGTCGAGTTTTTGTTCTTTGGCACAGCGCTTGGCAATGTCATAGCCTGCATCAGCATGGCGCATTACTCCGGTTGCGGGGTCGTTATGCAGTACGCGGGCAATGCGTTCGGATGCGTCATCGCTGCCGTCACAACAAATCACCATTCCAGAGTGCTGAGAAAAGCCCATACCGACGCCGCCGCCGTGATGTAAAGAAACCCAAGTTGCCCCGCCTGCGGTATTTAACATGGCATTGAGTAGCGGCCAATCTGACACGGCATCTGACCCGTCCATCATGCCTTCTGTTTCTCTATTAGGGCTAGCAACGGAACCTGAATCTAGATGATCTCGGCCGATAACAACCGGTGCTTTTAATTCGCCATTTTTTACCATTTCGTTGAAGGCTTGTCCTAAACGTTCGCGGTCTTTGAGCCCTACCCAGCAAATTCGCGCAGGTAAGCCTTGAAACTGAATGCGTTCGCGAGCCATATCTAACCAGTTATGCAGGGCCGGGTTATCTGGGATCAGCTCTTTTACTTTTTGATCGGTTTTGTAGATGTCTTCTGGGTCGCCAGACAGGGCAGCCCAACGGAATGGCCCAATGCCTTCACAAAATAGCGGCCTAATGTACGCAGGAACAAAGCCTGGGAAATCGAACGCGTTCTCTACGCCTTCTTCCAGTGCCATTTGGCGGATGTTGTTGCCGTAATCGAGTGTTGCCGCGCCTTTCTCCTGCAAAGCAAGCATGGCTTTAACTTGAACGGCCATGGATTGTTTAGCGGCTTTTACGACTGCGCTTTCATCTTCTAAGCGCATTTTTGTAGCATGATCCATGCTCCAGCCTTGAGGTAAATAGCCGTTTAATGGGTCGTGTGCAGACGTTTGGTCGGTAACGACATCCGGAGTGATACCTCGCTCGACAAGCTCTGCGAAAACATCGGCCGAATTGCCTAGTAACCCAACAGAGATCGCTTCATCTGATTGTTTGATTATCTCTAGCGCTTCATCAAGGCTGGTGGCTTTTTTATCTACGTAGCCGGTACGCAGGCGATAATCGATGCGTGATTCATCACATTCCACCGCCAGCATTGAAAACCCAGCCATGGTGCCCGCTAATGGTTGCGCGCCGCCCATACCGCCAAGGCCACCTGTTAAGATCCAACGATCTTTTGCTTGACCATCAAAGTGCTTTTTAGCGATGGATACGAAGGTTTCGTATGTGCCTTGAACAATGCCTTGTGAGCCGATGTAAATCCAACTGCCTGCGGTCATTTGGCCGTACATCATCAAGCCTTGTTTATCGAGTTCGTTGAAGTGCTCCCAATTGGCCCAATGTGGCACCAAGTTTGAGTTGGCAATTAATACGCGAGGCGCATTTTTATGGGTAGGATATACACCGACGGGTTTTCCTGACTGAACTAATAAGGTTTGATCGTCTTCCAAGCGCTCTAACACTTCGACAATTTTGTCGTAACACTGCCAGTTACGCGCAGCGCGACCAATGCCGCCATACACCACGAGCGCATGTGGGTGTTCTGCAACATCGGGATCTAGGTTATTCATGAGCATACGAAGTGGCGCTTCAGTTAACCATGATTTAGCGCGTAAAGTCGTGCCGTGTGGCGCGCGTACAGTGCGGCTAGTGTCGAGTCTTGGATCGGTCATCTGTAAATCCTTTTTGTAGGTTGTTTTAGTTATTAGGTTTAGGAAAATAGTTACGGGTTACGGGTTACGGGTTACGGGTTACCTGTCGTCGGTAGAACGAAGTCCGTTCTTCTGCCTATTTACCCATCTTTTCTGCTATTTCCCAACACAGCCTTGCTGCTAGCCGGGCTGTGTGTCCGTCTATGTCGTAATCTGGGTTGTATTCAGCGATGTCAGCCAGTTTGAGTTTATTGCTGTGTGTTAGTACTTGTTCAAATAGCGGGTAGAAGTTATCTAAGCTGACGCCTCGGCCTGCGGGGGCGCTTACACCCGGAGCATTAGCGGCTGGAAACACATCCAAATCGATGGTGAGATAAATAACATCACACTGATCGATGAAGGCATTCAGCTTCGTTTGGTTGAGTGACAGATTAGGGGCGGTTAGTTGGTCGTCTGTTACGTACCAAACGAGGCTGTAGAATTTCTCCTCGCCCGTCTCAATTCTGATCCTGCCGCCATTTCATCACGATATGAACTTGAACGCACTAACTCCTTGTGATCTAATCTAAATTATTCGCCACAAGACACGGTTATGCCCAACTTCAAAACCGATTACTCGAACCAAAACATGTTCGTCCCTATCATCATCGATGAACAACTCATCCCCGGAACTATTGAGTATGCGATTTCCCACATTGTCGATAACCACCTCGACCTCTCGCCCTTTGATGCGCACTACCACAACGACAAAAACGGGGCGGCGGCTTATCCACCCTCCATCATGCTTAAGGTTATTTTTTACGCCTATTCCCTCGGCATGTTAACTAGCCGACGCATAGAAAGAGCCTGCATCAACAATGTCACTTTCATGTGCTTATCGGGCGACGAGCGACCACACTTCACCACTATCGCGGCTTTCATCGCACAAATGAAGGACACCATCGAACCACTGTTCACTCAGGTTCTCATGATATGCGATGAACAAGGCCTAATAGGCCGTAACATGTTTGCTATTGATGGCTGTAAAATTTCATCCAATGCCAGTAAGGAATGGAGTGGCACACACGAAGAGCTTCGCCGTAAAAAAGAAAAACTACAGCGGGCGAGCCAGCGAATTATCGAGCGTCATCAAAGCCAAGATTCGCTCCCAAATGAAGTTATCGAACAAGACCTAAGACAAAAACAAAAGCTTGATAGCAGCGCCGATAAAATAGGTTCATTTCTGGCGAGCACTAAAGACAAATTGGGCAGCAGTAAAAAACCCGTAAAAAGCAACATCACGGACAATGACAGCGCTAAAATGACCACCTCAAAAGGTACGATTCAAGGTTATAACGGCATCGCCATCACGGATGACAAGCACCAAATTATTTTACACAGCCAAGTGTGGGGAAGCGTTGGTGAACAGCAAACATTAAAGCCTGCAGTGCTCGCTTTGAAAGAACAATTAGAGAAGCTACCCAACAGCTCAAAGCGCACCACCAAGTTCACCGCAGACAGCGGATTTCATAGTAAAACCAACCTCAAGTTCCTGTCTGAGACTCCTTATGATTGTTACATAGCAGACACTGGATTTCGCAGCCGTAATCCGCTGTTTCAAAACAGTGAAACCTATCAGACCGAGCAAGCGAAAAAACGAAAGAAACGCTCGAAAACAGGTAAAACCTGTTACTCCATTTCTATGTTCGAGTCAACCAAGACGACATGACTTGCCGATGCCCTGCAGGAAATATGATGCGGCTGAGCAGCAAGAACGCCGTCATCCGTGGAGAGCGTGGTGCTCAGTTTTGTGGATACCTAAACGACTGCAGACAATGCGTTCATCAACCGCTGTGCATGAGAAAACCGCCTGGCAAGCAAGTCGGTCGACAAGTCTTCTTCATCTACAAAAACACCAAAGACTTTGACCACATGCAAGCCATGAAAGACAAGATTGATAGCCCAGAAGGAAGGCGGCAATACAGTAAACGGCTTGGGTGTGTTGAACCTGTTTTTGGCAACATCACCGTCAACAAACAGATGAATCGATTTACGCTAAGAGGACAAGAGAAAGTGAACGCCCAATGGGCGATGTTCAGCATGCTTCACAACATGGAAAAGCTACGGAATTGCATCATCTAGAGGGTAAAACCTCTAAAATCAGCGAAAAACCCAAATTAACTCTCATCCTGTCGCTCTATCTTTCCTTACCATGATAAAGGCCGCTACCATCGAGCAGTATTTACGCCGTTGCCAGTAGGATTAATGACGATAAAAACATGGGAAATCGGTGAAAAATCGAGAAATTCTACAGCTTCAACGCCCAGTTCATCGGCTCTGTCGAATAACGCCTCGGTATTACTGGTTCGGCTTACGCCAAGGCATGCGTAGTGGAACGGCCAGCCCAACTGCTTGCAATGATCGGCAATTTGTTTAAATGGCGTGCCAGAGCTAGGCTTTATGCTGCTTTTTAGTGAGTCGTCTGTGGTTTGGTAAAGCCTAAGATCAAAGTGTGCATCAAAATTAATGATGCCGATTTTAGGAGGCTTGACGTCAAGTCGGTTGGTGATAGGTCGGTGTTGTAAGTATTTTGCAAGCCCCATGAAAGAGCCATAAGCGACTTCATGGCCCCCACCTAAAACGATCACGGATGTATCGGTTAACGCATTGGCGACGCGATCGGATAACGCTTGTTGTGCGAGTTCCAATTCGTCACCATCGCACACCACATTGCCTTCATCATAAATTGCCATGGTTGAATGCCACGCCATGTTCGCCAACATTTGACGAATGATGTCTGGGCCTTTTGCGGCTCCTATTCTGCCTTTGTTTCTCGCGACGCCGGCATCAGAACAAAATCCGATTAAACTGACGTTGGTATGGGAAGTCTCTTCTTGATTGGTCGAATTCTTATGAGCCACCGCCGTTTTTACCACGTGATGAACTCGCCCCCCTTTGGTGCCATCTTCTAAATCGTTTCGACCTTCCCATTGGAAACTCGGGTTAGATGTTCTACTAGATTTAGTCATGACACAGCTCTCCATTAAGGATGCGGGTATTTAAGAGTGATGTGCCGACTTGATAGCTTAGATCGGCAGGATGTTGGGTATTCCAAATAGCGAGATCGGCATCAAATCCGATTTTTACTTGGCCCATAGATGCTTCAAATCCCAATGCTTGGGCTGCATGTGTGGTGACTGCGCGCAAATTCTCTTCGGGAGTGAGGCCAAATAGGGTGCTAGCCATGTTCATCATCAGCCTGAGATCGGCAAATGGCGATGTACCAGGATTAAGGTCGGTAGATAGCGCCATTGGCACTTTATACTGGCGCAACCATTCAATTGGTGGCTTTTGAGTTTCACGTAGGAAGTAGAATGCACCGGGAAGAAGAGTGGCTACCGTCCCTGATTTTGCAATGGCTTTAACGCCGTGTTCATCGAGAAATTCAATATGGTCGACGGATAACGCACCGTATTCGGCCGCAAGAGCGCTGCCACCTAAGTTTGAAAGTTGCTCAGTGTGGCCTTTTATCTTCAGCCCATGTTGCTGGGCTGCTTGGAATACGCGCTGTGTTTGCACTAAATTAAAGCCAATGCCTTCGCAAAAAACGTCTACTGAGTCTGCAAGTTGGTTTTCAGCCGCGGCAGGGATAATGGTTTGGCAGACTAAATCAATGTAGCTGTCTGCGTCTCCTGCGTACTCTGGTGGCAATGCGTGGGCAGCGAGTAGGGTGGTTGAAACCTTAATTCGACGATGCTGCTCCAGGTTTTTGGCTGCGCGTAACATTTTTAGCTCGTCTTCAAGAGTGAGCCCGTAGCCAGATTTAATTTCAACTTGAGTCACGCCGCTGCGTATCAAACCTTCTAGCCTTGGCAGAGCAAGTTCTACTAATTGATCTTGCGTTGCTGCGCGTGTCGCTTTTACGGTAGAAAGTATGCCGCCACCGCGTTTGGCTATCTCTTGATAGGGCACGCCAGTTAAGCGCATCTCAAATTCGTCTGCTCGATTTCCGGCATAAACAAGGTGGGTATGGCAGTCAATTAGACCTGGTGTAATCAGTTTGCCTTTGCAATCAATATGCTGGTGGGTAGCATTTATCCACGCTGACGATTGTATTTCATCGGTGCTGATGCCGGCTATTTTACCGTTTTGAATTGCAATACAACTGTTTTTGGTGACGGTGTAACCTAGGGCGTCATTTTCCATGGTTACTAAATTTGCGCCACTTAATACCAAATCCATGAATGCCTACTTGAGAGTATTTAAATGTATATACAAATAAGTAGGCTATTTAGACAATTGAGGCAAGTTGGATGTTACTAAGTTGTGATCGAATTCTAGTTTCATCCGATTAATTGGCCAGCTATAGCAGAATTTTAGAACTGAGTTTATAGCGAGAGGCTGGATGGTAGAGTTTCGCTACGCTGATCAATTGATTACCGCTCCATGTGCGTCTATTGAGTAATAAACAGGGCTCATTGTCATTGAGTTGTAAGATGGTTTTTATGTTCGGTTCAGCTGGAATAGCCTCTACAGTATGCTCGATGGCGGACAAAGGGCAGTTGTTTGATAAATATTGGTTTGGCGTCTGTTTTGTGAAATCTTGCTGTAAGTAATTGGGTGCGAACAGAGCATTAACCCAACGAATTTCCAATTGAATGGGTACACCATCTGAAAAGTGGGTAATTTCGCTGTAGAAGACTCTGCTATCTAGCATGATGCCTAGTTGCGTAGCAATGTGCTCGTTAGCTTGGACCGAGATATGTTGCAATATTTCGCTGTGGTATTGTTGCCCGCGTTGTTGGACTTCCTCTGCGATGTTACGGATATCAAGCAGGGGTGATTCTGCTTTTTCGTTCGGAGCACAAACGAAAGTGCCTCTTCTTGGCGTTCGTTCTACTTTTCCGTCGGTAACGAGATCTCTGATGGCTTTATTTACCGTCATTCGGCTTACTGAAAACTGTTCTGTTAACTCAAGTTCCGTAGGGATTTTCTGCCCAACAGGCCATTCTCCGGAAAGAATTTTTTGTTCGATGTGTTGTTTTATTTGAATATAGATAGGGGCAGACACGAGGACTTCTCTGTTAAAGTATTGACTATACAAATAATGGAATGCAATTCGCGTTGGCGCAACGGTAAACGTTGAAAATATGTTGAGGCTGTGATCAAAACGAACCAAATGACGGTTAGCGCTTGAAAACTGGCAGTAACACGAGTCAAATTAGGCGGAAGGCGGAAGCTGGGTGAGTACTAATAACAGTAGAGAGTTAAATAATGCAGTATGCAAATAAGATAACATTTTTTGAACGTTTTGAAGCCGACATTGTGGCTGGAAAGAAAGTCATCACCATTCGTGATGAGAGTGAAAATAACTACTTGGCAGGCAGTGTCGTCGATGTTGCTACCTACGAGGATGGCCGCCAGTTTTGCCAAATAAAAATTGAATCAGTAAACCCCATTTTGTTTGACAACCTGACTGAGTTTCATGCGCAACAAGAAAATATGACACTTGCCCAACTCAAGCAGGTGATCACCGAAATCTACCCCGGAGTACAGCAACTCTATGTAATTAACTATTTATTGGTTAAGTAAGCATCTATTCGTTTTTGCAATCCAAGGCTTAGATAGGGTAGAATTGCCCGTTCCCGATGACAGTCCGGTATTCGTATTACTGAGTGACCGTCGTTGAGGCCCATTTCAATACAACTAATGAACATGTGTTGCTACGTATGCAACACCACTGTGAAGGATTTAAAATGCCTGTAATTACTCTTCCTGACGGCAGTCAGCGTCCATTCGACAGCCCTGTATCTACTCTAGATGTTGCCCTTTCTATCGGTCCTGGTCTTGCTAAAGCAACCATTGCTGGCCGTGTTGATGGTGTGCGCGTAGATGCTTGTGATTTAATTGAAAACGATGCAAGCCTAGAAATCATCACTGTAAAAGATGAAGACGGTTTGGAAATCGTTCGTCACTCTTGTGCTCACCTTCTTGGTCATGCGATCAAGCAGCTGTACCCTGAAGCGAAAATGGCGATCGGTCCTACCATCGACAATGGCTTTTACTACGATATCGATTTAGAAGACTCTTTAACTGAAGAAGATGTTGCTAAAATCGAAAAGCGTATGAAAGAGCTTGCGAAAACCAAGTACCAGGTTGTTAAAAAGAACGTAAGCTGGCAGGAAGCTCGTGATGCTTTTGAAGCACGCGGCGAAACTTACAAGATTGAAATCTTGGACGAGAACGTTTCAAAAGACGATCGCCCAGGTTTATACCACCATGAAGAATACATTGACATGTGTCGTGGACCTCACGTTCCGAACATGGGCTTTTGTCAGCACTTCACGCTATTAAACGTAGCGGGTGCCTACTGGCGTGGTAACAGTGACAACAAGATGCTTCAACGCATCTACGGCACTGCATTCCATGATAAGAAAGCACTTAAGGCGCATCTAACTCGCCTAGAAGAAGCGGCAAAGCGTGATCACCGTAAAATTGGTAAGCACTTGGACTTGTTCCACATGCAGCAAGAAGCGCCGGGTATGGTGTTCTGGCACCACAATGGTTGGTCTATCTTCCGTGACCTAGAAGTATTCATTCGTCAAAAACTGACTGAATACGATTACCAAGAAGTAAAAGGCCCATTAATGATGGACCGTGTTCTTTGGGAACGTTCTGGTCACTGGGACAAATACGCAGAAGCGATGTTCACTACCTCTTCTGAGAACCGTGAGTACGCCATTAAGCCAATGAACTGCCCAGGTCACGTTCAAATCTTTAACCAAGGTTTGAAATCTTACCGTGATTTGCCACTTCGTATGGCTGAGTTTGGTTCTTGTCACCGTAACGAGCCGTCTGGCGCACTGCACGGCATTATGCGTGTACGTGGCTTTACTCAAGATGACGCACACGTATTCTGTACTGAAGAACAAGTACAGCAAGAAGTGAAGTCATGCATCGAGATGGTTTACGATACATACCAAACGTTCGGTTTCGAAAACATTGTTGTTAAGCTTTCAACGCGTCCTGAAAAACGTGTTGGTTCTGACGAAATGTGGGACCGTGCAGAGTCGGATCTAGAGACTGCGCTTAAGTCTATGGACATCGCTTACGAGATTCAAGAAGGCGAGGGTGCGTTCTACGGACCTAAGATTGAATTTACTTTGCATGATTGTTTGGACCGAGCTTGGCAATGTGGTACAGTGCAGCTCGATTTTGCATTACCAGAGCGTTTAGGTGCAACTTACGTAGGTGAAGATAACGAGCGTCATACGCCAGTTATGATCCACCGCGCGATTTTAGGTTCACTTGAGCGATTCATTGGTATTCTAATTGAAGAATATGCAGGCTTTTTCCCAACATGGTTAGCTCCAGAGCAAGCTGTTGTAATGGGAATTACAGACAAACAAGCTGAATATGTTCAAGAAATTACGAAAAAACTGCAAAAAAGTGGAATTAGAGCCAAAGCGGACTTGAGAAATGAGAAGATTGGCTTTAAAATCCGCGAACATACTTTAAAGCGTGTACCGTATATGCTTGTTTGTGGCGACCAAGAAATGGAAGCTGGAGAAATAGCAGTACGTACTCGTAAGGGCAAAGACCTCGGTAAATTCAAAGTGGATGATTTTATTTCTTACATCCAAGCCGAAGTTTCAAGCCGTAAGCTCAATCTGGAGGAATAACCTATTAAAGGCGGAAGACGTGGCCAACAACCGGCCAAACAAAACCAGCACCGTTTAAACGGTGAAATTCGTGGCATTCGTGAAGTGCGTTTGACAGGCGCTGACGGTGAACCAGTTGGTGTAGTACCAATCAACGAAGCACTAGAAGCAGCTTTAGAAGCTGGTATGGATCTCGTAGAGATCAGCCCTAACGCCGAGCCGCCAGTCTGTCGCGTGATGGACTACGGCAAGTTCCTCTTCGAGAAGAGCAAAGCTGCGAAAGAGCAGAAAAAGAAGCAAAAGCAGGTCCAGATTAAGGAAATAAAATTCCGTCCTGGGACTGATATCGGAGACTATCAGGTAAAACTACGCAACCTGACTGGTTTCCTAGAAGACGGCAACAAAGTGAAGGTAACAATTCGCTTCCGTGGCCGTGAAATGGCTCACCAAAACATCGGTGTTGACGTTCTTAATCGTTTGAAAGCGGATACTGAAGAATTTGCAGTAGTCGAATCTTTCCCAACGAGAATTGAAGGTCGCCAGATGATTATGGTGTTGGCCCCTAAAAAGAAGTAATTAACGGCCTGCAAGTAATTTAACCTTGCTGCTTAATGTGGCAGGGTTTCATTCGCCCTAATTACTATATGTTTAATCAACTCAACAATGCGGAGTTATTCATCATGCCTAAGATGAAAACCAACAAAGGTGCTGCTAAGCGTTTTAAGAAAACTGCTGGTGGTATTAAGTTCAAGCACGCTGGTAAACGTCACATCCTGACTAAGCGTACTACTAAGAACAAGCGTCAACTACGTCCTAACGCAATCCTTCCTAAATGTGAAGTGGCTGCTGTTATTCGTATGATGCCATACGCTTAATTCTTTTTAGTTATTTATAATCGTTTAGTTTAGGAGAAGCATAATGCCTCGCGTAAAACGTGGTGTACAAGCTCGTGCACGTCATAAGAAAGTTCTAAAACAAGCTAAAGGTTACTACGGAGCACGTTCACGTGTTTACCGCGTAGCTTTCCAAGCAGTTACCAAAGCTGGTCAATACGCTTACCGTGACCGTCGTAACAAGAAACGTCAATTCCGTCAACTTTGGATTGCACGTATCAATGCGGCATCTCGTCAAAATGGTATGTCTTACAGCCGTTTCATCAACGGTCTTAAGAAAGCATCTATCGAGATCGATCGTAAGATTCTTGCTGACATCGCAGTATTCGACAAGGCTGCATTCGCAGTTCTAGTTGAAAAAGCGAAAGCTTCTCTTTAATTAGAGATAGTTTAAGGATTATGAGAAGGAGAGCTTAGGCTCTCCTTTTTTTCGTCCTATCAACGGCTTTTCATCGGCCTAATTATTTTACAGTGTGGATAATGGGCTAAGTACACCGTTCGCTCCCCGTTCTAGTACATGAGTATATATTTGTGTTGTTTTAACATCACTATGGCCTAGTTGCTCTTGGACGGTTCTGATGTCGGCTCCACTTTCTAATAGGTGAGTAGCAAAAGAGTGCCTTAGAGTATGGCAAGTGACGTTCTTTTCAATCTTTGCGGCTTTCGCTGCGCGTTTTACTGCCCGTTGTAACGCGGTTTCATCTATATGCTGGCGTCGTAGTAAATCTGATTGTGGATCCACGCTTAAACGATGAGACGGAAACAAGTAATGCCAGCCAATTTCCTTTGGTGCTTCAGGGTATTTCTTATGCAGTGCATCGGGAAGCCAAACTCCCGCATAACCCGCGGTTTGCATATCTTTTTCGTAATATTGCCTTACGGTAAACTCTTGATGCTTAAGGAGTGGATAAAGCTCTTTCGCTAATGTTACTGTTCGGTTCTTTCCTCCTTTCCCTTGCTAGATACGTATTGCTCCATAGTGGTAGTCAATGTCGTGAACTCTTAAGCGTATGCACTCCATTAATCTCAGGCCTGAACCATAAAGTAGCTGAGCTTGAAGCTGATATCTTGGCGGTATCTGCTGTAAGAGAGGCCGAATTTCTGCTTTCGTTAATACGACAGGAAGCTTGCGCTTTATATTGGAACGCCGGAATTTCATGTTTAAAGCAAGTGGCTTTTTAAGGATGTCTTTGTATAAAAAATTCAACGCATTTAATGCTAGCGACTGCGTATTAGCCGATACGAGCTTTTCATTAGCAAGGTGAGTTAGAAACGCTTCCACATGCTTTTCGCTTAAGTTTTTCGGGTGCTGCATTTTGTGAAAGATTATAAAATTACGCATCCACAAGGTGTAGGCTTCGATGGTTTTCCTTGCATAGCGACTGGTGTGCATTTGTTCGCGAACATAGGTCATAAATTGTGACTTCATACATCCTCCATTTATCGTGTTTAAATTGACAGTAGTGTAAGAATAACCAGTATTTTGACTTTAGAATGAAAGAAGCCGCATTTCGCGATAGAGCGCACAGGTAATTAACTGATAATACGCTGTTTTACATAGGTAAGTGTGCTAATGTGCATATGCTATTAAAACAAAGATAGATGGCGGTAGCGTGGGAGTGAACCGGGCTAGAAGCGGTTTAAAGACTGTTAGTAAGCCAGCTGTTTAAGTCCTCAAGTTTTATGAGTGGTGGTTCATTTTGTGCTGCTATTCCGCGGATTTCAAAGCGGATGTAATCGCTGAAATCATGTAGGTTTCTTTGGTGCAACGCCGCCGCTAGCTATTCAGGTTTTGTTTAGTTCACTTGTTCGGCGGTCAGTGCCTAACAGTAGTTTCGCTTTTATGGACGATCCGTTTTTGGTTACTCCTGAGCGCAGCTGGCCGGGTGTGGATAGGGTGTCATGTTTAGCAGAGATTGGTGATTTCTGAGAGATCAGCGTGCAACGGAACCCCCGTTACTAACAAGTCACTCAAGCAGACGCTGTAACCTATGGCATTTTTGGTTTGAAGTTTTGTGGGTTTGGTAGGTGCATCGTTTGCGCTACTTAGCTCTGCGTTATGCCGCAATCAATTATCTATACGTTTCATTGCTTTACGGTAAACATCGCTACGTTCACGTTTCCCCACAGCTAAGACGGTTACAATGATTACATCGTCTTCGACTTTATACACTAAGCGGTAACCTGATTGGCGTAGTTTAATTTTATACATGTTATCAGCACCGGAAAGCTTGGAAGCTGGCACGTGTGGATTTGCTAGGCGCTCGGTTAGCTTTTTTTTAAATTGCTGCTGTAATGTAGAACCAAGCTTTTTCCACTCTTTGAGTGCGCTCTTTTTGAAGTCGAGTTTATAAGTCATCAATGTTTACCGAAATGCTCTCTTCAGATTCACGTTCTTTAGCAATAGTAAGTAGCTCTAGATCTTCGAGTCTGTCCATCATCATTTCGTATGCTTCAGCAGGTACACAGTAGAATGCGGGTTCATTTCGGTTAAGCACAGCAACAGGTTCACCGTAAGCACTAGTTGCAACCTTCATTGGATTTGCTTTTAATTCGGTAATACTTGCAGCAACATCAGCTAAAATTCTAGTGGTCATTATTTAGGTCTCTTAAGTGGTCTTTATATTGGTCATTCTAGCTTCGACCAAACGGTATAACAAGCGCTTCAAGTTGATTCGCAACGCGTGGCATTTTTGGTTCAAATTGGTTTGGTGTTTACGGTGCAATGCAGACAGTTCGGTTTCGTTGCTCACAACTTAAGCGGGCGCTGACGGATCCCCTCATAATTGCCCCAGTCCTGAGTTGTGCGTCAGCCTTTGATATTCGAACATACCCCATTGGTATTGAGACTCGTTAATTTTGTATCGCCGATGATTCCGCACTTCTCTTCCGAGTCGAGGAATTGATAGGACACGGCGATGTTTAATGCTGTTGGCTTGGAAGTCAAAATGCCATTTGGCTTGGACTGCGATGAGGCCATTCCACCACATCAATATTTCAGCGAGCAAAGCTATTAGAAGCAGGATATCTAACCTGTTAGTACTGCGAGTTCTATTGTGACGAAGTGCGATCCCATAAGCGGTACTTTTTAGGTCACGGAATGACTCTTCTATTTGCATACGCTTTGCGTACAGATTAGTAATTTGCACTTCATTTAAGATGTGTCGAGGGACGTTAGTCGCGAGTAACCACGGCTCTTTTGCGCTGCGTTGGTAAAGATGAGTAGCGGAGTGCTTTTGACTGGTTCTACTGTGGCGCTGGGCTTTTCGACCTTTCTCTAATCCTTTGTAAACATAGGCTTCACAAGGTATCGGCGCTCTTTTGGCTAATAAACAATGGCCAAGGTACTTTGGTTTATGTACGGCATTTGGATAAAAAGTTTTGTTTGAGACCCAAGGTTTATCCGGTTGTTTTATTGAGACTTCGCCTCGTACACGACCTAACCAAAACCAGCCTTTGTCCTGAACTTGTCGGAACCAGGTATTCCGAAAACCGGCATCAGAAACGATGATTGGGCAGGTTCTATTGGGCAAAATATCCTGCAATTTATCGAGGAATGATTGGTGGCTTTTAGGTGAGTTATATTGGCCATATTCAAAAACTTGCTCGAAGATTGTGATGGCTCGGCCATCCAGAGCAACGGATGATCTTAACGTCATATAACGAAGCTGCTCACGAACATCAGACCAATCAACAAGGACTACTGGGCAGGGATTCGCCCCCGTTATTAAGTGGGCATGCCATTTATAAATAAGGTCTTTTTCACGGTGGAGTTGGCGATTTCCAAGTAGCCTATCAACACGCTTAATTGCATGTTTTACCGTGGTATTCGTTTCTAGTTTACGACCTAGCTTAGTCAGGGTTAAATCAGAGCCATCAAGCACGCTCTTTGTGGCAAGTATCAGAGAATTAAGCCGTTTTTTGTGAATCGAGGGGCATTGGTTTTGTAAGGTTTGCTGTAGAATCTGAATATCGCGCATCGTGAGCCCATTTGATCAAAATGTGTGTTTGGCGATATTCATTAGATCAAAGGCGGCGGTGCGCGTCTACCTCATTGTTTTTATGGTTAATTATGAGGGGATTCGCAAGAGTAAAGCGTTAGTTTCCCAATGCCGGAGGTTAGCTCGTCGGAAATTTTTGCTTTTGATGTAGCACGCGCATGATACGGATGATGTCACCTTCAACCCAGTAGGAGATGATCATCGAAATCTCTGGAATGATCAGTAGTCGCCCTCGTATTCCATCACGCTGACCCCCATAAAAACTCAAAGATCTTCTCGCGATTGTTCAGAGATTCCTCATCCCACAAAATCATTGAGTACCTCGATTACGGATTCTTGCTTTACGTTCTTCCATCTGAGGCCTAGCTGTTTCGTGGCTAACAAAAACGGCTTTACCTGAGTCATAGTTCTCAAATGCAAGGTTTATTTGTTCTGTTAATCAAGCATCATGCGATAATGTTTTTCTTTGTTGTTCAGCTAGTTGCTCAGTGAGTTCACGGCAAGCATCGCTAAGTGTTCGACCTTGGCTCTCAGCCATCTGCTGTGCTAGGCGTTTGGTCTCTTCATCAACACGAAATTGAATTTTAGTGTCCATGACATATTCCTTTTAGATGTGTGTGTACAAATGTTAGCACTACGCTTTGAGTCGGGTAACTAACAATCGCTTCAAGTTGATTCGCAACGCGTGGCATTTTTGGTTCAAATTGGTTTAGTGTTTACGGTGCAATGCAGGAAGTCCGCTTTCGTTGCTCACAACTGAGGCGAGCGTTAGCTCTCTTGTGAAATTAGTCGCATTTTCTCTAAGTTCAAATATGTCAATAGAATAGTCATATATTATCGTCTGATTCAATGACAACAATGGAGGATGATAAATGACTAATTTTGTAAAACAATTAAAATATGAACTACCAAAGTCTAATACGGAAGCACTGTTTAAGCTTGCATCTGTGTTAGATATTCCAAAGCATCATATCCAAGGTGATCATCTGTTGATTGCACAGTCGATGGCTGGAACAATACTTTATCGAAGCTTAGATAATCAGTCAAAACAGCAGGTTATGCGATTGATTTCGAGGCTTTCATCTGGTCATTTAAAAAGTAGACTAATAACAAAATGTACTGATGTGTTAGTTAATCCGCAATGGGGTGAGTGGTCTTTAACTACTAGTGAACTAAAGGAAGTATTACAGCTCCATAATGATTTTAATCGATGGTCAAGTCTTCTGGGTGCTAATCCAGGAGCATATGGAGTTGGTGGATCAGCTTGGAGTATTGTTAAGCAAGGTGCAAGTACTGGAAACGTAGTCGTTCTTATCGTATCAATCGCTTTAATAGGTATCCATGAGTTTTCTTATAAAGAAACACAAAAATATGCACGTGAATTGGAACGGAGGAAGTAATCCATGAGGTTGAGCTTCTCCTATTTGCTGTTTTACTGCGTACTAATCGTTGCCGGAATTTATATAAATGACTTCTTTTCGATCAAACCATTATATGCAAATAATCTACTGGTGTTAGTTGTTAGCGCGTTTGTTGCGAGTAGAATCTCTGGTGTTGAGAGAGGGTTATCAAAAGAGAAATATATTCTAAGTGTCATATCTGGGCTTTCTTATTCAATAACATCATATTTAATCGTAGAGCTAAGTTCATTAACATCAATTACTGCCCTAGAGTTTGCAAGTGCTTTGCTGGTTGCTTCACTTTCAATCATTTTGCTTTCTCGGTTTAATATGATTTGAATGCGAGAAAGCTAATAAGGCAATCAAGGTGACGTGTTACACTCGGCATTTTGGGTATGAAGTTCGGGCGCCTTGTTAGCTCAGTAGGGCGCACCTTATCGCAGGCGTTAAATGGCTCGCGTATTACGCAGTTAACCTTATATATTTTAATTGGTGTACGTTGTTATTATTTATTTCCACTTTCAAAAGTTGAAGTCAGTGAGTAATCAAAAGCGTACTGCATTTTTGTGAACAATAAGCTTTCAACTCGATGTGCAATAGTTAAGCTGGATAGCAACGTGTGCCATTTTTGGTTCAAATCAGTTTGGTGTTTACGGTGCAATGCAGAAAATTCGATTTCATTGCTTGCAATTTAAGCTAGCGTTAGGCCTCTCAAGGAAATACATATGTCACTTTGGGTCTTAGTTCCTATTTCATTTATTCACATTACAGTCGGAGGAGCGATTGGTTTTTGGTTGCTTTTTTTGGGTTGTGCAGACCGTGGTGTTACGGTTTCCAAGCTCACTAATGATATTTGTGTAGCTTTGTGGTTTGCATATAGTGCCTCGTTAGTCTTAAGCGTTGTCTTAATTGCTTATTTTTACCTTACAGGAAGTCAATCTTCATACTATTGGTGGTACGCAATGCCTTGGATTTTTTTGGTGGTGCTTATTGTTTACTGGAGAGTGTCGACTTTCAAGTTAGCCTAATAAATGGCTCAAACAGACAGCTAATGTATTGCATTTTTAGTTTGGTGAGTTTGGTGAGTTTGGTGATTACGTGGCTTTGCTTGAGTTTCGCGGTACTTAGCTGCTATATAGTTAGCTGCTATATAGCAAAGCGTTATAATTCAGTAACAAGCACGGGGAAAAATGAACAAGGAACCGTTGGCAAAAGAAATCTACAACATTTCGAATATTTGAAGTGAATTTTGACTTCGCTCTGGTATCTCTGCCACAGAGTCATTAGATATCCATCCTTACATGCTATCGAGGTGACGTAAGGTGTATCGTGAAGGGATTATTGTGGGAGATAAGCGCAAGAAAAGCCATTACCTAAGTCAAGGTCGGAATCTAGTCGAATTGCAGAGCTTGAGCGTAAAAATGAACCGCTGAAGCTGGAGGATGATTTGCTAAAAAAAGTGGCAACGATTCGCGGCTGAAGAAAATCGACGAAATTTGGATTCATAGCGAAGTATAAAACCCACCTCCCAATCGTATTGATGTGTAAATCCTCAACTGTTTCTAGATCTGGTTATTACGCTTGGAATCGTAGGGATACTAGTCATTACTAATGATCTCAAAAAGAGTTGCTCATCAATATCCAGAGGGCATTCGACGAGAGCAAGGGGAATATATGGGAGCCAGTGAGTACATGCAGATCTTAGGCGAAAAGGCGATGTTTAATGCTGTTGGCTTGGAAGTCAAAATGCCTTTTGGGAGATAAAATGCCTTTTGGGAGATAATATGAAGTTTTATAGCGCCGACGAATATCAGGTGTTTTGCGAAGAACGGTATCGAAAATATCAAGGTGAGATACAGGCTTTACTGCCATATGCGGTGGTTGAGCATATAGGCGCTTCGTCAATACCAAAGGCTGTTTCTAAAGGTGATCTAGATATATTTATAGGGGTTAATGGCAAAGACCTTGAGAACGCTGTGAAGACTCTTACAATTTTAGGTTTCGAAGAAAAAGCCGATACGTTGAGGACGGCCGAGCTCTGTATGTTGGAAAGTTCCTCAGGTGATGATGTCGCGTTTCAAATAGTTGCTAATGGCTCAGAATTTGAGTGTTTTTTGCGGTTTAGGGATAAACTCCGTAGAAATCCCTCTTTAGTTCAACAATACAATGAACTCAAAATGTCTTGTGTTGGCTGGTCTCGAGATCAATATCGCCTAAAAAAATCAGCTTTTGTAGAGCACGTTTTAGAACAGGCGTAACAAGTCGCTCATAACCCATGGCTCTTTTAGTTTGGTTTCGGTTTATCTATTGTAGTGTTGTTAGTTCTTGGGGTGACTTTAGGCTTGCTCACTTGGTCGCTGTCTGAATATAGGCATAAGACGAAAAAACAATAACGCACATAACAAGTACTACGACCTGATCGTGTAGTTGACCCCAACGAGTAGACCTCGCCTGCAGCCTCATCCGATCTTCCAAATATCTTGATGACTGTTTATTTATACAGTTGTGTCGTGTATGCTCCAAAAGATTGTCAAAAGGAGTGGTTTACATGAATATTACATATGAAGAAAACGTCCCACGCCCGGATGAATTTTGTGCAATGCGTGTGACAGCAGGCTTATCACCAAAGTCTTTAAAGGCTGCGACCATTGCATTACCAAATAGCCTGTATGGAATTTCAGTGCGAGATAGTGGTGTATTGATTGCAATGGGGCGTGTCGTTGGTGATGGTGCGTGTAACTTTGAGGTTGTGGATGTAGCCGTTAATCCAACTTATCAAGGTAAAGGCCTAGGAAGAAATGTTATGGAGTATATAGACAACTATTTATCACAAGTTGCTTTAGAAGGTTCGTATGTTTCAATGATTGCGGACGAACCAGCGTTTTACCAAAAGTTGGGATACAAGCTTGTTTCTCCATCCTGTCAAGGCATGACAAAGAAGTTCAAACCGCACGTATAACAAGTATTCTCACTGAAACTTCCCCCAATTTTAATGGTTAGGGCGTTCTAAACTTGGTCTTTCCATTTACTTGATTGAGTGTATTTAATGAATAATGGGTACGGCGTAAAGGACATGGATAGAATTGTAAGATTAATTAAGCAAGATACATTGCGGGTGTTAGCTCTTGAGTGTGTATATGAACTCAATTTGCCCCAATGCTATTTAGCGGCTGGTTTTGTTCGAAATTTAATTTGGGATCATCTTCATCAAAAACAATCTCCGACCTTATTAAATGATCTTGATGTGATCTATTTCGATCTTAACGAGCGTGATACGAATAGGTATCTAGAATATGAAGCCAAGCTGCATGAGATGATGCCTCAAGTTAACTGGCAAGTACGAAATCAAGCTAACATGCATGAACGTAATGGTGATAATCCCTATCTTAGCTCGATTGATGCAATGGGTTATTGGCCTGAGAAAGAAACGGCGGTTGCCATTCGTAAGCTAATTGATGGTAATTATGAGTGTGTGTCAGCATTTGGCTTTGAATCTTTGTTCAATTTACAAGTTACGCATAATCCGAAGCGTCACCGAGATGTTTTTGACCATCGTGTAACCTCAAAAGGTTGGTTGGCTCAATGGCCTGCGTTGAGAGTCGTGCGACCCTAATATATCCACAGAGGATCACGACATGCATTGCCTGCGTCTCTGCGTATTTCGGAGCATTGCGATCACCTATTTCGGCATTATCCGATCACCTGTTTCGGTTTAAACCGATCGCTCATTCCGCAATAATCCGATCACTTTAGCCCAAACTCCGAAATGGGCGATCGGAATAGCGAAATCACTGATCGGATACTCCGAAACCCTCCCTTTTTCTCTTTTAAATCAACCAGTCGCTATCCTTGTTAGTAGTCGTATACAACTAGGAAGTGATGATGCCAAAAAAGAGAACACCAATGACAAAAATCAAAGAGGTTTTACGCCTTAAATTCGAGTGCGGATTGTCACACAGAAATATCGCTTCCTGTCTGAAAATTGGTTGTGCGACCGTATCTGAAATCATCAGTCGTTTTAATCAAAGCCAAATAGGTTGGCCGCTCCCTGATAGTTGTTCAGATACAGAGTTAACCAATGCGCTTTATCACCCAAAAGGAGCGAATAAAGCCAAAGCGATGCCAAACTTCGCTAACTGTTGTACGGAACTAAAAAGAAAAGGCATGACGAAACTGCTGTTGTGGGAAGAATATTACGAGCAATATCAGGAGCGAGCCTACGCTTATACTCAGTTCTGTGAACATTACATGCGTTGGTTAAAGAAGCAGAAGCGTAGCATGCGACAGACCCACATCGCAGGTGACAAGCTGTTCATTGATTACTGTGGCCCAACGATCCCAGTCGTTAACCCTGACACGGGAGAGATCCGTCATGCCCAGGTTTTTGTTGCCACTCTTGGTGCATCCAATTATACCTACGTGGAAGCAAGTGAGAGTCAAAAACTAGAACACTGGCTGGAAGCCCATGCCAATGCCTTCGAACACTCCGGCGGGGTTCCAAGGTTGTTAGTCCCTGATAACCTGCGTTCGGCTGTCACTAAACATGACCGCTATGAACCTCAGCTCAACGATAGTTACCAGAAACTATCTAACCATTACCAGACGGCTGTCATGCCTGCTCGACCATACAAACCTAAAGACAAAGCAAAAGCTGAAAATGCAGTGCTCATTGTTGAGCGTTGGATAATGATGCGACTACGACACAATACCTTCCACACGTTCAAAGAGTTAAACCTAGCCATCCGTGAGCTAATGAATGATTTGAACCAAAGGGAAATGAAACAGCTAGGAGCCAGCCGTCAGGCACTGTTCGAGCAGTTAGATAAACCAGCATTGAGACCACTTCCAATCCAACGCTACATCTATACCGAAACTAAGCGGGCGAAAGTTGGGCCTGACTACCACATAGAGTACAGAAAACATTACTACTCTGTGCCTCACCAGTTAGTGGGACAACATGTTGAACTTGAAGCCACTTCCCGCTTGATACGCATTTATTATCAAGGAAACCTAGTCTCACAACATCCATGTAGCCCAAAAGAACGAGGGATAAGCACTTACCCCGAACACATGCCCAGCAACCATCGGTATCAGAAATGGTCTCCTGAACGATTATTGCGCTGGGGAGAACATATTGGCGCTGCAACTCGTGAAATGGTGAATGTTCAATTGATGAAAAAGGCACACCCTGAACAAGCTTATCGTAGCTGTCTTGGCTTATTGAACCTGAGTAAAAAATACGGTGATGTTCGTCTAGAGCAAGCCTGTAAGGATGCGCTTCTAATCAATAAACCCTATCTTAAGTTCGTCAAAAACTTGTTAGTAAACCATCGGGAAGGCCAACTCTCATCAGAAACTCAAACCACACCCAACATAGAGCACAGCAATGTTCGTGGCCCTGACTTTTACCACTAGGAGTACGTAATGAACCAGATAAATGAACAACTAAAAGCACTTCGCCTTGGTCATGCAGCACAAGCTTTAGAGCAGCAACGTGAGCAGCTATCCACTTACGCAGAGCTAGCGTTCGAAGAAAGGTTAAGCTTACTTCTAGAGAGTGAGTTGATGGACCGAAACCAAACTAAGATCCAAAGGCTCAAGCGACAAGCCAAGCTCAGAGTAGATGCGCAGGCAAGCCAAATTATTTACAAAGAAGGGCGAGGTCTAATGCGGAGTCAGATGAGTGAACTTCTGACAGGAATCTATCTGCACAAACATCAAAATATCTTGATCACTGGCCCTACAGGAGCAGGAAAAACCTATATCGCTTGCGCTTTATCGGCTCAGGCTTGCGAGCAGCAACATAGCGTTCGATATTACCGTTTGAGTCGCTTACTGGATGATCTAAGTTCAGGCCGTCTTGACGGCACATATCAAAAACAGCTACTGGCACTATCGAAAAAAGGCTTACTCGTCCTAGATGACTGGGGAATGGAAAAGCTCACTCAGGATCATGCAGGTCATTTACTGGAGTTACTTGAAGACAGATATCAGGTCAGCAGCACGATGATGATAAGCCAACTTCCTGTAAAAGAATGGTACAACATGATAGGTAACGCCACGGTTGCTGATGCTGTTTTAGACCGATTAATCCATAACAGCCACCGATTAGAACTAGGAGGGGAATCAATGAGAAAACTGGCGCAATCCGATCAGTTAGAGTAAAACTAGAGGTAGAGAAAAACGGCAGGGTCAGGTGATCGGATTAAACCGAAACGCCCGATCGGAATCGCCGAAATACGCAGTCTCTCGAGATAATTGCAATCAGTACTATTCAAGCTTACATTAAGTGTTCAATTATCAAAGGTGAGTCTTATGATAAGTTGCAGTGAATACGATTATATAGAAATAGTGTGCCTATATCGCTACCCCATTCGATTAACGATGAAAGCCGGTGAACCTGTAGAGGGGGTGGCACTTGACACGTTACGAAATGAACAACGCAATGAATGCATTAAAGTCGATGTCGGTGAGGATGGTCAACTCATTGAACTGTCAAAGATTTTGAAACTAGAAGTTCTCATTGAGAACCCACATTTTACAGAAATTACTTTTCAATAAACTCCAGTGAATGCGAACGTTCACACTTCATTACCTAATTCTAACTAGTCAGGGACGTACTTTTAAAATGAGAAAGATTGCAATACTTTTGGTTACTCACTTGTCTGTCGGTGTATTTGGCTTTGTGCTAGGGATTTATATGTTGCCCATTTTGATTGCGCCTACATCGCCCACTCAGTCGGAAGTGAGTAACCTGTCATCTCATGCGCAATATTCGGCCACATTCGTAAGAGATCTCAAAGACAGCGATTCATTTCATTGGGGAGAAGGGCAGGTTTCTCTTGGTTCTGACGTCATATCATTGATGGGTAGCCTAGCACCTGGCCCTGATTATAAGCTTTACCTCTCAACTGAGTTTGTCGAAACTGAAGATGACTTTAATCGGTTAAAATTCAATATGGCACTGGTGGGAGATGTTAAGACCTTTGAAAACTTTGTTGTTGAAGTTCCACAAAATATTCAAATAGCTGATTACAACACGGTTATTGTTTGGTGTGAGACATTTGGAGAGTTTATAACGGCAGCCAAATACAGGGAGTAGCTTTCACGTACAAGGGCTAAGTTAAACGTGTATGCCGCCATTTTTTGCCGTTTGCCGTTTGCCGTTTGCTGTTGCTTCTTGATTGAGGAGTCGATCGGAAAGCGCAGTAATACAACCAATAATGATATGTGCGAACGGTAAAGATGTTCGGCTATACATGCCAATAAATTGGTAGTGAGTAAAATTAAGGAGCAATTGAGATGAAATTTATTTGGTTGAAAGTCGCGATAACCGTGCTGGTATTTGCGAGTTTGTTCGGCGTCGTTTATTACAAAGTGTCTACGGGCGGTATTTAGTTTAATAAGGTGCTATACAGCCGTTAGATGTTGTAATTATGCACGTAACTGCTGGGTTTGTTACTATGTCTCACTTTAATAATGTAGCTGTATAAATGAACAGTTATTTCTTGTTTGTGCTATTTCATGCGTGTAAGCTAATCAAAAGCATGGCAATGGTACAAGCCGAAAAATAGCGAGGGCAAATTGGAGTAAGTGAGTTATGGAAGATTTTCTTTTACTTTTTATTGCAGGGTTAGCGGGTGGTATTCTAAATTCTATCGCGGGTGGTGGCAGCTTTATTACGTTTCCTGCGCTTATATTTGTCGGAGTTCCTCCGCTTGTTGCTAATGCTACCAATACATTTGCGTCTTGTGCCGGTTATTTAAGTGGCGCGTATGCATTCAGGCATCAGTTGCGTAATCACAAAAAAGAGATTGCCTTAACTATTTTGCTTAGTTCAATCGGTGGCGCATTCGGTGCGTTTTGGCTATTGAATACATCTGAAGCGGCATTTCAGCAAGCAATCCCTTGGCTTCTTTTGTTCGCGTCTGTGTTATTTATGTTTGGTTCAAAAGCCAATACCTGGTTACAAGAACATACTGCAAAGTACAAGTACGCCTCTAAAATTAAACCTTTAATATTACCTCTTACTTTATTGGGTGTGAGTACGTATGGTGGCTTTTTTAATGCTGGTTTAGGTATTATTGTATTGAGCTATTTGGCGTTGTGTGGCCACGTTAATATTAACATCATGAATGGAATAAAGTTGGTCGTTTCATCTGCTGTTTCTGTTATCGCTATCATTCTGTTTGTTCTAAATGGCTCCATCGCGTGGTTTGAAGGAAGCGTTGTATTAGTGGGGACATTGATTGGGGGCTATTATTCAGCTTTTGTTTCCATGAAGCTGCCTCAACAATATATCAGGTCGTTTGTGATTCTAATGAGTTGCGTCATTACCGGTTATTTCTTCTATGTAACGTATGC
The DNA here is from genome assembly GCF_900233005.1 of Vibrio tapetis subsp. tapetis. NCBI lineage: Bacteria > Pseudomonadati > Pseudomonadota > Gammaproteobacteria > Vibrionales > Vibrionaceae > Vibrio > Vibrio tapetis. The sequence continues at coordinate 504,664 of NZ_LT960611.1, forward strand.
TTAATAATGTATTTCAACCTTATTTATTCGAATAGTTCGTAAGGAAAAGTTAATGATTTTAAACCACGTGTCTGTGGGCACTAAAAATATAATAACAGCAGTAAGATTCTACGATGCGGTTTTGGCAACGCTCTCTATTCAACGAGCCCACTATATTGAAGGTGTTACGGCAGCATACGGTGAACAGTTTGAATTTTGGGTCGGTAGCCCGAACGAAGGCCAAGCGTCCATGGGAAATGGTTCACATATCGCATTTAATGCTCTAAACAAAGAAGCCGTTGATCACTTTTATTCAGTTGCGATTGAACAAGGTGGCACGTGCGAAGGCAAGCCAGGTTTTCGCCCTGAATATGGTGAAACCTACTATGCTGCATTTGTTCGCGACTTAGATGGGAACAAAATTGAAGCGGTTGCAATGTGATTTAAATCCGTTTTGACAGCGAGTCAATGGGTTGTGTAACATGTGTTATTGTTCTAATTATCATGGTCTTGAAGGGGTTTGGCATGAACATCACCTGTGAAGCTGGGACAATAGATCACGTTATCGCGATTAACCATCAGATCCCTGAGTTTGACGATCGAACAACCTTTAACTATTTAGCATCAAGACTCACGAATACGTGCCACTTGATCTTGATCGCAAAAGTCGATGATGTCCCCGTCGCTTATAAAATTGGTTATGCACTGTCTGACAGCGAGTTTTACAGCTGGTTAGGTGGGGTTGTTCCTCGTTATAGAAAGCAGGGTATTGCGACCATATTGCGAGAGAATCAAGAATCGTGGGCTTTTAACTCCGGTTACTCGTCTATCAGCGTTAAGTCGATGAATCAATACCCGGCAATGCTTCAATTGCTTATATCGAGTGGTTATCAAATTAACGGTTATGAGGACAATGGCACAAAAGAAAATAGCAAGATCCAATTCATAAAAACGTTGTTACCTCAACGCTCTATATAATGACTCAGCAAGCGACCAATAAAGGAAAATATATGTTTACACTGGATGTAGATGGTGAATTAAAGCTAGCGCTTGTCCAGCCATCATTTGCTAAGAACTACTTGGAAATCGTCACGGCACAGCAGGAATACTTGTCAGAATGGTTAGTTTGGCCCCCTCATGGAAACTCAGAGGCTTTCTTTCTAGCCTTCATTCGTAAGTCTTTACTTGAATATTCGGAAGGGAAGGGAAGGGGATGGTTTGTGCCATGATCTACCATGATGAATTGGTTGGGAATATTAGTTTCAATTCAATCGATCATAATTTGAAAGTAGCAGAAATTGGTTATTGGCTGAGTGAGAAACAGCAAGGGAAGGGGATTATTACTCGTTCTGTATCGAAACTGATTAATATGGCTTTTTCAGATCTTGGTATGGACAAAGTACAGATTGCCGCTGGTGAAGGTAATGCCCCGAGCAGAGCGGTATGTGAACGTTTGGGAATGAAATTAGAAGGCATTATCACCAACAGAGAAAACCTTAATGGCCGAGTGATCAACCATGCGATTTATGGCCTTTCAAAAAGTGATGCGGTTACTTCTGGTTGATATAAAAACAACGGCAGACAACCGGGACACTCTGAGCTGAAGAACATCAATACTTGAGAGCTATCAACGCTTGAGGCCTAAGGCTAATTTGACTACAATGGCGCACTTTTTATTATCTATAGAGCATGAACATGACAGACACATCTAAACCAACACTACCGGATCACCTAGCAGGTAACCCTCGTAGCCCGCATCATGTCGCTGAATGTTTTGAGCATCAAATCGGTATCCGCCTAAATGGTAAAGAGCGCTCTGATGTTGAAGAATACTGTATCAGTGAAGGCTGGGTTAAAATCCCATCACCAAAAGCGTTAGATCGCCGTGGCCAGCCAATGTTGATCACCTTAAAAGGCACAGTGGAAGCGTACTACGTTTAATCGTATAGCCTTTTCGCTTTAGCGTATTCGTAATACGTGCGCTAAACCTTATATTCAGCACATAGAATTGTTTGGTTCTATGTGCTGATTTTTATTTGTCAGTTGAACGCTAAATAAACGAAGAGTTATTTGATTTAAAAGCGTCTGGCTTAACTGAACTCAATTCTATCTCGACCTTTATCTTTTGCTCGATACAATGCATTGTCGGCCCTGCTGATTAAACTTCCTGCATTGTCATTTTTAATCAGTTGAGCGACTCCGACACTTACCGTTAGCGGTATCATTTCACCTTCGAAATCAATGCCTTTTTCTTTGAGCTTGACCAGTAATCGGTTGAGTAATATTTCGACCCCGGCTTTGTTGGTATTAGGATAAATAGCGAGAAATTCTTCGCCGCCCCAGCGCCCATAGACGTCGTCTGCCCGGCAAAACTCAGAAACAAGTCGAGAGAAGTATTTAAGTGCAGCGTCTCCGGCATTGTGGCCAAAATTATCGTTAATGGCTTTGAAGTGATCAAAATCGAAAATCGCCACCACCAGATCTTTTTCGTATTGGAGTGAGAGGCTGACTTGTTTTTTTAGAATGCACTCCGTACAGCCTCGATTAGCAAGTTGAGTTAAAGCATCGGTATTCGCCACCACTTTTAGTTGATCATGAGCGTGTTTTAAGGCGCTAATATCATTGTTTCTTGCCAGTTCATGTCCAACCCATTCGGCAAACATTCTCACTAACTCAACATCTTGCCCAGTAAAAGAACGCGTAGATTCCGGGCTAGAGAAGTTGAGCGTGCCAAACCTCTTTCCATCAACAAAGATTGGAGCGCCTAAGTAGGCTTCTAACCCAAAATTACTAAAACACGGATGAGTGGCGATCCTGCTGTGTGAAACATGGTTAAAGCCTTGAACATCATTGGCTTGGTAAACGTGGCTACAGTAGGTTGCCCCAAGGTCAAACGTTAATCCACTGTCCAGTGCGTCATCAGGGTGGACGGCATATTGAATGACGTATTTTTGGTTATCAATCTTACTGAATATGCCGATAGGTAAACCGAAATGCTCACAGCCTAAATTCAAAATGGCTTTGACGCGTTGTTCAAAGTTCAAGTCTCGTGAGGATGTAATGGTGTGCAGTTTGTTAAGCGCGACTTCGGCGGCGACTCTATTGGAAACATCTTTGATGATGGCTACGAAGAATTGTGGTTTGCCGTCTTGATCCTTGATAGCGCCACCAGACAACTGACCCTTGAAAATGTGGCCATCTGAATTTTTGTAATCGACGGTGTCGGTTGATTCTGAATAATTTGTGTGGGCGTTAAAGCGGCGCAGTCCTTGTTTATCATAATCACTGTCGTGGGCATAAAGAACAATGGTGCTTTTTCCCACAACATCGTTGTTACTGTATCCAAACAAATCTCTTGCCGCTGGGTTCATATAAACGAATTGGCGCGCCAAATTTGAAACTATGATGGGCGTATCTATATGTTCAAATACCAGTTGCACGGTCGCTATATCTAGCCCGGTTGTGTCAGTAAAAGTCATGCCCATACTCAGCTAGCTCCTTGATTAACGCCATTTCTGACGGATACCCATTTAATAAGTATCTTTCAAAATGAGCAATTATCAACCTTATAAACGGAATTAGTCATCTTGGTTTTGTGAGCTATAGGGTAAATAATGGTTCCGAATGAATGTTTGCGCATCGTTTCCTTAGTTGTATTCAGTGTTTGAGTCATGCGACAATTAGGGAAGAAGGTTCTAACTTGGAAAGATGATGGCAAAGTTAACGCTACAAGAACAAATGCTTAAAGCTGGTTTAGTCAACGAGAAGAAGCTGAAAAAAGCAAAGAAAGGTGCTAAGAAGTCTCGAGTCCAAAAGCGAGAAGCCGTCGAGGCAGTAGAAGCGAATAAAGCGGCGCAGCTTGAGAAAGACAAAGCGCTGAATCAACAACGTAAAGATGAACAGCTGGCGAGAGAGTTCAAAGCTCAAGTGAAGCAACTTGTGCAAATGAATAAGCTTGAACTAAAAGAAGGCGATATTAAGTACAACTTTACCGATGGTACATTGGTTAAGTCGATGTACGTAGAGAGCTTAATTCATACTCAATTAGTCAAGGGCATTCTTGCTATTGCACGCTATGACGGCGGCTATGCGGTTATCCCAGGCGTTGTGGCAAAGAAAATTCTGATGCGAGACGAAGAGACGGTTATCGAAAACAGCACGGCTGAAGAGATTCCAGCAGAAGATGACCCATACGCAGATTTCGTCGTACCAGATGATCTCATGTGGTAGAAACGAATATTTAAACTCAATTCGTGATATTGCCTATTGAGTTGACCGAGCAAATAAAAACCGGCATTTCATTTGAAGTGCCGGTTTTGTTTTGTCTATTGCTAAGGTATTACGCTTGTTGAGCTTCTTGCTCTGGCGTTTTATCTTTGTTCTTTAACAGACGGCTCGTAATCGTACCTGCTGTCATCGCACCGGATACATTAAGCGCAGTTCGGGCCATATCAATCAATGGTTCAATCGAAATCAGAAGTGCGGCGATTGTTACTGGTAAGCCCATTGCTGGTAGGACAATAAGCGCTGCAAAGGTTGCGCCGCCACCCACTCCGGCAATACCGAATGAGCTGATTGTAATGATGGCAATCAAAGACAGAATAAAGTTGATGTCCATTGGGTCGATACCGACGGTTGGAGCGACCATTACAGCCAGCATAGCAGGGTAGATACCGGCACAACCGTTTTGGCCGATCGTCGCACCAAATGAAGCCGACAAGTTAGCAATTGCTGGTGGTACGTTAAGCTTGGTAATTTGAGCTTCTACGTTCAGTGGAATCGTTGCTGCTGAACTTCGAGACGTGAATGCAAAAGTCAGCACAGGCCAGATTTTTTGGAAATACTCTTTTGGGTTTACGCCAACGAACGAAACCAAAATACCGTGAACAACGAACATCAGAATGATTGCTACGTAAGAAGCTACGATGAAGCCAAGTAGGTTAAGAATGTCAGACGCGCTAGACGTCGCTACAACTTTAGCCATAAGAGCTGCGATGCCATATGGCGTGAGGGCCATGATCATCTTCACTAGGCGCATTACAATAGATTGCGCAGCTTCAACAAAGGTACGAATTGGCGCTTCAAGCTCTTGCTTTTCAATCATCACCTTACGAGCTGCAATACCCGTCAAGATACCGAAAATCACAACAGCAATAATCGACGTAGAGCGTGAGCCGGTTAAATCAGCAAACGGATTGGTTGGAATGAAGCTCACTAGCATTTGTGGGATCGTTAAGTCGGCGACACTACCAATGCGGTTTTCCAGCGTAGCGATGCGAGCCGTTTCACGAGCGCCTTCGGTTAATCCTTCTGCTGTTAGACCAAATACTTGAGTGACCGCAATACCAACCACGGCAGAAATCATCGTGGTGACGAGCAAAACAGAGATGGTTAATCCGCTGATCTTCCCGAGTGAACCAGAATTTTCCAGTTTAACCACGGCGGCAATCATAGAAACCAAAACCAATGGCATGATGATCATTTTAAGCAAGCCAACATAGCCACGGCCGACAACATTCACCCATTCTAGGCTAGCGGCAATGGCGTTATGGCCTTCACCGTAGATAAGTTGTAATCCGAGGCCAAAAGCACTACCGAGAACTAAACCAAAAAGTACTTGGCGTGAAAGAGTTGAGCCTTTTTTCTGCTGCAAACTGAGAAAGAAAAGAAGGGCAGCAAAAACAGCGAGATTCGCAATAACAGCCACTGACATAAACGTAATCCTTAAATTTGGTGGTAGATTTTATAAATACCTACTCGGTAAGTCATATAAAGAATGAAATTCTATGGCGGTAGATTACTGGTAGTGGTTTAGATCACAAAGTCGCGATCGTGATTAGATATAATCTTTGGTTATACAATTGATTGTATTATCACCAGGTTCGTATGTTATTCGTACTTATTATCGGTATTTGTTTAATAATGCCCACATTTTTTTACTGTCGAGTACTTGGGTTGTTCCGCCAAAGTCGCTGTCGGTTTGAAGTAGGCTATACAGCATTGCTGTTGCAACGTCGTCTCCAGAGATAGGGCGAAAGTTGGTAAATGGGCCGATTAATAACGGGCGAGCAAGCGAAAGCAGTTTTTCACTGATGATTTCACCCCTGCGAGGTTTGGTTCTTTCTCCAGACAGTGGCCCTGGCCTTACAATCACAAGGCGTTCAAACCCTAAGCCTCTTAGTGCTTGTTCCATTTTCCCTTTGCAGCGTAAATAGTGAGAGGGTGAATGAGGATGTGCACCGACACTCGAAACAACCGCCAACCTTTTTGTTCCAACAAGTTTCATGGCATGGGCTACTTGGCAAACGAGATCATAATCTATATGGCTCAGTGCTTGTTTGCTGCCCGCATCTTTGAGAGTCGTGCCAAGGCAGATAAGCCCTAATTCTGGTGGTTCAGTATTATCATCCCACTGAGTGAGGGACAAAGTACTGTTCTGATGTTCGACTAATTTTGTATCAGTCATGTTGAGTGAGCGGCGAACGAGCGCGTGAATAGAGGTGACGTTGTTATCCGACAGCAATTGAACCAGCGCACTGTGCCCAATAAGGCCACTGGCGCCAGCAATCATGACGGAAATATTTTGGTTAATGTTATGCATCTCGTGACCACAAAGGAAGATAGTCTTGAGATTATATAGGATAAATTACCAGCAAAATGCTCACGAGTGCACAGCCTTATTACGTTATGCGGTTAAGTATGCAGTTTGAACTCTCCTAATTGGCTCTGCACTTTATCGACTTCTTGCTGATAGCTGATAACCGTGTTCGTCATCTCAGATGCTAGGCTGCCCGTTCTATCCGAAATTTCATTAAGGTTATCGATATCTTGGTCAACCGCTTCACTGGCTTTTGATTGTTCGGTAGTGGCGTTTGCGATGCTATTAATATGTTCACCCACGGCTTCGATAACATGTTCAAGCTGCGAAACGCTGTCTTTTACCGAATTAACCGAAGTGAAGGTATGCTGGCTTGCATCATTACTCTTACGCATGTTTTCAACGGCACGTGCGGTGTTGGTCGAAATTTTGTCCAGTAAGGCGCTGATGTCCTCGGTGGCCTCTTTACTTCTTTGAGCCAAATCACGAACTTCAGAAGACACAACGGCAAATCCGCGCCCGTGTTCACCTGCTCGTGCTGATTCGATTGCAGCGTTCAAGGCTAGCAAGTTGGTCTGCTCTGAAATACTGCCAATGGTCGAGACGATGCTGCTAACGCTTTGGGCGTCTTTTTCTAACTCTTCCATGCATTGCTGCGTTTCGTCGATTTGATTAGACAGGCTCTGAACATTGTCGAAAGAGGTTTCACTTTGTGTTAAGCACTGCTCAACTTGCTGATTCATTTTTTCAGTTTCAAGCGAGGCACTATTAGCTGAGCCCGCAATATCTGTGCTTGATTGGGTCAGTTGAGTCATGGCGGCTGCGATGTTAGCGCATTTACCGGATGTTTCTTGGCTACTGCGAACCAAATGTTGGGAACCAGATACAATCGATTCCAACTTCTCAAGGCTATTCGCGTTAGTGTCTGTCACACCGCCTAACAACACGCGTATGTTTGTGGTGAGTTGGTTCACGCTCGTGGATATCTGAGAAATCTCATCTTTACCCGATTCATCTAAAGACTGACTTAAATCACGATTTTGGGACATGATGGCCAGAGTTTTCGTGGCGCTGCCAACGGTGGAACGCAGCATTCGAACACATATAAAGAGAGAAAATATTAGAGCTAGTGACAAAATAAGCGTGGTAGTTAACGTCAGGTATTTATTGTATGTGGCTTCGTTTTGCTCACTAACAGACAAAGTAATCATTTTTTGCTGGATGAGGTTACGAACTCCGTTAATCAATTTGATTCGGCTGGTAGCGGCAGCAAACCAGCTCGAAGCTTGTGGCCCTTCTACACGATCAAGGGTGTTCTTTTGTGCTAAGAAATCGCGCTGAACATCTTCAACTTGCTGCCACGCCGAGTTAGCTTCGGCTTTATTCAATTCATTAATGAACTCGCTAGGCATCGTTAGGGTTGCGTTTCGTTGGGCGTAGTGACCAGATTCAAGGTAGTTTTGAATATTGCTGTATAAACCCGCCGTTGCAGATTTTCGAGCGAAAACCCCATTCAGTGCGCCACGAACTTGGCCCGCACGTTCTTTCATGGTCATAACGGCAATTAGAGACTCTCCCAGTCGACTGACTTCCGGTGTGCTTATTTGAGATAGCAACAAAGCTGCGTTGTCTATGGCAAGCTGATTGATGTTTGAGTAGTACGAAAAAGGGGAGAGTGTTGGTTTTAATGTGTCGACTTGGCGACGGACTTCATTCAAATCGCCTAACTGTTGTCTCACGTTTTGGATCAAGTCTTGAGTTAACTTAGGCGCAATGTGGAGAGATTGACTGCCTAATAAATTTGAGGCGTGCGTATCTACTTTCTTTCGCTGCTCTGCCAGTTTGGCTACTTGCGGCCCCTTGCCTTTGCTACCTAATACCCCGGCAGTTAAACCGCGCTCAACGGCTAGGTTGTGAGCCAAATTATCGTATAGCACGATAAGCGTGACAACATCGCTATCTTGTAGGGTCTGGTTGGCTTTGGTGTTGAAATGAGAGACAAAAGTGAGCGCAAGTATAATAGCAAGCACAATGGGTACTCCCGCAATAGCCGTTACAGTAACGTATAGCGGAAAACGGCGAAATAGGCTTTGCATAGCCACTCCTTTTGATGTTGAACTAATAGTTGTTCTACTTAAACGTAGTATTTTTCCATTAGCTTAGTATAATTTTGCTGTTTTTCCGTCTGATTGCTTTATTAATTCGGCTATTTGGTGGTTAGAAACCCAGTTTTTGATCTAACTCTCATTTCAAGTGGCGCTTAACTGTTAACTCGGTTTAAATGCTCATGTTATTGAAAGGGGCAATTGGTCTTTTTCTTTGGGCTTACCTTTTGATTGCGGTGCTTTATTTCGAGATGTTGAACTCATTGGTTTTTTAGGTTTAGGGGTTAATAACATAGATTTCTCCTTTGATGGTTCTGATGCCTTCAGTAAGGAGATCTAGCATATTTAATGCCACAATAAACTGTGCTCTATCCGTGTTTGAGTCGTGATAATCGCGTTGTGCCAAGGATAATTAGGCAAAATGAGAATGAAATGTTCAATGTGAGAATGACGATAATCAACATTAGGAATGTTTTTCTGTGGGAGTATGAGCCAAAGCCCACTAGGTCTATGACAAATCAACAAATTTCATGGTTTGTCATTAAAGTTAAAGGTAAACTATGGCTAAATTTTGTAAGGAAGCAAATATGTACCCGCAGCTAGATACTCAATTCAACGAAACCATTCAGCACATCATCGACACCAAAACTAAACCCGTAGGCTCGCTTGGCCAATTAGAGAAGGTGGCTTTTCAATTGGCTCTGATTCAAAGCCAAGGTAAAGAAAGTGCGACAACGAGTATTACTTTAAATAAGCCAACCATGCTGGTATTTGCAGGTGATCACGGCATTGCTGCAGAGGGTGTGAGTATTGCACCTAGTGAAGTGACTCAGCAAATGGTGATGAATTTTTTAGCGGGAGGCGCAGCAATAAACTGTTTCTGTCGTGTTAGTGACATTGAATTGCATGTGGTCGATGCAGGCATATTGGCTCCGTTAGCCACGCCAGAATCATTTCCGTTAAGCGATAGTTATCATGAGCAGCGACTGGGTTCTGGTACCGCTAACATAGCAAAGCAAGCAGCCATGACTATTGATGACGTTAAGCAAGGCTTGAAATACGGCGCAAATATTGTGGAACACTGCGTTAACCAGGGCAGTAACTTCCTTATGTTTGGTGAAATGGGCATCGCGAATACGTCAAGTGCGACGGCTTTATTGTCGGCTGTAACACAACACCCAGTTGCTGAATGTGTGGGCGTCGGAACGGGCATTACTGATGAGCAATTGATTAAAAAAACACAGCTGATTGAACAAGGTGTTGAACGGTTTCTAAGCCTGCATGACAGAGCCAATACAGAGCAAGCTCTTGCTGAACTGGGCGGTTATGAAATTGTGCAAATGGTTGGCGCATTCATCGCTGCGCGTAAGAAGAATGTTCCTGTCTTGGTTGACGGGTTTATCGTATCTGTTGCTGCTTTAGTCGCAACGTCACTCGACGCATCGTCGAGAGAAACCATGATCTTTGCCCATCATTCAAAAGAAGCTGGGCACGTTCGCGCATTAAATGCGTTGCAGGCGACCCCTCTTATTGACCTAGAGCTAAGGTTAGGTGAGGGCACTGGCGCTGCACTGGCTTTTCCTTTAGTTAAAGCCGCCGCTGAGTTTTACAATGAAATGGCCAGTTTTGAAAGTGCAGGCGTTACGGTGTAGCTTCTCCGCGATCGTGAATAAGCTTGGTGAAGAGCACGGCCATTAAAAAAATGCGGTAACCAGTGTTGATAAACAATCAAATCCATATCAGAGAGCAATATAATGATTCATTTAATCTTGGGTGGCGCTCGTAGCGGCAAGTCGAGTTACTCAGAAAAGCAGTCCTTAGACGTTGCGACACAACATGAGAAGCAGCTTCATTATATTGCAACCGCTATTTCATTTGATACCGAAATGGAAAGTCGCATCGAGTTGCATCAACAACAAAGAGATAAGCGTTGGCAGCTCCATGAGTGCCCGACCAAGGTGCCAAATTTACTCTCTTGCTTTGCTCACCAAGATGTCATTTTAGTTGATTGCTTAACATTATGGCTGAACAACGTGTTGTTTGAGTTAGGAGATGATGCAAGAAGCCAAGATATTGAACGCCGTGTTGATGAGCTAGTGAATGCCATTGCTGGGTGTAAAGGTGACATTTTCCTCGTCTCTAACGAGGTGGGGTTGGGCGTTATTCCAATGGGAAACCTCACTCGAAAATTTGTCGATCACGCGGGGTGGATGAATCAAAAAATAGCCAGAGTCGCAAACAACGTTACTTTTGTGGCGGCGGGCTTGCCTCTTAAAATGAAGTAGCACTTAGTACTTAGTACCTTAGCGTTTCGACTGGTTAATGAATGGCATAAAAGTAGCTTGGTGATCTGGTTATAGTTCTCGTTACTTACCTTACACTTTGTGTTTACAATGAGTTAACATGTGGCGTGTGCCCATTTGTTTGCTGATTGGAGTGACTATGCAAACCGCGATATTTCAAGAATCATTTCTAAAAGACACGTTGAACCTCGAATTGAATGCAGCGAAAGGCGCCCATTCATTGGCCAATGGCGCAAAACTTAACCTTCTAGCGCGTGGTGTTGTTGAGTTTGTCCCTGCCAGTATCGGCTTAGATACAAAGCACATTATTATTTCTACCGGCATTCATGGCAATGAAACCGCGCCAATAGAGCTTGCCGCCCAAATGGTGGAAGACATTATTGGCGGTACGCTTCAACCTTTGCACCGATGCCTATTCATCATTGCTCACCCAGCGTCTACTAATGCTGAAACGCGCTTTATTGATGAAAACCTTAATCGCCTATTTTTCGATGGCCCGTCCACAGCGAATGAATCTTCAGAAGAGATCAAACCTGAAACAACGGAGTCGGTGATCGCCAAGTCGCTCAAAAAGTATGTAACGGATTTCTATCAAGATACCGCTACACACCTTCGTTGGCACCTTGATTTACACTGTGCAATACGAACTTCTCAGCATTATACGTTTGCGGTCAGTCCTCATACCGAACATAAAGTAAGAAGCGAAGCACTGTTCGATTTCCTAGCAGGCTCAGACATTGAAGCCGTGTTGCTTTCCAATTCGGCGAGTAGCACATTTAGTTGGTACTCTGGCCATGTTTTTGCCGCCCAGGCATTGACGATGGAGCTTGGGCAGGTGGCCAAGTTAGGCTGCAATGATCTGTCGCTTATAGAAGGGTTTAGGAAAGGCTTAATCGATTTGATTTGTGGAAGTGAATCGACGTCGACATCGAGTGGTGAAGACACAATAACGTCCATTAAGCTGTACCGCGTTAATCGCACTATTAACCGTACTCACGAAGATTTCAGTTTCACTTTTGATGACAAAGTAGCTAACTTTACTGCGTTCTCTCTAGGGGAGTTGTTAGGGTTCGACGGAGAAACTCTGCTTTATGCAGATGCAGACGGTGAAGCCGTTGTCTTTCCCAATGCCAATGTTGCTGTCGGCCAGCGCGCGGCATTAATGGTCGTTGAAGCGGAAGGTAAGTTCGAAAACGAACAACTGGTATACATTTGATGTGTTAGGGGTTTTCAATTCTTTACTAAATCGGTAAGGTATCAGCCCCTTTGCTTGAACATGCTTCTATGGACTTTAATCGTTTACTGATCCAAAAACAAAATCACTGGCGACGCAGCTTTATAATCGCTGCTGTTTTATTGGTTTTACTAAGCCTCGCTTATCTGGCGATAGGTGAAGTGTTCATTACTCCAATGAACGTCACTGAGCCTCTTCACCAAATGCTATTCATGGAATTAAGATTGCCTCGATTACTTGCGGCGATCGCGATTGGATCGGCACTGGCGGTTTCTGGCGCTAGCCTTCAGGTGTTACTCGGTAACTCGCTAGCAGAGCCGGGCGTCTTGGGTATTTCTGGTGGCGCGAGCCTTGCTATGGTCGCGGTACTCTTTTTTCTGCCTTTTGCTCCTAGTCCCGAGTTGTACATGTTGTCGGCGGTTATTGGGTCTTTAGTTTTTACCTTTCTCATTGTGACTGTTGCACAAACCATGCGCTTGAGCACCCCGCGTCTTTTATTAGTTGGTGTTGCATTAGGCATACTATCTAGTGCTGGCGTCACTTGGGCTTTTTATTTTAGTGACGACATGAGTTTACGAATTCTCATGTATTGGTTAATGGGAAGTATAGGCGGAACCAGTTGGCCCCAGCATAGTTTAACGTTGGTCATGATCCCCATTGTTATCTGGTTGTGTAGGCAAGGAACCAAACTCGATAAACTGATGATCGGGGAAGTGCATGCTAAACAATTGGGTGTCGATGTAGCAAAACTTCGTTGGCAGTTAATTTTTGCGGTTTCATTGCTGGTGGGCATGTCGGTTGCGTTAGGCGGGATCATTAGTTTTGTTGGTTTGGTGGTTCCCCACTTGTTACGTTTAGCATTTGGCTGCGAGAATCGGTATTTGTTGCCGATGTCCGTTATTGCCGGGGCTGCATTGTTGGTCTTTGCAGATATCATTGCCAGAATTGCGCTTACCTCAGCTGAATTGCCGCTAGGGGTCGTTACCACGACGATTGGTGCGCCAATCTTTATATGGATGCTATTAAAAAACCATGATTTGCGTTAATGATTTATCCGTAGGCACTCGTCTATTGCCGCTTTCCTTTAAGGTTGAAAAAGGCGAAATCTTGCATATCATCGGCCCAAATGGCAGTGGTAAAAGCACCTTGTTAGCCGCGATGTCGGGTTTGTTAGAGTGTGATGGAACAATCCACCTTCAAGGTGAAGATGTTGCCAAGTTGAGCCTCGATGCGCTATCAACAAAACGGGCGTATCTTTCTCAGCAAGCAAGGCCGGCTTTTGCTTTGAACGTTCATCATTTTTTGTCTTTGTCGGTGCCCGCAATGGCGGATCAAAAAGCCGTCGCCGAAGCGGTATCTGAAATTTGCGTTAGGCTAAAAGTGGAAGACAAGCTGGAGCGCTCTGTGAATGAGCTTTCAGGGGGGGAATGGCAACGAGTGCGCCTTGCGGCTTTGTGCATTCAGATATGGCCAACCTTGAACCCTTATGGTCAGCTATTGATTTTAGATGAGCCTGCTGCACCGTTAGATGTAGGGCAAGAAAGTATGATGTACGAGTTGGTACAGCAGGTCGCACAGCTTGGTTTGAGTGTGGTGATGGCCAATCATGATCTCAATCGAACATTACGCCACGCAGACAAAGTACTCCTGCTTGATAAAGGGGTTGTGAGGGGGTATGGCAGCAGCGAACAAGTGCTGACTCCGGATTTACTTTCTGATGTTTATCAAACCAAAGTAGAAAAACTGGATTCGGACAAGCGCTCGTATTTGTTGTTTGGGTAGCCGTGTCGGTAGGGCGATGTATTGGGTACTTACTGGTTTCTAGCAATGCCGATTTCCAACAAAGTGAAAACCGGCAGAGGTCTAGTATAACAATACGGTGAAAACGCTTAATGTTAGGTTATTTAGCGTTCAAGTATTATTGGGTTTTCTGTGGGTAGGTTTCAAAACGTACCCCCATCATTTGTTCCATACAGTGAACAACCTGACAGCTGTAACCAAATTCATTGTCATACCAGATGTACAAGACGCAACGATTATCTTGAGCAATCGTTGCTGCACCATCCACCACGCTTGGGTGTCTTGAACCAACGATGTCGGTAGAAACCACTTCGGTAGAGTCGGTATAATCTATTTGACCAGAAAGCTCGGAATTGAGTGCCATTGAACGCAAATACTCATTCAGTTCATCTTTATCTACCGTGCTGTCCAAATTCAAATTCGCTACCGCCATCGATACATTTGGCGTAGGGACGCGAATTGAATTACCGGTAAGTTTGCCCGCCAGTTCAGGCATGGCTTTGGCAACGGCGCTTGCTGCACCCGTCGAGGTTAGAACCATATTCAAAGAAGCCGATCGACCACGGCGCTCGCCGCTATGGAAATTATCAATCAAATTCTGATCATTGGTGTATGAGTGCACCGTTTCAATGTGGCCAGAAAGCACACCGTATTTGTCATGTACTGCTTTAAGTACAGGTGTGATGGCATTGGTGGTGCAGCTTGCCGCGGAAATGATCGTATCTTCCGGTTTAATCACAGACTCATTCACGCCGAAGACGATGTTCTTAATGTCTCCTTTGCCCGGAGCCGTCAGTAAGACTTTACCTGCGCCATGACACGCTAAGTGGTTATTCAACCCTTCGCTATCGCGCCACACACCCGTGTTATCAACGACTAACGCATCTTTAATGCCATGTACGCTATAGTCGACTTCAGCTGGGCTATTTGCGTAAATAAACTGAATGTAATTACCATTAACAATGAGTGCTTTGCGTTCTTCATCAACGGTAATACTGCCATTAAAATTGCCGTGAACAGAGTCTCGGCGTAGAAGGCTTGCACGTTTTGCTAAGTCGCCTTTTTTGCCTCCACGAACCACAATTGAACGAAGGCGTAACGGATAGCCTTGGCCACTTTTTTCGACCAGTAGTCGAGTCAGTAGTCGACCAATACGGCCAAAACCGTATAAAACCACATCTTTAGGTTCCGTCATTGGTGCTTGGTTAAGAGGCGTGTCTAGTGCGGTATGAAGGTAGTCATTAAGATTATGAAGATCATCGTGATCTTGCCAATAATCAAAAGCCAATTGTCCTACGTCAATGCGGCATGGGGAAAGCGACATTTCGTTTAAATGTTGAATAATAGGAAGCGTTTGGTCTGTTGTGATGTCTTGGCCAACATAACGGCGTGCCAAGCGGTGTGCTTTGATGATATCAATCGTAGAGGCATTGATCATCATACGGCCAAAGATAGTAACTTCAACGCCTTTGTGGCGGTATAACTGACCAAGAATAGGGGAGATTGCTTCGGAATTGGTTTGGCTTGTTTGCCAATCGAGAAGATAGCTTTCAGGACTCATCGCTGTTTGGACCTTTCACGTTTTTGGGCCGTTTTTGTTGGGTACATTACGGCCGATTGAGGGATCATTACTCAGTAAGTAATGTTTTTCTTTTGTTATTTTTATGTGGCGGGATTGTAGGTTTGAAAGGCTTATTCTGCTAGTAAAATTAATGTGACTGAAACATGACCAATATTGAGTAAGATAAACCCAGTTGTTTGAAAAATGGTGCAATACCTAGCGTGTTTTGTGTGGGAATAATGAAGTTAATTTGCGATGAAAAATGTACTGATCACAGTGAAAGTTAAATACGTAACAGTTTACATAAGTTCACTGTGATCTAAGTCGCCAAAATTGGCGTTGATATTTTAGATAGAGAAAGTATTCGCTGAGTTAAAATCATTAAATTTAGATAGTTCGAATCTTATACTTTGGGCCTCGGTTTCTGGCGAGTTTCGAGCTGATTCTGTTTTAATCGTTGCGAGCGAATTTGCATTTTTGTGATCTGAAAAGTCAACATGGGTTTCATCTCCCTGTTTTTGTACAACCTGATTGTTTGCACTATTTCGATCTGAAACCACATCATTACTTGGCGTGTAACTAATATAGGCTGCCGTAATGGCGGCTGACAGGTAAAATGCCAACCCCGTTTGTTTACGTAATGCTCGCTTGAATCGGGTACGTTTACTTTCTGCTGATATCTTCATAATCGCCCTCAATCACATTTGAATCAGAATTGAACGGTTGCTGCTTTTGCATTTTACTTTGTAGGCGTTTGCCCGTAATTAACGCTGCAATGCCAATAAACACAGCCATGAATAGGCCAGTAAACAAAGTGATAAGACCAACAAACAGTGAAGCAACAGTAAGTAATATTCTTTTCATAGTTCCTCATAAATCAATAAAGCTAACAATTTGTAGCTATTAGGGACTATCTTAAACAGAGTAACCTGAATGGCAGATGAACTGTTTGTTCAAGTTCATTGGTGTTTCTTTAAGGTAATCGTTAAAAATGTTCAATTCAGCGTGCACTAAGACGCTAATCGTTGGCTAATTTGGGCTTAGGTCACAATTGTGTTGCTGTTCAAGGGTAAAAGGCGCAAAATGGCGCACTTTTGTTGAGCACTTTCAACTAATTTCCAGTTAACTGAGATTTTTATATGAGTTTTTCCTCTTTGGGGCTATGCCCATCTATCCTGAAAGCAATTGAAGAACAAGGCTATGATAAGCCGTCGCCGATCCAAGAAAAGGCGATCCCTGCAGTAATTTCAGGTCAAGATGTCATGGCAGCTGCGCAAACAGGTACGGGTAAAACTGCCGGTTTTACATTGCCGATACTAGAGCGTTTAGCAAAAGGCCAGAGAGCAAAAAGCAATCATGTTCGTGCTTTGGTATTAACACCAACTCGTGAACTAGCGGCTCAAGTAAATGGCAGTGTTGTAAAATACGGTAAATATCTAAACCTAAGTTCAAACGTTATTTTTGGTGGCGTAAAAGCGAACCCACAAATGATGAAACTGCGTCAAGGTTCAGATGTATTGGTTGCAACGCCGGGCCGTTTGATGGATCTGCATCAGCAAAATGCGGTTAAGTTTTCTCAAGTAGAAGTGTTGGTTCTAGATGAAGCCGACCGTATGCTTGATATGGGTTTCATTCGCGATATTCGCAAAATCCTTAACTTGCTACCAAAGAATCGTCAAAACTTGCTGTTCTCAGCGACGTTTTCAGACAGCATTCGTGAACTGGCTAAAGGCTTGGTTAAGAACCCGGTTGAAATTTCAGTTAGCCCGCGTAACGCAACAGCAAAAACCGTTGAGCAGTTTATCTACCCAGTAGACAAAAAACGTAAAGCTCCGGCTTTGGCTCGTTTAGTGAAAGACAATAACTGGCAACAAGTGCTGGTATTCTCTAGAACAAAACACGGTGCCAATAAACTGAGTAAATTTTTAGATGACGAAGGTATTTCATCTTCTGCAATTCACGGTAATAAGAGCCAAGGCGCACGTATTAAAGCGTTAGAAGGCTTTAAGAATGGCGATGTTCGTGTTCTTGTTGCAACCGATATTGCAGCGCGTGGTCTTGATATTCCACAACTTCCGCAAGTGGTTAACTTCGATTTACCAAACATTGCAGAAGACTACGTACACCGTATTGGACGTACCGGCCGTGCTGGTGAGTCTGGTAAAGCGTATTCTTTAGTGTGTGCTGATGAAGCCGATGACTTGTTTGGTATTGAGCGCTTAATTCAAAAGCTGATCCCACGTGTTGAACTGGAAGGTTTTACGCCAGTTAATACACTGCCAGAGTCGCGTTTGAATAGCCGTCCAGTCAAAGCGAAAAAGCCGAAGAGAGATCATTCAAGAAATGATCATCAAGATGGTCAACGTTCTGGTGAAGCAAGACGCGGTCATAAACCTGCGGGCAAAAATAAGCGACACTTTGGTCACAATGCTAGCCAATCTTCTGGTAACTCAAAAGAAGGTGGTGAAGCAACGTCAAGTGATCACAAGAATAACGGCAGCAACTTTAAAAAATCGCCAAAGCCGGCAGGCCAAGGTAAACCACGTTCAGGTAATAAGCCTAGTGGAAATGGTAATGGCCAACAGCGTCGCCGTAAGCCACAGCAAAATGCGAAGCCAGCTCAGTAAACAACTTAGCTAGCCCTTAAAAAAACATTCAAGCAGTAACCTAGGTTGCTGCTTTTTTTGTGCCTGTCGCTTTTGCATCATCACCGCTGAGTGCGATGGCGCTTTTCGTCCTATTACCACTTGTGGCAGATTGAATCGCTTTCACGTCAATGGCTTTGGCTTTTTCGGCGCGCTTTTTGGCATAACATTTCGGTTTTCTTGGACACTGCGCACCGCGAGAACAAATCAAACGAGCGCGGTTATCTATGCCGCGTTCAATCCAGTTAATGTTCAAAATACGCGCTACCGTCATAAGAAGCTTACGTACTTTTAACGGAATAACGGCAGTGCCTCCATTTTCGACACAAGCGTCTTTCAAAATGTTCGCGATGGCGACCGCGTCGTGACCTTGCGCTGAAATCGCAGGGTTTAGATCAACACCGCTGCACAAAACGTGCGGGTTCCCGGCCAAATCTTGAACCTTAACCGACTCACAGCAGTAGATGTGAGGCACATTGTTTTGATGAAGGATCGAAATTTGAGCAACACTGGTATTGAAGTCTTTGTCTTTGGTGACCATGCGGAAAACCGACCAATGCTGGCACGGATCTTCTACCATTTTCATGTTGCCCCACGGTAGAGGAATGCCATTTCCTCGATACACGGCTTTAAGCTTCCCAGGATTATACGCATCAAAATAATGCCAATGAGGATAAGGCGAAACCGCGGTCATACGGCGCATTACAATCGACTCAGACACGCCAGCAAGCTTAGCGACACTTAACTCATAACCGTTACGATCAAGCAATTGCCTGAACGGCACGCGAGGGCAGAGCAGAGCACCTGCAAAAAACGAACACTCAAAATCACGCCATGCATGTAGGATTTTGGTTGAATCTAGCTCAACCGATCCTTGTTTCTCATCTCGAATGCCATAACTTGGGTTACTGTCTGCCACCACCATACTTTTTTCACCATCACCATCGTGCAATACCATATGGCCGATGTTAACGGCTAAATCGTATTTCAGCCTGATCTCGTCTTTCTTGAGCATCGTATTAAGGTGCAAGGTGTTAGGCGCTTCAAAATAAGACCGAACCACACGCTGTCGCTCAGTCGAATCCGCTTTGTTTTGCAGTGTACCGCGAACATTGTCGTCGGTGACGCTTTGCGGTGCTTCTTTAAACCACTTTATGTTCAAGCCAATATCAGTACAGATCTCCATTAAATCGGGAACGCTTAATGGCATGCGCTTTTTGCCGACTTCTTCTGCAGCACGCTCTAGATCGGGGAAGTGGTTTTGATGATGCTCTTGGTGAGCACGAATTAATAGGTGAGCAAATTGCCTACCGGTAGTTCCGGTTTGTGCCAGCATTTCTGGAATGGCTATTTGTAGAATTTCATTGGAAAACAAAAAGCTTGGCTCAAGAGCCATTCCGCGAATACCGCCGCGAGTGCCTTTTTCTGGCACCATGTCTTGCTGCTCCTCGGCATCATCGAGAAACCATTTCACTTCTTTTTGAAAAACGGCGGCGATCACTTCCAACATTTCTTCACTCGGAACGCGTTTTCCACGTTCAATCATCGAAAGATAAGAAACTGATGGCGCGTACTCAGCGTCGAGTTTTATACACCTTGAAGACAGATCATCCAAAGTTAAATGGTTACGTTTCCGTAGGTTACGTATCTTTGTGCCTAGAAAATGCGACTGACGGAATAGACTTTTGTTTGTTTTCATATTGTAAAATTCACACTGTGTAATTTTCTTTGTGAAATTTTAGTTATTTTTTAGTTAAAGTAAAAGCGTAAAAGATAACAAGTGAGCAATTAGTATCCAAATAGAGAACTAAGTCACTGAATGAGAAAGTTAACTCGATGAGAACAACATCGAATCAAGGATGAAAAGGAAGGAAGGAAGCCATGAACTTACCACTTACCAAGGAATGTCAAATCCATCAGGGCTTCTATCAGTTTGTGAACAAAGAAGTGTTGCCGCTAACGGGAATGAATGCCGACAAGTTTTGGCAAGATCTTACTAACCTGGTAAACGATCTTACGCCAACGAATCAGGCTTTGTTGCAAACGCGTAGTGACTTACAAACTCAAATAAATGAGTTCCACAAACAACACCGTTCATTCAGTTCAGAGCAGTATCGAGTATTTTTAACAGAAATCGGTTACCTACAAGAAGAAGGTGAAGATTTCTTAATTGAAACAGAAAACGTTGATGACGAAATTGCAACAATTGCTGGCCCACAACTGGTCGTGCCCGTAAAAAACGCACGCTTTGCTTTGAATGCAGCAAATGCACGATGGGGCAGCTTATATGACGCACTGTATGGCACTGACGTAATTAATCAAAAAGAAGCAGGCTTGCAACCGGGTAAAAAATACAACCCGGCTCGTGGCAAGCGCGTAATTGGGTACGCAAAAGACTTTTTAGACCAAGCATTTCCACTGAGTGAGGGATCTCATCACGATGTTGAAAGCTACACCGTATATTTCAAAAACCTGTTGGCTTATTTCCCTGATGGCAGCCAGACCGGACTTAAAAAACCGGGACAATTTGTGGCTGCCAATTCTTTAGAAAGCGAACCAACGTCAATTGTTTTGAGAAACAACGGTCTGCACGTAGAAATTATCATTGATAGCGCAGGAGCAATCGGCAGCCAAGACTTAGCGAGTGTCAACGACATTCAAATTGAATCAGCCATGTCTACCATCATGGACTTTGAAGACTCCATTGCAGCGGTAGATGCAGAAGATAAGGTAGATGCTTACCGAAATTGGTTAGGGTTAGTTACGGGGTCACTATCTGCACAGTTTAGTAAAGGTGGCGAAACTCTAACAAGAAGAATGAATAAAGACCGCACTTTTACAGGAAAAAGAGGAGAGGACTACACCCTTCATGGTCGTTCGCTACTGTTAATCCGAAATGTAGGCCACTTGATGTGCAGTGACTTGATGATAAATGCAGAAGGTGAAGAAACACCAGAAGGCATTGTAGATGCCGCAGTAACCGCATTAATTGCGAGTATCGAGCTTAAAAATCGTGAAGCATGCCGAGTACAAAATAGCCGTACAGGAAGCATCTATATTGTAAAACCCAAAATGCATGGGCCTCAAGAAGTGGCGTTTTCATGTGAATTGTTTGGCCGAGTTGAACAAATGCTAGGCCTAAAAGAAAACACAATAAAAATAGGCATCATGGATGAAGAGCGTCGTACCTCTTTGAACCTGAAAGCCTGCATCCGAGAAGCGAAGTCTCGAGTGGTATTCATCAATACCGGATTTTTAGACCGTACTGGTGATGAGATTCACACCAGCATGCAAGCAGGACCATTTTTGCCAAAAGGTGAGATTAAGAACCAACCTTGGATCAGCGCATACGAGCAAAATAACGTCGCCATTGGCCTTGCGTGTGGTTTCTCAGGCAGAGCACAAATTGGTAAAGGCATGTGGGCAATGCCAGATGAAATGTCGCAAATGATGCAACAAAAAATCGCTCACCCGCAGTCTGGCGCAACAACTGCTTGGGTGCCATCGCCAACAGCTGCAACATTGCACGCATTGCATTACCACCAAATGAGCGTAACGGAGCAGCAACAAGCACTTGAATTCGACCGCCCAGCACTACGCAAGCAAATGCTGAAAATTGCCTTAATGCCACAAGAGACACAGCTATCACAACAAGATGTAGAGCGTGAATTAGAGAACAACATTCAAGGCATTCTAGGGTACGTAGTTCGTTGGATTGAAATGGGCGTTGGCTGTTCAAAAGTGCCAGACATCAACGATGTGGGGTTAATGGAAGACCGAGCAACACTGCGAATTTCGAGCCAACACATTGCCAACTGGTTAACGCACAAAGTGTGCAGCAACAGCCAAGTAGAAACCATTCTTGCTCGTATGGCAAAAGTGGTAGACGAACAAAATGCGGGGGCACCAGGTTACATAAACATGACCCCAGATATTGAAGACAGCCTTGCCTATCAAGCAGCAAGAGCCCTGATTTTTAAAGGCGCGGCACAACCAAGCGGTTACACCGAACCATTATTGCACGACTATCGTCGGAGAGCTAAAAGCTAAAAGCTAAAAGCTAAGTACTAAAGGCGAAGTACTAAAAGCGAAGTGAAGAGCCTAGAGCCTAGAGCCTAGAGCTTAGAACTTAGCACTTAGAGTTTAGGACTTCGAACTTCGAACTTAAAACCAACAACGTCAACGGATTCTAACAAGTCCACCAAGTGAAGCTAAAGAGGGAATACCATGGAAAATTACAGAACGGAAACTAACAACGCAGCGAACACTATCGAGCAGCAAGGCCAAACTTGGGCGGCGATTAACCCTGAATACGTAGCTCGTATGCGTTTGCAAAATCGCTTTCACACAGGTCTAGATATTGCTAAATACACAGCAAAAATCATGCGTGAAGATATGGAATCTTACGACCAAGATTCGGCTAAATACACTCAGTCTCTAGGTTGCTGGCATGGTTTTATCGGCCAACAAAAAATGATTTCGGTTAAGAAGCACTTTGAAACGACTCGCGGTCGCTACCTTTACCTTTCAGGTTGGATGGTTGCAGCGCTTCGTTCAGAGTTTGGTCCACTGCCTGACCAATCAATGCACGAAAAAACCACCGTACCTATGTTGATTGAAGAGCTTTATACGTTCCTAAAACAAGCGGATGCTCGTGAGCTTAACCACCTATACAAAGATCTAGACGCAGCACGCGCTTCCGGTGATACGGTAAAAGCGCAAGCGGTTCAAAATCAAATCGACAACTTTGAAACACACGTTGTGCCAATTGTTGCGGATATCGATGCGGGTTTTGGTAACGAAGAAGCAACTTACCTTCTAGCGAAGAAAATGATTGAAGCGGGTGCGTGCTGTATTCAAATTGAAAACCAAGTATCAGATGCAAAACAATGTGGTCACCAAGACGGTAAAGTAACGGTTCCACATGAAGATTTCTTAGCGAAAATCAATGCGGTTCGTTACGCATTCCTAGAAATGGGCGTTGATGATGGGGTTATCGTTGCGCGTACCGATTCACTAGGAGCTGGTCTTACGCAAAAAATCCCGGTGTCTCAATCTCCTGGTGATTTGGCTGAGCAATACAACGCATTCATCGATGGCCAAGAAATTACGTCTTTGTCTGAGCTAGAAACCGGCGATATGGTTCTGAAGCAAGGTGAGCAATACATTAAACCGACGCGTCTTCCAAACGGTTTGGTTCGCTTTAAGCCAGATACAGGCGAAGATCGTGTGGTTCTTGATTGCATTACTTCGTTGCAAAACGGTGCGGATCTACTTTGGATTGAAACAGAAAAACCAAACGTAGAGCAAATTGCAGGCATGGTTAACCGTATTCGTGAAGTAATTCCAAATGCGAAACTGGTTTACAACAACAGCCCATCGTTTAACTGGACAATGAGCTTCCGTCAGCAAATCTTTGATGCATGGAATGAAGAAGGTAAAGACGTATCAGCGTATGACCGTAATCAACTGATGAGCAGCGTATACGATGAGTCTGACCTAGCAAGAGCAGCGGATGAGAAAATCCAAAGCTTCCAACGTGATGCAGCGCGAGATGCGGGTATTTTCCACCACCTAATCACGCTACCAACGTACCATACCGCTGCGCTTTCAACAGATAACCTAGCGAAAGACTACTTCGGTGAGCAAGGCATGTTGGCTTACGTTAAAGAAGTTCAACGTAAGGAAATTCGTCAGTCATTGGCATCGGTTAAACACCAAGATATGTCAGGCTCTAACATTGGTGATGACCATAAAGAGTACTTCTCTGGTGAACAGGCACTGAAAGCGTCCGGTGAAAACAATACGATGAACCAGTTTGCTTAACCGCAAGGTCGCGTAAGCGAAAGCTAACAGAAGTTTAAGAATAAGAATGGAGAGGGGTGTGCGTTAATCGCCAGCCAATAATGCACTGAGACTTCATTGTTAAAAAGCCAACCTATTATCAGGTTGGCTTTTGTTTTTTCTGTAAGCTTTTGGTTATTTAACCAGCTTTGCCAAATCAGCAGGGCGGTAGTAAACCGATTTCAAAACCTTGCCTTGGCGAATGGTTTTGCTGTCTGTTGTTACGTCTTTCGCACATTTGGCGATAACGTAATTGCCTTTAGTCACAGACATCAGTTCAATATCTTGCTTCGCGTAGAATTCTTGCGTGTCTAAAAATTCCTGCTCATTGCGGCATACTTTGCTCATGTTGCTAGAGTGAACTTCATCCCAGCAAGGTGTGAAGTCAATACCACGATTGGCAGCAACGTGAAGCAATAGATCGATCAAGTAGCTAATGGCAAGGTTGTCTTCCATTTTGCTGTGGCCTAAATGCACTAGGCGACCAACCAAAACATAAACAGAATCGATGATGGCATCGGCTTGCTCTACTTTACAGTCAGCTTCTGCAAGTTCAGTTAGCTCTTCAATCGCAAGAGATGAATGCAGTTGATCCGCTTTAGCATCAAGGCTTGCCGCATCGTTCACAGGAAGATCGAACGTTGAACGGAATTCCGTGATGTCGCGGTAAAGATGATCGTACAGTTCTTGCGTAAGTAGAGTCAGTTGCATAGTTTTGAGTTCCAAAATTTTTTCCGAATACTAGCAGATTAAGGCTATTGAGATAACCGTCTGCATCAACTTTTTTAGTTAAACCGATTTAAAATCCCGTTTGATCAAGGCAGTATGATCATCTGAAGGAATGACGGATCTTAGGCTGAGTAAAAGGGAACACGAAAATGACGAGTATTATTAATGAACAAGCGTTAACCGACTACGTATTAGAGTCTCGCGGAAGTGAGCAAAGTTACCCGTTTGGCCCTGACGCCGCGGTATTCAAAGTGCGCGACAAGATGTTTGCGCTGATTGCTTTTCATAAGGAAAAACTGTGCATCACATTGAAAGCCACTCCCGCAGATGTAGAAGTACTCACTGAACAATTTGATGCGATTATTCCCGGATATCATATGAACAAAAAGCATTGGATTACCGTGACCGTCGAAGGTGACGTGAGCGAAGGCATGATCCAAGATTTGGTGGATGGGTCTTATAAGCTGGTGGTGTCTAAATTGCCAAAGGTTCAGCGTGAGGCTTTATTGGTAAAATAAACTGACCCAGCAGGGCGCTAGGTCAGTCATAAAGATCACTCATTACAGCGGGTGTTTAGTAGCGCTTTTGAGACAAGTAGCGTACGCGGAACTGCTTGCCTTTCAGTTTACCTGCTTCCAATTTCTTGAATGCTTTTTTCGCTACGCTTTTTTTCACTGCAACATATGCGCTCACTGCCGTGACATTGATTTTACCAACGTCTGTGCCTGCAATGCCGTTTTCGCCAGTCAGTGCTCCTAAAATGTCACCTGGGCGTACTTTGTCTTTCTTGCCGCCGTCGATTTGCATCGTGATCATCTGAGCTTGGTACGGTTCGTTATCTAAGTACTTCTCGCTAGGCAGCGCTGAAGGCATGATAGCGGTGTCCATGTACTCATCAATTTGAGCCACTTTGTAGCTTTCTTTTTCGGTAAACAGGCTACATGCAATGCCTTTCGCGCCAGCACGGCCAGTACGACCAATGCGGTGAACGTGCGTTTCTGCGTCACGTGCCAATTGGAAGTTGATGACCGCATCTAGGTTTTCAACGTCTAGGCCACGAGCCGCGACGTCTGTTGCAACTAAGATAGAAGCACTCTTGTTTGCAAACTGAAGTAACGCTTGGTCACGTTCACGTTGTTCTAAGTCACCATGTAACGCGATAACACTAAAGCCGTAGTGTGCCAGTTCATCGGCCACTTCTTGCGCGTCTTTTTTCATGTTACAGAACACAACCGCAGATTCAGGTTGGTGCTGAAGAAGAAGTAAACGGGTTACATCCAGACGGTGTTCGAAGTCGTCTACTTTGTAAAAACGCTGTGCAATGGTCGAGTTATCATGTGTCGCTTCTACTTTAATCAGCGTTGGCTTGTTCATGATACGTTTAGCAACAGACTCAATGGCTGTTGGGTACGTTGCACTAAATAGCAGTGTTTGGCGATCGGTGGGTGCTTCATCAATGATGGCATCAAGAGCATCTTGAAAGCCCATTTCTAACATGCGATCGGCTTCATCAAGCACTAACGTGTTCAATTCGCTTAAATCGATGCGATCTTTTTGTAGGTGATCCAGAATACGGCCCGGCGTACCAACCAAAATATGAGCGCCATGTTCTAAAGAACCAATTTGCGGGCCCATTGGCATGCCGCCACATAATGTCAGCACTTTAATGTTGTGAACCGCACGAGCCAGTTTACGAATTTCTTTTGCCACTTGGTCTGCAAGCTCACGAGTTGGGCATAGCACCAAGGTTTGTACGCGGAAGCGCTTCACATTCAAATTCTGTAGAAGACCAAGACCAAACGCAGCCGTTTTACCCGAGCCAGTTTTACCCTGACCAATCACGTCTTTTCCATCAAGGATAAGAGGCAGGCTTTCGGCCTGAATTTGTGTCATGTGCTCGTAACCTAAAGAATCAAGGTTGCTGGCTAATTCAGGTTTCAGGTTTAGTTGAGAAAACGGTAATTGGCTCAAAGTGGCTTCCTACTGTGGTACAAAAGAATATGGATGTGGAAAGTAACGACCTACAGGCAATATTGCAAACGTTAATTGGTCTAAAACAACAAATAACTCCCCGAGGCTTAGCATTAACTTAATAAGTAAGGAAACAGCTTACGTCTTTCTTCTGGGGTGAGCGATTCTACTCGAGCGATATTGGTATCGGGAATGGCTTCAGGGTTAGGGTAATGCTTCAATACTCTTGCCATACTTTCTTCACGGATCAAGTGAAACAAAGGATACGGAGAGCGGTTGGTGAGGTTCTCTGCGTCTTCTGGTTCTGTGCCACCAAAGCAATAATCTGGATGAAACGTCGCAACTTGGAAAATACCATCCCAGCCTTGTTGTTTGATTAACGCTTCAACCCAATCAATGAACAAGTTGTAGTCGAAGAAGTCTTGCAACATGTCTGGCACGGTAACAATCGTGGTTTCAAGAACGTCCGCTTCCGTTGAATCCAGTTCCATCAGCCACGCCAAAATGTCTTCAAGCAGCGCTTGTTCTTCGGTTGCGTGACTGATCGCAATTTTGATCTGCTTATTGCGGTTTGGTTTGGCGGCAAATGGGCAAAGATTAAGCCCAATAACGACATCCTCAAGCCATTGGTTTACTTGAGCATGAATGTTTTGATCTTCCGGTGTCATGGTGGTTGGCATAAAACGGTACTTTCTCATTGGAATTATGCCGCAAAGGGTAGCATAGCTTTAGCACTGTTGCGGAGACATTCCTTTGTTCGCCGCGAGTACATATTGATTTAAACGCCAACACAAGCCATAGATACCTAAATACAACAGACTAGCGCCTTCAATGACCGATAACCAACCGCCATGCTGCCAGCAGAAAATTAGCCAGAAACCACCAATACTGCCCCCGATATAATAATGAACCAGATAAAGTGCCGTCGCCGTTGCCTTGGCGGTTTTGGCTTGCTGGCTTACCCAACTATAAGCTAAGGAGTGAGTGAAGAACGCGCCAAAACTGACCAGCATTAGCCCACCTAAGATGGCTGGGACGGTTTCAATATACGCCACCAGCATGCCAAGTAAGCTGATGCTGGTGCCGACTACCATGCCTAAAATCTTGCTATGGTTTTGGCTCCATACTCCGCTAAGTCGTGCACTGATGGTGCCGGCGAGATAGCAAAGAAAAATGGTAGAAGCCAAGCTCACTGGCCAGTTGTATGGCGCGGCCGTTAAGCGAAAGCCAGCAACAGAGTAAAGATTCACAAAAAGAGCAAAATTTAAACCACCAATCAGCATCGCTAACAAGAGTTTGGGCTGTTTTAAATGCTCGATAACGCTTTTGTTGTGGTGGAAGAACAAACCGCGCTGCGGCTTAAAGTGACGTTGAAGCTGTAGAATTTCTCGATTTTTCACCGATTTCCCATGTTTTTATCGTCATTAATCCTACTGGCAACGGCGTAAATACTGCTCGATGGTAGCGGCCTTTATCATGGTAAGGAAAGATAGAGCGACAGGATGAGAGTTAATTTGGGTTTTTCGCTGATTTTAGAGGTTTTACCCTCTAGATGATGCAATTCCGTAGCTTTTCCATGTTGTGAAGCATGCTGAACATCGCCCATTGGGCGTTCACTTTCTCTTGTCCTCTTAGCGTAAATCGATTCATCTGTTTGTTGACGGTGATGTTGCCAAAAACAGGTTCAACACACCCAAGCCGTTTACTGTATTGCCGCCTTCCTTCTGGGCTATCAATCTTGTCTTTCATGGCTTGCATGTGGTCAAAGTCTTTGGTGTTTTTGTAGATGAAGAAGACTTGTCGACCGACTTGCTTGCCAGGCGGTTTTCTCATGCACAGCGGTTGATGAACGCATTGTCTGCAGTCGTTTAGGTATCCACAAAACTGAGCACCACGCTCTCCACGGATGACGGCGTTCTTGCTGCTCAGCCGCATCATATTTCCTGCAGGGCATCGGCAAGTCATGTCGTCTTGGTTGAACTCGAACATAGAAATGGAGTAACAGGTTTTACCTGTTTTCGAGCGTTTCTTTCGTTTTTTCGCTTGCTCGGTCTGATAGGTTTCACTGTTTTGAAACAGCGGATTACGGCTGCGAAATCCAGTGTCTGCTATGTAACAATCATAAGGAGTCTCAGACAGGAACTTGAGGTTGGTTTTACTATGAAATCCGCTGTCTGCGGTGAACTTGGTGGTGCGCTTTGAGCTGTTGGGTAGCTTCTCTAATTGTTCTTTCAAAGCGAGCACTGCAGGCTTTAATGTTTGCTGTTCACCAACGCTTCCCCACACTTGGCTGTGTAAAATAATTTGGTGCTTGTCATCCGTGATGGCGATGCCGTTATAACCTTGAATCGTACCTTTTGAGGTGGTCATTTTAGCGCTGTCATTGTCCGTGATGTTGCTTTTTACGGGTTTTTTACTGCTGCCCAATTTGTCTTTAGTGCTCGCCAGAAATGAACCTATTTTATCGGCGCTGCTATCAAGCTTTTGTTTTTGTCTTAGGTCTTGTTCGATAACTTCATTTGGGAGCGAATCTTGGCTTTGATGACGCTCGATAATTCGCTGGCTCGCCCGCTGTAGTTTTTCTTTTTTACGGCGAAGCTCTTCGTGTGTGCCACTCCATTCCTTACTGGCATTGGATGAAATTTTACAGCCATCAATAGCAAACATGTTACGGCCTATTAGGCCTTGTTCATCGCATATCATGAGAACCTGAGTGAACAGTGGTTCGATGGTGTCCTTCATTTGTGCGATGAAAGCCGCGATAGTGGTGAAGTGTGGTCGCTCGTCGCCCGATAAGCACATGAAAGTGACATTGTTGATGCAGGCTCTTTCTATGCGTCGGCTAGTTAACATGCCGAGGGAATAGGCGTAAAAAATAACCTTAAGCATGATGGAGGGTGGATAAGCCGCCGCCCCGTTTTTGTCGTTGTGGTAGTGCGCATCAAAGGGCGAGAGGTCGAGGTGGTTATCGACAATGTGGGAAATCGCATACTCAATAGTTCCGGGGATGAGTTGTTCATCGATGATGATAGGGACGAACATGTTTTGGTTCGAGTAATCGGTTTTGAAGTTGGGCATAACCGTGTCTTGTGGCGAATAATTTAGATTAGATCACAAGGAGTTAGTGCGTTCAAGTTCATATCGTGATGAAATGGCGGCAGGATCAGAATTGAGACGGGCGAGGAGAAATTCTACAGCCTCGTTGGGCTGGCAAGGCCTTCATGACGAGCAAGGCTCCGAGTAAAGAGAATACGGCCATTGCGATAACGGCGGTTTGCCAGTTATACCAGTCTGAAACGATCCCACCGAAAATTCGTCCGGCAATGCCGCCAAGGGAGTTGGCGCTAACGTAAGTGCCCACGGCTAAAGCCAGTGCTTTAGGGCTAAACTCTTCCGCCATATAGGCAACCGCCACGGCGGCAAACCCAGCGAGTGCCACACCCATGGCTCCGCGAGCGAGAGATAACCCCACAATACTGGTACTAAGTAACATGGTTAGGCCAACCACAGGCAATAGAAATAGACTAAGCAGCATCACAAATCGACGCCCTATCATTTCCGAGCAGACAGCCCACGGCACAAGACACACCGCTAAGGTCAGCGTACTAGAAGCTTGCAGCCAATTAACTTGCGTTGCAGACACCGAAAAGGCATCGGCCATTAACGGAAGCATGGGTTGAAATAAATAGAGATTACAAAAAACCAAAAAAGACCCAAAGGCGAGGGCAAAGCTGACGCGGCGGTAAGCGGGCGTTTTAGGTTCTATCATAATGGGCTTAAGTTGGCTGGAATATGTGATCAGGTTATCAAAGTGTTTTTGATATATAAAATATATTGTAATTATTGCATCGATAATAAAAGTATATCGATAGGGCGACACTGTCGACTTTGGAGGAACGTGAATTGGAAAGCAAACCGTTACGCTATTTTTTAGCCGTACACAAAACGGGTAACATGACGCAAGCCGCACGAGAGCTGCATATTGCTCAGCCTGCATTAAGTGTCGCGATTAAAAAGCTCGAAACCCAGCTAGATGTGCGCTTGTTTCGCCGAGATGAACGAACCATGGCGCTGACCCAAGAAGGGGAAGTGCTGTTGCCGTATGCGAAGCGTGTGATTCAACAGTTAGATGACGCCCACCTTGCAATGCAAGAGCTTAAGGGGCTTGAAAAGGGCGAAGTAAAACTCGGTGTACCAAGCATGATGGGCTCTTATTACTTTCCTGAAATATTGATGGGCTTTAAATCTCGATACCCAAAATTAAAACTCACGATGGTAGAGGCGGGCGCACAATCTTTGCGCAAAATGTTATTAGATGGGGAACTCGATATAGCGGTTATCCTAAATGAAGACATTCCATTGTCGCTTGAAACCGATTCAATATTAACGTCCGAGATGGTCGCCGTTACTTCTCCTACGCATCCCTTGGCCCAAAAAAAACACATCAGTTACCAAGAGTTTTTCTCACAAGAGCTGGTGATGTTTAAAGCTGGGTACTTTCATCGTGAATTTATTGATGAGGTTTGTGTTACGCAGGGTTACCAGCCACATTTTTCGTTTGAAACTAACCTCGTGCCAATGATCCTCAAGATCGTCAAACAAGAATTTGCGATTACCGCTTTGCTTAAACTTGTTACAGACAACGAAGCGGATGTGGTTGGAATTTCATTTGAACAGCCTGTCTATCTTGATCTCGCGCTGGCATGGCGTAAAACAGGCTATTTATCGATTGCAGAACGGACGTTCATTGAATACGTCAAAACTCAAACTCATTAGAGGCTTCTGCCTAGGTTATAGAGCATCGACGTATGCGCTGAACGGTTAGTTCGAAGAACTGTTGTACATCTTGTCGAAGTTCTTCTGATTCCATCCGACCATGACTTGATCGCCAATTTTTAACACAGGAATTGAACGGGCGCCCATCGCTTGAAGCTCCTTACGTCCTCTTTGCATTTTCGCATTGGTCAAACGGTAACTGATTTTCTTAGAATCAAGATAACGTTGTGCGTCTTTACAATGTGGGCATTTGTCGCTGATGTACAAAACAACTCTTTTCATGATCGTCTCTCTTTCGCTTTGAGGGCGAGATTCTAGCCTAAAGTCGCATAGGGAAAAAGCCTTACTAGGTCTATGCTGGTAAAAAGTGCAGTGAACAATATGCCACTGTAGAGATATACGAGCACAATTTTGCTCATTGGCTATGCTTATAGAGATTGCTTCTTCAAGTGAGTATGGCTCTGACAGCCCTGTGTATAATTTGATGTTGGCGAACAATGGTGCAGATACCAAATGACGAATCATTTAACGAATGCAATAAACCGCAATGATGAACTGGCTTCACCGCTAGAGTCGGTGAGTGGGCTCAACACTTCTGACGCCATGGCGAGGTTCGGCAACAACAGCAACATTTACCATGATCTCTTAAGTCAATGGATAGAGAGTGAACGTGACTTTAATGTGCGTATTACCTCAGCCATGTTGCAGCATGACTACCAATCCGTCGCCATGTACTTGCATACGTTAAAGGGTACCAGCGCTAATTTGGGCGCGATGAGTATTTCTGATAAAGCCCGAGAATTGGAATTCTTATTAAAAGCCAACCCGAGAGGCGAACGCATCACTGAAAAACTTGGGCAACTCTCGAGTGATCTTTCGTTCTTTTTTGAACAACTCAATGGAATTATTCAAACGGAAGAACAGAAAATCAACGGCTCATCTCAAAAAAGCACAAGCGGTATTAGTCACTGGGCTGAGGGGCATTTCGGTGCTCAAACAGACGATCCAACCCAGGTGCGACGAGTTTTAAATGAGCTGCTTCATTTCTTAGATAATTACGACACGTGCGCCATTGAGTATGTTGAACGGCATTACACCGAACTAGATTATGCCTTAGGAGGCGAGCAGTTTGAGTTTTGCTACAAGCGCATCCATCAGTGTGATTTCGAAGCCGCAGGCAAAACGCTACGCCAGCTATGGCCAGAATTAGAGTAAATTTAACTTAGGTGAACAGACAATGGTTCAAGCAAAGAAATCGAAAACCGTATTGGTTGTGGACGATACCGCAGATAACCGGACACTGCTTACGCAAATATTGAAAGACGACTATAGAGTGTTGGCCGCTGTCAGTGGTTTGCAAGCCATAGAGCTGTGTGAACGGTTTATGCCCGATCTGGTGTTACTTGATGTCGTTATGCCAATGATGGACGGATACGACGTGTGCTTAAGGCTGAAAAACAACCCGATAACGGCGGGTATTCCGGTTGTGTTTTTGACTGCGCGATCGCAAATAGAAGACGAACAACGAGGCTTTGATGTTGGTGCCGTTGATTACATTCAAAAGCCGTTGAGCCCGCCAATCCTACTCGCTCGTGTGAATACGCATTTGAAGTTAAAAATGAGTATGGAACGTTTAGAGCAGCAAAAAGATGAGCTGGAGCTACGCATACGAGAGCGAACTCGTGAACAAGATATATTACAACAAGCGATCATGACCGCAATGGCGTCGTTGGCTGACGCGCAATACAGTGGCAGCCAGCAAAAGCGCCGGGTACGAATTCAGAAATACGTCAAGTTATTAGCCGAGCACGTGGGAAACGACAGGCATCTTTCCTCGGTTGTTGCTGATCAAATCCCGTTGAACTCGCGTTTAATGGTGGTGGCCGAAGTTTACGACGTTTTGATTTCCTCCAAGAGTTTACCTGTGGTGTTGGATCATGATAAAGCAGTAGAAGTGCTGTTGTCGTCGGCTGGCAATTATTTTGATAGTGAAGTAATAGAAGCTTTTTTGTTGGTCGAACAACAGTTAGCTCTTATTGCCTTAGAGTATGCTGAGCAGGATGAAAGTAAAAAAATCAGTGCGAAAACTTAGCCGCTTTCGTAGCTTTATCTTTGATACCCAGTACAATAGCGCGCTCCTAGTATTTACCTCATGTTTAGGCTTATGCCGTTGAAGATGAGGCAAATTGTCTCGTCCTATATTGAAATTCGTTATTATGCCTAAATCTGCGCCTAAAAAAGCTTCGACCACTCATTCCTCTTCAAAACGTCCTACTAGTAAGGGATCGGCTCCTAACAAAAGATCGCCAGCGAAAGCGGGTTCTAATAAGGGCAGTAAGAGCCTGAATAAAAATGCCGGCAATAGCAAGGCTCCGAGCAAAAGAGCGGCACCGAAGGTTTCTCTAAAAGGGGCGGATGACGAGTTATTTGACCTTGGTGAACACGTGAAAACGGTGACCATGACAGAGCTGCACTCTCGCAACGATCACACAGGCCGTTACGACTTTGCTAAATTAGTGGAAGCCTTACCGGGGCTCGCGCCGTTTACAATCGATAATCTTCGCGGTGATACGTCGATCAATTTCTCAGATGACGAATCGGTAAAAATGCTCAATAAAGCCTTACTGGCCTTGCATTATGGCGTTAACGTGTGGGATATCCCTACGGGTTATTTATGCCCACCCATTCCAGGCCGTGTCGATTACGTTCACCACATTGCGGACCTATTGGCTCAATGCAATAAAGGCAAAGTGCCTATGGGTACTAAAGTGACAGGGTTAGATATCGGCGCGGGTGCTAACGCGATTTACCCGATAGTGGCATCAAGCCGTTATAAGTGGGGCATGGTGGGCAGTGATATAGACCCTATTTCAGTAGAGAACGCGCAAAATATTGCTCGTGATAACGCTCACTTAGCTCAGAAGCTGCAATTTAGGCAACAAGAAAACAGTCAGCATTTTTTCGCCAATATCATTAAAGATGGCGAGTTTTATGACTTTACTATTTGTAACCCTCCATTCCATGCGTCTCAGGATGAAGCAAACAAAAGCTCGCAAAGAAAACTGCAAAATTTGGTGATAAACCGAGAAAAACGCGGTCAGAAACCAGAACCTGCCAAACAATCAGCGCTGAACTTTGGCGGCCAGAACGCAGAATTATGGTGTAAGGGCGGAGAAGAAACCTTTATTCGTAATATGGCTTTTGAAAGTGCTGATTTCAAAAATCAATGTTTGTGGTTTACAACACTCATTTCGAAGAAGGAAAACGTTCGTCAGTTAACTCGCGCTTTAGATAGCATCGGGGTGACGAATATCCACGTAGTAGAAATGAAACACGGTCAAAAAATTACCCGCTTTGTCGCATGGAGTTTCTTAACACCGGCGCAGCAACAATTGTGGGCGAGCGCCAAGTGGAAGTAACCACCTATATAGTTAAGTCATAGCACCGTATTGGTGATAACAGTTAGCGAGTGACACCTTGCTAACTGTTCCTTCCTATCAAACCTAGCTGCTCCGATGTCCGCTCAGTATGAAATTTTCAGCCGTTAGCTCCGTTCTTACTAGGTATAGTTATCTATATACGTGGCAGGACAGGGGAGCCAATGCGCGATATTGAAATCTACTTGCCTTGCGATCCAGATTGGTTTTGTGACGGGCTTTTAACCGTTTTTATGGCGATATTTGGTGTGGCCTTAACCATTTTTATTGTCATGCTTTTTCGCGAATACAAAAAACTGTACCCCCGACAAAAACCAAACAAAAATCGAAGCCGAGGTCACTCGAACAATAAGCGGCATTAATCGTCGTCATTCAGAGTGGGATTAACGCTCTATTGCTTGCGCGAACATCTCGGTGCTTGCACTAACCTCTAATTGGTGGTGCTAACATCTAATTGGTGGTGCTAACATCTAATTGGTGATGCTAACATCGCATTCAACCTGGTTTTCTTTTTGAGGTGCCGGCTCACTTAGCCCCCATTCGCCGACGATAAGGTTTGTTAGCCAATGCTGTGCAAAAAGGTGGCTGGGTAATGGTTTATCAAACAAGTATCCCTGCGCCGCTTGGCAACCAATTTCCATAATGAAATCAACTTGCTCTTTTGTTTCTACCCCTTCAGCTACCGTGCCGATATTGAGCGAATTTGCCAGTGAGACGATGCCATTGACCAAAGGTTTGTCAAAGTCATTATGGGCGCTATCGACGATGAATGAGCGCTCGATTTTGACACCATCAAAGCGAAATTCACGTAAATAACTGAGTGATGAGTATCCGGTGCCAAAGTCGTCTAACCACACTTCAATACCTAGACCGCTTAGGTTATTGAGCACTCGGCTTGCGGTGTTGATGTCGTACATAAGCTGGTGCTCGGTTACTTCAACATGTAACTGCTTGGCATTAAGCTGGTACTTATCAATTTGAGCGTTAAAGATACCAACGAGATCTTGGCGACAAATTTGCTTGGCGGAGAGGTTAATCGCGATGTGAAAATCGTCGGAGATCAGTCCTTTCCAACTGTGTAGCTGTTTGGTGGCGGTTTCAATAATGTGCTGACCAATCTCTAGGATCATCAAGCTATCTTCTGCGATAGGAATAAAGCGATCAGGGGAGATAATGCCACGTTCTGGGTGGTTCCAGCGGATCAAGGCTTCTGCACCAATTAAGCGATTACTTCTGACATCGATCTTGGGCTGATAATAGAGCTCGAACTGATGCAAGTTTTCAAGAGAGCGACGCAATTCTCGTTCAATGTCGGTTCTTTCCAGCAATTTTCGGTTCATTTCCTGATTGAAGAAACTAAAGGTGTTTTTACCTTGGCTTTTCGCATCATACATGGCGATGTCAGCCGATTTAATCAACTGCAGAGCATTGGTGCCACATTCAGGGTAAGAAGCAAAACCGATACTGCTACCCACGATGACCTTTTCACTGTCAACCTGAATGGGTTCATTGAGCAGTTTTAAAATGTGATGAGCCATCTTGTTTGCGCCGTGGCGAGAAATGTTTGGCACGCAGATCAGAAACTCATCGCCCCCAACGCGGCCAACCATGCACGCATCTTCTTCATTGAAACTGCATAACTCTGGGCTGATGAGTGCGTTTTTAAGCCGTCTGCCGATTTCAATTAACAGTGCGTCGCCGGCATCGTGGCCAAAGGTGTCGTTCACTTGTTTGAACTCGTCTAGATCGATAAAACACACCAACAGGGAAGTTGTCTCTGGTGAGGCTATCTGTTCGCTAACGTGTTTTACAAACAAAGTACGGTTGGGTAGCAGAGTCAGAGAATCGTGAAACGCCATGAACTTAATGTCTTCCGTTCGGCGGTTAATTTTCTCACCCATGATATTAAAGGCGTGAACTAAATCGCTTATCTCATCATCTTTTCGCTCATGCTCAATGGATTCAAAGCGGCCATCACCGGTTAAAGAGATATGCTGAATGAGCTGTCGAATAGGTTTGGTTAGTGATCGCCCAACAAGATAAGACAAGACAATACCAATTAAGAAGCTGGCGATCGTCACCATGCCATGGGTGAGTTGCAGTTGCTGGTTTTCTGCGTATTTGACTTGCTCTAATAAACGTTGATTAGAAGCGATATCGTGTTTGAGATTATCCAGCCCCATTTCTAAATACACAACGCCCAGTACCACTTGAGCTTGTTGTATTGGCATTGCGATTCTTAAACGATTGTCCGAGCGATCGATGAATGGCTTATTATTCTCAAGTGCGTATCGAATCGCGGCGCGGTTTGGGTGGCGTAAACCAAAGGATTCGAGTGTGGAAGTACCATCGTGAAATATGAGCCCGTGGTTATCCACGACATTGACCATCCGCACTTCGTGTTGCGACATTACTGGCAACAATAGTCGATAGACCGCATCTAAATTATTGGTGTACATCGGGTCGAACAGGCTTTCGGTTAAGAAGCGGGCTAGGCTCATGCCTCTAAGTTGAAGCTGGTTGGTTAAGCTCTGCTCGGTATTTTGAGCAAGCTCTGTGGTTAAGGTTTGCGTATTACTTTCATACAGGCGTTGCTGAAGAAAGTACTGCATTGCAGACATTACCAGTACGATCGCGGCCGTTGCGACGATAAATCGGGCTTGAAGACGCAAGTTGGGGGTCATGGATTACTCGCTAATGCTAAAATATTGCTAATTTGATCCCGAGCCGAATCCATGACTTTCTGATCGCTATCAGACAGGGTTTCAAATTTAGTGGTGGATTGTAGAGCGTCTAAAATGGGCTTTCCATGCGGCTCTAAGTGCAACGAAATCAGAATGTCTTGTATTTTCTGGGCGGTTTCGCTGTCTAATTTGGGTGATGCAGAAACAAAATTTCTAGGAATTTCATTCGTTCTATAAAAGATGTTCATGCGAGCTTGGATATTGACGGGCATACTTTGATGGGTTTGCCAATTGTCGTTACTGAACGCACAAGCATCAACTAGGCCTTTAAGAACCCACAACGACATGTTTATTTCATCTGTGCGCTGTAGGTGGTCTTGTATGAAGACGTAGCCAATCTTATTTGCATCCGGCTTTATGTTGGGTGAACTTAAATGCTGAACTTGATAGCCTTGGTTAAGTAGGTCGATCATCGGTAAGAAATAGGCGCTGGTGGACGTATTTCGCTCAAAAACGATGGTTTTACCTACCAAGTCATCCAGAGAGTTTATGGATGAAGTCCTCAAGCTGAAAAATACCGAATGATAGCTACCTAATCCGTATTTCCATCTTTTGGCCAAGATATTGATGCCATGGTGTTGCTCTAAAATAAGTGCGGAATAGGTACTTGCGCTGGTTAAGTCAATTTCACCACTTTCCGCTAATGATGCGAGTTCAGCATAACTATTGCAGATGCGCACTTCACCGGATTGATAACCTAGCTTTTGCGCCAACAAGTCCATCAAAGGTTGAAAGTGAGCGATGTTTTCTTTGGCTTTGTTTGATACCAACCCAATGCTGAGCGTGTTGGGGTCATTTTGAGCTAGAGTGTTTGCACTATATGTTATGAGCACTAAGAACAGGCTTAACAAGCAGGCTGCTCTTTTATTTGTGCGAACAAACATCAATTAGTATGCCAAAAATTAAATGGGATTACGTTGAACTATATCACTGTTCGTTGGTGATTGAAAAGGTTCGTTGTCAAATATGTTGTGGTGTTGGTTAACATAGCACCTGTGGTCGAGATGATAATGTATCGGCGTGAATTGACTTCGACACGCATCAACGTAAGATCAAATGGTTAGAAATTTATAACCATAACAGAGGGACTGATGAGCAACACGAGCGTAAACAAAGAAGAGCAATTAGGGCCTTTTCAGATCTTCATCCTCTTATTATCAGTATTCGTGCTGATTTCACTCATCGCACAGATGACGCTGTCTTTGCCTGATGATGTTAGGCAAATTCTTCAATGGACCGATGGGTTCATTTGCTTCTTCTTTTTTATCGACTTTCTTGTTCAATTGAAGCACGCATCCAATAAATGGCACTATTTTAAAACATGGGGTTGGATAGACCTGTTGTCTTCGATCCCGATGGCGTCGTATTCTCAGATTGGTCGTATTGTCCGTGTGATCCGCTTACTGCGGGTTATCCGCTCTACGCGTCATCTGGTTCTGGTGTACATGCGAAATAAGGTCAAGAGTTCGTTCTCTTTCGTGGTTTTTGTCTCTATCTTGGTTCTTACCATCGGTGCCATCGCGATTCTTATTTTCGAAGCCGACGTGGAAGGCGGCAATATTAATAATGCTGCAGATGCGTTTTGGTGGGCATTTGTGACGATCACAACCGTCGGTTACGGAGATTTTTATCCAGTAACAATTGAAGGGCGCGTGGTCGCGGCAATGTTAATGACAACCGGCGTGGGCTTGTTTGGTACGTTTACTGGCTTCGTTGCTTCTTGGTTTGTGGAAGATGACGCGGAAGACCAAGGTAAACACATTATTGCCAACCTCAGACGGGACGTCAGCGAACTGAAAGATGACATTTCAGAGCTAAAAGCACTTTTAATACAAAAAGAAGCACCATCAATACAGCAAGAAGAACACGATAAAAACCATTGATCTAGGTAATGAAAGTGAGTCCTTTTATAGATTTCGCAACGTCAGTTTAAAGTCAATTTAGCGCATAAATTGAAAGCATTCACAAGTTTTATAGAGTGCGGTATTTATATGCAATAAATTACATTAGTATGAATGAATCTGAGTAGCGAGCTAAGTTAGGAAACTCTCTAGCACCTCGAGCCATAAACAGTTAAAACCGAACCGTTCATACGAGTAGCCGTGCCGCTGCCGTATTGTGTTCGGTTCACTCTTCTTGAAGCTACTCAAGCGCATTTTACGGTTAGTGTCTCTTTTACGGTTAGTGTCTCTTTTACGGTTAGCGTCTCTGTGCGAGGTTCAATATGTCTGTGTTTGATCTAAATGGTAACTGGCAACTCTCATCTCCTGAACACCCTCAAATCTGCGTTCCTTGCGTTATTCCTGATCCTTACTTTGGCTGCCTAGAGCAAGAAGTGCAGTGGGTTGGAGAGTCTCGTTGGTTATTATCTCGCACCATTAACGTGGTTGAGCAAGATTTGGCGGTCACCGCCATAGACGTTACGTTGTCTCGTGTTGATACCTTGGCTGTATTTAAGGTAAATGGCGTTAATGTTTTGCAATGCAGCAACATGTTCAAGCAATACAAAGTAGATATTCGCCCTCATCTAAAGCTTGGACAAAATGTACTGCAATTTGAGTTCTCCAGAGCAGACGAAGAAGCCCTAAGTCGGGCACGCCAATTGCCATTTCCTATTCCATATTCTGAAGGCAACAACAAAGTTCCTCATATGAATACCCTCCGTAAAGCGCAGTGTCATGCAGGTTGGGATTGGGGTATTTGTTTAATGGTCAGCGGGATCTACGACAAGATAAAAACAGACGTCGTCAACAACATTCGTTTGCACAGTATGGATTACCAACAAAAATGGTTGTCTGACGATCTCGTGGCCATTTCTGTTACCGCATTTCACGATGACAGTTACAGTAGCGATTTACGGGTTGAATTTGGCGAGCAATCCCATTCGGTTAGAACAGAGCTGAACAGCCAGAGCACCAGAGTTGAATTCATCATCAATAACCCTAAGCGTTGGTGGCCAGCAGGTTACGGCGAACAACCCCTGTACGATCTATTGGTAGAACTTGATGGGCAAGTCATAGAGAAAAAAATCGGGCTACGTGAATTAGAAGTGGTAACAGAAAGTGACCACATTGGCAGTGCGATGACCATTAAGGTGAACGGTTACGCAATTATGGCCAAGGGGGCGAACTGGATACCAATGGATGCCTTACCACAGCGAGAAAGCAACCCGCGTTATGAGCAATTGCTGCAAGACGCCGTAGACGCAAACATGAATATGATCAGAGTGTGGGGCGGTGGGCAATACGAAAGCGATTTCTTCTATGAAAAGTGCGATGAATTAGGGTTGCTGGTATGGCAAGACATGATGTTTGCATGTTCATTGTACCCGTCAACAGACGTATTTTTGCAAGACGTAGAAGGCGAGTTACGTTACCAAATTAATAGGCTCAAACACCATGCGTGTATTGCTTTGTGGTGCGGCGACAATGAAGTGATTGGCGCGATAGGCTGGTATGATGAGTCCAAGCATCAGCGAGAGAAGTTTACCGTGAACTACGATCGCTTAAATCGCCATTTAGAAAAGGTCATTTTTGAAGAAGACAGCAGTCGTTGTTTTTGGCCAAGTTCACCGTGTAATGGCGAATTGGATTATGGCGACGCATGGCATGATGACACCAGAGGAGACATGCACTTTTGGGATGTATGGCACTCAGGCAAGTCGTTCGATGCGTATCAAAAAGTAAACCCTCGTTTTTGCAGTGAGTTTGGCTATCAATCTTGGCCTTCACTCGCAGAGGTGAAAAAGTTTGTGCCGGAAAGTGACTGGAACATTACTTCACCCACATTTGAAAATCACCAGAAAAACCCGCGTGGTAATAGCATAATCGCGGAAAACTTCACCCGTTATTTCCGTTTCCCGTCGGGGTTTGAAAACATGCTTTATTTGAGCCAAGTACAGCAAGCAATGGCGATTAAAACAGCCTGTGATCATTGGCGCTCAATTAAGCCCATTTGTCGGGGCATGTTGTTTTGGCAGTTAAACGACAATTGGCCGGTTAGCTCTTGGTCAAGCATTGAATACAGTGGGCGATGGAAACAGTTGCAATACCATGCGAAGCGATTCTTTGCGCCGCTATACGTGGCCTACGTAAACAAAGGAAATAGCATTACGTTATGCGCGCTTAATGATGCGAAACACACCGAAAAGCTAGAAGGTAAAATAAGTTGGATAACGTGGCAAGGTGAAGTGCTTAAAGAATGGACTGTAAATACCACCATTGCAGCGGATGGCAACCAGCCAATATGGGAACTCGCTAAAAAAGAACTCAATGCCAATATCGGCTTTTTGCACCTTAGTTTTAATGATGGTGACATCGAATCAAGCTGGTTTGCGGATGTGCCGAAAGTACTGCCAATGGAGAAAGCTCAGATAGAGTGTCGAGTAGAAAATAAAACGATCAAGTTAACCAGTAATAAACCGGCGTTTTTTGTTCACTTAGAGCACGATGGTAAAGGGCGATTCTCAGATTCATCCTTTACGGTATTAGCCAACGAGCCAAAAGAAATAGAATACATAGGGGATGACGAACAAAGCTTAAAAGAGTCATTACGAGTCTATGACCTAGCCAGTAGCTATTAAATTCAACGCGAGACAAGAAACAAAAAAATGAGCTCATCAAGAGCTCATTTTTACAACGGAATCATTTGCCTTCTTCACCCAGAACCCTATACCTCAAGCCTTTGCCTTATGTCCAAAGCCTTATGCCCTTTGCCTAAATTCCGCCTCATGCCTAACCCCCCTTAACAGTAGCGGTTTAACATGTATTCATCACCGCTTTTGCTGGTAAATTCTTTTTCAACACTATGAGCAATTGGGTCACCTTTTGCTCCGCACTCCATCAAACTTATCCAATATCTGTGGCTGGATTGACTCTGAGTACAAAGTGACGTTCTTGACTCGAGCTGTACGTCAGTGATCTCGGCTAGCGTTTTTAGCCCTTGGCGAGCGCCTAGACAAATTTCTAAGTGACTGCCTTGATCGTCTTTTAGCAAGATAGAGTCGGGTTCCAGTTTGTGCCCAGCAAGCGCAACAAACTGGCTTGGGTTTTTAAGGCTAGTTAAACGGCCATCTGCGAAACAAGCAACAAGGTTACAGTAGTAAACCATGTAATTGGTGACATCTTGGTGAGATCCTTCATCTAGCGGAAAGGCTGAATCTAGAATTTCTTTTGCTCGTTGTTGTTTTTCTGTCGCTCGTTGTGCTTTCACATTTTCAGCATTGAGGACAGCGTTCGCATCAAACATAGGCTCGGTTTGTAGGTTTTGGTTATTCGTAGCTGTTGACATCGTCATAGTGGTGTCCTCGGTAATGGTATTTATCAGTATTGATAGAACAGAATGACTTTTCGCTATTG
The DNA here is from genome assembly GCF_900233005.1 of Vibrio tapetis subsp. tapetis. Lineage (NCBI taxonomy): Bacteria > Pseudomonadati > Pseudomonadota > Gammaproteobacteria > Vibrionales > Vibrionaceae > Vibrio > Vibrio tapetis. The sequence continues at coordinate 547,747 of NZ_LT960611.1, forward strand.
GGTTGCGTAGGTGACTCTGTACATTTTTAGATTAACCAACTTTTCGTCAAAAATTCACAATAAAAATTATACAGTGTAAATTTTACAAAAATACGGTGTAAAATTTACACGGCATTATTTGAAAACAAATTGAAGTAACGGCTACGAATTGGTCTAGAAAACTAATTCAATCATCCCCATAACAAGAAAGAAGGCGTAGTATGGTGGAGAAGGCTGAAGTGAATAGGTGTGTAGATCTTGTTGTCCCATTTTTTGACAACACCGATTTCATCAGCAAGAGGAAGCGACATGACGATTATTTCAACTCTAGAGCTACAAGAAAATTTTGACTACTTCGACAAAGACAGCGACGGCAAGATAGAACTCAGCGAATTTAAAGCGTTGCTGGAAGCGCTAGATTCTCTTGGGCAGGGTGAGTCTTGGAAGTTAGGATTCAACGAAATTGATTTGGATGGCAATGGCAGTATCGATTTCGAAGAGTTTTCAGCATGGTTTAATCAACAGTAAACACTAAAAAGGCGCAATTAAGCGCCTTTGTTTAACTGTTCGAGCTTCACTTCGCGTACAGAACTTAGCTTATCTCGTTCATTGTCGCGAACTGGCTCTCACGTTAAGTTACTTTTCACTGAGGTTTTGTAACATATCAATTAAGTCGTTTTCAGACGTAGGTTCCCTTCCTAAGTCAATCTCAGGTGATGCGCCACCCTTGAGCATATAAGCTTCTGTACCACAGTGGTCATAGTGAAACCAACGACCATTTACACAAACATCGGTGTAGCAACGCGGATCTTGTTTTAACATATCTGGCTCTCCCTTTACAGTATGTTTACATTTACACTAACCAGAAAAAGCCGTATTAAAAATGATCTAAATCAATTTACTTGCTTTAAGTAGGGTTATTATCTGTTTTTGTTGAACTCACGCGACCGCCAATACCTGTCAGCCTTTCAATGCAAACTACTAATTAAATTGTCAGTTACTTGTTGTGAACAGTGTGCAGATGGGGATTGTTGCCTATGATTAAAAAAAGACATGGGCAGAGAGGCAAGCGATGGAGCCAATTATTTATGGTGTCATTGGGGTTGTATTGGCAGTAGTTGTTTGGAAGGGAGTGGGGTTGATTAAGCGTTTGAATCAACGTAAGAGCGCGTCTGAAGGCCAACAACAGAACCAGCTTCTATCTGGCATTCACATAGAGCACTCCGGCCTATGTACTCGGTCAGCTTCTAACCCTGGTGCAAGTAACTCTCGTTCTAATAGCCCAACAACCCATCGGTTTGGTAAGCGCAAAGCAACGCAATTGCATTTGGTTGCGTCAAACGCTGCCGCCTCTAAGGGGAAAGTAACCAGTAAAGCCACAGCCGCGGGTGTCGAGGTCGCCGTTAAAAAAAATGGTCCCCCCATAAAGCGCAAAAATAGCGCTGAGGTGATAAAGCTTGTTTACAGCAGAGATGACGATGTGGTGCAAAGTGCCGAGAAGTAAAGCCGCTTAATCTGAAGCGAACTCAATATTTGCGCTGGTTCTTATTTTTGCCAAAACCAGCTAGAAGGGGATCCACAGTTGAGTAATTATGAGCAATCGTGCTCAAGCACAGCAATAGTCAAAAGAGGGTGATTATGGAATGGATGTTTGTTGCGTTTACGCTAACAGGCGTAGCAATACTATTTACTATGCAGCGCTTAGCAAAGAATAAGCAATTTCGGCCTCACTTGAAGGTTGTCGAACCAGAGCGTATTGAACCGATTGTTTTGCCTGATGCCTACAAAGTAAACGACAACTTGAGTCAAAATGGCTCGACGATACGAGTGGTCGCTTGTGAAAGCCGGTTATCAAGAAAACTGAGTGGAAAGCTAAAATAAGTGACGTGAATCGACTTATCGATTGGAGTTGAGATCTGGCTCAAAGAATGCCATATCAAGCATTAATTTACATTAAGAAACGATTTTCAAATTTAGCTCGCAAAAAAAGTACGATGCTCATTACTGATAGTTAATTCAGTTGCGTCAAAAATAACCGAGTGATAGCTTATTTGCAGCATTATTCCAGCAGAGCAAAAGCGCCCGTACTTGGTCTGTATTAGTGTTTTTGCACTGCTGGTTAATGTATTTGATGAATGGCTAGTTGCTTGTATTCGCGGTCACTCGTTTATATTAGCGCATCCCACATCGGCTTATTAATATCGTGTTTTTCTACCCACGATTCATCTTGCCTTGCCTCTAAATACAGTTGTATACCATTAAATTTAGCAAAGGCTCCAACACCTCCAAGATGTTGAAAGGCATCAAAAAAATCATCTTCAGACTGCAACAGTTTTGCAAGCGTCGTTATCTTGTTGTTCATCAGCCATGCAATGGCATCGGGCTCGGCGACGACGCCTGAGATAAGCACCGCTTCTGGTTCGTGTCTACCTTGATTATTGCCTTGATGCTGTAAAGACTCGGCTTCGGTACGCTCCAATTCTTGCTGTTCAATTTCTTTTACGATACTGGTGCGTTTTCGTTCGGAGATGCGTGGGTTTAACCTTGCAATTTGGATCGCATAACTTAACCGTTCGATGCCGACAACATCGGTTAATTGCTCTAGCAATGGCTTATCTAAACCCAGTGAAGTGGCATAGTGGTCAATACAAGCCTGTAGGTTTAGGTAACGCATTCCGTCAAATTCAAAACAAGACGTTTCGTCGTATATTTCTATTGGCATGTCATCGAGCGACAGTGGCCAGCCTTGATAGTCTATTCGTGCTTTGGCAATTTCATACATCGCCCAGGCGCTGCGTCTAAAGCCTTCTAACGCCGCCCCTGTAAACTCAGACTCTTCTAGCTCTTCTTTTGTCCAGTTAAGGCCAACAGCTAATGCCTGAGCGTGCTTTTTCAATAAGCCATGTTTCACTTCACTTTGCAGTTGCAACACCGAATTCGCATCGCTTGCTTGGCTAATGCTATAGCATTCATCGCAGCTTGGGAGTTCAATGGATTGGTGCTCAACGGTGGTGCGAGTCTTCTTGTTAGGGAAGGGCGCATAAACATGGCTTGGTTCGCCACAAAACCAGCACGTATGACGAGAATTAAAGGGAATGTCTATGCATTGCGAAGAAGCCATGTACCAAGTTCCAAAGCCAATAAATAAGGGCTGGCAGCATATATCAGGCAGGTGGGGTTAATCAATCGTTATAGACGTAACGAATCACTTACGTCGAAGCGATTCACTGATTATTGAAAACAAGGATGAAGTAGGGTTATTTCGCCGAATAAGCGAGCAAACGATTGCGTTGGGTGTAAATAATATGAAAACGCACTTGATTTGTAATGCGAAATAACTAGAATCCTCGTTTTATATCAAACCTAATTCTTGGTTTGAATTTATTAGTTAGGAAATGCAACATGCAACTAATCAAGTCGTTTACTAAGCTTGCTGCCGTTAGCGGGCTGGTATTGGGGGCATTTACTGCCCACGCGGATCTCGTAATTGACAATGAGTTTGAAGTAAAAGAACAAAACGTATTTTTCTTGAGCCCTCATCCAGATGATACTTTGCTTACGTTTGGTGGATTGATCAACAACATGCAGTTGACCAATCAGTTGCATGACAAAAACGTTATTGGTGAAGTTTTCTTTTCAATGTCTAACTACAGCACCAACCACTTTGATGAGTTAAGCAACAAACGCATTTTCGACATTACGACAATGCGCTTCAAAGAAGATTTGGCTGCGCACATCGATATGTTCAAATCTTGGGATAAATTTCGTTACAAAACAAATGGCTTTGGTGACGCGCCATTGCGTAAATACCAAGGTTCAAAAACAGCAGGTGGCGGCCCAGGTGGTGACTTCGCAGATTTTCGTGAGTCAGAAGAAAACATATATTTGCGCATGGCAGAAGACATGAAGCCGATGCTTAAAACAGAAAACTGTGCGGTATTTGCGTTGATTGCTAATGGTTCGCATATCGACCACTTTATTGTGAGAGAAGCGCTGATTAAAGCTGCGTATGACCTAGGTGACGAAACGAAATGTCAGATCTACTTTGGTGAAGATCAGCCGTACACGGGCGCGTTCATGACTAAGCGTGACGATCAGTTTAAGTCGCTCAAAGAACGTTTACCAAAAGGTTCACTAACACCCCGTGACTACGGTGTTGATTATCGTTACAAAATGGCTTTGTACAAGAAACACTACTTAAGCCAGTACGATACAGGTTACATCCCTAGCTTAAAGAAAAACAAAATCGAGCGTTTATACACATGGGATAAGGCAAGCTACAAGCAGATCAAAACCCACGAAAATTGTAAAGGCGACTACTGCCGCCTAGCAAGATAAGCATTTTAGAAAAACGCTAAGCCTCTCACTCGAGAGGCTTTATCATCTTTAAGCACGATACCAAAAGGAAGTGGTTAAACAACGACAGACAAAATGATCGCAGGTATACTCTTTTTGAGATCTATGTCTAACGATGCCAACGGCTAGCAATGAAAAATAAACTAAAGTACGTACAAGGTTACCCTGAACACATCCTCAATCAAATATCGACCCTTATCGAACAGAATAAGCTTGAGCCGTGGTTGAAACAAAAATACCCACAAAACCACACCATCACCTCGGACAAAGCCTTGTTTGAATACACAATGGCGATTAAAAACCGTTACTTAAAAAAGTCCTCACCACTGAGTAAAGTGGTTTACGACAAAAAAATCCACATGGTGAATAACGCACTGGGGCTGCATAGTTTTGTGTCGCGTGTTCACGGCGGCAAACTCAAAGCTAAAAATGAGATCCGGATTGCCACCCTGTTTAAAAACGCACCAGAGCCTTTATTGCGGATGCTGGTGGTACACGAACTGACTCACCTTAAAGAGAAAGATCACAACAAAGCTTTTTATCAACTTTGCTGCCATATGGAGCCGGATTATCACCAGCTCGAACTGGATGCCAGGTTGTATTTGACCTCTCTGGAGCTGTAAGAGCGCAACGCCTCACTTTAAGTAAACACACAAAACTCTCAACCCCCATTTCCCTTTGAGAGTACCGCAGTTTTTTGCCCAACTAGCTTCAGTGGCCGCCCATGCCGCTGGAGAAACGTGATTTCATTTCAGGCCCAAACACCTCCTTTTTGCTGCATTAAACGCACGAATAATGCCCAAACTTAAGCAGCAAAAAACTCGCCCATACAGAAAAGCTTAGTGTTCTAATGATATTAAAATGGCACTAAATACGTTTTTATTGTGATTTTGATCTCATTTATTGACCGTTAATCCATCAAATTTTGATTTTTACCTGCATTGTGTGCGTAATAAAAGGATAAATTTATTTAGAGTACGAAGGAATGTATTTACACATGATCACATCAGCACCTTGGGTGATGTATCCTGAGATTAGCGAAGATCCAAATGCAAAATGGCTGTTTTCAGAGCCCAAAGCAAAAGATGGCGACGAAGTTTCTTGTCTCATTGCGGCTTGTCCCCCCCCTTGATGTTAACTCATCGTATTGCAATTTCCTCCAATCGACCCATTTCGGTTCAACCTGCATTCTCGCAAGGTATAACGGCGAAATAGCCGGATTCATTTCGGCTTATCGAAAGCCCGATGAACCCAATACTCTATTCATTTGGCAAGTCGCTGTGTCTCCTAATTATCGAGGCAAAGGGCTAGCATTTAGCATGCTGCACGAGCTGCTTGGCCGAGATAAATTGAAAACCGTGACGGCGATTGAAACGACCATCACGGAAGACAACGACGCGTCGTGGGCTTTGTTTAAAAAGCTCGATATTGAAAACGGACAATGCGGCGAAGTCAGCACCTTTTTAGATGAACAAGCACATTTCAAAGGGAAGCACGATACAGAATATTTGTATCGAATCCCGTTAATCCTCAAAAAATAGGAATTTATACGGTCTCATCATGGATATTTTTAACAAGCAAGAATCGAAAGTACGTTCTTACTCAAACAGTTTCCCCGTAGTTTTTGCAAAAGCTAAGGGCTGCTGGTTAGAAACTGATGACAATGAGCGGTATCTCGACTTTCTTGCTGGCGCAGGATCATTGAATTACGGACACAACAACCCTGCATTAAAACAATCGTTGCTCGACTATATAGAAATGGATGGCATTACTCATGGCCTGGATATGCACTCCGACGCCAAAGCTGATTTTTTAAGTGCTCTTAAGCAATACATTCTCACGCCGAGACAACTTGATGACAAAGTCCAATTTACTGGCCCAACAGGCACCAATGCGGTAGAAGCAGCGCTTAAGCTGGCACGTAAAGTGACTGGCCGAAGCTCTGTTGTGGCATTCACCAATGGTTTTCATGGTTGCACAGCCGGAGCAGGAAACCAACATCACCGCCAAGGTGCTGGCACAAGCCTTAATAACATCACACGTATGCCGTTTGAAGGCTACGCCGACATAGATGGCCTTAAGCTGTTTGAAACCATGCTGGCAGACAACTCTGCAGGCATAGACAAGCCTGCCGCCGTGCTACTTGAAACCGTACAAGGTGAGGGCGGGTTGAACGTTGCATCCAACGAATGGTTACAGAGATTAAGTCGAGTGTGCAGCAAAAACGACATTTTGCTGATTGTGGATGACATACAAGCAGGTTGTGGCCGTACTGGCACCTTCTTTAGTTTTGAACCGTCAGGGATCAAGCCCGACATCGTGACGTTATCTAAGTCTATTAGTGGCTATGGGCTACCGATGGCCGTGGTACTGCTAAAACCCGATCTGGATATTTGGCAGCCTGGCGAGCACAACGGAACATTTCGTGGTAACAACCATGCGTTCGTTACTGCCACAAAAGCACTCGAGGTTTATTGGTCTGATAACCGTTTTGAAGCGCATATCGCCCGCAATTCAGACAAGATCTCCGATGTTATTAAGCGCTGCATCAAACGTCACCCGGAGCTTTTTGTACAACAAAAAGGGCGGGGCATGATGATAGGTGTTGAGTGCCACAACGGCGAATTGGCCGGTCACATCGCGAAAACATGTTTTGAAAACGGCATGGTGATTGAAACTGCCGGGCCTGATGATGAAGTGGTTAAATTTTTCTGCCCACTCACGATAACGGAATCTGAACTGGATCAAGGCCTGAGCATTTTTGAAAACGCCGTAGAATCGGTTGTCGCAAAGCATTTTAGAAAAGCATCTTAATTGAAGGAACAAAGATGATAGTTAGAACCTTGGATGAGTGCCGCGATAGCGAGCGCAGAGTGGTATCGGAAACTTGGGAAAGTGTCCGCATGTTGTTAAAAGACGATAAAATGGGTTTCTCTTTTCATATTACGACCATCTATGAAAACACCGAAACCCACATCCATTACCAAAACCATTTGGAGTCTGTTTACTGCATGAGTGGTGAAGGGGAAATTGAAGTGGTGGGTGGTGAAACCTATCCGATTAAGCCCGGAACGCTATACATCCTAGATAAACATGACGAACATTACCTGCGAGCATATCAAGACAAAGAAATGGTCATGGCCTGTGTCTTCAACCCGCCAATCACGGGTCAAGAAGTACACGATGAAAATGGTGTTTATCCTCTCGTCGATTAAATAGCAGATTGAGCAGCCAATAAAGGCTGTTTAAACAGGATCAATAAGCGGGGCTTAAACCTCGCTTATTGATTTATTCCCCTGACATATCGCGTCCAATTCGCCCTTTTTATGATCAATTACCCAAACCTAATCAATTGATTAGCGTTAATATCGTAATTCATTCCAAACCAGATTAACCTGCATATTATAAATTTTGTCGTTGCTAAATCGCCTACGAGCGTATCAGGTAATCTTATGGCTTTTCGTACATTGTTCATCGCATCTCTAATTGGCTTTTTCAGCGCTATCGTATCGGCTAACGAAGCCAGTGACGTTGACAGTGATGGACTGCCTAATATCTCTATTGTAGAAAGCGGCCTTATTACCCAAAAAGGTAAACAATACCGCGTAGAGAAAGCCAAACTGGTGCGCCCAGAAGTTGGCCAATACATAGGCTTTCGCTATAAGCTGACCCTGCCTGAACGACATAATGTATCCCAACTCCCGATAACCGTGACAATGTCACACCCAAAAATCACCAACCCTGAAACCAAACAAAGCTCAACAAGATCAAGCTGGCCCGACACCATGTATCGACACGATCAAAACTTGGCCATGTGGTACTTCGGTGACGAGTTCGAGATTCAAAGCGGGATATGGAAGCTTGAAATCCGATTTGAAGACAACCTACTCGCCAGTCAGTCTTTTACTGTAGCAAACATGGAACAGCTCAATTCATCCATTAAAGACAACTTTGAAGCAACAGAACGGCTTTCACAAATTGCCGCCATTGCAACAGAAGGTGAAAAGCTATTATGCAAAAACCCAAGGTTTAGCACTTGCATGGCGTTCGACACCCAGCAACGCTGTGAAACAGGCATGGCCGAGCTAAGAGGCACCTGTGCCAGCTACGCCAAAGATAAAACCAAGCAACAAAACCCCCACCAAACAGAAGTCGTAAAAGCGTTTTATAGCCACTTCACCGTATGCATGGCAAGCAGAAGAATGAAGAGCGCAAAGCTGAACGAGAGTGAGGTAAAGGCGTGTTTTAGGAAGTAAATAATGATGAACAAGCTCAAAGTACGAGTATTTCTAGTACCTTGAAAACAGGTCAGATAAACGATAAAATAGATTCAACATTGAATCTATAAAGATTGATCTAGGGCATATAAAGTTATCGTAATGAGATCTATGCTAATGATTGTCTATATCAATAGAGATAGAATTACTTTTAAATCATGGCTTTGTAATTTACGTGAACTCAACTATCAATTTTTATCATCAAAACGCACAAACAGTAAGCGATCAATACCTCTCGATATCGTTCGAGGAGGTACATCAGTCGTGGAAGCCGTATTGGCCGTAGTTAGTTGACAGTACCTATTGGATTTTCTAATGGTTCCTGGTTTTACAAGTTAGATAACTTAAGAGAATATATCCGCGATATTTACCAAGCTTGTGAAGCCTCAAAAAGAATTAGAGATAGTATGAAGTATCAATCAAAGGTGAGCTTACAACAGCATAACTAAACTCTATAACCAATTTCGATTTACCAGATGAGAAGCCGTTATGAGCTTCAAATTTGTTTGCATCTTGGCAGCGTATTGTGCCGAATACATATCGGAGTAGGGGCTAGGACGGAAAGATATTTGATGGAATTGATACTTGGAGGTTTTGGTAGGTTAAGGACTGTCTAGAGCGCTATAAGCCGCTTATTTATGCTTGGTTTTCTTGTAGTATGTAATAGAAATGGTAAGATGTAGTGTATTTTTTTATTTTTAGCAATTGCTCCTAACTGGTTGTTTTTAAACTAAGTTTTAGTGAGCGGCTTGAAGTTCTAGTTTTTATCTGAAGGTTGATTTTGAACAAATATACAGCACGATTTTCTGGGCACCAAACCTTTCCACTTCGTTATGGGTGGCTTTATAAATTTTATCAGACTAGTCAGCTTGAAGGCTTCGATACACTATCTGCCGATGATTTAATGGTTGAGTGGGGCGTGGGCAAGAATATGGTTGATGGAGTCAAATATTGGGCCGGACGTGTGGGTATCTATGAGCAGACAGATGGTCATAAGGTTAGTGATGAGTATTTTCAGATTGATCAACAAGATAAGCACTTAGAAAATATAAGTTCATTATGGCTTGTTCATTGGCTTCTATGTAGAGATGTATCCGAATTGACAGCTTATCGTATATTTTTCAATTTTTACAACGGACAGACGGTGGATAAAGAATCACTTCTCGTGTTCATAAAAGAGCTGTTTGCTACAAAGCAGTTTGAATCAGATACCAAGAAGAAAAGCATTTTACAATTACCAGCAGACAATAGTTTAACTAAAGACATCAGTACGTTCTTCCTTACTTATGCAAAAGGTAAAGCGAACAAAGTATCGGAAGATAGTTTCTCTTCGCCATTAAGCGAGTTAGGCCTTTTGAAGCAATTTGATAGACAGAAATTTTTGTGCGAGTTAGAACCAAGGAATACTTTAAGTGATCAAGTATTTACTTTTGCTCTTATTGATTACTTTTCGATGTTGTCGGGTAAAGACAGCGCTACCACGATGTCATTTGATTCGTTCTTACTTGATCCAGGTAGCCCTGCTCGTGTTTTTCGTATGGCTCAAACAGAAGTAGAAAACCGATTAGAACGAGCTTCAGAGCTTACATCAGGCTTAATTGGCTGGACGGATACTCAAGGTCTTCGTCAAATACAAATTAAAGATATTGATGTGTTGAATAATAAAAATACCTTTCTCGCTAAGATTTATAAGTAGGTTCTCGTGTCAAATTTAAAAGAACATATTAATGTTAATATTCGCTTTCAACGCTCAACACGCATAGATTCAGATTTAGATCTTGATGGTGAATTCTTTAATGGCTTTGTTTTTCATGGTACCGCAGAGAATACTTTAAGAACGATCGCAGAGGGCTATCAACAGTCAAATCGCAAAACCTATACAGTTACTGGCCCATATGGGACAGGAAAGTCAACCGTTGCTCTGTTGTTAGCAGGTTTGCTATCCTCGAATAATAATCTTAGAAGTGTTGCTTCTGATGTAGTTAAGTCGGAGTTTTCTGAGCTCTTTTATAAGAAGATACCAGTAGAAAATGGTTGGTTTGTAGTTAAATCTGTTTGTAGTTTTGAGTCTCCAATAACTGCATTATGGACATCAATAATTGCTGAGGCTGATGTTCACAATATCGACGTCTCTCATATACCTCGGCCACTCGATGAGAAATCCTTTTTTACAGCATTCAACAAAGTAACCAAGTTGGTTGAAAAATCGCTTGATGGGATTGTCATTCTATTTGACGAAATGGGTAAATCATTAGAGTTTCTTAATTCTCAGCATCTAGACCTCCAGTTTTTTCAAGATTTTGCCGAGAAAATGGCACGCAAAGAATTTCCTGTTTTATTCTTAGGCTTTTTACACCAGGCTTTTGCTGAGTATGCTCGTGGGCAATCACAGTCGGTAAAAGAAGGCTGGGCTAAAGTACAGGTCGTTATACAGATCTATTGTTTAATGTTTCTGAAGATGAAACAGTCACACTTATTGGCAATAGCATCGTTCAAGAACCTTCTTATAAACCTAATAGCTCGGTTGTTGAGAGTACTCTCAAAGCATTGGAAGAGACCCGGGTCTCGAAGTCTATAAATATTAAGCTTAAACTAGAATCAGCTTTACCACTACACCCATTAACCACTCTACTACTAGGGCCTCTTTCCAAGCGTCGATTTAGCCAGAATGAGCGTAGTACGTTTGGATTTTTGGGATCTGTCGAGAATCATGGTTTTCAGTCTTTTATTAGTAATAATAAAGCTGAAGTATTGTATCGCCTCTCTGACTTATATGATTATATTGAGGCCAACTTAGACCATCTAATACTCTCTTCTCCTGATGCAAGAGCATGGTCAGAAGCTAAAGATGCCGTTGAGCGTACGCAAGCAAGAGAAAAAGGTTTTGTTGAAGAGCTAATTAAGACTGTTGCAATTTTGAACATGTTCGGACGTAAGTTAGGTCTTTACTCTACGAAGAGTGTTCTGCATGCAGCATTAGACGAATACAATTCAGATGAAATCGATTTATCTCTTGAAAAGCTACAACAGCAAAAATTAATCGTCTATCGAAAGCACTTGCAGTCATTTGCTGTTTTTGAAGGTAGTGATGTTGATATTGATGAAGAGCTTGAAAATGAAAGAGTCAAACAGCGTAATAGTGATGAATGGAAAAAGTTTTTAGAGACTAAGTCAGACCATGTTGTTGCTAAAAGCCATTATCATGAAATTGGTGTTTTGCGCTGGATGAAAATGGCTTTTGAAACCGGTAGTTTTGATGCTAAAAAGTTCAAGAAAAAAAATAGCCTTAATTCAACGGAATTCTCTGTATTCATATTGTTGACATCTGGCGACTCAGATATTGCAAATATTGTTTCAAAACAGCACCCAGAATACGTTTTTGGAACAGCCCCTAAAGCTATTGAACAATTAAAGTCGATTATTATTGACTTAATCTGTTTAGACAATATCTCCCGACATAACCCAGTAATTCAACATGACCGTATTGCTCGTAGAGAGCTAGAATCTCGTGTTAATTTGTCGCAAGTATCGTTTGATAATTTATATGCAGATTTGTTTGAAAGCGCAACTTGGCATAATAAAGGCAAGAAAATTGATGGTGTAAACCTATCAATGGTTGCAAGTAATGTCGCAAAAGATCTTTATCCAAAATGCCCTAAACTTTATAACGAACTTATCAATCGAGCTAAACCCTCAGGTGCTGCAGTATCGGCAAGAAAGAAACTGATGGTAAAAATGGTAGACGAGTATTTTGAAAAAGATCTTGCCATCGAAGGGACTCCACCCGAAATGGCAATGTATAAATCTTGTTTACAAAATTTGGATTTACATGCTGAAAATAGCGAAGGTGATTTTGATTTTGTAATGCCATCAATTGACGCTAAAGCAACTGGAATGCGGCAAAATCATCAAGAAAAAGTATGTGAGCTGTGGGATGATGCAATGAGTATCATACAGAAGCGTAGTGTTGATGGCGTCGTTCCTCTTAGTGATATCGCAGACCTTTGGTCAGCTGAACCCTATGGTTTGACAAGCGGCCTAATACCTATTTGGACTCTATCTCTTGTTTTAGCGCAAAGGGATAACTTGGCGTTTTATGATAAAGACGTAACTAATAAGTTTATCTACATAACCGGTGCTGATGAAGAATTCGTAAATAAACTGATTAAAGAGCCAAAGAGTGTTGGTGTAAGGTATTTTGAAGATGACGGTGTCAAGAAAAGTTATATTGAGTCGTTATGCCGAATAATAAACAAATCAGATGCTACAAAGAGTACGCTTTATGCCGCTCAAGGTTTTGTTTCATTTGTTGCAAGCCTATCTGGATGGGTGAAGAATACTCAACAACTATCGAATAACGCCAGAGCATTTAGGTTAGTTGCTTTGAAGGCGGATGACCCGAATAAATTCTTACTTGAAGACCTACCAACGGTTCTACATACAAAAGATGATGAAGAATTAGTTCACGTTATAACCGAGATTTGTGACGAGCTGAAGTCAGCTCATAGAAATATGTTGAGTGAGTTTAGAGAGCGTATCTATACATTATTCAATGGGTCTGTTGATACTACTTTTATTGAGCGCGTAACTAGCGTTGAAAGTTATACCGCTGATTCAGGGTTGAAAACATTTGCCCGACGCCTTGGTGAGTTTACTAGTAAAGATACAGATGAATGGACATCTAATATGATCTCCTTTTTATCTGCAAAAGCAGAGCGTAACTGGAGTGACTTAGCAATTGAAAAGGCTAACTCAGAGTTAGTGGTATTTGTAGAACGTTTTAAATTAGCGGAATATTTCGCTAGTAATATTGGAAATATCGATAAATCGTTAGAAGAGAAAGACCATCAAGATGACCTCAATAAAATAGACAAAATGTTTGCTGGCGTGTCGGTACAAGAGCAGAAAATAATACTGATGAAGTCTCTTGAAGCATTGTTAGGAGAAAAGACCAAATGATTGACCCTAATAAGAAACAACTCCATGTGCTCGGGTTATCAGGCGGTAAAGACAGTGCTGCTTTGGCAATTTATATGCGTGACAAACACCCCGAAGTTGATTTGACTTACTACTTTACTGATACCGGTAAGGAGTTACCTGAAGTCATTGAGTTTGTAAATCGACTAGAGGGGTATATAGGTAAGAAAATAATAGATCCATACGAAGAGATTTGTACGTCGAACCGAGAGAAAAAAGACTTCGATTATTGGCTGAAAGAGCACAATGACTATTTGCCTTCTCCACAAGCTCGTTGGTGCACGATACAAATGAAGCTTGTTCCATTTGAGAAGTGGATTCAACAGTACTTAGATGATGGTTACCAAGTTGTTACTTATGTCGGAATTAGAGGCGATGAACCCTACCGAGAAGGTTATCAAGCGACGAGTAATCGAGACATTGTTACTGTTATGCCGTTTCGGGATGATGGCATCGACTTGGCGGGCGTCAAAGAGATTTTACAGCAAGCCGATTTATTTGCTGATACGGAAGAAGCACGCAATAACCCTAAGAGCGCCCAAGCCCAAGGGCTACCTGGATACTACGATTGGAGATCACGTAGTGGCTGCACGTTCTGTTTCTATCAAAGAAAAATCGAATGGGTTCGCCTTAAAGAGCGCCATCCAGAGGCGTTTGAAGAAGCTAAGAATTATGAAAAAAGAGCAGAGGACGACCAAGGTAATGGAACATTCTATTGGCTAGGTAAAGATACACCTTTATCTACTCTTGAAGACCCCAAACGGATTGCTCGAATAAAAGCTGAACATGATAAAAAAAGAGAACGTTTTCTAAAACGAAAGCGGATCAATGTTCTACAAGTAGATGTAAGCGATGTCGACCGAGATTTTATGGATGAAATCTATGATGAGCAGGAAGGCGGTGGTGCATGTGTGACTTGTTATAAATAAAATTTAAATTAGATGTTAATATAACTAGAGAGGAACAATATGTCGTTGGATAAAATATTTAAATCAGAACCAAAATCTATTAATGATATTTTTGTAAAGGATAGAAATTTAGGTTTCTATATGCCTGCATACCAGCGGCCATACTCGTGGAATCACGAAAATATTAATAACCTGATTGATGATATTGAATCATCTTTTGATAATTTGTTGCAATCTGATGAAGCTATAATATTTCTTGGGACTCTTTTAACTGTAGATGATGATAAAGGGGAATCGATCTACAGAAAAGATGAGGCTATTCTCCCTGAACGGATTAAATTAATAGTAGATGGGCAACAAAGAATTACAACTTTAATTTTATTATTGACAGTTTTACATGAAGCTATGCTAAAAGGTGAATCTGCTCTTCAATCAGACATAAAAAATGTAGAACAAGATGCTATGAAGAGCCACTTTCAGGCATTACATCGTCAGATAAAGGGTTTGATAAACCAAACCGGTGGTTATCCAATAGAGTCGGCCTTAGGTGAAGATGAGTATAGATATTTACCTAAGGTAATTAGATCTATGCACGGTTTACAAGAGGGGCATGAGCTAAAGTATGACCGTTGGGGAGACAATAACGATATTGGTAGATACCAATCTCCACTTTCTCAGTATCTCTTTCGCTTTCAATCAAATTTACTGAACCAGTCAGGTAAATTTAAAGAGCTGGATCTTAAGCAGTTTTCAGGTCCTGAAATGACATTGATTCGCAAAAATATTGAATTCATGCGTAAGGTCTTCAAAGAGGCACCTAATTTGGTGCTGGGAGTACGTAGAAATGAAGATGATGAATTAATTGAGTTCTGTGAACTAGGTAATAAACACTTACAAGATTGCATTCATTTTAATGTGAATCGAGAGCTGTATGATTGCGAAGCTTTATCGGATAAAACTAAGAATTTGGTTAATATTGCAGCCTTTGCTAGTTTTGTTTTACATCGTATATGCGTAACATTTGTCACGGTAAATAGTGAGTCCTATGCATTTGATATGTTTGAAGCTCTTAATACAACGGGTGAGCCTTTAACAGCATTTGAAACCTTCGTTCCTAGGGTAATCGAGCATTTACAGTCTAAAGATGACTTGAATGCGGAATGCGAATATAAAAAAATCAATTCAATTAGTGCAAGGTTCGAAGAACTATCTTCAAATGAAGCAAAAAATAAACAAACGGAGAAGATAATTATTGCATTTATGAGAGCATATAACGGAAAGATTCCTAAAACTAAGGTTCCTAGTCAACGAGAAGCTTTATTATCTTCATATAATAGCTGTAATAGTCTTGCAAAGGACAAATACCTTGAACACTTTAAGCAAACTGTCGATCTAATCTTTGATACATGGAACAAAGGTGAAATAGAAGGCCTTTGTTCAGATAATGATACGGAGATTTTTTCTCTTTGTTTGAATTATCTTGTCGATATAAAACATACTATATCTTTAAGTTTGCTTGCTCAGTTTAAGATAAAAGACAGCATGCTCGAAGATAAAGAGGATCGCGTTCAGCTTGTAAATGCAATAAAAGCTATAACCGCATATAGTGTTCTGTGGCGCGCCATGAGCGGTAAAGCTGATGGTATCGAGTCTGAGTATAAAGCAATACATAGTAAAATAACTAATGTAGATGGTAATGAAATTGGTCCCTTTAAGTTAGAAGGAGCTAATGAATACGGTATTGACTTAGATGGATTAAAAAAGTACTTAAGTAATTCATTAAGTCAAAAAATAAAAAGCAAAAACCCTAAAGATGGCGAAATAAAAGCGAAATGGATTGAAGTGTGTGCACAGTCGCCTCTTCTTGAAAAGAAAATTGAATCAAATAGATTGCTGATAATGGCAGCAATGCACAATTTAGATGTGGCGGGCGGTGTTTATCAAAGTAGCTATGATTTTAAAAATGAAGTGCTGAATATAGATACATGGAATGAGTTGAAATTAGAAAAAAACTCGATTAGTAAAATATATAACCCGAAAGTTGCTGGTGTAACGTCACTCGGCTGGAATGTTGATGGCAGCATCAATAAGGATCAATATATCGGCAATGTTTTTGTTGATATTGCTGGAAGATTCAAGAGTAGTGATAAACAATCTTGGACAGCATTGCGCAGTTCAATGAAAGTTCATATTGAAGAGCTCGAGCTGGTTTTTGCTGAAAAAAATGTAAAATCTTTGAAGACAAGTTTGATTGCCGAAGCTAGATTTGCAGCCAAGATGCAAGATATTGCATATATAGAAGAGTGGAATGAAGAAACGATCAATTTCCGTTCAGAAAAGCTTTTATCAAACGCTTGGGATAACCTTATTTCTTGGATGAATTGATATGTTGGAGAAACTTAACCTCAAATTCACGTACAACACTGAAGATGACGATATTTTACGCGATTTTTATATACCTGCTTTGTCGAATTCTGTTTCATACGATAGGGCGGTTGGTTATTTTTCTTCACATGTGCTTGTACAGTTATCTCAGGGGTTAAAGTCTTTAGTTCAATCGAAAGGGCGAATGAGGCTTATCATTGGTGAGCCTTTAACCAAAGATGAGTTCAAAGCAGTATGTATAGGAAATTTGCAAAAGATTGATGAGCTCTCTAAATCGTTCGAGGCACTAGTTTCAGATGAAAAAGTAGCGGGTTCTGAAATATTAACCTATTTGATTGCATCCGATAGGTTAGAAGTGCGATTTTCGCTAAGGCGCAGAGGAATGTTTCATCAAAAAATTGGGGTGTTACGAGACCACAATGGATTCGTTATTGCATTCAATGGCTCAGCAAATGAGACAGTAAACGCTTTAGAAGACATTAATTCTGAAGAAATTAGTGTTTACCCATGTAACCACCCGGTCTTTGAAACTCACGGAATTAATTATGTTAAATCATTTGATAAGTTGTGGAGTAACGAAGCAAAAAACACCAGAGTAGTGAAGCTTGATTCTGCTATATATAATAGAATTCAGTCAAAGGCAAACTTACCTCAATTAAGGGAAGCTCTGGGCGTAGTTGATAGTTGGGAGGATTTTGAAGTTAATGATGTGGCCTTAAAATATGAAATTCCTAGAATTCCTAGCGCAATCAATGGGGAGAGTTTTAATTTACGAGAACATCAAAATTGTGCTATAGCTAATTGGAAAGAAAATAGTCACAAAGGAATATTGGAGTTAGCAACAGGATCTGGAAAAACGGTAACTGCTTTGTGCGCCTTGGTTGAACTGTACGAATCTAGAACGTCACAAAAATTACCAACGACTGTGATAATTTCGGTACCATATATACCATTAGCAAAGCAATGGTTAGGTGAGCTTAAGTTATTTAACATATTCCCGCTCGAATGTTTTGACAATCAACACAATTGGTTTGGAAATCTTAAACGGAAAATTAAACTAAAACAATTTGGAGAGATTAATTTTCTTTGCATTTTGGTAGTGAATAAAACTCTAAAATCGGAAGTATTTCAAGGTCTTATAAGAGGCATTGATCCTTCTGAAATATTGGTGGTTGGTGATGAATGCCATCATCACGGCGCTGAGAGCACTGCGGAGGCATTACCTCTGTGTACACATCGTTTGGGCCTATCTGCAACCCCGTTCATAAGCGACGACGATGAACAAGAATCGCCATTTCCAGATCTAGCGAAAGAACGGTTGATAAAATACTATGGCGGCATTGTAGCTAAATATACATTAAAAGATGCAATAATTGATGGCGTATTGACCCCCTATGACTATCATATAATCCCTGTCTATCTGAGTGCTTTTGAACAAGAGAACTATGATAGTTTATCTAAGTCAATTAGTCAGTTGGTTATTATTGCAAATAAGCGTCGTTTAACTAATCAAGAAACACTCAACTTTCAAATATTATGTGGTAAAAGAAACAAGTTAATGGGTGTAGCTGAGAATAAACTTACAGCATTAAGAACTATACTAGAAAATAAATATGGTAATAGTAGAAAAGGGACATTGTTCTATGTTGGAGAAGGGAGGGATTCATCCGAACAAAACGATTATATATCTTTAGTCACAGAAGAGTTATATCGTCAGGGATGGAGTGTTGCTAAGTTCACATCTAAAGAAAGCATGAAGGAAAGAAAGAATATACTAAGTGCATTCAGATCTAATGACCTAGAGGCTCTAGTTGCAATGAAAGTGCTAGACGAAGGTATTGATATTCCCGCATGTGAGACGGCATTTATACTAGCAAGCACAAAAAACCCAAGGCAGTACATTCAACGAAGAGGTCGAGTTTTAAGAAAAAGTCGCGGAAAAATAAAGGCAAATATTTATGATTTTGTTTTGTTACCCAATGAAGGGGTTTTGAGCGACTACTCAGATTCTTTGAGAAAATCTGAGCTGGAGAGGGTGAGGGATTTTCAATCTTTGGCTCTTAATAAAGACGATATTGCTGTTAAAGTAAAACTACTAGGGCTAATTTAAGAGAGTGTAAACATGCTTGATTTTGAAGAATTAAAAGCACAGTTGAAAGAGATAGACCAACAGACTAATTCAGCGGATGAAATTTTCAAAAAACGCTCAACGACTCACAAGGTTGCTGCTCAGATTATGGACATGGAAAGGCAAAATTATTATCAAGGTAATAGAACCCATGATCACCTGATGTCGATTCGTAATATGATTGAAAAAAATGTAGAAGAGATTTGCAAAGATGAAATTAATTAAGATTATTATCAAAAATTTCAGACAGTTTTATGGTGAGCAAGAAATAAATTTTTCTACGGACAGTGAACGGAAAATAACTCTATTTCATGGAGAGAATAATGGAGGTAAGACAACATTGCTTAATGCTATTCGCTGGTGTCTATTTCAAGAGTTTACTTCTAACTTTCATGAAAAAACCAACTTGGTCAACGAAACAGCGAGCCTGAATGGAGTTAGTGGTTTTAAAGTGGTATTAACTCTGGAGAATAATGGAGTTGAATACATTATTCAACGCATATCTGAATCAGGTAGCAAGAAAGGTCAGTTGTCTGTATATATAATAAATAGGGGTGTTAAGGAATTTCAAAGTAATCCTCAGTTTATTATTAATACGATTATTCCGTCCGACATGGCTCCATTTTTCTTCTATCAAGGTGAAGGTGACGGCGGATTAACTAATGAGAATAATTTTTCTTACATAAAACAGTCGATAAAACGGATCTTGGGCTTTGAAGTAGCAGAGAAAGCGTTAAAAGACTTAGATAGTGTTTTAAAGGTTTATAACAGAAATTTAGCTGAACTTGATACTACTGGAGTGCTCGAAGATTTATATTTTAGACAGCAACAGATGTCTGTTAAAGTAGATAGAAATAAAAACCAAATTAATAATTTGCTTTCTAGTATATCTCGTAGGGAAGAAAGGCTAGAAAATGCAATTCAAAGATTGATTAATTCAAATGTTGACTATGTACAGCAACAAGCAAAAATATTGAATGGTTTGGAAGAATCACTAAAATACATTGACTCGGAACTTGTTAGTCTTTCTAGTGAGAAAAATGAAAAGCTGTCATCGTCCTGGGCATTAAGTTCTTTTACGTCAAAATTAAGAAGGTTTACTATCGGATCTATTGATACATCTGAGTTAGACCTTTCCCACCAATTTTCCGTAAATAAAGATCTACTTAGACATATATTGGATATCAATCAATGTATTTGCAATTCAGATTTGGACAAAAGCATAAGTAAACGTGATGCGATAGAGTCACTATTAGGAAGTGCTATTGATTTGAAGTTAAAAGCTAGATGGAAAAGGGTTATTAACCTTTACGACTCGCTAGACAACAAGCCAAATTTGGCACTAAAAGCAATGATTGAGCTAACTCGTAAACAAGACCAATTACTTGAAAATAAGCATAAAAAGCAAAGAGAGATTGAAGAAATTGAGGCTACTATTAAGTCTAGTAAAGTTGATGCTAGTGAAGCTAAATTATTACAAGCAGATAGGGAGCAGCTTAAATTAAAGTTAGAATCCGACAGAAATAAATTGAGAAATATTGAACCTCTGTTGAAGCAAGAAGAAGCTCAGTTGAGATCTATTAAGAACGAGATAGCGACCCATGAAGGCTCAGTACCACAAGCAGAAAACCTTAAGAATATAGTTAGTGCTACGAAAAAAATAATCAAGCTAATTGAGTCAAATCTGAGTGACGCCGAAAAAGGTTCTGATTCAATTGTATTAAAAAAAATGCAAGATTTTTTCTCTCGTGTAGCATTTAATGAAAACACAGTTAAAAGTATCAATGGCAGTTTCAGAATTGTGAATAAACATGGTATTCCTCAAGGAGTTGGTGGAGGGTATCAGACTATGCTTTCCGTTTCCTTTATTGTCTCATTAATACAGTATTCCAAAGACCGTTCAAATAGCAAAAACTATTTATTAACACCAGGGACAGTTGCCCCTTTCATGGCTGACGCTATCCTATCAGAGATATCACTAGATCATGGTCGAGAGATATTGGGTTATATAACAGAGTGTGTCGATCAGTTTATTTTATTGTTGTCTCAGACGCAATGGAGAGAAGATAGTTCTGATACCCTAATTAGAGAACACATTGGGCGTGAATATAATTTTGTGCAGAATGTAATGATGAGCGAGAAAGAATGGAAAGGAACTTATCCGACTAAGTTAAAAGTTCGGAATGGAGAATATGATGTTGTAAGGTTTAATAGTAGCTTTGTAGGCACTACCATAGAGGAAGTTCAATATGTCTGATGATTTGAATTGGCGTGCTTTAAGTGTTAATAGAGATAAGAAATATGAACACTTGGTGAAAAAATTCGCGTCTCCAGAACAAGGTAAAACTAAGGTATTCAAGAATATTAAGGACTTCATGGTTTTTGCTGCATTAGTAGCATATGAAGCCGATAAGTATATACCTTTGAAGGCGGAAGCTAAGGTTTCAATTTCTCTGGAAACATACGCGAACACCGAGCACGATTCTTATATTTACCTATTAGCATTAACCAAGAGTCCTAATATAGACGCGCTAAAGGGAGAAAGTTTAGCATTATCAATCAAACATTTTGAAGCATACTGTAACGCGGGTCTTGAAATAATAGATAGCTGGAATGTAAAGCATACTTACGATGATAGTGGTTTTGAAATGCTATTTGATGAAAGCTTCGAACATATAGCGTCAATCCTTGATTACTAATTAAAAATGGCTGCCGATGCCAATATGCTATTATCATAAAAAGAAATTCTTACAGTATTGAATGCTTCCTCTGCACTAATATTCATTGCTGTAAGAACATGTGAAGGCTCAACATGTTGTGAATTGCACGCTGAACCTTGAGATACACATATACCTGCTTGAGATGTGTACTTAACATAGTCTACATCGCACTCAAATGTAAGATTAATTACATTGCTAAGTGTATCAGTACCATTTATTTTATATTTAACTTTTAGGTTATCTAGAGTTGCGATAAATTCATTTCGAAGACTTTCCAAGTAGTCGCTTCCAAACTTGAAATATTCAAATGCTACGCTCATACCTACTATCAATGGGGTAGGTATTGTCCCACCACGTATTCCGATTTGTTGTCCGGAACCATGTATTACAGGTTCTATATTGAGATTTCTTGCCTCTCTAAGATATAAAAAACCAATGCCTTTTGGACCACCAAACTTATGTGCTGATGCAGATAGAGCGTCAATATAATCATCGACAACATCAATATCTAGCTTAGCTACTGATTGAGCAGCATCTGTATGAAAAACTATGTCCTTGCTAAAACAAAGCTCACCAATATCTCGAATAGGATTAATAGTACCGAGCTCGTTATTGACATGCATGATGCTAACAAGGATTGTATCTTCTCTTATGGCCTCTTTAATCTGTTGCGCTGTATGGATTCCCATCTGACTCGGTTTCAGATAGGTAACTTCAAACCCTTGCTTTTCTAGAAAAGAAAATATATTTAAGACACAACTATGTTCGATTTGGCTTGTGATTAAGTGCTTTCCACGAGTTGAATTGAGCTCTGCTAGGCCTTTTATAGCTAGATTGTTACCTTCAGTAGCCCCAGAAGTAAAGATAATTTCGCTAGCTTCAGCCCCAATTTTGTCTGCAATAGTTCTTTGACAATTTTGAAGCAACTCTTGTGAATGCTTACCACATGCATGATTAGACGAAGGGTTTGCATATAGTTCCTGCCATGCAGTAGTCATAGCCTGTAGAGCTTCTGGGCAAAGTGGTGTACTGGCAAGATAATCTAGATACATAGTGAATACTTGAGTTGGTGGTTTGAAGGCAACAGTATAATTGATAATGTCGTGCTGCAGGCAGTTTTTGAGTGCTAATGTGGACGTTTTTCAGGTTTTCTGTTTCAGTTAGCTTGTTTATTAAGCAGAATCCATCTCTGGATTCGGAACGATTACACTGATTGGCTTACAGTCTGCTCTTCTACAGTGGAACTAAGAAGTAGGTGAGGCCGAATATGGCCTCACTGCTTGACTAAATTGCTTATCTAGCAATTAGTTCATCCAATCTACAGTTTTATCCCAAACACGCTCTAGAAGATTAATCGATCTTTGCTCCACATATTCTGATGTCCAGTCTGCACATCGCGAGATTGCAACGATATGTGGATGAAGTTTAGATTCATTCTTTAAGATATTACCCTGATTCGCGGTGAGTATCTTTTGACTAACAGCTTCTGTAATCAACAACTCTTTGGCTGCAGCGTTTGATTCGGAAAGGATTTGATAGATAGTTTTTTTCTCATCCCAGTTTTTGTTTCCAGCGATGGTGTTCTCTTTGCCTGGCAACATAGACAAATTACCAAGTGAATTTAAATGACGCTCTGGGTCGAGTTGGCTATCCCAATTACCACAACTATTTTGAGGCCAAACATGTTCAACGCTATTAAATTCAGTCCATACATTTAGGTTTAAATAGGAGCTTAGAGAGCTTGTACCTTGCGTAAGGTGACCTTCGTTGCCTAAATCGCAAACACTATTTTCGAAACTAATGAGTAGCATTAGCTTTGATAAGTCTTTACGGTTTTTATAAAGATCCTGCGTTTTCACAGCGTGCAACCAAGCATCTTTGCCATTTCGGTCACTTACAGTAAGCTTTAAACTCATAAGGTCTTTAAGCTGAGATACTGAACGGAAAGGGACACTATTTTTTGCCAAACCATCGCTCATTATTTCACGGTATTTAGTATCGATTGCGTCAGTGCCGTGCGTAAATGAACGATAACGAACGAAAAATGCTGTCGTACACAAAATAGCCTTGATATATTCATCCAATTTTTCGTAATTGTAGTTACTACTTTTAAATTGGTAATAGAAAGAAGCAAGCAGGCCACACACAATTTTGTGGTTAGCGGATTTAAGCGCTTTAATGCAAAAATTTGCTTTATCAATATCAGGGTGAGACATCAAGATCATCAGTTCTTTTGATGAACAATTAACCGTTTCCAATATGCTAGGTTGAGGCGATTCCCATACTTCTGAGATAAATTCGCAGCACGCTGACATTAACATTAAGAAACTTTTTTTGTCTTTCGTTGAGTCGAAAGCATCGTTTATGTAACGCCTTTGTACGCTTAGGTGCCCACCTAAAGAGTTACCTTCATACGCTATGCTGAATGCCTGAAAAAGAGCTGTGGTTTTTCTGTGTTTATCTTCTGCTTTTTTATATTTGCTAAGGAGCTCTTCAGTAATGCAAAGAATCTTTGCTTCTTCAGTTTTATTGTAGTCCTTGTCATATTGCTTTTGGCAGTACTCAACAACTTTCGGTTTGAAAGTTTCAAAAGCAGTTAATGGTTCGCCGGTTGTATTTAACGCTTCAAACATGTCAAAAGCATAGTTATCATCAGAAACTTCAACAAAAGTAGCGACTACGCGTTTAAGTATAAAGTTGCCCAGCATCACAACGCGAATAATATCACTACATTTTTCGAGTTCATCCTTGTCAATGTCGTCAGATAGATCTGAATTGACATTTAGGAAGCGTTCGAGCATTAGTTTACTATATGGTGTTTCAGAGGAAGGGATTAGGTCGTCATCCGCAGCTAGCTCTTTTAACTCAAAGCATAGCGTTTCAAAGTTATCTGCAACTATTGAGTGTAGGTCATTCTTTTTTGAAAACACTTTTGGGTCAAACGTGGAGTCTACCTTAGTTATATAATGGCGAATAAACTTATGCATAAAAGACGCGACAGGTGACTCATATTGCGCGTCTTCTTCAAATTTTGACCAAGCGTCTTCATTAGCTCGAGTAATCTTAGGATAGAAGTTATAGCCTGCATCAACGTCCCCATCATCACCCATTTCAATAGAAATGCTGTTTTTAATGGTTTTCTGAAGCTCGCTAACTTTACTATTTACCCAGCGCTTCAAAGTTGTACAAATATCGGGTTCTACTTCGCGCTTGTATCGAGTGTTAATGTCTTCCAATACAGTGTAGTAAGCCATCAGTATCAAAGAATAGCTCGTTAGCCGCTGTTGGCCATCAATAACATGATGAACCTTTGTAGGTAGCTCGTTCTTTAACTCTTTTTTCGCTGCGACACCTTCATTGTTTGCAACAGTGATGACTGTTCCAATGAAAGTAACTGAGTCTTCATACTCGCGTAAACGTTCAATGCACGATTTGATATCGCCCATCATTCTAATGATGTTTGATTTACTCCAAGTGTACTGACGCTGATAGATCGGTATAAAAAAACCTAGGCCTGGACTTAATGCCGATCGTTTAGCTACTTGAACGATCCTCCAGAGGCCTCATAATCGGTCGTAACGTAAGTTACGGCCGATTTTTTATGTCTGAGTTTTCAAAAGAGTTACAGGTTACCGCAGAGTTTTGCCACGAACGTCCAATCGATGTGTTTAATAAACACATTCCTTGGGAATGGGTTGAAGAAGCTGTTCAACAAACTGGACGAGTATCGCTCAGAAAGCGACGCCTCCCCGCAGAGCAAGCTGTTTGGTTAGTATTAGGGATTGGGCTCCAACGTAATCGCTCCATTCAAGATGTCTGCGACAAGTTGGAGTTAGCATTCCCTGATGTAGATGGTGAACTCACACCTATGGCAACAAGCAGTATTATCAAGGGGAAAGAACGCCTCGGCGATAAACCTATGCGTTACTTATTTAAAACTACAGCCCAACAGTGGGAGCAACAATCAGACTTTGACGAAGTTTGTGGCTTAAAGCTTCTTAGTGTCGATGGAACGTATTTCAAAACTCACAATACCGAAGAAAATCAGCATTTTGGGTTTGCTCAAAAAGGTGCATCATTTCCAAGCGTGTTGGCAGTAACATTAATGTCTACACGTAGCCACCTTGTGTCCGATGCTGCTTTTGGACCAGTAACAAACAGTGAAATATCATATGCCCAACAACTTGTGGGGTCAGCACCAGATGACTCATTAACACTTTTTGATAGAGGGTTCACTTCTGCGGAGTTATTTACCAGCTGGCAGGGTGCTAGCAGTAACAGCCACTGGTTAACACCAATCAAAACCAAAATGCGCTATGACATAATCGAGAGTTATACTGATTATGATCATCTCATTGAGATGCCTGTTTCACCACAAGCTCAAAAGCAGACTCCCTATCTTGGCAAGAGATGGCAAGCACGCCTTATTCTAATTCCAACCCCTAAAGGTGAAATCAAAGGCTTCATTACTTCGTGCTTATGCCCTGAGCGCTATCTGTTTGATGACTTAGTTAAAGTGTATTGGGAGCGTTGGGAAATCGAACGCAGTTACGGCGAACTAAAGCAGTATCAGTTACAAAACAAACCAACATTACGAAGTAAGAAAAAAGTCGGGATATATCAGGAGCTATGGGGAATATTAACCAGCTATAACATCGTGAGGCTGGAAATGGCTGAGATGGCTAAACAACATGAAGTTGAGCCTCTACGGATCAGCTTCATTAATGCCTTATTTTTGATTATGGATGAGATGATTTGGGCGAGCGACACTCGAAGTCCAGGAGCGATACCAAAAAACTTAAAAGCTCTCAGGGACAATGGGAAGCGGCTTATTCTCCCCAAGAAACGGAAAAGGAAACCATACCCCAGAGCGGTTTTAAAAAAGCCAGCCCGATACCCCAATAAACATGCCACTCGCTCTTAAGCGAGTGGCATTAAGGCCTGGACTCGGGTTGTAGAGTGATTGAATATCTCGAGATTCGGCATTAAATATGTTTTTGATGCTTATAGTCACAGCTTGTCCCAGTTATAAAGGGGTCGCATCATACCTTTATAGGGATGAGCATGATTAAGTTGTTAGTATAGTATCATTAACTAGTTCTATTTTTAAACAAAAATACTCACAAAAGTTGTATGGTTAGAGGTGTGAGGTCAGATTTATGAATAACTATGGATAGATCGTTCAATAGGTTAGGGAATATTTTTAATGACATGGGTTAATTCGGTGTTGGAAAGTGACTAACTATTGTTACTCTACTTGAACAGTTATGTTCGATGTCGTTCTTTTTTGATGCGGAGATTAATGCGCAGACATTCTTTTGAAATCTTAAATCTACTTACCTTCTAATTCTCTTTGGCTAAAACATGCGCTACACCATTGCCGCGAGTAGGCTTTTCGTCAGCATCATAACTACGTGATTTGGCTAGGCGCTTATCGAGCTTTGTCGCTTCTTGAAATTTGCTACTTGGTTCGAAATATTAAGGCCTATGTAGAGTAGTGGTCTATGTTTTTTGTCATTGTACAAAAAAACGGCTGTTTTGGCTTAAAGCACTAAAAAACACTGTCAACGTGATATTCCTACAAGAGCATTAAAAAAGCATGATCGTTACTCTGCTTCATTCCAGAAATTAGCAAAGAGATATCCATTAGTTACATACCCACACGATGTGGTTTGGTTTTTGTGCATTTTGATTTTGCCTTAAATGTAAGAGGTGAAAAAATGGCGGTAACTCATTTATATCTAGGTTAACAATGAAGCAGCTAAAGAAATTCCAAACATTGATCTACTCAGAATCGGAAACAAAAGAAATATTGATTTTCTTTTTCCCGGTTGAAAGAGACCGAATTGAATCGATGGTGGTTGACGATAAAGTAAGAGAGTTCGCACAAGGGTTACTTGTAGAAGCGGTGGATGCCTCATACAAAATTGGTTTTATCGAAGCAACTTGGAGAAGCACGATAAACCCACGTAAACCAATTGCAAAAGTACTTAATGAATTGGCAAAAGGAGCCTTATCTCATGCTTTTGATCACGCCACGACGAACGATTTGAGAAAAATTAAAATCTACCAGTTGGTTATGAGCGCAATAAACCGTAACTTCAGGAGTCAGCTGGCGATGTTTCTCGACGGAATTGCGTGTAATAACGAAAAGCCGTTATTGATACCGACTTATAAGATCGCAAGTGGTAAGCAAAGACTATGGGCGTAATTAAGAAATGGTGGTTGCGGTTTCTTCTGCTGGTGAGTGCATGCGTCGCTGTTATTATCGGGAGCTCTATTCGCGAAGAACAATTTTTTACCTGTGTGATGGGGGTTGATTTGTTAGGGGCCACGCCTGCGCAATGTTTATGGGTAATTGAAACCATAGGCCCAAGTGAGGATCTGCTTTTGTTAGTCGAAGAGGAATGGTCTTTAAGTGCGGTGCTCAGCTATCCGACACCAGAAACCTTGGCTTTGGCTCAGCTTCTAATCGACCATGGTATAGATGTGAATTCTCCCCAACGGGTCAATGGTGTTGAAATTCCGACGATTCACGGTGCTATCCTCTCAAGAGAGCTAGAAGCATTTAATCTATTGATTAAAAATGGAGTCGACATCAACCAAGTCTATTCAGCAACTGAAGATAATGCACTGCAGTTTGCTTATAGACTTCAAAAGAAGAGAGCTAGCGTCGAACTGGGTAAAATGATCTCTACGTTGGAATCCATGCAGTGATTTTTCATGACAGTTTGGTTTATGTAGCAAGAAGGCCGTTCTTGCTACATAAGCTCATCCATCAATCAGTCTCCAACCACTCACTTTCTTATTCTCTTTCTCTAACAGTACGTGGTATTCCATTGCCGTGAGCAGGCTCTCTTTGTCGGTGTCGTAGTCCAAGAGTTTGGCTAGGCGTTTATCAAAGCTTTGTTGCTTTTTAAAGTTCGGATCTTGGTTTGAAATATAGAGACTTTTGTTGAGTAGTGGTGGTCTTCGTTTTTCGTCTACGTAGTCAAAAAAGTCGATTTCTTGATCGGCCATTTTGATTTTGATCCGCTCAACTAAGAAAGGAACGGATTTCCCCGCAAAGTCATCGTAGTTGGTTAAGGTGAGCTTACCGGATGATATATGAATTTTAATTAGGTCAATGGCTTCGTCCAGTTCGCCATACATTTGTAACCCAGCCCCCACGTAGGCGCGTAACAAGAGTGGAAGTGAATCTAAGTACTCTTTATGGAAGATCAAAGAGTGGCCAGTGTTAAGTATGCTTGCCGGTAAGATTTGGTTAGCTTTAATGCACTGCGCTTCTAATAGTTCTGTGTCGGCAATGGCAAATAGCAGTTCAGTAGCAAGGTTTAACCCGGTGCTGTATTCACCAAATAGCGCTTTGATGTCGCGTTTTAGTTCGTCTGGTTGTTGGGTGTAGGGTTTTCGTTTTTCAAATAACCCCATGGCGAAGTACAACAGTAAGTCTTCTTTACGCGCTTTTTCGGCTTTAGAGAACTCTTGTGTGTCGTATAGATCTTCTAGTAGCGAGAATACTTTTTTGT
The DNA here is from genome assembly GCF_900233005.1 of Vibrio tapetis subsp. tapetis. Taxonomy (NCBI): domain Bacteria; kingdom Pseudomonadati; phylum Pseudomonadota; class Gammaproteobacteria; order Vibrionales; family Vibrionaceae; genus Vibrio; species Vibrio tapetis. Next base: position 577,006 of record NZ_LT960611.1, read on the forward strand.
GGGAGCCTACTAATTCACGGATCTGCTGTGTGTGTTCAAATTCTTCATTGGATGGGATTCGGCCTAACTCTAGGCAGCGGCTCCAAAAGTCATCAAACAGGCTTTGGTTTTGAGTGATCACCAGTTTGGCTTTGTCTTTTGCTTCAACAGGCTGCGGGGAGGTGAGTTGCTTCCAGTTATGGTGTCGCTTGTATTTGCTTTGCAGGTATTGTTGCTCTTCTAGTTTGTCTTTGAATAGGTAGAAGATACCAGGAGCAACGGGGATTGCTTCTTCTTGTAAGCTGCGTTCTAGATAAGATTTAATCTCAGATTGTGCATAATATTTTTGGAAGGTGTTGCGAGAGGTAATCACGCCGTCTTTATACGGTTTGAATTGGGCCATATAACTTTCATTGGCGAGCATGACAGAGACAACTAAAAATTTGTTTGTTAATTCCCAAGCACCAAGTAGGGCGTCTAGTCTTTCATCTTGGTCTTCAATTACGTTAAGTACAAAGCCCATGTTTACGATGTCTGATGTTACTTTGTCGGCATCGGGGCGGAAATTTGGGTCCCAGCCTATGGCATCTAGGCCGTGTGCTTCTAACTCGCGTAGGTCGTCGCCTCGGCCGCAGCCATAGTCAAAAATGGTATGGTGGCCTTCTAAATAGCCGTGCTTTACTAGGGTTTTCATTGGCGCAGAAAGGTCATGACGAACAATAGCGGTTCTGTGCCTGTCTATGCCTTGTTCGAATTCTTCGTTGTGGTTTTTAAAGGTAGAGCTTCTGAACAGCCGTCCATCAACCAGCTCATAGCCGTGTTTTTCGATTAGGTTAAGCCAAGATCGTTGAAAGCCGATTAAGCGGCTATTTTGATATAAGCCCGCGTTCTCGCCTTCTTGCGTTAATGAGGTGAAATGTTCGTAGTATTCGCTATTAGGCAAAATCATGGTTTCTTTACGGTGGAGAATCGGCGGGTTATCCGACTCCTGATAGCGTGTGATTTTGTGGCTAAGCTTTGTTAAGTCCACGTTTAAGCTTTGCTTTAATGCAGGGTAGGAGTCGGTATAGAAATCGGGATAGCTGAGCAAAGACAAGCGAAATTCTTTTTTAAACAGTTTCACTATGTCCCAGTTTGAATCTTCTAAGCTTACGGCTTTTGCAACCGCAGGGATGAACTGAGCAAGCTGGCCGGGTAGGCTGCTGAATGCGTCTTTATGAAGGTACACTGCATCAGGCAGTTGTTTACCTGTTTTTGCTTTTGTGACTAATTCCGAGAAAAGTTTTGCATCCATGATATGAGCCGCTGACCGTTTTTTTTGATTATACGTTATCAAAAAGATCGCGTGTGGCTTCCCCAATCGCGCTTTTTCCATTAACGCGACGTCCGTCACTTCGAGTGTTTCGAATTAGGGCATATTTTGCTTGTTCGGGACCAATGCTTATGTGTAATGGTTTGTTTTTGCCATAAAAGTAAAGCCGATCGTAGTTCAAGTTTTCAGTGATGAAACGAGCGATTTCGTCCATTTTGCTTTCAAAACCTTCGACTAAAATGTCGCAAGATGCGCCTTCTCGTTTGCAAATACGGTTGCCACGAGAGTTCAATTCAGATGAAGCGTGTTGATCGAGAGTCGGGCCCATATCACCAGGGCTGTGTTTATTTAGGTAGCAAAGCAGGTCATGGGATGTAAAGCCGTAGGTGATGGTCACTTTCCCTTGTTCGTCCTCTATTTTTACTAGCATTTCGCTAAGCTGCTTGAGGTATACAAGGCTCTGATTGGCCTTCGGCTTGTTATTGCCTTTGAAGTTAGGGTGTTTGTGCTGCGGCCAATTGCACAGTTTTTCTAGTTGTTTTGAATTTTTCTGCGCCATTAAATCCTCGTTCCAGTAAGCGGGATCATTTCATTGAGTGAACAGTTTACTGCATGTTTATTGGGTCTTAGAGCGATCTCGAGCTTATTTCTTGATATTAATTTATGGTCTAAATGTCCTCGTTTTGCTTCAAGCCTACTTATACTTAGCTGGGTAAAGTGAATAGGTTGAGGTTAAGCATGTTTTTGACGGTTGCATTGATATTACTCGCAATATTAGGTTATTTGGCTCAAACGACGGGTCTTTGTATGGTTCGTGGTGTCAATGAAGCACAAAATGGCAAGCCGTTGTTTTTAATGGCTATATTGTTGAGCGGATCATTTGCGTGGTTGGGAGCGATTGTTTCCTATTTCTCCGGTATAGCAATGAGTCCGTTTGCTTTTAATGCGTCTGTTTTTTCTGTGGTTGGGGGGCTGTTGTTTGGTATGGGAGCCGCATTCAATAATGGCTGTGGTGTATCGACGATCAGTAAACTGGCGAGAGGGCAGTTTGCCATGATAGCAACGGTGACAGGCTGGTTTTTGGGGTGGATCGCATTTGCAGTTTTAACGCCTATTTTATCAACAACGCAATTAGACATTACTCCTGAATTTCAAAATATAGGGTTAGCTCTGGTTTCGCTGATTGTCGTTTTATGCATCTATCGTATGGATCGTGTTAATCGTAGGCTCTGGTTGGTAATGATGGTTATTGGCGTAATGGCCAGTTTGGTCTTTTTGTATGAACCTAAATGGACGCCTAGTGGTTTGCTAAAAGATGTGAGTTTGGGTGTGTGGTATGGGGATGCATCGTTGTGGCCGTCTGCAGAGCGGTTTTTACTCATCGGCAGTCTACTCATTGGTATGTTTTCGGCGGCCATTCATAAAAAGTCTTTTGAAGTCGAGCTAGTGGGTATGCGTGGTGCGACTAAACACTTGTTTGCTGGTGTGTTAATGGGCATTGGCGCTGTACTAGCAAGTGGAGGAAACGATACTCAATTATTACTCGCACTTCCTGCCTTTTCTCCGGCGGGTCTGCTTAGCGTGATATCCATGTTATTGGGCATTTACATTGGTCGCCGAGTTGTGCTTTTGATCCAATAGGTTTCTCTCTATTGCTCATATGGGTCATAGCAATTAACTCAACCATAAATTACACAAACGCGTGAAGCGTGCCGCTACTTTTCTAACCTCTCTTTAATCAGTCTATTCGTCCCTATTTTATTCGTTTATCTTATGCCTGATATTTCATTTATTGGGATGGATTCAGTTGTTATGGAAAAACTCATGGCCTTTATCGAGGAAGGTTATATGTCTGGTATTGATTATTTTGGTTGCACTATTAATAAAGGAGGCGAGTGCGATGTTTTGGCCGTTTAAGCGTTATGACGTAGAGATGTCGCCACGTGTGGCTGGGCGAGTTATGGATGGTGATAAGCCTGTCGTTGGGATCGAAGTCTTTAGGGTGTTGGTTTATCAAGGATATAAAAAAGGAAAAGAGTTACGAGCTTCGACAGTAACAGACTCAAAAGGCAGATTCGAGTTTTCAGAATTAATGGTTCGCTCTCGGTATCCAGGAGATATTTTTGGGCAAAACTTTGGTGTCTATCAAGGCGTTTATTTAGACGACGGGCCGGAAGTGACGTATCTGTGGTCGACGAACAAGCCGCCTCATCATATTGCTACCTTGGCTAAGTTAATTTCGAATTTGGATTGTGAAATCAAAGCGAAAGAAAAGGATTATGAAATTGATGTCTTGGCGGAGGGAGGTCGGCGAGAGCAGCCAATTACATCTATTTGCGTATGGAATAACACTTACTTGAAAAATATATCGAAGCACTTATAAATTTAGGCATGAAATTTAATCTAAATGGGATATTTAATGACAACACTTTCTCCAAAAATTGCTTCTCAATTGGCGTTCGCTGCATATGGCGCAATGAATATTTCAAAAGGCATTAAACTAGCCGTTGGTGATGAAACAAAGAGAAATTTCAGTTTCGACCTAACCAATACAGTCAAAGGTACGACGGGTGGTTTCTTTTGGCGGCAAGAAACAGGCTTCGCGTTACTTGGAAAAGGTATCAGTCAGAAGCACAAGAATGATCATGTGATTGCTATTCGTGGTTCTCAAAGTGTAGCTGATGGCTTAACCGATATGACTTGCCACACTGCGGGCGGAGACTCCGGTAGTAAAGTTCACACTGGATTCCAGCGTACATTTGCCTCCATGCGGCCTGCTTTGGCGCGTTACTTAAGACAAACAGGTGCTGGGCAAAAAAACAGTGTGGTGCACTGTGTTGGGCATAGTTTAGGGGGCGCAGTTGCATCTTTGGTTGCGGACTGGATTAAGTTCTCGCCTGAGTTTAAGGGCAAGGTGTATTTGTATACGTTTGGCTCGCCTCGTGTTGGGCTTAGGGGCTTTTCTGTAAATACCACCGGGCGAGTGGACAAAATGTTTCGTTGTGTACATGGCGGTGACCCTGTGCCGAAAGTACCGGTATGGCCTTTTTTTCATGCGCCTTACAATGGGCAGGAGTATCTACTTAATAGGCAGCAAGGGTTTCATCCGGCTTCTCACTCAATGGAGAGTGGGCCTGGTTATTTAAATACCGCTGATCATGGTTCGTGGGATACGATCAATAGTCAAGTTACATCAAATATTCGCCAGCGAGTTGTACTTAATTATCAAAATCGCGTGCAGGCGAGTGGCTCGGCAACTTGGGCTGATAAAATCGGTGCGGCATTAATGACGGTTTTAGTCGATGGTGGGTATGCTGCAATGGTGGGTGTACTTCAAGCTACAGGTACCAGTATAGGCACCGTTTATGACACCGTTGCTCGCTCGCTAGTTTCAATAACCAAGCTCTCTGTGGCTTTGTCGGATCAAGTTAAGGGTCTACTCGGGCATATGTTGGTGTTCGCTGGTAAAGGAGCGAATGTTTCGATTAAATTTACCGAGCGTTTTGTTCGTTGGGTATTTGAAGTCATGCTGAGCAAAGTAAATAAAGCGGCCAAGATGGCACTCGGTAGAAATGTTTAGTAGAGGCTTAGAACCGAAGAATATAGGTGAACCAAATAGCTATGATAAGAAATAACGTTGGCAAATTATTGATGGTTGTTTGTTTTGGCCTACTTATTACGATCGGAAGTTCAATTAATGAAGAGCATTTGATGCTGTGTGTCATGGAGGTGGATCTCTTTGGGGCAAGTCCATCTCAGTGTTTGTGGGTTATCGAGGCATTTGGGCCAAGTAAAGAGCTCTTAAACACTGTTAAAAATGACTGGACGTTAGTTGGGATACTTAGTTTTACTTCGCCAGAAGTATTAGCGATGGCACAATTGTTTATTGATCACGGCATTGATGTTAATGCGCCACAGATCGTGTTGGATAGAAAGTTGCTTCCGATTCATAGTTCGATATTGAGCGGGGAGCTAGAGGCGTTCAATTTATTGATTGAGAACGGCGCAGATATCCTGCTGGTTGGGGAAGTTAGCCACGGCAATGCTTTACAGTTTGCATATCTATTACAAGATATTAACCCTGTAGGAGTACGGGAAGAGATGATTGCCGTTATGGAGGCGCTGGACTAGTTACCTCTGAGTATTGGAATACGTATTACCCAAATGACATTACCTGACAATAACCAGACATATTTGTCGCGTAAATAGCATTAGAATGGCTTAAAGGAATTGTTGGCCGGCTAGGATACGTTGATACCATTATGAATGACAAAATTGATAGCAATCTCGATAACCCAGAAGAGCTCGAGCGTTTTTACCGACAATCCCCACAGCAATTTGAGCAGCAGCTCAACGCCAGCCTTGGTCAAAACCCTTCAAACCTAGTATTGCGAGTGTGGCACGCTCTTTTGAATTATCGTCCTGAAGAGATGATAAGGTTTTCTATTTTGTCTGTTCTGTTGTTATGTTTGTTCGCTAGCGTGTTCATAAAAATACCGATGTTGTTCGATATTAACGACGACTGGTTCTTCGAACGATTTTTATTTATGTCGGTCGCGTTACCGTTGTCGATTTATTTCTGCGAATTCTCGCTTAAACAGCGAATCAGTCGGGTGTTACTTGGCGGTTTTGTGTTGTTTGCGTTGTATTTTGGTTTTGTACCGGAAAGTCTGGATTCAGACGCGTCAACCATGGCGTATATTCATGGCCCGCTCTTGTTATTGTCTTTTATTGGGGTAAGTTTTGTTTCATCACAGTGGAAGCTTGCAGAAAGCAGGTTGAATTACGTTCGATATCTGGGCGAGGTTATGATTTATTCCATCCTGTTGCTCATTGGCGGCATGGTGCTTACCGGGTTGACGGTAGGGTTGTTTGAAGCGATAGGATGGGACATTCACACTTGGTATATAGATTATGTGGTTATGTCTGGCATTGTGTCGGCACCGATTGTGGCAACCTATATTTATGACCAAATGCTAAATAGGCAAAGTAAATTTGCTACCGTGTTGTCGAATGTGTTTTCGCCACTTCTTCTGTTCACCGTGTCGGCCTATTTATTGGCGTCTGTTAGCGACGGCAGTAACCCGTATTTAGACCGAGAGTTTTTAATTCTGTTTAATGGATTAATGCTTGTGGTGTGGGCCATTACGGTGTTTTCAATATCAGGTAAGTCATCTCATTCACGGGTCACTAAGATGGATTACGTCAATATTGCGTTGATCGGTGTTACCCTCATTATCAATGCTATTGCTCTGTCGGCCATTGTGTATCGCTGGTGGGAATTTGGTGTGAGTTTCAATCGAATTGTTGTAACCGGAGCAAACGTGCTGATATTCACCCATCTTTGCTTGATCTTAAGAGCGTATGTGCGCTGTTTAACAGGGAAAGGGACGTCTCATTATCGCTAACTATTTACCGGTTTATAGTGCTTGGTCTGCTGTTGTGGTTTTTGTGTTACCGATGGTGTTTGGTTGGTCTTAAGAAGGCACTGCGGCTAATTCTTCTTCTGACATAGGAATGGTAATGGTGAAAGTGCAGCCGTTTTCGCCTGCAACCTCTATATTTCCAGCAAATTTTTGGGTGCAGATGTTGTAAACCATGTGTAGGGCAAGCCCTGTTCCACCATTGGAACGCATGGTGGTAAAGAAAGGCTGGAATAGCTTTGAACAAGCTTCGGTATTTACGCCATTGCCATTGTCTTTTATTTGCATAACAAGCTGGTTTTGAACAACGTCAGCGCTTATTTGAATCTGGTTGTTGTCTCGCTCTTCGAGGTGAGAGAACCCGTGCATAATGCTGTTTGTTATTAACTCCTCAAGTACGTTGCGCAGTGCGAAAATCGGCAAAGTTACTCTTAATGATGTTGAACATGCAATGTGAGTGGCGATACGGTAATTGCTCAGTTGTTCGTTCAAGTCTTGGGTAATTTCTGTTAATAAGTCATGCAGTTGAATCTGTTGATTGTTTTCTGGCGTTAGTTTTTGATCGATGGATCTTAAACGGTCAACCAGCTCAGCAGAACGTTGAACATTTCTTAGCATCATATCTAGGCAATCATTGGCGGTATGTAAGAACTGTTTCATCTCAGCTACGGTCATGGTTTTTTCGTGAAAGGCCTGTGTGATTTTTGTAATGCAGTCTTGTAGTAATGACATGCTGGTAATTGTTACGCCAAGAGGGGTATTAAGCTCATGAGCCACGCCTGTAATCATGTTTGTAAGTGCGGCCATTTTTTCTTCTTTCATCAATTGAATCTGGGTGTGCTTAAATTTAGATATGAGGTCTTTAACCGATTGTTCGTTTTTATCGAGTAGTGCATTTTTGCTTGTGATTTGTTGTTCTGCTTCATCAATGAGGTCACATAAACTTTCAACCATGGTTTGTAATGAGTTTGCCAGTAGGTCTTTCTCGCTTGAAGGTTGCACTACGATGTCTTTGAGCTGCCCTTGAGATATTTTGTGCAGTATATTGATGTTGTTTTCTAGTTTGTCCATTAAGTGATTAAAAGAAGTGGCAACATCGCCAGCTTCCGTGCCCACTTCTACAGGCACTCTTTGGCTATAATCACCTTCAGTGCTGATCTTATCGATGGTATTCAATGTTTCTAACCAGCTCATTTTAATGCCGTGTTCACTGATGTTCAGGCCTTGTTTTTCGTCATCTGAATTGACTCTATGCATGGAAAACAATTTCAAAAGTGAGAAGAGTAAAATAGCGATCCCGCCCGCCCATAATGATACCGACACAATACCTATTAATTGCACAGTGAATCGCATGTATAAAGAGGCATCATTTTCAATGAGTAGAGCGGCATAAAGTGTGCCGAGTATTCCGCAGAAAAAATGGGCAGAAACGGCACCGATGGGGTCATCTATTTTGAATTTTATCAGTAGTTTTTCACTGAAATGCACGATGAAAGTAGACAGGACACCTAAGATAAGGAGATCTTCCATTCTCGCTAAGTTTGCGCAGGCGGTTATGGCGACTAGACCGCCAAGAATGCTGTTTAAAATGAAGAATACCGGCACATGACGACGGCGGATCACAAACAATAAGGCGGTGGTTCCTGAAACAGCCGCCGTTAATAGGGTATTGAAGATGATGAGTGGAACTTGATCGTTAAATTGATACAGGCTTCCTCCATTGAACCCCATCCAAGCAAACAGTAAAAAGAAAATACCTAAGGTTGCTAGAGTATGGTCGTTGGATGGCAGTTCATCGGAATAGGTAAAGGACACAAACCTGTCTGAACGAGGCCCAATAATATAGGTTCCGACCAAGCCGACAATGCCGCCAACAATATGAACGACGGTTCCTCCTGCAAAATCTTGAAATCCCAGTTGGTTTAGCCAGCCGGCAGGGTTCCATACCCAGAATGCCACTATGGGGTATATCAGCGCGGCCATAACAATGGAGGCGATGATGTATCCACGAAAACTCATTCGTTCCGCAACACACCCTGAAACGATAGTCGCAGCCGTTGCAACAAACATGATACTAAATAACACCAGAGGTGCAGACGAGGTGTTGACAGGGAAAGTTGAAAAGGAAAAAAGCGAGTTGCCGTTGGCAAGATGGTAACCCCAAAAAGCGTAAATAACGCCGACGACAACGAAATCAGCTAGGTTTTTCATTGCGACGTTAACGGAGTTTTTTGCTCTGACACTGCCGGTTTCCAATAAAGTAAACCCAGCTTGCATCATAAAAGATACACAAGCACAGCCAAGAATCCACAGCAGAGTCAGATCGTTATTCATATATGTTCAAGTAGATATATATCATTAATTAACTTTAGTCGATAAAAGGACGAAACGAGATAAAGAAATAACATTTCACCATCTTTCCGGGTGATTTAGTAACGATATTCGTTTATTTCACATTTGTTTTTTCGATCGGTTACTACTATAAAATACAGAGCATAGATTTATATAATAATTAAATTAGCTTTAACTAACATATGTCTTATTTGGCCAAGATAATTGGAAATAACGAATAATAACTTGAGGCAAGTATGCTTAAAAACCAATCTGTTACTCAAAAAGAGTTAAAGTACCCGGCGAGTTATAATTTGCTTTCGGTTACTAGTCCATCCAGTCACATCACGTACGCCAGTAAAGAATTTTGTGAAGTAGCAGGTTATAGCCTAGAGGAGTTAGTCGGCCAGCCGCACAATATTGTCCGCCACCCAGATATGCCGTCAGAAGCATTTAAAGATATGTGGGATCATCTTAAGTCTGGTAAGTCCTGGATGGGGATGGTGAAGAACCGCTGTGCCAATGGTGACCATTATTGGGTGGATGCGTTTGCTTCTCCGATTGTTGAAAAAGGTCAAACGGTAGAGTATCAGTCGGTGAGGCTTTGCCCTAGCCGCGACGCCGTAGAGAACGCAGAGAAAATCTATGCGCAGATAAAATCTAACAAAACACCTTATCAATTAAAGCTGCCCCGAACTCGTTTATGGCAACGGGCGGCGTTATTGTTTGTCCCGGCCGCAATTATATCAGCGGTAGTAGACAGTTATGTGCCGTCTCTTGGTACATGGGTTATGTTGGTCTTGGCAGCTCTCATTGTGCATCGTCTTACTCGTCGGCTAGAGCAGGTGTCTGCTAGAGCACGTAAGGTGTTCGATAATCCGTTAATGGAGCTTGTGTACACCAACCACGTCGACGATATATCCGAAATCCAACTCGCGTTAAAAATGCGCCAATCTGAACTGAATGCAGTCGTTGGGCGAATTCAAGATTCTAATGAGCAAATTGGGGCAGCGGCGCGTTCGTCCTCTCAAAATTGCGAAACAACGGCAACCAACCTTGAAGGGCAGACTCACGAGACAGAGCAGGTCGCGGCGGCGGTAAATGAAATGCACTCTACCGCCAATGAAATTGCCCAAAACGCGCAAAGCGCTTCGGATGCTACGGTCAATGCGCATACTGCGGTTAACGAAGGGATGGATTCGGTTCGTCAAACCGTTGAATCGATTCAAATGTTATCCACTCAACTTGATGAAGCTTCAGATCTATTCTCTCAGTTAGAGAAGCATGGGAATACCATTGGTGAGGTGTCAGGGGTGATCCAAAGTATTGCTGAGCAAACCAATTTGCTGGCACTAAATGCAGCGATAGAAGCCGCGAGAGCCGGTGAGCAAGGAAGAGGGTTTGCGGTGGTTGCTGATGAAGTCCGAACGCTTGCACAGCGAAGCCATGAATCTACTCAAGAGATTCAAGCGGTGATCACTCATATTCAAGACAGCACGCAAAGTGCGGTGGAGGCAATGCAGCAAGGAAATAATTTGTCAAAACAGTGTGTAGAGAGCGCAGAAGTATCCGGTGAAAAACTTGGGGTAATGTTGCAACAAGTGTCTGATATTTGAGATATAAATAACCAAATAGCAACGGCTGTAGAGGAAATGGCCAGAGTGACTGAGGACATGAACTCAAGCGTTCAGTCGATAAGTGAAGTATGTGCGGCAACCAATATTTTGGCCAATGACACTCGAGACGAGTGTGGGGATTTGGTTAACAATTTGGACTCGCAAGGGAAGTTGGTAGGGCAATTTAGACGGTTAGATTAGGAATATTCTGTAGCGGTTATTGTAATGCCTGATATCAGGCTAGGGTTCTACATTTTATGAAAGCACATTCTGACACGCTCATGGTACTTTTGTTCTGTCTTTGTGTCAGCTGTGGCTCGAGTAGTGCGTGGTCTGCACCTCAGACCATGCACCTTACGCTACCGGCCTTTGAAGACGACAGCCATCAATATTTCCATGAGTTGTTAACCGATGCATTGGCCGACATCGATGTGACTCTTACTATCGAGGCGTCTTCTAAGCACTATTCACAACGACGTACCGTTAAATTATTGGAAAAGGGGGAGTTGTCGGCCATGTGGTTGGTAAGTTCTCGTCAGCGCGATTTGTTGTTTCATCGCGTGAATGTGCCACTAACCAATGGCCTAATTGGTAAACGGGTTTTGTTGATTCCTAAGGGGGCACAGTCACTTTACAACCGCATTCAATCTTTGGAGGATTTACAAAAGAGTGGGTTAGTTGCTGGTTTAGGCGTTGGTTGGTTTGATGTGACTGTTTGGCAGGCCAATGGTTTAAAATATTTAACTAAAGATGGTGAGTGGCGCCAGTTATACAATATGTTGTCTAATCGAGGGGGCGTAAATTACTTTCCCCGAGGTTTAAATGAGGTGGTTAATGAGGCCAAATTAAACCTGCATTTGGATATCGAGCAGAATTTCGTGTTTGAATATGAGCGTGATTTTGTATTTTACCTCAGTAGCGTAGACGGTTATCAAGAGAAGTTGATTGAAGAAGCCTTGGTCAAGGCGCAAAAAACAGGTTTAATTCAAAAGCTTATTGATAAATATTGGCAACAAGATTTTGAGCATTTAGGCCTTGAGAACAGAAAAACCATCAAGTTAGTCACCCCAAAATAATTGATTTATCGCTGACTTTGTCCAAGTAGCTGAAAGAAAATCAAAAATCCCTCTTCAAGTTCCTGATATACAGATATAATCAATTGAATACTGCAAGGTACTCTGAATTCCACTCTAAAGTATGGTTACTTCGGTTTGATGTTTAGTGATTTACCGTTAGAAGATTGATTGATATAAGGAATGGATATGGAAAGCGTTGCTATTTTGCTGATTGTGCTTGTAGCGTTTTTTATGATGTACATGCGCTATTTTGCGAAGAATTATGAACCGATCACATACCCATACAAAAAAGTAGGGCGGTTACTTAATCAGTCAGAAAGTGCATTTTACAATGCGCTTATTGCAGCGGTAGACAACAAAGCGGTGGTGTTTTCTAAAGTACACATGGCCGATGTGGTCACTCCACCTGTTGGTAAAAACAAGAAACGTTGGGCAGCTGCTTTTAACCGAATTGCTCGTAAGCATATCGACTTTGTAATATGTCGCCCGGGCACGCTTGAAGTGCTGTGTGTGATTGATTTCAACGATGGTTCACAACTGGATAAAACAAAAGCGGAACGCGAAAAGCTGCTTATTCATGTTTGCAAAACGGCGGGGATTCCTCTGATTGGTGCCAACTCTAAATACAGCTATCAAGTTGGGCGATTACGTAAGATCTTAGCTGAATATGTAGATACGATTTCGATCGAACCAGAAATCCGATTTTGTAAGGAATGCCATAGCCCAATGGTGATGAGGGTGTCTAACCAAGGTGAGTTTAAAGGCCGACGTTTTTACAGCTGTAGCCGCCCTGCGTGTGGTTACAGTGAAGAATATTCTGAAGAAGTGGAGTGGGGTTAAAGCTTAAACTCCTTACTGAATACTGAATACTGAATACTGCATGTTTAGTGTTACCCAACACAGCGAAAGCATCTGTTTAGCCGTTAGCTGTGTTGGTTCTTATCTGCTGTTACTTGCCAAGAGTGACATCAAACTGACGTAAATACTTTGGCATCACGGAATCTAAGTTTTCTATATCGCTATCGTTGAGCTCTATTAAGTGCAATCCAAATTGCTGGTACAGCGCCAGTTTGGATTGCTTTTCTTTTTCTTGCTCAGCATCTAGCTCATGCGCAAAAAATTCGATGTATATTTGCCCTTTAGGTAAGTAAAAGTCGCTGTAAACCTCTTGTTCTATTGGTAGTTTTCGCTCGTAGGCGTGAACTAACCCTGTCATGTATAACCAGTTATCAATGAGCATCTCTTGTTTTGAACGCACGTAGTGGCCGTCTGCGGTGCGGTACTTGGCTTCAAATTTTTGCCGAAATGAGCTGTATGATTTGTCGGTAGAGGAGTGGTTGGTATTGTTGCCTTGCACTTCGTTTATTGAATTTCTTAACCGCTTATTGCTAAAGATAGCGGCATCCCATACAACGAACGCAATGTCTGATTGGCTGTTTTCCCGCTGCAAGCCACCAAAGTGCTGACCCAAGTGTGTAAGGTGCCAGCCTTTGCCATGTTTGGTTATCCAGCCGAGTTCTGCGAACAACTGGTTGATCTTTTGAGAGGGCAGATCAAATCGCTCACCAATTTGAGATGCCGTGTGCTTTTCGCTTTTTGCATCAAACCGAGGTAAAGCAAAGTCGGTTGGCCAAACGATGTACTGGCCGAATTTTGTTGAGGTAATGTATTCGCCACCAACGGAAACGCCTGCTTGGGTAAGTTGCCAGCCTTCGTCTTGTTTTTTGATGTAACCAAAGGATTCCAGCTGTTTAAAGAGTTCACCTGATTTTATGTCTTGTGCTTGTGCTAGCTTCGACGTAGAGAGCTTTTTGTCCACATGAACCTCTGATCTGTTTATTTATACAGGTATCATAACTCACCGCACTAAATACATCAAAGTTAGGCTTCCTGTTGGTTTTATTGGTTAGGAAAAATGTGTGATAGGCGAGGTTTTGGCACTGGCCTTTGCTTTAAAGTCTTAATATCACACCGATTTATAGCGAGCTATGAAACTTAGTCTATAGTTATTGATGAATCGTTATAAAAATAAGATCACGAGCAATGTCAGATAAAAGAGTATTTGTAACCGCTGCAGAAGTGGCGGCAGAGTTGAATAAAGGAATGGTGATTGCCAAGCGTTTATTGCTCATTGCGAGTAACGCTCGGGCGTTGGCATTACGAGCGGGCGAAAGCGCTGCTGGTTTTCGCCCCATTACCGACTCTATCGACGACTTGGTGCGAACCACACTGGATTCTTCCAAAATCATTAATGGTAAGGCGCAAAGGTTAAGCCGAATTGCAACGGCCGAAAACCGATCTGCGCTGGCGCTATCAAAATTTCACGTGGTGTATGAGAAATACGAGGATGCTGGTTATATATCCAGTATATCGCCTGCGTATGAAAAAACCCGCAAACAGCACATGGTGCTCATCACGGAGTTTAGAAAAGAAGCGAAGGCACTCAACGACTTGCTTCAAGAACTCTACAGTGAGTTACGTACTGCACAAATCATTTCTACTATGTTAAGCGTAGAAGCTTCTCAAGCCGGAGAGCTCTATCAAGACCAACTCAATAGTATTGCCTCTAGTGTGTCGGAATCGGCAAACGCGATTCAAAAACATGTATCTCAATCACTCAAGTTGTTTTCAGAATTAACAAAGGCTGTTTATGCAATCAAAAGTACTCTATAGCGAAGGCTCGCACCGTTGGATTGTGTTTGGACGAGACCCAGACAAACCAGACAAAATTATCGATACCAATCAATATATGATCGCGAACAGAAATGAAGCAATATTGCTCGATCCGGGCGGCATTGAACTGTTTTCTGCGATGTTGGGCAGTGTGGTGAAAGAGGTGCCGATAGAGCAGATTACCCATTTGTTTGCCTCGCACCAAGATCCGGATATCATTTCGTCTCTTGGGCTTTGGGATCAAGCCTTAGAGTCAGCTAAATTACATTCTCCTTGGCTGTGGGAGGGGTTTATTCGCCATTATGGCATGGAGAAAATTCAGTTTGAGCCGATTCCTGATGAGGGAAGAAGCATTACTATTTCAGGTCTGGAAGTGCAATTTGTTCCCGCCCATTATATGCATTCGTCTGGCAATTTTTCAGTTTATGATCCTGTCGCGAAAATCATGATGTCGGGCGATATTGGCGCAGCACTGGATGCCGCAGATGCGCCTATGTTCGTTACCAATTTTGACGAGCACATTCCTAAAATGGAGTATTTCCATCAACGTTGGATGCCCTCTAATAAAGCGAAATCACGTTGGATTGACCGGGTCAGTAAGCTGGATATAGACATGATGTGTCCGCAGCATGGTGGCATATTTAAAGGCGATGACGTAAAGCGCTTTTTAGATTGGTTAGACAAACTCGATGTGGGAGTGGCGATTAAATAGTGTGTTGTTCGGTTTAGAACCATGCAAAATAACGATTAAAACCAATGAGGTTCAAGGTTAAGGGCATCGGCCTAATTTCTTTGAGCCTTTTTTATCTGTGATTTCGTTTGCATCGGGGTCGAACGTGTATCGATATGAGCTAAATAATGAATTTTCCTATCCATATATAAAATTGTTACCTATTGATGTAAATATTCCGTCAGTTAATGGGTGTGGTGTGTTGTTCTATTGTGTTTTATGTAGTACCTTCTTGCGTGTTTATGGTTAATGTCCATCTAGAGTTATTTCAACAGCGATATGTAACATGCGGAGCAAAGACATGTGTCTTGATAACAACTTCTTCGACCAAAGGGATCAGTGGTTGGCTCAACAAGCACAAAATGGATCAGTGCGACTTTTTGATTTTTGCTTAGATTTTGGATTCAAATACGAAAACTTAATCTTTGCCGGTATTTTAGAACGAATCCAGCACCGAGAGTCTAAATCTTTGGTGGATTTCAAGTTAACGGAAAAGGGCAGTGACTTTGTTGATTGTGAATTTGAAACGTTCATGGTCAAAGGTCCGCAGCTAAATGAGTTAGCAGCCTATGTTGAAGAGTTCTTCTTGAATCAATTTCTACGTACGGCGTAGAGGTAAAGGTTAAAAGGCTTTAGGCGAAAGGCATCAGGCAAGAGGTTTGATGTTGGGGGCGCGGTTAAAGCGTAGATAGATAAATCAGTTGTTAAAAAAAATGCGCCTCTCTTGGGCGCATTTTTTAGTACACGACTGAGCTTGGCACTAAAAGCGATAGTTCATTGCAATCATTGGTCCGTAGAACTTTAAGTCGCCAGTATCGTCACCGTAGTCTAAGCCGACTTCGTAGTAACTGTAAGAGCCTATAACGTCTAGATTGTCGGTAAAACTGAATTGAACACCAAGTGCCGTGTCTATTAGAAGCCCTCTGATGGCTTGGTATTTAATGTAGAAAAACTGCGCGTGAGAGACCAAGCTCCAATCTTCATTAATGTCGTAAGCGCCGATTAAGCCAAAGTTGGGAAGTGGTGCGGTTACGGTTTCAAATACAGAACGATCGACAGGAATAACATTGCCCGTGTCATTTGCTCTGTAACCTAGTTCACCACCCAGTCCTACCTCGATACGCATGATGTGCAAACCTGCGGTCGCATCTATTTCCCAGTTGCCTTCGTCGAAAAATGTGTACGCGTAACCCGCTCGGGCAACGTCGATGTTGAGTGTCGAGTTTAGGCGAGCACCAACTTGTACTTCATAATCTTTGCCATCAATAGGGATGACAAACGCTTTAGATATTCCTTCTATCGTCGCGTTTCTATGCAAGCGACGCCAGTCAAAAAAGACGGTGTGAGTGTCGTTAAAATCGTATGCGAAATATAGGTACGGTGAGATCTCTCGGTCTTTTAACGCTAAGTCGTCCTCTAAATCCAGTTTAAACTCTTGAGATAAATCAGTGGAGTAAACACCAATTTGGGTATTTGCTTGTGAGAATAATCCGCCAGCAGAAACATGAAACTCACCGGCAACGCTGCTGGTGGTATAGAGGCTTGCAGATAATCCAAGAGTAGAGAGCGCAATAGCAGAAGATAACAATGTCCGTTTGTTACTCATAAGCTAACTTTCCTTGTCTATAATGTTGTTATTTATTGCTTTTAATTATCATACGTTATGATTTCCTTGTTATCCATAGAGATTGTCACATTGCTCTTTATGGTGTGAAGAGTCGCGGTTTATCGTTTGATTAGCACAAGGGGCTCGGTTAGCATGTGCTGCATATTTTATAGGAATCGATATGGCTATAACCCTTTATTTAGTACGTGGCTTACCCGGTTCAGGAAAGTCGACTTATGCTAAAAAGTTGGATGCAGTGCATTTAGAAACGGATATGTACTTTGTTGACAAGCAGGGTAATTATCAATTCGATGCCAGTGTGCTGTCACAGGCTCATGAGTGGTGCCAACAAGAAACGGAACAGCAGTTAAAGCAGCGTCATAATGTGGTGGTGTCGAACACCTTTGTACAACATTGGGAAATGAAACCTTATTTAGCGTTGGCAAAAAAATACCGAGCTAACGTGATGGTGAGTGTTTGTTCTGGAGAGTACAGCAGTATTCATGATGTGCCATTATCGACCATTGAAAACATGCGTAACCGTTGGCAAAAATAATAAAACCGCTTTGCAAATAACCAGTTAGGGTCAAACAAAGCGGTTTGGATTGGATAAGCAGTTTCTTGCTTATTTGTTGGTTTCTTTATGCGTTTTTACGAACTAGCCAATGACAATTTGACCTAACACGTAACCAAGACAACACGCCCCGATGACACCGATCAAACCGACCGACATAAACGAGTGGTTAAAATACCATTTACCAATTTTAGTGGTGCCGGAAGTATCAAAGTTAACCGTTGCAATGTCTGATGGGTAGTTTGGAATGAAGAAGTACCCGTAAACAGCAGGCATTAAACCAATCAACAAGGCAGGATCTAGCCCCAAGCCAAGACCAACTGGTAGCATCATACGAGCGGTTGCAGCTTGAGAGTTTACCACTACAGATACGATGAATAGTGCTAATGCGAATGTCCAAGGGTAGTTAGTTACCATTTCAACAATGCCTGAACGGAACTGAGGCATTGCATACTTGAAGTAGGTATCAGACATCCAAGCGATACCGAAGATCGCAATTGCCGCCACCATACCAGACTTAAATACCACGCCGTTAGGCACATCCCGTGGGTCTGTTTTTGTTGCTAAAAGGATCACACCACCAAAGGCCAACATCATCATTTGAATGATGACAGACATTTTGATGGGTTTGTCGCCGTCGACGATGGTTCTGATCTCGGGCACCATTGCGATAACAACAATAGTCAGGATTGCGCCTAGGAAAATAAGCACTGAGTTACGTGCAGTTGTAGGCAATTCTTCATCTAAAGACGTAGAGGTCGTATTTAGAATCTTCTCTTTCCAGACCGGATCTTTAAGCCGTGCTTGATATTCTTCATCATCGTCCAGTTCTTTACCGCGCTTTAAGCTGTAAAGAGACATAAGAAGAGTACCGAACAAAGTTGCAGGTACTGTCACCATAAGAATGGATAGCAAAGTAATTTCATGCTGAATGTCTGTTAGCTGCGCTAAGTAGTACACGACGGCGGCGGAAATTGGAGAAGCGGTAATTGCAATCTGAGACGCTACGGAAGACGCTGCCATTGGCCGCTCTGGTCTTATTCCGTTTTTTAATGCGACATCACCAATGATTGGCATAATGGAATAGACAGCGTGTCCGGTACCCAATAAAAAAGTCATTGTGTAGGTAACAAACGGAGCAATCAGGGTAACACGCTTCGGGTTGGCTCTGAGCAGTTTCTCGGCCACCTGTAACATATATTTAAGGCCACCAGCGGCTTCTAAAATAGAGGCACAGGTAACAACGGCAAGAATGATCAACATTACGGTGATTGGCGGTGATGTTGGCGGCATCTTAAAGATGAACACCTCAACGACTAAACCAATCCCCGAAACTACGCCAAGGCCAATACCACCATATCGAGAACCGATATAGAGCATGACGAGTAGGAACAGGAACTCAAAATACAACATCTACATATCCTTATTAATTTACGATAACTGTATTTTCCTCCTTAAAAGCAAATAATTATCTAATACTCCTCACATTTAATGCGTGAATAAAGTTGACGTTTATGTAATCTGAAGGCAGTCACGCTATAGCGAGCAAAGGTTATCGACTTATAAGGTATATGTGTTTTAGGTGTAAATAATGGTTTGAATTTTAGATACAAAAAATCAGTAGAACTCGTTAGCTTATGCAGTAATATTCACGGCAAAATCTAGATTGAGCATTATGCAACCATAATGTGAACAAAAAAAAGCCGCTTCAAAATCGAAGCAGCTTGATGTTAGGGTTAAGGCTAAAGGCGTTGGGCTCTAGGCTGTTTCTTTCTGCCTTCTGCCTCCCGCCCATAACCCACCTAACTTTCAGTACTTAAATACTGTTTCATGAAGCGGGTGATGTTCACCATGTCTTGAACCGCAATGAACTCATCTGTGGTGTGTACTTTAGACATGCCAGTAGAAAGGTTGACGGTTTTTAGTCCCTTGCTGTTGAAGATATTTGCGTCGCTGCCGCCACCTGTCGATTTGGTCATAGCATCAATGCCAATGGCAGCAAAGCTACGTTTAACGCTTGCTACATGTGCATCGTCATCGGCAATTTTGTAAGCGTTGTATGCGCGGGTTGAGATGATCTCTACTTCTGCGCCGTGCTTGTCAGCAGAGGCACGGAAGGTTGCTTCCATATGCTCAACTTGTTTTGCTAGTTTTTCGTCATTTAACGAACGGGCTTCTGCTTCAATATACAACTCAGGCATCACAATGTTTGTTGCTTGGCCGCCGTTGACGACACCGATATTTGCGGTGGTCTCTTCATCAATGCGCGCCAAGTTCATGCCATTGATTGCGTCAGCCGCAACGTAAAGCGCGTTAATGCCGTCTTCTGGGGCTAAGCCCGCGTGTGCAGGGCGACCTTTAATGGTCACTTTGATGTTTTGCTGGCCAGGAGCTGAAGTAATAATGGTGCCAATAGGGCCGCCTGAATCCAGTACGATCGCGCAGTCAGATTCAATGTGTTGCATTTCAAAGTTCTTAGAACCGTGTAATCCACCTTCTTCATGGACGGTGAAAGCGACTTCAACGGTTTGGTGAGGGAGGGACTCTTCTTGAATACAACGCACCGCTTCAATTAACGCAGAAATGCCAGACTTATCATCACCGCCTAAAATTGTGTCGCCTTTAGAACTGATGATGCCGTCTTCAATGATAGGTTCGATGTTGTTACCCGGTGTGACGGTGTCCATGTGCGCGCTGACTAAAACGCTACCAGGTAGTGTGCCTTTTAACTTGCCGTAAACATTGAAGCCATTTGAAATGTCGGTCGGTACATCAAGCTTTTTAACTTCAAAGCCTAATTGGCCTAATTGCTCGGCAATTTCAATCGACATGGCTTTTTCGTTACGGGATTCGCTGTCGATTTTCACTAGATCAATAAAGTGTTGGATCAGTCTATCTTGATTAATTGTCGTCATTTTTATTGTCTCTCGCTTAATTTCACTCTACTTTACGCGATCAAAATGTGATTTAAGGCTGTTTAGATCAATAAATTATAAAACTTAACGCTAGACAAGTTAGACTTGATAGACAGATATCCTAATAATCATTTGTTGGTTGAATGTTTGTCTGGTCTAGGTATTAAGCGCGTTGATGTGAGTGCAAGTTCTCGGTATCTTTGGCTTGCTCTGTGCTAGTGTTAAAAAGAAAGGGTTTAGAGACGAGATAATGAAGAAGCTATTGATATTAATTGTGATCTTAGCGTTGGCTGGCGGCGGCGCTTACTATTATTTCTTCATTATGATGGCCGAAGAAATGGTAGAAGAGTCATCGAAAGAAATGGATGCGCCTATCGAAGAAGGTGAAATCGATCTCAGCGCTCTTATGCCCGCTGAAGAAACCATGAAGCCCGGAGAATACTACGTTACGTCGAGCAGCCTAAACGTCAGACGAGAACCAAGCAGCAAGGGGCGCATTTCAACCGTACTGGATATCGGTACCAAGGTCGATGTGTTAGAGGTGCAATCGGGTTGGGCGCGCATTAGTGAATATATTGAGTTTGTCGATGGGAATTTGGCCCAGTGGGTTTCGACTGAATTTTTGGCTGATGAAGTACCGAGTAATATGGCACAGGTACGTTCTGGACGTTTAGAAATCAAGATCAAGCATTCAGACGATTTTATGGATCACCGCGGTGTTTTTATGAGTGTGTCGCAACAGTTGATCGACAGTGGCCAATGCTCTGATGATGATTTTTCCCAAACCAAAGGCTGGTTAGCGTCCACAGTGTTCGCAGACCGAAGTGTGTATTACACATACTGCGGTGGGCTAGAACGCGACGACAAGATTTACCTCGATACCGAAACGAAAGAAGTCTTTTCTGAATAGAGGCTGCCACAGATCGAGTGTCACTGACATTTAGCCAAAAACACCCATTAAGCAGCCGAACCGATCGGCTGCTTTTTTTACAGCACCCCTCAATTTTCACATCATTCCTAACCAGCTAATCTTATCTAAACCAATCTGTTACTATAAAACACCCTCTCGTGTAACATTTTGTTTACATTTAAGTGCCTAATGCTCATCTTTCTCAATTCAAGCGACAAACTTTCTTTTTTGCACCTGCCATCCATTTTTATTGAAGTATGGGGCTAAGTACTAAAGGCTAAGTACTAAAAGCTAAGTACGGAAAAAGCCCAAAGCCTAGAGCCCCTAGCTTTTAACACTTAGAACTTAGCACTTAGCTTTTAGCACTTAACTCTTAGCACTTAACTCTTAGCACTTAACTCTTAGCACTTAACCCTTAGCACAGACAAAAGGACAGATAGTAATGGATGGATTGAACCCTTTAGGTACAGATGGATTTGAGTTTGTTGAGTATACGGCAGCCGATCCGCAAGGGATTGAAGCGCTCAAAAACCTTTTCTTCCAGCTTGGTTTTACGGAAATAGCCAAACATCGTTCTAAGCAAGCTTGGTTATACCGCCAAGGTGATGTCAATTTCATTGTTAATGCCCAGCCACACAGTCAAGCAGAACAATTTGCAGCCCTTCATGGGCCCTCTGTTTGTGGTATGGCTTTTCGGGTTAAAGATGCGAGTGCGGCAATGGCGCAGGCCTTGAGTAACGGGGGCACTGAGTATCGAACAGAAATTGGCCCTATGGAGCTGAGTATTCCAGCGATCTATGGCGTAGGGGAAAGCTTGCTCTATTTTGTTGACCGATATGGTGATCATGAGATTTACGATGTCGATTTTGTGTTTTACAGCGATCACCAGAAAAAAATGAATGAACACAGTGTGGGCTTGTATGAAATAGATCATCTTACTCATAACGTTAGACAAGGACAGATGGACGTATGGTCTGGTTTTTATGAGCGCATAGGCAACTTTAGAGAGATCCGCTATTTCGATATCGAGGGTAAGCTGACCGGTTTGGTAAGCCGCGCCATGACCGCGCCTTGTGGCAAGATCCGAATTCCAATTAATGAATCCTCTGATGATAAATCCCAAATAGAAGAATTCATTCGTGAATACAACGGCGAAGGCATTCAACACATTGCAATGACAACCGATGACATTTATCAAACCGTTGCTACGTTGCGTAGCCGTGGTATGGACTTTATGCCAACACCAGATACGTACTATGAAAAAGTAAATGAACGTGTAGAAGGGCATAGTGAAGACCTTGAGCAATTAAAACGCTTAAGAGTCCTGATAGACGGAGCGCCGATGAAAGATGGCTTTTTACTGCAGATCTTTACGCAAACGGTCATTGGCCCAGTGTTCTTTGAGATCATTCAACGCAAGGGCAATGAGGGCTTTGGAGAAGGAAACTTTAAGGCATTGTTTGAATCGATAGAAGAAGATCAAATACGTCGAGGAGTGCTAGACGATGCGTAAACCTTTTCAATTTCCCATTCGACAAGGCACTTGTTCACGACAAGCTCATGCGGATTTTCCAGAGCAGGCCGTGTATGAACGCGAAGCCGGACGCAGTGGCTTTTTTGGCGCAGCGAGTCATTTTCATCATCAACATGCCCCGACATCTTGGAATAATTGGGACGGAGATTTACGCCCACATAGCTTTGATTGTACGAAACTTGAGAGTAGCAATAGCACCT
This sequence comes from Vibrio tapetis subsp. tapetis, assembly GCF_900233005.1. Taxonomy (NCBI): domain Bacteria; kingdom Pseudomonadati; phylum Pseudomonadota; class Gammaproteobacteria; order Vibrionales; family Vibrionaceae; genus Vibrio; species Vibrio tapetis. Next base: position 599,885 of record NZ_LT960611.1, read on the forward strand.
GTCCTTGGAGTGTGCCCAATGTATTGGAAAATAGTGACTGCAAAATCCGAATTTGGACGTTAACAGAGTCGATGACTGAATTGGTAAGGAATGCCGATGGTGACGATCTGTTGTTTATTCATCAAGGAAAGGCTGAACTGTTTAGTGATTATGGGCACATGAGCATCGAAGAGGGAGACTATGTTGTTATCCCACGTTCTACCAGTTGGCGTTTGGAGGTGGTAGAGCCACTGTTTGTACTGATGGTAGAAACCACGGAAGGGGGTTATAGCCTTCCCGATAGAGGCTCAGTTGGCCAGCATGCGGTGTTTGACCCTGCGGTGCTGGATGTACCGCAAATCAACGATGCCTTTAAGGCGCAATATAGTGAAACGCCAACCAAGGTGCTGATCAAGCGATTTGGTCGTGTTACGACGGTGAGTTACCCATTTAACCCATTGGATGCCATTGGTTGGCATGGTGATCTCAGTGTGGTTCGGCTAAATTGGCGAGATATACGCCCCCTCATGTCACATCGATATCACTTGCCGCCTTCGGCGCACACGACCTTTGTCGCCAATGGCTTTGTTATCTGCACGTTTGTTCCTCGACCTATCGAAAGCGACCCTGGTGCGCTGAAAGTACCGTTTTATCACAGTAACGATGACTACGATGAAGTGCTTTTTTATCATCAAGGTGACTTCTTTAGCCGTGACGGCATAGAGCCGGGCAGCGTTACTTTGCATCCGTTGGGTTTTCCCCATGGGCCTCACCCAAAAGCGTTTGCGGCGGGGCAACAACACGCCAAGAAATTTACTGATGAAGTGGCGGTGATGATAGACACAAACCAGTCTTTGGTGATTACCGACGCGTTTAAAAAGGTTGAAAATCTCGAGTATGTAAACAGCTGGAAAGCAGGGGAATAATATGAAATTAGCTACGTATGATAATGGTACACGAGATGGTCAACTTATGGTGGTTTCTCGGGATTTGTCACGTTGCTTAAGCGTGTCTAACTTAGTTCCTACGATGCAGGCGTTATTGGATGAATGGGAGCAACATGCGTTTCAACTTCAAGCAATGTACGCCGCCATGAATCAAGCTTGCGAATCGGACAATGCGGATCAGTACCCGCTGTTTGAGCAAGCCAACTGTCTTTCTCCGTTGCCCAGAGCTTATCACTGGGCGGATGGCTCGGCTTACGTGAACCATGTTGAATTGGTACGCAGAGCAAGAGGCGCAGAAATTCCGGAGTCCTTTTGGACCGACCCTCTCATGTATCAAGGTGGGTCAGACACGTTTTTAGCACCAAGACAGAATATTCCGTTAGCGGACAGTCATTGGGGTTTAGACTTTGAAGCAGAGGTGGCGATTATCACCAAAGATCTTCCTGCTGGAGCCTCTCATCGTCAAGCCGAAGAGTCGATTTGCTTGATGATGTTGGTCAACGATGTTTCTTTACGTAACTTGATCCCAAATGAACTCGCGAAAGGATTTGGCTTTTATCAGTCTAAACCTTCCAGTGCGTTTTCTCCTGTCGCCGTAACGCCAGATGAACTCGGGCTAGCATGGCAGGACAATAAGGTGCATTTGCCGCTTAGAAGTTACTACAACGACACGTTATTTGGTTACCCCAATGCAGGGCAAGACATGACCTTCGACTTTGCGGCATTAGTGGCTCACGCCGCAAAATCTCGTGCTTTGTGCACAGGGACCATTATTGGCTCGGGTACGGTTTCAAACAAACAAGATACCGACTATGGTTCGAGCATTGAACAAGGCGGTGTTGGTTATTCGTGTATTGCTGAATTGCGAATGATAGAAACCATTTCAGCGGGCTCTCCTTCAACAGAATTCATGAAAATAGGTGACACTGTCGCGATTGAGATGTTGGATGAAAACGGGGACTCTATCTTTGGGCGAATAGAACAGGAGGTGGTCAGTGCTAACACTTTATGATTACTGGCGTTCTTCTGCGAGCTATCGGGTGCGAATTGCATTGGAAGTTAAAGGGATAGAATACCAAAAGGTAGAGGTGAACATCGCACCAGGATCCGACCAACAGCTTGCACAAGAGTATGTAAACGTAAACCCAAATAAGCTCGTGCCTTGCCTAGAAGATGGAGAGCTGAGACTGCATCAATCACTCGCTATTATCGAATACCTAGATGAGGCGTGCTCGCCAAATTCGTTACGTTTGATCCCTCAAGATCAGGCTGTTCGGTATCAAGCAAAATCATTGGCCTATGATATTTGTTGTGACGTGCACCCACTCAATAATTTAAGGGTCTTGAAGCAGTTAACTCGCCAGTTTGGTGCTGAAGAAGAGCAAAAGCAACAATGGTATACCAAGTGGTTAACGGAAGGGTTTGCACCGTTAGAGAAGCGCTTGTCAGGCTATGAAGGCAAGTATAGTTTGGGTGACGACGTAACGTTAGTGGATTGTTGTTTGATCCCACAACTGTATAACGCCCATCGTTTTAATCTGGATATGACGAACTTTCCAAGAATCAGTGACATTGAGCGAAACTGTTTATCGTTAGCGTCATTTCAACGCGCTGTTCCGACCCAACCAATTTGATTAGGACGTTAAATTAGGCAGAATGAGGGACAAAAAAAGGAGATCATATGATCTCCTTTTTTAATGTAGAGCTTACTTACACGCTTAGTCGCGGAAGTTCTCGTATTGGAACGGCTGGCCTAGTTCGCTTTGCTTAAGCAGTGCGATAGCTCCTTGTAGGTCGTCACGTTTTTTGCCCGTCACGCGTACTTTTTCACCTTGAATTGAAACTTGAACTTTCAGTTTCGCATCTTTGATCGCTTTTACGATCTTTTTAGACATTGGGGCATCGATGCCTTGCTTAAACTGAATGTCTTGGTTCCAAAGCTTGCCAGACGCATCCGATTTTTGAGATTCCATTGAATTCACGTCAATGCCACGCTTAGTCAAATTGCCACGTAAGATATCGCGCATTTGTTTAAGTTGGAAATCAGCTTCAGCAGAAAGTTTTACCACTTCGTCTTTGAGTTCAAACGTTGCTTTAACGTTACGAAAATCAAAGCGAGTAGTAATTTCACGGTTTGCGTTATCAACCGCGTGACGCAGTTCGACCGTATCGATCTCTGAAACAATATCAAAAGAAGGCATGAAGTTGTCCTTATGCTTGTGTTCTAAATTTGATTGCAGATGCTAACATATCTAGCATCTCTTCGGTATGGTCCCAGCTCAAACATGGATCGGTTACCGAGCAACCATACTTAAGATTATCAAGGTCGTTCATTGGCTGATTGCCTTCCTCAATAAAGCTTTCTGCCATGATGCCAGCAACTTTATGAGAGCCGCTACGGATCTGGTCACAAATGTCTTGTGCGACTTCAAGCTGCTTACGGTGTTGCTTTTGGCAATTCGCGTGGCTGAAGTCAACAACCAAACGCTCTGGTAAACCGACGGCTGCTAGTTGCTCACAAGCGTTCGCAACAGACTGGCTATCGAAGTTCGGGCCAGTGTCGCCGCCACGAAGAATAACGTGACCAAATGGGTTACCTGCGGTGCGGTAAACCGTCATGCGGCCATGTTTGTCTGGCGAGTAGAAGTAATGCTGTGCTTGCGATGCACGAATAGCATCAATCGCAATTTTAACGTTGCCGTTGGTGCCGTTTTTGAAACCGACAGGGCAAGAAAGGGCAGAGGCCATTTCACGGTGAATTTGCGACTCAGTGGTACGTGCACCAATGGCACCCCATGTGATCAAGTCTGCAATGTATTGCCCTGTGATCATATCTAAAAACTCAGTTGCTGTTGCAAGGCCAAGCTTATTGATATCAAGCAGCAATTTACGTGCTTTATTAAGACCCGTTTCTAATGCGTAAGAGCCATCGAGGTTCGGATCGGTGATCAGACCTTTCCAGCCAACAACGGTGCGAGGCTTTTCAAAGTAAGTACGCATCACAATGAAAAGTTCATCTTTGTATTGGTCTTGGATGTTGCTTAAACGACGAGCATAATCAAGAGCTGCTTCTGTATCGTGCACCGAACATGGGCCAACGATAACGAGAAGGCGGTGGTCGTCGCCAGTTAGAATAGCTTCAATTTGGCGGCGAGATTGAGCAATTCTTTCTGCAACATCGTCCGTGATAGGGTGAGCTTGAACCAATTCAGCGGGAGTTGGCATTGGGCCAAGGGGCTGGGTTCTTAATTCATCTGTTTTTAATGGCATTTTCGCGCCTGCTTATTACTGCAAAGGCGTTAAGATAACGGAAATGGCAGCTGGAATAAACCATGATTATCTGATCAGGCTTAAATCTTACGTAAATCCATGAATAAATGGCCCTGTTTCTGGTGGCATTAGTCTCAGATTATGATTCGATTTTCGAAAAGGTTGTGTTACTTTCGATGAAAAGAACCCATATTAATCGATTAATGGAGAAATCATGCCCACAGCAAGTCAAGGAACGATACACACCGACCTCTTATTAGGTGATGTTCTACCTGCTTATTCTCAACCTCATCAGTCTGATGAACTGACCGTCTTTTTATCTGGCTTGATTCAAGAAATCATTTTCTATCATCCGAGCTTAGTTGATGACCAAACTCAGCTGTCTGATCGCGACAAAATGACGTTGGATGGCGTTCTGGCGGGCACGGCACTCAATAGCCATTTTGTTGATACTCTAGTCTCTGCCGTTGAGCGTTCTATATTGCCTCATCATAAAACGGTTCGCGTTTGCTTAAGTGATGCTGATAGCCACAGTTTTGGCGCGTTACTAGGTGGTGCGTTTGAGTTGTCGGAACTCAACCCTGCGATGGGCCGAAGAGGGGTGTCTCGATTTGCAAGCAGTGCTTATAAATCGGCCTTTGCGCTAGAGTGTGAGGTGATTAAGCAACTGCGTGCTAAAGACGTTGATGTTCAGATCATTGTGCCATTTGTTCGTTCACTCAGTGATGCAGCAAAGATAATTGATCGTCTAGCGGAGCAAGGATTACCAAGGGGCTTGAATAAGCTTAAAGTAATTTATGGGTGTGATTTACCCTCTTCAGCACTGCTTTCTGAGCGTTTGTTACAGTATTTTGATGGGGTTGCCATCAACATTGATACGCTAACCGAGTTTACTTTAGGCGTGGATCGTAAAAATGAAGAGGTAGGGCCATTCTTTGACCCTCAGAATGATTCGGTCATCGAGCTGATTAGCTTAGTTGCTAAAAATGCTAAAGCATTAAATAAGCCTGTTCTGGCTATCTGCGATGAGCTAATCAACTATCCAAAGTTACAAGAAAAATTAGCGGAAAAACAAATATCTTGTTTTATTACAATGTAATAGGCTGATTTTTATAAACTCGACTAAATTCTAATAGCACCACGGTGAGAATTTTGTTATGGTTCACACTGTGGTGTTTATTTGTTAACGAACTGTTGACTTAAGGTTGCATATCCATTTAACTGGTCTGACATGTCTAGGTAGGTGATTTATGCTTTCTTCTCTTCAAAAATCGAATTTGTACTTGAATCTGTTCGGATTCTTTAAGGTTCCACTCATTTGGCTTTGCCGCCCCAAAATTCTTCAATTGGATGACGAGAAAGTCATCGTAAAAATCCCGTTGCGTCGTCGTACTAAGAATCACCTTAACAGTATGTACTTTGGTACATTAGCGGTGGGTGCGGATGTGGCTGGTGGCTTCATGGCGATGCATAAGGCTGATCAACGAGGTGGTAAAGTTTCGCTGGCATTTAAAGGTGTGAGCGCTGAATTTTTAAAGCGCCCGGAAGCCGATGTGATTTTTACTTGTGTCGATGGGAACAAAATCGACAGAATGCTTGATGACACATTTGAAAGTGGCGAACGTGTCAATGAAGCCGTTAAGATCATTGCAACCTGCCCAAGCATTCATGGCGAAGAACCCATGGCCGAATTTGACTTGGTCTTATCGCTCAAAGCTGTCGGTGTGAAGAAAGCAAATGAAGCGTTAAAGAGTACTACTTAACGGTGATCTGTTCGATATCGACAATTTTTGAGCGGTTGATGACTATCTTCCATCGATAATAGGTCTCTTCACCTAAATGATTGTCTTCTTTTATGATCAAGTTAAGTAAGTGACGTTTTTCAACCGATTCTTTGCTCACCTGCCCATCTTTAAGTTGGTAGATTCGGTTGGAGCCTTTTTCCATTAAACGTGCAATTTGTGCCAAGCTGATATTTAGGGTTTCTCGTGTTTGTTCATAACCACTCATAAATAGGGTAGTGGTCATTTCTGTCTGGCAACGGTAATGCAGTATTTGCTCTTCACGTTGTGATACACGATGCTTTCTGATGCTCTGCATTTGATAAGGCAGGTTGTTGAATTTTGTGTAGTCCAACCATTCTATTTTTCGCCCTACAACCTTGTTAGTACTTGGATCAAAGTATCGGGCACGCCATTTAGGCTTGCCTTTACGTATCCAGCGTAGCATTAGCTCTCTTAAATCGTCTTTAAATACCTCACGAAACGCATAAACAACCGACATGGCTAAAATGAACGAAGCGGTGATTTCACCCAGGTAATCTCTCGCCATTAGCATCGTTGTGGTCACGAATAACATCACGATACCTGTTGCTATGCCTTTCACTGCGCGAATCATGTTGTTACCCATGGTTGTGCTCTTTTTACGTAGCAATATTGGGTATTCGATAAGGCGTCGCAGTAGGCGCATTTTATTCGACATGCGGGTGATGTCTTCACGGGCTTTCTTTGAGTTGTATTTATTGAGTTCTCGGTGCGCTTTTTCTTTTTCACATAGCACGATCAAGCGCTGTTTCACTGTGCTGTAATCACCACCACGGGGTAGATGGGCAACCAAAGACAAAAAGTGCTGCTCTGTATACCAAGATAAGTAGTTATCGATGTTGGCGTAGTAACGCTTTAATGTTTCGTCATAAGGAATTGAGCGTCGCAGACGTTTGAGAATATCTAACGATAGCTCAAGAACTTCGTCAATTTCGTCTTCCGTTACAGTGTCTCGTTTTTCTTGGTTGAGTTCATCAACCGCTTTGTCGAGCGCAATAACGTATTGGTAGGCGAATAAGCTCAAACTGACACGGTATTGGTTGTTAGACAATCGCCCTCGTTTTGCTAAACGAGCATGCACCAAAGGTAAGAGTGTTTCGTCACTGTAATAAGCGCGTTTTTCACTCATGGCGCCATAGTAAAAGTCGTTTTCGGGCAATACGATGGGGCTGAGAGGGATGTCTCCCGGAACAAATAGAGCAAATTCAAAGTCCAGTTTTTTCGAAGCAGGCATTACGTGCGTTATCTTTAGTGTAAGCGCATCTTGTTTTTCAACGTTGATCACGAAGTCACCTTTGCTTTGTTATTGGTGATGAGAAAGTACTGGTAGGAATAGAGTCTCGGGAACAGCAAGTAATATATTACCTTCTACAGTTAATAATAGGTCGAATTTCCTCAGCAAGAATACCAGAGTTAACGTATAATCTCCTCCAAATTTGTGATGAGTAACAAAAGCATGATTAAAATTGGTCAAACTAATACCCTTGAGGTAGTCCGTAAAGCGGATTTCGGTGTGTTTCTAGATGCAGATGACTATGGCACTGTTTTACTGCCGAACAAGTTTGTGCCGAGTGAGGCAGAAGTTGGCAAGCCGCTTGATGTCTTCTTATATTTCGATTCTGACCACCAGCTGTGTGCAACGACTGAAACACCTATTGCTGAAGTCGGTCAATGGGGCTTAATGCAGGTTGTTGGCGTAAATAGTACTGGCGTTTTTGTTAACTGGGGTATCGATAAGAAAGACTTATTGGTTCCGTTTAGTGAACAACGTACTCGCTTTGTAGAAGGCCAAGAGATCTTGGTTTACGTATACACAGATACGGCATCTGGCCGCATTGTTGGTACCACTAAGTTCAACAAGTGGTTGGATAATACACCTGCCAACTACGAACAAAACCAGCAAGTTGATTTGATCATCGCTGAGCGCAGCGATCTTGGCTATAAAGCGGTTGTTAATGGTGAGCACTGGGGCATGATTTTCAGCTCGGATGTGTTTGGTAAACTGTTTATCGGCAAGCGTTTGAAAGGCTATATCCGCCAAGTACGTGAAGACGACAAAATTGATTTGTCTTTACAGAAGATCGGCACAGCGAAAATGGACGATCTGAGTGAGCGTGTTTTAGACGTGCTCGCGAAAAAAGACGGTTTCTTGCCTTTGAATGATAAGTCTAGCCCTGACGCGATTTTCAACGTGTTCAGAACCAGCAAAGGTACGTTCAAAAAGACCATTGGTGGTTTGTACAAGCAAGGCAAGATCGTTATCGACAAAGAAGGCATCCGCCTAGTTTAAGTTGTCTTCAAACAAGCGGCCTTCTAATAGGTTATGCCCTAAAAAAAGCCCAGAACGATACCTGTTCCGGGCTAGGGGAAAGACTCTTAATTAAGAGTCTGCGCTAATTGCCGTTGGATTTATAAAACGCACTTATATCTAAGTGGATTTATAATCAAGCATAGTATAGCCAGACTCATTTACCACCATATCTAGTGTTTTTGACGACTCAATAAGGTGGTGAGAGGCCTTTAAAACAGGTTAACGTCTCTAACTTGTTCTCTTGGAAGACCATTTTTAATTCGGTTCCCTACCCATTTTCCTAAGCCAATTACGTCATCAGCCAGTTTTACGATCACTTCACCTTTACCTGATAGGTTTTCTGGGCGTACGTCTCGGCCCATGTACCACTCTCTCGCGTCATCAACAGACAATGACACACAGTTTGACTCGTGACCGGTTGCTAGCGCCATAACGGCTTCATGCTGCCAGCGATAACCATGCTTGTGAGTTTCTGCCAGTTTTACGCCCATACGAGAAAAGCGAATTTCTCCAATCAGATTTTCTAATGTTGCTGGAAACAGCCAGACTTCTTTGTCACGTAGCCAAACTTGGCTGTGTTCAGGTACAACAATATCAAGGGTTTTTAGCAAGCTTTCCGCCACTTCTTGGCTTACTTTTGCGTTGGCTTTTTCAAACGGGAATTTGCCCAAGCGTTTTTTTACTTTTGGTGTTTCTACGCTGGCAAGTTTTCTGATACGAGCAACGAAGAAGCCTTCACTGTCGAATATTTGTGGGTAAACGTGTAGGTAACCTTCAACAGTAGCCGCAGCGCTAGCGTTGTCGAACAAATCGGTTAAGGGTTCGAATTCTACCGCATCACCAAAGGTGTCTTTTAGGTGCTCACACACTTGTTGGTTTTCTTCTAGGTTCAAGGTGCAGGTTGAATACACCATGATTCCGCCGGGCTTTAGAGCTTGGAAGGCACTTTCGATTAGGTCTTTTTGAGTCGCCGCAATGTCGAAAACGGATTCACGACTCCAATTGACCATAGCATCGGCGTCTTTACGAATTGCGCCTTCACCTGAGCAGGGGGCGTCTAGCAACACGGCGTCGAATTGTTCCGGTAACCAACCTCCAAACACGCGGCCATCGAAATTGGTCAATGCAACGTTTCTAACGCCACAGCGTTGAATGTTTGAGTGAAGCACTTTGACTCGGCTAGCGGAATATTCATTGGCAACCAAGGTGCCTTGGTTATTCAAAATAGCGGCAATCTGTGTGGTTTTAGAACCAGGAGCTGCGGCGACATCCAGTACTCGATCAAGTTTGTGCTCGTTTTCTAGCAGTAGCGCGGTAACGGGCATCATAGAGCTGGCTTCTTGGATATAGAACAGGCCAGCCATATGTTCCGCTGTATTACCTAGCGGCACGGTTTCGGTTTCGTCACGTTCAATCCAAAAGCCGGTGTCACACCACGGCGCTGGTTTTAGTGTCCACTGTTTGTCTTTTGCACGCACTAAGAAATCTTCTACCGATATTTTAAGTGTGTTGACTCGAATGCTACGGCGAAGGGGTTGTTTGCAAGACGCGATGAACTCATCCATGTTTAAGTGACTTGGCATGGTTTCTTCGATCTGACGGATAAATTCGTCTGGCAATTTAATATTCTGGTGCAAAGTGACGATACTCTAAAGGTTATTTGGCGCTAATTCTAACTGATACAAAAAAAAATGCAGCCTAGCTGGCTGCATTCTATTAGAAATTTTAAGGCTTACTGACCTTAAGGCCTTGCCTGTTGTTTAATTCTTGCCTTCTGCCTTCTGCCTACAGCCTATCTTGGCTTCGGAATAATCGTACGCCACTCTTTCCATTCCGGTTGACGGGCGTCGTGAAGCAAGAAAGCTTGGTTAGCATCCGCGATAGGTTTTAATGGGTTCGTATCTGGTGTTGCAAACTCAATTCCGCCTCTAACGATGCTATCAACGGTACCGGCTTTGATTTTAGCTCCGGTTAAACCAATAGAGACATCAACTCCTGAGACATTCCAAAATAGGGTGTTCTCGCGCACGAGGTACGCATATTTTGGCGCAACCTCTATCGTGGTGATAATGCGGTCGGATAGATCACCTAAAGTCACATTCGTTACTTGGCCGACTTCGATATCTCTAAAGAGAACCGGTGTGCCTTCAGCCAAAGAAGAGCGGCTTGGGCTTTGCAAAAAGAAGACTTTCCCTTTGGTTGCTTTGCTCTTATTTTCTAGTGCAAAGGTGTATTTTGCTTTAGTGCCAGCGGGTTCAACCTGAATATATTGGCCAAGTAGGGATTCAATATTTTTGACTCCACGGATACCCAATTGTGGCTGCACAATCCAAAAGTGGCTGTCATTTTTTGCTATGTGACTAACGTACTGCGGAAGAATCCTAGCAGAGATAGAAACATTCTCTTGGTGGAAGTTTGGCGTGACGGAGGTGACTTCACCGACGGGCACACCTTGATACTTCAATTTCATGCCTGCAGTAATTGCCGCATTATGATCGCTGGTCAACGTGATCTGTTTGCCATATTTTTTCGCTTCGTCGTAGCTGTTGTATAGCTTCCAGTGGTCACGCTCTTTATTTTCAATGCCATCAAGTGAATCAAAGGCAATACCGCCTTTGATCATGTTGAGGAGTGGGGCTGCGGTAATGTCGACACCATTGAGATCGGCTTTAACTTTGATCCCAGAATAATTCCAAAAAACGGTATTTTTAGATAGCAGGTGTTTGTATTGGTTGTTGATTTTTAACTTAATTAAGACACCATTTTTACTGAGCGCGTAGCTTGAAACTTTACCAACTTGTAGGTTTCTGTATAACAGAGGGCTTCCTTCTGAGACGGACGGTAAACTTTGACTGAATACAGTTAAAGTTTGAGAGCCTGACTGATTGAAATCGGCTAATTCAGCCAGTGCTTGGCTAGGAAACAGTTGGTATGAATCGCTTGGTGTTGTGACGCCGTCACTCGTAAAGCTAATGGCACCAGACAATATCTGTTTTGCAGGCGGTACGTGAACGCTGATGCCTGAATCGGTTAAGTCTGCGGTGATGTTGCCAGAAATGTAGAATCGGTTGTTACTTTTAATAAGGGGGGCGTAGACCTTGTCTATCAAGGCATCAATAATTACTTTCTCTTTAACCAGTTTGATGTCTGAAATAGAGCCGACGGGTAACCCGCGATAATGAATGTTAGAGCCCGCTTCTAAGCCATAAGAGCTCTCGGCAATTAGTTGGATTGGTAATGAGCCATTTTGCTCACGAAGTAGGGCGTCTTTACGTATAGCTGTGAACTTTCGGGCTTTTTCTCCTTCACCGGGAACGAGCGTCAAGAAATTACCCGTCACCAAGTTACCAAGGTTTTCCACGCCCGATAAAGACAGTTTGGCTTCTTCTAGCAAAAAACGGGTACCTGTGTTCAGGGTATCCGCAAAGCTTGGCTGTACTGAAGCAAATGCGATGATGTGCTGTTTGTCTTCTGACAGTTGAACATCGGTCACTTGACCCACTTCAATGCCCTTGTACATGACAGGCGCACCATTAGTATTGATTTTGTTGTCGTTCGGCAGCATGACTTGAATACGAATGCCGCGACCTGCTGTGTTGAGATCTGGGTAAAGTTTGTATTCATCGCCTTCTTGCAATGGTGCACCTTCGTCAGGTGAGTCAACAGCAATTGCGCCACCAAGCATGGCACTTAAGCTTTCAATTTGCACATCTACACCACCAAATCCGATGTGGGCTCCGATGCCACTGACGTTCCAAAAGCGGCTGTTGCTTGAAATGAGGGAGGTATACTCGTCTTCAATGAAGGCTCTGATCTGAACAGATTTGGCGTCTTCATCTAATTGATAGCCGTATACTTCACCGATTGGGATTTTCTTGTAGACGATCTGAGAACCAATTGAGATAGAACCTAATTCAGTAGAGCGCAAGAGGATGTTAGTCCCTTCGCTGGCCAGTAAGTCGCTTGGGGCATGATCTAAACCTTGAAATACGGTCTTGTCGCTATCATCGTTGTCGGAGATCTCTCCACCTGGATGGATGGAAATATAATTACCTGACACCAAAGCATCTAATCCTGAAATACCAGAAAGACTGGCGGTGGGTTTTACGAGCCAAAAACGCGTTTTGTCGCTGAGTAACTTTGTGGCTTCTGGGTATACGTCGGCGTCGACAAAAATGCTTTCGAGATCATCGGCCAATTTGATGTCTTTTACCATACCGACTTCAAGCCCTTGATAGCGAATGGTGGTTCTGCCAGCGATCAACCCTTGTGCGTCGGAGAAGTGAATTTGAATACGTTCACCGGCATCATTGATGGCACCCATTACCAACCATCCCGCTAAAATGATGGTGACAATAGGCAATAACCACAATGGGGATAAGCCAGACTCTTTTTTCACTTTAGGAGAAAATGAGTCTTGTTGATTTTCGTTACTGCTCATTATTTTTTGAAGTCCGTTTTGAGTTGGGGTAATTATCCCAGATCAGTCGAGGGTCTAGGCTATCTGCTGCTAGCATGGTAAGTACCACTACAATAGCAAAAGCAATAGCGCCATAGCCGGGGGTAAAATCAAGAATTTGTCCGCGGTCTAATAATGTCATCATGATTGAAATTACAAATAGATCCATAACAGACCACTTTCCAATCCATTTCACTGCAAAAAAAATCGTCATTCTTTGTTTATGAAAACAACGCCTTTTAAATTGTATTGCGAGCATGATATAGCCAAGCCCGAGAATCTTTGCAACAGGTACAACAATACTCGCGATAAAGATAATAGCGGCGATACCGGGCATGTCGTTTTTGACCAATGATGCGACACCGGAGAAAATGGTGTCTTCTAGCCGTTTACCATTGGTGAGTAATATAGAGATAGGCAGCACGTTGGCAGGAATAATCGCAATGGATGCAGCGATTAAGTACGCCCACGTTTTTTGAATAGAATTGGGCTTGCGATGATAAAGCTTGTGATGACAACGATGGCATTGTGAACCTTCAGGTTGAGACAGATGGCAATTGCGGCAATGCACTTGTTTGTTATCACACTGGTAGCTTTCTTCTGGCTTCCAGGCTTCCCAGTAACGCCTTACGCTAATACGTGAGAGAAGAATAATGGTCGTCAGTTGCAATAAGATAAGGCCTGTTAGACCCCATCCGATAAATATATCGGCGTATTCTTGCAGTTTAAAGCAAGAGATCGCAATGCTAACAAGGAACACATCGAGCATCATCCAGTGTTTAAAGTAGTGAATGGTAACCAACGAATACCTAAGTGGTTTAAACCACCGAAAACGCAGCGATAAGTGAGACAACAGCACCGCCGAGCAAACTATGAATGGCGCGATCGATGTACAAAAGAGCACTAATAAGCCAAGAGAGCCGAACCCGTCGCGTATTAAGTCGAAGGCACCACTTGGCAGCGTCGCTGGGATCATGACGCCAAAGAGTCGAATACTGATGTAGGGAAAGAAGTGCGAGGGAATGAAAAGTAATAAGCAAGCGATGGCAACCGCGAGATCGCCATTAAGCGTTCTGTCGCCACCTCGGTAAAGTTGCGTGTTGCAGCGAGGGCAGTATGCACTAGAACCTTTCGGTACTTTAATTTGGTCGACAGGCAGTTCGCACCCTTGGCATAGGCGAACTTTACTTGGAGATTGTGCGTGATCGACTAAAGCGCCCATTTAAGGCGTCGGCCTTTTGGAAAGGGCAACGTTCTTGTGGAAAAGCCTGATATCGCGTTTCGCTATGTCAATGTTCTGTTGAACCATCTATCGCTACCTGTTGTCGTAATCACGCCACCATTTTGTAATGGCAGTTATAACTATTCTAGCAATAGCAAGACCTTATTGCCTGCTGTTGGGTTGTAACTTGGTTTACGCCCTTAAAGATAAGGAGGTGAGATATTATGCCTGAAGTTAGCTAATACTTGTATATGTACTTGTAACACAAAGGCTATTTTACCACGAGTTACTCTAACATCACTAGTTTAAGTGCTCTGACCATCAAGTACGAATAGAAAGAGGGGCTGGCGGTTAATTATACAATTAGATGTTTATTACGGCCAAATAGCAGAAAACGGCATAATTTACCTTGAGTTAATCGCTAAGAATCGCTAATAGTGGGATATCGACTATTTAGTGCGACTTCATCAGTAAATGGATGTAGGCAATAACAAAGCTTGAAATTTAAGGACAAAATGAAATGACAGAAGTGAACTACCAAACACTGACAAAACAAGCGATAGCGATCATTGAAGATGAAAGAGACTTGATTGCTAATTTGTCGAACATCAGTGCATTACTGAATATGGAGCTCACCGATCTTAATTGGGTGGGGTTTTATTTAATGCGCGATGGCGAATTAGTGCTCGGTCCATTTCAGGGTAAACCTGCCTGTAATCGCATCCCCGTCGGGCGTGGTGTTTGCGGTACGGCGGTCGCGACAAACTCGGTGCAAAGAATTCATGACGTGCACGAATTCGAAGGTCATATCGCTTGTGATGCAGAAAGTAACGCTGAGATAGTGATCCCGTTTAGCATTAATAATGAAATTGTTGGAGTTTTAGATATTGACAGTCCCAAAATTGGCCGATTTAGCGAACTAGATGAGCTCGGGCTGACAAAAATGATGCTAGAAGTTGAAAAGATGCTCAATTCCCATGCGAACAAGGATTAAATTGTTACTTGGTTGTGGTTTTTCCTAGTCATCTCACTATAATAGCCAAATATTTATATGAACACCCTGCGAGAAGGCTCGCAACAACCAGGAATCCACATGGAAAACACTGAAAAGTTAAAAAACAGCAAAGAAGTTATTGCATACATTGCTGAATGTTTCCCTAAATGCTTTACTTTAGAAGGTGAAGCTAAGCCACTAAAAATTGGCATTTTTCAAGATCTCGCTGAACGTTTAAGCGAAGATGAAAAAGTAAGCAAGACTCAGCTTCGTGCTGCACTTAGACAATACACGTCTTCGTGGCGCTATCTTCACGGTGTAAAACTTAACGCAGTTCGTGTTGACCTTGATGGTAACGATTGTGGCGTTCTAGAAGAAGAACACGTAGAACACG
The DNA here is from genome assembly GCF_900233005.1 of Vibrio tapetis subsp. tapetis. NCBI lineage: Bacteria > Pseudomonadati > Pseudomonadota > Gammaproteobacteria > Vibrionales > Vibrionaceae > Vibrio > Vibrio tapetis. Next base: position 615,284 of record NZ_LT960611.1, read on the forward strand.
CGAAAACTGCATTAGCAGAAAGTAAAGCTCGCGTACAAGCTCGTCGTAAAGAAAAAGCTGAGAAAGCTCGCGAAGAAGGCAAAGCGAAGAAAGCCGCTAAACCTCAACAACCGCGTCGCGCGAAGCCAAAAGCACAACCTAAACAAGAAAAGGTAGCAGCACCTACACGTCCTCTTGAGTCTGGCGATATGATCGTTGGTAACTTAGTAAATGTGAACATGGGTACAGGAAATATGGCTGCTACTATCGTAGAAATTAATAAGGATGATGTGCGTGTGCAACTGAATAACGGCCTGCAAATGGTTGTAAAATCGGAGCACTTGCGCGCATAAAGGAGATAATCCTACGCATGAAATGTCGTTCTAAACTGACACTGATCGCTGCCAGCTTTTGCTTGGCGGCGTCAGCGCAGGCTCTCGAAGCCAAATTATCAAAAGCCGATTTAACTAAGCTTGTTCCTGAAACTCAACATGCCACCGCGAGCAAACGCATTACTTCGCGTTTAACTCGTTCTCACTATAAGCATTTCAGTCTTAATGATGCATTTTCTGAAGCGATATTTAATCGTTACATAGAAATGCTTGATTACAATAAGAACATTTTTACTCAAGCCGATATCGATTCTTTCCAAGATTGGTCTGTCTTATTAGACGATCAGCTTAAATCTGGAGACAATACCGTCGCGTTTGATGTCTATAATCTGGCAAATGAACGACGTTTCGAGCAATTTGCTTATGCGTTAACTCTTCTGGATAACGAAATTACGTTCGAAGCAGAAGAGAGCATGCAACTTGATCGCAGTGAGGCTACTTGGCCGAAAAATAAAGCCGAAGTAGACGAGCTGTGGCGTAAACGTGTCAAATACGATGCGCTTAATTTGAAGACGACTGGCAAAGACTGGTCTGAAATCAAAGAGACATTGGAAAAACGCTATAACAATGCAATGAAACGAATCTCACAAACGAAAAGTGAAGATGTGTTTCAATTGTATATGAATGCGTTTGCCAGAGAAGTTGATCCCCATACTAGCTACCTTTCCCCTCGTAATGCAGAGCAATTTCAAGCAGAAATGAATTTGTCTTTAGAAGGCATTGGTGCTGTATTGCAAATGATTGACGACTATACCGTGATCCGTTCAACCGTTGCTGGTGGCCCCGCGGCAAAAACCAAGCAATTAGGTGATGGCGACCGCATTATAGGTGTAGCTCAAGACAAAAAAGAAATGGTCGATGTGATTGGTTGGCGTCTAGATGACGTTGTTCAGCTAATTAAAGGGCCAAAAGGAACTAAGGTTCGCCTAGAAATCCTGCCTGAAGCAAAAGGCGCTAAAAGTTACGATGTCACTATTGTCCGAGACAAGATCCGTCTAGAAGATAGAGCGGTGAAGTCAGAAGTCATTGAACAAGACGGTAAGAAAATCGGTGTGTTAGAAGTACCGAGCTTTTATGTGGGCTTGTCTAAAGACACCGATAAACTGATCACCGAGTTGAATGAAAAAAACGTAGACGGCATTGTTGTCGATTTACGTAACAATGGTGGTGGTGCGTTAAGTGAAGCGACGGCGTTAACTGGGTTGTTTATCAAAAGTGGGCCCGTTGTTCAGGTTCGTGATAGCTACGGTCGTATTGAACAAAACAGTGATACCGACGGTCAAATCAGTTACCAAGGTCCATTGACGGTTTTGGTTAACCGATACAGTGCTTCGGCGTCAGAAATCTTTGCGGCGGCTTTGCAAGATTATGGTCGTGCTGTTGTATTGGGTGAAAACTCGTTTGGTAAAGGGACTGTGCAACAACACCGTTCTTTGAATCATATCTATGATCTTTTTGATAAAGAACTTGGCTATGTGCAATACACCATTCAAAAGTTCTACCGAATCAATGGTGGCAGTACTCAGCATAAAGGTGTTATCCCTGATATTCCGTTCCCTACGGCCATCGTGCCAGAGGAAACAGGCGAGAGTGTTGAAGATAACGCACTTCCTTGGGATAAAATCAAACCTGCTAATTATTCGATGTTAACGGACAGAACCGATACCATTGCTTACTTGTCGACATTGCACGACAAGCGTATCGCAACGGATATGGAATACGGGTTTATTCAAGAAGATATCGTTAAATATAAACAGGAAAAAGAAGATAACTCTATTTCTCTTAATGAAAAAGCAAGAGAACAAGAGCAAGATGAAGCCGAAGCATTGCGCCTTTCTCGCATCAATCAACGCCAAAAAGCAGATGACAAGCCTGAATTTAAAACGTTAGATGATGTGCCAAAAGACTACGAAGCTCTAGACGCTTATCTCGATGAAGCGGTTGCCATAACCGTTGATTTAATTGAGAAAAAATCTTAATTTTCACCAGTTTTTAGCATTAAATTAAAGAAGCGAACCCGTTGGTTCGCTTTTTTTTTCGTCAAAAATTAATGTGATATAGATCAATTTTCTGTGTTTATTTTATTTCTATGCCTAAGCTTAAAGAAAAGTAAGGGGGTTGTTATGAGATTGTTGATTGTACTGCTTGCATGTTTGACAATGGGTGCTGGCCAAGTGGCGGTGCCAAGTAAGACGGATCTAACTCAGTTTAACTATCCTTTCCTTATTGGCGACTGGTACATGTTTAATCCAGAACCGCTGGAAAGCCCCGAAAATTTCTTAGCTATTCGCCTCACGTTAGAATCAAACTACATTTTTACTATCGAAATCCAGAAGAAGGACAGCAGTGTTGATTATTGGCAAGGGAGATACGAGGCCGATGAAACAACATTGGTGTTAGGACTCGATTCACCATCCCCACAAGTGTATGCCTATAACAACAATCATAATCAACTGAATCTAAATGGTGTGTTGTTCCATAAAGGATTGCCTGATGCGTTAGTTGGTCAGTGGACCAGTGAACAATTGAAAGGCGACTCCATACTCGCCAGTGACGTCAGCCAAATGGATCTAATTTTACAGCCCGATTTTGTATTTCAATTTCGCGTGGTTTCCAACGACGGTTTGGAGGCGGTGCATGACGGAATATATATAATAGAAGATGACCATATTGTATTGATGTATCGTGATGGAGAACAAGATTCACGTTACACCTTAGTGGAAGATAAATTGACCTTGGCGAGTGAATCGTCAGATATGTATGCTGTGCTCAATAGAGTGAAATAGTGTGGGACGCTACACTTAAAACATGCTGTGCGTAATAAAATCGGGGCTGATGCCTCGATTTTTCTGTCTCAAGCATTATTGATCTGTATAAAGAGCGACAGACCTGGCGGATATGCACACCCGAAAGAGGGCAAGGTTGGTATTCTTGGTAACGATTGTTTATTATGGTTACAAGTGTTTGAACTGTATGTTGCAATTAGTATAGTTGGCTAGTTTATCGTCTCTAGTTAGCGTTAAAATTCGAGTTGAATATAATTTAAGCAATTATTGATTGCATAAGAACACATTTCCAGATGAACAAAACACCAAAAATTTAATAAATCCTGTTAGGGAAACAAAAGGAATATAGCATGGCTCAGAATCCTCAAGCCAAATACCGTAAAGATTACCAATCTCCAGAATTTACCATTTCTCACCTCGATCTTACCTTTGATCTTTATGACACCGAAACGATCGTTACTGCGATTTCTAACGTAAAAAAATTAAAACAAAGCAGTACGTTATTGTTAGACGGTGATGATCTTGTTCTTAAAGCGGTAAAGGTAAATGGAGAAGACTGGAAAGATTACCAAGAACTCACGAGTCAGCTTGAAATCAACAATCTTCCTGATGAGTTCGAGTTAACGATTGAAACTCAAATTGACCCAACGGCTAATACGGTACTGGAAGGTTTGTACAAGTCAGGCGGTGCATTTTGTACTCAGTGTGAAGCTGAAGGGTTCCGTCGAATTACTTACTATCTAGATCGCCCCGATGTTTTGGCCATCTTCACAACAACGGTTATTGCAGACAAAAAAGAGAACCCATTCTTACTCAGTAATGGCAACCGTGTTGAAGAAGGCGAGGCTGACAATGGCCGTCATTGGGTCAAATGGAATGACCCACATCCCAAACCTGCGTATCTATTTGCTTTAGTGGCTGGTGACTTTGATGTGTTGAGCGATAGCTACACGACAAGTTCTGGCAGAAACGTTGCACTGGAGATCTTTGTTGATAAAGGTAATCTTGATAGAGCGCCTCACGCGATGACCTCTCTTATCAATTCGATGAAGTGGGATGAAGAACGATTCGGTCTTGAATACGATCTTGATATCTACATGATCGTCGCGGTTGATTTCTTTAATATGGGCGCAATGGAAAACAAAGGCTTAAATGTTTTCAACTCTAAGTTTGTATTGGCGAATGAAAAAACCGCAACCGATACTGACTACCTTGGCATCGAAGCCGTAATCGGGCATGAGTACTTTCATAACTGGACAGGTAACCGAGTGACATGTCGTGACTGGTTCCAACTGAGCTTGAAAGAAGGCCTAACCGTATTCCGCGATCAAGAATTTTCTTCTGATCTAGGTTCTCGTTCTGTTAACCGTATTAGCAATGTACGTACAATTCGTGGCCCTCAGTTTGCTGAAGATGCGAGCCCAATGTCTCACCCAATTCGTCCTGAAAAAGTGATAGAAATGAATAACTTCTATACGCTAACAGTGTATGAAAAGGGCAGTGAAGTGATTCGCATGATGCACACCTTGCTTGGCGAAGACAAATTCCAAAAAGGCATGAAACTGTACTTTGAGCGCCATGATGGTACAGCTGCAACCTGTGAAGATTTTGTACTAGCAATGGAAGAAGCTTCCGGTGTTGATCTTAAGCAGTTCCGTTTATGGTATAGCCAGTCTGGCACTCCACTTGTTAAAGCGACCAGCCAATATAATGAGAGCGACAGTACTTTCTCATTAACCTTGACGCAATCAACACCAGCGACGCCAGATCAAAGTGATAAACAGCCGCTTCATATTCCTATGAACGTAGAATTGTATGCACAATCTGGTGACGTTTTTGAGTTACGCCGTAACGGTTTAGTAAGTGGTAACGTTTTAGACTTTACCGAGCAAGAACAAACGTTTGTGTTTGAAGGGATTAGTAGCGAACCCGTTGTTTCTTTGCTACGCGAGTTTTCCGCTCCGGTCAAATTAGAGTACAGCTATCAAGATGCTGACCTGATGTTCTTAATGGTAAATGCGAAGAACGATTTTGCTCGCTGGGACGCTGGTCAAATGTTACTGGCTAAATACATTAAGTTGAATGTAGCACGTGAACAAGCAGGCGAAAACTTCGAGCTACCAAGCTCGGTTGTGGATGCTTTCCGTGGTGTATTACTTGATGCATCTTTGGAGCAGGCATTCATTGCTGAAGTACTCACCTTACCAAGTGAAAACGAAGTAGCAGGTTGGTTTAAGCCAGTCGATGTGGATGCGATCAATCACGTTCTTCATTCGATTAAGAAAACATTTGCCACTGAAATGGTCGAAGAGCTTTCTGCAACTTATCATTCATTAAAGCAAAACGGCTATAGTATTGATCATGATTCTATTGGTCGACGTGCATTGCGAAACAAGTGCCTGGGCTATTTAGCACTGACTGAAATTGGCAACCAAACCGTTGTTGATCAGTTTGCACAAGCGACAAACATGACGGATACGATGGCAGCATTAGCGAGTGCAAATCAGGCGCAATTGCCTTGCCGAGCCGAGATGATGCAGTCGTTCAGTGATGAGTGGGAACATGACGGTTTGGTAATGGACAAGTGGTTCATGTTGCAGGGAACGAACCCAGCACATGATGCACTGCCGGTTATCAAACAAACTATGTCCCATAAAGCGTTTGATTTGAAAAACCCGAACCGTACACGCAACTTAGTCGGTAGTTTCTTTGCGAACAACCCAGTTCATTTCCACGCAAAAGATGGCAGCGGTTATGCTTTTGCCGGTGAGATTTTAGCTCAACTGAATAAGAGTAACCCGCAGGTAGCTTCGCGTTTAATTGATCCACTTCTGAAGTACCGCAACTACGACGAATCTCGTCAACAGTTAATGCGTACCGAGCTAGAAAACATCGCTAAGCTGGACAATTTAGCGAAAGACTTGTTCGAAAAAGTGACCAAAGCGTTAGAGCAATAATAGCGGGTGCACAAGTGACTAAGTCATAATGATAGGCGCTAATTCGTAATCGTTGTAAAATGGATTAGCGTCATCTTTCTATTAAAATCTTTCTACCAGAAACCAAACCAAGGAGTAAAAACAGCGGCATGAACCAGTACCATTTTTCAATCAGTATTCCTTATCATGAATTTCTGCAACATTATTCTGGTAGTGCTGCCAGTGTGGTTGTCTTTACCGATCAAAGATTAAGGCTTCAGTTGCCTGCTACTAGGTTCAGACCTTTTTTAACACAAATTGGCGTGAAAGGACGCTTTAGACTCACAACTGACCATAATAATAAGTTTGTTAAGTTAGAAGCTCTGTAAATTTACTGAATTTCAGTTAGTTAAATAGGCATCTAAATCACACTATTCAACATTTCCCTCCAACACTTCAGTTTTCTTGTAACCTTTTGTCAATATTACTTTTACAATAATAGGTGGAGATACCACATTGCGTAACCGCAAGACTCTATTATGATTATTGATACATACGAGTATTTGATAATCGAAGCGAATGATCGCGATTTATTGGCAACCACTACTATTCTAAGATTGGAGCGTTTTATGGCCGCACGAGAAAACGTTGTGCCGGTACTGCTTGAAAAAGTTTACCGACTAATTCAAGACAAACTAGAGCTTACCCATCAGCCCCTTGTTACTCAACTTGCTCAACACTTGTTTAGTAATATTTCACAAGACGATCTAGTCCAGCGAAATGAGTCTGACCTTTATGGTGCTGTTATCAGCCTTTGGCATCATATCTGCGAAAAGAAACCTAACGATATATCCGTCCGAGTATTTAACCCGACCGTAAGTCGACACGGTTGGCAGTCTACTCATACGATTGTAGAAATCGTAGTACCAGATGGGCCGTTCTTAGTAGATTCGGTCAAAATGGCATTGGTACGTTTAGATCTTTCTAGTCACTTAATGTTGCATGGCCCAACAAAAATCTCTCGAGACAAAACGAATGCCGTTACAGCACTGAATGACCCAGACGGGAAAAGACTGTCTTTGTTTCACATTGAAGTGGACATGCTGACAGATAAAGCTTTAATGACTGAGCTGAAAAATGAACTTAAATCCATTTTAGTGGATGCTGGTTTGGTCGTATCAGGCTGGAAGCCAATGGCGGCAAGACTCAATCATGTGATTGAAGAGATCGAACAACAAAAAAATTCTCTACCAATAGAAAACGAACGAATTAATGAAACCATCGCATTTTTGCGCTGGCTCGGTGATCACAACTTCACTTTTATGGGTTACAAAGAATATGACTTGGTGGCGGTAGAAGGCGATCATGAGTTGCGTCCAACGGATGAACAGGGGATGGGCATACTGTCGGTCGGTGAACGTGTTCGTAGCATCAAGTTATCTAACCTTGCAGATTCAGCTCGAATAGAAGCCAAGAAACCTTACTTATTGATCGTAACAAAAGGCAATACAGCTTCTCATATTCATCGCCCAGCTTATACAGATTACATCGGTATCAAGAAATTTGGTAAGAATGGCAAAGTGGTCGGCGAGCATCGCTTTACGGGTTTGTACACTTCTGCGGTATACAATCAGAGTGTGTCAAATATTCCGTTGATCAACGAAAAGGTAGAGCGGATCCTTGATTCAAGTGGCTACCTAGCAGGATCGTATTCATATAAAGCGCTTAATAATATTTTAGAGAACTTCCCTCGTGATGAACTACTGCAAGCCAGTGAACATGAGCTTCTAGAGGTGGGTTCCGGCGTTGTACAAATGCAAGATCGAGACATGTTACGTTTGTTTGTAAGGCGTGATCCGTTTGGTCGTTTCTTTAGCTGCATGGTCTATGTGACTAAGGAAAGATATAACACGGAACTTCGTAGGCAAACGCAGCGAATCATTGGTGATTATTTTGACTCAGACCAAGAAGTTGAGTTCACCACATTCTTCTCTGAAAGCCCACTTGCTCGTACGCATTACATTGTGCATGTTAAAAATAACAATATGACGGTGAACGTGAAAGAAATAGAACAGAATCTAGTAGAAGTCTCTTCATCTTGGGATGACCGATTACAAGACGCAATTATTGCAAATTTAGGTGAAAGTACCGGGCTTCCTCTTTCAAAAGAGTACTTAAAAGCGTTCCCACGTTCTTACAAAGAAGCGATGATGCCAGGAACGGCCGTTGCTGATATTGAAAGATTAGAGTCTCTTAACGACGATAATAAACTGGGTATGCTTTTCTACCGTCCTCAGGAAGAGCCATCGGATTCCAAAGCAGTACACCTTAAGTTGTACCATAGTGACGAGCCAATCCATTTATCAGATGTGCTACCTATGCTTGAGAACCTCGGTTTAAGAGTAATCGGTGAGTCGCCTTATGAGGTAACTAAGTCTAATGGGACAGTTTACTGGATCTTAGATTTCTCTATGTTGCACACCAGTGTTAACGACCTTGATTTGCGTGAGGCAAGAGATAAGTTTCAACAAGCATTCGCGGCGATTTGGGCCGGAGAGCTAGAAAGCGATGGCTTTAACCGTTTGGTACTGGGCGCCGGTCTTACTGGTCGAGAAGTGACTATTCTACGTAGTTATGCCCGTTACATGCGTCAAGTCGGCTTTCCATTTAGTCAAAGCTACATTGAAGACACACTAACGCATCACACGGACCTTGCCAGAGGTTTGGTTGATCTCTTTATTAAGCGCTTTGATCCAAAATACAAAGGCAGTAAGAAGAATCAAACTGAGTTGATCAATAAGATCACCAGTGAATTAGATAATGTAGAAAGTTTGGATGATGATCGTATTATTCGTCGTTACATGGAAATGATCATGGCAACGTTGCGAACGAACTACTATCAAAAAGACGAAACAGGGCAGCCAAAACCTTGGTTAGCACTCAAACTCAAGCCAACTGAGATCCCTGAAATTCCACAGCCGGTTCCTGCTTACGAAATCTTCGTATACGCACCAGACATTGAAGGTGTTCACTTACGAGGCGGCAAGGTTGCACGTGGTGGCCTTCGTTGGTCAGACCGTCAAGAAGACTTCCGTACGGAAATTCTTGGTCTTGTGAAAGCGCAGCAAGTAAAAAATACCGTTATTGTACCGGTCGGTGCAAAAGGTGGTTTCATTTGTAAGCGTCAGCATAACTTTACTGGCCGTGATGAAATCTTTGCTGAAGGGCAACGTTGTTATAAACGCTTTATTCGTGCGTTATTGGACGTGTCGGATAACATTATTGAAGGTGAAGTTGCACCTCCTAAGAATGTGGTTCGCCATGATGAAGATGATCCGTACTTAGTCGTTGCTGCGGATAAAGGCACGGCTACGTTCTCTGATTTGGCTAACTCTGTGTCTGAAGACTATAACTTCTGGCTCGGTGATGCCTTCGCATCCGGTGGATCAAACGGCTACGATCACAAAGCCATGGGGATCACCGCAAAAGGTGGTTGGGAATCGGTTAAGCGACACTTCCGCGAGATGGACATTGATTGTCAGTCTACGGATTTCACTTGTATCGCGGTTGGTGATATGGCGGGTGATGTATTTGGTAACGGTATGCTGCTGTCTAAGCACATACGTCTACAAGCCGCGTTTAACCATATGCATATCTTCATTGACCCGACACCGAACTCGGCAAAAACTTGGCCGGAACGTGAGCGCCTGTTTAATCTACCGCGTTCTAGCTGGGAAGATTACAATAAGAAGTTGATCTCTAAAGGCGGCGGTATTTTCTCTCGTCGATCTAAATCGATCGATCTAACGCCTGAAATTCAAAAAATGCTTGGCACGCGTAAGGCTTCTATGGCGCCTAACGATCTGATCAAAGCTATTTTGAAAATGGAAGTGGATCTACTTTGGAATGGCGGGATCGGTACGTACGTTAAATGCTCAAGTGAAACCCATACTGATGTTGGTGATCGTGCCAATGATGGTCTTCGCATTGATGGCGGAGACTTAAGAGCGAAAGTGGTCGGTGAAGGCGGTAACTTGGGGATGACTCAGTTAGGTCGTATTGAATATGCGTTAACTGGCGGCCGAGTGAATACCGATTTTGTTGATAACGTTGGTGGTGTAGATTGCTCGGATAACGAAGTTAACATTAAGATCTTCCTTAATGCCCTGGTTGCGAATGGCGACTTAACCGTTAAGCAAAGAAACCAGATTCTCAATAAAATGGAAGATGATGTTGGTGAGATCGTATTGCACGATGCATATTGCCAGTCAGAATCTATCTCTGTGAGTGAGCGCCAAGGTGCGGCGTTGGTTAAAGAGCAAATTCGCTTTATTCATACAATGGAAAAAGCCGGTTACCTAGATAGGGCGCTTGAGTATATTCCTGATGATGAAACCCTACTAGAAAGAGAGAAAATGGGTAAAGCGTTAACTCGCCCTGAAATCTCTGTTCTTGTTGCTTATGGTAAAATGGTTCTTAAAGAGCAGTTAGTGTGTGATGAAATTTCAAATGATGAGTTTCATGCAAAACAAATTGTTAATTACTTTCCAGATGAGTTACGCCGTAACTACCTAGATCATATGGCGAATCATCCACTGCGAGCCGAAATCATTTCAACGTGTTTGGCTAACCAAATGGTTAATGAAATGGGCTGTAATTTCGTAACTCGTATGCAAGAAGAGACGGGAGCAACGGTTGTTGATATTGCGAACGCGTATTCGGCCGCACGAGAGATTTTCGATTTTGGTGATATTTTAACTAAGATTCGTAGTGCAGATAACAAAGCCACGACGGATGCTCAATATGACCTGATCTTTAATATACGTCGAACGCTTAGACGTTTGTCTCGCTGGTTACTAAGAAATCGTTCAAGTAAATACACCGTTCAGCAGCTTATTGATTTGTACCATGACGACGTTCAAGAGACGATGACCGGGCTTGATACGTTATTAGTGGCTGGTGAAGTAAAAGAGCATAACGATTTAGCAGACCGCTGGATTGAAAAGGGCATTGATCGCTCGGTTGCAAATTACGTGGCAAGACTGTCTAGTTTGTACTCAGCACTGGATATATCCTCAGTAGCTCGTGAACAGGGTAAATCGGTCACTCAAGCGGCAAAATTGTACTTCACGCTCGGAGACCGTTTGTCACTGCATTGGTTCTTGAAACAAATTAACAATCAAGCGGTGGATAATAACTGGCAAGCGTTGGCAAGAGCGACATTCCGAGAGGATCTCGATTGGCAGCAAAGATTGTTAACCGGACAGGTTATGAGTTGTAATTGCACCAACGATTCGTTCGACACCGAAAATGCTTTGGATGAATGGATAAAGCAAAATCAATCATCTCTAGCACGTTGGGATAACATATTGAATGAATTCAAAGTCGGCTCCGTACATGAATTTGCTAAATTTTCAGTCGCATTACGAGAATTAGCACTTTTAAATTTGAATTGTGCTGCAAATGAGTAAATAATATAGCCCCGTTTAACGGGGCTTTTTTCTATCGGAGGCACAATGCTCTACCGTCTTGCCAGAACTGGCATTTTTAAACTCGACGCTGAGAAAGCACATGACTTAGCTATCGAGAATTTCAAACGTTTCACCGGCACACCTATCGATCTCTTCTATCGTCAACAATTACCTCAGCGCCCAGTCGAGTGCATGGGGATCACATTCAAAAATCCAGTCGGCCTTGCTGCCGGTCTTGATAAAAACGGCGAATGCATCGATGCATTTGGCGCGATGGGTTTTGGCTTTGTTGAAGTTGGAACAGTGACTCCTCGTCCGCAAGATGGCAACGACAAACCACGTTTGTTTCGTCTGATTGAGGCGGAAGGCATCATCAACCGTATGGGCTTTAATAATCTTGGCGTCGACAACTTAGTTGAGAACGTGAAGAAAAGTAATTACGACGGTGTACTTGGCATCAACATTGGTAAGAATAAAGACACCCCGATTGAAAAGGGTACTGAAGATTACTTGATCTGTATGGAAAAAGTATATCAGTACGCCGGTTACATTGCGGTTAACATTTCTTCGCCAAATACTCCTGGATTGCGTAGCCTTCAATATGGCGAAGCACTAGACGAGTTACTTGCAGAATTAAAAGCCAAACAAGCTGAACTAGAAAAGTTACACGGTAAGTATGTACCGTTAGCTTTGAAAATTGCTCCAGATCTAAGTGACGATGAAATCAGCCAGATTTGTGAATCACTAATCCGTCATGGCATTGATGGTGTTATCGCAACGAATACAACATTAGATCGTAGTGTTGTAGAAGGGATGAAACACGCCAATGAAATGGGTGGTCTAAGTGGACGTCCTGTTCAGTCTCGTAGTACTGAAGTCGTTCGTAAGCTTCACCAAGAGCTTGGAGATAAACTTCCAATTATTGGTGTTGGCGGGATTGACTCATATGTTTCTGCAAAGGAAAAAATGATGGCAGGTGCTAAGCTTGTTCAAGTTTATTCTGGGTTCATTTACAAAGGTCCTGGTCTAGTTAGAGATATCGTTAAAAATCTCTAATACCTTCGCTTCAAACGACTGCATTCTAAGTCATTTCATAAAATAGAAAAGGGGAGTTTTCCCCTTTTTTTTTGCCGATCGCTTTGTAGAATAAGTTGATATACGCAATTAACGTCATCCATTAGATAACGCTAACATGCTGAACATCATCACTATTCGAGATTCATCATCATGGAAGAGATCGCCAAAATGCTAAAGCCAACTAATCATTGGAAATGGTGCTTTGATAAGAAAGAGAACGCTCTATTCTTATCTGGTCTTGCTGATGGTATGGCTTATCAGTCCAATATCCCAACCAAGTTGCTGGTGGATTGTGCCTTATGCACGAACGAATTTACCGTTGATGATGCCGCAAATTTTAATTCATTTAAAGAATCAACCAATGGCTTACCTCTTAGCCAAGTCCGTCAAGATGAACTTATCCTAGCATGCGTGGCGATTCGTCGTTTCCACAAGCCTGTACAGCCTAAGAGCTGGTTCTTTGACTTTCAAGGGGGAGGCTATGCGCCAGAAGAAGGCGAACTGGTTTATTTGAAGAACAGTTTAAATCAAGGGCTATTCGTCGTAGTTGAATCCGGCGAGAACGCAAGTGTTTGTATTTCTGTTGATTTAGAGGGGTTCTTCTTGAACGGCTCTAAATTACTTCCTTTCTGCCACCCGATAAAAGTAATGCATGATCGCCTTGCTCGGGCTGAATTGGTGGACTCTTTCGCGCCTGTGGCGCTGGTAGGTTAACGCTACCGACCCTTTATAGATCGTTCCTTAAGCCGATAATTCTCATTATCGGCTTTTTTTTGCGCCAAAATACTGAGCTTTTAGCCTATCGAAATGGCCAGTAGGTCAAACGGCCAGACCAAAACTTGCTGCTAAGTTCTAATCGTGTGTACTTAGTCCTCAATCACCCCGTTCAATAATGAGACATTGCCCTCAATTTACCTCTATATCGTATTTTTTTTATACGTTTATTTCGTCACATTGGAGGGAAATTGAGCCATATATTCCTCGTTTACTCTCAAAATAAGGGCGTAAATGAAGCCAAAAACCCATCTGGTATAGTCCAATTTTGGTGTGAATAAGTATGCACTTACTTGTTATCCCTTTAAATACGTACAGAGAATCAGTTGCTGAGTACTTACTTTTTTTGTTGTTGGTTTTGTCAGAGTTGATGCGTTTTTGATGGTTATTTGGGCAGCTAAGAAGAGGTTTTGATAAAAGTAGAAAGAACGGTTCTGTAATCAAGGAATTGTCAGGTATAATCGAGGCCATTTTTGTTATTAAAAGACCAGTATGAATCAGTATTTAGCAATCACATCGAATGGGATGGAAAACCTCCTAGCAGACGAACTTAAGCAACTTGGCATTGATAACCCAAAGCCTGTACAAGCGGGGGTTAAATTCAAGGCGACAAATGAACAGATTTATCGTTGCTGCTTATGGAGCCGCTTGGCTTCAAGATTTGTGCGTGTGCTTGCGGAATTCACTTGCCAAGATGATATGGATTTGTACCTGTCAGCAACGGCAGTTAACTGGCCTTCATATTTCGACTGTAAAAAGCGCTTTGTTGTGGACTTTAATGGTACAAACCAAGAAATTCGTAACAGCCAATACGGCGCTCTAAAAGTAAAAGATGCCGTTGTCGATTGCTTTACTAAAAAGAACTTTGAACGACCATCGATCGATAAAGAGCAACCGGATCTACGCATTCATGTTCGATTGCACCGTGACAAAGCGATCTTGGGTATCGACATGGTTGGTGCTGGTTTGCACCACCGCGGTTATCGTACTGAAGCGGGGCGTGCGCCACTGCGTGAAACGCTCGCTGCTGCGATTATTTCTCGTACAGGTTGGGACAGTTCAAAAGCACTTCTTGACCCAATGTGTGGTTCGGGCACTTTATTGATAGAAGCGGCGATGATGGCGGCGAATATTGCCCCTGGTATTAATCGTCAGAGCTGGTGTTTTGAGTCTTTGAAGGACTTTGAACCAGAGCTTTGGACTGAAGTACAAGCAGAAGCAAACGTCCAAGGCCGTCGTGGCGTAAATAAAACAACGTGTCGTTTCTATGGTTTCGATAACGATGCTCGTGTATTGAAGTTAGCGAAAGACAATGCTCGTCGTGCCGGTGTGGCTTCTTTAATTGATTTTGAAATGGGTGATGCAGCGCAAATACGCAAACCTGAAGGGTTTGATCAAGGCCATATTGTCTGTAACCCGCCATATGGTGAGCGTTTAGGTACTGAGCCTGGCCTTATCGCGTTATATACAGCGTTTGGTGCGCAACTTAAAGCTGAATTTGGTGGCTGTCAGGCTTCTATCTTCTCTTCATCGGACGACTTATTGAGTTGTTTACGCATGCGTGCTGACAAGCAGTTCAAATTGAATAACGGCGCGTTACCGTGTCACCAAAAGAACTACGGTATCAGTGCGAACAGTGCAGCCAAAAAACAAGAAAATGGTGAGCAGCAGCTCATTGCACCAGACTTCTCTAACCGTCTAAAGAAAAACCTATCGAAAATCGGTAAGTGGGCAAGAAGAGAAAAGCTAGAGTGCTACCGTGTGTACGATGCTGACTTGCCAGAGTACAACGTTGCCATCGACATTTATCAAGATCATGTCGTTATTCAAGAATACGCAGCACCAAAAGACGTGCCTGAAGAAAAGGCAAAAAGTCGCTTAACAGATGTTATCCGCGCAACTATTCAAGTGACTGGAGTCAACACCAATCACGTTGTTTTGAAAGTTCGTGAGAAAAAGAAAGGCAGTTCTCAATATCAAAAGTTGAGCCAAAACTCAGAATTTATGCAAGTAGAAGAATACGGTGTTCAACTGTTGGTTAACCTGCATGATTACTTAGATACGGGTTTATTCCTTGATCATAAGTTAACTCGTCGTAAAGTCGCGCAAATGGCGCAAGATAAAGACTTTTTGAATCTGTTTGCTTATACAGGTTCTGCTACAGTACATGCAGCTTGTGCCGGTGCTAAATCGACGACAACGGTTGATATGTCTAAAACCTACTTAGAATGGGCGAAAGAGAACTTAAACATTAATGGTCAATCGGGCAAACAACACCAGTTTATCCATGCTGACTGTCTGCAGTGGTTACAGCAAGCGGGTGGTCAATATGACTTAATCTTTATCGACCCGCCGACATTCTCAAACTCTAAGCGTATGGAACAATCTTTTGATATCCAGCGTGACCATATTCAGTTAATGAAAGACCTGAAACGTTTGTTGCGCCCAGAAGGGGTGATCATCTTCTCAAACAACAAACGTCACTTTAAGATGGATTTGGATCAAGTCGCTGAATTAGAGCTGCAGGCCGAAAACATCTCATCTAAGACGTTACCACTCGATTTTGCAAGGAATAAGCATATCCACAACTGTTGGATTTTGAAGCACAAAGCATAAGTTAAAGGATTACGGATTGATTACGCTTTACAGCACGCAAGGGTGCCATCTATGTGAGATGGCATTTGAATTGACTTGCCAGCTCGGAATCGACGGTCTTGTGAAGACCGTCGATATTGCTTTTGATGACGCATTGTTTTCTCGTTACGGCGTCACTATACCTGTGCTTCAATACGGCAGCGATGAGCTAGGTTGGCCCTTCACTTTACAAGAACTTCAAATTTGGTTAGGAAAACATGGCATTAATTACCATACATAATGGTCAACTCGCATTTGGTGACCACCCGTTATTAGATAAATCTGATTTTGCACTTCAAGAAAATGAGCGTGTTTGTCTTGTTGGCCGAAATGGCGCAGGTAAATCAACGCTGATGAAAGTCATTTCGGGCGAAATCATCATGGATGACGGCAAAATGCAGGTCACTCAAGATGTTGTTGTTTCTCGTCTAGAGCAAGATCCACCAAGAAACGAAGCAGGCACCGTATTTGATTATGTTTCCGGAGGACTTGCTGAAGTCGGCGAGCAGTTGCGGATCTACCACGATCTTCTTGATCTTATGGTTACAGACCCAAGCGATAAGAACATTAATCATTTAGCAAGAGTTCAAGAGCAACTCGAGCACGCCGGTGCATGGCGTTTTGAAGACCGCATTAAAAACGTAATGGCGTCTCTTAAATTAGATGGGAGCACACTGTTAACAGACCTTTCCGGTGGTTGGCAGCGTAAAGCGGCCTTAGCTCGCGCGTTGGTTTGTGATCCTGATGTCTTGTTACTGGATGAACCGACTAACCACTTAGATGTAACGACCATTGAATGGCTAGAGAACTTTTTGAAAGATTTCCGCGGTTCAATTATCTTCATTTCCCATGACCGTGCCTTTATTCAATCCATGGCGACTCGAATTGTCGACCTTGATCGTGGCCAATTGAGCAGCTTTCCTGGAAATTACGAAAATTACCTACTTGAAAAAGAAGAGATGCTTCGTGTTGAAGAAATGCAAAATGCCGAATTCGATAAGAAACTGGTGCAAGAAGAAGTGTGGATTCGTCAGGGCATCAAAGCCCGTCGTACTCGTAATGAAGGCCGTGTTAGAGCACTTAAAGCTCTGCGTAATGAACGTAGCGAGCGCCGAGAAGTGCAGGGTAAAGCGAACATTCAAATCGATACCTCTGCGCGTTCAGGTAAAATCGTATTTGAAGCTGAAAATATTTGCTTCCAGTTTGAAGGCAATAAAATTGTTGATGACTTTAGCTTTAACATCATGCGTGGCGATCGAATTGCACTGATTGGCCCAAATGGTTGTGGTAAGAGTACGTTACTTCAATTGCTATTAGGTAACCTTCAGCCAGATTCAGGCCGTTTACATTGCGGTACCAAACTTGAGGTCGCGTATTTTGACCAGTACCGTGAAAAGCTCGATCCTGAGAAAACCGTAATTGACAATTTAGCTGATGGTAAACAAGAAGTGACCGTTGGCGGCCGTGAGCGCCATGCTCTTAGCTATTTGCAAGATTTCTTGTTTGCACCTAAGCGAGCAAGAACGCCAGTTAAAGCGCTTTCTGGTGGTGAAAAGAACCGTCTATTACTGGCTAAAATCTTCCTTAAATCAAACAATCTATTGATTCTTGATGAGCCAACCAATGATCTAGACATAGAAACTTTGGAACTTTTAGAGGATTTGCTTGCCAACTATCAGGGTACTTTGCTTTTAGTGAGTCACGATCGTCAGTTTGTTGATAACACCGTGATGAGCAGCTGGATTTTTGAAGGTAATGGTAAAATCGAAGAGTTTGTTGGTGGCTATCACGATGCCCAGCAGCAACGCTCTCAAGTATTGCAAACACGAGCGCCTGAAAAACCAGCAAAAAGTAAAAAACAAGTTGAGGAAACTCCCAAAACTTCTCAGCCAGTTGTTAAGGCAAAGAAGTTATCGTATAAGCTACAACGAGAATTGGAATTGTTGCCTCAACGCCTAGAAGATCTAGAGCAAGAGATTGAAGATTTGCAGGGTCAAGTGAACGATCCTAGCTTCTTTAATAAATCTATCGACGAGACTCAAGCTGTATTGGATAAGTTATCCGCTACAGAACAGGAATTAGAAATTGCATTCGTACGCTGGGAAGAGCTGGATGCAATGTAATAGGACAAGATGTAATAATGAGTAGTAAAGCATTTAAACTGTCTACTTTAGCTGCCATGGTGATGGCAGCAACAAGCGCAAATGCTGCCCTCTATACGATAGAGACAGTTTCTGATGCTGATAACGAAAATTTCTCGACAGCGGTTCAAGAGCTAACGAGTGGCGTTGACTGCTTTAATGGAACGGACTGTTCGACTCAAACCTATAAAGTTGCATCTCGCGGCCGTTTGGGCGAGGCAGGACAGTTTATTAATCATGAGGTCGATCTACAGTTTGATAACCGCCTAAACATGGTTTTAGAAAGTGATATTCGCTATCAGTACCTAAAGTACTGTGAGTGGAACTACAAATACGAAACCTGTACCAACTGGGCTGATCGCTACACTTGGGGCAACGGTGGTTCTGGCGGTGCAAACAAGGTTATTAATTCTTGGGGCCAAACGTTCAATGCAGATAATAACAATACTAAAGGTTATGTCGATGGCATTCGTTTGGATATTCCTACCACGGTCGGTACGGCAAAAACGTCTACCATAACGGGTACTCAAGAGGTTGTGGTCAACTCTATTGCTGATAATGGTGATTTAATTGCGAATATCAGTAGTGGATATGTAGCGACTAACTCTGGCAATAGTGGTCGAAATTATAAAAGCCGAGCTATTGTATCTAAAAGTGGCGCGGTAACAGAGCTCCCTTCATTTTTGACTTCTGGTATTGGCGTTCTTCTAGCACCAACACGTGCGTTTGATGAATTCGAATATGGCGGTAAGAGCTATGCTGTTGGTTCGGCTGCAAGTGATGTATTTAACTCGCGTAGTTGTTCTAATACAACGAATCCGGAGGAGAGCTCATCTTGCCAAAATACCATTTATAATAGTAAAGCGTCGGTGTGGGACTTGAATACACCTGCACCGATTCAGGTAGCAAATTGGAATGGTTTTAGCGGTACAAGTCCGGGCAATTCTAATTCCATCAACTCTAGTATTCGTGGAGCCTCGATTGCTGCAGGCGGAACCTACGATGCTTTACCTGTATTAGCCGGTTACAACGCAACAAATGGCGATAGCCGGTCTATGTTGCAAGCTGCGGTTTTTTTGCCTAACACGACTGGTTTTACGGTTGCCGCCGATCAATGGACATCAAAAACAGTTGCTGGTACCGAGCTAAAAAGCGGCAGTGATTGGCTTTACAGTAATTCAACCGCTACAGACATCAACAATAAGCTAGTTGTTATTGGCACAAGCAAGCGTGGTAGCTTCGACTATATTCGTGGTAGCAGTAGTACAGGTAATACCGATATCCCAGTACAAAATGGTTCGTTGAACAACCGTTTGTGGGTCGCTGATGCGTCAACTGGAAGCCCGACTGCTGACTACCTAAGTGGTGGCATCTTCTTTGATGGCTCTGGCGGTGAAATGGGAGCGATAAACAACTTTAATGAAGTTGTTGGACGCGTTCACGCTGAAACGTCTCGTGAAGTTCAAGGTAAAGTGCGTCGTGAACGTGGTTTCATTCTTCCTTATAAAGCTACTGGCATAGCGAATAACCGTAGTGCCATCTTTAATAATCAGGCTTGGTGGCTCGATGACTTAACTAATGATGGTAGCCAAAGTGGTACTGCCAATAAGTATCGAATTTTAGACGCTAACGATATTAACGATGCCGGCATTATTGCAGCTACTGCGGTTTACTGTTCTATTGGTTACAAAACAACATCTCATAACTCTGAGTGTGGCGTAGCAGAAAAGAAAGTAGCGATAAAACTGACTCCTATAGATGGGGCAACATCTGCTAATATTCAGGTAAGATCTACAGACTCTAATCCCGTGACCAGACAAGGTGCTGGGCTAGGTTGGTTGTTCTTAGGCGTGCTAACACTATTTGGTTTCCGCCGTAAATAATAAAATTGTAATAATAGGCATGGTTTCACAAAAATGAAACCATGCCTTTTTTGTGTCTTGTGTATCTGCTCATTCTGTACAATTCTTAATCATGGAGTAACAAAAACTCCATACGATGTTAATAGTAGTAAATTACGAATTTTAGATTTTGTGAGGACTGTACTATGAAGAGACAGAAACGTGACCGCCAAGAACGAGCTCAATCTCAAGGTTACAAAGCAGGAGTGAATGGGAGATCTCAAGAGGAGTGCCCATATCAACAAATGGAAGCGAGATCGAATTGGTTAGGTGGTTGGCGGGACGCCAGAGATGACAAACAAGCTGGTCTCTATAAGTAAATTACAACCTTCAGAATAGGAAAAGGCCCCTTAATATGGGGCCTTTTGCGTTATGTGAGCATTAATATGTATGAGCACATAACGCACTATAACTAAATGGATAGTAACAAAAAAGACAGCCTATTCAGCTGCCTTTATTGATTTAGAAGTTAGATGTGTCTTGGAATAAACCAACTTTTAAATCTTTTGCTACGTAAATCTCTTTGCCATCAACTAAAACTCGGCCATCAGCAAGGCCCATAACAAGGCGACGATTGACAACACGCTTCATATGAATCTCGTAAGTCACTTTTTTCGCAGTCGGTAGGATTTGACCAGTGAATTTCACTTCGCCCACACCTAGAGCGCGACCTTTACCTTCTCCGCCAACCCAACCAAGGTAGAAGCCAACTAGCTGCCACATTGCATCAAGGCCAAGACAACCCGGCATTACAGGGTCACCAGGGAAGTGGCAATCGAAGAACCAAAGATCAGGAGTAATATCCAGTTCAGCTAAGATCAGTCCTTTACCGAAATCGCCTTCAGTTTCAGACATTTTCGTAATTCGATCCATCATTAGCATGTTTGGTGCTGGTAGTTGCGGGCCTGTAGGGCCAAACAATTCGCCTTGGCTAGAAGCTAGTAGGTCTTCACGAGTATATGAATCACGTTTATTTTGCATTATTTTATTACTCCAAAAATACTTATTGGGCATGTTAGTGAACAGCTGTACGCTAAACAAGTCGGATCAGTTATGGTCAAACCACTGTTTAAGTCTCGTAATCAAACCATTAGCCGGGATGTGCCGTTCAAAATCATCAATCCGTTGTGCTATTTTATTTAAAATTGTGTCTTCATCATCACCACGAAGTGCCTTTCCCGTAAGCAACGGAACCGCTTCATCAACAGATTCCACCGACCAGATATGAAATTTCTCAGCTTTAATCGCGTTGATGACATCATCGTGTAATGCTAAATGTTTCAAGTTTGTTTTAGGGAGAATCACACCTTGGCCCCCCGTTAAACCTTTGTGCTGGCAGACGTGGAAGAAACCTTCGATCTTTTCGTTAAGCCCCCCGACAGCTTGAACTCGTCCAAACTGATCAACTGCACCTGTAATAGCAATCTGTTGATTGATCGGTTGTTCAGAAAGGGCGCTGACTAGTGAACACAACTCGGCAAGTGACGCACTGTCGCCATCCACTTCACAATATGATTGCTCAAATACAATTGATGCCGAGTAAGGTAAAGGCTCATCTAAATTAAGCGCACTGCTTACAAATGCTTGCATTATCATCATGCCTTTAGCATGAAGATTGCCACCAAGTTCAGCTTTGCGTTCAACGTCGTTAATGTCGCCGTCACCAAAGTGGATAACACAGGAAATACGTGCAGGTTCGCCGTATGAGATAGGATGGCCAGGTATTTCTACGACAGTCAGTCCGTTAACTTGCCCAACTTGCTCACCCTCAGTTTCAATGATGACTTGGCCACCGAGTATGTCGTCGACGGCTCGAAGGGTAAGATAAGACTCTCGATAATACTTATGTTCAATTGCGGCTTTAATATGAGCACTAGTTACCGCGTCACCATTAGACTCTAATGCCGATTCAGACAGTAGGGCATTATGCCAAACGGGACTTAATGGCGCGAAATCTTGGTCTTCACACTGACGGGCGCCAGCGGCAAGTAAAGCGGGCACTGAGTCACAAGTAATATCGGGCAGTTGGAATCGGGTAAGCAAGCCTTTAACATAACCGAGGTAAGTCGCTAGTGACTCTTCACTGAGCCTGACTTCCAACTCTACTTCACTGAACATACAGAATCCGGTTTGTATGTCTGTGTCGAAGTAATCAAGGTCACCCATTTGGTTTCGATCGCCAATCACGACGAGCTTCGTATCAAATGTTGATGAGGGTATGGTAATTGATAGGTTTTTACTGTCGGCGTTGATCGGAGAAACCGCTTCACCAAGTAGTGCCGCTTTTAGTTTGGTCCACATTATCGGATTAGCTAAAATGAGATTAGCAGAAACCATTAGGTAGCCGCCGTTAGCCTGCTCAAGATAACCTTTGATATGCTGGGTAATATCACCATCTTTCGCTTGGTACAAACCGAATAGGGCATCTGAATCAAGAGACTCAACACGAACCACCGGTTTGCCTGCTGCTATATCATTAGAGTCTTGAAGCTGCTTAAATCCATCGACAACCAACTGACGATAAATTGCGTTGTCTGGTGCGTTAACTAATAAAACTCGAGTTAAACTGTTGAGTTTGTCGAATCGAGAGATGGCTGATGCAAGGCGCGGCTGAACATCCAAAAACGTTAAGGGTGCTAGCTCGTGATACTGAGAAATCACTTGCGCAAATGAATCGTACTGAGGTGTTACTGATTGCCAATTTTCGTGCATCTTAGGCGCTATGTCTCATGTTAAAAGAGCCAAAGTATATAGAAAATTGGTGATACGTTATAGTGTTATCTTACAATTGAGCGAAGCAATGAGTAATCCTGAAGAATTTGATTTTGACGTCAGTTTGGGTTACGCTGTCACACGTAATTTTTAATGGAATGAGTTCATGAAATATCAGCAGCTAGAAAACCTGGAATGTGGTTGGAAATGGCAGTATCTCGTCAAGAAGTGGAAAGACGGAGAGGCTGTTACACAATATATCGATACTAGTGAAGATGCCGCTGCTATAGAACAACTCAAGCTACTTGAGCATGAACCGACTAAAGTGCTGGACTGGATCAGTCAGCACATGTCACCTGAACTTGATAACAAAATGAAGCAAGCGATTAGGGCAAAGCGCAAACGACATTTTAATGCTGAGCAGGTTCACACCAAAAAGAAATCGATTGATCTTGATTACCGCGTTTGGGAAAAACTCTCGAACAGAGCTGGTGAGTTAGGCTGTACGTTGTCTGATGCAATAGAATATCTATTGGGTGAAGCATCTCGTAGTGAAAAGGCCAGCCAAAAAGTCGACAGCCTAAAAGAAAATTTGAGTAAGTTGCTATCAGACTGAGGAGTTAGTCTATGTTATGGGTTTTGGTTGTTGCCGCGATTGTGATTTTTTGGCTTGTAGGTGTAGATAGACCACGCTTAAAAATGGAATTCAAAGAAGGGCAGCTAATAAAAGTAAAAGGGCACTTGCCTGCAACTTTTAAGCATAATTGTTTAGACATAGCACATCGTCAACCATTCTCCGGCGTTATCAAAGTTTATAGTACTCGAAGCGGTGCGAAGTTAACCTTCTCGAAAACAATCCCAAATAAGATACAGCAACGCGTTAGAAACGTTTTTCCCCATCAAGGCTTTAAAAATGACAGTAGCAAAAAAAGTGCGTGATTTAGCGACCAAACCATCAAGTTGCAATGTAATTACAGCATAAAAAAATGAATACTTTTGTGTTACTCGAATTAACATAATCTTTAGTGCCTAGCTTCAAATAGACCCCATTATACTGACCCTCTCTAAGTAACCGTCGCGCTCATAGTGGCGGTTTTTTTATGCCCGAATAAAAGGAATAGTATATGTTCGCTCATAACCTAGGATTAGTAGCCATTACATGTAGTTTGATTAGCTCGCAAACACTGGCGGATGACTCCCAAATTAATCCAGTCGCAAGAAATATCAAAGCTAAGATCGAGCGAAAGGTTAGTGAGTACGACGCACCTTTAACTGGATACTGTGACTTCACCATTGAGATGAAACACGAAGGTAAATTTGCATACATCAAACGGATCCGCACCAGTGGAGACGCACAGCTATGCAAAGTAGGTAAAAAATCACTTAAAAAAGGCATGAGATTTCATTATCAAGAACCTGAGAAATTCATCCGCGTTCAGATAGTAGAAAATTAGTATGCGTTGCACTCAATGGAAACTGGCTTACTGTTTAAATGTACAGTGTCGTGATTTTGGCGTAGATACTTGAACAAATTAGAGCGTGAAGCTTAGCACGTTGCTAATGTAAGTGGTTGTTAAACATCTATGCAGAAAAATGATTGGTGTAGGATGTGCCCAATAAATTTGGTTCGTCGTCATTCATACTCAGTTCTGTCGGCGTAGCTAAACTTTACGCAAACATTAGCTACAGCTTCTAAATAGGCAGGTATCACAAGTCTTGTGATACTGGTAAAAACATTAGCATCCTGATAACTCCTAATCTTGCGTTATATAAGTAAGCTTAGGAGGACATTTTTCAAATAGCTCAATAACAATGGCATGGACCGGATTATTGGCGGTGAATATGGATTCTGTGGCGGTTACAGAATCATTATCTCAGTGCGCATTATGTGGTCAGATTTATGTTGAAAGCGTGGCGGGCAGTACCATTGCGCCAGCACTGGCCGCAGCCGCTAGGCTCTTTTAATATAAATCCTGTAATGCGCATTAATAAGCAACCATTTCTTTATTCCAATTTGGTCTATCCAACTCATTGATTTGTTGAAGTTTAACCTCCATATATGTGTTTTTATAGAGGTCTATTATATGTATACATTTATTGTTTTATCAGGTGAAGGCAGCGAAGATTGGTCACATGTTTTTTTGTCTGTAATTCCAGAACCTAATAGCATTCTGCTTTTTGAAGGCAACGAACGACATATTGAAAAAGTAGTTTTGACGAATATGCGAGAAAATATGGAGGCTAGGGGTATGAATAATACTGGGATATTACATTTAGAGCCACTTCCTGCGGATTTGGCTGATGTGTTATAAGGTTCTCTTGTCGTTATCCCAATAATGACATGTAACTAAGTCCGGTTTTTCCGGACTTTTTTGTTTGCCCAGCGAAGCTGGCAAACCCATTAGGCTGAAAGAAGCCTAAATCACCCTGATTGAGGGGAAGATAATCCGAATCGCAAGGGCGTTGCTGGCCAACGGCAGGGTTTGAAGGAAGCGATAGGAAGTTAACAGTACACAACGAAAGTGAACCTGATTCGGCAATTTAGGTGGGTAAGCGTGCAAAATAGCGTGAAGCCCGATACTCAATCAGACCTAGATTGTGCTTGAGGGTGGCATTGTTAACAGGGAGCCAGTGCAGTAACTGGGGAAGCCTGACACCACATCCGAGCAAACGTCGGAAGCATAAACTCAAGGCGAGAGCCAAGATCTATGTTGGTGCGAGGTGGCAGATGAATCCGTAGTAGTGAGTAAAGCTCGGCCGGTGAAGCCCAGTAATGGTGTGGAGGATAAAACTGAGCTGACCATCAGTAACACGTCTGATGGGACAACATTTTGCCAAAAGCAATCTGGTGTTGCGAAGGGATGAAGTACATTTTAAGTCTGTGATGAGCAGATGTTTTTTTTTCAGTGGTATACAAGTTGATTAGCTATCGAGGTATTCCGTCTCGGTCTTTGTGAAAGCAAAGCACTGAAGCGAGAAACCGTACAAGGGAGTAACTCTGACTCACTCTAGTAAATTGCCATTGAGCTAGAAGGCTAGAGAGTGGAGTGAAATACACCAACACTGTGAGAGAGCATTTGTCCCCACACGGCACACAATCTAAAGGAAAAAGTTGAGAGTTTACTACAGTTTATATGGTCACTTGCTCCACAAAGAGCGACTCTATAAAGGATTTAAAAAAGTGTGGAAAGCGAAAGGCGCGGCCGGAATAGATAGGCAGAGCCTAAGCGACTACGCCCAAAATCTGAGTGATAACCTAGATCAACTTCTTCTGGAACTCAAAACCAAGCGATACACCCCTCAACCCGTCAGACGGGTAGAAATACCGAAAGATGATGGTGGGGTGCGATTACTTGGGATCCCAACAGTACGGGATAGAGTTGTCCAACAAGCTCTAAATGATCTATTAACCCCAATCTTCGAAGAGCAGTTTCACCCATCCAGCTTTGGGTATAGACCGAATCGAAGTTGTCACGATGCTATAAACAAAGCGACGATGTTCATCCGTCGATACGGAATGCAACACGTCGTAGATATGGACTTATCGAAGTGCTTCGATAAGCTCGACCACGAGCTTATTCTAAAAAGCATTAAGAAACGAGTCACAGACAGTAGCGTACTGGAGCTCATCAAACAGTTCCTGAAAAGTGGCGTAATGGTTGATGGAGAGTGGCAGCATACCGAGATAGGTAGTCCGCAAGGTGGAGTAATAAGCCCACTGATAGCGAACATCTATCTGGATGCGTTTGATCAAGAGATGCGAAAGCGAGGACATCGAATAGTCCGTTATGCCGACGACATACTGATCTTCTGTCGCAGCCGTAAAGGTGCAGAAAATGCGCAAGTACAGGCAACGAAGGTCCTGGAAAAACAGCTCAAGTTAACGGTGAACGAAACCAAATCACACATAGCGCACAGCGGCGAAGGTGTGAAATTCCTTGGAATAGAAATCGGTAGCCATTATAGCCGTATTCAGCCAAAGAAAATGTCGACGTTCAAAGGAAAGTTGAAGCGAGTGACAAGACGCAATGGCGGTAAGCCATTGTTAGAAGTCATTAAACAACTGAATCCACTTCTGAGAGGGTTCAGCCAGTACTTTCGAATAGCGAATGCCAACAGGGAGTTTAAGAAACTGGCCGCGTGGTTAAGGCGAAGACTTCGCAGCGTCCAATTACGATTATGGAAAAAACCGACCCGACTCCACCGCAGGCTAAGACAGCTAGGTTACGAAGGGTCATTCAGGTATATCTGTATGGATAGTTGGAGAAATGCTGCGAGTCCATTAGCCAGTTACTCGATGCCAAATCAATGGTTTAACGACCTTGGATTAGTGAATCTTGAACACGTTAGGACAGGATATGTGTTCAGCCATTATGCTGAATGGAAATGTGCATGAGCCGTATACGAGGTCCGTACGTACGGTTCTGTGAGAGGGATGAGGCGGAGACGCCTCACCCTACTCGATGTTTTCGTGTGACATCGCGATAAACTTCCTTCCAGTCAAGCGCTTTTGCCCCTATTTAACTCGACGCATGACGACGAGAAACGACGGCGAAGACTGAGCAAGGAGGTCGAGGAGGAGAAGGAGAGTACACTATCTTTAATAGTGTACTCTTGTGCGGATTTCGCATTTTCCCGCAGGGATAAGGGCACAACTCCACGTTGATATGGTCGCTCCGGCCAAACAGCCCGATACGCGCGAAGCGCTCCCAATCTATGACACCGCGATAAACTTCCTTTCTTTCTTGCTAGAACCACCCTTGCAGAGCATCACAGCACCAAAGGGCGTTTTGCAACTGCAACCCTTATATCTATCAGTTATCAAGACTCGACGACTGACGACTGACGACGAACAACGACGGCGAAAACTGAGCAAGGAGGGTGAGAAGGAAATAGGAGAGGCCATTTACATTTGGGAAGGGGCCCCGTTTCGACGGGGAAGGGCTCCAAATTAAATGGCGTTTACTTTTCTATCGATACTATTTTTTCCATTAAAAATGGCCTCAAAAGGCCATCTTCAAAATTGTCACTTGTAATCGAAATGTTATCAGAACAAGTTGGGGTTACTGTTACACCCCAACTAACTCCGGACATCCGGAATTATCACCGTTTTCCTAGCGCTCTCTCAATCTCTCCAACCTCACCAATTGCTTCATAGTATTGGCCTTCGCTTGTATGCTCTATTCTGTCAAAAAACACCTCGTGGTCTGGGATCATTTTCCACGTCATCATAGTCACTAATTCACTAGGCCATTTGTTGATTGCCGTTTCTACAATGAAGTCTTCTAAGCTCATTTTGGTTGTTCTTTTGCCAGAGCATATTTCGTTTGCTGTTAGTCCAAGGTTTTCTGCCAATAACTGGATTTGAGTTGCTTTGGGTTCAGTTTCGCCATTTTCCCATTTCAAGTAGGTTTGCTTTGCTACTTTCACCAATTTTGCTATTTGCTCTTGGGTATAACCACGTTCTACACGCGCAGACTTAATTACATCTTTCAACACCACAAACTCCTTATCGATACTCTTTTTTATAACTATAACACTGCTTTTTTGTACCTAGCGGTTGAAGTGTGCTTTTTTATTATGTATGTTATAAAAAAACGTACTTGACAGGGTTTTAACTTGTACTTCATTGATAAGCTTTTCATGCAACAACAGTATCCCCAAGGTGGTCTTCCACTTGTTGGGACGCATGTGATTGAAAGGCTAGAAATGGAGACAGGGGAAGCATTACCTCCATCGGTTAATCAAAAGCGTTTAGAAGGATCATTTAGTACAAAGCTGACTATTAGGTGTGATGGTTACAAAGTTCGTGTAGAAGGAAATCCCTCTCGTTGGCAGCGGATGGATAATCTATTTGGGCTAACAACATTTGAAGAATGTGTAGCAATTTACAATCATATATTGGCGAAATACAACTTACCGCCATTCACTAAAAATACTCGTTTATGTCCTCGTCAAACACCGGATGGTAAGCCAATAAGTTTTATAGGTAATGGCGCTGAAATTACAGCTGTTGATTGGACTCAAAACTTATCAGTAGGTCAGGGGATGGAGGCATCATTCATTCGTGGAATGTCTTCTATGCAAATAGGTAGAGGTAGGAAGCCAACACTTTACCCTAACGGTATGACTTGTAGCTGGGGCTATGGTTCCAATTGGCGAGCAGACATACTTTATGCCAAAGCATTTGAGCTTAGAGAGCACCTCAAAAAAGACAAAAGAAAGAAAATAGGCGTGACGGTTAAACAGCTAGAATATATAGAAAAATTAATCAGTTATTGTGAAGAGCAAGGTGTCGTCAGACAAGAGCATAAATTACAGCAAATATTATTGAAGAAGCATAATTTACATTACTACGGGCTAAAAACAGAAGCAGATTATTTACCACATTTGAATGAAATCGAGAATGCCATGAAGACAATACAAATTAATCATGATGAACATAAAAGCATTGCTGACCAATTATTAGATCTGGGGATTGTTAAGAGTCGCCAAGCCGCAAATTCTACTCAGAGTTATGCAACGATGTGGCAGCACGGTACTGATTTACGCCAGGTCTTAAAACAAAGTCAATTTTACGAACATAAATCTCGGCTCAAGAAAATAGGTATAGATATCGGTCAGGTTTTTGATGTTACTCGCCTGTGTCCAACCTTAAAACGCTCAGAGTTAATTGAAGTAAAACCGCTCGCTATTCCAAATTGGTATCACTTACCAGTAGTTGCTAAGTCTAATGTTATGCCGTTTAAGGCAATCGCTTAAAGAGAAACTAGTATGTTAAAAATTGAAGTTTTCAAAGAAGACGTTAAATCGACACCAAGAACCATGCAGGGTAAAGATGGGAAACCACCGCGCACAATTTACGAACAAGATGCGTATGTATTTTTAGAAGGTCGCTTCCCGACATTGACCAAGGTTCAATTGGAAGAAGGCCAGCCGCCATATCAAGCGGGGATTTATACGTTTCATTCCTCGTCATACATCGTCAATCACTTCAATACGGTTGAATTGAAAAAATACGGTAAAATGATTGTCCCAATGGAGCCTGAACTATGAGTATTCCAACCCCTGAACAAATCAAAAAAGACGCTAGATTGCCTGAAAATGCTAATTTTCATGGATGGTTAATTCATAACCCTGAGTGTGATGATTTTCTTCTTCAGTATAAAGAACGCGCAGGTGTAATCAGTAAAAAGTGGTGCGGATTACCAGACGCCGCGATGCGTTTCAATCGTTATACGAGAGCCCTTAAAGTCTTAAAAAATTTAGAATTAGATGACCGCGCTATTATTGTCGTGGCTTTTGACCTTGGTAGCCAGATTATCGTAATTGGCCCTGATGTATTTCAAGATCGAATGTCTTTACCATCCGACAATCCATTTAGAGCGGGTCACCTTAACCGCTAAATAGCAAAGCCCGTAGCTGCATGAACAGTTACGGGCTTTTTACCACAACCAACTTAACTGGAGTTGATTATGACCGTTAAAGAATACACGTTATCAGACGCAGAAGCTAAGCTTGATACAATAGCCAGCATCTCATTGTTTTTGAGTACAGGTAATTGTCCTAGAGAAATAGCCTTCAACTTACAAGATCATATGCAAGATGAAATCGAGAATCTTCAAGGTATTTTAGGTTTCATGCGGATATATCCCCAAATCAAAGCTCAAGAACTGGAGCACGCTAGCGATTCATAACCGGTGTACTGGCCACTTATGAAAGAGCCCATGATGGTATTCGTCAGGGGCTTTTTTATTGGCCGTCACTGGTGACAACACTCACGCCGTTCAAATCATACCGCTGAACGGTGATAACTTTGCTTCGCAAATGTTTCTCCGTGAAGTGGAATAACGCACGAACCATCCAAAATTCCTCAATCAATTCAGACAACTACCATACCTTAGTGCGCATTATATACACTGATTTATGTTTAAAGCGTGGCCGTCAGTACCATTGCGAAGCACTGACGGCAGCCGTCAGGCTCTTTTAATATAAATCGTACAATGCGCATTAAGAGACTCTCATCATCTCGATACTTAGCGCTACTGCATATATGACTATCTTTCATGGTGTGCCTCTGGCCGTCCGTCCCTAACAGCACAAAAGCGGGTATGTTATTTCGATAATATACCCGTTCAAAGAAAAATAGCCTCCTTTCTGCAAAGCTGCTTTGCTTTATAGCCTGAAAGCATGGCGAGGAAGAGGAGGGCGAAGACTGAGCAACGACGATAACGAGCGATGCGAGGTCAGAACCCCCGTCTAGTATTACGGGGGTTAATCCCACGGAACCATCAACCCGCACCGTGTATTCGCAAGCGTAGCGCGCCAGTGTTTGAGCGCTAGCGAGTCTATCTCCGTCATTAATTTTTACTGTAAACTCAAGGGTTATAATTTAGGCTCGATTCTTTCTTTTTTCGATTCATCAGATTTATTTATAATCTCCCGCTCTACTTTTCTTTTAGAGTGCAAGCGTAACCCGATGATTTGAATGGTAAATATAATGCCATATATGAGCCTTATTTCTTTATCAATGCTACCTTGTAAGAGCTCAGGGCGACTGCTTAATACCGTGATGAGGGTTACTGGTGATAACACTGTAAGATTCGCTATGTTAAGAATTAGCGCTGCAACTGCATAAGAGTCTCTGTATTTATAGCTAGATAATGCTAATGCCCCTGATATGCCTGACAATAAAAAGCCCATAGGTACAAAGATACCGCATACAGCTAAAATTACAGATGAAAGCCCTAACCCTGTTCCTTTCATGCCAATATTCCTATTTATTCGAGCTCTTTCCAATGCCACTTCGCAAGATCTACTAATCTCTTTTTTTGTGTATTAGATCTTGTATTGCTTCATCGCTGTAATGGTCGATTAAGTGATTTACTATGTCAGATATTTTTAGTAGCTGACCAGTTTCGCTTCCTACCTTTATGGCACCTCTTTGAAGTTTTAGTTTTCTTGTCTCATTTACTCGTACGGTTGTATCGCCTCGTTTCATATCATTCTCTTTTTGTGACTTTACCTACAGTTTAATGCATATTGGATTTATTTATGCGCGCATGCGTATTTACTTTACATGCAAAATAGGCTTAGTATGTGCGCATGCAATATGTGAATTGAGATTGATAGGATATGAAAAAATTGGTTTTTACTCCAGATGAGCTTGAAATTGATACAGAAGCGACACCTTTCGTTTTTGTTGATTACTTGTCGTGGTCTATCCCTTACGCAGCACTTAGGCATGCTCACAAATCAGATTTAACGTCTCCTATCTGGGCATCACTTCCAAAAGCTGATTATCGAATGGCTAAAACTCCAGAACAAAAAGAAAAACTTGTCGAGCGTTATAAACAAAAATGGAACGTAGCCATGATGGATAGACTTGAAGCCTTTTGTCTTCATGTTCTTGGTCTTCGAATGTCTTCTTGGCGCGGTAAAGGCTTGTATGGGTATGAAGATTCTTGTCATCTGATGTCAAAACACTCTAATAAACACGTTGGTTTTATTGCCTTGGGTGGTAACCGTGGAACCTGTTATTTCCAAATTGAGGGGCTAGGGTGTCAGCATCTTTTTCAGCACACCTCTGCTTTTCGCTTGCATTGGTGGTTACAGCTTTTGGATTGTTCACGCCTTTCTCGTATTGATTTAGCGGTAGATGATTTTCACGGTTTGTTTGGGCGTGAGTACGCTAAAAAAGCCTATGCAGATGATGCCTTTCGAACACACCCTCAAGGTCGAGGGCCTAGTGCAGGTGAACGATATTTTGCTGAGTCGGGGGGTAAGGTGCTCAATGAATCTTTTGAGGTTGGTCAGCGTTCCTCGCGGATTTACTGGCGAATTTATAACAAGGCTGCGCAACTCGGCCTAGATATGTTTTGGTTTCGTAGTGAGGTGGAATTGAAAGACACGCCTATTGATGTATTGCTCGACATATCCGGCGTATTTGCTGGCTTGTGTGCATATTCAGCATCCATAGTCGATTCAATGCCAGTAAAGGTGGTCACAAAAAAGAAACAAGCTGCACTCGACATTCACGGGCGTGTTCGCTGGGCTCGTCGTCAAGTGGGGCGAACGTTGCACGATATTGCTAAACATTTTGGCGGTGATTTAGAAAAAACTTTCGGTGTATTGATATCGAAAGACTTTCATGACGATGGGCTGTCATTACCTGATACCTATCGAAAAGTAATAGACGAGATAATAGGAACTTAATATGAAATACGTAATTCTAGGCGCTTTCTATGCTGAGGGCGTAGGTAAAGACTCTGGTAAAAAATATGACTATGGTGAGCTCCATATCGGCGTCCCTTTTCAATCATGGGACAACAACAACGGAAAGGGGGTCGGTCGTGGTTTTGATGCTTCAAAACTTCAATTTAATAAAACGCCTGAGCTATTAGCAAAAATTGAGTCGGCTGCATTCCCTATTCTTGCTGATGTAAAAATGGAGCCTAGTCCTGAAGACCCAAACAAGAATATTGCACTTGATTTTGATGTGATCACTTCGTTGTTTGACAATCTCCATGACAAAGGGAAAAAGGCTATCTAATGGCCTCCTGTCTAATCCTCGGAGTGGACAGTTATTTAAAGGTAAGCCCTAGTTTGCCTTTAAACGAGTGTCAGTTGGTCGCTATATCCACTACGGAATATAACGACATGGTCACTACTCCAATTAATCAATTAACCATTGACCCTGAGATTTACACGCTCGTGTCTGGATACATGCTTTTATCATTTTTATCTGGTCATGTTTTAGGGCGAATTTTGAAAGGGTTAGGAAAAGGATAACACCATGAAAAACATGAAAATTAAAATCATCACTCTTACTGCTTTACTTGCTTCTGGCTCTGCGGCTGCTGAGGATTCAGCGATTACAACGGCTCTTAAAGCGGCTATTGCAACAGGTCAAGAGAACTACGGCTATGTTGTCGTAGGTTTGATTGCTTTGGCGGCGCTTGGCTTCGGGTTGCGTTCAATCACTGGCGGAATGAAGAGTGCTTAACGCTGCGGACACATCAAGCCTTTTAAGTATATTGCTTGGTGTGTCCATTTCCATGGCGTTCATCTATGGAATTTATACAGGTATCAACGCATCGTAATGGTGCGTTTTTTTTGCTTAAAATAGGGGGCTTAACATGGCTCGATTTTTAATTATTTTGGCCTTCTTGTTTACCTCCTTATCTCATGCAGCGGTGGTCAATGAATGCCCTAGCGGTGAAGTGAAAAACCATGCTGGCGTTTGTGAACAATACTGCTCGTTTAAGAAAAACATCAATAGTGAAGTCAGTTTGTCATGGTCAAAACTGGTTTATGGTGATGATGTCAAATCCGCTTGTTACGCTCGGGGTTACGTTGCTTGCAAGCTCAAAGCAACGGGTGCGGTTCAAATTGAAGTCAGCAGTCATTTGAATATACGAGACTTTACTTGGACAGGTGAAACTTGTCCTTTTGGTGAGTCTGGGGAGTTCTATGGCGGCAATGTTGACGGCTGTGTCATTGAACCTGGTTCAACGTCTTGTTGGGATGAAAACCCTCTGCCAACTCCTGATCCAAAACCACCGACAACAATTGATTGCACCGGTGATAATTGTAATAGTTTGCTTTCTTCTCATGTCTGGCAGGCTGTTAATGATTACGATGACTATGCCGATAAGACATTGAACATGATGGCGGCTGAACTTGGTCGTCGAGGTCAGTTAAATACAAAGCTTTCTAACCTCCAAGCATTGATTAACAATGTTGGCGTAAAGACCAGTAATGCTATTTCGGATGTCACGAACCTGACAGGCCAAATGGTTTCAGATACGAACGAAACCATGATCACTAAAATGAATGCTATTGCTAGTGATGTGAAATCTTCCACTACGGCTGTATCGCAAAGCTTAGCGGATTTATCGACGAAAACGGATGTTAATCGCCAGACTGTTACCTTGATGCAAGCACTTCAAAAAGGGGGTGATGATGCTCAATTGAAGTCGATAGATAGTAAGCTTAGGTCTGTGAAAGATTCATTGAATGACATTAGTAATTATGAACGAACAGAGCAAAAAGGCTTATTGAAATTTATTAGAAAAAATACAGATGGTATTAAAAAGAATGTTAACAAAGTAAACAACAATCTGAACAACACCAATAAAAAATTGGATGCCATTAACGAATCAAATAATGATATAGCCAATAAAACACAACAATTAATTGATGAACTGTCCGTTGCGGGTGGTCACATCCCAAAATCTAACATTGTGATAGACGACAATACATTTATTACCGACACAATGAGAAGCAAGGTAAAGGCAGATATTGAGCAATTAGAGTTGGATTACTCTAATAAAATAAAAGAGTTTAAATCTGAGTTTGATTTTAAAGCTGAATTAAAGAATGGTGGATTTAAAGAGCATAAGCTTGATTTATTCGTTAACGGTGAAACGCATAGTTTTTCTTCTGCTGTATTTGTTGGCTTAGTGGATAATGCAAATTATATTGCGGCTATCATTATGTTTATTGCAGCTATGGCAGGAATAAAAGTGATAATGAAGGGGTAGGTGATGGATTCTATTTACGATTTACTAGGTTCTATGTCAGATATGTTTAAGTCAGTTGAAGCTTATTTATTGGCGATACCAGATATGTTTGACGATTTACTCGCACATTTACACTACTGGTATATTAAAGGAAAGTTGACGTTTGCTCTGTTCTTTATCGAGCTTTCTTACAATACGGCCAAGGTGTTTCTTAATGAAATTGGTTTCAATCGATTAATTGAAACCTCGTTCAATGCTTTACCTGACGAACTTCGTTATTACGCTTTCTTGTTCAAAGTCCCAGACGCAATCACGTTGTATATGAATTGCTTATCAACGGCTCTTGTTATGCGTTTATCAAGGTGGTAATGACTTTATGGCTATCAGTATCAGAACGGGGGCTAACGGCTCTTACAAAACCGCTTATGTAGTTTGGTTTGTTATTCTTCCTGCTTTACGTGCGGGTCGTGTAGTGGTGACGAACATCGAGGGCATGGAGCCACTTCCTGAAATCGAGAGTCGTTTAGGCGAAAAATTCCCCTCTACAACTCGACTCATTAGGATATTTTCAAGGGATGTGGATGGGATTGACTTGTGGCAACACTTCTTTTGTTGGTGTCCTCTTGGGGCGCTTATCGTTGTTGATGAGTGCCAAGACATCATGTCTAAAAATATTGGCTTTGACTTAAGAAAAATTAAATCTCGTCCTTTCTCTGAGTTTGTTGATAATCTTCCTCCTGACTTCTCTGAGCTTTTTTATAGCCGTCACATCCCCGTTAATATGGATAGCCTTCGCTCTTGTGAGGTGGATGATAGGGGGCGTGCTGAATACGATTCTGACGGTAAAATCATTTATCCATTGTCCTTTAACGAGGGCTTCATGAGGCATCGTAAATACAATTGGGATATTGAACTGTTATCACCTGATTGGAAGCAAATAGATTCAGGAATTAAAGCCTGTGCTGAGCAAGCTTTCTTTCATAAAAATAATGATGGAATTTTTTGGTCTAAGAGGCGACCTTATATTTATAAGCATAAGTTATCGGCGGCCTCTATTGAATTACCAAAGAAAAACGATGTTAATTTAACAAAGGAAAAAATTCCTGTTGATGCTCACTTATTATATAAGTCAACAGGGACAGGCAAGGTGACGAAATCTGGGGGTGTTAACTTAATATTCAAGAACCCTAAGTTAATCATCGTAATGTTAATTGGTTTGTTTTGTTTGGGGGTGTTAATTAATGGTCTATCCAATTTGGTTTTTGGTGAATCGCAGGAAGTGGAAAAAGTGGAGGAGGTTAAGAAGGGAGAACAAACCAATAAGAACAACCAGAACAATACGGCATTGGCTTCTCAAGGTAATGAAAATGGTTCTGTTGTACATAGCGGTGGGAATACTGATTCGGTTTATATCGATGGGGATAATTTCCTTCATCTCTTAAACTCTCCAATCCCTGAACTTCAAATCAACGGTTTAAAGAATGTTTACCTAACCAGTTACACGTATATATTTCTGACCGAAAAAAGACCGTATGACGTGAAGTTGCGGTTGTCATTAAAAGTCGAGACCGATTCGGGTAGCTATCATATTAATGAATCTTACTTAAGACGCAAAAAGATTGGGTTTAACGTATTGGATGAATGCTTGCTTGAGCTGGTTAAAGACGAGCGTTCTTATCTGGTCGGTTGCGCTCCATTGGATGAGCCAACCGAAACCCAATACGCATCAAATGGTGCTAAGCCAATATCATTTTCCAAAGACATTTTAAAGCTCAACAATTGAAGTATAAAATTGATTGGTTTTTAGAGGTTATTTTTGGTTTTAAAAAAGCCACCTGAGTGGCTTTTTTAATTATTAAAAATTTTGATTAAGTTTCATCTACTGTATTTGAGTTTGCATTGTTTTTAACAGATTGAATCCCATTCTCTGCGTTTTGCTTAGTGCTATACATTTCGCTTTGCGCAATTACTTGGTTGTTATCTGCTTTTAGTACAAAGTAGTATGGTTGTGAAGTGTTTTTATCTGATTTCTTGATTACATATTTGCCCATTTTAAGCTCCGTATAAGGTAAGTTATGAAAGAGTCAAATCTCTTCCAGCTTACTATATGGGTTCTGTTACATACAATATCAAGTGCATATCGCATATGAATGGAAAATATTGTCATATTTGTTCGAGGTTTTTCTATTTGATTGATAGGCCGCTTGTTAGGCGTAAGTTCAAATGCTCTTAGTGCGCATTATATATCTTATGTTAAATAAAGTTTCGAGGTATACATGAGAAGTACTCTCTAGCCCCTGCTTGTTATTGAATTTTACCTGGTTGTCATACTATTTAACCATAATCTATATTTACCATAAAATAGCTAATAATCATTACTTTAATCAAAGATTAAGTCCTGACTATTAGCTTATAGCACGGCTTTATAGAAAACGACTAAGAGCGATTTGAAGATCTTTACTTCTCACCGGTTTGGTAATGAAGTCATTCATACCGGAGCTTAAACACTGCGCCTTATCATCAGGCATTGCGTGAGCAGTTAATGCAATGATTGGTAACGCGATGCTACGCTCTCTGATCTCTTTCGTTGCGGTAATGCCATCCATTTCTGGCATTGAAATATCCATAAAGACTACGTCGAGGCTTTGTTCATTTTCCTTCGCTATCTTAATGGCTTCTAGACCATTGTTCGCAATCGTAACGTTGTGCCCTAGGTTGTTGAGCAGGAGTCGGATGACCATTTGATTTGCTGGGCTGTCTTCCGCAACGAGTATGTTTAAAGATTGACGTTTAATGACTACTTCTTCGTTATTGGTTGTAGTCTCTCTTAAGCTATCACTTTTAAAATGTGACGTGGTCACAGGGATAGAAACGGCAAAACGACTTCCCTGATCAATATCACTGGTTACGCATATAGAGCCATCAAACGAATGAACCAAATGCTTTGTTATGGTTAGACCTAGGCCTGTTCCTCCATACTTCCGAGTTATGGAACTGTCGGCTTGAACAAAAGGGCTAAACAATTTGTCGATGGCATGTTGCTCCATACCGATACCCGTATCTTCTACTTCTAAATTAAGATATCGATTTTCGCTGAGCGAGATTGTTACTTTAATATGCCCAACAGAGGTAAATTTGATGGCATTTCCCACTAAGTTAAATAAGATTTGAGATAGCCTAGTTGGGTCAGTGTTGACATAGGTTGGTAGATTTTCGTCAAGGGACGTAATGAATGTTAAGCCCTTTGACTCAGCCAATGGGTGGTATTGAGTCAAACTATTAGCTACAGTGTCACGTAGATTAACCACTTGTTTTTCAAGCTTAAAGCTTGAGGATTCAACTTTAGACAAATCAAGTACATCTGAAATGATCGCGAGTAATAACTCAGCTGACGATGCCATTAATTCTAATCTGTCCTGGTCTTTATCTCTTGGTGCCGAATCTAATAATACGTCAATCAGCCCTAAAATTGCATTTAGCGGCGTTCTAATTTCGTGGCTCATCATCGCTAAGAATTCAGATTTGGCTCGATTTGCTTTCTCTGCTTCGAGTCGGGCTTTTTTCACTTCTAGAAATCTTCGTCGTCGTTGCGTAACGTCCTTTACAATACCTCGGTAACCAAGAAAGTTGCCATATTGATCGTAGTAAGGTGCCCCACTAACGCTTAACCATTCGTCAGTTAATTCGTCATTGCACCATTCTAGTTTTTTGAACGGCTTACGATTATCAAGCGACTCTCTTATTTCGTTGGCCAATTCGACATTGTTTATCTGACTTAAAAGATCCTTATTAGAGAGGTCAAAGCTCAATGAATTCACCTCTGACATATAGGTGAAATTCAACTGCTCGTCGGTTTCCCATAACCAATCACCAACACTATTGGCAAAATCATGAAAACGCTCCCTACTCCTTTTTAACTGCGCTGTTCGTGACATAACGATGGATTGAAGTTTTTCTTTGTACGTAATGTCGACCAGTGCACGTTCTATAAGAGGTAAAAATCGCATAAGAGCCGCTTTACTCTCAAAACCAAACTGCGACCTACGTTTGCCGAAAAATAAAATAACACACTGATTCGCCTCAGTTTTAACCCCCGTCAATAAGACGGAACCAATTTGATCTTTTACGATTGAATTAAAATGTTCAAACTGGGTTAATACGCTTGGTTTATATAAGACAATGCAGTCTCCATCTATTCCACGCTCAAATTTTTCATCGTATTCCCACGACTCACATGCAAGAGCTTGGTTGGTTGACAGCAATGTTTTAAAAGGTTCTTCAGCTTCAGATCTCGATAAAATAACAGCATCTTCAAAGCTAATATATTGCTTTAACACTGGAAGTAATACGTTAAATGTTTGTTGTTTACTATGAGTACCACTCATCGATGACAACGCATCCAAAATTGCCCTATTTTCGTTCATAAGACGTTGTTCATTAGCTTTACTTTTTTGCAATGCTAAATTGGATTCTTCAAGTTGTTCTTTTTCTAACGTATTCATCCGACATTCTTTTATGTATGAAACACCGCAGAAGAAATCATCAGATTTCCATGAGAATTAACGCCCGCATTGAAGCCACCTTGCTCTCCGAAGGTAAACGGACATATGTATGATTTTTTATCTAAAGCATTATGAATTTGCTGACTGACCTGATTCATCGTCTTTTCAATATTAAGCATAGAACCTGCACAAAAAATACTGATACTACCAATTGGAGATGAATTGACTAAATGGGACTGCTTTGCTGTTTCAATCACTCTCTCGGCACGTGATATTAGTCGTTGTTTAGACCCAGACATGAGGTGCACTGTTTCCCCTTCTTGAATCGAAGTGAAAGTCTCAATACCACCATGAGGCCCAATTTGAGTAGGATGCGCCAAATTATAAAGTGGTTGTTCGTCAACACCATAGCTCACGCGACCAAAAGGAAATGAATTTGTATGTTCAAATAATGTTTGGTCATCATAAAGTGTGACATTGTCACTCAGTGCTATCCAGCTTTTATAAACGTCAAGACAGGGCTTATGATCGATCTCAATAAGCTCCCTACCTTTCACTTTGGTGACAGTGCCAAAGTGCTCAGTCGCTGAATAGCCAGCTTGAAAGCCCGCAGTCACGGGTTGAGATGGAAAAAGAACGGTGACAGATACTGCAGACTTGTACGCGAATTCATGGCTGAATAAACTCCAGTCGCCCGTAATTTTGTTATCAGCAGCAGTTCCACCAAGTAACGGGACGTACCCACCGAATTCAGCGTTAATCTTATCAATGGCAATTTCTTCTGCGCCCGAGCTCGTGTGCAAAACAACCAAATCCGGTTGCTCTCCGGTTCGCCCGCACTTAGCTAATGCCGCATTAAGCGCTCTTTGCGTCGCTAAGCCAACATCCGGGCAATCATCGAGCGAAGTGATTGCGCTAGCGTAAGCACTTGAAGGGGTATCTATGATCGCCAAAATCCCGACAACAGGGCCGAGATGAAATCCTTTGTCTGTCATAATGCCTTTACATGAAGACGCCCCCATGATGACAGAATGAGCAAACTGCTTGGTTAATTCAGATGATAGTTCTTGAGGGCAATACTCCTCAGTGTAATAGCATAATATGAGAGACGGCTGGATATCTTGTGGTATCTGTCGTCTCATTTCCTTAATAGCGTTGTCTACTGACACACTATGTGAGTACGCCGATACTAGTTTCATTATGTTCTTATTATTTATAATCTACACGCTTCCATTGCGAATTATACACCCGAAGGATAAAAGTCAAAACTATTCCATTTCAATTGAGATATATAGCACCCATTATTGTTATTTTTGTAGATTAACCCGTACTATTTCAGAGTGTTCTTGACTTGTTAATAATATGTTTATTTTTTTATCTTTAGAGTGAATTTTAACCGTCTCACCTGTATTACTCACCACTTCGCCAGTGGGATTGAGCTTAATATCAACATCATTCAAGTGGCCATTTAATAAATAGCCATTTTCTATTTCAATAACGGAAACATTTTTTTGAGCAAACACAAACTCACATTTATTTACACTGCATTTACTCAATGTGTACACCTTGTGCTGAAATGTTCGCCACGTAAAAGCAGCGACTAAAATCAACAACATGACAATAATTTGAGCAAGCCTAGCTCTCGTCAGCTTCTCTGCAGCCATTATATCTATTCTCCTTTGTAACAAGCTTCAAACTTTTAGCAATAAGTTGCAATAACCCAAGTGTATGTGAGGTTAACGCCCTGTCATTGATATGTTAATTCAAGTATAGTGTTAAGCGAAAATGCCGCTTTATTTTTTAAATCGTAAACGGAATTAACATTATGATAAATCGAAAATTCCTAGTTTGGATTGGGTAGCATTACGACATTATGTCGAATTGAAAGTAAAAGTGTAGTTAATTAAAAATTGGAAGCATGCAAATGAGCCAAGAAAAGCAGCTGGAACACAACTACAACTATACCGTAGTACGTCAATTTACCTTAGTAACCATACTTTGGGGAATTGTCGGGATGGCAGTTGGTGTTTTAATCGCCGCTCAATTAGTCTGGCCACAGCTCAACTTTGATACGCCGTGGTTGACGTATAGTCGCTTACGTCCTCTGCATACTAATGCGGTAATTTTTGCGTTTGGTACCAGTGCACTGTTTGCAACATCTTATTATGTTGTGCAGCGTACTTGTCAAACACGTCTATTTGGTGGTCCTTTGGTCGCCTTCACCTTTTGGGGTTGGCAAGCCATAATTTTATCCGCTGCAATCACTTTACCGTTAGGACTTACGTCTGGTAAAGAGTATGCAGAATTAGAATGGCCGATTGATATCGCTATCACACTCGTTTGGGTGGCGTATGCGGTAGTGTTCTTCGGAACATTAATAAAGAGGAATACTTCACACATCTATGTAGCAAACTGGTTCTTTGGTGCCTTCATCATCACCGTAGCCGTCTTGCATATAGTGAACAGTTTGGCTGTTCCGGTTTCATTAGGTAAATCATATTCGATTTACTCTGGTGCGGTCGATGCCATGGTTCAGTGGTGGTATGGTCACAACGCAGTAGGCTTCCTACTGACTGCTGGCTTCCTCGGAATGATGTACTACTTTGTACCTAAACAAGCTGAACGACCAGTTTACTCTTACCGTTTGTCTATCGTTCACTTTTGGGCTTTGGTTTCACTGTATATTTGGGCTGGTCCTCACCACCTTCATTACACAGCATTACCAGATTGGACTCAGTCACTAGGTATGGTCATGTCGTTAGTTCTATTCGCTCCTTCTTGGGGTGGCATGATTAACGGTATTATGACGCTATCAGGTGCATGGCATAAGCTTCGCCATGATCCTATTTTGCGCTTCCTAGTTGTTTCATTGTCTTTCTACGGTATGTCTACCTTTGAAGGCCCAATGATGGCAATCAAAACTGTTAACGCCCTATCTCACTATACGGACTGGACTATCGGTCACGTTCACTCTGGTGCGTTAGGTTGGGTTGCAATGGTATCTATTGGTTCTGTTTACCACCTTGTACCGCGTTTATTCGGTCAAGAGCGTATGTATTCTATTAGCCTGATCAATGTTCACTTTTGGTTAGCAACTATTGGTACCGTTCTATACATCGTAGCAATGTGGATTTCAGGTGTAATGCAAGGTCTGATGTGGCGTGCAGTAAATGCTGATGGTACGTTGACTTATAGCTTCGTTGAATCAGTACAGGCATCTTACCCGTTCTACTTCGTACGCTTCATAGGTGGATTAATCTTCCTATCGGGCATGTTCCTATTGGCTTATAACACTTATAAGACCGTTAGCGCACCAAAAGATAGCCTAAAAGCTATTGTTCATACGGCTTAAGGAGATGACGAGATGAGTTCTAATTCAAAAAATCGCCATGAGATAGTCGAAAAGAACGTTGGGTTGCTTGCGATACTGATTGTTGTGGCTATTAGTTTTGGTGCTTTGGTAGAGATCACCCCGCTGATTTTTCAAAAGCAAACCACTGAACCTGTAGAAAACCTACGAGCTTACACAGCGCTTGAAATGGAAGGTCGCGATATTTACATTCGTGAAGGTTGTAACGTATGTCACAGCCAAATGATCCGCCCTTTCCGTTCAGAAACAGAACGCTACGGTCACTACTCGGTTGCGGGTGAAAGTGTCTGGGAGCATCCGTTCTTATGGGGTTCTAAGCGTACAGGCCCTGATCTAGCCCGTGTTGGTGGTCGTTACTCTGATGAGTGGCACCGTGTTCACCTGATCAACCCTCGCCAATTGGTACCTGAATCGAATATGCCAGGTTTCCCTTGGTTTGAAGAAAACGTCTTAGACGGTGAGTTGACACAACGTAAGCTGGAAGTATTCCGCAACCAGTTTGGTGTCCCTTACACGGATGAACAAATTGCCAACGCGAAACAAGATGTTGCAGGTAAAACCGAGATGGATGCCATCATCGCTTACCTTCAGTCTCTTGGCCACGCGATGAAATAAGGAGCAGATATGGATATCGGTACTATTCATAGTATATGGACTCTATTGCTTTTCATTAGCTTCTTAGGAGTCGTATGGTGGGCATATGGTAAAAGCCGTAAATCTCGCTTTGATGAAGCCGCTAACTTAGTTTTTGCAGACGAACCGCAAAACAAAGAAGCTCAAGAAGCAGATAAAGGAGTGACCAAGTAATGAGTACATTCTGGAGTATCTGGATAAGCGTAATTACCATCGGCACTCTCGTTGGCTGCGCCGCGCTGCTTTATTGGTGTGTAAAAGACAAAATGGGCGTAGAGGAAGGGGAAGACATGGGTCATGAATACGATGGTATTCGTGAGCTAAACAACCCACTT
Source organism: Vibrio tapetis subsp. tapetis (assembly GCF_900233005.1). Classification (NCBI taxonomy): domain Bacteria; kingdom Pseudomonadati; phylum Pseudomonadota; class Gammaproteobacteria; order Vibrionales; family Vibrionaceae; genus Vibrio; species Vibrio tapetis. The sequence continues at coordinate 659,430 of NZ_LT960611.1, forward strand.
CCTAAATGGTGGACGTATTTGTTCATCAGTACGTTCATCTTCTCAGCTGTTTACTTAGTTCTGTATCCAGGGCTTGGCAACTTTGCAGGCGTATTGGGTTGGACAAGTTCTGACCAAGAAGTACGTAGCCTAGAAGAGTCTCGCGCGTCAGTTGCACGTTCACACAGTGAAAAACGCATTGATCAGTACGCAATGGAGCTAGATGATGCCCAAGCCAACTTTGGTGAAGCATATAAAAAACTGGCTTTTACAAGTACAGGTGAATTGCGCCCTATCCCTGAGATAGCGGGTGATGAAGAAGCACTTAAAGTAGGTCAACGTCTATTTTTGCAAAACTGTTCGCAGTGTCACGGCTCAGATGCTCGTGGTCAAATAGGTTTTCCTAACTTGACTGATGACGCTTGGCTATATGGCGGTGAACCACAAGCTATCGTAAATACTGTCCTTCATGGACGTATTGGCGCGATGCCAGCTTGGGGCGATGCGTTTGGTGAGCAAGGCGTAAAAGAGGTTGTTACCTACACTCTTAGCCTCGCAGGCCGTAAAGTAAATGCTCGTGAAGCGGAAGCTGGTAAAGCTCGTTTTGCAGCGTGTGCGGCGTGTCACGGTACGGATGGTAAAGGAAACCCTGCATTTGGCGCTCCTGACCTAACAGACCAAGACTGGCTGTTTGGCGACACTCGTGAAGCCATTACACAAACAGTTGCTTACGGACGTCAAGGCGTGATGCCAGCATGGAAAGATATTTTGGGTGAAGACAAAGTTCAGCTCGTATCTGCCTATGTTTGGAGCCTAAGTAACAAGTAAATCGTAACATTTCACTACAGCCCCTGTTCAAGGGGCTGTCTTTTCTTTAAGTTAAATCTATGTTTTGTAGTTGAGATTTTTTTTATGATAACTCCTTGGTATAAACAGTTTTGGCCGTGGTTCTTAATCGCACTTCCAGCGTCTGTCGTTATTGGCAGCTTTGTTACGCTTGGCTTATTTTCAAAAAATGCGGTTTCACTTGTAGCAGAGGATTATTATAAAAAAGGTAAAGGTATCAACATTGATCTATCAAAAATCAATGCCGCCAAAGAACTAGAACTTGGCGCTATGGTACTTTCGAAACAAAATTCCGTTATTGTTCAATTCGATAAAGGCGAGCTAACACACTTCCCCGCTCTGATCGTTTACTTTACTCACCGTACGTTGCCAGACCGCGATTTTCAGAAAACACTCTCTGCTGATGGCCAAGGAAACTACCAATTCTCGTTACCCAATAAGATCTCTGGTCCTTGGTTTATTGAGCTTGAGCCCCATAACCAGCAATGGCTTATACAAGGAAAGGTCGAATTCCCTTCTGAATCTCCAACAGCATTAATGAAATAGATCATGGATAAAGCGTGTTACCACTGTGGTGAAGAAGTCCCAGCAAACACCGATTTTATCGTCGAAATTTTGGGAGAAGACCGGGACATGTGTTGCCCCGGTTGCGAATCGGTAGCCAGTACGATCGTTGAAAGCGGGCTAGTTTCTTATTATCAATACCGAACTGCGCCTGCCGAAAAAGCGGATCTCGTTCCAGAACAGCTTAGAAATCTAATCCACTACGATAATGAAGAAGTTCAAGACGAATTTGTTCGCCAAACTGAAGACTGTTCAGAGGTCACATTATCGGTCGAAGGGGTTTCCTGTGCCGCTTGCGCATGGTTAATAGAAAAACAACTCATGCACCATAAAGGTGTCGTGTCTATTCGCGTTAACACCACCACAAACCGCGCATTATTAAGTTGGTCTAAATCGGAAGCCAAACTAAGTGAACTTCTAGCGGCCATACACCAACTCGGTTATAAAGCTGCGCCATTCGAAGCTGATAATCAAGAAGCGGCCTACCATCGCCAAATGAAGCAATATCTCTACCGACTCGGTATTGCGGGCATAGCGACGATGCAAGTGATGATGCTTGCGGTAGCTTTGTATTTAGAAGTGTTTGGAGACCTTGACCCTCAATTTAAACAGTATTTTCGCGTTGTCAGCCTTATTTTTGCCACTCCCGTATTACTCTATTCAGCGCTTCCTTTTTACTTAAACGCATGGCGGAGCCTTAAGGGCCGAACACTAGGGATGGATGTTCCGGTTTCGATCGCTTTAATTTTTGCTTATGTTGCCAGCCTAGTGGCAACTGTCACAGAAAATGGCGAAGTATTCTTTGAGTCCATCTCAATGTTCACTTTCTTTTTGCTTTTGGGTCGTTTTCTCGAAATGCGAGCAAGAAGACAAGCTGCAGCGGCAAGTGCCAATCTACTTAAGCTGGTTCCTGCTATCGCAACGAAACTAGATGGCAGTCAGACGCCAGTAAAATCGCTTATCGTCGGTGATCAAATCCGAGTATTACCAGGTGAACACATTCCGGCTGACGGCGTCGTGTTAAAAGGCCGAATACACATTAATGAAGCGATGCTTACTGGTGAATCCGTTCCTGTTGTTAAACAGCAAGGAGACAGCGTCTTTGCCGGCACGCTCAATGGGGACGAGTCGTTTGAGTTAGAGGTTACAACAAAAAAAGCAGACTCAATGATTGCTCATATTGTGCGCTTGCAAGATGAAGCTCAGATGTCTAAGCCAAAAATTGCCGAAGTCGCAGATGTTGTTGCTCGCTACTTCGTTGCCGTAATCCTGATTATCGCCGCTGGAACCTGGTTCTATTGGCATCAATCTAAACCAGAAGACGCGTTTTGGATAATGCTCGCGGTTTTGGTTGCCACCTGCCCTTGTGCTTTATCTTTGGCGACACCAACGGCAATTACCTGCGCCACGTCTAGGCTAGGTAACCTCGGCATATTACTGCGTAAAGGGCATGTCTTTGAAACCTTATGCAAAGTTAACCACCTTGTTATCGATAAAACCGGAACGTTAACCGAAGGCAACATAGCAATTACAGACGTTCAAACTCATGCACAGTTTGATGCCGATACATGTTTAGCAGTTGCCGCGTCTATGGAGCAGCATGCTAACCACCCTATCGCTAAAGCCTTTTCCGAGCATTTAAACAGCAAGGTTGAAGTAACAAGCGTTGAAAACTTAATCGGCTTTGGTGTTCAGGGGCAATGGAATGGTCAAAAATGTCAGTTAGGCAGTGAGTCGTTCGTGTTAGGGGACGTGAAAGGATCATCCCTTCCATCTGTATATTTGTCTATTGACGGAGTTCACCAAGCTACGTTTTTCTACCGAGATCCAATTAGAAAAGAGAGTGAAACTCTTATCACTCAATTGTCAAAAGTGGGTGTTAGAGCGACATTGCTCACTGGCGACTCAATTGAACATGCTAGACCGGTTGCCGATACTATCGGGATCTCATCGGTTGTCGCAAGTGCGACGCCTGAAGATAAGCTCAATTTTCTCTCTACGCTTAAGCCTGATGAAATCACCCTGATGGTTGGTGACGGCATTAACGATGCCCCTATTCTTGCTGGCGCTCACCTATCGGTCGCGATGGGCGGTGGAACAGACGTCGCTAAAGCATCAGCAGACATGGTCTTGTTAGGCGATAAACTAGACAAACTGATCATTGCTCGTGAACTTGCACTAAAAACACGAAAAATCATCAGAGAAAACTTAGCTTGGTCTTTGGGGTACAACTTATTAATATTGCCTTTGGCCGTATCAGGTCTCGTTGCTCCGTATATCGCGGTTGTGGGAATGTCTGCGAGCTCTATTATTGTTGTCTCGAATTCACTCAGATTACTAAAAGATAAAGGCTAACAAGATGGAAAGTTTATTTATTCTGATCCCTATCGCGATCGTTTTAGTGTGCCTCGCTGTTGCCGTATTCTTATGGGCTGTACGAAGTGAACAATTTGAAGACTTAGAGCGTCAAGGTCACAATATTTTGTTCGATGAAGACCAACCTCGAAAACAGCCAAAAGACACCGATGATGAATGATTTGCTTGCCGCATTAATGGTCGGATTTTTGGGCGCAGGTCATTGTATGGGTATGTGTGGCGGTATTGCTTCCGCAATGTCTTTGGGGGAGCCGTCAAGTTCAAGAACCACCTTAACGACGCTTTGTTATAATTTAGGGCGACTACTTACCTATTGTGTCGCTGGTGCTCTGGTAGGTGGTACCGTTTCTTCAATTGCTGAAGTCGCAGACTATAACCAGGCATTTGTATTCCTAAGGCTCGTGGCAGCCAGTTTCATGATTTTACTTTCTCTTTATCTTGGTAAATGGTGGTTTGGGCTGCTGTTTGTTGAAAAAATTGGGCAACACTTTTGGAAATACCTATCCCCTTTGGGTAAAAAGCTCCTCCCACTTAAATCACCTTGGCACGCCATTCCATTTGGAATGGTTTGGGGATGGCTTCCGTGCGGGTTAGTTTACTCAATGCTCACTTGGTCTGCTGTCTCTGGCGACGCGATAAATGGCGCATTGGTAATGCTAGCATTTGGTCTAGGTACTCTACCGTCGATGATCTTAATCGGATTTGGTGCCACTAAAATGCAACGTTTACAACGATCCCCGACATTTCGTCAAATCGGTGCGTTATTACTGTTGTGCTACGGCCTCTACTCAGGATACGACGCACTGATATTATTGTCATAATTAGTTATATCTTGTTGTTTTATTATAATATTTTTATCTATCCTTTAGGATTTAGAAGTGTTAAAATATTGATGTATATCAAATTAGTGCTTGGAAGTTATGATATCTGATAAACCTGCGACAAAACGAATCCAGTCTGGCGGATGTGCTATTCATTGCCAAGATTGTAGTATTAGTCAGCTTTGTATCCCTTTTACTTTGAATGAGTCTGAGCTAGATCAGCTTGATGAAATCATTGAACGTAAAAAGCCGATCCAAAAAGGCCAAGAACTGTTTAAAGCCGGTGATGAACTTAAGTCACTTTACGCGATACGTTCTGGGACAATAAAAAGCTATACGATCACAGAACAGGGCGATGAGCAGATTACAGCCTTTCATCTAGCCGGGGATCTTGTCGGATTTGACGCGATTAATGACAGTGAGCATCCGAGTTTTGCTCAAGCTCTTGAAACGTCGATGGTCTGTGAAATTCCTTATGAAATTCTTGATGATTTGTCAGGAAAGATGCCAAAGCTAAGGCAGCAAATCATGCGTTTGATGAGTAATGAAATCAAAGGCGATCAAGAAATGATTTTGCTGTTGTCTAAGAAAAACGCAGAAGAAAGGTTAGCGGCATTCCTGTATAACTTGTCTACTCGTTTCTCTCAACGAGGCTTTAGCCCGCGCGAGTTCAGACTTACGATGACACGTGGAGACATAGGCAACTATCTGGGGTTAACGGTAGAGACAATTAGCCGTTTGTTAGGACGTTTCCAAAAATCCGACATCCTTAGTGTAAAAGGTAAGTACATTACCATTGTCGATCACAGTGCACTGCAAGATTTAGCTGGCGTAAGTAAAGGTTAATTCCCCTTTTCTATCCATGAAGCGGCTCAAAACTGAGCCACTTCATATTTCTCTATCAATTCCTTCGAATTTGCTAAAAACTTTGTCTTGATTAAGCTACAGTTTAATTGAATATTGTCTTTAACCAATTGGTTTATAAGGAGCTGGTTATGAGTATTTACAATAAGATCCTCGTCATCGCTGATGTAAATAGCGATCAGCAACCTGCCCTTGCACGAGCAATTCAGCTCAGCGAGAGTAGCCGTTCAGAAAGCCACATTACTTTTTTCTTATCTATTTACGACTTTTCCTATGAAATGACATCTATGCTATCCGCCGATGAACGTAATGCTATGCGGCGTGGTGTCATCCAACAACGAGAATCGTGGATGAATGAGGTCGCGCAGCCTTATTTAAATGATGCGATCAACATTGAAGTGAAAGTGGTTTGGCACAACCGTCCATACGAAGCGATCATTGGTGAAGTATTTAGCGGTGAACATGAGATTGTGGTTAAATCCACACGTAAACATGACCTATTAGAATCCGTCATTTTCACACCAACAGATTGGCATTTATTGCGTAAATGCCCTAGCCCGGTCTTATTAGTAAAAGATCACGATTGGCCTATTAATGGGTACGTCATAGCGTCGGTACACGCTGGGTCTGAAAATCCAACCCATCTTGGCCTCAACGATACTATGGTCTCGCAGTTAAAGGACATTACGCAACGGCTCAACGCTCGGCCTATTCTAGTTAATGCATACCCCGTTACTCCTGCTAACATTACCATTGAACTGCCAGAGTTTGATCCCGCAAGTTATACCGATGCGGTTCGCGGGCATCACTTAACTTCAATGAAAGCGCTCCGACAAAAGCATGGGCTTGACGAAGACAACACTCGAGTTGAGCAAGGGTTACCAGAAGAAGTGATTCCTTCTGTCGTTAAAGACTTAAATGCTGGTCTTGTTATCTTAGGCACGACGGGTAGAACGGGCTTATCCGCGGTATTTATCGGCAACACTGCCGAGCACGTTATCGATAAGATCACTTGTGATGTCTTGGCATTTAAACCAAGCGGCTATATTAGCCCGTTAGACCCAAACCACTAAACTTAACGCGTAAAACAGGCGACCACTTGGTTAATGCCACTCGCTTAAGAGCGAGTGGCATGTTTATTGGGGTATCGGGCTGGCTTTTTTAAAACCGCTCTGGGGTATGGTTTCCTTTTCCGTTTCTTGGGGAGAATAAGCCGCTTCCCATTGTCCCTGAGAGCTTTTAAGTTTTTTGGTATCGCTCCTGGACTTCGAGTGTCGCTCGCCCAAATCATCTCATCCATAATCAAAAATAAGGCATTAATGAAGCTGATCCGTAGAGGTTCATTTCCATGTGTTTTAGCCATCTCAGCCATTTCCAGCCTCAAGAAGTTATAGCTGGTTAAATTTCCCAATAGTTCCTGATATATCCGGACTTTTTTTCTTACTTGGTAATGTTGGTTTGTTTTGTAACTGATACTGCTTTAGTTCGCCGTAACTGCGTTCGATTTCCCAACGCTCCCAATACACTTTAACTAAGTCATCAAACAGATAGCGCTCAGGGCATAAGCACGAAGTAATGAAGCCTTTGATTTCACCTTTAGGGGTTGGAATTAGAATAAGGCGTGCTTGCCATCTCTTGCCAAGATAGGGAGTCTGCTTTTGAGCTTGTGGTGAAACAGGCATCTCAATGAGATGATCATAATCAGTATAACTCTCGATTATGTCATAGCGCATTTTGGTTTTGATTGGTGTTAACCAGTGGCTGTTACTGCTAGCACCCTGCCAGCTGGTAAATAACTCCGCAGAAGTGAACCCTCTATCAAAAAGTGTTAATGAGTCATCTGGTGCTGACCCCACAAGTTGTTGGGCATATGATATTTCACTGTTTGTTACTGGTCCAAAAGCAGCATCGGACACAAGGTGGCTACGTGTAGACATTAATGTTACTGCCAACACGCTTGGAAATGATGCACCTTTTTGAGCAAACCCAAAATGCTGATTTTCTTCGGTATTGTGAGTTTTGAAATACGTTCCATCGACACTAAGAAGCTTTAAGCCACAAACTTCGTCAAAGTCTGATTGTTGCTCCCACTGTTGGGCTGTAGTTTTAAATAAGTAACGCATAGGTTTATCGCCGAGGCGTTCTTTCCCCTTGATAATACTGCTTGTTGCCATAGGTGTGAGTTCACCATCTACATCAGGGAATGCTAACTCCAACTTGTCGCAGACATCTTGAATGGAGCGATTACGTTGGAGCCCAATCCCTAATACTAACCAAACAGCTTGCTCTGCGGGGAGGCGTCGCTTTCTGAGCGATACTCGTCCAGTTTGTTGAACAGCTTCTTCAACCCATTCCCAAGGAATGTGTTTATTAAACACATCGATTGGACGTTCGTGGCAAAACTCTGCGGTAACCTGTAACTCTTTTGAAAACTCAGACATAAAAAATCGGCCGTAACTTACGTTACGACCGATTATGAGGCCTCTGGAGGATCGTTCAAGTAGCTAAACGATCGGCATTAACCACTTGGTCGCCTTTTTATTTAGTCTTTTATGGTCATCGTTCTAAACGTTTGTCACATCAATAAACAAAGACTCATCAATATTTGATGAAGAAACTTCGGCTTCGCTGAACGCGTACTCTTGGCGATCCCCTTCTCGGTCTAGAGGGAGGTTGATGAAATCAAATAGCTCTCGGTCAGCGAGTTGGCTTGGGCTAACATTTTGGATTGATTTGAATACCTGTTCAACTCGGCCTGGTGTTTTCGTATCCCAATCAATCAACATTGCTTTAATGCTCTGTCGTTGTAAATTTTCTTGAGAGCCACAAAGGTTACACGGAATAATTGGAAAATTCTGATGTTCAGCATATTGAATTAAGTCAGTTTCACGGCAGTAGGTCAATGGCCTAATGACAACATTCCTACCATCGTCTGAACGTAACTTTGGCGGCATAGCTTTTAATCTCGCCCCATGGAACATATTTAAGAACATGGTTTCCACGATATCGTCCAAGTGGTGACCCAGTGCAATTTTAGTTGCTCCAATTTTTTCTGCAAACGAATATAACGTACCACGGCGAAGCCTAGAGCATAAGCCACACGTCGTCTTGCCTTCTGGAATCTTTTCTTTAACGACAGAGTACGTGTCTTTATCAACAATATAATAAGGAATATTCAGTGTTTCAAAATACTCAGGCAGAATATGTGCAGGAAAGCCTGGCTGTTTTTGATCTAAATTTACCGCAATCACATCAAACTTTATCGGCGCGACTTCCTTGAGTTTTAATAAAATATCTAGCATAGCAAAAGAGTCTTTACCACCGCTGATACAAGCCATCACTACGTCATTATATTCGATCATGTTGTAGTCGACGATTGCGTTACCAACATTTTTCCGCAAGCGTTTTTGGAGTTTGTTGAATTCCAGGGTTTCTTTATTGCTATCTATTTGATTCATTACAACTTCTCGTGTAGCCAATTGGTTCGACTGCTGATTTTTTAGTGGGATACTTTCTAGGGCGTGGATTATACGTATTTTTTAGAAAGGTTTAAACATATCAATCGAGACAGTTGCTTTAGAAACCGTTACTTTAGAGACACTGTCAGCGATAATTTAGATCAAAAAAGACCACCTCGCGGGGTGGCCTCTTAGTAAAATTAGACTAAACCGATTCAAAACCTACTTGGCATTTGGTAGCCAAGGTAGAACTCGAGTCGTCGGGCTTGGTAGCTTTATACTCGCGTCCGGAGCAAGTTTTGCTAATTCGATATACGCCCGTCCATCAACGATGTCAAAAGACGCGCCATTAGATGCGTTAATGCTGCCATTGTAGCCGTTGGCGAACTCCAACGTTACGCCTTCAACATCAGGGGTGAACCAGCTTGCAAACATACCACCCAAATCTTCGAGCATAATTTGCATCTGAGGCAGTAGTCTCTCAATCTCTTGATAACTCACTTCTCCACTAAAGGGTTCATTAGCCATTACAACCAAAGAAAAGTCGCATTGAGCCTCACTTCCCATTTGGACGTAAACTAATGGGTTTGCACTCTTAAGGTTGCTATCTACTGGAACTTTAAACTCAAAACCCGACGTATCAAGTTCCTCGTAGTGCTCTTCTTTTTCCATCCATGCTTTGGTTAAAGGACATAATTGCTTGGTTTCAGCATTTAAAAAGAACATTCCTAACCGAACGTCATCATGGCCTTCTTTGGCATTATTTTTCATTTGAGAATACAGTTTTGAATAGGTAAACATGTATTCTTGCGCATGTAATGGAAACGCTGCTGCGAGGCACAGCAGAATTAAACTCGTCATTGGCACTTTCATTTATTAACTTCCATTTTTTGACCAAAACTTACTATTATGGCGAACCATTGCCTTTAATTCGTCGATGTAGTCCGCACCACGCTCTGAATATTGACCTAACTCATTGATTAGTGCGAGCGCCGTATCGTCACTTTGTAGAGAAGCTCCCTCTTTTTCTAACACAAGCCGTTTGTTCCTTAGATTTTGATAAGCACGGTTACGGTTTATGTTCATAAAGTAGGCATTAACTGACTGTTGTACCGTTGAAAACTTTGCAACCTCATGGCTCGCGCCTTCATTTCGTTGCAGTGGAACCAAGCCGCAACCTTTGCGGTAACACCATTGGCCAAAATAGTTATTAGCCTGTGTTGCAAATCTTGACGTGCCCCAAGCGGATTCATTCGCAGCTTGAATCATCACCATACTCGGAGGCAACACATTGACCCTTTCCAAGGCTTGCTCAATCCATTCATCCGTTAAGGCATTATCCGGCAGTGAAAGTTGGTACATCTTCCCAATCCGAGTAACGTATTTACGATGTTCATCAGTAATCGAACCGTCACTTAGTGCACTTTTAGCGGCAAGTAATGCATTTCTTTCATTTAACACACGCCCATTTTCAATGTCTATTTTGGGTTTGAGATAACCGAAAAATGCCTTTTTCTTCTCATTAACATCAGCAATTGCTTTAAAGTCAGGTTTACCTGATACGTTTTCCACCACAACAGGCGGCGTGTCTTTAGTGTTTTCAATAGGAAGAACCGACACCGGCTGTTGTTGGTTTTGTTGAATAAGTAAAAACCCAAGCACGCCTAAGCTAACAAGCACCCCAATAACGACGACATTTATGGTTTTTTTACGCATCAAACGAACCTGGGTGATTACGATCTGAATCTGAGTCTGTCGCAATCGGCGTATCTGATGCCACGACTTTCAAGCGAATACCGAACATATTTCGATAGAGAATACCTTTCACATGGAAGAAGAATGGCACAACAAAAATCAAACCGATCCCATAGAATAATGTCGCGACAACAAACATCAGCGTCACCATCATGTAGATCCCAGCAATTGGGAAAATCTTCTTGTTGATAGCTCTAAGTGATAACAACATTGATTGCATAGGAGCAACGCGCTTCTCACAAATTAGCAGTATCGACTGGCTAAATGCCATTGTTAAGTAGAAAGAAACAAACGGCAGCAACACACTTGCGATGGCTTGCATCATCAAACTAAACAGTGTCGCGATAATAACAGGGATAGTGAACTGTAAACCTTTTGCCATGTGGCGAGGCTTTGTCGTTAACCCGGCAGCGTGGCTCATCGCCATTAAGCTAATACCCGCATAAAGTGGTGCACTGATTACTTCGTAGCTAAAGTTAGCCATAAAAATGGACTGAAGGATGCGTTCATCAAACAACAGCGGATCTTTTACCGCCTCTAACAGCACGGACGGATCACCCAATTGTAATTTTAATGCGATGTAGAAAATTACCGCTTGCATAAAAATGAGAAAAACTATCGCAGGAGAAAAAGTTAAAAAGTGCTTAATCGTGTATTTCCAAGCCTCTTGAAACACAGCGGTAGGGCTAAGCTCATAGTCACCTGAAAGAGCCTTTTCTACACTGCCACCAAGGTTAAAATCTTTTTCTATATCTTCGTTATTCATAATATTTCCGTGGCAGGTTTAGGGCTGCCAGATTAAGTATGGTCGCTATTATACGTGAAGGTCGCAATCTCGTAACAAGAAGTATGCAATAAGCGCTTTTTTTTATTGCAATAATGGCGAATAATTAGACAGTTCATGCCAAACAATCATCTTCTATCGAGTATGGTAGAACTTATTGAATAAAACACGCAAAAAAAAGTTGTTTCAGAGTAAGAAATTTCTTTGCGGATCAGAAGATGGGATTTATGATGCGTGCCCGATTAGTCGCGTACTTATAGCCTTGGTTTTTAGGCTTGTATAGGAGAAAGACAGACATTGAAAAAACCAACACATGTAGTTGAACTTACTAACATTAGTAAGAGTTTTGACGGAAAGCAGATCATTGGCAATTTGAACCTAAATGTAAATCATGGTGAGTTCCTCACTATTTTAGGTCCATCAGGGTGCGGTAAAACAACCGTCCTTAGAATGATCGCTGGATTTGAAACCGCTGACAGCGGAAGTATGCATCTTGCAAGCAAGGATGTTACTTCAGTTCCCGCTGAACAGAGGCATGTAAACACGGTATTTCAAAGTTACGCATTATTCCCACACATGACGGTGTTCGATAACGTTGCATTCGGTTTAAAAATGCAACAAGTCCCCTCTTTGGAGATTGAACCTCGTGTGAAAGAAGCACTTAAAATGGTACGCCTGGACCACATGGCTGATCGTAAGCCACACCAGCTATCTGGGGGGCAGCAACAACGCGTAGCCATTGCTCGCGCTGTCGTTAACAAACCAAAAGTGTTGTTACTCGATGAATCATTGTCGGCACTCGATTACAAGTTGCGTAAACAAATGCAGATCGAGCTAAAACAACTGCAACGTCAACTGGGCATTACTTTTATTTTTGTTACTCACGATCAAGAAGAAGCGTTGTCGATGTCAGACCGAATTATCGTAATGAAAGACGGTAATATTGAACAAGACGGCACACCCCGTGAGATATATGAAGAACCAAAAAATCTGTTCGTAGCAAAATTCATTGGCGAGATAAACGTTTTCCAAACCAGAGCTATTGAGCGTTTAGATGAAAAGCGAATTAAAGCTGAAATTGAAGGCATCAACTCTGTTGTTTACTACGATCAACCAATAGAACAAGGTCAGTTGCTTCAAGTATTACTAAGACCTGAAGATCTTAGATTAGAAGAAATCAAAGAGTCTGAACAAAAAGGCATCGTAGGTCACGTGGTTGAGCGTACCTATAAAGGGATGACATTGGATTCTGTAGTTGAACTTGAATCTGGTCTACGCGTGATGGTTAGCGAGTTCTTTAACGAAGATGATCCGGACGTGGATCACTCGTTAGGGCAAAAAGTCGCTGTTACATGGGTTGAAAGCTGGGAAGTGGTACTGGCGGATGAAGAAGCTTAGTTTACAGAATGCAATAGTCGGCCTAATCGTTGGCTGGCTAGTGGTTTTCGTGTTGCTGCCAAATCTGATGATCATTGGCACCAGCTTTTTAACAAGAGATGAAGCCAATCTCATCGAGATGACCTTCACGCTTAATAACTATATAAGACTTGCCGACCCACTGTATTTTAAAGTGCTGTGGCATTCGTTTTATATGGCTATTGTCGCTACATTATTGTGTTTAGCGATTGGTTACCCATTTGCTTACATTGTTGCGAAAATGCCACAAAAGTGGCGCCCATTTATGCTGTTTTTGGTCATAGTCCCATTTTGGACTAACTCACTGATACGCACGTATGGGCTAAAAATCGTGTTAGGTACACAAGGCATATTAAATAAGAGCCTAATAGCATTGGACATCATAGATAAGCCAATGCGCATTATGTACACCGAAACAGCTGTCATGATTGGTCTAGTCTATATCTTACTGCCATTCATGATATTGCCACTGTATTCGGCTATCGAGAAACTTGATGGAACGTATATAGAAGCGGCAAGAGACTTGGGTGCAAACAAGTTTCAGACATTTATGAAAGTGGTATTGCCGCTGACTATGCCCGGCATTATTGGCGGCTGTTTATTAGTGTTGTTACCTGCCCTTGGCATGTTCTATATCTCCGACTTACTAGGTGGAGCGAAAAACTTGCTCATTGGTAACGTAATAAAAAGCCAAGTGCTTAACGCGAGAGACTGGCCTTTTGGAGCGGCAACAAGTATTGCCTTAACGTTCGCTATGGCGGTCATGCTCTACGCATATTACCGAGCTGGTAAATTACTGAATAAGAAAGTGGAATTAGAATAATGGGAAAGTCAGCCAAATTTGGTTTCATGGGCTTGGTATATGCATTTTTGTACCTCCCTATCATTGTTTTGATCGCCAACTCATTTAATGCCAATAAATTTGGAATGAAATGGGGAGGATTTACATTTAGATGGTACGAGTCGCTGATTAACAACGACAGCTTGATGCAGGCTGCCTGGCATTCGCTTACGGTTGCGGTCTTTTCTGCGACGGCTGCCACCATTATTGGCAGCTTAACCGCTGTTGCCTTATTTCGTTATCGATTTAAGGGGAAAGGTTTAGTCAATGGTTTACTGTTTATCGTCATGATGTCACCTGATATCGTCATGGCAATTTCACTGTTAGCATTGTTCTTAGTTGTAGGGTTTGAGCTCGGGTTTTTGACTCTATTTTTTGCTCATATCACGTTCTGTTTGCCATTCGTCGTCGTGACTGTTTATTCAAGACTCAATGGCTTTGACGTAAAAATGCTGGAAGCGGCGAAAGATCTTGGCGCAAGTGAATGGGTAATACTAAAGCAAATTCTGTTGCCTTTGGCTAAACCAGCCGTTGCTGCTGGGTGGTTACTGAGTTTTACCCTATCACTTGATGACGTGATAATTAGTTCGTTTGTAACAGGGCCAACCTATGAGATTTTACCGTTAAAAATCTACTCAATGGTTAAAGTTGGGATATCGCCAGAAGTAAACGCATTAGCAACCATAATGTTGATCGTTTCTCTGATTCTAGTGGTCATATCGCAACTGCTTGCTAGAGAAAAAATTAAGTAATTACGTCTTAGACGCTAATGTTAACAATCCATCTATTATCTAGATGAATAAATGAAACAGTACGGCTTTTTGACCGTACTGTTTTTCTATCCACGTTTGTTTTGGAGCTAACGTAAATGAAAAAATGGGCTACTTTCTTAGCTGGTAGTGCATATGCGCTCTCATTGGCAGTAACAACTGTGAGCGCGAATGAGAAAAACGACGAATTAGTGTTTATGAATTGGGGGCCATATGTTTCCAGTGATCTAATCCAACAATTCACTGATGAAACTGGCATAAAAGTCATTTACTCGACCTACGAGTCAAATGAAACCTTGTATGCAAAATTAAAAACACATAATAAAGGCTATGATCTAGTCGTACCATCAACGTATTTTGTCGCGAAAATGCGCGATGAAGGCATGCTACAAAAAATCGACAAGACTAAGCTTTCTAACTTCAACAAGTTGGATCATAACTACCTGGATAAGCCATACGATCCAAACAATGAGTATTCGATTCCTCATGTTGTTGCCATCACAGGGCTAGCGGTAAACACCGATATGTACGACCCAGATAAGTTTACCAGCTGGGCCGATTTATGGTCGCCAGAACTTGAAGGCCAAATCATGCTTATGGATGACACTCGTGAAGTATTCCATATCGCGCTAAGAAAGTTAGGGTACTCTGGCAACAGCACCAAGGATGAAGAAATCGATCAAGCTTATGCTGAACTCGTCAAACTCATGCCAAATGTTCTAGTATTTAACTCAGACAACCCAGCCCACCCTTATCTTGCGGGCGATGTTGGTGTAGGTATGCTTTGGAACGGTTCAGCGGCGGCAGCGCAAGCGGAAGAGCTACCGTTAAAGCTTATATTTCCAAAAGAAGGGGGGATTGGCTGGGTAGATAACTTTGCCATTTCTTCTGGTGCTAGCAATGTCGAAGCCGCACATAAAATGATTGATTTTTTGTTAAGACCAGAAATCGCGGAGCAGATCTCACAAAGCGCTGGCTATCTTACCGCAGTCAAAGAATCTAACGATAAGTTCAAAGACGTCTCCGCTCTTTTTCCATCACAAGAAGACTTAGACCGCGTTGAATGGCAAGACGCTATTGGTGATAAAACAACACGCTATGAGAGCTACTTTATGAAGCTCAAAGCGGGACAATAAAACATCTAGTTTCAGTTAATCTAAGGGTAGCATCAAGCTACCCTTTTTCATTGAGCCCATTTGCAGTATAGTATGCCCCTCAATATCCGCCTAGTGATATAAAACCCACCATTCATATACATTCAGGTATAGCGTAAAGATGAAAAATTGCTCGAAGCTATTTGCTGGTCTTATCAGTGCTGCAACTCTTATTTCCTTTTCTGCTCAAGCGGCAGATGAAGAGTTATATTTTTATAACTGGTCTGAGTATATTCCAAGTGAAGTGCTTAAAGATTTTACCGAAGAAACGGAAATAAAAGTGTTTTATTCGACCTATGAGTCGAACGAAAGTATGTACGCTAAACTGAAAACACAAGGTGCCGGTTATGACCTAGTGGTTCCTTCTACGTATTTTGTTTCTAAAATGCGTAAAGAAGGTATGTTGCAGGAGATTGACAAGTCAAAGCTCTCCCACTTTAAGGATCTAGACCCTAACTACTTAAACAAACCTTTTGATCCTGATAACAAATACTCTATCCCTTACATTTGGGGCGCAACAGGTATTGGCGTGAATGCCGATATGCTCGACAAATCATCGGTCTCTAAATGGGCCGACTTGTGGGACAGCAAGTGGTCTGGTCAACTTATGATGATGGATGACTCTCGTGAAGTTTTTCATATTGCGCTGAGCAAACTTGGTTATTCCGGGAATACAACCAACCCAGATGAGATCAAAGCCGCTTACTTAGAATTGAAAAAGCTGATGCCTAACGTTTTGGTTTTCAATTCTGACTTCCCTGCTAACCCATACCTTGCTGGTGAGACATCAATTGGCATGCTTTGGAATGGCTCTGCCTACATGGCGAGGCAAGAAGGCGCCCAAATCGATATCGTCTGGCCAGAAAAAGGCGCAATCTTCTGGATGGACAGCATTGCAATTCCTGCCGGTGCAAAAAATACCGAAGCAGCACATAAGATGATTGATTTCTTAACGCGTCCAGAAAACGCGGCAAAAATTGCGCTCGAAATTGGCTACCCTACTCCAGTAAAATCGGCTTACCCTCTTTTACCTAAGTCTTTCGCTGAAGATCCGAATGTATTCCCACCACAACACATTATGGATTCCGGCGAATGGCAAGATGAAGTCGGTGAAGCAAGTTCACTTTACGAAGAGTACTTCCAAAAATTAAAAGTTAACCTGTAGTCAGGATATATAACAACAGAATGGCTAAAAAGAGCAGTAAGATCTGCTCTTTTTTATTAACTGGCCAAAAAATTTTGAATATGAGATGTCTATACGTCGAATAGTTCAATCTCGATAGCTATGCTGTGTAATGAACTGTTTATAAAGGCAAACACCATTGGCTAAAGCAAATAGAACCGCTGTAATAGCACCTTTGATTTTTTAGTACTGACTGCCATCGTACTCTTTTTTAGACATTCTCTCTTGATAGAGCATCCAGGGGAGTTGATGTTCGAAGCCTGTGGCGTTGCCGTACTCCTTTATATCTATCTCACTATTTCCGAACACATGAAAGACAGCAAAAAACTTCGTGTGGGCGTTCTGCTTGTCTTATTGAGCACCTTTTACGATACAGTCACTGAAATCAGGCCTGTGATTGAAGAGTTCCGGAACCTAGACAGCTTTTTAGAAGATGGGCTCATGAATATTGCCTATGTTCTGATTGCAATCGGCATCACTGATTACACTCGTCAACTCACGATTCAAAACCTAAAAGACGAGTTAACCGGATTGTTCAATAGGAAAATGCTGCCCAATATCAAGCTTGATTTTTTTGATGTGATCTATTTTGATTTGGATGGCTTAAAAGATGTTAACGATCAGCAAGGACACGAAGCCGGAGACCGTTACATTGCGACATTTGCACAAGCGTTGAGTTTATCGCTGGGAGATAAAGAAATGGGCTTTCGCTTGGGCGGAGATGAATTCTTAGCAATAGTAAAGCCAAAGCGTGCAAATGATTGCTTAGAGCAGATCTCGTTATTCTTGAAAAAACACCACGTTCAATACTCATATGGTATCGAAAGTGGTGATAAGAAAAACCTTGAAAGCACGTTAGCTTCTGCAGACAAAGCCATGTACGAGATGAAAAAAGCTAAGCGCGCAACGCAGCAGGAGCACTAAGCAGCTCCTCGACTAATTTAGGTACTTCAATGCTGGCTTTTCCATAACGCCTTTCTTCAAATTCACTCTCTACAGCGCTAGGCTCTAAGTTAATTTCAATGGTATGAGCGCCATGCATTCTGGCATCATGGACAAACCCAGCTGCGGGATAAACAACGCCAGACGTTCCGATAGAAATGAACAGGTCTGCCGCTTCTATTGCTGAGTAAATATCCCCCATTCTTAAGGGCATTTCACCAAACCAAACTATATGCGGCCGCATCTGTGCCGGGATTTGACAACAATGACAAAGATCATCGATATTGATATCTGTAGAGCAATCAATAACCTGATTGGACTCAGAGCAGCGCGACTTAAGTAACTCACCATGCATATGGATAATATTCTTAGTGCCGCCTCTTTCATGAAGGTTGTCTATATTTTGCGTTATAACGGTAACACTGCCTTCAATCTGCTGTTCAAGTTTTCCTAAGGCAATATGAGCAGCATTAGGGATAATAGAATTGTCTTGTAGCTTTTTTCGTCGTTGATTATAAAAATCCAAAACTAATGGCGGATCTCGATGAAACCCTTCTGGTGTCGCCACATCTTCAATTTTATGGTTTTCCCATAAGCCATCCTGAGCTCTAAACGTTTGGATTCCCGATTCTGCAGAAATCCCTGCTCCGGTTAAGATTACGATGTTTCGATACGGGTAGTCCATGCTGCTTCCTTAACTGAATCACTACTTTAGTTACCTTAACACCAATGTAACAACATCAGAAGTCGTGGGGGTATAGACCATAGTCGAAAAAAGAGCGATCATGATCGCTCTTTTTAATAAATGAATACGTAAAAGCACCTCTGCCTTTAGGTAATGACACTGAAGGTTAGTCTTCGTTGGTTGAACTGATCTTATGAATCGCGAGATCTGCACCATTAAATTCATCTTCTTCAGAGAGCCTTAGGCCCGTGACATAATTCAACGTACCGTACACAATGAGTGCACCTACCACTGCAACACTTACCCCTAATAGCGTACCTAAGATTTGCATCGTTAAGCTCACGCCGCCAAGCCCACCTAAAGCACTTTGCCCAAATATACCAGCCGCGACTCCGCCCCAAGCACCACAAACACCGTGCAATGGCCAAACACCTAATACATCATCTATTTTGGTTTTATTTTGCAAGTGAGTAAACAACCAAACAAATGCAGCACCCGCAACTAAACCCGTCATTAGCGCTCCTAATGGATGCATCAGGTCAGAGCCCGCACACACAGCGACTAAACCCGCCAATGGTCCATTATGAATAAAGCCTGGGTCATTTTTGCCCACGACCAAGGCTGCCAAGATGCCTCCCGTCATTGCCATCAATGAATTCATGGCAACCAACCCACTCACACCGTTCAGTGTTTGCGCAGACATAACATTAAAACCAAACCAACCTACACTTAAAATCCACGCACCAAGTGCCAAAAACGGAATATTGGAAGGTGCAAAGTTAGTATGCTTACCAGCACGAACGCGACCTCGACGCATCCCCAAGAAGATGACAGCGACTAACGCAATCCAGCCGCCAACGCCGTGTACAACAACGGAACCAGCAAAATCATGGAACCCTGCGCCAAACGTCGTCTCAAACCACGATTGAACCCCGTAATTTCCGTTCCAAATCATGCCTTCAAATACTGGATAAACAAGACCGACAGTGAAGAAAGTAGCAAGAAGAATAGGATAAAAACGCGCACGTTCTGCAATACCCCCGGAAACAATGGCAGGAATGGCTGCGGCAAATGTTAACAAGAAGAAGAATTTCACTAACTCGTAACCATTTCCTGCAGAAAGGGTTTCTGCATCTGCGAAAAAAGTGCCGCCATAAGCCACCCAATAGCCGATGAAGAAGTACGCTATGGTCGAAACACCAAAGTCAGCGAGAATTTTGACCAGCGCATTCACTTGGTTTTTTTACGTACGGTACCTACTTCTAAAAATGCGAAACCTGCGTGCATCAGAAAGACCATGATCGCACCCAACAAGAGAAAAAGCGTATCCGAGCTTTGTGTAAGTGTCTGAACCGCGCCATGCACTTCACTGATTGAATTACTCATTGTGAAAAAACTCCCTGTATAATTATTCTTATGCAATGTCCTATTGCATGTGTTAACAGCAAGTTATGTACCAATACTGTTAACTTAGTCACTTATATATATAACTATCTGAATATAATGAATTACCAAGCGATAAACAGCCACTAATAGCGTATCGAACCTCAGCGCTCACGCACCATATCGGTGCACTCAAGCAATTATTTGGTGCATTGCACGAACATAGAGCATTAAGAGCGTTTTGGGGATAGATACTCAACGAGTTGAGTTTGTTGTAATTCTATTTATACCCACTTCTTAGTATCAGAATTCAAGACCTAAGTTGTGGTTTGTGCATGTGTTCTAAGCGTGTTGGAGAGTTAAAATGAAATTCAAGAGTAAAATAGTCATCGCATCATCGATGTGTGTCATTGGCGCTGTCGCCTGCCTGTCAACCTATCAGTATTTCTCAATTTCAGATTACGTCCAAAAAAGTGTTTCTGAAAATATTTCATTGGCTCTTGATGAGTCAAAGCTTGCCGTTGAATCCGAGCTTTCAAAAAATTCAGTATTGGTTGCTTCTATTTCAGATTTGATCGAACTTTCACCTCAAGATAAAAGTCATGTGAGCACAATTTTAGATACTCCAACTTTTAAAAAGTCTTTTATTGTTGTGGGTCTTGGTTACGAATCAGATGGCTCTTTAGTTGAGAATGATCCTAGTTGGCTCCCTGATTCAAGCTATGATTCAAAAACAAGACCTTGGTATGAAACGGCCAAATCAACCGGAACCTTAAATGTTACCGAACCCTATTTTGATGATATTACCAATGAAATGGTTGTTTCATTAGCTGCCCCGATCAAAAACAGCGGCCAGTTTGTTGGTAGTTTATTTGCTGATGTTAGCCTTAAAGAGCTCGCGACTAAAATCAACAAGATCAAGCTTGTCGGAGACGGACACAGTTTCGTAATCAGCCCCAACGGCACATTTGTTGCCCACCCTAACTCGCAATACAACGGCAAAAAGCTTCTAGACATCTTCCCAGACCTTGTCAACGGTGATGCCATGCAACTAGCGAATGTTGAAGGCAAACAACAAATTGTAAAAATGATGCCTGCTGGAACGCAAGGATGGAAGGTCGGTGTAATGGTGAGCAATGAGGCCGCATACAGCGAACTAAGTGCTATCAACAAAGCAAACATACTGTTTGGCTTGTTAGCCATTATTCTTAGCGTTTTTGTTGTCTCAATGGTGACGATTCGCTTGTTACGCCCACTGGAAAGTCTTAACAAAGCGATCAATGATGTAGCAACCGGCGAAGGTGACTTAACACAACGATTATCAACCGATACTGACCAAGAGTTTTCAGAACTGGCGGCGGGATTTAATACCTTTATCGCCTCATTACAGAGCATGGTACAACAACTTCAAGTGATCGGCGGTGATATTAAAAACAACAACGGCATGATTTCAAATGGAGCAGGTGCATCGTCAAGCGCGATGGGTAAACAAATGGAACAACTAGAAATGTTAGCAACGGCCATGCACGAGATGTCGGTTACCGCATCCGACGTTGCTAATAGTGCTCAGTCTGCATCAGATTCAGCCTCTGTTGCGGATAACGCAACGGTCGAAGGAGACGAAATCGTTGGCAACACACAACGTTCTATTACACAACTTGCAGACCGTATATCCGAAGCCGTCGTTAAAGTCAGTGAGCTTGAATCTGCCAGTGACAACATAGAGAACATTCTGCGAGTCATCAGTGAAATAGCAGAACAGACCAACCTACTTGCTCTTAATGCTGCTATCGAAGCCGCAAGAGCAGGCGAAAGTGGCCGTGGTTTTGCTGTAGTAGCCGACGAAGTAAGAAACCTCGCCAGCCGCACACAACAATCGACTTCTGAGATTCAAGAAATGATCACACAACTTCAAACGGGCGCGTCTGGGGTAACTAAAGTCATGCAAGAAAGTGCCAGTATGGCTTCCGTTGCGGTAGAAGAATCTTCTAAGGCGAGCGATGCGCTCAACCGCATTAAGGACAGCATCGGTGTCATCAGCGAAATGAACATGCAGATTGCGACAGCGGCTCAAGAACAAAGCCATGTTGCCGATGAAATCAACGTTAACACTCTGCAAATAAAGGATCTTTCTACCGAAGTATCAACACTGGCAAATGGTGCGGTCTCGGCAGTCGATGAACAACAGCAACGAATCGAGCAACAAGACTCAATCTTAGGTCGATTTGTCGTTTAATATTCGTCACAGGCACAAAGTGTAAACAATAAAAAAGCCGCAAATTATTTCACAACATACGGTTGAAATGATTTGCGGCTTTTTGTTTTCTATTGGCGAATCTTCCAACTTACAGATTCGGTCCTTTCGACTTTTCTAACGGTAAATTTTGCTGCAGCTTCTTCATCCCTTTAACAATTCTGAACATCCAGACCGCAATAGCGATAACCGCAAATCCAGCGCCAACATATGGGATCACATAGCGAATTGAGTCAATCCAGGATGCTTTATACCAGTAGTTATGAACCCCAGCTAACACACCGTTAGAGGTAGCAACTGTGACGATCAGCACCACAAAAAACGTAAGGTACAAAAAGAAGCTACGGATCAGCCCGTAGTAATGCGAATTAACCACATCGCCATCTTCATTTTTGTCTAACCGATAACCCGCGTAGAGAATCGCGCCAATACCTGAAATCAAAAAAGTGAAAGGTGTAAGCAGGCTGGCAAAATACGCAACCCAAATACCTCGATTATTATTCATCTGTCCATCTCTCAAGTGAGGCAGAATTTCTGCCTCATTGTGTTTTAAGTGTGTTTACTTTGAGTCTCTTGCGCTTGTTTTTGAACTTCCGTGTCTGCCGCTTTGACTTCTTCATACCACAAGTCGTGATGTTCTTTCGCCCAAGTTTCGTCAACCTCACCGGTTACCATACCCTCTAGCGCACCTTCCATACCAAATAACCCGATATAGATGTGGAAGATAAAGCCACAAATCAAAATAAGAGCAGAGAACATGTGAACCAAGTTAGACAGCTCCATGTCTCGGCGTGTTTGACCAAAGATAGGGAAATCCAGCACTAAACCGCTGATCGCAGCTACTGCACCAAACACGATCAACAACCAATAAATGGCCTTTTCACCACCATTTGAAAAGCCAGCAGATGGATGAGTGCCTTTATGTTTGCCAACCATACCGCCCATTTTCATAAACCAAGAGACATCGGTTTTATTGAACAGAGACTTTTTCCACCATTTTAGTAACACGCAGGTCAGAAGAACAAAGAATAATGGCCCAACATAATTGTGGTACTGCTTTGCCAGCATAATGATGAACCCCCACCAATCGGTTGGAATATACGGTTTCAAAAAGTGCTTGCCATAAACCAGCATTAATCCACTAAAAGACAACGTTAGAAAGGTAAACGCCATGCTCCAGTGCAACGCCCTGTCCCATCGAGACCAGCGCTTAATTTTTTTGCCTGTTCTTGGAGCGCTCAGCATCAATGGCCCAACAGCAATATAAGCTAAGACAACAAGTGCAATACTGCCAAATATCGCGATAGCGCCAGCCGGAGACATCCACTTTTCTTTTAAGATGAACCACGTTTCACCAGGAGTACTGATCAGAACGCCGTGCTCAGGAAATTGAGATGTCGTGTAACCTTCGGTTCCCTCTTTTACTTCGCGCCAAAAATCGGCACCCGCTAATTGGGTCATCTCTTTTTCCGCAGACGGATGACCTTGGTCATCCGCCATAGCAGGCATTGAAAACGTGAACAATAAAGCGGTGATCAAAGCAACCACAGCCAAACCCACACGTTTAAAATGTCTTAACATAACATTCTCCATCATTAGCTTTTTGTTGCATCAAAAGCTAAATCTTCGCCATTTGTCCAACCTGCACCTTTCGCACCACGTTCAACAACACGTTGACGGAAGATATCTGAAACTTTGTCAGCGTCCCCAGCAAGCAGTGCTTTGGTCGAACATAAAGAAGCACACATAGGTAACTTGCCCTCTGCAATACGGTTAGCACCGTACTTTTTACGTTCTTCATCTGACCCTGCTTCTGTTTCCGGGCCGCCAGCACAGAAGGTACATTTGTCCATCTTGCCGCGCTCACCAAATGCCGATTGTTTCGGAAATTGAGGCGCACCAAATGGGCAGGCAAACAAACAGTAACCACAACCGATACAAAGATCTTTGTTATGCAGCACAATACCATCTTCGGTTTGCTTAAAGCAGTCAGCCGGGCAAACCGCCATACAAGGTGCATCAGTACAGTGCATACACGCAACAGAGATCGAGTTTTCACCCGGCTCACCGTCATTAAGCGTAACCACGCGACGACGCTGGATACCCCACTCTAATGCATCATCATTTTCATTTTTACACGCAGTGACACAACCATTACATTCAATACAACGCTTGGTGTCACATAAGAATTTCATTCTAGCCATTCGAGGACTCCTTACGCTTTACGAATATTACAAAGGGTGACTTTAGTTTCTTGCATTTGAGTAACCGGATCGTAACCGTAAGTGGTTGCGATGTTGGCCGACTCACCAATGACATAAGGGTCACTGCCTTCTGGATACTTGTCTCGCAAATCTTCACCTTGGAATTTGCCACCAAAGTGGAACGGTATGAATGCCATGCCAGGACGTACTCGTCGTGTAACCATGGCTTTAACATGGATGCGGCCTTTCTCGGCACCCTCAACCCACACCATTTCACCGTCTTTGAAACCAAGATCGTTTGCATCTTTAGGGTTCACCTCTACAAACATTTCTTGTTGCAGCTCTGCAAGCCAAGGGTTTGAACGCGTTTCTTCGCCGCCACCTTCGTATTCAACCAAACGACCTGAGGTAAGCACAATTGGGTATTCTTTCGACTTGTCTTGATCTTGAATAGACTTGTACATCGTCGGAAGACGATAAATTGATTCACTGTCGTCCCAAGTTGGGTAATCAGCCACTAAATCACGACGTGGTGTATATAGCGGTTCACGGTGAAGCGGCACTCTGTCAGGGAAAGTCCAAACAATTGCTCGTGCTTTCGCATTACCAAATGGCATACAACCATGTTTGATCGCAACACGTTGGATACCGCCAGAAACGTCGGTTTTCCAGTTTTTACCTTCTGCTAATGCTTTTTCATCAGCCGTCAGGTCATCCCACCAACCAAGGGTTTTGAGCAGTTTGTCGCTAAATTCTGGATAACCGTCTTCAAGCTCACAGTCTTTCGAATAACTGTCTTCCGCCAGTAAATTATCACCTTCGAACTCAACCCCGAAACGGGCACGGAAGTTACCGCCTCCTTCAGCGACTGGCTTCGATGTGTCATACAGAATATGGGTACCTGGGTGCTTCATTTCAGGTGTACCCCAACATGGCCACGGTAAACCATAGGTTTCTCCGTGAATTGGACCGCCTTCCGCTTCCAGTGACGTTTTGTGGAAGGTATGCCAGTTCATAGTGTGAGCTTTAATTCGCTCAGGGCTTTGACCTGTGTAACCTATCGTCCACATACCTTGGTTGAATTCACGTGTAATGTCTTCAATAACCGGTTGATTGTCTTTGATCTCGACGTGTTTGAATAACTGGTCAGCAAAGCCAAGTTTCTTGGTTAACAAGTACATGATTTCATGATCAGGTTTTGATTCGAACAGCGGTGAGACCACTTGCTCACGCCATTGGAGAGAGCGGTTAGATGCCGTAACAGAACCCGTTGTTTCAAACTGCGTACAGGCTGGAAGAAGATAAACGCCATCGCTACGTTCATTCATAACCGCAGCAACCGTTGGGTACGGATCAACGATCACCATCATATCGAGTTGTTTCATGGCTTTTTTCATTTCGACGCCACGAGTTTGCGAGTTAACCGCATGGCCCCAATAGAACATCGCACGAATGTTATCGTTCTGCTCGATGTTGTCTTTGTTTTCAAGTACGCCATCAATCCAACGAGAAACAGGAATACCCATGTTATTCATTGGTTGTTTGCCGCGGTATTTATTTTGGTCAAAACGTTTTTGAACCCACTCGTAATCTAAGTCCCATACCTTTGACCAATGTTTCCAGGCACCGTCTGAAAGACCGTAATAACCCGGTAATGTATGAGAAAGCACACCAAGATCCGTCGCACCTTGCACATTATCGTGACCACGGAAAATATTGGCACCGCCACCAGATTTCCCCATGTTGCCTAGTGCAAGTTCAAGCACACAGTATGCGCGAGTATTGTTGTTACCCGTCGTATGTTGCGTACCACCCATACACCAAACAACACAACCCGGGCGGTTTTCAGATAGTAGTTTAGCCGTGTGGTAAACGTCGTCTTTTGAAACGCCAGTAACCCGCTCTACTTCAGCGGGTGTCCACTTGGCCACCTCTTCTCGAATTTCATCCATGCCATACACTCGTTGGCGGATGAACTCTTTGTCTTCCCATTTATTTTCGAATACGTGCCATAGTACGCCCCAAATAAAGGCGACATCGGTGCCTGGACGTAATGAAACGAAATGATCGGCTTTCGCCGCAGTACGAGTGCGACGAGGGTCAGCAACGACGATCTTACAATTGTTCTTTTCCTTTGCGATCAAGATATGCTGCATCGCCACTGGATGTGCTTCAGCAGGGTTTGATCCAATGAATAACATCGACTTACAGTTGTGCATATCATTAAAGGAGTTGGTCATCGCACCGTAACCCCACGTGTTTGCAACACCGGCTACCGTAGTAGAGTGACAAATACGAGCTTGGTGGTCGACATTGTTGGTTCCCCACAATGATGCCATCTTACGGAACATGTAAGCTTGTTCATTACTGTGCTTAGCACTACCAAGCCAGTAAACCGAATCGGGGCCTGATTCTTTACGAATTTGTAAGGTTTTCTCGCCAATTTCTTCAATGGCTTGGTCCCACGACAACTTCTTCCATTTACCGCCTTCAAGCTTCATTGGGTATTTTAAACGTCTTTCACCGTGGCCGTGCTCACGCAGTGCTGCGCCTTTTGCACAGTGTCCACCAGCATTAAATGGATGATCGAATGCAGGTTCTTGCCCGGTCCATACGCCATTTTGAACTTCAGCGTAAATTCCGCAACCAACCGAGCAGTGCGAACAAATGGTGCGCTTAATTTCAGTTGGAGAATCATGGTCAACGTCAGCCGCTTGCGCTTTTTTCATCATACCCGGTGCAAACATAGAGGCACCGACTGCAGCGCCACCAGCGGCGATAGAGGTGTTTTTCATGAATGAACGACGGCTGATACCCAGTTGGCTCTGCTCTTTTACTACGCTATTGGAGCGTTTAGTTAATTTCATTTTTATAAAGCTCCTTATAATGTGTCGTAGTAATCACGAATATGTTGAGTTTCGTGGTAACCCGTTTCTTTTACTTCTTCGGGTGTTGAAACCTCAGCAGCATTAGCAACCTTGGCAGTACCGGCAACAACGGCTCCTGCAACCGTTGCTGTGGTGACCCCTTTTAAAAGGTTACGTCGAGCTGTATTCACTTGTGTTTTTTCTTTCATACATTGCTCCTTTCTGGATGCTTTGCGCATCTCTTGTGTTGTCATCCGGTAACGGCTATTTAATACCCGATGTTGCGAATTTTGTTTCACGCACTGGTATAGCGGCGAATCGAGTTTGTTCAATCAATAAAAATTGGTTTATTAAAGTAGAAACCGCACAATAAAATTGGCTGTTTTTTGCGTTCGTGATCTGCTCAGTCAGTTTCAAGTACCAAGACTCAATATGACGATTGAAGAAACGATGTTGATCCGCTTCGCTGTCAAGTAACGCCATCACCTCACATAGTGCCGCGAAATGATCTTCTGGTTCTTTTGTCCCTTCTGATCTTTCAAACCCAAGTTGAATCAGATCGTTACGAAGCAAGGCCAACGGTTTTTCCATTAAAGACCCCGTTAAATGCCATGATGCGAAAGGCATGACCTCCCCTCGACCAATGCCGATGAATAAATGTTGATACTCATCCGCTAAATTTTCTTGTGTCGTTTCTTTGGCCGCCAAGCTCAGTGCTTGCCACGCCTTTGTCATCGGTTGTTCACTCGCACCATCGAGCTCTATTTCAGACAACCAGTCCAGCAATTGCTGGTCAGGAGCTTGGCGCAATAAGGTTGCGATCAAATTGTAAATATCAGCACGAACTGATTGAGTTTCTTGAGTCATGCTTATTCCTATATATCCAATTGTTTTTCTGGGTTGTCAGCCAGAGTAGAAAACATATCTATCACTCTGCAGTCTTCGCACATCGCAATTCGGCTAAGTGCAGTTTCATTTGCGAAGTGAGAGTGACCTCGTAACTTATCTTGCAACATCGTAATCATAGATTGAGGTGCGAATGGTTTTCCACAACTCAGGCATTCTGCGGCTTTTTCTTCATGAATAACCTGAGGGGTTTGTCTTGTTTCATGATCCCAGTTGAACTGGCTTGAAAGCGTCAAGGCGTTTTCTGGGCATGCTTTTTCACACATGCCACATTGAATGCAATCTTGTTCAATAAATTGAAGCTTGGGTGAGGAACCATCGTTGTGAAGTGCGGCAGTAGGGCAAACGGCGACACACCCCATACACAAAGTGCAAGACGTTTCATCGCAACTCACCTTGCCAAAAGGCGCCGATGCCGAAACTTGAGTCTCAAGTTGCTTTGGAGTGTATATCTGAGCTAGGTTATCAAGCGCAGTAAATAGACGTTGGCGCTTATTGCCTTCGAGTGGGCCAAGTAGTAACGCCAAAGGCCTTTCTATCAATTCAGGTAAGCCATTACGCATAGACTCTAAAAACAAGATATCAATGCGATTAGGCTCAAGGCCCAGTTGAGTTAACAGCTGTTTAGCGACTTCAACTTCTTGTCCCAGCACGCGTTTGATTGTTTCTGGCATATGCAGACTTGCAGCAAACATAACTTGGCATGCACCATTAGTTAATGCAGCAAACCATGTGTCAATTCCTACCGATGGCAGATCTTCTAGCTCAACCGGAATCACATTATCTGGAAGCGCTTTTAACGCCATGACGTTATAGCTTTCATGCCTTTCACTACAAAAAAGGATGATTGGATTCATGCCCCCTGCTTTTTTATAGTTAGCTAACAGGTTTTCAATGAATTTTTGCGTTTGTTCTGGTTCAGGCAATGCGTAGGAGATGGCTTCGGTTGGGCATGCCGTTGCGCATGTACCAACCCCCTGGCACAAATACGGATTAATTTGGATTTTATGGCCAATCTCATCGTTACCGTCACTGGTTAATGCGCCAGCAGGACAAGCGTCTACGCAACGATCACAACCTTTAACACCACGAGAACTATGAGCACATTTGTCTGTATCTAACCGGAAGAACTTTGGCTTATCGAAGGTTCCCATTAACGTCGGGATTTCAGTTAAAGCTTCAGCCAATTTTGGATAACCACGACCAACAGGATAATAACCCGGCACAGGGACTTCTTCACTCATATGGCTGGTCAGTGTCATGTCTAGCACGAGATCAAAGCGATCTTTACCAATTGCCACCTGAGCGAGATTTTCCATCACGCCATTGACCTCTACCGACACCTGAAATGTCCCTAGAAATCCAGTAACGTGAATGCGCTTAGAAAAATACAAACGGTCAAGAGGTTCGGCATTATCGACAGCATCAACGCGAGATAGATCAGAACCAGATAGCGCGAGTTGATTATCGGTACATAAGAAAGTAACCGTCGCCATTTCTGTTAATTGAGGTGCCAAATCTTTTAGGATAGATATCGGGCCAATAACGACTAGATGGCCAGTACTATTGTAACTGACCGTAGGTGGGATCAAGTTCGTTAACTCGACGGTGTTTTCTACGGCAAAGCACCGAGCCTTACCATTATCAGATGAGGATGATTCTAAAAGTGATTTCAACATTGCTTCAGTTCACGGCTTCATTGTTTTTATACCGCTTACTTTGCAAGTACTGCACCAACTTTAAATCGGCGTATATCAGGGACTAAAGTCTATATTTTTGCTTAACCCACAATTTATGTGTGACAAATTGTCTCAATTGATGATTTTGTGATTACGTCAAAATGTACCGGTATTTTAAGTGGTACTATTTGTCGCCAACGCCCAAGTTTACTGAATGGTTCTCATTATTGGCTTCAAAGTTTTGTGTCGTTTCTGCTGCGGCGAGTTCTCGTTTACTCCCTTCTTGGTCGTGCGCCGCTTTGTCTTCCTCTATTCCGTCATTCTGTTCAGGTTGATCAGGGTCTTGATGATCACAGCCTTGCAGAGCCTCGTCTTGTGATTGATTTGTTTCGTCAACGGTCACGTCAGTATGGCCAGCGTCATTCTCTACTGAGTCGTTAAGCCAGTTTCTAAGTTGGCTTGCTGCATCTGTCGACAAGCTCTTCACCGCTTTATAGTCGTGATCGTAGTCATTAAGCCTATCAACTTCTGCAAACTCACCAGACAAAAACAGCTTTCTTAATGCTTGTTTTTTAACACTGCCTTTTATGCCATCAGCCAAAATATTAGCAACGCTTAAAGATTCAATATGGTCAGAACCCGCCGCGATTTCTGGAAGAAATTCAAGCTCTTGAGTCTCTTCCTCTACAAGGCTATTGGCTTCAAACGAGCGAGGTTCTGCATGCTTAGCGTTTTGACCTACCGCGACAGGATCGATCGTGCGTTCTGTTACTTGTTCAACGTCGACGTTATCAAGCTTTTGATTTTCTTCTTGTTTTGCGAGTTTATTGTCAGACCATCGCTTAAAAAAGTTATTTGCCACTAGAACGCCCTGCCCCTTTACGTTTCTTACGTCGCTGCTCTAATAGTTCACCGTGACGACCAATATAGGCTTCCATCCATGCTTGTATTGCTAGCGGCATGTCGATGGATAACACAAGGTAATCTCCATCTAAGAAGTTGCCAGCAATAGACTGAGATGCGGTGAGCGTAATCGGTTTTAATCGCTCATTCTCCTCTTCAATGGCTAGAAATAACTTAGGTTGCTGTGAGCTCAAGTTAAAGCGGTAATCCGTACGTTCGTCGCGGAACAGTTCAAGGGCGAGTATCCACGCATCCCCTTCAGGCTTACCTGACGATGAAGGTTGAAGAATGACGTCTGCCCACTGCCATTGCGTCACACTCCAACGTCCACTGGTGACTTCCTTAGCCTCAATAAGGCATTCAATAGGCCAACGGTCTTCGGTTTTTGATAGCGTCATTATCGATGATTACCTTATATAGAACTGATTTTGATTCATTCACTCGCTGGGATTACTGTGCCAAATTTTGGAGTAATAATCCTACGCAGTCGATTTACTTATCAATTACTAAGCAATTCTCACGCCAGTTGCTAGTACTACTGTATTCAACCGCAACAAGCTAAGTTAAAGTGGTGCAATAATTGCTTAATTGAAAGCACCTGTAACACACCCGAATACCATAAAAGAGTAAGGATTTCCTCGTGTCCCAATTACCAAATTTCATTACATCTGGAACAGCACCGGTTCAAACCCAAGAAGTTGAAGTGTACGACGAGTATGGTGAAAAGCTCATCAAAGAAGTCGCTTGTGAACGTCCATTAACCGTCCTGCTTAATTGGAAAGAAATAGTGACCTTAATGACATTAGGTTCTCGCCCAGAAGCATTGGTGTTGGGGTACCTTAAAAACCAAGCATTTTTAGAAGATCCGACTGCCATTGATTCCGTCATCATTGATTGGCAAACTCATTCAGCCGCCGTAGTCACGAAGGAAAATACCGATCACCTCGAAGCTGCGTTAAAAAAGAAAACCGTCACTTCAGGCTGCGGGCAAGGAACCATGTACGGCAACGTAATGAAAAAGCTCGAAGAGTATCAAGTTCCCCAAGTGACATTAAAACAATCTGAGATCTATTCTGCCTTGGAAGCGCTTACCCATTATAACGATACCTACCGTAAAGCCGGAGCGGTTCATGGCTGTGCGATTTGCAACAAAGACTCCGTCTTATCATTTGTCGAAGATGTTGGCAGGCACAATGCGGTTGATACCTTGGCAGGTGAACTTTGGTTAAAGCAAGAAACCGGTGAAGACAAGTTTTTTTACACCACTGGCCGTCTCACCTCTGAGATGGTGATCAAAGTAGCTCAAATGGGCATCCCTGTACTCTTGTCACGTTCAGGTGTAACTCAGATGGGGTTAGATTTAGCGAAGAAGTTTGGTATCACCACGATCGCTCGTGCAAAAGGCCTAAGGTTTCAAGTATTTACTGGTGCCGAGAAAGTCGACTTTGACGTCAAAGGCGCCAACTAACCCGGATTATCGAACCCGTTACCCCTATATCTAGCGCGTGTATTAGCGCGCTTGCATATTCACTTTCCTATGCTAAGACTTTATTAGTGCCTGTCATCAATAATTAACATAACTGTCATAAAGACAAGCTAGCAGGCATTACGTCAGGTAGGATTTCCGGACACCTAGAACCTGTGTTCAAGGTAAAAGTGTCGTCGAACACTAATCACTGCGGAGTCCATCGTTGCTTTACCCGTTTTTAAACTGGGTAATTCGCCGTGCTAGGAGTTCAATTATGCAATTAGATCAGGGTAATCTCGGGCTGTTTTCATCCATTACCATCAAAGCAAAGTTATTATTTGTTACGGCGTTTTTATTAGCCTGCATGGGTATTTACGCGTTTTACGAAAACCATGCGCTTGAAGAGCTTAAAATGCTTCAGGTAGCCCAAGAACTTAACGGCAGTAGTGAAACTGCACTGTTGATGTTAAGACGAAATGAAAAAGATTTTCTAAGCAGGAACGACCCAAAATACGTATCAAAATTCAATACTAATCATAATAAGCTTATAGAACAGGTTACGGACTTGGAAGCCATTCTAAATCAATACCCAGAGCTCCTTGATACTGACTTTAATCTTATCCGCAGTACGTTAGATAGCTATAAAATCCAGTTTAATCGGTTAGCACAGCAAACTGAAAAAGTCGGATTTGACTTAAATGCGGGCTTACTTGGTGAACTAACCAACACCGAGTCTGAATTGACTCAATTGGTTGATGAGCAAAATAACGCCAATCTCTCATTGGGCTTGATGCAAGTAATCGATCTCCAGCATCGATTTTTGTTAGACCCCAATGCCGAACAAGTCGCCCTATTTCAATCTAAATGGAAAGCTTATCGTACTCAGTTGTTTCTAGCGCCGAAAGCCGTCAAAACGCTCTCAGATCGCTATCAAAGCACTTTAACCGACTTATATGATGCGATGGTCGTACGTGGGCTTGATCACCAGTCAGGCATGCGTGGAGAGCTTCGTAGTAATGTTCACCAAACTGAGAAAGCGTTTGATCAAATGCAGTTGGCGATTAGCAGTATGGTTTCCTCCATGCGGGTTAACGTCACCAATAATCTTAAACTGCTAGGAATCAGCATTGCTTCGGTTGTTTCATTGTGTTTAGTCACGCTCAGCTACAAAATTTCTGCCAGGCTACTCAACGTTAAAAAGATGATGCAAAACATTGCGGAAGGTAACGGCGACCTCACCGTTCGTATGAACGATCGTGGCGGAGACGAACTCGCTCAATTGAGCCAAGCCTTTGATGTATTTGTCGGCAAATTACAACTGAGTATTCAAGAGATAGCCAACGTAACAGAACAGTTATCGGGTGCGGCAGGGTCTTCTCAGTCAGCAGCAAAAGCCAGCTTAAACAATGCAGAGCAGCAACAGCTGGAGTCCACCTCCATCGCGACGGCCGTCAATCAACTTCTGATGACCACCAATGAGATAGCCTCTAATATTGAAAATGCCGCCCATACTGCGCATACCGTAAAAGTAGATGCCGAAGAAAGTATGCGTTTAACCAACATTGCCGGGGACAGCATTCAAGATCTCACCAATAACATTACCGACTCCCAAAAGCTGGTCAGAGCGTTGGAGCAACAAAGTACCGAGATTCATTCCGTTGTTTCGACCATACGTGAGATTACTGAACAAACTAACCTACTGGCACTGAATGCCGCGATTGAAGCCGCTCGAGCGGGGGAAAATGGCCGTGGTTTCGCCGTGGTCGCAGACGAAGTTCGTCAATTAGCGAAACGGACTAACGAATCGACCGTCGAGATCGAAGGAACCATTGACGGGCTAAGCCAGGGGGTCCAACAAACCGTCGGCCTGATGCAAAACAGTCTGTCTCGTGCGAGTAACACCAATCAACATACCATTGAAGCCGTTACCGCGATTCAACGTATTGTGACTGAAGTGAGTGCGATTTTTGACATGAACTCTCAGATTGCTACCGCATCAGAAGAGCAAGCGATGGTATCTGCCGATATCGATAGAAATATCACGCACATTGCAGAGCTGGCAACGGACACCAAAGAGTCTGTGTCCATTTCTGTTTCAAGTAGTGAAGACGTGAGTAGTGCGAGTAATCGGCTACTCAAAGTGGTGGAGCAATTTCGCTATGCTTAGGCGGTTTGATGGTGCTGATAACAACTCACGACAAACGGTCTGTTGTTGTTAAACCCAATGTTGCTATCCCTATCGTTCAAATAAAAACGCCCCTCTATTTAAACAGAGGGGCGTTTTCAATCTGAAATAGACCTAGGCTACAGTCTAACCAGTAACGTTGTTGATACGGCGTCAATAATTACGGGTTATTCAACACCACGGTTTTTCAAGAACTCAGCGTAGGTGCCTTTGAAGTCATGAATTTTGTTGTCTCTGATTTCAAGAACGCGCGTCGCCAAAGAGTCTACGAACTGACGGTCATGAGAAACGAAGAACAATGTGCCCTTATAGTTCTCTAGTGCCAAGTTTAACGATTCAATTGACTCCATATCCATGTGGTTCGTTGGTTCATCCATTAATAGGATATTCGGACGATGCATCATGATTTTACCAAGAAGCATACGACCTTGCTCACCACCAGAAAGGACTTTTACTGATTTTTTGATGTCGTCTTGAGAGAAAAGCATACGACCAAGGAAGCTACGAATAACTTGCTCATCTTCACCTTCACTACGCCATTGACCCATCCAGTCAAACAAGTTCATGTCTTCTTCAAACTCATGAGCATGATCTTGAGCGTAGTAACCCAGTGTTGAGTTCTCAGACCACTTAAACTCACCTGAACGTGGAGCTAATTGACCCATTAGTGTGTTAAGTAGCGTTGTTTTACCGACGCCATTATCACCGATGATCGCAACGCGCTCACCCACTTCAAAGATAGTGCTGTAGTCAGAGAACAGATCTTCTTCAAAGCCTTGAGTCAGGTTTTCAACCACTAGAGCATTACGGAATAGCTCTTTGTCTTGCTCAAAACGAATGAATGGGTTTTGACGACTAGACGCTTTCACTTCATCAAGCTGAATCTTATCGATTTGCTTAGCACGAGATGTCGCTTGCTTCGCTTTAGATGCGTTAGCAGAGAAACGAGATACGAAAGTTTGAAGTTCAGCGATTTGCGCTTTCTTCTTTGCGTTATCAGATAACAGACGCTCACGAGCTTGCGTTGCTGCCGTCATGTATTCATCGTAGTTGCCAGAGAATAGGCTAAGTTCGCCGTAATCCAAGTCAGCCATATGGGTACAAACACTGTTTAAGAAGTGACGGTCATGCGAGATGATGATCATAGTACAGTTACGTTGGTTCAGCGTTTGCTCCAACCAACGGATGGTATCCATGTCCAAGTTGTTCGTTGGTTCATCAAGCAGCATGATATGCGGTTCAGCAAATAATACTTGTGCCAGAAGAACACGCAATTTCCAACCTGGGGCGATTTCGCTCATCAAGCCAAAGTGTTGCTCTAATGGAATACCAACGGCCAGTAGTAATTCACCTGCGCGAGATTCCGCAGTGTAACCGTCCATTTCAGCAAATTCTGTTTCGAGATCGGCCACTTTCATGCCGTCTTCTTCGCTCATTTCAGCCAGCGAGTAAATGCGGTCACGCTCTTGCTTTACAGTCCACAGTTCTTTGTGACCCATAATAACGGTGTCGATAACACTGAACTCTTCGTATGCGAACTGATCTTGGCTCAGTTTTGCAACGCGTTCGTTAGGATCAGTACTTACGTTACCACCTGTAGGTTCTAGCTCTCCGCTCAAAATCTTCATGAATGTAGACTTACCACACCCATTAGCGCCGATCAGGCCATAGCGATTGCCTTCACCAAATTTGACTGAAATGTTTTCAAATAGTGGCTTAGCACCAAATTGTTGCGTGATATTTGCGGTTGAAATCAAAACCTATTACCTACAGTTAGCGTTAAAAAAACGGTGCAACCGTACTCGCGTTAGAGTATAGATGCAAGTAGATTCACCATTTTTCGTCAATATCCAGCTTATCAAATCTATTTATCAAGTTAGCCTACACAATGAGAGCCATTACCCTACTTCTAAGATATCGACATGATTGGCCTTGAGCGGTAAATAAATAGAAAAACGACTGCCTTTGCCCGACTCTGATTCAGCGGTAATTTCTCCACCATTTTGGCTCAAAATACTTTGGCTAACAGATAAGCCAAGCCCGGTACCATCGCGCTTCGTTGTATAGAAAGGATCAAATACACGTTTAAGGCGTTCAGGGGCGATGCCACACCCTTGATCGGTAACATGAACCACAACGCCAATCACGTCTCCATTTTCTAACCAGTCTTCACTGCTAAGGATGATCGACCCTTCGCTTTCCATTGCGTGTATCGCATTCATTTCTAGATTCACCAATATCTGCAATAACTGATGGCGGTTCATCTCTACAACGGCTTTGGCGTTTAACTCGGTGATAAACGTAATGTTACGTTTCTTACTACCTGTTTTCACTAAGGTAAGGCTTTCTTCGACGATCGGGTTGACATGTTGCCATGTGATTTCGTCTTGAATTCCACCTTGACGGCTATATTGCAATAAACTTCGGGTGATATTCCTGATACGGTCGATTTGGTTCAATATGGTCTGAATCTCATCTTCCACGCCGTCGGCGTTGTCTCCGAGCTCAAATTTGAGCAGTTCAACATTACCAAGAATAACCGCGGTTGGGTTGTTAATTTCATGGGCGATGCCTGCCGTCAATTCACCTAACGCCGCCAGTTTCTCGCTTACGACCAGTTTGTCTCTTGTCTGGTGCAGTAGCTTAATATGTAACTCTAACTGTTCAGTTTGGTGTTTCAGTTTAACTGTGCGACGCTCTACTTTCTCTTCTAATAGCTCCGAGGCCTGTTTTATTTCGCTATTACGCCTATCCAATAGATCGAGCATTTGATCAAACTGGCTCGCAAGGGACATCAATTCATGTTGAGAGTCTAATCCCAACTGGCCAATACGTTTGTGTCGCCCTGCCTGCACGGACTTGACCACATGGTGAATACGCTCAATTGGCTGAAATAAGTCTCGAGACCCGCGATAAACCATCATGCCAGAGATCAACAGCAAGGCTAAAATAGTAAGGCTAATTTCCCCGAGGTTAGTAATATAAACTTTGATAAGAGGCCAGATCAGATAACCGGTATACAACATACCAATGACCTCACCTTGTTGGTCGTGCAACGGCTGATAAGCAGTAACATACCAATCGTCGTATACGTACGCTCTGTCTATCCAGAGTTTTCCTTCCCCTATCACCGCATGCCTGACTTCAGCAGAAACTCGAGTTCCTATTGCTCGACCGACACTGTCTTCACTGTCTAACGGAACGTTGGTACTGATCCTTAGATCATCCAAAAAAAGAGTGACGGTTCCTTTGCTCGGTTGCAACATATTAGGCTTGGGATAAATCAGGTCTCTAATTTTATCCACCAGCGCAGTGCTGTTATTTAATAATAGTCCGCCTTCTAGGTAGCCCAGTAATTCACCTTCATTTGAGATAACAGGAAAAATACTTCGACTTAATAAGCCCCTTGATTCCAACCCTGTTCCATTTAATAACGGGACATGTGCCTGATTAGGTAATCTCGGATCGATTAGCCTTAGTATTTCTTTATCAACCACTTCGAAATACGTCTGTGGTACATAAACTGGCGACTCTTGGCTGCGTTGAGAGGTAGGAACCCAGCGAAGGAAGTCCAACTGATGTTTAACTTTTGTTTGTTCCATCCAGAGTTTAAACGAGTCCGACTCGGTTAACGAATGCTCGAGTTGCTGCCGAAAATAGTAATTCTGGCCAGTCGCTGCCACACTTTGTTCTTGTTTCTCTTGGAGGATCTCGATGCTGTTTTCTGCAACCGAGAGTTTTTCTTCAACATTAACCAGCGCATTTTGCCAAGAGTAATGCGTCGACCAATACAAAGTAATACCCACCAGTGCCAGTAGCGTTAAGATGATTGGAGCCGACGTGAGTAACAACAACCGATAGCGCACCATCGTGTGAAAACGAATCTGCCAAAGACGAAGACTACCAAAGACCCCAGTTTTATTGGTTGGCATACGACTCTTCACCTTCTTCCCACTCTTTGTACTTTCGTTCTAATGTTTTTCTTGCGACACCGAGTTGACGAGCAGCGGCAGATTTATTGCCATCATTGAAATCAACGACCTGCCGAATGTGTGATTTTTCAACATCTTTCAAGGTCCAAAGGTTTGGATAACCACTAATTTCATCGGTACGGTAATCTGGCATTGTCGGAAGCTCAGCACCTTGTGACAATGTCACTGTAACTCGGTTAGGTACAATATCAGGGGTGCCATTAAGCTCTCTCCAATAGTGAGCCGGTGGTTTACCCAGTAGGATGCAGC
Source organism: Vibrio tapetis subsp. tapetis (assembly GCF_900233005.1). Classification (NCBI taxonomy): domain Bacteria; kingdom Pseudomonadati; phylum Pseudomonadota; class Gammaproteobacteria; order Vibrionales; family Vibrionaceae; genus Vibrio; species Vibrio tapetis. The sequence continues at coordinate 697,958 of NZ_LT960611.1, forward strand.
GCTCTATTAGGTTTTTAAGTTCGCGAACATTACCCGGCCACTCATAGTCATGTAACGCGATGACATCTTCATGAGCCCACATCGGCTCTGGCATTCCCAGTTCCTTCGACAAAATACGAGTAAAATAAGGCACGAGTTCAATAAGATCAGTTGTTCGCTCACGTAATGCTGGCACATCAATTTTGAGGACATTTAAACGATAATAGAGATCTTTTCTAAATTGACCTGCTTCGACTTGCTCTTTTAAGTTGCGGTTTGTTGCCGCCACGATACGAACATCAATACTTATCTCCTTCTCAGTCCCGACAGGCCTGATCGTTCGTTGTTCTAATACTCTTAACAACGAAGACTGCATAGCCAGTGGCATTTCACCAATCTCATCCAAAAACAGCGTCCCACCGTGCGCGACTCGAAATAACCCTTCCCGAGATTTTTTAGCACCAGTGAAGGCGCCCGACGTATGACCAAATAGTTCGCTTTCCAGTAATTCAGGCGCAATAGAACCGCAGTTAACGGGAACAAAAGGGCCTGAACGCTCACTTGCATGATGAATACCACGAGCAACAAGCTCTTTGCCAGTCCCCGACTCTCCTTCCACTAAAATGGAAGCTTTAGAAGGAGAAAATTGACTGATCAGCTGCTTTAACAAACGTGTTTTTTCTGAGCCGCCAATGATTTCACTGTTATTGTAGCGGTTTACATCATGCTGTAATGCGGTGTGCATTCGCTCGGCAAGTCGCTTATCCATACAGCGTTGCACTGACTGCAACATTTGCTCGAGATTGAAGGGTTTAAGGATAAAATCGGTCGCACCTAGTTTGAGTGCTTTTATCGCGGTTTCCAAATCGGCATAGCCTGTCATGAAGATGATATCGCAGCGTCTGTCAGGATCATTGAACGCTTCCGTCCATTCTATCCCAGAGCGTCCGGGTAAATTGATGTCCAGTACAATTAAATCATAATGATTTGCGCTTCTTAACTGCTCCGCCTGTTCAATGCTTCCGCAACAATCCACCTTTGAGAACCATTTTCCCAACGCTTTTTGTAAAATTGTTTGCATACCCTGTTCATCATCAACGACTAAGACTGAAAAAGCGCGATACTTAGCATGATTACTTAAACTAGAGCCAACGGAATGAGACATTGTAGAACCTTAATACAATGACTGGGACAGAGTGTACCAATCTGATTTGAAGACGACGGTAAGTATGTGCGACATTTTGTCCTAACTCAAATAATTAACTGATAAAAAACGGTAAATTTAAACGTAACGCACAATATTTTGTGGTTTTTTGCCCAATGAATGTTGGCATTAGGATTGCTAGTGATGTTGTAAGATTTTCATCAAAGAGAAATGGACACTGTATGAAATACACAATTTTACCGCTTATCGCTGCCGCAACGTTCTCATATTCTGCTCACGCAACAGAGCAACTGCCTCATATCCGATTAGCGACCACAACCAGCACTTACCATTCGGGGTTGCTTGATTACTTGTTACCTCAGTTTCAAAAGGACACCGGTTATCAAGTCGACGTCATTGCAGCGGGTACGGGCAAGTCTTTACGAATGGGCCAAAATGGCGATGTAGACTTGGTGATGACTCACGCACCGAAAGCAGAAGCTAAGTTCGTTGAACAAGGGTACGGCGTACTTGCACGAGCGTTGATGTATAATGATTTTGTCGTCGTGGGGCCTAAATCTGATCCAGCTAACATTGTGGGTGAAGCGGAGGTCACCAAAGCTTTCCAAGAAATCGTCGCAAACAATGCATATTTTGTTTCCCGTGGTGACGACTCTGGCACGCACAAAAAAGAGCTTAACTTATGGGCTCAATCAAAAGTGGAGCCCAATTTTGGTGGCTACCGCTCAGTAGGCCAAGGTATGGGACCAACATTAAACATGGCATCAGAGATGCAAGCTTATACCCTCACAGACAGAGGTACTTGGCTAGCATACCAATCTAAGGTTGATTTAACGGTCGCAGTTCAAGGAGATAAGCGCCTGTTTAATCCCTACCAAGTTATTTTGATAAATCCAAAACGCTACCCTGATATTAACTATCAAGGAGCCAAAATATTCAGTGATTGGCTCGTGAACGAAAAAGGTCAAACTTTGATAAATAGTTTTAAACTGCAAGGCAAACAACTGTTTGTCGCTAGCGCGGCGAAATAACAATGCAGTTGTGGCAAACGACACTCGATGCATTTCAATTGTTGATAAGTTTTGATAGTCAACTTTGGACCATTGTGGGCGTATCCTTTTCGGTTTCGGTCACCGCACTTCTGTTGGTATTAATACCCTCACTGATTTGCGCATTTGTCTTGGCGTATTGCCACTTTCCTGGCCGTTGGACGTTACTGTCTTTAATCAATACGCTGCAAGCGGTTCCGACTGTTGTGATAGGCCTATTGCTTTACATGATGTTATCTCGCTCCGGTCCATTAGGTGATTGGCAAATGCTCTTCACTCAAAAGGCCATGGTATTTGGCCAAATGCTGATTTGCTTTCCTATACTGGTCTCCATGATGCACGGCGCACTGCAAGCCAGTGATAAGCGAGCACTCGAAACATCTTTAACCTTGGGGGCGTCTATTCCCCATGTTATTACCACGTTATTGTGGGAAAATCGGTTTCCACTCATCGCTGCAACCATTGCCGGATTTTCTCGAATAATAACGGAAGTTGGCTGCTCGATGATGGTAGGAGGCAATATCATGGAAATGACCCGAAATATCCCGACAGCCATTGCGATGGAAAGTCAAAAAGGCGCTTTTGCTCAGGGGGTCGCTTTAGGCATGGTATTGCTGGCATTAGCCTTGATACTTAATTTTTCTTTGTCCTCGGTTCGAGGCAAAGGTTATCTGCGTACATAGGATATAGCCATATGACGATTCAGCTGTCGATTCAAAACCTATCTATGCGGTTTAAACAGCGTACGCTTTTTCACGTTACAGATTTAACGCTTGGTCCTAATGATGCCATCTACCTCAAAGGTGATAATGGCGTAGGCAAAACCACACTGTTAAAAATCATGTCCGGATTGTTAAATCCAACGACTGGAACCGTGAACTCAACCAAAACCCCTTGGTTAAAACGTCTTTTGGGTATTAAAACTCGTACCGATGTCATCTATTTGCATCAAACTCCCTATCTATTTGATGGCAGCGTTTATCAAAACGTCGCTTATGGGATAAAATACAGCGCGAAATCCAAATTGCAGAAACGCAATGATGTGATCACAGCGCTGCGAATGGTTGGTCTCGAAACACTAGCAAATGAACATATTTCATTGTTGTCTGGTGGAGAAAAACAGCGAGTTGCCATGGCGAGAGCTTGGGTGCTTTCCCCTGCTATCTTGTTGATGGACGAACCAAGTGCAAGCCTAGATCAAGAATCCATTTCACGCTTAGTCATTATGTGCCAAGACTTGATAAAGCGAGGATCAAGCCTCGTGATTACCAGTCATCAAACCAACGCTCTGACTGAGTTGTGTAAAAAGCAGTGGCTAATAGACGATCAGAGCATCGTAGAAAAGCCCTTGCTACAACTGATCCAAGAGAGTGACTATGCAATCTCCAACGCCAATTAGTTGGGTTATTCTAGCTGGTGGACAAGCCACCAGAATGGGTGGAAAAGACAAAGGTCTTGTTGAGCTTAACGGCACACCATTAATAGAATTGGTACAACGCAAACTACTTCCTCAAACCGACAGTATCGTTATCAACGCCAATCGCAATGTAGAGCAATATCAACAATACGCCCCCGTCATTGCGGACGAATTCAAAGGCTATCCCGGCCCTCTCGGCGGAATTCACGCGGGATTACTGCACGCTAATACCGATTGGGTTGGGTTCGTGCCTTGTGATAGCCCTTTAATCAGCAACGATCTGGTATCACAATTCAAACAAGCCATGACATCTGAGCTCGATATTTTGGTGGCTCATGATGGCGAGCATCTACAGCCTGTCTTTACCCTATTTCATAGGCGTGTTCTGCCAAAACTCGAGGCTTTTTTGGATAGAGGGGATCGTAAGATCATCCTTCTTTATGACGAATGTAAAACAAAGTACGTAGATTTTAGTCACGACAAGACCTCATTTATCAACTTGAATACTCCTCAAGAACTCGAACAATTTGGAACTTTACTATGAGCCTAACTCTTCCTATCGCGATACCCGTTCTTGGGTTTGCAGCATACAGCGGCACAGGTAAAACAACGCTACTTGAAGCCTTACTACCAATGCTGACAGATAAAGGTTTACGTCTTGGTGTACTAAAACATGCTCACCATGATTTTGACGTTGATAAGCCGGGTAAAGACAGCTATCGCTTACGTAAAGCAGGCGCGAGTCAAATGTTGATCGGTTCAAGAAATCGCCATGTTTTGATGACTGAAACGCCAGAAGCAGAAGCTGAATTTGAATACTTGTTAAGTCGCTTTGATTGCGAAAAGTTAGACCTCATTTTAGTCGAAGGCTGCAAAAACATCGCCTTTCCAAAAATCGAACTCAATCGAGAGACATTGGGTAAACCGTGGCTACATACTACAGACACTAACATCATTGCCGTCGCGTGCGATCAAGCCTTGAACATTGATTTACCTCTGCTCGATATTAACAACTTAAATGCCATCTCAGAATTTGTCATCGACTACTCTAAAGGCAAGAGCAAACGGTTAGATAACAGCTGTGAATCAAAGGCCAACAAAATAGAAAGTGCAGCATGTAAACCATCCGCCGCTTCTTCTTGTTGTGACATCCTGTCTCCTGCTTTTTTGTCAGTAGAGCAAGGTCAAACGGCGATTTTGGAACAAGTGGCAAGCTTAATTGAGGTTGAAGAGGCGTCTCTTGAAAACAGTTATGGCCGTGTCCTTGCTGATGATATAACGTCACCGATTCACGTACCGGCTTACACTAACTCCGCAATGGATGGTTACGCCATTCGCGGTGATGATGTCGACCGCCCACAATACCAACTGGTTGCTGAAGTCATGGCAGGCCAAAGCTATGATCAGGAACTGTTAGCAGGGCAAACCGTAAAAATCATGACCGGAGCCCCTACTCCAGAGGGCGCAGATACCGTTGTAATGCGAGAACAGTCAACACAAGACGGTGACATCGTCACGTTTTCATCTTCTGGCATCAAACCGGGACAAAACGTACGTCAAGCAGGCGAAGACTTAGCGAAAGGTCAGCCCGTGTTTAGCTCAGGTACTCGCATTGCATCCCCTGAAATGGGAATGATCGCCTCTTTGGGCTATAACCGCATTAACGTGACACGTAAAATCAAAGTCGCGATGTTCTCAACCGGTGATGAAGTTCAAGCTCCAGGAGAAACTCTAGAACCTAATCGTATCTATGATTCAAATCGATTCACGATCAAAGGTGTCCTGACTCAACTCGGCTGCGAAGTTATTGACTTAGGTATTCTTGAAGACGATCACCAAGTCATGGCCGATGCACTTCAAAAGGCATCTCACCTCGCTGATGTTGTTGTGACATCCGGTGGTGTATCTGTTGGCGATGCCGACTACATTAAAACGGTTCTAGAAGAGTTAGGACAAATTAACTTCTGGCGAATCAATATGCGTCCGGGCAGACCGTTAGCCTTTGGTAAGATTAATGACAAACCATTCTTCGGTTTACCAGGCAACCCTGTTGCTGTCATGGTGTCATTGATAAACTTTGTTGAGCCTGCACTACGTAAAATGCAAGGCGAGCAAAACTGGATGCCTGCAAAAGTCCAAGCAACAGCCAGTGAGAACCTACGCTCTCGCATGGGCCGAACCGAATTTAGCCGAGGCGTGTTTAGCTTCAACGCACAAGGTCGTATCGAAGTGAAAACAACAGGCAAGCAAGGTTCTGGCATTTTACGCTCAATGAGCGAAGCAAACTGTCTGATAGAAATCACGCCAGACGTTGATACCGTGAAACAAGGTGAGTTAGTGACTATCATTCCTTTACAAGGGCGAGTTTAACGCTTATCTCCCCCTTGCTATTGCTGCCCTCTTGTTACTCTGGTTTAACTAGGTTAGAGTGCAGCAAAATTTCCATAAACTGTTTTAGAGTACGATTTTTATGGCACGCACAATTCTTTATAGTTACAAAAACGAAGACAAAACGCTTATTTTCTCTTATGAGAAACATCGCAATATTCACGAAGCGGTGGCTGAAGAAGAAGGCATCGATATTAGCGATTACCTAAAGATGGAACAGCAAATCGAAGCTATCTCTAGCACCAAAGCCGTTCGTGACTACAGAGACAACCATTTCAGAAAGTTAGGCTTTGGCAAAATCACCCTAGCGAAAAAAGAAAACCTAGGTGTCGGTAAGAAAAAAGACGACTAAACAAAAAAGCCCCGCAGAGTCATTCTGCGGGGCTTTTTAATTTGTGTGAGGCAAATTTAAGTAAACAATTACTTAATATTTAAGAATGCAGCACCACGAACACCACCTGAATCACCGTGCTTCGCTTTGATGATCTTCGGTACTTTTGCGACAGACAGTAGATACTTAGGGATACGCTTAGGCAGCTCTTCATAAATAAGGTCATAATTTGAGAGGCCGCCACCTAAAGCAACAACATGTGGGTCAAGTTGAGTGAACAAGTTTGCAAAACAAATGGCTAGCAACTCCATGAAGCGCTCAACATGTTCTACTGCTTTTTCTTCACCTTCAGCTTGACGCTGAATGATGTCAATCGCTTTAAGCTTCTCACCGTAATAATGTGCATACAATAGTTCAAAGCCACGGCCAGACAAGTAGTTATCAATACAGCCTTTTTTATCGCAGCCACATTGTAGCAAAGGCGCGTTTTCACCTAGGTGAAACCAAGCGTCGATAGGCAAGCGAGCGTGACCTAATTCACCTGCAACATGGTTACGTCCTGAGAACACTTTACCATCAATGACGATACCGCCACCAAAGCCAGTACCCAAAATCAGTCCAAGTACTGATGGTTCGTCTGCCAGTTCTTCATCCCATGCTTCAGACAATGCAAAACAGTTGGCGTCATTATCGATGCGTACAGTTCGGCCAATTTTAGCCTCTAAATCAGTACGTAGCGGTTTGCCTTTTGCTGCAGGAACATTGGTGGTCAGTACGGTGCCGTCGTCGGCGTCTTCCATTCCCGGTATACCAATACCGATAGAACCTTCTGTCTTAAATTCTTGATCGTACTTCGCTACCATTGCAGCGAGAGTCTCTACCAATTTAGGGTAATCGTCTCCTGGTGTAGGAACACGCTCCGTCGCAACACGTTCTAGCTTTTCATTGAAAGCCCCGAACTCTATTTTCGTGCCGCCGACATCAAAGCCGTAATACATATTTCTCTCCTAGAATGTGTATCAATAGATAAAATATAACTGAATGCCATTATCCATAAATTGGCCCTACAATCCGTGACCCAGAGCTGATTAATAATGTGAGCTAGACCGACTGCTTATTACGTAAACGACATAATAATACGGTTTTGCACTTAACTCGTTATTTTTATGACAGTTTATGGAAACCATTTTCAATATAGGATGTTAAGCACGGCTTACTCAGATCCGGCTTAATTCGGGTCTTACTGAGCATGTAGCCTTCATTAAACACATCAAACCACCCCGCTAGTACCTCTGCGGCCTTTGGCTCTCCAGCCTCTCCAATGACAAGGCTTGCCACTTCTGCGGTTGCTAAATGATTTTCATTTTCGGACTTTCTCATGATGTATTGCGAGACAACTCTCGGATTTACTGAAAATACAGGTAAGTTCTCGAGGTAAGGTGACTTTCTGAACATCTTACGTGCTTCTCGCCAGCTACCATCCAAAAATATCAACAATGGCTTCTTAGAAGCATTAAACATTGTCGTTGATTGCTTAAATGACGTGACCAATCTATTTGTGTTTTCCACATACTCTTCTGGGAAGACAATAACGGGCTGGTATTGTTCATCCGCCAAGATAGCAAGCATGTCTTCATTTGGCTCGGTACGGCTCCATTCAAACCCATAGGTTTCTTTAACCACATCTGCTATCAGTCGGCCAGTATTGCTCGGCTTGAGAATTTCGTTGTCAGACATGATGATCATGGTAGCTAACCCACTTTCAACATCAGGCTGGTAGCCACAAGTGCAATGAGGCATAGCAATTTGGCAATAAGAGCAGCGTTTTACCTTTGCTCCCCGAGCATTAAAAGGTTTTGTCGATCTTTCCAATCTTGTTTGATAAAGCGTGTGTAATTGATGAATTCGCATATGATAATAGACTGACTGTAAAAAACGGCGCGATTGTAGCACAGCAAGGAGTGAACGCGATGGATAATCAAACAAGCATCAGGCTAGCATTCTTTTTATCAGTATTAGTGCTTTGCGCATTATGGGAGTTTGTGGCTCCACGAAAAGTATTAACTCAAAGTAAATGGGTACGCTGGAGTAACAACCTTGGTTTAGTCGGACTTAATAGCCTTATTTTGGCAATCGTTATGCCGCTCATGGCCATGGATGTCGCTTTTCTTGCTCAACAGCATGGGTTCGGGTTATTCAACCTCACCTCGTTACCTCTGATATTTAACGTTGTCTTGTCTGTTATCTTACTCGACGCCTTAATCTACTTTCAACACAGATTGTTCCACACCACTCCTTGCCTTTGGCGATTACATCGTATGCATCATGCCGACCAAGATATCGATGTAACTACCGGCGCACGATTTCATCCAATAGAGATACTCCTATCAATGGTCATAAAGATGGCTGCGGTGCTGGCTTTAGGGGTTTCTCCCATTGCCGTTGTCATCTTTGAAGTTGTGTTAAACGCCAGTGCCATGTTCAACCACAGCAATGCAAAGCTCAACCTTAAGGCCGATAAGTGGCTACGACGCCTGATCGTGACGCCCGACATGCATCGAGTCCATCACTCTGTCATTATTAAAGAAACCAACGCTAATTATGGATTTTTCCTATCAATCTGGGATCGCATTTTCGGCTCTTATTGCGCGCAACCCGCGTTAGGCCATAAAGATGTCGTCATCGGGCTACCCTACTTTCGCAAACCACAAGAGCAGAAAATTGGGCACATGTTGCTTCAACCATTTAAGGCATTTCGGCCAAACGACGGCTAAGGCTAAAATGTAAACCGCTTTTGTTGCCGCATACAACAGAGCGCTCGATACCGTTGTGTGGTGCCAGGACTACCCCAAACGGTATTTGTTGAGCATAGCCTGTTGTTGTGCGCCAATATCAGCCACTTCTTCTGCACTCGCGATTAACGTTTCTAACTGCAATTTTGTGCTGTCGCCTTGGCTAGAAATATGACGAATGTTTTCACTCACTTCATTCGTTGTTCTTTCCTGCTCTTCCGCTGCCACCGAAATCTGTTCGACACGTTGATGAATTTGCCCGATTGACGATTCAATCTCAGAAAATGTCTGCTTAACATCTTCACTTGATTGCATCGCATGAGTCATTTCAATTCGGCTATCTGATACTGCCGCTTTTACCCGATGAGCCGCCGACTCCAGCGATTGCATCATTACCCTAATATTTCCGGTTTGTTTGCTGGTATTGCTTGCTAAGTGGCGAACCTCATCAGCCGCAACGGCAAACCCTCGGCCTTGCTCTCCGGCTCTGGCCGCTTCTATCGCAGCATTTAGAGCCAGTAAATTAGTGTTATCGGCAATATTACTGATTAAATCGACCACATCACTGATTTCACCTACTTTGATTTCAAGATCCGCCATTGAATGCTCGTTTGTTTGTAATGTTTTTTCCAATGCTTGCAATCGAAGAGTGTTACCTTCTATGGCTTTGCCGCCTTGTTGAGAGTGTTGAGTCGCTTGCTGGGCAACCTCTGTTGACTGACAAGTGACCTGAGCGATTTCCTTAATGGCTGACTGCAAATCTCCTACCGTTATGACCATATTTTGCAACGCATTATTTTGTGCATCTAGGCTATGATTCGTTTGATCTGCGGCACTTTTGCTCGTCTCGGCAGTGCGATAAAGCGTTTGGCAATTATTAGTGACGGAGATAAGTGATTCACGGGTATTCTCTATGACCAGATTCAGTTGCGAAGCAATTAGCTTCATTTCCTGAGGCCCTCTTAGCTCGGCAACGTGATCGAATTGGTGGTTATTCAGTGAGGCCATGGGCTTTGTGATCGCTAATAACCCCTTTTTTAGCCAACGACGTAATCCAAGCGCAAATACAAAGATCATCAGAACCATCGCCAAAGTGCCTACAGAAAGTAGGTAAGCAATGTTGTTTATCTCACTTGAAACGGTCACCTTACTTCCGTCCATAAGGCGTTCTGCTTGTTGTGACAATGCATTGAGCAAACCAATGGTGGCTTCTACATCTCGGCCTGCAATCTTCAATGCTGCTTTTTGTTGCTCGACAAGTTCAATTTTTGAAAGCAGTAACTTCAGTACTCCATTTTCTGAAAAGCCTTGCTTTACCATGTCGTAAGGAGCCGTGAGGCTCGCGAACTCTGCAGCGTCGGGATACCACACAATAAAGTCATCGTACGCGAGTTCTATGCCAGCAAGCCGATTTCTCATTTCTCGATAGGAAACTTGCGCTTTGTCCTTATCGTTTTCCATAAGAAGCATCAAGAATGTGCTTTCCATTGAACTCGCACTGGCAATAAATCGACTCGCCGCATCCGCTGCTGCTGGATTTTCGTCAATAAAAAATAGACTCACGCGATTCATCTCTGGACCAATAGAGCTTAAGCCATAACGAAATCCCGGAACGATTTCATCTAACTGAGTTTGAGTTGCCAAGATTTGTTGTTGCAATTGAAGGACTGATGCCGCTTTGTTGGCTAAACCGTCTAAATGATCACTCAACGCATTTTTTTGTGCCGTTGTTATAACCTTAGAAAATTGTGATGATATGTCGAACAGCTGCTTCAGTTGAGTGTCGGCTAATTGTGCTAAGCCTTTATAATTTTGAGCTATGCTTGAAAGTTCATTGGGTGAATCTGACCCCATTCCCAAGTTCAACATTTTTACTTGAGTCAGAACATTTTGAGTTAAATTTGCGTTATTTGTTGAAAGTGGTAGGGTTTTATTAGCTAATACAGAAAACTGTTCTCCGACCCGTTCGATTCCTTTAACACCAATGTATGACAGCCCAGACACGAGCAAAATAATACTAAAGAACACCATTGAGCTGATTTGTATTACAGAAAGGGAAAATCCAATTTTTTTTAAGTTACGCATCCATTATCCTACATAAGCCGCTGGCTAAGTGAGTATTAACAGGGATACTACGTACTTTTCATGACATTTATATTTCTTACGCGCAGGTACAAAGGCATGAATAATCAGCTATTTACAACAATATCAATAATAGGCGTTATTTGGTTCTTAAACGGCTGTTCAAACACACCTGAAAATAGCTCGTATGCTAATAGCACAGGCTCATTCCCTACAGTGCAAACAGATCATGCGATGAAAAAAATCTACAACGAATGGAATGGGGTGCCTTATCGCTGGGGGGGAACAAACAAATCAGGGATAGATTGCAGTGCGTTTACCCAAATTGTCATGTTGGAATATAGCCAAACAAACTTGCCAAGAACGACACATCAACAAGTGAATGTGGGCAGTAAAGTAGCCTATAGCAAAGCAAAAGTAGGTGATTTAGTATTCTTTAAAGTGAGCCGCAAACAAAACCACGTTGGCGTCTATATTGGGGGCAATGAATTTATGCACGCATCTACATCAAAAGGAGTCATCATTTCAAGATTAGATAACCCCTATTGGGCGGATGCATTTTGGCACTTTCGAAGAGTCAATTAGTCGTTTGTTGCCTAGTTTTATGTCGATTGATCGTCAATCGCTTAATCGTACGTTGCTACGGCAGAATCAAATAAGTTTTTAACCAGTGCAATGTACTCATCTAAAAACATAATTTGCTCGTTGGTCGCTTTTTTCATCCACGCACCGGCGAGTACTTCTCCCAAGTCTTCTGCTACAGAATCGGCTTCTTTTAGTAACTGAAATCTCACGCTTGAATGAAGCTCTGGATTTTGCTCAAATAAAGACATGATATTCGTTACGATCAAGTCGGTCGCAACATCTTCAATACTCTCGTCACCAGTATCGCCTTCTGCACGAGCAAAAATATCTAAATTCATTGTAAGATGCTCAATAAGAGCCAGATAGCCATCGGTTTCTACTACCACTATTTATCTCCACCTGTTGGTGTATTAAATTTCTATACTAGTAATATTATGCTAAGTCTCAACATATTGACACATCGATTTGTCGCTACTCATCACTTTCTTCGAAGATTGTAGACCGATTTCTTCCATTTTGTTTCGATGAGTATAACGCTTTGTCTGCAGATTCTAGCCATTGAAGGTAATTTCGCATCGTTGGCTTGTATTCACAGATCCCTAAGCTAATCGTGTAAGTAATTTGTTCACCGTCGGTATCAACAAGAGATTGTTCTATTCGGAGCCTTAATCGTTCGGCAAAAAACAGCGCCTGTTCAGACGAAGTGTTAGGGAGTAATGCGGTAAATTCTTCACCGCCATAACGACCACAGCTGTCCCCTTGCCTAGCGGTCTTCTTTAATAGATAAGCTGTATTTCTAATGACACCATCACCGGCGCTGTGACCATAAGTATCGTTCACCTTTTTAAAGAAATCGATATCAAAAATCACTAAGGTCGCCGTTGAAGATAACGTCTCACATTGGCTGAATTGTTCACTCAAACATAGTTCCCAGTGAGCTCTATTGTAAAGCCCCGTTAGGCCGTCTGTTCGGCTTAAATGACTGAGCTTCTGATTAGATTCACGTAAATGAAGTTTTTTCTTAGCAATATCAGAGACATCGTGAATCATTAGGCATATATGAGTAACTTCGCCATCCAGCGACTGCAACGGCATAAATACAATGTTTTGATACATCACTGATGCGCCATTTGATACCGGAGAAAAATTATTAAACTTGAAAAGATACTCTCTATCTTCCCACGATGAGAACCCTCTCATTTTTAATTTCTGAGTCGCATTCATTTTGGCTTTTAACCAATGACAGGGTAAGTCGGGGAAAAAATCAAACACACTTTTTCCAATGATAAACTCGGCTTCAATACCGCTGTACGAACGCATAAAGCTGTTCCATGTACAGACATTGAAATCAAGATCTAGAACAACCAACCCGGTGTCCATGTTATCCATTATTTGTAGCGCCATATGAAACTCGGCGATTTCAGCATTAACTTGGGTCATTTAAAAACTCTCCATTACACGCTTTATTGCACCAACAGAGAGAGGATCGACTAAGAACAATACCTCACACTCAAAATCTGCGTTTTCAGCGACATAGGTATATTCAACCGTAAAAATCTCTTCGTATTGCCCTAGCCCTATTGAATTGATCTCTTGGTGAAAATAGTCGATGACTGATGGCTGTCTGAGCGAAAATGGAACATTGATCTGCTCACTTAACGAAATTAAGTAAGAAGAAACCAATAGATTTGCGATGTTAAGTACCACCTCGTTAAAGGTGTATTCTCCGACTTTATAACTGAGCTGCTCCCCCATTTTAGGAATGTGCTCGCCACGCATACACACCAACGCCTCACCGTGAATACCACCGCCAACAAACCGTTGTGCGACGGCCACAGAGCCTTCGCGGTGCAACACATCTTCAAGCAGCATAGTGAGTTCACCACAACTTAAAACGCCAACATGAGGGATCGGAATTTGAATAAATTGGCCAAAATGATCAGACAAAATTGCCGCGCCACGACCTAATGCGATGTTTGTGATCTCACGAAACTTAGACAGTGGATCGAGTGATGGTGAAGTAGCAGCATGACTACGTGGATCGTGGTATCTAAGGTTCAGGTTTTCAAATAATGGACGAGCAACGTCAGGCTTGAGGGGTTTTTCAATAAACGCATAAGCTCCTAACTGCATGCATCTATTTTGAGCGGCCAGTTGTACATCACCAGAGACCACAACGACTTTGGTGGGATGGTTCGAGACAGGAAGTGCAGCCAAAACCTCATAGCCGCCCATCGTTGGCATGGTTAGGTCTAAAAAAAGCACGTCGATATTTTGCTCTACTAGAATGGCTAATGCTTCATTGCCATCCTCTGCATACTGTATATTTAAGTGTTCCAACTCGGCGATACAGCGAGACAGTGACTTCCGAGCTAATGCAGAATCATCGCAAATTAGTACTTTCATATTAACGGCTTGGGCTAACTTTCCTGAATCAATGTCACACTATAACCTTTTGATTCAATATCGCTATTGATAATGAAAATGGATAGATTAAAACCGGATTCATCTCACATCTAAAGCTTTGGTTTTCTACTATCTATATCTTTGGTTATGCTAAACTTTCGAACGAAATGTGTGCGAACTAACAGTAAAGAACTCATTTTTTGAGCTAGTATGTATAGGTAATGACTTCAACCAAGGAGTTTACTATGTGGCAATCGCTTTCCAAGCAGCTTTCTGAAGTGCTTATGTTTGACTTCAAAATAACCGAAAAGACTCAATTAGACGGCGGTGATATTAGCAAATGCTATATGATCTCAGACGGTGAGCAGAGATATTTTGTCAAGGTTAATGAGCGTGATTTTTTCTCTCGCTTCGAATTGGAAGCTGAAAGTATAAAGCAATTAAGCGACAGTAACTCTGTGTTTGTTCCCGAAGTTATTCATATTGGATACTGCAAAGATCAGGCATTCATCATCCTTAATTTTCTCGCAGCCAAGCCATTAGAAAGCGCTAAAGCGAGCTATAAATTTGGCCTACAACTGGCTAAACTGCATCAATCAGACGAACAGGGCGAATACGGATACGATCACGACAATTACGTTGGATCAACGCTGCAACCTAATAAGTGGAAAAAAAGCTGGGCACGTTTCTTCTCGGAGCAAAGGATAGGATGGCAACTCCAACTTCTTAAAGAAAAAGGCATTTCATTTGGTGCAGAGCAAACCATTGTCGATTTTGTTTATAAAGAACTGAAAAACCACAACCCTACCCCATCGTTGTTACACGGTGACTTATGGCATGGCAACGTATCTAATACTGCATTTGGCCCGATTTGCTATGATCCTGCTTGCTACTGGGGAGACCCAGAGTGTGATATTGCCATGACGGAGTTATTTGGTGGATTTATGCCTGACTTCTACGTCGCTTATGAAAGTGTTCGTCCTTTAAATCTCGAGTATCAATCTCGTAAACATATATACAACCTTTACCATGTTCTCAATCACTGCAATTTGTTTGGTGGGCACTACCTAGACGAAGCACAAGGCATGATTGAATCCATGATGAAAGCTTACAGTGAATAGCACCTATTTGATGTAACGAATTATTTCGCTCAAGCTGCACGCTTCATAAGGGATAGAATCCAAATCTAAGCCAATAATTGACGACTTATTGGCTTTTTTATTCAGGAAGTTTTTGTGATAACCAAGAACTAGGCGATAAATTTTTGAACTAGGGCAATTTTCTAAAGGAGTTTTTTGTTATTTCTTGCGTATATTCAACTATAGAACTTAATTAATCCCGATTAGCAACTTCACACACTATGATGAAAATAGGTCAACCGATTTCCTATTAAGGTGTAAGGCGGATTAGATGAACAGTTATACGGAAAAGAATGTGAAATGCCCTCATTGTGGTCATATGATCGGCATAACACTCGACGCTTCTAACGGGAGTCAGGAGTTCTACGATGATTGCCCTGCTTGTTGCCATGCCATACATCTGAATATGATGGTTGATGAGCAACACGATAATATTCAATTATTTATTGACGCTGACGACGAGCAGATTTTTTAATTGTGACCGTTAATTCAGTGATATAGGGAGCCTTAATCGGCTCCTTTTTATTACTTAACGTTTGAACTGTTCTGGTAATTTGCGGCCAGTGTTCGCTCTACCGTATCGACAATGGCTTGAGTCTGGGGATCGAACTCAATATTAACCAGATCACCCTCTTGTCTTTGGCCAAATAATGTTCTGCTTAGCGTTTCAGGGATCAGGTGCACGCTGAATTGATTTCCTTCCACTTCGCCTATTGTTAACGAACATCCGTCGATACCAATGTAACCTTTCGCTAATACGTACTTCATCACTTCGTGTGACGCAAATTCAAACCAAATGGTGCGGTTATTCTCGGTATCAAGAATGCGAGTTATCGCGGCAACCTGAGAGATATGCCCAGACATAGAATGTCCGCCGATTTCATCACCAAATTTAGCTGCTCGCTCAAAATTGATCAACGACCCGACTTCACATTCGCCTAAGTTGGTTAGCTTAAGTGTCGCTTGCATCAAATCAAAACTCACATGGTCACCATCAATTTCCGTCACGGTTAAACAGCATCCATTATGGGCGACAGATGCGCCTATTTTTAACCCCTCATTGTAGGGAGAAACCAGCTCAATCACATGGGTTTGAAATTCGTTTTTCTTCGCAATCGAGATAACCTTAGCCATCCCTTGTACAATGCCTGTAAACATACTGCGCTCCTAGTTACGTTGACAATATCAACCATCGCTTAGAAAATTGCTGATTTAGTTGGATATTTGATTGGTATATTACCGACTATTGATTACTATCTCCAAATTAAAATTCATTATTACTTTCTGACTCTGCTACGTTTGGAGCATCCTTTGCATCGTTATCGCACCGAGGCGTCACACCTCATAAAATTAGCAACTCCCGTTCTGATCGCGTCTATTGCACAGACTGGTATGGGGTTCGTAGACACCATTATGGCCGGAGGGGTAAGTCCCACAGATATGGCGGCAGTCGCCATTGCGACCAGTGTTTGGTTGCCTTCAATCTTATTCGGTATCGGCTTATTACTCGCTTTGATACCCATCATTGCGCAACTAAACGGCTCGGGTCGACGTGATAAGATCCCCTTTGAACTCCAACAAGGTATCGCATTGGCGTTGATCGTGAGTATTCCGATAATCATCGTTTTGTTGCAAACACAGTGGATTCTAGGCTGGATGGATGTTGAACCACTCATGGCTGAAAAAGCCAACGGTTATATGTATGCGGTAATGCTAGCGGTCCCGGCTTTTCTACTATTTCAAACCTTACGCAGTTTTACCGATGGTATGTCATTAACCAAGCCGGCAATGATCATCGGATTTCTTGGCCTATTACTTAACATCCCTCTAAACTGGATTTTTGTGTATGGCAAATTCGGTGCACCTGCTCTGGGTGGTGTCGGCTGTGGTGTCGCGACCACAATCGTTTATTGGGCCATGTTTGGCTTAATGCTTCTTTACGTTTTAACCTCAGATCGCATTAAATATATTGGCCTTTTCAATCAATTTCACAAACCCAACGTAAAAGCTCTTAAACGTCTTTTTGGTTTAGGGTTTCCAATTGCTGCTGCCATGTTTTTTGAAGTAACCTTGTTTGCGATAGTCGCGTTGATGATCGCCCCTCTAGGGGCTCTAACGGTTGCATCGCATCAGGTCGCTATGAATTTTTCTTCACTCGTTTTCATGTTGCCCCTTAGTATTGGCTCCGCCGTCAGTATTCGCGTTGGCCATAAGCTTGGCGAGCGCAATGTCGAAGGGGCCAAAATTGCCTCTCACGTTGGAATCATCGTTGGTTTTGCTATGGCCATAACCACCGCGGTACTAACCGTCTTATTTCGAGAGGAAATTGCCCTACTTTACACCGACGACCCACAGGTAATCGCCATGGCGGGGGGATTAATGCTGTTAGCTGCGATCTATCAATGCACCGACTCGATACAAGTCATTGCTGCTGGCGCACTGCGCGGCTACAAAGACATGAAAGCGATTTTTAATCGCACTTTCATCGCTTATTGGGTTTTTGGCCTACCAACAGGTTATGTATTAGGGTTAACCGATTGGGTAACTAAGCCGCTAGGCGCAACGGGATTTTGGATTGGGATCATCATTGGCCTTACATGCGCAGCTGTCATGCTTAGCATTCGCTTAGTTTGGATGCACAGGCAAAGCGACGAATTTCAATTGGAATCATCCACACAATAGCGATCAGACAGACTCAAAACAACACACTAAACCGCTTTGACAACGACAATGAGAAATAACAACTTATTTTCGTTTTCAAAGTGGTCGTTGGGCATTCAATACCTTAACTGATTTCTATTCATCAAGCCTTTCTCGTAAAAAACGAGCAAATCTTGGTATTCCAGAATGAGTAAAACCATTGTATCGGTAAGTTATGGTAGCGCCTATCTGTGGTGGGTTTCTTCTTTGCTCATCATTTAAGCCTGTACCGACATAAAATGTCTTCCCATCTGAATTGACGACGTGCAGCGAACCTAACATTCCCGAATATTTGCCCTCACCCGGTTTGTATCCAATAATCTTGGCTTCTGCATCATGGTGCTTTTTAACCTTCAATAACTCATCGGAACGGCCAGCATTATATAAGCCAGTCGATTTTCTCAGCATCAAGCCCTCACCGGCGTTTTCGTCCATGTTATCTAACATCTTCAACAGCTCAGTTTCGCTATTAATTGGGGAGTGAAGGACTTCTTTTATGTGGTCTTGATCAATGTTCCTTACCCAATGCAAAATATCATAATATCGTTTCCTATAATCCCCAGCCGCTTGCGGCAGGTCAAAAAGCATAAAGTCGATATGTTGCCATGCCTCTTCGTCTGGCTCTTTATCCAGCACAGTCGTTTGCACTAAGTTAAAGTTCCCTCGTCCAGCCCAGAGTTCGCCTTCAATTCTCATATTCGGCAGCCCAGACGTAAACCATCGTGGCGCCTGAATGATGTTTCCATTTTTTGTATAGAGCTGACTCCCGTCCCATATCGCTCTAATACCGTCCAACTTCTCGCTCACCCAATAATCGTCAAGAGCCATGCCTAACTGATAACTTTTGGCGAGCACGATACCCTGATAAACCTCCCCGTTGTAGAGATTACCTTGAGCTATTAGATTCTCAGCGGCTATTGGACATGAGGCAAATGTCAGAAAAACACACGTTGCTATCATTGTTCTTTTCACAAATCACGCCCTATCAGTAGAATAATAAGTATTCATATTGCCAGTTGCGATAAAGTCACGCCGAAATAAAACGAGTTAATGCGAGCAATATGGCGCTAGGTACTGATGCATATGAAATCTTACAAGCTATAAACCCTATCCTCGCTGTATTTACTACAACGTCCAATTCGTCAGCTCTACACCACCTAGATAAATAGCGATACGATTTAGCTTGCTAGATCACGTTCCTGAGCCAAAAGAGATTAAAAATACAACAATGCGATCATATAGTCGCCAACCAGTTCAAAAACATGAAATTTATACTTGCACGGACCAAACCCAATCGTTATTATCTCCCTCGTTCTAAAGGAATATGCCCGCTTAGCTCAGTTGGTTAGAGTACTTGCATGACATGCAAGGTGTCACTGGTTCGAGTCCAGTAGCGGGCACCAAATTCGTTCTTAGCGAACAAAACGCAAAGCCCGCTTTTATAGCGGGCTTTGTTGTATCTATACCTCAGCTTTTGTTATCGGTGCTTACTCACCGATAACAAGTTCAAATAATAGCTTGCCTGAAAAATCACACCTTGTCCGAAGGCGTTGAACAGTTTGAATTACTGTCATCAAGTTTGTCAGCATATCCTTTAGGTGGTGGCGTCCACTCCCTTTCAAGTAATGAGTGAGTACCTCGCTTATCTTTCTTCATATGATGATCAAACTGTTCTTCGAGTTCGATAAACAACTTACGGAAGTTTGCGCCAACCTGATTCGATTCAGGATCTCGCATCGTCCACTCTGAATAAAGAGCGTCTGAATTGACTTCATCTATATGTTTGAACGTGTGCTTTTGCTGTTCAATAAAGAAAGGATGTAAACCAAGCTGTTTCAATGTATGCCCACCGAGCTCCAACGCAGAATGGTAAGTTTCTGATTCGATAACATCTGCTCCCGCATCTCGCAATTGATACGTGTGTCTCCTATCAAACGCTCTTGCTATGACCGTCACATGCGGATAGGTATGTTTTACATATTCAACCAACTCGACACTCGCCTCTCGATTGTCGATCGCAACGACAAACGCACTTGCGTCTTCTATACCAGCGGTATGCAGTAATTCTGGGCGAGTTGCGTCACCAAAGTATGATTTAGTGCCAATTTGGCGCATCAAATCGACTTGAGCCGCCTGTGAGTCAAGCACCACGGTTTTTATTCCGTTAGTCACCAATAAGCGATTGATGATCTGCCCGACCCGACCGATACCCGCAATGATGACAGTCCCTTTCTCATCAACATTGTCTTGTTCTTGCTCGTTAGTCTGTTGCTCAAATCTTGGTTTTATCACCTTATCAAATAAGATAAATAGCCCGGACGTTAAGAACATTGATAACGCCACAACCAGAGATAACATTTGAGCGATGTCTGTTGGTAATACATGGTTTGTCACTGTAAAACCCAAGAGAACGAAACCAAACTCGCCAGCCTGCGCCAAGCTCAACGTCACTAACCAACGATCGCTGCCCTTAACGCCAAAGATCAGCGCAAGGCAATAAAGTACGCAGCCTTTAATGACAATGACTCCCAATGTTAGAAGGATGACAAGTCCAAAATCATTGAACAACACAGTAAAGTCGATACCTGCGCCAACGGTGATAAAAAACAATCCGAGCAATAACCCCTTAAACGGCTCTATGTTTGACTCTAACTCATGGCGAAACTCACTGTTTGCCAACACGACACCGGCTAGGAACGTACCAAGCGCGGGTGATAGCCCCACTAAACTCATTAAAGCGGCAATGCCTATCACCAACATAAGCGCCGTTGCAGTAAATATTTCGCGCAAACCTGAATCTGCAACCATTCTAAAAAGCGGACGACTTAAGTAATGACCACCAATGACAACAATAGCGATCGATGCCGTGATAACTAACCCATACATCCAACTCGATAACCCAGCAACTAAGTTAAGTTCTTCATGATGCTCGACGGACGAGGCCATCTTACTGGCGAGCTCTACCAGTTCAGGTATCGCAAGTAAGGGGATAAAAGCCAGCATTGGGATCACAGCAATATCTTGAAATAACAAAATCGAGAAGGCGTTTTTGCCACCATCCGTCTTATTAAGGTTTTTCTCATTAAATGTCTGCAACACGATTGCGGTAGAAGATAATGAGGAAACTAAACCAATGGTAAGCGCGATATTCCAATCTTGGCCGAACTGCATGGCGATAATCATCACCAATGCCGTTGTACCGCCGACTTGCAACCCGCCCAACCCCATCAACCGATGGCGCATTGCCCATAACATTTTCGGTTCAAGCTCTAAACCGACGAGAAACAGCATCATAACGACACCAAACTCGGCAAAATGCTGGATTGCTGATGTCTCTTCACCAACTAAACCAATCACTGGGCCAATGACCACACCTGCGATTAAGTAACCCAATACAGAGCCTAGCCCGAGTTTTTTAGAGATAGGCACAGCGATAACGGCTGCCAGCAAATAAATAAACGCCTGTAAAAATATTCCAGTCACTGGCTTTCTCCCATGGATAGCATATCTAAATGGTTGAGCTTATCTAAATGTTGCGCCGCTTTAAGATCCACTTTTTGAGTGACGAGACCATCTAAGAGCGTTTTCCATTTTTGAACGTGTTCTGTTATTCGTCTTTCTTCCGCTGCGGTTCTTGAACCAAACAAAATAAAAGGAGCGAGGTAACGCATCCCCGTCAAAGAAGCCATTTGCTCTAAAGGATGGAGTAACTCTCTTATCGTAAAGTGGTTATAACCATCAGTTTGATAAGCTTCTTGCTTCCCCCCCGCAGAGAGCGCGCAAAAAAAGGTTTTACCATAAAGCGCCGTACCGTCATTGCCGTAAGCGAAGCCATATTCCAAAACCAGGTCTTGCCATTCTTTCAAGATAGCAGGCGTTGAATACCAGAAAAGTGGGAATTGAAAAATAACAACATCATGCTCACGTAGCCTCTGCTGTTCTTTCTCGATGTTGATATTGAACGTTGGATATTCTGCATACAAGTCAATGGCTGTAACACCATCAGCGGCCATTGCAGCTCTAAATAGTGGTTGATTGACTTCAGAACGGTGTTGAGATGGGTGTGCAAAAAGCACCAAGATTTTATTTCTGTCCATAGTAGCACCTAAGTGATGGTGGTCATTACCGACCTATACGTCCGTGTGTTGTTGATTTTGGCCTTATACCTTCAACATTATAGAGGATAGTTAACCGATTTATATCATTATAGTTTTTTGTTGTTCAAATTTTAAACATGACAAAATAATAGGCATAAAAAAAGCAGGCTCTAAAGCCTGCTTTATAATTCAATGCTAACTAAACGCTAGTCACGCAATGCAGCACCAAACTTCTCAGAGATTGAAGCAACGATAGCATCAACCGCGCCAGCGATGTCTGCATCTTCAAGCGTACGCTCTAGCGATTGCAGGCTAAGTGCGATTGCAAGGCTCTTCTTACCTTCCTCAACACCTTTACCTACGTACACGTCAAACAGTTGTGCATCCGTTAGGAATTCACCACCAGCAGCAAGGCAAGCATTAACGATGTCGCCAGACAACACGGCTTCGTCAACCACTACCGCGATATCACGACGGTTCGCAGGGAACTTAGATACCGCAACAGCTTCAGGAAGCGCACGAGTATTGATAGCAGCCCACTCGATTTCGAACACGATAGTACGGCCGTTTAGGCCAAACTTGCGCTCCAATTCTGGGTGAACAGTACCGATGATGCCCACTTCTTTGCCATCAACAATAATTGCCGCAGTTTGACCTGGGTGAAGTGCTGGGTGCTTCGCCGCTTTAAAGCTGTAGGCTTTTTCGTTCGCCGTTAGCTCTAGTACTGCTTCCAAGTCACCTTTAAGATCGAAGAAATCGACAGTGTTAGTCGCAATATCCCAGTGCTCTTCGCCACGAGTACCAGAGATAACACCCGCAAGCATCATTTCTTGGCGCATGCCGTTTTCCGCTGACTCTTCAGGGATAAAACGAAGGCCAGATTCGAATAAACGAACGCGAGACTGCTGACGATTTTGGTTGTGAACAACGGTGTTTAGTAGGCCTTGAATCAAACCAAGACGCATCGCTGACATATCCGCAGAGATTGGGAATGGCAGGATCAGTGGCTCTACACCTGGAACAACTAATTTTTGCTGTTCTGGTTCAACAAAGCTGTACGTGATTGCTTCGTGGTAGCCGCGGTCTACAAGAAGGTCACGAACGCGTTTAAGCGGTTGGTTTGCTTCTTTGTGATCGTTCATCTTCAGTGCTGCCACTGGAGATTGGTTTGGAATGTTGTCGTAACCGTAGATACGGCCAACTTCTTCGATAAGATCTTGCTCAATAGCAATATCAAAACGCCAAGCTGGAGAAACTGCCGTCCAGCCTTCGGAGGTCGTTTCTACATCACAACCAAGACGCGTTAAGATCTCAACCACATCCGTAGATGGAATTTCGTGACCTAGCAAGCTGTCTAGCTTAGCGCGACGAAGTGCCACTGTGTTTGCTTTTGGCAAATCAGCTTCAGACTCGCTGCCGTTTACCGGAGCAACGTCACCACCACAAATTTCAACAAGAAGCTGTGTTGCACGCTCCATTGCTGCTGCTTGAAGTGTTGCGTCTACACCACGTTCAAAACGTAACGAAGAATCTGTGTGCAAGCCGTAAGCACGTGCGCGACCACGGATGTGGTCTGGTGCGAAGAATGCCGCTTCTAGAAGAACGTCTGTTGTTTCAGTAGTCACACCAGAGTCTTGACCACCAAAGATACCAGCAATCGCTAGTGCTTTGTTCTGGTCAGCGATAACAAGCGTTTTGCTGTTTAGCTCTGCTTCATTACCATCTAGAAGGGTTAGCTTTTCGCCCTGCTCTGCCAGACGAACCACGATACCGCCTTCGATCTTAGCAAGATCAAATGCGTGCATTGGTTGGCCTTGCTCTAGCATCACGTAGTTAGTGATGTCTACAACTGGGTCGATTGAACGGATGCCACAACGACGCAATTTTTCTTGCATCCAAAGTGGAGATTCTGCTTTCACGTTTACGTTCTTAACCACACGGCCAAGGTAACGTGGACACGCATCCGTTGCTTTAATTTCAACAGCCACAGTATCTTCAATGCTTGTCGCAACCGCTTCTACAGAAGGCTCTGTTACGTCAGCACGGTTAAGAACGCCAACTTCACGAGCAAGGCCACGAATGCTGAAGCAGTCTGCGCGGTTTGCTGTTAGGTCTACGTCGATAGCAACATCGTTAAGCTCTAGAAGCTCACGAACGTCCATACCAAGAGCTGTACCTTCTGGAAGCTCAAGGATGCCGTCTGATTCAACGTCGATACCTAGCTCAGAGAAAGAACAAAGCATGCCGTGCGATGGAACACCGCGCAGTTTTGCTTTCTTAATTTTGAAGTTACCAGGAAGAACAGCGCCAACGGTAGCAACGGCTACTGTTAGGCCAAGACGACAGTTAGAAGCACCACATACGATGTCTAACAGCTCTTCTTCACCAATATCGATTTTTGTTACTTGAAGTTTGTCTGCGTCTGGGTGCTGGCCGCACTCAACCACTTTACCGACTTTAACGCCTGTAAACTCGCCCGCAACTGGAGCAACTTCGTCTACTTCCAAACCAGCCATTGTGATTTGGTGTGCTAGTTCTTCGCTGTTTACTGCAGGTTTAACCCACTCACGTAGCCAAGATTCACTGAATTTCATTTTACTGCCCCTGACTTACTTGAATTGTTTAAGGAAACGAAGGTCGTTCTCGAAGAACGCACGAAGGTCGTTTACGCCGTAACGAAGCATTGTTAGACGCTCAATACCCATACCGAAAGCAAAACCAGAGTATTTCTCAGGGTCGATGCCAACAGAACGAAGTACGTTCGGGTGAACCATGCCACAGCCAAGTACTTCTAACCATTTGCCATCTTTACGCTTCACGTCAACTTCAGCTGAAGGTTCTGTGAACGGGAAGAATGAAGGACGGAAACGCACTTCTACTTCTTCTTCAAAGAAGTTACATAGGAAATCGTTTAACACGCCTTTAAGTTGTGCGAAGTTTACGTTTTCGTCTACTAGCATGCCTTCCACTTGGTGGAACATTGGCGTATGCGTTTGATCGTAGTCGTTACGGTAAACACGGCCCGGTGCAATAAAGCGGAACGGTGGTTTGCCATTTTCCATCGTACGGATCTGAACACCTGATGTGTGCGTGCGCAACATGAGATCAGGGTTAAAGAAGAACGTATCGTGGTCAGTACGAGCTGGGTGATCGTCTGCAATGTTCAATGCATCAAAGTTATGGAATGCATCTTCAATTTCAGGGCCAGACTCAGTGCTAAAGCCAAGCTCACCAAAGAACTGCTCAATACGCTCAACAGTGCGAGTGACTGGGTGCAGACCGCCATTTTCAATGCGACGACCTGGAAGGCTCACATCGATGGTTTCTTCAGCCAGTTTAGCTTCTAGCTCAGCACGTTGAAGTGCGTCTTTGCGAGCAGCAATCGCTTGCTGAACAGCGCCTTTCGCTTTGTTGATCTCTTGACCAGCAGTGCGACGCTCTTCAGGTGGAAGTTTACCTAGGCTTTGCAGTTGAAGGGTTAGTTCGCCCTTTTTACCTAAATACTGAACACGCACTTCATCAAGTGCGACTAACGACTCAGCCGTATTAATGGCAGCCGTTGCATTAGCAATGATCTCTTCTAGATGTTGCATCGTTTCCTCATCTACCCTCGGGCAGTGTCCCTGAAGGATGGTTTGGTGTTTTTATATGCCGTACATAGTAATCAAACCAGCCAATAAAGCCAAATTGAAATGCAATATGAATGAGTTATTGGTTAATAACAGGGCGATTTCTAAGGATTTGATGCAACAATGTCGAAAATGGAGCGGAACTAGCGGTTTATATGAGGGCACGAAGCGGCTAACTCTTGCTTTACAGACCGTCGCCACTCCGATATTCCATTTAATAATTCAATACTAACAACTTTTTTCAATTGGCAGTGCTGCCTGGACATGCTGCACTTGATTTTTTCCATTAGTTTTTGCTTGATAAACAGATTGATCAGCAAGTTTGATTAATTCATTGAAATCCAAAGTCTCATTGGTTTTCTCGGCCACCCCTACACTGACACTGCCGACCCATAATGTGTGGTCATTTTTTACGACCAGACGATTGACCTGATCAAGCATGAGATTCGCGACATGCAACCCACCTCTCAAATCCGTGTCAGGACAGATCACTATAAACTCATCACCGCCTAGACGGCACACAATATCGTCGGTTCTAAATGCACCTTTGAGCGTTCGAGCTAATTCGCATAATACGAGATCTCCAGCATCATGCCCGTGGGTATCATTCACGGTTTTAAAATGATCGGCGTCCACCATGATGCACACTAAACAATCCTCTGAAGTCCAAAGTTCACGCAAGGTTCGAATGGCATGGCGGCGGTTTGGCAATTTAGTCAGTGAATCGGTCAAAGTAAGGGCTTCAAGCTGTTGGTTCGCCATCGACAATTCTTGTGTTCGCTGTGCAACCTTCTTCTCCAATGATTCGTTAAGTGAAAGAAGTAATTTATTCCGAGCAGAAACCTGCTCAAATAAGCCATTTAATGCTAACAAAAGAGGTTCTGTTGAGCTGTCCCTTTCTCTCTCTTCATTTTCATAGGCTTCACTCGGCAACAGACCACTTTTAATGGCTTCAGCTTGCCGAGCCATGTTCTGATCACAGCCTAAAATATGATAAGCCAACCAGTGGATTAAAAAATCAAGCAGCAATTCTGACGAATTTTTATCGTCGAAATCAATCAGTCCTTGCATAGAGCGAATATCAGCCATAAAGTTACGGTGTAGCTTAATATGAAAGCCAACATGACGTTCATCAACACCGATACTGTCCATCAATGCTTCTTCTTGTTCAAAATGAAATTCAGCGTAGTCGGACAATTCAACCAATGCGGTTCTCACATCGCCTGGTTTTAACCCATTTTCTGAAATCAACTCTGCATACTTATTAATAATACCAACCAAATATTGATGTTGTTCATCAACATCGTCTAGGCCAGTCTCAAAGTTTTTGTCCCACAAAAATGATTTCATTTAGTTTTCCAGATCGTACGAAGGAGTGCCGCAAGCTTGTCAGTTGGCAGACTAGGTTTAGTTGCCAGTTTAAGTTATTTATAGCTCACTTTGTTGATGTAGACCCCTAATCAAGTCATAAAATATCAATCGGTTAACTTGTTTGGACTCTCGTTAGCAAAAAATATGATCACATCCGCTGTATATATTCGCGTTTTCTACTGACTGGACTATCATTAATGTGTAGTCAAAGCTACAGTCTTACTCGCTACACCGTTTTCAATAGCCGTTCTGGTGACAGAAAACAAAAAAAAGCGCCAGCTCTCAGAGCCGGCGCTTTTGTTTTTCAGAACCCAGTTTACATTTTAACTGCGTCCAAGACCTTAGGCGATCCTTCCACTGACGCATCTAGCGTTAAACGGTATTTACCCGCTACGGCTATTTTACAGTTTTCAGAACCACAGCCCCAGTTTGCTTTGTCCCAATCGCCCAAAGTAAACTTATACTCAGTGTTTGCGCCTACTGTTACATCAACAGAGTAACGCCCATTTCCCGTAAAACTCGCTAAAGTTCCATCCACCTTCCACTCATTAAGGCTTCCTGCTACGTATACTTTCGTTTCATAGCCAAACGGTGGAACTTCGTCTTTTTTACTGACCGCAATTCCCTCACCTCTGTTGCCATTACGTGGTTGCACGAATACAGCGCTTCCCCAAGCTGGCACCACAAAAGTACCATTGGTAAAGCTCGCACCTTCAGCAATAGAGCTCGATGAACGATGAGCAGAGCTTAATTCAAACCCTTCAAGCACAGCCGAGAACTTACTAAAGCTTTGTTCACTTGGCGTCGCATTAATCATAACCACAATCGCATCTAGACTTGCATCTAGGTCTGTTGCTTGCGTTGAACCATTGTCTATCGTCATCACAATCAAACCAGGCGTTTGTGTTGCCCCCGTATTTTTGAAATCAACACGGCTGATGATTTCCTTACCTGTTGGCAGAGTCATTAATGGTGAAGACTTACGCAACGTCAGTAGTTCTTTATACTGAGCAAATGCCGTTTCAATATTGGTTGCTGATGCCTGTGCATTTGCAACCAATACGTCGGTGATAACGTCATAGTTATCGGCATCTTTTTCTTTCGCTGGTAGACCTTTGTTCCAGTTGTTATCGTTGAGAGTGAAATCAACCTTGTTGTACCAGTCACCATAATCGTACGAGTCGCGCTGCATTGATTTAGAACGCAACAACTCGCCACCCATGTGGTTGAAAGGCATCGCCTGCCCCAGTAAAACCGTTGCCATACCGATGGACTGCATTTTAACTCGAACTTCAGGAGAAACGTCTTTTGCCACTTTATACATATTGATATCCCAGAATGTCTGGTTATCGTGCTTTGAAACGTAGTTTTGCACTTCCCAAGGTTGCTCTGCATAACCGGCTTTCTGGCCGTTATAATCTAACGTTGAACCCTTTTGAGTCTTACCGTCTTTGTCAATAAATTCAAAACTTTTCAGGTTACCAGCCATGCCTAACCGAGTGAGATCAATTTGGTGTAACGCACGTTTTAGCTCATCCGCATCCGCTTTTGCCAATTCATTGGGTAAGACATAAGCCCCCGTAGCAAAGCCTTGAGTTTTACGAAGACCTTCGCCGCCATCAAACGGGCTACCACCGCGAACTGCATCACGTAAACGATCAGAGAACGAACCAATGCCCGTGCCGCCTAAATGTTTTTGCGTTGCCTGCACAAAACGCTTGTCGTCTTGTACTTCACCGAAGTTCCATCCTTCGCCATAGAAGTACACCTCAGGGTTAACCGTTTTCGCAGCCTCCAACGTACCTTTCATCTGTGCCAGTGGATGGTGGCCCATTAAGTCCCAACGGAACGCATCAATTTTGTATTCTTTGGTCCATGTTTTGATCGAATCATCGATCATTTTGGCAAACATTTCATGTTCCGGGGCCGTATTTGAGCAACAAGTCGAGTTGGTTACCGCGCCAGTATCTGGCACTAACCTTTGGTAATACAAAGGTACAATTTTATCGAGTACCGATTTCTCGCCGAGACCTGCGTCATTGGTATGGTTATACACAACGTCCATCACTACGTTCATCTTGATGTCTTGCTTCACCGATTGCACCATCTGGCGAAACTCAAGAATACGCGATGAACCTTCAGCATTAGATGCGTAAGAACCTTCAGGCACCGTGTAATGTAGTGGATCATAACCCCAGTTATAGCTATCAACGCCACGAACCAATTCATTTAAATCTTGGACTTTCGGCGTCTCTTTGGAGTCACTTGCTTTAATCTCTTCAAATACTTCTGCGATGGTTGAACCGCTATCGCAGTACTTAGCAAAGTCAGAAGATTTGGTTGCTGGGTTAACGGTACACAGCTTGCTGAATGGTTCATTGATATCCGCAACTTTACTCGGATCTTCGTTGATCGTCGCAATATCAAATACCGGCAGTAAATGAAGGTGCGTCATGCCCGCTTCACTCAGTTGCTTTAAATGCTCCGTTGGTGTTGTGCCACTTTCTGTAAAGGCGAGATATTTACCTTTATTTTGTGTGCTGTTATCCAATGATGAAAAATCACGTACATGAGATTCGTAGATCACCATATCTGAAAGATCTGAATCTTTTTGCGAATGCGGCGATTGAAGCGCATCCCAACCGGACGGTTTCAACTCGTCCGAAGACAAATTAATCGCCTGGCTGAATATTGAGTTAGTAGAAAGTGACACTGAATAAGGGTCTGTAACTTCGTAGCCATATCCTTTTTGCTCACGTGGTTGGAACACTTTCATCGCGTAACGGTAGTATTTCTTATCAACCGAATCCAATTCCTGTGTCAAGCTCCAGCTGCCTGTTTTCGCGTCTTCAATCATCTGGATACGCGTAATTTCTTGTTTGTCTTGGCCGTAGATCACCAAGTCTACGTCTGACGCGGTTGGCGCCCACAGGCGGAACGTAACACCGTTATCGCCATATACTGCACCATATTCCAGAGCTTTGGCTTCTTCAGCAAATAAATCATCCAACGCACCCGCATATTGAATTGCAGTCGCTGAGCGCAGTTGTTGTGCGCCATCTACTGCTGAAGATGAAATCGCGACCATACTGCCTTTTAGCAGTTTGTTTAAACTGACGTTCGCGTTTAATGCAGGGATCTCAAACGCAGGGTAACCCGCAAGATGTGGGAATTTCGCTTTTTGCTCATCGGTTAAAGTGGTCGACGTTAATTTGATAGCTGAGCCTGAAATAACCCCATCGTTGACGGAATATTTTCCATCATGATTGAACTTAATTTGGACATCAGATTTATCCCCACCTTTCCAAACCAATGTCTTCGCATCAATTAGAATGGCACCAACGGTATCAATTGAAAATTCAGCGCTAGGGCCAGCAATTTCAAACGCTTTATCTCGGCTTGCGTAACTTTGTGTGCGACCCGGCATATAGGTCGCCGTTTTTGTGTCTCCCAGCGTCGCGATGTTCACGGTGAGATCTGAGCCAATCAATTTGTCTTTTGTTGCGTTACGGAATATGACTTTGAAACATCCTTTGTCGGTATCCGTTACCGGTACATACCAAACTGGACCAAATTCATCGACTTCATTCGGTACCACAGAAGCATCATCCCAACCGTCATTAGCGTAGGAGCTATCCATTGCGGTACATTCAGAAGCGGTATCATTCCAAATATGAAGGTTCATTTTATCGTAAGGTGCGTAATCGCCCATTGGATCATAGAGTTGTAAAGCCACTTGACCTTTACCCGGCTTCGCCAGATCACCAGGGGCTTTCACTACCGGAAGTTTTACGTCGGTGTTAGTCTGATCAAGACCATAACCTTCGAGAAGAAGTGTTGAACGTTCACCTGTCGCGGTGACAGGTTTACCATCAACTAGGCCAATTTGTTTACCCGCGTCTGTCGCAGCTAAAGTTACTTCTTCAGCCTTTTCAGTTCCCGATGCATCGATAAACTTACACTGACCAACGGTTGTGCTACTGATTAGCCATGACGGACCGAAACTATCGGAATGCGATGGGGAAATAGGTTCTCCGTCACCGCACTTTAATGTCCATTTTGAATAATCTTCTGAGGATGTGCTCGCCGCCATCGCTTGTACCGCACCATTGGCAGGCGATACTAGATAGCTGACTGCAATTTGTTTATTTGAAGGGGCTGGCGTAGAAGCTGGTAAGTTTACTTGCGGCGACAAATCGATGCCCGCTTGAGGAGTATCGACTTTATCGTTAGATGGTTTTACAACGGTTGTGTCGTCGTTAGAGTCATTACATGCGGTTAACGCGCTGGCCGCAAGAATCGATAGCAATGCTACCGACAGTTTGGATTTTCGTAGGGTAAATTTATTCTTCTTCACGTTTCTAGTCCGTCAGTTAGTTTTTATAAAAAGGTCGCTTCCTGCCTAAAAAAGCCACTCTAGGTTAGAAAATTTCGTGCTCTACAAACCGTGACGGAGTTGAATTTTTTGTTTCATTTCTCGCTACAAAATAAGTTTCGTAACTAAAATCACCCTTTGTATGCCTGCTTTATTTGATACACATCTCATTTACTCGCTGATAACATTGGTTGCATAAGCACTACGCCTACAAAAAGAGAGCGGTCGTAAATTTAGCGATCACCCAAAATGAGATCTGCCTTTCAATTGGCGCAACATGGGGACATGGACTCTCATTAATGAGCCCACCGTTCATTCCAACAGCTCAAAAAAAACGGCGCTTCAAATTAATTGAAAGCGCCATTTTGGACGTGTTATTTAAACTCGCATTTACGTCTTGGGATGAATTTTAAACAAAATCGCAAACATCACAGGAACGACAATCAACGTCAATACGGTCGCAAAACCAAGCCCGGCCATGATGGTTACCGCCATAGAGCCAAAGAAGGCATCAAACACAAGTGGGATCATGCCCAATATGGTTGTCAACGCTGCCAAACTCACCGGGCGTACACGGCTAATGGCACTATCTACAATCGCTAAATACGGATCTTTACCTGATTCTAGTTCGATGTTGATTTGATCGAGTAGAACAATACCGTTTTTCAAAATCATGCCACTTAAGCTCAGTAACCCTAAGAAAGCGGTAAAACTGAACGGCATGCCACCAGCTAATAGGCCGATAGAAACACCAATAATCGATAGCGGAACCGTAAACCAAATCACCAATGGTTTCTTGAACGAGTTGAACAAGAAAATCGTAATGATAAACATCAGTAAGTAACCCATTGGCAATGAGCTAAACAATGAATCTTGTGCGTCTTTAGATGACTCGTATTCCCCCCCCCAACTGATGCTATAACCTTCCGGTAGTGGCAACGCTTCAATGCTTGGCTGTACTCGGCTAAACAAACTTGCTGCTGTGTCTTGGCTGAGCACGTCATGATCGGCCAATACGGTTAGGGTGCGCTTTCTGTCTCTTCGTTGAATCAACGGCTCTGACCACGCCAATTCAACCCCGTCAATCACTTGTTCGACCGGCACATAACCTTGTTGAGTTGGGCTCCAGATTTTTACGTTCTGCAATGATTCAAAGTCGACACGTTCTTCTTCTGGCAAACGGCTCATGATCGGCAAACGGTGAGTCCCGTCCCTTAACAACCCAATTACGCTACCACCAAACGCATTTTGCAGAGTGTTGGAAAGATCCGCTTTGGAGATACCTAAACGCCTAGCTTTCGATTCATTGAAGATTGGCACTAGCTCTTTTGTGCGTTCACGCCAATTGTGCCTTACGTTTCTTGCTCCATCGTCAAGCAATAGAATGTCTTCAACTTGTACCGCTATATCACGCAATATTTGAGGATCTGGACCCGTGATTCTGGCTTCAATTTTGGATGCTGGTGACGGCCCGAACTCCATCAATTTAAACTGGAACGTCGGTTTGCTAAATCGGTCACTTAACGTATCGTTTAACTGATTCAACAAAACAAACATGTTTTCACGATCGGTCGAGCGAACTTGAAGCTGCGTATAGGCTTCGTAACTTTTCTCTGGCTGGTAGGTAAGCGCAAAACGCTGCAAACCTTGACCCGTTGACGTTGTTACAAACTCAACATGCTCTTGTTCTCGGATGAATTTTTCAACACTCTGCGCTTGTTTTTGCGTTTGGCGTATGTCGCTACCTTCTGGCATCCACATATCAACGTAGAACATTGGTGTATTTGATGGTGGGAAAAACTGTTGTTTTACCATACCAAAAGCCATCACCGCACCGGCGAGCAAAACGACCATACTCACAACGGTTACCCAGCGAAAGCGCAATGCTTGTTTTAACAAGCCGCCAAATATCGTGAATAGTGCGCCTTTATAGGGATCGGCTTGTTCTTCACCCTCGGCACTTGGTTGCTCTTTAAGTAATAGCCCGGCTAAAAATGGAGTAATGGTGAGTGCTGTGATCCAACTTAAAAACAATGAGAAGCACAATACCCAGAACAAGGAGCCCATGAACTCACCGGTAGCATCTTGCGACAATCCAATCGGTGCGAACGCGGTAATGGCAATAATCGTCGCGCCTAACAACGGCCATTGCGTTTGTTTTACGATGTCTGTTGCGGCTTGAACTTTCGTTCGCCCTTTCTTTAGGCCAACCAGTATGCCTTCCACAACCACAATTGCATTATCCACCAGCATACCAAGCGCAATGATCAGAGCGCCTAACGAGATCCGGTGAAGTTCAATTTCATTGAGTTGCATTAATATGAAGGTACCCAGTACGGTCAGTAACAAGACGGAACCGATGATCAAGCCACTTCGAAGACCCATAGCAAACAGTAATACGATGATCACTATCGCAACCGCTTGACCTAGGCTTACCACAAAGTCTTGTACCGAGTTATCGACTTCTTGTGCCTGGTTGTAGAAATGGTCAATGTTTACACCAGCGGGTTTAATATTCTCTAAGCTCGCCAGCTTCGTATCGACTGCTTTGCCAACTTCGACAACGTTCACGCCCGCACCAAAAGAAATGGCAAGGTTAATAGCCGGTTTGCCGTTGTAGGTAATGATATTCGTTGGTTTTTCTTGCACACCGCGTGAAAGGTTCGCCACATCTTTTAATCGAATTAGGTTACCTGTGTCTCGACCATGAATGATCGAATTCTCTAATTCTTCAACACTCGACAAACTTCCGCTTGGCCTGATGGTTAAGCTTTCACCGTTGAGCATGACTTCGCCGGAGGCAACCACGCTGTTTTGTTGGTTAAGTAACCCAACAATGTTATTAATATCAAGGTTAAGCGCACTCATTCGATCCAGTGATATTTCTACGAACAGCATCTCTTGCTGATCACCAGAAATAGCTACTTTGCCCACACCATCGACCAATTCAATTTCACGAGATAAGTAATCGGCGTAACGCTTTAGTTCGACATAATCGTAACCATCACCAGTTAACATCAGCATAACGCCGTATACATCGCCGAAATCGTCAATGATTTGAAGTGAATTCACTTCCTGAGGCAATGAAGGTCGAAGATCATTGATCTTACGGCGCATTTCATCCCATATTTGCGGGAGTTCATCTGGGCCATAATCCATTTCCATGCTAACCATGATCTGCGACATACCCGCAGATGACGTAGAGGTTATTTGCTTAATGTAAGGGAGCTTCCGAATTTCCTTTTCTAATGGATAAGTGAGTTCCTCTTCGACTTCCGTTGATGTTGCGCCAGGGTAAGTCGATATGATCATCGCATCTTTAATGGTAAATGCAGGGTCTTCTAAACGCCCGAGGTCGTTAAAAGCACTCACACCGCCTATCGCGAGGATAACGATAAATAGCCAACTAATGACCTTGTTTTTCATTGAGTATTGCGCAATGTTCATTAGTGGTTACCTTCTGCTTTCACGACTGATTGCCCTTCGCGTAATTTTCTTAAACTCGAACTGACAAGCACATCACCCTGAGCCGATCCGTTGGCAATGATTGCCCCTTCACTGTTAATGAACTCAACCTTCACTTCTTTTCTATGCACTTCACCTTCTGACCATTTCCACACATAAAACTGGCCGTTTTCATCGCCGGCTTGGAGGACAGGCATTGGCACTTGATAACCCGTTTGAGTCCTAAGGCCTGCTGCAAGTAAATCAACTTCAACGTTAACACTGGTTCCAGGTAAAATAGCCGGCGTTACTTGTGGCATTCTCAACCACATTTCATAAGTTTGTGATTGTGGTGACGGCTCGCTAGTATGCTCTAAATAGGTAAGCGTGTAGGTTTCACTTAAGCCTGAAAACGATGCCATCGGCTTATAATTGCTTTGGTTTCGATCCGGATTAAGCATGGCGAGAACCGTATCTGATAACTGAATTTGAACGTAAACTTGATCATTCTGATACATGCTTACAACCGTTTCACCTGGGTTGACGCTCTCAAACTGTTCTTTATCCAACGCCGATATAACGCCATCGAATGGCGCCGTTAAAACACTGTATTTCATTTTTTGTTGTTCAGCCTGAAAGTTCGCTTGCGCCAGCCTCATATTGGCGGTCAATTCATCCAACTCGGCATCCGAGACCATTTGACGAACAAACATTTCTTCACCACGGCTCAGTTGTTTTTTAGCAAGCGCAAATTGAGCTTTTGCATCGGACAATTTCTGGCGTAGTTTCTTGTCGTCGAGTTTCGCCAGTACATCGCCTCTTTTAACTTGTTGTCCTTCTATGACTAAACGAGAGACCAATTCACCTTCAATTCGAAAAGACAGAGGTGTACGCTCTGCCGGCATCACCTGCCCCTTGAAGCTACGATGCTGAGTTTCAATGGGTGCACTGACCGTCACTGTCGATACTGAAAGTGGCATTGCGCTCTGTTTCACGTCTTCTGTGGTACACCCTTGAGTTAACAATAGCGCCGACAGGCTAGCTGCTAGTAATCCATACTTCATTAGATGCCGCCTTCTTTTTGCCATGCTTTCACTATTTGTCCTTCAATCAGTTTTTCGACGCCAGCAACGACGATCAAATCGCCTTTTTCTAAGCCACCGACCACTGCGTTGTTGTTATCAAATTGCACAGAGATGCGATTAACTTGCTGGCTCTCTGGATTAAATCGCCACAGTTCACCTTCTGTGTTGACCTTAGATAACCAAGCCGCGTTTGGTAGCGCAAAAGCATCGTGGCGAATGGCAGATTGAATATGAACTTGACCAGACATACCCGTTAATAAATTCATTGCTTTTGGTCTTTGAATGGTTACCGATGCTTCGTAACTATTGGTATCTAAATCAGGCTGAGTGGATATTTGTTTGAAGCTCGCTTCGATACGCTGTTGTGAATGATTGTCCATGGTGATCCACATTCGCTTTTGTTTTAGCGCGCTAATACCAACACTTTTTACATAAGAAACAGGAAGCGTGAAAGCGACATCCATTTGGTCAATGTTAATGAGATTGATCACTGGCTGTTTTGCTCCAACCAATTGAAACTGCTTTGCGAACGTATAAGAAACCATGCCATCAAAAGGAGCTACTAGCGCTGTATGCGCCAAATCGGTTTTGGCTTGCTCTAAGCTCGCGAACGTCGCCTTAAAGCGAGTTTCATTTTGGTCGTAGTTATCGGCACTAATTAACTTTTTATCAAATAACTGCTTGGCTCTTTGGTATTGAGTTATGGCCAAATCAAATTGAGCCTGCTTGGCGTCTACCGCTAATTGGTAATCGGTTGGATCAAGCTGAGCAATTAGCTGACCTTTCACTACCTGTTCACCCATTCGAACGGTCGCAGACTCAATCACCCCACCAACCTGAAAAGACAACTGGGCACGATCGGTTGCATCTACCTTCGCCAAGAAACTGTCGACTGTTTGCTGCCCTAATTGAGGAACAGTAACTAACTTTACGGGCGTAATGACTGGATCGATTATTTCAGAATTGGCGTTGTTACAGCCACTTAACGAAATACTCAATGCAGCAATTGCAGCGACCGTCGTCAGTTTAGTTAAGTGATATTTGGACGTTATCATCGTTTTCTCCATCACGATTTATATACTACACACATGTGCAGTATATTCACAATTAGACAGAGATCAATTGTTATTTTCCACGCGTGCAATATAATTAAATGACTAACTGAGCCAAATCTGGTAAAAATGTCCCCGAGCAATATAAGAAGAGTTAGCATGGTTGAACGTAAACAAGGTCGCCGTAGCGCCCAACAAGCAGAAGAAACCAAACAACATATCCTTTTGTTCGCAACCCAAATGTTTTGCGAGCAAGGTTACGAGCGGGTTTCCTTACGTAGTATTAGTGAAAAGGCCGGCGTGTCTCATAGCTTGATCCGCCATCATTTCGGCAGTAAAGAAAAAATTTGGCACGCGATCAGTGATGGCTTGCATGACTACATGCAAAGATACATCGCGCATATACTCGAGAAGTTACCACCCGATACTCAAGCAAATGTGAAACTGTACACGCTTGTTTCACGTTTATTGGCATTTATGCTGACTTACCCTCAACCAATTCAGCTAATCGCTGACGCGGTTAGGCAAGAAGACGCGTTATTTGATTATTTTATTGATAACGTTGGTGAGCTTGAGTCGCAAGTATTCGCTATTGCTGAGGAATACAACACTTTGTTTCCTGAGACCCCAGTAAACGTAGCCGAGCTAAAATGGCAGATGATCATGGTCGCGCATAGTGCAGCGAGCTTAACGCCCTTTATGCGTCAAACGTGGGTAGATGAGTCACTCAACGACGTGGAATGTTTGGCTCGTCAGTGGCAAATGTTTGAAAGACATGTTGCGTCTGTTCTCCATATTGAGCAAGAGAACCGATTAACAACCGTCACTGTCGATGACTTGGTATACGATGTGCCGTGCTTTACACAAGAGCAAGGTGGCGATTGCGCATTTGAACAGCAACTCAATCAACTAAATCGAGTTTTTGGCTGTATGCATGGCGCGGACGCAGAAACACAATAGTGGCGTTATCAAATAGCGGCACTACCAGCCGAAGATGAACCACCTGTCGATACGATAGGTGGTTTCTATATTCTAAATTACGCTCCAATTAAAAGTTCGGCATCTCCGCAAGTTCTGACACCTCTAACGTACCGCCAATGCCTAAGAACGGGCACTTTTTCGCGATCTTCAGTGCATTTTCTATCGATTCTGACTCTATGATGGTATAGCCGGACATAGACGTCGCACTACCAATATTACTATTTCCGCCGGGTTCTATCGTATGTGAGTTTTTTATCGGATTAGCCGGGCTAACTAATCCATCACCAATAGAGGCCATCCATTGCTTGTAAGCGGCCATATGGATTTTCCCTTCTTCAGGTGTTGCTGGTGGATTGCCACCAAAGTATACAATCAGATACTGTGCCATTGAATTATCCTGTTGGGCTTGCTATCAATTCGATCTTTCTTAAGCGTAGCAACGTATTAAATTAATGCTTAAAGCAAATCAAAAACCCTCACTTACCGTCTAAATCAACGTATGTCAGCGGTTGTTAATTGTAATTATTGGCATTGTGTGTTCAATTAACAACAATTTAACAGCGTCAGCTCAAAGGAAATCCAGTGAAACTCACCAATACTTACCTAACACTCGGTGAACATTTTTATCAAGAAATCGAGCCTACGCCGGTTACTTCCCCTGATCTGTTTTTGTGGAATGAAGCGTTAGCATCCGAATTGTCTGTTTCAGAACAGATAAAAAACCGTGCCAGCCATTACTTTTCTGGAAATGAGCGATTGGAAGGAAGTCAGCCGATAGCGCAAGCCTACGCTGGTCACCAATTTGGTAGCTATAACCCACAATTGGGAGATGGCCGTGCTCATTTACTTGGTGATACCAAGAACCTCTCGGGAAAAATTCAAGAAATACAGCTAAAAGGTTCAGGACCAACTCGATATTCACGGAGAGGCGATGGACGATGTGCACTTGGACCCGCTGTTCGTGAGTTTATAATGAGCCAAGCTATGCATTCCCTCGGTGTTCCAACAACCAAAGCGCTTGCCGTTGTCACAACAGGTGAGAAGGTATGGAGGCAATCATCTGAGAACGGCGCCGTGGTCACACGGGTTGCATCTAGCCACTTACGCGTAGGAACTTTTCAGTACATCGCCGCACTGGATGATAAACACAAGCTTGAACAACTACTCGAATTTGCGATTGAGAGGCACTACCCACAGCTCAGCCAACACGAACAAAAGGCGCTGGCGTTTTTAGACTGCGTGATCAAAGCCCAAATCAAAACCGTTGTAGAGTGGATGCGTGTCGGCTTTATTCATGGCGTGATGAATACTGACAATACGACTATTTCAGGCGAAACCATCGACTACGGTCCCTGTGCGATGATGGGAAAATATCACCCATTAACGGTGTTTAGCTCCATAGACAGAGACGGACGGTACAGCTTTGGCAATCAGCCTTGGATCATGCAATGGAACATGGCTCGCTTAGCAGAGAGCCTAATTACTCTTGTCGATGATGATGCAGATAAAGCCGTATCAATGCTGGAACCCTATATCAATGGTTTTGCCGAGCAACTTAAAGTCGCTTACTACCAAATGATGTATGACAAGCTCGGCTTAATTGCTCAACCAAAACGTGAATTTGTCGATAAACTCTTAACCAGGATGCAAGAACTAGAGCTAGATTATACTCAGACGTTTGCCGAGTTAACGCAAAGTTTGGCTCCAGTACCAATGGAAGCGCTTAACACTGAGAACATCAAAGCCTTAGGTGACGTATATGACGAATGGCTATCGCTCGTAACCACGCAACCCCAAGCTGACACCAGAGAAATCATGCGAAAATCTAACCCTCTGGTCATTCCAAGGAATCATCATATAGAATCTGTAATTAGTCAGTGTGAGTTGACTGGTAAACCCGAATCTGCGATCGCCATATTGAAGGTGTTGACGTCACCCTACCACGAGAATTCTGAGACCAAACACTATCAAGACGCCGGGGATGATAACGATAAATATTACCAAACATTTTGTGGTACATAATCTCGTAGAACACTAGGTTTTCTTTCTAATACCCTTGAATTTATTATGATTTAAACAATACTAAAAGTACGACACACAGATAAGGATCATCATGAAAGGAATTATATTCACTGAGTTCCTCGAACTGGTTGAGGCTCAATTTGGCCTAGAGACTCTAGACACCGTACTTACGCTTGCTGAAGATGAAGGTATTTATACATCCGTAGGAAGTTATGACCACAAAAACCTAGTGAAACTCATTGTCCAACTGAGTAAACAAACCGATATTCCGCCAGAAGATCTACAGCAAGTTTTTGGTCAATCCGTATTCAAAAACTTGCTTGCAAGCTTGCCAGCCGATGTTAGCCTCATCCAAAGTGCAAATACCTTTCAATTTATTCGCCACGTTGAAGAATACATTCACGTTGAAGTTAAAAAGCTCTACCCTGAAGCGAAACCGCCAAGTTTTGTTTTTATCAACGAATCCGACACTACAATGACAGTCGATTATCACAGTGCTCGTTGTATGTCTCACGTATGTTTAGGTTTGATACATGGCTGTGCCGAACATTTTAACGAAGAACTGGATGTTACCTCAGAACCGCAAAATGAAAGTGGCAGTTGCGTCCGCTTTCATTTGGCGATGAAGAAGTAGACTATGGACTCTCCGCTTGATCGCAAACTCAAACGAGAAATTGCAGCCAGAAAACAAGCTGAACATC
Organism: Vibrio tapetis subsp. tapetis; assembly: GCF_900233005.1. Taxonomy (NCBI): domain Bacteria; kingdom Pseudomonadati; phylum Pseudomonadota; class Gammaproteobacteria; order Vibrionales; family Vibrionaceae; genus Vibrio; species Vibrio tapetis. The sequence continues at coordinate 738,748 of NZ_LT960611.1, forward strand.
TACTCGAAGCAAAGAGCCTTGAGCTATTTTCAACGAACCAACAGCTTCAGGATGCGCTCAGAGCGCTCGAGAAGTCCTCAGATAACAACTTAAAGAAGCTAGATTTTCAAAGTAAAATCGATGCCATTTTGATAGATTTTGGTCGAACCTTTTTAGTGAAGGATCTCGACGAAGTGGTGCTTGCGAATTTCACACAGAGGTTATGTGACAATTCGGTCGTTGAATCAAGCAGACTCACTCTCAATAAGGGCTGCAATTTGCAATTGATCCTCTATTGTTTTGGTAATTTCAACATTGATTTTGTAGAATGCAACGAGCTTTGCTGGCACGAAAACCTACTGCATATCCCATTGAAATTAAACAATAATTTAATTGGCACTTTATCGGTTAGAGTTCGAGATTACGATGGCTTTGAAGACACAATTCAAAACTCAATGACATTAGTTGCCGAATTACTTCTTAATGCGGTTAGCCATCAAATCGCGATACTCAAAAATATACAATCAAGGAAACGAGCTGAAGCGTCTGAACGATCAACTCGAGACTTTCTTGCCATGATCAATCATGAACTAAGAACCCCCCTTAACGGTTTATTAGGGAGCGCCGAATTACTGCATGATGCTCAGCTTAACGAGCCTCAACAAGATCTGGTTAAGAACATTGAGCAATCTGGAGAGTTCTTAAGAACGATCATTAATGACCTACTTGATTTTAGTAAAATCAACGCCGGTATGTTTGAACTGATCCCCCGCATATTTTCATCATCAGAGCTCCACGACACGTTGAACAGTATCTTTTCTACTAAAGCTCAAGAGAAATCAATCGCGTTTTCGATTACCGCCACCAACGCGATCCCAGAATATTTTCACGCTGACTTAGAGCGAATTACGCAGGTCTTAGTCAATGTGATTGGAAATTCAATTAAATTTACCGAATCAGGCTCCGTTATCGTTGAAGCCAACTGGAATGAGCCGAACCTATTTCTCACCGTTAAAGATACCGGTATTGGTATTTCAGAAAAGGCGCAGAACAACCTCTTCCAACCATTTATACAAGCAGATCTTAGCAGCAAGCGGCAATTTGAAGGCACAGGTCTTGGCCTCGCCATTTGTGGGCAATTAGTGGCCTTGATGAACGGAACGATCAAACTAAGCAGTACTTTAGGCGTAGGTTCTACCGTTGAAATTACACTGCCGTTGACTATCGCAGAGAAACCGCCGGTCATTACCAACGAAGTCGATCCATCGTTGCGTAATTCGACAGTAACTTCTCTCTCGATTCTGGTCGTTGAAGACATAAGAATGAACCAAATAGTCATTGAGCAAATGATGTCTAAATTTAATATCAAGCCAGATCTTGCCAATAATGGCTTGGAGGCGATCGAAGCGGCTTGTGGCAAAGACTATGATCTCATCTTCATGGATTATCGAATGCCCGTGATGGATGGACTGGAAGCGACAAGAAGACTACGACAATCCGGGTTTACCGCTCCTATCATAGCCCTTACAGCAGGGACAACCTCCAGTGAGAGAGAGTTGTGCATGAATTCCGGTATGAACGATATTTTGACCAAACCTTACCGTGGTGTTCAATTAATTGAAATGATTCAAAAGTGGAGTAAATAGAAATAGCCACTTGAGCCTGTAACCCCCCCTACTCTTTAACGCGAATTAACGGCCAAAACATTTGCTCAAACTGTTTGGCTTCTAAAGGCGCAGAAAGCAATTCTCCTTGGCCAATTCGACAACCCTTCTCCTGTAAGAATTGGGCTTGAGCTTCTTTTTCAATGCCCTCAGCCACCACAGCCAAATTGAGATCCCGAGCCATCGAAATTATCGTCGAACATAAGGCGCGATCATTACTGTCAGTCTCAATATCTGCCACAAAGCTTCGGTCAATTTTCACCCCATCGACCTGAAATTTGCGTAAATAGCCTAGTGACGAATAACCCGTACCAAAATCATCTAGCCAAACCTGGATTCCTAAATCTCGCAATGATATTAGTGTATGCAAAGATTCGTCCTCATTTTGCATGAGTAGGCTCTCGGTCACTTCTGCATGGATACGATGAGGCCGGATATTCTTCATCTGCATTTGATTACGAAAAACATCAACAATTTGTTGCCTGTACAATTGCTTAGCGGACAGATTGACCGAAATATAGAAAGAACTGTTGAGCTTACTTTCCCAAGCCACCAATTGAGCACAAACCTGTTCTGTAACCCATTCACCAATTGGCACGATCAATCCCGTGGCTTCAGCGATCGGAATGAACTCATCGGAACTTAATATCCCTTTGTTCGGCATATTCCAACGAACAAGTGCTTCTGCACCCAATAACTCACGAGTACCAATATCAAAAAACGGCTGATACCAAACTTCAAACTGAGTCATATCTAACATCGCAACTCGTAGTTTTCGTTCAATCCAGGCCTTATGTCGCACTTGCTTACGCATCTCATCGGTAAAGTGGCTATACGTACTTTTTCCTAGCGCTTTAGCCTGATACATTGCGATATCAGCATGTTTAATCAACTCTTCGGCGTCTATTCCGTCATTGGGATAGGTGGCAATACCAATGCTTCCACTGATCACGACTGGCTCCTTTTTTACCCCAACAGAAATTGGCGAGCAAAGGGAGGCTAGTAATGAATTTGAAAACTCAAATAACAGCTGTATGTCTCCTGAGTAAGGCAAACAAAGTAAAAATTCATCACCGCCGATACGAGAAACAATACCATCGAAGATAAGAGGGTTAGTCAATGAGGTACGTTCGATACTGTGTTGATATGACGCAATTTGTGATTCTAGTCGGCTAGCAACCTCGCACAACAGCCGATCTCCAGCGTGATGGCCAAAGTTATCATTCACTCCCTTGAATTCATCAAGATCAATAAACAATATGGCTAATGATTGTTGTTGGGCTGCGCCTTTCTCTTCTAGCAATTCAGAAACCCGTTTAATGAAAAGCGTTCTGTTGGGTAGCTCTGTAAGGTGATCGTGGTAGGCCAAAAATTCAATCGATTCCGTTCTTTGTTTCAGGCTTTCGCTCATTTCATTGAACGTATTAGCCAACTCGCCTACTTCATCATTTCGATTAATTGTATTATCTTGCTGATAGTCACCTTGAGTGATTCGACGCGCATGTTCAACCAGTAATGTGACCGGAGAAATAATAGTACGAGTGATCAAATAAGACACCACAATGCTGATCACACAAAACACAAAGGCCAATAACGCAGAGCCTAACGTCCCCGTTTGACTCGCTTTATCGTTGATATTCTGAATAATTGAACGCGTTTGTGCGATATCGTGTTCAATACCTTCTACTGATAGCTTCAAAAACAGCCCTGCCAGTAATTCATCACCAATGTATAAAGGCCGAGCATAGCGTAATTCGTTATCCACGACTCGCTTGTACTCAATCCCCAGTTCTAACACGGCTTCTTTCACCTTTGGCATGTCAAACTCAATGCCATAACTCGCATCAATACGTTGACCGGTATGAAAAATGTTTCCTTCAGTATCAAAAACTACAATTGCCAAAACTTCGCTACTGTTCAACGCTGGTTCTAGTAACTCGTGAACGCCTTCCATATCAAACTTGTAAATTGGGTTAGTTAACGCTTCCGATAGATAATTGCCGGTATACTCCGCGCGCTGCTCTAATTGTGATAACAAACTCTGAGATACTTTAGTCGATGTTTGCTCCAACATTTGATTAGACGTAAAATGAAAGCCTAGCAATTGAATAATAGAAAACGTGATCACAGTGACGACGACCATGACAGTATTCGATATGGTAATTCTACTTTGTAATTTCATTGACTCTCATTTCAAGCAATTGTTATAGCATCAGAGATTTGTCGACCAACGGCTTTAGCTTCTCTACCCATTCAATCCCAGACAGCGTTTGTTCATCGATAGCGTCGAATTTCTTAGTCTTTTTATACTTACGCAAAGCCTTCTGTCCTTCCTCAGACAAGTGAGCCGAAAACAACACGGCTTTAATATCTTCTTTTAACCTAACGTCCATATTGGGTCTCACCAAATCGAGGGTTCGAGGTACGGGTTTACTGCGATAAAAAATCTTCATTTTATCTCTGAGTAACTCGGGTATTTCATTTTCCCAATCAACATCACTGAAGGCAGCTGCAGCAACAATGCCATTATATACCCATGTATACATGTTGATTTCACCACCAGATGTCGTCAGTTCGTCAGCGAAGAGATAACCGATTGTCCCTGGCGGTGGCGTTTCTCTTGGTGAGGTTAATTCAAACAAAGAGTAGCCTTGCTCAATCAACACCGCCGCAGGAATATAAAACGCACTGGTTGATTCTCTGTCTTCAAAAACTACGGTTTTGCCCACTAAGTCATCAAAGGAATGAATACTGTTGTCCTTTAACGTAAAAAATACGGAAGAATATTCTGCGACTCCACTTTTCCACCTTCGAGCGATTAACTCACCTTCAGAACGACGAACCAAAGCTTGAGCCGAGAAAACACTCTCTGAAACAATATCAACCCGGCCTTGTACTAGCCAGCGCGACATCTGGAGGTGATCCTTAGCCACGACAACATGGCCTTTTTCTATGCCATGGTGAGACAAATTACTCGCCAAATAACGCGCCATTGGCATGCTTCTTTTTACCGCGTTTTTGGGGTTAGAACTGATCACGCCCAGCACTAACTTCTTAGGGCTCATCGAAGGTTTTACTTTATGATTTTCGGCTGTATCACTGCCCACTAACTCACCACTAGCCGTTCGGCTTGGCGATTGTGCTAACACGATACTTGGCACGACACTCGCGCAGGCTCCCAACAAGAAAAGCAAAATAAAGAGATAACGATGAGGCGAATAAGAAAACAAACCAAACATTATGCATTCCCTAATAAATACACCAGCCATTAAATACCGGATTGCTAAATTAAGAATAGCAAATATGACAAGTTAGTCTCTTTTTCAGGCATTAGCGTTTTTAATTCTTTGAACTCAAGACGATCATTTTGTTTAGGCAAAAAAAATGCGAGCCAACTTAGCTCGCAAGATAATTTCTATTTAACGGTTATTCTGGCGTTATATCACTGAGCGGTAACCAATCGACCTTAACACCAGCTTGCAAAAACATATCTTGGCTCACTCGGATTTTATCACCCCAACGAGAAAGAAAGTCTTCTGTTTGCTCCGGGCAATGTACTGCCTTTATTCCTGTTTGAATGATCTTTGCTGCACAATTAGGGCAAGGAAAATGAGTCACCCAGATATCGCAATCGTCTAAATCCCGCTTAGCAAAGAGAATCGCATTTTCTTCAGCATGCAAGGTTTTAAGGTACTTCATATCACGTTCGTCGGTTTCCGCGCTGTCGGATATACCGTGAGGGTAACCGTTAAAACCGACAGAAACGATTCGGTTATGTTTTGTGATCACCGCGCCTACTTGTGTCGATGGGTCTTTACTCCAAGATGCCACCAGTTCGGCCATTTGATTAAAGCGCTGAGCCCATTTAGATATCATGTAGAGTCCTCTCTTTCACTCGTGTCATTTCAAGTCGACTAAAACTAATTTACTGATAGTAGCTTAGTTTGTGACTTACCCCTAACATTTCTGACTATTTGCTTGCGACTATATTTCTTCCACAAATTCAACGGAAAACCGATGTCGCCTGTCACTGTCATCATTAACTTGGTCACGCTCTTAATAAGGGAAACACTCTCATCCTAAATCACGCCCGGGTTAGATCTCTAATAATTAGGGTAATTGAACATGGATTTGTTGCGATAAATCGCTAGAATAGCCGCCTCGTAACCAACTTGCTTGAGAGAATTATGGAACGCGATTACACCCTAGACTGCTTAATGACGATGCCTCGCCATGAATTAGAAGAATTTAGCATGCGAGTAATGACTCGCATGGTGCCTGAAGATGTCATGAGTGAGCTTTTTACTTTCGACAAAGAAGAAGTTGATAACGAAGAGCGCATGAAGTCAGCTCAATTTGACGCAATGCTACGTATGACGGGTATCGCACTAGGGGAAGTGAGCCAAGCATTTAGTGAGTCTGATAACGCGGTACAAAATACCCAACGTATGACCCGCTTGGTGTTATGGCACTTCTACGCCATCTCTTTTAATCTAGAAGAAGCTATTTCGCTTGAAATTCACTGCGAAAAAGTCGAATCGATTTTGATAAATGCGCCAGTAGACGCGTTCGGATGGGTAAAAGTACTTACTGAATTACTGCATTTTTACGCCGAAAAAAACGAAACTGATCAAGACAAGTAGCTCTATCAAATAAAGGGTAAGAGTCGAAAGCTATCTTTGACTCTTACCTCGTAACATTTCTGAGCTAGATCAATCACCAGTTCGATCACGATACAGCGAATAACAGCCACATCATTTTTCTGAATGAAGCCCTATCATATTCCCTTCAGTATCAATAACCATAGCAATGAAACCATATTCACCAATCGACATTTTATCTTGTGTGACTTTACCACCAGCCGCCACGACTCGAGACTGCTCCAACGAACAATCTTCGCAAGAAAAGTACACCATGGTGCTATTACCACCAGCGGAACAACCCGCCATTTTGATTAGAGCGCCCGTCGCACCGTACTGTTCGATATTCGAACTAAATGACCACATCTCTATATTGGCGTCTTTAGGGTCGCCTAGCCGCTCTAAATCAACCGCTAAAACCGTTTGATAGAACGCTTTTGCTCTTTCAATATCATCAACGTATATTTCAAACCAACCTACTGGATTACCTTGCATATTTTGTCCCTCGTTATGCCGCTACCCAATAAAACATAGGACACAGATTCAAAACTATCTAGCAAGGGACTTGCGACTCAAAACCAATTCCAATAAAAGAGAAACCCATCGACATTTCTTGAATTTTTCGTGGTAAGTCCGATGGAACTAAAGATCAAGAAGCTGTGCTTTTCGTTCGTTTTCGCACTCATAAGAGGCCATTTCGAATTCACGGCAGATCCACGGGCGGTTTTCATAAATGGTACACATCAAGGTTTCACGATCAACGGCGGAGCACCATCCATCTTCAAGACGCAACATGGTTTCACCTCCCCATTCATCAACTGCGATGTGCTCTTCTGGCACCCCCGTATCTGTAATAATCATTACTTCTAAGCGGCAGCAGCAGGCTTGACAGTTTGCACAGGTAATTTCTTTGGTTGGAATGTTTTTTATATTAATGGTCATGCATATCTACAATTAGAGCGGTTGACGCATAGTACTCCAAAATTCAAATAAATATCGGGTTTCCTTTGGCATCAAGAACGACAAGCATCCTTTATTGAACAATAGGCCGCATCTAACTTGGCTCAACATTCGTTGTTTAGACTCTGAGTTAGGTCTTTATATAAGACCGTATGTTCATCATTGGTGTTTGCCATTTCCCACCCCAAATTTAGGTAGAGTGCTGGAATGTGCGTATAAACGTATAGAACGGTCTCATCATTCATTATTGCCAAGCGTTCTGCATGTTGTATGAGTTTAGAGCTCACCCTTTGGTTTCTGTGCTCAATTTTTACATACAACGCATTTATCCACAGCGCTTGTGTACCTGTCTTGGGAGCAGGAAATCGTGTAAAGGCTAAACCACCGATAAGTTTGTCATGGGAAAACGCAAGTAAAGGCAGTGGAACATCAAAACCATTAACAAGAGGCAGGTAAGGCTCGAACTCCGACCATTCTGATTGAAATAACCGCGTAAGCGCTGCTATATATTGGCTACCTGTTTTTGCCACAACAATCTCTATCATAGATATAACCTTGTGTTGCAGTTGCTATAAACCACTTAACTGTCATCGCCGCTTTATCAATTGCGATAGTTAGGTATAATCGCCGCATTATTGCGTCATACCAACTGTTAGTGAGTCTCCAATGTCAAAAATGTTTTTTAAAGGCCGTATTGAAACCAGACAGAACCATGTTCAATCTGGCTATAACGTTAACCGCGATGTAAAAGCGGGAAGCGAAGAAGCGCCGATTTCCATTATGGTAAAAACAGAAGAACGTAAAGCTGAGATTGATGCTATCGTTGCTGAAAACGCGATGTTTGCAAGCATCACGGTAGACCCAACTCAGGAAGAAAACACCTTAGAGTTGGACACGATCCTCAATAAACCAAAAACCACGACATTTGAAAAAACACCGAATCGCAACGATCCGTGCTCGTGTGGTAGTGGCAAAAAATACAAAAAATGCTGTGCTTAATTACGTAGTAGCCAATCGTAAACTGAAGTGGCGATCACTTCAGTTTATCCACTAAATCTAATCGTCTTCCCCACATTTTACACACGCATCATACGTCCTTTCCCCCTCACTAATAACAATATAGCGAGCAACGCAACGCTCACATAACGCCAGTATAGGGTACGCATCTTTACGTTTTTTCGCGTTCGGATCGCCTTCCGTCGTATAATACTTTCTCATTATGGCTCCGTATTCGTTCATTATGCCGGTATTGTAACGTGCAATAACCTTAACGCATACAAACCAACAAACAATCCCCCCTTTTAAGCGAGTTTTAAGCGGACACACACCAAATAGTACGAGTTATCGACTGAGTTTACGTCAGCACGCCCCCAACTCTGCACACGCAACTTTTCCTACCTCCCGCAATTGCTATCCTAGTAAAAAAATGATTGGGAAAAGTCATGGCCACCGCAAGAAAACAGCTCATCTCTGTCGATGCAACGCCCTATTATCACTGCGTCTCAAGGTGTGTAAGGCAAAGCTATTTATGTGGCGAAGATGCCACTACAAATAAGAGCTATGAACATCGTAGGGAATGGATCGAACACAAAATTCAATCACTCACGCTTACCTATTGCATTGATATCTGCGCGTACGCCGTGATGAGCAATCATTACCATTTGGTGTCGCACATCAATCAAAACAAAGCGCTTCAATTATCACTTTCCGATGTGGTTGAACGCTGGAGTCATAACCATAAGCTACCGGTGCTGATTCAACGTTGGTTGAACAAAGACTTAAAGACACAAGCGGAAGAAGATAAATGTTTAGAAGTTATCGAGGCATGGCGAGAGCGGATCTGGTCATTAAGTTGGTTCATGAAAGAGCTTAACTACGATATCGCCTGCAGAGCCAATCAAGAAGACCAATGCTCTGGGCACTTTTGGGAAAGTCGCTTCAAAAGCCAAGCACTACTTGATGAAAAAGCATTAGCCGCTGCCATGACTTATGTGGACTTAAACCCGGTTCGAGCGGGTATCGCAAACTCTCCTGAACAATCTGACTTTACGTCAATAAAAGCAAGACTGCAGGCACTTAACAAACACCTTGAAACCGCGCCATGCCTACATCCATTCATTGGCGATCCAACCAACAAATTAGTGGACGGAATACCATTTAAGTTAATGGATTACATGGAATTGGTTGACTGGACAGCCCGGCAGTTCCGAGAAGGAAAAACATCAATGGCTGCCCATTTACCACCAATTTTAGAAAGGCTTAACTTTAGCCAAAGTAACTGGTTAGAAATCTGTACTTCCATAGAGAAAAAGCGTTCCACAGCCATCGGTTCACCTAGCAAACTTCAGCAAGCAAAAGTCGCTTTAAATAAATCAAAAATTCACTATTATCCGCTCGAATAGAAAACGCCCCACGCAATAGAACACAAAATACTACGCCAGCATTAAGTTGGCTGGTTCCGTCTATTTCACACTGTTGGTGACACTAAGGTTTTCCTAAAAGCGATTGATCGACGCGTTTTTTGAAGCCTACATTGAAAATAATTCGAGCACTTCTAATTTGAATACGGGTTTCTATGTAGAATTTTGATTAAGTGTGTGTCTGGTTAGATAGAAGTACCTACGACGATTTCATCGTCATAGTGTTTCTTCTTAATAAACAACGCTCTGTATTACGACCGACAACCGAGGACTTACTATATTGGTTGCCTGAGTCCCCGAACGAGGTGAATCCAAGGCAACCTAGATAGTCGTCAACCTGTTTGGCCGTCACCTCTATATCGAGAGTTTCCTGAATAGTTTTGATAAATTCGTTAGTAGTAAACGTTGTACGAAGTGGCTTATATATTGAGAAGAAATCTTGAGGCTTGAGCTTGAACAAAGGATTAATTGTTGGCATCTACTGCAACCCTAACACGAACAAAACGTGCATCGAGTATAACTGAGCGACAAATGCAACACCATGCTTATAGAGTAATCATTCTAGCATTTTATAAATATATTCGACAAGATGCGATTCATGTAGCCTCTTTTTGAAACCACATAAAAACCTATCCGCTTTCTGAGTAATACGCCCATTCACCAAACACTTAATTGATATACAGGCCCTTGAGTGGTCTAATAACGCAATAGCGCACCGTTACTTTGGAATCCATTGATGTCACAAGACAACCAGCCTACTCTTTTCTTTTTCGATTATGAAACTTGGGGAGTAAACCCAGCAATCGATCGTCCTTGCCAGTTTGCAGGGGTTCGTACCGATATGGATTTTAATATTATTGGTGAACCCTTAGTCATTTATTGTCAGCCACCTAGTGATTATCTACCGGCGCCTGAAGCTGCGTTGATCACAGGTATTATGCCGCAAACAGCGGTTTCTAAAGGGCTATCTGAGCCAGAGTTCATCGCTAAGATTCACCACGAACTGGCAACACCGAATACCACCAGCCTTGGCTACAATAGCATTCGGTTCGATGATGAAGTGTCTCGTTATACGTTATACCGTAACTTTTTAGATCCTTACGCTTGGGCGTGGCAGAATGGCAACTCTCGCTGGGACTTATTAGATGTGATGCGTACTTGCTATGCCCTTCGACCAGACGGAATAGAATGGCCTGAAAGAGAAGACGGCTTTCCAAGTTTTAAGCTGGAGCACCTATCAGTAGCCAATGGCATTGAACATGCAAATGCCCACGATGCGATGGCTGATGTTATCGCTACCATTGAACTTGCAAAAAAAGTTAAGCAAGCTCAACCTAAACTCTTTGATTATCTATTTAGTATGCGGCACAAACGTAAACTGAATGACTTAATTGATATCGTTAATATGACGCCACTAATGCATGTTTCAGGCATGCTTGGGCCTAAATGCGCCTACACTAGTTGGATGGTTCCGGTTGCTTGGCACCCGACAAACAAAAATGCCGTCGTGATGATTAACTTGGCTTTCGATCCGCAACCATTAATCAATTTAGACGTCGATGCGATCCGCGAACGTATGTACACCAAACGCGATGAACTTGCCGAGGGGGAGCAGCCTATTCCTGTGAAACTGGTGCAACTAAATAAATGCCCGACACTGGCTCCGGCTAAAACACTTACGGCAGAAAATGCCGAAAAAATCGGAATTGATCGCGAACAGTGTTTGAAGAACTTAGCACTGATTAAACAGCACCCAGAGATCAGAGAAAAGCTGACAGAGCTATACAGCAACGAGCGTCAGTACGACAAAAATCCAGATGTAGATACCCAACTGTACGATGGATTTTTCTCGCCAGCAGACAAAGCCGCAATGGACATCATTCGCAACGCTAAGCCCGAAGATCTTGGCGATCTCGATATTAGCTTCAGCGATGATCGTATCGCGCCACTTCTATTCCGTTATCGTGCTCGCCATTACCCTCACACGTTAAGCGAAGGCGAACAACAAAAGTGGGCCGCACATTGTCGTGGCTATTACGAGAACCGTATTGAAGAATACATGCTTAATCTTGAAAACTTAGCTCACGAACATGAAAGTGACGAAACGAAATTAGCTATATTAAAATCCGTTTATCGCTATGTAGAAAAACTTGTCTCATAAAGGCACTCCTATGTTTAAACGCCTACTCGGCTACGTGGTTTCATTCGCTGTTATTATGGCCTGCTTATTAGCCGGCCTAACCATTCAATCAGCTCTCGGTACATCCATTCCCGGTAGTATTTTTGGCATGCTATTGTTGTTTGCTTTGCTGGTTTTCGGCATTGTGCCTGTTGAATGGGTTAAGCCAACCTCTCAGCTTTTCATCCGCTATATGATTCTGCTGTTTGTTCCTATCAGCGTCGGATTGATGGATCACTATGAAATGCTCGCGGAAAATGCACTGCCTATTTTGGCAAGTGCCGTGGGCGGAACTGCGATCGTCTTAGTGCTATTAGGATTAACGTTGGAACATATTCTAAAAGGAGAGAAGTAGTATGTGGCTTGTTATCACCATTGCTGTTTTCTTTTTTGCTAGAGCTGTTAGCTTAAAATTGAAAAACCCGATCATGAATCCGTTGGTGATAAGCGTTTCTATCATCATCTGTGCTCTATTATTACTTGATATCGATTTTTCAACCTATTACGGAGAAACAGACTACCTGAGCTATTTACTTCAGCCTGCTGTCGTAGCTTTGGCTTACCCGCTATATTCGCAGTTACCAGAAATTCGCACTCGCTGGAGGATCATTCTACTCGCCTGCGGTGTAGGCAGCATCATGTCGATGTTAACGTCATCTGTCATTGCCGTTTATCTCAATACCGATTTAACGCTCATAGCCAGCTTACTCGGTAAATCGGTGACGACTCCAATTGCGATGGAAGTCTCTAGTAGCTTAGGTGGTGAGCCATCCATTGCCGCCATATTTGTATTAATTGTTGGTCTATTTGGGGCAATATTTGCGTATCCAATCTACAATTTGGTAGGTATTACGCACCCAATAGCGAAAGGATTAACCATGGGTACTGTTTCTCATGCGCTTGGAACCTCCACTTGCATAGAGAAAGATCCTAGAGATGCCGCTTTTAGTAGTTTGGCACTGGTACTTTGTGGGGTTATCACCTCTATTCTAGCCCCTGCATTTTTCTCATTGGTTGTTTGGCTAAGTAGCTAAGTTTCTACTTTGCGCCCATTCAATAGTGCGAGGGGTCACACATGTAATTGATTACATGTGTGACCCCTCTCAATTTATGTAACGAACATTATCGTTGCACTTACAAGCGTGATCATGATCACTGTTATTGTTTCTATTTGACCTAGAATGATACACATAACATAAAAGGATCACGTATGAACGAGCGTATTGAACAAGTACTAAGCAAAATGCCAGACAGCATTGCTGGCATTCTTAAAGTCATCATTAGCGAAATGAGCTACGACGCAACTATCTCTAAGTTGCAGTTTCAATCACTGTTAGATGCTTCTGGTCTAACCGATCAAGAGTTGCGACTCGCCCTACTTCCATTAGCTGCTACTTACGCCCATGTTCCTCTATCAGACTTTTATGTTGGCGCTATTGCTCGTGGGCTTTCTGGACGCTTGTATTTTGGCGCTAACGTTGAAATGGCTGGCGTTCAGTTAGGACAAACCGTACACGCCGAGCAAGCAGCGATTAGCCATGCATGGATGAAAGGTGAAGAAGGCCTTATTGATGTAACTGTCAACTTTAGCCCATGTGGTCACTGCCGCCAATTCATGAACGAACTGACAACAGCTAAAGACTTGATGATACAACTGCCAGAGCGCGAAGCTCTGTCTTTACATACCTATTTACCTGACTCATTTGGCCCTGCAGACCTTGGTGTAACGGAAGGCCTGATGACAAAAGTCGATAAAGGCATCACTAGTGAAAGTAATGATGAACTCATACAGCAAGCTGTAGCTGCATTGAATATGAGCCACTCACCTTACACCAAAAATCATAGTGGTGTTGCTATCCGTACTTCTGACGGTGCAATAGTTAAAGGCAGTTACGCGGAGAACGCCGCTTTTAACCCTAGCCTACCCCCGCTCCAAGTTGCCCTCGTTCAAGTTTTGTTAGCCGGTAACACTTTTGCAGATATTGAATCTGTGGCGCTAGTAGAAATGCTTGAAAGTTCAATGAGCCACTTGATTGATACTCAAGGGACTATGGAAGCGATTAGCCCAGATGTTCCGGTAGAATACATCGCTTATTAGTGCGCGCTAGTGGCGAACTATAGATCATCATTAAGGCTCTTTTTAGGGCCTTAATGATGAGTGTACGATCAACCATCACTCCATCGTCTTTTCAATTACTGCCTATTCAGCTTCTATTTGTTCAAAAGCTAAACAAGCTGAAATTTGTTGGCAAATAATTGTATCTATTCAGTAGCAAACGATTGCGTAATGATCGTTTTTCAGTATGATCCGCAGCAACTCAACAAATGAATAGGGTTCAAAATGTCTGTTACTCCAAAAAGTATTGGTACTGCTTTAGCTAAAGATGCTACTCGTGTTCTTTTACTCGGTTCTGGTGAGCTAGGTAAAGAGGTGGCGATTGAATGCCAACGCTTAGGTCTTGAAGTCATCGCAGCTGATCGTTACGAAAACGCACCAGCAATGCAAGTTGCTCACCGCTCATACGTGATTGACATGCTAGACGGCGAAGCCCTAACAAAGCTCATTGAAAAAGAACAACCAGACTACGTTGTACCTGAAATTGAAGCCATCGCGACCGATACGCTTGTTGCACTTGAAGCGAAAGGCCTCAATGTTGTGCCCACTGCGCACGCAAAAAAACTGACGATGAACCGCGAGGGGATCCGTCGCTTAGCCGCTGAAGAATTGGAAATTCCAACCTCACGCTACCGATTCGCCGACAGCCTAGAAGACTTTAAACAAGCGATTGAGTTTGTTGGTATTCCTTGCGTTGTAAAACCTGTAATGAGTTCATCAGGTAAAGGGCAAAGCGTTATCAAGCATGCTGATGATATTCAAAAAGCTTGGGATTACGCACAAGATGGTGGCCGAGCTGGCGCAGGTCGTGTGATTGTCGAGGGTTTTATCGACTTCGATTACGAAATCACATTATTGACTGTTCGTGCTGTAGACGGTGTTCACTTTTGTGCGCCGATCGGGCACCGCCAAGAGGATGGCGATTATCGCGAGTCGTGGCAGCCACAAATCATGAGCCATACGGCACTTGAAAACGCACAACGTGCAGCGGAAAAAGTCGTTAACGCTTTAGGTGGCTACGGTATCTTTGGCGTAGAACTGTTCATTAAAGGCAACGAAGTGATCTTCAATGAAGTTTCTCCTCGCCCACACGATACAGGTATGGTTACGCTCATTTCTCAGGAAATGTCAGAATTTGCTCTGCACGTAAGAGCCTTCACTGGTATGCCAATTAACAGTATTACTCAATACGGACCAAGTGCCTCTGCCGTCATTCTTGGCCAAGGTACGTCGACTAATATTCGCTTTGACGGCGTTAAAGACGCATTAAGCGCGCCACAAACGCAAGTCCGCTTGTTTGCCAAACCTGAAATCGATGGTCGCCGCCGTTTAGGTGTTACGCTTACTCGTCGCGACTCCATTGAAACAGCCGTTGAAGATGCCGTTGAAAATGCAGCAAAAGTAACCGTGCTTTATTAAAAATCTAACGCACACAAAAAGAGCCAACGACTCAATCGTTGGCTCTTGATTTTTATTCTCTTGCCTTATTCTTTAATGCCCTTCGCCTGGCGCCTCATCCCTATTTTCGATTAACCAAACTTCTTCAGCAAAGCGAGACAACCCTTTTTTAATTCGTGGATGTGTTTCATCGGCATCATCACGATAAAGTTTCGTTAGCTTCATTCCAGCAAACAGCTCTCGAACTTCTTGTTCAGTCACACTAAATGGTGGGCCTGTCATCTCTTCTTGCGGGTAATCTAACGTCACTAACAACATTCGACCGTTAATTTTTAACAAGTTACGAATACGGTCTGCGTATATCGGGCGAATTCCAGCAGGCAAAGCGATCATGGCAGCACGATCGTAAATTAGCTCTACAGGCTGCAATGGCGCGGTAAAAAAGTCTCCGACGTATAATGAAAGTTCATCAAATTGATACAGGGTGTGATGGTTATCAAGTGGAGTCACAAGCGGTGTATAAAGATGTTCTGAGAAGAAGGAGCGAACGGCAATATCGCTAAGCTCAGCTCCATGAACTTCATCATGTTTTTGCGCAAGCCACACTAAATCTTCTGACTTACCACAAAGTGGTACCAGAACGCTCTGTTCACGGCTAGGGGATAATTGAGGCCAATATTTGATAAGCAGAGGATTGACATCATCGAGATGAAAACCTATCTGATTTGACGCCCATTTGTTGTGCCACAGCTCCTGATCTTGCATTTACGTTACTCGTCTACCAATTATGAAACGAGAATACAGAATGTCACTGAGTTAATAAAGTAAAACACTATAATCAGCTCACCCAGTTTCAGTAGGTAATTTGTAAATTAAATGTCAATTCATGCGCTTGTAATGAACCAGAGGTATTACTGTGTGGTCTTAATCACGTTGTTAGGGTTGTAATCGGGTATCCTGTCCCCATATAGTAAGTACGTCAGCGAGAAACTGACACACACTGTTTGAGAGGCAAAGTAACCTTATTAGTACACCCTATTTGACTGGGTCCTTAAGGAGTGTGAATGAACCTATTTTTAAGAACGACTGCACTAATGTTGCTGCTGTTAAGCCGTGCGCCATTAGCTGCTATGCCGTTGCCTACTGTCAACCTAACAGATAGCCGCACATCAAACACCTCGCAAAACCAAATAAGCTCACGCTCGTTTAGATACAGCTTGAGCGGTCTTTATGCCATTGAATCTTTCAATAGCAATCCAATTCAACCTTATACAGACTTCGACGTGCTTTACTCAAAAGCACACCAAGCGCAATTCGAATTAGAATCTCTTTGTAAAAGCACAGCAATGCTAAGTGGCACTCAAGCGTTTTTCTCTGGCATCAAGTCAGCAGACAGAGCAAAACAAAAAATCGAACTCGAACTCAATGGTAATACCAACAAGATCACAGACCTGGCTCGTGCCACAATCATCGCCGACGATGTTGAAGGGTTAATGGCTGCGTACGAAACGCTAACCCGTGAAGCGACCGTTGTTAAAGCAAAAAATAGATTCAAAACCCCGAACAAATCCGGCTACCGTGATTTAAATGTGGTGGTTGAGCTTCCGAAAACGAAACTGATGGTTGAAGTACAATTACACTTAAGAGCCATTGCTGACGTGAAAAGTGGCCCAGAACATGACATTTACAAAGTAATTCAAGGGATAGAAAGAACGGCCGTAGCTCAAGATCGTCCTCTTAATGAGTTTGAAATGGGCAAAGTCGCCCAGCTCAGAAACCAAGCATTCGATTTATATCATCAAGCTTGGCAGCCTTATATCTCTCCACAAGCAACAGCAGCGTAATAACCGCGGCCTTGACGTTAAATCAAGGCCGAAATATTCCGCTCGCCTTTAGCCTTTTAGTCAAGAATACAAAAAGACCACGCATATAGGCGTGGTCTTTATTTTCACTGTTAGGGCTACTTCTCGACTTCGATACTCTCGACGCGAGCTTTTAACTTCTGCCCAGGACGGAATGTAACGACTCGTCGTGCGGTGATTGGAATGTCTTCACCGGTTTTCGGATTACGGCCTGGTCTTTCATTCTTGTCGCGAAGGTCAAAATTACCAAATCCTGATAATTTCACCTGCTCGCCATTTTCGAGTGCCTTTCGAACTTCTTCGAAAAAGACTTCAACCGTGTCCTTGGCATCCCGTTTACTATATCCGAGCTTTTCAAACAGGTTCTCAGCCAGATCGGCCTTGGTGAGCGCCATAAAACTTTCCTCAAAGCTGTGTTAAACTTAGCTACCAATCAGTAGCGCCAAAGCAATATGAATAGTCAAACAACTTAAAATTGACTTCATGTTGAAAAGTGTAAGCCAACCTCATGATTTTGGCTAATTTTTTTCCAAATTTCTTGAACGTATCCTCTTGACGCTGGTGATAGTTCAATCAATAAAAACGTAACTAATCAACAATTATTACTAACAATACGCCATACCACGAAATTTAACTCTGAAAGTTAGCAATAAAACAGTCAATTACTCTTAAGTAATGAAAGTGAAAAATATTTCGTTTTTTATCATATTTTTCATGATGTTGAGTATAAAAAACCGAATTCTTAACTAAAATACCGGGTTCAGTTCTATTTTATGCATATCGTTAATAATCATATACTTCCCGCAACTTGATAGAACTATAGATTAGATAACTGATTTAGATTTAAATAGTCAGCTTAGCTATATAACATAGCGATAAGCTAAAAACTCCACTTGATTTGACCAAATACCAACGTGCTTGCACTTTCATGAAACAAACTACCAGACCTGCCATCAAATCGCTGCGCAACCGCCAACAACTGAACATTATTAGACAGTGAATAACTGCTATTAAGACTGAAATACATCGAGCCATCTTGGTAGTAGATAGACGAGAATGTGATTCGGCTTAAAGGCGAGATATCAAAGCCCAGATCGGCATACAGTGTCTGTTTTGTGAAACTTAATGTTCGTGCGGTTAGAGGCAAGTTTAAGTACTTAATTGCGCTGTCGGTTGTTTGAGGCTTAGAGATGTACAGCATCGCGACTCTACCAATCCAATTTCTCGTCCCTCCAAAGCTATAATCGGCTTCCAAACTTGCAATGGTGGTTTGCTCAACCGGCATCGATTGCCATTCATCCTGAGTCGGATTGAACCAACTTAACTCACCACGCACTCCTGCACCCGACACATCACCAGCAAGGCCGGCTCCTAAGACTTGATCTAAGCCTGACTTTCCGACCATGGCTTGATAGTCCCAACCATCGTGGTTAAATAAGTAACGCGCCGCATAGCTGTCTAGTTCTTTCTCTTCATTAGGGCTAGAAACAAGATCAAGTGAACTGGCAAAGCCAAGTTTTCGACTCACCGCTATTGCGTCACTACCACTGCGTTCTTCGTAATCGAAATCGTATATTGAATAGGAATTGAAGATGTCATTCGGATTCCAAATCGTGGTCATCGCCCAGTTAACTCGAAACCTCCCTACTCGATTTTGCCAATCATCGTTTTGCCACTGTATGTAGGCTCTGTCGAACTGCGAGGTACCGATGACACCATCCCTATCAAGCCAATTACTGGTTAAGTCTAAATAGCCCGCATCGCTGCCAATGAGCTCACCGTAACCCGTGTTGTTCGCCGTATCTCCCCAGAGCACTCTATTCCTCATGCCTAAATTCACTCTGACGTCTGAGTTAAAGCGGTACTCGTAGTTAAACCGTTGGTGAACTAGGTGATCAAGTGTGTTGCTTGAATTGTCGGGCATCGTGGAGGTTGCCATGTATTTAACATAGCCGTTTAAATCCCAGTTTTTTTCAGGCACTAAGCCCGGGATTTGAGCTCCTGCAGAGTTTATACCAAACGTAGCGCTGCTAATTAGCAAGAAAATGTATGCCCTTGGCCTGAAGCGCACTTTGGTTACTCCTTTCATTCTATGTCCAAACCGCTCGGTTCATGTTGTAACCTGTCTTCTTTGAGTTGGCCATCTTCAAAAACAATGACTCGTTTGGCTCTTTTGATCACTCTTGGATCATGCGTAGAAAAGATAAACGTTGTACCTTCTTGTTCGTTGAGTCTTTGCATTATATCCAGCAGCTCTGAGGTGCTTTTTGCATCCAAGTTGGCGGTTGGCTCATCCGCCATAACGAAGCGAGGTTTGGGTGCTAACGCCCTTGCCACCGCGACACGTTGTTGTTGTCCACCAGACAGTTTAGAAGGTACTTTATTTTGTTGTTCTCCTAAGCCCACTTGCTCTAATAAGCTGCTTGCTCGTTCTCGACACTGAGCTTCACTTTGGCCCTGCAGCTGCATAACAAATTCAACGTTTTCCAGAGCCGTTAACACAGGCAGTAGGCTGTAATCTTGAAAGATAAAACCGATATGGTCTCGCCTGTAGCCTATCAATGCCTTTTCTGATAGCTGACAAATATCACAATCATCGATGAACACTTTTCCAGATGTAGGCTTGTCTATTCCTCCGAGCATATTCAGTAGTGTTGTTTTTCCTGAACCTGATGGCCCCATCACCGCAACAAACTCACCCTGCTCAATGTTCAAATCTAGATTCTGAACTGCGTGTACGGGAAATTCAGTATCTTGATTGTATGTTTTTCGTAAGGCTTCGATTCGAATCGTCATGATCAATGTTTCTCCGACATGGCTTGGACAGGGTGTTGTTTTAATATTTGACGTGCGGGATATAATGCAGCAATTAAACTGACCAACACAACGGTCACGAAGATCATCTGGTAGTCAGACCCGGCTACATAGGGGTATAGCATCGTATCCATTCCGTAATTTCCAAGCGCTTCAGCCATCATCGCTAAATTGATGCCGCTGTGCCCAAGAACCGTCATCAATGTAAAACTACTGATAACCCCCAAAGCCGCCCCTGTCACACCAAGAAATGTCGATTCCAACATGATCAAAATAAAAATTTTATGCTTTTGCATCCCGACCGCCATCAAAACACCAAATTCTTGGGTACGTTCAAACACTGACATGAGCAAGATATTAATGATGCCAAAACCCATCGCAATCACGAAGATCGCCAACATCACTTGATTGCTGGTTTTCATTGAGCCCTGCATCGTCGCAAGCAACGGTTGAACTTGCTGCCAATTTCTAACACTGATCTGTGATGAGCCTTCTTTACGCATGCTTTCATTAAGATGGCTTTGAAGCTCTTGTTGAAATGCCTTAACGCTGTCGACTTCCGTGTCATTAACCAGTATCGCAATTTCATGTACGCCCTTGATTCCGGCCAATTTAGTGAGATCATTTTTCCTAACGTAAACATTCCCGTCATCAAAGCTGGTTGAAGGCGTTTTAAATATACCGCGTACTCGAAATGCCGCACCTGATACATCATTGTTCGTATCTGAGAACGTTAATACGACTTTGGAGCCAACACGCAAACGCAGCCTTTCTGCTATTTTTTGCGAAACTAATACTGGGTTTCGACCTTCAGCTGATAGCCATTTACCATCAACGATGTGTTCAGACAAAGGAGTGATTTTTTGCTCTTGAACCAGATCGATGCCATTAATACGCACCCCTCTTGTGCTTCTCGCCGAGGCCACCATGCCATTTGCCAGAACTCTGGCCGAATAAGCCTTTATATCGGGAGACTGTTTAATATAATCTAGTATCAGGTCAGAATTGGGGATAACGGAATTAATTTCTGGGTTATCTACATAGGTTTTCTGATGCACTTGAACATGACTTGTTTGCCATGAAATAGCATTTTTTAACATGCTATCTACTAGGCCAGTCATGAACCCCATCATGAGCGAGACACCGAGTAAACCAAAAACCATGGCACCTAACATGATGCTGGTACGCATTTTATTACGCCATAAGTTGCGCCACGCAAGCTTAATGAGCATGAGCACCTCCTTTTAACGCACTCACCAACTCCAGTTGATAGATGCGTTTCATTGGGTAAATTAAACAGAGCAACATTAGCGTTAACACAATCAAGATTTGATCTATAAATAGCGACGTCTTAATGGCAATTGGGATCACAGGCTCTAACCCACTTTGAATCATCAATTTCGCAGTTTCACCCGTGAGTTCAATCGGGTTATAAAATAAGTAGGCGAGTATCGGAGCAGACACAACTAAGCCAATTACCACACCGATTAATGCCATCATTGCAGACTCTAGTCCAATCAACGTTATTAATTTGGAACGTACTAAACCCGTCGCCAACATTACGCCAAATTCGCGCTGCCTCTCTAACGTCATCATCATAATAGTGGCAAACAATCCAAAACCAACCACACCATAGAGGACGTACATCAAAAAGATGCCACCGGCTTTATCCATCTGAATGTTTTGTGCCGTTTCTGGTGATAAGTCTGTCCAATCTCGAACGTTTACATTGTCTTTATATATCGATTTTAATTGCTCTGTTGCAATCGATACCTGTTCTAGCGACTTAGTATGAAGAACCCAATTGGTCACCTGCCCTTCAGTACTGTACATCAGCTTTGCTTGCTCAAGGGGCATATACACGAGTTGGCTTTCTAGCTGAGGCGTGGGAAATGAAATCAAGCCCTTTATCGTATAAAGCCCTGCTGCGGTTTGACCACGATAGCCTTGTCCGTACAGCACAAATTCATCGCCGACTGTCACGTTCATAACACGAGCTAAACTTTCCCCAAGTAACACGGCTTTGTCTGAAGCTGAAAAGTAACTTCCCTTAACGATTTTATCGGACAAGTTCGAATAGCCGTCTTCTAGCGTTGGTTCGATGCCGATCACTAGCACACCTTTCGACTTGTCTGAAGCGGCCGCTAAAGCAAAAGACTCAATCCTTGGCATCACGAACTCCATAGAAGGCAGTGCTTTGGCTGGCTGAATGAAGTCCTCGCTGCCTGGCAACAAGTCATCAATACTGTTACTTTCGCCATACTCAGGGTGCTGAAGTTGAATAAGCCCGGTATAAAAACGGGCGCTATTCTCGATTGAGTTCGCGTATGTCCCTTCTTGCATCGACCGCATAACCAAAGACAACACCAACGCTAACGCAAGCGCAGAGGCGGTTAATACGGTACGCCGCTTTTGTCTCCATAGATTTCGCCAAGCCAATTTCACTAACATAAATAGCCCTTGATGGTCTTTGTCTTAGTCGCGTAGTGCTTTCATTTGAGATTGTGAGAAAAATTCGTCACCAATTTCAAATTCAAATTGCGCTTCATGGGTGATCATTTCCGTTTTTTGATTCGGTTTGTCTGCCGGAACCATTTCCATTCTTGTTGCTAACATGCGCCCCCCCATTTCCTTTATGTCATAAGTACTCATGGTATTAACCAGCTCATCAAACTCATCGTAAAACTCAACTTTGCGCTGCAGATAAGTCTCGGTTGAAATCCATAATTTAACCTTATTCCAAACCACGGGAGCGTCCGGTTTGGCGTACGCATTAATAACCCATGTCCTCTCATTATCGAACGATTCTTCCCCAGCCATTTTGTGATCATAATCGACCACGATCGAGGATTGATTAATCAGGTCGTCGTTAGTGAAATCAGACCCCATCCAAGACTGCCCCAACATAGACGGCGCTATTTTTATCACACGCTCAATACCCGGGATCCAGTTCCACATTTCTTTTTGCCTCTTAAGAGACGACGCACCTTTGTCCTTTGCAGGGGCAGTAACCAATACTAACGACAGGTCTTGTCCCTTTGTCCAAGACTTCATGCTCATACTACGCGTCCAGTCTGGACGGACGATATTCATCGTAGCAACCGTGTAGCTGGATTTGCCACGCATTTGCTGGTCAGAACGTTGAACGACTTCTTTGGCTGATAGAGTTTGTGAAGGCAAGGTTGGAGATTCTGCAAATACCGAAAACGAAAGGCACAGTGTAGAGAAACTTAGAGTAAAAAGACGTAACGAGAGGTGCTTCATAACAAAATCCTATAAGAAATTGACTCTTTTATATTCGCACAGTTTATTGTAGTTAACACCCATCGTTAATCAAAAATGCTTTAAAAAACAGCTAAATTAGATTCAAAAAGAAAAGAAAGGCCTCCAAATTGGAAGCCTAAAATATCGTCAGTTCGATGGCTATTTATACATTAGCCAACTGTAACAATGCGGCATTGCTTAGCAGCAAATTCAGTTCTGGTGGGCAATGGGATTTTTCTGGAACAAACACACACACGTCTTCATTATTACGTGCGGCTTCTTCTAATAAATTGGAAAGATGGGAAACAGAGTTATATGTTTGTCTTGCTGCGTCACGTCGGCATAAGTCGACAAATTCAAATGGACATGAGCTAGGATATAAAACCATCTGAGCCTGTTGCATCAAACGTAAGCTTTTAATAGACAGTAACTCGACGTCTTGCCCAAACTCATGCCAAGTAACTCGCTTGGTCGGCTCGTATGTCTCGGTTAGCAATGTTTGATACACATCTTCTAACGCTTCTCTGTTACTTGCTGTATCGACCAACGGGTGTGCAAAAAAAGCTTCCCAGAACCTTCTTCTACCGTCTACGCTATCCAAATGCTTTTTGATGCTGTTGCGCTTTGAAGCTGCAAATTCAGCTTGCAACGTTAGATTCTGAGCCAAAACTGATTCCATTTTCTCCCGAATATTTCGGATTAAAACAGGCGACGCTCCGCCACTCGAAATTGCAATTTGGACGCGCCCTCGCTCTATCATTGACGGCGTGATGAAATCACAAAATGGTAAGTCATCAACAACGTTTACCATGATTTTCTGATCTGTAGCATCTTGATAAACTTGATGGTTTAAATCAGGGTTGTCGGTTGTCGCCCAAGCTTGAACATAGTCTTTCATCATATCAGAGTGATAAAACGATTTTTCCCAAATACATTGCTCTTGCTCAACCAAAGCCTGCAGAAATGGTTCTATTTGAGGAGAGACAATTGTCACTCTCGCGCCAGCCCTCACCAATGCATCTACTTTACGAGAAGCGACCTCTCCCCCTCCAACAACCAATACTGGCTTGTGATTTAAGTCAAAAAACAGTGGAAAATATCGCATCCTTTACCTTTCTACTCATTTATATATGCCTATAAAGTCTAACAAAAATGGGGCATTGACGATATGCCCCACCCGATGATGACATCATATAGCTTTGAAATTTAAGCCCAACTAAGACAGATATACCATTTATGAGGCGCAGATTGAGATTAAAACCCACAAATTACATCAATATTGTAACAATACGTCTGATGCACAATGTTGGAGCGAGGTTGCACTATTTACAAATCCTTTACATTTGTTCATTCTAATTACGTAAAGTTTTGTGACGCTTCTCAAAAATTCTTTTAAATTAACCATTTGAGAAACTGCAAATCTTTTCCTACGCTTATAACTAGTTGATTTATTGTTCGGTCGTTCGAAACAATCTGTCAGCACAAAATGCTATTTTTTAACGTGAACCGAATTGGTTCGGTTTTACATGGATGATACAGGAAGGATTCATATGGCGAACAAACTCACTATTCTTGCTTCAGTAGTAGCAGCTTCAACTGTCATGATGGCAACATCAGCACAAGCTGCAGAAAGCACATTAGCGAAAGTGAAAGCAAAAGGCTCACTACAATGTGGTGTTAGTACTGGCTTGCCTGGTTTCTCTAACCCGAACTCAAAGGGTGAGTGGGAAGGAATCGACGTAGAGTACTGTCAAGCTGTTGCTGCTGCGGTATTAGGCGACAAAACAAAAGTTAAATATGTACCACTGACTGCGAAAGAGCGTTTTACCGCACTTCAATCGGGTGAAATTGATGTTCTTTCACGTAACACAACGTGGACACTACACCGTGATACTGCGCTAGGTTTAAACTTCGTGGGTGTGAACTACTACGATGGTCAAGGCTTCATGGTTAAGAAAGACCTAGGTCTAACAAGTGCTAAAGAACTCGATGGCGCATCTGTATGTGTTCAGTCTGGTACAACAACGGAACTAAACTTAGCCGATTACTTCCGTAATGAAGGCATGTCTTACAAGCCAGTAGTATTTGATACTGCCGCTCAAACCTCTAAAGGATTTGACTCTGGTCGTTGTGACGTTCTAACAACAGACCAATCAGGTCTATACGCTCTTCGTCTTAACCTAGCGGATCCTGCATCTGCGGTTGTATTACCAGAAATCATCTCTAAAGAGCCACTTGGCCCTGTAGTTCGTCAAGGTGATGATGCTTGGTTCAACATTGCTAAGTGGACGCTTAATGCCATGATCAATGCTGAAGAGTACGGTATCTCATCTAAAAACGCAGACCAAATGCTTAAATCTAAAGATCCAAACGTCAAGCGTATTCTTGGTGTTGATGGTCCAAAAGGTAAAGGCCTAGGTTTGAGTGATGACTGGAGCTACCAAGTTATTAAACAAGTCGGTAACTATGGTGAAAGCTTCGAACGCACCGTTGGTACAGGTTCTCCTCTGCAAATCTCACGTGGCGTGAACGCGTTGTGGAATGCAGGCGGCTTCATGTACGCTCCACCACTTCGCTAATTCCACTACTACAATAAATCAGAAAGGGCGGTATTTCCGCCCTTCTTTAAATGGATTTGAGGTTATTGTTGTATGAAACCTACGAATAATTTAGCCGAAGGCAATACTAAGCCATCTCAAAAAGCTAACCTTTTATACAATCCTACTTTTCGCTCTGTTGTTTTTCAGTTAATTGCGGTTTTCGTTCTCGGTAGTTTTATTTATACCATTGTGAGCAACGCATTAAACAATCTTGATGCTCGTGGCATCGCGACTGGTTTTGACTTTCTAACACAAGAAGCAGGCTTTGGGATTGGCCAAACACTCATCGAATATGACGAAACGTATTCTTATGGAAGAACCTTCGTTATTGGTCTTTTAAATACAGCTCTGGTCGCTGTTCTTGGTATTATCTTCGCAACATTGCTTGGATTTACCATGGGTATCGCAAGATTGTCTTCTAACTGGCTGGTAAGCCGACTAGCAGCAGTCTATATCGAAGTTTTCCGAAACATCCCTCTTTTATTACAAATCTTCTTTTGGTATTTTGCTGTACTACAAGCTCTACCTTCTCCTCGACAGAGTATGAGCCTAGGTGAAGCTATATTCCTCAATGTAAGAGGTTTATATTTACCAAGCCCTGTATTTGAAGCTGGGAGTAGCATTGTACTTGCCGTATTTGTGTTAGCTATTGCTGCTTCTATCGTCATTTCTGTTTGGGCAAAGAACAAACAAAAACTGACAGGTCAGCAAACTCCGATAGCGCTTATCGCGACTGGGCTGTGCATCATTTTACCCGTAGTTACGTATTTCCTTGTCGGAATGCCTATTACGGCAGAGTACCCCGTACTAAAAGGCTTCAATTTCCGCGGAGGTATTACGATACTTCCAGAACTTGCGGCACTACTTATGGCTCTTAGTGTTTACACTGCATCGTTCATTGCTGAAATTGTTCGTTCCGGTATTAATGCGGTGAGTCATGGCCAAACCGAAGCGGCAATGGCCCTTGGCTTGCCTCGCTCTCGCACACTTAAGTTTGTTGTTATTCCACAAGCTTTACGAATCATCATCCCACCGCTCACCAGTCAATATC
Source organism: Vibrio tapetis subsp. tapetis (assembly GCF_900233005.1). Taxonomy (NCBI): domain Bacteria; kingdom Pseudomonadati; phylum Pseudomonadota; class Gammaproteobacteria; order Vibrionales; family Vibrionaceae; genus Vibrio; species Vibrio tapetis. Next base: position 765,695 of record NZ_LT960611.1, read on the forward strand.
TGAACCTAACCAAAAACTCATCCCTAGCAATGGCGATCGGTTACCCGGATTTGGTTTCAGTGTTTGCAGGTACAACGCTCAATCAGACAGGTCAAGCGATTGAAATCATCGCGATGACGATGGGGGTTTACTTAACGCTAAGTTTGGTTACTTCTGCTTTGATGAACATCTATAACCGTAAAGTCGCGTTGGTGGAGAGATAATATGAGTACTCATCAATTTCAACCTGACCTTCCGCCACCATCGAATACTGTTGGTATCGGTAGCTGGTTAAAGAAAAACCTATTCAATAGCGTTGGTAATTCAATATTAACCGTGATTCTTGGCTACCTGTCTATCATGTTGTTTTGGAACACATTGGACTGGGCCATACTTTCGGCAGACTGGTTTGGCACAACACGTGACGACTGTACTCGTGATGGTGCTTGTTGGGTATTCATTAGCGTCCGCTGGCAACAGTATATGTATGGATTCTACCCAACAGAAGAACTATGGCGCGCTCGCTTGTTCTTCGGCACGTTAGCGGTTTTCGTCGCATTACTGGCTTACGAAAGAACACCGAAACGTACGTGGATTTGGCTATTTTTCGTCAATATTTATCCATTCTTATCGGCTGGACTGTTATACGGCGGTGTATTTGGTCTAGAAGTCGTTGATACCCATTTATGGGGGGGCTTATTAGTCACGCTTATCATCGCGTTAGTAGGTATTGTGGTTTCACTACCAATCGGTGTCGCCCTAGCATTAGGTCGTCGTTCTGAAATGCCTATAATCCGGAGCTTATGTACTGTCTACATTGAAGCATGGCGTGGTGTTCCATTAATCACGGTTCTGTTTATGGCTTCGGTAATGCTACCTCTATTTATGTCTGAAGGCTCTGAAACAGATAAACTCATCCGTGCTCTGATCGGTGTGGTTATGTTCAGTGCAGCCTATATGGCGGAAGTAGTACGCGGCGGGCTTCAAGCTATCCCTAAGGGTCAATACGAAGCAGCCGACGCATTAGGCCTGTCTTATTGGAAGAAAACTGGGTTAATTATTTTACCTCAGGCGTTAAAAATCACCATTCCATCAATTGTTAACACGTTTATCGGTCTATTTAAAGACACCAGTTTGGTGCTTATTATCGGTATGTTTGATGTACTTGGTATTGGTCAGGCAGCAAACACCGACCCAGAATGGTTAGGTTTTGCGACTGAGAGTTATGTATTTGTTGCGTTAGTGTTCTGGGTATTTTGTTTCAGCATGTCGAGATACTCGATATGGCTTGAAAACAAACTTCATACCGGTCACAAACGATAGAATTAAGCGCAGGGACGTATTATGACGCAAGAAAATGAACTAATGATCCAATTAAAGGACATGAACAAATGGTACGGCGATTTTCACGTACTAAAGAACATTAATCTAGAGGTACGTAAAGGCGAGAAGATCGTTATTTGTGGCCCTTCTGGCTCTGGAAAATCCACCATGATTCGATGCATCAACCGCCTCGAAGAGCACCAAAAAGGTCAGATCCTTGTATCAGGAACCGAACTAACTGAAGACATTAAAAACATCGAAGCGGTTCGCAAAGAAGTAGGCATGTGTTTTCAGCACTTCAACCTATTCCCTCACCTTACCGTGTTGGAAAACTGCACCTTGGCTCCTATTTGGGTAAAGAAAATGCCTAAAGAAGAAGCCGAAGCCGTCGCAATGAAATATTTGGAAAGGGTTAAGATCCCAGATCAAGCAGAGAAATACCCAGGGCAACTGTCTGGTGGCCAACAGCAACGTGTAGCAATTGCTCGTTCACTCTGTATGAATCCGCAAGTAATGCTGTTTGATGAACCAACTTCCGCCCTCGACCCAGAAATGGTTCGTGAAGTACTCGACGTAATGGTTGAGTTAGCAGGAGAAGGCATGACCATGTTATGTGTAACGCATGAAATGGGTTTTGCAAAAGAAGTGGCCGACAGGGTTATCTTTATGGATGCAGGCGAAATCATTGAAGAAAACAACCCAGTCGACTTCTTTGAGAATCCACAGTCTGATCGAACCCAAAACTTCTTGAGTCAAATATTGCATCATTAAACTTTCCAAGAGATGATACTACACTTAAACAAGGCGACTGAAATGGTCGCCTTATCTTTGGTAGCTATGTTCACTACAACTCGGTAACAATGTGTTACAAAGTCGTTGATACATATCTCGTTATTTTTCGTACTATTTTTACCTATATGGTTGGCTCTAGCGCTTGTATTATTGAACTTTAGCCCCCATAAATGTCTTATAGATAACAACGTCACCTTACGAGGAACATTATGAACGGTCCAATCGTATCGAACTCTCGCCAACAAGAGAGTCTGATTCAAACAAACAAAGTACTGCGTAGTACTTACTTCTTGCTGTCTATGACTCTGCTTTGGTCAGCGGTTGTGGCTGGCGTGTCTATGGCAATGAACATGCCTCACCCAGGTATGATCATTACACTAGTTGGCTTCTACGGCCTTCTTTTCTTAACCGAGAAGAATCGCAATAACTCGATGGGCTTGGTGTTTACTTTCCTATTCACAGGCTTCATGGGCTACACCATTGGTCCTATCCTAAACATGTACCTTGGTGCAGGTATGGGCGATGTGATCATTACTGCTCTTGGCGGTACTGCTCTATCATTTATGGCAGCATCGGCATACGCGCTAACAACTAAGCGTGATTTGTCTATGCTTGGTGGCTTAATGCTTTCTTTGTTTGTTGTTTTGGTTGTTGGCATGATCGCTAGCATCTTTATCCAATCGACAATTATGCATTTGGCAATGAGCAGCTTGTTCATTGTATTCTCTACAATGGCAATTTTGATGACAACTCAAGGCATCATTCGCGGCGGTGAAACTAACTACATCTCTGCGACAGTGACTTTGTTTGTATCTATTTACAACATCTTCATCAGCCTGCTAAGCATCCTAGGTATCATGAACAGCGACGACTAATTTTTGCTGTTATTTGAACCCAAAAAACCCGAGCATTGCTCGGGTTTTTCTATTGGTATAAACCTTACTTTTGAGCTAACCTAGCGCCAGATTAACTTGACGAACAAATACCATGCTTAACTATCAAGATAAAGAAATTGCAACAGATGCACAGGGCTACCTTCTTAATGTTAATGACTGGGAAGAAGGCATGGTTCCTCTTCTTGCAAATGAAGAGGGAATAGACCTGACAGATGCGCACTGGGAAGTCATCCGATTTGTCCGTGATTTCTACCTAGAGTTCAATACATCGCCAGCAGTTAGAATGTTGGTAAAAGCAATGGAAAAAGCACACGGCCCTGAAAAAGGAAACAGCAAATACTTGTTCAAACTCTTCAGGCAAGGCCCAGCTAAACAAGCGACTAAACTGGCTGGTTTACCTAAACCGGCTAAGTGTTTATAAGAACTAATCCTTTTGTAGGCCTTTCGGCCTACAAAATCTCAAAACCTTCCATCTGAATTACCTCAATTTCTTCAGAGATAACCGAGTCTACCCGCGCGGTTTTAGGACCGTCCTTTAACCAGATGGCTAACGCGTTCAACTTTGGTCTCTCTCCACACGCCAATACCTCAACATCCCCGTTTTCTCGATTTTTCACGTAACCAACCAAACCCTGTTTCAATGCATATTGAGCCGTATGGAAACGAAATCCAACACCCTGAACCTTGCCTTTAACGCTAAACCGCACACATTTTTGAACCATTCTCGTACCCTCTAAAAAGGTGAAATGCTATATTAGCGTTATCATGCCAATGTATAACACCATATAGAATTAAGAGTCACCATTATGAAAGAAATCCCGTTTCGCTGGATAGATAAGTATCTCATTCATCTAAAAATCCAAGAAAAATTTTACCTGTTATTCATACTGCCCGCTTTGGCCGTTATTATTGTTACCGCAATTCTTAACTTTGCAGCCAACGACTTAATCCATGAGCTCGTTATTAAAGATTTAACTTCGGTTCAAGCTTTCGCTGATGCGGGTAACCTGACTCAGCAGCAAGTGATGAACATAATTGCGCAGTCTGATCATATTATTGTTGGTCGCGGGCCAGAATCGGTGACGGTTGCCAATGGAACACTAAGCCTAATGGAAAACCCTGATATCAGCGTAGTATCTTGGCTTTCAGCAACTCAATTGAGCATTATCATTGGCGCCCTATTTCTTGTTGCTTTAACTGTTTATTACATCATGACCTTTATCGGCGGCGCGATGTTTTCTACCAATAAAGCGCTTGCGACCCTCGCTAATGGTGATCTAAAAGCCCGTTTGAACTATTTCCCGGTCCGTGATGAATTCAGCACCATTGCTATTAATATAGACAAGGTATCTGAACGGGAACAGAAATTGGTCTTAGCAATCCAAGAGTCTGTTGCGCTGATGCAACAGATAAGCTCGGAGCTGAATCAATCTTCTCAAACCAGTTATAATCTTTCGAGTCAGCAGCAATCCAACTTGGATTCACTCGCCAGTGCGACCGAAGAGATGGCGACCACCATTCGTGAAGTGGCCAACCTTTCTCACGACTCAAGCATGCAAACCGACGAAGCACGTAACGTCGCGCAAGACGGCTTGGTAAAAGTAGGTGAAACACTGAGTTCAATTTCCAATTTGAGTAACGAAATTCAATCTGCAGCACAAGCCGTAGCGGAATTGGATACTAATGCCGCTCAGATTGACGAGGTGGTTGCCACTATCAACGCAATTTCTGAGCAAACCAACCTATTGGCACTTAATGCTGCAATCGAGGCTGCTCGCGCAGGTGAGCAAGGCCGAGGTTTTGCTGTGGTAGCTGATGAAGTTCGCACTCTTGCAGGTCGAACCCAGCAAGCAACGGTTGAGATTCAATCCATGATAGAAGCTCTTCAGAAAAACAGCGGCGCGTTAACTCGTTTGATGGAAACCACCGTCTTGAATGCTAACCAAGGCCAAAGCTTAATGGGTGAAGTGGACAAACAGATCACTGATATTTCCGATAAAAATCAGTTCATTTCTGAAAGTAGTACTCAAATCGCGACGGCTGCTGAAGAGCAAGGCGTGGTAGCAGACAGTATTGCTGCAAGCGTTGAAACGATTCGAAATCAGTCAAATGAAGTGAATACTCTTATTCAATCTTCAAATGGCAACATCGATAGCCTACGCGTGCAAAGCGACCAAATGGAAAAACTTCTTACTGGTTTAAAGGCATAGTTTGAAGTGCTAAAAGCTAAGTAACAAAAGATAAGTATAAAGTGGAGTATTGGGTGTGAGTTGAGAACAATTCGAGCCCATTGCTTCACTTATGCCTTTCCGCCTTATGCCTTCTCACCTGCCCCTTCTTTACAACATCTATTGCATTTACCTACTGCTTCACTCAAAATACGCGCCTTAGATCAACCAATCAGGCACTTCAAATGACTCCTACACTAACTCTTGTTAAAGGCCGCGATAAATCGCTGCGCCGCAAACACCCTTGGGTTTTCTCTCTCGGTATTGCAAAAATCGAAGGCGAGCCAACGCTGGGTCAAACCGTTGATATTCTTGCTCATAACGGCGAATGGTTAGCAAAAGCAGCATACTCCCCTAATTCGCAAATCAGCGCTCGTGTATGGAGTTTCAAAAAATCGGATTCAATCGATCAGGATTTTTTTATAAAACGAATTCAAGATGCCCTACTTCTTCGTCAAGATATTATTGAACGAGATGGTCTTACTGGCTTTCGCCTGATTGCCGCTGAGTCTGATGGCCTCCCTGGTATTACTATAGACAAGTATCAAGACTTTCTTGTTTGTCAGCTTCTGAGTGCAGGCGCCGAATTGCAAAAACCAGTTTTGGTAGAAGCCTTAAAAGAAGTGTTCCCAGAATGCAATGTTTACGAACGCTCTGACGTCGCCGTTCGTAAGAAAGAAGGACTAGAGCAAACGGTTGGTGTATTGCACGGTGATACTCCTCCTAAATCGGTCGTTATCGAAGAAAACGGCGTTAAGATCAGCGTAGATATTGTCGACGGCCATAAAACAGGTTTTTACCTAGACCAACGCGATAGTCGCCAACAAGCCATCAAATACGTAAAAAACAAAGAAGTACTAAACTGCTTTTCTTACACCGGTGGGTTTGGTTTGTACGCCCTTAAAGGTGATGCAAAACGCGTAATCAACGTTGATGTATCTCAACCGGCTCTTGATACAGCAAAACACAACGCTGAAATCAATGGTTTCGATATCTCAAAAAAACGCGCTGTATTCCTAAATGCTGATGTATTTAAACTGCTTCGCGAGTACCGTGACCAAGGCACGAAATTTGATGTTGTGATCATGGATCCGCCAAAGTTTGTCTCTAGCAAGAACAACTTAACCTCTGGTGCGAACGGCTATAAAGACATCAACATGCTTGCCATGCAGATCTTGAAGCCGGGTGGCACATTGCTTACTTACTCTTGCTCAGGCCTTATGGGTAACGACCTATTCCAAAAAATCATTGCCGACGCGGCACTTGATGCTGGCCGCAGCGTTAAATTCATCGAACGTTTTGAACAAGCAGCGGATCACCCTGTAGATACGGCGTATCCTGAAGGGTTTTACCTGAAAGGTTTTGCTTGTAAGGTGTTGTAGGCTCAAGGCTCAAGGCTCAAGGCTCAAGGCTCAAGGCTCAAGGCTCAAGGCTCAAGAATAGCGCTTTTAGGTATTGTGGGTATAAAAAAACCGAGATTGTTGAATCTCGGTTTTTTGTTGGCTTAAGATAAATTAGTCTTCTTTAATCACTAAAATGTTACTTAAGTTATTCGTTAGGTCAGCAGCCGACAAACCATCAAACTCTATGGTCACTTGTTGCCCTGATTTCTCAACTACCATAGAAGAGCTATCCGAATCACCATCGACTTTAATGTTATCTAGCAACTCAGTGACTTGCTGCTGAGTCGGCGTATCAGTAAACAAGTCTGATAGATCTACTTTATCTCCTTCAGTGATACTGAAATCAGTGATTCGATCCGTACTTCCATCTAAGTCACCATCAACCCACTTAAAGATATCGGCATCTCCACCTCCAGTTAAGATGTCACTGCCTAGGCCACCGGTTAGCGTATCCTCTCCATCTCCACCAAGAAGAATGTCATCGAAATTTGTACCTACAAGTAAGTCATCAGAAGTAGAGCCAACTTGCGCATGGCTTTGTGCAAGAACAGTCTCGCCATCAGAGTTAATATTTAACGACATGAGATGCTGGCTTTCATTACCTTGAGAATCAACTAACGTGTAAAGTACTTCAAAGCCAACAGCTTTGCCCGTATTCACATCAGTAGCCGTGCTTGAAGGTTCAAATACATAGCTACCATCTTCACTAATAAATAGTTCACCGTAATCTGTGGTGATTTTGAGTTCACCATTAACTACAGTAGGGTTAATTGAAGGGGTTGTAATGCTTCCGTCTTCAGCAATATACTGAATAACATCCAGTTTATCCGCATCAATGACGACCTTACTGGTACTATCAGCCCCTAACAAATCCCCTGCTTGGCCGATGGTAGGCGCTAATTGAGGCAACTTAGTTGTAAGCTCACTATCCGGTATATAAACCACTTTGTTAGAGATATCTTCAAGGTGCTCGATACTCGTATCAGAGGTTGCGGACTGAACAATACCTACCGCTGTAACATCCTTACCTTTGGCAAAGTCTTGCCATGCATTACTAGCATCACTGCTCCAACCGCCATTACTTTCACCATCACTAATGAAGTAAACGACGTCGTTGGTATTGGATGAATCAACGCCTGTTGGCAAGCTGTCGTAGCCATTAATCGTTGCGTATGCTGCTTCTTCGTAATCTGTACCGCCTTTCACTTCAAAATATTTGGTCCCGTCGACTTCAACTGAACCACTCTGAGCAGAAGTGAGTATTGCTATCGCTTGATCAACGGTAAACCAACCAATTGGAGACATGTTCTTTTCACTATTGCCTGAAACTCTATTATCAAAATCAATCAATTGAACATGTACTTCTTTTGAACCAGGTTGAGCTTTCACATCTTCTAGCATGGATACAGATGCCTGAAGCATTAGATTCATTCTAGTCACGCCATCGTGTGAGTAGTCATCCATACTGCCTGATGAATCCAACACTAATGAAATCAAGGTAGGTGGTGTTTCATCTTGAGCAACAAACACTTCATGCGGTGCTGTAGCAGAGGCTTCACTAGACTCAATATCATTGTTACCTGAATCAATAGCTTCAACTTTAACGTTAATAGAAAGTTGTTCTCCCTGAGGGATTCGTACTGATAAACCATCTATATTAATTTCAGTCTGACCACTCGTTACCGGAACTGACCATGTACCATCGCCATTAAGAGAGCCAACAACATCACCATTACTGTTTACAACTTCAGACCCTGAAGGTAAACCTTCGATGGTCAAAGAGTGGATAGTATCGCTAGTAATATCGCCTACTGATGCATCAATATCCAATGGATATTCGAGGTACGTTTGTTCGATATTCTCCCAGCTATCCCCATCCCAATGGAAGATACCATCTGCGAATTGAAGATATTCAACATCATATAGATCGTCATCCCCTTCATTTGAACGGCTTGATGCTGAACCTATCTTATCTTCAACGGTGAAGAATTTATTTTTGCCACCGTCATTAGTTATTGAAACATCTGAGATTTCATAGTCAGCGAAATTACCTGCGTATACTGCGGTATCAATTCCATCACCACCGTATAGAGCATCATCACCACCTTCGCCAACTAGAATATCATTGCCGCCGTAACCAGCTAAGGTATCTTGGTCATCATCATTTTTATTGTGATTCGCATCACCAAGGATGCCATTACCACCAATCAGAATATCATCTTTATCGACTAATCCAGATGCTAGAATATAATCATTCCCGCCTTGACCTATTATCAAATGCGAGTTTTGAGAATGATAATAACCGCCTAAATCGTTATTACTATTATTGCCAGAAACCGTTTGCCCACTACCATTGTAGTCTTGCTCAGCCTGAGACAGGCCATTATATACTCTGACTACCGAGTGAGTCGTTTGATCAACATGAGATATTATTTTCGGCTCACCAATCTGTACACTCACGTCAGGTTTTGCATCAGATGTTGTACCATCTACGGTAATTTGAGCCGTATTGCTATCAGCACCGTCTGCATCAACGGCATGATAGTCGATGCTTTCACTAATCGTTGATTCATTAACCTCAACACCTCTAACCGTGAAGTTGGAGTTACTATTGGCTGTAGTCGTTACGCGTATTTCATCGAAGCCATCAGCAAACTCGATAGTTTTAGTTGCTAAAGAATTTGCAAGCGAGTCTCCGTTATCTGCATCAACAACTAAAGTTTCTACATGAACTCCATCGCGGTAAAGGAAAATATTAACCTGGGCATTTTGCGGCTCTCCAGCACTGTAATGACCATGCATACTAGCAAAAGAAATATCAGCGCTTGTCACCGTCACACCTTCAGCAAAATCGATACGCATATATTCTTGTGCACCAGAGCTTATTTCGTTATCTACATCAGTAGGTGAGTTCACTCCAAAGCCGCGATCTTTATCACTTGAATCGTAACCAAGATTTGCTTCCGTCAAGGTGGCGCCGCTTTCCATGTTGCCCGCATACACACCGCCTGTGATGCTAACGCCACCAATAACAATTGCCTTAACGGAACTGCCTACGCTATTTCCAGCATTGATATAATCAACGGCATCAAAACTAAGCTTATCATTTGCATCATCAGCTGCGCGATACTCTAGTTTAGTATCAGCATCAATTTCAGTGCCTTGACTAACTTTTTGGTTTGTTCCCGCTACGTAGAAGTCACCAAACAATGGATCTTCATCGATGACTATCTTAAGCGTCGTTCCGTCATGATCGTCTTCAACGTCCGACACAGCAGAGTCTTGCGTAACTAAGTTTAAATCAACATCGGTAAATTTAAACTCTGCATCACCATTACTATCTGTCGTTAACTTAAAGCTCTGAGCTACAGGGTCATCATTTGTACCTGTAACCGTGATAACAGCGCTTTGGTCAACCGTTGCCCCATTTTCATCTTTGACTTTGTAATTGACCGTCACATCCATCGAATCATCTTTACCAAGATGCTGATAAGAAGCATGACTAGTGTCTATGGTTAATGTTGAACCGGAAACCGTAACTCCGTCAGGCAGAGCTCCCAAATCGACGACCGACAAGGAATGGCCGTTATCCACGTCTGAGGCATTCTGCAGTAAATCAACGGTAGAACTACTGTCCTCGGCTACCATTTTGGTAACAGGGCCACTTACTGTTGGCTCGTCATTCGTACCAGTAATAGTCACATCAATTTGGTGTGTCGTACCATCTGCCGACTTAACAATGAAACTTTCGACTCGAGTTTGATTTATCGCCAATGATTCAATATCACTATTACTTACGTTGTATGTCCAAACACCTGCTGTAGTCATCGTTAATGAACCATGGGGTGCACCTTCTTCTGGATGAACAACATCTGTTACGTTAGTAAGGAATAGGTTGTCAACATTATCGACATCCGTCGAATACAGCGTACCTGTATCGCTCAAAATGACAGAACCATCGACTTCAGTAACTGACCCAACATCAATTCCTGTAATATTTGCCTGGTCATTAACAGCGTCGTAAGTAAATTCAACCGTTGCTGTGTCAGTATCGCCATGAGCATCAGTAATTGTATAGGTGAAGGATGCCTTACCATTAAAGTGTTCAGTTGGAGTGAATACTACGTTACTGCCAATAATTGCCACTGTACCGCCAACAGCGTTACCGACATTTGTAATGCTGAAACTGTCGTTATCCGCATCAGAGTCATTAACAACGAGATCTGACTTAGCAATTGTAACTATCGTCTCTTCATCTATATTATTTAGACTATCGTTTTCAGCGTTAGGCGCTGTATTAACGTCAATGCTATCTGAACCTGATTCACCGGTCTGACCATTTTCTAAGGTGATTTGAGCTCCAATTGTCAATTCGCTTCCAACAACGTCGCTTCCCGGAAGACTTAAGTTTAACTGGCCATCATTTAGGTGCTGTTGCGTAATTTGAATCGGTGTTTGTGCAACGCCTTCAATCGTTAGAACTAACGTAGAACCGACCGCAGCACCTACCGGAAGCTTGACCGTATAATTAACATTTTGTCCAAGCTCTACCTGAGTCAGAATATTATCGGCATCAATAATATTGACATCAGGCTGCAGGATTTCGTCTTTGCTAATGACTTCGCCATCAAAATCGAACTTCTCGAACTCTCTGAAGGTGTTTGTATCACCTTGAGGGTCAACTACAACGACTTCACCCGCTGTATTTATAGTAACGGTTACACCTTGTGCATCTTTCGCGAAATCAAATTTCGCTGTATCTATTCCTGCCCCACCGTCTGCAACAAGTTTATCGTTAGCATCGTCTTGATCGACGATAAACTCATCATCACCCGTGCCAAGCAGAACGTAGTCATCTGTGGTTTCAGATTGTGCAGGGTCGAAATCACCGTGATAATAGTGGACTGTATCGGATGCTTGACTTGTGTTGCCGTATGAGTCCGTTTCCTTAGCGTACAGGAATTCATTGTCGTTTAGCGGAATTGCACTTTCAGACGAAATATCCAAAGTCCATGTAGGCGTTGGACTACCCGCAACAACCAATGCAGTACCTATTGATACGTAAGCACCCGTTCCGTCTTTTGCAAACACTTCGATTGTGTTTCCAACTACGCTCCCGGTACCATGTAATGTTACGGTCGTATAGTCAGAAGCACCAGAATCGTCCGTAATATTAGTTATAGCTGGACTATTCGGAGACTCAACGACTTTGATCATCTGACTCTCAGATGCTTTATTACCTGCTTCGTCGGTAACTTCAATTGCAATAGATGTATCTCCAACGACTAATTCGTGGCCTAAATCTATTGAATAGATACCCTGAGAATTCGCAGTTCCAGTGACGGTCTTCTCATCACCATTAATATCTAAGAAAGTAAGTTTAATTACCGCATTAGATTCTGTAATACCAGTGACAGAAGGGGATTTTGTAACTGTAACTAAGTCTCCATTCGTACCTGAATCTGTAGCATCCGTTAAGTCAAACGTAATCGCTGCAGTTCCATCGCCCGCTGTTTCAGTTAATACAGCCGTGTCTTTCTCAATCTCAACGACCTCAGAGTCTGCTGTATTTCCAGCAGGGTCTGTGACATTGATGACAACCGAAAGTTTACCGTCAACCAGCGTGCTAACATCGGTGGTTAACTCAAAATAATCATTACTACTATCGTAAACAAAGCCATTTGTTATGGTAATGCTCTGCCCTTCGCTATCTGTAATAGTAATAGAATTTACTGTTGCGTTCTCTTCTATAAACGCTCCAATTTGGACATTGCCTTTCTCATCGAAATTAATAACGTTATCGTTATCAAGTTCATTGCCATCGGTAACAAATGGGTCGATATCAACGAATTGATCGACTTTGTAGATTTCTGTACTAGATTCTGAGAAATCATTACCAGCTCCATCTTTACCAGTCACCGTAGCGACAATCGATGGGTTAGTTAACGTCGTCGATGCGAGGGTAGAACCAAGAACATCAACACTGAAGAGATATTTTCCTTGGGCGTTTGTTTGGTTGGAGACCTCTGCCGTACCAATTATAGCTCCATCAAGAGTGATTGTTACCGTATCACCTGGCTTCGCATCGTCACCTACCCAACCGGTAATTGGAACAATGACATCGGTTGCTGATTCAGCTGAATTGATGATGCTGTCTGATGTGATTCTGTCTACGTCAATGCTAGCGAATGCTTCTGTATCCACTTTCGCTTCGTCGCTGCCTTCCTTCGACACGTTGCCGTCGCGGTCGGTCTGCGTCGCATCCACTTTGATGCTCGCGCCTTCGGCCACGGTTTCGGTCCAAGTGATCGCGCCGTTGTTGTAGCTGTACGTGCTTTGCGCTGTGCCATCTAAGTTCACAAGGGCATTGCCATCCAGTTTCAACGACACATCGCTGCCGTTGATGCTCAACGTCACGTGACCGCCTTCAACCAACTCGCCGTGCAGCACGTCAACCTTCACTTGAACGTTGTCATTACCCAGCTCGTCTTTGTTGATCACCCCATCGTCTGGGTTGTTGTCATCCACGATGCTCACGCTCGGTGCGTAGTCGCCGTCTGTCGTGAACTCCGTATCCACTTTCGCTTCGTCGCTGCCTTCCTTCGACACGTTGCCGTCGCGGTCGGTCTGCGTCGCATCCACTTTGATGCTCGCGCCTTCGGCCACGGTTTCGGTCCAAGTGATCGCGCCGTTGTTGTAGCTGTACGTGCTTTGCGCTGTGCCATCTAAGTTCACAAGGGCATTGCCATCCAGTTTCAACGACACATCGCTGCCGTTGATGCTCAACGTCACGTGACCGCCTTCAACCAACTCGCCGTGCAGCACGTCAACCTTCACTTGAACGTTGTCATTACCCAGCTCGTCTTTGTTGATCACCCCATCGTCTGGGTTGTTGTCATCCACGATGCTCACGCTCGGTGCGCCTGTATTTGGAGAAATATCAACCACATGCTCTGACGTGGTTTTACTTTCCACCGTATTACCGGCATTATCGTTTGACATAACAAGCACATCAAACTCTGTATCCGCCGCTAAATCACTGCCGGCTACATCTACAGTCCAATTGCCACTGGCATCAACTGTGGTTGTGTATGCCTTACCATTAATAGTCATGCTCACAACATCGCCTTCGTCGATGTCGCCACCTGTTGCTGTACCGGTTACGGTAATTGTTTCGCCACTTTCTTTGGCGTTGATAACATCATCTTCTGTTATATTTGCAACAGTGACTGTTCCCGCTTCCGCAACTAAATCCACAGTATGAGTTGAAGTGGTTGAGGCTGAATATGGATTCCCAGCGTTGTCTTCACCAGTTATCGATGCAACAAAAGAACTGTCTTGTGCAAGATCAGCCCCCGCAACATTAGTACTCCACGTTTTATTAGCTAAAACCGTCGCGGTATAGACCGTACCATTGATTGTCATTGATACAACGTCACCCGCTTTGGCATCAAAACCAACTCGGCCGCTTACGATAATCGTCGACTCACTTTCAGATGCATTAATAATGTCATCGCTAGTGATGTCATTGACTCTAATCGTGGCTCGAGCTGAAGTATCAACAAAATAAGCTTCTGTTGAAGTAGCGGTACCAGATTGTCCAATATCATTTGAGACAGAAACCGTAGCATCGACTAAGCGATCCGAATCAGAAGTTAGAGCAGAACCAGGAACATCTATTGAATATTTCCCGTCAACAATCGCACCTGTATATTCAACACCGCCAATAAGTAATATCACGGTACCTGTATCAAAACTATCGCCCGTAACAGTACCTGTTACAGCAACAGTACCTGCCGCTTCCACGGCGTTGATCACAGAGTCTTCAGTGATAGGATCAATATCGATATTTATCGCGATCGGAGTATCATCAACACTATGAGTCGATGTTCCCGTGCTAGTCACCGTATTACCTACGCCATCGCTAGACTCGACGTTAACATCAAATTCTGTATCTTTTGCTAAGTCGCTACCCGCAACATCGACAGACCAATTGCCATCACCGTCAACAGTCGTGGTATATGACTTTCCATTTATGGTCATGCTAACTGTATCGCCAGTGCTAATATCACCACCAGTAGCGGTACCACTCACCTGAATCGTTTCATTACTTTCTTGCGCGTTTATGATGTCATCATCTGTTATATTATTCGTTGTAACGGTACCAGCATTGGCAACTGTATCTACAACAAACGCATCCGTATCCTGCGCTTCATTACCTTGGGAATCAGAGCCCTTAATAACCACATCATATTCCGCATCTGCCAACGCATCTTCCGCAGGAAGCTCAAATGACCAAGACCCATCGGCGTTAGGAGTAACGGAATAATCTTTACCATTTACGGTTAGTGTTAGGTCGCCATCGGTATTTGACGAAGTGCCTGAGAATACAGGCGTGTTATCAGCGGTAACCGTTTGGTCTGAAATACTGACTAATGGTTTATTCGCATCAATTTGAATACTATCTGAATCAGTCGCGCTGTTACCTTGTGTATCGGATCCGGTAACCACAACGGTGTAATCACCATCGTCTAGGGCATCTTCAGCAGGCAAAGGTAATGTCCAGTTTCCATCTGAATCTGGAGTAACGCTGTAATCTTTACCATTCACATTGACGGTTAGATCACCATCAGTATTTGATGATGTGCCCGAAAATACAGGTGTACTGGATTCAGAAACCGTTTGGTCAACAATCGTTACCTGAGGCTTCACATCAACAGAAAATTGATCAGATGCAGATGAGCTATCACCTTGATCGTTTTGCCCCGTTACCGTCACTTCGTGAGCGCCATCGGTCAAGGCATCTTCTTGTGGTAATTCGAATGACCATGAGCCATCAGCTTCTGGTGTCACAGTGTAGTCTTTACCATTAACCGTTAGGGTTAGGTCACCATTTACGTTGGTAGCGGTTCCACTGAATAAAGGTGTGTTGTCTTCGGTTTCACTAATGTCCGCAACGGTAATAACTGGCAACTCTGATTCAGGTGCCGCATCGTCGGTCGAGATCAGGCTTCTATAGGATTCTAATAAAGTCAGGCTTTGGGTTTGAGAGAGGCCCTGACTTTGAAGTGCACTGGTATCAAAAGAGGTTGAAGCAAGGGTTTGTGTACCAGTACGTTCTATTTCACCGGAAGCAGTAAGGCTTGAACCACTGGTCGCCTCACCGGCTGCTGGAGCGAATTCATCATCAAATTGAGTGGGATCTTCTCCACTTTCTAACGCTGCAAAAATCTGATTAATCTCATCATCTAGATTCAACTCTGTCAAAGACAGATCATCACCGACGATACTTGCTGACGGAAGATCGTTGCCATCTACGGTGATTTGATCGTCACCGTTACTAACAACGACTTCTCCTGGTTTCAACGCTGCCCCTTCCGGAACAACCTTCAAATTACCTAATGCATCAATAACAATGATTTGCCCCGACGCAACAGCACTAGCAGACAACAATGAGAAAACAGAATCCATGTGAACCTCTAAAAACAAATTTACATCCTTCACCAAACCCAAGTGAATTAACGGATGTTAAAAAAATGATCGAACTGGTAACTTATCATCGAAATGGAACCAAGGCCACAAAACCGCCATCAAGCGTGACATATAGCCAACGTCACTTTTACAATTTAGAGATAAGTCCCAATATCCAACCTAACTATTTCATATCTATTGACTGTGAACCATAATAAATAGGCAACCCGTTACAATGAAACAGCCTAAAATGGAATGAACCACAACAACATAGAATGAATGAAGAGTCAGACATACGCGTAATACATCAATGGTAATAAAATTAACAACACTAGGTATACTAATCATTGCCAATTATGTTATTTAGTCTTAACTTAATCATTAGAATCTCACATTTGAGACTGCATTTGCTCATACACTTATTGAAACTTGGTAATGGACAACCTGGAGAACGTCGTGAATAGGACAAAAATCACGCTACTGGCAACAACATTACTGTTGTCGAATAGTGTTTCATCTCAAACACTTGAGCAATCTATTGCGATTACTCTGGCAACTAACCCGGCCCTTAAAAGTGCGTTTAACGACTACAAAAGTTACGTTAAACAGCACGAATCTGCGAACGGCGCATACCTTCCATCTATCGATTTAGACGCAGGCGTAGGTTACGAAAAAGTTAATACAACCCGAGACGTTAGTACTAACCTAAATCGCAAAGAAGCGACACTCACACTAAACCAGTTAATTTGGGATGGCTCTGCCACTTTGAACAACATGGATAGAACGGCAGCAGAAGCCGAATCTATGCGATTCCAGTTATTGTCCGACGCACAAGACAAAGCACTTGAGGTGACTCAAATATACCTCGATGCGGTAAAAGCGAATGAGATCTTAGCGCTTTCAGAAAGTAACCTAGCGGTTCATAAGAAGATCTATAAAGACATCAGAAAGCGGGCAGAATCAGGTATTGGATCAACAGCGGATTTATCGCAAGTAGAAGCTCGTATTGCAAAGGCACACGGTAATCTACTAGCAGCACAAAACAACATTTTTGATACCCATACGCAGTTTTACCGAATTGTCGGCCAAACACCTCAAGGCCTTGTATTCCCACGATCCAATATCAATGAACTTCCCCTTTCTCTGAGCGATGCATTAAAAACCGCTACTGACAATCATCCTGTTTTAAAAGTCTCAATGAGTGATGTTGACGCGGCAAGGTTTCAATTTGATCAATCTAAGGGCGTAAATTATCCAACAATTTCTTTTGAAGCAGGACAAGTTTGGCGGGACGATGCGGGTGGTCTAGAGGGAAGCAGTGATGAGCTTTCTGCTATGATTCGTATGCGTTATAACCTATATAACGGCGGCAGTGATGATGCAAACATCGAACGCTCTGCATACCAACTCAATAAAGCAAAAGATCTAAGGGATCGTTCATACAGAACAGTAGAAGAAAGCTTAAAACTTTCCTGGAGTGCGCTAGATTTAACACTTCAACAAAAAGAGTTTCTAGCCGATCATGTAGACTCAGCAGCGCAAACGGTTATCGCTTACGAGAAACAATATCGTATCGGTAAACGAACATTACTAGATCTTCTTAATACCGAAAATGAATTGTTTGAGGCTCGTAAATCCTATATTGACGCTCATTATTCTGAGCAGTTCGCTAAATACCGCGTTATGAACGCCACAGGGACCTTACTAACCGGTCTTATGATAGATGTCCCTGCGGAATGGGATGAAACTGTTGAGTATTAAAGCAAGCCAGCCAAGGGCTTTCTTGTGGCTGCTTAGTATCGCCTAAAGTTAACACCTTAGTGACCACTAAAAGTGGGCAATAAAAAAAGAGCCGTAATGGGGATACTCCTTACGGCTCTTTCGATCTTTCTAAAACAAGCTAGTTATTCAACCAGTTATAATAGTTCATCCCAACTTGTTTTAATGGCTCAATCCCACTTGAATGCATCTCGAGATAAAAGCTCTGATACGATATCAGCAGATGACGATACCCCTGACAAACCGAAAGCTCCCACGTCACCAACGTGTACATCAATGGTCTGAGTTAAGCCGGTTTCTGGCGTCACGACGAGCTCAATCGTCTCATTGTCTGACGCAATTGACGCATTTACGTGGGTGAGAAGATTAGTTAGATCAGTTCCATCAATTACGTCTGGGAGGATGTCTCTAAAATCAAGTTTATCACCGCCAGCGAGCTCAAAATCAGAGACTTCATCATGGCCGGCAACCGAGTTTGTTTCATCTTGATGCCAAATGAAAATATCATTTCCTGAGCCGCCAGTGAGGATATCATCCCCTTCACCACCCGTTAGGAAGTCGTCTCCCTCAAGCCCATACAAACTATCTGAGCCTGCTGTTCCTGTGATAGAGTTTGCTGAGTCATCACCTATGTGTTCAGAGACTTTTAACGTCCCGTTTCCAAGCATACGAATGATTTGGTCAGCGCTAGACAAAGCTGAAGCATTTGGGTGTTCAAGCAAAGTATTCAGGTTCATCGATTCAAATTCAATGGTTTGAATCACGCCAGCTCCATCGTTTATCGACAACAAAACATTTGAGCCAGCTTCAACTAATGAAATGCTGCTGGTCAACGCGTTTAAGTTTGCTAACGAGTCTACAGACACGATACCACCAATATCAATGCTATCATTTGATGCATCAAATTCACGGATAATATCTCGCCCAGGAAGTCCATTGACTAGCCCCAAAGAACCTGAGAGCCATACAAACGTGTCTTGGGAGCTAGCAGAAGAACCAAGTGGATCACCAAACATAACTTCATTGTTGGCCGTCCCCGTTAGGATGTCTGCGCCTGTTGTCACCACACCATTATAGAAAGCCCCGTCTACATCTATCGTTACTGTTTCTTGAGTCACGGCTCCATGAGTATCCGTCACCTGAATGGTAAAGATCTCCTGACCCGATGATCCAGCTTTCAAGGATGTTGCGCCCGGCTTTGATTCATCAATGTTGTACGTCCAAGCTCCAGTTTGATCAATCGACAACGTACCGTACGTGCCTTCTTGATCAACAATGGACCAAACTAAGTCGGTATTATTGCTATCTGCATCAGAAGCGGTGAAGCTACCTAAGGCTTGTGTTGTATAACCAACAATCGCATTACCCGTCGCTATTACACTTGTTATTTGTGGTGCATCGTTTCGTCCTGTTACTTCGATAGAGACTGTTTGATTCTTAGTTGCACCGCTAGAATCAGATACCTGAACAACAAATAACTCACTATCTGTTTCACCTTGCCCTAGAGCATCACTACCTGAAAGAGTATTGTCTATTTGATACTCCCAATTACCCGTTAATTGATTAAGAACAAAATGTCCATATTGGCCTTCAGCACTTCCAACGAGCGTCCATGTGTGGGTATCGTTTGTATCCGTATCAACGGCGCTTAGTGAACCACCAACGTGAGCCGCAGCATCTTGAGTCGTCGACGTTGAAGTATCTCCAGAAATAGAAGGAAGATCATTCGAGCCCGAAACGTCTATCGTTACCTCTTTTGTCACGGTATCTGTGCCATCAAACAAGGTGACTGTAAACGTATCTTGTTCCGTTTGACCTTGCGCTAAGCCTTGTACTGCAGCGGATGAGTTTGCCAAGGTATAGATCCACTGACCATTAGCATCAACGGTTAAACTCCCATAAGTACCTGCGCCGCCCCCTTGAACACCCCAGGTGTGGCTGTCATTTACATCAATATCAGTGAAATCCAAATCACCTTGTTGAGTAGCGGTTCCATCTTCAACGACGCTTCCCGTTGTTGGCCCCGTTATAGTAGGAAGATCGTTGGTACCGTTAACGGTAATCGTCACATCTTGAGTATGGCTAACGTTGTGTTGATCGGTGACTTTCACTTGGTAGGTAATGTCAATCGATTCACCATTACCAAGCGCTTGGATATCGCTATGAGTATTTGTAAGGTTAAAGCTCCACTTACCATTTTGATCAATCGACATATCGCCATATGGTGAAGTATTGCTTAGCAGTGTCCATGTATGAGTATCTGCCGTTTGAAGAACGTCTGGGTCGCCAGTTTCCAATTGACCCGTTAGCATGGTATTTGTATCTTCATTGGCATCTGCAGTAAGATTACCCGATATTTCAGGAGCATCATTCTCGCCATTGATAGTAATATCAACCGAAATTGTGTCCGTTCCCCCAAAGGCATCCATCACTGTAATTATTGCGGTATCCGTAATGCTCGAACCTTTCGCTAGGCTATTTACCGTCGCGTTATCGCTGTCAATCGTGTAAATCCACACACCTGTTGTCGGATTAACAACCAAGGCGCCGTAACTGGCCGAAGTAGTCACGCTATAGCTGTGACTGTCACTTTCATCGAGATCGCTAGTTACTAAGTTTCCAGTCGCCGTCAGGGTTTGGGTTTCTGAAACAACCCCCGTAGAGTCGCCGGATACTTCTGGTCGATCATTTGTGCCCTTTATTTCAATGGTCACGGTTTCTCGAGTGGTAACACCAAAGCTGTCCACCGCTGTGACAATAAAGCTTTCCGTTACAATGTCACTCGGTGATAACTCCTGCACATGTGGCTGCGTGTTGTATAAACTGTATGTCCAATCACCGTCACTCGTTATTTCAAACTGGCCATATGTGCCTTGAAGTGCATTACCACCACTGGCTGTTTTGGCGATGAAGCTTGCAGTGTCATCCGTATTAGATTCAACGGCGACTAAGCTGCCTGTTGTAACGATCGCGGTATCCTCAACTGAATCTCCGGTTAGATCGCCAGTAATAACTGGCTCAAGGTTCGACCCAGCTATCGTAATGGTTACAGGCTTAACAGACTCTAACCCCAGTGCATCGACCACTTTGACATTGAATATGTCTGTGAGTGTCTCGGTTTCGCCTAGATTCTTAACCGCGTCGATGCTTTTATCTAGCTCGTAGCGATATTGCCCTGTTACAGGATCTAGAATCAGCTTACCGTACGTTCCATCTTGTTCGTTAGCCGTCGTTTCATCTGGTAGGCTCCAGGTATGGGTATCTGTTACATCAACGTCACCATCATTCAAATTGCCCACTATTTGACTATCATCATCTGTATTGCTGATGGTAGCGGCCAATTCGCCAGTAATGTTAGGCCCATCATTCGAACCATTAACGACGACGTTGATCTGCATTTTAACGGGATCACCGTTACTATCGACGGTTGTTTTACCAAACTCATCCACAACAACTTCAAATATCTCGGTTAATGATTCACCCACATTTAGTCGATCAACGGCAGGAATCGAGCTATTTAAATTGTACGTCCAATCACCAGCCTCATTTAACGTCAGTGTTCCATAATCACCAGCCCCCGACGCCAAATGCCAAGCAGGATCGCCTAACTCTGCGGGTGCCACTAATGTGCCCGATTTTGAAATATCAGTGTCTTCCGTGACGTTCACGGTCTCAACAACTGGATCAGAGATTTCGACGTCGTCCGCGGTACCTTTAATATCAATGGTGATGGTTTGCGTACCGGTATCGTTAGCCTCTCCTGATGAATCCTTCACCTCAACAGAAAAAGTGTCTTGCAATGTTTCGCCATGATCAAGAGCTTGAACGGTTGCGTTGTTATTATCCAGAATGTAATCCCAACGACCAGTGATAGGGTTTAATTCAAGGTGTCCGTATAAGCCTTGAACGATGTTATCGCCATCTGTATCTGCTGATAAAGACCAGGTATGACTATCACCACTATCGTTATCATCAACTAACAACTGACCCGATTCTGCTGTTAGCGCATCCTCGGTAACCGCCCCTGAGATTTGTCCGGTCACCGACGGTTGATCGTTTGGTGTCCCACCGCCTCCAGGGCCTGTGCCATCGTCTGCACCCAACACTGTGATCACCACTGGATACGTAGCTGAAACACCGCCAGCCGTATCTTTGGCAGTCACATAAAAGGTGTCTGTTGCTGAATCCCCTGCGACAAGGCCACTCGTTGCAGGTTTAGAATCGTCCAGTACAAATGTCCAAATGCCATTAGAATCTATGGTCAATTGGCCATAAGATCCATCGACTGGCGAGACACTCCACTCACTAACCGTATCAAGTACATCAACATCGGTCGCGTAAACCATGCCTTGGGTCGTTTCCCATGTGCTGTCTTTCGCTACCCGGCCAGTATCCTCACCTAAAACGATGGGTAAATCATTAGTCCCTTGAATTGTGATAGTCAGAGGTTGATTCACCACTCCACCAAACTCATCAAACGCATGAACGTTAAATACTTCTGTGTGGGTGTCTCCTTCGCGCAAGCCTTGTACGTTCTCTGAATTGTTATCGACTACATACGACCACACGCCAGCATCATTAATAGTCAAAGTGCCTAAGTTGCCCGTTATCGTCGCACTGATAAATTTAACTGTGTCTTCGGCGTCTGTATCGGTTCCACTCGCCACATCAGTGTCGATATCTACTGATGTAATTGTGCCTGACAATGGGCTAGCGGTAACATCCTCTTCGAATGTCGCTGTAGTATCACCGCCTAATGTTGGCTTATCATTCGTCCCTTGAATCGTCACTACAACATTTTTCGACGCGGTTAACCCTGCTGAGTCTGTCACCGTTACAGAAAAAGTTTCTGTAATGGAGGTGGTGGGCGATAAAGCTTGGATTGCAGGCGCATTCATATCGGTTACAGAATATGTCCAAACACCGGCAGAGTTGATGGTGAGACTACCGTAAACACCAGTGGCATCATCTATGCTCCAATTCGATGTATCATGTACATCTGGGTCGCCGGATTTTAGTTTTCCAGATACAGATGTCGCACCATCTTCAGTGATAGTACCTGTAACATTCGAGCCTACGAGAGTCGGCGCATCGTTTGTTCCGGTGATCGTCACTTCAACTTGTGCGGTACTGACTTGCCCAAAGCTGTCACTTACTTGAACCGTAAACGTATCAGTAACAATATCGCCGCTATCTAAGCCATTTACAGAAGAAGCCGCATCATTTAACACAAATGTCCACTTGCCATTCGCATCTATTGACATGGTTCCGTACGTGCCGGTTGGCTCAACGATCAACCAATCATGGCTGTCAGACCCATCAGGATCACCTGAATCTAACTGGCCAATCACTTTATTGTCGACTCCTGTGCCGACAAGTTCGGTAATGGTGCCGGTTTCATCGCCAACAATCAGCGGGGAAGTATTGGTACCGACAACATTAATAGTGATGACTTGAGTGTCTGTTCCGCCATTTCCATCTGAGACTTCTATCGTGAACGGATCATTCACGACTTCACCAGCATCTAGCGCAACGGTTTCTGTTTTTGTAGAGTCAAGCGTATAAGTCCACATCCCAGTCGTTTCATCAATACTTAATGTGCCATACGTACCTAATAACGATCCCGCAAGGCCTGTTCCGGTTTGAACCTTCCAGCTATGGGAATCCGTTGTATCAACGTCCAATGCAACCAATTTACCGCTGGTTTCTTGTTGACCAGAAACCGCTTCTATAACCGTTCCCGAGTTGGGGCCTGTGATAGTCGGGTCATCATTATTACCGTTTATCGTCACCACGATATTCTTTTCAGTTTTCGCTCCGTGACTGTCTTCTACGGTCACCCGGAAAGTCTCGGTAAGTGTTTCACTATCAGCCAAAGCTTGAACTTGAGCTTTTGTATTGTCTAATGTGTATGTCCAATTACCCGCAGGGGTCAACACGAGCTCTCCATATCGGCCTGAAGGATTTAGAGCTTCATATACATGAGTATCGTCCGCATCTACATCACCATCAGTTAATATCCCAGTTACAATCAAGCCAATATCTTCAGTAGCATCCCCCGTCAAGTCGCCTTCCAATGTTGGTATGTCATTGGCACCAAAAATAGAAACTTTGACCGTTTTCGTTTTTGATGCTCCTTCCTGGTCTTCAACCTTCACTTGATACGATTCAATCACTTTGTCACCAGCATCCAGATGTTGGGCTGCGCCATTGTTTAACGTAAACGTCCATTTTCCTGTCGCCGATAATACAAATGTTCCCAAGCTTGAGGCAGGCGAAGACACCACTGTCCAAGTGTGAGTATCTCCTACATCTTTATCTCCGTGATAAAGCTGTTTGGTTATACTCAGTGTGCCATCTTCAGTCACATCCCCTCTTCGGGAACCCCCTAACCTAGGCGCATCGTTTGTCCCTGTAATTGTGATACTTATTAGCTGAGTATCAGTACCACCTTTCCCATCGTCGACAATAATAGTGAAAAAATCTTTTTTGGTGTCGCCTTCACCAATCCGCTGGACACGATTACTGCCGTTGTTCAGGTTATATGTCCATTCACCATTCGCATCGATAGACAAGCTACCAAAATTACCAACGCCTCCACCACTCACCGACCACGAGTGATCATCAATAACATCGACATCCGCTACTGCTAAAGTGCCAGTAGCAGTATAGGTAGTATCTTCTTTGACGTTACCCGATGAGTCGCCGGAAATAGTCGGTTGGTCATTATCACCCTTAATGGTAATCGTAACGCTTTGATTAGTAATACCACCGTAGGTGTCTGCAACTTTGATGTTAAATATTTCTGTAACCGTTTCATTTTCTGCTAGCTTTTGAGCTTCTGCGTTATCTAAGGTATATACCCACTTTCCTGTCAATGGGTTAAATGAAAACAAGCCGTAAGGCGTATCAGTAGCGCTTGTCAAAGTCATCGTGACGGAGTCAGGAACATCAGCATCCGATGCGACTATGGTTCCATCAACTGATAAAGTCGTATCTTCCTCAACCACCCCAACGACGTCGCCTGTAACCGTTGGCAGATCATTCGTTCCTGTAACGGTTAGATTAATGACCTGTTCAACAAACCCACCATGGTTATCACTTAAGCGAACGGTAAATGATTCACTCACAAGTTCACCTTGATGTAACGAATCCACGCGGGTGCTCACTAGGGTATAAGTCCACAACCCATTTGGGTCGATAGACAGGTCTCCATAGGTACCTGTTCCGCCACCATTCACAGACCAAGACAGGGTGTCTAACAAATCAATATCATCAAACACTAACTGACCCGTTGCCACAGTCGTCACGTCTTCGACAGTCGCTCCCGATGTCACACCAGAGGTAATAACGGGGGTATCGTTGTCACCCTTAATAGTGACCGTAACAACTTGAGTATCGGTTAAATCTCCATCACTGACTTGAATCGTAAAGGTATCTGTTACAAATTGGCCTTCTGACAATGACTGTACAACGGTATCGTTATTATTCAGGACATAAGTCCACTTGCCATTCGCATCCAAAGAAAAACTACCGTAAGTCGGAGTTCCAGTGGTGACATTCGTCCACGTCATATCAGATGACACATCGTGGTCAGGATCGCTCGCAACTAAGGTTCCTGTCGTTTGATAACTCGGGGTGTCCTCTTCAAGCGAGCCCGTTACACCGACTGCCGAATTGATAACCGGAGCATCGTTGGTACCCTGAATAATGATTTCAACCGAGCTTGGCGTACCATCTATAGAGGTGATATTGAAAGTGTGTCGGACTTCATCTCCAACTTGCATTGAATCAAACGCGCTGTTAGCAAGAAAAGACCAATTACCATTCGATAACAAAGTTAGAGTGCCAATAGGCCCTGAAACCGTTGCAGGCGTAAAGGTGTTATCTGGGTTATCAACATCGACGCTGGTTAATGTGCCTGTAGAGGTGAGCGCTACATCGGTTTCAGCGAGTACTTTACTCACGGAAGAAACCGTCGCGGAATCGTTCGTACCCGTCACAGTAATAGTCAATGTTGTTGTATCTGTGCCACCGGCCTCATCGGTCACTGTTACAGGGACAACGACTTCAAGTATTTCGTTTTCAGAAAGAAAGTCGTAACTACTTGCATCAAATATGTAGCTGCCATCCGTATTAAGTGTCAGCCCAGCAGCTGTACTAGTTGTTGTAAAGCTAAGTGAATTGCCTACTGGAAGATCTACATCACTCGCCGTGACATGACCCGCGATCATATTATCTTCAACAACTGCATCAACTTTAGCGACCGCGACCGGGTCATCGTTGGTACCTGTTATTGTGATGGTTAATAATGTCGTATCAGTACCACCAGATTCATCAGTGACGGTAACAGGTACAATAATATCCAACTTCTCGTTTTTAGATAAACTGTCGTAGCTAGACGCGTCAAATGTATATGAGCCATCAGAGTTAAACGTTAATCCCGTGGCTGTCGACGTTGTCGTAAACGTTAGATTACTACCCGATGGCAAATCGACATCCGACGCGGTTACAACACTATTTAAAATCGCGTCTTCAAGTACACCGGCAGTGGCAATGTTTGCCACAGGATCGTCATTCGTACCTGTAATGGTAATGGTCAGCGTTGTGGTGTCTGTCCCGCCAGCTTCATCGGTGACAGTAACAGGCACGACGATATCTAGCGTTTCGTCTTTAGATAAACTGTCGTAACTAGACGCATCAAAAGTATAGCTTCCATCAGAGTTAAACGTTAACCCTGTGGCCGTCGATGTGGTTGAAAACGTAAGATCACTACTTGATGGCAGATCAACATCCGATGCCGTAACAACACCTGTTAAATTCGAATCTTCAAGCACATCAGCGGTGGCGATGTTAGCGACCGGATCGTCGTTTGTGCCCGTAATGGTAATGGTCAATGTTGTAGTGTCTGTCCCACCAACTTCATCGGTAACCGTCACAGGCACGACGATATCTAGCGTTTCGTCTTTGGATAAGCTGTCGTAGCTAGAAGCATCAAAACTATAGCTTCCATCAGAGTTAAACGTTAACCCTGTGGCTGTCGATGTCGTTGAGAACGTGAGGTTACTGTTTGATGGCAGATCAACACCCGTTAAATTCGAATCTTCAAGCACATCAGTGGCGGCGATGTTAGCGACCGGATCGTCGTTTGTGCCTGTGACGGTAATCGTCAACGTTGTGGTGTCTGTCCCGCCGACTTCATCAGTAACCGTCACAGGCACGACGATATCTAGCGTTTCGCCTTTGGATAGGCTGTCGTAGCTAGACGCATCAAAACTATAAGTTCCATCAGAATTAAACGTTAACCCTGTGGCTGTCGATGTCGTTGAGAACATGAGGTTACTGCTTGATGGCAGATCAACATCCGATGCCGTGACAACACCCGTTAAATTCGAATCTTCAAGCACATCAGTAACCGTCACAGGTACGACGATATCTAGCGTTTCGCCTTTGGATAAACTGTCGTAGCTAGACGCATCAAAACTGTAGGTTCCATCAGAGTTGAACGTTAACCCTGTGGCTGTCGATGTCGTTGAGAACGTGAGGTTACTGCTTGATGGCAGATCAACATCCGATGCCGTAACAACCCCCGTTAAATTCGAATCTTCAAGCACATCAGTGGCGGCGATGGTAGCGACCGGATCGTCGTTTGTGCCCGTAATGGTAATCGTCAACGTTGTGGTGTCTGTCCCGCCTACTTCATCGGTAACCGTCACAGGTACGACGATATCTAGCGTTTCGCCTTTGGATAAGCTGTCGTAACTAGACGCATCAAAACTGTATGTTCCATCAGAGTTAAACGTTAATCCTGTGGCTGTCGATGTAGTTGTAAACGTCAAGCTTCTGTCTGATGGCAGATCAACATCCGATGCCGTAACAACACCCGTTAAATTCGAATCTTCAAGCACATCAGCGGTGGCGATGTTAGCGACCGGATCGTCGTTTGTGCCAGTAATGGTAATGGTCAATGTTGTGGTGTCTGTCCCACCCACTTCATCGGTAACCGTCACAGGTACGACGATATCTAGTGTTTCGTCTTTGGATAAACTATCGTAACTAGACGCATCAAATGTATAGGTTCCATCAGAATTGAGCGTTAACCCTGTAGCCGTACTGGTGGTGGTAAAACTCAGCGAGCTACCAGAAGGTAAATCAACGTCCGTTGCTGTTAGTTGACCCGATATGCTGGCGTCTTCAGTCACCGCATCAATTTTTGATACGGCAACCGGATCGTCATTTGTCCCAGTGACAGTAATGGTCAGTGTTGTGGTGTCTGTCCCGCCAACTTCATCGGTAACCGTCACAGGTACGATGATATCTAGTGTTTCATCTTTGGATAAACTGTCGTAGCTAGAGGCATCAAAACTATAGGTTCCATCAGAGTTAAAAGTTAATCCTGTGGCCGTCGATGTAGTTGTAAACGTCAAGCTTCTGTCTGATGGCAGATCAACATCCGATGCTGTAACAACACCCGTTAAATTCGAATCTTCAAGCACATCAGCGGTGGCGATGTTAGCGACCGGATCGTCGTTTGTGCCTGTGATGGTAATCATCAACGTTGTGGTGTCTGTCCCGCCAACTTCATCGGTAACCGTCACAGGAACGACGATATCTAATGTTTCGTCTTTGGATAGACTGTCGTAACTAGACGCATCAAATGTATAGGATCCATCAGAATTGAGCGTTAACCCTGTAGCCGTACTGGTGGTGGTAAAACTCAGCGAGCTACCAGAAGGTAAATCAACGTCCGTTGCTGTTAGTTGACCCGATATGCTGGCGTCTTCAGTCACTGCATCAGTTTTTGATACGGCGACCGGATCGTCATTTGTCCCAGTGACAGTAATGGTTAATGTTGTGGTGTCTGTCCCGCCTACTTCATCGGTAACGGTAACAGGCGCAACGATGTCTAGCTCTTCACCTTCCGACAAACTGTCGTAGCTAGAGGCATCAAAACTATAGGTTCCATCAGAATTAAACGTTAACCCAGTGGCTGTCGACGTAGTGGTAAACGTCAAGCTGCTGCCTGATGGTAAATCTAGGTCTGATGCAATAATGTTTCCAGAAATCACATTGTCTTCGAGCACTCTTTCTGAAGAGGCTAACGCACTAGGAAGAAGGTTTGTATTGACCGCAGAACGTAACGCATTCAATAGCGCAACACTTTGAGTTTCGGATAACCCCTGCGTTTGCACTCCATCAGTCTCAAAAAAGGTACTTGCAAGAACTTGAGCACCCGTTCGCTCTATCTCTCCAACCCCTCCAATGCTTGACCCTTGTGGACCATCCCCAGCAGCAGGTGCGAATTCCTCTGCTAGAGTCGGATCATCTCCCGCCTCCAATGCTGCGAAAATTTGGCCTATTTCATCATCAACTTTAAGAGCGTCTAGTTCGCTCTCTTCATCAATCAACCCGCCGGGAAGCACATCGGTATCATTTAACCAAACGGGAGAATCCCCAGAAGTTAACACTAGCTCTCCCGGAAGCAAAATATAATCTAGGTCAACAAGTTTAGTATTCCCGCTAGCATCTAGGATGATGATTCGACCAGGTCCTGTAGCGCCCAAATTTAAAAGCGAACGAATAGAACTCATACTTTGCAACTCCATAAAATACAACAAACAGAGTTAACATTGGCACTTCTTTACAGCGCAACACCAGCATAAAGCGCTCTATTATTATTTAAACAAATTAGCTACGCGTTCATATGCAGGAGTTTGTTACGGTGATGGAATAACACAAGCATGGCTTCAATACATGCCAACTCTTTCTAAACCATCATAGCGTAACAACTTGTCAACGTTAAATTGTAAGTATATGTATTAAAGGGTGAGGATCTATATCAAAAGTAAGAATCGGAGGATTTAGTTGATATTTGTGTCAATAATAAGGGCAAATTAACAATAATGAGACGATAAACTCGAAAGTGCACTGATGTAGATTGACTACTCGACGGAAGATGAGGCCTAACAATAGAGCCTAGACTGCCTAATGGAAAGTAACAAACAAATTATCCCTTTGATTTTATTTGCCCTATGGGTCGCAAATAATCCTAATCATCCCTACAGATAAAAACCAACAATTTGCAATTAATGTATAAATACACAAGACTAGAAGATGTGCATCGATCTTTAAAACCGACGTCTAGTTGGGCAATTGATAATGTATCGAATAATGAATGCGACAGGGACGCTTTAAAAAATAATTAAAGCGGTCAAATTCCACAAGGAACAAAAAAATGGATGAATTTAGTATTAACCCCCGAAGGATAGTTTTGTGTGCCATGCTTGCGCTTCTGACATCGCATCATTCGCTCGCACAAGAAACGACATACATAGAAACGCCTGTTGCAAATCAAAAAGCAGACCTAACAGACGACGATTATGATGGAGTGATTAATGCCCGTGACCTCTGTAGCGGAACACCACGTACTGCATTAGTTAACAACGAAGGATGCGAAGAATACTACGAAAACAGAGAACAAAAGCAGCTCAAAGTTTTGTTCGGTAACAATGAAACTGAGATATCACCAATATTCTTAACACAAATAAGAACCATGGCTGAATTTTTGGATATCTATCCAGAAACAAAAATCGAACTTCAAGGGTTTGCAAGTCGAACGGGTAATGCAGCACATAACTTAGAGCTATCCAAAACACGAGCTCAAAATGTAAGACGCGCCCTAATTGGTTACGGTGTGAGCCACACAAGAATTAAAACCGTCGGCTTTGGTGACTCGGTTCTAGCAGTAGAGGGAGACAGCAAAGCTAACCAAGCGATGAATAGACGAGTAACCGCATCCGTCGTCGGCTTCAAAGGTGATGTAGTTAAAGAGTGGACTATATTTACTGTACGGAAGAAATAATTCCAAATAAGCAAGGCCGTGGTTATCTCACTTTGCTCTTTCTAAACCTCACTTGATGCATGATTTTTGCTTATCATTTATTTTCAGGCTGTTTGGTTAATGGATAGCTTCTGTAAGCGAAAGCTTGTGTTAACCCTGACCTAAGTGGTACTTGAAAACCGATATAAAAAACCGCGTTCATGCGGTTTTTTACGGCTTGTTATCAAACCCAGCTTCATAACCTAATTTGATAATACGGCACATTAGAGACTCTAAAAAAATCATTTACTACTTTACTGTGTCCGGCATTACGCCCCTGCATTCATATGATCTTATATTTGGAATTGACCTCACAGTATCAAAATCACTTGTCTTCGTTTCAATACTCACTAAAGCACACCCTGATGCATATTGGATAAATCGATAAACACCAATTAAAACACACCACCATCAATATAGTTACGAATCTTATTTTTTAACTACTATTATCAGCAAGTTAGAATAGTACCGCAAAGAATTTGAACGCAATCGATAAAATCGCTGATGTGGTATTTCCTATCATTTTCAATCAAGCAAATATCACACCGTCAATAATCCACACTCTTCACAATAGTCTCAGAAATGAGAACCATATTACGCTAATATATACGCAATAATTTAGAATTTATCACTGGGGAATTGCTGCAATGAATATCCGATTGTGCGCTATTGCAGTATTTATAGGCGGATCTATATCGGCTCATGCTCAAACATTAGAGCAAGCTATTGCAATAACTTTGGCAACAAACCCTGAGATCAAAAGTGCCTTTAATGACTATATGAGTTATCAAAAAGATAATGAGTCAGCGACAGGGGCATATCGACCAAAAATCAACCTAGACGCAGGTGTGGGGTTCGAAAGTGTCGATTCCGTATCAAATAGCCGGACAAACCTTAATAGAAAAGACGCTACATTGTCTTTAAACCAGTTAATTTGGGATGGCTCATCGACACTGAATAATATTGATCGAACCGCAGCGGAAACCGAATCAATGCGCTTTCAATTGATTGCCAATGCTCAAGATAAAGCCTTGGCTGTTGCTAGCATTTATTTAGACGCTGTAAAAGCGAACGAAATACTTAAGCTGTCTGAAAGCAACCTTGCCGTCCATAAAAAAATCTACAACGACATAAAACGCAGGGCCGAATCGGGCATTGGGTCAACTGCAGATGTATCTCAAGTAGAAGCTCGTCTTGCTAAAGCTCACGGTAATCTTTTAGCCGCGCAAAACAATTTATTTGATACCCACACCCAGTTTACGAGGCTTGTAGGACAAAGACCGCAAGGTTTAGTCTTCCCACGAGCCGATGTCACCGCTTTACCGCTAACCTTTCAGCAAGCATTGGTAAGCGCTTATTCTATTCATCCTGTTATCAAAGTAGCGAGTGCAGACGTCGATGCTGCAAGATTTCAATATGAGCAAACCAAAGGGGTTAACTACCCTACTTTGTCTTTTGAAGCTGCTCAAACTTGGCGAGATGATGCGGGAGGTCTAGAAGGTAGCAGTAATGAAACCAGCGCTATGCTGCGAGTTCGATACAACCTCTATAACGGTGGTAGTGATGAAGCAAACTCGGAGCGAGCGGCTTACCAGCTAAATAAAGCGAAAGACTTACGCGACAGAACTCATCGAAATATTCAAGAAAGCTTGCAACTCTCCTGGAGCGCTTTGGATCTTACACTTCAACAAAAAGAATTCCTAGAAGACCATGTAGACTCTGCCTCCAATACAGTAATTGCTTACGAAAAACAGTATCGAATTGGCAAACGAACATTACTCGATTTACTTAACACTGAAAACGAACTTTTCGAAGCACGTAAAGCCTATGTTGATGCCAATTACGCAGAACAGCTAGCTAAATACCGTGTGATGAACGCCAGCGGTAATCTGCTCGATGCACTTCGTGTCGATATCCCTGAAGAATGGACCAAGAGCCAAAATTACTAGAGAGTCTTATGAAACACCTATTAATACTACTTTCCATTGTTGTAGGTAGCACTGCGAGTGCTGCGTCAAACAATATTGATGAGCAATACGATTATTTGGAAACGCCCGTTTCAAATCAAATCGCGGACCTAGCCGATCAAGATCTCGACGGAGTAATTAACGCCAGAGATCTGTGCAAAAACACCCCCGCCGGAGCTGAGATAGACAATAATGGGTGCGAGACCTACTACGAAGCCACGGAGAAAAAGCAACTAAAGGTTCTATTTGCTAATAACTCGACGGAAATATCACCACTTTTTATCACTCAAGTAAGAACCATGGCCGAATTTCTTACCGCTTACCCTGACACATCCATTGAGTTGCAAGGTTTTGCCAGTAAAACAGGCAACGCGGAACACAATTTGGCGCTATCAAAGCAAAGAGCAACCAATGTACGCAAAGCACTTATTAGCTATGGTGTAAGTCACACACGTATAAAGACTGTAGGTTTTGGAGACACCATAACTGCAGCTGAAGGCAATACGGATACCACTCACGCCCTCAACCGTCGAGTTGTAGCAACCGTTGTTGGCTTCCATGGCGAAGTCGCCAAAGAGTGGACCATATTTACGACAATAGCGAAGTAGCATTCAAACAACGCTAAACATTTCAAGTATTGTAATAAAGTGATACTCTAGCGCCGTCTTACATCTATGGAATTCAAAAATGACTAAATTAACCGGTGATCTTCAAGCAAACCTTGAATTATTCGTTACAGAAACTAAGCAGAACAAACTTGTTTGGGGCCTTCGAAACGATGAAGGTTGGTTAGCTTGTGACTCAACTGAGTTTGAAAACAGCGAAGTCATGCCATTTTGGTCTTCAAAAGAAGACGCAGCGGCTCATAATGTTGAAGAATGGGCTGATTTTGAAGTACTGGAAATCCCATTAGACATTTTTGTTGAAGATTGGTTAATCACACTTTCTGAAGACGGTGTACTGGTTGGTAGCAACTGGAATGCTGAACTTCAAGGTAAAGAAATCGAACCAGGCGAGCTGGCGAAGCTTTACCTATAACCATGACTCAAGAAGCGGCATAACATGCCGCTTTTTTATATTTAACATAGATCTTCATTCAAGAACTTCTAGTTTGCAGACCATGATTACCCGTCAAGCTTATCTTATGCAGTTGCTTTTGTTGCATCCAATTTCACCACCCACTTCACCAATTTCATATTAATTTTGTTAATAAAATATATATAATTCAATTAGTGACAAATGCCCTTTGCATTTGAATATCAGCACGTAACATAGCCACTTATTATTCAAGTGCGAGCATATCAATGAAATCCAAACTAACGGTATTAATTCTAGCCGTCATAATGAGTCAATCCGTTTACGCATTTGATCGAGATAGCTGGGATAAGCTTCTGGGAACTCAAGGCAATGACAATGCAACATTAGCCATGCTGCAAGAAAGATATATAGCGCTCCCTAACGGAGGAGAACGACTATACATATCAACGTTAATTCACCGATTTCTGAGTGTACGTGGACAACCCTATTTTGGGGTAACCAAAGATACCGCTTCCAGCTACGATAGATTCCAATCGAATCTAATCGCAGCGCTTAACGATGAACAAAACAACCAAAATCAGTCGTCCTATGCCAAATTACGAAACCTATTAAACCAAACAAAAGCCAACCACGATTACAACGCCCGAACCGTTATAGAGTACCAATTATGTCGGCTTTTAAGCCGTATGGGAGAACACCATAGTGCAAAGTTTTACTGCAATTCGGCGAGATCTCATCTAGAGCAAATGGACGACCCATTCATTCCTCTACGTCACCTATATCGCTTAACTGCAAATAATCATGATTATTTAGGTAACTACGAGTTAGCGCTTAATGACTACTTTCAAGTGATCGATCAAGCAAAGTCATACCACGATAACTCTGGCATCTATAACGACGTAGGCAATTTACTTACCGATATGGGCGAATACGAACAAGCATTAAAGTACTTAACGCTCGCCTATGACCAACGACGCCATGGCAACACTCTACCGCTCGCCGTCGCTCAAGTATTGCATAGCCTCGCAAACCTATATTATGAAATGGGCAACTACGATACTTCTCTTGAACACTATGACCAATCTCTTGCCCTATTAAAACAAGTCGACCACCAATACGGAATCGCTCTGGCCTATATTGGTTTAGGAAAGCTACATACAAAGTATGGGAATCATGATCTGAGTAATGCATATCTACATCAGGCTTTAGATATGGCATCAGAACAAAATAACCGAGCGATGAAAATAAAAATCACGCTGTATCTTAGTCAGGCTTACCAAGCACAGAACATCAACAATGTAGCCATTGAATATGCCCAAACAGCTCTAGAATATGCACAGAACGATGCTCTCTATATCTATGAATCTAAAGCACTACGTCAGCTTTCTGAGTTGTTTGAATTAAACGCCCAACCCAAGCTTGCATTAAAATATTATAAGCAATTTCATAAACTCGAAGTCAACAAGCATACCATCGACAATCGCAATGCTTTTGAAGCACTTGACCTCAGTAAATCTAGATTAGTAGAAGAACTTGAAAACTCAAAACTTGTTCTGAAAAACACGTCTCAGAAACTAGAGTTAGACAATTTGCAACAACAAAACCTAGCCTATGGTTTATTCATTGCTCTGCTCGGATTAATGATTACCGCTATGATCTACGCGAATAAAAAAGTACGTCGTCTCGCCGAACACGACGCATTAACTCATACGTTAAGCAGAATGGGGGCGGTAGCTAACATACGGGCGCAAGGTCCCATAGGAAGCCCAGATAAAAAACACGTGTTAGTGCTATTCGATTTAGACAAGTTCAAGCTGATCAACGATTCGTACGGCCACCCTACTGGTGACCGAGCCTTAAAGCATGTTGCGCAAAGCATCAATTTACATCTAAATAAGAACGAATTTATCGGCCGTCTTGGTGGTGAAGAGTTTATCGTGTTGTTAACTGGTGTGGCGGAATCTGACGTGCGCAATAGAGTAGAAATGTTACGAATGGCTATTTCGAGCCAACCTCTTTTCTCTGACGATGAAGTGCCTATTCATTTGTCAGCCAGTTTCTCATTCTTAGCGACATCAGAGGATCTGGCAGAGTTTGATGTATTATATTCAATACTGGATCAGGCACTATACCAAGCGAAACAAAATGGTCGTGACTGCGTTATTGATGCCTATCACGACCCTGTCGATGTTATGCCCTACGCTGCTTCTCGACCAACGCTTGCATAATGGATTCTCGGTCATTCAAGTAATCTTCAAGACCTGCCTTTCTTAAATCGCAAGAAGGGCAATCACCACAACCGTCGCCAATAATACCGTTGTAGCAGGTCAGTGTTTTATCACGCACCAACGATAATGACTGATATTGATCGGCCATAGCCCATGTTTCAGCCTTATTGAGCCACATCAGCGGTGTTAGAATATCAAATGGACGATCCATTCCTTGCACAAGCGCGGTGTTCATTGCTTTAACAAACTCATCACGGCAGTCTGGATAACCTGAAAAATCCGTTTCACACACGCCCGTAATGACACTCTGCGCGCCAATTTGATACGCGTATATACCTGCCAGAGTCAAAAACAAAATATTCCGGCCAGGCACAAAAGAATTAGGCAAACCATTTTCTTGCAGCTCATGAGAAACAGGAATATCGTCGCGAGTCAACGAGCTTACTGCCAGTTCGTTTAACAAGCTAACATCCATCACTTTATGCGCTTTTACGCCCAGCTCGATCGCCAGAGACTGTGCCACTTCGATTTCTAGTTTGTGGCGCTGGCCATAATCAAACGTAATCGCATGAACTTCATCATACTCTTTAAGAGCTTGAACTAAACACGTCGTGGAGTCTTGCCCGCCACTGAATACAACAACAGCTTTTTTCATGATGTTCCCTTAAGCGATATCTAAATATTTGTGAGTTTGAATCGACAAACGCCAGTTACGAGCAATGCAAGTATCAATGCACAACTGAGTTGCTCGTGGCTTCTGGCTAATAGGTTGCAATGCGATTGACGTGTTTGAGTCCAGGTTTGCTGACGCAATTAACTCATCCAACTGCTCAATATCTTTAACGGTACCGACTGGATGTTTGATTTCGTCAGCTCTTTCAAGAGCAGAAATCAAAACAGGTAACTTACCCTTCATTGCAACTTTAGGTGACACCGTAACCCATGTTGTAGTGGTCACTTTAACTTCATATGTGCCACTGGTCTCTAACTGACATTGACAGCCAATGGCTTCAAATGCTTCGCATAGGTCAATTAGGTCATAGACACAAGGCTCACCACCAGTGATCACAATATTAGTCGCGGTATAACCTTGACGTTGATACTCACTAACAATGTCTTGCCCACTGACACTGCACCATGTTGGGGT
Organism: Vibrio tapetis subsp. tapetis; assembly: GCF_900233005.1. Taxonomy (NCBI): domain Bacteria; kingdom Pseudomonadati; phylum Pseudomonadota; class Gammaproteobacteria; order Vibrionales; family Vibrionaceae; genus Vibrio; species Vibrio tapetis. The sequence continues at coordinate 802,826 of NZ_LT960611.1, forward strand.
ATCAGCCGTTTTAAGCATGATATCGCCGAGCGGGACTTCGTCTTGAGGTTCTGCTGTCCAAGTTTGCTTAGTGTCGCACCAAGCACAACCAACCGGGCATTCTTGTAAACGGACAAAAACAGACGGAACTCCGGTAAACGAGCCCTCACCCTGTATGGTTTCAAACATTTCGTTAATTTTGTAGCGAGTAGTCAAAACGGTATACTTTCAATTCAAATATTGGGTGGGGAATTATACGCTGAAAACCTGAGTTTGCCAGCTCGATAACCGACTTGCCACGAGAGAAATCGGCAAGTCGACTGAGTTTAATGATTATTGAATACCATCACCAAACGTGAATCTTCTGCTTCAAAATAATTTTGTTCAAGGTGGGAAAGCTCAAAACCTAGGCTCTCGTATAGCTTGCATGCACCGATATTGTCAGGATCAACAGTTAAGAACACTTGCTGGTATTGCGCTGATTGCTCACACGCATGTTTAAGTAACGCTTGGCCTACTCCTTTCCCTTGCGCACTCTCAGACACACCCACTGACAATATCCATGCTTTTTTATGAACACCTTCGTCAGACGGCGCGAGGAGTAAATAGCCAAGGACCTCATTTTGTTCAACAGTGATAGATAAGTGATCTTCATCAGCGCGACTTTTCTCTACATCACTTTTCACCACATAAAAACCACTTCCCCAGCAATCAAAGGCTTGTCTGAAAAAAAACGCTGGGTACCCATGATGACCAAATAATGCGTGTTCTATCTTTGCAACAGCATCTAAGTCATTCTTAGATGCTTTATAAATGGAATAGGGTAAAGGCATAAGTCCTAGTGTCTCTGAATTGTATTTATTCTGCATTATCTTAGTCTATTGTGGTTTGGGATTTTTTTTCAAACACAACCACACCTATTGCAAACGCCAAAATCAAAACAGCATAATGCGTAGCCTGTAAGATAAGAGATGACATAGAGCTTGAGTCAAATTGAGGGCTCAGCATACTAAACAGCATATTGATAAGGAAAATAACCGACATCCCCACAATAACTTGTCTATTTGATAAGTTTAAATACTCTCTTCTAGGTCTTAAGAAGGTAAAAACTGCGGCCAAAGAGATAACAATTGAAAGCCAATATGAGAACTCTGGACGAGGCCATACCAAGCCCAACGCCGTCACCACCAGTACCGCTATCCACCATAAAGGGGCACCCGTCAGAATATCATCTAGCTTACTGCCAATCTTTCTTTCTAAGCGGTCAAAGTGCCACACGATCAAGCCACCCAAAACAAAACCGGCAATCACATCACTGAAAAATGAACTTCCTAAATAAATGGCAGCAAATCCTTGTAACACTGGTAGGGTAAACATCACTGAAAGATAACGCCGCGCCGCATGCTCGCCAGAGACTTTTTCTAACTGGATGTAGAGCATACCAAGCACAGACACCATCAGTGCTGAGGACACACTTGGCATTCCAAAGCCAAAATGCTGAGCTAACTGCAGTTCTGGGATGTAAACAAATGGGCGTGGTAGAGCTAGGCCAATTTGAGCGACAAGGCCGAGTAAAGAAACGCAGGTCACCGCAAATACCAACTTAGCAGCAAAATTTCTACCATAGTGTAGATAAGCAAAAACTAGAGCTAAAATCAGCAACACTGGGCTTGCAATCGCATCCGCGACTAGGAAAAACTGGTGCAATACGGTTCTAATTTGGTCTGGCAAGTTGGCAATGTTTTGTTGCAACGACTGAATATAGGGTAGCTCAGATTGATGAATAGTCGGCGCCGCCTGAGAAGCTTGCTCGATAAAGGTAATGTTGTGTTCAGTAGCCCTTGAAGCCAACTTCAAAATATCGGCTACTTGGGCTGGAAAGCGATAATCTGCAGGCTGAATTCCTTCAAGGTAAGCAAGTAATACTTGATTCACTTCTATCCCGTAATGAGGTGCAAACCACGCAGGCATAATGTGTTGATGTTGATCGTTCACATAATGGAAAGCAATAACGTCAGAGTCTGATACACAATCAAATACTACGGCCTTACCCGAGTAACCCAATTGTTTTCCAACGGTTACAACTAACCCGGTCTCTTCCCATGTTTCTCTCTGAGCCGCCAAACTTGGCTCTTCGCCCGATTCTATCGTACCACCAGGTAGTGACAATTTATTGGTAATGGTTTCACGCACTAATACAATTTGCTCTTGATCGCTTTTAATCAGGCATAAAGCCCCTTTAAGCTCTGCCGGGGAATCAGCCAACGCCAATTGAGAATACAATCCAAAAACAAAGCTCAACAACACAGTTGAAATACAGCGTAACAACACATCCACTCCCTATCCGTGCTTAATTAAGCACACAAAATCGAAACACCTTCTTTTGGTAAGAGTGTGCCTCATTGGTTTTTTATAAACATACTACGTAATTGATTTTCGCATCCAATGAATATGATGCTCAAAACCAGATTTATTGTAAAAATTCACTGCGGTTTGATTAAACTGCCAAACTTCCACGAAAAGTTGCTGAACTCCACACTCTTTAAGGGATACTTCCAATCGGTTGAACAACTGAATCGCAACACCGCTGTTTCTATGTTCAACGTCGACATAAACTTCATCAATGCTCCCCATTAGCATCGACTTGACGATAGGAGAAATTAGTTCGCAAAAATGACCCGAAATAAACCCGACACAATGGTCGCATTCATCAATAGCCACATAAACAAAACATTCCGGGTTATCTAAATAGCTGGCAATGCTTTTCTCTTCTTCGACTTCTTCTGGTGTTTTGAATAGATCAGGTGAGGCTAAGTGATGATGCTCATGCAATTGATACATCATTTGATTTAACTTAGGCAGGTCAGCAAAACTTGCTGCGCGGATCGTATAAGAATGCATAAATATCTTTGTTATTTATTTTGCCTCTATAATAAAGATCAGAAGCAACTTTGCATAGATAATAGCGAATTGATCTGACAAGTCAGGTAGAAAACGTGTTTTCTCTCGCAACACGACTTTTAACTTGTCAGCACAAAAAAGGCTCTGCCAACGAACAACAGAGCCTTTCAGTTAAATAAACACCCCAGTTAATCGGTATGTAGCACTTTTTCTAGCTCTGTTAAACTGGCGGGATCATCAATGGTCGACGGTATTGTATAGCTTTCACCATCGGCAATCTGACGAATCACTCGACGCAGTATTTTACCGGAACGTGTCTTAGGCAACCGCTCAACAACCAAAGCATGTTTAAAACAAGCGACTGCGCCAATTTCTGTCCTGACTTTTCCTACCAACTCTGTTTCTAGTTCAAGCCCATCGATTTTCATCCCGTCTTTCAACACCACTAAGCCCAAAGGCATTTGGCCTTTTAGTTCATCGTGGACGCCAACCACAGCACATTCCGCAATTGCTGGGTGCCCTCCTACAATTTCTTCCATTTCTCCGGTAGATAGACGGTGACCCGCAACGTTTATCACGTCGTCTATGCGTCCCATAATGAATAGATAACCATCATCATCGAAATAACCACCATCTCCAGAAACATAATAGCCCGGGAATTGCCCTAAATAGCCAGACTCGAACCTGTCGTGATTCCGCCAAACTGTCGGCAAACAGCTTGGTGGCAAGGGCCTTTTCAGTGCCACAAAACCTTGCTGATTAGCCGTTACAACCTCGCCTAATTCATCCAACACTTCCACTTGATAGCCCGGAATTGGCTTGGTTGCCGACCCTGCTTTGATCTTCATCATTTCAATGCCGGTTGGGTTTCCTGCGATGGCCCACCCGGTTTCAGTCTGCCACCAGTGGTCGATAACCGGCTTTTTGGTGTGTTGTTCGACCCATTCTAGGGTTGGCGGGTCGAGTCGTTCTCCTGCCATGAAAATGGTTTTTAGAGCGGAAAGGTCATAGTCGTTAAGCAGCTGACCATCTGGGTCTTCTTTCTTAATCGCCCGAAACGCGGTTGGAGCAGAAAACAGCGCATCAACCTTATACTCTTGACACACACGCCAAAACGCACCGGGATCTGGCGTTCTTACTGGCTTGCCCTCAAACAGCACCGTAGTACAACCATGTATAAGCGGTGCATAGACGATGTATGAATGACCAACCACCCAGCCAACGTCAGAAGCGGCCCAAAAGACACCATTTTGATCGATATTATATATCGCACTCATGGAATACTTCATCGCTACTGCATGGCCGCCATTGTCACGAACCACACCTTTGGGCTTACCTGTTGTGCCGCTGGTGTACAAAATATAGAGAGGATCCGTTGCTTTTACCGGCACACAATCATGAGGCATCGCAAATTGCTGTGCTTGCACCCAATCCAAGTCACGTGACTGGTTAAGCTCGGCTAGGCACTCTTTTCTTTGCCAAACCAATACTGATTCTGGTTTCCATCGGCTGTCTAAAATGGCGCGGTCAACTAAGGGTTTGTAAGGGAGCACTTTATTAACTTCGATACCACAAGAAGCTGTCATCACCACTTTCGGCTCGGCATCTTCAAGACGAACGGCCAATTCATTAGGAGCAAAGCCGCCAAATACAACGGAGTGAATTGCCCCTAGCCTTGCACACGCCAGCATTGCCATCGCTGCTTCAGGGATCATTGGCATATAGATAACAACACGATCGCCTTTTACCACGCCTTGATTGGCTAACATGCCTGCTGTTTTGGCAACTTGCTGCTGCAATTGCTGATAGGTATAACGTTTTTTAGTATGGGTGACGGGGGAATCGTAAATCAGCGCGACGTGATCTCCACGTCCTTGTTCCACGTGGTAATCTAATGCGAGCCAACAGGTATTAAGCTCACCATCGACAAACCAGCGTTCAATGCCGTTATCATCATTTTCCAAGATGGTTTTTGGAAACGTGAACCAGTCAATCGCTTGGGCTTGCTTGGTCCAAAACTTCTCTGGCTCACTAACTGAAAGTTGGTACTCTTGCTCATAGGTAGACATAATGCCACTCCTTGAATGTATGCCACAGCCTATAAACCAGTGCCCTTTTCAACACTATTAGGCTCACATGTGTCGACAGGTACTCGAACCCATCCTTCCATAATCACTCGAGCGCTGCGGCTCATGATTGCTTTTTCAACTTTCCAACCCGCACTGCTTTGGCTGGCATTAGCGCCAACCTTCAACGTGCCGGATGGATGACCAAAAGTGACCGACTCTTTTTCGCCGCCACCTGCAGCCAAATTAACTAATGTGCCTGGAACACAAGCTGCCGACGCAATCGCAACAGCGGCGGTTCCCATCATTGCATGGTGCAGCTTCCCCATCGACAAGGCTCTTACGAGCACATCAATGCTGTTTGCTTCTACCCTTTTTCCACTTGAGGAAGAATAGCTTTTCGGTTTAGAAACAAACGCCACTTTTGGCGTGTGCTGTCTGGTTACGGCTTCATCTACATGGGAGATCAAGCCCATTTTTACCGCTCCATGGGCTCGAATAGCCTCAAACATCGCCAACGCTTTTTCATCGTTGTTGATGTCTTCTTGCAACTCTGTACCTAAGTAGCTAATCGAGCTTGCATCTAAGAAAATAGTGGGAATACCGGCGTTTATCATCGTCACATTGAGCACGCCTACGTCAGGAACTTCCAAGTCATCAACGAGATTACCGGTCGGAAACATCGACCCCTTGCTATCAGCCGGATCGACAAAGTCCACTTGGATTTCGGCCGCAGGAAACGTCACCCCATCGAGTTCAAACTCGCCAGTTTCTTGGACAAAACCATTAACGATTGGCACATGCACCAAAATGGTTTTTTCAATATTCACTTGCCAAACCCGTACTGTCACAAGGCCATTTTTAGGTAGCTTGTCTGCATCAATCAGACCACTATGAATAGCAAATGGGCCAACCGCCGCAGACAAATTTCCGCAGTTTCCGCTCCAATCCACAAACGGCTTGTCGATAGACACTTGCCCAAAAAGATAATCTACATCGTGCTGTTCAGACGTGCTTTTAGAGACGATCACCGTTTTACTGGTGCTTGATGTCGCGGAGCCCATTCCGTCAATTTGCTTACCATAGGGATCTGGGCTGCCAATAACTCGAAGTAATAAATTGTCCCTCGCTTGTCCTGCTTTTTGTGCCTCAATTGGCAAGTCCGCTAAGCTAAAGAACACACCTTTACTGGTGCCTCCCCGCATATACGTTGCTGGAACCCTAATTTGGCTCGGAACGGAAGAAAACAAAGGGCTAACACCTACAGATTGGTTGGCTAAATCGGTCATTGGCTTTGTCTCCTATTGTGCTAAAAAGTCTTGGGCGAAACGTTGCAGTACACCACCAGCGTTATAAACACTCACCTCGTCCGCGGTATCCAATCGACAGGTCACTGGTACATCGATTTTTTCACCGTTTGAGCGCGTAACAATAAGAGCCAAATCCGCACCGGGAGAAATATCACCTAGAACGTCATAAAGTTCTGATCCGTCTAACCCCAGTGATTTTCTGTCTACACCCGTTTTAAATTGTAACGGCAGTACGCCCATACCAACCAAGTTAGTTCGATGAATTCGTTCAAACCCTTCAGCTACAATCACTTCCACCCCTGCAAGTCGCACGCCTTTCGCCGCCCAATCTCGTGATGAGCCTTGCCCATAGTCAGCACCTGCAACGATGATCAACGGTTGCTTTCGGTTCATGTAGGTTTCTATTGCTTCCCACATTCGGCTGACCTGACCTTCAGGTTCGATTCGAGCCAAAGATCCTTGCACGACTTCACCGTGATCTTGCACCATTTCATTAAACAGCTTAGGGTTTGCGAACGTGGCTCTCTGAGCCGTCAAGTGATCCCCTCGGTGAGTTGCATAAGAGTTAAAGTCCTCTTCTGGCACCTCCATTTTTGCTAGATATTCACCAGCAGCACTGGAGGCCAAGATCGCATTTGATGGCGATAAATGATCCGTCGTTATGTTGTCGCCTAGCACGGCAAGCGGCCTCATTGCTGACATGGTTCTTTCACCTGCAAGTGCACCTTCCCAATACGGAGGCCTACGAATATAGGTACTTTTTGGACGCCAATCATAAAGCGGGTTGCTATTGGTCGTTTCGTCATCCAATTTGAACATCTGAATGTAAACTTGCTTAAACTGTTCGGGTTTTACACTTTTGTTAACGACCGCGTCAATTTCCGCATCAGTTGGCCAAATATCATTAAGGTATATTGAGTTGCCATTAGCATCAGTACCAAGCGAATCACGCTCAATATCAAAACGAATGGTACCTGCCAACGCATACGCCACAACCAAAGGAGGCGACGCTAAGAAAGCCTGCTTCGCGTAAGGATGGATACGCCCATCAAAATTACGGTTACCTGATAACACCGCTGTTGAATACAAGTCTCGGTCGATGATCTCTTTTTGAATATTTGAATCAAGCGCACCACTCATACCATTACAGGTCGTGCAGGCATACCCAACAATGCCAAAGCCAAGTTGTTCTAACTCGGGTAATAACTCGGATTCTTCCAAATACAATTTCGCAACTTTTGAGCCAGGTGCAAACGATGTTTTCACCCAAGGTTTACGCACTAAACCCAACTCATTGGCTTTTTTGGCAAGTAGCCCAGCCGCGACCACGTTTCTTGGGTTACTGGTATTGGTACAAGACGTAATTGCAGCGATAATCACCGCGCCGTCAGGCATGGTTTTACTCTCGTCGCTGCCATCTTGTTCGTGCCACTGTTTGGCAATGCCACGCTCAGCTAATTCAGCCGTCGGCAATCTACGATGCGGGTTTGATGGGCCGGCCAAATTTCGTTCTACTTTGGAAAGGTCAAATTCAAGTACGCGCTCATAAACAGCCTCTTCTAAATCATCAGCCCAAAGCCCGGTTTGCTTTGCGTACTGTTCAACTAGTTCAACTTGCTCTGACTCCCGTCCCGTTAGTTTTAAGTAGTTGATGGTTTGTTCGTCGATGTAAAACATGCCCGCGGTCGCGCCGTATTCAGGTGTCATGTTCGAAATGGTCGCTCTATCACCAATAGTGAGATCTTTTACCCCTTCGCCATAAAATTCTAAATAGGATGAAACGACACGCTCACTTCTCAAAAACTCCGTGATGGCCAAAACGATGTCGGTAGCGGTGATACCCTCTTGGCGTTTTCCGTTGAGCTTAACGCCGACAATATCAGGCAGGCGCATCATCGATGGGCGGCCAAGCATCACTGTTTCTGCTTCAAGGCCTCCGACACCAATAGCAATGACACCTAAGGCATCAACATGAGGTGTATGACTGTCTGTTCCTACACAGGTATCTGGAAACGCAATGCCGTGTTTAACCTGCACGACAGGGGACATTTTCTCTAGGTTAATTTGGTGCATGATGCCGTTACCAGCAGGAATAACGCTGACGTTCTCAAACGCCGTTTTACACCACTCAATAAAGTGAAATCGATCTTCGTTTCGACGATCTTCAATGGCTCTGTTTTTATCAAACGCGTCACTATCAAATCCGGCATGCTCCACCGCTAACGAGTGATCCACGATTAGTTGAGTTTCAACCACTGGATTGACTTTAGCTGGGTCGCCACCTTGTTCGGCAATGGCATCACGCAAGCCAGCCAGATCGACGAGTGCGGTCTGTCCTAAAATATCGTGACAAACAACACGAGCAGGATACCAAGGGAAATCTAGGTCTCGTTTTCGATTAATGATCTGCTTGAGAGAATCCGTTAGCGTCTCTGGGCTACAACGTCTGACTAGGTTTTCAGCCAACACACGAGATGTGTAAGGCAACCTATCGAATGCGCCGTCAGAAATACTATTCACAGCGTCTCTTGCATCAAAGTACTCGAGTTCTGTACCCGGTAAGGTTTTACGATATTGGGTGTTGGTCGGGAGAGCGCTCATATTGTCCATCCATGCTGTGTTTTGTTGGCCTCCTTCGTTGGGAGGCCTATCAATGTATAAGCTTAATTGCCAGTTACTTGACTACTTGTCGCTAAAATTTCTTTCTGGTGGCATTTACTTACGAGCTTCAATTGGCAGCCAATCTTGATGATCTGGGCCTGTGTAGTCGGCACTTGGGCGAATGATTCGGTTGTTGGCACGTTGCTCATAAATGTGCGCGGCCCAACCGGTTAGTCGGCTCATGACAAATATCGGTGTAAACAATTTGGTTGGAATATCCATGAAGTGGTAAGCAGACGCATGGAAGAAATCGGCGTTACAAAATAGGCCTTTTTCACGCTTCATTACCGATTCAACACGCTCAGACACCGCGTATAGATGAGTGTCTCCTACGGCCGAAGACAACTTAGCCGACCAAGCTTTGATGAGTGCATTACGTGGGTCGCTTTCACGATATACCGCATGGCCAAAGCCCATGATTTTATCTTTGTTTGCCAACATTTTCATGATGTTGCTTTCGGCTTCATCAGGTGTTTGCCAGTTTTCAATCATTGCCATTGCGGCTTCGTTAGCCCCACCATGAAGTGGGCCACGTAGCGTGCCAATTGCCGCGGTAACACTAGAGTGGATGTCAGAAAGTGTCGATGAACAAACACGGCCTGCAAATGTAGACGCATTAAATTCGTGCTCTGCGTACAAAATAAGTGAACAGTGCATCACTTGTTTATGTAGCTCGGTTGGCGTTTTGTCCGTTAACATCTTAAGGAAATAGCCACCGATGGAGTCTTCTGAACGATCATCCGTATCAATACGAACGCCGTCATGACTAAAGCGATACCAGTAACAAATCATCGCAGGAAACAAAGCCAACATACGTTCAGTTGCTTGCTGTTGCTGCGAAAAATCTTGCTCTTGCACTAGATTTCCTAGCATGGAACAACCCGTACGCATGACATCCATTGGGTGAGCGTCGGCCGGGATCAGCTCTAACACTTTTTTCAATGCATCAGGTAAACCACGCAAGCCAATTAGGCGTGTTTTATACTCGTCCAACTCTGCTTGATTCGGTAAATGGCCTTGTAGCAATAAGAACGCCACTTCTTCAAACTGGGCATTATTTGCCAGGTCGGTAATATCATAACCTCGATACGTTAGCCCAGTACCAGACTGACCTACCGTACATAAAGCCGTGCTTCCTGCACTTTGTCCGCGCAATCCTGCGCCGCCTAGTTGTTTCTCTGACATGACGAACTCCTTCTCTATTCTTTTGTTTTGCTGGAGCAAGCTCCAACAGCAATGCGTTATGGTTTAATTAGGTAAATATTCGTTCACTGCTTATCTTCTATGGATGAGCGAGCCTATTCAGAACCACTCTTAAATAAGTGATCCAATTTATTTTCGTAGTCGTGGTAGTTAAGGTAGGCATAAAGCTCTTTGCGAGTTTGCATATCATCAAGCAGCGCTTCTTGGTTTCCTTCAGTCAGAATATGTTGGTAAACCATCTCGGCGGCTTTGTTCATTGCACGGAACGCACTGAGTGGGTAAAGCACCATGTCTACTTGGTGTTTTGCTAATTCTTCACAGCCATATAGTGGCGTTTGACCAAATTCGGTGATGTTGGCAAGGATGGGGACGTTTTTGCCAAATTCAGACCTAAGCGCATTCGAAAATTGTACGTACTCTTCTAGCTTGGACATGGCTTCTGGGAAAATCATGTCAGCACCAGCGTGTACACAAGCAATCGCTCTGTCTATCGCAGAGTCTATACCTTCTACTGCGAGAGCATCGGTACGCGCCATAATGACGAATTCATCATTATTTCTGGCATCCACCGCCGCCTTTACTCGGTCGACCATCTCTTGCTGGCTAACAATGCCTTTATTTGGACGATGGCCACAGCGCTTTTGCGCCACTTGATCTTCCATATGGATTGCCGCAGCACCGGCTTTTTCCATCGCTTTGATGGTACGCGAAATGTTAAATGCACCGCCAAACCCGGTATCTATATCCACCAGCAAAGGCACATCACAGGCATTGGTAATACGCTCTACATCCACCAACACATCATTAAGGGTAGTAATGCCAAGATCAGGTAAGCCGTATGAGGCATTGGCGATACCGCCGCCAGACAAATAAATGGCTTGGTGACCTAATGTTTTGGCCATCATGGCGCAATACGGATTCACGGTTCCAACGATTTGCAATGGATCGTTATCTGTGACGGCTTGTCGGAATTTGGCGCCTTGGCTCTGACTCATGATGCATTCTCCTTTTGCTCTTCAATTTGTTCGTTAATTTGTTGTTCAATCAGTTTTCGGCTACCCGATATATGACGACGCATTAGCATTTCGGCCAATTCTTCATCACGATCTCGAATCGCTTGTAGGATAAATTTGTGCTCTTGCAAAGCTTTGGTTGGACGCGATGGGGATTTTGGAGATTGGTATCGGTACATTCGCACTAGGTGATATAACTCATCACACAGCAGTGTGACCAACTTGCTATTTCTGCTCGCTTTTATGATTCGGTAATGAAAATCAAAATCACCTTGCTGATGAAAATACGATTTCCCCGCAACCTGGTCTATATGGCTAGAGTGGGTGCTTAATAACAAGTCGAGTTCGCGAATCTCATCATCCGTGATGTTCCTTGCCGCTAGACGAGCCGCCATGCCTTCAAGTGGCTCGCGTACTGCATACAATTCGCAAAGATTGTTCAGAGAAAAGCTGACGACACGAGCGCCCACATGTGGAATACGCTCAATCAATCCAAGCCCTTCCAAACGCATGATGGCTTCCCGCAACGGGCCGCGGCTCACATTTAGACGTTTAGCGATTTCTGGTTCAGAGATTTTACTGCCCAGAGGGATGTCTCCTCCAACAATCGCTTCGATAAGGTAATTGGTTAAGTTTTCAGATTTGGTGTTTTCTTTATCAGACACGCTTAAATGTAAATCAGACATATCAAAACCAACATTTGGTTAACATGCAATTAACTTACACCATGAGATTGTCGACAATCAAGAGAATTGTCTACAATTTAGACTAAAGTCTATTTTACATTCACCAGTGTAAATCTATAAATTTCACATAAAATAACTAATAAACAATAAGTTAATTTCGATACATAAAATTTATCGATAATCCCAGCAAAACCCATATTGTAGACAAACCTTCACAATCACTCTCATTTCCAAACCTTGAATACATAAGCAACCCGTCAGCGATTTACGCCATTAACACCATTAAGATCCTTTAATTTTGATAAAAACCACCAGCCAATAAGAAACGATTCAAGCACCAATTTGAGACAATACTCATATTCGCATAATAATATCGAGCGGAATTTGAAGTAATGGGATGCGTAAGATCACTGGTTTATTTTTGTCTGTAGATCTTTCTCACCCTTTAAAGCGCTAACGATTAATCAAATTTAAGGGCTTAGTTACACTGGGAGACTTGTTAAAAGAATATGGGCTACCACACGATTTTTATTCAATTATCGAGTACTAAACCCCCTTGCCTTAACTAAAAATTCACTCATTAAAATCGGACAATCCAATCTATTGGGGTAGTAACACAATGAAGAATATATCGTTTCAAGCAAAAGTCTTTTTGGTCGTATTCAGTATTTTTATTGGCACGATTTTTACTTCTTATTTAAGTGCCAACCACTTTATTAGTGATTACATTTATAAGAAAGAAACTCAAAGCATCAACGCTCAATTAAACTTGGTTAAAGACAAGCTCATCGACGAAATGAACTACAAAGTTTTACTGGCAGAGAGCTTGCAGGTTAACCTGATTTCTATCGCCGAAACATTAGATAGAACTGGCTTCGACAACATCTATAAAGCCTCTTATGATTTGGTGTTTGATAAGAACGGTGAAGTAACAGAACTCAATTTGGCGCAATCCATTTTAGAGAAAATCAATCAGGCAGGTGAAGAGCTGGTAGTAAGTGACGTATTAATGCGTAATGACAAACCAATGATCTCAGTTACAGTACCAAGAGGCATGTCTGAAGGTGATGTTTTTTATATTGATTTAAGCCACATCCGAGACTTACTGACAGCAACAGCCGTAGAAGGAAGTTATATCGAACTCATCGACAACAATGGCATGACCATATTTTCAAATAAACAAGATGGCGAACTTACTCCACTCCAAAATCATATTGAAGTATTTGGTAAACAGTGGCAATTAACTGGCTATATTGACCAAGGATTTATTAAACAAAATACCAGCAAGGTAAATGATGCTATTACCGTCGCTTTACTCATTTCTGCTGCAGTCATAATGCCATTGAGTATTCTGGCACTGTATTTTGCATACAAGCCCATCGTATCTCTAAGAAACATTGTGACCGATCTTGCCAAAGGTGAAGGCGATTTAACTCGCCGACTGCAAGTATCGACAAAAGATGACCTAGGTACCATTGCCGCAAGTATTAATCAATTTATCAGTCAACTTCAGGCCATGATGCTGGAGGTCTCGCAATCTAGGATGAAAATAAGCACGGAGATTGTTCAGGTCGAGCAACAAACCGATTCAACGCAGTCGTTGCTAACGGCTCACAGCGCCGAAACCGATCAAGCAGCCGCCGCCGTCACCCAAATGAGCTCGGCAGCAGACACAGTAGCCGAAAACGCTAAACACGCCGCAACGCTAACACAAAAAGCAAACAACGAAGCATCACGTTCGAAACAAACGGTTCACCACGCGGTGGATAGTGTTTCTGCTCTTATTGAAGAAGTGGACAACATGTCTCAATCCGTTCAGGTGATGAGCCAAGATACCCAGCAGATAAGTAAAGTTCTAACGGTTATTGGTGAAATTGCTGAGCAAACCAACCTATTAGCACTCAATGCAGCCATTGAAGCAGCTCGCGCCGGCGAACAAGGCCGTGGATTTGCTGTCGTGGCCGATGAGGTACGTGCACTCGCCGCCCGCACCCAACACAGTACATCCGAGATCAATGAAATGTTGACCAAACTGCACAATGGGAGTCAATCGTTGGTAAAAGGCATGAACGCAACTAAACACAGTTGCGAACAAACAGCGGACAGCACGTCACAAGTGATGGACTCGCTAGATCACGTTGTTGAGTCCATTAGTGAAATTGATGAGTTAGCCTCGGTGATTGCAACATCAGCCAGCGAACAAAACCTCGTCAGTGACGAAATTAGCCGCATAATGGTCACCATTCAAGACATGATTGAGACCCTCAACCAAAACAGTAACAACACGGTTCAAAGTAGCCATCAACTTGCTGAAACCAACCAACAGCTCGAAGGTATCGTAGCGCAATTCAAACTCGCGTAACGTCTGTTGTTACAAGAGTGATCAAAAAATGAATCACAGACTAAGCAGTACAAGTTCACAACTCTGATCCCACACTAAACGGCATTTTTTACTAAAGAATGCCGTTTTTATTGGCTTATAACTAGAAATCACCGCCCGTGAACAATATGAACATAATTCACTTTTTGTACTTTATTGCCTTTAAACTCGATTTATAGTCACGCCAATTAAATCCCTCTATGTTTAACCCATCAGCGATAACATTTTATTAACACCCTGCTTCGCTGGTGCTTAATTCATAACGGATACATAAGGAATGTGACATGTTTAAAGCATTTAAACCTACCCTCGCAGCTTCTATTATAGCGACCACTCTTTCATTTGGTGCGATTGCGTCTGACTTAGAGAAAATTCACTTCTTAATCCCTGGTGGTGCTGGGGGTGGCTGGGATATGACAGCTCGTGGAACAGGCGATGCCTTGGTCAAGTCTGACATTGTCGACAAAGTGTCTTTTCAAAACCTTTCAGGTGGCGGTGGTGGTAAAGCCATTGCTCATTTAATTGAAACGGCATCTCGCCAGCCAGACACGTTAATGGTGAACTCGACTCCGATTGTTGTTCGTTCTTTAACTGGCGTCTTCCCTCAATCATTCCGTGACTTAACACCCGTCGCAGCCACCATCGCCGACTATGGCGCTATCGTAACGTCTGTCGATTCAAAGTATCAGACTTGGCAGGATGTGGTTGACGAATTTGAGAAAAACCCACGTAACGTGAAAGTTTCTGGTGGTTCCGCTCGTGGCAGTATGGATCACTTAGTGGTCGCTGCTGCATTTAAAGGCGAAGGTTTTGATGCTAAGAAAGTACGCTACATTGCCTATGATGCAGGCGGTAAAGCCATGGCTTCATTGTTATCTGGTGAAACACAACTGTTATCGACAGGCCTTGGCGAAGTGCTAGAGATGTCGAAAAGTGGCCAAGTACGCGTTCTTGCCGTAACCGCACCAAAACGTTTACCTGCTGCACCTAATATCCCAACTCTCGTTGAAACGGGTAACGAAACTGTTTTTGCTAATTGGCGTGGATTCTTTGCAGCACCAGGCACAAGCCAAGCCAAAATTGATGAATACAATGAAGCACTGTCTAAAATGTACAAAACAGAGCAATGGGCAGTTGTTCGTGACCGCAACGGCTGGATTGATAACTACAAGCCAGATCAAGCATTCTTTAGCTTCCTTGAAGACCAAGAAAAGCAAATGGGTTCATTAATGCGTGAATTGGGCTTCCTAAAATAGTCCCTTAGATTAACCACTTTAATTATAACTATTTAAGCCATATACAAGTACACCGATACACTCCTTTGTTTATGTCATATGAGGGCGTAACACGCCCCTTTGACCTTCCGTGTATATGGCCTTTTTCACTTTTTATAACCTTGTAGAAAGTGCATCACATAGGAAGTTTACTATGTCGACCCAAGTCCCTAACCTTTTATGCCGTGACCGAGTAGGAGCCATCCTTTTTTTGCTTGTTTGCTTAGTTTACGGCTACCAAACTGCGCAGATCCCGTTATTTCCGGGTGACGAATATGAACCTTTTACTGCCAGAACTCTGCCCTTCATTTTGACGGCGATTGGTATTTTCCTGTCACTGGCGATGATAGTCACGGCAAAAACAGATGAACAATCCGGTGCGATTATGGACTTTAACTGGAAGTTGCTTTTCGGTTTTCTTGCATTGATGGCCATTTATGGCGTTGGGCTTACCTATATTGGCTTTGTGCTTGCTACGAGCTTCTTCCTATTGGCTGGATTTTATATTTTGGGTGAACGTAGAAAAGGCGTGTTATTTGGTGCCTCTTTTCCATTCGTGATCGCCTTTTATTTATTACTTACCCAAGTGCTAGAGGTCTATCTAGAACCCGGCATTTTATTCACACTTTAATAGGGACACGATTATGTTAGATGGAATTTTATCTGGGCTATCGACTGCTATCATGCCCTTCAATTTAATGATGGTTATCGTTGGCTGTTTCGTGGGTACCTTCATAGGCATGCTGCCCGGGCTTGGGCCTATATCCGCCATTGCCCTAATGATCCCGATTAGCTACGGACTCGATCCTTCATCAGGCCTTATTTTAATGGCAGGCGTCTATTACGGCGCGGTATTTGGCGGTTCAACCTCTTCCATTTTGATTAACGCCCCTGGTTGTTCTTCTACTGTCGTGACCGCATTCGATGGCTACCCGATGGCGCAGAAAGGCCAAGCAGGTAAAGCACTCGCTTTAGCGGCTTATTCGTCATTCACCGGTGGCACCCTTTCGGCCATTATGTTGCTTATTGCGGCACCTGCACTGGCCAGTGTTTCGCTCAGTTTCCAGTCTTCCGATTATTTTGCTTTGATGCTATTAGGGCTCTCTGCGGTTGCAGCCTTTGCAGGTAAAGGCCAAGTATTAAAAGCATGGATGATGACTATTCTAGGTTTGATGCTTTCCACCGTTGGTATTGACAAAGGCGTCGGTGTTGAACGTTTTACCTTCGGTATGACGGATTTAATGGACGGATTTTCATTCCTACTATTGGCAATGGCAACCTTCGCACTCGGCGAAACCTTAATGGGTATCCTTAAGCCACAATCTGATACTCGTGATGAAGAAAGTAAAATGATTGGCGAGATTGGTAGCATGAAAGTGACCAAAGAAGAGATCATGGAAGTCGCTCCTGTCTCTATTCGTTCGTCCATTGTTGGCTTTTTTACTGGTGTATTGCCGGGCGCTGGCGCCACCATCGCGGCTTTCTTAAGTTATGGGCTTGAGCGTAATCTTGCTCCTAAAGACAAACAAGAAGAATTTGGTAAAGGCAGTATCCGTGGGTTAGTTGCCCCTGAGTCGGCAAATAACGCCGCTTCTAGTGGCTCTTTTGTTCCTCTGCTTACTCTAGGTATTCCAGGTTCTGGTACAACGGCCATTATGCTTGGCGCATTAATCGCTTACGGTATTCAGCCTGGCCCTCGTTTGTTTGTCGATCACCCGGATGTATTTTGGTCGGTGATCATTTCCATGTACTTTGGTAACATCGTATTGGTGATTCTGAACTTACCGCTTATTCCATACATCTCTAAGTTGTTGATGGTTCCGCGCACGGTATTGCTTCCAATGATATTGTTTTTCTCTATCACTGGCGTGTATCTGGTGTCGTTCAATACCGTTGATATCTTTATCATGCTGATCATTGCGTTTGCTGCCATCATGTTAAGGCTGGCAAACTTTCCATTGGCTCCGCTTCTACTTGGATTCATTCTCGGTGGAATGATGGAAGAGAATCTGCGACGTGCTTTGATGATAAGCGACGGTGAACTCAGTTTCCTTTGGGAACGTCCAATTACCGCTGTATTCACCTGTTTAGCAATCGCAGTACTTGCTGCTCCACTGATTCGTAAGTTCATTCAATACTTACGCTCAAGAAATGATGTGAATACCGACAACCCAACACAAGTTGATTAAGCCCTCTTTCAACTAAACTGGCAAAATAACCAAAGTAAAATGCGCCTAAATAACTAGGCGCATTTTTTGATTAAGGCAAATAAGTAACAAAGTAACAAAGTAACAAGCCTGAATTATTCTCGATATAACGTCTGGCTATCAATACTGTTAGGTAATCGGATATTCCATCGCTCTATTTCATATTGACTAAAAACGTAAGCGCCTTTCTTAGGAGTCACAACTATCGGCATTTCGTTGTTAGCGACGTAATGGTTAACCTGCTCTGCCAGTGCTTTACCTTGCTCGTAACCACTTAAACTAAACCCACCAATAGCCCGTCCTTTGCCAATAGAAAACTCCCACCCAGCAAATACCGGCAACTCACTGTGTTCGCTGGTCCAACTGTCTACCTGTTTGGTTGTGAGATACACGCCCTCCTCCCCTTCTAAGCAGCTATAAACCAAGAGCATAATGGCATCGTACCCTTCGCTTTTTGCCTGCATCACTTCTTGCTGCCACTCACTAAAGCTATTGAGCATGACACCGCCCAATTGAATCCCGGTAATGGTCTGATTCATTTTATTGGCAAATGACGTTTCAAGGATGGCACGAGACGACGTGGATGCGTCCATTAACACTTTGATTTTTTCAAGATCAGGAATGATGTGGGCCAACATACTCGCTGAACGCAGTAGCAAGGGTCTTTCTAGTACCCCGCTGACATTACTATTTAGGTCAATATAGTTTCTTGGATTATTGTTAATTCCCGAGAAAAAAATCGGAATGTCATAAGACTGAATATAGGGACCAATATGCTGTAGCGCAGCATCATCAGCAAGAACGACCATGTCGGGTTTCGTTTCACGATAAAACTGCTTGGCTCTTTTGGTTGCTTCACGGAGATCTTGCTGGCTAAAGTGGCGCTTAGTATCCATTTCAAACTCTTCAATCACCACAGAGTCGTCGACGTACTCAAAAAATGCTCTCCGATAATCTTGCACCCATAAATAACCAAAATGGTAACTGTGGATGAAAGACAATTTAATCGGTTCTGACTGTGCATGAAAACTCGCCGCAGACAAGGTTACGGCTAATGTTAAAAAAGACCGAAATGTTGGAAAAAACCGAGGGTGACGTTTCTCTATCAATGCCATCATTCTACCTACCATTACTCAAGCATTCTTGCTTTTGAGTGAATTTCAGCGGGCAAGTGCAATTTCCATCGATCGAGTTCCGACTGACTAAATACAAACGCCCCTTTCTCTGGGGTTGTGATCATCGGCATTGTTTGCTGTTCAAAATATTGATTGACCAGTTGCGCCGCGACAATACCTTGCTGCGTTGCACTAATGCTCAAACCACCAACCGCCTTTTTCTTTCCAACTGAATATGCCCAAAAAGCAAATAACGGGAGCTCACTGTGCTCACTCGTCCATTCACTTACACTGTCCATATCATGGTGGCGGCCATATCTATCTTTTAGCCCTGCATAATTTGCAATAACGACGGCATCATAACCATCGTATTTTGCATCAAATATGAACTGTTGCCATTGCTCCCAACTGCTAACCAGCTTGGTATCTACCTCTATTCCAGTCACGGTTTGGTTGAGCTTATTTCCAAAGGATGTTTCAAGTATCGCGTTGGAAGTAACAGTTGAATCCATTAACACCCTAATGCGTTTAACATCGGGTAAAACTTTACCAATCATATATACCGATCGACGAACTAAAGGCCGTTCCAAGACACCCGATACCGTATCTGTTATTGGGATATAATTACGCGGGTTAGCATTCACACCCATGAAAAAGAAAGGAATACCTTGTTCGGAAAGCCTCGGCCCTAGGTACTTGAGCGCATTATCATCAGAAACAACCACGACATCCGGTGCGTTTTTTATAACAAATGACCAAGCTTGTTCCGCAATCGCTTTGAATTCATCGGGGGCTCGGCGCTTGGTATCCATTTGAAACTCAGCGACTTCCATCTTATCTAATGTATCGAAGAAACCTGAACGGTACTCTTGCACCCAAGGATAGCCAAAATGATAACTATGGACAAACACCATACTTTTGGCTTGAGTTTGTGCAACAAAAAACGCCATATAAACACACAGTAACCATTTGAACATGCGCAGCCCTTAGTGCCTTCACCATGCTTTAAGTGTAGACGAGAGTTTTGCGTTCGAAGTTACTTTGAGCGGATAACTTTTTTATAACTGCGCTCTGGTCTGCCAACAGTTCCATAAACCACATCCGCTTCTAACTCACCAGTAGAGATTAAGTATTCTAGATATCTTCTAGCGGTTGTTCGGCTTGCTCCGATCTTATTTCCAGATTCATCCGCCGTTAGTTGAGCTTCATGCTTAAATAATTCGCGTATTTTATCCAGAGTCACTCCATCAATACCTTTAGGTAGGCGAGCAGAAGCATCATCGCCGTTTTGCGCTTGGAGCATCTTATCGACAATCTGCTGATCCAAATCATTCGTGCCCGTTAACTGATGTCTTTGTTGCTGATACTTTTTAAGTGCTGCCTCTAACCTTGGAAACATGACAGGCTTAAGTAAATAATCTACCACACCGCCACGCATCGCTTCTTGTAAAGTGTCTACATCACGGGCAGCAGTGACTAAAATAACGTCACACGCTTGCTGTTGCTGACGAACCTGACGCAAGATTTCCAACCCATTACCGTCAGGAAGATACACATCCAAAATCACCAATTGAGGCTTGAGTATATCCAACTGCATTTCCGCTTCCGTTTGATTCGTCGCAATGGCCACCACCTCGTACCCGCCAATCTGCGCCAAATACCGTCGATGTACTTCTGCGATGGCTAAGTCATCTTCGATGATCATGACTTTGATTGATTCTGTCATTTCTGCTTTTCCTTAGGTAAATAGACCGCGACTCTCACTCCCTGAGATGCATTATTTACAATTTCTAATTGACCATTATTTAATTTGACGAGTTTATTGACTAAATACAGCCCCATCCCCCTTCCCACTGTATTTTTACTTGAGATGCCTTTCCTCACTAATTGCTCTACCGACAACTGCTTAGGTAAACCACACCCTCTATCTTCAACTTCGAGTATCACCTCGGTTCCATAGTCGCCGATAGAAACACTAACGCGGTTAGTCGTGCGGTTTTGATTACTTAAAGTGGCATCAAACGCATTATCGATGAGGTTACCTAAAATCGTCACTATGTTGTTTGCGCTCATCCCTTCTGGTAATAACATCAACCGTGACTCTTCATCGATATCGAGCGTTAAACCTAGCTCTCTAGCTCGCTCCGTTTTGCCTAACAATAAACCTGCGACCAACGGATCAGTGACAATTTCGCGGATAAAACCAATCAGACTCTGATAGTGATCGGTTTCTTGACCAATCAGACTCTGTACCTCTTCAATTTCTCCTAGCTGCACGAGCCCACTGATGGTATTAAGTTTATTCCGATGTTCGTGAGTTTGAGACCTCAACATATCGGCGTATTCTCTGCTCTGGGAAAGTTGTTTGGTCAATTCAGTGATTTCATCTTGACGACGAAAGCTCGATACCGCCCCAACAACTTGGCCTTCTACGATGATAGGGTATCGATTAGCCACGATGTGCTGGCCGTTAAGGTAAATATCCAGATCTTGTTGAGCTTCTTTGGTCGTTAATATTTCCGTTAAGCCGCTTTCTGGCAGCACTGATTTCATGGCTTGGTTAATGGCATTGTCACGATTAACTTGCAGTATTTCGCAGGCACTTTTGTTGATAGAGCGGATAAAACCGTGGCTATCGATGCTGATAACCCCTTCTTTAATGGTGCTCATCGTAATATCAAGTTCGACATACAGCCGTGCAATTTCTTCCGGTTCAAAACCCAAGATCGCTTTTTGAAAACGGCGCGAGGCGTAGTTTGACAAAAAGCCGTTAGCCACGACCACGAGTAGCGCCATCGCGATTAAATATGCTAAAAACGGCTCGATTCTGTCTTGTAAACTATCCAATAAGTACCCAACGGAAACGACACCAATGATCTGCCCGTTAGCATTCAATATCGGTGTTTTACCACGAACGGATTTACCCAATGACCCATGAGCAAACGACACATAAGATTCGCCCTTTTCTAAAGCACGAATGTTATCCCCACCTTTCATTGGCAAACCTACGCGTTCTGGCAAAGGGTGAATCAAGCGAACCCCTTTACTATCGCCAATCACAATAAATGTCGCACCAATTGATTGAGTCAATTTAGCCATTTGGCCTGATAAACGCGCGGCTTCAGAGCGTTCAACCATAGAAACCACGGTTGGAGACTGAGCAAGAAATTGTGCTATGCCAAGTGCCTTTTGCCCCATTTCTTGCTGCTGAGAATGTTTGATATAGGCAAACCCTGCTCCCGACAAAATGAGCAATTCGATTAACCCTGACAGAGTCATGATCATCAATAATCGGCGCCTAAAACTTAAACTGTTCCAATTCAAAGTGTCTTTCCTTAACCTCTTGGAAAGCCTACAATAACATTCTCATTACATCTTTAGTGTTAACTGCAGCAGAAAAAGCTTTTATTCATTGCTAATCGAACATTTACTAAGCTACTGTTATATGAAACTTTGATTTACACTTTCGACTCTTTACATTAGATGTTAGACCTTTAAAATAGAGCATATACTCTAGATAATGTACTTCCCTAGGCGGACAATGATGAAACGTACAACCTCTTGGTTAATCGGTGGTGTTCTAGCGCTGCCGTTTATTGCAGCCAACGCGCAGCCGCTCGCTTTTGAACAAGCATGGCAAATTGTACAAAGTGACAACGATTCTCTTGCGGCATCGCAAGCTAATGTCGATCGCTACCGCTACTTACAGCAGTCGAAAGACGGTTTGAACTTACCGAGTATCAAGCTTTCGGCAAACTACACGGTGTTAGATAAAGACGTGACGGTGAATGGTCATCAATTGGCTGATGCGACAACAGGCTTGGAAGGTCTTAGTGGTTCACCTGTTGGTGGTTTTTTAGGAAACATTCTCGGCGGTATCGAGACTACTGTTACTGAAAGAGACATTTTCAGCTCTTCTATCCGTGCCATTTGGCCAATCTTTACGGGAGGCCGTATTACGGCTGCACAAGAAATTGCCGCAGGCCAAGCTGATCAAGCTCGCAGTGAATTTGCGATGGAGCGTCAAGCTCGCTTTGAAGACTTGAGCAAATACTACTTTAGTGTCGTACTTACCAAAGAAGTCCTTGCTACTCGCAAAGCGGTTGAACAAGGCCTCACCCAGCACCGTGATTTTGCATTGAAGTTAGAAAAACAAGGTCAAATCGCCAAAGTTGAACGCCTTCAAGCAGAGGCATCGCTAGATAAAGCTAAAGTGGATACCCGAAAAGCCGCTAGAGACATGGAAATAGCCTCTGCGGCGCTTGCAAGTTTGCTCAACCAAAAAGACATAGAGTTAGAAAGTGCTTTGTTCATTAATCATAAGCTTCCTCCTCTATCTGCTTTTGTTGATCAAACTCTTGCCACTTACCCTGGGCTAGATATTCTCGATGCCAAAAAGAAGCAAGCGACCAATTTAGTAAAAGCAGAAGACGGAAAATACTTACCTGAAGTATTTGTTTACGGTGATTACTCTGTTTACGAACACGAAAGTTTAGCGAGCCAAATGAAACCTGACTGGATGGTTGGTATCGGTGTAAGCGTGCCTTTAATTGATACCTCTGGTCGCTCTGACCGTTCTCAAGCGGCACATAGCGCCGTTCGACAAGTGCAGTACCTTCGCATTCAAGCCGAGAAGAACCTCGAAGTTTTGGTTGAAAAAACGTATCTCGCTGCAGAACAATCAATGGAAGAAGTAAACGGCCTACAATCGAGCTTAAATTTAGCAACAGAAAACCTAAATTTACGCAGTCGCGCCTTTAATCAAGGCCTGTCGAACTCTTTAGAAGTTGTTGATGCAGAGCTGTATTTAGCAAGCATCAAAACACAACAACACCTCGCGCGATTCAACTACCTTATCGCTTTAAATAAGTTGCTAGCACTTAGCAATGAAATGAACACATTCAGCCAATACGAATCTAGTGCAATCGCTCAGAAGGATAACTCATGAACACCAAACTACTTAAACCTGCCATTGCCGGTACTGCCACTCTTGCACTAGTTGGCTGGTTGGCCTACAGCTTTGCAACCGCCTATGAAGATCAGCCAATTCGTCTGCAAGGTCAGATCGAAGCGCAACAATACAATGTCTCTTCTAAAGTAGCCGGCCGAATTGATGAAGTGCTTGTACGTAAAGGCGATATGGTTCGTAAAGGCGATATGGTATTCACCATCTACAGCCCAGAGATTGAAGCGAAATTGGAACAAGCGGTGGCTGGTCAAGAAGCGGCTGGAGCAATGGCTCAACAAGCAGAGAAAGGCGCTCGCGTTCAGCAAATTCAAGCATCAAAAGATCAGTGGATGAAAGCAAAAGCTGCCTCTGATCTGATGGAAAAAACCTACCAGCGTGTTAATAATCTCTATTCAGACGGGGTCGTCGCGGAGCAAAAACGTGATGAAGCCAAAACACAATGGCAAGCAGCCAAGTACACCGAAAGCGCCGCTTTCCAAATGTATCAAATGGCGCAAGAAGGCGCTCGTGACGAAACCAAACGTGCAGCGGTTGAAAAAGCACGCATGGCAGCTGGCGCAGTGGCAGAAGTAGAAGCTTACGCAGCCGACACTCGAATTCAAAGCTGGTTTAATGGAGAAGTCTCTCAGGTATTACTAAACAGTGGAGAGCTTGCACCTCAAGGTTTCCCCGTTGTGACTGTTCTTGATATGCAAGACGCATGGGCGGTATTTAACGTTCGTGAAGACCAGTTAAGTAAGTTCACAAAAGGCAGCCAGTTTGAGGTCTTTATTCCTGCTATCGACGAAAAAGTCATGCTGGAAGTAAGCCACGTTGCAGTGATGGGTGATTTCGCTACCTGGCGCTCTACCGATTCAAGCCAAGGCTTCGATATGCGCACGTTCGAAGTAGAAGCGCGCCCTGTTGTCGCTATGGATAACCTACGAGTGGGAATGAGTGTTGTCATCGAGAACTTATAACCAAACCCCGGATTCTCTGGCACATCAGTGGCAGATCGTCAAAAAGGATAAGTGGCTACTGTCTGTACTGACGTGGTTGCCTATCTTATTGATGGTAAGCCTTTGGTGGGTGTTCTCTTCGAGCATCGCCAGAGACATCCCTATCGGCGTAGTAGATTTGGATCATAGCCAAGTTTCACGTCAGATGGTTCAGCACTATGATGCAACCTCTAGCTTGTCTGTATCGGCTCATTATACCGATACTCATCAAGCCAAGTTGGCACTGCAATCTGGTGACATATACGCTTATGTGGTGATCCCTAAAGACACCAGCAAACTGGCTTACCTAGCCCAACCCCCGCAGGTAACGGCATTTTTTAATAGCCAATATATTCTTGTTGGACGCTTGGTGAATTCAGCCTTGTTACAAGCTCAAGGAACATTTAACGCCAAGTTGGATGCCGGTAAAATATTAGCGAAAGGCAATGCCACGCCAACCCAAGCTCTGGGCAAAGCTGTGCCAATTCGCAGTCAAATAACCCCGTTATTTAACAGCAATACCAGTTACAGCCAGTTTCTTATTTCTGCTGTTGTTCCTGCAATATGGCAGATCGCCATCGTGGTTTCGACGGTTATGATCATTGCCGCTCAATTAAGAACTCAAACGTTATCTTCTTGGTTAGGCAATGCTCCTGTGTCTCGCTTAGTGCGTACTCTGGCTCCTTACAGCGTCATATTTGCCTTGCATGGGCTGGCACTTCTGTATTGGTTATTCGTTGGCATCGGCTGGGCATTTAACGGCAGCTTCTTGCTGGTCATTATTTGCCAATTATTGATGATTCTGGCTTGTATGATCATGGGCAGCTTGTTTTTCTTCTTAACCATGGACGCAACACGCGCCATGAGTTTTGCAGGGGCCTATACCGCACCAAGTTTTGCCTTTATGGGCATTACTTTTCCGGTTACTGACATGAGTCAACTCGCCCAAGCTTGGCGTAGCTTACTTCCTGTTAGCCATTATATCGAAGGGCAAGTTTATCAAGCCAGTTATGGGGCAAATGTTTGGCAAACCTTAACCACTCAACTGCCCATGCTCGGCTTTATATTTCCTGCTTTGCTCGTCATGTTATTGGTTAAAAAACGTCTAGCTAAAGAGGTAATAGCATGAGCTGGTGGACATTAATTAAAAAAGAGTTGATGGCAATTCTGACCCATCCAGCCATCGTCGTGACGGTTTTTGGAGGAACCATTTTTTACTCATTCCTCTACCCTTTGCCTTATGCTCATCAAGTTGCGCAAGAGCAAGAGATCACCGTAGTAAATTTAGACAAAAGCCGAAGCAGTTATCAGTTAGAACGCATGGTAGACGCTACACCACAAGTAAAAATTGCCACGCGTGCTCACACGATAGAGCAAGCCAAACAGCAGTTTTTGAACAAAGAGGCGAGTGGTATTTTGGTGATACCAGAACATTTCTATAAAGATTTGTTACTTGGTAAAAGCCCGACACTTGCCTATGCAGGCGATGCCTCTTACTTCTTAGTATACGGCACCGTAGTTGAAGGTTTAGCTAAGGCCAGTGGAACATTAGGTGCGCAAGCTAAAGTCGCCAAATTGGTTATGGAAGGCGAACCGATGGCGCTTGCCTCGGAGCAGCATGCCCCTATTCACTTGAACCTAAAGCCAACGTTCAACCCTAAAATGGGGTATGTCGACTATGTCGTCCCTGCGGTATTTGTGATCATACTGCACCAAACTTTATTGATGGGTGTGGGCATTCTAACTTGTTCTCAACGTAATAAAGAAGGTTATTGGTCTGAGGCGTCAAAGCTACAACTGCTCGTTGTACGAGTCGGATGTTTTAGCATGCTCTACGTATTACTGAGTCTATTTTATTTCGGTTATAGCTTCGAGATGTATGAAATAAGCCGTCTCGCCGCGCCAATTGATCTGGCGATTGTGCTGGTGCCCTTCCTATTTTCGGCCAGCTTGATTGGTGTTTGCGTCGG
Source organism: Vibrio tapetis subsp. tapetis (assembly GCF_900233005.1). Taxonomy (NCBI): domain Bacteria; kingdom Pseudomonadati; phylum Pseudomonadota; class Gammaproteobacteria; order Vibrionales; family Vibrionaceae; genus Vibrio; species Vibrio tapetis. The sequence continues at coordinate 829,537 of NZ_LT960611.1, forward strand.
TCGATGGGTGCCAAGAACAGAGCTAGTGACTCTGCTGGTTTTACTAAGTTCAATGCCTTTGATCTTCAGTGCTGGTTTTATATGGCCTGTTGAAAGCATCCCTAGCCCAATTGTATTACTGAGTAACTTGATACCAAGTACGCCAGCCATTATGAGCTTCTTGAAAATAAATCAAATGGGCGCATCCATCACACAAATAAAAGAGCTAGTCACCCAACTATGGTTGCTAACGCTATTGTGGGGAGTGATGGCTTGGATCTCGATGAAAGTAAAGATACGAACAGAAGTGTGATAACGTTATAACAGTCTAAACTCAAAATGCAGCGAACGATTCGCTGCATTTTTTATTTCAGTCAATAAACAGAACTCGCGATTACAAACCTATGTCTTCACTCAATTGCTGAATCTGTTGTAGATCTAATCGGTGGACTTCCAGCATTTGGTCGATTTGGCTAAGTCTTGAACTTAATTCATCACTTTTATCACAGGCATCACTTTTGGAATCCCAAGACGTGCCTTCTAAGAACACATCACACTCTTTTTTCATGCGTTCTTTTTGCGGTAACAACTCATCTCGTTCTTTAACTAAGTCTTTCATTTCTTGTTTGATCGTCAATTCGCGCTGAAACACTTCACGAGAACGTTCAAATACCGTTGCTTGAAGATCAGCCTGACGGTTTAGCTTTTGATTATCATCGGCCGCCGCTTCTAAACTTTTCTTCTGCTTAGCGATTAGGTTTTCCTGATCCAAGTTTACTTTCTCAAGTTCAGTGACGCTTTTTTCTAACTCAGATATTGTCTTTTCGTACTCTGTCGTTAACTGGTCTGATTGAGTCGTTAATTGAACTTCCACTTTTGAGTCAAAGTCTTTTTGATGACTAAGCAAAGTTTGCTCCATCAGCACTTTCTCGCCTTCAAGTTTTTGAACTCGATTCTCAACACTCGAATAGGCTTGCTGCCAACTATTCTGGGTAAGAACAGAACCTGCTAACCCTCCAATTGCCAGACCTAATGAGGCGGCTATAGCGATATACAAATAAGATGTCTTATTACGCTCTTCAACAATCACGACTTCATCGTCGAGATCATCTCGTTCAATGGCTTCGTTTTCTTTACTCACTGTTACACTCCAAACATCAGCGAATGAGTTCCATCAAGACAATATAGATAACATAGCTTGCCGCACCCATTACTGAGGTATAAATAACGGCCTTTTGCAGTTTTTCGTTGGTTCGATATTTAAACAGCAAAACGGCGAGCCCAATCAAGACCCCGATAGCAATTAATCTAGTCATAGTAATCTCCCTTACCTCAATCAGTTATAACACTTTTTTTCCATGTTCGCGTTAGCGTAGTGTCGATGTTTTCACTAAACGACCAAGAATTATGCAAGCAATTATAAATTAGGTAGATGTTACTCAATCACTTGCTCTATTTGCGTGGATTACATTCGATATCGAACGACATGAAATCTTATTGAATAGGTAAATGAACAGGCGCAGTACATTACTGATAAGCATTTGATCAAAATCAGTTGAATTATTCAAAATTCCTGATAATCTCCTCGTCTTCTTGACGTTAGTGCGTTAAGAACAAACATAATCCACTAATTGGATTCGTGTTCCGATGAAGATGTACAGGAGAGCGGAATCTCTTTAATTAGAGAGACCTACCGAAGAAGCATAGCCTTTTACTGGCAGCAGTAAATCGCCGAATCTTTCAGGTGCTGTTTTAAGTAACAGTGAGGACTGTCATTGGAGGAACCTCTGGAGAGAACCGTTAAATCGGTCGCCGAAGGAGCAAGCTCACACACATATTATGTGTTGAGTGAAACTCTCAGGCAAAAGGACAGAGGAGTGAAAGGCTATACCATGTAACTCAATCTATTGAGCCATTTGCGGATCGTTGATCCCCTTTCTCTCTTCTCCTTATATGTTGTTTATTAAGGGGAAACCATGCAAGACCTATATTCATTTCTACAAATTGTCGACAACCTCGTTTGGGGTCCACCACTGCTAATTCTGTTAGTTGGTACCGGCGCATACTTCACTTTTCGACTCAACCTTTTGCAGTTCCGTCACCTGCCTACTGCGCTAAAACTTGTGTTTGGCAAAAACAAAAACCAAGAGAAGCAAGGCGATATTTCCAGCTTCGCTGCTCTGTGTACTGCCCTTTCGGCAACCATTGGTACGGGTAATATCGTTGGTGTTGCTACTGCTATCAAAATGGGTGGCCCTGGCGCTCTATTTTGGATGTGGCTCGCGGCTTTATTTGGCATGGCGACGAAATACGCCGAATGTTTGCTTGCGGTGAAATACCGTAAAGTTGACGATAAAGGCCAAATGGTTGGCGGACCAATGTACTACTTGCAGTACGGTGTAGGTTCAAAATTCTTAGCCGTCATGTTCGCTATTTTTGCTTTGGGTGTTGCCTGCTTTGGTATCGGTACCTTCCCACAAGTGAATGCCATTTTGGACGCTAGCTATCTGTCTTTTGGTGTATCTCGTGACGTTTCTGCCATTGTTTTAACTTCATTGGTTGCCATCGTGACACTAGGTGGAATCCAGTCTATCGCTAAAGTTGCGGGTAAAGTGGTACCAACCATGGCACTATTTTACATTCTTGCGTGTGTCAGTGTTCTAGCCATGAATGCAGACCAACTCGGAGCCGCGATTTCACTGGTGGTAAGTTCCGCATTTACCAATACCGCAGCAAGTGGTGGCTTCTTAGGGGCTAGCATTATGCTTGCGATTCAATCTGGTATTGCTCGCGGCGTATTCTCTAACGAGTCGGGACTTGGTAGTGCACCAATGGCGGCGGCAGCAGCGAAAACAGACTCTTGTGTCAAACAAGGCCTGATTTCAATGACAGGCACCTTCTTCGACACCATCATCATCTGTACCATGACTGGCCTCACGCTTATCCTAACGGGTGCTTGGCAAGGCGATCTTGCTGGCGCAGAGATGACGACTTACGCCTTTTCAGTCGGCTTAGATTCTGAATCAATCGGCCCGATGATGGTATCAGTTGGTTTGATGTTCTTTGCGTTTACTACCATTCTAGGTTGGAACTACTACGGCGAGCGCTGCGTGGTTTACTTGATGGGTACCAAAGCCATTCTACCTTACAAAATCATCTTCGTAGCGTTAGTCGCATCAGGTGCTTTCTTAAAGTTGGACATGATTTGGGTTATCGCAGACATCGTAAACGGCCTAATGGCGATTCCAAACTTAATTGGTTTGATTGCGTTAAGAAGTGTCGTAATTGAAGAAACCAAGCGATTCTTTGATATTGAGTCTGGCTTACAATCATCGAAACCAGTTCAAGCATAATCTAGAACGACAAAGTCCGCGATAACTGCGGACTTTGTTATTTCTGTCTAAGCGATGTCTATACGATGGCTGCTATAAAGGCTCTTCCATAATAAGCTTCACACCCAATGCAACCAAAACCACACCTGTCGCTCCTTCAAGCCAACGTACAAATGATGTATTACTCAAGGCACCTTTCGCTCTATTGATCATCAGCGCAATACTACATTGCCAAACCATAGCAATAAAAAAGTGAATCGACGCCATTAACAGCGACTGTAAGAATGGCGAATAATCTGGGTGAATAAACTGCGGTAGAAAAGCCAGATAAAACACGGCAGTTTTAGGGTTCAACACATTGGATAAAAAGCCTTCTTTAAGTGATTTCCTCCAATCCCCTTGAGAGCCACTGTTTACCGCTTCAATTTTTAAGGCATCACCACCGCGCCACATGGTTTTTAATGAGCCAATTCCTAACCAAATAAGATACGCGGCGCCAACCCATTTCATAACCATAAACATTTCCGCAGATTGCAAGAGAATGGCCGAGATACCAATAGCAGAGAATGTGGCGTGGACGAACAACCCCAAGCAAATACCTAAGCTAGTTATGCTCCCTTGCAGTGCACCATTACGGCTGGTATTACGGATAACCAAAGCCGTATCAAGCCCAGGCGTTAATGTTAGGATAGTAATGGCAATCAAAAAAGCTTCAATATTCAGTAGTTGCATAGTGAGGATCGAATAAATAAATCATTCCATCTGTATATCAATTGTTTCAAAGCTTGGAAAGCGAAGTTTACAGAAAAAAGTCGAGTCAACCCGAATAGGTAAACAAATTGAGCATGATTCGTTGTTAAATAGTTGCTATAGTTTGGCTTGGATTTCGTTCCGCTCGTTTAAGCTACAAAATAAGGATTACCATGAGCTATTACAAAAAACTTGTCGACCATAACTTGAAGATCTCACGCTTCAATCATCTCTCAGCAATCTGTGGCTGGGATCAGGCTGCAATGATGCCTAGTGGTGGCAACCAAGCTCGCTCGGAAGCAATGGCAGAACTGTCTGTTCACGTTCACACTCTATCAACTCAGCCACAACTTGCTGAATGGTTTGATAAGGCTGAGCAAGAATCTCTTTCTCCGACTGAAACCGCCAGCCTGCGTGAAATGAAACGTACCTGGAATAATAGCAATGTGCTGCCAGAAGCCCTCGTGGAAGCAAAAGCCCTTGCCGGTTCTAAGTGTGAGCACGCATGGCGCAGTCAACGCGGCCAAAATGATTGGCAAGGTTTTGAAAAAAACTGGCGTGAAGTGGTTGAGCTTTCTCGAGAAGAATCTCAGATTCGTGCCGATGCTGCTGGCTTATCACCTTACGATGCCATGCTTGATCTCTACGAACCTGGCACGAATACCCAATTCCTCGAAGGCTTATTTGGCGACGTAAAAACGTGGCTACCTAACCTCATTGATCAAGTTATTGATAAACAGAATCAAGAACAAATCATTCAACCAAGTGGCACTTTTCCAACACAAAACCAGCGCGAACTTGGGTTGGATGTAATGAAGTTACTTCAATTCGACTTCAACCACGGTCGCCTTGATGTCAGTGTTCATCCATTTTGCGGCGGTGTGCCTTCGGATGTCCGCCTAACGACACGTTACTGCGAAAGCGACTTTGTTCAGTCTTTAATGGGCACGGTTCATGAAACAGGCCACGCTCGATATGAGCAAGGTTTACCAAAATCATTAGCAGGGCTGCCAGTTGGAGAAGCGCGTTCAATGGGTGTGCACGAGTCTCAATCTCTATTTTTCGAGATGCAGTTAGGCCGCAGTGACGCATTCATTAAAATCTTATCAGAAAAAGCTGCACACAATTTCGGACGTCAGTCTGACTCGGCGTTTTCTTATGACAACTTCCACAAGCTTTACACCAAAGTGGATAAAGGCTTCATTCGTGTCGATGCCGATGAGCTAACCTACCCTGCCCACGTTATTCTTCGTTACGAAATTGAACGTGACCTGATCAACGGTAAAATTTCCCACACTGATGTACCAGAGCTTTGGGCCACCAAGATGAAGCAATACTTGGGTCTTGATACGGTAGGCAACTACACCAACGGATGCATGCAAGACATACACTGGACAGACGGCGCATTCGGCTACTTCCCAAGTTACACACTTGGCGCGATGTACGCGGCGCAACAAATGGCAACAGTTAGTAAGCAGTTGAACGTTGAAGACGTGATTAACTCTGGTGATTTAACACCTATTTTTGACTGGCTAGGCAGTAACATTTGGGATAAGGCGAGTACGCTTTCAACCAATGATTTGATGATTCAAGCAACAGGTGAAGTATTGAATCCTAGTTTCTTTAAGAAACACTTAGAGGATCGCTACTTGTAACGAATACCGTTATTCCATATTTGGTATTTTTAAGGGCGCATATCAACTCGTATATGCGCCCTTTTTCTATATACTAAGGTGAAACATTCACCAGCTTGCTATCGAGAAAAACTATGTTTAAAAATCTACAGGTTGTACTTTTTGCTTTCACGATTTTGTTTTCCCCTTTTTCAATGGCGTCGGAACGAGCAGAGCAAGGTTGGCAACTGATAGAACAAGGTGCTCTGATCGTCGATGTACGAACGCCTCAAGAATTTGATGATGCGCATTTAAACAATGCCCTGAACTTCCCGTTACATGAACTTGATAAACACTTTTCATCCATAAACAAAGACCGCGTGATTGTGTTGTACTGCCGAAGCGGTAACCGTTCAGGCCAAGCTTATAACTATTTACTCGAACAAGGGTTTACTCACTTGCACAATGCCGGTGGCCTACAAGAAATGCAAACATCTAAGTAAAATAGTCCTGCATGAATGCCGCTTTATCCTAGTCACGCAGCCTCATTACGCTGTCAGCGAACGTAAACTGTTAATTAAACTCTTTATCAATTCAATGCATGACATAGCCCTGACAATAATATGTTTGACGTCAACCATTCAAGCAAGCATAATGCGACGTAAAACCACATATTATATAAAAGGTCATCTATGACATCGTTTGGTAAAATTATTGCTCTCGTTCTTGCTGCTTCTACACTAGGCGGCTGCTCTGCTTACAACATGGCAAAAGCTGCAAAACTGCAGTCTGATTACAACCTGTTAACTGGCCAAAACGAAGCTATTTTTAACTCTGATAATGGCAATCAATACATGATCCCTGCTGCTCATGATGAACGCCACCCAAAAATGCTTGTTTGTTCTCAAATAAACGGCTTGTTTGTTGAAGTAACGGAAGATGACCTACGTGAAGTAGCGAACGAGTTTCTGACTAAAAACAAACCAGGTTTAGAAGCTGGCGCTGGTGAAGAGCAATCTGCAGTAGCAAACCAAAAGATCTGTTGGGAATTTGAAATCAACCAACCTCAACCCATTGGTGCTTACCTAGACGAAGAGACCGGTGAAGTTGTTGTTGTAGGCCAAAGCAACTAATCATATCTCACCATTTGATAGTATTCAGAATGTTTAAAGGCGATCTTGTGATCGCCTTTTTTTATAACTGTTAAACTATTTCGACCAAACCTATCAAACACTTTTGTAAAAATCCCGAAAATTCAGCTAGATAGCTCAAGGCCTTTCCATTGAAAGTAACAGATCCCTTTAAGTTTCTCGTACATTTCTAGACTTTATATAACCCTGACAAATATCCAACACATAAGATTTGATGGCAAACTATGTGCTTTATATACTCGCCGCCACAAACAAGGTATTACGAGATACCTTAACCTTAATTTAGTAAACCCTATCACACTGTCAGGAGACACGCTTAGCAAGGAAATGCTAACTACTTGGAGTTTCAAAGTGAAAAAATTGCTATTAGCTACGGCTGTTCTTGTCTCTACTAATGCCTCTGCACTAGATTTCACCGTTCTTGCTGGCGTTGACAGCAACAATGGCCCAGCGGTTGCTGCTGAAATTGGTGTTGGCTCTGCACTAATTGGCTTTCAAGCTCTTGGGAATGTAGAGCAGAAAAACGTCATTGGCGCTGATGAACATAACCCTGAAGGCCACGATTTAATTCAAAGCCAAAAAGACGTTACTTTCTACACTGGATATCGTTTCGAAAATGGTATTGCCGCTAAAGCCGGTTTTGCAATGAGTACGTTTGAAGGCTCTATCAGTGACCAACGTCAAGGTCCAATCACACATGCAGTTTTCCGCCCTATGTTAGGTTTAGGCTACGACTTCAGTAATACATGGTCAGTAAATTTACACTATACAACCTCTGCGAATGTTGAGTCTTTTCAAGATGAAACACTTAACAAATATTCTGAATACACATTTGAAGACAGCGTAACCATCATGGCTGGTTTCCGCTTCTAACCAAATTATAGAAAGAAGAGACGTTTCTCTTTTTTCAGTAACACATCACCAACTTACTGTTTATGGATTTAACCAGCACGGAATTGCTACTTTCCGGAGTTCTATAAAATGAAAAAACTATTGATTGCCACTGCTATTCTTGCGTCTTCTGCTGCCTCTGCAAACGTTGACTTCACTCTTTTAGGTGGTATTGATACTCAAAATGGTCTTAACCTTGCTGCTGAAGTAGGTTTTGGTCAAGCTGTAGTAGGTGTTAAGGGGCTTGGCAGTATTGAAGAAACATTGATGCTAACTCAAACTAACACTTTGACAGGTACTCAAAATGATACAACTGTTTATGGCGGCTACCGTTTAGGTAATGGCATGGCTATTAAAGCAGGTGCGGTATTTTCTAGCTATGACGTAAAAATCACAGGAACATCTATCGATGATTCTAGATCTACCATTCGACCTATGGTTGGTTTCGGTTATGACTTTAGCGACAACTTCACTATGGATGTACATTATACAGCATCATCAGAACTTAATGCCGAAGGCCGCATTATAACTCTAGATGACAGCTTCACTTTCCTAGCTGGCTACCGCTTCTAAGAAAACCTCTAACACCTATTTATCTAAGCCCTAGATGACTGTCATCTGGGGCTTTTTTGTGGCTATTTAGCAATTAAGAACTAATCTGACATAAAAAGCACCAACCGAAGTCAGTGCTAAAATAAAATCTTATGATCGCTATAGAGCAGCAGCGAACTGATATTACATAAAGTGCAAAGTAAAATTCACGCCGATATGTTCAACATTACCGTACTTAGTTTCATACTTTTGCGCCAAGACACCAGCAGACAAGCCTTCACTGAAGAAGTAATCTGCGCCTACACCGTACATATAGCCATGACCACTTTCTGTCTCGTAGGTATGCTCTGTTTTACCATCAATTTCAAGAGTTGTCTCACCACTCCATGCATGTCGGCCAAGCTTTGCATAAAGCTGCACCGGGCCCACCATTACTTGAGGTTTAAGGGCGAAATAGAAAGAATCAAATTGAGAAACATCTTTAATATTAACTAAGTCATTCTCAGGAAGCCACAACTCTTCTTGTTTACCATGCCCTTGAAATCCAATTTCAACGCCTAAAAACGACAAAAGATTTGCACCAACATATGCACCAACTCCAACGTCTTTCTGTCCATCGAGTGAAGCTTGACCTGCGTTAAGACCAATGTAGGCATTAGTGTCTGCAATAACGTTGAATGATGAGCCCGCAACCAGTGCTACGATAAGTAACTTTTTCATGGGTGTACCTAAAAGGGAGAAATATAATTTAGATACAATATCAAACAATATTGTCAGTATGCGACATTTTGGTCAGAACAATGTCATTATGTTTAACTTAGAACATAATAAGGAAATGAAAAGGCAGCTTTACTTTCTCAAACCTGACAATAGAAAACAGGCACAAAAAAAGCGACCCAACCGAGAAATGGCAAGTCGCTCTCTGGCATAGTTAGAAATAATTCCCACTACGACTTATAAGAAATGAATCGTTGCTGTTAGGTTGAACGAGCCAATGTTACCTGAGTCTGTTTTAAAGTTTTGGTATGCACCACCAACAGACAGCATATCAAACATAAAGTATTCAACACCCACGCCATACATTGCATCGGTGCCATCTTGATTTGGAGCACCTGAATGCGCAGCCTTATAACTGTGAACACCAGCTTTGCCGTATACGTGCAATGGACCCAAATCAATACTAGGCTTAACAGCAAAGTAGTATGAGCTCATATCCCAGTTGTTGATTTTGCCGTGGTTGTTGTAACCCGCTTCTAAACCAATGATTGGAAGAATACCAGTACCAACATGGAAACCAGCCGCTGTTGCATTCTTACCGTCTAGGTCAGACTGGCCAATATTTGCGCCTGCATACAACCAAGAATCCGCTGCTGCCGTCGATGCAACACCTGTTAGTGCCAATGCTAATAGAATCTTTTTCATTTTTTTCCTACTACTTAATACGCGAATACAATGCGAATATACTTAACAATCATGATTGCTTAAGTATAGATCCTTACCGCATTTATCGGCTGAAATTGAAAAAGCTTTAATCCCTACAAACTTTAAACTCGCTAGACGAGCACATAAAAAGCGCACGTCAAAAATTTGGGCTGATTCTATATCTTTTAGTCTAGGCGACGCAAACTCATTGTAATAGGAACTTACAACTCACCCCTAATTTGACCCAAAAATGACAAAAGGCACCGAACGATTCGGTGCCATAAGAAAATGATTTTAAAACTGATACTTATAAGAAGTGGAACGTCGCTGTTAGAGCGAACTGATCAGAATTAACGTCAGCCGTATTACCACCCATTTTAAACTGCGTCCATGAAGCGCCAACGGAAAGGTTATCAATCAAATAATATTCTGCACCAAAGCCATACATAAGATCTGTGCCTGTATCGTCACTTGAAACGCCACTGATCTCTTGGCTCCAAGAATGAAAACCAGCTTTTGCGTATACTTGAATCGGACCTACATCAATACTTGGCTTAGCTGCCACATAAATAGTTGATGCTTCAATGTTAACAGAGCCGACTGATGCGTCACCCAGTTTCTGGTAGCCCGCTTCTAAGCCGATAAACGGTAAAATACCGGTACCTATATGAGCGCCAAACACCGTGGACTTATCTGAGTCAATATTAGATTGGCCAACGTTTGCCCCTGCATAAATTAGAGCATCGGCCGCTGCCGTTGAAGACATGCCAAGCAATGCCGCTACGATAAGAATCTTTTTCATGAGATACCTTTATTAATCCATTGAATTACAAGCCATCTTTGGCTTTAGTTATCCAAATTTAGTGCTTTTGTGAATAACTAAAGCACTAAATCACTAAATCACTAAATCACTAAATCACAATCTACTATAATTTGAAGCTGTTATATTTGGCTAATTCAAGCAAAGTCTATGCCAACGTCGGATTGAAAATCTGAGATGACATTTTTTACTCGCTTATCCGACACAGGATAAGGCGTGCCTAACTGTTGAGCAAAAAAGCTCACTCGAAGCTCTTCTAGCATCCAGCGAACTTCTTTAACAGGCTCTGGTACTGGCACACCTTTCGGGATCTTATTCAACAGCTCTTTGTAGTCGTTTGTTACCGACTCTATTCGGATCATGTGTAATCGATCTTTATTTGGGTCAATCGGCAGTTTTTCCATTCTACGCTCAATCGCTTTCATATAGCGAAGAATATCGGGTAAACGCTTCCAACCACATTCCGTTGCAAAACCTTTAAAGATCAAACTTTCAATTTGGGCTTTAATGTCCGACAAAGCAAACGCCATGGTAAAGTCGATTTTTCCCTTTAGTTTCTTATTAATTGCAAAAGCCGTCGTTAGGATAGTTTCCACTTGCTGGGCAATGTCCACAACGGTATCGCCTAGCTCTGCTCTGATCTTTTCTTTGGTTTGCTCGAACTGTTCAGGGTCCCAGACCATGCCACCATTTTGTTCGAGTAGCTTATCAATGCCACAAGAAATACAGTCATCAATCAAATCAAGCACTTTACCGTAAGGGTTAAAGTATAAGCCCAGTTTTGATTTGTTCGGCAAGTTAGAGTGCAAGTACTTAATCGGTGATGGCACATTCAACAGCACCAAACGACGCTGACCTTGGCGCATGGCCGAATGTTGCTCTTGCTCTGTTTCAAATAGCTTTATTTCAACACTGTCTTTGTTATCCACCAGTGCTGGGTAGGCTTTCACTTCAAAACCACCACGTTTCTGCTGGTAGACTTTTGGCAATTCGCCAAAGCTCCACGTATGTAGGCCTTGCTGTTCAATATCATCATCCGCCACTTGTGACAGAGTCTCTTGAACCTTATCTTTCAAACTCTCTTTGAGTTCGTAAATATTTTTATGTTCTTTTAGCTTACGGTTACGATGATCAACCGCACGATACGTTACCTTCAAGTGCTCAGGGATTTGCTCTAACTTCCAGTCTTCTCGTAAAACTTCAACCCCAGTAATGCGACGAAGCTCTTTCTCGAGCGCATCTAACAATGGCGTTTCCATTGGTGTGACACGGGCTAAAAATGCATCGGCATAGTTAGGAGCAGGGACGAAATTGCGTCGCAGTGTTTTTGGCAAAGACTTAATTAAGCTCACAACCAATTCATGTCGTAAACCCGGAATCTGCCAATCGAAGCCGGTTTGATCCACCTGATTCAAAATAGGTAACGGCAGATGAACGGTTACCCCATCGTTGTCGTCGCCGGGTTCAAATTGGTAGCTCAATTTAAGCTTCAGACCATCTTGATGCCAAAAGTTTGGGTAGTCCAAGTCGGTAATGTGGCTAGCATCGCCCTTAAATAGCATCTCTTTTTCAAAGTTCAGCAATTCAGGCTCAGATTGAGATTTAATTTTCCACCAGCTGTCAAAATGCTTGCCTGAAACCGCTTCTGTACTAACACGTTGATCATAAAAATCGGCCAATTCGTCGTCGTCGATCAAAATATCGCGGCGACGAGATTTGTGCTCTAATTCTTCAACCTCTTGCAAAAGCTTGCGGTTTTGCTTGAAGAACTTGTGCTTGGTTTCCCACTCACCTTCAACCAACGCAGAACGAATGAAAATTTCACGGCTCACAACAGGATCGATGTTGCCATAATTAATGGTGCGTTTAGGCACAATTGGGATGCCATAAAGCATCACTTTTTCATGCGCCATTACCGCAGATTGCTTCTTAGACCAATGTGGTTCGCTATAGCTCCGCTTTATTAAGTGCTTCGCTAAAGGCTCGATCCATTCCGGTTGGATTTTGGCAATAATGCGCCCCCAAAGCTTGGAGGTTTCAACTAATTCAGCTGACATAATCCACTTAGGCTGTTTCTTAAATAACCCAGAAGCTGGGAAGATATTGAAACGAGCGTTACGAGCACCTTGGTACTCGTTCTTTTCTTGGTCTTTAACGCCAATATGCGATAGCAGCCCAACCAGCAAGGCACTATGAATACTTTGATAACTGCCCGGCTGTGAATTCAACTTGGTGTCCATTTCTCGCATGGCTTGATGGACTTTGAAGTACACATCTTGCCACTCACGAACACGCAGGTAATTGAGGTACTCTTTCTTACATTGCTTACGGAATTGATTCCCAGAAAGTGCTTTTTGTTGCTCTTGAATATAATCCCATAGGTTAACAAACGTAATGAAATCAGATTCTTTATCATTAAAGCGACGATGTTGCTCGTCAGCCGCTTGCTGTTTTTCGCTCGAGCGTTCACGCGGGTCTTGTATAGACAACGCAGACACGATCACCATCACCTCTTTAAGGCAACCAATTCGTGACGCTTCAATCACCATGCGAGCCAAACGAGGATCAATCGGCAAACGCGAGATCTGACGGCCTAGTGGTGTCAGTCGCTTTTTAGAATCTTCCTCTTTCTTGGTACTGACGGCAAGCGCACCCAATTCTTCCAGCAGGCGCACGCCATCTTGAATATTGCGTTTATCTGGCGCTTCTACAAATGGGAAAGCCTGGATGTCACCCAAACCTAATGCCGTCATTTGCAAAATAACCGACGCCAAGTTGGTTCTTAATATTTCAGGATCGGTAAATTCAGGGCGCGATAAGAAATCGTCTTCAGAATACAGTCGAATACAAATACCTTCATCAACACGGCCACAACGGCCTTTACGTTGATTAGCACTCGCTTGAGAAATTGCTTCAATCGGCAGGCGCTGAACTTTGGTTTTGTAACTGTATCGGCTAATTCGAGCTGTACCCGGGTCAATGACATACTTGATACCCGGCACCGTCAGTGACGTTTCTGCCACGTTTGTTGCCAATACGATGCGGCGGCCAGAATGAGATTGAAATATTTTATTCTGTTCCGCAGAAGACAGGCGCGCATACAAAGGCACCACTTCAGTGTCACGAATTTTACGCTTGGTGAGAGCATCTGCAGTATCGCGAATTTCTCGTTCGCCATTCATAAAGATCAGGATGTCCCCTACCCCTTCATCGCACAGTTCATCTACCGCTTCAAAAATACCTTCAAGTTGATCTCGGTCGCTTTCGCCGTCGTCTGCATTTAATGGTCGGTAGCGTGTTTCTACAGGGTAGGTGCGCCCCGACACTTCAATGATTGGAGCATCTCTAAAGTGCTTTGAAAAACGTTGTGGGTCTATCGTCGCCGAAGTGATGATCACTTTCAGGTCTGGACGGCGAGGAAGCAATTCTTTTAGATAACCCAAAATGAAATCGATGTTTAAGCTACGTTCGTGCGCTTCATCGATAATAATCGTGTCATATTGGTTAAGAAAACGATCGTGTTGAATCTCAGCCAGTAAAATACCGTCTGTCATCAATTTAATTTGAGTGTTTTCAGAAATTTGGTCGTTAAAACGAACTTTATAGCCAACAAACTCCCCGAGCTTGGTTTCCATCTCTTCGGCAATACGGTTTGCTACTGAGCGCGCGGCTAAGCGACGTGGCTGTGTATGACCAATAAGCCCGTACTTGCCTCGCCCTATTTCACTGCATATTTTAGGGAGTTGTGTTGTTTTACCCGAACCCGTTTCACCCGCGACGATGACCACTTGGTTCTCTTCAATCGCTTTGGCAATGTCGTCACGCTTTTGACTAACAGGAAGCAGTTCAGGATATTCGATGGTCGCGCTTGCAGAGATGCGCTGCTGCGCCGTCATCATTGATTTGGCAATGTCCATTGCAATTTCATCAAATACCGCATTACGAGATTCGTCTTTTTTTATCTTACTCGCACCGAAAATTCGCTTTTGTAAACGAAAGCGGTCTTTGAACATGCATTCTTTTAGTGCCGCTTTAAGGCTTGCAGCACTGTTTTGTTGTTTTTTTGGCTGTGACGAGGTCAAAGCAATACCTATCTGACTATAGCTTTAAAAATTGGCGCGATTGTATCACACACCATTCAATTCCTTAATCTTTCCGCCTTGTTCGATTTTTTTGAATATGATGAGCACATTTTTCGCCTTATCTCGATTTCTGCAATCGCATAACATCTATCTCAACAACACTGCCTGTTGATGAAAATATAAGGAATACAATATGTCTCGCTTACTCGTACTAAAATCAAGCATCCTTGGTGGCTACTCTCAATCAAACCAAATAATCGAACAACTAACGGCAACGCAACCTGGTGAGCAAATTATCGAGCGCGATCTTGTGCAAGATGCTTTACCAATGTTGGATATGAATGTGGCAACCGCACTGCGCGGTGGTGATGAGCTTAGCCCTGAACAACAAGAAATTTTAGCGCTGTCTAACACTCTGATTGAAGAAATTAAGCAATCCGACACCTTGATCATTGCCGCGCCAATGTACAACTTTACGGTACCGACGCAGTTAAAAAACTGGGTTGATATGATCGCCCGAGCAGGCGTAACCTTTGCTTATACTGAGCAAGGCCCAAAAGGATTACTTGAAAACAAGAAAGCCATTGTCGTGACGACTCGAGGTGGTATCCACAAAGATGCAGCAACCGACATCATCACACCATACTTAACCACGGTGCTTGGCTTTGTTGGAATTACCAACGTGGAGTTTGTGTACGCGGAAGCATTGAATATGGGTGACGAAATGGCGAAACAAGGCCTAGACAGCGCGAAAGAACAACTTAGCGCTCTATCCCTGTAACCTTTAATCCAAAATAACAAAGGGTCAGCACTAAGCTGACCCTTTCGTTTTTACATTCACGATAAGACGTTTTTATTGAACCAACTAAAAATCGTACTGCAAGTAAACCGTGTTGTAGTTACTGCCACCTTTAATACGGCCAAACTGAGAAGCCTTTTCAAAGATAGACGAACGGTGATGCAGAGAGTAACCAATCCACATGTTTTCCCAATCTGACTTACCTACGATGTCACCCACGTTGATATCAAAAGATATATCAAGGTAGTTCATCAAAGGGCTGCCATTAGCGTACTCTTTTTTCTCAAGTTCACTACTTTCAATATAGGTTGGGTGCTGAACATACGAAACACCTTCTGCCACACCGAATTTCCAACGTACCGGCCAATCAAATGTGTAGTACGCTTTGATAGCCACAACGTATTCTGGGCTCGATTTCTGAGTATCACTTTGCCAATGCCATGCCACGCCTGGTGTTAAGTAAACGTCTAACGGCAGGCCGAACAATTCGTCAGTCAGTGGATGACCATAAAAGAACGACGTCATTTTGTTATTATTTGGATCCGATTCGCCCTTGCCTTGGAAGATATCGCCCATGTCCGATGGGGTAGCAAAACCTTGAGCAATTCTCATATACGGTTTTGCACCGATCTCTGACTTTCTCGGTACGCTGTTGTCGTTAGAAAAACCAAAGCCGACAAAATACTCACTTGCCCATTGCTCATTTACGGTACTTGCACCATAAGCGGCGCCATCTAAACGAGTAGCGAAAGCAGAACCCATTAGATACAAATTAGAAGTCACATGATAACGAGCCTCAAAGCCCATTTTGAAATCGACGCCACCACCGATTCTCTCCCCTGTTAAACTTTCTGCCGCGTAATATTGAGAATTGAAATCAGCCGTTTTGTAGCGCATCTGAATACTCGGCTTAAAGTCCCAGCTTTCAGTTAAGTACTCGGCCGTTGCTTTGACGTTACCGTGAAATCGCCCATGGCTATCACTTAGCACTTCCACATCGGTATACCAAAACTCATCCATGTTGTGGCGATACTGCATACCCAAATCAAACACGTCTCCGCCAAACTCATTTTGTTTGGATGCAGGTAAATCAACAAAACGTAAGCGAGTAAATGCGTTTACTTGCCAATCATCTTGTTGGTATAGATGCGCACCACCTTCCAATCCATCCATGTAAAAGCGCTCGCCCTGATAATAAAACATAGGAACAAACGTGCTTACCGATGTATCTGAGGTGCCCGGAAAATCATGAACAAGGGAGGCAGAACGATAAGCGGCGCTTAGTCCCCATTCCTGCTCAGATTGCGCAAATGCAAAAGAGGATGACAGAGCTGAAATAGCGCAAAGCGTTATAATAGGCTTAGAAAGAAGCGGTTGTTCAAGAAGCTGTTTATTAAAAAGCATGGATGCCAATACTCATGTTTAACGGTGACAAATTGAAGTTTCGAAGACGAAAGAAAACTAATTGATTCTTATATCAAGATATATAGCTAAAAAGAGCAATTTACTTTAAGATGCTCGCCACTTTGCCGCTACAATAACGTATATAGCGACGTATAATATAAAAAATCATTGTGAAAGTATCGGAATTATTAAAATTACTTAAGAATCTTCCAAGTGACCTAGACCTTGACGTCGTTACTGGAGAAGAATGGCTACCAGAACGTTTGCTTTCTACTAAGCAAGACGGCGATTTCCTATTTCTTGAATTTGACAATCAGCCAGAAGATGTTGGGGGCGAGATCGAAGCCCGAGGTTTTGTCGAACATGAAGTCACTATGCTCAAAGACAAAATTGTACAACTGATCAGTGAGTCTGATGACATCGATGTTAAAGCGGATGCTTTACTCACCCTACTGCTCATCAGCCATGAAAACTCCTCTTCTGATGTGATAGAAATCCTAGAAGAAGACGCCAGTCAACATTGATAAACGTTAATTAGCGAAAAAAAAGGAAGCCAAGTGCTTCCTATTTTTATTGCAACGATCAATCAGCCCATCTCTAGATCTTATCGTTTAGTCTTTAGTCTTTAGTCTTTAGTCTTTAGTCTTTAGTCTTTAACCAAACTTAAACCGCCTGCCAAATAGCGCCAACGCCACTCACTGCGCACAATACCAACGCTCCGTAACGAATCCAGTTTTTCGAAAAACGATCCACACACTTGCTTGCCAAAAAGTAGCCTAACCAAGCCGCAGGGATCAGCGGAATCGTGAGTTCAACATGTTGCCAAGTTAAAAAACCGATTGGGATCTGCACAATAAGAGAAATAATAGAGCTGAAAACAAAGAACGCGGAAAGATTACCACGCAGTGCGTTCGCATCTTGGTGTTGAAGTAGCAATGCCATCGGCGGCCCACCGATACTGGAACTTGTGCCCATAAAACCAGAAAAGAACCCGGCGATGCCCATTCGCATAGGCGTGGGTTCAATTCGAAACGGCAGCAAACTCACCGCAACCGCCATCAACACGAAAATACCAAGCCACAATGACAAACTGGAGACCGAGACGTATAAAAGTAGTGCCCCTCCAGCAATGGAACCCGGAACACGGCCTATAATCGCCGCTTTTAACCCGCCGAGAGACACATTCGATTTGTGCTTATATGCGTTAAGCAGAGAAATAAACAGCGCGACAAGGCAGATAGGAGCCGGAACATATAACGGAGAAATCAAGAACAAAAGTGGTGCGGCCACAATAGCCAAACCAAACCCAATAGCACTTTGAACAAATGAGCCAAGAAAAATAAGCCCCATAGCAATTAATGTTGTCGATTCCATGCTCATCACCTCGGCGAAATAGGCCTGTATTCTATCGGCAGCTTCCTGATTTATCGAGCAATATCGAACACATCGTTTGTAAATTGAATGTAAGAAACCCGAACAAGCCTTGTTTTTATCGCCAATGAACACTATTTATGTAAATAGATGTTTACCAATAAGAGAGTCCACATGATTGGCGTACTATCCAAAATATTCAAGCAACTGGTAGAGGGGCAAGATCTCTCTGCAAGTGACAAATCAAACCCAGACCTTGCGATTGCGTCGCTATTTTGTGAGGTAGCTAACGCTGATCATAATGTTGGAAAATTAGAGCAAGAAGCAAAAATATCCATGTTAATGAAAGTGTTAGAGGTGGATGAATCTAAAGCTAAAGTCTTGCTGGAAGCTGCCATTGAACAGTCAGAGAACTCCGCATCACTGTATGACTTCACCTCTCAGTTAAGACACTTAGAACAAGAAGAACGTTTCTCTATCGTTAAAGCTATGTGGCAAGTCGCTTATTCTGATGGTGAACTGGATCCAATGGAAGAAGCGGTTATCCGCAAAGTCGCCGAGCTGTTGTATGTTGATCACGCCGAATTTATCCGAGCCAAATTGCAAGTTACCGGTTAGACATCCAAAATCAATACACACAAATGTTGAAAGACAGATTTAAAACAGCCCCATTTGATGGCAAATGAGGCTGGAAGTTAACAGGTTACTTCATAATTAGCATCAATCAGCAAACAGATGGCAAGTAACAAGATGTTCAATACCATTGTCACCAAGGTTGTGCACTTGAGGCACTTCTTTACTGCATCGGGTGGTTGCTTGTTTACAGCGAGTTCTAAACGTACAGCCACTTGGTGGGGCAAGCGGTGATGGCACGTCTCCTTCTAATGGAATCGTCTCGGATACTATGGTTGGATCAGGCACAGGAATCGCCGACAACAAAGCTTGCGTATACGGGTGCTTGGGGTTTCGGTATAGCTCTTCGGCTGGTGCTTTCTCTACCATACGACCAAGGTACATCACCCCTACTTCGTCACAAATATGTTGAACGACCGCCAAATCATGAGCAATAAACAAGAACGAAATACCTTTCTTCTCTTGCAACTCTGCAATTAAATTAAGTACTTGTGCTTGAACTGACACATCTAATGCGGAAACAGGCTCATCTGCAACAATAAACTTAGGCTCTAGTACCAAAGCCCTGGCGATGCCTACCCTCTGTCTTTGACCGCCAGAAAACTCATGAGGGTAACGATTTAGCGCTTGAGGCCGCAATCCAACAATGGCCATGACTTCGGCTATTTTTGCTTCCCGTTCTTCTATCGTACCGACTTCGTGGGTATCTAAAGGCTCACGTAATATGTCATGAATGGTCATTCTAGGGCTTAACGAGGCAAACGGGTCTTGAAAGATTATCTGCATATCTTTGCGAAGCGCTTTTAAACTCTTTGCGTCTAAGTCGACCACATTCTGACCGTTAATTTTCACGCTGCCAGATGTAGGCTCTAATAGACGAAGAACACAGCGACCTAATGTCGATTTACCGCAACCCGACTCGCCAACTAACCCTAGAGTTTTGCCTTTTTCAATCTTAAAGCTCACATCATCAACCGCTTTACACAGCCCTTTATTACGCTTAAAGAAACTCTTACCCACGGTAAAGTGCTTTTTTAACCCAGAAACTTCTAATAGAACATCGGTCATGACATGGCTCCTACCCGTTGGCGTTGATCGTCATAGTTAAAACACGCTACTTGATGCTCAGTCTCACCCAATAATTTAGGCGAACTTTGCTGGCAGTGAGCAGAGATTTTTTCACAGCGATCCGCAAAACGGCAGCCATTTGGTAAATGGAATAAATCTGGGACTACCCCTTCAATTGTCGGAAGACGTGGTATTTTCTTATCCCGCACAATAGGGATAGATTTCAAGAGGCCTTGCGTATATGGGTGCTTAGGGTTGGCAAAAATATCCTCAACTCGTCCTTGTTCGATGACTTCACCGCAATACATCACCACCACGCGTTTGCAAGACTCGGCAACCACACCCAAATCATGGGTCACGAGTACAACGGCCATATTCAGCTCTTTTTGCAGGCGCACCATCTCTTTCATCACTTGCGCTTGAATGGTCACATCTAGCGCTGTCGTCGGCTCATCAGCCAGTAACAGTGATGGCTTACACGAGAGCGCCATAGCAATCATCACTCGCTGACGCATGCCGCCAGAAAGCTGGTGAGGGTACTCGTTAACACGTTGCTCTGGTGCCGGAATGCCAACGGTTCTTAGCATGTCAATGGCACGCTCTTTCGCTTCAGCTTTAGACACTTTGTTATGGTTACGGATCACATCCACCATTTGAGTGCTGATCTTCAAAACAGGGTTAAGTGCGGTCATCGGCTCTTGGAATATCATCGAGATATCGTTACCGCGGATCTTGCGATATTCCTTTTCGCTCAGCCCTATTAGCTCGCGTCCTTTAAATTGAATACTTCCATCAACGATCTTGCCAGGTGGTGATGGCACTAACCCCATGATAGACAGCGAACTCACCGACTTACCACAACCCGACTCACCCACAATACCAATGGTTTCCCCCGGCATTACGTTGAAACTTGCTCCATTGATGGCTCTAACAACGCCTTTATCGGTTTTGAACTCAACCGTTAAGTTGTCGACCTTTAATAAGGGTTCATACTGAGACATGATCAAACCTTCCTTGGGTCTAGTGCATCTTGCAGAGAATCAGAAAACATATTGAACGCCAAAACCAACACAAACAGCATGCCTGAAGCGGCAAAGAAGTTACTGAAATGGCCCGCCGTCACTTCGCCGCTTGCTTCAGAAATCATTAAGCCCCAGCTAATGCTGTCTTTAATACCTAAGCCTAAAAAGCTCAAGATCACTTCACTCTTAATTGCAGTGATAAAGAGCAACGTCATTTCAACCAACAAAATGTGTGTTGTATTGGGCATTAAATGCTTAAAGATGATTTTGTAGGTCGGAACCCCTAACGAGTGCGCCGCTTCGGTAAATTCCATGTTCTTAAGCTTGATGACTTCGCCACGTACGACCCTCGCAGTGCCTGTCCAAAATGCAAACATCATAGCGATGTGCATGGAGTAAGGGTTCCCATCAAGCGCGACTGCAATAGCGGCAACCAATAAGAAATACGGTACACAATCAATACTGTTCATTATCCATAAGACAAATTCATCTAACACCGTACCTGAATAATATCCCATGAACGAACCCGCGATCGCGCCAATGGAAGTGGCGAACAAAGCCACAATCAGGCCAACCTCAAAAGCAGTTTTAGTGCTGTAGATGGCTCGTTGAAATATGTCTTGCCCGTTAATCGTCGTGCCAAACCAATATTCGGCCGTTGGCCCCATTTGACCGCTTGCGAGTAGCTCGTCCCATTGCTGGGCAATTAAGCCGCTCCAGACCAAAATAGCGATAGCAAAATACGCACTGACAACAAAGAGGCTCACCATACCTAGGCGATCTCGTTTGAACTTTTGAAGAGCTTTACTCCACAGAGATTCACGTTTGAGCGGTTTTTCTACTGGCTCAACATTGAGTATATCCGTCATAAAAATGTCCCTACTTTAATGAAATACGCGGATCAACCATTTTGTAAAGCACGTCTACAACACTGACGACGCCGATAAACAAAACAGTAATTAACACAATCACGGCCTTCAAAACCGGTAAGTCACCGGTTGTGATGGCATCGTATGTGATTAACCCTATACCCGGAATACCAAAGTAACTTTCCAGCAACAATGACCCGCCAATCACCACGAATGGGATCGAAAATACAATACGGGTAATGATTGGAATCATGGCGTTTTTCAAGACATGCTTAAGCAAAATCATGGTTGGGTTGTGACCAAAGGCTTTCGCAGTTCGAATGTGATCTCGTGTTGTTTCTTCAACAATGATAGCTCGATAAAATCTCGTGCTATAACCAACCGAAACAAATACGGAACACATGGTTGGGACAGTAATGTAATACAGGTAGTCCGAAAGGGAGCTCACATCCCAGCCGTACACTGGGAAGAGGTTAAGCCCGTAACTGGAACAGAAGATCAACTGCAATGCGATAATAACAATCAAGTACGAAATGCTCATACCAACAACAGAGCTAGACATGATTATTTTGTCTAGCCACGTCCCTCGATGCTGGGCAGCAAACAACCCTAGAGCAATACTGATCACATGACCCAATACAAAACCAGGCAATACCAGAGCCAAAGACACTGGGATCGTTTTACTCAGAATGCTCGTTACCTTTTCACCACTTGAATCGGAATAGCCGAAGTCAAAGGTGATCACTTGATGCAAGTACTCCATATAACGTACAAAGAATGTTTTGTCGTAACCTAGCTGGTGACGAATCTCATTGATCTCTTCAACAGTTGGGTTTCTACCTAACAAATCATAGGTTTTATCAGGCCCGAAATAGACCATTAATACAAAACTGATCAACGTAACGCCAAGTAAAAGTGGCATGCTATAAATCAATTTTCGGATGCAATATTTCAACGTTTCCATGTTGTTTTCGTCCTACCTATTCGCTACTTCACATCAACGTATTTAAAGTAATTTCCGATGATGTCGCGTTGAGGCCACATGATTGCTTCCTTGTGCCAAACTTGAATACCAGTACGAGAGAAGCCACTGATACCGACGCAATCATCCACTAGAATCTGATTCAATTCTTTGTAAATCGTCGTACGTTCAGGACTTGGTTGCATCACAGACGCTTTTTCAAATAGTTCGTTGTATTTCGGGTTGTTGTAGTTAGCACTGTTTGAGCCTGGAGAACGGTTTGGCCCATAGTACAATTGCAGTGTATTTTCCGCATCTGGGTAATCTAGCCCCCAAGCCATACTGATCATCTGCGTTTTGCTGTTCTTCACATCACGGTTGTAGTCACCAAATGTTGCGTAAGATTTGAATTTGATTTTCTTCTTCGGATAACCAATCTTGGTCAAGTTACCGCGAAATTGTTCAAAGAACTGCTTAGCACGAACACTGGAAACCGATGGGTAATACAGCACTGGCAAGTTTTTAGCATTCCAACCGTTCTCTTTCAATAATGCTTTAGCACCCGCTAAATCTTGCGTAATGGACGTTTTGTCCATATTTGGATCAAAGCCATCTGTCCCCGGGACGATAAAACCTGGGTAGGCGTTACCTAAGCCGAGGTAAAAACGAGAAACACGCTCAGGCCAGCTGAACGACTTAATAATGGAACAACGAAGTGCTTTGTTTTGAGCATTGGTCTTTGCATCATCGGAATGGCCAAAATACTCATCGTCAAAATTGAACACGTTGTAGACAAAGCCAGGCTCAGTTGATGCGCGGAAGTGGTACTTATCCGCATACTCAGGCTTTAGTTTTACTGGGTGTTTTGATTCTAAAACCGTATCAAGTTGTTCATTCTGCAAAGATGAATTTACAATCTCATTACCTTTAGTAAAGGAATTCCAACGAGCCGATGCTTGCTTGATCCAGTTCGCTTCAATTCGGTCAACAATTGGGAGGGTCTTCCCCTCGAGCTCTGCGATGCCTGTACCGCCATGCACGACAGGATCGTAACCTTCTTTTTCAAGGCTGAACACTTCATGTCGGTAACTTGGGTTTTTCTCAAGAACCGTTTTGGTACTGTTATGAGAAATCAATTTGTAAGGGCCACTGCCCACTGGGTGAACTGAAAATTCACGGCCATACTTTTCAACGGCTTCTACAGGAACGACTCCTGCATAACCCATTGCTAGTGTGTACGTCAGTTGCGGGTATGGTTTTGTCAGTGTAATTTGAATTGTATAGTCATCGAGTGCTTTTAAACCCTCAACAGGCTTACTGTAATCGGCTCCGTCTTTCTTCCATTGATCTAAGCCTGCAATTTTACCGGCCCATAACCAAGAACCTTGAGAACGGTTTGCCGGATCAAAATGGCGTTTAACGGAATAAACAAAGTCACTCGCGATCAATTCACGGCCTTTACCATCTTTAAACGCTTCATCATCAATGAACGTAACCCCTTGCTTGATTTTGATTGTATACGTCAAGCCGTCTTCAGAAACCTCTGGCATCCCCGTAGCAAGACTCGGTTTCAGCTCGTAAGGAGAGTTAAGATATTTGTATTCATATAAGGTGTCGTATACGGCCGTAACAATCGTATTACTGTACTTGGTGCCAGACTGAACAGTATCAAACGTTGTTGGTGTACCATTGTCAGAGAATTTAAACACCTTCACTTCGTCTGCAACGGCAAATGAAGCGGCCATCATCGCAGCCAGTGGTAAAAGTTTAAACTTGGTCATACAAATTCCTTTTTGTGTCTCTGAGAGAGCGTTTTAAAAAATCAACATTGCTTTAGTGTTAGCAAAATCCATCAACCATATAGGCTCATGTCGCCACAAAAACTAAAACCATAATTTGAACACGGTAACTATGAAACCTCAGGCATTAGATAAAAGTCAACAAAACCCATATTTTATTCATAAAATGAATATCAAAAATCTCACACCCGCTCACAAAAACCACATAAATTCCCATTACGAAACATTTTTACGGCACAAATCACTAGTTCAATAAATTAGTTAGGAATAAACAATAGCCAGTAAGTGACTTATCAAATCAAGGGGATAACAATCCATGATAAATGGGAATGGCTTCACACGAGCAAAAAACGAAAAAACCCCAAGACAAGAGCCTTGAGGTTTCAGTAAATGAGTCTTTGGAGATTACTCTATCATTGCCCCCAAATTGCGCTTACAAATTCAGGATGATCGATATAAGGATTACGGTTACCTTGGAAATTGAATACGGCCTGGTTGCGATCAATTTCTTTTTGACTGACAGGATCAGCTTTGTGCCACTGTTTAAGCATTGTGAGTAGCCAAGGTTCGAATACCGTAGTGTTCGTTCCATTGAGTACGGCATTCGCGCTATCACTGTTACCTTCCCAATTAGCAATCGCATTCTCGTAACGAGTTGCCATGTAAAAGTATGCACGAGCAAAATCCCCTTTGAACTCATCGACCGGTTCAAATACCGTTCCAGCATAACCAAGATCTGAACGAGCAGCACCCAATTTCGACCCATTGCTAGAGGTGTAAGTTGCGCTACCTACCTCACCAAATGGCCAATTACTGCGTTTGGAATTAACGTAACCATCAGTGGCGAACAAATGATGGCCATCCGAGTTCATTGGCTCAACTTTGCCGCCAAACCAACTTTTAGGGAATGAATGTTCACGGTTATAACAGTCACCTTCTCGGCGGTACTGACCACACTGGTCAGTCACTTTGGTAAACGACACCGAATCCGAACCTGCTGGCTTTTCTGAATAGACATCCAAAATCGAGCCGTCTTTTTCATAATAACTATCAATATCAGCAGTCTTTACAAGATTCCAAATATTGCCATAACCTTGACTATTGTGATCACGAATGACGCTATATAGCGCAGTTTTCAATGCAAAACCTGTTTTACCTTGTGCCGCTTTATAGTAGTCGCCCAATACTGGAGGTTCGACAGGATCTATCGGACCCGTTCCGCCGATTTTAAACGTTAAAGACTGAGTTTTTTGGAACTCACCCCCTGAAACCAACGACTTGCCATCCACTTCAATCTTGAAAGAGCCATCGCCAGAGCTACAACATATACCATCGCCATAAGAGTCATTAATTTCGAAAGTGTAGTCGCCATCGCCTAGGCACATGGCTTTAGTGTACGTGGTACTGTTGCTGTAACCCGAACCGCTATACTGTTCTTGAGCATGGCTATTTTTAAGTAGCCAACTGGTTTCTGAAGCGTATTGATCCGTAACGAGAGTAAGCGTTGCTTCTGTCTGACCGCAAGTCTCCCCTGTTGGTGGAGTTGTGCCCGCTTTGGTTGGCTGAAAGTTATCTAAGTACACCACTTCGGAGCCATCAAAACCGCTTACATCGTAAAACCGCAGCCCTACGACGATACTTTTATCCGCGGTTGCGGTATAGCGATAAGCAACGTCCTGCCACTGATTGGCTTTGCTTGGCACACTGTAATCGCGATACCCATCAACATATAAACGAGCCTTAACGCCACCTTCAGTATGGAATACTGAAACTGAGAAGTCATAACTCTTACCTTTTTCTACACTGAGTGATTGCAATAAATCAGTACTGCTTTGAGAGCCCGTATTTACAACAACTTTTGCAGACAGTCCTCCGCTTTTAACTTGGTCTGACGTGGGTGAAACACTGATACCACTATCAATGGTTGACCACCCAGTCGGAGTACTTCCACTCCACTGTTCAAAATCCCCATTTGTTACTTGCGCTATTGCACTTTGTGACAACAACGTTGCGCCAACAAGGGATAAAATTCCATATTTCATGTATCCACCTTTTTTATATGTCGCGATTTCTATCGCGGCTAAAAGAATAAGAGCTCACCCTGGTTAAAAAACCAACTCAGATCTCAATTTATAAATTAAGGATGTTACATATTGCTTACAATTTTGGCAGGTATCACACAATAAACACGAACGGTACTCAGTGATCTACGGTAAAGCCCTAGGTACAAAGTAAATTAGGTACGCTTTCCTGAGTTTGACTCGATATAAAAAAGCCGAGAATATGAATTCTCGGCTTTATAAACAATACGTTACATTAGCATTAAGTGTTACAACATGGTCAATGCTAACTTTGCTAGGTTGTAGGCATCAACAAACCCAGAATGCTGCCGACCTTCCCACTCGATGTTTTTGCTTTCTTGTGCAGCGCGGTGGCCAATTCGTTTCTCTTTTAGGCGATTTTGCATACGGAATAACGTTGCCAAATTGACGAACTCTTTAAACGGCATCTCTAGCCCTTTTTGTTCGCACTCTTTGGCCAAAATGAAATCATCGTGTCCCCAAGCGGCGTAGATTTTATTTGCACCACCAAAGTTCTTAACCATCGATTTCATCACCTCTTCTAGAGGACGACCTTGCTTCTCAACTTTACGAGGCGTGATGCCGGTCAGTTCCGCACAAAAAAGAGAAACTTCATCATGTTCAGGCTTCACGTAGTATTGCGCTCGCTTAACTATTTCACCTTTTTTAAGGTCTATCTCAGCCAAGCCAACTTCAATGATCTCCCCAGTAGTGCCAACGCCATCGACATTCCAGCAACACATTTCTAAATCAAAGCACACTACACGGTTATAATTCATTTCCAGCCTTTAAACTGCCTGTTATTTCATTTCGCCGCCATTCTACCTCAGCGTAATCGGAAACGCAGCCTTAAGGCGTTTGATTGGTTAAAAGTCGTGTCATTACTGATCGGATTTGGTGATTCCACTCTTCCATAGAAGAAAATAGAGCCAGCATTGCCTAAAAAAACAGCTAACGAGCGAACATCGCAACCTCTGGTACAATAATTCTTCGAGCTAGACACCTTGAATATGGTACAGTTCGCCCCTATTTCCGCTATATCAAGGCATGCAATTGGCTCATGCCACACTTGCTGATAGAGAACGTATTTATGAACTTTGACATCAATTTAATTCCAACAACATTCGACATGCTACACACGGGTTTGGCAGCATCAAGCTTTATGCTATTGCTTATTGCCGTATCACGTAAATCAAAAGTGGTTGAGAAACCAGTAGAGAAAATTGTTGAAGTAGAGAAACAAGTAGAAAAAATCGTCGAAGTTGAGAAAGTCGTCGAAGTTGAAAAGGTTATTGAGAAAGTCGTTGAAGTAGAGTCTAAGCTTGCAACTGCGACCACAGATTCTGCAATGCAATTGCTTTCTATCATGCAACAAGAAGCTCGCTTAATTGATTTCTTGCAAGAAGACCTGACCTCTTTCTCAGACGAAGAAGTGGGTGCAGCAGCGCGAGTTATTCACACCGGTGGCAAAAAAGTACTGGCCGATTATGTTGAGCTTGCACACGTTCGTAGTGAAGACGAAGAAACACGCATCACGGTTGAAGAAGGCTTTAACCCACAAGAAATTCGCCTAATTGGCAATGTAACAGGCAATGCGCCATTTAACGGCACTCTGGTACATAAAGGGTGGAAAGCCACCTCGATGACGTTACCAAAACTGGCAGAAAACTACGACGCATCTGTGATCGCCCCAGCCGAAGTAGAGCTGTAATAGCGCACCAGAAGCATCTATTAAGAAGAATAAACTATGCAAGACACTAACCAGAACACTATGAATTCAGAAAACCAAACGAAATACAGTGTAGGTATCGATTTAGGTACCACTCACTGCGTACTTTCTTTTGTTGATACCACCAATGAAGACGCTCGCGTTCAAGTGATGACCATCCCTCAATTAACGGGACCTGGAACCGTAGAAGATCGCAGCCAATTAGGCTCTTTTCTATACCAGCCGCACGAACATGAGATGAATTCAGCTTCTCGCGTACTCCCTTGGTCAAGTGAGCCTAAAGCTCTTGTGGGCGCAATTGCCCGTAACCTTGGTAGCAAAACACCGATTCGCCTGATCGCCAGCGCAAAATCTTGGCTTTGCCATGGGGGTGTGAATCGTCGTGACGCATTTCTACCTCAAGGTAGCCCTGAAGAAGTTGAAAAAGTATCGCCAGTTAAAGCCACTGAGCTTTACTTACAACACTTGAAAGAAGCTTGGGATCATCAACACCCTGAGCACCCTCTTTCCGCTCAAGATGTCACCATCACGGTACCCGCTTCTTTTGATCCTGCCGCTCGCGATTTAACCGCAGAAGCTGCTCGTAACGTGGGATTTTCACATCTTACGCTACTAGAAGAGCCTCAAGCGGCGTTGTATAGCTGGATCGATAACAGCAACGACACGTGGCGTGATGAAGTAAACGTTGGCGACATTGTATTGGTTGTAGATGTCGGTGGCGGTACGACGGATTTGTCTTTGGTTGAAGTAACCCAAGATGAAGGCAACTTAACTCTGAATCGTATTGCGGTTGGTGAGCACATCCTATTGGGTGGCGACAACATGGATCTTGCTCTAGCCTATCGTTTAAAAATGAAGTTAGCGCAAGAAGGCAAAGAACTGGCTCCTTGGCAAGTGCAAGCAATGACGCATGCTTGCCGTGATGCAAAAGAAGCCCTACTTAATGATGCCGACCTACACGCCGTCCCTATCGTTGTGCCAAGTCGTGGTTCTAAATTATTAGGCGCGACGCTTAAAACAGAATTGACCCAACAAGAAGTACAGCAAACTTTAGTTGATGGCTTCTTCCCTAAAGTTTCAGTGACTGAGCACCCGGTACAAAAAACTCGCGGCGCATTAACCCAAATGGGCTTACCTTATGCTCAAGATGCAGGTATTACCCGTCACATTGCGGCTTTCCTTTCTAAGCAAGCCAATGCGCTAGGTGGCGAAGCTGCACCTGCACCAGAGTTCAACCCATTTGCAAACATGCCTGGTATGCCGGGGATGGATACGAACACGCCAGCCGCAGACTTCATTAAGCCAACCGCCATATTATTTAACGGCGGCGTGCTTAAATCAGATCTACTAGCGAACCGTTTATCTGAAACCATCGACAGCTGGTTAATCGAGGCCGATTCTGAGTCTGCAAAACGCTTATCAGGCTTAGATTTGGATCTTGCTGTTGCAAGCGGCGCTTCTTACTACGGCGCAGTACGTCGTGGTCAAGGTGTTCGTATTCGTGGTGGTATTGCATCAAGCTACTACGTGGGTATTGAAAGTGCGATGCCTGCAATCCCAGGTATGGCACCGCCAATGGAAGCATTGTGTGTTGCCCCTTTTGGTATGGAAGAAGGTTCTAGCGTTCAAGTTCCTAGCCAAGAGTTTGGTTTGATCATCGGCCAACCAGTGCATTTCCAGTTCTTTGGTTCAACCGTACGCCGTGAAGACGAAGCCGGTACTCACCTTGATCATTGGAACCCAGAAGAGCTTGATGAATTACCTGAAATTCAAGTAACGTTATCAATCTCTGAAGGGCGCCGTGAAGGTGAAGTCGTTCCAGTAACGCTTGCATCACGGGTAACCGAACTGGGCACTCTCTACTTAGAAGCCATTGCTTCAGACAACGGTCAAAAATGGCACGTTGAATTTGATGTGCGTGAAGATACCGCAACGGACACAGATACAACGAACGAACAAGCACACTCATAAACTCCTTAACGGCATCCAAATGGGTGCCGTTTTTATTAGAGGTTATCCTATGGCATCCCCTCGTTTTCTGGTCGGCATCGATCTTGGGACTACTAATACTGTGGTCGCTTTTTGTGAAATTTCTGATGACCTACAGCACGCTCCCGTTTCATTATTCGACATAGACCAGCTCATTGGCGCAGGTGAAGTGGTACGAAAGCCTTTATTGCCTTCTTTCCGCTATCACCCAGCACAAGCACAAGTGTCAGCCTCTGACCTTACCTTACCTTGGGAACAACAAGGTGTTGAGGGTGATATAACCAACATTATTATCGGTGAATGGGCTCGTGAATTAGGAGCCAAAGTAGAAGGACGCCAAGTTTCTAGTGCGAAAAGTTGGCTTTCTCACCAAGGCGTTGACCGCGAATCTGAGATCTTGCCATGGGCTGCTGCAAATGATGTAGACAAAGTATCTCCAGTTGTCGCTAGTGCGAGTTATTTAAACCACATCCGCCAATCTTGGAACTACCGAAACCCTAGTAATAAACTCGAAGATCAAGACGTCGTGGTAACGGTTCCTGCATCGTTTGATGAAACGGCACGTAAGTTCACCCTAGAAGCGGCGAAAATGGCTGGTTTAAGCAGTATTGTCTTACTAGAGGAACCTCAAGCCGTCTGCTACGATTGGTATGCTCGTCACCAACAAACGGCCGCCGAACAACTAAAAGAGTTACCGCTGATTTTGGTGTGTGACGTCGGTGGCGGTACCACGGATTTGAGCCTCATTGAAGCAAAGTTCGATAACGACGAACTCGGGTTGAACCGCATCGGCGTTGGTGAACACTTAATGCTGGGTGGGGACAACCTCGACTTGGCTCTTGCGCATCTAGCAGAGCAACGTTTTAGCCAAAACAAGAAACTCAATGCCGCAGGTTTAACCAAACTTATTCAACAGACTCGCAAAGCAAAAGAACACCTGCTTTCAAGCAACGCACCTGAAGAAGTTAAAATCACCATGTTAGGCAGTGGTTCAAAGCTACTTGGTGGCACAAAAAGCGTTGGCCTTACCAAGCAAGAAGTGCATAACATTGCTCTTGATGGCTTTTTCCCTCTTTCCGATTTTGAACAAACCCCGGATAAGCGCCGCAGCGCCGTCGTAGAATTTGGTCTACCATACGTAGCTGATCCCGCGGTAAGTAAACACATTGCAGAATTCCTCACCACGCACCAACAAGTCAGCCACGCGGCACTCAATAGTGACGATGTTACCTCCCCTGCAATTCCAGTTGGCTTACTACTCAATGGTGGTGTATTTAACAGTGATCTGGTAACAGATCGAATGACAACGCTATTGAGCAAGTGGCGTGGAACAGACGTTACCGTATTAGATAACCCTCACCCAGATTGGTCGGTAGCTCTTGGTGCTGTTGCATTTGGCAAAGCTCGCCGTGGTGCCCAACTTAAGATTGGAGGCGGTGTCGCTCGTTCCTACTTCCTGCATCTACAGGAAAAAAATAAAATGGGTCACGCTCTGTGCCTACTTGCAAAAGGCACTGAAGAAGGCCATGAAATACGATTGAGTGGTCGCCGATTCTCTCTTACACTCGGTGAGCCCGTTCGCTTTAATCTGCTTACATCAACTCATGACCAGCTAGCAGACCAAACTGCTGCACAAAACGGTGTGATGGTAAAAGTAGAACCGGATATTTTTTCTCCGCTACCACCGTACATTTCTACCCTAGATGGTTCAGACGAGACCCAACTTCAAGCTAATCAAAAAGAGCGAGTGGAAGTTCAGCTTGCGTGTCAGCTTACTGAAGTCGGCACACTTAAAATGGAATGTGTTAGCGTTGAAGACGATAGCAAGCGTTGGGCGCTTGAGTTTGAAGTTCGTAATCAACAGACAAACGAAAATGATGACGTTAGCCACCACCCGCGCCTTGAGGAATCCAAAGCTTTAATCACAAGTTTGTATAGTGGTAACAAAAACGCGGCCGATACTAAAGCCATCAAAACCTTGGCAAAAGATCTGGAAAAACGATTAGGCAAACGAGAGGAATGGGATTTTACCACCTTACGCCATTTGTTTGATTCACTTTCCCAAGGTAGAAAGCGCCGTCGCCGTTCTGAGCAACATGAAAAGAACTGGTTGCGTCTTGCCGGTTTCGCTATGAGGCCGGGGTTCGGCGATCCAACCGATTCATGGCGAATGGAACAGATATGGGCGCTTTATCAACAAGGCATTCAGTTTCAAAATCATCAAGGCTGGACAGATTGGTGGGTGTTTTGGCGCCGTATTGCTGGAGGGTTAAGCCAAGAGCAGCAAGAGAATATTCTGGGGGATATCGCCAAATACCTTCATCCCGGAGCCATGAAAAACCCTAAGTCCGCTAAAGATGCTCAAGACAAGGGTTATGAAGCCATGGTTCGCCTGTCAGCTTCGCTTGAACATTTAGAAGTCGACGACAAAGTTTTACTTTCTACTTGGTTTTTGAGTAAAGCCGTTAATCAAAACCAGTTTGAACAGGCTCATTGGTGGGCACTTGGTCGCCTAGCATCAAGAACACCATTATACGGTAGTCAACATAGCGTAATTCCACGTGAACAAGTCGAACAATGGCTACCAAAGCTGCTAGAACAAAATTGGTTAAAAGAACCGATGATTGCATTTGCGACCGTCATGATTTGCCGTAAAACAGGCGATCGCTTATTTGATATTTCGGACGATTACCGTCAACAGGTACTCGACAAATTAAAACAGAGCAAAGCTTCTGATTCTTGGATATCACTGGTTGAAGAAGTCAAAGATCTATCAGAAAGTGAATCAAAACGCGTCTTTGGTGATGCCCTACCGCACGGACTCAGCTTGATAAAAAGCGAGTAAAAACATTACCCATCACTAATTAATCAGGTACTTACAAAACAAGCCGAAGCAATTACTTCGGCTTTTTGTATTCTAAGTACGAACACCATCACACATTCACCATAAGAATACCACCACAAGAAAAGATTAAACTGGTAGCATATCACTTTGTATTTTATAGAATAATTCAATGAGACTATCAATAAAATCCTTGGCCATTATAGGGAGCCTGTTATTTACTGTCGTTCTGTTTGTATTTGGTCAAAAAGGTCAAGGCGGCTTAGAACTACCGCAATGCCTAGCGTCTACTGACAAAACGCAAGTCATCGATACCTACATTCATTTTTACGTCAGTAAAACCGCATTGGATACCTACAGTCAATCCGTTATTGAAAGTGATATTAATGAGTCCATCGAAATCGCAAATCAAATCTTAACCAACTCATGTGTCCCGATGGCACGTAAGTTAGCGCGAATACAATACATCGACTTAACTGAGCAAACCTTCAATGACATTGGTCAATCCCATAAGGCGTTACTCAATGTCGTCGGTAAAGACGAGATCAATCAGATACGTTCCCATCCAAACCACTATTATGGGTTAATCATGGCCGAGGAAGATAACTTCCTCGGCCCAGTCAATTATGGTGACCCTAGCTTTGTCGGGGAGACCAACCCAAGTGTGAATAGCCACTACTTTATCGCAACTGCGGACGCACACCTGATTACACTAGAGCACGAACTTGGTCACCTAGCATGGGCGCAACATAGAGACACAAGCGGCACACTAAACATCTGGCTAAATCAAATTTACGCAAACAAACAGGCAAACTTAAAACCCTATGCTCGCGCCTATCGGTGTGGTGATAGCGGTACGGTCATGAGTTATGAATCAAACGTCATTTTAGCCTATTCCAGCCCAGATATTTTCTATCAAGGTGAAGCCTGTGGCGATGCCAAAACAGCTGACAACGCCAGACAGTTAAGAGAGTACGCACGAAATATGCGTGATAGGATCAGTGCGAAGAGCCCGCGGGGTTAGACCCGAAATCGGACTGGTGATAAATATCGGCCAAAGATTTTGGCCCCTGTTTTTTGGTTTTACGTTTCAGCGTGGTTGGTTGGTTAAGGGATTCAGCTTCAACAGCTTGCTCGTGTTCTTTAGCCGCTTGCACAAATTCAGGATTTGATAACGCTTCTTTGCGCAGTCGGTTCACTCTTTCTAGTGTTTCCCACAACATAGTACACCTCCAAACTTGACGGTTTACCTATTAATAATAGCCCTATCCTAGGGGCTGTCAAGAAAAACCACTGTTTTAATGAACAGTGATTTTTCTTTATATGTTGGGGGAAGAACTATTGAAGATGAAACTAAGAGAGGTTGCTTAAAACACAGAGCGCTTGTGGATGCATCGTTAATCGTGCTGGTAAAGGCGCAATCAATTCGCCATCACACTCAAAGTACCATTCACGATCACTGTTGATTTCAATTTCGCGGCTTACATAACTCTCAGCTCTATCATGTTGATTTATTGAACCATTTAGTGGATATCTTAACCCAAGTAAGCGTTGAACAAACGTCATATCCTTGATACATAGCCCGTTAAATTTACCATTATTGGTGTTTGCATCAGGCGCGAAATCCATTCCGGCACCACCATATCTTCCAAGGCAATGAATCAGCATTAACGCAGGCGTTTCAAATCGCCTTCCATCATAAGACACATTAAAGTTAACGGCTTTGTAACGGCGTAAACACCGCAACATGGTTAAATAATAACGAAATGACAAACCAGCGGCTTGCCCCATTTCTTGTAACACCATGCAATCTAATCCAGTGCCAGCCAGGTTTATAAACGCGTGATTTGACTCGAAATCCGCACCGAATGATGCGATGCCAATATCGTGTTTCACTCTTTGCTGCTGCTTAAAAAACGATATCCATTTCTCTGTCTGGTGTGGGATCTTATGGAATCGCGCCCAATCGTTTCCAGAGCCCCAAGGCAGCACCGTGAGCGTAAATTCCTCGATTGGAAGTGTAGACTCGACTATGCCCTGTAACACTTCATTTAGGCTCCCGTCACCTCCTACCGCAACAAACAAACGTTCGCCAGACAAGGCTAAGTCCTTAACCAGTTCAACTCCGTGCTTTGGTTTGGTTGTTTCGGTAATAATGTAATCAATAACATTCTCGTTAAGTAGGGCTGTTAGGCGAGGCAAATTTCTTTTTGCCTTTCCACCACCCGCCATCGGGTTGACAACAAAACACCAATGCATAGACACCTTTTACCAGATTCATAATTATTAAAAGAGCGTACTCACTCGACATAAAATCACGTTAAGAAAAAGTACATATTAAATTGTGCCCGTATAAGATAGTGCCGTTGTTAATGACAACTGGGATCGATAAAATGCACGAAATTTCATGCAATTAAAATGATGACACTCAGAAGTGGTGACCGCAATCAAACTCTTGAGACTCAGGAATAATATTAGTTAACGATTGCTGTAACATATCAAGTATTGGCAGAGAACACGGTTTATCATCGTTGTCTATGCCCCCAAATAACGTCCATTGTTGGTATTGATATGAAGCTAATATTGAATGCGGATGATTTCGGTTTAACTGAACGAGTCAATCAAGCTATCTTAAAAACCATGACAACGGGCATTGTCCGCTCTACTACGATTATGATGAATCAACCGGGAACACAAGACGCAATTAGGCTTGTAAAATCCGAAAAGATCCAAGATCTTGGCCTTCATCTTAACCTCACTGCCGGACCACCACTGTCCTCTGTCGATAAACTCCCCAACCTCACCGATGACCAAGGCCAGTTCTTTCATATTCGGACTCTCGAAACCTTCGAAAAGGTTGATACAGAGCAAGTATATGGTGAAATCAAAGCCCAATATAAGGCAGCATTACAGGCTGGTTTGAACATAAACCACCTAGATTGCCATCATTTTTCTGCCATTCTTCCTTCCACGAGAGAGGCCTTTATTGCGCTTGCTAATGAAACAGGTTTGCCTTGCAGGCGAATTGATCTTTTCGTTGAGGGTCAGCAAGGATTAACTAGCCAAACACCAGACGCCTTTGACTATAGTTTTTTTGATCATGGCGTAGACAGTGAGTTATTCAAAGCCAGCTTACTAAAGCATAAACTTCACAAGCCAAACGCTTGCGTTGAATACATGTGCCACCCTGGCTATGGGGACGACAAAGTACTTCGTTCTCTGAGCAGTTATGTATCAATGAGAGAAACAGAACTCAACCTTTTAACCAACCCTCAGTTGGTTGACTGGATACGTTCCCATGAAATTGAATTGGTCGGCTATGAACTCTTTAGATAAAATGAAACAACCTGCTAGTTTCAATAGCAATTTGTCTATTCACTTTATAACCGACCGAACCAAAGAAAGATGAACTATACTAATTATTTAGAGAGAGCTCTCACGCACACTCACATCCAGATCTGATATCACTGGTATATTCAAAGCCTAACTTTCGGGGTAATGGTTATAAATATGTTTAGCTTTAATAAAAATAATATCGACAAACTAACCGTTGAAAATGAGCAACTACACTCTGTGGTCAACTCAATTAATCAATGCATTGCAATGATCGAATTCGATACAAAAGGAAATATTCTGGATGCAAATGAACTATTTCTTGCGATTGCTGGTTATTCCAAACAGGATATCCTAGGCAAGCATCACTCTGCTATGTGCTTCCAGTCCTATACCGAAAGCAATGAATATAAACAGTTTTGGAACAGACTAGCCAATGGCGAAATTATTAAAGGTACGTTTAAACGAAAGAATAGTCGCGGCAAGGTGATCTGGCTTGAAGCGACTTACTTCCCTATAAAACAAAACGGTAAAGTGATAAAAATTGCCAAATTTGCGTCAGATGTGACATCTACAACCAATGATGCTCGCGATAAAGATAATATTTTATCCGCTCTTGATAAATCTCAGGCCACGATAGAATTTACTCCCGAAGGCGAGATTCTTAGTGCCAACCAGAATTTCCTTTCCACAGTCGGTTATAATTTATCTCAAGTGAAAGGGCAGCATCACAGAATATTTTGTGATGAACTATTTTATCAAGAAAATCCAACCTTTTGGGCTGATTTAGCTTCGGGGCAATTTAAATCTGGCCAATTCGCAAGGAAAAACAGTTACGGCGAGGTGATTTGGCTTGAGGCAACGTATAACCCAATATTCAACAGCTCAGGCAAAGTGATTAAGGTGATTAAATTTGCCACCGATATAACAGAGCGAGTGAAACGAAATGAATTGGTTAGTCAAGCTGCAGAAATCGCCTACACGACTTCGGTAGAGACCGCTCAAATTGCAAAACAAGGGTCCGATTCATTAAATGAGTCCGTTAATGTCTCTACTAATATCGCGAAACAAGTAAAAGAAACGTCGTGCCAAATTCAGCAACTCAATACTAAATCTCAAAGTATCGAAGCGATAGTGTCGACAATTAAAGGGATCGCCGATCAAACTAATTTATTAGCCTTGAACGCGGCTATAGAGGCAGCAAGAGCCGGCGAACAAGGTAGAGGCTTTGCTGTTGTTGCTGATGAAGTACGTCAACTTGCATCCCGTACCGCTCAATCGACTAACGAAATAGCGACGGTGGTAGCTGAAAACAAAACCCTCACAGATACCGTCACTCATAGCATGTCAGAAGTTGCCAACATTACCGATATAGGCCTCAAGAAAATTGCGGAAGTCGCTTCAGTAATGGATGAGATTCAAGCTGGCGCAGAAAATGTGTCGCAAACTGTTATGAATCTATCGGAAAACGATTAAGTAAAAAACGAAAATAGGGCAACCGTTCTGGGTGCCCTATTATTTCAACGCAAGATGCTATCTAAGCAGACAAGTTAGGATGCTAAGCAAACAGATATAGAGCTGACAACGCAAGCATCGCAGGTGCACCCTGCACATATAATATAGAGCGCTTGGCTGTTATCGAACCATAGATCGCGGCGACAATGACGCACAGTAAAAAGAAGATTTGGATTTGAGCACCGAACTCTGGATTACTATGTAATAACCCCCAAAACAGACCAGCAGCTAAAAAGCCATTATACAGACCTTGATTGGCCGCCAGCGCCGTCGTGCTTTGCGCGTATTCCTGAGTGATGCCAAACACTTTAAGTGTTCTAGGTTTGGTCCACCAAAACATTTCCAGCACTAAAATATAAACATGCTCTAGTGCAACTACCAGCACCAGTCCCTGAATTAAAAGCTCCATACCAACTCATCGTTTAACAAAACGAACAGTATAGCGACCAATTCTTACTTTGTTGTTCTTTAAATAACAAAACCGAGAACTAACTCGGTTTTGCAATACAAATACGTCTTATCCGCGAGCGTACTTAATAATGGAAATCACGCCACCTTGTGCATCACGAAAAGACGCGACACGCCCGATACGCTCAATATCCATTGCAGGCATAACAACTTCAGCACCATTCTCGACTGCGCTCCCTAAGGTTGCCTCAACATCATCTACGGTAACGTAAGCTTGCCAAAAACTTGGAATGCCACGAGCCTTAAGTGGCTCAGGCATAGACAGCATGCCCGCAAAGGGTTCCGTACTGTTTTCGTTAGTGATCAGGCCATAGCGCGAATTATTACGGCCAGGGACTTCACGCACGCTCCAGCCCATGACTTTTGTATAGAACTCTAAAGATTGGTCAAAGTCTGTTGTCATTAATTCTGACCAGCTAAAAAGGCCATGATCTTCAAAAGGCTTATCCATTTTTTTCTCCTAATAAATTGTGCACGAATCTGTTGAGCAGGTTATGCAATTGTTGTTGTTCTTGTTGATTAAAATCAGTCAGGGCTTTATTGAGTACACCAAAGGCTACCCCCTTGCTACGCTCGATAAGTTCTATGGCTTGCGAAGATGCAGTGACACCGTAACTCCTTCCATCACCATTAGCCACTACTCGTGTAATGAGGCCGCGTTTTTCAAGCCCTTTTATCAAACTGGTAATTGAACCTCGATTCTTCATTAACTGCTCTGAAAGTTGCAATGGGGTGATGACGTCAAACTGAATAACCGTCATTAGAAATATCCACTGCTCTTTTGTTAACTCACAATCATTGCGGCTAAATTGAGCTTCGAGTTCGTTAGTCAAGACCCTCGAAGCGAGCCCCACTAACCCACCAATCGTATCTGTTGGTTTCATGCACCACTCATTAAACTAGTTTGAATTTGAACTAGTTTAATGGCAAGAATATATTTGAGCAATAAAAACTTGTATATTGAGCTTACAAACAACGTCGCGGAAGGATAAAAAACTCAACAACGAACTCGTTGAGCTAACGGTAAGTCGTTACGAGGGGCTATTGGGAATGCGCTCTCAGTTCTCGCTAAAAAAGATATCACCATAAAAGGAGATGGCTTGGGTTTGACTATTGTCTGTATCTGTCATGATGACCGTTGCATCGATATAGCGATAGCTATTTAAGTTCGCCTCGACCGAGCCTTTGTCACCGAAATATTCGATTAGGTCTTGGTATATATTTCTCTTTTCATCGTACCACTGTTCTATTTCAGCTGACTCCCCTTTTATTGCAAGCATTTTAACGTTAGAACCGGCAAAAGGGTTATCCCAAGCGTCTCCTTCCATTTGAGAACTAGACCAAACATAGTTAAGTGCTTTAGTGCGCCAAACCATTAGTCCACCATCTACGACCACATACACTCTCGCCGCATAATCGTCACCACCTTTGGTACGTTCGTCAATCCCCATAAGCTTATTCTTAATAAGCCATGACCAATTCAAATAAGGGGTCTCTGACAAGTCGATTCTTTGCTTTCTTATCAATCCAGAGGCACTTTCATTACTATGAGCTTTCAACGCATATCGGTTTTTGTATTCGGTGACTTGGTAATCAGTTAAGTTGAGAATTTGTTTGCTACTCCAACCATTTAGGTTGCCACTTTCTAATGAGGTCATATTAACAGTCGCGTAAGTCGCAGTACTCATTACTAAAATAATCAAGCTGCTAACAAATCTGAACATCATTTTCCCTCCTTAGAATATAAAAAAATCCGTAGGCCTTTCGACCTACGGAGATACTCTATATTATGTGCGATTGCCTATTTTTACTGTGCCATTGGTGCTAAACCAAAGTGCTTCTGAGCGGCGGCGACCAATTAAAAACGGCCCATCATCGAAGAATAAAAAGTTTTTCCAGTTTCGTTTAAAAACCGACCATTTGGTTTCAATGACGTTATATTTTTCATAACAAAAATAAACGGTTACGTCGTCCTGCCAATCAATGTGTTCGAGCACCTCGACTGGAAGGGCGTCTTCATCTGAATCCCATTCCGTCATCCAATCGACTTCATGTAACCAACTATTGGTTTTTGAAGGCCAATCCTGATTACTCAACCTATCTGCATCAGGGCTCTGCGGGCTAATATTCTCTTGCCATAATTGCGATGCTCGCTGCTGAGTCATTGGCTTTAACTGAGCCA
Source organism: Vibrio tapetis subsp. tapetis (assembly GCF_900233005.1). NCBI lineage: Bacteria > Pseudomonadati > Pseudomonadota > Gammaproteobacteria > Vibrionales > Vibrionaceae > Vibrio > Vibrio tapetis. The sequence goes on from NZ_LT960611.1 coordinate 870,194, forward strand.
AGTCTTGTTCTGACATTGGCATAGATTGATGGGTAAAAATCCACTTTCTAGAGTATTCGTCCAGAGGCAAATATGACATGGTGTTCCTCGATGTTAAGATAACCTCAACAAATGCCTAGCGCATTCTTAAGGTTTATTCAGTCCAATCTTGATTGATCAAAGACGTTAGATTGTGATCTTGCCATTGTCCGTCAATCAATAAATAATCTTTAGCGAACCCTTCTGGGGTAAAACCGATAGCGTGTAACACTCGTTCACTACGCGTATTCGTTGGTATATAAGCGGCCATAATTCTGTGAAGCTTTTGCTCTTTAAACATCCACTCACACGCCATCCTCAGTGCCTGTTTCATCACACCACGACCTTGGTTATTTCCATCCATAGAATAGCCAACATTACACGCATGAAAGGGATGACGCGAGATGTTGCTAAACGAAATAGTCCCCAGCATGTCTCCGCTTTCTTCGTCAATAATCAGTAAATAGAACGCCAAAGCCATGCGATGTAACTCGTGCAGTTTTACGAGCCGTTGCTTCCAGCCAGACTCTTCAAAAAAAGCCGGAGCTCTAACGGGCTCCCAAGGTTTTAAATGCGCTCGGTTTGCCACAAAATAATCAGCAATCAACGCCGCATCATCAGGGGTAGCTGATCTTACACACAATCCATTTTGTTTAAGATTTACATAATACATGACGCTATTTAAGCCTTTCTAATTCCGTAGTCTCGTAATTTATTTGCTATTGAAGTGTGCGAAACATTCAAGCGTTTCGCCAGCTTTCTACTTGATGGGAATGATTGATATAAGTGCTGCAATATTTGCGTTTCATATTGCTTCATTATGTCGTCTAATGACCCGTCAAAATTCAGTCCAACTTGTGTGCTTGTTTCTTCTACGCTTGGTAAAGAAAAATGCTCATACTCCAGCACGCCGTCCGACACCTGAGTCATTGCGCGCAACACCATGTTGTCTAACTGACGAATGTTGCCTGGCCATGGATACATAGACAATTGTTCAATCACACTTTCGTCAACCGTTGGTTTACTGATACCCAATTGCTGCGCATATTTTGCGACAAATAAATCCAGTAGCGGCGCAACATCACTATTACGCTCTTTAATTGATGGTATCTGCAGATTTAGGACATTTAAACGGTAATACAGATCTTCACGAAAATCCCCAGTTTCTGTGAGATGAGAAAGTTTCTCTTTGGTTGCAGCGATCACTCGTACATCAACATGCATTTCTTTTTCTTCGCCAACTCGACGGAAGGTTCCGTCTTGTAGAAAGCGCAATAGTTTAATCTGTAGATGAGGGCTCATCTCGCCAATTTCATCTAAGAAAACCGTGCCGCCATTGGCTTGTTCGAAAATACCGATATGCCCATTTTGATTATTAAATGCGCCCGGAGCATGACCGAACAGTTCAGTCTCTGCAGCGTCGTCTGGCATGGAAGCACAGCTTAAGACTAAGAAAGGCTCGCTCGCTCTTTCACTTCTACTGTGGCACGCTCTGGCGAGCATTTCCTTGCCTGTACCTGTGTCCCCTTCTATCAGCAAAGGTTGGCTCATCATGGCCAGTTTTTTCGCTTGGCTAATTAGGGCTTTATGTTTATTAGAAGTCCCAACGAAGTGTTCAAAACCAAGGCTATTTTTTTCTGACAAGAACTGGCCTAACACAACGGGCGCTTGATTCGATTTTAGTGTCACTACCGCGCTAGCTAATACGGTGTCATTTGATTCGCCTGTTATATATACCGGCATGATTTCTAGTGCGTAATCTAAACCATTTATCACGACGCTATCGCGAAAGCGCGCTTTGCTTTCATCTAACCACTTAGCAAAGGTAACTTGAGGAATCAAATGACCGATGTGCTCATCTATGATGCTTTCTCCAAAAGAAGAAAACAGATCCATTGCTGCGTGGTTTGCAACGTCTATTGTGCCTTTTAGGCTAACGGATAAAACAGGGTCTGGCAGGTTAGCAAGTAACGCCATTAACTCGGTGCTTTGACGTTCGCTAGGCATAAATTGGATTTTTCTGACATCAGTAACGCCATTGATAAGTCGAATTTGCGCCATCAACTCTCGAAACGCATCAAACTCAATCTCAGGGCAATTGAGGTAAATGATTCCGCGTCGATCGATTTCTATGCCTCTTAAATCAATTTGTTTGGAGGCAAGAATATCGAGCAATTCACGCGTTAGTCCGAGTCTGTCTTCACATAAAACTTCAAGGCGCACTGTGTTATCCGTCAAGGTGTCAGGAAAAGTTGACACCAGTCTGAAACAAGCGCTTGATACAGTCAAGAATTCTTGAACAATAACGACGAGGTTCAGTGGCTAACTGGTGTTATTTTCATCTAATCCAGTTGTTTATTACTACGCAGGCTTTGGATGATGCTTTTTCTTACTTCTCCAAGACGAATGCTGCCGCCTTTTTGCCAGGGTATAGGGCGCAATAAGGCCGCCGCTTTAATGCCTAATCTAGCCGTTAAGATACCAACCCCTAAACCTTGAGCGGCTCTTGTCGATACTTTTCCCGCTAGATCCATAGAAAGCAAATCCATACTCGCATCCGCGACAAGCTCAGTTGCACCGGCTGCCGCCATGTTTATCAACACCAGCTTAAAGAGCTTAATTCGAGACCAATAGCCAAGCTCTACTCCGTAGACTGACGATAGCTGTTCAATCAGTTTGAAGTTTCTCCACGCCACCAGCAGCATATCAACCACAGCAAGTGGGCTTAAAGCGACCAGCACAGCCGATTCACTGGCAGACTTAGCAATCAATTTTCTACACTGCTCATCTTGGGTTGCAACGACAAAATTGTCGTACATTGCCATGACTTCTTGATCACTATGAGTCGCGTTGATGGCATTCTCCCACCGCTCAAACCCCGGGTGCTCGGCTGCAATACCACTGTGCTTGGCAAGCTGCTGACAAAATGGCTTGGCTTTACCCAAATCATCTAGCTCATACAATGCCTGAGCCTTATCTTGAGCCGAAAACCTGTGCTTAAGCTTACGAAGCTTCCATAATTCGCGACCGATAGCGCCAACACCCATCGCCGAAATCGCCGCAATAAAGCCCGACCACCCTAAACTGAGCCAGTTTTGAGAGGTAACCGCACTGATTACAGAGTCAACCGCTTGCCAAGCAATCAGACCAGAAAATGTGGCCAGCAGTACCGTGGCGAGCATTTTATTTTTGCCGCTCGGCTTAATAACGTGTTCAAGCGCAATTTCAGGTTCTATTTCTATCTCTGGCGCGCTGGGTACAAACTTCGCTTGCGGTTCAAATTGCTGTGCCGCTGTCAGTTCTGGTTTATGCTCACTGTCTTGCTGTAATGGCGAGTCAAAGACCTGCTTGGTTTTCATTCCACTCATTTTAGTTTGTCTCCAATCAGAAATTGCAACGCTTTATCCATACGAATATGGCCACATGGCGTGTTCGTTTCCTGCTCTAACGGCTTAAAACTATAAAATTCGAATTCATTGTGTTGCCAGTAATCTACAGAGGGCAGCTTGGCTGGCACATCGCCAGGATAAAGCGTAATCGGTTGATCATTCTCCATCACCCCTTGTATTGCCGGCTGTGTGCTTTCTTCCGTAGAACGGCTCTTATTCGTTACGAACCCAGCTTGAGTCGCCTTAATCGACGCAAGCGTCATGCACGTCATTTCAATATTTTCATAGGCCGTATGCTGCCATGCTGGGTGAACCATCTGTTTAAGCAGCGAAGTCAAGTTGGCATGTTGGTCAGGTGTCACGTGATCTGCCTTGGTTGCCGCAAAAAGTACTTTATCAATTTTTGCCGAGAACAAACGACTGAACACATTACTGCGACCGTATTTAAAGCTTTTTAGCAGTTGTTCAATCGCGCCCTGCATATCATTAAAGGATTCATGCCCAGCATTGAGCGGCTGTAAGCAATCCACCAGCACGATTTGGCGATCAAATGTAGAAAAATGCTCTTTATAAAAACGTTTTACAACTTTAGTTTGATACTCTTGATATCTCGCTTTTAGCATGGCGTACTGACTATGTTTAGCACTCTTATCAGTATCGTCCGCGATTTGGTACGGAAAAAACTGCAATACCGGTGCCCCCTCTAGTTCTCCTGGCAACACAAAACGCCCCGGTTGTACCCAATGCAAACCAGCGGATTTACAGTCGTACAAAAATTGAGTATAGAGAGCAGAAACTTTAGCCAATTGACTTTCGTCAGCTTCAGCATTGGCATCAAATTCTGCCAACGAAGTTAGCCATGGTTTTGCCAACTCTGCTCGCGTGCCTTTCAACGCTTGAAACTGCAACTCACTCCACTGTTCAAAATCTAGCTCTAGCAGGGGTAAATCAAGCAGCCATTCGCCAGGGTAATCAACAATATCCAGATACAGAGTGGCCGTCTTAGAGAGTAACTTCAACGCTCCCGATTGCGGCTTATAGCGAATAGCTAACCGGATTTCACTGACATCTTTTGTTGGCTCAGGCCATTGTGGAGGAGTTGAATACAAAGACTCCACCGCGGCATCGTAACCAAACCGTGGCACCAACAAATTTGTTTGAGGCTCTCGTTTTGCACCAATCAAGCGCTTTTCACTGGCCCCACTAAACAAAGGCAAGTTATCGTGAGTTGACGTATAAAGCAGTTGATTGACCAAAGAAGTGATATAGGCCGTTTTGCCAGCGCGAGACAACCCCGTCACGGCCAGCTTTAAATGCCGGTCCATACTTCGGTTGACTAAATCATTGACTTCTTGGCTTATTCTTCTCATTTTAGCGCTCTCAATCTGTTGCTACATCGCATGAATACAGAGTATGCAAAATAATGTATTAATACTAGATGAACAAAAACTTAATAAAAAAAAACGCAGCATCAATTGAGGCTGCGTTAGATTATGAAAGCTGACTTGTTTTTTAAGTCAACGAGTCGGAAAACCCGTTATTTTTGCGCTTCCGCGATTTTGACTTTCCAGGTATCAGGGCCAATTTGGTGAGCGTTTGCGCCGCTAGAATCAACCGCGACCGTCACGGGCATATCCTTTACTTCAAATTCGTAGATGGCTTCCATACCCAATTCTTCAAACGCCACAACTCGGGCTTTCTTGATCGCTTTAGAGACCAGATACGCTGCTCCGCCTACCGCCATTAAGTACACCGCTTTGTGCTCTTTAATGAGCTCAACCGTTGCTGGGCCACGTTCTGCTTTTCCGATCATGCCTGTTAGGCCAGTTTCGCTTAGCATCATGTCGGTGAACTTATCCATACGAGTCGAGGTTGTTGGGCCAGCAGGGCCAACCACTTCATCGCCAACCGCATCTACAGGGCCAACGTAATAGATAAACTTACCATTAAAGTCGACACCTTCAGGTAAACCTTCACCGCTTTCTAATAAGCTTTGAATGCGTTTGTGCGCCGCATCGCGCCCCGTTAAGATCTTACCTGAAAGTAGGACGGTTTCGCCTACTTTCCATTCTTGTACGTCTTCTTTAGTAATTTCATCCAGATTCACACGGCGCGTGTTTTCGCCCGCTTCCCATGTGATCTCCGGCCAATCTTCCAGTTTAGGCGGCGTCAATTCAGCCGGGCCATTGCCATCCAGAGTGAAATGAACATGGCGCGTAGCAGCACAGTTAGGGATCATGCAAACCGGTTTAGAAGCAGCATGAGTTGGAGCGGTGTTAATTTTAACATCAACTACTGTCGTTAAACCGCCAAGCCCTTGCGCACCAATACCCAGTTTATTTACTCGGTTGAAGATGTCTAAACGAAGTTCTTCTTCTGCGTTTTCAGGCCCACGTTCAATCAGCTCGTGAATATCAACGTGTTCCATCAACGATTCTTTAGCCAACACAGCGGCTTTTTCTGCTGTGCCACCAATACCTATCCCTAACATGCCAGGTGGACACCAACCTGCCCCCATTGTCGGCAGTGTTTTTTCTACCCACTCAGCGATGTCGTCTGATGGGTTTAGCATCACCATCTTGGTTTTGTTCTCTGAACCCCCACCCTTGGCGGCAATTGCGATTTCTACATGATCGCCAGGGACCATTTCGATATGAACCACGGCAGGCGTATTGTCTTTAGTATTTTTACGAGCACCCGCTGGGTCGGATAGCACCGAAGCTCGCAATGGATTATCTGGGTTGGTATAGGCTTGACGGACGCCTTCATCAACCATTTGTTGAACGGTTAAATCACTTTCCCATTTAACGTTCATGCCAATCTTAACAAAGCAGGTTACGATCCCCGTATCCTGACAGATTGGACGTTTACCTTCAGCGGCCATTCGTGAGTTAATGAGGATTTGAGCCAATGCGTCTTTTGCAGCTTGGCTTTCTTCACGTTGATACGCTTTATCTAGTGCTTGGACAAAGTCCATTGGATGGTAGTAAGAGATGTATTGAAGTGCATCAGCCACACTGCTGATAACATCCTGCTTGTGAATTACGGTCATACAATGCCTCGGTATTATTATTTCTGCTTCCAGTCAGATAGCAAGAGTCAGTTCACGGCACAATTATTATTAACACTTAGTGCAGATCACGTCCCTTGGTGTATGCTTTTATGATACTCTTGCTCGCCATTGGGCGCTACGAACGCATTACTCTCTTTGTCACAAATTAAACAAATGAATAACACTGCCATTTCGAATATCTCTATCATTCCAATAAATTACAGTCATGATCTCACAAGTCAACTTTTTGCTAACATAGAAAGCCAACCGTGGGCGATGTTACTGCGCTCAGTTTGTGAGCATCACCCAGATAACCGCTATGATATTTTGGTTGCTAATCCAATTGCCACCATTACCACTTACGGTGACCAAAGCTTTGTGACGAAGAAGTCCGTCGTAACGCAATCAAAAAATGACCCTTTTACACTGATAGATGAATTACTTAGCGATTCGTTGCCATATAGCGATCCTATCGACGACATTCCATTTATCGGTGGGGCATTGGGATATTTTGGCTATGACCTCGGCCGTCGCGTTGAATCTATGCCAACCATTGCAACGCACGACATCAATACAGCCGACATGGCCGTTGGGATCTACTCTTGGGCAGTTATTGCCGATCACCATACAAAGTGTGCATATGTGGTTGGCGAAAATCCGGAAATTCACTGGCAGTGGCTTAACCAGCAACGTCACGCTCATCAACCAAATTTTTGCCTAACAAGCTCATGGCAATCTAACATGAATAAAGAGGGCTATGCGCCACGTTTTGAGACCGTTCAAGAGTACTTGCGTTCAGGCGATTGCTACCAAATAAACTTGGCGCAACGCTTTAAGGCAGCTTATAAGGGCAGTGAGTGGCAAGCCTACCAGAAACTCGAAACCGCTAATGGTTCGCCTTTTTCCGCTTTCATTCGCACTGATGAATGCGCCATTTTAAGTGTCTCTCCAGAGCGATTTCTCAAACTCGATCAAAAGCAAATTGAAACGAAGCCGATAAAAGGCACTCGCCCTCGGAACCAGAATTCAAAACTTGATAAACAAGCGACCATCGATCTTGCCAATGCAGAAAAAGATCAAGCTGAAAACCTGATGATTGTTGACCTGCTCAGAAACGACATTGGCCGCGTCGCGAAGCCCGGCACAGTAACGGTGCCAAAACTGTTCGCAATAGAGAGTTTTCCTGCGGTACACCATTTGGTGAGCACAATCCAAGCGACACTCGATGATGAGCACTCTGCCAGCGATTTGCTTCGAGCCTGCTTCCCTGGTGGTTCGATCACCGGAGCACCAAAGATACGAGCCATGCAAATCATCGAAGAGCTCGAACCTCATCGACGCAACATGTATTGCGGAAGTATTGGTTATATCAGTCGTTGTCGAAAAATGGACACCAGCATCACAATCCGAACCTTGGTTGCCTACAACAACAATCTTTACGCGTGGGCAGGCGGCGGCTTAGTTGCAGACAGCAAACTTAACGAGGAATACCAGGAAACCCTCGATAAACTCAGTAAGATACTCCCCATATTGGAATACACAGATCCAACCGAACGCTAAGTCACCAATAAGTTCTGCGCTAGATTCTAAAGGGCTCTCACTTCCGGAGCCCTTTGCCTTCTTAAAAACCTAACTCAAATTTGCCCTTTTCTAAAATTCGATTCTATAGTTAATACAACCTTATAATTCTTCTAGTAAAAACGTAATGAGCACCTAATCACTTAGGCAGAAACTAGATAAAACCACAGAATGTAAACAATTACATCGGTTATTGTATTTAACAACGTCGTCAGGCTAGGGAAATCACTATGAAAGAAATGTTGGTCGTAGAGGACAACAATTCCATTGCTACGGTTATTCAACAAATTGGGCAATCTCTCAAATATAAAGTCACGGTGGCAAAGTCACTCGCCGAAGTAAAAGAGATACTCGCAGTGAAAACCGATTTTTTTGTCGCAACCATTGATTATAGCCTGCCAGATGCCTATGAAGGCCAAGCCATTTCTTACATCTTAAGACATGATATCCCTTCCATCGTAGTGACCGGTCGAGTCAGCGACAAAATTCACCAAGAATTACTCAAACTGCCAATCATTGATTATGTTACTAAAGAGAATTCTCAAGCCTATTTCTACCTACAGCGAGTCCTTCACAGCCAATTGACTAATCACAAGATTGGCGTATTGGTTGTTGATGATTCATTGTCTGTTCGTAGTTATGTTTCTGCATTGCTAGAACGGCGAAACTTCACTTTATATTCTCAGCCTGATGGCAAGAAAGCCTTACAAGCGATCAAAGATAATTCTGATATTAAGCTAGTTATTACTGATTATGATATGCCAGGAATGAATGGTATCGATGTGGTTCAAGCGATCAGACGTTTATTTACTGAACGCGAGATCATTATAATTGGTTATTCTGCCTCATCAAAAAGTTATCAATCGGCTCGATTTATTAAAAGTGGCGCAGATGATTACTTGCATAAACCTTTTTGCCCAGAAGAGTTCTACTGCCGCGTATTTAAAAACGTCGAACGGCTTCAGTATATCGAAAATATCAAAACGGCTTCAGTCATTGATTACCTCACTTCTCTACCCAATCGCGATCACTTCATCGAGGTGACTGACAAGCAACTTGATTTCATAGAAATGAATAAGCTCACTTATTTGTTAGTTGTTTTCCATATTGACCACTTTAAAAGAATAAACGATAAGCACTCCTTTTCAGCCGGTGATCAGATTTTGATCTCAATGTCATCGTTACTTAAAGAGCGCTTTAAGGCGGCGACACTCGCTCGATTTTATGGCGCAGAGTTTGGCTGCCTTATCTCCGGAACAGACATTGCCAAAGTTAAATCAGCACTGACCGATTTCATGAGTGACGTTAAAAAACAGAGCATAGCCGTTGACAGTGATCACATTAATTTTAGTGTCAGTATCGGAGCCACTGTTGTAAAGAAACAATCCTCCATTAAGTTATGTATTGAACAAGCGGACGCCGCTTTACAGCAGGCTCAACAAGGAGGAGAAAACCAAATACACATCGACACTAAGTCCGGCCAACCATCAAGTAAAGAAGAAGTTATTTAATATCAAGCAAACACATCTTATCTTTACTGGTGATAAACCAGTTATGCCGGTGTATTTAGACGACTGTTCCTATTTGGTGGGTAATTTCTGCTAAAAATATAGGCGCGAAAGAGATACCAAAAAAGAAATGAATCAACCAAAATTCATTACCTTTAGGTATCGGTTATCCAGTAAGTATCGCAGAGAGCTTTCTAGCGCACCAAATTTACCTTCACCAAAGAAGTATGCATACACTATAGTTATGTAAGCAACCCGATACATCACCAAAGAATTCAAATACGGACAATTAATGAACAAAAACGCATTTCTAATGCCAATTCTACATGAGCCCGCCCAGTCAATATTTCAACGATCGTAGGCTACTCTCTACTAATGCGGATTCGTTTCGTCCGGCCGCTGTACTCATTGGCTTAGTTGAGCGTCCTCATGGTCTACAAGTTATCCTGACAAAACGCGCAATGCATTTACGTCATCACCCTGGGCAAATTAGTTTTCCAGGTGGCAAAGTTGAAGAGGAAGACGCAAGCGTCGTTCACACCGCATTGAGGGAGGCGAAAGAAGAAATTGGTTTAGACCCCAAATATGTCACTGAGATTGGTCAGTTACCAACTCTAGACACTTTCAGTCGCTTTCAAGTCACCCCAATCATTGCCTTCGTATCGCCAAGCTATGAGACTCAGATCGATGAAAACGAAGTTCAAAGTGTTTTTGAAGCGCCAGCTACATACCTATTCAACCGAAGCAATCTCCACGCGCTGCAATTTAAAGTAAAAAATGGGTTGCATAACGTATTTGCCGTGCCATATAAGCAACATCTAATCTGGGGCGTTACTGCCCAAATTATCCACTCCATGCAAACACAATTTAGTAACGCTTAGCACTAATAAAGTTAACAAACTGAGTTAATCGAAATTACCCCTCCACCTTATACACCTATTAGCACAAGAGTTGGAAAACCCTTTGTTAACAAGGGCTGCAAATATACATAACCCTGTAACACATTAATTACAACATTAGAAAAACTAATACCCAGACCTAGTTTAACTCATAAGTGGCACGTGATATACGTGACAGTCTTCGCGTTTATCGAACTAATTCTTCGATGCAGTAGCTTTTATTGATCTAGAGACTGACATTGTTATCAAAAAGGTGGAAAATAAGCCCTGTAATTCCTGTTCCCAATAAATTACACGAGAATATAACTATGCAATCAACTGTTACTACGGCGACTAACGCCAAAGCAACAAACTCTAAGTGGACTTATAAGGATTTCACTTGGGCACTTTCACTTTTCGGTACCGCTGTAGGTGCTGGTGTACTTTTCCTTCCAATTAAAGCAGGCGCTGGTGGTTTTTGGCCATTAGTAATCCTTGCACTAATTGCAGCTCCAATGACATGGTTCGCTCACAAAAGTTTGGCGCGATTCGTATTGTCATCTAAAAACCCAGAATCAGACATCACTGACACTGTAGAAGAGCATTTCGGTAAAACTGGTGCAAACATCATCACTTTCGCTTACTTTTTTGCTATCTACCCTATCGTACTTATTTACGGTGTTGGTATCACCAATACAGTTGACTCCTTTATGGTAAACCAACTGGGCTTTGCTTCGATTCCTCGTCCGATTCTATCTGGCGTGCTAATCATGCTTATGACGGGTGGTGTTGTATTCGGTAAAGAATTGATGCTTAAAGTAACGTCAGTAATGGTTTACCCATTAGTGTTCATATTGCTTGCTCTGTCTTTCTACCTGATCCCTGAGTGGAACACATCAATGATGTCTGTTAGCCCAGATTGGAGCGCGATGCCTTCTATCATTTGGTTAGCGATTCCTATCATCGTGTTCTCTTTTAACCACAGCCCAGTTATCAGTCAATTTACTAAAGAGCAACGCCTTAAGTATGGTGACGGTGCGGTTCAAAAGACCGACATGATCACGGGTGGCGCAGCAATGATGCTGATGACATTTGTAATGTTCTTCGTATTCTCTGTTGTACTGTCTTTGTCTCCGGCTCAACTAGCAATGGCACAAGAACAAAACATCAGTGTTCTTTCGTACCTAGCGAATGTTCATGAATCTCCTCTAATTTCGATTCTTGGCCCTGTTGTTGCGTTCGCCGCTATCACATCTAGCTACTTCGGTCACTTCCTAGGTGCACATGAAGGTCTAGTTGGTCTGGTTAAAACTAAAACGTCTAAGCCAGTTAAAACAGTAGAAAAAGGATCACTAGTATTCATCGTTGTAACCACTTGGATTGTTGCAATCGTGAACCCTTCTATCCTTGGCATGATTGAAACAATGGGTGCACCAATGATTGCAGCTATTTTGTTCCTTATGCCTGTATTCGCAATGCAAAAAGTACCAGCAATGGCGAAGTACAAGACATCAACGTTTGTGCAAGTTTTCACAGCAATTTGTGGCCTTGCATCAATTAGTTCTGTAATCTACGGCGCTCTTTAATCTCAATCAACTCTCTATAAGATGACTATCACCTTATATTGCGAGATTAAGCACAAAATATAATGATAATAAATGAGCCTCCCTACTCCCCTTGGGAGGCTCTCTTTTTGAGGTAATCGCTATGATTAGTGTTTTTGATATCTATAAAATCGGTGTTGGTCCATCGAGCTCTCATACTGTTGGACCAATGAAAGCGGGTAAAGAATTTATTGATGACCTACGTTCAATGGGAAAATTGCGCGACATCACTAAAATCACCGTGGACGTATATGGATCACTATCACTGACAGGGAAAGGTCACCACACAGATATTGCAATCATCATGGGTCTTGCTGGCAACACCCCTGAGAAGGTTGATATCGACTCTATCGCGGGTTTTATTGCTCGTGTTGAAGAAACGGAACGTCTACCTGTTGGTATGCACTGTCATACTGTTTCATTCCCTAAAGATAGTGGGATGAACTTCCATAAAACCAATCTGTCATTACATGAAAATGGCATGAGCATCCATGCTTGGATTGATGACGAAGTTGCCTACTCAAAAACTTACTATTCTATTGGTGGCGGTTTCATCGTCGACGAAGAAAACTTCGGCAAAGAACAAGAAAATCCGATTAAAGCACCTTATGAATTTACGACGGCTGAAGAGCTAGTCAATCAATGTAAGCAAAGTGGTTTATCGATCAGCGCGCTAGTGATGGAAAACCAAAAATCACTTCACTCAGAAGAAGAGTCTCGCACTTACTTTGCTAACATTTGGAAAACGATGCGCGAATGTATGGATCGTGGTATGAATACTGAAGGTATTCTTCCTGGCCCGCTACGTGTACCTCGTCGTGCTGCAGCACTTCGCCAACAGTTACTCACTTCAGAAAAAACAACCAACGATCCAATGACCGTTGTTGATTGGGTCAACATGTATGCTTTCGCCGTAAACGAAGAAAATGCGGCTGGCGGTCGTGTCGTTACAGCACCAACTAATGGCGCATGTGGCATCATCCCTGCTGTTTTGGCTTACTACGATAAGTTCATTCAAACTGTGACCGAAAAAGACTACATTCGCTACTTTGCAGCTTCTGGTGCAATTGGTGGTCTTTATAAGCGTAATGCTTCTATCTCTGGCGCCGAAGTAGGTTGTCAGGGCGAAGTGGGCGTTGCATGTTCTATGGCTGCAGCCGGTCTTGCTGAGTTGATGGGTGGAAGCCCAGAGCAAGTCTGTATGGCCGCAGAAATCGGTATGGAACACAACCTAGGCCTTACTTGCGATCCAGTCGCCGGTCAAGTTCAAGTGCCTTGTATCGAACGTAACGGCATTGCAGCAGTTAAAGCGATAAACTCTACCCGTATGGCCATGCGTCGTTCATCTGACCCTCGAGTTTCTCTCGATAAAGTGATTGAGACTATGCTAGAAACCGGTAAAGATATGAACGCTAAATACCGTGAAACTTCTCAAGGCGGCCTAGCTATTAAGGTAGTTTGCTAAATAAATTGAAAAGTTGATGCGATCTTAGTCGCGCAATTTCACAAGTACGGTATACAATTAAGGCATGGCTCTCCATGCCTTTTTTTATGGCTAAATATGATCGCAATTAAAAAAGCAAAAATTAAGTACTTCTCATCACTTATCGAACTCAACGTCAGCGTAGAACAAAAAGGCTACGTCACGACCTTTGACCACCTGTACGAAAACCGCTCCAACGAAGACGTTATCTATGCCATTACTCATGATGCCCAATACGTCGGTTTTTTTGCACTAGATTTTGGCTTCGAAAAGAAATACACCTTCGTCAAGAATCATGAAATCGGGCTTAAAAACTTTACCATTGACCAACGCCATCAAAAAAATGGCTATGGTAAAGCAGCAATTAAACGCCTTCAGCAATACCTATACTCTAGTTACCCTGATGTAGCGTCTATTTGTGTAATGGTGGACAAAAAAAATGACGCCGCTTACAAGTGCTTTTCCGATGCCGGATTTGAAGACACAAAGAAAATATTCTTTGACGATGACTCCAATCAAATTCGCATACTACGTTATACCGTAGTGGCTCCATAACCCACCTACAAAAATCCCGAACCAAATGGCTCGGGATTTTTTCAGCAAATTTTCAATACTGATTCAGTATTAACGCGAGTAATTCGTTTACTCACCGCGATAGATACAACCCGCAGTACACGTCTCTTTTATTTCTATTTTACTCAGCAATGGCAATGAAGGCTTAAGTTCATTCCAAATCCACTTAGCCAACACTTCACTGGTTGGATTTTCTAAACCAGGGATGTCATTTAAGTAGTAATGATCTAAACGATCATAAATAGGTTTGAAGGCTGCTTTAATTTCGGAAAAATCAATCACCCAACCAGTGTGAGCATCGACCTCACCTTCTACAAAAAGACGCACTAAAAATGAGTGCCCATGTAAGCGACCACACTTATGACCTTCAGGTACATGTGGCAAGTGATGGGCCGCTTCAAACATAAATTCTTTGTATAACTCAGTCGTCATAATCTTTCTCTAAAAACGCAAAAATACCTCGAAGCCGCGATGCTACTCAAAAGCGATTCAATACTCAAGCCTTGATAACGATTAACTCCGAACCAATAATCGCACGCCATACCGCACAAATTCATTTGCAGCTCAACAGCAGACGTCATATGGGTGCAAATAGTGCCACCATCACAGGCCACTCAGTTTCTGCGTGTTCACAATCACACATCCGTAATAAAAACACAAAAAACAAGGTTTTATAACTTATTATTAACACACTCTAATAATTCTTGTTTAGTATCGTATGAATCTATCAATAACGTCAAAGCTCCTTATTACTCTGGTTGCGGTTTTCACCCTCGTTTTAGCCTCATCAACCGGATATCAGTACTACCAACAACGTAACTTACTTAATTCTGTATTGAGTGAGCAGTTGCATGATAAAGCCAGTAATTACTTCGACAGCTTGAATATGATGATGCTCACTGGAACCATGTCTCAAAAAGAAACCCTACACCAAAAAGCACTCGCTCAAGGTGGCATAGAAGAAGTGCGCGTTATACGCTCTGAAACCGTTAACAAACTATACGGAATGGGCACTGTCGGCCAGCAAGCACAAGATGATATCGACAGAAGAGCGCTAAACGGTGAGACCATTATTGAACCATTTACGGCTGAATGGGGCAAAGGCTTAGTGGTCGCCCTACCGATGAAAGCCAGCGAAAACTACCGCGGAACAAACTGTATTGCATGCCATATGGCCACAGAGGGTGAAGTTCTAGGGGTTATCCGCTTAGAATATAACTTGAATAGCCTCAATTCGATGATAAGCCAGAGAACCTTTATTGCGATTGCTATAATGACAATCATTGCAGGCATTGGCTTTGTTGCTGCGTTGTATGTAATTCGTAAAATCATCATTAAGCCACTTAAACAAACGTCATTATTCATGCGAGATGTCAGTCAGAACCGAAACTTAACTTTAAGGCTCACGTCATCACGTAAAGATGAAGTCGGTCAATTAACCAGCGATATTAATTCTTTACTAGAAAGTGTTTCCAATGGCATGACGCAAGTTCAAAAAACATCGCACTCCCTTGCCATGGCTGCGACTGAATTAACAGATGTTGCGAAAGCAACTGAAGACGCAACCACCAATCAACTGAGTGAAAGCGCTGATGTAAGACACAACATGCTGGAACTTCAGCAGCAGCAACAAAACATAGAGCAAGCGACTAGAGAGGCCTCAGGGCTGATCACTCATACAACGGACACGGCAAGAAACAGCGCCACTACGGCGCACCAAGCAAGCCAAGATATACAATCACTGGTCTCTGATATTGAGGAAGTCAAAACGCAAATTGGTGAACTCAATCAACAAACAGATCAAGTAACCACAATTTTGGCCGTAATCAAAAGTGTTGCAGAGCAAACAAATCTACTGGCGTTAAATGCCGCGATAGAAGCCGCTCGCGCAGGCGAAAATGGTCGTGGCTTTGCTGTTGTCGCTGACGAGGTTCGTCAACTGGCAAGTCGAACACAAGAAGCAACAGGAAGTATTCAGTCGATCATCGAGCAACTGCAAAACGGCAGCAGCCAGTCTATGGCATCGGTCGATGAAGTCTGTCAACAAGCTCATATTCGCGCTGAGTCTGTCGACGAGCTTTCTCGCATTTTATCGGAAGTGACAGAACAAATGCAGCAAGCCAATATTCATGCGAGCAGCGTACAAGATCAGGTTGGCATGCAAACTCAGGTGAGTAGCAATGTGAGTGACAAGATATCGGCAATTACAACTCATGCAGAGAAAACATCGCATTCGGCAGGACAAACTCGAGAGATTTGTATGTATCTTGAGCACACATCAGAGCAACTAGAGCTATTACTTAAGCAATTTACCCTGCCAGACAATAATAAAGGTTGAAGCGAAATATTTGACAGGTAATATGTCAGTTTGAAATCAAAGAAAAAATTTCCAGTCGAACTTTTAATCATACTGAGTCAAATGACTTATTAAGATCCCAGTTCGGCTGTATTTTGACCTCAATGGAGAATATATCAAACATGACTTACGCGCCTGTAACAGACGTATTAAGCGGAAAACTTGCGGTAGACAGTGAAGTAACTGTTCGCGGTTGGATCCGTTCACGTCGCGATTCCAAAGCTGGAATTTCTTTCCTTGCCATTTATGACGGCTCTTGTTTCGACCCGATTCAGGCCGTGGTCCCAAATGAGTTGAATAATTACCAGGAAGAAGTTCTTAAACTGACGACTGGTTGCTCTGTTGAGGTAACTGGCAAAATCGTTGAATCTCCGGCTAAAGGCCAAGATTTTGAACTTGCCGCTACAGAAGTTAAAGTTGTTGGCTTAGTTGAAGACCCAGACACCTACCCAATGGCGAAGACTCGTCACTCAATTGAGTATCTTCGTGAAGTCGCTCACTTGCGTCCACGTACGAACGTAATCGGTGCTGTTGCCCGTGTTCGTAACTGCTTGTCTCAAGCTATTCACCGTTTCTACCATGAGCAAGGCTACTTCTGGATGTCTGCTCCGCTTATCACTGCATCTGATGCAGAAGGCGCTGGTGAAATGTTCCGTGTCTCTACACTAGACATGGTTAACACACCAATGACAGACGCTGGCGAAGTTGATTACGACAAAGACTTCTTTGGCAAAGAAACGTTCCTGACCGTTTCTGGTCAGCTTAACGCTGAAGCCTATGCGTGTGCACTAAGCAAAGTGTACACTTTCGGCCCTACTTTCCGTGCTGAAAACTCGAACACAAGTCGCCACTTGGCTGAGTTCTGGATGGTTGAACCTGAAATTGCGTTCGCTGATCTTGATGACGCTGCAAAATTGGCTGAAGACATGCTTAAGTATGTATTTAAAGCCGTTCTTGAAGAACGTCGTGACGATCTAGAGTTCTTTGCTCAGCGCATTAACAAAGAAGCGATTTCTCGCCTAGAGAATTTCGTTGATTCTGATTTTGCTCAAGTTGATTACACTGACGCTATCCAGATCCTTATCGATTCAGGTAAAGAGTTCGAATTCCCTGTTGAATGGGGTATCGACATGTCTTCTGAGCACGAGCGTTACCTTGCTGAAGAGCATTTCAAAGCACCGGTTGTAGTGAAAAACTACCCGAAAGACATCAAAGCATTCTACATGCGTATGAATGAAGATGGCAAAACCGTTGCAGCGATGGACGTTCTTGCACCTGGCATTGGCGAAATCATTGGCGGCGCACAACGTGAAGAACGTATTGAGCTACTAGAAAAACGCATGGAAGAAATGAACATCGATCCTGAGCACATGAGCTGGTACTTAGACTTACGTCGTTACGGTACTGTTCCTCACGCTGGTTTCGGTCTTGGATTTGAGCGCCTGGTTACTTATGTAACGGGAATGGCTAACATCCGTGACGTAATTCCTTTCCCTCGTGCAGCACGCAGCGCTAACTTCTAATTATTAGAAAGTTAACAAAAACGAATATATTAAAGCCATCTAATTGAGATGGCTTTTTTTTATCTCTTGAAAGTCGTCAAAGACAAAACGTGACCAATTCGGCGTTTAAAGCACCAGTAATGAGAGCTAACTCACTTTTATAAATCACTTCTTTGTTACATTTATACTGATAACTAGAGTTTGCTCACCTAAATAAAATGAAACCAATTTAAGTGAACGCTAGTCCAATTATCAAGAGTACTAAAGATTTAGTATAAAGAATAAAAACAAAGAGAGAGTCACAATGAAAAAAATTGATGCTGCAAATTTGGAATACAAAGGCGAATCAAACGGCGTTCACAATTGGACAACATCATCAGGTCAACCCTACTACTGGCACCCTGACTGGCTTCATATCGCTGAAGACGCAACAGGCTCACATCCAAAGCAAGCTTTAGATGTATCCGCTGAAGAAGCACCAAACAAAGAACATGCGGTCGCAGCCATCCTCAAACATGTAAATGATTGGGCTAAATCTAAACTTTCTGACAATCCAAACATCGAATCCGATGCCATCGAATCTCAGTTAAAACTAAAAAAATAAATTTGTGCTCCTAGATTTATCTAGGAGCACCCTCTCTCCTGCTCAAATGTTAGCCTCTTCATCCCCTTATTTACATTTCCAATGAAATTTAACATTTAAATTGACGGTCTTTATAGGTACGCTTGGCTGGCGTAATTTGTATTAATCAGAATGTACAAAAATTCCACTACACTACTAATTGGTTAGTAATAATAAAAATAAGGACTTCCCATGAATCAAAGCAACTATGATGCTTCATTAACGCTGAAATTGTATGTCATTGCAGGCGCACTTTTTGGCATATATGGAGGAAGAGTTTGCCCTATGCTAGAGACTCTAACCGCATCAGAAGTGTTGACTCATGTTTCCATTACTTTCACGTTCTTATTTTTAACTCGCCACTTTTTGCTCGTCCATTCCTCATGGATGAAAGCACTCAAAATTGCCCAACTGGACACCCTTGCTTTCTTTACTGCGAGTATCCCGCTCGCTCTTTACTATAATTTGATGAGCGACTTCCCTCTAGATAGCAACTTAAAAGTCCTATTTGGCATGACACTATTTGGTTTTTTCACCGGCACCATATTGCAGCTAGTTGCTAAAATGAAAAAAATGGACTCATTATCACATGCAGACCATCAAGAGTTTCAACTTAAAGGTGAACGCCAGTCAATGGTCAAGCAAATGATTGGGCTCGTTGTATTGCTGCTTGTCACTCTGACGCTGATGCTTGCATTGGTTGCTCTAAAGGATATTTTTTGGCTTAAGAATAACCCCGAGAGAATATTTGATGGTTCAGGGCAAATTAGCGTTATAAAAGAGTTTGTCTATATCTCTGCAATTTTGGGAGGCTATGCCATAACCATTATGCTGCTTTGGACCAAGTTAATGAAACGTGTCCTATTCAGCCAAGAGTGCTCATTGTTAATGGTCACAAAAGGAGAAATGGACACTCGACTTCCGGTGTTTAGCAATGACGAATTGGGCGTAATGGCCACCTTAACCAATACAATGTTAGACACTTTGCAATCAAGCCAAAACGAAATTAAAACCACTCGTGATGTTGCCATTACCAGCCTAGCCGCGTTAGCTGAATCTCGCGATAACGAAACGGGCGCCCACATCATCCGAACTCAAGAATATGTGCGATCGTTAGCGCTCCACTTAGCTGACACTCCTCAGCATCAGGAGCAATTAACTCCAGACTACGTTGAACTGCTGTATAAGTCGGCACCGTTACATGACGTCGGTAAAGTTGGTATCCCTGACGCAGTATTGCTAAAGCCGGGTAAGCTGACCTTCGACGAATTCGAAATAATGAAGCAACACCCTGAAATCGGGGCTAAAGCCCTTTCGATTGCAGAACAGCACCTTGGCAGCAGTTCGTTCCTTCAAGTGGCGAAAGAGATATCACTCTCTCACCATGAAAAATGGGATGGAAGTGGTTATCCATTGGGGCTATCAGGCCAGAGCATTCCTCTTTCTGGCCGCTTAATGGCTGTCGCTGATGTCTATGATGCCTTAATCTCTAAGAGGGTCTATAAACCGGCATTTACACATGATGAAGCCAAAGAGATCATCATCAAAGGTAAAGGCGCGCATTTCGATCCAGATGTCGTTGACGCTTTTGTTGCAATGGAACACGAGTTTATGGCGATTGCTAAACAATACTCCGACCAGTCAGCACAAAACAGCGAAGACAATGGGATCCCTTCCCCACAGACAGCCTAGTACTTCTCACACGAACAAAGTAAATGGTTTTGCACCTACGTCCAATACAGATGCAAAACCATACCCAAAACCCACTATTCTTAGCTCATTACCGCATTTTGACTGGTTATTTTATGACCTTAATCATTCGAGTTAAATATAAGGCAATAAATTCCCTTTATTTACGGTTGAATCCCTTCTACTGGGAAGGTATAACTAGGTGATACCTTTCACTATCCCCATTTTAATCAATATGGAAGCCGATTATGTTTGAAACAGTCAATGCCGCCCCTGCCGACCCGATTCTTGGTCTTACTGAAGAGTTTAAGAAAGACGCACGTGCAGAAAAAATTAACCTAGGTGTCGGTATTTACAAGAACGAAGAAGGTCAGACTCCCGTTCTTGCTACCGTTAAAAAAGCAGAAGCCGCTTTGTTAGAGTCGGAAAAAACCAAGTCATACCTAACAATTGAAGGTACAGCTGAGTACGGCCTTGCCGTTCAAAAATTGCTATTTGGCGCAGATTCAAACATCGTTAGCAATAAACTAGCAAAAACTGCACAAGCCCCAGGTGGCACCGGCGCTCTTCGCGTTGCTGGTGAGTTCATTAAGCGTCAGTTAAGTAGCAGCAAAATTTGGATCAGTAATCCAACTTGGGCGAATCATAATGGCGTTTTCTCTGCAGCTGGTTTAGAAACCGCTCAATACGGCTATTACAATGCAGAAAGTAAAGACAAAGATTTCAACGCGATGGTTGATAGCTTGAATCAAGCTGCTGCTGGTGACATCGTTCTTCTACACGGCTGTTGTCATAACCCAACAGGCATCGACCCAACGGCGGACGAGTGGGAAGTACTGGCTAAGCTATGTGCCGATAAAGGCCTCATCCCATTGTTCGATTTTGCTTACCAAGGGTTTGCAAAAGGCGTAGAAGAAGACGCATCGGGCTTGCGCACCTTTGCTAAATACAACAATGAAATTTTGGTCGCAAGTTCGTTTTCTAAAAACTTCGGTTTATACAACGAACGTGTGGGTGCATTCACCCTTGTTGCTAAGAACGAAGAAGTCGCAACAACGGCGTTCTCTCAAGTTAAAAGCATCATTCGTTCAATTTACTCAAACCCACCAGCACACGGTTCGGCCGTCGTAACTTACATTTTGAACGACGACGCACTAAGAGCTGAATGGGAAGCTGAAGTTGCAGAAATGCGCGACCGTATTCAAGAGATGCGTGAACTGTTCGTAACGACCTTGAAAGCTGAAGGTGTTTCGCACGACTTTAGCTTTATCGAGCGTCAAAACGGCATGTTCTCTTTCTCTGGCCTAAGCAAAGAGCAAGTAAACCGCCTTAAAGATGAGTTTGCAATCTACATTGTCGGTTCTGGCCGCATCAGCGTTGCTGGTATGACTAAATCAAATATGGGTCCACTATGTAAAGGCCTTGCTGCCGTACTATAGAGCAGAGCTTATCCGTACCCTCTATAAAGCCAGCATTTTGCTGGCTTTATTTTTAGCCAAGTAGACTTGCCTCACAAAATTCGTGCAAATAGCTACAACTATTCCCACAAACTATCTTTTCATCTAATTACAATTCCATCAGTTATGTCACAGCAGGTGTACTTGATCTAAATCACACTGATATTATTCGACTGTGCTAATTTGCAAATCATTACGTACCACGTGAAATTTAATTGCAATATTAGAGAGTTGTATGGCTAATAAATCCTACCCAAAAGAACACAATCTCATTTCAACTACTGATCCTAAAAGCATTATTACTTCAGCAAATGAGTCATTCTGTGATGTAGCAGAATATCAAGAAGACGACCTCCTAGGCAGGCCTCATAACTTAGTGCGACATCAAGACATGCCAAAGCCTGCTTTCGCGCAAATGTGGAAGTACCTTAAAAGCGGCCAAAGTTGGATGGGTCTGGTAAAAAATAGTTGCGCTGGTGGCGATCATTATTGGGTTTCAGCTTTTGTAACGCCTATTGTTAATAGCGCTGGTGAAATAGAAGAGCATCAGTCTGTTCGTACTAAACCGACGAATGAACAAATTGAACGAGCTGAGTCTCTGTATAAAAACCTTCGAGAAGGCAAAAAGCCAGGCATTAAACAGACACTACGCCGCCGATATAATCAATGGCAATTAGTACTCGCTGCCGTGTTATCTCTTGTTAGCGTTGCAGGGTTGTTCTCTGGCGATCAAACTGCCTTGTTTGCCTCAATCGCCGCATTATCTTGCATGACTTTATTCATTGGATTCATTCAACAATCTCGTATTAATGCCATTCAAGATCTTGCCAAAGACTCTTACGATAACGCCCTAATGGAGCATCCATATACGGGGAAATTCGATGATTACTCAAGTATCGAATTAGCTCTGATGATGCGTAAAGCCCAATTGTGTGCTGTTGCCGCCCGAACAGCCGACACGACAGGGAAATTGCTGATTTCAGCCGAAGAGGAATTTGGCAATACACAAACTATTCAACAACAACTCAACCAACAATGTAATGAAACCGAGCAAGTCGCTACAGCAATTACAGAATTGACCCATTCCATACAAGAAGTTTCAGACAGCGCTCTAACGGCCTCTCAGTCTACAGACGAAGCCAACAATGAATCTCTTAAAGGCAAACTCATGATTGAAAATACCATGGGCGCGGTTGAGGATCTTGCGACTGAATTGGAACGCTCACGCGACATCGTTGACAAACTCGCAGAGGATAGTCAGAAGATCGAGCAGATCCTTGATGTGATTGGCGCTGTGTCTGAACAAACCAATTTGTTGGCACTCAACGCCGCTATTGAGGCTGCACGTGCCGGAGAAGCAGGACGTGGATTCGCTGTCGTCGCCGACGAAGTGAGAAACCTTGCATCCAAAACTCAATCTTCGACTCATGAAATTCATGCCATGATCGCTCAACTCCAAGACACCGCGAAACAAGCGGTATCGATGATGTCTCGTGGCAAAGAGCTGTCAGAAGAGTGTAATCACCGAGCTCAAGAAACCGGTGTCGTATTAAATAACATCACCGAAATGCTTGCTAACGTAACAGATAGCAGCCATCAAATCGCGACCGCAGTAAACCAGCAAGCTAACGTTACTCAGGAGGTCAATAGAAACGTAACTAACATCCAAACATTGGCAAATAATACCAGTGAAACGTCGAGCACATCAGTAACAAGAACCAGCGATTTAGTCGTTCGCCTTGAGTCGATGCAGCGCCTTATAGGCCAGTTCATGCGTTAACTTATTGTCAAAAAAATGCGCTCAATAATTGATAGAAGCCATAAAACCATCAGACTTCCATAGCCTGATGGTTTCATTTGTTTGATGTATTGGTTAGGATGGTTAAAACACTTCAATCGAGCCCGCCAATGCAAGCTGAAATACTGGAAATTAAAGCTTTTTTAGCTCAATACCCTCCTTTTGACGAACTGCCAGAAGAAGTTCTCAATGACATTTCGCACAATGTCGAAATTTCTTATTATCGTGAATGTACGCCAATCATTCATTTTGGCGATCAAATACACGATCTCTTCATTGTTCGAAGTGGCGTAGTGGAAGTTTATCGACGTAAAGGTGAGCTGTATAACCGACTCGATGAAGGTGATTTGTTTGGCCAGATGGGGTTATTGACTAATAACAAAGTGCGTTTTCCAGTCAAGGCGATTGAAGACACCTTAGTCTACTGCATACCTGAGGCAACATTTCAAAAGCTCTACGAAGAATATGAGAACTTTGCAGACTTTGTCGAAGTCGAAGACGCAGCCCGCCTACGTCAAGCAATGTCGAACAGTTCTGATGCCAATGATTTAACTACGTCTAAAGTACGCACCCTTCTTACACGTGAACCAATCACCATTGAACGTAGTGAACCTATCCAAAAAGCGGCGATAAAAATGGCAGAAGAGAATGTTTCTGCATTGCTTATTGTCGACCCCGACCGTGAAGAAGAAGACGAAGACGATAACTCAGTCATCGGTATTATTACTGACCGAGATTTATGTACTCGCGTACTTGCAACTGGTTTATCCCCAGAGGATCCAGTGTCAGATGTAATGACAACCGAGCTGGTGTCGCTTGATCATAATGCGTATGTTTACGAAGCCATGTTAACCATGCTTAGGTATAACGTTCATCATCTTCCAGTACTCAAAAATCAGCAACCAATCGGCATTATCGAAGTTTCTGATATCGTACGCTATGAGTCTCAAAGTTCACTGTTGCTTGTTAGCAGTATCTTCCAACAACAAAACATTGATGAACTTAAAGCCTTGTCTGAACAAGTCAAAGATAGCTTTGTTCGAATGGTCAACGAAGACGCAAACTCTCACATGGTGGGAAGTGCGATGTCTGTTATTGGCCGCAGTTTTAAACAACGCATCCTGGAATTAGCCGAAGAAAAGTTTGGCGAACCTCCTGTCCCTTACTGTTTTCTAGCTCTCGGTTCTATGGCTCGCGATGAACAGCTTATTGTGACTGACCAAGACAATGCCATCATCCTCGATGAGTCTTATGACGAAGCCCTGCACGGTGACTATTTTGCGCAGTTAGCCGACTTTGTCTGCAAAGGGCTAGATCAGTGCGGTTACGTCTTGTGTACCGGTGACATCATGGCAACCAACCCTATGTGGCGCATGACAACACGCGAATGGGAAGAATGTTTCGCTGATTGGATTGATAACCCTAATCCAAAAGCACTGCTCAATAGTTCTATCTTCTTTGACCTAGATGGGGTGTATGGCCGGGTTAAATGGGCCGAGCAACTCAACGGTTTTATTGTTCGACGCGCTCGTAAAAACAACCGCTTCTTAGCTTGTTTAGCGCGCAATGCGTTAAACAGAACGCCTCCATTAGGCTTCTTTAAGAGCTTTGTAATGGAAAAAGACGGTCAGCACAAAAATTCAATTAACCTTAAGCGTCGTGGTACGGCTCCGCTAGCGGATCTTATTCGTGTTCATGCCCTTGCCGTTGGCTCACGTTCTCAGAACTCATTCGAGCGCTTAGACGACATCATAGACGCTGGTATCTTGCCACAAGGCAGGGCTCAAGACTTACGTGATGCAATGGAGTTTATCTCTACCGTTAGAATACGTCACCAGGCCATTGATGTTGAGTCACAAATTGACCCTGATAATAATATTGAACCTGATAATTTGTCCGATTTTGAACGTAGAAACTTGAAAGATGCTTTCCAAATTTTAAGTAATGCCCAAAACTTTCTTAAGTTCCGCTATCAAGCAAATAGCTTCAAATAGGGGCCAGAAAGCACATGTTGAATAAACTATTTGGTAAAAATAAGAACGATTGGACCAAGGTATTTGCTGAGAAGGCAAGCTCGGTAAGAGATGAGCGCTTAAAGAGCTTTTACGAGACAGGGGTTGTTTCAGAAGAAACGCCTTTATCGCAAGTCCCCTTCGTAGCACTCGATTTTGAAACAACGGGATTAGACGCGCAAAGTGACGACATAGTGAGTATTGGCCTTGTACCTTTTTCTCTGAACCGGATCTACTGCAACCAAGCTCGGCATTGGATAGTCAACCCAACCACCCCGCTCGCAGAAGAGTCAGTGGTTATTCATGGTATCACTCATAACGATATTGTTGATGCTCCGGATTTAAGGCGAATTCTTGATGAAGTGCTAGAGGCTTTGTCTGGCAAGATTGTCGTTGTTCATTATCGAAAAATTGAACGAGAATTCATGGATAGCGCTCTAAAAGAACGTATAGGTGAAGGTATTGTATTTCCGGTAATGGATACCATGGAAATCGAAGCCCAAGTCCAAGAAAAATGGGCTGGGGGTTTAATGAATCGCCTTAAAGGCGTTAAACCGCAGTCAATCCGATTAGGCTCTAGCAGAACGCGCTATGGCCTGCCCGCTTATACTCCACACCACGCTTTAACCGATGCACTAGCCACTGCTGAACTGTTACAAGCGCAGTTGATGCACCACTATTCTGCCGACACACCAATCAAAGATGTATGGCTATAGGCGCGTAATTTAGCGCGTCACGAAGGAAAAAAAGAGGCGAACTAAGTTCGCCTCTTTTTTTATATTTTCAATTACAGCCAATCAATTTAGCGGTAACCACGCTCCGTGCGCATACCCATTAGCAAGCTCACACACATTGCTAACAAGATAAAGGTAAACGGTAGTGCCGTAGAAATAGCACCCGCTTGCAGCGCCTGAATTGCTTCCGTTCCACCAACCCATAGCAGAGCAGCGGCAATCGCACCTTCCATCATTGCCCAGAACACACGCTGAACAACAGGTGCATCAACTTTACCACCAGCAGTAATGCTGTCGATAACCAATGAACCAGAATCTGAAGACGTGATAAAGAAGACCAAAACAAGCAAGATAGCGATCAGTGATAGAACCGTACCAAACGGTAGCGCTTCAAACATTTCAAACATTGCTAGCGGTACTTCACGTAAACCATTTGCACCTAACACGCCCACTTCGTTGATCACTTGGTCAATCGCAAGACCACCAAATACTGACATCCAAAGAATGGTCACAACTGTTGGTACGATTAATACTGCTGTTAGGAATTCACGTACCGTACGGCCACGAGAAACACGCGCGATAAACATACCTACGAATGGTGACCATGAAATCCACCAAGCCCAGTAGAATACAGTCCAAGCTTGGAACCATGCTTCATCGTTACGACCATGCGGATTACTCAAAGGAATAATGTTTTCAACGTAAGCCATGAACGTCGTTGGGATTGAGCCCAAAGATACCGCCCAACCAACGAGGCCAACAAAAATCAGTAGCACAAGCGCAATAAGAATATTAATGTTACTGATGATTTTCACACCACCATCAATACCACGGATTACCGAAACAACGGCCAATAATGTCACCACAAGGATAACCGCTACCTGTAATCCCATACCGCCATCGATACCAAATACATGGTTGATACCGCTCGCGGCTTGTTGTGCGCCTAGGCCAAGCGATGTCGCCAAACCAAATAGCGTAGCAAGTACGGCAAGAATATCAACAATGTGGCCCGGCCAGCCCCACGCTCTATCGCCCAAAATTGGGTAGAAAATAGAACGAATAGACAGTGGCATGCCTTTATTATAAGTAAAGAATGCAAGAGAAAGCGCTACAACACCGTAGATTGCCCATGGGTGTAGACCCCAGTGAAACATGGTTGCGCCAAGTGCTAATTTTGCCGCTTCCGGTGTATTTGCTTCAACACCAAGCGGCGTTTCAAACCAACCGGTGAAATAAGCCACAGGTTCTGCCACACTCCAGAACATAAGACCGATGCCCATCCCTGCTGCAAACAGCATAGATAGCCACGAGAAGAAAGAATAATCAGACGTCGCGTCTTGGCCACCTAAACGGATTTTACCGTAAGGAGAAACAATCAAGCCTAGGCAGAAAATAACAAAAATGTTACCTGCCCACATAAACAGACCATCAAATGCGCCGATAATCTGCCATTTAATGCCGTCCAATGTTGCTTTTGCAGCGTCTGCATCAGCAACCATGATTGCAACCAAGAACAGGGCGATTAAACCGGCACTGATCCCGAATACTGGGTTGTGTACATCAAAACCCCACTTTTGTACGTTATCTTGACCAACTGTGTAGTCGGTACTGTCGATACTGTACTTATCGATTCCCTTTGTCATTTGTCCTCTCTGTCAATAATTTTGACGTTTTTTGACGTTTTTATAAGGTGAAATTCTATGACGAAAAAACCCATAAAGAGCAAAATAGCCATTTATTAGTTAGTGATCATAACATTTAGCCGTAAATTCGATTGGTAAATTCTAAACAATGACGGACAAGAACGCTAGCATTTGCCCGCAAATTAACCTGTTACCTCTAAATAATCATGCCAAGCGATTACTTAATCTACAGAGTCGATCACGCATTTCATTCGTACACGAAACATTTCTCGTATATCCATGGGATCACAGTTGTCAAAATTATTCACTTTCTTGAAGACAGAAATACGATTTCAGCCTTTTCAGGCAAGGGTTTTTAGTGTAGTTTTGGCAAAAAATTTCATAGGATATTGTGGTGGAAAAACACGAAGAAGTGCTCGTTTCGATTAGGCAAATTATTAGAGCCATAGATCTGCACTCTAAGAAGTTAAGTAAGGAGTCTGGATTAACCGGCCCTCAGCTAATCTTAATGCGTTCAATTCGAGAGTTAGGTGAAGTAACAATACGCAGCCTAGCTAACCATACCAATATGAGCCAAGCTACAGCAACGACCATATTAGATCGTTTAGAACGTAATGGTTATGTTCTACGCCAGCGTAATCTAACAGACAAACGAAAAGTTCATGCTCATTTAACCGATGCAGGCAAAGAAATTCTACAAAAGTCACCTCTTCCGCTACAAGAGAACTTTATCAATCAATTTCAAGAACTCGAAGAGTGGGAACAAAGCCTGTTGCTATCGTCAGTTCAACGTATTTCTTCGATGATGAACGCAGAAAACTACGATGTGGCGCCGCTACTAGAAATCGGCAGTATTACTAAACCAGAATAAAACAGGTTTCACACCTCTGATTGTGACCATTGGTAGTCTATCGATGGTCATACAATCTTATTCCATCATTCAGTTCCCGCTACTCTATTAACCCTTGTTCCAACGCATATTTTGCCAATTCTGCAGTAGAGTGTAAGTCCAGCTTATGCTTAATATTTTGACGATGCGTTTCTACCGTCCGATAACTAATGTTGAGTAGGTTTGCCACTTTTTTGCTACTACAACCAGTCGCCACCAGTCTCAACACAGACTCTTCGCGTCGAGTTAACGGGTTGCTAACTAATGGCGTTGGCGCAACTTGCTGAGTAAACAACGTCTGAGTGACAGACTCGCAAAAGTACGTTGAGCCTTGGTTAACCGTTTTGATCGCTTGAATCATTTTTTCCGCGCTGATTTCTTTAAGCATGTAACCCATCGCTCCAACTTGCATCACCTGCATGATGTACTCTCGGTTGTCATGCATAGTCAACATCACGACTTTGGCCTCTGGTAACTCTTCTTTAATCAACCGCGTCGCATCAATGCCATTCATTACTGGCATGCTAATATCCATTAGGGTGACATCTGGCTTTTTTTGTTTAACGACCTCAAGCGCTTCCACACCATTACTGGCGGTACCAATAACCTGTATTTCAGGCTCGCGTTCAAGACGAGCAATAAATCCATCTAATACCACTTGGTGATCATCAGCAATGACCACAGTAATTAATTTACTCATCCTACTAATCCTTCTAAGTTGAGTAACACGGTAATCTCCGTCCCGATCTCAGGCTCACTTTCCAATTCAAACTCACCGCCAATGAACTCTACCCTCTCGCGCATATTCCTAAGCCCGATACCATCTAGTCCATGGATTTGTCTTGGGTTAAACCCTATACCATCATCTCTTACAACAAGTTGAAGTAGACTTCCCATCTGTTGCAATATGATGGTGATTTTTTTCGCTCTAGCATGTTTTTCAATATTATTAAGTGACTCTTGAGCGACTCGATACAAGGTTGTTGCCGCTTCAGATTTCAAGCGCCCTTTTTGTGTATCATATAACGTTTCAACTTGAATACCAGAATGCGCTTGGTAATCCTGTAGTAATGTCGTTAGCGCCGACTCCAAGCCTATATCATCCAAAGCACTTGGCCTCAAATTGTGAGAAATTCGCCTCACTTCATTAATGGCAGTCATAATAGATTGCTGAGATTGTTCCAAATGTTTCGAATAATTTGAATCGGGTAAGTTGTCGCCAAGTAACTCTAAATGACACTTACTGGAAACCAATAATTGATTGATCCCATCGTGGAGCTCTCGTGCAAGGTGCTTCTTTTCGTCCTCTTGAAACATGACTGTTTTGTGGGCTAACTCTTTAAGATTCTTATCCGCTAATCTATGTTCATGTAAATTTATCGCTAACGTCAAAACAATAATCACCCCGACCGTAACCACCAAAATGACCACAATCGAAAATACCGTTGTTTCAATATTCTTGCTTATTGCCGCTTGCATATTGGCCACTTCTAAGCTGACATCCTCGATATACAGACCCGTACCAATCATCCAGTTCCACTTTCCTAACCATGCTGCATAACTGAGCTTAGGTACGGTTTCTCCCGTTGAGGGTTTTTGCCACAAATATTGATGGAAGCCACCCCCACTTTGAGCTTGGTCTAGCAAGGATTCAATAAGGAAATTACCGTTTTCGTCTTGAATGTGTAGCAAGTTTTTGCCGACGAGTTCCGGCTGTATTGGGTGGACAAGATTGATGCCGTTACTATCATATGCAAAAAAATAGCCGTCACTGCCATAGCGTAGGCGCGTGAGAATCTGACGGACTTGTAACTTAGCTTGATGCTCTTCAAGTGCAGGGTCTTGATAGACATGGCGAATGGCGTCAAAAGCGAGATCAACGCTATCTTTTAATGCTTGCTCTCGGGATTTTATCAAGGAGCTTCTTAGAGTCTCGACTTCACGTTCACCCAACGTTTTTGCCTGATGGAATGAGACCCAACTAATGCTAGCCGTAACAAGCATCAAAGGCAGTAAAGTCAATAAAATCAATTTAGCTTTAAGAGGCATTCCCTATCCTCCAAATAAAAAACGGCCTATCTAACAGTTAAGATAGGCACGTTCAATTTATCAACATTTGTTACATTGTTAAAACTTGTTATTCACAACCTCGAAGCCTGTCACATTCCATAAAATGCAGGGAACGCCAGTATAGAACCGAGAACCAATATCTGAATGCCGATGAATGGCATTACCCCTCGGTAAATATCTCGAGTTGTGACCCCCTTTGGAGCAACGCCTTTCAAATAGAACAAGCTAAATCCAAACGGTGGTGTTAAGAATGACGTTTGCAAGTTCATCGCAACGAGTATCGCAAACCATGTCATATTAATGCCCATCAGCTCAGCGATGGGTGCCAAGATAGGCACGATGATAAAACAGATTTCAACAAAGTCGATAAAGAAACCCAGAATTAAAATGACCAACATCGTAATAACAAGAAAGCCCCATTTCTCCCCCGGTAATTCAAGCATCCATTCTTCAACCAATAAGTCACCACCGGTATAGGTAAATGCCATAGAGAAGGCGGTAGCGCCAAGTAAAATAGCGAATACCATCGCGGTAACTTTTACGGTTTCTTTCGAAGCGTCATAAACCATTTTCCAACTGAATTCACGATACATAATCGCAAGAACAATGGCGCCTGCTCCCCCGAGTGCAGCGGACTCCGTTGGAGTTGCAACCCCAGCAAAAATGGAACCCAAAACAACAACAATCAGAGCTAAAGGAGGAACAACGGCTTTAAGTGCAGTGATCACTTCCTTGCTGCGGCTAATAGAATCGTCTCGGTCGATCGCCGGAGCCGCTTGAGGGTTTCGATAAGCATAAAACAGTATGTATGCAATATAAGCAGCCACTAACATGAAACCAGGACCGATAGCCGCTTGGAATAAGTCTCCTACGGGAACCCCTAATACATCACCGAGCAAAATTAAAACGATAGATGGCGGAATAATTTGCCCTAACGTCCCTGAAGCGCAAATCGTGCCGCAGGCAAGCCCCTTATCGTAATTGTATTTCAGCATCACAGGCAATGAAATAAGCCCCATAGCTACGACTGATGCACCAACAACACCGGTCGATGCTGCCAACAATGCACCCACCAAAACCGTTGAAATGGCGATACCACCACGAACGCCTCCAAAAAGTCGCCCCATAGACTCGAGCAATTGCTCCGCTAGTTTGGTTTTTTGTAGAACTAACCCCATAAAGACAAATAATGGGACGGCCATGAGTACCGTGTTTTCCATAATGGATTGAATGCGATATGGCATGAAGGCAAACATTTCTATGCCTTCAGCCCACACTCCAAAAATTAATGCGATTCCTCCAAACGTAAACGCAACTGGGAACCCTAGTAGCAGCGCAAGCAGCGCAACAAAAAACATTACTATTCCAATCATGATCTCGCTTCCTTACTTCTCTGCTTGGTAAAGCAATCTTGGGTTAACCAGTTTATTGAGCGAATGTAGCAGCAATCCGATGCCGCTTACCGCCATGAAAAAGAATGAAAGTGGAATCATCGCTTTTATAATCCAACGATAAGGTAAGCCACCCGGGTCGCCGGATGTTTCACCTAACGCGTAACTTTCTTTAGCAAAGTCAACACCAAACCAAGCAACTGATAGGCAAAAAGGAATGAGGAAAATAAGGGTGCCTAAAATATCAATAATGGCTTGGGCTTTCATTGAAAGACGCTCGTAAAACACGTCAACCCGAACGTGTCCTCCGGCTTTAATGGCATATGGGACACCTAATAAAAACACACTGGCGAACAGATGCCATTCCATTTCTTGGAACCCAATGGACACATCATTAAACGCGTACCGCATTATTACGTCATACACTACGTTCGCTAGTAGTAGCAAAAACAGTATGCTGGAAAGCCAACCTAATACATCTCCGATGCGGTTGAACATACGTTCGATAACGATCAAACTTCTCATTCCATACTCCCTGGGAAATTAAAGGCAGAACACGATGTCGTGTTCCTAATTGTGGACTTAATTCTCTTAACGACTGTTGTTATTTTTATGGCTAATAATACTAATATGCCAGCTCATGCTTACGCATTGTTGCTGGCATTATTATTGGTCAGTTCGTTATTTCGCTTGGCTGTTTAGATAAGCTCTATGAGAAATATCCGTCCACGAACGTACTTGTTGTAAGTAATCCGCTTGAGATTTTTGGATCTCTTTTGCTAAGTCGTCTTTTTCAGCATGCTTGGTAAGTAAACGATCGTTCGCTTCTTTTAATGCTGACATAACAGACGGTGGGAAGTTTTTCACTTGCACGTCAGGGTATTCCGTTTTCATTGAAACCCAGTTTTTACCACTTTCGTGGGTCGCTTGTGTGTACATATCGTAAGCTGCGGTACGCATTGCTACACGTAAGATTTCACGTAAATCTTCTGGCAATTTGTTCCACGTACGCTTGTTCACAAGAAACTGAAGCTCTGAACCCGGCTCATGCCAACCTGTGTAGTAGTAAGGCGCGATTTTATGGAATCCCATACGCAAATCTAGCGATGGACCTACCCACTCTAGTGCGTCAATCGTGCGTCGCTCTAGTGACGTGTATAGCTCGCCCGGTGCAATGTTGGTTGGTTTCGCGCCGAGCTCCGCTAGGATCTCGCCAGCAAAACCAGGGATACGCATTTTCAACCCTTTAAGGTCTTCTACGCTGTTGATTTCTTTTTGAAACCAGCCGCCCATTTGGATGTCTGTATTACCGCCAGGAAAGGATAAAAGATTGTGAGGCGAGTAAACTTGATCCATCAATTCCATACCACCACCGTGGTAGAACCACGCGTATTGCTCTGCTGGCGTCATACCAAAGGGCATTGAGGTAAAGTAAAGGGTGTTAGGCACTTTACCTTTCCAATAGTACGAACCTGAATGGCCCATATCATATTGACCAGACTTTACCATGTCGAAAACACCCAATGGCGCTTTATGCTTGTTCGCTGAATCAATACGAATTTTCAAACGACCATTCGACATTTTTTCAGCCATTGCAGCCATGTTTTTAGTGGCATCACCAAAAACAGGGAAGTTTGGTCCCCATGTTTCGGCCAACTTCAAACGATATACTTTATCCGCGGCTTGAGCATTTAAGGAAAGCATCGCAATGCTTGTTGTCGCAACAACCAGTACTGTTTTCAGCACTCGTTTTACTGATTGGTTAATCAAGTTCATGTTTCCATCCTTGCTAGATTCGATTCACTTACGTTATTGCAATCAATTTTGCATAACGCAGTGACCCAACCTTGGAACAGAAGCACTAAAAATAAAATCAGCGAGACCACGCAGAAAAGCACTAGGCTTGTGACGCATCCCTTATTATAACTACGTATAAATACGTACAAATCCGTTAATGAAAAAAGTATTCAATTGAAAAATAACAATAATTAGCAACGACCAAATAGGTACTTTAAAAAATTCACCTACGTAGTTGCCGCATCCAATTATTAAAATTAAATTAAACATATGTGACATGCGTGATTCATATTCCGACAAATATGAAATAAAGCGCATAATAAAAAAGCCTCCAAATACATCGTATTTGGAGGCTTAAAATAGACACGGCCTATTTATCGTAAAATTAGCTAAAAACAAGCGCCTTTAATGACGAGTTTGGATCGCTATCTTTAAACTCGAGCGGGTTATCAAGACGATATTGGAAGGTCAGCGCTGGGGCTTCTTCTTTCATCGAATCAATCAGGAAATCCGGTGTCACGCTTGGTGCATTTACACAAGCCAACACCTCACCACCTTGCTCTAATAGATCGGGTAATCGACGGAGGATTTTTTGGTAGTCCTTAGTCAATGCAAAACTGCCTTTTTGGAAAGATGGCGGATCGATAATGATCAAATCGTACGGTCCATATTTTTTAATCTTGCCCCAAGATTTAAAAATATCATGCCCTAGAAACGCAACTTGATTGGTATTGTGGCCATTTAAACGATGATTCTCTCGACCGCGACTTAACGCCCCTTTTGCCATATCAACATTAACAACTTGATCAGCGCCCCCCGCTACGGCAGCAACAGAAAAACCACATGTGTAAGAGAACAGGTTCAGAACTTTCTTTTGCTTTGAACGCTCACCCACCCACTCACGGCCTAAACGCATGTCTAGAAACAGGCCAAAGTTCTGGTTTTTACCTAGCTCAAGTTGGTATTTCAAACCCAGCTCTTCAACGACTGGTTTTAGCTCTGGCACACCAAAAACAGTTTCAAATGGCGAACCTTCAAGGTAACGGTGTTGTACCAAAATAGCGCGACCCATTTTAGCGCTCCAAGCCGTGCTTTCTGTTAGAGCCAATAAACCGTTATTAAGCTCCACTAAAAAATCGTCGCCAGCAGGCTTAAATATATGCACAACCAACTGACCTTGTAGCCAATCGATCGTCATTTGTTCTAAGCCTTCATAACATTGACCACGACCGTGAAATAATCGACGTAATTCATTAGGTGCTTGTTCTAGTGCTTCTTCTAGAAGCGGCCAAAGTTGGGATAACGCGTCTTTATTCATCATTTCACTCATTTAATTGCAGGCCATGCGAGTTGCCAAGGAGTTTGCCATTCTAACAACGCTTGTTTAACAGCTTCACTTGACCATTTCTGACCAAGGTTTGAAATTTCGGCCGGGTTACATACATATTCGAATGTTTCGCCATGATATTCAAATCGTAAGGCATAAGCATGCAAGTAACCCCGGTCTGCTTTATTACCCGCATTGTAGATATCATCACCAACAATGGCAGAGCCTACAGACTTTAACGCTACGCGTATCTGGTGTGTTTTTCCAGTATGGGGTTTACAGAGAAATACGCGCTCGCCATTTTCCCCTGCTACAGAAAAAAACTGTGTCACTGCTGGGTTAACTTTGGTCGTCAGTAGCTTCCAACTTGCGCGTCGAGAACGTTCCATGTCGCCACTTACCAAGCCCTGCTTCTTCTTAGGCTTCTTAGCACCCAGAGTGAGATAGAATTTACTGATTTTTCTTTCTGAAAATAGCGCTGATAAGTCGCGAGCAGCGTTGCTATGTCGGCCTAAAATCAGCATGCCTGATGTCATCTTATCTAAACGATGTACCAAGTATAACTTTGCATCACCGGTGTGCTTCGCCACTTCGATCAATAAAGACGTGTCGCCATCGTCCTTGTGAACACTAACACCAGGGTGTTTATTGATGATGTAAAAATCAGGATGGGTAAACAAGATATCGAACATAAATTACCAATGCGGGTTTGTCGGTTAACAGCAAGATGTGCAGGCGCTAGAGTATAGCCAGATCATGCAATTATTCCAGCCTTTTGATCCCTGATAGAACCAACAAAGCCCTAACTAATTAGGGCTTTGTTGGTGTACAAAATACTTAAATGTTACGCAAAGAAAACCAATAGCATCATCAGTGGGCAAACCACACGAACGTAAGTTGGCCAAATTTTCCAGAACCAGCTATTTTCAATTTCAGGGTTACCCTGTTTAAGCTCTTCCAAAACTTGGTTTCTATGCCATACCCAACCAACCAGTAGCGCATATAACATGCCTAAAATTGGCTGTGCATAAACCGTTGTTATTTCGATGACTAAACCAAACAGTGCGCCAAAATTGAAAACGATCAACCCTGAAACTACGGTAATTATCGCGCCGATCCATAACACAGCGATATTTCGTTTCTGCTTTAACTCTTCAATCGCACAGGCGACTGGCACTTCAAGCATAGAAATAGAAGAAGTGAGCGCCGCAATCATCATTAATGCAAAAAATAACATGCTCGCCAAAATACCAAGGCCGCCCATGGTATCGAACATGGCTGGAAGCACAGCGAATACTAACGTATCTGAACTTAGCAACTCTCCGGCGGCAGAAAAAATTTCGACCCCGTTATGTTTTGCAACAAACATTGCTGGCAATACTAATAGTCCTGCACCAAAAGCAATACCGGTATCAACCAGCGCAACTTGAATGGCCGTTTTCGGAATATTGGTATCCTTTTGCAGATAAGAACCGTACACCATCATGGTGCCGACGCCTAGCGACAACGAGAAGAACGCTTGCCCCATTGCACTGACGAGAAGATCCGCATCAAAATGAGAAAAATCAGGTACAAGATACATTTTTAGGCCTTCAATCGCACCCTCTTGAAATAGGATGTATGTGATCATCAAACCAAATAGCAATAACAAAGCTGGCATCAAACGAGTAGACCAGCGTTCAATACCATTGGCAACACCGGCTCGTACAACGTACATGGTCAGAGCCATAAACAGAACCATCAGCAACAGGTTACGCTCAAGACCAAAACTGGTTATCCACGTAGCGGCACTATTGAGCCCGATCATGTCAAAGGCGCTGCCTGCAAACTCGCCAATCAGCCAGCCCGCGATAATGGCGTAAAAGCTTAGAATTAATGACACCGTCACCATCGCGGTAACGCCCAATAACACCGCTCCTAACTTCCCATTCGGCCAGATCGCTTTAAGAGACTGGATTGGGTTAGATTGACCGTATCGACCAATCGTCAATTCAGCAATAAGCATTGGGCAAGCTAAAATGAACACCATAACTAGGTAGGTGAGAAGGAATACTGCGCCGCCATTGCTTGCTGCTTGAGTTGGGAACCCCCAAATATTTCCTAGACCAACCGCAGAACCTGCCGCTGCCATAATGAAGCCCAGTTTAGAAGAGAACTGACCTCGAGAACTAGTTGCCATAAATCTTTACCGTTTTGTGTTGACCAATACCAGTGTAAATAAAAATTTACACTGGCGGAATTCTGTGTTTATTTACAAGGATGGTAAGTAGAACAGTTTAAGATTAAAATTAAAAGAGGAGATGGCATATTTAATCGCCACAAAGCTATTCATTCGAATCAAACGCTGAAATTTCAATCAAAACCCCTCTTTTTGTCTACATTCAAATCACATTTCAGCCACACAAACCAATCACCTTTAACATGCCCCTTAACTCTTTCATCCATCGACCAAGCAAATAAAGCCAATATGACACCAACGGTAATACTTTCTCGATATTTGTTTATTAATTTTGGTGGTAGTATTGAGGTGAATATTCACTAAGTTACTTACTGAAATAATGGATAAATTCTACCAATTAGTTGCATTAATCGGCCTGATTCTCTACTGGGTGTTAGTTGCTGGTGTCACCATTCGTGTCGTAATGAAACGCCGCCCAGTCAGCGTGTCTTTAGCCTGGTTAATGATCATCTATATCATTCCTGTCGCTGGGGTATTTTGTTATTTCCTATTTGGCGAACTGAACCTCGGCAGAAAACGCGCCGAGCGAGCAAAACAAATGTTCAGTCCATACGAGTTTTGGTTTAATCAGTTGCATGATTGCCAAGCCCATCATCCCGAGTTATTGAATGACCAGATGACACAAATTCACGATTTGTGCTCCAACAGAACGGGAATCCCGGCATTAAGTGGTAACACGCTCTCACTACAGACATCACCCGACGACATTCTTCACTCCATCATTGAAGACATTGAACAAGCCTGTATCAGTATTCGGGTCGAGTTCTATATCTGGCACCCTGGAGGGTTAGCAGATTCAGTCGCGAGTGCGTTGATCCGAGCGGCAAAGCGCGGCGTAACAGTGCAAGTACTACTGGACTCTGCTGGTAGCCATCGCTTTTTCAAAAGCCATTGGAGCCAGATGCTACGTGATGCGGGGGTCGACGTTGTTCAGGCATTAGCCGTGTCTCCGTTTAGGGTATTCCTGCGTCGTCTTGACCTGAGACAACACAGAAAAATAATCGTTATTGATGACGAGATTGGCTACACCGGGTCAATGAACTTGGTCGACCCCGCTCATTTCAAACAAAATGCAGGGGTCGGACAGTGGATCGATGTCATGGTACGCGTAACAGGGCCAACCGTTAATGTGCTATCGGCTATCCATGCTTGGGATTGGGAAGTAGAAACCGGTGAACGTATATTGCCAATGTATCCAACCTGCCCTGTCGACAAAAGTTCAGGTCTACATCCTGTACAAGTTGTCCCTTCAGGCCCCGGTATGCCAGAGAACTTGATTCAACAGGTCCTTACGCTTGCTATTAATCAGGCCAAAGAATCTGTCCGTATTACTACTCCTTATTTCGTCCCAAGCGAAGATCTGCTCAATACCTTAAAAATGACGGCACAGCGTGGAGTTAAAGTAGAACTGATCATCCCTCATCGCAATGACTCGATTATGGTGAAGTGGGCCTCTAAAGCTTTCTACACAGAGCTATTGAACGCGGGAATTGAGATCTATGAGTTCAGCGGTGGTTTACTGCATACGAAATCAGTCGTTATTGACCAACAATACTGTTTGATAGGTACAGTTAACTTGGATATGCGAAGCCTTTGGCTCAATTTCGAAGTGACTCTTGCGGTTGATGATACGGCGTTCACACAAGAATTGTATTGGTTACAACAGTCCTATATAGAAAGCGCACATAAGATCGAATCCGCCACATGGTCTGAGCGTGGTCTGATCCACCGATTTTTTGAGCGCGCGTATTTCTTATTCAGCCCATTGCTTTAAATTATTGAATTATCGCTTGCGTTCCTGTCTCGCAAACGGTTTTATATTAACTCAGTGATAGCAGCTTAAGCCGCTCTTTTAACCACATTAAGATATTTAGAACAAGGAAAGTCGATGAGCGAAAAAAAGCAAACTAAACTGGTCACTGCGGGCCGCAATAAGAAATGGACTCATGGTGTGGTTAACCCACCAGTACAGCGAGCTTCTACCGTTGTCTTTGACACCGTTGCCGAAAAAAATAAAGCCGCTCAAGAACGTCAAAGCTCGACGTTATTTTATGGCCGTCGCGGTACTCAAACCCACTTTGCTTTCCAAGATGCCATGGTGCAAGTTGAGGGCGGTGCTGGTTGTGCATTATACCCTTGTGGTACAGCAGCGATTGCAAATGCCATTCTGTCGTTCGTATCAACTGGAGACCATATTTTGATGGTCGACACCTGTTATGAACCAACCCGAGATTACTGCAACACCATTTTGAAGAAAATGGGCGTAGAAACCACGTACTACGATCCAATGATTGGCGACGGTATCTCCGACCTAATCAAGCCGAACACCACGGTACTGTTCACTGAATCTCCTGGCTCTATCACCATGGAAGTGCAAGACATCCCAACTCTTGCGCGTATTGCTCACCAACATGATATTGTCGTGATGCTCGATAATACTTGGGCTGCCGGTGTCTTGTTTTCTCCGTTTGAATTTGGTGTCGATATCTCCATTCAAGCCGCAACTAAGTACATCGTTGGTCATTCCGATGTCATGCTGGGGACTGCGGTTGCCAATGAAAAACACTGGCCCCAACTGCGTGAACAAAGCTATCTGATGGGGCAATGTGTCTCTCCTGATGACGCTTACTTAGGTCTACGTGGCTTAAGAACGCTAGATGTTCGCTTGAAACAACACCAAGAAAATAGTGTAAAAATTGCAAACTGGTTGGCGACTCGTCCTGAAGTCGATCACGTTCGTCACCCAGCACTTGAGAGTTGCCCTGGCCATGACGTTTACCAACGCGATTTTAGTGGGTGTAATGGCCTATTTTCGTTCGTATTAAAAACCAGCTACCCACGAGCAACCACTGCATTACTCGATGGTATGGAACACTTCAGCATGGGGTATTCTTGGGGCGGTTACGAGAGCTTAATCTTAGCTAACGAACCTAAAAGCTTTAACGCCCTTAGAACCGTTGCCAACCCAAACTTTGAAGGCACACTCATAAGAGTGCATATTGGACTTGAAGACACCGACGATCTCATCGCCGATTTAGAAGCTGGGCTCAACAGATACACTGAATTAGTAGAAGAACACGCCAACAAATAGGTCGTTGTAAATACATAGACAGTTGTAAACAAAAGACAGTCGTAAACATCGAGTAGGGTGAGGCGTCTCCGCCTCATCCCTCTCACAGAACCGTACGTACGGACCTCGTATACGGCTCATGCACATTTCCATTCAGCATAATGGCTGAACACATATCCTGTCCTAACGTGTTCAAGATTCACTAATCCAAGGTCGTTAAACCATTGATTTGGCATCGAGTAACTGGCTAATGGACTCGCAGCATTTCTCCAACTATCCATACAGATATACCTGAATGACCCTTCGTAACCTAGCTGTCTTAGCCTGCGGTGGAGTCGGGTCGGTTTTTTCCATAATCGTAATTGGACGCTGCGAAGTCTTCGCCTTAACCACGCGGCCAGTTTCTTAAACTCCCTGTTGGCATTCGCTATTCGAAAGTACTGGCTGAACCCTCTCAGAAGTGGATTCAGTTGTTTAATGACTTCTAACAATGGCTTACCGCCATTGCGTCTTGTCACTCGCTTCAACTTTCCTTTGAACGTCGACATTTTCTTTGGCTGAATACGGCTATAATGGCTACCGATTTCTATTCCAAGGAATTTCACACCTTCGCCGCTGTGCGCTATGTGTGATTTGGTTTCGTTCACCGTTAACTTGAGCTGTTTTTCCAGGACCTTCGTTGCCTGTACTTGCGCATTTTCTGCACCTTTACGGCTGCGACAGAAGATCAGTATGTCGTCGGCATAACGGACTATTCGATGTCCTCGCTTTCGCATCTCTTGATCAAACGCATCCAGATAGATGTTCGCTATCAGTGGGCTTATTACTCCACCTTGCGGACTACCTATCTCGGTATGCTGCCACTCTCCATCAACCATTACGCCACTTTTCAGGAACTGTTTGATGAGCTCCAGTACGCTACTGTCTGTGACTCGTTTCTTAATGCTTTTTAGAATAAGCTCATGATCGAGCTTATCGAAGCACTTCGATAAGTCCATATCTACGACGTGTTGCATTCCGTATCGACGGATGAACATCGTCGCTTTGTTTATAGCATCGTGACAACTTCGATTCGGTCTATACCCAAAGCTGGATGGGTGAAACTGCTCTTCGAAGATTGGGGTTAATAGATCATTTAGAGCTTGTTGGACAACTCTATCCCGTACTGTTGGGATCCCAAGTAATCGCACCCCACCATCATCTTTCGGTATTTCTACCCGTCTGACGGGTTGAGGGGTGTATCGCTTGGTTTTGAGTTCCAGAAGAAGTTGATCTAGGTTATCACTCAGATTTTGGGCGTAGTCGCTTAGGCTCTGCCTATCTATTCCGGCCGCGCCTTTCGCTTTCCACACTTTTTTAAATCCTTTATAGAGTCGCTCTTTGTGGAGCAAGTGACCATATAAACTGTAGTAAACTCTCAACTTTTTCCTTTAGATTGTGTGCCGTGTGGGGACAAATGCTCTCTCACAGTGTTGGTGTATTTCACTCCACTCTCTAGCCTTCTAGCTCAATGGCAATTTACTAGAGTGAGTCAGAGTTACTCCCTTGTACGGTTTCTCGCTTCAGTGCTTTGCTTTCACAAAG
The DNA here is from genome assembly GCF_900233005.1 of Vibrio tapetis subsp. tapetis. Classification (NCBI taxonomy): domain Bacteria; kingdom Pseudomonadati; phylum Pseudomonadota; class Gammaproteobacteria; order Vibrionales; family Vibrionaceae; genus Vibrio; species Vibrio tapetis. The sequence continues at coordinate 912,460 of NZ_LT960611.1, forward strand.
ACCGAGACGGAATACCTCGATAGCTAATCAACTTGTATACCACTGAAAAAAAACATCTGCTCATCACAGACTTAAAATGTACTTCATCCCTTCGCAACACCAGATTGCTTTTGGCAAAATGTTGTCCCATCAGACGTGTTACTGATGGTCAGCTCAGTTTTATCCTCCACACCATTACTGGGCTTCACCGGCCGAGCTTTACTCACTACTACGGATTCATCTGCCACCTCGCACCAACATAGATCTTGGCTCTCGCCTTGAGTTTATGCTTCCGACGTTTGCTCGGATGTGATGTCAGGCTTCCCCAGTTACTGCACTGGCTCCCTGTTAACAATGCCACCCTCAAGCACAATCTAGGTCTGATTGAGTATCGGGCTTCACGCTATTTTGCACGCTTACCCACCTAAATTGCCGAATCAGGTTCACTTTCGTTGTGTACTGTTAACTTCCTATCGCTTCCTTCAAACCCTGCCGTTGGCCAGCAACGCCCTTGCGATTCGGATTATCTTCCCCTCAATCAGGGTGATTTAGGCTTCTTTCAGCCTAATGGGTTTGCCAGCTTCGCTGGGCAAACAAAAAGAAGCGAGCTCAAGGCTCGCTTTTTTTATGTCGTTAGTCAGTTATGCCGATTTCACTCAAACCACTCATTGTCTCACTTCTTAGAGCCTCCCTACTTGCCAAATTCTTCTATTTTTCGAGCCGGGCAGCCTACAAGGTGATCATTCACCATGCCTGTGGCTTGCATGAAAGCGTAACAAATGGTTTCACCGACAAACTTAAAGCCTTTTTTCTTCAAAAACACACTCATTGCTTTTGAACGCTCGGTGGATGCGGGCACTTCGCTCATGTCTTGCCAATGATTCACAATTGGCTCACCATCAACAAATTGCCACAGTGCTTTAGAGAAGGAACCATACTCTTTCTGAAGTTCCTGAGCCGCTCTCGCGTTGCCAAATACAGACGCAATTTTTCCTTTGTGCTTCACGACATCAAAATGCTCAATTATAAATGGAACGCGCTCATCATCGTATAGAGCCAACTTATCGATATCGTATTCTTCGAACGCCTGTCGATATCCTTCACGCTTTTTGAGAATGGTCAGCCAACTTAACCCGGCTTGAGCACCTTCTAGAGTGATAAATTCAAATAGATCTTTATCTTCATACACGGGTACTCCCCACTCTGTATCATGATAAACACGATCCAAAGGGTGAGTCACCGCCCATGCACAAGTTTGGTCAGTCATATTGTTAGTCAACCAGTTTGATTCGATGGAAGATACGATACAACACCGGCACAACAATTAACGTTAGAACAGTTGCAAAACCCAACCCAACCCAAACATAATCGTTACCGCCATTGGCTTAAAGAAAATATCAGGTAACAGCGGTACTAAGCCAAGTATCGTTGTTATTGCAGCCATACAAACCGGACGAACCCGACTTAGTGAAGCATCAACAACAGCTAAATAGGGTTCCTTACCGGTCTTCATTTCGATTTCAATTTGATCAAGTAACACAATGCCATTTTTAAGTAACATACCAGATAAACTCAAGAAGCCGAGTAACGCCATAAAACCAAACGGCGTATCAAACATCAGTAACCCTGTTGTCACACCAATGACCGCTAATGGCACGGTTAACCAAACAATGAGTGGCTCTTTTACTGAATTGAACAGGAACACGGTGATTAAGAACATGAACAGATAGCCAAGTGGCATCGTCTTAAACAGGGATGCTTGCGCATCATTGGATGACTCATATTCACCACCCCATTCAATAAAGTAGCCCGGGGGTAACTCAATTTGATCTATGGTTGACATCAAACGCTGTTGCAACGTGGCGGCGGTTTCCTCACCGAATGTATCCGGGTCTGCCATTACGGTGAGAATACGTTTCCGATCTTTACGTGCAATGATTGGATCTTCCCAACGTAAGTCGTAACCAAGCATAACTTGTTGTAGTGGCACGTATTCGCTTAAAGCAGGACTCCAAATTTTCATGCCTTCCATGCTGCGTACATCAACGCGTTCTTCATCAGGTAAGCGCGCAACAATTGGCATTAATGTTGTACCATCTCGATATACACCAATCGATTTACCAGAAAAAGACATACTCAGCATCTGATCAACATCGGCTTTGGTTATGCCATAACGCCTAGCTTGGCTTTCATTAAATTCTGGCTCCAGTACTTTCGTTCTTTCACGCCAATCATGACGAATATTAAATGCACCAGGATCGGCTCGCATAATATCAACGACTTGACCTGCAATGGTTCGCAATACCGTCGGATCCGAGCCAATGACTCTCGCTTCTATCTTGGCTCCGCCACCAGGCCCCAGTTCAACACGCTTAAGTTTATAATCTATTTGAGGAAAGTTACTTTCAAGGTGGTCACGGAACTCTTTCATGAGTGAATCAAGCTGGTCAAAACTCTTCACGCGAGTAACAATTTCTCCGTAAGACGCAAAGGACTGACCGGGAGCGTAAGTTAACATAAAGCGTTGTAGGCCTTTACCTGCGGTGGTCGTGATATGAGCAACTTCTTCTTTCTGCTCTAGCCAATCTGCCAGTACTTTAAGCTGAGTATTGGTTGCTCGAATGTCTGTCCCTTCCGGCATCCAAACGTCCACCATGAACATCGGGGTCGTAGAAGAGGGAAAGAAAGATTGTTTAAGTTGAGTAAAACCATATAAAGAGACGACTAATGCAACCACCAAGACAATGACCGTCATCCATGCCCGTTTCATACAAAATTCTAAGAAGTTTTTATAAACAACAAACACCATGCCTTTATAGGGGTCTTGATCTTCGCCTTGTGCCTCACCTTTGGTCTCTTTGAAAAATAAATCAGCAAAAAATGGCGTCAAAGAAATCGCGGTAAACCAACTTAACATCAGAGAAATCAATAAAACGGTAAACAAGGTTCCACAGTATTCACCCGTTGCATCGTCTGAAAGCCCAATAGGAGCAAAAGCAGTAACTGCGATTACGGTTGCACCGAGTAAGGGCCATTTGGTCTGCGTGACAATATCTCCGGCGGCTTGCAACCTCGTTCGACCTTTCTGTGTCCCTATCAATATTCCTTCGACCACCACAATGGCATTATCAACCAGCATACCAAGTGCGATAACCAATGCTCCTAGTGAAATTCGTTGAAGGTCGATGGCCAAATACTGCATGAAAATAAAGGTACCAAGCACGGTAACTAACAAGATAAGGCCAATTAGAATACCCGACCTAACCCCCATAAAGAACAATAGCACCACGATAACAATCGCGACGGCTTGCCCTAAACTCACCACAAAGCCTTTTACTGATTTGTCCACTTCCTTTGGCTGGCTGTATATTTCGGCAATCTCAATACCGACCGGTTGCTGGAATTTTAACTCAGCCAAACGTCGGTCGAATTGCTGTCCTATTTTTACAACGTTAACGCCTTGGCTAAACGACACCCCAATATTAACGGCGAGCGCACCATTAAAGTTCACAATATTGCTCGGTACTTCTATGTACCCTCGTTTCACCTCTGCGACGTCTCTAAGGTAAATAAGTCCTTTAGAGCCGCTTTCAGTCAGTATTAAGTCTCCCAGTTTATCGACATCGTCAAATTCACCCGTTGGTTGAATCCGTATATATTCTTCACCTATTTTTATTGCTCCCGCATCAGACACGACGTTCTGAGTTGCCAACAAGTTATAGATTGAATTAGGGGAGATTCCTAATGTATTCATCCGCTTCATCGAGATTTCGATGAACACTTGCTCTTGCTGCTGACCCGACACATTCACTTTACCAATACCGTCGATTAACTCGAGTTCTCGTCGTAAATAGTCCACATAGTCGAGCAGTTCTTTATAAGAATAACTGTCGCCAGTGACCGCCAGTAATATTCCGTAAACATCACCAAAGTCATCGATAACTTGTGGTGCATTCACACCGGGAGGTAACTGTGGTTGAATATCGTTAACCTTTCGGCGAAGTTCGTCCCATATCTGCGGCAGGTCGTCGGGCCCATAATTGTTTTTCATCGTTACGGTGATTTGAGATAAGCCCCGCGTGGAAACCGACTTTATTTCGTCAACGTAAGTGAGTTGACCAATGGCTTTTTCAAGCGGGTAACTGACTTCTTCTTCCACTTGAAGAGGAGTAGCTCCCGGGTAGGTTGTTACGACCATGGCGTCTTTGATGGTGAATGCAGGATCTTCTAAACGCCCTAACCCAAAGAAGGCAGACGTACCGCCAATCATAAAAATCAGCGCTAACATCCAACTAATGACGCGATTCTTAATAAAATAGGCGGCAATTCCTGTTTCTTCCTGTGCTTGTGTTTTGCTTAGCTGCGACTGTTGATCACTCATAGTGAAGCCTCCTGCTCTATTAACTCTACGCTCATCCCATCACGCAACCTTGCTACGCCTGCAATTATGACTTGTTGACCCGCTGTTAGTCCTTCTAATACTTGAACTTGGTCAATAGACACTTTCCCTGTTTTTATTTGAGTTTTCGTCACCGTTTGATCTTCATTGAGCACCCAAACATATTTGTTGCTCCGATCTAAAGTGTCACCATCTTGATTAAATATGGCCTCAAGTGGCACCGTGATGCCTCTATTGAAACTGATCGCCGCTTTATTGTTTTTTGCTGCCACTTCAACCGCTGAACCATCTAGAATGGGGCTCTCTTCAGGCATCGGCATCACTAACGTTAAGTTATAGGTGGCTGTTTCTGGGTCTGGTTCTGTTGTGAATTCTTTAATATGAGCACTATATTCCAGCCCCTTACTCACCCGAACGTTAACGGCGACCTTAGAAAAATCCATGTCCTTCGGCTGACTAACAAATATACGGTCTGGCACTTGAACCACGACTTCGACCACATCAATCCGGTGAACATTGACCACCGGTTGCCCGACTTGTACGTTTTCAAATTGATCAACCGCAACCCGAGAAATAATGCCATCAATAGGCGACTTCAACTGGGTATAAGACAAGCGTAGTTTCACCAAGTCCAATTCCGCTTTGGCCATTGCACGTTGCGCCGCCAACTCGTCAAATTGAGATTGCGCCAAATAGCCTTGCTTAACCAATTTAGCGGATCGCTTATATTGGCTGTCAGCAACATTATATTTGGCCTGCGAGTTCTCTACTTTCAATCGATAATCAGTGGTGTCTAACTCTGCAATGACATCCCCTTTACTAACGCGAGTTCCTTCTTTAACAACCAACTTACTGACTTCTCCGGGAACTCTGAAACTAAGCATGGATCGGTCGGCGGCTCTAGCAATAGCGGGATAGTACAAACCGCTTTCGTTGCCATCTTCTCCTACCGTTAACGCTTTAACATTTGGGGTATACTCTCGGGGTTCAATCACCACTTGGCCACACGCCGACAGTAAGAAGGCCAATGAAGAACTGATCAACACGTACTTATTCATCCTCATAGCCCTCTCTCCTTAACCCACTCTCGAATAACCATTCCGTCCTCTAAGGGGTAACCACCCGCGACAACAATTCGATCCCCATCGCTTAGCCCATCAAGAACGTGATTCGCTTCATCCAGTTTTACCGCTGTTTTTTCAACAACGTTGTCGCCATTAAGCCGCCATACCCACGTTTGACTGCCCTCTCCTTCGACTGCTCCAGCGGGTAAACGTGAGGCATTAGCCTGTAGAATTTCAAGTTCGACACTACCCGACATTCCGGGTAACAAACCGACGTCTTGAGGCCTTTCCATCACCATGGTCACTTTATAACTATTGGTTTTGGCATCAGCTTCAGTGTCTATTTCTTGAAATTCGATCGGAAATTTTTGATTCGGAAAGGTATCAAACAGCATTTCAGCCCGAACGACCTCGTTTTCACCAAACCGACGTAGCAAATATTCGGGCAATAAAAACACCACCTTCAATACACTGCTCGTCTGAATATTCATTACACCTTGTTGCGCCGCGACGAATTCATGGTTTTCAATATTGATGAGAGATATGTTGCCGTCGTAAGGCGCTTTTAGAGTGGTGTAATCCACGTTGGCTTGCGCTTGGTCGAGGTTAGATTGTGCTGACTTGTGGTTAGCGACGGCTTTATCAAAATCTTGCTCTGACACCACTTTGTCTTTACGCAATTGCTTGTAGCGCTTGTATTGAACATCCGCGAGTAAAAACTGAGCTTTGGCTTGCTTCATTAACTGCACGTATTCATCGGGATTCAGTTGAGCCAGCACGTCGCCTTTTTGCACATATTTTCCAGCAACAACGGGTAAAGACATCAACTGGCCTTGTACTCTAAAAGCAAGCGCAGCTTTGTCTCCGGCTTCGGCAATTGCGGGGAATTCACGTACCGTATTGGTATCATTCAATGAAACGGTAAACACCTTAGCAGGCCGTGATTTTGGTTCTGGTACGGGGGGAAGTTCTTTTTCACAACCCAAAAGCACAAGGGCTAGTAAAGGTAATAAACAGCCTTTAAATCTCATATTCACATCGTCCATGCATGATCACTATTACTCAACATAGTAGAGTTCAAATAAGCACGCCACTAATTGGCTGAATAAAAGGCATTAATTTTCATGGACTTGAAGGAAGAACTGATGATTATCTAAAGGTGAGCTCAAAATAGAAAGAGTTGGCGGGTGCCAACTCTTTTTTAGAAATCCTGTTAGTCCACCGTTAGAGTCGACTGAATTCTCGGTTTACCTTGAACGTTTCAGAGGTAACGTAAGCTTCCATTTTTTGAATGCTCGCTTCTAATTCGACGAATTCTTTCTCCAAATTTTCAACAACTTGGCTAGGCGAACCACCTGACTGCCAAGGCTTGCTTTTCAGTTTATGATCGTAATGTTGGGCCTCTGGCTGTGCTTGATATGGCTGCTTTTCCAACATCAATGCCAGTGCAACATAAGCCACTACAACAAAGAAGCCTGCCCCTAACAATCCGGCCGTCACAGCAATAATTCGAACAAGCCAAGTTTCTACACCAAAATAGTTAGCAACGCCGGCACAAACCCCGGCTAGCTTACCGTTTACTGGGTCACGATAGAGCGATTTCCCACTCATAGCTTTTGCCTCCAATTTGGTGATTCTTCATCAAGAATTCTCTCCAAAGTTTGCACTCGTTGCTGCATATTTTCTGCTTTGCGAGTTAACCCTTGGAGCTTCTCAAAATCTTCTTCTGATAGTCCTTGGCCACTTTTACGTTTGCTTCGATAATGCAAAGCCAGCCAAAGTGGCGCAACGAAAATCAAAAATACAACCAGTGGTGCTGTTAAAAACGCGGCAGACATATGAAGGCTCCTTGTAATCTAAATTATTTGTCTTGCTTGTTCATTTCTTGCTTCATTTTAGCAAGCTCTTGTTCAATATCATCTTGAGCTTGTAAGTCTGCAAATTCTTGATCAAGCGAACGTCCTGTTGCTGTGTAGCTGTCAGCTTCTGCCTCTAACTCATCGATTTTTCGCTCGTACTGTTCGAACTTTGACATGGCTTCCGCGGTGCGACCAGCATGTAAATGCTTTTGCACATCCCGGCGATTACCCGCAGTTTGGCGGCGAATAACCATCGCTTGTTGCTTAGCACGAGTTTCCTGAATCTTAGTTTCTAGCTTACCTAATTCTCCGGTGAGTTTCTCAATGGTTTCTTCTACCAATGTTTGCTCAGTGCGCAGGCCTTTAACGGAATCTTGCAGCTTTTGTTTTTCAATCAGCGCCGAACGCGCTAGATCTTCTCTTTGCTTGGTAAGGGCAAGTGTCGCCTTTTGTTGCCATTCCATGATTTGCGCTTCAATGGCATCAACGCGGCGAGATAGCTCTTTTTTATCTGCAATAGCGCGAGCCGAGTTCGTTCTAACTTCGACCAGTGTGTCTTCCATTTCTTGAATGATCAAACGAATCATTTTTTCTGGATCTTCTGCTTTATCTAACAAAGCACTGATGTTTGAATTTACGATGTCGGCGAAACGAGAGAAAATACCCATGACTGTTCTCCTAATGATGATGGTTTACATGATCCGCATAAGACGTTTGCTTTGCGTTGGTTACTATCTACTATTCACAATGCGTGCCAACTTTTAATCTTTTAATTTACAACAAGTTAAGTTAAAACGAAAATCAATGTTGATTGTGTTATGATTAGCTAGGCCAACTTTTGGTAAATTTCGCCATATCAATTTAGACATGATTCATGTAACACAGGGAGCTTAGTGTGAAACAACAAAATTTGATTGGGGAGTCCCCTGCCTTTCTCGCCGTACTTGATAAAGTATCTCGCCTAGCTCCCATCGAGCGTCCCGTTCTAATTATCGGTGAACGAGGTACAGGTAAAGAGCTGATCGCACAAAGGTTACACTATTTATCAAAACGTTGGGATCAACCGCTGGTCTCTATGAACTGCTCTACCTTAAGCGAAGGTTTAATTGACTCTGAATTATTCGGCCATGAGTCTGGTTCATTTACCGGTTCGAAAGGCAAGCACCAAGGCCGATTCGAACGAGCAGAAAACGGCACACTATTTTTGGATGAACTTGCTACCACTCCGCCCTCTGTCCAAGAGAAGTTATTAAGAGTCATTGAATATGGTGAATACGAACGGGTTGGCGGCAATAAAACCTTGTCGGCTAACGTCAGGCTGGTATGTGCAACCAACGCCAACTTACCTAAAATGGCGGATCAAGGCGAATTTCGCGCCGATTTACTCGATCATCTAGCATTTGATGTTATCCAACTGCCACCACTAAGAGTACGAAAACAAGATATCTTGCTGCTGGCTGATCACTACGCAATGAAGATGTGCCGCGAGTTACAGCTCCCTTTATTCGCAGGGTTTTCATTAGAAGTACAAGAACAAATGTTGGAATACCCTTGGCCTGGGAATGTGCGAGAATTGAAAAATGCCATTGAGCGCGCTATTTACCAACAAGGGAATAACAGTGATCCCATTGAGCATATGGTATTTGATCCGTTTGTTGCCGATTGGACAGAAGAAGCCGAGGTCGCTTTGCAAAACGAAGGGCACTGTTCCGATGCCACTCCCCCTCCATCGGGTCACTATTCACTCCCTCTCGATTATAAGAGCTGGCAAGAACAGCATTACTCACATTTACGCTGGAAGAAGCAAAGCATAATCAGCGTCAAGCAGCAAAAATGCTTGGCCTAAGCTACCATCAATTGAGAGGAATGTTACGTAAGTACAATTTGGTTGGCCCTCAAGCGGAATAACCATCTCTAATCATTTGGTGTACCTGTAAAAAAGTGTTAAATTGTGCTGATCGAGAGGTAGCGATGACAACGAAATCAGAAGCCTCATTTACCACAGAAATTTTCGTCCCAATGAAGGCATTCTTACAAATATCATTTTCTTTACTTGGCAGCCTGCTATTAACAGCCTGCGGTGAAGATATCGATCATGAAAAAATTCGCAATCAAGGCTTCGTATATTGTGGCCAAGGCCACCCGAATACGTTCAACCCGCAACAAGCCGATAGCGGTATTACGGGTAATGCGCTAAGCCGTCAAATTTTCAATACCCTACTGACTCTTGAACCCGAGACTCACAAACCTATTTCAAGTTTGGCGACCAGTTGGGACGTTAACGAAGAAGGCACGCAATACACATTTAAGTTACGTAACGATGTTAAGTTTCAAACCACATCATGGTTTACCCCGCATCGAGTGATGAACGCTACTGACGTCAAATTCAGTTTCGACCGCATTTTAAACAGTGCGAATCCGTTCCACTATAACAGTCACGGCCGCTATCCTTTTTTCGAAGCCATTGATTTTCAATCTCTAATCAAAGAAATTGAAGTCTTAGATCCCTATCTCATTCGATTTACGTTAACTCGACCTGATAACAGCTTTCTGCCTAATATATCGACTCCTTATGCTGTTATTCACTCTGCCGAATACGCACGACAGTTGCAACTGATCGATGATAAACAAAATTTAGATAATCGCCCTATTGGTACTGGTCCGTTTTACTTAGATGAGTATCAAGTAGGTGATTTGATCCGGTTACGTAAACATACCGAATATTGGCAAGGCGAGCCAAAAATGGAACAAGTTGTCTTTGATATCTCCACCAGAGGCACTGGTACACTAGCCAAGTTATTACGCAACGAATGCGACGTTTTGTCTTCCCCTGTTTCGAGCCAGTTGCCGATCATTTTGGAAACACCGGAATTGGTTCTTAATGCTAAACCAGCAATGAACGTAGCATTTATTGCTTTGAACACCTCTCACCCTGCGCTCAATGATCAACGAGTGAGAAAAGCGCTCAACTTGGCTATCAATCGTCAGGTAATCTTAGATTCCGTCTATTATGGTACCGGTTCAATTGCCTATACTCTCTTGCCACCAACATCTTGGGCGTATCAAAAAGACAGCATTCAAATTCGCTATGATAAAAACTACGCATTGGCCTTGCTACGTGAAGCTGGGCTTACAGACGGGCTCGAACTCTCTATGTGGGTGCCATTAGAGCCACAAGCGTACAACCCTAGCCCTCGAAAAACAGCCGAACTCATACAATCTAGTTTTGCAGACATAGGCGTGAAGCTCAATCTGTTCACCGATGATAGATTTGCTCGTTCGGATCTGAGCACACTAGGTAATGTTGATATGGTTTTAACTGGTTGGAACGCTAATACCGGCGATCCAGATAACTTTTTACGCCCCTTACTTTCTTGCAGTGCAGAACGCGCCGGATTGAACGTTTCTATGTGGTGTAATTCTGACTTTGATTTCTTGCTCGATCTCTCGCGCGAGACCAATCAACCAAGGTATCGAAGCAATTTATACCGCCAAGCACAGAATCTCTTAAACGAAGAAATGCCTGTGATCCCGCTCGCTCATGGGGTGCAGTATCAAGCGAATCACAAATCGTTAATTGGATTTAATATGAATCCTTTTAACACCAGCTCATTTCACAATGTAGAAAGGGTGAAGTAATGCTCGTTTACATAATTCGACGACTCAATCTGTTCATCATTACTTTGCTTTTTCTGTCACTCATTGGATACAGCATTCTAAGGCTCGACCCAACATCGCCAGCAGCGCTAAGCGACTTTGGTCAAGGTTGGTTCTATTACCTAAGCGACATTAGCCAACTTAATTTTGGCTTAAACCAATATGGCGAACCGATTTGGGAAGACATCAAAGTTGTGTTCCCAGCGACTCTGGAATTGTGCTTTTTCGCTTTTCTCATCGCATTATTAATTGGCCTCCCACTCGGTACGCTTGCAGGAACAAGACAAGGCAAATGGGTTGATACGGTTATCTCCTTTATTTCAATGTCTGGCTATTCCGCGCCTCTTTTCTGGGTAGCCTTAATGTTAATCATGTTCTTTTCACTCGATCTTGGCTGGTTTCCCGTAGCGGGACGGTATGATTTACTCTATCAGATCGAACACGTAACAGGTTTTGCAATCATTGACGCGCTTATCTCGACAAAGCCTCTTAAGGCAGAAGCATTACAAAGTGTGTTAGAGCATTTAATTTTGCCGTGTATCGTTCTCGCACTAGCCCCGACCACGCAAATTATCGTACTGATGAGGGCTTCCGTTGCCGAAGTCATGCAACAAAACTACATTCGTGCCGCGAAAATTAATGGACTATCAAAGTATGAGATCATCATTGAGCACGCGATCAGAAACGCCTTGCCACCTATTATTCCTAAGTTCGGCGTTCAGCTCTCTAGCATGATTACTTTTGCGGTAATAACCGAATCCATTTTTAATTGGCCCGGCATAGGAAGATGGCTGCTAGATGCGCTGTCCAACCAGGACTATGTCGCCATTCAAGCGGGAGTCATGGTCGTTGCTGTATTTGTTTTGATGGCTAACATTTTGTCAGATCTGATAGGCGCTATCGCTAACCCGTTGATTAGGAAGGAATGGTATGCTGTCCGATAATATTTACCAAGAAGAACACATACCGACACAGTTCGAGCGATTTTGGCGTAGCTATCGTAATAATACGCTCGCAATGTTTGGGCTTTGGTGTTTGATTCTGCTATTGGTGATTACAATACTGTCACCGTGGTTAACGCCTCATGACCCGCAGCTGCAAACCAGTTTTCTATTGGTGCCTCCTTCATGGAACGTGAATGGCACCGTTGAGTACTTTTTAGGTACTGATGATCTCGGTAGAGATATTTTGTCTCGCCTTATCGAAGGTTCTCGCCTCACTTTAGGCGCTTCGATCATTATCACCATCATTGCGACTCTCGTTGGTGGTTTCATCGGTATTCTTGCGGGCATGACTCGAGGGTTAATCTCCAGCACGTTAAATCACCTGCTTGATACCGTGATGTCCATTCCGTCGCTTTTGCTCGCTATCATTTTTGTGGCGTTTTTGGGGTTTGGGGAGTTCAACGTTCTATTGGCGATCTGCCTTGCGTTGGTTCCTCGATTCATTCGTTCAATTTATGTGGCGGTTCACCATGAGATAGAACAAGACTACATCATTGCAGCAAGGCTTGATGGTGCGAATCGTTTTTACCTACTTTGGAACTCGATCTTTCCCAATATTCTACCCATATTTGCCGCCGAATTTACCATGGCACTGACCATTGCCATCTTAGACATTACGGCTCTTGGATTTTTAGGTCTTGGTGCACAAGCTCCAAGCACTGAATGGGGCGCTATTTTGGGCGATTCTGTTGAACTCATTTATCTCGCTCCTTGGACTGTTACGTTACCCGGCCTCGTTATTATGTTCACAATTGTTGTTATTAACCTTGTTGGTGAAGGTACTCGACAATCTCTTAACGCAGGGATTGAATAATGCCGCTACTAGATATTAGACACCTGACCATTGAAATCGATACTCCACAAGGTATGGTGAAAGCCGTAGACCGCATGAGCTTAACACTCAATGAGGGTGAAATTCGTGGTTTAGTTGGAGAGTCAGGCTCAGGTAAAAGCCTTGTCGCTAAGGCAATTGTCGGCATTACCAAAGACAATATGCGAGTCACCGCAGACAGGCTTCGCCTTGGCTCTATTGACCTTCTACAGCTAACGCCAAAGGAACGCCGTCGTGTTATCGCGCGCGATATCGCAATGATTTTCCAAGAGCCTTCCTCGTGTCTCGACCCATCCGAGTGGGTCGGACATCAGTTAGCAGAGTCTATTCCCGCAACGACCTTCAAGGGGTTCTGGTGGCAACGATGGAAATGGCGTAAAAAGCAAGCTATTGCCCTGCTTCACAAGGTTGGTATCAAAGATCATCGCCGCGTAATGCGCGCTTACCCGTACGAATTGACCGACGGCGAGTGCCAGAAAATCATGATCGCAATGGCCATCGCGACAAAACCCAAGGTACTGATCGCTGACGAGCCGACCAACGATTTAGATCCCATAACGCAATCTCAAATTCTACGTCTTCTTAGCCGTATGAATCAGCTTAACAACACGACTATTTTGCTCATTGGCCATGACCTTACGACCATTACCCAATGGGCAACTCGTATTACGGTTATGTATTGCGGCCAATCTGTTGAGTCTGGGGCGACAAAGCAGATCTTAGAAAAACCCAAACACCCATATACCGTCGCACTTCTGCATGCAATGCCCGACTTTAGTGAATGGATTCCACATAAATCAAAATTGGCATCACTGCCAGGCTCTATTCCTCCACTACAACATTTACCTATAGGATGCCGCTTGGGGCCAAGATGTCCGCACGCTCAAAGGCAATGTGTTGAAACACCCAATACCAGAAAAATAAAAAGTCATAAGTTTAGCTGCCACTTCCCGCTAAATATGGAGAAGAAATCATGAGTTCCTTGCTTGAAATTAATAATCTAAGCAAAGACTTTGTCAGCCGCTCAGGTTTGTTTCGTAAAACCGTTCAGCAAGCGGTAAAGCCGCTGAGCTTTACCCTTGAAGCCGGGCAAACCATTGGGTTTATCGGCCAAAATGGCTCAGGTAAATCGACCTTAGCGAAAATGTTGGCTGGGGTTGTTGAACCGACCTCCGGTGAGATCCGTGTCAACGGCGATTTACTTGAACACAAAGATTACTCAACACGCTGTAAAGTCATTAGAATGATCTTCCAAGATCCAAACACCTCTTTGAATCCGCGCATTCAAATCGGGCGTATTCTAGAAGGGCCACTAAAGCGAAATACGAATATGTCGCCAGAAGCACGACGTGCTCGAGTCAAAGCGACGCTTCAGCGAGTCGGCCTATTACCTGAACACGCTTACTTTTATCCACAAATGCTCGCTACCGGGCAGAAGCAACGTGTTTGTTTAGCAAGAGCCTTAATCCTTCAACCTTCCATTATTGTGGCAGATGAAGCGCTGAACGGCTTAGATATGGCCATGCGATCTCAAATTATTAATTTGTTCTTGGAACTGCAAGAAGAAATGGGGCTTTCTTTTGTCTATGTGTCTCAACATATTGGGATTATCAAACACATTACGGACAAAATCATTGTGATGCATGAAGGCTGTGTTGTTGAGGCTGGTGATACCCAAGAAGTCATTAATAATCCAAAACATCAAATCACCAAACGTTTAGTCGAAAGCCATTTTAATAAAGCACCGACGCACTAATGAACAACGATATCAGGACGTATCAAGGATGATAGACAAACCGACTCGTATAACGAAAGTAACAAGCATAATGAAAAAAGCAACATGGGCATTGTGCTTGGGGCTTTCGAGTCACTTGGTCAGCGCGATGGAGCCGCGCTGGAAAGATCCCGAAATCGTTGAACAAGTGTTTTATTTGGTTGCTCTCCATAACGAATATAGCCAAGAGCAACAAAAAATTAGGAAATGGACTCAACCTATTCATATTTTTCTTGATCACCAAGTACCCGACCAAGAACTTCACACCGACCTCGCGAGAATGCAGATCGAACACCTTTCAAAGCTAACCAACCATCCAATTGACTTTGTCGAGACGCCTGAGCAAGCAAACGTTATATGGCAATATACTCGTCAATCAAAGTGGGAAGAGTCAGTTAGAAGCATGATGGGGGAAAAGTCGGTACAGCACGTAAAAAGTGCATTGTGTATGGCAAACTTTGCGACAAATTCAAGAGATGAACTGGTTCGAGCCAATATTATCATCCCGGTAGATCAAGCCAGAGACCACGGGAAATTGCTCGCTTGCGTCGTCGAAGAAGTAACCCAAATAATGGGGCTTCCGAATGATAGCGATCAAGCCTACCCTTCTATTTTCAACGACCACTCACCCGAAGACTTATTGTCACCGCTTGACGGTTTGCTCCTAAAGTTACTTTATCACCCAAGTGTAAAAGCAGGAATGACACGAGAAGAAGTCGAGCCTGTTATCCAAGAACTGCTAATGCAGTTTGTGTTTGATGGCACTTTTGATCAGGTCATCGCCGAAGTAAACCAAGGCGAACTGCATAAAATGATGGGGTATGGATTCCACTAGTTACGGATTGGCTTATTGGCTTAGAATGAAAAAAGCGCTGCTTACGCAACGCTTTTTCTATTTTTGACAGTAACTCAGTTACGCCACGTTATTAAGCTTTGGCTTTCTGACTTCATTGGTCAGTGTTTGGCTCATGTCGTGGCTAAAGTGATCAACCTGAATCGCTTTGTAGCGCAATGCATCGGCTTCAAGTATTTGGTCGACTTCTTCTTGGTTAAGAACATTCTGTTCTAGTGCTTGTGATAGTTTGTCGATAAGCAACGCTTTCTTATCAATTTTGCCTTCCTTAATGGCTGCAAAGATTTTTCCTTCTAAGCCACGAACGCTGTACATTGCCAAAAATGCTTCTTCGATCAAACCGACAGGATCTTTATCAGCCTTACCGACATAACATAGGCTTGTTAATCGATCACGTTGAGCACCAGGAACCATCAAGCTTTTCGAAATATTAAGCGCTAGGTTATCAGAAGGCTTTTTGTAGTTATTGCCAAATGGGAACACCAACACTTTAAGTAATGTTCCAGCCGCTTTACTTGGGAAGTTTGTAAAAGTGTCTTGCAGCGCTTTCGCTGTATGATACAAACAATGTTGCATTGCATAGTGAACGTAGTCTAGGTCACTTTGCTGACGGCCATCATCTTCATATTTCTTCAATACCGCTGAGCCTAGGTACAAGTGGCTAAGTGCATCCCCCAAACGAGCTGAGATCATCTCTTTACGTTTCAATTCACCACCAAGCGTTGCCATCGCAATATCTGAACTCGTTGCCAACGCACGGCTCATCCGAGTTAGATCTTGATAATAGCCTTTAGTTGGGCCGCTCATAAACGAAGAAACCGATTTAGACCCTGTTAAAGCAGCACCAAAAGCACCGAAGGCATTCTTTGTCGCATAGCCTATGTGCTTAAACAGCAAGCTATCGAACTCTTTAGCACCTTGCTCTTGATCTGGGTTCGCAGCGGCTTCCATTTCTTTTAGAACATAAGGATGACAACGTGTCGCACCCTGACCAAAAATCATCAAATTACGAGTAAGAATATTCGCACCTTCAACCGTAATCGCCACTGGAATACCCGCATATGCATTCGCTAGGTAGTTCATTGGGCCCGTTTGAATGGCTCGGCCTGCATGAATATCCATGGAATCATTGAGTATCGTACGGCCGATTTCGGTCATGTGGTATTTTGCGATTGCGGTTACGATACCCGGCTTTTCTTTCAGATCTAGCGATGTCGTTGTTAAAGTACGTGCCGCTTCTAGAAGATAAGTCATCCCGCCAATACGGCCCATGCATTCAGCAACACCCTCAAACTTACCAATCGACATACCAAACTGCTTACGAACATACGCATAAGCGCCTGTGGTACGTGCCGTTAAGTGCCCAATAGAAGCTCCTAGTGCAGGTAGAGAAATACCACGTCCTGCAGACAGGCACTCTACCAACATACGCCAACCTTTACCTGCGAAATCTGGCCCACCAATAATCCAATCAATTGGAATAAAGACATCGTCACCGCGAGTTGGACCATTCATGAACGCCAGACCTAACGGATCGTGACGGTCTCCTAGATCAACCCCTTCATGATCAGAAGGAACGAGTGCACATGTAATACCAAGGTCTTCTGTATCACCGAGTAAACCTTCTGGATCTTTTAACTTGAATGCGAGGCCCAGTACCGTCGCTACTGGTGCTAGCGTAATATAACGCTTATTCCAGCTCAGACGAATACCAAGGACTTCTTCACCATTGTATTCCCCTTTACATACTGTTCCCATATCAGGGATACCACCCGCGTCAGAACCCGCCTCAGGGCCAGTCAATGCGAAACAGGGAACGTCTGTGCCATCAGCGAGTCTTGGCAACCAGTAATCTTTTTGCTCTTGAGTACCGTAGTGAGATAATAGCTCCCCAGGACCAAGCGAGTTTGGCACCATTACCGACACGGCAGCACTGACACTTTTGGTCGCAATACGAGATACAATGGTAGAGTTCGCTAACGATGAAAACGCGCGTCCACCATACTCTTTAGAAATGATTAGCGATAAAAAGCGCTCTTTACGTAAGAAGTTCCATACTTCAGGACTCAGATCTCGGTCTTCACGAACGATATGATCGTCATCTAGCATTTCCAGCAGCGTTTCTAGCTGGTTGTCCATGAAAGCTTGTTCTTCTTCCGTCAACTCTGGTTTTGGGTAGCTGTGCAATTTCTTCCAGTCTGGAGAGCCTGCAAATAATTCTCCGTCCCACCAAACACTTCCCGCTTCCATTGCTTCTTTTTCGGTATTTGATAGCGGCGGCAAAACTTTTTTAAACATCTTAAACGCCGGATCGCTTAGCAACTTCCTTCTTAAACCAGTTTGAGAGCTCATAGGTACAGTCCTTTTGTTCATTAATCGCGTTATTGTTATTAGTAAGTTGTAGGGTTTACTTTTCAACTATTTGGCCGCAACTCCTGCCGCCAAATAAGGTATGAGTTGATTGATGATGGCTTCAGAGTCCACCTTTTGATCAAAGTCGTTATAAGCTATGTCCGCTAAGGCTCGGCTTGATGCCGTCGTAAATACGCACGTGCCTAAAGTGAAGTGCAACCGCCAAAATAAAGTTTGCGGTGTGAGTTCAGGGTTTGCTTTGCTGACGGACTCAGTAAATAGCGTTAATACATCTGAGTAGCGAGTTGTGATAAACCAGCGTAAGTGCCCTTGTACGTCTGTGTAACCTCTTCCGAGCAGCGACATGAATCGACTTGCGCCTTCAGGTCTTACGCCGTTTAAATCAAGTAGCGGTTGTTTTAACGTTGTGAACACTTGCTCCATGCAATACGTGTCTTTTTCATTGAGTCGATTCAATTCATCTAACAATGCAGGCATAAACGCTTCTAGATAACGATCAATCACCGCACGTATCAAAGTCTTCTTATCACCAAAATGGTAATTAACCGACGCAAGGTTAACATTCGCTTTGCTTGTTATTGCTCGTAGTGAAGTATCGTTGAAGCCATGCTCAGCAAATAAACCTTCCGCAACATCGAGAATCTTGTCTTTCGTTCTCATTCGACTTGTCATTTGAATCATCCGTATTAAACAACTGTTTGAAATATACATCGACAACATATTATTAACAAGCAACTAACATCACAGTTTTTAACTTACGCTTGTATGCTCATTAAATTCAAAAGAAAAAATCTGAAATAAATTTGAAATTAATTGAACTGTATCGAATAGCCCGTGTCATAAAGTATGTAACAAGCAGAGAATTTAGAGTCTCACGGCCGTCAGACTGTATTCGTACTGGTTTGTTACACCACTGCTAATTCATATTTAACTCCTATATTTGTATCCGCCCAAACCTGATTAGTTTGGGCTTTTTTTTGTCCAAATTTTGGTTAGGCGCCGTTTCGTAATCGAGTGATTTTGTTTAATAACTACAGAAGGCGGAAGGCGGAAGGCGGAAGGCGGAAGGCGGAAGGCGGAAGGCGGAAGGCGGAAGGCGAAAATACAGAACACACTATGGTTGGCAAGAGCGTTGGGCATAAAAAAACCCGCCTAACTTAGGCGGGTTCATGATTTCTAAAACGAGAGATTACGATTCAATTTTCGCAGGCTCTTTTGGCAAGGATACATGAAGTAAGAAGTAACCTAACACCGCAGCGGTCGTCGACCCCATCAAAATACCTAGACGAGCTAGTGTATCAAACTCAGCGCTGGTTCCTGTAAAGGCCAATGAAGAGATGAAGATAGACATGGTAAACCCAATGCCACACAAAACAGAAACAGCAAATATGTGCTTGAAGTTCACCCCTTGCGGCAGTTTCGCAACGCCAAACTTAACGGGTAACCAACTGAAGCTGAAAATACCAAGCGGCTTACCAACTAACAACCCTAAAGCAATACCTAATGGCAACATGCTCGTCAGACTAGACATTGAAATGCCTTCTAAAGAGATGCCTGCATTGGCAAACGCAAAGATAGGTAAAATCAAGAATGCAACGTATGGATGAAGTGCATGCTCCATATGTTTCAACGGGGAGCGTTCACCCGCATTCCCCTTCAGTGGGATAGCAAAGCCGATAACAACACCTGCAAGTGTCGCATGTACTCCAGATTTAAGTACGCTGAACCACAAAATTGCACCAATGATCATAAACCAACGCAGTTTCGTTACGTGCTTCATGTTACAGAAGAACAGTGCCGCCGTTGCAACGAAGCCAGCCAGTAATGCCGTTGTTGAAAGATCACCGCTGTAAAACAGAGCAATAATAACCACAACGCCTAGATCATCGATAATTGCAAGTGCAAGTAAGAACACTTTCAGGCTAACTGGAACACGTTTACCAAGCAACGCCATGATACCAAGCGCAAAAGCGATGTCGGTTGCAGCAGGGATCGCCCAACCTTGCATAGCCTGTGGATCACCACTATTAAACGCGACGTAAACCAATGCAGGCGCTAACATACCGCCAACCGCTGCGATTGCAGGGAAAATTGCCGTTTCTTTTGACTTTAGCGCACCTTCAAGTAGTTCACGCTTAACTTCCAAACCAATCAGTAAGAAAAACACAGCCATAAGGCCATCGTTAATCCAGTGTGAGATAGACATACCTGCTACGTAAGTATGTAAAACCGACGTGTACAGTTCATTTAGCGGAGAGTTAGCTACCATCATTGCAATTGCTGCTGCAATAACTAACAGAATGCCACCCGCGGATTCTAATTTAAAAAAGTCTTTAATGACATCACTCATGATATCGCCCTTATATCTACCAATTCGGTATTGTTAATAAAATGCTAACAACTAATAGAGAAAAGTTTACACCTACTTCTCGGTAAGGAAAAATCGCTTGTTTGGAGTTAATACATCGGGATTTCCGAAGTAAATTAAATTTTGACGGAAAAATACCTTATAAATAAACGTTATCAATGATTGTAGTTGTCACTATTACGTTTATCACCACAAAAAAAACCAGATACGGCTCTGTATCTGGGTTTTTTTTGATTATTCGACCTTGATCAATATCCGGTCAATTGCATCAAGCCTTTAGCCTCGTGAGAACCGGAAGCATAAATTGGCCCTTCCCAATATGGAATCGCAAACGAAAGCCACTGCTCTTTTCTCATCACGGTAGTTTCAAGTGAAATACCGAACTTAGGCACATTTATTGTCCATTGCAATGGCACTTTACGATTGTTGCTAAGCCTTTTCGTTGCCTTAGGTAGCATTTGGATATCTTCTTCTTTAAGAATAAATACGTCGCCCTTTTTATTTGCGAGCGTTCCAAACGTATAAGCAGGCTGGCTAACATGACGATATTGATTGACCATTAGCGTTGAGCCATCTTCAAGGCGCAGTGAAAATAAGTCCCAGCCTTGCTGTCCTTCTGCAAGTAGGCCACTGCCCCACTCTTTACTTAACCACGCATTACCTTCTACCCGAAGTGACTTACCGTCGACTTCAAGCTGACCTTTAACTCGAACAAATGGCGCCCCTACACTGAACGAAGCGACAGGTAGTAAATCGTGCTTAGCTTGATAACCACGATCACCGTTTAACACATAAGGCCCTGCGGCATAGTTAGCTAACTGCACAGAGAATTCATCGGTTTCCACATCTAACCGCCCAGGAAAAGGGGTTCGTCCCAAAGATTGCCAGTGCCAGTTATCGATCCATATTTTGAACGGCTTTTGCAACATACCCGCTTGGCCAATTCCACCACGGGCAATTCTCTGCTGTTTCCAGATATTGTCCTTGGATGTAATCACAAGGTGAGCGATGTAAATTTGAGGACTTTGCCAACCATTTGTTTCACGCTCATCACTCGCGACTCGAAAAAAGCTCCATTGAATCCCGTACTCTTCGCCTTCATCTGAAACTACGTTGGCGAAATAGTGCCACCATTCGTGCTGATACTCTGGATGAAGCCTAAAGTCCTGCGGCAACATCACCGAGGTATTGGGCAGCACAGGTTCAAACACCGCATTATTTGTCCCTAGCAGTACGGCATTCACTTCATTGCGTTCTTCTACTTCTATTTCGCCAAAAAAGGATTCATAAAAGACGGTTGCTATGCCGAGCATGATCATGCCAACAACCAGAATTTGGACTATTTTTGAATTAATCAATGACGACATCTAAAGTGCATCCCTTAACGACTTCATTGGCGTTCTTCGCAACATGTTGAAGACAGGCCAAGCTCCCGCAATCATCAAGGCGCAAAACGACCACGCAAAGGTAGACGCATATTCCCACGGAATCACTTCCAATTGCATCGTCCAACCAAATGACTGTTTAAGCACAACATCGATCATTAAATCCGCGAGGAGCAGCCCTAGAGGAATCGCAATAAGTGCAGAACAAATGCCTAATACCAACAGTTGCAACCCGCCGGTGAATACCAACTCTTTGCCAGAAACACCAAAGCACCTCAATAAGGCAATATGCCGTTGCCTTGATAGCTCACCTGCCAATGTTGAGAAAAACAGCCCAATAACGGCAATCACTAACGTAATGTTTCCAAGTGTTCCCGCAATACTGAAGGTGCGATCAAATACCCGCATTGCTTGCTGATGGATATTATTGTTGTCATATATTCGTTCAGGTGACAGCTTAAATGCATGCTGGAAGCGACGAAGTAAACCACTTGAACTTGTATCATCATGCAAAATAACACCTAGCCCAACGTCCCCTCGACCTGAGAAACTATAAAGCCAGTTACGATGAGACAACATCACTTGGTTGTATGGATTACCATAATCGTAATATATCCCAACAACTTGCCAGTTGCCGGTAGCCGGCTCTGGAAGCGAAATATAATCACCCGCTCGTATGTTCAATTTCAACGCCATCGACTCACTGACCATCACGCCTTTAGAGTGATGCAAATGGAACCAATAGTCTGGAATCGCAACTTTAACCGTCAGCGCTCGTTGTTCTCCATCAGAGTCGCCGGTACTGACCAATTGCAGCGCCCCGACTTCGCTTGGTAATTCTTTCTCCCAGCGCCACCAAACATCTTTAACTTCTGGCTGTTCCATTAACCAGGTTCCGATCCGAGAGGATAAGTTATTTGGTGGGGTAACATAGACATCGGCAGCCAATCTTTGAGTTAACCATTTATCGGTTGTTTCTCTAAAACTGCCTACCATGGTTTCGACACCGATATTGGTTGCCAGAGCCAGCATGAACGCCATTGACGCCACGCCTCTGTAACTCATACTTGCCGCGCTATCAGAAAAGAACCAACGAGCTTTTACCCAAGGCAGTGAGAATGAGAGACCATTAAAAAGCTTCCAAATCAAGTATGGCATTAACAAACCAGCACTGACCAAAATTAAAGCAATAAGAACGAAGCCTGATTCTTGGCTTTGCTCCGTCTGCATCACGGCAACAGCCGCAACACAAAATACGCACGCCGCCATGGCTTGCCAAGTAAACTCTCGGCCAGCAAAACGCATAACTGATAACCTCGAGCTCAATCGGATAGGTTGAGTTCTGAGCAGCCTAATGAGAGGAAAACTACACGCAAGTAAAGTACCTAAAATTGCCACCAATAGGCTCTGCTTACTCCATTCCCAGTCCCAGGCTAAAGAAAGGCCAACATTCGCATTATATAAGTCTTCTAAGCTTGCAGACACCGCGGGCAAGAGTTGGTTTGCAAGAAAGTACCCTAATACGTTGCCACAGATCCAGGAGACAAATATCCAAATAACCAGCTCTAGCAATAAAGCCGCTGTCAATTGATACACCGACACACCCGTTTGACGCAAAATGCCAACCAATGGTTGTCTTTGGATGAATGACAATGACATCGCCTGATAGAAAATAAACAAACCGACAAAAAATGCCAGCATCCCCATAGCCGTTAAGTTGGTATGAAATGCCAACGTCAAAGAATCGAGCTCTGCGTGCGTATTTTGAGATAGCTTCATCCCTTTAGGCAGAAGAGATTTTAACCTCTCCAGTTTCTCTTCAGGCATCTCGCCACAGGCAATGACTTCAAACCCTGGCCTCTTATTGAGCATTCTCAACAAGCCAATATCCGCGATGACTCGAGTACCTCTCAATAACTGGTCGTTATCAACCAATAGTGGCCCAAATAATGAACCATCCTTTAAGTGGACGTAGTCGCCATTCTTCCAATTAAGGTACTCAGCTAAATCGGCGCTAATCATGATTGGATATGGCGGTTCTTTTAAGCTCAGCGTTTTAATGTCTTTGAGCGTCGATCCCGGTTGAATCGCCAGCATGGCAATTGGGTCGACACCTGTAATGGTGAGCTCAACGTCAGAGGCGGTTTCAATTCGATAACTATCAAATGGCATACACTGCTGAAAGCCTTCTCGGCGTAGTTGCACATAAAAACCTTGTGGGATCTTACTGGTGTTTTGAACCGGCCTAATTCGATAAGGGAGAGGATTGGTAAAAAGTTTTTCGCCGGCACTGTAACTTTGCTTGGCATGGTGATTAATGGCTAGAACACCAACAAGCAACGACACACCCAGCGTCAGACCAAGCCATACAAGCACGATCTGAACAGGGTGACGACGATAGTGGCCTAGTAGCGCTTTAACTACGGGCCATAACATGCAATTGCCCTCCTTGGAGTCGAATAGACCCTTGCATGTGTTCAGCCACTTTTTGGCTGTGTGTTACTAGCAACAATGTGCATTCTAATTGGCGAGAAAGGGTGGTGAGTAAGCGCATTACTGCTTCAGCGTTTCGCTCGTCCAAGCTGCCTGTCGGCTCGTCGGCCAATAATATTTTAGGTTCCATATACAATGCACGAGCAATAGCCGCTCTTTGTTGCTGCCCACCGGAGATTTCTTCCGGATAACGGCCTAGAAGAGGCATTAAATCGAGTGCCGACAAAATTTGACGCCACAACCCTCTGTCTTCTTGTAAGCCTTTCAATTGACGACAAAAACGAATATTGTCCGCAACGTTAAGCGTGGAAAGCAAGTTAAACTGTTGAAAAATATGACCAATATTATTACGTCGATATGCGGTACGTTTGGTTTCTGAGGCTTCGTTCATCGAAAAGTTGGAATACATGATTTGACCAGAATCGACCTGATCGATACCAGCAATCAAATTGAGCAACGTACTTTTCCCCGAGCCACTTTCACCCATTAACGCGAGTTGCTGACCTTGTTCTAATGTCAATTCAGCGCCCTGCAAGACGGGATGGAATTCTCCACCATCAACATAACCTTTACAGAGTTCTGACAGGCGTAACATGCATTTACTCACACTTACTTGATAATAATTTGATATGGGAATCTACACTAAAACCCTGTTACTAGGAAGTGATTTGGCATCTAGATCACATTATATGCACAAGGTTTCACCACCCCAATCGATCAACATCTAATTTTCGATAAGATTACGCATCCACTTCTTGCTTTTTGTACGGGAAATTGAGCCAAACCATTTGATGACTTCCTCTAGTAAAAATAAAACGTAAATAGTCTCTGGAGCGAAGTCCAAATAGATGGCCGCTATTGCCGCCAAAGGAATGCCAATAATCCATTGCGCGAAGACATCTTGATACAAACAGAACTTTACGTCACCACCCGCTCGCAACACACCGACAATGAGCGCCATCGGTAATGAACGAATCACCACACCAATGCACAGTATCAAAATAAATTTATTAGAGAGCTCACGAGTTTCTTCTGTTAGCGCAGAAAACGCATTAAGCACATAAGATTGGCTAAAATATAATAACAGCGCAACACAGATGCTTATCATGAAATTGATCGCGACTAACCCAATGGCTCGGTAATACACGGAGTCGTACTCTTTTGCACCGAGTTGATTACCAACCAACACAGCAGAAGCATTGGATAGCCCAATAAGCAAACTCAACGAAATGGACTCAACCAGTGTCATAACTGCTAATGCCGCTAACCCTTGCGTACCTGTTTGCCCCATGATGGCGTGATACGCAAATAGCCCTCCAGCCCACGCTAGAAAGTTAAGCGTCGTCGGTAGAGAAATTTTTATAAAGCGAATCACTTTAGTCCAATCGCCATTAAGTGATTTTTGTAATATAAATAGCCAAACAGACAGCCGACTTCAATTAACCCACTGGCTACCGTTGCAATTGCTGCACCTTTGATGCCCATGGCAGGTATGCCAAACTGCCCGAATATCAGTACCCAGTTTAAAAAAATGTTAGATAAGATCCCTATCCCACTAAAAAAAGTACTCAGGCCTGGCTGGTGCATGGCACGTAACCCTACAGCCATACTCGCAATGCAGGCTACGTTAAACATACCAACAGCAGTAATAACAATATATTCACTGCCCAGCTGGTTAATCACATCTGATTCGGTCGTAAGCCCCATAATTTGACTTGGAAATAGCAGAAAACCAATGACCGTAACCGCAGCTGCTAACATGGCTATCAGCCAAGTTAATGCCGTGCTTTCTCGTACTCCGTCTCGATCTCCTGCCCCCCAGTATTGCGCCGTCAATAATGACCCAGCAGTGGTGATCCCGACGAGCATAATGGTCGTCACAAACATAGCTCTGCTCGCTACGCCTACCGCCGAGATTTCCGCCTCACCTAGCTGACCAAGCATTAAGACATCTACCAAGCCTCGGCTTGAGAACATGATGCTTTGCAATGTAATCGGCAGCGCTATTGCAAAGAGGCGTTTAACGAAGTCACCTTTGGTATGATGAAAGACTTGTCGAATTACAGATGTCATATGAACTCCTTTCCATCCGTGGTGCTAACTTGATGCTCTGTAAACAAGTCTTACCGCAAATATCAAATGTAACTAGCATCATATCAATCAATGGATTAAGGTTCTATAAAGGCAGAAGAAATACTCGGCGAGAGGTAAGATAAAATGACAATAAAACGCGTACTGATTGTTGGAGCTTCAGGGTACGTTGGATCGCAGTTAATTCCACTGTTATTAGAACAAGGATTTCACGTTACCGCAGCCGCACGTCATATTGATTATCTTCACTTACGTACTTCGCCACATCCAAATTTAACTCTTAGGCACCTAGATCTCACTGATCCCGTTGAAACCGATCTGTGTGTGCAAAACATGGACTGTGCTTTCTTTTTAGTGCACGGGATGGCAAAGGGGCATGATTTTGTCGACTACGAATTATCTTTAGCCAAAAACTTTCGTGACGCCGTAACTAAAAGTAAAATCCAGCATCTTATTTACCTTAGCGCTATTCAGCCCACAGGTGAAAGCTCCGAACACATACAAGCACGAAAAATGACAGGAAAAGTCTTGAGGGAATCTCCAGTACCCGTCACGGAACTGCGAGCAGGCATAATTATTGGGCCAGGCTCCGCTGCTTTTGAAATCATGCGGGACTTTGTCTACAACTTGCCAATAATCATTGGCCCAAAGTCTATTGAATCGACAGCAAACCCTATCGCTTTAGAAAACTTAAATGCGTACCTGCTCTTGCTAGTCAGCGAAATACCGGTCGATGATCGAATTTTTGAAGTTGGTGGCCCCGACACCCTAACCTACCGCCAACAATTTGAGATTATTTGCCAAGCAACGGGACGGAACAAAAAAATTCTATCCACCTCTTTACTGACTCCTTACTGGGCATCCCAATGGTTGGGGATGATCACATCGGTTCCATCAAACATAGGACGAGCGCTACTTTCAGGCTTAGATCATGATTACGTCGCCGACATAAGCCCTATATCGATGCGCTACCCTCAAACCTTGATCTCCTATAAACAAGTCGTTGAACACACAGTCGCACACGATGGTGAATATATAAGAAGTAATGTATGGGGCTTCGATCCCGCCGCGCTCACTCGATGGCAGCCCGGTTTTGGTTATTACCCAAAACAGACCGGAGCTTCTATTGAAACGACGTTAACTAAAGAACAGCTATGGGCCGTGATTTCTCAGCTTGGCAGTAAAAAAGAAGGCTACTTTTTCGCGAATGGCTTATGGCGAACCAGAGAGTGGTTAGACATTTTCTTTGGCGGCGGTAAACCAATAAGACGCAGACCTGAAGCTTCGGAGCTGAAAACTGGCGATTTTATCGACTCATGGAAAGTCATCCATTGCCAAAAGCATAGGTTTATTTCACTTCTATTTGGCATGAAAGGCCCAGGATTAGGCCGATTAGAATTCACCATTACCGATCATGGTTCAACTCGAGAACTCAACGTAACCGCATGGTGGCATCCAAAAGGGTTTTCAGGGTTACTGTACTGGTTTGCAATGATGCCAGCGCACTTGTTTATCTTTAAGGGAATGGTCAAGGCTATCGTTAACAAAGCGACTAAGTGCTAAGTGCTAAGTGCTCAAACCTTGGTGGAATGCTTTGAAATGGCAATTCAACAGTGACTCAACCGAATAAAAAAAAGCTCGCGAGGTGCGAGCTTTTATGGAATTTACTGTATAACGAAAATCGTAAATCTACGCTTTTTTAGAGAAACCGATTGGAATTTCAGCTAATTGGTTCGCATGGTTATTTGGAAAAACAAGATACTCACCATGATATTTCACGATGGATTTGTAGTCTGTCACCTTGTGTACCAAATAGCCTTGCTCTACCGCTAAACGGACAAACTCAGCGTGATTACCACGGACATACCAACTCATTGGCTTAACGAGTTCTTCCCCACCATCAAAGCAGCTATCGCATTGCTCGGCGCAGAGTACTAAAGAGCTGTCTCCTTCAGTTAAGATCTGCACTTTGCCTTTACCGGTTAGCTCGTATTCTGTAGAAACAGACCAGTTTTGCTCATCCATAAAATCTAAGAAAGCATCAATTTCTTTATCGATAACCGGTTTCACTGGCTGATCAAGTGGTACTAACTGATGGTACAAAGCAGAAATATTTTCAAACGTAGTTTGCAGGCCAACTTGTGTGCCTTTGCTGCGTCCTGACTTCTGCCAACGCGTCAAATCAGGCACGACACAACGGTCAAAACGATGACTCTTAAGAGACTTAGTCACCCAGCGAACCAAAAAGTGCGTATTACTAGCCGCAGCATTAATCAAGCGGCCTTTTTCGTGCTCCGCTGCCATTTCTTCTAAGGCAGAGTTAACCACTTTCTGGATTTCAACGTAGTATGTCGACATTATGCTTTTCTTCCTAACAACCAATAAAACAGCGCTGATAGAAGCGCACATAAACTCATAACAAAAATCATCGGAGCTGCACTATCACTTGGCATTACCGCCACTACTGCTCCTATTATTGAACCGGTACCAAAACGCAACGTACCCGCTAACGACAATGCGGTACCGGCCATGGTCGGATAACCACTTAACAACAGTGCCATGCTGTTACTACCAATTGTAGAAATAGTCCCCACAAAAAGCATAACAAATGGAACAATGCCCCATAGCCCTAAATCAAGTATCCAACCGACGACTAACCCGACACCCGCGAGAAGTTGTAACAACAATCCGAAGCGCAGCATCCAGTGCGAGCCCATTTTTTTGACTATTCGCCCATTTAAACTGGTCATGCCAATTAAACAAACCACATTAAGACCAAACAAGTAACCAAACTCGTCAGGGCTTACGCCATACAAACCGATGTAGACAAACGCGCCAGCAGTCAAAAAGGCAAACATGCCAGCAAACGAGAACGAACTCGACAGTATCAAGCCCATCGCAACCGGGTTAGATAACAACTTAAAATAGTTTGAAAAGGTAGAGCGCACCCTAAGCGGTTGTCGGTTTTCTTCCGCTAAGGTCTCCGGAATTTTCCACATAACAGCCGCAATCACAACCGCCGAGAAAATAGCCAGAACCCAAAAGATTGAACGCCAACCAAACCAAATGGCTAAATGGCCACCGATCATCGGTACCACTAGCGGTGCAACCGTCATAACTAACGTCACGAACGACATAGCCCGGGCAAAATCTTCACGATCGAACATGTCTCTAACAACAGCTTGAATGACCACTGCCGCTGCAGCCCCTGCAAAACCTTGCGCAGCGCGGATCCAGGTTAATGAATCGATGCCTGTCGTCGTGGCGCTCACCATTGAGGCTATCGCAAATAACACCACGCCAATAATAAGTACAGGCCGACGTCCATAACTGTCTGCCAGTGGGCCATGTAATAACTGCCCAATGGCAAAACCTGCCGTATAAGCCGTTAAGGTTATTTGCACTTCACCAGCTGTCACACCTAGATCTTTTGCGATCGAGGGCATAGCTGGAAGGTACATGTCGATAGCGAGTGGCGTTAGGGCACCAATGGCACCCAATACAAAGAACAGTACCCAGCCTAACTGAGGGGATTGTCGAGTCGGCATAACACTCCTAACAAAAATGAGATGAAAAAAGTGCAGGGTTCAACAAAACAGGTCGGCTATTTTTTCCAAACCGAATCGATTTCTTCTTGAGTAAGGTATCGGTATTCGCCCGGTTCCAATGACTCATCAAGTTCAATGGCGCCTATGCGTTCACGATGAAGTTCTTCTACTTTGTTGCCAAGTGCAGCAAACATGCGTTTAACTTGATGGTACTTACCCTCATGGATGGTAAGTAAAACTTGGTGGTCGTCGATTACTTCGAGATGAGCAGGAAGTGTTGGTTCTTTTTCACTTCGCAGTTCAATACCCTGCAGGAACTGATCAACATACTCCGGTTTCACTGGATCAGCAAGCCAAACGCGATACGTTTTTTCGCACTTATGCTTAGGCGACGTAATGCGGTGAGACCACTTACCGTCATCTGTAATGAGTACCAAACCTGTCGTATCCACATCTAGACGACCTGCAAAATGTAAGTTCTCCATCTTCACTTCGTCTAATAACGTAAATGCCGTTGGGTTTGAACCGTCTTCATGAGAACAAACAAAGCCGTCAGGCTTAAATAACATGATGAATTTCGGGCCTTGCTTGGCAATAACACGATCTTGCCACTGCACTTCGCAATCATCAGTCACTTTAAATGAACCGGATTTTGTCTTGTCGCCATTTACTGTTACATCACCACTTTTGATGATTCGAGTTGCTTCTCGGCGTGTTGCTCCAAGGGAGTCACATAAAAATTTATCTAAACGCATGAATACCTCACAATGCTAAGTGCGCTATTATAGAGGGCTTCACCACATTAGTTGAGCCTTTTCACACTTTTTATGTTTACTCTTCGTCCGTACCAAGCCGATTCCGTAAAAGCGGTGATTCATTACTTCCGAAAAAACAGCACACCCGCCGTGATCGTTTTGCCTACGGGAGCGGGAAAAAGCCTTGTTATTGCAGAGCTTGCACGCCTAGCTAAAGGCCGTGTACTGGTCATGGCACACGTAAAGGAACTGGTAGAGCAAAACCATGCAAAATACGAAAGTTATGACTTGAAAGGGTCTGTTTTTTCAGCTGGGCTCGGGCGAAAAGAAACCGATCAGCAAGTGGTATTTGCATCCGTACAGTCTGTAGTACGAAATTTAGACTCTTTTGCCAATCAGTTTTCTTTGCTGGTTATCGATGAATGCCACCGAGTGCCGGACGATGAAAAAAGCAGTTATCGCAAAGTCATTAGCCATTTACAGTCCATCAATTCAGGCATCAAGGTACTGGGGTTAACAGCCACCCCCTACCGATTAGGGATGGGCTGGATCTATCAGTATCACACAAGAGGAATGGTCCGTAGCGAAGAAAAGCGCTTCTTCCGAGATTGTATTTTCGAACTGCCTATTCATTATCTTCTCGATGAAGGCTTTCTAACGCCAGCTAAGCTAATTGATGCTCCCGTACTGAGCTACGATTTCTCACAAATCAAACCAACCAACACCGGGCGCTATAAAGAGTCCGAAATGGACATGGTAATTGAACAGTCTAAAAGAGCGACACCACAAATTGTCGAGCAAATCCTCAATTACGCCAAAGCGTGCAAAGGCATTATGATCTTTGCCGCTACCGTTCGGCACGCTCAAGAAATATTAGGCTTACTACCAGAAAGTGAATCAGCGTTAGTGATTGGCGACACACATACTCTAGAGCGTGACCGCATCATCAATGCGTTTAAAAACCGCGAGATCAAATACCTGGTCAACGTTTCCGTATTAACCACGGGGTTTGACGCTCCACACGTCGATTTGATTGCCATTTTGCGCCCGACAGAGTCCGTTAGCTTATACCAACAGATAGTCGGCCGTGGCTTACGACTTTCAGACGGTAAGAAAGAGTGTTTAGTTCTGGATTACGCGGGTAACAGCTACGATCTATACCAACCTGAAGTGGGCAACCCAAAACCAGATAGTGACAGTGAAATCATCACCATCCCTTGCCCTGCGTGTGGCTACAATAATAACTTCTGGGGGAAACTCGACAGCAATGGTTTCCTAATCGAGCACTTTGGGCGTAAGTGCCAAGGCTATTTTGAAGATGAAGACGGCGTACGTGAACATTGTGATTACAGATTCAGGGCCAAATACTGTAATGAATGCGGCGCAGACAACGACATTGCCGCGCGAATATGCCACGAATGCGACGCAACCTTGGTAGACCCTGACAAAAAACTCAAAGAAGCCCTGAACCTAAAAGATGCCTTAGTCTTCGAATGCACTGATATGGTGTTGAGTGTCTATAAAGACGATAAAGGTAAATCCCAATTAAAAGTGACCTATAAAGGTGACAACGACGCACAAGTGCATCAGTTTTGGTCTTTAACCACTAAGAAGCAAAAACAGAACTTCTTAGATCAATTTGTTCGCCCTCACCTTGCAGACAAACACCGACCATTTGATGCTACTAGCCCAACTAAAGTCGTCAACAATCAACATCGATTTCGTCTGCCTCAATTCGTTATCGCCAGGAAAGTCGGCCGATTTTGGAAAATGCGCGACAAAATTTTTGACGATGAGCTAAATTAACCGCTGATTCACTTTATATTCATACAACCTTGATTATAATTTTTAAAATATTAGGCCTTGTAGGTAACCGTATGTTTCGCAAATTAATTATTACAGCACTATCAATGAGTGCTTTAGGGCTGGGGCTCGCTGGCCCGGTTTTAGCTCAATCTGATGCTGAGAAACTTGTGGTCGACGTCCCTGCTAATGGAACTCGCATTGAAATAGATGAAGATCAAGACGAAGTTTACGACGCAGTGCGAGAAGGGAAAATACAACCTTTTTCCGCACTGTATGCCGCGATTGGCGCACAACTCAATGGTCGAGTCATAAAAGTCGAACTCGAAGAAGACGACGATGAGTGGATTTACGAACTGAAACTCATGCATGAAAACAGCGTTATACGCGCAGAATACAACGCAGCCACATTAGAATTAATGGAATTGCGCGGTCGTAATCTAAATAGTGTCATTAAAAAATAACGGTAGATCCCAATGAAAGTACTGATCGTAGAAGACGACCAACGTCTAGGACAACAAATCATGGACACCCTTGAGCAAGCCGGCTGGGTGCCTGAACTTTCACAAGATGGTATTGATGCATTATACCGAGCCACGTCAGAAGTATGGGATGTCATTGTCTTGGATCTTGGTTTACCAAAAATCGATGGTTTGACCGTACTCAAGGGGATCCGCGATGAAAACATTAACACGCCAGTCATTATTTTAAGCGCGCGCGACACCTTATCCCAACGCGTAGAAGGCCTCAATGCAGGCGCAGATGACTACTTAACCAAGCCGTTTGAAACGGTTGAGCTAATAGCGCGTATTCGTGCCCAATTGAGACGAGCTTCAGGTAATGCTTCCCCGGTAATGCAGGTTGGCGATTTAAGCCTTGATACCCGTACCTCCAAAGTACTTTGGCAAGGACAAGCTGTAAGCCTAACCGCCTTAGAATATAAAGTGGTCGCCTACTTTATGCATAACGCAGATAAAGTCATCTCTAGAACAGAGTTGGTTGAGCACATTTATAAGCAAGATTTTGACCGTGATTCAAATACCATTGAAGTATTCATTGGCCGTATCCGTAAAAAAATTGCCCCTAAGATCATTGCCACCGTTCGTGGACTAGGATACCGACTCAATGCCGACTAGGCCCAAGTTTGCCAAGCACCTAAGCCTCCGTAATCGACTTCTGGCTGCCGCCGCTTTATGGCTAGGCGTCATGATTTTGATTGCGGGCTTACTCATTCCGAATTTAATCAAAACCTACTTAGAAGACGATATAAAAAGCCAGTTAAGCCTCTCGATGGATGAACTTACCGCTAACCTCGATGTTTCCGATACGGGGCAATTGGTGATGCCTTATAGACTGTCTGACCCGCGTTTTTCTCAGCCGTACAGTGGCCTCTATTGGATGGCAAGCTCTGAGCATCAAGTGTTACGCTCTCGCTCACTCTGGGATCAAGTCATCAAATTCAAACGTTTTCATAGTGCAATTGGTGCGAACGGTGAAAAGCTCATTTCTATCCAGCGCGATATTTACTTACCCGACTTTTCAAAGCCAATTACCATCACGATCGGCACAAACGATGACGCGCTAGAGCACACATTAGATGCACTAACAGGTCAACTCTGGCTAATACTCAGTCTATTATTTGCCGGTGTGCTTATTTTGATTGGGTTCCAAGTCACTTGGTCTTTAAGACCGCTTGGTAAAATGCAAAAAGAACTCAACTTGCTAAAAGACG
Source organism: Vibrio tapetis subsp. tapetis (assembly GCF_900233005.1). NCBI lineage: Bacteria > Pseudomonadati > Pseudomonadota > Gammaproteobacteria > Vibrionales > Vibrionaceae > Vibrio > Vibrio tapetis. The sequence continues at coordinate 946,429 of NZ_LT960611.1, forward strand.
GCAAACAAAATCAATTAGATGGTGATTATCCAAAAGAAATTCAGCCTCTTTTAACCGACCTTAATGCGCTGTTGTTTCATTACCAAGAACTCCTAGCCCGAGCAAGAAATCACGCTGGTAATCTTTCTCACGCCCTGAAAACACCAATCTCAGTACTAAAAAACGAAGTTGCTCAACTGCCACCAGAACAGCAGAGAAAAATGTGCCCTCCTCTGATGGAGTTACAACAACATATAGATTACCACTTAGGACGTGCTCGTATGGCAGGTTCTATGAACATTCTATCGGTAAGCAGTTTACCTAGTGAGCGAGTCGATGCCATCTCTCTGGCGTTCGATAAAGTTTATGCACAACGCGACATCATCCTGATTAATGAAATCGATACTGAACTGCAAGTCGCCGTCGAACAAGCCGACTTAGACGAAATGCTCGGTAACCTATTAGAAAATGGCTATAAGTGGGCACAAAGTCAGATAAGAGTTCACTCAAAAGAGAGCGACGGCAAGCAAGTTCAACTGATCATTGAAGATGATGGACCTGGCATTGATAAATCGAGTTACCAAGAAGTATTAAAACGTGGTGTTCGCTTAGATGAAAGTACACCAGGTACGGGACTGGGGCTTAATATCGTCTGTGAAATGGCACACAGTTACCGTGGATCATTAAACTTAGACTCTAGTGAGCGTGGAGGCTTGAAAACCATACTGACACTTCAAATTCATAAGTGAACAGCGTAATTTTTCTTGTTTCCCGCACAAAGATTGCTCTAACACCTTACAATCCTTAAACCCGAATAACTGTCTGGAATCTAACCACTTTACGCGTTCATTCAAACATATTGAGCAAGGGAATCGAAAAAAGCTAAATTTAGTCTGGATTAAGCCTGAAACTCTTGCTCTGGTTAGGATTGAGTGATAGTATCCGCGCTCGTTCCAATCATCACTACCAATGAAGATTGTGAACCACGCATTGCTAACTGGGTCGCTACGTTAGCAATGAAGTTTAATTTTACTATTTTGAGAGTAAATACAATGAAATTTGAAGCAGTAGTACGTACTGAACTAGGTAAGGGTGCGAGCCGCCGCCTACGTCACGCTGGCCAATTCCCAGCAGTTGTTTACGGTGGTGAAGCAGCACCTGTATCTATCGCGTTAACTCACTCTGAAGTTATCACGCAAATGGATAAGCCTGAGTTCTACGAAACAATCACTCTTGTGATTGATGGCGCAGAAGTTAAGGTTAAGCCACAAGACGTTCAACGTCACGCGTTCAAGCCAAAAGTTGAGCACATGGATTTCATCCGCGTATAATTCTTTTACCCAAAAGAATTTACAAAGATAGAAACCCTATCTTTTGCATATAAGACTATCGGCCTTACCATCCGAGAATCTAGAAAATTCGAAAGCCCGATGCTACCAACATCGGGCTTTCACCGTTTTTGAGCCCTCAAAAACAGCGTAACGGTCCCCTGAACACATTCAGACACAGAGCATAGAAAAAACGCCAACCATTGGTTAGCGCTTTTACAACTTAATATCTAATCCTACTCTGTCATTCAAATTCAACGATAATAGAATATGCGCTGCGAACATCGAGCGGATCAATCTCTACAAGTAAACGGCCATTATCTTGCGTCCACCCCTTAATCAATTTGCCATCTAATGATATTCGATGAACTTGTTGGCCAGAAAGATACCATTCAATTAGGAGTGGACGTTTCGTTGGCGCATTTAAGTACGACCCAGTTGTTACAAATGAAAGCTCTGCATTATTAGCGGTCGAATTAACTTGAATCTCAGTTTTCCTAAGTTCGCCATTCAAATAGTTCGTCGTTTCTCCGTCATCTTCATACAAGGTAAAATCGCTGTGAGTGGGCAAACCAAACACTTTAAGCGCAATGGTATTTGGTACTTCACTGGTTAATTCAGAGTTAGGGTTGAATGGTACAATTGCCCCTTCTTTCGCGAACAACGGCAATTGATAACGAGTCGCCCCTTCTTTACTCGTATAGAGAGATTGGTGTTTAAGCTCTGTGCCAGCTTTAGACTGATAACCTTGCCCAGTGCGGTAATCGAACCATTTGCCTGCGGGAAGATACACATTAGTTTCTCGTTGTCCTAGCTTAGCGACACCAACACTCAATAATGATTCTCCTAGCATCTTGTGATTATGCAGTGCTTGAGCATTCACATCATTTGGATACTGATAAGCAAGACTAGGAAAGACCGGCTTACCGTGTATATGAGCCTGATGCGCATTTGAATACAAGTATGGAATTAACTGATAACGAAGTTCTATATTTGCCTTGTTACTCGCCTTATCACCAATTCTATCTGGCGCGGTTTCTTTGCAGTTACAAAGATTTTCAGTATGAGGACGCACCGGGACATCAAACAATGAACTATAAGCAAACCGTTGCGTATATGTTTCTTTAAGGACGGCAGGCTTTTCTTGCTTACTCACACCTAAGCCCTTTCGGTGAAAACCGCCAATATCCGAGCCATAATAGTCGATACCAGACAGCATCATGTTATTTTGCATAGCAATGTGTACCGCAAGACTCGTCAAGTTCGAACCAATATCCCCTGACCACATCGACGCACCAAAGCGTTGAATACCCGGAGCTCCAGAACGAGACATCATAAATGGTCTTTGTTCAGTTCCATGACGTTGATAACCCGCATATATACTCTCTATCCATTTATAATTGAACCAGTTATGAATATCTGCATGAGCTTTCCCGTTAGCATATACGCCATTACTATTATAGATTTCTGGTTCACCTAAATCAGTCCAGTGACCCATAATACCCATATCGATCAATGGCGCACGCTTCCAGTCGTGCCATTTAGTTGCACCTTCAAGGTTAGTCCAATCGATCATCCCGCCTTTACCCCACCAGCTGCCACCACCATCTGATCGAGCATTGATGGCTTTACCGGTCGTTGGATCTTGCGCAAGGTATCCTGATTGCTCCATTATCTTATGTTCATCGAGACCACTGCTGACATATGACTCTTCAATCAACATCATGCCAACACCCTGCTTTTTGAGGGCTTTGATTTTTTCTTCTGGTTGCGGGAAATGTTTCCGATCCCAAGTTAGAGTGCCCATTTGGCTCATAGGATCATTGCCTTCGACATTACCGAACCATTGCAGATCCATTACCACACCATCAATAGGGAAGTCGCCATTCTTTAGTGTCGCGAGCTTATCATCAAGTTCTTGCCAGTTATCAAACCCATATTCAGATAACCACATACCGAACATCTTTCTTGGTGGAACTAGCGGCTTACCCACCATCGTCATATAAGTATCACGTAGCTGAGCTTGATTTTCAGACAAGCTGACCAACATATTAACGTCTCCTTGCGAAGACCTTACCTGCCAAGGTGTGCGAGTAAAGTCCCACTGAGTCGAATACATATTATCTAAGTAAATGCTAAAGTCAGTTAGCTCTGGACTGGTTGCATAGAGTATCGGGAACAAAGTATTCCCCGTAGCCCCACCATTAAAGCCTTCCATCTGGTTTCCTGAGTGGCGAACTTTTCCATTCCAATCGCCATTTATTATTCCCGGATGTTGAAATTCCTGTCCAAGGCCTGATAACCGATACTCATCGCTCGCTTGAACAGTAAATGCGCTGGCAGCATCAGGACATATCTGATTTAGCGTCTGTTGTTTATCCTCTACAGAGACACACAAGCTCATTGGATCGACATTTACGGTCATTTTGTTGGTCGTAAAGCCATTCACTTTAGTTGCTAGGGTTTTCACTGGAGGGAGTCTAGTTAAATCGAGCAGCTCAGAGTGACTAAGAGGCTCCGTCGCATCATTACGATAGCTCAACTGAAAAGTGTTATCGGTTAACACAGAAAGATTCAGATATAGGGGAGGCAACGTTGCGAGAGGCTTAAGGTCTTGATAAACCTTGTTAACATTCTCGTCACCAAGTTGCTTGATCAATGCCTGTTTGAATTGCGCTTCACTATAATACAACGTTGAGAAGATCGGTCTTAGTGCTTTGGTAAGAGCAAGATCTGGATAATTTTTTCTGAGTCGAAATACATCAGCAGCTGATATCTTGTAGTTACTTTGGCTGCTATATTGAAATGATTGAACTTGGTTGGCATTAGCCGTCGTACTCACACAGCCCAAAAGAGCCAATGAAACAGCATTAAATATTAGTTTGTTTTTTAGCAAGAGTTCACCTAATTGTTGTTTATCAATAGTGAAACATCACAACTTCTATTACGTAACTACGTTGCATTGCCACTGCTGACCTCAAAAAATAAGCCAAACTTCGATCGTCTGGCTTAGTATTAGTTTCTGTTATTACGCTCGCGCAGTTTGTGACTTAGCAGCAATTACTTTATTTGGTTCATCCTGATCTTTCACCAAGACGACCATAAAGCCTGCGAATATCATCGACAGTCCGCCCAAAACCAACGACATCATAGTATCTCCATCAAATGCCCAACGGGTAAAGAAGCCTAAAATGCCCGCCGCGGTAATCTGTGGTAGCACGATAAAGAAGTTAAAAACGCCCATATAAAAGCCCATTTTTCTTGAAGGTAGTGCGCCCGCCAAAATGGCATAAGGCATACATAAAATACTGGCCCACGCGATACCAATACCAACCATGTTCAGCATCAACATATTGGGATCGGTGATTAGCGAAATCGACGCAAGACTAATCCCACCGATCACTAAAGACAGACCATGGACAAACTTTCGGCTGGTACGGTCAGCAAGCCAAGGCAGCGCAAAAGCCGCTAACGCCGAAATACCGTTGTATGCCGCAAAACATAGCCCTACCCAATCCGCTCCTTCGTTATATAAAGCCGAACTCGAATCTGTTGCGCCAAATACATGGTTAGTTACCGCAGACGTGGTGTAAATCCACATGGCAAATAGCGCGAACCAGGAGAAGAATTGCACTAGGGCTAATTGCATCATGGTTTTAGGCATGGCTTTAAGATCTGCGACAATCTCTTTGAACGTTGCTTTCTCTTCTTGTTGCTTATCTTGTTCTAGACTTTCACCTTCAAAAGATGCCATCTCAGTCGGAGAGTACTCTTTAGTGCGCATTACCGTCCAAATAATGGAAGCCAAAAACACCACGGCACCACAAATGAAAGAGATTTTAACTGAATCAGGAATTTCACCAGCCGGTGCCGTATTCGCAACACCAAACACATTTGTCACCACGTATGGCATTGCAGAGGCAATGACCGAACCTACACCAATAAAAAAGGTTTGGACGGCAAAACCTTTGGTTCGCTGCTCCGATGGTAGATTATCTGCAACTAAGGCTCGAAATGGTTCCATTGAGATATTAATCGATGCATCCAAGATCCAAAGCATACCCGCTGCGACCCAAAGATACGGAGAGTAAGGCATGATGATAAGAGCAAAAGAAGACGCGATAGCACCCGCTAAGAAGAATGGACGACGGCGCCCAAGGCGCGTCCACGTACGGTCACTAAAATAGCCAATAATTGGCTGAACCAACAGCCCGGTTAATGGCGCCGCGATCCACAAAATAGGGATCTGATCGATACTTGCACCGAGAGTTTCAAAAATACGACTAACATTGGCATTTTGTAACCCAAAACCAAATTGAATCCCCAAGAAGCCGAAGCTCATATTCCAAATTTGCCAAAACGATAGACGAGGTTTGTTCATTTTATAATTATCCCTATTTACGGATTTGTTTTTATATTCCTAGCCACTTTATTAAGCCTTGCGCATGTGACGGGCGTTGCAATTTATTGCGCATTGGGATGCTAATAAAACCCACACCCTACATACAGTGACCTACATCGCATTAAACTAATACTTTAGAGGTAAGTGGATTGATCGGTGACTTTATCACCATACAAGTTGTGACAAAGATCAAATAGTTAGGGAGTAGAAAATAGACAGCGTCGTTTTTAAACAACTATGATTACATCGGATAACAGCACCGCCACTTACCACCGCTATGGCAAATAAAGCCAGACACCATCACCATTACCGCATCACTCTTTAGGGTAATATTTACCAACACCCTACCGTCATCACATTTATGAAACATGCCATTATCAATAAATTGACACAAATCAATTCGAGATAAATTCAAAGCTCTAGGCTGGGTACTTGTATTTGAAGTGCGTCGCGCGGAGCTGGAAATGGACCGAAAAAGTGGAATGCTGAGCTTCACAATAAAAAGCACAAATCGACTTATGTCGTTAATTCCTCTGTGCGCATTATTGTTAGTATCGTTTTCTAGCCACGCACTGTTTGTTAGTCCTCCTAAAGACCCTATTCCGCTCATTCATGATGCTTTTCCAGAACTTACGACGATTTCAGAGAAACAAGGTGACCCTCTTCTTCGAATCATAAAAAAAGACGACACCGTACTTGGCTACGCATTTGAAACGGATGACATCGCTAGAATCCCCGCGTATTCTGGCGAACCGGTCAATATGCTGGTTGCCATCAACCCGGAAGGGGAATACGTAACATCAAAAGTGCTTGAGCATCATGAGCCCATCATATTGGCGGGAATACCAGAACAAAAGCTATGGGATTTCGGTGACCAATATGTCGGCCTGTCAGTCAAAGATAGAATCAAAGTTGGCGGAAAACCTAACCAAGGTTACGTCCCTATTGATGGATTATCTGGCGCGACAGTCACCGTGATGGTCATGAATGTCGCGATAACAAAAGCCGCAAACAAGGCGGCAGAATCGCTTGGCATCATTAAACGACAAAGCAATATCATTCAGCCGATATCTACGATCAAAAAAGACGTCTTTGCGCCCAAAAGCTGGTTAGACCTGACGGGCGATGGCTCAATTAGAAAACTGTATCTAACCAATGAAACCGTACAAAAAGCATTTGACGGAACGGACGGAGAAAACGTAGATACTGTTCCTGCTTCAGAAAAAAACGACATGTTTGCTGAAATTTACTACGCACTGGCTGACATCCCAACAATAGGAAAAAACCTGTTTGGTGATGCTGAATACGAATGGCAAATGAAGCAACTTAAAACTGGCGAGCATCTTATTGCGGTATTTGGTAATGGCTATTCTTATAAAGGGTCTGGCTATGTGCGTGGCGGAATCTTTGATCGTATTCAGATCCACCAAAACGATAACGAAACCTCCTTTCGAGATCTAGACCACAATAGAATTTCAGACTTGTTCGTCAATGACGCGCCGAGATTCAAAGAAATGTCGGTCTTCAAAGTCCAAGCCCATCATGAATTTGATCCCGGAGCGAGCTGGCAGCTTGAACTGTTAGTTCGCAGACAAACTGGCCCAATAGACAGTGTATTTACCAGTTTCAAAGGCAGTTACGACACACTGGAACATTACGTCAACACGCCAGAACCCATTGTACTGCCACCTGAATTAAGCCTAACCGAGCAGGTATGGGATGAAAACCTTATCAAAGTAAACATCTTGCTAGCTTTGATCGGCGTATTACTCTTCATTCTCTTTTTCCAAGACGTATTAGTAAAACACCCTACCTTTATGCACCGATTACGGCACGGATTTCTCGTCGTCACGGTTGTTTTTATCGGCTGGGTTTGGGGAGGTCAACTTTCTGTTGTTAATGTCTTCACCTTCTTACAATCCATGGTTAAAGGCTTTTCGTGGGATTTATTCTTACTCGACCCTGTCATCTTTATATTATGGTGCGCCGCGGCCGTGACCATGTTGTTATGGGGACGTGCCGTATACTGCGGCTGGCTATGCCCGTTTGGTGCACTACAAGAACTCATTAACCAATTCGCCCGCTACATTAAGATCCCGCAATTTGAACTACCTTGGGCTGTTCACGAGAGATTATGGGCCATTAAATACCTCATCTTACTGGCTTTGTTTGGAGTTTCATTAGATTCCCTTGCCTTGGCCGAACAGTTTGCTGAAATCGAACCATTTAAAACCACCTTCTTACTTAAATTTGACCGCGAATGGCCGTTCATTCTTTGGGCCGCATTCTTATTGGTCATCAATTTGTTTAATCGTAAGACATTCTGTCGTTATCTTTGCCCACTTGGGGCTGCGCTCTCTGTGTCCAATAGCGTGCGCTTATTCGACTGGCTGAAACGTCGCCCAGAATGTGGTTCTCCTTGCAAAACCTGCGCGAAAGAATGCGAGATCCAAGCGATACAGCCTAATGGCGTGATAAACATGCGTGAATGTCACTATTGCTTGGATTGCCAAATCACCTATTACAACGATGGCAAGTGCCCACCATTGAAAAAAATGGCACGTAAAAAACGTAAACAAGAGAGCACTGAGATCCCCGTGACCGAAATATGAAATGGCTGAAGTAACTAGCCCATTGAATAACACATTTGTTAGCTAAACCATCAGTGTACAAAATCGTAAAATGGAGATTTACCATGAGTGATGACAAGAACAAACTTGAAGACGAGAACACACCGGTAAACACAGAAAGACGTAAGTTTTTCGGCAAAAGCGCCGCTGTTGGTTTAGGCGTAGCCGCAGCCCCAATGACGGCGGCTATGTTCGCTTCCATGGCAAAAGCGCAAGCATCTGAAATCAAAAACAGCCCGTTCATTCATCCTGGCGAACAAGATGAATATTACGGGTTTTGGAGTGGTGGTCACTCAGGTGAAGTTCGTATCCTTGGTGTCCCTTCTATGCGCGAATTAATGCGTATTCCCGTTTTTAACACCGACAGCGCAACTGGCTGGGGTCTCACAAACGAAAGTAAGCGTGTTAAAGGCGACAGCGCTCATATTCTGTGTGGTGACTCTCATCACCCTCACATGAGTATGACGGATGGCCACTACAACGGTAAGTACGTTTTCATCAACGATAAAGCGAACAGCCGTGTGGCTCGTATTCGCTGTAATGTAATGAAAACAGACAAAATGCTGACCATTCCTAACGTACAAGCCATTCATGGTTTACGAGTTCAAAAAGTGCCATACACCAAGTACGTTATGTGTAATAGTGAATTCGAAATTCCGATGAATAATGATGGTAAAGCCAGCCTAGAAGACGTTGGAAGTTACCGCTCCCTATATAATGTCATTGATGCTGAAAGCATGGAAATGGCTTTCCAAGTCATGGTAGATGGGAACCTTGACAACACAGATGCGGACTACGACGGTAAATACTTTGCCTCGACTTGTTACAACTCAGAAATGGGCATGAACTTGGGTGAAATGATTACCGCGGAGCGTGACCATGTGGTTATATTTAATCTAGCTCGTTGTGAAGCTGCGTTAAAAGCTGGCAAGTTCAAAACATATAACGGAAACGATGTTCCTGTATTGGACGGACGCAAAGGTTCTGACCTAACTCGCTACATCCCTGTGCCTAAGTCTCCACACGGTATGAACACGTCTTCTGACGGTAAGTACTTTGTCGCTAATGGTAAATTGTCTCCAACGGTATCAGTGATTGCTATCAATAAACTGGATGACTTGTTCGCAGATAAGATCAAACCTCGTGACACCATCGTTGCGGAACCAGAGCTGGGCTTAGGTCCACTGCATACTGCATTTGATAACAAAGGCAACGCTTACACCACCCTTTTTCTAGACAGCCAAATTGCCAAATGGAACGTTGAAGACGCAATCAAAGCGCACAACGGCGAGAAAGTGAACTACATTCGCCAAAAATTGGATGTTCACTACCAACCAGGGCACAACCATACGTCACAAGGGGAAACACGCGATGCGGATGGTAAATGGTTAGTCTCTCTTTGTAAGTTCTCTAAAGACCGATTCCTACCAGTAGGACCACTTCGCCCTGAAAACGATCAGCTTATCGATATCTCCGGCGACGAAATGAAACTGGTTCATGATGGACCAACGTTCGCAGAACCGCACGACTGTATGATTGTGCACCGCAGTAAAGTTAAACCAGACAAAATATGGACTCGTGATGACTCCATGTTTGCCGAAACCATTGCAATGGCAGAAAAAGACGGTGTCAACGTAATGACTGAAAACAAGGTCATTCGTGAGGGCAACAAAGTTCGTGTTTACATGACCTCAATTGCACCAACGTTCGGCATGAATGAGTTTAAAGTCAAGCTTGGTGACGAGGTCACAATCGTAGTAACCAACCTTGATATGATTGAAGATGTGACACATGGGTTCTGCGTAACGAATCACGGTGTGCAAATGGAGATTGGCCCACAAGCAACCGCTTCTATCACCTTCATCGCCGATAAACCTGGCGTTCAGTGGTATTACTGTAACTGGTTCTGTCATGCACTACACATGGAAATGCGTGGTCGGATGCTGGTTGAAGCATAAATAATCAAGAGCTTATTGGGCACGGTAACGTGCCCTATTTATTCGGTACATTCCAATACAAGGAGCCGCATTTGAAGCAACGAAATTGGCTATGGTTATCGCTTCTCTCATTGATTCAATCAAGCGTATTAGCGGCAGTCATCACAGTAACACCTCAAGATAACCTGCAAAACATGCTCGACTTAAGCCAACCTGGCGATACCGTCGTCATTGATGGTGGGGAATACTTGGGGAATTTTGTCGTCAACCAAAGCATCACGTTGCAAGGTAAGCAAGGCGCGACCATTAATGCCAACGGTAAAGGTAACGCGATTACTGTCTTTGCGTCCGACACCGTTATTGAAAACCTCAAGATCATCAACTGGGGTGACGATTTAACCGAGCAAAACGCAGGCATTTACAACGAAAAATCACTCAAGAATCTCACCTACAGAGGCAATACATTCAAAGGCGATGCCTTTGGGATATGGGCGCAGCGTGTCGACAAAATACGGGTTGAAAACAATACCATTGAAGGTAATCCAACACTACGCTCGGCAGACCGAGGCAATGGCATCCAACTCTCAAGCGTTAAAAACGCTTTAGTAATTGGTAACACCGTAAGCAAAACGCGTGATGGTCTCTATATTATTTCTAGCCAAGACAGTGAATTACGTGGCAACACGATGCACGACCTTCGCTACGGTATTCACTACATGTATTCACACCATAATCGTGTTATCGATAATTTCGCCTACAACACACGTGCCGGTTACGCATTAATGAGCTCTCGCCAACTGACCGTCCATGGCAATCGCAGTTTAGATAGCGAAGACTACGGCATGTTGATGAACTTCATCACTCAATCAGACATCAGCTATAACCAAATAAAGAACGTTTGGACCAAGCCTGAAAATAAGGTGATCGGGCGAGACGGTAAAGGACTATTTGTTTACAACTCTGGTTATAACACCATCAGTCATAACATCATCGATACAGCAGAAATCGGGATTCATCTGACTGCGGGATCTGAAAACGGCAAGATATTTGGCAACAGCTTTTTAAACAATCCAATCCAAGTCAAATACGTATCTAACCAGAAACAAGAATGGAGCCAAAATGGCGTTGGTAACTTTTGGAGCAATTATCTTGGCTGGGATTTGGACAATAACAATATTGGCGACACACCATTTGAACCCAATGACGGCATAGACAAAGTGGTATGGAAGTACCCTGAGTCGAAAGTACTGTTAGACAGCCCGTCAGTATTAATGCTGCGTTGGATACAAAAACAGTTCCCTGTATTAAAACCACCCGGCATAAAAGACTCACACCCGCTCATGATGCAACCAAGTATCAAGCCTTCTCAAGCGGACACGACAGGAACGCGCTCATGAATCAATTAGTATCGCTTAAAGGCGTGACCAAACAGTACAAACAATTGCGTGCACTAGATAACGTAGACCTCAATTTAAGCAGTGGCGAGGTGCTTGGTTTGTTTGGCCATAATGGCGCAGGTAAAACAACGTTAATGAAACTCATACTGGGCGTGATTTCAGCCACCAGCGGTGAGGTAAAAGTATTCGAACGGGATCCAAGTAGTAAGCAAGCTTGGCATGGTCGAAAGGCCATCGGTTACCTACCCGAGAACGTCAGCTTTTATGACCAACTCACTGGCTTAGAAGTACTCACCTATTTTGCTAGGCTCAAGTCTGTACCCAAATCTCAGGCTATTTCCTTACTCTCGGATGTGGGCCTATCGGATGCGCTTCATCGCCAAGTAAAGCACTACTCGAAAGGCATGCGTCAGCGGTTAGGTTTAGCGCAAGCTTTCTTGGGGGAGCCTAAATTATTGTTGCTTGATGAACCTACCGTCGGGCTTGACCCCATTGCGACACAAGAGTTTTATACCAGCGTCGATCGCCTAAAAAACCAAGGCGCCAGTGTTCTGCTCTGTTCCCATGTTCTTCCTGGTGTCGAACAGCACATCGACCGAGCGATGATCTTGTCCCATGGAAGAACCGTTGCCGCTGGTACGCTTAATGAATTGCGCCAACAAGCCAGCCTACCCGTTATCATAAAAACTCATGGTATCAACGGTGCACTTGCAGCCAATAATAAGCTAGCAGGATTTATGGTGACAGCCGATCAATTACATATTCCTGAAACAGAGAAAATGAGCATCATAAAAGAGCTAATGAATTACGACTCTATCAGCGATATTCAGGTTTCTCCGGCCAATCTCGAGCAAATATATCAGCACTTTTTGAATAGCGGCTCTTCCCAATCAATGGTCGAAAAGGAGAAGTCTCAATGAACCCAATCATCGCAGTAGGACTCAAAGAGTTTCAAGACGGGTTACGAAACCGCTGGTTAGTTTCTATCACCTTCATTTTCTCGTTACTCTCTATTGGCCTTAGCTACTATGGCAGTGTGGCATCGGGGCAACTGAGTTCGCCTTCTCTTTCCACCACCATTGCGAGTCTTTCAAGTTTATCGGTCTTTATCATCCCCCTTATCGCACTGCTACTTTGTTACGACAGCTTTGTGGGTGAGCAGGAGTCAGGCACGTTGTTGCTACTCATGACTTACCCTATAAGCCATGCGCAATTGTTACTGGGTAAATTCGTTGGTCAGGCGAGCATCATCACCCTTGCTACCGTTATTGGATTTGGTAGCGCGGGCGTACTGCTTAGTGTCACAACGGACATAGAATCCATCGTTCCTGCATTCAGCCTATTTATCATCACGTCTACTTTATTGGGCCTTTGCTTTATTAGCTTGGCTTACCTAATCAGCTTAATCGTCAACGAAAAATCGAAAGCGGCGGGGATTGCCCTCATGGTTTGGCTGTTCTTTGTGCTGATATTTGATCTTGCTTTGCTCGCACTCTTAATCAGTGGCAACGAGGGCTTAACTCAACATGGCTTAGTACAAGTCATGATGTTTAACCCTGCCGATTTGTTTCGGCTCATTAACCTATCAACACTAAACACCGGTGATGTCAGTGGCGTGCTCGCCGTCGCGATTAACAGCAGCTTTTCTACCGCGGCGTTACTTGCTGCCATGCTGGCTTGGGTTGTCGCACCACTGGGATTAGCATTGATTATTTTCCGTAAAAAGACACTATAACGAGGCACACATGAAACCGTTCAGTTTTAAAAAATGGTCACTATTAATAGTACTGTTCACCGCCTTAATCGGGTGCAGTGAAGAGCCTCAAGAAAAAATGGCACGTCAAGCCGCTGCAATTGAAAGCGGAGACGAATGTCACCTTTGCGGTATGATCATCAGTAATTTCCCTGGCCCTAAAGGCGAATCTTACCAAGGTGCCAATGACAATGTAATGAAGTTTTGCTCCACGCGTGACTTATTTGCATTTTTACTCCAGCCAGAAAATGCTCGCCAAGCACGAGAAATATTTGTCCACGACATGAGCAAAACACCTTGGTTAAAGCCAGAAGATCAGTATTTTATTGATGCGAGAACCGCATGGTATGTGATTGGGTCTAGCGAAACCGGCGCAATGGGCCCGACTCTTGCCAGCTTTAGCACCAAAGAAGACGCGGAGTCATTTAAAAATACATTCGGTGGTGAAGTTCACACCTTTGCGGATATCACGATTGATATTTTATAACGGTACTCTATGTATATTAAGGGCTGATGATCCCAGCAGCCCTTTACACTCAGCGTCGTCAGTTAACCACTGACTCGCCGTTGTCTTGCTTTACTCTGTTGCCTCGTGAATCACTTCTTTCGTGTCTTTCACAACCTTATTGGTGGTCTTTTTAGTTTCATCCCAGATCGTTGAAGAGTCGCTTTGAACGCCTTTCCATGTATCCGCACAGCCACTAAGAAACAGCACAATAGCGACGGTTGTTAATGCGATTTTCATTCCTTTTACCTCAACTAATAAAGCGCCCTATTCGGCACTTTTCATACAATAAGTGACTAATAAGCCCCATATTAACATCTATATCAACAAGTAACAGCTCGTACTCATCAAGCAAAACTGGCCAGAACTTCTATACTGAAGAAGCTTGCAGAGGAACAAATAATGAAAAGCGATGCAGATAAGACGGGTAACGTTACACAATCGCCAGAGCGACTAAACACCAAAGCCTTTATTCGCCGTTATCAAATTATGGTCTATGGTGGCCTGTTGCTGATCATTTTGCTAACCGCTGTTAACGCATTTTACCTAAGCAAACAGATAAAGTCTCAGCTACTAAACGAAGAAAGGCACCGTGGCCTAGAAACCCTACTCACGCTGAGTAAAACCGTTTCTATTACACTTAATCATGTTGATGAAATGCGCTATTCACTCGAAAGTGCTCGTGAGTACCCTGAATTGATCCCCAACATGACGAGTTTCAAATTTCTCGCGGATCAATCTCTCCACTCTCCACCTGGCGCACTCTGGGATAACCTACCCGAAGACGTAAGAGAGAAAGTCGGGCAAATTTACCTCCAGTCGAATCACCGAGACATTTCATTTGATGTACTCACACTGTTAAGCATGATGCCTGAAGTCGTCGCCACCCACCGCCAACATGCGGACTTTCAGTGGAGCTACTATTACGACGCCGACAAAGTACTCACTCAGATTTATCCTTGGATCGGCCATCAAGACATGCTCACCGCCACCGGTACTGAGAATATGGATGATGCCTTGCGAGTCATCTACGAAGCCGGGGGAACTTACCCTCTCCAATTAGTGAATCCAACGGGTAACCCAGCTCGAGGCAAAGTTTGGACAACACCTTATATGGATGCTGGTGGTAAGGGAATGATGATTTCACTGCTTGCCCCCGTCTACCAAGAAGATAACTTTATCGGCGCCGTCGGAACGGACATCACACTGAAAGTGCTCGATAGCATACTCACAAAAAAACGAAATAAGATAGGTCGCCTCGTCTTAGTTGATAAAAATGGCATTGTAGTGGCAGACAGTGGGGGTACCCTCACTAATACCGAGGAAAACATCTCGCACCCAGATGTATTATCACTGCTGGATGTTGGTGAAGCCCATAACGTTACTTCAGGAGAGTTACAACACGCGAAACTAGGGTACTGGGTTGCTTATCAACTCGATGGCACACCGTGGAACTTAGTGCTAGAGATCACCAATAGTGAAATTCAAACCTTCACGACCGATGCCATATTACCCAACCTTGTCATGGCGGCCATCTTCGCTGTCTTATTAGTCATTTTGGTTCTATATCAGCATAGACACTACAGCCAACCCGCTCTGCAACTTGCCAAATTTACAGAAGAACTGCCAGAAACTAACGATATTGCTATTCCTCACACCCCCACTAAATGGCGCCATTGGTTTGAAAGTGCCGCCAGAACCGAGCAAGAACGACGTGAGCATTTAAACACGATCGAGCAACAAACACTGCAGCTCGAACATCGGGTTAAAGAACGAACTCAAGAGTTGCAGCAAGCGCTTGAAACCTTAAAAACGACCCAGAATGAATTAGTGCAATCAGAAAAACTGGCTGGGTTGGGTTCATTAGTTGCGGGGATTGCCCACGAACTGAACACCCCTATCGGTAATGCTCTGATGCTCGCAAGCTCACAAAAAGAGATGAACGACAAACTCAATCAAGCCGTTGAGAATGGGTTACGTCGCTCAGATTTAGATGACCATTTAGAAAAAACCTTACTGTCTTCTGCCAGTATCGAAAACAACCTACATCGCGCTGCCGAATTAATTACAAGCTTCAAGCAAGTCGCTGTTGATCAATCAAGCTACCAACGCAGGGAGTTTGACCTCCCCGAAATACTCCATGAACTCAAAATTACCATGATGCCAAGCTTGTCACGGGACAACGTCATTTTAGAGGAAGATTTTGAACCAGATATAAAGATGAACAGTTACCCGGGCCCATTAACACAGGTGTTAATGAACTTGCTTTCTAACGCCGTCACTCACGCTTTTTCAGATCAGGACGATAAACGCATTATCATTCGATGCACGCTAGTTGATGAACATCATGCGTCAATTACCGTGACAGACAATGGCCGCGGTATTCAGCCAGAATACCTATCAAAAGTATTCGACCCATTTTTCACCACACGCTTGGGCCACGGCAGTTCAGGTTTAGGCTTAAACATCTCCTATAACTTAGTAATGGGCCTGCTTTGTGGTGAAATAACCGTTGCTAGCGAAGTAGATAACGGCACCTGTTTTACCATTAATCTGCCACTAGTATTACCAGAAACAAACACTGAATAGCTCCCCCCCCCCTCACCGGACACACACCACATAGTATGATAAAGAGACTGAGTTTACGTCGGCACTACTCCAATTCTAAACACTAAACTTTCCCTACCTATCTCAATTGCTATCTTGGTAAAAAACTCAATGGAACCGTTCATGGCAACCGCTAGAAAACAACTCATATCCGTCGATGCAACACCCTATTATCACTGTGTTTCGAGATGCGTAAGACAAAGCTATTTATGTGGTGAAGATACCGTCACAAATACGAGTTATGAGCATCGTAGAGAGTGGGTTGAGCACAAAATTCAATCTCTCACCCACACCTATTGTATCGATGTCTGCGCGTATGCCGTAATGAGCAATCACTACCACGTGGTGCTGCACATCAATCGCGACAAAGCCCTTGGATTATCACTTGATGGTGTGGTTGAGCGCTGGAGTTCTGAACATAAACTACCCGTTTTAATTCAGCGTTGGTTAAAGAAAGAACTAAAGACCCAAACTGAAGAAGATAAGTGTTTAGAAATCATCGAGGTATGGCGAGAAAGACTATGGTCGTTAAGCTGGTTTATGAAAGAACTGAACTACGATCTTGCCTGTAAGGCCAACCAAGAAGATCAGTGTTCTGGCCACTTTTGGGAAAGCCGCTTCAAAAGCCAAGCTCTTCTTGATGACAAAGCCTTAGCTGCGGCCATGGCGTACGTAGACCTAAACCCCGTTCGTGCTGGTATTGCTAAATCCCCTGAACAATCTAACTTTACCTCAATAAAAGCAAGATTAAAGGCGCTAACCGACAACCAAGAAAGCGCGCCTTGTTTGCACCCATTCATTGGTAATTCCAATAAAAAACTAATTGACGGAATACCTTTTCAGTTACTAGATTACATAGAATTAGTGGACTGGACCGCAAGGCAATTTCGAGAAGATAAAGCACCGATGGCTGAGCATCTTCCACCGATTATTGAAAGGTTAAACTTCAATCAAAATACTTGGTTAGAAGTCTGCACTTCACTCGAAAGAAAACGTTCCACAGCAATAGGCTCACCTTGTTACCTTGAGCATGCAAAAGCCGCTTTAGATAAATCCAGAATTCACTATTACCCGCTAGAATAGACAGCTAACCCACTTTATGCTTCAAAACACTACGCCAGCATTGAGTTGGCTAACCGCGTTTATTTACAATTCAAAGTGATGTTAATAATTGCTTAAACCCGCCACGTTGTGCGCTTTTATGGGGCAGTAATACTATAAACTTAGCAATACACGACTCGCATCTAACCGTTTTTTTACGAACTTTATTTCGTGTGTGTCTACTTTGCTCTATTTTGTTCTATGTCTAGCACCACCCGTTAGGTGATTTTTTTAAGTGTGTGTCTACTTTGCTCTTTGTAGTAGAGAAATGCCATCATCAACCCAATGAAGAAGCTGCTTGGTGGCTTTAGATAGGATCTGATTTTGCCTCACAATGTAACCCAAATCGGTCGTGGGGAAATCAGGCAAAGGCGTAACCATCGATGTGAGTTGACGCTGAGTCGATAAGGCGAACTCAGGAACGATGGCTACCCCAAATCCCGCTTCTGCCCAATCAATTTGCGCATCAACGCTGCCCACTTCCATAATTCTATAGTTAGAAAGATTGAGCTTAGGCAGTGCACCATCAATCAGATCTCTTGTGCGTGTATCATGACCTAACAAAATCAGGGTCAGCTCATTACCTTGTTCCGTATTTCGTTCAAATCCATTACCGAATGCGACCCACTTAACTTGCTGTAATTCAACAAAGTGTAGCGGTTGTGTCTGCTTCTGGGAGATAACAAACCCAAGATCAGCCTCTGCCTTTCTCACCAGTTCAGAAGCCTGCGATGACGTCGTGTTTAATAGCGCAATATCGATGCCTGGGTACCGTTCTTTAAACAGCTTAAACGCCTCAATAAGTAATATCCGAGAGATAATATCGCTGGCTGCGATGGTAATGGTGCCTCTGTCGAGATCGTTTAGAGCGTTTAAATCCGCTTGGCAAACCTGTAATTCTTGAAGCGTTCTCTGACTACTTTCGAGTAACCGATCGCCCGCTTGAGTTAAGTGAAATGGGCTTCGATCAATAAGTTTAACGCCTGTGGCTTGCTCTAATTGTTTAAGATGCAAACTGACATTCGGCTGAGTCATATGCAACGCAATTGCCGCTTTACCAAAATGTTTGTATTGCGCCAGCGTGACAAACGTTTTAAGCCAATGGATATCAAGCATTGTTCCACCTTTCATGTCAGGTAACTTAATCGGCATCGATTATGGTTATATGGAATTCTTATCAAGTTAATCACTATAATTAATTTCTCTTATTTTATCGACACGTCTAAGATGATTTCTTAATCAATTCGGAGAAATATTATGTCGTCTATTGTCGTTGTGGGTGCCAATTGGGGTGATGAAGGTAAAGGCCGTATCGTTGACTTTTTAGCATCAGATGCTTCTGCTAGCATTCGCTTTCAAGGTGGCAACAATGCCGGTCATACCGTTGTTAATGACTTTGGTACGTTTAAACTGCACCAACTGCCAAGCGGTATTTTCAATCCGAATTGTATCGCTGTTCTGGGGCCAGGAATGGTAATAAGCCCAGCCGCTCTTACGGAAGAAATTGAAGAAGTTAAAGCAACTGGGGTGGCGGTAAATTTGCGCATCTCTGATCGCGCTACTTTGTGCCTTCCTCTCCATGCACTTGAAGATACGCTAGAAGAACAACGTCTTGGCGATGCTGCCTACGGTTCCACTCGTCAGGGCATCGCACCCGCTTACGGCGACCGTGTCATGAAAAAAGGCATATTAGTCGGTTGGTTAAATCAGCCAGACGTACTAGAACAACGAATTCAATTTATGCTCGATTGGAAAATGCCTCAATTAAAAGCGTTATACCCAGATTGCGATTACACACAGAGTGCCGCCGAACTTACTGCATGGTTACTCGACGTGACGAAATCTTGGCGTCCCTTTATTTGCAACGTCACCGAACCTCTTAAAGCACTGCAAGCCGACGATGCAAACCTATTATTTGAAGCACAACTGGGCGCAGGCCGAGACCTCGTTTATGGAGAATACCCGTGGACAACATCATCAAATGTGACTGCGGCGTATGCTGGGATTGGTAGTGGCTTACCTGCATTAAGACCAGAACGTATTATTGCTGTCGCGAAATCATTCAGTTCATCGGTGGGAACAGGAACCTTAGTCACCGCAATGGAAGAGCAAGACAACTTCCGCGAAAGCTCGAACGAGTATGGTGCCGTTACTGGACGCCCACGTGATATGGGTTATTTTGATGCTGTCGCCACTCGAAATGGCGTTGAACTGCAAGCCGCAACCGAGATTGCACTGACCAAGATAGATTGCCTAACGGGAATGAAAGACCTTAGAATTTGTGTTGCCTACGATGGCGAACACAGTGAGAATCCGATCTGGCCTCAAACTGCAGAGCTTAAACCTGTTTATGAAAAAATGCAGGGATGGGACGAAGATCTCACTGGTTGCCGTACCTTTGAAAATCTTCCTCAAAGCGCGCAAGACTACGTAAATCGCATTGAAGAACTGATGGGTGTACCGGTTGTCATGGTATCGGTTGGGCCAGAGCGTGAACAAATGATCATTCGCAAATAACGCAAGATTTATACGAACTGACGAGATTTGTGAGCCTGCTCGCTTTGTGAAGCCGCTAGCTTTCTGAACAAATAGGCTATGTGCAGCCGTTCACGTTTAGTGGCTCCACCGTTCTCTTTTGAAAGAATAAAATAAAAAGCCCGATTAAATTCGGGCTTTTAGGTAAGAATGAACGGTTCTATCGCTATTACGCAGCTTGAGTGCGCATGCGCGAAAAATAAGTCGGGTACTTATTACGGATAAAACGCTGCTCTTGAACCATATCTTTAAAGCTTGGCCCTTTTGAAAGCTGCAAAATCACTTCTGAGTTTTCCATTCTCAGCACAGCGCCTTCAATCTTAATACTATGATCGCCATGAAGTTTGACACTCCCTGCTAGGCTTAAACCATGATACAAACTGGATATGCGGTTCATGATAATACGAATGCCTTTTTCCGACACTTCACTGACATGAAACTGCTCACCTTGAATCCTCATCACTGGCATCGCTCGCTTTGGGTATTTTAGGCGATAATATTTGCGCTTCTGCTCTGCTGATTCTTCGTTCATAGTTCTATTACTCCAGCTCAATAACTCCATTTCTTGATAGATATTACTTCGGCTGATGAACCAAGAACTTTAGAAATAAAATAGTTATGTTACGTTACATGCTCTCGCTAGAATAAATTCTGTTGTGGAGAGTCATCGGGCTCGTCGACTGGCTTGCCAATTTTGCCTTTGGCCATTTTCCGTTTGTAACGCTGTTTGCATAGCTTAATCACGTGACGTTGCTGATCTGGAGTGAATTGCAACCAGTTAAATCGCTCTTCTCTTTTTCTCATGCAGCCTTGGCAATAACCTCTTGAATCAGTTGTACATACTCCAACACACGGGCTTGGAACCGAAAAAAACTCTAACTGCTCCATTTCTCCGCTCCTTAATTAATATGCTCGGTCTAGGTGTACCTATAAATAACGTACTCATTTAACAATACGTTATTAACTAAAAAATGAGAGATATTTTATGACTTTTTGCTGACACGATAACAAATTAGTTGTCTATAATGCAGGAGTAAACTATCTATTCCATCGGAGCTTAAAATGAAAAAGCATTTGGCTGTACTTGCCCTTCCTATCCTTTTAGCGGCATGTTCAAACAGTGACAACGCAGCAGAAATCACACCAACAGATCTGCAACATCACCATTGGATATTAGCCAAAGTTGACGGTAAAGCCATTTCTCTACCGGCAGAAGCAAAAGCGCCAAGCATTGAAGTGGGCGAAAAAATGTCGGCCAATGGCTTCGCTGGCTGTAATACCTACTTTGGTCAAGCTGAATTAAAAGACGGTAAATTTCGAGTAGACGGCATGGGTATGACAATGATGATGTGTTCAGATACCGCAATGCAAACCGAGCAAGTGGTTGCGGGTACATTGTCTGAGTGGAGCGATATTACGCTAACCAAAGAATCACTAATTCTTAAAGGCGAAGAGCATGAGCTCACGTTTACTCTGCGTGATTGGGTATACTAAACCCAATCTGCATTGTATCTACGTCTAGATATCAAAAGCTATATATCAAAAGCCCTACACCACACGTGTAGGGCTTTTTTACACAGGCCGTATTACTTAAGTTTCTTACGTAACGTTTTCGCAGCGGAAACCATGTTAGTTAATGCCGCTTCCGTTTCCTCCCAATTCCTTGTTTTAAGACCACAATCGGGGTTTACCCATAAACGTTCAACCGGAATTTGTGCTGCTGCCTTTTCAATTAATTCAACGATCCATTCTTGGTTAGGAATATTGGGTGAGTGAATATCATACACACCAGGGCCAATTTCATTTGGGTAGTTAAACTCTTCAAATGCATTCAGTAACTCCATATTCGAACGCGACGTTTCGATGGTAATGACGTCTGCATCAAGTGCAGCCACTGAATCGATAATTTCGTTAAATTCGCTGTAACACATATGGGTATGAATTTGCGTCTCTGGATTCGCACTCGCCGCCGAAATTTTAAATGCCTCTACCGCCCAATCCAAATAATTCTGATGCTCTCGCTTTTTAAGTGGCAGACCTTCACGAATAGCTGGTTCATCAATTTGAATAATATTGATCCCTGCTTGTTGCAAATCTTCGACTTCGTCTCGCAATGCCAACGCGATTTGCTGGGCGATTTCTTTACGAGTAATGTCTTCACGAGGAAACGTCCAACACAATATCGTTACTGGCCCTGTCAGCATTCCTTTCATTTTTTTACGAGTAAGAGACTGCGCGTAAGTCGACCATTTTACCGTTATTGGCTGTTCACGCTCAACATCGGCAACCACGATGGCCGGCTTAACGCAGCGAGAGCCGTAGCTTTGTACCCATCCGAACTGAGTAGTTTGGAAGCCTGACAAGTTTTCAGCAAAGTACTCAACCATGTCGTTACGTTCAGCTTCTCCATGCACCAATACATCTAAATCGAGCGCTTCTTGTCGTTTTACCGCATCTTCAATGTGCCCTTTCATGACTTGTTCGTATTCAGCTTCTGCTAACTTGCCGTGACGATAAGCATTGCGCTGAGTGCGTATTTCACTGGTTTGAGGAAATGAGCCTATCGTCGTGGTTGGTAGCAACGGTAAGTTCAATACCTCCAATTGATGATGCGCACGCTCGGCGTATGGGGCACTTCGCTCGGCTAAGCGTTCTGTAATGGCGTTAACACGGGTTTTAACGCTTGGTTTATTTACGTGAGTCGCCGTCAGACGGTCCACAATAGGTTGACTATAAGCTTGGCACTGTTTAATGGCTTCTTGATTATGGTTAAGTGCGAGCGCGAGTAGATTAACTTCCGCCAGTTTTTGTTTTGCAAATGCAAACCAACTTCTCACCTCCCCTGTTAAGTTGGTTTCTAAGTCCAGATCAATGGGGCTATGGAGCAGTGAGCAGGAACTTGCTACCCAAAGTCTCTCGCCTATTTTCTCTTTTACGGCTGTAAGCTTTTCAAGCCAATGATTCACATCTGTACGCCATACATTTCTGCCGTTAATAACCCCCGCAGAGAGCACCCAATCGTCGGGTAACTTGTTCACCACGGCGTCAAGTTGCTTAGGCGCGGCTGAAAAATCCGCATGCAAACCGTCAACAGGTAGCGACGTTATAATGTCTAAGTTATCCTCTATCGTGGCAAAGTAAGTCGTGAACAGGAGCTTAACGTCACTTTGTATCACTTGGTACGCGAGCTTAAAGCTATCCAGCCAAGCTTTATCGAGATCTAACCCCAGAATCGGTTCATCTATTTGTACCCATTCCACCCCGAGCTTCTCCAATTTAGCAAGAATACCTTGATAGGCTGACAGTAATCTCGGCAGTAGAGTTAAGCGGTCAAACCCATCTTCAACTTCCTTACCTAAAAATAAGTAGCTTACCGGCCCAAGCAGCACTGGCTTCACATTATGTCCGGCTTGAATGGCTTCATTTACTTCATCAAAAAGTTGCGGCCAACTTACTTCGAACGTGTCATCTTTACTGAATTCAGGAACAATATAGTGGTAGTTAGTATTAAACCACTTAGTCATATCAGACGCCGCGGCGCCACAACCGCAGCTCGACTGAGATTGACCACGGCCTACTCGGAACAAGGTATCCAGATCAGGAAAGCCTTGATTATGTCTGGCAGGAACATGGCCAAGTAGAAGACTGGTGGTTAATACATGGTCATACCATGCAAAGTCACCAGCGGTAACGTAGCTAAGGCCATTATCAGCTTGATCTTGCCAATGGCGCAGTCTGAGATCACGGCCAACTGTTTTTAGTTGCTCGGCATTGATTTCACCGCGCCAATATTTTTCTTGTGCAAATTTTAGTTCGCGTTTTTCACCAATGCGTGGATAACCAAGAATGTGGGTCTGAGTTGTTGTCATAATAATAGTCCTTTAATAAGCGAGATTAAGATGTCTAGATGGCTAAAATATCACCCAAACTCGTATTATGCGCAAACGGCAATTATTCAATTTGAATATGAAGAACTTTCATCATTAGAAGATTATAGACATCTAGACGTTTACAATAATTCCGTTTAGACGTATCTTAATTAAAATTGTTAATAGATTTAATGACGAATTGAAGGGATTTCATGATTGAACTAAAGCACTTAAGAACTTTGGCTTCTCTGAGGGAAACAGGATCTCTGACCGCTACGGCTACATCGCTCCATCTAACTCAGTCAGCTCTGTCTCATCAACTCAAAGAGCTAGAGTCACGCATCGGCGGTCAGCTATTCTTGCGAAAAACTCGTCCTGTTAAATTCACCGCTGAAGGAAACATCTTGCTGAAGGTTGCTGATGACGTGCTCCCTAAGTTAGCCAAAGCGGAAAGTGATTTAGCCGGACTAAAAGAAGACGTCAATGGCCGACTTCATATGGCGATCGAGTGCCACTCTTGTTTTCAGTGGTTAATGCCGGCTATCAAAGAATATCAGTTGGGTTGGCCAAATGTGACACTGGATTTTTCTGCAGGTTTTGGTTTCGAGCCCTTACCTGCATTACTCGCGGGGGAACTAGACTTAGTGATTACCTCGGATATTCAACCTAGAGCCGAAGTTCACTACGAGCCTTTGTTTGATTTCGAAATGCGTTTAGTCACTGCGACCCACCACCCTTTAGCATCGAAGACTCGTATCGAACCTGAAGATTTAATGGATCAAACGATGATCTCTTACCCGGTACAAAAACAGCGTTTAGACGTCGTTAAACACTTTCTTCACCCCGCAGGCGTTGAGCCTGCTAAGTGGAAGCAGTCCGACAATACACTCATGCTGGTTCAGATGGTATCGGCAGGATTAGGTGTAGCCGCTCTGCCAAATTGGGCTGTGAGTGAGTTTTCTAGGCAAGGCTTAGTCAAAAGCCTACCTTTAGGTGACGGCTTATGGCGCAGGCTATTTGCAGCCACACGTAATAGCGAAGGCCAAAAGCACTACCTACAAGCATTCTTCGGCACTGCACGCCAACAGTGTCATAGCCACCTTGATGGAATAAAGATGGCTTAGCCGCAGACAGCCCGCCGGTGATTCTAGAATCACCGAGCGCTATCTGTCGTAGTTTTTAAATTGGTTGGTCAGCGGATCGTATTGGTATCCGATCGTACTTAGCTTGCCAACCAAACTCTCCACATCGACTTCATATACGGTAATTAACTCTTCAAAGCTATTACACTCGATACGCAGCTTTTCATTGACGATACCAAGCAAAATATTGCTATCAAGGTTCGCCATATTACTCATGTCCATTCTAGTACTCCGCTTAACCTGTACTTTTAGTAAAGCCTAGCGCTCTGAATGAAAAAATACGTGATCCAACGCTAAGATTGAACATGATATATCCACTAATAGATAGTATTAAGACTACTCACTGCAGAGATTGACAGACATACAGCCGCTCCCAGAACCCACTTATTGGCGGGTTTGTGGTTCACTAAATGCCAGCACCACACAACAATAGAAACGACAATCAAAGCTAACCCGCCCACAAGGTAACCAGTTAATGCAACCACCGCTTGCTCTTCCATATTAATGCTTTTAAGCAGTAAACAAACCACCATAAGCATCGCCATAGCAATGCCGCTAACGGGCAGGATTTTGTGAAATGCTTGCAAACGAGAACGTGCAACCACCATCAATAAGTGAGCAAATACAGCACCGGCATACCCCATGATACTCAAATCAAAAAATGCTTGAGAAAAATTGGCCGTAGATAGTGGTGCAAAAAATAACACGAACAAAGCAAGTAGATTACTGATATGCAAAATCCAAATGGGTCCCTGATCCCGTGTTTTTTTAGTTTGCACTTGAGAGTAGAAATACATAAGCCCGCCTGCGACAGCTAACCATTCAATGGTCACCAACGATGACGAAAGCCACAACGCGACGAGTGCGGGTAACAGCTTATGAATGCGACCTCGTTGGCCAGGGCAAATCTCACCTTTGATCAATAACACAGTAAGAATAAGTTGAGATCCAAGCAGCATGGGAGGCAACACCGCTAAAACATGACTTAACATATACATTTCCAGTTCAATTAATTGGAGCGAATCATAGCAAAGTCCGTTGAGGTTATCTTTGTTGTTTTACTCCATTAGTACACAAAACAACCACTAAAAAACAAAACATTAGGTTCCATGAGATACCATACCTGAATCAATGCGCGTTAACACTTGATTTACAATGCACACATAAAAGCTATCAAAATTACAATATATGGTAATATTAACTACCTTAATGCAATAAATATGACATATATAACTATATATGACATTTATTAAGCATATTAAACCAGTCCATTTATTTGAAATAAATTATTATTTTAGATCATATATGGAGTGAGTTGATATCGTGCTAGAAACAATTATTCCGTATATTAGCGGAAACAATTTGAAATAACTTATGCAGGGAAATTTATGTTAGAGCTATTGATCGGATTAGTAGTCACCATTTTGGTGGGTTACTTCATTGTAAAAGGGTATCGTGCCGCAGGGGTACTGCTAACGGCAGGTATCGCATTACTTCTTTTAACTGGTGTACTTGGCCACACGATTCTTCCCGCGAAAGTAACAGCAACGGGTAACATGGTTTCGGACTCGCTGGAGTACGTGAAATACATGCTGCAATATCGTGGCGGCGGCTTAGGCATGCAAATCATGTTACTTTGTGGCTTCGCCTCGTACATGACGCACATGGGCGCAAACAACGTTGTAGTTAAACAGTTTTCACGACCACTTTCTTTTATTAAATCCCCATATGCATTATTAGTTGCGGCATACATTGTTGCCTGTTTAATGTCTTTGGCCGTTAGTTCTGCAACCGGTCTTGGCGTGCTACTGATGGCAACCTTATTCCCAATGATGACCGCGATGGGGATTTCTCGCCCTGCTGCTGTTGCTGTTTGTGCCTCTCCTGCTGCGATTATCCTTTCCCCTACTTCAGGCGATGTGGTTATTGCTGCTGAAAAATCGGGGATGTCTTTGGATGTCTTTGCCGTTCAAACCGTACTGCCAGTTTCAATCTGTGCGATCATC
The DNA here is from genome assembly GCF_900233005.1 of Vibrio tapetis subsp. tapetis. Lineage (NCBI taxonomy): Bacteria > Pseudomonadati > Pseudomonadota > Gammaproteobacteria > Vibrionales > Vibrionaceae > Vibrio > Vibrio tapetis. The sequence goes on from NZ_LT960611.1 coordinate 973,620, forward strand.
GTGATGGCAGGCGCTGCTTTCTTCTGGAACAAATATCTAGATAAGAAAGAAAATACGCCAATGGAAAAAATTGATGTATCAGAAATCGAAGCTAATGCTCCTGCTTTTTACGCCGTGCTTCCGTTCCTACCTATTATCGGTGTTTTCTTATTCAATGGCACCACGATCGAAGGCTTATACTTAGACATCTACACAATTGTGGTTGGTTCTATTTTCATCGCTGCGTTAATCGACTTCATTGTAAAACGCTTCGATGGTAAGAAAACACTGGAAGATCTTGATTCTTGTTACCAAGGTATGGCTGACGCCTTCAAAGGCGTAGTAATGCTATTAGTTGCGGCTGGTGTATTTGCGCAAGGCTTAATGTCTATTGGTGCTATCGACAACTTAATCGGCTTAGCAGAGCAAGCTGGCGCAGGGGGTATCGCTTTGATGCTTCTACTTACTGGTTTGACCGTTGCAGCAGCAATTGCAACAGGTTCTGGTAACGCGCCTTTCTACGCATTCGTAGAGCTAGCTCCTAGCCTAGCTGCAAAAATGGGTCTGAGCCCTGCATTCCTAATCATTCCAATGCTTCAAGCTTCTAACCTAGGTCGTACTATCTCTCCTGTTTCAGGCGTAATCGTTGCGACTTCCGGCATGGCGAAAATCAGCCCATTTGAAGTCGTAAAACGTACGTCAGTACCGGTTATTGCGGGCCTAATCACTGTTATTATCGGCACTATGGTGCTTGTTCCTATGCATCCTTAATGTTTCAATTAAAACAACAAAGGGCGCTTAATTAGCGCCCTTTTTTTATGGTGGGTATGGAAAAAATGACGAGCATCGCAAGCGAGCAAGTACCCATCTTAAACAGGAAAGCATCAACGTATAAAAAACTCTAATATTCGCTGTGAAGAAACAACGCCTAGGCAAGTCCCCATTTCATCCGCAATCACCCACGGTAGTGGTGTTTTTTTCTCTAACAGCCTCGCCACATCGTTAATCGTCGTTTCATCACTCAACGTAGTAAACGTGGTTTTCATCACCTGGTTGATTTTACGCTTTAGAATCACACTGTCTTTTTGGGTCTCTATCTTGGTACCCAAGGTTGGCGACAGATGTAAGTTATAGACTTCTCGATCAACCAAACCTACGCAACGCTCATTATCCACCACCATGAGTGCATCAAACTTTGCATGGCTAAATATTCGGTGAACGTCAGCAAGCGGTGCACTCGGTTCTAACATTGGCGTAGTAAAATCGCACAAACTTAAAATTCCAGCCCCTTGCTCTGCTACTCTTAGTGGCTCTAGCAACTTCATATTCTTAGTGTAATGGCGAGCTTGTTCGATCTGGGCGATCGGAACGGGTTTCGAAAAGAAATACCCTTGAATAAAATCAACGCCCAAACTAGTGAGAACTTTGATTTCTTGAATCGTTTCCGCACCTTCCGCTATGACTTTAACCCCAAGGGTATGTGAGAGGTTAATCAGTGTTTTCACGATAAAGTAGTTCTGGGTACCGACTTTGATGTCCATGACGAACTCTCGGTCGATCTTCATAAAATCAAAATGACCATGGCTAAGATAAGAAAACGATGAGTACCCCGTTCCAAAATCATCTATTGCGACTTTAACACCAATATTTCTTAATGCTTTTAATGCCTCAATTTGATCACCTTCACTGGCAAAATACGCACTTTCCGTTAATTCAATTGTTACGTTTTCAGGTTCGATACCTGAATCTTGAATCATCGTCATGGCATTATTCAACACCTGCTGAGCACTCATTTTTGTATTTAGTGAGCGATTAATGGTAATGCCAATATCAGAGCCATAATGCTTGCGGATTGTTTTAAGCATTTGCAGCGATTGTCGACCGACACATCTATCAATGTTAGTAATAAGGTTAAGTTCCTCCGCCAAATTAACCAACTCTTGTGGGGAGTAGTGCTCTCCATCAATGTCATTAAAGCGACACAGCGCCTCAAACTTCACGACTCTCCAAGTGGAGGTCGACACGATAGGTTGAAAATGAACGTCAATATCTTCATTTTTAATCGCGACGGTCAGTGCATCTTCAAGTTTTTTACGCCGTTTAGCTTCTTTGTGAATGGAGGTATCAAAAAAGTTAATGTTGTACCCTTTGCTTGAATGCTGCTCCAACATCGCTTGAGTTGCATGCGTAACAAGCAATTTGGGATTGGCTGTGTCAAACCCAAGAACCGACACACCCACTTTACCTTTAATGATGAGTGGATACAGTGCATCACCAACATGACGCTTTATCTCATGGAAAAAACGACGTATTTCTGCATGAATACTTTCAATGTTACGTTCGCTTTTGGGGCATTGCAGAGCCGCCACAAACAAATTAGCTTTCAGATAACCACACAAGAAACGATTGTCCAACTTAGCAATCGCATTAGAAATTGCGACACGATGCTCGATGACACTTTCAGCATCAAGATTAGGCAAAAAGGTCATGACGATAATATTATTGTCGGCCTTTTTTTCTTCCACCAATGGCAACAACTTAGCGCTGAACTCGATTTCATTTGGAAGCTGTGTTAATAGCTCAATGCCACCATGCTCGGTATCGGCAACGCGATAAAGGTGATCAGACAAATCAACCGTATATCCAACGTAGTACACTTTTTTATTCGATAACTCGATTTTCTGTAACGTCAGATCCTGAGGTTCTATTACGTTATTTTTGCGCTTAGACAAAATCGTTCCGGTCCAGAAGCCTTTTCGATGCACCTGCTCCCATGTATCTTTAAAGAAACTCTTACTGTGCTTACCCGCATTGAACATGCGCGTTTTTTTACCTAACAGCTTCCTAATTGAATATCCGGACTTTTCTGCAAAAAGTGGATTACAAGCCAATATGTGAGTGTTTTCGTCTGTAACCACAACACCATGATGCTGATTATCAAAAATCGATGTGAATATATCGGCCATGCCACCAAGCGATGGCAACACAACGATGGGCAGCACCGTACCACCGAGCGTGTTTTCAGACTTTTTCTCGATTATCCATTCACTAAAGATTAACGTATTACTGATTGGGGTCGACAATGTGCAGAAAACCGATTGTGTCGTTGCGCATTCTGCAGCATGTTGAAATGCTCGAACCAACTTACGACGCTCTTTATCTGAGAAAAGCGCTAACAAATCACGACTTGTTTGGATTTCTTGCTCTTGCATAAGAGCGGATAAATCGGCATTGAGAAAATCAAATTGATCGATATCGAGATTCCATGACCACTCTACAGCCGGATACCACGCAGTATCTTTGTGCCGATTTCCCTCCGACATGGATTCTAAGATGGTAGTAATAGTCGTGGTATTCATCCATTGCCCTTCATCGTCATAACATGAAATCCCCAGTAAAAACATCTAGATTAGATTCAATTAGTTACACTAATCATAGACATTTTTTAGCAGGTAAACCCCTTATGAGCTCACACTCTTATATATCAATCACAGAGCGGCTATTGATTGTTAACAAACCGCACAGATTGCCGTCTCCATCCCCTCAACTATAAATATAGTGGTAAAAATGCAATTAAGCGTATAAAGGTAAAACAACACATTGGCTAAATGACCGTCATTATTGACCTATTACACCGCTATTGATGGATTTGTTTTATTTGATGCAGATCACTGCTAGCCTACATCGTCGGTTGCCGCTATAATTCCCGCCTTGCAAAATTGAGGCTAAAATATGCGCAACGAAGTCACACCAATCGATCAATATCCTAAGTACTGGGCCGAATGCTACGGTACTGCTCCTTTCCTGCCGACGAGTAAGAAAGAGATGGCAAAATTGGGTTGGGATAGCTGCGATATTATCATCGTTACTGGCGATGCGTACGTGGATCACCCGAGCTTTGGTATGGCCATTATCGGGCGCCTATTAGAGTCTCAAGGATTCCGCGTTGGCATTATCTCTCAGCCTGAGTGGCAAGACAAAAATGCCTTCATGAAGTTAGGCAAACCAAATCTTTTCTTTGGTATTACTGCCGGTAACATGGACTCCATGATCAACCGCTATACATCAGACCGAAAACTTCGTCATGACGATGCATATACGCCTAACAATGAAGGCGGAAAACGTCCTGACCGAGCCACACTGGTTTATTCTCAACGTTGTCGTGAAGCCTACAAAGAAACCCCTATTGTACTTGGTGGTATTGAGGCCAGCCTTCGACGTATTGCGCACTATGATTACTGGTCAGACAAAGTCCGCCGTTCAATCATATTCGATGCAAAAGCCGATATTTTGCTGTTTGGTAACGCAGAACGTGCACTGGTTGAAGTAGCCCACCGCCTAGCGAATGGCGAAGATATTGCACAACTTACGGGTATTCGTGGTACTGCATTGAACATTGCAGAGCCACCTGAACAGTTCAAGATCATCGATTCATCTCGAATTGAGAAACCGGGTAAAGCCTTTGTGCCTGTTAACCCGTACGTAGTTGAAACCGATTGTGGCCCTAAAACGCAAGAGCCTGCAAAAGCCGAACCCATCGTTATTCGCCCGTCACGACACGACTCGAAAACAACAGCAGTAAGACTGCCTCCGTTTGAAAAACTGAATAACGACCGTATATTATATGCGCACGCGACTCGTGTCATGCACTTGGAAACCAACCCACACTCTGGACGCGCCCTTATTCAGAAGCATGCTAATCGTGAATTGTGGGTCAACCAACCGCCTATCCCTCTAACCACTGAAGAGATGGATTTTGTGTTTGGTCTTCCTTATGCGCGTGTACCGCACCCTATGTATGGTAAAGCAAAGATCCCAGCTTACGACATGATCAAGACTTCAGTTAACATCATGCGTGGTTGTTTCGGCGGCTGCTCATTCTGTTCGATCACCGAACATGAAGGCCGTATTATTCAAAACCGTTCACAAGAATCCATTTTGAACGAGTTAGAAGAAATTAGAGACAAAGTCCCGGGCTTTACTGGCACGATTTCAGATCTTGGTGGCCCTACGGCGAATATGTATCGTTTGGGGTGTAATGACCCTAAAGCTGAGGCGAATTGTCGTCGCCCTGCGTGTGTGTTCCCTAGCATCTGTAACAAACTAGATACCGATCATAAGCACACGATCGATCTCTATCGCGCAGCTCGTAATGTAAAAGGCATCAAGAAAGTCATGATCGCTTCTGGCGTTCGTTATGATTTAGCCATCGAATCACCAGAATATGTGAAAGAACTGGTAACACACCACGTTGGTGGCTACCTCAAGATTGCACCTGAGCATACTGAAAAAGGCCCATTAGATAAAATGATGAAGCCGGGCATGGGTGCATATGATCAATTCAAAAACATGTTTGAAAAATACAGCAAAGAAGCTGGCAAAAAGCAGTATCTTATCCCGTACTTCATTTCCGCTCACCCGGGAACCGAAGACGAAGACATGCTTAACCTTGCTATGTGGTTGAAGACTAACGAATACGAATGTGATCAAGTACAAAACTTCTACCCATCGCCGATGTGTAACGCAACGTCGATGTACTATTCGGAAACTAACCCGCTCAAGCGTGTGAAGTATAAGCAACGTGAAGATGTGCCAGTGCCAAAAGGTGAACGCCATCGCAGGCTACACAAAGCCCTGCTACGCTATCATGATCCTGCTAACTGGCCTTTGATTCGAGAAGCACTGATTGATATGGGTAAAAAGTACCTGATTGGTGATAAACCTGGCTGCTTAGTACCAGAGGAAGACACCGATACGCTCACACCAGCTCAACGCCGTAAATCTGGTAGACATGGTGCGAACCGCTTTGCAACTAAGCATACTCAGGCGCAGTTTGATCAGCGTAAGCCATCCCACCGTTGTGACTCTTCGCAGAACGGAGCAAAGCAAAACGGCTCTAAACCAAATAGCTCTAGACCGACAAGCAATAAGCAAGGTGGCAATGGTCAATCACAAGCGACAAATGGAAATCAGCCAAAACGCGGTGGTGGTAAACCTCAGCGTCCTGGAGCAAAACCCCAAAGTGCAGGCAACACTGGCAACCGAAACAACCATGCCGGTAAAAAGCCAGCTGGAAATGGTAAGCCAGCTCGTAGTGGTTCTGGTAAGAGAAAATAGACTGAAGTAAAAACAAAAAATGCGACCGATTGGTCGCATTTTTTATATCTATTAAAACCGATATTTATACCGCACTTTTCGGTAGCAATTAGCTTTCGCTTTTGTCAGCAAATACCCACTTGGAACTCAAAAAGTAGTTACTGACCATTCCGACCAAAATACCCGCCACCAAAGCCACATAGGCCATGATACCTTGCTCTCCTAGGTATGTAATACATAACTTAAAGACCAACAGGTTAGGAACAGCGGAACAACAAGCCGCAACCAATGACTTCTGCCATTGCGTTCTTCGGCTCACTTTCTTTCTGTCACTGAAAGTCAGCATGCGGTTGCCAAGCCATGTAGCACTAGCGGCACAGACAAAAGCAATCACTCGAGTAGGAAAAATCTCGAGCTTAACAACATAGAGAAAGAAACTAAAGATAGAAACATCAACAACAAAGCCAATGCCCCCAACGATCGCAAACTTTACCACACGGTGCTTAAGCAGTTGTTGCAGCAGTGGATGCTGCAACAATTTATTAATGACTGACATAGTAACTACTGACAGAAATACAAGTAGCGGTTTGCGTTTTCAGACTGACGTTCACAGCTTTCCGTCAAACCCTTGCTATCAATAAAGCTTGGCAGGCTGTCTTTACGGCCGACAACATAGAAGCCGTTGTCATGCCCTTTAAAGTCATCATCACCCTGAAAGTACACAGCTTTACCAAAGCTATAGTATTGGCCTGAGAACGGACGACTGCCAACGTAGTACACTGGAAGACTAGAGTCTGCATTGGTGTAAAGTTCTTTTTCACTTCGCTCGGTTCCTGTTTTAAAGGTGATCACACCAACAGCAATGATTAACAGAACAGGCACAATTAATGCGACTTTACTAAACCATTTCTCATCGCCTTTGATTAAACAAGCGAAAATCAAACCAATGGCAGGAATACCAGGAAGTACGTAAGCAGGTAAAATATTACCGGCGAACGAGAACAAGATCATCGGAGCAATCATCCAGCAGAATAAGAAACTCAGCAAACCAGGATTCGCGGCGTTAAATGCTTTAATTTGAACTCGACGAGTCCAAGCCATGATCATCAAAGCGATAGACCAAGGCGCTGCAGATTGAACCCAGAACCACCAAATAATACCACGAGGCTCATCATGAGCGTTGCCGTACAAGTCACCGTCCCAACCGGGAACCATAAAGCGCTTGTAGTGCTCACCAACGATAAAGTAATCAAGGAAGCCTGGCGTTGCCCTTTCTGCCATAATGAACCAAGGCAAAGCAACGATACACATTAAGATCAGGCCCTTAACAATAGGAAAACGTTGCCATAGTTCTTTAAAGGCACCGATAAACCCGTGCTGGATTACCATGAATGGGAACACACCCAAACCAAAAATAACAATAGTTACCGGGCCTTTAGAAAGCAGCGCAAAACCTAAACCAATGAAACCGATATAGCCCCATTTTTGGTCGCCTTGCCAACAAAAGTAAAAACCAACCATCGCGACAGCAAGAGACAAGGTCATCGCCATGTCTGTCATTACCGCACCGGCTGAGATAGAAAAAATAGCGGTAGATGCTAGAACAGCAGCAGAAACGAGCGGGTTAATGCCCACTCTTTTAGCAAAATAAGCGCAAACACCAATGGTTGCTAGACCCGCTAACCAGTGAGGAAAGCGAACCCCAAACTCAGAAAGACCTAGGACTTCAATACCCACGGCACTAAGCCAAGTAAACATAGGAGGTTTACCCCAAAATGGCACGTTATAGTCTGTCATTGGTGTCAACCAGTTACCGGTCTCGACCATGATTCGAGCCATTTCACCATAACGAGCTTCGGTAGTATCCATTAATGGGTATAGTGCTAACGTGACTAAACGCAGCAAAATTGCGATACCAAATAAGCCCCACAAGTGTTTTGAAGTTAACTTCACTTCCGTCCCCTAAATCATTCAAAAAATAAAAACAGCGAAATCTATTCGCTGTTCAAAATGTACGTAATTAGTGCCTAGATTGTACCTAAAGCACTGAGCCGATGCACCAAAATAGAAACTCGGCTCGCTTTTCTTCTGCTTTATGACCACAGAAACGCCCAATGGTGCAATCTGAATATCATGTCGAGTAAAAATTCTGCCGCCATTGATGCTATGTGCATTATATTACTCATAGATAAATAATCGACACTTAAGTCACAATTTTTGATGATAATTCGATTTTTGGACCACCTTTAGGCTATGTGGCTTTGAATGTCTTCAATATAGTCATTCATTTTAAGAGGTTTGCTAAAAAAGTACCTTACGTTAGCGCATTCCTATTTCTTGAAAATCACTAGAAAAATGATGATTCTCGCCCAAGCGAAGGCAGTTTAAGTTATCTAAGGATACCGAGTGATCAACTGCGGCAACGGCAATGGCTTATCGATAAGGTAACCTTGTAATATGTCACAGTGGTAACTCTCTAAGGTCTCTTTTTGAGCTTGTGTTTCAACCCCTTCAGCAACGATCGTCATGTCCGACGAATGGCCAATCGCGATGATGGCCTTCACCAATGAATCACTTTGTTTAGAGCTCATCATTTTGTCTACAAAAGTCCGGTCAATTTTGATCTCGTTGATTGGTAAATTACTGAGATAACTCAAGGATGAATACCCGGTACCAAAGTCATCCAAAGAAATGGTAATCCCCAACGTTCTGAGCTCTTCAATAACGGGAGACACTTTAACGAGATCGTTAATTAACACGTTTTCTGTTATCTCTAACGTGATGCGTTCATAACTGATTTGATGAGCGTCGATTGCCGCACAAAGTTGCGTGACAAATTGACTACTCATTAACTGAATCGGAGAGATATTAATAGACAACGCAATGTTCGACTCATTCTCTGGAAACGCTTCGGCTATGTCTTGGCAAGCCTGATTAATAACAAACATACCAATGGTATTAATCAAACCGATGTCTTCGGCAACCGCGATGAACTCGACCGGAGATACATGGCCCAGTTGCGCATTATGCCAACGTGATAATGCCTCTACACCGCAGATCATGCCCGTTTTAACATCTATCTGAGGCTGGTAGAGAACCGAAATTTCCTTACGATATAAGGCATCTCGAAGCTCTCGTTCCAGTAAGAAATCATATTGTACTTGGCGATTAATGGCATTATCAAAAAACAGCACATCGCCTTTTTGCCGCGCTTTAGATTTGTACAATACGATATCAGCTTTTGAAATCAGATCTTCGGGTTCATCTCCATCAGATGGGTACATTGAGACCCCAATGGTGCAAGAGATAAAGACGACTCGCCCTTGAATAACAAATTGACGCTCGAACACACTTTTAATGAGGTCTACTTTTTGTTCAGCCTCACCTAAACTTTCTAAACAAGGAAAGCAGAACACGAACTCATCGCCACCAAACCTAGAAATACTCTCACCAGGCAGCATTAACTCTTCGAACTTTTTGCCGATCTCGCCCAGTAATAAATCCCCGGCGGAATGACCATAAACGTCATTTACTTTTTTAAAGTCATCTAAGTCTACAAACATCACGGCAAGTTGCTGATAACTTGCTTGAGAACGCTCTATACCCTGTTCAATATGTTCGTGGAGCAATACCCTATTTGGGAGCCCCGTTAGAGAGTCATGCAGAGCCATGTGTTCTAGTTGATTTTTTGTATCTTCTAAATTACCAAAATCGTTTTCAATTTTAGCTTGGAATTTATTAAAACGAACAGATATCAACCGACTAAGCCCAAACGACAACAGAGCCAGAATCAGAGCCGAAGCCGCCCCCATAAGAGCAACATTCGTTAAGTCACTCCGATTCGCGTCTTCAAAATAAGCCTTGCGCTCGTTCAGATAATTCTCCAGGACATCTACATATACCCCACTGCCGACGCTCCAGTTCCAATCCTTAAACTGCATGACGTAACTGATTTTATCTGCACTCTTCACACCTTCTGGAATATACGCACTCTTATAATGCACAAATTTCTGATGATTGATCACCAGTTTTTCCATCGCATCTTTATCTCTGTCATTACTCAAGTTATAAATATTCTCACCCACAAACTCTGGCTCTCTGTGTGCCAATATTCCCCCTTTGTCATCCAAGATAAAGACATAACCGTACAAACCAAAACGGATACCATTAACCCACTGCAAAACTTGTTTCTTGATGTCATTTTCTACATCAACGACATAATCTCCGGTTCCTATAAACCAATCATAAGGCTCAAAATATTGACCAAAACCAATTTTTTCAAACTCTTGGTTTTTATTTTGCGGTTTGACGAACCACCAGCGATAAAACGCTTCTCCCTTCTCTTTAACTTGCTCGCCCATCTCTCGGACAATGTAACTGCCACGCACGTCTTTAAAGTCCCAAAGCGACTTTCCTTCGACATGAGGAAGTAACGGATGCATCACGTTTATTCCATTGGTTTTATAAATGAAAAAGTAGCCACGACCGTCATTAAAACGAATGTCACGAAGTGCTTGAGTAATCAGCGCAGTGACTTCAGCTTCGGATTTATCTTGGTTGTTTTCGTAAAGGTTAGTCGCAATTTTATGCGCTTCATGAATGCGTTGTTTAATGGTGGTTTCAAGGGTGGTTTGAGTTTGGTCTTTGGCGTATTGGATCTGCTGCTCTACGTACTCAACTTGATTCTTGAGCAGTTCCTTTTGGCGCAATACAAACTCTTGGTGAAGGGTGTCGATTTCTTTGGCACTACTTCGAATATCATCTTCAATAACAATCGCGAGCAATACGATAGTAAACAGAATAACAATGCTGGCTGGCGCAAATTTTATGAGCCTAAAAAGCTTTTTGTCATTGAGTTCAGCCATTATTCGTCACCTATTTATCATTCACTTTAGTAAACATAGCTAATCTCATAATGAACCGCGAGGCAATTTTCTATAAATGATTTATAAATCAATAAAACAACGTCTTATACGGCGATTTTACAACCAGAAGATGCTTCAGTTCACACTCCTTTACTGGTAGCCTACTCGCGGGAATATGCACTCTACGAGCAGCGAATATGCAACCTAATCAAATGAAACTGTGTCATACCGAAACCTCTCTTCACCAATTCGAACAGTACTCTTTTTGGCTCAAGCGCGATGATTTATTACACCCACAATTTAGTGGTAATAAAGCGAGAAAGCTGGCTTCATTATTAGAGGTAGACGCCTCTCAATATGATACGTTAATTGGCTATGGCTCTGTTCAAGCAAACTCGCTCTATTCGCTTGCGGCATTAGCGCAATTAACATCTTGGCAGTTAGAATTTTACGTAGACCGAATTCCCACGTGGCTTAAGCAATCCCCCATAGGTAATTATCGAGCAGCACTTGAACTCGGAGCCAACATCATTGATTTATCACAATGTGGCGATAGATCCGACCGACACCCAAGCGATTATATCAGCCAAGTTCGCTTACCCGACTCGCGCGCCTTGTTTGTTCCTGAAGGGGGTAGAAGCCCAATTGCTGAAGCGGGAATAAAAGTGCTTGCCGAAGAGATCATCGCCTGGCGAGATGAGAATAACATCAATGATTTAGTCGTCGCTCTACCCTCTGGCACGGGCACCACATCACTGTATTTGCACAAACACCTTAACGACAACGCGATTGAGGTCATCACTTGTGCGTGCGTCGGTGGAAACGACTATTTAGAAAAACAGTGGCTGGAATTGGGTGAAAGCAGCGTGCCCAATATCATTAACAGTGGCAAGCCTCATCACTTTGGCAAGCTTTACCGTGAAGACTACGAAACTTGGCTTGACCTAAAAGACCAAACTGGGGTCGAATTTGAGCTGCTATACGATCCACTAATGTGGCAGGCACTGCGCCATTGGTTGCCTGAAAATGCTCATCGAAGCTTACTTTATATACATCAAGGTGGGTTGCTCGGAAATGAAACCATGTTACCGAGATATCGCCGAAAGTACCCTCAAGAGCCCATTTAGATAGCCACAAAAGTCCGATTGAGAGATCGGACCTTGAAAGTTCGATTGCTAGCGAATCGCGTTTTTATCTACGTAAATGCTGTCACCAAATTTCGGCTCAATTTCTACATAACCATTACCACGGCTTTTCACTTCACCTGAACGTTTGTTCTTAATTTTTCGGCAGTCCGACGGTAGGTCAATGTTTTTATTCGACCCACTTTTGCGTTTTAGATACAGTTTAATCGCCGATTCGCTCTGACATACCACACGATTTTTCTCTATCGTTACGTCTGCAGAGGCGGTAAACGACACGAATAAGCATAAACCTACCAATACTGTTTTTTTCATTTTTTTGTTCCTATTCAAAGTCTATATAAACAAACCAAGTACATTATACATACTAAGTACGAATAATAAATATCACTCTATTAAAACGAGAGACTTTGGATTTTATATTTTGGTCTAGCGATGAATAGCTAAGTAAGTACCCGCAGCGATCATAATGCTGCCCGCCCCACGATTGAGTCTTTGATGCGCTTTCGGGGTTTTTAACATTCGAGCCATTTTACTTGCCCCAACCGCAATGAGCATTAAACCCGCCATCAAGGCTACCGACGACAACACTGAAACCAACGCAATGTCTTGCGCTTGTAACGCAGTCAAATCTACAAAGGTAGGTAAAAAGGAGATATAGAATAGAATCACTTTTGGGTTAGATGCAGAGATCAAAAACCCTTGTGTAAAGCTCGCTAGCGCTTCCGTTTTTTGCGGTTGTTGTGCTTCATTGTTTATGGAGTCCTTCACCTGCGGTAAAGCCTTAAACATCTTATAACCGAGGTAGATCAAGTAAGCAGCGCCGACATATCGAATAACAACAAATACTTCAGACCAATTATCCGCGACGGTGGCCAAACCAAAACACGCCAATATCAAATAGATAAGATCGCTTCCGATCATGCCTAAAGCCAGCATTACGCATTTCTTTGGCCCAGAAACCATTGCTCGGGCTAAAATAGCAAACACGCCAGGTCCGGGTGTAATACCAAACACAAATATGGCAATAAAGAAGGTAATAGCGCTTTCTATGGTCATGTTTTTACCCACTAGATGTTTTCGTCGAGTGTAGCACACTAAATCTTTACATCAGGACAAAACATACTCATAGAACCTGCTGAGTTTTCTCTCTCGCATCTCAGCAAGGGTTAGGGTTATAATGCGGCGGCTTTTCTTTGGCGCATCATCTACTGTTCATTGACATCAATCGTTCATCAACATCAATAGTTCACCAGACACTGTGAGTTCACTAAATACCATGATTTCAAAAAACCAACTAAAACTGCTTCGTGCTCTCAATCAAAAAAAACAACGCAAAGCCCTTGGCTTATTTTTGGTTGAAGGCGAAAAAAACGTACTGGAATTAGTGAATGCTTCTCTGGTGGTAAAACACGTTTTCGCAACTACAGAATTCTTAGAGCAAAATGAAGCTCAGATGAGCCGTTTCGAATGCATTGAAGCGTCATTAGATGAGTTAACCAAAGCGAGTTCTTTGGTGAGTAATAACGCGGCAGTGGCCGTTGTTGAAATACCAAGTATTGAACCACCAAAAGCAGAGGGTTTGATGATCGCCCTAGACGGCGTTTCTGACCCCGGTAATCTTGGCACCATCATTCGTGTTGCAGACTGGTACGGCATCAAGCACATCATTGCGAGCACAGACTGCGCCGATCCATACAACCCGAAAACAATCAGAGCCACGATGGGCAGCTTCGGACGCGTTCAAGTTAGCCAACTTGCCCTGCCAGAATACTTATCTGCGTCTGATTTACCTGTCTACGGTGCATTCTTGGAAGGCGAAAGCGTCCATAGCACAGACTTTCTAGCGGAAGGCATCTTGTTGATGGGCAGCGAATCTCATGGGGTACGCGAAGAAGCCGCCAAGCAGGTTACCCATAAAATCACCATTCCTTCTTTTGGTGGCGCAGAGTCTTTAAATGTTGCGATGGCAACTGGCATCATTTTGGATAATTTCCGTCGCCAGCACAGCGAATAAGCGGATAGTTCGCTCTTCGTTAACACCGCTTCTTGTTAATATAAAAAACGTCACGGTTAACTTAACCATGACGTTTTTTAAGTTCTTTAGGTACTCGCGCGAGCTATTTCTCTAGCATCGACAACTTATTTGGCACGCCATCCCATTTCGCCGCATCTTCAAGAGCGGGTTTCACTTCCGTAATGTTTGGCCATATTTCGGCAAGTTCTTCGTTTAACTCGATGAACACTTGTTGATCTTCTGGTAATTCATCTTCTTGAAAAATAGCTTGAGCATCACATTCCGGCACGCACAACCCACAGTCAATGCAATCAATTGGGCTTATAACCATAAAGTTCGGGCCTTCATAAAAGGCATCAGCAGGACATACCGCGACACAGTCAGTGTATTTACATTGTATACAGTTATCCGTTACGACAAATGCCATGATTCGAAACTCTTCGTTAGCCAAAATTGTGGATTGGCGATGATACTGATCCAGAGACAAAATTCAATATATGCTCGGTTTATATTTTCGATAACCTATCTTAACGAATTAAGTATGACAGACGAATCAACATCACGTAAAATGCGCGCCATTGTGAGCTATCGTTCAAGCCAATTGAATGATTAAGCTAAGACACCTACTAAAACGAGACATCAGCATGATACGTTTAAATGAAATCAAGCTTCCTTTAGATCACGAGGAAGACGCACTCCTTGCCGCGATAACCAAAAAGCTGGGCGTTACCGCCGAACAAGTTATCTCATTCAATATGTTTAAACGTGGCTACGATGCTCGTAAAAAATCTAAAATCCTTCTTATCTACACACTAGACGTCGAAGTTGAAAACGAAGCGCAACTGCTCGAACAATTCGAGAATGACCCGCATGTTAAAACCACGCCAGATATGGCCTACAAATTTGTCGCTCAAGCGCCAGAAAACCTAACCGAGCGCCCTGTCGTTATTGGCTTTGGCCCTTGTGGTTTGTTTTCAGCTTTAGTTCTCGCGCAGATGGGCTTTAACCCAATCGTAGTTGAGCGCGGTAAAGAAGTACGTGAACGTACTAAAGACACCTTTGGTTTTTGGCGTAAACGTAACTTGAACCCAGAATCAAACGTTCAGTTTGGTGAAGGCGGCGCAGGCACGTTTTCTGACGGCAAATTGTATAGCCAAGTAAAAGACCCAAAACATTATGGCCGTAAGGTTATCGAAGAGTTTGTCGCCTCTGGCGCACCAGAAGAAATTCGTTACGTGAGCAAGCCGCACATTGGTACGTTCAAACTGGTTACCATGATCGAAAAAATGCGTGCGAAGATCATCGAACTGGGCGGTGAAATCCGATTCAGTACTCGTGTTGATGACCTACACATGGAAGATGGCCAAATCACTGGCCTAACACTGTCTAACGGTGAAGAAATTAAGTCTCGCCACGTTATTTTAGCGGTAGGCCACAGTGCACGTGACACATTTGAAATGCTGCACTCTCGCGGTGTTTACATGGAAGCAAAACCGTTTTCTGTTGGTTTCCGTATCGAGCACAAGCAATCTGTTATCGATGAAGCTCGTTTTGGTAAAAATGCGGGTAACCCTATTTTAGGTGCCGCTGACTATAAACTGGTTCATCACTGCAAAAATGGCCGTACGGTTTACAGCTTCTGTATGTGCCCAGGTGGTACGGTTGTTGCAGCAACCTCTGAAGAAGGTCGCGTAGTAACCAACGGCATGAGCCAATACTCTCGTGCAGAGCGTAACGCTAACAGCGCCATTGTTGTCGGTATTTCACCAGAGCAAGACTACCCAGGCGACCCACTAGCAGGCATTCGTTTCCAACGTGAACTTGAAAGTGCCGCTTACCGCTTAGGTGGCGAAAACTACGATGCACCAGCACAAAAAATTGGGGACTTCCTAAAAGGCCGCGATCCAAGCGCAATTGGCGAAGTTGAACCTTCGTTCACTCCGGGCATTAAACTGACGGATCTTGCTCAAGCGTTACCTGACTTCGCGATTGAAGCAATCCGTGAAGCCATTCCAGCATTTGATAAGAAGATTAAAGGCTTCGCGGGTGCAGACGGCCTACTAACAGGTGTAGAAACTCGTACATCATCGCCACTGTGCATCAAACGTGGTAAAGATTACCAAAGCGTTAACTTGAAAGGTTTCTACCCTGCTGGTGAAGGTGCCGGTTACGCAGGGGGGATTTTGTCTGCAGGTATCGACGGAATTAAAGCCGCCGAAGCATTAGCACTCGCGATGGTTGAAGAAGCATAAGTTAGCCGACAAAACCACAGACAGCGATAAAGCCCTAAATACGAAGTGCAATGAGTTTGACTCATTGCACTTTTTTTTGCTTAATTGATTTTGTTCATGATGGCGGCTGATCATTCGCAGGCTCGATTACGCAGTTAACGCTAATACCGTTGCTCTGAATTTTTCTTTCAACTTTTCATCCTTAATTTCACCTGTATCCACATCGAAGTTTTCATAGAAACTTGGCAATGACATCGAAGCAACCACATTGCCTTCAAAATACTTGGCCGAATTCACCGCCGTCGCAAGAACATTTCCTGCTCCACCACCCCCCGGCGATGTAGAAAGCATAACCGTTGGCGTTCCTTGATACACCCCCATATTTACGCGACTGGCCCAATCAAACAAATTTTTATAAGCCACGGTATAACCACCATTGTGCTCTGCAAATGAAATAAGTAATCCATCGGCTTTCGCTATTTTGTCTCTGAAAGCATGCACCGCATCAGGGATACCGAATTGGGTTTCTAAATCAATGCTGTATATCGGTAGCTCAAAATCGTTGATGTTTATGATTTCAACATCATGGGATCCCAACTGCTTTGAAGCCAATATGACCAATTGTTTGTTGATGGATTGAATGCTATTGCTTGCGGCGAACGCGAGAATCTTCATTAGTGTTTCCTTTTCCGATAATTAAGAGTGTTGAGTCATTGTTTGAATAGCGTCCTGCGAGTACCGCTTAAACACGGCCCAACAAGCCCTCTTCGTAAGACTTCATAACAAGCTCAATCTCTTGCTCAGAATTCATCGCAAATGGGCCTCTTTGCACAAAATGCTCTTGGGTTGCTTTACCAGACAACACAACAAAATGACTGTCTCCGTTACTTTTACCGGTGATCTGCAATGTTTGATGCCCCTCAGCATTCACCGCAATGGATTCACCTTTTTCAAGCACAATACTGACACTGGCGGTTCGTAATTCAACACTCCCTGA
Source organism: Vibrio tapetis subsp. tapetis (assembly GCF_900233005.1). Classification (NCBI taxonomy): domain Bacteria; kingdom Pseudomonadati; phylum Pseudomonadota; class Gammaproteobacteria; order Vibrionales; family Vibrionaceae; genus Vibrio; species Vibrio tapetis. The sequence continues at coordinate 990,947 of NZ_LT960611.1, forward strand.
CACCGCGTATATCCAAGCGCTATGATCCGACTGCACATCATGTTTAAAGCGCTTTGCGTGTTCGACTCTTCCATCCAAGATAGTGAACGGCAGCACTGGAGAGCTTGCTCCGCTTAGCCCATTCGATTCACCAAGCACAAGACGTACTCTGCTCCCCTCAGACTCAATAATCGGCATGTGCTCACTTTTTACATGCAGGGACGACGGCGACTCTTTCTTCTGCAAAGACGGTAAGTTCACGAATAGCTGTAACCCATGAATGCTTGCACCCTCTCTTGGCGCTTCGTCATGTACCGCTCCTTTTCCTGCATTTAACCAGTAAAGGTCACCCGCATGTATATCAAAATCATTCCCTAGTGAATCTCGATTGTTAAATGCGCCTTCAGTGTCTTCAAAAAGTACCGACACAGCGGATAGCCCAGCATGGGGATGAGCACCGAATGTTGGTTCTGTCATTCGATAATGATCCACCATAATAAGAGGGTCCATCACGCCGTTAAAGTCAGTATATCGAAAGCCTCTACCTGTAAAGCCAGTGCCTACTTTCAATGAGTTACCCGCTACTACTGAAGAAGTACCCACGCCGCTAATTTGCTCTTGTTTGATATGTTTTGTTGAATTCATTATTCTCTACCGTTCCATGTTTGATTTGAAATTAGAATAGCAATCAAAATACGACCATAAAATAGACAGAAATCAGACTCATCGTTCTATATTTGGAACAAGGAAAGCCATGATAGATTTAAACGACTACTTTTATTTTGTTCACGTTGTAGAGAAAAAAGGATTTTCTGCCGCAGCCCGCACGCTTGGTGTTCCCAAGTCGAGGTTAAGCCGCCACGTAAGCCAACTGGAAGAACGGCTAAATATCCGGCTCATTCAACGCACGTCTCGCAGTATTTCTGTAACCGACGCAGGCGACAAGTTTTACCAACATGCTCGGCTAGTGCTAGATAACATGGAACGGGCTGAAGCATCGGTTCAGCCTATGATGAACTCGCTTTCAGGAAAGGTTCGAATTAGTTGTTCAGTCGGTGTCGCTCAATTTGCACTCAAAGAGATAGTCACCGACTTTGCTATTGAGCACCCGCAAGTTCAACTCGAACAGCATGTCTCTAACGATACGATTGACCTAGTGTCAGAAGGGATAGATTTGGTGATACGTGGTCATATGGCGACGCTGCCAGATTCAACCCTGATTCAAAAAAAGCTCGCGACGGTAGAATGGCATTTATTTGTCGGAACACCTTTTATTGAACGCCACGGTCTACCCGACTCACCGTATGCGCTCAATGATCTCCCATTTCTAAAAGTCGGATGGCGAAACCGCAATGACATATTACATTTGGAACATTGCGACGGAATTAAAACTCAAATTCAGTTGAACACAAGATTTCGCTCCGATGATATGGAAACATTGTCGCTCGCGGCCAGTAAGGGGCTGGGGATTGTTGCGCTGCCCGCCTATGTTTGCCATTCACGAGTTCAAACAGGAAGCTTAACGAGAATACTGCCTGATTGGATCGCAGGCGCAGCACAATTGAGCTTGCTGATGCCTTCAAGAACGGGAGTGCCAGCACAGGTCAATGCTTTCTCTGAGTATCTTCGTGCCAATTTCGTTAAAGCGGTAACCCCCTGATCTCACGTTCAATTAATGAGAATAAATCTCAACTAAATCTTTAGATATACGATTAAATCTATTAGCATGGTGAATACATCATTCAGTAAAGAGTTGTTCAATGAGAATCCTATTAATATTTCTGTGTCTTTTAGCCGCCCCCAGTTTTGCAGAAACCAAAGTCATTAAACAAGTGATGGACATGAACTCTGAGAACATAGATAAAATGTATCAGTTCATTCCCGATTACGTTGAAATTCAACCCGGAGATAAGGTTCTATTTAAGGGCACCGTCGGCTCTCACACAGCGCACAGTATCCAAGGTATGCTGCCAGAAGGCGCAAAGCCAATTATGATCTCGGGCTCTAATGCGAAAGAAGTCACCTTCGATAAACCGGGTGTCTATGGCATAAAGTGCAAAGTTCACCACCGACACGGTATGGTCGCTTTGGTGGTTGTGGGCGATCCTAGCGTTAATATCGTTGAAGCTCGGGCGGCGGCTAAAAAACGCGTAAGTCGTCGTTCTCAAGCTAAAATGCAGGGCTTGCTAGACAAAGCCGAAGAAACGCTGAACTAGTTTTACAGCGCATCTCACTCAAGAAAAACAGCGCTTATCGCGCTGTTTTTTCACTCTAGTGACTAAACCGAGTGTTAAGCGACCTTTTCGACGACCATAAAGGTATGGAATTCAGGATATTGGTCAAACTCTACATGTCTTATTTGACAGCCAAGCTCTATGAACAAACTTAAAAATCCGTTCGTTCCTAAAGATGAATAGTACACCTGAGGACCCATGAATGAGTCGGTATGTTCGCCAGATTCAGCAGTGCCACCAAACGAAAATATAAACACCCCGCCCTGATTCAACGCATTAACTATTTTCGTGAGCACCTTGGTTTGCTGCGCTAACGGTATATGCCAAATGCTGTCCCAAGCTGTGATGAAGTCATATTGCTGAACCAACTCATACTCGCATACATCGGCTTCGATAAATTCAACATCAGGATGCCGCTGTTTGGCAATCGCCAACTTCTTACTCGATATGTCCAGCCCGCTTGGCGTAAAACCTTGCTCTGTCAGTAAATCGATAAAACGCCCTGTGCACCCGCATCCGATATCCAACGCCTTGCCGTAATGCTTTACAAACTGGAATGCCGTTTTATGTGCATCAACCCCATTGGTGATATCGAAACTTTCATTGGTCCACAAATGCGTGATCTGATCGTAGGCTTTACCGATATCCGCTGGTTTCATTCTAAAATCCTTTGTTCATTTTGTTATGCTTAGTTTTCGTCGATTTACTTATTTTTATCCAGCGCCTAAACGATGTTCCTCGGAGCAAATGAAAAGCCCGTAAATTGGTGCTTGTATTCCGACTCACCGATTTTCTTAATATTCGCGATACCCATTTTGTAATTATAGTTACCGCTGATTTGATCAACCATTCGGGTGGTGAGCGCATTGGCTGGATTTTTCATGTCCATAAAATTACAAAAGAGTACGCCTTTTTTGGTTGCGATCGCCACTGCTTTGATTTCGGCGTAATCCAATTGAATGTGACCGTTTTTCATCAGAGAAGAGAACTGAAACGCATCGTCATCCACTCCTAGAATGGTATCTTTGAAGTTTGCGACCCTGTCTGAATACAGCAATACTTCATCACCGGCTTCAATACCCCGTTTTTTTGCGTCTTCTGGGTGAATTTCTACCCAGTTATACGGCCAGCGATGCTTTATGTAATCTCTGCGTTCTACATCATCAAAACCTGACTGCCAGATCTCATTAATTCTCCCATTAGAGAACCACAATTCGTCCTTTTTAGGCGTTAACCATGCATGAAAATCACTGAACAGATCCCACGGGTGTTTTTGCAGGTTAACTTTACCGGTTTGGCTATTAAACCGAGTCAGCTGTTTGGTCATGATATTGGCACCTTGCGGGCCGTCTTGTAACCCTTTTTCACCCAGTTCTTGCCAGGTCATTTCGGTATCGTGTAGGCGCTTGGTTCCAACCAACTGTTTGGTTTCATAGTTATAAAACACAGGGCCCTGAATCCCTTCGGTGCCATATTCGGCCAATTTCTGATGCAGTGTTTTGCCTTCTTCATGAGCGGCTACTTTGATCATATTAAAATCTTTTCGGCTACCTCGGCTAAAACGAGACGACTCTTCGGCCACTTCGTTGCTGTTTTGCCAATCAAAGCCATCAAAGCCCATGCGCGTCGCCAATTGTGCAACAATCCACCAGTCTGGCTTTGACTCCCCTGGGGCATCGGAAAATTTCTGATATAAACGCAACCTTCGCTCGCCATTCGCGCGCATGAAATTTTCTTCCCCCCACGTTGCTGCCGGGAAAATGATGTCGGCAAATTGCTTACCGATTGGGTCGCGCAAATAGATATCCTGATTGACCACCACCAGACCACCTGAGTCTGCCCTGCGTTTCAACGTTTCAATGATGTGTTGCTTGTCTTTATGAGTCACTTGATGTGGATTACCGCTAGTCAGCTCGACGAACTTATCTTTTAATCCGTAACTGCCACACATCGATTGTATCCAAGTGGTGCCAATAACGTGCGCCATTCGGGTGTGACCAGAATACAAGTAACGGTCGGTGTCGATCGCCCTGCGTCTTCGGCCCGGCACTTTTTCGGGTGATTTATTTCTTGGTAACTTACCACCAGCAACCCCACCTCGCTGATGACCACCGAATCGGCCAATGACTCTCCCCTCTCGCCCGCCAGTGCCGATGACTGTCGCCAAAGAAGCAATGGCATTGGTATTGCCGGTGTTATTAGACCAATAGAAGCCTTTTTCTATACCGATAGAAGATTTAACCCTTTTACCATGCACCGGCTTTGCAAGCATTTCGGCCGCTTTAACGATTTTGCTTTCCTCTATACCTGCAATGCTCGCGGCATAAGTTGGATCGTATTCTTGTTGCTCAAGTAACCATTTTTTGTAATCTTCAAACCCATCTGTTTGGAATTTTCCCCACGTGGTTCGCCATTGCCATGGCGTATTTCGTGTGCCTTGACCAAAACCGGAATTCGACTCCCATTGACTGTTTACCCAGTTTTCAATCCACTCATTGTCTTGCCAGTTATTTTCTAAGATCACACGAATGATCGCGCCTAGAACGAGATTATCGGTTCCTGGATTAATATCTAAATGGAGCCCGCCTTGCTGCTTTAACCACGCTATACCTGCGGTTTCACGTGGATTAAGAATGACGGTTTTCATGCCATTTTGTACGGCAGGCATGATGTACTGAGTGAAAATAATGGTTTTGGTTTCGTACGGGTCGGTACCGCAAATCATTAGGGTGTCAGCGGCCCCCCAGTCTTCATAGGAAGGAGCAAAGTTGTCAAATCCTGCGTCACGAAAGCCCGGCGTTGCCGTTACATCGGATGGCGTATCATGAAATGAGAAATTGGCGGTGTTCACATGACGCAACGCGTACTTAGTAATCGCGTAGGTATTTTCTATGTACTGATAAGAATAGGTTTTAACGCAATAACTGTTTGCACCATGAGTATCAATCACGTGCCGCCCGACTTGAGCCGCAATATCGAGTGCAAAACCCCAATCGACAGGCTGCAATTCGCCATTAATTCTCACTAGAGGCTGTTTAAGTCGATCTTTGGTTGGCGTTTCTGGGTTATAGACTTTCTTCGCCAATAAGCCACCACGAACAGAGGCGTCTCCCCCTTTGTTGACCACTTTGCTCTCTCTGTCGGCAATGATAACAACGTGGTGAGGCTTACCCTTATGCTGCACGATATTATGTTGCTCTAGTGATACCCAGGCTTGCAAAACGTGGCTAGGGAAATCGATTCCAAATGCATTGTCACTCGCTTTTGGCCCACCGGAAGGCATGCCGACTGGCCAGCGATACACTTTATAGCCACAGGCGACTACGCAATAGTCGCAAGCGGTGGTGATCACTTCGGCATTTTTGGGTGGCACTAATGTGGATTCGGGCATTTTGTTGATGGTCATTTATGCCTCCTGAACGTCAATTAGGTTATCAAGCCGGCCAAATAACAAGCCCATAACCCCGACTGCGTATACGTCATCGCCTTCTACTTCCAGTAACACTTGTGGCAAACTCTCGAATGCCTGCCCGGAAACGATGATGCCGTGTCGGCGTAAATCAAAGGTCGATAAATGGAATGGGCATTGACCCACAACTCGATGCTCATCTACCGCTTTATATGCGCCCGCTAACGGCCCACCTTGATGCGTGCAGGTCATCGAGAACGCCACGATGTCTCTTTGCGCTCCGATACCGCCCCCGCAAGCGACGTCCGTTTTTACCAACATAGCAACAGAATTCGCGCCTTCGTCTGGGTAATGAAAATACTTGGCTTCATGATTAGTCAGTTCACTCAGTTTGGCAATTTTTTGTCTTGGATAACCGACAACTCGCGCTTGTGTACTGGTTTCTTGCTCAGTCCCAGCAAATAAGGTGATCGGCACCATTGAAACCGCAGTAGCCGCAGTGGAATACAACAAAAAATCTCGGCGCGAGATCATGCATCGGTTATGGCCCTTGGCTGAGCTCTTATGCGTTCTAGACATTATTTCTCTGCCTCTATTAATTCTGCTTTACTAAATTTTGGTTGATATTCGGGGAGTTCTGGTTCGTCAATGATGATTTGTTCACCGGAAAACGACTCCACAAAGCTCAACAGGTCTGCTTTTTCTTGTTCGGTTAACCCCAAAGGAAAAATGAGAGCGGACTTGGTTTGTGGGAAACCAGTTGTTCGGCCATCCGATGCCACACCGCCTTGATTGTAAAACTCAATCACCGCTTCCAATGTTGGCAGCGTGCCATTGTGCATATAAGGCGCCGTGTATTTTGTGTAACGTAGGCTTGGCGTTCGGAATTTTCCCAGCATCTCTTTTCGCTTGGCTCGGAAATACGCGCCCGGATCGGCTTTGGTGTTTCTGTACATGGTTTGCGTTACGCCTTTCGCATATAACTCGAAACGGAAAGTGATTTGCGCCAATGCGTCTTCATACCACCAGGGGCTTGGAGGCACGCCAACGTTATGAAACTTCTGATCCGAGGCAAGAGCTCCGTTATGACAAGCGATACAATTGGCTTTACCTTCGAATAAAGTCTTACCTCGCAACTGCGACTCTGAAAGCGCTTGGCTCTCTCCGCGAAGGTAGTTATCTAAAGGGGTATCTTGTTGCACCAAGGTTCGTTCAAACGCTGAAATAGCGCGCCACGCATTGTGAATTTTTGGCGTATCGTCGCCGAAGACTTGCTTGAATCGGGTGACGTATTCAGGCACAAGGGCTAAACGAGCTTCCATGATATCGTCTTCACCATTGCCAGCAACCGCCCCCTTTGCGGCATCTTTTGCCTGCGCTTCTAATGACATCGCACTGCCTGCCCAAAACAATTTATCGTAATAAGCGGCATTAATGATGGTTTGGCTATTACGCCAATGTACGGTGCCCGGGTAGCCCATGGAAAGATCGTCCGGAAATCCCCAGCCTTGGGTTTGTATATGACAACCTGCGCAAGGGCTTGTTGTGTCGCCACTTAAGCGGCCATCAAAAAACAACATTTTTCCTAATTCGATTTTTTCCGGCGTCTGCTTATTGTCTGGCGGAATAGGTACATCACCGAGCGGCGCAAGCTTGGGGGAAGCGATAACCACAAATGAGAGCCAAAATGACACCAAGATTGCGCCTAATTTAATTTTTAGCATCTTGCCAGCCCTCAATGTATTCATAACCAAAATCGTATTTCGTCCATTGATACTGATCGTCTGTTAATGGGTCTCCCGACAGCGATTCTAAAAAGGCGACTAAGTCTGCTTTTTCTTGTTTACTCAACTCTAGGGGCTTTATCTTGGGGTCTTTGTTCGAATCTTTTCCGCCACCTTGATTATAAAACTCAACCACATCATTCAAGGTTGCTAGCATACCGTTATGCATATAAGGCGCGGTGTATTTCAGCTCTCGCAAGGTTGGGGTTATAAAACGCCCTCTATCACTGCCATCGGCTTTATGTGTTTGGACGTGGGCCCCTACGTCTCTTTTCAGCGTGAGATAATCTTGCACCCCCATGAACATGTTAAAGGCCAAAAACGTTTGGTGCCTCATTGGATCTAAGAAGATATCAAGGTTCTCTGGAACGCCCATATTGTGCGCTTGCTCATCGGTAAACAACTCACCGGTATGGCAACGTGAGCATTGCGCTTTACCATTAAATAGACGCTGACCTTGCTTTGCACTGCTGGTCATTTTGTTCAAGTCATAGGCCGTATTCTTAGAGGTAAGTGTTTTCAAATATTCGGGAATAGCTTTACGAACGCCACCATTAGACGGCTCACCAAGCCCCGCTTTTTCAAACATCGCGACATAGATAGGATCTTGCTTTAAGCGCTCTTGCATCAAACGCATGTCCATGTTCATCAGCCAGTCTTCAGTGATGTTCTCTCTGACTACGTCATTTAAGTTTGTGCCGATTCGGCCATCATGGAACCAAATGCTTTTATAAACCGTATTGATAAGGGTTGGCGCATTGCGAAAACCTTCACTGCCGGTATAGGCAGGGCTTAAAGGCTCTGGATAGGCAAAACCATGTTCAGCCATATGGCAGCTAGAGCAAGAAATGGAATCATCGCCTGACAAACGTGTATCGTAAAACAACCTTTTACCTAATTCGGCTTTGGCTGGATTTATTTCAAGTTCGGGGAGCTTTGCCATCACATTGGCAGACATGAACGCCAATATCGCGGTAATGAGGGAAAATCTCAGTGTCATCCACATTTTCCTTTCCGTGGGATTGAATCTTTTCGCGGCGCTACGGGCCACTATTGTTAATATTGTACGTAAATCTAATGGCAAGACTGCGATCATACAAATATAAATGTAAAAAACTATCATTTCTATTTATAATACTGCATTAATGCTCGTTTAGATCAAAGTATCGCTATGTTGCCCAGCTCTCTTTACCGCTATATCACTCCGTTGTTAACCTCTGATGATCCGCAGATCCAATGCCTCGCGATCCAATCGTTGCGATTTTTCAATGACCAAGCGGATGAGGCTGTCGATTTGCTATTGGTCGATAACCTAAACAATGCCAGCGTCGAGGTCGTGCTAAACAGTTTGGAAGCGTTAAAACACCGGCCTGAAACGGGCTTAACGGCTGCCTTAAGTCTGCTCAATCACGATAACGACCTTGATAGTGAAATCAAAATCGCCGCTCTGAAAGTGATAGGCACGCATAGTCAGCACATACCTGAACACTTAACAGCGTTAGACCTCTTGGTTAAGCATGTTTGTGATGAAGATGAAAATTGGGATAGTGACTGGGATGATAGCGTTGATGTGGCTTTGGCTGCAGCAAACATTCTGGATGCGACTTTCAACAGGGCAACGTGAGCGCCTCTGGGCTCGGTTTGACCATGATCCAGAGCCCGATCTTCAAACCCAGTTAATTCGAATTTTGATTGCTACATCCAGTAAAAGAGTCGAAGCACTTGTTTTTGATAACTCGTTAGCACTCAAGCCAAACCGGTTAACCCGAAAGATCCTAAAAAGTAGCCACAACAAAGTACTGCTCTATCAGGTATTAAAATCATCGGCACTCGATCTTCATGAAATAGCACTCACCCGATTAGCCGATTTGAATGCAAAAGAATATTTGCAAGACTTCCTCAGTTTGATCTCTTCTAGCAACGTCCAATTACAAGGTATTGCAGCCGCAACTTTGGTTCGCTGGCAATACCCGGTATCGGCTACGTACATTATTCCTTTATTCACCGCTTCAGGTACCTGTGCCTCGATATCGGGCTTACAAAGCTTGTCGGCTATTGTGAAACCTGACACATTAGACTGGTTAGTCAAACAATGGCAACAGGGCTCATTAAACCACGCTCACATCGGAACATTATTTCATTGTGCCGTACGCTTTAGCTACGACCTAAACAGCTTACTTCCGCAATATTATCAAACGTTTATTGAGTTAAATGCGACACAGAAAATTGATACCTTGGCTGTATTGACCAAACGGAGAGAAATCACCATTAGCGCGGCGTTTATTCGCCAAACGATTGAAAGTAAGCAATGCGACAACGCCGTTAAGTTATTACTGATCCCATACCTTTGGCAACAAAGCACCGATGAACATATCGCTTACGCTAAGCAACTGATGTTTACCAGCACGCCAAAGTTAATTCAGCACTCAAACAAGCTTGTCGACTCAGGTAAAACAACCGCTTTACCGATAACAGCCCCCCAAACCGCGACGCCAATGTCCACTTTAATGTCTTTAAGCGCTCCGTTAATGGAATCTCCCGCTTCAAGTTCTATTACCAACAAGAAGCAACCAGCAAAACGAGCCCGTAAAGTCGCTCGAATTGACCCACTCTCTAACCAAGAGCTCGCCGTTCGATATTGTAATGAGGCGAGTCTGGTGAAAGCATTCCTTCATCAGTATCTCAGTGAGGATTGCACTACCCCATCGACCCTCATCGAAATTGGTCGCGCATGCGTCAATGCGGGTATTGCTTATCAAACGGTAAAGACAGATGAGTTACACCAGCAGATCATCGGCCTCATTTTGTCACCAGAGAACGCGACTTCGCCATATTTAATTCAATGGTTGGGCTGGAGAGAGTTGCAACTTAACCTCGACCACATTGCTATCAATAGCAACAGGCTGACACTGGTTAAGATCGCAGAGATTAGCCATGACATACCTTTACTTACTTCTTGGCTTACTCATCAATACATTGGCGTAAAAAAGGCCGCAGCTAAACGCTTACTGCAAATTAGCGAGCCCTTATCTACGCCGTATCGAACGACCATCACCGCTGCACTTGACGATCCTGAATTGACCTCGCTGTTGCGTAATAGCCACCTTAAAGAAGTGACTAAGGTTTTGATACCGCTGTTTACACACAACCCAAAGAAAGCGCTCCTGTCCTTAAGCTATATCAATGGTGATAGCGCATCATAATTAGTGATAGGTCGCCGTATAACTTAACTATGACTATAGCTGCAAGCGAGTTGTCTTATCGGTTTGCTTCATAAAACCAAAAGGCGATAGATTAAACTATCGCCTCATTCAAGAAAGTTCTAAAGTACGGCTAATCAATATTTCTTTAAAATATCAATGATTTGCTCCGTACTGTTTGCCGTGATAATCGCATCAATATCGTCATCATTTTGGAACAATTCAGATAACGCCATAATTGTATTGATGTGACTATCTGAGTCCATCGCTGCGAGCGTAATTGAAAGGTAAACATCACCATTATCCTGAGACTCTAAATCAACGCCTTCTTTAAATACCGTCACTTGTAGAGCAGCTTCATTAACACCATCTTCAGGTCGAGCATGAGGCATAGCGATCTTGGGAGCCAAAACATAATATGCACCAATTTCATTATGTTTTGCCTTAATCGCTTCGACATAACTAGATTTAATCTTATTGTTAGCTAGCAGTCTTGCGCATGTCACATCTAATGCTGCATCAACGGTCAAATTCTTTTCAGTGTTGATTACGATGCCGTCGTTGCCAATTAAATCAAATAAACTCATGAAACAATCCACCCTAGAACTAACCCTACAACGCCGAAATCAAAGTCTGCGAAAGTAGTAGCTTCAAGCCCTAAGCCACCTAGTACAGGAAGTAGCAGCATTGGCAAAAATGAAATGCATAGACCTTGCGTAAATGAGCCTAAAACTGCACCACGTAAACCACCTGTTGCGTTACCATAAACACCAGCGGCACCGCCAACGAAGAAATGAGGCACAACGCCCGCAACTATAATTGTCCAACCAAGGGCACCTTGCACCGCCATTGCTAGAAGACCTGCTGAAAATGAGCATAAGAAACCAATTAATACCGCATTTGGAGCGACAGGGAACACCATAGGACAATCAAGTGCAGGTTTTGCACCTGGTACCAATTTATCGGAAATCCCTTTAAAAGCAGGAACAATTTCAGCAATCAACATTTTTACACCCTGCAGTACGATGTAAACACCACCAGCAAAGATAAGTGACTGCATAAATGTAAATACGACCCAGTTTTGACCACTTGAGATGGTTTCTACAAACTCGCCTCCAGCAATAACCGACGCAAGCATGAAGAAAACCGACATCGTTGTTGCAACTGCAACTGGAGTATCTCGCAAGAACATCAAACTCTTAGGAACTTGAATATCTTCCGTTGTTTTCGAAGTATCGCCGAATTTACTACCAATGAATCCGGAGACAATGTAAGAAAGTGTTGAAAAGTGACCAATGGCAAGTTGGTCTGTACCCATAACCTTCTCGGTATATTTTTGACCAAGAGCTGGCATTACAACCATTAATGTACCAACAATGATTGAACCAATGGCAACAAGAACAGTACCAGTGATGCCCGCTGTCGATAAAATTACCGCGACAAGCATTGACATAAACATGGTGTGGTGGCCCGTCAAGAAAATGTACTTTAAAGGTGTTAATCGAGCCCAGATAATATTCACGATGAAGGCAAAAAACATGATTAATGCCATTTCATAACCAAAAGCTTCTTGAGCTAATGCTACGATCGCTTCATTATTTGGAATAACGCCACTTACACCAAAGGCTTCAGAAAAGACCACAGAGAAGTTATTTAGAGCACCGACTAACGCACCTGCTCCAAATCCCAGAATTAAAAAACCCATTACGGTTTTAATTGTGCCTTTCAGTATTGTAGATATATCTGCTTTTTGAGCAATGAGCCCAACAAAAGCAATTAAACCAACCATAATTGCAGGTTCTTTTAATAAACCAAGCATAAATTCGAAAAAGTCTTTCATAATTACACCTCTACTTGAATGAATTTAACTGTTCTTCAATCGATGCCTTATCAAATATATTCTTAAGGCTAATTACATTCTCTTTTCCTGACTCTTTTAGTTGATTAGCTATATCTGTTGCTGCGACCCAAATATCAGCATTACTCGATGCCGCTGACGATAGATCTTCATGATCAATCTCAGCTTCAAAACCAATTTTTTTAGCTACTTCTTTTACTGCCATTTCCATCATCAGGGAAGTGCCAAGACCATTACCGCAAACTACAAGAATCTTTTTCATAATATTTGTCTCGATTGGATTTAATATTGGAGAATTTCTATTCTCTTAATGTGTTTGAGCATAGTAATGGAAACGCCTTCCCTCAAAAACGATCTGAATCACAAACTCAAAATGAGATTGCGATCGTGATCACATTAAATTGCAGTTTAATCTCGAAATGAGAGATCGATCAAATCTAGTTTCTTGTATGAATATGCAACATTTTCACTAGAAGACGTAATAGATAGTTGAAATTTTAATTCTTAATATTGGAGGTAATCAGAATCGCTAATAAAAGAAGGTAATTACTATTTTCCATAGTCAGTAAGCATTTTTTTAAGCATGCTATTAACATCTTTAGTTTTTTTATTTCGCTTAGTTAACTGACTTAGAGAGGTGGGTAATACAGAGTCTGTTGACTCACTATCGTCATCATCGATTTTGTCTTTCATTTTTTGAACTGCTGGCAGTAACATGCGGATTTCTACATTTTCGCTATTAACAAGTACTACAATATTTTCAGACTCCACTTGAGTAATAGTTAACAAACCATGCTTTACCGATTCAACCTGCTCACCAACCATAATAGAATCTGGTGCAACGGTGCGATCTGTTAGTTGCCCTACACGCAATTTTGAAGCACTGATTGCACGTATATTTCCAGTATTCTCAAAGGCAACAATGACGGTATGTGTATTGTAATACTCAACTACAGTCACATAGCCATGCCTATTTGTTTTGAATTGAGCTCCTATTTTCATATCATGCGGAGCGTCCATTTTCTTCACTTACTTCCTCTCTTGCTTTCAATAGATGTTGTACCAGATTAGTTTAAATACTATTTAATCTGTTAGACCTATCCAAATTATATACCCATCCTCTCATAAGGTGAATCCTAGAAGTGTAATGAAGTGATTAAAAGCAAATGCAATGAAAGAAACAGGCAGCTCAAGAAAGGGAAGGAGAACCCACGAGATCGTTATGCAAAAGCCAGAAGCTAGTACCTATAATCATGGGTTCTCTTAAGCGTCGATCATCCTTGTTGAATGATCCTATTGCGAGAAAAACTGAACCACTCAACTGAAAATGCTCGTGCACCCAGTTGATGCAGCGGCTCTATCCATCACGGAAGCAATACGGTGGCAATTAAAGAGGCAACAATTGAAGGACAGGCACCTCTATCCAGACTCCCTTTAGAATGACAAGTTCATAGTCTTATCGGTAAACTGAATCATCTCAATGTTAGACAAGGTATTTTGGCCGTCTCGTTAGCTGACCATGTCCGTAAGCATCGTAGTATTGTTATCCAACGTTTTGATTTGATACTCAGCTTCCTTACCGTGAACAATCACGGTGTTAACACCTGCGTTGCCTGTCACAATATTATCGAAACCATTAAGCTCAACATTACTGTTATTAGAACCAGAAAGGGTTACCTGAGCCAAATACTGAGCATGGTGGCTGTAGGACGTTTTAGGGTCGAACGTTAACTTGAACGTCCCTTCAAATGTATCGGCGATATACGCATTATAAGTCAGCACCGGAGAAAAGCTTTGTTCAACAAGCTGCTGCGCATCCGCATCATATGTAACAAAATCAGCACGATTTTTAACCTGGTACAACCCCCACATGCCATTGCCATCAAAAGCGCCCCAAAGCCCATAATAACTGTCGATGACCGTAGCAAAGTACTCTTGGTCGACACTGATTTCCTGCTGCCACTCTTGCAGTATTTCCGCAGGTGGCATGTAGGCACGACCAAGCGCTTGTTGCTGGATCGTATTCAATTCTTGTTGGAACTTCGGCAATGCCGTTTCACCCGCGTTAGGCGCATTAAGTACCCCGATACCGTAGTCGTGTACTAAGTGTAGGATTTCTTCATACGACGCATCCCGATGATTTTCATAATCTTGCTTAACATACCAAGCCCCACCCTCAACTTGGATCTCTTGTTCAAACAAAGGTTGGCCGTCAAGATCGTCGTTGTACTTCGGAGCATCGTAATAGTTCATGAGCTTTAAGATCGCCCCGTTATTCGCCATTGCATTCGCAACCTGACGCTTTTGCTCGGCCGTGCCATATTTGGCCCCTGCTACTGGCGTTAAGTAGTGATTCAGCACATTCACCGCTTTTACAATTTGAAAGTCTGATAGCCTGTCCATGATCAAAATATGAATCGCTTTGCCATTTGGAGCCTTCACCGCCACATAACGGTTGTATCCCGCTTTGGCATAGGCCGAGAACTGTGCTGGAACCGCATCTATTTGAATCCCATGGACGACCGATGGCAACACCAAAGAAGCGTCTGTTGATGCATTTTCAGTTGTGCTATTACAGCCCGAGATAAGAACACTTGATAGTAATAAAGATAACGGCAATTTTTGCATGATTTACTCTCTCATTTTCGTCGTGCCACCAACTTACCTTAGCAGCGACGAAAACAAGTGGAGCAAAGTGGTAATTGGACATTTTGGTACATGTGCTTACAGAGAAAGACAGATCGTAGACAGGGCTAAGTTTTGACATACTCACGAGTGACTAATTGTTCATTTCGGTTTTAATTTTTAGCATTCTCTTTCTGAGCTCATTCTTAAGAATATTGGCGGAATAAGGCGTCATGGCCTTCCATTGTTGACACTCCTTTCTGGTTCTTCCGCAGCCCAAACACCAACCCTTAGCGTTTGAGAAATCACATAAATCGATACAAGGGCTTTTATTCTTTTTCATTGTTAGCGTCTCACCTTAACGTGCTCGTTGCCGAACGAGCACGTAGTAAAAGATTTAGTCATACTCGTTCACGCTACTTGCGCCAAACAAGATAGAGAACAAACAAACCACCGAGCGCCGCCGTAACGATACCGACAGGTAATTCTTGTGGGGCCAAAATCGTTCGGCTTACCAGATCACCCAGCAACAAAGTAACCGCGCCCCACAGTGCGATTAACGGAAGCGCGCGCTTATGGATAACACCTGAAAAAGGACGAACGAGGTGTGGCACCATGAGCCCAATAAAGCCGACAACACCGGTGAGTGACACAATGGCCGCAGTACAAAAAGCACAGCAGAGAAAAATCTCACTTTGCAACCGATGAACATTAATCCCCAATGAACGTGTGGTTTGCTCACTGACTAATAACGTATCGAGTTCACGATAACGCTTGGCGATCAATACAACAAGGCAAAGCACACCCGCTGCTGCAAATATCAAGTTGTCCCAGCGAGCGAGCCCTAAGCCTCCCATCGTCCAGAACAAGATAGAACTTGCCGCACGCTGATCTCCTGAATAAATGAGAAAACTGGTAATAGCACCAAACAAAAACGAGATGGCTAAACCACATAATATAAGGTTGTTGTTGCCTTGCTTTTTTTGTATTGAAAAAAGAACCAGTACTGCGGTGGCTGACACGATTCCGCCCGTAAATGCCGCAATTGGAAGTGACCATACGCCGAGGGCATCCCCGAGTTGAGTGATGATCAACACCGCACCAGCGGAAGCTCCGGAGGACAAGCCAAACAGAAATGGATCGGCCAAGTCATTTCTGGTCGAGGTTTGCAGTAGCGCCCCAACCATAGCAAGCCCTGAACCTGCAATAACGGCCAGCAGTGCTCTGGGCAACCTAAAATCAATCAGTATTCGGCTGGTCATGCTCACCTCATCATCATTGAAAGAACGTAACCCTGTTAACACCTCTTTCAAAGACAAAGGGACAGACCCGAATTGTAAACTCAGAATAAATGCGAGCAGCATGGCAGCAATTCCAACTAACCAGGCCACTCGATATTTGTTAAGTATCATTAAACGCTCAACTATCTTGTTTCTTATTGAGCTACGAACGCATTTGCGAGCTTCTCGATAGCTCCTATATTGGCCGGCCCTGGCGTTAGTTGCTCATAGCGTAGCTTGACATAACGACCAGTTCTTACCGCATTGGTATGCTTCATTAAAGGGTGCTGCTCAAGAAAACGTTGTAATGAATCTGCACCACTGGCTGTTTGATAGTCGAGTAGGATAATGACGTCTGGGTTTTCACGTGCGACGTTTTCCCATGATGTCCTGCCCCAACTGGTTTCCATATTGCTGGTGATACTGCGCCCACCCGCGGCTTCTATCATGGCATTTGGCATCGCATATTTTCCGGCTGTAAAGGGTTTGTCTTCTCCTGAATCAAACAGAAAAACTTTTGGCGTGGTATTCGTACTGCCTGCTTTATTTTGTCGCTCTGTTACTTTTTTCAGCCTCGCTTTCCAAGCTTTTACTAAGGTTTCGGCTTCTGACTGTTTATCAAAGATAACCCCTAGTTTTTTCATGTCATCGTAAAGCAATGCCATGCTCGCACCATTACTCGTTTTTTGAGCATGAATGCAACTTTCTGACAGCACTAACGTATTGATGCCGTATGGCTTGAGTGTTTGTGGCGTAACGTCACCGCCGACTTTCATTCCATAGTTCCAGCCAGCGAAAAAGAAGTCTGCCTCTGCTGCAATGAGCCTTTCCAACGATGGGTATTTTGGTGCCAGCTCGGGGATCTCCCCTAACCTGTCATTAAATGATGATGACATTTTATACCAGCCCGTAATACCGGTGACGCCGACCATGCTTTCTTGAAGGCCAAGCGCAAACGCCATCTCACTCATATTAATGTCGTGCACCACGGCCCGTTCAGGACGTTTTTCGATGGTCAATGGGGTACCACAGTTATCAACGGTTACTGGGTATTGGGTGTGAGTTTCGCTCGCGTTAGCAACTGAAACTGAAATGGGTAAAACAAACAACAGAGTGGGAATTAAAGACCACTTCATTAGGCGGCTCCTATTAAAGATAAATGGTGATGAGGTGATGCAGCTTCAAAATGATGAATCGTGCTATGCATGTGTGGGTGGCTAAAGGGAATAACCCGAAGCCCAAAAACAGGGGTAATGAAATCGTCTCGCATAAGCGTATCTGGCGGGGCAAAGGCCACCATCTTTTGCTCCGACATTAAGAGAATATTGTCTGCGAAAGGCGTGACTAGCGGTAAATCATGCAGCACAACAACAGAGGCAATCCCTCGATGTTTGATGAGCTTGAGCAGATCGAGGCGAGCAAGCGGGTCGAGATGATTGGTTGGCTCATCTAACAGAAGAAGCCTGGGCTCTTGAGCAAAGGCACGCGCAATACTCGCACGTTGCTGCTCTCCGCCAGAGAGCTCACCAAAGTGTCGATGACGTTTGTGCGAAAGACCGACATCTTCAATGGCTTGTTTAACTGCCCTATCGTGCTCTTTCTTGCTGCAGCAAAACGTGTGTGGAACTCGGCCTAGATAAACATACTCGCTAACACTCAAACGCGGATCGACGTGTTCATGCTGTGCAACAACCGCGACTCTTTTCGCCATTTCCTGCCTTGGCAGATGCTCTACTCGGCTACCAAACATCTTAAGCTCGCCAGATACCACGCGATACTCGCCCGTGATCACTTTTAGCAAACTCGATTTTCCGCTGCCATTAGGGCCGATAATGGCAACACATTCGCCTTCACAGACATCAAACGTCACGTCTGACACAGCCCGCCAATGAGCAGGGCCATCAGCACATAGACTTTGAACGGACAATATAGGCTTATTTAACTTTTCCATAAGAGAGCCAAAACATGATTTATCAATTGATATGTTATAACATAACAATTAATAATGTTTATTGTCAATTATAGAACTGGATAACGTAAGACGATGTGATTGGTGGCTAAGCGCTAACTAAGCGATCCCTGTGAACCCACACCAAGTTAGTCACCGGCAAGATAGTCGCTAACTCATTCTTAACTTAGCTCACTAACAACGAATCTCGATGGTCACGAAAGTGCGTCATTAACAGCGCAAATACCCGCCCCGGCATTACATTTTTCCAACTCCTTACTTACGTTTATTTCACTCTAAATTTACCTGAGGCCAGCCACAATACTTGTGACATTCACAAGGAGAACTGGAAATGAAGATCCACGTATTATTGCCACTGAGCATGCTATTAAGCTCAAATGCTTTTGCCGAATTAGATAAAGAAGGATTGGGCGGTGAGATTAGTTTATTAGCAGGATTTAGTAATGAAACAAGTAATTCTGATGATACAAAAACAGGCAACTTAAATAGTGGCGGTGAGACAAAATCGAGCGCCATGTTCGTGCCAATTGGACAGCTACGTTATACCTTTGGTCAAGATAATGACAAACAAGTTTTCTTGGGGAGCTCCAGAGGAGACATTATTGAGGGACTTTTTGCTTTGGAGTTAGGCTACTCGTTTGAGTACGGCAATGATTCAATCATGTCTTTGTCTTATCTTCCGACCATTGCTGCCGGAGATGTATGGGAAGATCCATTTATTTCAAACACCAAAAGGAAGAAAACAAAGATCTCGGGTGATACCTTTAGGGTACAGGTCGACAACTTCTTAGATATTGGGCTGTCTGGTGATTTTGCTTTTTACAAGCAGAAGATTGAAAACGAACAATCGGGGAAACACCTAAGTGCTAACCCCTCAGTATTACAGCGAGATGCAAAAGGCTATTACGCAAGTTTTTCAATGGGATTACCCATTAGTGATACCTCCTTTCTAGAGCCTTCTTTCTCATATCAAAGACACCTTGCCGATGGAAATGCCGTCTCTTTTTCTAAATATAGCGCTTCTTTAACCTACCTAATGATGGTCGATGACCATGCATTTTCACTCAACGGAGACTACAGTTACAGCTCCTATGATGCAAAAAATCCGGTGTTTAATACTATTCGAGTGGACCACGGATACAGTTTGAACTTAGGGTATGAATATCAAGATTTTATGGGATGGGATGATTGGGGGTTAAATGCGCTAGCGGGTTACTCTAATTCTAATTCAAACATCGCTTTCTATGAGACCAAAGGTTACTTCCTTGGTGTCGGTATGAGCTACCATTTTTAAAAACCAAAAGGGTTGGTCGAATTGACCAACCCTTTATCAACTAGGGCTTTAAAGCCGTTAAGCTATTCTCTGGCAAATGCAGCTTAGCAATAAACCCGTCATCTATTTCCATGATTTCTAGATTCCAATTGAGCTTCTTACATATTTTCTCGGTTAGATCATGACCAAGCCCGAAACTGTCCTTAAACTGTGCATCCAATTCTTGAGTATTCACATTCTTTATCTCAATAACGCTAAACTCAAAGTTAATCGTTATTTGCCCACTATGAGTATATTGAAATGCATTACGAATGAGATTTCCAACAACGATTCTAAATGGTGTTTCAGGCAACTGTAATGTTGGTGCGTGAGAGTAATTGATTGATACACTCACGTCTTCACCTTGAATAAGATATTGTAATTCATCAATTATATTATCAAGCATCACGACCAAAGAGACTTTACATTGATTAGGCGGCGTTTCACTTTTTCTTACTAGCCATAACATGGTTTCAGTAATTTGTTGCATGTTAGTGCTTGCTCGGTCAATTCTCCCCATAGGTCCGAGAGAATTTTCTGGTAGAGTAATACGCTCTAAAATCTCCATGTTCGCTCGAATAATCGCTATGGGTGTTCTTAATTCATGACTGGCATGAGAAAGAAAGCGCTGTTCTCTTTCAATTAGTTTTGCATTTTTCTTCAACGCATTTTCTAAGCAAAGAGCAATGTAATTGTATTCGTCAAATTTAAAATCAGGAGCAGGGCTTGATACGACATCCTCAGACACTTGCTCACTCCACAATGCAAGTAACTTCGTTTTTTTCCAACTCTATAGCTGTAATACCAAAGCGCAGCAAATACGAAAAATATGTAAATGCCAGCAATATGTAGCATCAACTTGAAGCGGTCATGAAACCATACGTCGACTTTGTCACTGAGCGACCCAAGATCATATTTTATTGAACCGTAGACACTCTTCCCGTCTTTCTGGCGAAAGTGATAGACGCCGATAACAGCTTCGTGTTCTAAGTCACTTGTCACCGTTTCGTCAACAAATACCGTTCGGAATTCTCCCTCAGCAATGCCTATTCCTTCGAGAACATTCTGGCCATCGATAAGGACTTCGGCAGGCTCGTCATATCGGAAAGACATAATATAAGAACTAGGGAGTTCGGTTTGTGGGTTTAATTTCAACTCTTCTTGATAGCCTTGCCATTCCGCAAGTAAGTGCATTTTTACTGAGTCTTCTAAACCGTATTCAAAGTATCTCTGTAGTAATTCACCAAATAGTACAATGGTGATGAGCGATATACCCATAAAGAAGGAGGTGAGGTGGTTTTTTAGCGGAGAACTATTTTTAGTCTTCATATTTCACCTTTAATTCTTACGCCTCGTCCAACAACTGTTTCAATCAATTTAATATCGCAGTCCTTATCAATCTTTTGTCGTAATTGATACAACTGCACCTTCAGGTTATTACTTTCAGGTAAATCATTAGGCCACAAGCATTCTTCAATTTCTTGTCGATTGACTACTTCCGGGCTGCGACGCATAAGTAGCTCCAACAGCTTCATGTTTAAGCGATTTAAGTCCAGAACTTGACCCGCTCGCGTTACCTGCTGAAGCTGCAGGTCATAAACTAGATTACCCACCTCTAACTTCCTATGTTGGCTTCTTCGTCGCTTAGAAAGGGCTTTAATACGCAGTGCCAGTTCTTTCATCGCAAAAGGTTTAACCAGATAATCATCTGTGCCAGCATTAAACCCTGCCTCTTTATCGTTGAGTGTATCTTTGGCGGTCAACATCAATATTGGTGTGTCAGAACCGTCAGCCCTAAGTCTCTCACATACGGTAAAGCCATCTATTTTTGGGAGCATTAAGTCTAATAAAATGACATCGTATTTATTTTGGCTTGCGAGGGTAAAGCCACTTAAGCCGTTATAGGCATGATCACATTGAATATCTTCAAATCTAAGGTATTCAGCAACCGATGCCGCGAGATCTTTGTCGTCCTCGACCAGTAAAACGCTAACAGACAAATTTGAGATCATGACTCATTACCCTCTTTATTGACGACTTAATCTACCAATGTCGTTGATTGACGCGTTGCCGTTGATGAATGGTTAGACAACCGACGAACAAGCAGCGCGACATCTTCAAAAATCATGACAAAGCAGGGACTAAAACTAACGTTATAATTGTTGCAAACAATATCCCATAGCCCATTGACGTTGCTGCTGGTATCAAAAACTGCGCTTGTGGCGATGTTTCAGAAAGCAACGGAACCAACCCTAAATAGGTGGTTGCAGAGGTTAATAGAATGGCTCTTAATCGCCCTGTCCCAGATTCTATAAGTGCATCTTCGACACTTAGACCTTGTGACCTTCTCGTATTGTAGCGAGAGATCAGCAATAGGCTATCATTGACGACCACACCGGTTAAAGCCAACATGCCAAAAAGAGACAAAATACTCATTGGTATGCCTTGTATTAAGTGCCCCATCAACGCCCCCACAATTCCGAATGGAATAGTGCACATAATCAAAAGCGGCTGAAAGTACGAATTCAACGGAATCGCTAATAAAGCGTAAATGGCAATAAGAGCAATCAAAAATACGCTGTACAACGAATTAGAGATTTTTTGTTTTTCCTGTTCTTGGCCAGATATAACAATGCTCACATCGCGATAAGCCACACCAAGATCGTTAAACAGATCGTTTTTCAATAGAGCCATAACCTGTTCTGGAGAGGTGACGCTTTTGTCCACATCAGCAGATACTGTGTTAACTCTATTGCGATCAATACGTTCAATGCTTTTTGCCACATAACGAGTAGAGATGTCCGCTACGCTGGATAACGGGACTGACTGCCCATCATTCAATCTGACTCTAGCATATTTCAAGTTGTCTAAAGTCTTTCTTTTATCTTCAGGATATTGGATTTTAACCGCCACTTCATGCTCCCCTTTTTGGTAGCGCTGAATCTCATAACCCTGATAAGAAAAATTGAGCTGTTGCAACAAACTCGCGGTTGTCATGCCCATGGATAAACCAACCTGGTTCACCTTGATGTCAATTTGAGCTTGAGCTCGTGTCAAACTGCTTTTAATACCAAACACACCATTAACCTGGGCTAAATAGGCTTCCAATTCTTTACCCGCTGCCGAGATCGTCTTTTCATTTTTACTTCTCAGCTCAATACTGATCGCTTTATCTTTAATCATATCGGCCGCGAAATTAGCGCTTCGTATTCCCTCTAACGGTTTCATCATAGATTGCCAGTATTTCGCTATAAAAGCCGCAGAAAAAGGTCTTTGACTGTTGTCAGATAAGCTCACTACAATTTGAGCGCTTTGATTGGTGGTATCCGATAACACATTTTGTATTGGAGACACCGTCAATTGGTACTCTTCAAGTAATTTGTGATTAACCACGTCAGCCATGCGTTCAACTTTTTCAGTTTGACTCTGCACTAGGCCATAGCCTGCATCTTCCTGAAAGGCCAAATCAATCGTAATAAAGTCGGTTGATATTTCAGGGAAAAAGACAGACCTGACTTTTCCTGAAATCAACGTCCCACTAATAAGAAAGACAACCGAGATAGAAACACACATAACGGCATATCGGTAGGCTATCACTTGCTTTAAACACGGTTTATACACGTGTGATGTGAAATATTTCAGCCCGTTTAACACGCGCTGTTGAAGTTTATTCCAAAGGATTGCAATTCTTGCGGTTGAACGAGATTTCATGCGCACATGCGCTAGATGTGCAGGCAGGATAAGCTTGGACTCAATAAGGGAAAAGAATAAACAAAATGCAGCTGCGAGCGCAAACTGAGAGAATATTTTACCCATTTCACCCTCAATTAAGCTTAATGACATAAAGGCCACCATGGTGGTGAGCACACCAAAGGTGGTCGGGGTCGCAACTTTCTGTGCACCAGTGATTGTAGATTCTAAGGTTGCTCCATACTTCTCTCTTTGTTCATAGATACTCTCTCCAATGACGACGGCATCATCAACCACGATACCCAGTGCCATAATGAACCCAAACGTCGTCAGTTCATTAAGAGTCAGCCCCCATAAAGAATCCCCCATCAGTACCATCGCGCCGGCAAAAACAACCGGAATACCAAGTCCTACCCAAAATGCGACACGAATATTGAGAAACAATGCGAGCAACAGAACCACAAAGAAAATACCCTGCATTCCATTTTTCAGCAGTAAATTAAGGCGATGCTTAATTGGTTCACTTTGATCGTTCCACATGGCGACATTTACGCCCTTTGGAAGGGTGCTCTTAAAAGCCTCAACGATCGATCTTGCGCTTTTTGCTACATCATTGATGTTGGATTTTCCATACATCTTCACCGTCAAGCCAACAGATGGGTGACCGTTGTAACGCGTTAAATAACCATTTGGCTCAAATTGTTCATTTACATTTGCTACATCTGAAAGGACCAGCGTTTGCCCATTTAACAGGTTTTTTATTGGCAACGCTGCAAATTCACTTGCCTCTCGACTTTGTTGCTCAGACTTTAAAATTAATGTTCCCTTGGCGCCTTTAAGTTCCCCCGCGGTTTGATTCAACGACTCGGCTTTGATCTGGTTAACAATAGACTCAATTGTTAAGTTTTGAGCAAGCAACTTTCTTTCATCTACTTCAATGATGATTTGTTCTGGTTTTCGGCCGATGTAGTTCACTTTTTGAATATACGCAGATTCAAGCAACTTAGACCTGAGCTCTTCCATGTAGCTATGTAGCGCGCTTGAATCGACCTCACCATATAGGTTGATTGAAATAACATCTTCTACGTCTTCTTGCCTCGTGATTACAGGCTGCTTCGCGTCGGTTGGTAGATCACTGACACCATCTACTTTCGTTTTGATCTCTTGATACAAACGATCAAGAACGTAGCCACTGGATTTAGTCGCGGTGACGGTTACTCCATCGCCATCCGATACGCTGGATAAACTCTTAATTCCTTCCACCCCTTGTAAGGCGTTTTCAATTTTTGAGGCAATTCCTTCTTCTGCAGAACTGGCGGAGCCACTGTCATATTTGACAAAAATACTAATGCTGCTCGGCGGAATACTAGGGAAACTTTCTACTCTAGAGCGCATAACTGACAATGCCCCAGCGACCAGTATGATGATCATCAGTAAGTTGGCCGCAACTGGGTTAGTCGTAAACCAAGCAATGATGCCGGTAGGATGTTTATCAGTGTTCATCGTTCACCTCACGCGTAGACTCAACGGTAACCACATCCATTCCTGCGATATAGTGCGAAAGTGGCTTAACGACAAGAGAGATCGACTCTCCAAGTTCCTTTCTTCCAATGCCGATATGATCAACACTATGAAACAACACATTGGGCTTATGACGTTCCAATACTTCGTTTCGAACAATCCAGAGGAACCCATCCGCGGTAAGAGAAGACGAAGCGATGATGTAGCTGTCTGGGTAGGCTTTCCCTTGAATATCAACCTCAACAAAGCTGCCAAATAATAGGGCTTGTTTCTGTTTAAGGGGGTCAGGAATTTCGAGCGTAAGGTTCCTCATCCTGGTCTTTTTATCGACCAATAAAGATAATGATGTCGCTTTTGCGTACCAAGTCTCCTCAGGGCTACTTTTTGAGCTGATCGTAATATTGAGGTCTGACAAATCGCGAGGGAGCTGTCGCCAGTCATTTTCTGGAAGCGCTAATAAAACCTCCGCAACATCAATTGATTTGATTTTCCCAAGCTTACTGCCCGACGCAATGTAGCCTCCCATTGTTACCGACTGCTCGCTTACGATACCGTCAAAGGGCGCGTAGATTTTCGTATCCAACAAGTTTTTCTTTGCGTCATTTAGTGTTTGTTTCGCAGCGAGATAACTCGTTTTTGCGATGTTTAGTTGTGGTTGTCGTAAGGCAAGTGGGCTCGGCTTTTCACTGATACCAGAAGATTGCCATTCTTTTCCGGCCCTTAGATGCTTTCTTTCTTCTTGAAGCAGCGCTAAATGTGCCTCGGCCAAGGCTTTTTCTGCATTGGCTACCAGCACTTTGTAAGATGAATCATCAATTTTCAGCAAGAGTTCTCCCGCTTTTACTCGATGCCCTACCTTAAGCGCTTTTGATGTCCAAATCGCCTTACCTGACACTTGGCTAATTAACGACAGTGTTTCTACTGGCATCACTTCGCCATACCCTTTTATGGATGAATGATGTTCACCGGCCTTTAAGCTTTGTGTGGTAACGCTAGTCACAGGAACGAGTGACTGATCCCCTATGACTTCGGGTTGTTCAATAGGTGCACTTAACACGTAATAAGCGGTCAATGGAATACCCAATATGCTTAACAAGGTTAAAACGCCCTTTTTAATATCCAGTTTTTTCATTTCTATATTCCCATCCCAAGTGCAAGTCCCAATGAGATTCGATTTGAAAATCGCGCTTGCTGAGTTTGTATTAATTGTATTTTTGATTGATAGATTGACCGTTGTGCAATGAGTAATGCCAACACATCGCTCGCACCATCTTGATATAAGTTTTGGTAGTTTTTCATACTAGAAATGGAATAGATGTGAGCATCTTGATAATGCTGCTCTTGCTGATTAAGGTAGTACTCTTGGTCTAGGGCAATCCCGACTTCGGTCATGGCATTAAGGAGTTTCTTCTGATAATTGATGAAGGCAACGTTTGCTTTAAGCTCCGCTATTTTTGCCTGAGTCTCTAGGTTGCCTTGATTAAAAATGGGGGCCGTAATACCGCCAACGAGGCTCCAAAGTGAGGGATTGTCAATGAGCTGATTCGATGAACTTCCCGCTTTATAAACCGAGGACGTCAAGGTCAATTTAGGCAGCAGGTCCTTATACGCAATAGAGGTATCTTTATCCGCTGCAATCACCGTTTGATACGCAGCTAATAGATCAGGGCGTGAAGCTAACATGTCTCCAGGTAGCGTTAGCGGTGGCGCTTCAATTTCAGGGGTATCAATAGTCGAGAAATCAAGATGTTGCCCCACTTTCCCACGTAGTACATTTAGACGACGAATCGCCGCAAGTTGTTGCTGTTCGCGCGATGCGAGCGCTGCTCTGATTCTATAAGTTTCTGCGCGAGCAGTATCAAGATCGGCTTGTTCTTTAAGCCCGTCGAGTACTTGCTCGGCCACGATTCCCTCAGTTTTAGACAAGCTCGCTATCCAGCGGTTTTCTACGTCAATTATTTTGGCCCGATAAACGACGTCTAGCCACGCTTGGATCACACGGGCGACTAAAGAGTTTTTTGCGTAGATATAATCGAGTTCACTTGCCTTTGCTTTAGCGGAGGCAGAATCTGAGGTATCGGATAATCTTCCCCAAACATCGAGCTCCCAACTCAAATCTAAAGATATTCTTTGGTTATTAGTAATCGACCCAGTTTTATTTCTTGAGACTTGGTACGAACTGGTAAGCGTAGGTTCTTGATAACGGCCGCTTTGCGCATCCAAGAGACTAGCTTGCTCTAAGCGCAACGCTGTACTTTTGAGATCATGGTTGTTTTCGATGGTGTCTATAACGAGTGCAGAAAGCTCTTTGCTATTGACAAGATCAAGCAGTTGCTGTGATAAGGCCGTATTCACATACTCTTGTGCGTTTTCCCAATTCTGTGGGACGGCGATCGTATTATCGCGGTCAAGCTTCTCTGAATGATTAAGAGAGGTGCACCCCGCCAACGCCGTAAAAATACAGATAACCAACAGTACTTTAGAGTTTGATATGGACGTCATTGTGTCTAGCTCCAATGGATTTGAAGCTATTTATACGCAATGCTTAGTAAAAATGAGGTGAAATGTACCGAGTGATCTCCGAATTTATTGTCATGAAAACCTTTCCTCTACAATCAGGGGTGGATATAAGCCAACACTTAGTGCGATTAACCAAGACCGACGTTGATAATTGAATGTACTTAGCATCAATCATTAAATGATGAGCTGACTTTGCAGCGCTATTTCATGTGATTCCATCGCTTTCCAACAAGTGTCGTCCCACCATTTCTCTATTAAAAAGGGCCATGAAGTCTAATTTTCACTTTCACATTCTCCCCCTGCGTCAGGCTAGTTGTCACTGTTAAAAAATAACCAATTAGAGGGGCGGTGACAGAGGAAATATGTCTCGTTACTCACAAGAAAGAAAAGAAGCTGTATTGAAAAAGTTGTTACCCCCACACTCTCGCTCTGTGGCTGAAGTAGCAAAAGAAGAAGGCATCAGCGATGCGACACTGTATTATTGGCGAAAACGACTTCGAGAATCAGGAGCCGTTGTGCCAAACAGTCATGCCCCTTCAGAGCATTGGTCCGCGCAAACTAAGTTAGCCATTGTCGCTGCGACGTTTTCTATGACAGAAAATGAATTAAGCCAGTACTGCCGTGAAAACGGGTTGTACCCCGAAGAAATCCAGCAGTGGCGTAGCGAATGTATGCAGGGGTTCATATCATCAAAGGAGCGTGAAGCCGAGGCAAAGAAACAAGCTAAAGCCGATAAGCATGAAATCAAAGAATTAGAAAAAGAGATTCGCTTTAAAGAGAAAGCATTAGCGGAAACGGCAGAGTACAACCAACGAAAAGAAGACTTAATGCGCCTTCTTTTTTTCAATTACTTTCTCACCGAAAGTTTACTACTAGCACCTTTAGTCACTTGGCTTTCTAGGCTTAAGATTCCAGTATGCTTTGGTATGATTGTTCTTTCCGCTGACGTTACGTTCGTTGCGAAGGTAATGGCGAATTGCTTTCGCCGCGGAGGATTCTAAGGCTGCCCAAACAACATCAATTTGCTCTAGTGCTTTTAATATCGTAAGCACTTTCTCACCCTGTTCGTTTTCAGCACAAACGACTCTGTGTACACTCGAATTTTCCGGAAAAGCATCTCCCGAAAAATAGCTCTGATCCGTTGCTTTAGCACTGACCAAAATGACAATTGGTGGTGCCTGTCCCTTCCAGTTTTCAAGAATACCCGCTAATGCTGGGTACGCCGTTTCATCTGCAATCATCAAAGCTTGGCCATTTACAAGATGAGGGTGCTTATCCGCCGTTTCTGAGCGGCTCATGATGACATCACCGATAGATAACTGTTCTGCCCATTGACTTCCCGTCGTCTCACCATGTGTATAAATATCAATCTCGCCTCTGTCATAAAATGAGACGGTATCGCTACTTTTCCATGACCTCCTCAATGTATAGAGCCGAACATTTTTGTTGGTTTTGTAGAGCATTTTTTCTCGATTCTTCTTCGAGAGATTTTTCATCAACCAAATAAAAAGATGATCCGATATGCTCTTAATCCAGTGCTTTTTATCGTTTTTATGAGTGCTTTCAATAGCCTTCTTTTTCATACCTTTTAAGACAAAAGCATAGGCATAACCAGGGTAATATTCTGGTAATGCCATATTGCTCCCCACCGTTAAGCGAATGATGTTTTCAGTAATATTTTGCTTACCAAGCACCTCAAAAAACTGCTTACCTGAACCTGAAAAATCTTGCCCCTGCTTTACGATGCCGGCATAAGCTAAGTAAAGAATTTTGTCTTCCAAACTCCCTTCTATCTCAAACGGAACAAACATCATCTGTTTTTTAGGATCCATTTTAAAATCCACTTCAATTCGCACCCCTTCTTCAAAGATATCTTCAACTTTAGCGGATTTGATTTCTAGATTAGAGGCATGGGTTTTGGCGATGGCTAATAGTTCTTCTTGGTGATCTTGATTGACGTGATCGATGATATCAATCTTATGATCAACATTGCTGATCTGAGTATGGCTGTTCATAATGCTTTAAGGCTTCTGCTAAATAAAAGTAAAAACAGAGACTCAGATGAGCCTCTGCTAACATGTAAGGATCTGGTTGAAAAAGCCTTACATTCGGTACATTGCACTAAGGCCGATAGTCCGAGACTGCCCAACGGAAGCAAGAGAACCGGCACGGTAATAAACTGCGTCTTCGTCGGCTAGATTCTTAACATAAGCATTGATAGTAAGTTCACCAACGTTATAACTAACGCGAACATCAAGCAGCGTATAGTTACCGGCTTTAGAGTCTTTAGTGTTCTCAAGATCTGAGTAGTACTCTCCGACGTGCATTGCATCTGCACCAACAGTCCAGCGCTCACCTAGGTATTGTGTGACACCAAAAGCGATATTTGCATTAGGTGCATTGGTAAGTTCATTACCCTCATACGCACCACCTTCGTCAATCTTACTTTCAAGCAGACCAATCGAGCCTCTTAGTTCCACGCTGTCACTAACCCAAGTTATGCCTTCAACTTCTAGTCCATAAGTATGCGATTTATCCACATTTTCGATAGTGAAACTGCTCGTTCCTGCCTGATAACCGCGGTAGTCGTTGTAAAAAATGTTAGCATTCAATGATGTACCACCAGAAAATAGACTCCTACTGCTCAGCTCAAACGCCGAAACAGTCTCGCTGTCATAACTATATTCGTCGCCAAAAAAGCTAATACCGGCACCTGATGGGCTATAACCTTTGCGTGCGGTTGCGGCAACAGTGGTTGATTCCAAGATGTCGTGCACTAAGCTCAACTTCGGCAGGTAATAAGTACCCCTATTATTCTGTTTGCTGCTCCCACCGGAGAAACGTGTAGAACTGGTTTTATCCGAATTTTCATTCTCGATACGCAGACCGGTAACCACTCTCGATGTCTTCGACAGTTCGTAAGTACTTTCCCCATAAATAGCACTGGTTACTGTTTGATATTTCGTTGCGATATTAAAATTTGACGTAGAAAGTGACGCATCTTTATTCGAAACATACAACCCGATGACACCCGTTAAATCAGAATCACTACCGTTAAACAACAGTCGGTTTTCTAGTGCGTAGGTTTCATTATTGACATCGTATGTATGGCCTGTTGAATAAGCATCATCATGGATATCAGAGCTTGAACGGCTAATATGCAATGAATTCGTGACACTTGGGGCAATCTGATAGTCAACTTCCACAGCAATAGAATCAGCGTTAGAATCTTGTAGGCGAACTTCATTTCTGCCTCCTAACGTAAATTTTTGAGAATCGATGCCTTCGTCAGTATTACTCGCAAAATTGGCATGTTCTCCCTTATTTTTACTGTAATTAAGCGTCAGTTTAGCCTTTAATTCAGGAATATTTGTTGGCTCCCATAACAGTTTTCCTCGAGCGTTTAGGCTGTCGGACTCACTTAAATTAGGCGTATCAAAGCCATTCGTATCGTAATTAAGCCACCCTTCTCCAGTGCTGCCATTAATCACCACTCGGTAAGCTAATTCATCCTCCACCAGAGCGCCTGAAGACATCAGCCCTATGTTATATTTCATGTTGCCGTTCTTATAGTTCTCAAACCCACTTCGAACCGCCGCTTCATTAAAATACGTTGGATCTTTGGTATTAATCACAAGCGCTCCACCGATAGCACTCGATCCCTGAGCTGTCGATTGTGGACCTCTCAGTATTTCCAACTGCTCAACATCCCAAAGCGTTACTGGGTTAAAGTTATAGCCAGAATAGTCTTGGGTGACGCCATCGACCACTGTCACCACACGAGCACGAGCTCCGGTTAAATAGGCAAGCCCACCGGTTGCAGCCCCTCCGCCCGAAATGCCTCGTATCGAAATATTGCTAAACGAACTACCAATAACATTTGGCGCAAGAACGGCTGTTTCTTTGGCTTTATTGTACTCACCCGACTCTAACTTGTCTTGAGATATAACGGTGACACTGGTTGTTACGTCTTTAATACTCTTATCTATCTTATCACCAGTTATAACATAAGTTTCCACGCCATCATTCTGTGTATTTGCCGTTGAATAAAATGGAATACTACTGATGCTAACTAGCCCTAATGCGATTAAACGGTTACGATTTAATGTAGTGATACTAATATCACTGTGTGAGCGATTCATGAGTTGAGGCTCCCTTTCAAAATAGACTTAAACATAAATAAAAGATTACATAATTTAATCTTGACGATATTAATTACAATTACTAAAAATAATTTTCCTTTGGGTATCTCACAAATTGAACCTGACTAAAAAATTCAATTATTCATAATCATACTGTTTTAATGTTAGCGTTCCATTGTCGCTTATTATCGAGAGTAATCGCCAAACTAAAATAAGAATGAAGAGAGCAATTACAGAACCAATTATGGTTGCCAAGCTATACCCGACGTGTTTCGCTACTGCCATACTTGCCCATGAATAAACAAAACCAATAAAGGAAGCGACACTGATCTGTAAAGTGAAGAATGTCGCTTTGTGATATGTAAGCGAGGCCTTGTCCATAAAGATGGTAGCGGAAATAACGAGTAAAGCAGGAAAACTAATAAAATGTGCTGCAATGACTAAATGTACCGTCCCTTTATCTGTAAAGCCAAGCGCAGGAAAGATCATCAAAGATAATGCAAAGACTTGAAAACAGAGCACTACCATTAGTGCATTGTTTCGCCCTACTTTAGCGATCAAATACGCCGCTAACATCGCCGAAACAAAACCCACAATAGAACCAAAAATTTTGATCGAGAATCCTACATCTGGTAACGACCAACCACTATCAATAAGGATAGGACTGAGTAACGCAAACCCCCAAGTTGATGATAACGGGTAGATGAGCAAGATACAGAACCAATATTTATGCTGAACTAAAAATCCCTTTATATCTTTAAATAAACTAAAATAACTTTGTGACGTATTACACTCTTCACTTTCTGGTTCTTTATACATACATACTTGGAATAATGCGAAAGATGTCAGTAAAGATAGAATCAAGAATGAACCTTGCCATTGTAGCCAAGGATAAAATATAAGTAGTACCCCACCACCGATAATATTACCCAAAAGATTACCTGAAAATTGCACGCTACTTGAGAACTTCCGCTCTTCTGGTTGAAATAACTTACAGGACAAACCATCAACCGAAACATCTTGTAAGCTCATAAACAAAACATATAGGCAGATAACTGCCAACATACTAGAGAATTGATCCACAATATCCATCGAGCCAACGATAAGAAGAAGAGAAACCATACCTATATTAGAAAATATTAACCAGCTTCGATATTTCCCTTGAAATACTAAGCGATACTTATCGATAACTGGTGCATAAAAAATTTTACCAATCAGAGGCAAGGCAACGAGGTTTAGTAACGCTAATTTATCTAAAGGTACGCCCTGTTGCCGTAAAATGGCCAAAGCAGCGGAAAGTATGAATGCAATGCCAATGTATTGAGTAGTATAGATACTGGCTAACATTATCCATGGGTGTTTAGTGCTATTCATCGGTCTTAAACTAACGTCCTTTTACTACATTCAGAATCAAATGCCTTAGCACTTAATGAGAATGAGTTGCATAAGCAATACTATTTGTGTTGATTGGCAATTATAATGCGTAAATTGCCGAGCGCTTTCGAATGAGGTCGTATTCCTTTCGAAAACCGTCAATTCTAGGCCGTTTTGTTAAGCTGCAATGAATGCCGATATTCGCTAGGAGTCATACCGATTTCATTTTTGAACAGTGTGGCGAAATGGGCTTGGCTCTTGTAACCAATGTCACTCGCAATCTGACTAATAGCGACGTCGCTCCCCAATAGGTCAGCAGCAGCACTAAGCCTTTTTTTACTCAACCATTTTCGAAAGCTCAAACCGAACAGATCTTTAACGTCTTGCTTTATATAAGTTTGGTTACTTCTGGCTAGGCGTGCCACCGTGGACAACGTCCAATCCTGATCTAGATTGCTCTCTATATGAACAAGTGCATCGTTTAAATAAGATAATCGTGACGACGGCTGATTCTGGCTCGATTCACGTCGCTTATGAAGAAATAGCGCTAACACCTCTAACGCCTTTGCTTTTATGAATAGCTTCCTTTCAAGCCCTTTGAATTCGCACTGCCAAATGGACTCGCAGCAACGCAATATATCTCCTGATATCGCCCCCAATTCTGAAAGCCTAGCTTCAGGCCGAAAATGCGTGGCTATGTCGTCGAGTGCATCTACCCCATATAAATGAAGTTGAGCTAACGGAATCATGATTGAAAAGTTCTGCCAAGTGGCGTTAACAGGAAAAAGAACACGGCTCGAGCATGGCTCGTCTGCTAACGCTACCGTGTAGTGATAGTTGTAATTACCCTGTTCTTCTGCATTACCACTTAATGAGCTATATTGGCATTGACCAAGAACCGTTATATAAAGCCCTGGTGTGAATAAATTTTCGACTACGGTATCTTCAGAAAAACAGTGATTCACAAAACGCACCCAACTGTGACTTTCAGCGTCCAGCTCAAGATGTTCGAAGGTAGTGAGGTTTTGAATTGAAATACTTTCCACGTGGCGCCCTTCCTAGAGAATCGTCGATACCGTTGCTTCGTAACTGAGCTGACAATATACATTCCGAATGATAATCATTATCATATACGTAATTGATAGAAATGTAACTCCATACGATCCGAAATGCTCCCTGACCGCAGAAAATACCTAACACTTCGCAAGGCTCAAAACTTTGATGATTCAAATACTATTTTGTTAGCTTTAGAAACGAAGAAAGCCCTGACTTTTTTCAGTCAAGGCTTTCACAGTGAGGACTCACGACTAAGTTCCTCACTCACTGCACAAATGCAATATTTCCTAAGTCGGCGAAAGAAGCAGGACAAACGACATCACTTTTAGCCGACGCTAAGCTTACTCTTTCGTTCCGCTTACTTCTGAGGAAGAACCTTTACTTCCAATACCGTATCGATATCGATGAGCCTAGCTGCAGCCAAAATATCCTCTTTAGTCACGGCAGCCAGTTTTTCTCCTGTCATTCCATCCGCTTCGATCATGTCTGGATATGTTTGAGCGGTTGAAACCAGAGCAAACCAATAACCATTACTCTCGACTTGCTGCGCGACTGCGTCGACTAAAGGCGTCACAGCTCGAGTGAGTTCATCATCGGTGATAGGTGTCGTTTGCAGTGAACGCAGCACATTTTTATACGCTTCAAATACACTATCGACTTGATCCAATGTCGTGTTGCTGTTCATCACTAAATAACCGAAATCTTTGAAGTTATACGATTGTTGACGTCCTACCCAGGGACTATAAGCTGCGCCCATTGCTTCCCTGATTTGTTTGGTTACACGCTGCTGAATGACATGCTCTAACAACAAGAAATCCAATGCTTGTTCGGTATTTCGAGCATCAGGTAAGTTCCAATAACTACTGGCTAAAGCCGTTGTTTTATCACCTTCATGATACCAAGTGACGTTCTCTTTTTTGATTTGGGGAAAGGCTATTTGGTAACGATCTAAGGTGTCATTAAGCTTAATATCTAAAGCGCCGAAAGTTTGCGCTACGTAATCTATCGCTTGCTGATTAGAGATATCGCCAACAACGCCAATCTCGATTGGCCCTTTGGCCACCGCACTCTCCACAATCGGTTTTAGATCCGACATGCTCACTTTATTAAGAGCATCTACCGTCGGCGGCGCCCATCGGAGGTCTCCGCCTCGCAGCTTTTGGCCAATGTGAAAATCTCTCACTTGCTCTGGGCTTTCTTGGTAAGTCTCTAAGTACTGTTTTACCGATTGTAAAGAGAAAGACTTCCCCTCTTCACGATAGCCCCCCTCTGTCATCAAAGCCGTAAAAACTCTCAGTTGATTAAGCACGTCTTCTTGAACTACTGCTTGTTGGGTTACAAATGCATTAGTGGTTACATGTGATTGCAAACCCATCGTGGTGCCCGAGAAAATACGCCCAAGCTCATTGATATCGTGCGCTTTAAGGCCGCCCGTTGCCATACCAACATTGTACAACTCAATAAGTGGCGCTTGAGCCGATGTAAGCGCCATTTTGCCTTTCCCCACCCTAACAGACAGGTAAACGACACCGCTTTCGAAATCGGTTTGTTTTACATTCAGCATCACACCATTTTCAAAACGGTAACTCGCTATGTTGCCATAATCCGATGTTCCAAGAAGTTTGGCTTTACCTGGTTGACCAAAATTCTGATAAGCGAACTCTGTGGTAACTTGCTCTTTGTACGGTTTGACTTGCTCGGCTTCACTTCTGACGTAAGCTTCAAGAACTTTTCTATGAATAATATCGATATCACGTCGCTTGGTTAAATAGATACGAGGGGGATGAGAAGCCCAACGCTTATTGAACGCTTCATTAACTGCTTGGCGTGTAAGCTGCCCTTTTAGCTCTTCAAACAAGGCAAGATCAGATTGTGCCGAAAGCATAATGTAACCGCTGTCGACCGCATTCATCGCGTGATTAGCTAATGCCGAACTGGATGCATCACCTGCGGTTTCTGCATTAAGCTTTAAGTCTTTTTCTAAGGCCATTAGTTGTCTCGATATCTCGCCGGGTGTAAAACCAAACTCGGCCGCCTGACGCAGAGTTCGCTCAAGAATCCTTACCCCATATGTTCCTTCGTTGTCAGCAGTAGTTAAGCCAATTTTACTGACGCGAGCAAAGCCGTAATCCAGCGACGAGTACATTGTTGAAGACAATATGTCACCGTTGCTTTCATACAAAATAGTGTCTAAACGTTTAGACAAAGCCCTGCGCCCTATCAAGTGCGTCCAATAATCCAGTACGGTTTCTTTTGAGCGAGCTTTTGGCTGCTCTTTCTCTATAAAGTTGAATTCAATTTGTGTTTCAATATTCGGGTCGACAAACACGTGCACTTCTTTATGAGTAGGCAGCACTAAATCAAACTTCGGATCCATTGCAGGTTGATATTCACTGTTCGTCCAGTTCGAAAAGTAATGCTTAACTCTCTCTAACATCACTTTACGTGGTAAATCTCCAGCCAAAATCAATGTCGTGTTCTTAGGAGCATAAAAAGTTTGGTAAAACTGACGTAAGTCGCGTTGCGTCACTTGCTCCATGCCCTTAATGGTTCCTAAGCCAATCTTTTGCGTTAAATCAGTACCTTTATAAAGGTAGTTCCCTTGATCAATGAATCGCTCTAACCAAACCGACTGCCGCTCTCTAACTTCTGAGAGGATCACCTTACGTTCACGTTCGATGGCATCTTTATCTAAGCTCAATTCAGAGGCGGTTTCGCGTAGCAAAAACAAGGCCGTGTTAACGCTCTCTGTATCCGCTTTAGGTAAGTCCAAGCGATAATTGGTGTTAGTCATGTCGGTCGTGGCATTCGTGTCGGCACCAAAAGCCAAACCGTGCCTTTCAAGCATGGCTACCATTTCTCCCTCAGGTACGTTGGTTGACCCATTGAAAGCCATATGCTCTAGAAAATGAGCAAGGCCCGGTTCGTCTCCTGTTTCTTGAAACGATCCTGCATCCACCAGCATTCGTATCGAAAGACCTTTCTTAGGCGTATCATTTTCAACGGTAATGACACGTAAGCCATTATCGAGTAACACCGACTGATAACGGGCATCAAGTGTCACATCCGATTGCGAAAACCAATTCGCTGATTCATTGGGTGCGGAAGTCGCCGTAAGTGGAAGACACGCCAAAGAGAGCAGTAATAGTTTGGTAGGAATTTTGGAATTAAACATAAAACACACAGACAACAAGTGATAATTAAGCTCAATCCTGTAGACCAGATAAATGCTTGTCAAGCAGTTAATAGCTACCCTAAATTAGATTGTATATTAGTAATATAGGCGAGATTCGATGCAAGTTCACATCGCCGATATTCACCACAATTGTTTCAATCGGCGTCACGTCTCCCCCCCCATCAGAGACCGTCATCCTGCTCTGTTATCGATGGGCAAACTTAAATAATGAACTTGATGCAGCCATTGCGATGCGATGGTTTGGTACTCCCCCTTACTAAGCTTCTTAAAGTCGGCGGCTGCACTATCGTATTGTTGCAATTCAAAATAACTGATCCCTCTAAGTAGCCTCCAATAGTCATTTTGAGGTTCCGTCGAGATCTGCCGTGTGAGCAACGGAAGCGCTTTTGCCCATTCGCCTTGGCTATAAGCTAACTGCGTTTGTGTCGCTAACAATGGCTCATTGGGGTGTTGTTCTAAATAACTCAACGCTTTTTTCTGTTGACGCGACAACAGCAATGACTTCAGCATTAAGCCTTGAAAGGTCATGTCATTCTTCAATTGAGATTGATGCTTTGACAATACTTGCGCCGCACCTAGCGGAGCATTTTCAGTGAGCATCAATTGGGCCAACAAAAGTATATTCTTACTCTCAAGTAAATGGCGGTCATCTAACCCAGACAATACTGCGATGGCTTGTTTTTGTTGATTTTGTAACAAGTAATTATAAGCCAACCCTAGCCAGTATTTCTTTTGTTGAGGGTATAATTTCGTCAGTTTTTTCAGCAACCGATTTGCTTTGTTTGGCGATTTCGATTGCTGATAAACGGCCAGTAGAAATTGATACCTTTCTTGTGTTGGCCGCTTATCGATCGCAGAAACGATCGAATGCTCAGCATCATTCCACATCTTCAGATGATAAGCACTATAAGCGCTGATGCTATCGACTTCCGCTTGAATTTGCGCTGTTGGAAACGCTTGCTTATCTGCTTTCCATAAGTTCGAGGTAAGATGCTCTTGCCACTGCTGTGTGAACACCAATGCCTCTGAGTATTGCTCAGTCTGATACGATAATTGAATCGCCAAATTGAGTAACTGACTCTGCTCTTGGATTGTAGGATCGTAGCTCAGTAATTCAACCGCTAGATCACGGCCACATATGTACTTCTGAAACTGCAAACACGCTTGTAAATATAAGCCAGCTGCGACGCGTTTATTTGCCGTTCCCTGCCCTTTTTGTTGCTTATAAAATCGTGCTATAGGGGCAATATCTGCACTTGGATCCTCAGTTAACCAACGATGTAATACTTGATAGCGTTCTATCACGTCGATATTCACTTGCGCGGCCACGACAGGGCTAAATAAGCAAAACAGAAAACAAAACCGTACAAGCATCGCTTACTTCTCCAATTGATAATTCACAACAACGCGTTGCCATTCTTGCCCCTTCTCCGGTGCAACAAATCGCCAACGCATCACGGCACGCAATGCCGATTGCAAAAAAACACCTTCAGGCGATTCATTCACCACTCGATGTTGTAAAGGCGCCCCTTTCTCGTCAATCAACAAATCAAGGGCTATATTGCCCTCAATACCCTTACGCTTTGCACTTTGCGGGTACTGAGGTGGCACTTGAAATGTGGGCTTAGCCATCGCAATACTCGCTTGAATCTGACTGCCTTCTGCCCAATTTTTTGACGACATATTGAATTGATAGGTTCTCGACATTTCCAACGACAGCTTAGGCTCAAAAGTGACTTTAGGTAGCACGACGTTCGTGACCGACTCCGCTAACACAAAATCCACGATACTAGGCCGTGCAGGTGCCGGGTTAGGAGCTGTCGCTACCTCGACGGGCAGCGGCCCTTCGGGCTCAATACGCGTTTCAGGTTGCTGAGAATACATACTGTAAATGGGATACGACAAAGGCTCATCTCGCTCGGCATTGGGTGCGATCAAACTGCTCACCAATAAGGCCAACAGGACATTAACCGCCAATGCTGCAATGGCAATAAGTAAGTAATGGGCGCTACTTCTCTTGGGTAGCAACAGCAACATTGCCGACTCCTACAAGACGTAAACTGTCGATCACTTCAATCAATTTTCCTGTCGGTACCCGTTTGTCTGCCTTGATTACCGCATTGCTCATAGGTTGCACTTGTACCTGTATACTCGCTAATGTTTTTAGTTTAGAGAGTGAGACTCGAGCCTCTTCGAACCACAACTGACCACTCTCGTCGATTGTAACATTCAATGAACGATTCTCACTTTGAGTCGAACTGCTTGAGCTTGGCCGGTCGATTGGGATACTCGAGTCTTTTTGAAAGGTCGCAGAGAGAATAAAGAAAATGAGCAATATAAACACAACGTCGATCAATGGCGTTAAATCAACCTGTGCGGAATCCTCCGCAGTTACATACGATTTAATTTTCATAACATTCTAATTTTTGTTTGAGCGTTAACAGTAAATGTTGGTTTCGTCTTTGTAGATGGTAAGCAAAGTACATCCCAGACAACGCTGCGACTAAACCTGCCAACGTAGTCAGCATCGCTTGACTGATCCCATCGGAAACGGCTTGCAATACATCGTCACTATTTAGGCGAGAAAAACAGCGCATCATGCCATCAACGGTTCCAAGTAAGCCAAGCATAGGTAACACTCGAACAAACAACCGAATTTCAGCCAAACCTTTTTGTAGATGCAAACGGACTTGGCTTAACCACCCCTGAATCAACAGCACCTGATCAGGTTTTGCCATGCAAGAGTAGCAGGACAAGGTTGCCTTCAAAGTCTGTGCATATTCTTGGTTGGAAAACTGAGATAAGCTCCAATAGCACCGCAGGATCAGCCCCCACATGATGAGAGAAATCAAAACGATCCCCCCCATCACACCACTCACATTCTCGGTCGATAATCCTATCAAGCTAAGCATTGCTGCCTCGAACGATGTCGTTTATCCACCACTAGGCTAGCGACTTGATGCTCGACGATTTCAGCTAGGCTTAAAGCCCGTGATTTCACGACACAATGCAATAGCAATAGAGGAATCGCCGTTAACAAGCCCATCTTTGTGGTCAGTAAAGCTTCGGCTATTCCACCAGAAAGCAGCTCACTGTTCGAAACACCTTGAGAAGTCAAAATAGAAAATGTTTCGATCATGCCGCCAACTGTCCCCAAAAGCCCCATAAGAGGAGCAATAGCAGCAAGTACTGCAAGAGTACCAATACCCTTATTTAACCAAGGCATCTCTTTACTTACGCTTGCATCAACCACATCTTCAATGTGCTCCGCTTCTTGGCAAGACTGCAATTTAAGCAACACGCGGCCCAATAAATTACTCGATTCAGGTGTATCGAGTTGTAATAGTTGCTTGTTAACTTCTCTTTGCTCTTTAGTTAGAACGACAAAGCGGAAAAGACCAATGGCGAAACCAAACGCCGCAACACAGCCAATCAGTGCACCCACCACGCCAGCTGAGCGATACGTGTCAAACCAACCAGATTGATATTTTGCGTTTGCCAACATAACACCAAATGTCGGATCTATGAGCCACTGCGAAACAGGAATTTCTAGCTGAGGCTGAGGTTCCAGCTGTTGCCATAACTGGCGTTCAGGAAGGTATTTAAGCCACCCATATTGTTCTGAATACTGGCTAAACGGACCAATATGTTGAATAAGAGACTTAACGACTTGACCGTTTGTCAAGACCACCTCTCCTCCTTTTAACCCCACCTTCGCGGTCGCGACCAATTGACCTGATAGCTCAATCCAAAATTGACGAATGTCTTCAATATCTACGTTGCGCTTGGATAGGTCTTGATGGTCTTCACTGAGTTTCCAGCTACTAAACTGACGGGCGTTATTGGAGAAACTCACATATTGAACCTGAGTGGTTTCTATCACATCATTAAGAGTTTCTCGACTCTGATTAAGTTGTTTTCTCTTCGTTTCCAACGCTTGCTGAAGCTCAATAATGCGTATTTCTAAATCTCGGTTATCTTGGTTAATCTGCGCTAAACGCTGTTTGGTATCTGTTACATCCGCCACCAAAACAGACAAATCTTGCTGCTTATTAGCACGAAAGCCCTCCACTTGAGCGTGTTGTATTTTATTAGTTTGTTTAAGTTGTTGCAGGATTTCTTCTAACCCTTGAGCTTGTAAAAAAAGGGAAGCAACAGCAAAATCACAGGCACAAAACGAAAGCTGATCATATTATTTAGATGAGTCATAAAACACCTATAAAGAAGCGTTATTTGCAAGTGCAGGAATGCGTAACAACGAGGGCGAATAACTGACATTTACGGCATCAATCGATCGCTTGAGCAGAGCCGATTGCTGATCGTCTAATGTTTGCCAGCCTGAACCGCTCTTCCACTGTGCACCTGTCTTTGCGTCTAAACTCAGGTAGTAATAACCAACACGCCCAACACGTAGAAAATTCACTTCTTGGGTAGGTGATAATCTCCCTTGCCAAGTTTCGACACTGTGTCCGTACCCAATTTCAACCTGATAGGCCTCAATAAGCTTGTTTAGTTTTTGTGCTGACGTAGCCGTCGGGTCCGCCAACTTTTCCTTTAACAACGACAAACGCAGTGACCGCTCTTGCATCAAGAAAGGCAAATCTTGCTCTACCAGAGCCTCTAAACCTTGATGCATTTCCGTTAACAACGGCAGCAAACGGATTTTTGTCTTTCGCATGTTATCCATCTCGTCGTCTAGCTCAACAAGCGCAGACTCTAACTGCTTTACTTGAAATGCGAGTTGCTGTCGGTATTTGGATTGCAGCCTCAATTCATAGCCTAATTGGCGACGATCTTCAGTGTACTGCTGAACCTGCCTGTCTAGAGACTCCACCTGTCGTTGTGACGCGACAGTCACAGACAAGCTCTGTAATTCCTCTTTAATGACGTCATCTGTCTTGACCTCCGCCCTGACTTGAGTAGAACACAAAAGGAAAGTGTAAATAACTGATATTATCAATTTATCAGAATTAAAGTTTGTTTGAAAAGAAAGCATATTTATAGGGGAAGCGAATGATATGTGAGTAACTATTATATGCCAATGATAATTATTTTCACTTAAAAGATAAACAACTATTTTAAAATTACACTGATGAACTTGATAAACACATTAAAAACAACAAGTTAAATTAACAAACAACATTATTACAACTTGATTTTATTAAGGTACGACCGGCTTCCGAAAGAAAGTTCAAAATTATTTTATTTTTTTCCACATCACTTGTTAACAAATTGAAAACAGATCACACACCCATTTGGTATATTATTCTAAATGAAATTAATTCTTACAAAGTGAGGTACACACTATTTCATTAGAATTAACTCACTTACATTACCGCGCATAATTCCCCTCTAAAATTAACAATATTTGAACATTTAAAATCAGAAATCAAAGAAAAATCAGCCATATGAATCGAGTTTAGCTCATTTACTAAGTGAATATTTTGCTGATAACATAATTGAGAACTATTCTCACTTACAAAAATAAACTATGACACATCTCAACAAAACTTCGCTTGCTGTATTCATCAGCGCCGCGCTTTTTGCCGGCTCTAGCGCTTACGCCGCTAGCACTGCTCAACCAAACCCAGAAGATCAACTAACCGTAACGGTCACCGATAAACAAGATGATGATCTCTCGTCGAAACAAACCATCGATCAAGAGGCCATAAAAAATACCCCTTCGGGAAATGGCAACCTAAGCGACTATTTAAAGTCCAACCCAAACGTACGTTACGCCGAAAGCGATCAAAGTGGTTTTACCAATGGAGAAATTAAACCGGCGTCAATCTCTATTAACGGTGCAGACCCAAGCCAAACGGCCTATATGTTAGACGGTATTAATATCAACAATGACATCGACCCTACTGGAGGCCTGTTTGAAGGTCATATAGGTGTAATACCAAGTCAAAGTTCTGAACAAGCCTATTTCTTTGACGCTAATATGTTAGCGGGCGTGACTGTTTACGACAGTAATGTGCCTGCAAATTTGGGTGGCTTTACAGGCGGCGCGGTGGTTGCTGAAACACGCCAATACAGCGGTAAAAGTCACACCCAGTTGAAATACCGTGGCACGCGTTCTAGCTGGGCTTCAATGAAGGTCGACGACAACATTAAAAACGACCTCGACGCAGCAATCCCACTGAGTAACGGTGCCATTTATCAACCAATTTATAAGAAAGAATTTTTTAGCCTCGTTACCGAACAAGGCATTACCGATAACATAGGTATGGTGCTTGGCTTTAGTCGCCGAGACTCAAACATTCGACAATCTCGTCAAATCAATCCAGCAGGTGACCGTGACAACCAAGATCACACTCGCCGCTCTGACAACATTTTGGCCAACTTCAATTGGACGCCAGACGTTAATCGCAGTTTGGAGCTGGGCTTACGCTATTCTGATTATAAGGAAGGCAAATATTTTGCTGATAATATCGACGGTAATGTCACAGACACCCACCAAGCCTATGGCACAACCTTAAGATGGAAACAATATTTAGCCAAAGGAACGCTAACGGCGACCGCAGCCTACGATAAGTTCGCTGACCAGCGTGAATCTAATAGCTCGCACGCCATACAAACCTTTGATATTGGTAACGACCGAAACTACGAAAGTGGCGGCTACGGCGACAGTCAAATCGCCCAACAAAACACCAACTTCATGCTCGATTATGCGCTTGACCCACTAACTTGGGGAAAAACAACGCATGCTATCAAATTAGGGGCTAGCCATCAGATCACCAACTATGATTTTAATCGAGATCAAAACGTAATCGTTGACCAACGAACCCTCTTTGCTGGCATGGAGTTTGGCGATACAAAAACGGTCTCGCAAGGTAACGTCAGTACTAAGTATCAGAATTCGACCGCTTATGCACAAGACATCATAAAGTGGAACAATCTTACTCTGCGCCCAGGGGTGCGAATTGAAAAAGACGATTACCTCGGTAATACCAATATTGCCCCACGGTTCTCAGCGAACTGGCAAGCACTGGCTAACACACGCCTTAATTTAGGCTTGAACCGCTACTACGGGCGTTCATTTGCTTCCATGAAGCTAGCCGGAGAGATTTTAAAACTAGATGAAAACCATTCTAGACGCTACGAATCTATTGACGGATTAAATACCCCTTACGCCGATGAGCTCAGTCTAGGCATCAACCAAAACGTCGGCAACTTTGCGCTAACTGCTCGCTATGTTCTGCGTAAGAACAAACAGCGATTAGTACCGGACGAAAAAGGCTCTGGTAACAACATAGTTGAAGAATACCGTAACGGCAGTGACTTCAACGTTAACATCTACACTTTGCAAGTGAGTAACGTAACCCCTTGGGTCGTTGGTCCTACTCATTGGAATACAACATTGGGTGCAGACTGGATTGACACTGATCGCAGTGACCTTCAAAAAAATATTAACCCAGATGAGTTAATTTTCCTTGATGGAAAAATGATGACCCGTCGACAGGCAGAACAAACCGTCAATAGCAGTGAGGAAGAATGGATGGTTCGCCTCGGCTTAGATATGCAACTGCCTAAGTATAATATCACCTGGGCGAACAAGGTGTATGTTAAAGCACCAATCACCGGTTACGAATACG
Organism: Vibrio tapetis subsp. tapetis; assembly: GCF_900233005.1. Classification (NCBI taxonomy): domain Bacteria; kingdom Pseudomonadati; phylum Pseudomonadota; class Gammaproteobacteria; order Vibrionales; family Vibrionaceae; genus Vibrio; species Vibrio tapetis. Next base: position 1,035,694 of record NZ_LT960611.1, read on the forward strand.
ATACTGATACCTCAATAGGTATCAGTAAATTCAATAGCTTTGACTTTGGCACCCACACCCAATGGGATACCCGAGTCCGCTGGCAGCCGCACCTCATTGCTACTCACAACATGTATGTGCAAGTCGATGTGCTTAACGTGCTTAACCAAGTTCGTCAGAAAACGGCTAGAGCAAGCCGCCAAGGCGATTACGGCGAATACACACCAGGCCGCGAATTTTGGCTTGAGCTAGGTTACGAATTCTAACCCCCTCTTAATTAAACACAAATAAGTGTTCCTAATTCAGCTCTGCTATTGGCAGAGCTGAACGCGTTATTGTCTAACGGTGATGTATGTTTCATAAAACAGAATTAGTATTAAAGAATAAGCGCTTTCTCGCGCAAGTCTGGGCGCTATCGGCTCCCTATTGGCGAAGTAATGAAAAAGGCATCGCCTGGTTATTGCTAACGATCGTCGTCGGCCTCAATTATCTGATCGTCGAAGTTGCTGTGCTTTATAGCAACTGGAACCGTGATTTTTTCAACCTAATGCAAAATGCTGAATGGGAGAACTTCTGGTCTATGCTTGGGACGTTCGTCTTGATTATGGGCGTCTATACGGTCGTGGATTTGGTCGAAGAGTATTTACGCCGTGGATTACGCATCCGCTGGCGTCGCTGGTTAACTCACACCTTTTTACAAAAATGGTTAGGCAAAAAACGGCTTTATCGCCATCAATTGCAATTCTCGAACAGCGATAACCCCGATCAACGCATCACTCAAGATGTAAAAGAATTTTGTGATCAGACGTTAAAAATGGGTTTGGAACTACTTCGTACCATTACTAGCCTGTTTTCATTTACGATCATTTTGTGGAATTTGTCTGGTAGCCTTAACTTCACCTTCGCAGGAAGTGAATGGGTGATCCCAGGTTACATGGTTTGGGTCGCTATCGTGTATTCTGTGATTGGTACATGGCTAACACATAAAATCGCTAAAAAGCTTATCCCACTGAACTTTGAGCAAGAAAAAAGCGAAGCCGACTTTCGTTTTCATTTAATGCGCGTTCGTGAGCACGCCGAGTCTATCGCACTACAAAGAGGCGAGCATGCCGAACTTTCGCGCACTCAAGGCTTGTTTGGAAAAGTATGGGACAACTGGCAACAGCTCACCGGAATGAAGCTCAAATACAGCGCCTTTACTAGTGGTTACAACGAAGTTGCTCGCATATTCCCCTACCTTGTCGCTTCTCCGCGTTTAATGAGTGGCGCGTTGCAACTGGGTGACATGATGCAAACAGCAACGGGCTTTTACCGAGTACAAGAGGCCTTCAGTTGGTTTGTGGACTCTTACGATTCCATTGCAGATTGGCGCGCTGTGACGGGGCGATTAATCACTTTCCACTCTCAACTGGAAAACTTACCTGATCAACTTCCAATGAAGGTTTCGGATAAACCAAGCTGGAAAAACCTCTACTTATTCTCGCCAGAAAAATCGCCACTGGTGCTTGAGCAATCTGGCTACATTGATCAAAATCTGACGATTCAAGGTCCTTCTGGATGCGGTAAAACCACCTTCATGCGAACACTTGCCGGACTTTGGCCCTATCACGAGGGCGAATTGGCGATGCCAGAGGATAAAGATTGCCTGTTCATTCCTCAAAAACCGTACCTCCCGCATGCTTCATTGCGAGACATCTTGCTATATCCACACCAAGATATTGACTGCTCGGATGCCACGTTAATTGAGTCACTTGAACGCGCTGGCCTTGTTAATTTAGGGACAGAGTTGAACGTAACAGCAAACTGGCAACAACGTTTGTCCGGTGGAGAGCTGCAAAAAATCATGCTTGCAAGAAGCTTAGTACAAAAGCCTCAATGGTTATTTTTAGACGAATCGCTTTCAGCACTCGACCCTAAGAGCTATCAAACGTTAAAGCTTGCCATCAAACAGCACTTACCGCATAGCAGGGTGGTTGAAATCTCACACCGAGAAAACAACGATGCCGACAACGCGCTATTAACTTTTTGTCCCCAAACCCAATCATTGAGATTTTCATGAACGTTAGCAAACTGTTAGCCGTTGGCACCCTACTTCTATTAAGCGGGTGCCAAACCATTTCACAAGCCTTTGAGCCAAGTGCGTCACTTTCTACTGCTAAAGAGCCAAGCCAATTACGATTTGATCCTTTGGTGACTACGGGCGAGTTAAGCAACGGATTTCGTTACTACTTAGTAGAGAACACTAAGCCCGAATCACGCGTGTATATTCGATTTGTTGTGAACGCAGGCTCGATGAACGAAGACGACGATCAACGAGGTGTTGCGCATATAGTCGAACACATGGCATTTAACGGAACTAAGCACTTTCCAGAAAACCAGCTCATTACCCAATTAGAGCAAGCTGGAATGAAATTTGGGGTCGATATCAATGCGTTTACTGACTTTGAAAATACGGTTTATACCTTAAACCTACCATCCAATGACCGTGATACTTTGGATCTTGCCTTGAATATTGTGTCCGACTGGGCCAGTAACGTGACTATGCTTAAAGGTGACTTAGATGCAGAGCGAGGTATCGTTTTAGAAGAATGGCGAGCACGCTTGGGGCCAATGCTTCGCTTAGGAGATAAAAAAAGTGCTATTGAAATGGCCGGTTCTCGCTATGTAGAACGCGACCCTATTGGCGATGTAGAAACCATTAATACCGCATCAAAATACCGTGTTGCTGATTTCTACCATAAATGGTACCGCCCAGACAATATGTCTATTGTGGTTGTCGGCGATATCAATAGTCAGCACGTAAAAAAACAACTTGAAACAAAACTTGGTTCACAAGCAACCCCTGCACACCCGTTAGAAACCGTCGACTATGACATCCCTCTACCCCAAGGATGGCGTAGCGCTTCCGTGCATGAGTATGGTATCACTACGCCAGCGGTAGAGCTGAGCTTCTTCTCTGATTTTCAAAGTGAAAACAGCACCTTGCGATATCAACAAGATCTCGCGGCGCAAGTAGCTACACGGCTGTTAAACGTGCGCTTACAAGCGTGGGAACAAAAGGCTAATAATTCGGTAAACTCCGCTACATTTTACTCGTCGAATCTAGGCAGAAATACAACTCAAGCGGTATTTTCTCTGCAGCTTGGCCAAGCCGACTATGACCAAGCAAGCAAAGAGATATTTCGCTTTCTAGCTCAACTCAAACAACACGGCTTTAGCCAAGCCGAGGTTGAAGGAGAGATCACGAGACTGAAATCTCTCAACGATCGTAACCGTGACAAGCCAATCTATAGTGTGGATTTGGCCGGAGATCTTATGGTTAGCGCTGCCAGCGGCCAGTTGTTACTCAGTAATGAAGATAAGCACCTGCTTAACCAACGCTTTTTGAATGAACTTAATCTTGAGCAAGTTAACACGGCTTTTCACGACATCATTGCTCCTCATTCACGTTTGCTGTTAACCACCCAACCCAACCCAACAAAGCACTCACCAAAACCTTCACAGCAAGCCAGCTCGATTCACTGTGGAATAAAACAATGGCTTCCGCACAACCTCAATGGAAACATGACAGCGTACACGCCAGCCTTCCTTCAGTTGAACTCACAACTGGCACTGTAAAGCTTGAAAAAGTTTGGGCGAAGCACAAGCTGACTGAATATCGATTAAGTAATGGCAGCAAGCTCATTTACCGATACAGCAACAGCAACCCTGGGCAAGTACACTTTAAAGCGCTGACATCCGGAGGGTTACGCTCGGTGGAGCGTTCCGACTACCACGCTCTACGCATCGCCAGTAATTTGGTGGATGAAACAGGCGTAGGCATAGTACCTCAAAGTGACATTCAAACTATTTTTAGAGGTAACCCTGTGGTTATGTCGACCATCATGGACGACTACCAGCAAGGCTTTTCCGGCTGGGCCAAAACCGACAGCTTAGAAAAAATGTTTCAGTTATTTCACCTCAAGCTGGCTGACAGTCCGGTTTCTGAAAAAGTGCTGAGCAAATATCAAACTGAAATGGATCAAAGGTACAGTGACGCAGGCCTAGATGGTGAAGATCAGTTTGTACGCCACGTGTCGTCTCTTCGTTACCCCAACTATGAAACGATTTACAGCGTAGACGGCCAAGACATCCACCGCCTAACGACTCAACAGCTTGCGAGTACTTACCAAAAGTACATCGCGAATAAAACCGATTATACCTATTTTATTGTCGGCGATATCTCACAGCGCAAAGTTGAACAACTGGTGGCACAATATTTGGCTTCTGTAACTGTTCACAACCAACCTCGTGTTCCATATTACGTTAATGCTCACTCACCTAAAATGCGAGTGAGTGTTAAGAATTCGAATGAACCTCGCGCCGAAGTGGAGCTTTACTTGACCAAAACCCATTCATGGCGCCCAGACGAAGCCTATTACTTAGAGCTAACTGGAGAATTAGTTCAAGAAGAGTTAAGGCTAAAACTGCGCGAGCAAGCTTCAGGAGTTTACAGCGTAACCAGCTGGTTCTGGCAAAACGCTAAATCAGCGCAAGCCGAGGGGCGGATCCAATTTTCATGTGCGCCAGACAGAGTCGATGAGTTGTTAAAGCTAACCCATCAAGTTCTGGACGACATAGCAAAAGATGGCGTAAACGAATCTGTTTTGCTCAATAAGCGAGCTCAAAGAGCCGACCAAATTGATCGCTTCTTACGCTCTGATCTTGGTATTTTGGCCGCAATGGAGCAAAGTTACATGCTCACGGAGAAACCTGTTCTCATCGAAGCGAACAAAAGAGCCAACAAAGCCGTCACTAAACGCCAAGTTGATAACCTTGCCTTTCCTTTCCTAAACCAAGCACAGCGATTTGAAGCCGTGTTGTTACCTAAAGAACAGGAATAAACTAGCTGAGAAACAAGTAGCTTTTTACGTTTATCCCGTCCCCTATACTTTGTAACTGTTCAAGTTTAGGGGACAATCATTAGCGTTCATGTCTGGATATTCCCCCAGTCAGAACTTCATATTACTTATTTATACGTTGTGAAACGGCTGCGTTTGGACGGACACGCGAATAGACTGAACACAGTGAAGACCCGAATGATGTTTTCTTAGCTTTAGAAACGAAGAAAGCTCTGAATTTTCAGTCAGGGCTTTCTAATTTGGCGAGAGTGAGGACTCACGACTGGCATTATAACCCATTGTAATTAATCAACTTACGTCAAGTCGACAATAAAAAGCATTACAATACGCATTACTTTTGGCTGGCGGTAGGGCCTTTCTACCATGTTTTTCAGCTACGCATCAATATGTGTTTTTTATATGCTTCGGGATACTTCAACAACAACCGGCCTATCTCCCAAGACCAACCTATTTCAACAATTTTTGCCGATGAGGAGATCTCGTCGCCTGTTTCAATATCAACCCAATTAAGCCCCGTAAACCTAATTCGGTTAATCAATGAGGATAGATCGACTAGAGCCTCGGGCTTTACTGAGCCTTCACCTCGAATAATAGCCTGGGCCATCGAGTGATTGCCGCCAGTAACAAGACCAACACACAGTGGCCAACAGTACTCAACACTATGATTTGTTGTTTGTTTGAAAGGACCATTCCTTAAATCTGTCCCTATAGAACCTAGGTTCCTGATAATGCGATTAGGATGCCAAGGGTTTGGTATAACAATATCACTTGAAAAGTTGAGCACTAGTGCCTCATTTTCATACTCATAATCACAGTACTCCCAATAATGGCCGTAGCGAGAGCTTGGGTAAAACAGCAATTGACCATGCTCAAAGCCCATCCCAACGTCATGATCATCACTAATATATGGCTTAAGCATCAACTCTGATTGCAGCCTTCTCCAAACTGTTTTTTGTAAATCAATTAAGCCTTCAAAATTACCTAATTCGTCCAACTCCGTAGCGCGCCTGATTAGGTTTTGAAAGTCTAGAGGAACTTCATCTTTTCTAGTTCGTTTGCTAAACACCAAAAACCTCCGTGGGTTAACTATACTGATCCATCAAGTAAACGGCCTTAAGCCTTAATTGAAGCGTGATATTCTTCGGTTGTAATATCCAATTGATGCACTACTTAAAGAGAAAAAGCCCACCAGAAATACAACGAACCATCTGTAACGTAGGTATCTATCGATTGCCGAATAGACGTCGACTGGTATCGGGCTATTCCATGCCAAACCAAAGCTAATAATACTGCAGAAAAATAACAAACAAGATAAAACGATTCCTAACTTTACCTTCCAATCACAAAGCTCAAAATACATAACCAACCCCCGTTATCAATCCTTGTCATACAGCTGAAAACACCAAGCCCACTCAGCTTGAATCTTATCCTTGAGCCCTGCTATTTCTTGTTCAATGTTGGACTTTGACTCACCGTCTAACGTGCTTGCCAACTCGGCTTCTAGTTCTTTAATTTCAGTGTGTAATGGCTCACAAGCTTTTTCTGCTCTAAATTCTTCTTTTTCTATAACACCCTGTCTTCTTACATCTTGGGCCTGACTCATTTGTATTCCTCACTTCCGCTTCGAATCTTAACTTTGTTAAGCTGATATAAAATCAGCACCATATAAGCACAGTTCAATATGACAAACCAAGACTCGATACGCAAAGTATATCTTCTGAGTATTTTCAGTAACTTATTTTGTGAGTTTCAAGCGACACTGGTACGAAGCATTTAACGGATTTCAACTTTGCGTTACGCATAACGTTAAGCTGCAAGAAGTTCACCTTAAACACTATTGTTATTCACCCTGGTGGTGGTGCCCTAGGGAGCCGAAAAATTTTTATAACCCGAGCTGTTGCCGCGTTTGCAGAAACAAGGCTTCCAGAGGGACCCGTGGACTTTTATAGCAGGTACTCACCCATCTACCGCGCCTGACAGTTACAGATAAATTAGCAGTCCTGGTCATGAGTACTTTTAGCCGGTGATTGTTACTACTTACCCTACCCGCTTGGCAGTTGAAATAATTAACGCGAGTGGTAGTGACATCGTGACATCACCTAGGCCAACTTCTACCCGATTGAAATGAACACTCATTCTATGAATCTTTGCCCTGGTCTTATAAATTCAATACCCATTGAACGATCTCATTATCCTTAACGATCAAGAATACGAGTTTGGTGGTGACATTGTGACACTACCTCGGGCAAATACTGCCCCCACCATTTTCATGACTTAGTAAACGAAGGGTGACTAGTTCCAGCGAACCGGCACTAAGTTAGTCACTAGCAACATGATGTGGCCAACTTGCACTTGGAACTAAATTCTCTGGCGGCCAATTCAGCAAGTTTGGAAAGTTCATCATTAAAAATTAGCCGGTTCTCTCCTACTCTTCATCTTGGCCACTGGCGAACAGATCGGCGCGAAACGCTCCACTCATAAAATCCGCCCATATTTGGCCATGATATGAAGTCTCGCCATTTACCATCATCACAAGTTACAGCCCAACGTTACTTGATGCTTTGTCTGCCCCCGATCAATCTAAGACGAGGCTAAGCCCTAAATCGACTCATTAAGCGTTTTAGTGGGGTTTCTAGCCCCAAAAATACCCCTACCTAGGCCTGTCCTGCGCAATTAATCGTTAGAGCACATTAATTATCTGATTGCATAGCGGATTTGGTCATTCTGCTTTTTTTGAAAATCAGGCTATTTACAGCTTCACCAGTGATTTTTAGCGGATTATGGGTAAAGAATGGACGTTGAACACAGAAAATCTCTCGGATATTTGGGACAAATTTAAGGATCAAATTGCACCCAAAAATACGGTCAAAAATCAGGGCTTAAAAGTGGTGATTTGTATCTTTCTTTCAGAAAACGGCGTTTTTTCAATATAGTCCTACGCAACACATATCAAAAAGTGTTCTAAGAATTTGAATCAAATAAAATTTCAGTGCATTTGTATATGGGGTAAAAGTAGCCAATGCGTAGGTTCATCAGCGATTTTTTTAATACCTCAAAAATAACCTAACAAGCTGATTAATATAAATATTTATTAAAACATAAAAACTGCCGGGTTTTGAGTGTTTAAAAATAGGAAATTCTGAAAGTTTTCTAGGTTGTCAAGAGACAAGAGAAATCAGCCTTACTTAACTACTCACATTGAGTGAGCCGACAGACCAACTCGATCTTGGACAGAAACGAGCTAGCTCGTTGGAATGCCTTCCCCTACTTCAGATAACCTGAGTTTAGTTAAAACTAAGCTGGCGACTTTACTAAATGCGATTTTAGTGTGTGTGTTTTTTATTCGAGTGAGTATGAGACGCTACAGAAGGCAATGGTTTGGATTAACTCGGAATTGATTCCGAGTTTTTTGGTCTTTAGAAAGCCCGAAGTCGTTCGGGCTTTCTGGTATCACTAATGTGTTACTCTTTCGACAAGTCACTCATGAGTGTTGATAACGGGATATAAAACACTATCCCAGCTAAGAAAGTAACTATCTGGGCTATGTAAAAGTTGAAGTTAATATCAGGTATCAACTGGAATCCGATATACATTGCCATAGACAAAATAGACACAACAAAGATGTATACCTGATAAGTGCTGAACCTATCTCTTTTCTTGTTTTTATCAGGTACATCAAGTGTCTTAGCTAGTAACTGTCCGTACATGATAGAAGTCGCTAGAGAGAAGTCAGACAGCTTTAAGAATGACATCAGCTCATTGTTAAGCATCTTTATCAAGAACAACACCAGAAGCGGCAACACTATGAATACCGCTTCTTTCTTCGCTGTGTCAAAACTTCTAGTCATTCTCTAAGTCCAGTGTGAATTGCTCTATCTCGCTTTGCGGGACAACTCGAATCACTTTTAAAATTTCGGTTTCGTATGATGCTTTTTTCTTGAGCTTGTTCGTTCTTCGCTTCGTTCTTACTTGAACATGTAAAGCATCACCTGGCCATATTTGTTCTTCATCATTCGACCATTTTTTAAACCATTTCGCGTCTAACATTTTCGCGCTAAAATTCTTAGGTTTACGTATATTACACTCAAAGTCCCATTGCAGGTTCTCAACATAAGACGGACGACGAACAATGAACACCTCTTTAGACAGAAAAGGCTGAACAGTGTCTTCAAAAATTTGGTCTCCCGTTCGAGGGCAAGAGAAATCTTTATTAATGTCATCAAAGTCTAGTTCACGACCGAATTGAACCAAATCGGATGGGGAAAGCATACCCTTGGCTTTGTAGATTTTGTTCAATGCGTCTGCCACATCTATTAAGTGAGCATCCCCCTCACAAGTGAATTGCTCAAAAGATGATTCATTTGCCGATGCTGTTGTATAAACGTTATCCACGAACGTTCGTACATCACTTTCTGAATCAATCTTATTAGCCGTGGCGATTTCTTTTCTTACACCATTATAGATACCGTCAAAGATGTTATTCAGCTTTGCATTGCGAATTTTGTCTTTAAGCTTTGTACCAATGTCAGCGATACAAGAGCCTTCGCGAGTACTGTTTAATGAAGAAATAAACTCTATGTCTTTGCCGTAGCCTTTGATAAAAGCTTCTTGAAGCTCGTTGAACCCCTCGATGTATACAGCCATTGCGTGAAAGACTCTCTCTGGTCTTCCCTCTGTTTTGTCGAAGTCGATTCGGATTGAGTAGCCAACAGACATATAATTCTCCATTATTCAGTCTGTTAGATTCTCACTTGTAATTGGCAATGACACAAGTAGTTTGTCGTTGCAGATTAACGCAAGTTCATCAAAAGCAATAACAGGAATGAGATACCCATATACAAATTAATGCTATGCGACCAAGCATAGACGTATTACCCTAATATTAAATTTTAGAGATTTCAGAGGGTAACGTGGACATACGCGGATTTATTGAACAGTATCGAAATCACCCAGTACTTTTTGTTGGTGATGGCGTCAGTCTTCGATACTTGAACAACTCATACACATGGGACGGTTTGCTCAAGAACATTGCTATCGAGCTAACAGGAAACGGTGAGTTCTATCTTGATATAAAGTCACAGTGCCAAGTAGATGGTAAGTACGACTTCACTATGGTTGCTTCTAAGCTTGAAGAAGCATTCAACCAAGCATTGAGTGAAGACCGTCACGGAAAATTCAAAACGGTGAATGACATCTTTTACGAGGAGATGGAAAAAGAGAATAACTTGAGCCGCTTCAAAGTCTATATCTCGCAGCTACTAGGTGAGCTAGATTATCGTGAAGAAATGGCAGACGAGATTGCTGAGTTAAAGAAAATCCGTAAGAACATCGGTTCTGTTATCACGACAAACTATGACCGTTTAGTTGAAGACGTGTTCGGTTTTCAGTCACTAGTAGGTAATCACATCTTGTTAAGTAACCCGTACGGATCTGTATACAAGATTCACGGCTGTCATACTGATCCGTCTAAAGTGATTATCACCGAAGACGATTACAGTAAGTTCAACGATAAGTACGAGCTTATCCGCGCTCAACTACTTTCCATCTTTATTCATAACCCAATCATTTTTATGGGCTACGGTATCGGTGACGAGAACATCAAGAGCTTGTTAAAGACCATCTTCACTTATGTAGAGCCAAACTCAGAAGACGCGGAACGCATCCGCAATAACTTCTTGCTAGTAGAGTACGAACGCGGTTCAGCTTCACATGAAATTTGTGAACATGATATTGACCTTGAGGGCTTCTCAACGATTCGAATCAACAAGGTCAAGACCGATGATTTCGTGGAAATCTACAAAGCACTTTCTGACTTAAATCTGCCTGTTTCTGCAATGGACATCCGAAAGGTGCAAGGCATTGTAAAAGAGATTTACTCAGGCGGTAGCATCAAAGTAAACATCACTGAAGACTTAGACTCGCTTGATAATAACGCTAAGATTCTTGCTATTGGTTCAAGTAAGACGATTACCTACACTCATCAAGACGCTTCGGGAATGATGAGTAATTATTTTGATATCATCGACGAAGCTAACGCTCAGCTATTAACGTTGATTAATGAAATCAATATCACTAGCACTCAGTGGTTCCCTATTTTCGGATTCCATCAAGTTTGTCCTGATATCGCTAAAGCTGAGACGCTAAAAGCACAACAAGTGGCTAAGCTTAAAACTTATCTAGGGACTTTGACTTCTAATGTTCAAAACACTCTGAGAAGCATTGATGACATTATAGCTGAAGAGTGCATAACCAGAGCTAACAAAGTTAACGCTATTCTCTGGTCTGTATGGCACGAAAACTTAGATTTGGTCCAAGTCGAAGGGTTCTTACTAGCAATGACAGATAAAAAAGACACTCACTATCGTCGTTTGCTTTGTGCGTATGACTTTAAGAAGTACGGAGAAGATTAAAAAATAAGCAAAAGGGATTCAATCGAATCCCTTTTTTAATATCAGATAGTTACACCCGCACTTTAAAGATGCTGTCGGTGGACAACAGAGAGCAGTGTCATTTTATCTTTCTAGGCCGCATTCTGTCGTTTACATAAGCCTTAGTGCAGGCATTAAAGTTTAAAACTCATTTTTGGACAGAAATGTGCCAGCGCTCATGCTAAATTAGCAAACTATCAATAACCATTACTAATAGAAAGTAGCTAAACCAAATATCCAATATTGATGGTCCAGTTCCCCCGTGTTGATCCACTTTAGCCTACCACCCCAGAACATTGGCTATCAGGGGAACGACAATCTTTTCCGTTAACATAGGTCCAACGTTGCAGCTCTAAGCTCGCTTTTTGTGATTGGTTCTTGTTAAACAGCTTAAGTATGGTTGAACGCTTGAAGTTACCAGCACCGAGGTTGAAGACGAAGCTAACGAGCACATCGAATTGAGATTGAGTGACATCAACAACAAGAGGTTGATTTACTACTCTTTCAGCAGCTTTAACGTCAGCGATAAAGTTACGAGCAATTTGTTCTTTGGTAACGACATCCCTTAACTTAACGTCTTTTATGTGGCCAAGACCGTTCGTCCATACATCAGCACTGCATTGGTCGGCTTCGGTTCGACACCTTCCAATGTATGCTAATCCTTGTTAGCTACTTTGCATGTTAGGCGCAATGCTAGACGCAATGGCGAGAACAGCAGCTACTGAACAAATTGTTTACTGACTAATGTTTTCATATAGTTCTTCCGACACTAGTCGCCTGCGAATCTCATCAAACATCTTCAATTTGATTATGCGATTAATTGCGTAAGTGATAAACACCATGATCACACCAATGATTACTGGCCAATCTTGTATAGAGAACATGCCAGTGAGCGCAAGTAAGCAACTGTTGAGGTAGGTAAGAAATGAAGAAATCTTCTCTTACATATAGCACCCACAAAAAAGCGCCGCTTTCACAATAGAAAGTGGCGCTTCAATTTATGAACAGAAACAACAAAGTCCTATCAATTAAATGATGGCTTTGCAATGTGGTAACGGTTCACCTTTTAAGATTAAAAGTCAATGTCTACTTAACACCTTTAACACCTTTAACACCAATATGTCTTGCAATATCTCTTTTAAACTTAGTTAGACTCTTATCCTCAAGATTTCCTTCAAATAACTCTTTTCCAAAAATATCTTTCCTAACATCCGTTGATGTTATATTTAGTGACTTGGCAATTTCATTTAATCTAGATTCACTATAACGCTTCTTATTATCTAAAAGACTAATAATTTCTCTCTTATGAAAACTATACCTACCTATAATTTTAAATATATCAAGGTAGTTCTTTATATTTTCACAATCAGTCTCATAACCAATAATAAAATCACTTGGCTTCTTAATGTTTAAAATATTCTTTCCATTATAGAATAGAACTTTGAATCTAGATGAGTAGTCTATATCAAATAAGTTTGAAGTTGGACTTAATGACGATAGTGATGTTCCATTCAAGATATCTTCATTTTTCTTAAACTTACAATTGCAAGAATAGCAAGAAGGTACGAAGTTATATAATGATAACGAGAACAATGGATATTTCTTCTTATCAAGAACATGATCCAAAGTAAAATGGCTATGGGATTTTTTCAAAGCAACTTTATCTAAGTTGTCTTTAACATTTTCAGGTATATTAAGATCGCTAATATTAGTAATAGTAGGTCGTTGTTCAATTATTTTTCTGGCACGTATTTCCGTTACTCCTTCAATTTTTAACAAATCAACTATAGATGCCCGTTTAACAAAATCTAAGCTGTGATGATAGTCTTGTGTATCCTTAAATGCATTGACATAATCAATATTACAGAAGTAACATGTATTAAGATTCAAATCATATCTTTTGTTAATAAAGAAATTTGATATTTTCCTTTGATAAGCTACGCTTCCCTTTTTATCATAATTGAACGTTTTATTTATCCAATTTTTGTCACCCTGGGATAGCAATGGAAGTAAAGATTCATTTAACGTAATCAAGTAGTCAAAATCACCAGTTAACACACCAGAAAGATTTATATTTAAACCCGATTTAGTGAACTTTTTTTTGAAAAAAACCTAACTACTTTCCTCTTAAAACTCTCGGTAAATTGAAAGTTATCTATATAATCCTGATTGAATTTAGAAAGATTGCGAGGATAGTTAATTGGAATCATGATGAAGTCCTTTCAATACATCAATTCTTCTTTGAAGTTCGTTTATTTTTGCAACTTTATTATCTTCACTTATTAAAAGCCTCTCTTTTATCTCATCCAAATGATCCTGCAATACACCCTTAATATAATCTTCTCCAATGTTAGACACTATATATTCATATATTTGTTCGTTAGATGAAAATTCTGACCTCAATTGTTCAATACTAATCCCAGTATCTGACACAACTTTTCTATGAAAATCTACGATATCGCAAATTTTTTGATGCGAAAACTCCCCTATAGAATTCTTCATAAAGAATCCTGAGATAAGAAGATCATGTATATTTGCACCAAGAGTTTTTATCTTTTTACATGATTCAACTTTCAATGAACTTCCAGTCTCATTTCTATCTAAGAATAGTATCTTACTTTCCTGAATATCAGAGATTATAAATGGAGAGTGCGTTACAAAGATTACATTAATAGAATTTACATATTTCAACTCTAAGCCCCGAAGACCAGTTAAAAAATCAGTAATAAATAAGCGTTGAAGCTCCGGGTGATAATATAGCTCCACTTCATCCAAAACGATATTAACATGTGAATACTTGACCATATCATCACTTACTGATGATATATTATTTAAGTGATAATATATCGAGTTTAGAGTGTATATTTTTTGTTTTTCTCCTGAACTTAAAGTTTTGTACTCCACTCCTTTATCTGAAATAAAGTCAACATCAAAAAATGATGGCGGTACAAAGTTTATATTTTTTGATTTTCCAACGCCTATTCGTTCAGATATATAACCCGAGTACTCTTCCAGAGAAATTACGCTTTCTTTATCAGGTTCTTTATGATAAAAACTTTCATATGAATGGGATATAAAATTGGCAGCTTGATTCAACTTATACGTAATATGACTATCATCATCTTTTAACACATTAAGGAAATCTTTCAAAGATTCATGTTTAAATTTATTATTTTCAGTACAAAAGTATTTTTTATACCCAGAGTAAGTTAAGCAAATATTTACTAATTTTTTGAAAATATAGATCTCAGCATAATCAATTAATGTTTTACAAGTATCCAAGCTTGTTTTTGGTTCAGAACTAATTCCTATAGAAAATACACGTCTGAATAATAAAATAGTTTCTACTATTTCATCTTCATATTCCTCCACCATTACTCCATTAGATATAACATTAATTTTATTTATATTCAATTTAAGCTTGACTCTATCAGCTTTATAAAACTCACTGATATTTCTATGGCTAAATATCTTACTATCGCCAGAATCAATTTCCAATAGATTATTTAGAAGTCTTCGCTTCACTAGTACTTCTTGCCTGTTTATATCAATATTTCCTTTATCCCGAAATGGCTCTATCACAAGTGGAGTCTGGTATGCATCATTCTTATGAAATAATTTATTTAACCAAGCATTGTCATTACTGCAATTCATCGCATGCTGAGAATAATTTACAGAAATAGTATAGAAAAACCTAGATAATTCTAAGTGTTTCTCATTGGTTATTATAGGGTTTAAATATCCATCTTCACCTTCATTATATTTTACAATCTCTATTTCTTCATTTTTTATTGAAAGCTTATAAATACCGTCTAATTTGAAATACAACTCTGAGTAAACACCATTGACATACCTAATATCAATATTATTACCTTCGCTTTTGTAATAAAAATTATTTATCATTACATGCAGTAACTCTATTAACGAACTTTTACCTGTACCATTCCTTCCAACAATAGCTGAAATATTTACATTCACATCATCTTGGTTATAAATACTGACATTTTCTTTACCAGAATTACTAATTAAATCATCATTGAAAGAAAACGAATCATCAAGTATGTAATATTCATCCTCAGTTAGAGTTGATAAAAACTCAGAACTGCACCCCTTCATTGGTCTAATTGCAATCACACTAATTGATAAATCAGATTTGTATGGCTTTTTATCTTCTTCACAAGCACTAGCCTTACCATTTATATAATCGTCAAAAAGGATTGTCTTATTGCTTTTAGAATCACTTTTTTCTCTCGAATCCCATACATAATCTTTGTATCTGTTTGTATTTTTATCATGACAAAATAATAGGTATTCCGCAGTTTTTTTACCTACCTCATCATCATAAATAACATCAAGATAGCTTAACGTTATTTTATCCAATGATACATAATCACGACTCCCCAACCAAAAAAGTAATTGTGATATAGCCTTCAGGTCAAGCGTTGAGCTGTCTATGATGCTTTCAATGAGTTCAGATTCGACCTCAAGAGAATTCACCACCTTATATAGAAGATCCCATGTTGACTCCTGCACTAAATCAGTACGTTCAGATCTATTTTTGGCAAAATACATTACAGGTCTACAGGTGAAATCTACTACATTTTTAAATACGAGTTCATCACCAGTAAAAAATTCAAATAATACATTTAGTCTATCAATTCTATCTACATACTCTAAATCACGAGCACTTACGCTTAGAAATATATCAAAAGGATCAATGGTTAATTTATTTTTTGCCCAATCATTAACCTCAAAAAACCTACTTCTTTCTTTAAGCTCACACATTAAACTTAACGAAACTTCTTTTTTATCCAAGGCTGAAGAGTAATAATCAGATAGTAAACCAGCAAGATACTCGTATACGTCATACCATTTGTATTCCATCCGATTTTCATCCAAAAAAGAATCAGATGAATACATGAATCTTAATTCTTTATCTGATTTATATTTAATGACTAAAAAAAACCTTCCTACTTTAACCTGATAATAATTTAGTGATATATGCTTGATAACTTGTGTATCTATAAGATCTTGAAGAATATATTGATATTTTACTTTATCGATAAATTCAACAATAATTTCCTGTTCATTATTTGTAAGTTCATTTAAGTAGTCTCTAAACTCTAGAGTAAGCTCTATTTGATAATTCAATTCAATTTCCTATGATACCTTTCTCATACAGACATTTAGTATATCTCAATTAGAGTAACCCAAAAGCGAAAAGTTAATGTAATCAAATGAATAACCTAAAATAGTAGTCTATACATAAAGCGAAAGCTAAGAAGGTTTGGGGAAAAACGCGCTAGCAATGTTCTATTCTCCCCGTCACCATAAGCATAACCAGTCACTTTTTAGCCTTTTCTGTGATGCGCTATCACCATCGATTTTCGCAACAAAACAAAAAGGTATAAAAGTTTCGGGAGTTTAACCCACCTAATCCACCACACTCCTTTATTTTCCATTATTTTCCATTATTTTCATAAGCTTAACATGGTGGATTAACACGTATGATTTAACCCACCCTATCCCACCATTCAACCCACCCCACCACTTTGGGGTGGGTTAGGTGAATCAGGGTGGATTGATAAAAACTTAATCCACCACTACTTAACCAACTGATATTAAATACATAAATACTACAGTGGTGGATTAACTTTCTTAAAGTTTAGATTTTTTGCAGTTCAGTTTATCAAAGTCGCCGCATTTAGAATGACTAGTTCGTCACCCATAATGAATAGATGGCGCGCATCCAGAAACAGCTAAAAATAGGAAATGATTGGAGTTAACTTAGGAGTAAAAGAAAGCTGCCATTTCTAGCAGCCTTTTAGGTGGGATCAGTTTGAATGGTTAATAGTAGGGATAAGATAACGCTGGGTACCTCTTAGCAGTTTCACTTCAATATGGCCTTCTTTGGCCAATAAGGTAAGCGCCTTACCCACTTGTCGAACGTTACGAGTTGGTAAACCTAAGTATTGGCATACTTGTGTAGATGTTTGCCATTCGCCTGTTCGCGCCTCAGAACCCTGATAAGCCGTCACATGCTCAAAGATGGCCACATACCAGCACCCTTTATCAACATGCTTATCTGCGGCCAGTTTAGAGAGCTGTTGCTCTCGTTTCGTTAGCATCCAAGCGAAACCGCCAAGGTAGAGATGCTTTAACTCAAGCCAGAATTGCTTTAGCTGCTCTGCATCTACCTGGCGAATGCCGCCAGTTCCGTTGAAGTGCCAACCAAGCAACTTGTTTAGCTTATCCATATCAACTGCATCAGATAGTTCGATCACAGCATATCGGCTATTACCGGTTTCATCTTTCAAGAAATCAGTACCATTTACCGTTGCAATGAAATGAGTTTGCCTAGGCTTCTTAATATCGGCTCGGGCATACGGTGGCCGCACTGTATCAACCTCTCGCGTAATGAACGCTTTTAAGCCCCCTTGGCTATTTTTGGTCGAACGCTCTAGCTCTCCTAGTTCAACAATCCAAGAACGAATGCATGAAAGCACACTATCTTTGTTATCAGGGTTGAGCTCTGCACCTTCCAAGAACGCCTCTGGTACCACTTTAGCAATGCGCTCTATGAATGCGGTTTTCATAAAGGACTGATCGCCATGTAGCACCGTCACCAACTTACTTTTAAAACATAGTTTTGTCGAAAATCCTAATAATGAGAAAATTGGGGAATCTGCAATGATCTCCATGCCATTAGACGATCTAACGCTTTATTAATAACCACTTTGAGCACAGTTCGCAATCCAACATTTTCGATGCCACTAAACTTCCATCCGCTCAAGGTCATCGAGCTCTTCTTGAGCATTTCTTGATAGCATAAGGGAGTGCTTGTTTATTCGCTTAACTAAGGCTTCCGGTAATTCACTTAAAAGATCCTTCTTTTGTAGCAAATCGAAGGTAGTCTTAAATGCTTTAACGAATTCATTTGAGATTTTGACCATTACATCTAATCGTTCGAATTTCTGTTCATAATTAAGCGCTAGCTCCCTAGATTGACGCTCTATTGACTTAAGCTCATTCATTCGTTTATTGATCGTTTGTCGGTAGTCAGTACGAGCTAGACAGAAGTCTCTTACCTCAATAAGGTTGTTAGCATAAGTGTCGACAAGATCAGCTTCTATCAATTTTTCTTTTACCTGCTTTGTCAATTCGGTAACTTCGTCGGTCAAAATATTTCTTTGCTCAATAAGTGGAGCAAATGATTCTCGCAACTCATGCCTTTGTTGCTCCAAAACAGCTTTCTTACGTAGACCTAAAGACTCAATTTCATCACACAGAAGGAATTTTTCGCGCTGTAAAACCTTGAACTCTTGAGCTAGTTTTTCATGTGCTCGTTGTCTTTCTTCCATCACCACGATTTCACGTTGAAATCGTCTATTAAACTCATCAGCTAGCTCTTTTTCTAACTCCACATGTCGACTTTCTAGCTCCTGCTTCCACTCAGTTTCTGATTTTTCTCTTAACTGCGCAATGACTAACTGGTTTTCTTCATCAAGCTGCTTAAGCCTCGATTCAACCTTACCCACTATCTCCGATTCAATTTGAGCATGTCTCGATTTAGCTGAATCTAAAAGGGTTTTATGGGACTCAATTGCTTTTTCCAACTCGGCCAGAATTTCATCTTGAGAGCTTTCACGAACCTTCATTTTCTCTAGGCGATCTTCATACTTTTTCTGATGCTCTTCTATGCGCTCTTCTAACGTTTTCTTCGCATTCTCTTGCTTACTCTCTTTTTCTTCTAGCAGTTTTTGAGAGCGCATCAATGCTTCAAATTGCTTCCTAACCGTCTCATGCTTCTTTGTAGTATGGCTTGCAATATCATCGAGGTAATCATTACAAACATTGAGCGACTGCGTACGCACTAAACAGTGTTTCAAAGAATTAAACTTATCTAAATGGCCACACTCTGACACGTCTATTTCAATGACATTTTTATTATTACTTCGACAATGCCAAATTTTATCACCATCACATTTGTGCTTATTGGCTATCTCTACCCAATACTGTTCACTCCCAACCGTTGCTACTAAATCTGGTCGTCGCCCATCCATATAGACTTCAATTTTCACATCAGATACTTTTAGTTCAGCGCAAGCATCTGGAGTCACCCAGCCTCTAATGAAATAGGTATTTTGCCAACACCGGCAAAGTATTCTTTCGCCGTTAAGTGCAGTTGAGTCTCGTACGCCAAGGCACATGCTTCATCAAAATAATGAGAAAAGTGCCAAGCTTTCTTTTGACCCTTATTCGCAATCAATTTAGCGCCACAACAAGCACATACAACATTGGCTTGGAGACCACTATCAACGTCTTCAATTGATACCGACTCTTTTGTATCTTGATATACCGCTCTTGTGATGTGAATTTCACTCATGGTTTTCTCCCAAACAGCCCTTGACGTAATACTGACCAAAAAATAATATGACGCTATTAACTACAGGTAAATACTGATTACATATACATGTAGCATAAATGAGCAGGAGTAAGTTATGAGTAAATGGCCAATAAGATGGGATCTTTTACTTCGATACAGAATGATAGAAGTCATTGCGCTGTGGGAAGGTAGGCTAACGACTAACCATTTGATTAAAAGCTTTGGTATTGGTAGGCAGCAAGCGTCCAAAGATATCAACACTTACCTGGCAGAAATTGCTCCTTGCAACCTTGTCTACGATAAGCAGTTAAAAGGCTACAAACCCAGTGATAGCTTTATTCCAAAGTTAACGAGCGGTCATGCCGATGAGTATTTACACATCCTCTCTCGAAGTGAAGATATGACTGTGACTTTCGATGAGCTTGATATGGGCTTTGAAAATACTACGATGGTTCGCCCAGTAACACGCAACATTACACCTGAAATATTACGACCATTAGTTCAAGGTATCAGAGAGAAGAAACGTGTCGATTTAAGCTACACATCATTGAAAAATGGTGAGGAAGTAGAACGAATCATCTCTCCACATACACTCGTTTGTACACCATTGCGCTGGCACGTCCGTGCTTATTGCGAGCACTCAGAAGATTATCGAGATTTCGTGCTGAGCCGAATTCGAGGTGTTCCAACTCTTGAGACAAAAAAAATAAAAGAGAAAGAACAAGATAAGCTTTGGAACACTCATCTCTCTATTAAGTTAATCCCCGACTCAAGATTGACCGAAGCCCAGGCCAAAGTTATTTCACACGACTACGGTATGGAAAAAGGCACACTGGCAATACCGACGAACGCAGCATTGGTTCGCTATGTTCTTGATGCTTATAGGATCGATATTAATGTGTTGAATTCGAACCCCAAGGGGCAACAGATCATCTTGGGGAACTTTGAAGAGCTCAGACCGTATTTAGTTTTCTAAGTGCGAGTAGTATGCTTCCGGAAGTATACTACTCACTATTCGTGTGGTGTATAAGTATACACTCTAGAGCTCATAGCAACCTAAATGGCTAATGCCTCATTACGGCTCGTTGCGCTATTGCCCTGTGAATAGTCATCTTTATTAACATGGCTCAACTTCATGTATGTTTTGTCAAAATAACGCTTGTCGGACCAAACCTTGGTGTCACCGATAACAAACAAGTGTTTTTTAGCTCGAGTAACAGCAACGTTCAACAAGTTTGGTTTTGAAGAAGCCCAAGAAGCCCCACCACTATTTTTTTCATCACAACCGAGTACCAAAATGACGGTATCATTCTCCTTACCTTGGAAAGTATGCACAGTCCCCACGTTGTGTTTCAAAAAGTTGTTAAACTCCTTGCCATTCCAAATCGAATTATTAAGCAGCTCTGACTTGCTACGCCTCAAATCTTCTTTCAGCTCTTTTTTAACCGCTTTAAATGGCGTTATTAGATAGATGCTGCTTAAGTCGCCATTGCGCTCTGCTAATTCGAGTAGAAGGGCTTTGACATCTTCACCCAACTCCCTTTTGTACTGTTTCAGTACACAGTCTCCTTTAGAGTCATTCCAGCAACTATGCCCCAAAGCCTTATGAGTTCTTGGCTCAACGTCTTTAGCATTATCTGAGCCATGTATCATTCGATTGTTGTAAGCTATCTCGTTAGAAATGCTAAACATTGGCTCTATACACCGGCGATGAACCCATAATGGGATTCCTATCCATTGGTCTTCTCCGTCCATATCTATCATACAGCCATACGGATTTACGCGATCGGCTAACGTCTGAACTGACCACATACATGGGTCCCATTTCTTCGATTCCTCTTGCAACTTAGATCTCATTAAATAGTCAATAAGCTCTGGAGGGGAAGTAAACACTGGCTCGATTTGTAGGGGGTCCCCGACAACCACGGCTCGCTTAGCGCGAAGCAAGCCTCCAACAGCTGCTTGTGGTATTGCTTGCCCTGCCTCGTCAATCATTAGCCAACCTAGAGACTCTGAGGGCAACTTAGAAAACATGTTTCCCAATGAAGCAAAAGTCGTCGAAACTACGGGGACAAACATAAATAGTATCTGCCAAATCGCTAGTGCATTCTCGCTACTCTTCCCTAAAACAACATCACTAACTTTATGTATCTGCGATCGAAAACTATTCAGATTGCTAGCCTCGATCAACCAAGCCTCATGAAGTAGTAACGCTGCAGCGTATACATCAGACCTCAGTGCATTAATCTTCTCCTGCTGCCAGCACGCGTGTCTCTGTCTGTCATGCCCCTCAATATCATCAGTAGTTTCTGGTAAGTGATACCCATTAAACTCCTCTCCATAGGCATCTAACTTATCTAGAAGCGTCCTCTTCTCTAGCTCTTTAGATGCGATATCAACCTGCTGCTGTGAAATTTTCTTAGCACATCCTTTTACTTCGATCTCTTTGGCTTCAACATCCCCAGTTATCAGCCGAATAGCTTTTTTCACATTTTCGTAGTCACCTAGCTTTTGAGATAATGAGACCTTGTATTGTCTATTTTTCTTGGTGTTAAAAAACCGACTGAACCAACCAGGCTTGTTCACCTTCAACAGCTCTATGGAAACTGCGATTTCTTCTTCCCTTTTGACTTTCGCGTTTCTTGTTAAATTAAGGGCATCTAACTCCACAAAAAGCGAACTAGCATAGTTTTCTAGCTCATCTAGAGCATCATTCATTCGTTGTAAATCAACATCGAAATTGTGATCATCGAAAGTATTCTGTAAGCATTCAAAATCGGCTAGCTTGTTATTGAGTTCATGGAAACGAGATAACTTCTCGTTAAAGGTTTTTTTGGCCGAGTTAAAAGAAGGACCTGCATAAGTTGAGCGGTACTGCCAAAAGTTCAAGAAGTCTACAGAAGGATCTCTAACTTCTGGCTCCTTGCCTTTTTCATAGTAGTAATTAAAGAAAAAGCGGTCGAGAAACTTTCGCCTCTTTTTGTAAGCTCCCATAGCAGCAGAAATATTCCCCCAGGTCTGCTTTTTATCGTCCAAAGGTTGCAAACGACCTTTCTTCTCATCAGCACTTACTTGATTGGCAACAGAGCGAAAAAAACCAGTTTCAGCATATCTGCCAGCTACTGATTTTGCTTGAGGAAGTTCTTTTGAGATATTTTCAACCGCTGCATTGTTCGAGGACGCAACGACCATTTCAAAGTCAGTGAGGTCTTCAATAAGAAACCCTTCAGGGCTTAACCCGTCGCGAGCTTTTGAAAAGGACGCTAACACTTTCGCTCTCTCAACGGTATTTTGTGCAATTATATCTCGCAATAACGTCGTTTTTCCTGTTCCAGGAGGACCGTTAACTGAGACAAGACCGCCCGTATCTAGCTCCTTGAACACTGTATTGATAGCAAACTGCTGCATTAAAGACATGTTGTGCGCCGGGTCTGTCAGCCATCTTCCTTCTGGCGTACCTCTAGGGCTGAGATGGTTATGAATCAATGGTATCGAATCGTTTGTATACAGATCGACATGCTTAGGACCGGACTGTCCCAGATAGGTTTGTAGGGGTTTACTAGCCCTGCCAGTAGAAATAGCATTAATGGCGCGCTCTATATCTCGAATATAAAAGCTGTTCAGAATCGGTAACTGAGATTCTTCATCGTTAGATTCATCTTCATTATCGTCTTCAGCTTTTTCTGAGCTCCTTTTATTCTCCAACAGATAGTCTGACTTCGCCTCATATTCATAAAAGGCCATCTGAAATGGATAAATCTTCGAGTTCACTGAAGGCAGTAGGTCCCGATTAGAAATACCTGCCCATTGATAAAGTCCCTCGACCAAACTCATTATAGTTTTTACACAAAGAGTATCTCGTCCTTCTGAGTTGGGGTGACTTGGCAAGGTTCTTGTCCAGCGTTCCACAAACTCGTTAAGATCGTCACACCGACTATCAAATCGTTCCTGAGATATCATCGCAGCCCTGCCCCCGAGTAGCTCAGCTAAAGCCCAAGGTAGCGTGCTTACCGAAAAGGTATCAAGTCGGGGAGTACCAAACTCATCCAACATCAACTTGGCAAAGCAAGACGTCCCCTCGTTGTCTCTTCTTTGCTCTATCTCTTCAGAGAAGCAACCTTCATGGCGGTTGGTAGAAAAGTACTCTGCAACTTTTTTGTCTATCGCCGATTTATCAAACAACCCCAGGTATAGGGTATAAACACACTTTTTACCTAGAGTAAGACCGAGCTTTTCACGAGCTGCAGGATCTAACCACGGAAGTAGATGATTAGCATGCGACTGTAATTCGTGCTCTGATACGTTTACTGGTGCAATTTTACTGTCGTCTTTGTCTGGTACTGAGTAGGCTTGAAAAAACTCCACTAGATGCCAGGATTTCAATATTTTTATCGAGTCTTCATTTCTACTATCCACTAGTCAAAACCTATCAATACCATCAAATATCATTAAGTTACGATAATATACAGCCTAGTTGCATAAGGCGATAAAGAATGTAAGAAGAATGATAGAGTGTGACGGCTCTCCTAAAAACAGACCACCATTGAATCATCTCAAAATCAAACATTCCTCCATCCACAACGCCACCTCACCTTCCACCCAAGCCACTGCCCTATCCCCTAAACTGATGGACTTTTGAAACTCATCATCGTTCATTTTTCTGTAAATTTCAGAGCGGTTCAGAGCGGTCTTTTCCATTACTTCTTTTAGTTTTAAAAGTCTTATTGGTGGCCTCCTTGTTATTCGTCATAACAGGAGTCCGCCATTAAATTTTTACTCAGAAGGTCAAACCAAACTCCAACGACTTCCACTCTGTCTCTACCGTAAGTGCTAATCCCTCATTCAAAAACCTTTCAGATATATGTCATCAAAGCGAATCGGTACCACTGTTCACTTTCAGGAGACACGTCATGTAATCTACTCACTATCCACCCCACCAGCCATCACGCTTAAATGAGTTGCTTAAAACGGCAGCAGAAGCCCTGGCACAGAAGTACAAAACTGAAATTGAACGGACAGGCACCACAAAAATGAACGCTTACTGGTACTCACGCAATTGCGCTCGCGACAAGTCAGGTATACACCACAACCCGAAGGACTGAAACGAAGAAAGCCCTGACTTTTCAGTCAGGGCTTTCGAATTTGGCGGTGAGTGAGAGATTCGAACTCTCGATACGTTGCCGTATACACGCTTTCCAGGCGTGCTCCTTCAGCCACTCGGACAACTCACCGTATTTTGTTTGTTGGACTGTGCGTCTCAACGAGGCGCTAATTTAATGATTCTAAGGGCTGGGGTCAAGTCTATTTCTGAAAAAAAATGTCTTTTACCAACTGTTTGGCTACAAAATAACTAAAACAGCGAATAATCCAGCAATTAGTACAAGTATTAAGCGCTTTGGTAGTAACCCGGAACTTTAAACCACTTGCGGCAATGATCTAAGAAATAGCCATACAGCACACCAAGAACGCAAGAAACTACGGCGTTACTCGTTACTGCTGTTACGATTTGCTCCGGAGAAGCGCCTACCGCAACGAGAATCATCGCATAAACGGGAGACTGAAAGGCAACATAGGCAATCAGGTCGCACAGCTTTTTCATCAAACTCCCTTGCTGCAATCTAAGCCCTTGTCGCATCACCCAATCACGGAATACGCCGTAAGGCCACGCAATTGCGATATTCACAGGAATAGATAATACGCGAGACGCCAAAGACTGTTCAAATGTCATGCCCGAGATAAAAATCTCGATTCCCATACCAGCAATAAAGCTAAAAACAACCATAGCGAAGGTGTCTGCCGCGGCGTTGCGGAGACAAAAAGGCCCACGAGTTTTCATTGTTACCCTCAAACAGAACTTAAAACTTACCAAAAGCGCTAGCGCCAAAATTATCAGCCAGTCAATAACTCACTAACTAGACTATGTCGCTATTAAATCACACATTAAGTAGTTAAAAGTTTCATAATTGAATAAATGTAGTAAATTTACCTCTATTTTCTACAGGATAACTGGGATCATTCGCTACCTTTCCGCCTTCCGGTCAAAAAGTAACCATTTAGTGCGTTTGTGGTGTTAATTTATAACGGATTCATACTTTTATAACGGACTTAATCTGGGGTATTCATGGTTAAGTAGTCTAAGTCTTCACTTGTTGGCATGCCTTCTTGGGCAAGCGATGCTTCTATCCGCTTAATCACTTCAAATATATGGCCATCTTTTGTTGCATCATAACAATGCCTCATTTTATCTAATGCCTGAATGGCGTCCTTAAACGACTGGTTGTCTAAAGCTATATACAGCTCAACCAAGAGCTCTTCGGCTGTTTGTGTTGCAGGGCTATGGCTAGAGTGTGTTTCCTCTTGTCTGCCGGATTGCAAACGATGCGCATGCTTCATTAAGGTATCGTCCAGTTCCGTCTCATCAATTGGCTTTGCAATGATGTCGTCAACTCCGCTATTGAGCATTTTTTCACGAGTCTCTTTGAATACATCTGCGGTACACCCTAGAATCAGCGTACTGGCATTTTTGTTGGTTAGTTTACGTATCCTCTTGGTTGCTTCAACGCCGTCCATCACCGGCATATGGTTATCCATCAAAATCATGTCAAACTCAGTATGCTCCAATACGTTTAGAGCTTGAACGCCATCCGTTACACTGGTGGTTTCAAACCCTTTCCCACGCATAAAGGCATCCATTATCATGGTGTTGGTACGGTTATCTTCCACGATGAGTACAGTGAGGCCCGAGCAATCAACGGTGCGTTCTGGCATACGTGTTTTAATAAAGGCCGAGCTGATTTCGACTTCGACATTAACGGTAAAGCTTGAACCGATCCCTTCTTCACTCTGCACTGTGATATCACCATTCATGCCATTGGCGATGCGCTTAACAATAGCAAGCCCTAGCCCTGTTCCGCCAAATTTGCGTGTGGTGGTGGATTCTGCCTGTTCAAACGGTTTAAATATGCGTTGTTGTGCTTCTTCAGCGATGCCTACCCCTGTATCTCTCACGGTAATAGACAGGTAGTCTTTGCCCTCTATTTGAACTTCTTTGAGGTAAATTTCCACAAAACCATGGGAGGTGAATTTGATGGCATTGTTGAGCAAGTTAAATAGGATTTGGCGTATCCGAGCTTTATCTGCGTTATACCAGCGATCCGCAGGGAGCGTAGAATGAATTTTGAAATTGAGGCCTTTTTCTGTTGCGATTGTGTGGTAAACACTCTCTATACTGCCGATGATGGTCCGTATCGCAAATGGGTGGCTGACTAAATCTAATTGCCCTTGTTCAATCTTTGAAAAGTCCAAGATCTCGTTAAGCAACACCATCATGTGCTCACCTGAGTCGTATAAGCTGTTCAGTAGCTTGGACTGCTGGTCGTTTAATTCTGTTTTCAGTAAGATTTGTGCACTGCCCAAAACACCATTCATCGGTGTTCTGATTTCGTGGGATAAGGTCGCCAAAAAAGCGGTTTTAGCCTTGGTCGAGGCTTGTGCCCTAACTTTTTCTTCTTCTAAATATTGAGTTTTCTGGTTAAAACAATCGATAAGGTGCCTGATCTCATCTTGGCTTCGGTAGTTAAACTCGATGACTTCACCAGAATCAGAACGAGATACTTTGTCTGCGATAATAACAATGGGGCGAATTAGGTATCGGTTAATCAGGTAATACCCAACCATCACGCACAGCAGCAGCAGTGGCGCGAGAACCAGCTCTAAGTTTTTTACAAAGTTGAACGCTTCTTCCGCTACACGTCGATGCGCATTTACAACGTCTATGCGCCATTGATACGGACCAAAGGTACTACTGGAAATGTAGATATCTTCATTCAGCTGAAAATTGTGTTCATGAATCGCAAGGCCATCGGCATCTTTTAGCAGCAAGCCAAGATCGTAGGTGTTGGCGTGCTCTTGCACCATGTCTATCAACTGAGCCAGTGAAATATCGAGCGTTGCCACCCCGGCAAACTCACCCTTAAGAAAATAGGGAGCAGAGGCGGTGATCATTTTTACGTGGGTATAAGGGTCAATATAAACGCCAGACCAATGCACGGTCATTCGCGGTTGCTCGACCGCTCCTTGATACCAGCCTTCGGTATCATAACCAGGCGATTCCGGGTTGTTCCATAGATCAATACGGTCAATACCGCCGTTCGGGGTTTTATTGTAAAACAGGCTAGATAATCGCACATTAGGATCAACCGAGTACGGGATCGGCCAAATTCCCCCACTGACAATCACATTATCGCTATTGAGTATGACTTGAGGCAGCAAACGTTTTAGATCATCGGTAGATTCGGTGACCTCAGTAATTGCAGTAATACTGTGTAGTAGCCCTAAGGAGCTTTCTAAGGTGGCTTCAACATTACTGGCGAGTAAGTCTGTTCGAAGGTCGAGATTATCCTCTAGCTTGCTTCTGGTGGGCTGTTCTACTGTGATATAGGTGATACTGCCAATCACTGTAATGAAAAAACAGAGATAAACCCCTAATGCGATAATGCTCTTCTTTTTTAGAGAAGATTGGATATTCATAAGCTTAACCTTCGAAGTACATAGTAAAAACTTATATGCTCACTCGTTATTCATCAAGTCTTTTTAGCTCGGCCAATGCTTGGTACACTGTAGCAGACATCAACATGAAGGTACCTATTTTGACTTTACAAGAACTACTATCCCTACCCGAGCTAGAAGGAAAACTCCTTACAGAGCCTCAGATCATTGGCTTTGTTACCGCAATGGCGGCCGCGCCTAATGTACTCGATCCTTCTGATTGGATCGCATACCTTTGGGGTGGTGAAGAAGTCGCACCTTTTGTTGATGGCGAGCAGTTTGAGCAGTTTGCAGAACTGGTTGTTGCTATCTGGAATCAAACACGACCTGCGCTGCTCAATGGCGAGTGGCAATGGCCTGAAGGTTGTACGTTAGATGAAGCAGAAATTGTTTCAGCAAGAACCCGCGATTTCACAGACGGCCTACTGCAAGGTTGGGGCTTGGTTCGTGACGATTGGGAAACGTTAATGCCTGAAGACAATGAAAACAGCGCTCTGTTAGGTGGCGTTATTCTTGCCATTAGCATGCTTTATGATCCAGAAACGGCGTTAACCACTTTGTCTGAACAAGGCATGACTGGGCTTGACCAATTTGAAGAGATCTTCAATGCGATACCAACCATGCTATGCGGTTTGACTCAACGTGGCGTCGCGTTGGCTGAAGATCAATAACAGCAATTTAATTGGGTTCGTTGACTTTCGTTAACGTTAATACCAAAAAATGCCGCATTGTATATGCGGCATTTTTATATCGGTGGAAAAGCTTAATTGACGCTAACGCGACTCACGCCGAATCAATTTTGCTATTCACAACAACTTGAGTGAATCAAAAGAAATCAAGCATTGCCTTTGACTTGCATGTTAAGTTGCTCAGCAAAATCTAACATGCGATTTAAAGGGATCAGTGATTTCACTCGAATCTCTTCATCGACAAAGATTTCGTGTTGCTCACCGCCTTCAGTTAACGCATTTTCAATGGCCTCCAGACCATTCATCGCCATCCACGGGCAATGAGCACAACTACGGCATGTGGCACCTGCACCTGCGGTTGGCGCTTCTACCAACTCTTTTTCAGGTACTAATTGCTGCATTTTGAAGAAAATGCCTTTGTCTGTCGCCACGATCAGCTTTTGATGAGGCAACTCTTTAGCCGATTTAATCAGCTGGCTGGTTGAACCTACGGCGTCAGCCAATTCGACAACACTTGCAGGAGACTCTGGGTGAACTAAAACTGCCGCATCCGGATACAGTGCTTTCATATCCTTTAATGCCGCTGCAGAGAACTCGTCATGCACAATACATTCGCCCTGCCATAACAGCATGTCTGCGCCTGTTTTGTTTTCAATATAAGAACCTAGATGACGGTCTGGCCCCCAAATCATCGGCTTATCTTCAGCGTCTAAGTGTTCAACTATTTCGAGAGCAATGCTAGACGTTACCACCCAATCTGCTCGTGCTTTTACTGCAGCGGATGTATTGGCATAGACGACAACCGTATGATCTGGGTGAGCGTCGCAAAACTCTGTAAATTTGTCTGCCGGACAGCCTAAATCTAATGAACACTCGGCTTCAAGTGTTGGCATTAAAATGGTTTTTTCAGGGGTCAGAATCTTAGCGGATTCACCCATAAAACGCACACCCGCGATAATCAGTGTTTTAGCGCTATGACGATTACCGAACTTAGCCATTTCTAATGAATCACCAACAAATCCGCCCGTCTCTTCTGCAAGAGATTGGATTTCAGGATCGGTATAGTAATGGGCAATCAAAACAGCATCTTTTTCTTTTAATAGCAGTTTGATATTTGCTACATGTTGCTGTTTTTCGTGCTCAGACAAAGGGAGTGGTTTTGGGGGAAATGGATAAACGGTATTGATTGTATCTAATATGTGCGCCATTGCTCTAGCTCTACGCTACTTCCAAGTAATTCGAGTATTGTACACCTGAATACGCCTAGATTTCTAGCTATGTAGCGGGAAAAGCAAAGAAGCCGCCATTGGGCGACTTCATATTTTAAGCGATTTACCTATTTTGGCCTGTTTCAGCGATGTCGCTTTGAGGCTAAAACTGGAGTTCAAGTTAAAGCTGTTTTCGTGCTAAGTCTGCTGAAGAGCTTTTTGGGTACTCGCTCACTACTTGAGTGTAGTATTTCTTCGCTGCATCAGGTTTGTTGTTGCGTTTCGCAATTTCACCTAATTTTAGCAATGCGTCTGCACGCTTATTTGAGTCTTTGTATGACACAACCGCTGCAAAGCTTTTGGTCGCATCAACATCTTGCTTTTGTGCAAAATAGAGTTGGCCTAGCCAATAATGTGTATTGGACGAGAACTTGGACTCTGGAAAATCTTTTTGAAACTGTGTAAATGCCACAATAGCACCAGCGTAATCACGCTGCTTTAAGATCAAATCCACCGCGTCTTTGTAAGCGGTTTCTTCATCTTTGTTACTAGTAAATGTGCCAGTGCCGTCTTTGCCTTCTTCAGTTGAAGCTGCAACAACAGGGCCGGAAGTTTTCATTTGTTGACGCATACGATCAAGCTCGATAAAAAGCTCTCGTTGACGCTCGAGCATTTTTTTCATCTCGTAGCTATTGCGCTCAACATTGCCACGAAGCTCACCAACTTCAGCGCTTAGATCGTCGATCTGCTTCTGCATTTGGATCTGTAATGTGGCTCGATTTTGCAATAAACGCTCTAGGCGTTGGATATCGTTTTCTGGCGCGCCACGAGTTGCGGTTACGGCCTTAGACGCATCATCACTTAAATCTGATACTGGAGCTGGTGCAGCGAACGCGAAGTTCGCTGCACTTGCCAGCAACGTAAGCGTAAGTATGCGCTTAGTGTTACTGAACATAGAGCGTGCCCTATTAGTAAACTAGTACAGCGCGACGGTTTTTAGCGTAAACCTCAGCACTTTGGCCTAGTAGAAGTGGACGCTCTTCACCAAAGCTCATGATCTGAATTTGGTCAGCTTGTACACCAAGAGCTTGTAGGTAGTTAGCTACAGCTTGTGCACGACGCTCACCAAGAGCGATGTTGTACTCAGGAGTACCGCGCTCATCTGCGTGGCCTTCGATTTTAACTTTCAAGCTAGAGTCTTTGCTGATGAAAGCAGCGTGAGCAGCTAGCATATCTTCGTAATCAGAAGAGATAGTTGAGTTATCGAACGCGAAGTAAACAGTTTGAGTTTCACGAAGTTGTTGTTCTTTAACTTCTTGCTCTGTTAACTGAGAATCAGAAGCAAGTGGTGTTGCTACTGCTGTATCAGTTGTTTGCACTTGCTCGTTATTCGTTTTCTGTGATGCAGATGCATCAGCAGCTTCGTTGCTTGAGCTACATGCTGTAACCGCTAATACAGGTAGCGCAATTAGAAGCCCTTTAAGAACTTTATTCAGTTGCATCTTATTCTTCCTTATTTGTTCAAAATTTTTTGTGACCAAAAATTGGTTACTTTGCTACAAAAATGGTGACCAAGCTGGTGCTCTAACGCGCCCATTTGTTGCAGGCAATATTGCTTTAAAACGTCCGTCTATAGAAACCATAGAAAGTACATTTTTCTTATTGTACATGGAGCTATAGATAACCATACCACCATTTGGTGCAATGCTTGGAGACTCGTCCAGTTGTGTTTTCGTTAACACCTGTACGGCCCCAGTTTCCAAATCTTGTTTAGCCAAATTGAACCCGGAGTCATTTCGATTAACCATAATCAAAAATTTTCCATCTGGTGTAATTTGCCCGCCCAAGTTTTGGCTGCCTTGCCAAGTTAAACGGTCTGTTGCCCCATCTAACAAATTTACTCGATAAATCTGCGGTTTACCACCCCGATCCGAGGTAAATATTAACGATTGCGCATCAGGATACCAATAAGGTTCCGTATTATTTGCTCTACCTCTCGTTATTTGTGTCAGCTTACGAGTTTCGAGATCCAATACGTAAACATGCAGGCTGCCCGTTTTAGATAATACCAAGGCAAGCTTTTTGCCATCAGGTGAGAACCTCGGTGCACCGTTATGGCGAGGGAAAGACGTTAATTTTTCTCTCTTTCCTGAGTAGATGTCCATCAAGAACACCTCTGCTTGGCCGTTTTCAAAGCTCACGTAAGCAAGCTGTCTGCCGTCTGGAGACCATGCTGGAGACATCAAAGGTTGCATAGAACGCAGAACTAAACGCTCATTATAACCGTCATAATCTGCGATTCTGAGCTGATATGGGTATTTGTCTTTATCGTTAACGACCACATACGCAATACGAGTCAAGAATGCGCCCTTGTCCCCCGTTAGCTGCTCGTATACCAAATCTGAGATACGGTGAGCGTATTCACGCATGCGTTCACCAGGTACCGTCGCACGTTTATTAAATAGGACGTGATCTTTAGAAAGAACCAGCTCACCTGTTTCGCTAAGCGCTCGGCTTTGGCCATCCGTAAGTTGGCCTCTCACTGTATCGATCAGTTCATAGCGAATCAGGAAGTTGCCTTGCGCGTTTTCGGTGATCGTACCGGTTAACAGTGCATCCACCCCCATTGCCGTCCACGACTGAAAATCAACTTCTTCATCGTTATAAGGCGTTTGCGGCATTTTATTGGCCGCAACTGGGCTAAATTTACCACTGCGCTGAAGATCAGAGGCAATAATTGCACTGATATCATGAGGCAGTTTTTTCTCGCCTTCCCATTTAAATGGCACTATGGCTATCGGCCTTGCGGAGTCTATGCCGTCGGTAATCACTAATTCTAACGCTGCGTTTGCAACGTTTGTCATGCTGGTACATAACACGAACAATCCCAGTAAAAGGCGTTTTATCACGTCTTATTTCCCTTTAGTCTAACTCTACCAATAAATTGATATCTTTTAATTTTTCAGCAACATCTCTATCTTTTGGAACAGGAAATGAGCCCACTTGAGCAATCGCGCTTTTGGTCGCAGCACATACCCGTTTATCACCTTCCAAAACCTTTACACTGTTCACTAGAGCATCGCTACCCGTATGAAGCATTCGCATATTGATCTTGCAAGACTTTCCCAAAAAAGAGTCATCCTTTAAAAGACGGCTTTGAATTAATTGTGTGTAAATTGCACCGTAACGTTGAACTTCATCCGTCACGAACTGTTGTTTTGCAGAGCTATTCGCAGACACTTCGTCTTCTAGCCCTGAGAAGATGTTATCTAACGCTTCTTCTTGCTCTTTACGTTCTTTTTCTAAACGCTTAAGACGCTCTTTTTCTTGTTTGGCTTTTTGAGCGGCTTCTTTTGCAGCCTTTTGCTGTGCAATTCGTTCTTGCTCGGCTTTGGCTGCCGCTGCTTTTTCTTTACGTGCCTTTTCTTTAGCCGCTGCCGCTTCTTTTTCTCGCTGTAGCCTTTCTTTTTCAGCCTTAGCAATGGCCGCTTGTTTAGCTACACGTTCGGCTTCTGCTTTCTTGACCGCCGCCTCTTTGGCTATGCGTTCTTTTTCGATTTTAGCCGCCCTAACCTTTTCTTTCTCGGCTTTTTCAGCAGACGCTTTACGCTCTTGCTCTTTCTTAACGCGTGCTTTTTCAGCATTGCGCGCTTCTTTATCTGCCTGAGCTTTTTGTTCTTTCAGCTTTCGTATTTTTGCTTCTTCTGCCTTACGGTTTTTCTCTAGCTGTTCGCTTTGTTTACGGAGCTTATCAATACGTTCTTGTTCCGCTCGTTTCGCTGATTCGCGTTGTTGTCTTATTTCTCTGGCTTGCTTTT
Source organism: Vibrio tapetis subsp. tapetis (assembly GCF_900233005.1). Taxonomy (NCBI): domain Bacteria; kingdom Pseudomonadati; phylum Pseudomonadota; class Gammaproteobacteria; order Vibrionales; family Vibrionaceae; genus Vibrio; species Vibrio tapetis. The sequence continues at coordinate 1,069,650 of NZ_LT960611.1, forward strand.
GAACCGCTTTCGGATCAATCACCACCGCTTGCACCATGTTGCCAGACGCTTGTGGTTTCGACATCGTGAAGTCGGCCCCCCATAATAGAGCGACCGCTAACACGACGTGCATCGCTACTGAGACAACAATAGCTGAGGTATAACTGCTCTTTTTTTTCATCGATTGACCGACAGCCATCCCTATCTAAGATCCGTCAACAAACCCACTTTGGGAATACCTGCTTGACCGAGTTCATCCAATACCAGTACGACTTCTGAATAAGGTGTGTTTGCATCCCCCCCCACTGCAACCGGTGAGTCTGGCGCAATTGAGATTTCAGCTTTAACTCTTACAATGACGTCTTCTAAACTCATACCACGAACAACATCTTCGTTATTCACGCTAAGCCCAAGCTGCCCGTCTTTATCAATTTCAACGATGATAAAGCTCGCATTGCTATCGCCGGCTAACTCAGACGTCGATTTTGCCGTTGAGGTCTTTGGAAGCTCGACATCCACACCTTGAGTTACGAACGGTGAAGTCACCATAAAGATGATAAGTAACACCAACATGACATCAATGTAAGGCACAACATTTATTTCAGCTGTGAGCTTACGGCGTTTTCGTTGATACCCGGCCATGATTAATCCTTATTCGTCATCGCTTGGCGATGAAGAATACTGTGGAACTCTTCAGAAAATGTTGCGTAGCTATGCTCGACTTTAGCCACTTGGTTACTCAAGCGGTTGTAAGCCATAACAGCGGGTATGGCCGCAAAAAGCCCCATTGCGGTCGCGATTAACGCTTCTGCAATGCCCGGAGCAACCATCGCAAGCGTCGCCTGCTTAACTTCACCTAATGCGATGAATGCGTGCATGATGCCCCATACCGTTCCGAACAACCCGATGTAAGGGCTGATTGAACCAACGGTCGCTAAAAATGGTAAGTTGGTTTCTAGTTCATCTACTTCACGTGAAACCGAAACGCGCATTGCACGGCCTGTTCCTTCCATCACGTAATCTGGCGATGCACCCGAAGTTCGACGAAGTTTCGCAAACTCAGTAAATCCTTGATAAAAGATTTGCTGTGTACCCGCTAGGCTATCTTTACGAGCTTTGACTTCTTGGTAAAGGTGAGAAAGATCCACGCCTGACCAAAACTTGTCTTCAAATTTTTCTGCTTCTTTTATGGCATGGTTCAGCACTTTGCTGCGCTTGATGATCATGGCCCATGACACTACAGACATCCCGAGTAGGGTTAACATAACCAGTTGTACTAATAAGCTGGCTTCTAAAACGAGATCTAAAATGGAAATATCAGCATTCACTGTCTAACAACTCCGATGTAATTGAGTTTGGTATCGCTTGGGGTTTCATGAGTTTAGAGTCTATGCATGCTACCTTAACTAAGGCTTTACACAATATCTTACCTTCAGGATTGACTAATTCCTGACAAAACGTAATTGAGGCACGTTTTAACTGCGTGATTGTCGTCAAAACTGTTAATTGTTGGTCAAGTTTAGCGCCTTGGATAAAATCTATGTCCATGTGGCGAACAACAAACCCTGTGTTCTTTTCTAAAAGTACCTGTTGAGAGACGCCAACCGAACGTAAAAGTTCCGTCCTTGCTCGCTCGAAAAACTTTAAGTAATTAGAATGATACACAACGCCACCAGCATCAGTATCTTCATAATAGATGGTGATTGGCCATTCAAATACAGGCTGTTTCTTTTCGTGCACAACGCTACCAACACAATAAAAATGAAAGGTTACTATACCTTATGTTGCCAATTAGGCTCGAAAAAGAACATGTTTTTTTGAGACAGGAATTAAAAATGCGAGCAGTTGATTAAAAACCACTCGCATTTAATGATGTCTGGAAAGATTTCACTGATGAGTCAGGTCTAAATTATGCTAGAGCCAGTACAAGAATGAAACATACCCTAGCACCGCGATTGAAAGATAAGGGCTGAAGATGATTTGCCATAACCAAAATATTGGCTTGAACCCGACGCCATATACCATGCTGGCGCAGATAGCCCAAACAAACAAAATACCTAGCATGGGGCTAAAACTGCCAATATTGTCGGCAAAAGTTTGCGGCTCCCACATGAACAATATCACCTGAACAAACGCCATTATAATGACCGCAGCTCGAAGTAACGTTTTATCAAGCGGAGCATGCAGTTGCTCTACTCGTTGATTCAATTCACTCATGACTACCTCTCATTAGGTTTAACCTAAAGATCTTATCTAAAGTTGTTCCAAAAAAATAAGCCCCACAATTATTTTTGTAGGGCTTACTCTATACCGCTTAAGCCTTAACGGGCTTACTCGCTGTCTTTATCCATCATTTCTGAATGCTCTAACCATAGTGCATTGATGATGCCAAATGCACAGGCTAGCAATACACCTAAAATCCAGGCGAAATACCACATAATCAATACTCCTTAGTAGAGGGAATTCTTGTTTTCTTCAATGTATTTATCATCTAAACGACCAAACATTTTGTAGTAGGTCCACGACGTATAAGCAAGGATGATAGGTACCATAACCATTGCAACACCTGTCATTAGGTTTAGCGTTAGTTCACTTGAAGTTGAATCCCACATGGTCAAACTATGGTCCGGATTAAAGCTTGAAGGCATAATGAACGGGAACATAGCAAAACCAGCTGTCAAGATAACACCTGCATTCGCAAGGCTTGAGCTGATGAACGAGATTGCGCATTTTTCAAAGCGAGAAGCAAGAACAACAACCAAAGGCATAACAACACCTAAAATTGGCGCCGCCCACATTGCTGGGTACGTTTTGAAGTTATTCATCCATGCGCCCGCAACCATTTCCACTTCTTTACTCAGTGGGTTAGATTGCGCGGCAATGTCGATGTTACTAACGACAACATAACCTTCAATACTTTGAATCCATACACCTGCACCGACAAAAGTAACAATCACTAATGCAGCCATCACTTGCGCAACCACTCGTGCACGAGCGTGTACGTCACCGGTTGTCTTCATTTGAAGCCATGTAGCACCTTGCATGACAATCATAGACAAGCTAACTAGACCACAAAGCAGAGCAAATGGGTGAAGCAATTTAAAGAATGAACCATGGTATGTCGCCATCATGAACTCATTTAGCTCAAATGGAACACCCAATAACAGGTTACCAAACGCCACACCAAAGATCAGTGGAGGAACAACGCCACTGAAGCAGATGCCTGCATCCCATGCGTTACGCCATTTGGTATCTTCTAGCTTTGAACGGTAGTCCAGAGCAATAGGTCTTACCCAAAGCGCCGCTAGCGTGACATACATTGCTAGGTAAAAAGCAGAGAACGACGTTGCATAAATTAACGGCCATGCCGCGAACAATGCGCCACCGGCTGTAATCAACCAAACTTGGTTGCCGTCCCAGTGTGGAGCGATTGAGTTAATCATCACTCGACGTTGGCTATCCGTTTTACCGATAACAGGTACAAGCGCACCTACGCCCATGTCAAAGCCATCTGTTACTGCGAAACCAATACACAGTACGCCAATGAGCACCCACCATATGAATCGCAAGATTTCGTAATCAAACATAATCTAATCTCCCTGCTTATGCTTCTACTTGACGGTTAACTTTGTCTTCAACAGAGTTAGCTTCTTGTTCAAAGTGATAGCGGCCAGTTTTCAGGCTGCTTGGACCTAGACGAGAGAATTTCACCATTAGGTATACTTCAGCAATCAAGAACGCGGTGTAGAGGGCAATAATCACACCCAACGATATCCAAAGTTCCGACATTGTCAGTGATGACGCAGCCTGATGAACAGGAAGAATCTCACCGACTGCCCATGGCTGACGACCAAACTCGGCAACAAACCAACCGGCTTCTATCGCAATCCATGGTAGTGGAATACTGAACAATGCCGCTTTAAGAACCCAAGGTTTCTGTTCGATTTTTTGACGACATGTTTGTACAAACGCTGCGCCAAATACAAATAGCATAACGAACCCACAACCTACCATCAGACGGAACGCCCAGAATAGAGGCCATACTGTTGGGATTGAGTCATCCGCTGCGGCTTGAATTTGATCTTCTGTCGCATCGACAACGTCGTCGGTATAACGCTTCAGTAGTAAGCCGTAACCTAGGTCACCTTTTACTTCATCAAATGCGGCAACGTTATGGTCTGATTTGTCACCACCACGAAGCTTGGTTAAAAGCTCGTAGGCATACATACCATTGCGGATACGATCAACGTGATCGTCACGCAGTTCACGTAAGCCTGTTACTTCTGTATCGATTGAACGAGTGGCAATGATGCCCATCAAGAATGGAATTTTAACGGCGTAATCCGTCTCCATGGTTTCTTGATTAGGGATACCGAACAACGTAAATGCGGCAGGAGCTGGCTCTGTATGCCATTCCGCTTCAATCGCAGCTAGCTTCACTTTTTGCACTTCACCTAGCTCGTAGCCAGACTCATCACCCAGTACGATTACAGACAAGATCGCTGCCATACCAAATGACGCTGCAATAGCAAATGAACGGCGAGCAAACGCGATGTCGCGGCCTTTAAGCAAGTAGAAACCACTGATACCAAGAACGAACATTGCGCCCGTGGTATAGCCAGAAGCGACGGTATGAACAAATTTAACTTGTGCAACTGGGTTTAACACCACTTCAGCAAAGCTCACCATTTCCATACGCATGGTTTCGAAGTTAAATTCTGCCCCAATCGGGTTTTGCATCCAACCGTTTGCAACCAAAATCCAAAGTGCAGAGAAGTTTGAACCAAGTGCAACAAGCCAAGTTACTGCCAAGTGCTGACGTTTGGATAAACGATCCCAACCGAAGAAGAAAAGACCAACAAAAGTGGATTCTAGGAAGAAGGCTACCAGCGCTTCAATGGCGAGAGGAGCACCAAATATATCGCCTACGTAATGAGAGTAATAAGACCAGTTAGTACCAAATTGGAACTCCATGGTAAGGCCTGTTGCCACACCTAGAGCGAAGTTGATGCCAAAAAGCTTACCCCAGAACTTGGTCATGTCCTTGTAGATTTGCTTATCGGTCATTACGTATAAAGACTCCATGATGGCAAGTAAGAATGCCATACCCAAAGTCAATGGAACGAATAGGAAGTGATACATCGCTGTCAATGCAAATTGGAACCGCGACAGATCAACTATGTCAATCATGATAACTCCTTTTGTGCCGGCTGAATGACACAATACATTTTAATTTATGCTTCAGTTAAACCCACTTATTTTGAGCAAAAAGCAGGGCTAACAACGTGAATGTTGCTAACTTCAAATCATTGTTATAAATATGTATTTTTTTGGTTGATTAATTGTTAAGTAAGAGCTAATATAGCTCGGGCTAATACTACTGATAAAAGAACAATGTTTCAAAAGGTTTATGGCATTTTCCCGCATTGATCTAGATCATGACACAACTCGTAGTAGCGAACAAAAAACAACCAAAATGATAGAGATCAATAAAATAACGAGAAAATCCGCACCATCATGTGCTTTAGATCACTATTTTCACTTCCTATTTGTAATTAGCCCAGCTTTTTTTATGCGTATTTATTCTTATAGAAATCAAAAATAGCAGCACGAAACGCTAATATCTTGCCGTTAAAACACAATAAAAAAGGCCAACCATCAGGTTGACCTACATTAGCTAAGACGAATATTTTGTAAATGTGCCCGTTATTTATCTAAACCAAAATGCAAATAGGCGCGATCTGTCGCTATTCGACCTCTTGGTGTTCTTTGTAAATAACCCTGCTGAATGAGATAAGGCTCAATCACATCCTCGATGGTGTCTTTCTCTTCACCGATAGCTGCTGCTAAGTTATCTAACCCTACTGGTCCACCGCTGAATTTTTCCATAATAGCGAGTAGCAATTTTCTATCCATGTAGTCTAGCCCTTGGCTATCGACATCAAGCATATTCAGAGCTTTATCTGCAATGTCGTTGCAGATATGACCATTACCTTTTACTTCTGCATAATCTCGCACGCGTCTTAGTAATCGGTTAGCAATACGAGGGGTACCTCTAGAGCGACGAGCAACTTCAAGGGCTCCGTCAGATTCCATAGATAAACCCAGGCAGTCGGCGCTTCTTTTCACTATGTGCTGCAAATCTTCTACGTTGTAGTATTCAAGGCGCTGAACTATACCAAAGCGGTCACGAAGCGGAGAAGTCAATGAACCAGCACGCGTTGTTGCGCCAATCAAGGTAAACGGAGGCAAATCTATTTTAATAGAACGTGCCGCAGGCCCTTCACCTATCATAATGTCCAACTGATAATCTTCCATTGCTGGGTATAAGACTTCTTCAACAACTGGACTTAATCGATGTATCTCATCAATAAACAAGACGTCGTTTTCTTCAAGGTTGGTCAGTAATGCCGCTAGATCCCCTGCTTTCTCCAACACAGGACCAGAAGTGGTGCGAATATTCACTTCCATTTCATTGGCTACAATATTAGCGAGCGTGGTTTTACCCAAACCTGGAGGGCCGAAAATCAGAAGGTGATCTAAAGCTTCACTTCGAAGTTGTGCGGCTTTGATAAAGATTTCCATTTGCCCACGAACATGATCTTGTCCTCGATAGTCTTCCAACTTTTTAGGACGAATAGCACGATCTATTACGTCTATGTCTTCTTCTTTAAATACCGGGTTGTCCGGCGCTATCAATCGATCTGCTTCGATCATAAAAAATAGGTTCCTGTTTGTAGGAGCTAAGTACTAAGAGCTAAGTACTAAGCTTTAAGCTTTAAGCTTTAATACTTAGCATTTCGCACTTAGTATTTCGCACTTAGCATTTCGCACTTCTACACCATCGACTTCAGGGCGTCTCGGATCAATGCTTCGCTTGTCATGTCTGGTTTAGCCACTTGTGACACGACTTTAGTTGCTTGTACGGGTTTATAACCTAAGGCAACCAATGCGCTTACTGCTTCGTCTTCTGCATTCGAGCTTACTCCGCCTAAGCCGCTGTCCATTGGAGCTGCGTCGGTTGCAGGAGTAAATAAATCCCCGGCTCCCCAGCCTTTCAGGCGATCTTTCATCTCGACAACAAGACGCTCGGCGGTTTTCTTGCCAACACCGGGTAATTTAACCAATGTCGACACATCTTCTCGCTCAACGCAAGATACAAACTGTTGTGCATTCATTCCAGAAAGAATCGCAAGCCCTAGTTTCGGCCCTACACCATTAGCCTTAATCACTTCGCGAAAAAGGGCACGTTCTTTTACGGTATTAAACCCATAGAGTAACTGGGCATCTTCTCTTACGATAAAGTGAGTATACACAACCGCTTCTGTCCCCACTTCTGGCAATTCATAAAAGCAGCTCATTGGCATTTGGACTTCATAGCCAATGCCGCCTACTTCAATTAATAATTCTGGTGGTTGCTTTTCTAACAATATGCCACGAAGACGTCCAATCACTTGGGTTTCCTTTGATTTTGGAATTTAAAACTTGAATTCGATAATAATAGATAACTGGATGGATAGCCAGTAAAGAAAGGGCGCGAAGAGATAGGGCTAAAGTAGAAGCGACCTTGCACCTGATAAGAAGTTTTCCCCTTCGCTCTTCTAACTTAGCTTTTAGTACTTCGCTCTTAGCACTTAAATCACCTATATCGCCCTTTTTTAGCTCCAGTTGCTTTACCGGCTAGCGCAACAAGTGTTTTATTGGTATTGGCATGACAGATAGCCACACCAAGCGCATCGGCGGCGTCGGCTTGTGGTTTCCCAGGAAGCTTCAACATGTTCATTACCATGTGCTGCACTTGGCTTTTATCTGCTCCGCCCGTACCTGTTACCGCTTGCTTGATAAGCCTTGCTGCATACTCATGAACAGGAAGATCAGCATTAACCGCAGCAACGATCGCTGCACCACGGGCCTGCCCCAACTTTAAAGCTGAATCGGCATTTTTTGACATAAACACCTGCTCAATCGCAAATACGTCTGGCTGAAACTGAGTAATGATTTCAGAGACACCGGCAAATATTTGTTTCAAACGGCTAGGTAAATCGTCGTGAGAAGTACGAATACAACCACTGCCTAAGTAGTGTAAGTGACGGCCTTGTTGACGAATAACGCCATAACCTGTGATACGTGAACCTGGGTCAATACCGAGGATTATCGACATGCGTATGTGTTCCGAACTGAGCCCTAATACAGATAAGAGCTATTTTGAATAGAAAGATACTAGCAAAAAAGAAAGCGCTAATAGAATAAACCTATTAGCGCTTCGCATTTTATTTATTTGAAATCAGACAAATATCCGAAAACTAAGCGTCTGCTTCTTTTTCTTTAGCAACAACCGCTACCGCTAGCTCTTCTAAAGAGGCAGGGTTGGCAACACTTGGTGCATTGGTTAGCAAGCAAGATGCTGCCGTTGTTTTAGGGAATGCGATAACGTCACGGATGTTATCAGTACCACAAAGTAGCATAGCCAAACGGTCTAGACCGAAAGCAAGGCCGGCGTGCGGTGGTGTTCCGTATTTAAGTGCATCCAATAAGAAGCCGAACTTCTCTTGCTGCTCTTTTTCTTCAATGCCCAGAATATTGAACACGGTGCTTTGCATCTCAGCATTGTGGATACGAACAGAGCCGCCACCCACTTCGTAGCCGTTGATCACCATATCGTAAGCATTCGAGTTAGCTGCTGCTGGGTTTGCTGCCAATTCAGCCGCATTAACACCTAGTGGTGAAGTAAATGGGTGGTGCATTGCGTGCAGGTTACCTTCGCCATCTTCTTCGAACATTGGGAAGTCAACAACCCAAAGTGGGGCCCATGCTTCTTTGTTGGTTAGCTCTAAATCTTCGCCAAGTTTCAGACGAAGTGCACCCAGAGCTTCGGATACGATGTTTGCTTTATCAGCACCAAACAAAATGATGTCGCCACTTTCTGCTTGAGTACGATCAAGAATACCGTTGATTACGTCTTCACTTAGGAATTTAGCAACTGGAGATTGAATGCCTTCCATGCCAGCAGCACGGTCGTTTACTTTCATCCATGCCAACCCTTTCGCGCCGTAAATGCCAACAAATGCGCCGTAGCCATCGATTTGCTTACGCGTCAGTTTAGCGCCACCCGGTACACGAATAACCGCTACGCGGCCTTTTTCATCGTTAGCTGGGCCTGCAAATACTTTAAACTCAACGTCTTTAACAAGATCCGCTACGTCAACCAACTCTAATGGGTTACGTAGATCCGGCTTATCGCTGCCGAAACGACGAATCGCTTCAGAGAAAGGCATGATTGGGAATTCACCCAAATCAACGCTAAGCAGCTCTTGCCACATTTCGCGGATCATTTTTTCTGTCACGCCACGAACTTGTTCAGCTGACATGAAAGAAGTTTCGATATCGATTTGAGTAAATTCAGGCTGACGGTCAGCACGTAAATCTTCATCACGGAAACATTTAACGATTTGGTAGTAGCGGTCAAAACCAGACATCATCAGCAGTTGCTTGAACAACTGAGGTGATTGAGGCAAAGCGTAGAAGCTGCCTTTATGTACGCGGCTTGGTACTAGGTAATCACGAGCGCCTTCTGGTGTTGCTTTGGTCAGTACTGGCGTTTCGATGTCTAGGAAATCGTTGCCATCTAGAAAACGACGGACAAAGCTTGATGCTTTCGCGCGAAGCTTAATACGATCGCTCATTTCAGGGCGGCGTAAGTCAATGTAACGGTACTTAAGACGCTGCTCTTCACTGTTTGTTTGGTTGAAATCTAACGGCAGTGCTTCAGAGCGGTTAATGATTTCAAGACCCGTTGCGATCAGCTCAACTTCGCCTGTTGCCATATCTTTATTGATTTGGCTTTCTGGACGAAGGCGTACTTCACCCGTTAGCTTGATGCAAAATTCATTACGTAACTGGTTCGCTTCCGCAAATACATCTTTCATATCTGGGTCGACGACAACCTGAACGATGCCTTCACGATCTCGCATATCAATGAAGATAAGACCGCCTAAATCACGGCGACGGTTAACCCAGCCGCACAATTCTACAGTTTGTCCTGCAAGGGACTTGTTCAGGTGACCACAATAATGGGTACGCATAATGAATTTCCCAATCTCTAATAAGTTATCAATTTCTAAGCTGCTCGCGTGATTGAGTGCCAGCAGTGCAAACGTCCATTTATACGCTGAAAGTCACTAAAAATCGACCATCAGGCATAGAATTTGTTGTGTTTTATCTAGCCTTGGTGCTTTTTAGTACAACAAGCGACCAATTTATCGGCAAAGACAAAAACGAAGCAACGATTATAGCCTCATTTTCATTTTATGAGCAAAGCAGAATCACAGTGTTTTAACTCAATTTATGCCAAATCAGAGTGATTTAGCCATCCTTTCCTCAGTTAATTTATAAGTACCTTGCTCTACTAATGACAATTGCAGCAATTTTGCATAAAATACGCCCCCTTAAATAGGCATGCCTACAAATTAGACCGCATGTTAACGGCCCAAGCGAGAGAGCATTATGAGCAATAAAGACACTATCTTTTCAGCTCCCATCAATAAAATCGGTGATTTCACATTCGATGAGCGCGTAGCGGAAGTTTTTCCCGATATGATTCAACGATCGGTACCCGGTTACAGCAACATCATCTCGGCTATCGGCATGTTGGCAGAACGTTTTGCAAAACCGCATTCAAAAGTGTATGACCTAGGCTGTTCATTAGGCGCTGCAACACTTTCTATGCGCCGCCATATTGAGCAAGAAGGCTGCGAGATCATTGCAGTCGACAATTCAGCGGCCATGGTCGAACGTTGTAAACTTCATATTAATGCCTATCGTTCAGAAACTCCGGTCACCGTGGTTGAAGCCGATATTAGAAATATTGAAATAGAAGATGCCTCCGTTGTGGTGTTAAATTTCACTTTGCAGTTTTTGTCTCCTGAAGATCGCGTCACGCTACTTAAAAAAATTCATGCGGGTTTGCGTACCGGCGGCATTTTGATTTTATCTGAGAAATACGTATTCGAAGATGAAACAGCGAATGAGCTCTTGATCGACCTGCACCATGACTTTAAGCGTGCTAATGGCTACAGCGAGCTAGAAATAAGCCAAAAACGCAGTGCGATTGAAAACGTCATGCGTCCGGATTCTATTCAGTCTCACAAAGCGCGCTTTGAAGAGATTGGCTTTTCCAGTAATGAAGTCTGGTTCCAATGCTTTAACTTCGGCTCTATGTTCGCCATAAAATAGGATTATGGGTAAAAGATTACAGGGAACAGGACGGGCAAACCCTACAGAATATTGGACTGCCCCCTCAGCTATAACCTGTTACCTATAACCTGTAACCTGTAACCTGTAACCTGTAACCCATTATCTTCACCCCTTTAACTTAACTAATAACGAAACCTCATATGTTCAATTTTGCTAATTTTTATCAATTGATTTCCCAAGACGACCAACTTCAACCTTGGCTGAATACGCTTCCACAACAGCTAACGGATTGGCAAAACGCAGAACATGGTGATTTCGATCGCTGGTTAAGAGCGCTTAAGAAAATTCCTGAAGGCAGCCCAGATAACATCGAATTGAAGGACTCGGTAACACTCTCGAATCACACTCCAATTCATTCTGGCGAACAAAAAAAGTTAGAAAACTTATTAAAAACGTTCCACCCTTGGCGTAAAGGCCCTTATCACTTACACGACATCCACATAGACACTGAGTGGCGCTCGGACTGGAAATGGGATCGAGTGCTTCCACACATCTCACCACTGAAGAACCGTTCAGTTTTGGATGTTGGCTGCGGTAATGGCTATCACATGTGGCGTATGCTTGGTGAAGAAGCACGCCTATGTGTTGGCATCGATCCTTCGCATCTATTCCTGATTCAGTTTGAAGCGGTCCGTAAATTAATGGGCAACGACCAACGTGCGCACTTATTGCCATTAGGCATTGAGCAACTGCCTGAACTAAAAGCCTTTGATACTGTCTTTAGTATGGGTGTGCTATACCATCGCCGTTCGCCGCTGGATCATCTCATTCAGCTTAAAAATCAATTGGTTTCTGGTGGTGAATTGGTGCTTGAAACTTTGGTTATTGAAGGGGATGAAAATACGGTTTTAGTTCCAATGGATCGCTATGCGCAAATGCGTAATGTCTATTTCTTTCCTTCGGCTAAAGCTCTGAAGGTGTGGTTAGAAACTTGTGGCTTCGTTGATGTGAACATTGTCGATGAAAATGTAACCACCATAGGTGAACAACGCACCACAGAATGGATGACCCACAACTCGCTGCCAAACTACTTAGATCCTAACGATCCAAGTAAAACCGTTGAAGGTCACCCTGCCCCAAGAAGAGCTATTTTGGTTGCAAAAAAACCGTAAAGGCGAACCTGACCAGAGATTAACATTAGGATGCTTCACGCATCCTTTTTTATCATATACACTTTGTAAAATACTTCTGTTAACTATCTGTCTGCTATAGGTAAACAATGCTCAAAAAATTCACTGCAATTGCCATTATTGCTGCCCTATCAGGGTGTACACTGATCGACGGCGAAAAATACAGCCAAACGACACTCGAAGCAATTAATCAATCAGAGCAAAACATACAAACGAAACTGGATAGCTTTCCCGTTGAAATAGATCAGCAGAACAATAAAATTGATGCGCTAAATGAAGAACTAGTGAAATTACACGGTGAGGTAGTTCATTTGCGTAAAACGCAAGCTAAGCATTTCACACTCATCACTCCAGAAAAACCAAAAGTTTCCCCGGCCGTTACCAGCGCCCCTCCCTCTCAGCCAGTTGTACTCGGCGCAATTGAAAAAGTAAAAATTGATACGATTAAGCAACAGTTTGACGCGAGAGTTGATACCGGCGCCACAACTTCTTCAATTAATGCCATTGATATTCAAGAATTTGAGCGAAATGGAAAAACTTGGGTTAAATTTCATATAAAAGATGATTCTACGGCAGCAGATGAAATGCACTGGATTGAATCGCCTGTCGTGCGCTACGTGAAAATTCGTCAAGCGACTAACACTGATGGCGAACGTAGAATTGTGGTAGAGCTCTGGGTACAACTTGGTGATGTACACGAGAAAGCTCAGTTCACTTTGGCCGACCGCTCACAAATGAGCCATCCTATTTTGCTAGGTAGAGAGTTCATACAAGATATCGCGTTAGTTGATGTAAGCAAACAATACCTACAAACTAAAACTAAATAATTGTATTTAAGGATAAATCTTTATGACGTCTAAAGTTCCATTTTACTTCTTAGTTGCCTTTCTGCTTATTGCAGGCAGTGCACTAAGTCTATTACGCCACACGGATTATGGCGTACCTTTAACCCCAGGTGAAACACGTCAAATTTGGGATATTGAAGCTCGTGTCGAATTCAATGCACTCGATAAGCCAGTTAAAGCGTCTCTTGCCGCGCCTGGCACACAAACCGGTTACACCCTAATTAATGAAAGTGCATCTTCTCCAGGTTATGGTATCGCTTATACAGCAACCGATGCCGGCCGACGTGCTGAGTGGACAATTCGTCATGCTAGTGGCCCTCAAACTATTTACTATAAAACTCAGTTTTTAGTTGATGACCAAGCCAAAGTTGACTCCATTCCACCAAGCGATGATCCCATTGAAAAACCTATTTTTGATGGCCCACAAGACGCTGCTGCTCAATCTGTTTTGGCTCAGGCGACTCAACGCAGTGCCGACAACGCCACTTTGGCTCGTGAGCTGATTAAACAACTCAACGACAAAGATAGCCAAAACGCTTCGCTATTATTGAATAATAACGACAAAGTACTGATCACCTCTAAGCTTCTAAGCTATGCAGCCATTCCGAACAAACTGGTGGGTGTCGTTCAACTAGAAGATGGACGCCGTCGCCAAAATATCATGCCAATGATCGAAGTGTGGGATGGTAAAGAATGGGAATTATTCGATGTAAATCAAAGTGAACAAGTTAAACAAAACAACTTGCTCGTCTGGGATGAATCTAACGTTTCTCTACTCGATGTTGTTGGCGGAAAAAATAGCCAAGTCCATTTTTCCATGATCTTACAAGATGTGACCCCACAGCAAGCAACGGCTCAAAAAGTCGAAGCCGATAGCTTATTGAACTTTTCAATTCATAGTTTGCCTCTTGCCGAACAATCCATGTTCAAAACCATCATGCTCATCCCTATTGGTGCACTTATCGTTGTGTTCTTACGGGTAATCATCGGTTTGAAAACATCAGGCACATTCATGCCAGTCTTGATTGCCGTTGCATTTGTTCAAACTACATTGCTCACAGGTATCGTTGGCTTCCTTCTCATTGTTGGTACCGGTCTCATTATTCGTGGGTATTTATCTAAGCTAAACCTCTTGTTGGTTGCACGGATATCCGCCGTAATCATAACGGTAATTATGATTATCGCGGTCTTCACCATTGTTTCATTCAATATTGGATTAAATGAAGGACTTACCATTACTTTCTTCCCAATGATCATCTTGTCTTGGACGGTAGAACGTATGTCTATTCTATGGGAAGAAGAAGGCGGTAAAGAAGTATTCCTGCAAGGTGGTGGTTCATTGCTAACCGCTATACTGGTATATCTTGCAATGACTAACCCGTATGTTCAGCACCTAACGTTTAACTTTATCGGCCTACAGCTAATTATTCTTGCGGTTATCATGCTGCTTGGTACTTACACGGGATATCGTCTAACGGAACTTCGTCGTTTTAAACCATTATCTGAGGATTAGACTATGTTTGGGTCATTTACTTCCCCATCTAAGCTAAAGACCAAAGGCATAATGGGGATGAATCAACGAAACCACAGTTACATTGGGCGATACAACGATCGCTCAAAGTACCCTTTGGTCGATGATAAGCTAAAAACGAAAATCATCGCAGAAAAAGCAGGCGCGACGGTTCCTGCCCTGATTGGCGTTATCAGCCATCAAGCTGCCGTAAGAACCATTCATAAGATGGTTGAGAACTGGCCAGGATTTGTGATAAAGCCTGCACAAGGTAGTGGTGGTAAGGGTATTTTGGTTATTGTTTCGCATAAAAATGGCGAATATACCAAGCCCTCTGGTGCTGTCATCAATAAAGAAGACGTAGAACGCCATATTAGTAACGCTCTCGCTGGCCTGTTTTCTCTTGGCGGTAAAAACGACGTCGCCGTTGTAGAAAACCTGATTAAGTTTGACGACTGTTTTGAAGGTTTCAGTTACGAAGGGGTGCCAGATGTACGAATTATCGTATTTAAGGGCTACCCTGTCATGGCGATGATGCGCCTTTCAACGTCTGCCTCTGATGGTAAAGCGAATCTACACCAAGGCGCAGTAGGCGTAGGAATTGACATGGCGACGGGCAAAGCGGTACGTGCCGTTCAGTTTGATCAGCCCATCACACACCACCCAGATACCGACAAAGAGCTCGCACTTTTGCAAGTTCCTCACTGGGAGCGACTACTCGTGCTTGCATCCAGCGCATGGGAAATGACTGGTTTGGGTTATATGGGCACGGATATGGTGCTTGATAAAGAAGAAGGCCCAATGGTACTTGAGCTTAATGCTCGCCCAGGCTTGGCTATTCAGATAGCTAACGGTGCAGGTTTACTGCCTCGCCTTCGTCATATCGAGAACCTAGGCGAAATGGCAGAGTACCCAAGGCCCGCTGAACGAGTGGCCTATGCCGCGAAACAGTTTGGTCACGCAGATGATAAAGGCTAAAGGCTAAAGGCTAAAGGCTAAAGAGCCTATAAAAAAAGAGCGGATATCCGCTCTTTTTTATTGTGTGTTAGATAACAGTTTATTTGCCTAGCGCTTCTTTGTAGTGCTGACGGCATACTGATACATATTGGTCATTACCACCAATAGCCACTTGGTCACCTTCTGCAATCGGGTTACCTTCTTCATCAGTACGGATCACCATGTTGGCTTTACGACCACAATGACAAATCGTTTTGAGCTCAACTAATTTATCCGCCCAAGATAGCAAGTATTTACTGCCTTCAAAAAGCTCACCGAGAAAATCGGTACGTAAACCATAACAAAGAACAGGAATATGGAGCTTATCAACAACCTCTGTCAGTTGATAAACTTGTTCTTTAGATAAGAACTGACATTCATCAATCAAAATACAATGACGCTTTTCTTGTTCATTAATCGCTTTGATTTCATCAAACAGATTTGATTCTTTTCTAAATAACTGCGCCTCAGATTGTAGGCCAATTCGTGAACTTACTTTACCAATACCATAACGATCATCGAGTGCTGCAGTAAAGATCACCGGATTCATTCCGCGCTCTTTATAGTTAAACGAAGACTGCAGTAAGGTCGTCGACTTACCCGCGTTCATCGCTGAGTAATAAAAATACATCTGTGCCAAAATAGTTGCCTTTCATAAAGTGATAAAAAAGGCACATCATCAATATAACACTCGCAAGTTACGGGGTTATATTCACTTTGTGCCTTTTAAAAATTACTTACGACGCCAAGTAGTACCTTGCGCTCCGTCTTCTAAAACGATGCCCATTTCCGTTAACTTGTTACGCGCCATGTCGGCATTTGCCCAGTCTTTTGATGCACGAGAATCATTACGCAACTTAATAAGTGCTTCAATCTCTGCGACTTCATCGTCATTACCTTCGCCTGACGCACCACCTTTAAGGAAGGCTTCAGGTTCTTGATGCAAAATACCGATAACGTCTGCAAGTTCACGCATCAATGCGCCAAGTGCTGAAGCTTTATCTAGGTTTTCACCTTTCAAGCGGTTCACTTCACGAGCCATATCAAATAACACTGAATAGGCTTCTGGTGTATTGAAGTCGTCGTTCATCGCGTCGCTGTAACGCGTCACATACTCTTCACCACCAGCAGGAGACGCCGATAAATCCAAGCCACGTAAAGAGGTGTATAGGCGCTCTAAGGCTGAACGAGCTTGGTTTAGGTTGTCTTCGCTGTAGTTCAATTGGCTGCGGTAATGTCCCGACATCAAGAAATAACGAACCGTTTCTGAATCGTAGTGTTGCAGTACATCACGGATAGTGAAGAAGTTATTGAGTGATTTAGACATTTTTTCTTTGTCGATCATCACCATTCCACTGTGCATCCAAGTATTTACATACTGGGTACCATGGGCACAGCATGACTGAGCAATTTCATTTTCATGGTGTGGGAACTGCAAATCGGAACCGCCACCGTGAATATCAAAGTGATCGCCTAAAATTGAAGAGTTCATTGCTGAACACTCAATGTGCCACCCTGGACGACCTGGGCCCCAAGGAGATTCCCAAGTGGGTTCACCCGGCTTAGACATTTTCCATAAAACGAAATCTAACGGGCTGCGTTTAGTCACTTCAATGCTTACGCGAGATCCGGCTTGAAGCTGCTCTAGGTCTTGACCCGATAGCTTGCCGTATTCATCATATTTCTTCACCTCAAACATCACGTCGCCGTTATCAGCAACGTAGGCAAAGCCACGTTCAATTAAGCGCTGAACTAAAGCAATGATTTCTTGAATATACTCAGTGGCACGAGGCTCTATATCTGGGCGCTTCATATTTAACGCATCAAAATCAGAGTACATCTCGCCAATCAGGCGCTCAGTTAGCTCATCGCAGCTCTCGCCATTCTCAGCAGCACGCTTGATGATTTTGTCGTCGATGTCGGTAATGTTACGCACGAACGTAAGGTCATAACCTAAGTAACGAAGGTAACGAGAGACCACATCGAATGAAACGAATGTACGACCGTGACCAATATGACAGAGATCGTAAATGGTTACTCCACAAACATACATGCCGACTTTGCCAGCTGTAATGGGTTTGAATTCCTCTTTCTGTCGTGTGAGTGTGTTATATATCTTTAACATGATCTCTATCTAGTCAATTATGAAACAAATAAGGCGTCAGTATAACAAGTCCCGCTACGATAGGTAATAGCTTGCAAGGACAAAATTCGCAGTGATCGCATGTAGGTCAGGACATTTCGCCCGTTTTCTTGACCACTTTTCACCCATCTATTGATTGTCTGTAGAATTGAGCTAGAATTCCCGTTTCAAGTCGAAAATAATTTAAGGAATACATAATGATCATCCTTCACACTAACTTTGGTGATATCAAAATTCAGCTGAACACAACTGATGCACCAGCAACCAGTGCTAACTTCCTTCAGTACTGCCGTGATGGTTTTTATGACAACACACTTTTCCACCGTGTAATCGATGGTTTCATGGTTCAAGGCGGCGGCATGACTTCTGGCCTTAAAGAAAAAGAAACTCGCGCGACAATCAAGAACGAAGCAAACAACGGCCTAAGCAATAAAGTAGGTACGTTGGCAATGGCTCGTACGATGGAACCGCATTCAGCTAGCTCTCAGTTTTTCATTAACGTTAGCAACAACACTTTCCTAGACTTTAAATCAGAAAGCCTAGATGGTTGGGGTTACTGTGTTTTTGCTGAAGTCGTTGAAGGCATGGACATTGTTAACAAAATCAAAGATGTTGCAACAGGTTCTATGGGTATGCACCAAGATGTACCACTAGAAGAAGTGCTTATCACTGGCACGACTATCGAAGAGTAATTCGGTTAAGGGGAGCTTCGGCTCCTCTTCTTTTATATTATGACGACATTATTTATTTCAGATCTTCACTTATCCCCTACTCGCCCTGATATTACCCAGAGCTTCTTTCAATTTCTCGACCAAAAAGCGCGGTTTGCCAACAAGCTCTATGTATTAGGCGACCTGTTTGATTTTTGGTTAGGAGACGACGACAACTCTGACTTTGCATCCAGCATCAGACAAGCCTTTAAACAACTCACAGATTCTGGCGTACAGTGCTATTTTCAACACGGTAATCGAGACTTTCTGGTCGGCAAGCGATTTGCTCGTGAGACGGGCGTCCAACTTTTACCTGAAGAGTGCAAAATTGATCTCTACGGCTCCTCTGCTATCCTTCTACATGGAGATACTCTATGTACAGATGATATCAAATATCAAGAGTTTCGCACTAAGGTTCATCAACCGTGGTTACAGCGAACATTTAAATGCATCCCCCTGTTTTTTAGAAAGAAAATAGTAAGCAATATTCAAGGACAAACTCGCACCGATAAAAACACAAAGTCTCTCGACATTATGGATGTGAACAAGACTGAAGTGGTTCGAGTGATGGAAAAACATGACACTAACCTAATGATCCATGGCCACACACACCGTGAGGCAACACATCAGGTACTGCTTACTGATAACACGCAAGGGACGCGAATTGTTCTTGGTGATTGGGACAACTGCGCCTTCGTCCTTATCGTTGATCAGTCTGGGTTTAAAATTGAAAAGTTACCTTTTAAACAATAATGACTTGATGTGATAACATTGTCACTAATATTACAAAATTTCAATTAGTTATTTTTGAACAAGTTACTGTAGAATAGCGCTCGTTAATTTCGTGATTATTGATGAAGAATTAAAACATTGAAATATTCATACGTTGCTCGTCAACCTATATTTGATTCAGAACGTAATGCTGTCGCTTACGAGCTGTTGTTTCGTGATGGCCCAAAGAACACGTTTCCGGATATCGAAGCGGAGCAAGCCACTAGCCGTCTCTTGTCTGATCAATTTTTGAGTGTTCACTACCAAAGCCTTGGGAAAAAGCGCGGCTATGTTAACTTTCCTTATCAAAGCCTGATCAATCAAATTCCTGAGTTGTTCCCAAGTAACAGCATTGTTGTTGAAATACTGGAAGATTGTGAGCCCACTGACGATCTCTTGGTGGCGATTAAAGAGCTTTATAAGAAAGGCTACACTTTAGCATTAGACGACTTTATTCCAAGTTCAGAGTGGCTAAGGTTTTTACCTTTCATTTCGATCATCAAATTTGATATTCGAGCGCTTCCGATAGGAAAAGCCGCCTTTTTCATCGCCAAACTAAAGAAAAGTAAAATTCAATTCTTGGCCGAAAAAGTAGAAACTCATGAAGAGTTCAAGCAAGCAAAAGAAGTTGGATTCACGCTTTTTCAAGGCTACTTTTTTGCTAAGCCCGAAATGGTACAACAAAGAGCCATTGAGCCATCTCTCATCACTGTCATTCAGCTGTGCAAAGAAATTGCCAATGCCGAAATAAACTACAGTGAAATTGAACGATTAATCAGTACTGATGTGTCCTTGTCTTATAAGCTACTAAGATATGTTAACTCATCGTCGCTAATATCGTCGGAGATTAAATCGTTCAAACAGGCTCTAATCTATTTAGGCGAAGACCGATTGAAAAAGTTCGTCTCTTTGGTCGCGGTTTCAAGTACTAACGAGCACAAACCAAATTCTTTGTATACACTTTCGATCTCGAGAGCGAGGCAGTGTGAACTATTAGCACGTCAATCCAAAGGAAAGATAGACGCAAGTCTGGCTTTTTTAACCGGCCTCTTTTCTTTGCTTGATTCATTGCTCGACCAAACTATCGAAACAATACTGGAATCGATCCCAGTAGATCAATCCATAAAACATGCATTGCTTGATGGCGACGGTGATCTAGGCAAATTGATCCACCTTGTTAGAGCCTTTGAACGCGCAAAGTGGGATGATGTCGTTGAAGCCCGCCGCTCTCTAGACATACATGAAGATCAAGTTGCCGATTGCTACCACCAATCCCAAGCTTGGGCACAAGATTTGGTTGATATCTAACGTTAACCATCAAAATTCAGAGCCATCAAGCGATTGTTTGGTGGCTTTGTTGTTTAAGGAATCACTATGAGCCAAT
This sequence comes from Vibrio tapetis subsp. tapetis, assembly GCF_900233005.1. Taxonomy (NCBI): domain Bacteria; kingdom Pseudomonadati; phylum Pseudomonadota; class Gammaproteobacteria; order Vibrionales; family Vibrionaceae; genus Vibrio; species Vibrio tapetis. The sequence continues at coordinate 1,090,371 of NZ_LT960611.1, forward strand.
GTCCTTGTAAAAGTAATAGACCCTACGCCCAGTGCTGCGAACCGATCCATGCCGATCAATCACGAGCAAAAACCCCTGAGCAGATGATGCGTGCAAGATACTGCGCCCATACATTGAACCTTGTCGATTTTGTCGTGGACACTTATCACCCGAGTTGCGATGCCGAGCACGAACGAGAAGGTATCGCAGAATCCATAGACAGCGATTGGTGTAACCTAGAAGTATTAGAAACATCAATCAACACAGACAATACCGAAGGTTTCGTCACATTTAACGCCTATTTCAATGAAAATGGTGAGCAATACTGCCTCGCTGAGAAATCTCGTTTTGTTTTGGAAAGTGGCCTTTGGTACTACATTGATGGTGAGTTTCCTGAAGGCGCACCAGCAGAAGATGAACCTGTAGTCGCTGCTGTCGATCCACGATTAAACCAAGCGGTAAGCGAGCTAAAAGTAGGCCGAAACGACCCATGTATTTGTGGTAGTGGTAAGAAATTTAAGAAGTGTTGTGGGTAAGTTATAGGTTATAGGTTATAGGTTACAGGTTACAGGTTACAGGTTACAGGTCATTGTGAGTAAATGGCGTCTTGTCAACTTCGTCGCCATCACTTGCTTTTCTATTCCTGTAACCTGTAGGGCATAGCCCGCCCTTCTACCTTTAACCGCTCTATTTGTGCCTTTCTTTCAGCTTATTAATCACATCATTCATTGATAAGCCTTGGTCTTGCAGCAGTACCATTAAGTGATAGATAAGATCTGCTGATTCACAGACTAACTCCGCCTTATCGCCCGACGTCGCCGCAAGCGCGACTTCAACGCCTTCTTCGCCCACTTTTTGCGAAATACGCTTGGTGCCACGGGCATATAGACTAGCGGTATAGGAAGAGTCCGGATCGGCACTCTTGCGGGCAGCCAATAGTTGCTCAAGTTGATGAAGCCACACCATCTGAGACTCTTCTTGTTTGTCTGCATCAAAGCATGTTGTGGTTCCAGTATGACATGTTGGACCAATAGGATCGGCTTTGACCAATAGCGTGTCATTATCGCAGTCCAAGGCGATGTTTTTAAGCTGTAGGACGTTTCCGGACGTCTCTCCTTTTGTCCAAAGGCGCTCTTTAGTTCTGGAGAAAAACGTGACGTTACCTGAATCCGCGGTTTTACTTAACGCATCTGAATTCATGTAGCCCATCATTAATACTTGGCTTGATTGGTAATCCTGTACAATCGCCGGTATTAAGCCGTCAACTTTATTCCAATCGATACGCTTTGCTAGTGCATCTATTTGTTCTACTTGAAAACTCATAATCGTATCTCCACACCCTGTGTTTTAAGGTACTGCTTCAGTTCACCGATATTGATCACTTGCTTGTGAAATACGGATGCAGCTAATGCACCATCTACATTTGTTTTTTTGTATGCTTCTGCAAAGTGCTCCATAGCACCTGCGCCACCTGAGGCGATCAACGGAACGTTACACACAGCGCGAACCATATTAAGCTGCTCAAGATCGTAACCATTACGCACACCATCTTGATTCATCATGTTTAACACGATTTCTCCTGCGCCGCGCTTTTGAACCTCTTGAACCCAGTCGCTGGTTTCCCAGTTAGTCGCTTTTGTTCTCGCCTCATCACCCGTAAATTGGTAAACCTGATACTTACCCGTTTCTTTGTCGAAGTAAGAATCAATTCCCACAACGATGCATTGCACGCCAAATTTGTCGGCGAGCTGGGTTATCAGTTCTGGGTTTGCTAATGCCGGTGAATTAATTGATACTTTATCTGCACCGAACTCCAAAATTCTTGATGCGTCTTCCGCCGTTTTAATGCCACCCGCGACACAAAAAGGGATGTCGATAACTTCCGCGACGCGTGCAACCCAGCTTTTATCGACCACACGCCCATCACTTGATGCTGTGATATCGTAAAATACCAGTTCGTCGGCACCTTCTTCCGCGTAACGTTTTGCAAGCGGTACAATGTCGCCAATAATTTCGTGGTTTCTAAACTGAACCCCTTTAACCACTTGACCGTCACGAACATCTAAACAAGGAATTATTCTCTTAGCTAGCATCTAAAACACCAACCTTAAATCTTTGAAATAACACAATAAACTCCATTTATTATTTTCAAACCCTTTTAAAAATCAGCAAAAAATCAGCATGAGAAATATGACTAAATCTGGCGCTTATGTATTACCACTAAGAGCACTGAATATTTTTGAATTTTTATGCACGGGAAATTTGTAAATTCATAAAGACAATGTACACATTTTTGATTTACATAAAAAGACAAAAATACAGTTTATATCAATCGCCCGTTCAAGCGGGAATGCACGCACACCAACTTGTCCACTTCTTCTTTCACAGACATAAAGTTCCCAAGCTACCTTCACAGCCTCTAGGAGCGATGTATGCAGTTTAGGTCATGGCAGCAATACATAAGACGGTTGATGTCGATTCTATAATTCTAATCGGTGACATCACCCAAATTGAAGTGTTCTGCTTGCAGAACTTGCTACGCAAGTAGAACCAAGTTAGTTCCAAACAGCGACTGAGTCGAATAAAACATCTATCAACAGCACATCGAATTCAGACAAATCATTCATCAAAAAAGTGAAGCACTCTTCCATGGCCAAGAGTACATCTTAGACCTGCCGCAATTCAAATTAACTGCTCTCGAAAAGGACACTACTCATCAAATTTGGTAATCGTTGGTAACTTTGCCTAAAGGCTAATTAATCCGCACTTAGTTTTACAAACATTGACGAATCACAAATCAAAACTGTATATTTATACAGTACTAATTATAAGGTCGTCAAACATGAACATCCTACCGCTTTCTCCATCCAGTATTTCTTGCTCACTCACTTCATGGGAATCGCCTGCTGCGGAGTATGTTGAGCTTGGAGTGTCATTAGATTCTATCTTAGTCAATAACCCTAATGCGACGTATCTGGCTTATGCCAACGGAGATTCAATGGAAAAAATTGGTATATTCAACGGCGACTTATTGGTCATCGACAGAAAGCCGCAAGCACAGCACTTAGATACCGTAATTGTCAGCTTAAATGGTGCATTCATGTGTAAAATTCTTGATGTACACAACAGACTTTTGCTGTCAGCAAATCCTAACCACCAACCTATTGATATTCATCCTGAGGATGCCTTTGCGATTGAGGGCGTTGTGATACGTTCCATTCGTTTACATAAACCCTTACCTGATTTTATATAATGTTCGCTCTCATAGATTGCAATGCCATGTATGTCGCTTGTGAACAAGTCTTTCGACCAGATTTACGTCTCCTACCATGCATAGTGCTCTCAAACAATGATGGTGCAGTGGTGGCAGCCAATCGACTAGCAAAAGAAGCTGGTATTAAGAAATTTGAGCCATATTTCAAGCAAAAACGGCTCATCGAACAGCGTGGTATAAATGTCTTCTCATCAAATTACGCTTTATACGCAGATCTATCAGCAAAAATGATGGCAACAATTACTGCTTTCGCACCAAGAAGCCATATTTACTCAATAGATGAATGCTTTTTAGATATCAGTCGTTTATCCCATCTTGAACCAGACTTAACCTCATTCGGTCAACGAATTCGACAAACCGTTTGGAAAGAATGTCGGCTTCCTGTTTGCTTTGGCGCAGGTGATACATTAACTCTCTCAAAAATTGCAAACAGAGTCGCGAAAGTTGATAAACGCCTCAATGGCGTTTGTATCATTGACTCTGAAGAACAACGTCAACAATACCTAGCATCCCAGCCTGTATCAGAAGTTTGGGGCGTTGGAAGGCGATTGACACAACGTATGAAGTTGATGGGTATTGAAACAGCTCTGGATTTAGCGAATTTAAGCCCTGAAAAAGCAAGATGCTCTTTCAATGTAGAAATTGAGCGGACAGTTCGTGAGTTGAATGGTCAGCCCTGTAAAGTTTGGGACGAATGCAGAGCGGATAAACAACAAATATTTAGCACCCGCAGTGTCGGTAACCGAATAACGGAACTCGAAGAACTAAAACAAGCTCTAGCTTTTCACGCCGCCACCGTTGCAAGAAAAGCACGCAGCCAAAAAAGTTCATCTTCAGTGCTCATGGCTTTTGCTAACAGCTCCCCTTTCGATGATGTTCCACAAAGCTTTAAAGAGACTTGTTCATTCGAATACCCAACCAACGACACCGCTAAACTAACTAAGGCCGTTACATTGATGGCAAAGAGGTTGTACAAACCTGGGGTCAATTATTACAAAATTGGCGTAGGAGCACTGAACTTAGTATCTGATAGACAGCGTCAACATGACTTATTCTCTGAGCCTGAAAACCCTGTACTGATGCAGGCTTTGGATAAGCTGAATCATAAATTGGGAAGAGATGTCATATTTCTTGCGGCTCAAGGAACTACGCATGACTGGGCAATGAAACGTAATTTTTTATCGCCTCAATACACTACGAGATTAAAAGACCTACCCCGAGTGCTTTGTGAATAAACACTCCATAGCATCCAAACCTACCTTTGGATCACATTCGAGCATTTACGAACCACATTTTTGAGAAGAATATGCAAGGTTTAGAGCTGATATCGAAAGCAAGCTAGTCTGCTAGCTAAATCAGCTAAACTGAAGCTCAGTTTTTTGAAGATTAGTTGAACAAAATCGGCCTACTAGCATCAAGCAGAAATGTGTAGGCATTGAGTACTGAGAAAGACTTTTAGCTATAGAAAAGCTAAATTTTTCGCTCTCTCTTATTCGACATCGCTTTTTTTGTTACGTATATCAACGTACCAATAATCCCTGTGAACATCCCTAACCCAACTCCAGTTAAGAGTGCAAAGTTACTGTTGATAAAGTCAATCATGAGTCATTCCTTGAGAAACGGTTCGTCGTCTAAAGCATACATCAATTGAATCCGAATTCAATATGTCGCACTACCTCCGTTGAAGAAGCAGTATGAAAGAGGAGACCTAGCAAGAATTAAGATACTACAGAATCCCTTGGTGATCACAACATTGCCATGATATCGCTGACACACTTCTGGACAGAAGTGTGTCAGCGGTTTTGCTAATTTAGTCTGTTACGGATAATTTTTAGTAGTCTATATAGTCTTATCACGACAGCGGTCGCCTTGAGAAACTCATAGAGGCATCGGGCTTGTTCAACAATCGGATTAAGTGCTGACTTCGCAGCGCTTAATCCTTATTTGTTAGTTGCTGATGAGCCTATCATTCCCAAACAGGTGCATTGCAGTAGATGCCCCTGGACTTATATAAATAGATTCAACATACAAATTAGCTTTGTTGACTGAATAAGAAATATTGTAACCATTTTCCATATTTCTAATAAACTCTTTCAGCCAGATCCCAGGAATAGATACATTTAAACTCCAACTCGGAGAAATGACAGCCTCATACCCTTCCTGTAACAGTTTTTTAACTAAGGTGTGTGTGCTATTCGAATAGTAGTTCTCAACAATACTTCCAGCGTGGCAAACAAACATAATAGCGACTTTTCCAGAACCAAAAATGTTATCTATGTTATATGCTTTCCCATCTGATGGGTATAAACCACGAAATCCTGAATTACCATCACGCCCCCCATGTGATATAAAAACATTAATATCTGAACTAGGGTTAGGAATTAAACCTTCTTCATATATAACATTAGTATCGCCTAAATTTTCTTTGATTTTTGAAAAAGCAATAGAAATAGCAGTATCACCTTCAACTATAGGTGCCCAAACATTTATTTTCTGTAGATCAATTTTATTATTTGCATACGTTAAGTAATTATCAAATGATAATGGCGATGATATTGATTGTTTTAACCCTAAAATATCTCCATCAACTTTTATTAAATTATGAGGAAAGGAAGAAAATCCCACGTCACTAAAAACAACTATATTACTAGAGGAAATTGGAATATTAAAATTAGGTAATCTTTTAACTATAGAATCTTTTTCTTTTAGCCAGATGTCTTCTCTAGTTACAAAAGGGCTACCAGTTATAGGCGAATCATTAAAAGCCAACTCTTGTTGGTAATTTTTAACCCACTCATTAATTTCCTTTTTATTTGTAGATTCAATGTAATCACAAAACGTGAATCCACCATTCTCAAAAACAACAGCGTACACTCGATCATTATTAAACCCAAGCCATAAAAATTGAGAATTAATTACTGACAATCTATCAGAAATGTAAGTTAAAAATTTTCTAAACCTTAATGAATTTTTACTTTCTAGATTAAAAGTTTGATGGATTGTTCCACTAACAGAATCTATAGGATTACCGACAAAACCAACACCTGCATCTGAATTTAATTGATGTCCCAATAAAACGCCTTCAATGTCAGATTTATTAAATGCACTTTCAATCACTCGATTAGCCGTAACGATTAACTGATTTACTTCATGGACATAGTCTGCCTTATTCCTTGTGCGAGATAGGTTAACAAGCCCTTCAATCAAGGCAGCTTTCCCTTCTGAGTTCCCCTTTAAAATCTTCGCTCTAAGGCCTTGAATTTCTTGGCTTGTAAGTTTAGATTCAACTATAGATTCAAATTCTATAATATTTTTTGTTGTTTTATACTCTTGATTGAAGAGTGTATTCATATTACAAATTAGTGCGTACCATGGTATCAAGGAGGACTTGCCAAATTCTAATATTTTATCTTTATTTTCACCAAGATATCGTTCAGTGTCTTTAACAACGCTTGAATTATTTTCCATTATTTGCATGTAAAAATTAGCAAGATCTAGCTTTTGTTTATTATATTCATCGAGATTTAGATCTGATATATATCTTTTGTATATACTTCTTGCCAATTCGAAAAACTGAAAAGTTCTTAAGGCTAAAAATATTGTAATATAAGCCTTTTCCATAAATTCTGCACAAATAGATTCTTCATTGCACAGTGACGTAAAAAGTAGACAACCATTTAATAGTGAATCTATAACATTAGTCTGGCTAGTATAAATAGAAAATCTAGCGTAATGACCATAATACAAAACGTCATCAGCATGAGAGCAAATCAATGCCTCATCTGCATAATCACGGGCTTCTTGGTATAAGCCATCTCTATTCATTCGTTCCAAAATAGAACTAAACTGTATAAAAAACTCGTGTTGACAATCATATTTTTTTGATAGGACTTTAGATATCCCTAGGCAAATAGCTCTTGGAGGCATCTCTGCATTTAGTTCACTAACATCTATTGGTTCACTAACATACTTATCCAGCATAGATCTTGTGCAACAATATATATTTAATTTCTCACTTTCATCTAAATATGGTAGTTTAAAATTTAGTATTCTTATACCTTTTTTTTCACACGTTCCAAAACACCTTTTAAAAAAGCTTATGAATAGTTCCATATCAATTTCATGTGATACATTGCTTCCTTTATAATTAGGTTTATAGCTAACAGCTTCGACCTTATTAAGAAGCAACATCAGTAAATAAGGGACAGAGTTAGAACCTATCTCATGAAGTTCATGTGATAAGTTAGCAGACATTTGTCTTAAATCATCAACTTCTGATCCATTAATTAAATATAATATTTCATCTATTTTTTTAGTATATCTTCATCAACGTCGTTACCTAACGACACCTTCTCAAGAAATAATTTTTTTAACTCTATAATTTTTTGATTCATTCTACTACCTATCTTTATTTTTATTAAATTCTAACCAACCATTAAGAACAGAAAACATGATGACTAATATTGAAACCTTAGCAACTAACGATTTATCTGCGGATCAATTCCGTATATTAAACTATGGAATCGAATGCGTATCAACCCAAAGTAAAGTTTATACAGAACTATAGAGCATCATCGTTATTGGAGATGCTTACTATTAGGTTTAGTAATGTCTTCTTTAGTGGTCGAAACAAACTTTGGGGCAATTCCGTGTTGAACGAAGCTGTTCTGTGGTAGAAAAAACATGAAGCGCCAGCTAGAATTTTACTGAATAAATTTCATGTGCAGTTCTCCCTATTATTATATATCCCTAACTAAGCTGCACATGGACTTGATATGCTCTGCTTGCAGAGCCTAAGGGCTTGCACAGCAAGCAATTTCAAAGTGTAGGTTTTCAGTGATACCGATCGCTCCAGGAAAGACTGCAAAAACGCTCCTAAATAATTTAATTGAAGATGTGTAGTTAACAATCGAACTTACTCATAATATGAACATCAATTACGGCCTAGATTGATAGGGCAAAATTTTACGGATGATCAACTTTAGATAACTTCTCAGCCCTCACTTAAAGACATCCTATTTCAAGTTTTTAAAGCTATAGTCGACTTGTAGAATGGTGCTGAATAGGTAAGGAAAATTTCGTTGTATTGATCTTGACTATCGAGCACAAAAGTGGCTCGAACATGGTCAACGTTGTATGTGGTAAGAACAGACCGTAACCAACCCGCGAGCGAATTATCTAAAAGTATCTGACAATTTACAAACCAAACCCAAGTGGGTTGGTTACCGCGAATAATATCAATTATCTGAGATTCATCTCTATAATTTTCACCAAGTAAGCAAAGATCAACGTAGATAGTTTTAGCACCCAATTCATGATTTATGTGATTGTATACCTCTCGAACCTCTTCGTCGCATTCGTCAGAAAATGCATGAAATCGCATCATTCCTAACTGCCAAACCCCGTGAATGAATCGCTCAGGAGTACCAATCGATTTACTAACAAAATCAGGGTTAAATGGCCGCGGGGTTGCATTATGTTTCATCCGTTACTTCTCTCACGGTTAACCAAAATACAGGTAACTCTGCACTACGCAGAATCATTAAGAGAAGTCACCTCTTTCAATACGTTCAAGCATTTCCAAGACCAGTTCAGGTTCAGTAGTTAAACAATCACGAGGTGTTCGGCCAGATAGTGGGACTTTTGGGTTATTAATCCACTCTAGGGCTAGCTCTGGTGAGTCGAATAACCTGTCTAACGCTGCTCTAATGACTTCATGCTCTTCTAGTAACTTTTCTAGTTCATGTTTATCCGTCATAGCTTCTCCATATGCTACATGTGATACTTTTACAGTAACCCATTCTAACTGTTTTGTATTACTCTCTTATTCCAATGTCGTTTAACTGTCGGTAGTGAAAGATTGGTTGCTGTGGCGACTTTTGACTGACTAAGCCCTTGAGATTTCAGAGCTTGAACTCGCCTCGTAGTAGCTGTCGCTTCAGGCCGCCCTACTCGCTTACCTTCAGCCCTAGCACGAGCTTGACCTTCGATGGTACGTTCACGAATTCTATTTCGCTCAAATTCCGCAAATGCTGAGAACATTTGCAGCATTAGCCTCCCTTCTGAAGAACCAAGATCCTGTATAGGCAAATCTAGAGAAATGGGAGTTACACCTTTCTCGATCAACATACTAATCGTACGTTGAACATCAATATTATCTCTACCCAGCCGATCCAGCTTTAAAACAATCAGGCTATCGCCAGTTTCTAACTTATGGTCGATTAAGGTTTTGAAAGCCTTCCTTTCGATAGCTGGGACAGAGCCAGATACCGTTTCACTAATTATTCGATTCTGCTGGATTTCATATCCAGCACTTCGAATAGCAAGCACTTGGTTGTCAGTAGTCTGTTCACTTGTTGAAACACGGCAATAAGCAAATATACGCCCAGTACTCATTGTAGATCTCAATATTGGTATCATAACTAGTATCAACAATAACAAAGGTATCATAAATAAACAATACCCACTAAATGACACCATGTCAGGTATATAATTAGTAGTATCAACAAACGAGTATTTGTTGATACCACACTATACTTTTTTAACAAATATACTCTGCAAAGCAAGTATTACACCTAAAATAAACCATAAAAGATCAGCGATATTAAGCTAATTCCAAACCAAATGAGAATCACATTGAACTGAAGATGTATGTAAAGAGACCTAGAGGATGAGTGTAATAGTGCGTATTAAAGAAAATAGACATCATTATTCAAACTAAACACACCTTCTTCGTATATTTACAAACTAAATAAATACAATACATAGAGATACAAACAGACGAAAGTTAATTTTGTATTACTACATACCATGAGATGATGAGTAATAAAATTAAAAACATAACATAAAATAAATGTTTACTTTATTTAAAAATGAAAATAATATAATTTTATAATCAAGAATAAATAGTTTCAGATAACGATAAATATAAAGTAACAAGCTGGTATCAAAAATTACTATTCGTCCCGAATAATTTTTAAAATGCTTCACTATGTTCAGTTACGCTAACCGACTTCGTCGTTATCGTTATTAGTAACAACACATAATAATAAGAACAATAAAATGAATAAACAAAAATCAGAAGAAGTGAAAAAATCACTCATAGCATACTCGTTACTAAATAGAAGTAAGCAAAAGACATTTATTAATTTAGTCAATGGAAAAGAAAGTTCTAAAGATGACATTGGCATAATAGTAACTCAATTAACGCCTCCTTACTCTGAATGTAAAAAATTATATTCAGAATTGACTATCGAAAACTACAAGGCAATGATAAACCTTGCAACCATCTCAATACACACTATCAATACAGCTGGCAGAAACAGAGAACAATGCCAAAAATTAGTAAGAAAAATCATGTCTTATTTCAAAGCGACAAGAAAAGATAGTAACCAATTATGCGTAAAAACCGTAAAGACACTTCTGACAGAGTCTGAATACGACAGTTTCATTAGTGCAATGAAAAGTTATAATTATAAAAACAAAAGCGCATTTTTGAGAGATCACGTCACTGATAACATAGAGGTAAAACCGAACAATGATCAAGAATCATATGAATATTTCAGAGTGACACAAAACCTTGCATCACAACTAACAAACCTAATCAGTAACATAAAAAGCACTGATGACTTGAATGATGTAGATAATCTTTTTATGAAAGCAATTAATGAACTAGTACAAAACATATTATTAACTCGAAATCTAGCGGTTAATAACCACAATCAGAAAACATCAAAATATCTCGCACTACATCATTTATCATCGGTTCAATTAAGAGCTTTATACCTTGAGAAGCTAGAGCAAGAAAATGAATAGCCTAATAATTAAAACAACAAATGGTCTATATATGATTTTTGAAGAATTAAAATGTAAAAACAGCAAGCAGACTATATTAGATGCTAATCACCTAGTCCTATATGTATCAAGATCGAGTGATGATGTAACTCGTATGGTTAATTATACGGCTGGAAAAAGAAAAAGTGAACCTGATGCATCCCATTTCATTGTAAGCAATGAGTTAGATGCTGAGGATAACAATCTAGAGAGTATCATTCTACAACTACAAGATGCGTATAAACTGAACAAAAATACACAGCAATCATATAGACACTTCATTGTATCTTTAAGCGAAAATGAATCTCTGAATGATAATGGGTGGCGTAAGGTAATTAAAGAACTGATGACCGCCTTGGGTTATGACAACGCCAAATACATTGCTTATAAGCACAGTGATACCGAAAACGAGCACGTACATATTGTTACTTCAACTGTTGACCTCATGTCTAGGAAAGTGATCAGCAATTGGCAGTCGCATACGAATGCACAAGTTGTAATGAGAAAGATGGAGAAAGAGTTTGGCTTAAAAAAAGTAAATAGCTCAGATAACAACCAATTTAAAACTTCTAACATAAACAAACAGTTTAAGTTTAAACGAATGATTGGTCGAAAAATTGATGTTGCTATCAACAACCTTAACCAAAACTCAAAATTGTTCGACTTTGAGCTTGAGCTACTAAAGGAAGGTATCACAATAGCGCTATCAGAAAGTAGTGATGAAAAATTTAAGGGTCTAACTTACTCTTTTAATGATATCCATTTTTCTGCATCGCAACTCAAATCAGGGAATAAATATACGCTGGGTGGCCTTATAAAAAGAGGAGTACTATGTGAAGGATCAAACGTTATAAGTAACTATATTCCAATCCCAAAGTCCACATTAATAGCTTTCAGTTTAACGCGTAAACAAGCAATACATTATGTAAACAAGCTCAAAGAACAAACTGACAACTTCAATCAATCTATATTTAACAATCAAATGTCAATCTCTACATCAAAAGCAAAAAAAGAAAAATTTAGAAATCATAGGTATTGGCGTGAATATGCAAAAAGAATAAGGGCAAGCAGAACAACAGATCGCATGGTTGAACAGGCAATATTTAAAATTGAAAAGGATATAAATAATAACGGAATCGCAATGAACTCTTTATTGTACAATCTTTTCATTATGTTATTTGAAGATTTAAAGCGAAGCTTTAATCATTTCAACATAGATACTAACTTAAGAAATAGTCAAATCAAAAATAAAACCCAACTAAACTTAGAGAGAAATTATGAATAAGAAAGTGACCTTTAAAACGATCAGTAATAATGTTAATACATTATCTACATCGAAAATAAATAAAACCATTTCAAAATCTATAACTAAACACAAAAATGGAAAACGTATTTACCTGAGAGTTTTCGATAAAAACGTTATGAACACAAAAGGTAAACCTGGGAAACAGATCACTCTAGCTTCACTTCCACTTGATCTTGTCTATATCCCTTCTCTTAATGTATTTCAAAATAAATATGTCACTGAAGAAGGAAAAGCTGGGCTTTACAAAGTTGACGATGATGACTATCGAAGGATGATCAACATTTTAAAGCCTTATGTCATCTATATAAAAAAACACAGAGCGGAAAAACTACACGAGACTGAAAGTGTCGTAATTAATAATAAGCCATACCAGGTTTCAAGCTTAGCCGCTAAGTTACATCACGTAGTTGAACTTATTGACGAACTCGAACACTGTGATAAACAAGGTGTCTCAGTCACTGAGGCACAAGAACTATTTCAGGCTATGTATCGCATTAAACAACGACTCGAAGCGTGTAAACTACCTGATTATTTATATAATGAGTATCTACATAAACCAGGCGATGCTGTAGCCATTGATAGAATAAGAAAAAAACACACACATAAAGTTGAAGACAAAGCGAACCTTAAGAGGCTTGTAGAGTGTTACGACCAACTAACACCGCTAGATATAGTCGACGCAGAAAAGAAGTCTAAACACAGTATTAAACTAAGAAACAGAATAGCATCGATGCGAACTAAATAGAAAAACTAACTAACCTAAGTATTTGTAGAGTGGGTAATATCATATAGTTTCCCACTATTGCTCTTTTTAACATTAAAACCAAGTAATTTAAGTATTTCATTAATTTTTCTCGTAGTGTTAATAGGTTTATTATCACCTATTGTTACCATTCGATTATTTACCAAAACATCATTTAATAACGTTCTTTTTTCATACAATTCTTCATATGCTGCTACGTATGTTGTATCACAACTCCAACGCTTGAATTCTTTGTCACTTATCGCGGCAGTGCCAAGTCTTATGCTATTGGTTCCATCGATCTTCAATGCATCACGAATAATATTAATAGCGTTATATTTCCTTTTTCCTTCAACATCATTTAAACTTGGTTTATCCATACCATTCAATAAAGTATTAACAAATTCTGTATTAGCTTCTTTAGCTTTTCTATTCAAACTAGATTTTCTAACAATAGAGAAACTCTTCGTATCATACTCTCCACCACTAACTATGGTGTATTTCTGTGCTTTCAAAGTCTCCAGTAATGAAAAGTGAAAATTATCTAATATGATTTTATGTCGCCGTGCTAGATCTGCCTCTATTTTTTCATCATCAGAATTAGTGTGAAGATGAAAATTTATAGATGCTCTTTTATTATATGAATTTAATCCAAAAGCAATTTTTTTTGCTTTCCTAACTCGTCGAGAAAACTGCAACATTTTTTTAGGTGTTAACATACCTGTTGATATCGCAAATACTTCATCACAAAATTCTTTCGTAATACTAAAACCTTCGCTCAGAACAGGGCTTGCGATAACTGCACGATATTTTGAAATTTGCTCATCAGGGTCTGACAAAAATTCTTTATGCCATTCTCTATTTGCACTTTTTGGATCCGCTGTTAGCACAAGAACACCAGCCATTCTCGCTTTTTCATAACAAGCAGTAGTTTCATCTCCACCTTTCAACTTAGCCTCAAAACCCAAATCGATTAACCAGTTTTCGATGGTTTTCTTACCATCACAAACAACAAACAATTTCGATATCCCATCATTTAATTTACTCAGTAACGTCTGTTCTACTGCCCGAAACTTGTTTAAACTTACAGAAATTTTTGAGTTATTGTTTTTTTCACATATTGGCAAAACTTCAGCCGTTACAATTTTTTTTGTCTTATTTGATCGCTCTGATGCTTTCATTAAGTTGAGGGTAATATCACGGGTAATTGAATCTGAAATATCTGCATCTAACCACAGGGATTTCGTATTCTCTGAATTTATGACTTCATATAAAGTACGACGGACCAACTTTTTTTCAAAATTTATAACATAGTTGTTTTTTTGACTATATAAGGCTTCATACACCTTTTCGCATTCATCTACAATCACTAAATCTGCATTTAAAACAAAACTTGATATTGCATTTTTCCATAATGACTTAAGTGTTGTAGCCAAGTGAGATGCAGACTCAATTTCAGATAAACTGTCAGAAGAAGTCACAACTTTTACATCTTTCATACTGCTAAATTTGTGAGGGTTGCACTTTTCAGTCCTCGACTTAAAGTCTTCTACGACTGCGGATAAATTAGTGATAAATGCAACTTTTTGATCATTTACATGACATCGTCGTAAAGCATCAATTGCAAGTTCCGTTTTGCCAAAACCAATGGGGGCTTTTAGAATAGTCACATTGGGTAAACGATTCCAAGGGCCTCTAACTAGCGGCTGATGGATTGCAAAACCGATATCATTATTAGTTGCCCCATACGACAAATAGTGCATATCGACTTTATCACTTTTTGTTAAACCAACAGAGTCCTTAACAATTTGCTCGATATAGTCTTTCTTTGCCATTCGAAGAGTTTCTTGAGCTTCATATATGCTGCAACCTAAGATATTGACGACATCATTTAGGAAATCTTCAGAAACGGCATTTAAAACTTCATTTTTGGCATTTGTATTTGCATAAAGAAGCCAACAAAGTTCATTCGTTAATCTGTAGATGGATAACAAGTAAATACATTGACGTTTGGACTCTTTAACTTTTATTAAATCAATGAGTACTTTTCCATTGTTATCAACTAACTGAGCGCTATGCTTCGCCATGGAGAAAATCGTGTCTTCGCTCAACTTATTTAGATATTTACGATCTTCAATACAAACGTTAATAAGCCACTTTTTCATATTGTCTTTCCCATAAAACTCAGAATGGTAATCAACGGTGGCTTTATAATCTGCCTCAGCGATAAGTACTGTTCGCACGCCAAGATTGACAACCCAATCAGGTATCTCAGTGCCAATGACTATGATTAATTGAGTTGATTCTGCATTCAGGAGCTTATGGAACATCTTATTCAACGCTGAAACCTTCTTTGGTGCTTTACAGTGATACATTACGACAGCTGATACTTAGAGAGAAAACCTTAATGGCAACTAGCTCGCAGAACGCGCTTGTACGAAACTAACACCTATAACTATGATTTTAAAGAAATTTGATAATGATAGACCAATAGCAACTCATTTAGAGCTTAACGTTGTACTACGTCAACATGTCTTCTTGCCCGATTCATCCTTTCTTCATAAGCCCCAATCTTAATGTTTTCCCCGCATGAGTCATCAGCCCCTCTCCTAAAGCGATTACAGCCATAAAACGTCTCTCGATTAGGATCATTCTCACAGCGTGCAACCATCGTACCTATGCCACAACGTAAGCACCCTATCTCCATTTCACCACAACCTCGACAACGTCTAAACCCTTCGGCATGAGTTTCCAAAGGAGAGTTGCAATGCTTGCAACTATTGACCAACGTATCACAGGCTGGTGAGTGTGAGCATTTATACAAAGTTTTATTGTACCTGGTAGTTAACGGGCGAAGTTCGCCCGTCTTACACTGACTACAGTTCCACTTGGCGAGTTGTGGTGCTAATTTATTATCTACAAACTGCAAGCCAAACTTTGCCATTTCGGACAAAAATGGGCTGCTTTTATCGCCATCGAATAATACATAGACAAAGTGCTTCGCTCGAGTTAACGCTACGTAAAAAAGTCGCCTCTCCTCACCATGGATAAAGCTCTCTTTGTTGGGTAAAACTAGATCGATCAGCTCGTCATTTTCCCTCGTCGAAGGAAACACACCAGTATCAACGCCGAATAAAATCACATAGTCAGCCTCTAGCCCCTTACTCGCATGGGCCGTAACAAAGTTAATGTCCAAATTTGTATACAAAAATTTCTCTAAATTAATGCCTTTCAACTGCGAAGTATTCTCTTGGCGAAAATGTCCAATTATGAGAACAGAAGCGACTTCGCCCTTTCTATCAGCGGAGCGATTTAACGTAGCTAAAGCACGTTGTAAAGAAACCACATATGCTCGGTTTTTTCTTTCCTTCACACTGCTAATCGACTTAAGATTTTCCATATCTTTCTTTACATCGACCAACCTAACAGCAGGTGCATCTAATATAGCGTGAGTGGAAATCTCTTTTTGGATTTGAGCTGGGTTTGTCATTACAAAACGACTACTTACTTCATGAATTTTGTCATTAAAACGAAACGTCTTGTCCAAAGTAACGGCTGTGGCAGGATGAAACACGGCGGAAAATTCAGTAAATAACGCTAAATCGGCACCGTTGAAACGGTAAATGGATTGCCAGTCATCACCTACAGCGAATAAACGAATGTTTGGCTTTGAAGCCAATAGCGCTTTGAGTAACTTATAACGGCCACCAGAGATATCTTGAAACTCATCAACCAAAACATGAGTATACGAATGATGAAAACGACCTTTCTCTATAATATCAGTCGCTTCAGAAATCATGTCACTAAAGTCAATACACTCTGTATTAGCTAAGTGCTCCTGGTACACCGTTAAAATAGGCTCAAAAATCCGCAAGAAAGCTTCCGTTCTCTCAATGTCATAGCCACCACCACGGTATTCATTACGCACTGTATTTGAATCAAACTGCCCTTCTTTATACAAGCCCAAGAAACGTTGTAGTAGGTCAATAAATCCTTGCCATTGACTTTCGTTTTGTTCCTTAAGCTGCTTGAACAATGCATCGACTTCTACAGGCTGGGTGAGCACTTCATACTCGTTTAATGCAGCTTCTAAAGATGATTGCAATTGACCTTTTTGGAGTTGATATGTGTACAATTCAAGCATACGAGTGCCTTTCGACTCATGTAGCTCGCGTTTCCATTCTAAGCTTGCTAAGTACTCATCTCTATCGATATAGGCCGCTGTATTGTTATTCTCATCCAACCCAAGGTATTCAATGTAGAGATCGACATCAGGCAGATAGAAATCAGGTTGATATTGGCGTCGATCGACGCTTCTGGTGTTAAATTTGTAATCGGCTTCGTACTCGTACTCGTACTCGTACTTGATGCCACTCAATGCCAAATAGTTAGCAACCCTCAGCTCCCCTACACTTTTTACCCATTCATTGTTCAACGTAATCAAACGGCAACTTGACAGAAATTCGTTGTATTCCTCAATAGAATCAAAATCTAGATCGGATTTCCCTGGTGTGCTCAGGATTGAAAAATAATTGACCAAAGCAGATTTAAATAGCGGGTCTTGCTCAGCCAAATCACTGAGTGTCTCGTCAATAAACTTCGTGAACTGATGTGGTTGCTCCGTAAAAGATGTAATCGAACGTTTAAATCCATGGTGTCTTGCTAGGATGTCATTACCTAGAGCGTGAAATGTACTCGCCCTTAGGTGATCTGCATTAGCTGGAATACGATCTTTTATACGTTCGTTCATCTCAGCCGCTGCTTTGTTACCAAAGGCCAACATTAGTATGTTCTCAGCCTTAGCTATTTTCGCTTGAATGAGATAGCCAGCTTTACCCACTAACGTTGCCGTCTTTCCCGTTCCAGCGCCCGCAATTACAAGGTTGTGATCATCATTAGTTACACAAGCAATTCTTTGCTTGTCTGTTAATGGTTTTTTCTCTACCTCATCAAAGAAGCGTTTATATTTTGAGACTAATAACGGCGTAACTTGTTCATTGTGCAGATTTCTTCCTAATTCAGTTACACTTTCCGAAGAAAGTGATTGAGCCTCTTCATAGACACTTCTGTGCAAAGGATTGGTTAATTGATCTGGCGATATGCCCAAATTCTGCAACTTACACACGAGTTGATAAACTAGTGCTATCGGTATCCATTCATAAGAAGACAAATAACAACTTCTGGCGTAAAGCTTTGCTAAGGAGTCTTGATATACTAGCCATCGATCACTACTCGCAATGAGAAGCAACAAAGAATCAATCGTCTTTTGAGTAAAGTCCATTAGATCTGATTGACGATAACCTTTCAAAACAACAACACTGTTGTCTTCAGTTTCAACGACCAAACGATAAAAAAACAAACCCTTTTCAATGGAAATATTTACTAGAGAATCTAGCGGAAGTTCTAAAGTTTGAGAGGAATTTTCTAGCCTTATGCTAATTGGGGATAGAACGGCAGACTGGTTCTTTTTCCATAGCTTATTCCACAAGTTTACCGCTGGATGTGTACTTAAATGCATCAGACTACTTCAATAATTGGATTACCAGTTCTGCATCGCCGCTAGTAAGCCAGAACATATGATTGTTTATATTCTAGCCAACAGCACAGAACAAATCAGTAAGTGTTCATTTAAAATCAGAATATTAAGGAGATTGAGATGTTTTTTTGCAGGAACTAAGTGCTTGCATAGCAAGCAATATCAAATGCAATAAAGTATCAAGTTAGTACTTTTGCTCAATATATATCGACAAGAAGTACATAGAATTCAAACTGTTCTGCTCTCAGAGCGTTTAGCTTTAAAAATCTTGTACTGTTTTCATTTACAATATGAGGATGGGTCGGCTAAGCACCAAGCTAAAATGTCTTGAAAGCTGCACGTATCAATGCTCTAGAAAAGTAGTACATAGTAAAAATGCCATACACGCGCATTTCGAGTTTCATGTTCTGTCAGCACACCTCTGGACAAAACCTTGCCAGAGCTTTTGCTAAATTAGAAAATCATCTATAACTACAGGTATGGCAAATTTCTTGTGAAGAGCTAGTGCAATGAGTAGCATCGCACTAGCGAAAGTATTGGTTTAAGTGCCGTTATGGTAAATCGGCTAAGGCACAACTCGATACAGTGGTTTTTACTACAACCCCTGGATTTGAGAAAGAAGCTTCAATGTAACTAGCATCCAGTTCCGCAAGGTTTCTATAGCACTCTTCAAAGTGTTTATCTTCAATCAGTCTTTGTTTCGTATCTTCGGGTAAGGTAAACGTATAGCCTTCTTTTTTAACAAGCTCTAGACTTACCATTTTTTTTCCCATCTCAAATACATTAGATGGCATTCTATCTTCTTTCTCTGGTACTCCAAAAGGGATTACTTCGTCGAAGAATATCCGTAAGAATTCTTTGCCTTCGTCTTTTAGATCACAAGAAAATCTAGTCAATGTCTTTTCACGCTTTCCTTCTAGATAATTCATCAGAGATTCCCGAGCTGCGGGGGACAATTCGTATACACTTTCAGAAGCATTTTTATGTCCTATTTCTCTAATTAAACCTACTTTTTCGAGGTGGTCAGCAGGTTTTTTTTTCCTTTTTAAAGACACGGTTTCAGTTAGCATTTTTGTTAATAACGAAAGTTCTACATTATCTAAATGAGGGATCGAAGATTTGATTTTTCTTTTTTAATTTCAATGCTTTACACCACAAATTCACTTTACCCACTAGCCAAATCGACCCATTTACGATCAAAGAATAAAAGGCATAAAAGAATAAAAGGTATAACAAAAAATTCTCTACATTTGGTATTTCGAATGAACTCCATTCAGCATCTATGTCCCCCAAAAGCGAATAAGAAGAGAAAAAAGAAAGCACCATGATAAATGCATTCTTAATCGATGATACCCATTTTATATAAGGCATAAAATTACCAATCACTTTTTACTCCATTAAGGTTTTTAAAATCGTGGGTTCTATCATTTATTTTAATTCAAATGCGTGACTCCGTAACGCAGTACCTAAGCTCCCCGCGGGTCAGCCAGTTTTGTTAAGTCTAGGTTCGCAAAAATATCGCTTAAAAATGAGGTTAAACATTTCAAAATGTGGTGTTCATTATTCCTATTATGGAAAATAGCAAAGTTTACTATCAGAAATAAGCCTCAGAAGCCCTCAAATGCTCTTAGCGAAGGTTTTAGACACTTGATTAAGGCAATATACTTCCATACCGCCTTGAAAGTTTATGACGATCTCAAAGTGATTTACATGGCAAAAATCAGTGAGTTCATTTGAGCTAAGAATGGCGCTATGACAGCCATTTCTCGTACTTTGTGAGTTTCGGATATCAGATTAATTATATTTGGTCAAAACCCACCCGACCGAGAGCGTAGGCTTTTTGGCGAAACAAACATTGGGGCAATGTCGCGTTACGAATCGAAACAACACTAAACCCATTTGCATGAGAATATGGCCAAACCCTATCTCATTAGCCAATTTTTATGAACCACTACAGTTCTATGCTGTTGTCTTTGTGTTCTGAATCGATTAACTGTAAAAATTGATGACACTCAAGTACTAGTACTCTGCCGATAAGTTAGACTATGCCTCTTTACGAGGCAACCACACTTTAGGCGGTAGCGTATAATGACGCAGTGGACACTTACCACAAACTTTTTCGGTCGAATTTTCAAGAATCAGCTTGTCGTTGAGATCAGTGATGCAGGTATACAAGCTGATTCAGACGGAGAGGTGAGTTTCTTCAAATGGGAGGATTTGGATAGCGCCCCAAGTTTGAAAGCTACAATCGCTGGCGGTTGCTTAAGCTTTAGTGTTGGCGGTAAGCAACACAGCTTCTCTATGTTAAGCTATCTACTCCCTTTTAAATACCCACACAATTTTTTTCCTCACTGGGCTAATCAAAATGCAAAGCATTTGGTTAGGTTCTTAGATTCAGTGGAGAATCAATGCCAATCCAGATTTCTTCGCGACTCATCCATACAGAACATACAGAGCTTTGCCAAAACAGAACACAAGCGGTGGCGAGGTTGGAACAAAGCTTCGGGTCTATCCGACTCCGCAAAAAATACAGCAGCCCAGGTAAGTCGCATTGCTAATTGGAAAACGGCGGATGTTGAGCGTATTAGAAGTGAGTATGTGGAGCGCGAGCTTAACGCTTTTGATTCATTTTTTAACAGCGTGGAATCTAACCCGCTCACCACTAAGCAAAGAGTTGCTTGCATCACCGACAATGATAATAACCTTCTTTTAGCTGGAGCTGGTACAGGTAAAACTAGTGTAATGGTTGGTAAAACTGGCTACCTAGTGAAAAGCGGGCAAGCGCAACCAAACGACATTTTGATGCTGGCGTATGGTCGAATAGCTGCGGAAGAGATGGATGAGCGCATCAGGGAAAAACTAGGATTTGAAGATGTAAAAGCGAGTACCTTTCATAGTCTGGGCGTGAAGATAATTTCACAAGTTGAAGGCAAGGCGCCAAGTTTATCGCCCTTGGAGAGTGACGTACGCGCAAAAGTGAAGTGGATGAATGAGGCTATTGCCTCTCTGATGCAAAATGTTAGCTATAAGAAAGCGTTACTAGATTATTTCAGTGCGTATTATTTCGTAGATAAAGATCCATTTGAGTTCAAAACCCAAGGCGAACACTTAAAGTATCTCAATGATAACGATATCCGCACGCTGAAAGGCGAGAAGGTTAAAAGCTTTGGTGAAATGGTGATTGCCAACTGGCTTTATAGAAAAGGCATCAATTATCAATACGAAGCTAAGTATCGAATCGATGTAGCTACGGAGCAATACCGACAGTACGAACCCGACTTCTATCTTCCAGATTATGATATTTATATTGAGTATTACGGTACGGATGAAAACGGAAACCCTCCACCATATATCGATAAAGAGAGATACCAACAAGGCATTAAGTGGAAGAGAGAAACGCATTCCAAGTATGGAACAGGGTATGTTGAACTGTATTACCATCAACACCGAAATCGCTCGATGTTAGAAATTTTGGAGCGAGAGCTAATCACTCGCCAAGTGAATACAAATCCACTGCCCGATAATGAGTTGTTCGAAAGTTTAGAGAAAACAGGCCTAGTCACAGAACTGGCTCGCCTTTTAGGTTCGTTAGTTGATCTGTATAAAGCTGCTTGTCTTGATGAAATTGGTATTCAAAAAATAATAAAAAACTCTCTAGACCCCAAGCAAACAGCTAAGGCTTTGGAATTGTTGATGCCATTGTACCAGCGCTACCAAGATTACCTTTCAGAAGAGAACGTGATTGATTTTAACGATATGATTTCAAAAGCCTTGTCGTATGTCGAAACAGGTCAATTCGAGTCGCCTTGGAGTTACATACTCGTTGACGAGTTTCAAGATATCTCAGAGCCTAGGGCAAGGCTTGTAAAGGCACTTCGAGACAATAAAGAAAACTCTTCGTTATTCTGTGTGGGTGATGATTGGCAGGCAATCTATCGCTTTAGTGGTGCTGATGTTCGCTTAACGACAGACTTTGAAAAGTACTTCGGTGCAGCGTCTAAAACGACGCTTGATATGACCTTCAGGTTTAATAGCGCTATCGGAGATGTGGCAACGCGTTTTGTTACTCAAAACCCCGTTCAGCTTAAAAAAGAGATTAAGTCTTTAGTTCAGGTTAGCAAACCAGCGGTAAGCGTCATTCGACAGGGAACCGAGGAACAAGGGATAACGGCATTAGATAAAGCGTTAACATCGATTGCAAACCACGTACACCAATCCAACTCGCCACATAAAAACAAAGTCTATTTACTAGCAAGGTTTTGGTACCAAATGCCAGATGCTAATTACCTACAGTGGTTAAGACAGCGTTACCATATGTTAGACATTGAGAACCAGTCGTTCCACGCTTCTAAAGGTAAAGAAGCGGACTATGTTGTGGTTATGGGACTGACAACAGGCAAACATGGTTTCCCCTCGGAGAAACAAACCCCTACGCTTATTAATGCGTTATTACCGCAAGGAGATACGTTTGAACACGCAGAAGAGCGGCGATTATTCTATGTGGCGCTAACCCGTGCGAAACACAGAGCATACTTAATCGCGGACATGACCGATGCAAGTGACTTTGTTACAGAGCTGATTAAAGGAAACTATCCAGTAGAGACTAATGAGTTTGATACTTCCTTAACGCAACTGAATGCGGACAAAATGGTTTGTCACTCTTGTAAAGTTGGCGTTCTCAAGCCACGAGTTGGCCAATATGGTAAGTTTATGTCTTGTACACTTTACCCACGTTGTAAGCACAAGGAAACGCCTTGTGATAAGTGCGGTAGTGCCATGAGTCGTGAAACTAAAGATGATTATCAAGTTTGCATTAACTCCAGTTGTGAACATGAGCGCCCAATGTGTTTGAATTGTGGTAATGAGATGAAATTGAGGCGTGGTAAGTATGGTGAGTTTTGGGGGTGTTCTACTTATCGTAGAAACGTTGAGAATAATTGTTCGAACAAAATTAACGTCGATTAGATAGCGAAACCCAGAAACAACAAAGGGCTATCAGCCACTAGCTTTCTAGCCGTTTTAATATGACGCTCCCAACAGGATTCGAACCTGTGACCTGCCTCTTATGAGGGGCAAGTCAACCGCTCGATGGTCATCGTTTTGGGCCAAACGGTGTGTTCGAAAAAACGTAAGAGAACACAAGTAAAAGGTTGTTGAATTTGACCATCTATCTAATTGTTGAAACACACAATGGGGCAATTATGTGTTCATAAAAATCACGATTACTACTACCAGTATGAGAAGCAATATTGGTAGCTTTGAGGCGGCATTGTTTTTCTTGGACTCCTTAGGTGGCGTCCCCACAACATTTAAAGTGGATGCGATGTTTGTAGTACTTGAAGGGGTTCCTTTTTGTTCTAAGCTAACTCTTATCTCATCATCTTCTTTGAGTTCATCTTTGTAACGGTTAATCACCGTATCTAATGACACATTCAACAATGTACAATAGGTATTTGCTGTATTGGTGCCTTTAACCAATTCATAAACTTCGCTTGGCTCAGTAGTTAGCTGGTCAATCAACATGTATTGCGGTCTGCCGATTCTATGCTCCAATAAGTAACCGTTAATAGATCGCTCACGCCCATAGCCAGTGACCAAAAGCCCAGCTACCAACTCTTCCAAAGGTGTTTTATCTTGGCTTTTTTCTCTTTGTACTTGCCTCAGCATAGACTCATAGGCCGAATAGACTAGATCCCAATCTTGCTTTTCGGTCGCTTCAGCTAGGTTAGTATGAGACTCTCTCCATCTAGCATCTGCAATTGACACATTGACTTCATCAACATTCCATTCTTGTGCTAAATTTTTACGTGCATTTAATACGCCCTTATTAGCTTCATACCAGTCATGCCACCATCCATCTGCTAGCGCTTTCAGTTCTTCCAACAGAAACAAATCGCCCTCACGATAGAGGCGTTGATCACCAGACAATGGCTCTTTTCTTGGGTAAATGGGCTTCTTACAAGATTTACACTTTGCTTTACGTTTAGGTACTTTCTCTAGCTCGTTGTTACAGTAAGGGCATTGTGACGTAGTACCGCAATTAGCTGCTAGCACTTTTAACTGTTCTTTCCTTTTCATAAAACGCTACCCAAGAATCTAAATAAAACCAATAATATATCACCACCTTACATTAGAAAATATTGGTCAATATGATCGTGCTTGTTTAGTGAAGAGCAACAACTCTAAGTAGGAAAGGGGCAAAGGTGTGCTTGACGTGATCGGCTTCAGCACACCTCTGGACAAAAGTTTCTTAGAATAGTTACTCAAATTAGTAAAAGTCGGATTACTTGGAGTATGGGGAATTATCAGATTTACCACATCTTGTAAGTAAAGCAACGTTAAGTTTGAATTGAAGTATGTCTTTTATGAATAATTGATACACAGAAGTTTCAGGTGTTATGATACACGACTAGCGTCGTAAGTCTTTGATAAGGTGTGTATCGTGGTTGAGTTGATAAAAATCTGGCTGACTTCAAAATCGTGGTTTTGGAAATCTAAAGCTAAGCATGCAAGGATGGACTTTCTTCTAGAACGTACTTTATACAATCAACGAACATCTTTTACTAAAGCGAAGAGCAGCACTCAAATCTTAGGCTCTATAACGACTGTTGGTTTAAAGAGCCTAAGCGGAGTGATTCTCACTTTGGCTTTTCTAGTCTTGATCGAGAGTTATATTCGAACAAACACAACTTTTCTGGAACCACTTAGTAAAGATCAAATAAAATTTAATATCGACCAGCTCAGACTGTATGCACAACTGTTAACCACTATATTTTCAATATACTTTGCATCGATAGGTATTATATTAAGCACGGGCTACACCAAACTTCGGCGTGACATTATACAGCTTCTCACAACAGAGCAAGTTGGTAATGTGTACTCACGCGTTTTAGTCTTCTCAGCCATTTTTTGTCTTACCGCCACTACACTAGAATCCTACAGCATTGCTCTCGGAGTTTCAGTCTATACCGTAGGAACATTTTTAACAGCTATAAGCTCACTTGCTCTATTCCCATTAGGTCAACGTTTATTCAACTTCTTCAATCTCAATCAGTTGGCTAGCAGTGAAGTACTACCTAGAGTCGCTCACCATATAGAGAATGCGGCCAAATCTAATAATTCAGTTTCTCTTTCTAATCATCACTCGAAAGAAGCTCGTTTAGCATTTAAACAGTTATGCTATATCGACGACCAGATGAAAGGTGAAACAAAAAGGCTCAATGATAACTTGCCTGCGCTTAGCTATGATTATTCAGTGCTATTACAACACTACCTATATAACAAACATCGAATCGCTCATCAAAGCTATTGGTTCCCAAGACGAAAAAAGCATAAACAATGGTTCTTTGCTGGAGATAGTGTCACCCACACAGCTTTACACACAAGTAGTCAATTAGCAGCAGAAGATGAAGCAGATTATCAATGGTTAGAGAATGAGATTATTGACAGATTAGCTAAGCATGTAGAACTAGCATTTGAGACTGAGGATTTTAAGTTAGGGCTGAACCTCCTGAGTCAAATGTCATCTCGAATATCAACGTATTCAGAGCAATTTCAGTTCACAATAGGTATGCAAGAGATTCAAAGAATGCAGGCGGTTATAGAGGCTGCTTTTGCTTCCTCAGAAAAAGTTGAGAAAGAACATGATGAACTAGTTCTATTGATCGGGATAGCTGATGCATGGGCTGCGTTTGGAAGCAACCTTTGTCTTGAAACAATGAGACGTATGATTACATTTGAAGAAGAACTAAAGCACTTCTTTGATGCTGATATATGGACGAGTAAATCTCTTAAATCTCTTCCTTCGTTTCTGCAAGTAGAATTAGACGTTGTGGTGAAACGTATTAACTTTGAACGAAGTATTGAAGGACAGCGATTGTCAAAGCCTAGATATGTCCAACAACTAGCCATTCAAAAGCTGTTAAATCATTATGCCAAGGTGCTTCAAGACGTCAGCGATTATTACGCATTTACGATCCCTAACTTTGTAAAAAAACTAACAGAAATGCAGATGAAGGAAGCTGCTACTCAAGTTATTTTGGCAAATCTTCACAATTATTGGAAATTACCTAGATGGTTTGATGAAATATCTCAGCTAGTTAACAGGTACAAGGAATTTGAACATTACTCAGAAAAACAGTATTTATTTCCAGACATTAATTTTACTGATATGAGAAGGCAACATGCCACTTCAAGAGATGAAGCAATAGCGATGCTTGGTGAAGCTAGCATTGTAGGGCATATCTTTAGACAAGAACAGAATGATGAACTGCCAGATCATTTCGGGCACATATACTTTGAACTTGCTGAGGCTTGTATTGACGCACTTGGTCAGAATGATGAAGAGAAGCTAAGTAAATCTATTCCAATGTTCATGTTACTAGCATTTCAGGCTTCAGATTCTAAATTCTTAGATCCCGAACTCGATATAAATGATGAGTTTCGATTACATCTCATTTCAACTGTATTGAACGATATAATGTCAGTATTGGGGTTTGCTATTTTATATGGAGCTTACTACGACAACTCTAGATTGTCTGAAATGGCACTTGATGAGTTCGATACATGGGTTAGTAGAGTTCCAACAAAGAAACCGTATTTGGAGAGGATGGTACGCCTTTCAAACCCACGTTCGTTTAGTTTCAGTCCATCACCAAGAGATATGATTCGGTTCAACTGGAAATCAGCTTTTGAGCATCGTACAAGGCAGGACGGATATGGGGATCAAATGGGTATGGGTAGAGGAAAACCCCACAAAAATAAAGTCATCAGAGCGTTTCTTCGCAACTCATTTTCGGATGCTTCTCATTTATTTATCGCCCTACATATCCTTCCACAACTTGGCTCTGTTGACTTCGAGATAGGCCATGATATTTCCTCACTTAAACGTTCTTTAGAAGCTACTGAAGACAGTGAAGAGGGGTACTTATGAAGTTCGTAAAAGGACAACCTGTATACCATTATCACTTAGATACAGAGAATATGGGGTTCTTAGAAAGAATTTTCATTCGCCCTACAAGAGAACGAGAAGGCTTCTATCAAAGAATGTTTAATGAAGATTTTTCTAATATTTTCAGGTCGTTCAATCGAAGGAATGAGACTCTTTTCAGTCTGGATTCTAATGACGAAGCACTAGCTGAAAAATTGCTTGGGAATGTAAAAGGGAGGCACAGGCGTCATTGTTTAGATGACAATATACGCGATTGGGTGGAAGAAATAGCTCAAACTTTAGTGGGTTTGAAAACCGCATACTATTTTCTTCACGAAGATACAGAGAAAGAAGAGCTACATATAGTGCCTTTAAGTTCAGGTAATCTATTCCAACTCCTGAATATATGTATCCAGCTTGTGCCAAAACGACAAAAGGAGCGCTGGGCTAGCGATGCAGAATTATTACCAACAGAGCTGCGAATTTTAGAGACAAGTAAACTTATTCGACTTGATCTTGCCCGTACCACTAAGCAACTTTTGTTAGAACAAAATAGGGTATTGACTGCTCTAGACAAACACAAACATGACAACACAGCATTTTACCCCAAAGCCACATATGAGAACCCTTTACCACAAAGTGACTTTGACTTTCGCTACTGGGTAGATACGCAAGACAAGGCACTGTATCGAGCTACAAGAAATACAGGTTGGACTGGCAGAAAACAAGATTATTCAAAGTGCTCAGATTTTTTCGATTGCTATCGCCTGCTCCGATTTAAACGAAACCAATTGATACTGCGCGACAACATACTTTTTCAATTAGGAAAAGAGCTTACAAGAATTGGGCAACAGTATAATACGGAGTTTGAGATTGTAATTTCCCCTACTAATGTTTTGCCTAATGTCGGTGAACTGGACAAATTGAAAGAGCAGTTTTCACAAGAAAAAGTTAGCTTCACCGACATCATTGACTTTTGTTACGAACGTGAAAGGACTGCTAAATGAAACGTTTATAAATTGAGTAGTCTGGATGTATCGCAAGGTATGTGAAATGTAGATACAGCCAGATTAGTGCGTATTTCGGCGATTCCGATCGGGCGTTTCGGTTTAATCCGATCACCTGACCCTGCCGTTTTTCTCTACCTCTAGTTTTACTCTAACTGATCGGATTGCGCCAGTTTTCTCATTGATTCCCCTCCTAGTTCTAATCGGTGGCTGTTATGGATTAATCGGTCTAAAACAGCATCAGCAACCGTGGCGTTACCTATCATGTTGTACCATTCTTTTACAGGAAGTTGGCTTATCATCATCGTGCTGCTGACCTGATATCTGTCTTCAAGTAACTCCAGTAAATGACCTGCATGATCCTGAGTGAGCTTTTCCATTCCCCAGTCATCTAGGACGAGTAAGCCTTTTTTCGATAGTGCCAGTAGCTGTTTTTGATATGTGCCGTCAAGACGGCCTGAACTTAGATCATCCAGTAAGCGACTCAAACGGTAATATCGAACGCTATGTTGCTGCTCGCAAGCCTGAGCCGATAAAGCGCAAGCGATATAGGTTTTTCCTGCTCCTGTAGGGCCAGTGATCAAGATATTTTGATGTTTGTGCAGATAGATTCCTGTCAGAAGTTCACTCATCTGACTCCGCATTAGACCTCGCCCTTCTTTGTAAATAATTTGGCTTGCCTGCGCATCTACTCTGAGCTTGGCTTGTCGCTTGAGCCTTTGGATCTTAGTTTGGTTTCGGTTAAGCAACTCACTCTCTAGAAGTAAGCTTAACCTTTCTTCGAACGCTAGCTCTGCGTAAGTGGATAGCTGCTCACGTTGCTGCTCTAAAGCTTGTGCTGCATGACCAAGGCGAAGTGCTTTTAGTTGTTCATTTATCTGGTTCATTACGTACTCCTAGTGGTAAAAGTCAGGGCCACGAACATTGCTGTGCTCTATGTTGGGTGTGGTTTGAGTTTCTGATGAGAGTTGGCCTTCCCGATGGTTTACTAACAAGTTTTTGACGAACTTAAGATAGGGTTTATTGATTAGAAGCGCATCCTTACAGGCTTGCTCTAGACGAACATCACCGTATTTTTTACTCAGGTTCAATAAGCCAAGACAGCTACGATAAGCTTGTTCAGGGTGTGCCTTTTTCATCAATTGAACATTCACCATTTCACGAGTTGCAGCGCCAATATGTTCTCCCCAGCGCAATAATCGTTCAGGAGACCATTTCTGATACCGATGGTTGCTGGGCATGTGTTCGGGGTAAGTGCTTATCCCTCGTTCTTTTGGGCTACATGGATGTTGTGAGACTAGGTTTCCTTGATAATAAATGCGTATCAAGCGGGAAGTGGCTTCAAGTTCAACATGTTGTCCCACTAACTGGTGAGGCACAGAGTAGTAATGTTTTCTGTACTCTATGTGGTAGTCAGGCCCAACTTTCGCCCGCTTAGTTTCGGTATAGATGTAGCGTTGGATTGGAAGTGGTCTCAATGCTGGTTTATCTAACTGCTCGAACAGTGCCTGACGGCTGGCTCCTAGCTGTTTCATTTCCCTTTGGTTCAAATCATTCATTAGCTCACGGATGGCTAGGTTTAACTCTTTGAACGTGTGGAAGGTATTGTGTCGTAGTCGCATCATTATCCAACGCTCAACAATGAGCACTGCATTTTCAGCTTTTGCTTTGTCTTTAGGTTTGTATGGTCGAGCAGGCATGACAGCCGTCTGGTAATGGTTAGATAGTTTCTGGTAACTATCGTTGAGCTGAGGTTCATAGCGGTCATGTTTAGTGACAGCCGAACGCAGGTTATCAGGGACTAACAACCTTGGAACCCCGCCGAAGTGTTCGAAGGCATTGGCATGGGCTTCCAGCCAGTGTTCTAGTTTTTGACTCTCACTTGCTTCCACGTAGGTATAATTGGATGCACCAAGAGTGGCAACAAAAACCTGGGCATGACGGATCTCTCCCGTGTCAGGGTTAACGACTGGGATCGTTGGGCCACAGTAATCAATGAACAGCTTGTCACCTGCGATGTGGGTCTGTCGCATGCTACGCTTCTGCTTCTTTAACCAACGCATGTAATGTTCACAGAACTGAGTATAAGCGTAGGCTCGCTCCTGATATTGCTCGTAATATTCTTCCCACAACAGCAGTTTCGTCATGCCTTTTCTTTTTAGTTCCGTACAACAGTTAGCGAAGTTTGGCATCGCTTTGGCTTTATTCGCTCCTTTTGGGTGATAAAGCGCATTGGTTAACTCTGTATCTGAACAACTATCAGGGAGCGGCCAACCTATTTGGCTTTGATTAAAACGACTGATGATTTCAGATACGGTCGCACAACCAATTTTCAGACAGGAAGCGATATTTCTGTGTGACAATCCGCACTCGAATTTAAGGCGTAAAACCTCTTTGATTTTTGTCATTGGTGTTCTCTTTTTTGGCATCATCACTTCCTAGTTGTATACGACTACTAACAAGGATAGCGACTGGTTGATTTAAAAGAGAAAAAGGGAGGGTTTCGGAGTATCCGATCAGTGATTTCGCTATTCCGATCGCCCATTTCGGAGTTTGGGCTAAAGTGATCGGATTATTGCGGAATGAGCGATCGGTTTAAACCGAAACAGGTGATCGGATAATGCCGAAATAGGTGATCGCAATGCTCCGAAATACGCAATTAGAAAAAATCTAAGGTATTACTGCCCTAGAGTACCTGACGTTACTACCAAAGGTAAAACGAAAAGGGGCAGATCTGCGTCACGATAATCTACCCCCGTCAGAAAGGAGTTGGACAAAAAACGCGTTAGAGCATGGATCTTAACGTGCTAATCTTGGGTTAGAAAAAGTAACTTGAAACCTTAAATGCTTTTTATACAACAGTTACAGGAGCCAAAACTGTCGAATCAAAGTCTTTAGCTTTCTCTTTGCCTTCAGCCTCAATTACGTCATCCGAATGACCAACGAACTCTTCAGCCTTTGAGACAGTGTGAGTAATATGTTCCCAACTTAATCGACCGATTATGGATGATTGACTATGTGCTATTTCGTTACGAACAACTTCAAGTTTTTCCAAAAAAGTTTTAAAGTTTGTTTTACTAAAACCAAACCTAGCTAAGAACTCGGGAGTGTTTCTAAGAATTTCTTTCTTATCACAAAGCTGAGCACATTCAACCACAGCAAGGTAATCACTACTCCCTCGACGAAGTTTAATAATTTCTTGTACTTTAGTTTGCCTATCTTCTTTTAAAACTTGAAGCCAGGTGTCATGGGGATAGTAGTAATTAATCCAAAAATTTATATGTAACTCAACTAAAGAAACCACCCCAAATAGATATGTCCTTGGAATTGGTTTATTCAGATCTGAACGTGTAACAATACCCACTATTTGATCATCTCGAGTTACATACTTAAATTCAGTTGTCTCCAAAATCTGGAGTAGACGAACTAAGGAGGTATTTTCATCTATTTTTTGCTCTTCTGCTACTTCCTTTACATATTCAGCGACTAAGCCTTGATTTAGAGCTTTTCTTTCTATTTGCCCAACAATAATACCTTCATCATTAACGACACATGTCACGTCAAAATCTCTCGTTTCGAGCGCATATTTTGCGTTGAGTGCACTATCAGTATCTTTGCAACAAAGGACTGGTTCGAGCAATGAAAGTAGCTTTGCATTTTCAAGGAAAATGCAATGTAAGGACTCAAACCTAGTCCCCTGACGTCGATAACCAGTTTCTGGAGACATCCAAAGTTGGTAACCCATGTGATAAATCCTAATTGTTGTATAACGCACCAATAAGAGGCTTATAATAGCTTGCTAAAATGTGTAGCGAAGCGGAACTGAGCAAGCTGTTAGCAGTCCTACTTTATTGGCTTATTAGCTTTACATTCCACCTGAACGGATTTCTCTTAGCGCTTTTATTTTCTCTGATACCTGCTCATCCTTTAACTTATAGTCATCACCAACCTTTATGATAAAATCACTTTCCCATTTAACGAGCTTGGCATTTAATTCTTCACTATGAGCATAAAGTTGAATAAGAAGGTATTTTAAGTCTCTTGGTATTTGCTGTGTTGCATCATCTCGCGAGGAGTACTCAACTTCATTGCTGTCGTGATAGTTGATGCTTTCTCCTGCGCCACCAGTTTTACACCAGATATCATAAATACTTAACTTTTCCAACGCTTTGCCCAACAATTCAAGTTCGCGATGATTTAATACACTATTTTTGTGAAAGTTTTTGACAGTTTCTGCAATGTCATTGGCTTTGAACACCGCAAATGCAGAAGCTAGAGCAGCAATCGCACTAATAAAAGGGGAAATTGAATCTAACATTGATATATTCTCGCAAATAATTTTCAAGCTATCTATCTGATTGTGATTAAGTAAAAAGCATTGCTAACGCTAACTGCACGGCTAACAGCCACCTTTAACTCTCACATAATGCCGTCTTTCACTTACTGACTCAATCACAAATCAATACCTTGCCAACAAGGCAAGGGAGTTAGCTTGCTAAGAGGAGCATAACTCCTAGGTAAGCTAAATTCGCATAACTTGTTGTTGTGAAAATTAACATTAACAAGATATGAATGAGTATTTAATCTGAATGATTTTGGGGCAAATCCGTGTTATGCGTCTCACTTAACTGAGGTTCAAAACAACTGGTGCGGAACACAATATCCAAGTGGAGATCGTTGGACACCTGTTTTCTTACTAAACTCATGTGCAGTTCCCTATAGTATTTATATACCTTAGTAAAGTGCACATGGACTTGGATTGCTCTGCTTGCAGAGCCTGAGTGCTTGCTCTGCAAGCAAAATCAAGGTGAACTACGTTAAGCACCAGCTATTCTCATTGAACAAATCTCATGTGCAGTTCCCTATAGTATTATATATACCTTAGTAAAGTGCACATGGACTTGGATTGCTCTGCTTGCAGAGCCTGAGTGCTTGCTCTGCAAGCAAAATCAAGGTGAACTACGTTAAGCACCAGCTATTCTCATTGAACAAATCTCATGTGCAGTTCCCTATAGTATTATATATACCTTAGTAAAGTGCACATGAACTTGGATTGCTCTGCTTGCAGAGCCTGAGTGCTTGCTCTGCAAGCAAAATCAAGGTGAACTACGTTAAGCACCAGCTATTCTCATTGAACAAATCTCATGTGCAGTTCCCTATAGTATTATATATACCTTAGTAAAGTGCACATGGACTTGAGCTGCTCTGCTTGCAGAGCCTACTATTAATTAGTCATTGAACTATGTCCTGTTAACAAGATGCTTGCTCTCTATCGACTTAAGCATTTTCTCTACCTGTAAAATTCGACTCATGCAATGTTCATACGCCTGTGTTCCTTGTTCTACCAACGGAATAATTTGGTCAACATCTACCTCTTCTGAGTTTTGCTGTAACTTCTTTGCTGCATCTTTAAGCTGTTTATAACTTTCTAGGTATTTTTTAGTTTGCTTGTTCATAGCATTCTCCAGTTAAATTTTTAGCTATAAAAGAAACTTCGCCATCGAAGAATCTGATTTTTACACTTTGTGAGTTTTCGGAAACAGAATTAGATCTCTTAACAACATGCCCTTTTTCATCAAAAACGAGTGCATAGCCCCGTTCAAGCACTCTTCTATGATCGTAAGCAGACAAAATATTCGCTCTCATCTGAACGGCTTCAGATTGTGATTTTGCCGCTTCATTAGCTGTGTTAAAAATGGAAGTTCTAGCGGTGAGCAATGCTCCTTTGACTTCTTTACTTATTGCTTTAGCACTCAAAAAGACTGTAGGTAACATTGAAGAAATGTCATTTCGACTTCTATGCACATCTCTAGAAACAGAGTCGACAATTCTTGATAAATCATTGCGCGTTCTTTCTTTTGAGAGAGATAAGCAATTTCGTCCATCATTATGCAACTGAGCATAATGATGAAATAGATCTGTCAAATTAGCACTGACCTGTCGGGAGCATGTGGACATAACAGAACGATATGTTGCATCCATTTTTTCTTTCGAGAATTCAACTAATATTTTGGCAAAACGATAGCTCTCAAAATGGGTAGCCTCTACGTTGGATTTTGCATTCTGATATTTTATCTTGGCATCTCTGAGTACATCATAATGGCGGTTCTCTACCGTTCGTTTTGCTATATCTAAAGCGGCCCTTTTATTGTCATGTAAAAATTCACGATGATGTTCAATCTCAATTTTTTTTCTAGAACAATAGGTATTACAGCTATTTTGGAGGCTTGATACTAACTTTCTAACACTCTGTGCATGCAAGATAATTTCCTGTTCAATATGGGAAATCACCATAGATGGCGTCGAAAATTGACGATTCGCTAGCTCATCGAGTATCAAACGATCTGTTTGATGCCCAAGTCCCGTAAAAACTGCAAATGGACTTCGACACACACATCTGGACACTCTCATATCGTTAAGAATGTTAAGACTCGCAGACTCACCACCGCCTCGTATCAGACATATCACATCGTAGTCATTCCCACTTTTTACAACATGATGAAATGCCTCGACAAGCGAATTGGTTTGACTAAAATTTGCATAGAAGTAATCAAAGAAGCAAATATTGTGACTGGTGAGCTGATCTGCTTTTGAAGTGAAGTCCGCGAGGCCAGAAGAGTTTTTAGGGCCAATCACAGCGACACGGCAAAACTCACGAGGGGATGGTAGATCGACATTTAAACGTATCTCGTTAAGTGCTGTTAATCGTTTTTTAATTTCGCGAAGTTTTAGTTCATGTTCGCCAATCTGGTACTTAGCACTAATATTATGAATAATTAACATCAACCCATGACTTTTATGATAATTGACGTTAACTTGCATCATTACCTTCAATTTATCGGTAAGCTTCACCTCAGTCAGCTGCTCAAATTCGTCAATTTTATACAATTGATTCTTATACATAATGGCCGTTGCTTTTGAGAGTGATTGATTTTTTTCTGACTGGGTTTCAGAATCAACTAACTCTAAATACAAATGTCCATTTGCACTCTTTTTAACTCGTGATATTTCCGCCGTGATCCACTGTAATTCACTGAAGTGCCCTTTTATAACGCCCTCAACATGACTGAGCAACTGGCTCAATGAAATATGTTCAGTTTTGCATCCTGACATAATCTTCTCCATAAGTGAGAAAGTGAGCAAATCAACACGTGGCCCCTATCATAATAATAGTGACCACGTTTCTGCACCTATAGAGCGAGTAAATCCGTAAACCTAATGACATTGCTCGCATGCAATGCCTCGCTACAAACCTCGTAATTTCTGTCATCTTGTATACAAACGATATCCAAGTTTTTGTCATTTCTAACAATATTCGACGCGCGAGTCGTGAACACAATCTCGACATCTTCACCCGCTTCAACATTGAAAAAGGTTGCAAGCTTTGTGTTCTCGCTAGCATCCAGGACGAAATCAGTCGCACTGAAACATCCATTCCAGTTCAACTTGGAACTGTTGAGAATTGCATACTGAGTCATTAATTGAGTTACATTATATGGCAATGTTGCTCTTGATTGATTGAGAGGATATGAGTAAGTAACTTGCCCCGTCTGAAGCTCAACACCAATGACCGCAGAGCCTAAGCGACAGATAGTCTTATCTTGATCAGGTCGACAACGTTGATGAATTTTCGAACCAAATTCTAGGTACATCTCGATACTAATATGGATCGTATGTCCGTTTTCGAATTGACGTAATAATTGGTCCAAAGCGTTGATTTCCCGAAAATCTGCACACGTTATAAAAAAATCCACATCCAAAAAATTTGATAAAAATGGGAATTTTTTATTCAACTCTCTTCGACGAAGTTCAGGTGTCACCCTCATGGCAACAACCGCCCCCATGAGAATATCGAGATTGCTTTCATCCATTGAAAGCTTGTTAGAGATTCTCATCCTATGATCCAAATACTCATTTGAATCAAGATTTTTTAGTTCACTGACTGTCAGCAGTACCTGTGCTTGACTGGTTTTATGTTCACTCATGAGATTAGTCCTTTAATTTACGGTAGAAAAGATCGGAACATTGCAGCTCAACACGAATGTGAGCAAGCAATGTAGAGTAGATTTTGGAGATGTGAGAAGCTTGAAATTTTGATTGATCAGCGCTGTATAAAGTCGAGCTATAATCAGTTTTAAGCTGTGGGAATTTATTATCTGTTCAGACGGAAATAGACCTTGCACGAGGTGCAATGTGGTCCGATGTGATGATGATGATGATGATGATGAAAAAAATAATGGCATAACAAACACTCCTATCCAAAACAAAAAAACACACTACTGGTGTGGTAAACCAGATTCCCAACGATTATCAAGTTGGGTATTACTAAATTGTATTTTGTTTTTATTTTGAATATTTTGTGCTTGTCTACGCTAGAGTGCCGACGCAACCTAGCTAGATGAGCTGAATCGAATTGGGCAAAGCAAAAGAATTTTGCTTTGATTCCGCTGATTCAACTTCAGTATTAACAACTAATAAGCACAAGTCAAGCAAGATTTATATCTTTTTTATTCGTTATGTAAGATGAAAAATCTAGTCAACTAGAAATATGAGTAAATATAAGGCGTAGAGGGCGGGTTGTGTCTCGATTAAATGATTGATAACTCTAAAGCGCGAAATACCACGCCGAAAGTAACACTGGCTCCACGATTTCACACCTACGACACGTTTGTTCAATTACGATTAACCCAAAGGCTCAGCGAATGCTAAGCCCTACCGTGCTCCATTTATTGATTATGCAAAACACCCTCGCCCTCACCGAGGTTAAGGGGCATTAATTCACCTTATAATGGCGGTGCTTGTAAAGATTCAGGCGTTCCAGCTCTGATTTTACTGCGGGGTTTTGCATCAATTGTAAGAAGTCGTCGAGCATCATCTGCGCATTCTCCTCAACCGTCCTTTTTTCAGCCTGCGCAAACGCTTCGTACTGTTCATCGTTCATTAATTCAATAACTTCGCTCTTGTTGTGGGTTTCAAGATCTAAAGCATTTTTTATGCGCTTCGCCATCGACGAATCCAGTAGCATAAAAGTTTCCTGCTCAAATTCTGAGCGACATAACGCAGAGATTTTATTCGCAACTCTCTGACTAATGCGTTTCAAAAAACTCGCTGAGGTCATGTTATACCCCGCCTGAACATCAGACTTATTGACCTGCATCTTGTGAAAAACGAGGCGTTTTATCTCATAGTCTTTAAGACCAACCTCGGCCGCTTTTTGTTGAAACATCGCTCGAAAACTGGCTGCCGTGATCCGCAGATCGGTCAACCCCTCTAAGCGATCAATAAACAAGGTAGGGTTGGGTTTCATCTTGTTATTTAAGTAAGCGTTGCAAAACAGGTATCGTTCACATGCCAAACGGGCAATGTCTTCATCACGTTCATCTTGAAGCGTTTTAATTTTGTTAAGATCCACCGCTTTCTCTGCTTTTATCTTCTCGACCTGGCGCTCAAATGGCTCTGCAATTTCATCTCGATAGCTTTGGTAGAGCGTATCCAACGCTTTGATCACTTGAAAGCTTTGCTGATTCAAATACAACACAAAGTGCTCGTCATTGATCCCTGCCCCATTTTTGATGTTTTGACGCTGGCTTGCTTTCCAAGTGATCGAGCCTTCTTTCATGCTAATTTGTGACCACTCTATCCTTACCGCATCTTCTGGGCGAAAACCTGTATAGAGCAAAAATTCGTAAAACAGTGAATTGAGCTTATAGCTGCGGACATCTTTGTGAACGTTGCGCGTATTCCCTGAAGTATTGTCTAGACGATAGCTGCGAAGCTCTTGCAGTCCTCGCCACAACGTGGGGTAACATTGATCAGGCAGCGTTTTGTCTTTTCGAACCGAATTCCCACCAGGGTTACACCAAATTTTTTCTTTTGAGAAGAGCGTGATCGGATTTCTCATGCTCCACTCGGGATCGCGCTCTTGCATGAGCAGGTTCCCTTTATCAATCAAGGTTCGCACATAGGTAAACACTTTATCGGCCTGACGGCCCGTTGACGTCTTACCTACGGCTTGGTTATTCAGATCAATGGCGGTTTTCAAATCCGCGTGCAACTGCTTGGCCTCGGTGTAATTCAGACTATCAAAATCACGGTCAAGAATCCCCAGCCCCACAAACGTCCCCTTTGTCGAACGTGGTGCTCGATGATGATGATCCTGTCGCTCTTTTTGATATTGGTTGTAGTCGCGTTGCTTGCCTAAGTAATTAAACGCGACCGCGTCATAATCCGCGACGGTACCAGGCTTTAACTTTGAGCCTCGCTCACTTCGAACGTGCAACTCATGCAATTGACGAAACGTTCGAACGGCTTTGTTTTCACGAGTGTGCGTTTTGGGGGGGACTTTATTTTTCTCAATGAATTTGGCTTTAAGGTAGTGGGCTTCTTCTCGCGCTTGCAACAATGAGACCGTACGTGCATTACCCACCACTTTCGCGCTCTCATTCGACCATTTTCCTTGGTCGTCTTTTAATCGATAGGTGATGTAGTATGACGCGCTGCCAGAAGCACGCACCTCCAATTTTATCCCCTCTGAGTTCGATGACGTATCTTTGTACTTCAGCACGGTTTTCTCATACCCTTCGATGCTCGCCAGAGCAAACACCTTTTTAAGCTGCGTTTGAACCGCCGTGTCACTGAAATCGAGCGAGCATATCGGCTGCACGATCTTGAGTACCTCTTTGGGCGGAAGCCAGTTGCGCTCAAGCGAATACTCTAATCTGACCGACAGCAGCTCAACCCGTGCCATTTCTTTTAATAGCGCATCGTGATCTTGCATGCGAGGCATCACACCAAGCACATAGTGCCACTGCACATTCAGCGGAAACGCCTTCGGCCGCCCAATCCAAAGCAGCTCTACATTCGCCTTT
Source organism: Vibrio tapetis subsp. tapetis (assembly GCF_900233005.1). Classification (NCBI taxonomy): domain Bacteria; kingdom Pseudomonadati; phylum Pseudomonadota; class Gammaproteobacteria; order Vibrionales; family Vibrionaceae; genus Vibrio; species Vibrio tapetis. The sequence continues at coordinate 1,129,845 of NZ_LT960611.1, forward strand.
TTAACGTTGATAACGACAGGACTGTCTGAGGCACAATAACGACCAACAAGTAATGTGTCCGAACTCAATTGCGCCAATAATTCAGCCACATTTCCGTTAAAAGTCTGTACGTGCATAACTATTCCTTTGCATAATCATTCGAGGGTGAACATCGACTCACTCTACGACAAAATCAGCAAAGAATCAGCATAAAGATTTAGACTATTCAATTGACTCAAAAACAAACACAGATATAAAACAACAAAAAAGCCAGTTAACCCACTGGTTTAACTGGCTTTTATATGTATAACAGGCGAAATAGTCAACCGATTAGTTTAAATGAATAATCAATAACTTAGCATAGGGCAGGGAATTATTCGCTTTGCCAACATGCGAAAGCCTCCTGTGCGTTAAATTTTCCATCAAGTAGTGCGCGGCCAACAATAACGCCTGCGACACCACTGCCTTTTAGTGCTTCGATATCATCTAAACTGCCAATACCGCCCGATGATTGAAATTGTACCTGTGGGTATTCACGGCAAAGATCAACATAGAGTTCGACATTTGAGCCCGTTAATGTTCCGTCACGGGATATATCGGTACACAGAACGTGTTTAAGACCAACCGTCAGATAATCATCCAGTAAAGCCTCAATAGTCACCCCTGAGTCTTCTTGCCAGCCAGAAACCGCAACATTACGAATGCCATTACTATCAATGTTTATGTCCAAAGCAAGAACGATTTTCTCTGCTCCGTACTTTTGCATCCAGCCCTTTACTAACTCTGGCTGTTTTACGGCGGTTGAGCCAATCACGACTCGCTGGGCTCCCGCTTCTAATAGGTCAATGACGTCTTGTTCACTGCGAACACCGCCGCCTATCTGAATATTGGCTGGCGTACTTGCAAGCAACTGGGTAATCAACGTTAACTGACGTGCCGATGTATCCTTTGCACCCGTTAAGTCGACTAAGTGCAGCCAATTCGCACCAGCTTGGTGGTAGAGGTTAAACTGCTCCGCTGGATCGACTTTATACTCTGTTACTTGCCCATAGTCGCCCTGAAATAGACGGACAACTTGGCCTTCAATTAAATCTAATGCTGGGATAATCATAAAAATCCTTTTATAAACAGGCGAAAGAAGGCGCTAGGGTGAAGGCATAAGGCATTAAAAATACGCCACGTTGTTTTATCACTTTGCCTTCGACCTCCCGAAAAGCGGGGCCTTAGTCCTGCTATTTTCTATAACTCTAAGAAGTTCTGTATTAGCTTAGAGCCAACCTTACTGGAACGCTCAGGGTGAAATTGAACCCCATAATAATTTCCGCTTTGTAACGCCGCAGTAAATGGGTTGCCATAGTCACATTGCGCAATGGTGTATTCACCAACTGGCATCGCAAAACTATGAACAAAATAGAAATACTCACCAAGCTCTATGCCCTTAAACAACGGATGATCGGGCAACGCTTTAACGGTGTTCCACCCCATATGAGGAAGCGGTAAATCTCCGGTTTCCAGTAAACGAACTTCACCATCACACAGCCCCAAGCACGCTACTTGCGAGTTTGCTGCTTGGCCTTTTTCTTGTGATAACTTGCCAAGTAATTGCATACCTAAGCAAATCCCAAGCAGCGGCTTTTCTACTTGCTTTACCAATTCAATAAGGTCACGTTCAGCAAGGTTTTTCATCGCTTCACTTGCCGTGCCTACTCCCGGCAGAAACAGTTTATCCGCCGCCAAGACCACATCTGGATCTTTGGAGATTTCAACACTGCAACCAAGACGCTCTATCGCAAACTTTACTGACGAAACATTGGCGCATCCGGTGTCGATAATGACAACTTTTTGGTTACCAATAGACATTACAGTACCCCTTTACTACTCGGTAGCTCGGTTCCTTCCACTTTAATCGCCTGACGAAGTGTACGCCCGAACGCTTTAAACAAGCTTTCTATGATGTGGTGGTCGTTGTCACCGAACGAAGATAAGTGCAAGGTACACGCTAACGTATCAGTCAATGAGCGGAAGAAGTGCTCTACCATTTCTGTAGACAAATCCCCTACTTGCTCACGGCTAAACTTGGCGTCAAATTTTAGGTAAGGGCGACCAGACAGATCCAGACCACATTGCGCTAGGCATTCGTCCATCGGCAAGCTAAAACCAAAGCGGCCAATCCCACGTTTGTTTCCTAGAGCTTCTTTTAGTGCCTGCCCTAAAGCCAGCGCTGTGTCTTCGATAGTGTGATGGTCATCGATGTGCAAGTCACCTTTTACCGTCGCTTTCATCTGAAAGCCACCGTGAGTCGCGATTTGATCTAACATATGGTCAAAGAAACCCATACCGGTACTAATTTCATTGCCACCCGATTCATCCAAATTGATCGCAACTCGAATATCCGTTTCTTTCGTTGTACGTACGACTTCTGCAGTACGTGCATTGACCGTTAAATCTTTAAGTATCGCTGGCCAGTTCATGGTTTCAGGGTGGTATTGGATACCACGAATAGCCATGTTTTCTGCCAGTTGAAGGTCGGTTATTCGATCGCCAATAACGACCGATGATTTGAAATCTACTTTCCCACCTTGCAGGTACTCTTTTACCATGCCCAATTTTGGTTTGCGGCAAGAACAGTTGTCTTCGTCGAAATGCGGGCAAATTAGCACGTCGTCAAACTTTACGCCTTGAGATTCAAAGATCTCCATCATCATGTCTTGTGGCGCATCAAAGTCAGCCTTCGGGTAGCTGTCTGTTCCGAGTCCGTCTTGGTTGGTTACCATAACTAAACGATACCCCGCATCCTGCAATGCAAGCAGGGTTGGAATAACCAATGGTTCAAATTTCAGCTTGTCCAAACGATCAACTTGAAAGTCGACTGGCGGTTCAACGATCAATGTGCCATCGCGGTCAATAAATAGAATTTTTTGTTGTGTGCTCACTATGACTTCCTTGCTTAAGCGACATTTTTTGATAATAGATTACGAATAAACGCAACTGTCTTTTCGCATTCGTCTCGGTTACCAACACTAATACGAACACAGTTTTCAATGGGTGAGTTACGAAGGATAATGCCTTGCTCCCACGCTGCTTTGAATACTTCATCACCATTGGTGAATTTGACTAACAAGTAGTTCCCCCAACCTTCAAACACCTCAACGCCTGCCAACAGGCTCAATCCAACTTGTAGATAAGCACGGTTGGCATTCAACTCGAGTGATTGGTACTTCATACGAGCAAGACCCGCTTCTGATAACGCTTGAATAGCAATATCGGCGACCGGAATAGGCACTGGATAAGGCGCAATGACTTTAAGCAGTATATCTATCAGTTCTTTATTTGCGAGCGTAAAGCCGCAACGTAGCCCTGCTAAAGCAAATGCTTTTGACATGGTTCGTAAAATGGCCAAGTTTGGATAACGTGCGAGTAAATCGACCGTCGAAACTTCAGGGCAAAAATCAATATACGCTTCGTCCATTACTACAATGGCTTTATCCGCCGTCATATCAAGCAAGGCTTCGATATCTTTACGGTTAACTACATTTCCTGTCGGATTATTTGGACTGCAGACAAAGACAAGTTTGGTGTTAGTTAGATTTTTTTCAATTTCAGATAAATTCAGTTGCCAATCCGCGGTAAGCGGTACGACTTTTTGCTCAACCCCTATGGTTTCTGCACTGATAGCATACATGCCGTAAGTAGGCGGACAGTACAAAATGGCGTCTTCATTTGGCTCACAAAAAGCTCTAATCAATAGCTCAATGCCTTCGTCAGCTCCACGAGAGGTCAGTACTTGTTCTTTATCTACTCCTGCGTAAGCAGCATAGGCACGAATTAATTCGTCTGGTTGGCACTCACTATAACGGTTTAGACGGTCATAACTTACTTTATAGTCGTTATCAAACGGAGACTCGTTGGCATTTAACCATACGTCACCACTGCCTCCGATGCGTCTTGCCGACAAATAAGGGGTCAATTTCTGAACTTGCTTTCTAGCCAGTTTTTCCATTACTGCAACTCCTATTATTCTTGGCTTTGAGTGAGCTTTTCTATACGAATAGTCACTGCGCGTTTGTGTGCATCTAGGCCTTCGGCCTCTGCCATGGTTACCACCGTCGGCGCCAAGTTTGTTAATCCCTCTTTAGAGAGCTCTTGTACGGTCATCCGCTTAGAAAAGTCCGCAAGGCCTAAACTAGAATACGTACGTGTATAGCCATACGTAGGTAAAACATGGTTCGTCCCAGATGCATAATCACCGGCCGATTCAGGAGACCAATCACCTAAGAAAATCGACCCTGCGTTATCAAGTAACGGCAACAACTCACGCGGGTTCTTGGTTTGAACAATTAGATGCTCTGGCCCATAGAAGTTTGAAATGGCGATCGATTGAGTTAAAGACTCTGCAATCACAATCAGGCTTGAGCCTAGAGCTTGTGCTGCAATATCTTTTCTCGATAATTGCGCTAACTGCTTTTGTACCGCATCTGTTACTTGATCAGCAAGCACCACCGATGGGGTAACAAGAACCACTTGAGAATCGGGTCCGTGCTCTGCTTGGCTTAGTAGATCGGCCGCAACGAAGTCAGCGTCTGCGGTTTCGTCCGCGATGACTAATACTTCAGAAGGGCCCGCAGGCATATCGATTGCTGCGCCTCTAAAATCGTTACTGACTTGGCGTTTTGCTTCAGTAACATAGGCATTACCCGGACCAAAAATTTTATCCACTTTGGTGACGGTTTCTGTACCGTAGGCCATAGCTGCGATCGCTTGACCGCCACCGACACTGAATATTTTGTCGATTTTGCACAGTTTTGCCACGTAAAGGATTTCGTCGGCTATTGGTGGTGGTGAACACAATACAACTTCGCGGCATCCCGCTATTTGCGCAGGCACACCGAGCATCAATACGGTAGAAGGCAAAGGCGCACTGCCACCTGGAATATAAAGACCAACTTTATTAATAGAGCGTGTCACTTGCTCACACACGACACCAGGTTGAGTCTCTACACGTAAAGGTTGAGGCTTTTGAGCATTGTGAAACTTAGCAATGTTTTGATATGCCTGTTGCAAGGCAGCCTTCATTTTCTCGGACAGACGCTCAGAAGCTTCATCAACTTGTTGACTGCTCACTTGAACGGATTCTAAGGTAACTGAATCAAATTTTTGAGTCAGCTCTATCAATGCTTGGTCGCCATTTTCCTGAACGTTTGCAATGACACTTGCAACCGCAGAAGTAATATTCGCGCCTTCGGTAATTGCTGGTCGCTCTAGTACAGAGTTCTGTTGCTCCTTACTTAACGACTGCCACACTAACGTTTTCATGGTGTTACTCCATCATCTTCTCAATTGGCAGTACCAAGATCGAACTTGCACCAAGCTCCTTTAACTGTTCCATCGTTTCCCAAAAGAGATTTTCGGTGCTAACAAGGTGAACAGCCACTCGGTTTTGCTCTGCAGATAACGGCAGTACTGTTGGATCTTCAGCGCCTGGTAGTAGATCTTTTACTTGCTGTAGTTTATCGGCTGGCGCGTGTAGCATGATGTATTTAGACTCTTTCGCCTGAATGACACCTTGCATACGAGTAAGTAGTTTTTCAATTAGCGCTTCTCTGTCTGCGTCAAATTCGCCGGCACGTTTGATCAGCGCCGCTTTTGAGCGAAAAATAACTTCAGCTTCTTTTAGTCCATTCGCTTCTAACGTAGCGCCTGTAGACACGAGGTCAGCAATGCCGTCAGCAAGGCCGGCGCGAGGGGCAACTTCTACAGAACCTGTCAGCATACAAGCGCTGAAGTCGACACCTTGAGAATCCATATAACGTTTAAGTAACTGAGGGTATGTCGTTGCAATACGTTTACCAGCGAGATCTTGTGGTCCGTTGTATTCTAAGTCTTTATCAATTGCGATAGATAGACGACAACCGCCAAAGTCCAAACGACGCAAAGAGGTAAACTCAGCTGGCTCCCCAAGAGATAAACGCTCTAGGCGAACTTCTTCTAATTCGTTCTCACCAATAAAGCCTAGATCAACAACCCCGTCCATAACTAAACCTGGGATATCGTCATCACGAACAAGCAATAAGTCGATTGGCATATTCTCTGAGTGAACAACCAGACGCTCACCCATGATGTTAAATTTGGCACCGCACTTTTTAAGCAGATCTTGACACTCTTTGCTTAGGCGTCCTTTCTTTTGAATTGCAATTCTTAGTCGTTGTGTTTGCATTGTATATTCCCTGTGCGAAATTCGGTAAATCGAATAAATAAAATTAAAAAACCCCCGAGAGATTCTGGTCTCTCGAGGGTCTAAATATTTTGTATTTGGACTTAACCACCGAGAGTTTTCCTTGTCTCTCGGTTACACGTAAACCTCCCGAAAGACTTAGTCAGGATGATGGCGATGATGAATGTTCATTGCTTGTTTACGCATAATTAGTATCTCCATGTGTTAACTTCACACTATCGAAGCCACTGCTATTTTGCAACCCTAAATTGGAAAAAACAAAAAAAAAAGGAAAATACCGGGTCTTCTCCTTTTCTCACTAACCTTGTGTTAGCCAACCAGTATTTCTAGCACGTAAGCTACTTTTAAATCGACGCTTCTTTGTTCGCTCTTGATTTAGCAAGAATTGACAAAATGAAACAGACAATGATAAAAGTGACACTCGCCGCTGAGAATGATAGAGAAACCGACGTCGTCATTCCCAATACGATAAAGCCAACACAAGAAACCAATGCAACCGAAATTGCATAAGGTAACTGAGTTGCGACGTGATCAATATGGTTACAACGAGCACCCGTTGAAGACAGAATTGTCGTATCTGAAATCGGCGAACAATGATCACCAAAAACAGAACCCGCTAGCACTGCGCCAAGCATAGGCAGCATTAATGCTAAGTCAGTCGCACCGGCCATATCACCCGCAATTGGTAGCATGATTCCGAACGTGCCCCAAGATGTACCCGTAGAGAACGCCATCAGACCAGCAAGCAGGAACAAAATAACGGGTAACCAATGTGGCCCGATATTACCTTGCACTTGCGACGATAAATAAGCCCCAGTCTTCATATCACCAATGACTGAACCAATGGTCCAGGCAAAAAATAGTATTAAGATGGCGCCGAACATAGATCGTGCACCTATCCACATGGTTCTTGTAATTTCAAGTGCCGGCAGTTTTTGACGAATGACCGTTACTAGAGCAAAAGCTAAACCAATTACACCACCATAACAAAGAGACTTACCGACATCGGTGTTTTCAAATGCACCTAATAAATTAAAGGCAATACCATCAGAAGCCAGAGCTTGTCCGCCGGTAAATATCATTGATGAAATAGTAGCAACAATTAATGCAACGATAGGCAGAACCAAATCTAGAACACGACCTTTATCGCTTTCTTCGATATCTAACTCTTCATTTAAGTCATGAGCTTCTTGGCTATCATTTTTACCACTAAAGCCGTGGCCTTGAGAAGCCTCTATTTCTTTTTTACGCATAGCGCCAACATCTAGTTGGAACCATGAAACCGCAAATACCATTAATAAAGCAAAGACTGCATAGAAGTTCATAGGTATTAGACGTAAATAGGCGCCTAACGCAGAATAGTCTGTCATACCATGAGTAATTAGGATGCCACCAATGATCGTCATAATATATGCACCCCAGCTAGAAGCCGGCATTAATACACACATTGGTGCTGCCGTTGAATCTAGAATATAGGCAAGCTTAGAACGAGAGACATAGAAACGGTCTGTTACTGGACGTGAGATTGCACCAACAGCAAGGCTGTTAAAATAATCATCAACAAATATAAAAACACCTAAAAATGCGGCTAATAGTTTTGCGCCACGTTTACTTTTTACTCTCTTTTGAGCCCACTCAGCAAATGCTCGAGTTCCTCCAGAAAGGGTAAGTAATGCCGTTGTCATACCGAGCAATAATAAAAATGCAACGATACTCATATTCCAACTATTAATACCTCCATCAGATATAACGAGGCCTGATACCGTGTCGGCTATATAGCCTGCGGTATTCGGAATAGACATATCATTAAGAAGGATGGAACCTAGGACTATGCCTACGCCAAGAGAAATTAGAACGCGTCTTGTAACAATCGCCAGACCCAACGCAACAAGCGGTGGTAATAATGACAATGAGGAGGATGTAAAATCGATTAAATTCATGATCTTCAAAAACCAATGTTTGGTTAGAGATCTACTGCAGATAGTCCAATAGTGGACATTAGTGTTGAACAAGCGAAAGGGAAGCCAAGCTTCACCTATGCCCTACAGTAGCGCTCCATAGTTTAACAACAATATAGACTATGGCAGTGTTATCCCTATTCGAAGATAACCCCAGCGGAGAGTCTTGATATTACTGACTCCACTTCGGCAACAACCCCTTTTTATGTTTCTCTCTGGTATCACCCTAAAAACATATACTGATGGTTCTTGCGCCTCTACCTTGAACGTTTTTGTTAACAGATAACAAAAAGCCCAAATCAGGTAAGCGAGATTCTACGGAATGCGACTAAATTTGCAACATAAAACTTCACTTTTCTACTCTCACACCAACTCATAAGCTAGAACCTATTACCACGTTAGCAGCTTAGTCCAGATACTTTAGACCCAGTTTAACCTTTGATTTAAATCTCATATTTATATTTATGCTTAATTACATTTTATTACTTTGCACTGAAAGACAATTACTACCATATATATTGAATTCTTTTTCTACGCTGTTATTATTAGATTGTTATCGTAATTATTCAAACAGGAATAACCATGTCAGATCTTGCTAAGACTCTACTTAATATCCGTAGCCTTCGTGCTTTTGCTCGTGAATTGCCACTTGAAAGCTTAGAAGAAGCACTAGAAAAACTAACTATTGTTGTTGATGAGCGTCGCAGCAGTGAAGAAGAAGAGCGTGCAGCGCAAGCTGAACGTAATGCTAAATTGGCTGAATACGCTGATATGATCAGCAAAGATGGCATCGCCATTGAAGACTTAATTGCCGCAATGTCTGGCAATGACAATAAAGTTAAAACGAAAAAGAAACGTGAACCACGTCCTGCTAAATACAAATACGAATTAAACGGCGAAGAGAAAACTTGGACGGGTCAAGGCCGTACTCCTTCTGCTATTCAAGAGCAATTAGATGCAGGTCGCTCTTTAGAAGATTTTCTTCTTTAAGAATTAACGTTTAGTTAAAAACATAAATAAAAAGAGCGCTTAATGCGCTCTTTTTTATTGGAACATTAAAGCGTTATATTATGAATAACGCCTCAATTATATATTTATCGATCCCAATACGCTTCTTCTAAGCTGTCTTCACGCTCTGGTAATCCACGCGAAAGTCGAGGTGAATGCTGAACCAACACTTCGTAACTCGCACGATTCGAGTACTTACATACTTGCGAAAATGACGAGTACGTCAAAAATGGAATTTGGTGTTTACTCGAGTTGGGAACATTATTTTTATGGTAACGATTAGCCGACATATCATGCAGCAATGCAGAGAGTGCAGCGTCACCAGCACCATTAGTGTTCTTTATTTTCTCAGGCCCACCCATATATGGAGCGATGTGTGAATATACTTTTACCGGATTTTCACTCGACGCTTTTTTTACAGGGCGACTAAACTCGTACTGATTAAATTCTGCAATAGCACCAGGTAACAAAGGAAGCGAAGTTTGGCGCTTCATGCTCTCTTCTGTATAACCAGCCATGTATAGACCAACGGGGCCTGCAGTACAAAGAACCAAATCAACCCACTCTAATGCTTTGTCTGATGCAAGCAATGGATCGCTTTCGCCAGTCAACGCTTCTGCTTCATCTTCATTCATTGCAACGACAGAAACATGGTCACGCAAAAATGCTTGCCAATACTCAGGGTCGTCTTGAATGACATACTTTGTACCCAACGTTAATACTACAGGTACGTCATATTGCTTTGCATACTCTATGGCTTTCATTGTAGCTTCTGGCATTGGATCACCAGGCTTACAACGCACCAAATACGCAGTTAAAACAAGAGCAGAAGCATTTTTAAATACAGATTCAGGAATACTTTCTGGTTGAAGTTGGTTCATTTGACCTTCGCTTATCGCAAAAGTACGTTCACCGTCTTCACTGATCAAGGCAAAGCAGCGTCCAATTGCGCCATCAACCCCTTGAAGATGATTAAGATCCATACGACTTGATGTGTTACATAGGTAACGGTAACCGTAGCTGCCTATTTGGATATCTTGGCTCATCACTCCAAGTAAAATAGATTTATCGTCGGCTAATACCGAATAGTTGTGCAATGTATTACCAATTGTGCCACCAGCGTATTCATTGGTCACTAATCCCTGAGATTTTAGTTCGCAATACAACTGCTCTGCGGTTTGGTCATCAATTACGAGCGAATGTCCCTTGCTCAAACCAAATTTCTCAATGAATTCATCCGTTACTTTAGCTTCGATATCCACCAAAGTCTGATCGATACCAACAACATGGATGCGCGACATTTTCTTACTGACTTGAGCTTGGCTTACCAGCGGATCACGAGCGTGAACTGGAAAATAATGTTTCGATTTACGTTGGCCAGGGAATTTCATATTTACACAGTCTTATATGAGGGACAATTCGGGTTCGAGATTGTAGCTTGCCAGTTTATTGGCATCAATAAGGATAACTATAGCAAACGATTGCGGATTGAAAATAAGCAATTTGACTAGATCAGTCGCAAGCTCCTTACGAGAAACTAGACCGCTTCGCTACTATAAAAAAAGCGAAATCCCAATATATCAGGCTTTCGCTCTTATAGTTTCTAGTTTCTAGTTTCTAGTTTCTAGTTTCTAGTTTCTAGAAAACATAATTGGATCAGTCTTGATCTACCATCCACTTTCGGAATTCTTTACGATCTTCTTTTGACGCTTTTAAATACCAAGCTTGCATCTGCTCTAAGGCTTGCGGATGAGCTACAGCTTGTGATGGTTTTTGTTGTTTAGGTGTCGCTTTAGCACTCTTAACAGCAGGCTCAACTTGACTCGCGGCAGCAACCGTTATGGCTGCAGGGCCAACATAAATGCCGTTTTGTTGGTTGTATTCTTTAACCAGTTCATCCATATCTGAGTATGGCATGAAGCCTTTTTTACCTTTCAATTCATTACTCTTGTAATCAATTGATTTCCCAGCTGAAGTTAGGCGCCATTTAGGCTCATTTTTAAATACTTGCTCAGCGTGCTGAATGCTGTGCACTTTAGGGTGGTTAATTTTTATATCATCCGAACCGGCTTCAAACGTAATGACAAAAGGGGCGGAAGTAAACTGGCCGTTCGAACTCCCCTTTCCGATATTTTTATCCATTTCAACTACGATTTGGTTTTGCCCCGACTTCAAAGCGCTTGGCTTCATTTTACTAACATCTTCTGAGCCATTAACCATCAACAGACTAACACCCTTCTCGGGAATAATATCAGCAGCTAGAACCGTTGAAGCCCACATCAAACTCAACGTGGTAATAGATTTAATAAACACTTTTTTGCTACACATAAACTCTCCAAACCGATGTCATAAAATATGTATTTGTTTGTCACTAACATGACGACTAGTCACCAAGATCTTTTAACTCCACATATGAAAAAGCCACCATAAAGGTGGCTTTAGAGTCTAACAGTTTCTAGCTAAACTTAGAAAGATGCTTTAATACCTACACCGTAACCAACTTCTTGCTTGTCACCATTGTTGCCACCGATTTCTACGTACGTTGTAGTAGAAGGAGCAATTGTGTAACCAGCATTCAAGAACCACTTGTTTAGCTTATCTTTAGAAGAATCATCATAGTTAGTTACACTAAAGCCTGTAGCAAATTTCCATGCGTTCATTGTATAGTCAGCTGCTAAAGCCATAGTGTTGTCTGTTTTGTCAGAACCAGTTTTAGGCGATGTTTTAGCCATGTAGTAACCAGCTTCTAGAGTTACATTTTCAACACCCTTATAAACACCTTCTAGAGCGCCTAAAGTTTCTTTAACACCAGCAATAGCGCCTTTTTCAAACTTAGCTTGACCCAAAAATGCGGTGAAATCAAAATCAGCTACACGGTAGCCTGCTTTCAAATCAAAATAACGGCCATCTTTACCCAGTAGTTTAGTCTCGTGCTTATCTTGAGTAAGAGCAAAAGATGCGTAGAAGTTACCTTTGTCTAGGTCATAACGAATTGCTTCATCAGAGTTGAAATCCATTTGTTTAACAAAAGAATTAACACCAAATAGGTAATCAGAGCCAACGCCTGCATCATCAAGAACTGTATCTAATTTACCAACTTTAAACGAACCAAATTGGTCATTATAAAAACCAACATAAACGTTTTTAACGCCAGCTTTAGAAGCAGCACGATCTTTTTCTACGCCAGTGAATTCCATGTAGAAGCCAACTTGAGTAGAATCGTCCATTGCGTAACGAGTATCGAAACCAAATTCTGCATCATCGATTTCTTGTTTTAGCTCATCACCATCGTTAGTGCCTTTTTTATAACGAACTTCGAAGTCACTTTTTACATTCACTGTAACACCGTCTTTGTTATAAAGTTCGATGCCTGCGTTTGCAGAACCAGCTGCAACCATAACTGCTAGAGCTACTAGAGTCTTTTTCATAATAATCCACTGCCTTTTCTTAGAATGGGAATTCCGTTTCGGTTCCCTTTTTGTTTTGTGTGGAGTCAATTCGACTAGAAAACCAATCAAACCGCTCCTAAAAATCTCGAGGTCTAGATTGCAAAATATTCTCCTCCCTGTCAAATGACTAAAAAAACAAAATAAAAAAACATCAACCATTAAAAATCAACAACTTACAATGATACAAATAAAATTTAGAGCAAAATCACATCAAAATCTCTAAAAAAAATAATACCTGTTATTTTTATTTTTTCAGGATAAAAATTTAATAATAACGATTGCGGAAGTTAATTTTAGAATTAACTTCCGCTCATATTATAATTTCAACATATAAAACCTGTTAATTAGTGACTACAAAACCCCCTCGGTAAGGTTCAGTTTTTTTTGTGATTGAGATCTAGATTTACCTAATAAATAAGGTAAATTCCCGTTTATCAGCGATTTTTTGGCAATGTGGTACAATAGCGGCGTCAAATATAGAGAACGAAAATGCTTAATCCAAACATTCAGAAATCCATCCGTGAAAGCTACCAGAACCTTCAACATCAACTTGAAAACTTTGTTCCTCGCCGAGCACAGAATTATCTTGTAGCAGAAATAGCTCGAACCTTAGCGGGTCAATATCACAAGACCAACCGCATTATGGTTGCGGAAGCCGGTACGGGTATTGGTAAGTCTATGGCTTATTTAATGAGCGCTATCCCTGTTGCTTTACATAGCAATAAAAAAGTAGTGATTTCTACTGCCACTGTTGCGCTGCAAGAACAGCTAATTAGTAAAGACCTTCCTCTCTATAGACGAATCTCGGACAAGCCATTTTCTTTTACTATTGCAAAAGGTAGGCAGCGCTATTGTTGCGCAGAGAAACTGGCAGCGGCTAGTGGTCAACAAGGTTCAGAGCAATTGGCCATGTTTGATAAAAAGCCAAGCACAAAAGACATCGAACTACTGGCACGCCTTTATAAGGCTTTTAATGAAAACAAGTGGGACGGGGAGCGAGATAGCTGGCCTTCAACCGTACCTGATTCCATTTGGCACTCCATCGTCAGCGACAAGCACAGTTGCAATAATAGCTTACCCACCCATCGTAACTGTCCGTTTCAAAAAGCGCGGACGCATCTCGATAAATCTGATGTGATCATTGCTAATCACAGTTTGGTGATGGCAGATGCGGATCTCGGTGGCGGTGTCATCTTGCCCGAGCCTGAACAAACCATCTTTATCTTTGATGAAGCCCATCACCTGCCAACCGTGGCTCGAGACCATTCGTCCGCGGCGGCAAGTCTAAAAGGGGCGGCAAGTTGGTTAGAAAAGCTCACTCAAGTATCGGCCAAGCTTGCAAGCCTTGCCGACGACAAACGTGTTTCTCGCTTTAGAAATGAGCTCCAAGAGTCGATTCAACTACTGATTCCATCGCTAAACCAATTGGCCAAACAAATCGATCCTGCAGCATTCAAGGAAAAAACACTGCGATTCGAGAATGGTGAACTGCCAGAATGGTTGGAGTTGGAGTCAAAAGAACTGAAAAAGATATCCGCCAAAGCATCACAGGCCATGGGTAAGATAGCCGATCTCATTAGCGAGCGCGTTAAAGATGGTGAACTCGCTACTAGGCTGGCAGAACCCGCACTAGCGGAAGCCGGTTTTTTCATCAATCGATTAGAAAATCTCGCGAAGGTTTGGCATTTAATGGCCGAGCCAATTCGCGAAAAAGGCGCCCCACTCGCTCGTTGGTTGTCCATCAGTGATGAACGCGAAGGCGATTTTGTGGTTTCGGTGTCCCCATTAGAAGTAGGTTGGAAGTTAGACCAAACAATATGGAGCCGATGCAACGGCGCAATTTTAGCGTCTGCAACAATCCGCGCATTGAATTCGTTTAGCTATTTTTGTCGTCAAGCAGGCATAAGCGATAAAGCAGAAGACGGTACTCAGTTTTTAGCGTTGGCGTCACCTTTCGACTATCAAAATCAAGCTGAGCTTTATATTCCTCGAATTAAGTGCGAGCCGTCGTCTCCGGAATACAGCGACGTGTTGGCAGAAAAGATGCCAGAGATTATTGTTGAAAATAAAGCGAACCTAGTTCTATTCGCTTCCTACTGGCAGATGAGGCAAGTCGCCGCTACGCTTGAAAAAACAAACACATCTAAAAACTGGAATCTGCAGATGCAAGGTGAAGCTTCCAGAACAGAAATTTTAGGCAAACACGCAAAACTGTGCGAAAAGCAAAAAACGAGTGTGCTATTTGGTACCAGCAGCTTTTCTGAAGGGCTTGACCTTCCGGGTGAGTTATTGGAGAACTTAATCATTACCAAAATCCCCTTCGCCGTGCCAACCTCACCAGTAGAAGAAGCCCACGCAGAATACATTGAAAGCAGAGGCGGTAACGCTTTTTTGCAAATATCAGTGCCAGACGCCAGTAAGAAACTGATTCAATCTGTAGGTCGATTGCTGCGTAAAGAAAGAGATTCTGGTAGAGTCGTGCTATTAGATAGGCGTATTGTCACTAAACGCTACGGAAAGTCCTTATTAGACTCGCTTCCTCCTTTCAAACGTAATATCGAATACTAAGAACAATAAATATGGAATTACTTGAACCAACAACCTTGGCATTACTCGCGCTGGTTGCCTTTCTTGCTGGATTTATTGATGCCGTTGCCGGAGGTGGCGGTATGCTAACCGTTCCAGCTCTACTTTCATTAGGCCTTCCTCCGCATGTCGCTTTAGGAACCAACAAGCTAGCCGCAACTTTTGCTTCATCGACTGCGGCATTTACGTATTACCGTAAACGCTTATTTCAACCTAAGTTCTGGTACAAGGCTTTCGTCGCTACGTTTATAGGCGCGACTATTGGCACATTAGCGGTTGATGCCATCAGTACCGATTGGCTCGAAAAAGCCCTACCACTGATCATTCTTTTAGCCGCGCTTTATACCATTTGGCATAAATCCCCTCCCAACGCAGGCAATGTCTTACCGACAGCGTGCCCGAAGCTGGATCGCAAGCAAACGATCCAGGGATTTAGCTTGGGTTTTTATGATGGTGTTGCCGGACCCGGTACCGGCGCATTTTGGACAGTAAGTAGCATGGCACTGTACAAAATCAATATTTTACTGGCCTCCGGTTTATCGAAAGCAATGAACTTTACCAGTAATTTAACCTCATTGGTGACCTTTGCTTTTCTTGGGCACATCAACTGGGTGCTTGGTTTAACGATGGGCGTTTGTCTCATGGCCGGTGCTTATGTTGGTGCTCACTCTGCGATAAAATTCGGTGCTACCTTTATTCGCCCAGTATTTGTCACTGTCGTGGTCATATTGGCGGGTAAGCTCGCGTTTGATGCCTGGTTTGTCGATGTATGGTTTCCTGACGAATGGTTTACCACCTTATGAGCCGTTTATCTTCTTTTGAACAACATTTAAATGATTTAGATCTTCAAGCAAAAAAACTTGATGCGCAACGCGGCGAACACCACAAGCCACTGTTTGATGAGCAACTATTTCATGGCGGTTCAACATTGCTTAGCCCGTGTATTGACGAAGCACGAGCCACTTTTGAAGCACTGAATAAAGAGAACTTAACGAAAACTCGAGCAAGCTTCCTAGCCGAGCACATGGTCGCACAAATTGCAGCCATTACTCGTGAGCTATCAACCGTTTCTATCCGTAGTAACGAAATAAAACACAGCAGCTACTACCGAAAACCAATTAACCAGCTGTATCAAGAATTATCTCAACACAATGAGTGGGAACGAAGGCTCAAACTGCAAGTCCATAACAAGCAAGCCGAGATGGAACAAGCCCCTGCCTACTTACAGCGACAAATTCAGAATGTCTTAATGACCGCAGAACAGCGCCTTGCTCGTTGCCAGCAGGCTAAAGTAAGCTTAGAAAATCGAATCCACTACAGAGAGCGAAATCAATAAATGAGTAAAAACACCACAAACAGCTTAGAACATGCACCAGACGATATTAAATTAGCCGTCGATCTGATCTACTTATTTGAAAATAATGAAGTCGACCCTCAAACCGCACTAAGTGCATTAAAAATCGTAGAGCAAGACCTACAAAGAAAACTGTCTATTTCAGAGTAACTCTGCGTTCTAACGCTTTTTCCCTAACAATTGGTTTCTGTGTTTTAGGTATTGAGTATTTGGTGACAACCAAATCGAAAGAAATGCATCATTAAGCTGTTCGTCCTTAATCACACCTAACGACGTGGCATTGTTTTGCCTGTCATACATGATGAACTCACCTGAGCTGCCATCCGTAATATAGACGAGGCGATCACCTTCGTTAATGTCTTGGTAAATTCTATCTAGCTTCACCAACCAACCTGATGTGAGTTCATCTGCGTACCCTAGCTTAGTCCACTGTTTCGTAGTCGCTTTCAACAGCTCATCTTTGGGAACATCACGTAAATAGCTGATCAATAACGCAAGAGCATGCGGTGTTACATCGCTACTTTCCTCATATACGCCAGTCGGTGTTTTTAACTCTGAATCAAAAAGATCAAAAAACAACCAAGACAAACTCGAAGTGCCAACCGTAGGCCAACCATTCCAGTCTTCATTATCTTGCGAATTGGGAGTGGAAGCTAAGCAGGCTCCACTGTAGAGCGTTATTACGATTAAAAGCCACTTCATAAACACCTCTTGCCGCTATTAAGACCCAGACTTAATAGAGCAAGAACTATTCCATGGTCATTTATTAACCAAAACTTGGCTTTAGGTTGCTGGTATAAAAAAGCCAGAAGCAAACGCTTCTGGCTCTATCAATTCTTTAAAATAAGAAAAACTTAGCTTGCTCGCAATGCATCAATTCGTTTGTCTAATGGCGGGTGACTCATGAGCAATTCTGTCATGGTTTGTTTACCGTTGATGCCAAATGCCATCATTGAGCCTTCTAATTGCGGTTCATGACTCACTTTAAGACGTTCTAACGCCGCTATCATTTTGTGTTTACCGACCAATTGTGCCGCACCTGCATCTGCATGGTACTCACGTTTACGGCTATACCACATAGTAATAAAGCTCGCTAGGAAGCCAAACACCAACTCCAGAACCATAGAAACACCGAAGTAAACCATCATATTGCTGCCTTGCCCTTCTTCGTCATCACCATTAGAAGCAACAATATTAGCAATAAAGCGGGAAAGGAATATAACAAACGTATTCACAACCCCTTGCATTAAGGTCATGGTTACCATGTCGCCATTCGCAATGTGACTGACTTCATGAGCCAATACCGCTTCTGCTTCATCGCGGGTCATGTTGTGTAACAAGCCAGTAGAAACGGCAACTAATGAGTCATTTCGTTTTGCACCTGTTGCAAATGCGTTAATATCAGGAGCATCATAGATTGCAACGGTCGGCATACCAATACCAACTTGTTGAGCTTGACGGCTCACTGTTTCCATCAACCAATGTTCTGTTTCGTTACGCGGGCTTTCAATGACTTGAGCACCGACAGAACGAAGCGCCATGCCTTTGGACATCATTAACGAAATGAGAGCGCCGCCAAAACCAAACACACCAGCTAGAACAATAAGCCCACTTAGGCTACCTGATTGAATCCCCGTTGTAGCATAAACAATATTAAGTACCACACTTAGCACTAACATTACGGCTAAGTTAGTAACTAAAAATAACATGACTCGCTTCATTTACTTTCTCCAAATCTAAGAAGCATTAACGCACCAGTCTTTTGCTGGGCTTTTACTACATATAGTGTCTATTTTTTTTAATACAAGGTTAAGTGTTAAATTGAAACATTTTGTTTTCAATTTACGTCTCAATTTCACTCTCATTGTATAAAGCTATTGATTGGTAGAGACTCATTTATTCAATCAACCTATCTACGACTATAGTCGTATTGCTCTTGTTATGGCACACGTTTACAGTGCAACTTATAGATAGAAGTTTAGTGTCTGAAGAAGCACAAAGTATTGAGCTTCTTCATAACATTTTTCCACGGAGATTGGACAATGACAGAGAACGGAAGTTTTCAAATGGCTATCGACATGTTGCGTTGCCACTTGGGGTTATCAGAAGATGAAGCCCGAGAAGAGCTAGGAATTCACAGTCAAGACAAAACGGAACAGCATATTATTGAAACTCAGTCTGCCGTTCTTGGTTTATTGCAAGAAAAGTAGAATTGACCAAAATTTAAAAGGGCTGCACTTTATGTGCAGCCCTTTTTGCATTTGACCATTGATCAAGACGGTTTACGTATGCCTTAGTTATTCAGCATTTTCTAAAGGAGAGAGATCAATATATTTACCAATGTCTTTTTTCTTTACATTCGGTACGTATGGGATCATACCGAGCTTAGGTGCTGGAATATTTTGTTCCAATGCTTCGATAATATCCGCGTAATGCTCAGTGCCAGGATTAATGCGATTGGCAACCCAACCCACTAAATTCAGCCCATCATTTTTAATGGCTTGAGCCGTTAAAAACGCATGACTTAAACAGCCTAGCTTGATACCAACAACTAACACAACTGGGAGCTGTTCTTTTTTAACCCACGTCGACAATTGATCAGTGTCTGACACTGGCACATACCAACCACCGGCCCCTTCCGTTAGAACAACATCGGCATTTTGCTTATGTTGAGCAAGTTTTTCACTTAGCACATCGTAATCGATAACCACACCATCGTGCTTGGCCGCAATATGAGGTGAGGTTGGTAAGGACAAGGCGTATGGATTGACATCATCGTAGTCAATATCTAACGTTGCCGCTTGTTGCAAATGCAGCGCATCTGAATTTCGTAGACCGTGCTCGGTTTTTTCACTTCCTGCCGCAATGGGTTTATACCCAATTGTCGACTTCCCCTTAGCGGCAATGGCTTGCAAAATTGCCTTTGAAGCAACAGTTTTTCCAACTTCGGTGTCCGTACCGGCAATAAAAAATGCATCAATCATGATGTAATCACTCCAAAACATACTTGATAGGTTGCAGGTAATAGACCCAGATGGTTTCTGAATTTTTGATATTCTTCTTCTACGCCACGTATTGAATGGCGAGTCGTTAACCCGTTCGTTCTTGCAGTTACATGTGTCGCACCAATGCCTTTTAAGTCCTTCATTAACTCAAAAGAAGATTGGTACCAAACCGTAACAGGAGTCGATTCTAGGTCATGGATCACATTTTCGGATTGCGCTAACGCAAGTTTTACCTGCTTTTCATGGAGAAACTCATTTACATGTTGATGAGAATCAATTTTACTCCATGCTTTTTTCAGCTCATTAAGTGAACCATCCAGTAACGAAGAAAAAACGATCGTTGCATTCAATTTAGCCACGCGTTTCATTTCAGCCAAAGGTACAGACAGATCCTCACACCATTGCAACGCCAAACTCGAGAACACAACATCAAATTCTTGCGTATCAAACGGTAAGTGTTCTGCGTCTGCTTCTACTGTGATCACATCCATTCCAACGCAACGCTTTCTGCATTGCTCTAACATCTGACCAGAAATGTCTACCGCAATGACTTTTGCCCCGCGTAAAGCGAGTTGATGAGAAAAATAGCCAGTACCACAGCCAACATCGAGAACACGATAGTTTGATAAATCTTGCGGTAATTTATCGAGTAAACGGTGACCGACCTTACGCTGAAATTCCGCATGTTGATCGTACTTAGATGCAGCACGCCCAAACGCTTCAATGATGGCTTGTTTGCGTTGCGTATTTTTAAATGCGTTGTCTTGTTGAGCTAACATCTTAATCCTCTACAAGCGGTTTTAGTGCGTTTGCTAATCGTCGAATATCCTCAACACTATGATTGGCAGTTAGCGTTATTCTTAATCGAGCCTCACCTGTGGGTACCGTCGGCGGGCGAATAGCCGTCGTCCAAAAGCCGGCTTGCTTTAGCTGCTGAGAATACTGCACCGCTTTGGATGCATCCCCCACCAAAAATGGTTTAATCGGTGTGTTTGTTTCGACATAACCCGGCAGTTGACCAAATGCGTTTTCATAAGCTTGCTGTAACGAACCAAGTTTGTCTCGTCGCCACTGCTCGGTTCTGATTTTCTTTACGCAATGAGCCAATGCATGAGCCTGTGACGGAGGCATTGCCGTTGAATAGACATGATGTCTTGCGAACTGAGTAAGATACGCTCCCATCTCATGACTACACATCACCGCTGCGCCAGACAAACCAAATGCTTTACCAAACGTGACGACCAATATATCCGGCATCACGTTAACATAATGACAACTACCTCGACCTTCTGAACCAAGGACACCAATACCGTGCGCATCGTCGACCATGAAAAGACTTTCGGTTGCTTTGCACAGTTGATTCATGTCTTGTAACGGTGCTAAGTCGCCATCCATGCTAAACACCCCTTCGGTGACAACCATAGGGGATGCGTGGCCGATAAGTTGTTTTTTAAGGTGGCTCACATCGTTATGGCGAAATCGTTTCATCTGAGCAGGAGACAGTATGCCCGCTTCCATTAATGAAGCATGGTTGAGTCGGTCTTGAAATAAGCTATCACCTTTCTCCAACAAGCTGAATAGAACGGATTGATTGGCACTAAAACCCGAACCAAACAAAATGGCTCTTGAATAACCCAACCAGTCACACAGCACATCTTCGAGTCTTTGGTGAGCGGACGAAAATCCAGTAACCAATGGTGAAGCCGCGCTACCGGCACCATACTTATCAAGGCCATCTTGCCACGCTTTTACTAAGTCACGATCATTGGCTAATCCCAAATAATCGTTACTGGAAAAATTCAGCTTTTCGCAGCCTTGGTCAGTTAATGACGACGTATTGCCACCTTCTAAACAAAGTAATGAGCGAGTTAACCCTTTGGTTTCACGCTCACTTAGCTTAGCTTGTATTCTTTTATTAAACGCTCGCATCGTAAAACAAATCGTTTTTGCTCGGTCTTGCCGCAACACGTTCTACAACACGATCAAGCAGTTCGTTTTCTTCTATTTCATCAGGTTTTTGACTCACCTGCTGGCTATTGATCCCCAGCTTTTTGAACAACTTCATATCAGAGTCTTCATCTGGGTTCGGCGTTGTAAGCAATTTACAGCCGTAGAATACGGAGTTTGCTCCAGCCATAAAGCACAGTGCTTGCATTTGTTCGTTCATATCTTCGCGGCCAGCAGACAGTCGAACGGCAGAATTTGGCATCATGATTCGTGCCACCGCTATCAGCTTTACGAAATCAAATGGGTCGACATCTTCAGCATCTTCCATTGGCGTGCCTTTTACTTTCACCAACATATTGATTGGCACGCTTTCTGGGTGAGTTGGCAAGTTCGCTAATTCGACAAATAGCCCAGCACGATCGGATGTGCTTTCACCCATACCAATGATGCCGCCAGAACAGATCTTCATTCCCGCGTCACGCACATGTGACAGGGTGTCCAGACGATCTTGATAGGTACGCGTGGTAATAATGCTGCCATAAAATTCAGGAGAGGTATCGAGGTTGTGATTGTAGTAATCCAACCCCGCATCGGATAACTCAACCGCTTGGTCTGGGGTTAGCATGCCTAATGTCATGCAAGTTTCTAGCCCCATATCTTTCACGCCTTTGATCATATCTAATAGATAAGGCATATCACGCTCTTTGGGGTTCTTCCATGCAGCGCCCATACAAAAACGCGTAGAGCCCGAGTTTCTCGCCTTAGTTGCGGCATCCAGTACGCGATCAACTTCCATCAAGCGCTCTTTGTCTACGTCGGTACGATAGTGCGCGCTTTGAGGGCAGTATTTGCAGTCTTCAGGGCAAGCACCGGTTTTTATTGATAGTAACGTACTCACTTGCACATAGTTGGTCTGTTGATGCTGACGGTGCACTTGTTGAGCTTCAAATACCAAATCCATAAATGGCATGTCTAACAGTGCTTTTACTTCTGGCACGGTCCAGTTGTGACGAGCTTCCACGTGATGTTCCTTATTATTCTGAATATTTTATGTTTCTGCTTGGCTAGTCTACCTAGCCATAATAAACTGTCAACCAATCACGATGCGAGTAGATTTACATTTGTATAAAATTTAAACGATTTTAATTGGACACATTTTATGGATTTAGCTTTCGACCGCCAGCACATCTGGCATCCCTACACTTCTACCCTTAGTCCTCTTACCTGTTACCCGGTTGTATCAGCCAAAGGGGTTTACTTGGAACTCGAAGATGGCAGCCAACTTATTGATGGCATGTCTTCGTGGTGGTCGACGATTCATGGTTATAACCATCCCGCCCTTACCAGCGCGGCAAAAAGCCAACTCGATAAAATGTCTCATGTCATGTTCGGCGGTATCACCCACCAGCCAGCGATTGATTGCTGTAAAAAGTTACTCGAAGTTGTGCCAGACAACCTTGAGCACGTCTTTCTCGCGGATTCAGGTTCGGTGGCTGTGGAAGTGAGTTTGAAAATGGCGCTGCAATATTGGCATGCTAAAGGTGAACAACGGCCAAAGTTTCTCACGTTAAGAAATGGCTATCACGGCGATACCTTTGCTGCCATGTCGGTCACCGACCCAGACAATTCTATGCACAGCCTCTACAAAGGCTTTCTACCAGAGCACATCTTCGCAGATGGGCCAAAAACCGGTTATTTCGATGACTGGGATGAAAGTGACATTGCTGACTTTGAAAATCAGCTACAACAACACCTTCAGAGCATCGCCGCCGTCATTCTAGAACCCATCGTTCAAGGCGCTGGTGGTATGCATATTTACCATCCGCAGTTCTTAGTTGAAGTACGTCGTTTATGTGATGAGTATGGGGTTCTTTTGATCTTGGATGAAATCGCAACAGGATTCGGTCGTACTGGAAAGCTGTTCGCCTGTGAGCACGCTAACGTTCAGCCAGACATCATGTGCGTAGGCAAAGCGCTCACTGGTGGGTATATGACACTTTCTGCCACACTTACCTCAAAACACGTTGCAGATACGGTATGTGGCGGTGAAGCAGGTTGCTTTATGCATGGCCCAACATTTATGGGGAACCCGTTAGCCTGTGCGGTCGCTTCAGCAAACTTAGACCTCATTCAAACCTGCGATTGGCAAAACCAAACTCAACGCATTGAACAAATCTTTGCAAAGAAACTCCCCGTGCTCGCAACGCATGACCGAGTTAAAAGCGTAAGATGGCTAGGCGCGATTGGTGTGGTAGAAACTCACCAGAACGTCAATATGGAAGAAATTCAACGGCAGTTCGTCGCGAATGGCGTTTGGATTCGCCCATTTATGAACCGAATTTATATGATGCCTCCGTTTGTATCCGAGGCGAAGCATGTAGAAACTCTCATTCGTGCCATAGAACTATCTCTCGATAATAATGAGTGTTTTACGAAATAAAGAATTTCCCATATCTGTATTCGCTTTATTTCTGTATCCGCTCTTTTCTATCCTTACAAAAAAACCTGACGCTAAAACGTCAGGTTTTTTTATTTGTACTTAGTTCTTTTAGGCTCTTAGCTTTTAGAACTTAGCCTTTAGAACTTCTAACCAATGTGCGTTACGCCGCCCATGTAGGGTTGAAGTACTGCTGGAATAGCGATACGACCGTCTGCTTCTTGGTTATTTTCTAAGATAGCAACCATAGTACGACCAACCGCAAGACCAGAACCGTTTAGTGTGTGCACTAGCTCTGGTTTCTTCTCGCCTTTACGACGGAAACGCGCTTGCATACGACGAGCTTGGAAATCCCACATGTTTGAACAAGAAGAGATTTCACGATAGGTTTCTTGAGCCGGAACCCATACTTCTAAGTCGTAAGTTTTGCTTGCGCCGAAGCCCATGTCACCAGTACATAGAACCACTTTACGGTAAGGAAGTTCTAGCAACTGCAGTACTTTCTCAGCGTGGCCAGTTAGCTCTTCTAGCGCATCCATTGAATCTTCAGGCTTAGTAATTTGAACCAATTCAACTTTATCGAACTGGTGCATACGAATAAGACCACGAGTATCACGACCGTAAGAACCGGCTTCAGAACGGAAACACGGTGTGTGTGCCGTCATTTTAAGCGGCAGATCCGCTTCGTCTGAAATCGTATCGCGAACCATATTAGTTACTGGTACTTCAGCCGTAGGAATCAGTGACAACTTCTTAAGCGGAACATCACTTACTTGTTCAGTCAGTGGGCTTGTGTGGAATAGGTCTTCACCAAATTTTGGAAGTTGACCTGTGCCGTATAAGCTGTCTGAGTTGACTAGGTACGGTACGTACATTTCGGTGTAGCCGTGCTCATCGGTATGAAGATCAAGCATGAACTGCGCAATAGCACGGTGCAGGCGAGCAAACTTACCTTTCATTACAATGAAGCGAGAGCCAGAAATCTTAACCGCACTTGCAAAGTCAAGACCACCAGACATTTCACCAAGATCAACGTGATCTTTTACTTCGAAGTCGTAAGCTTTTGGCTCACCCCAACGAGAGATCTCAACGTTTTCATCTTCATCTTTACCGTTTGGTACAGAATCGTGTGGTAAGTTAGGTACAGCCATTGTCACAGCTTCTAGCTTAGATTGCAGTTCTGCAAGATCCACTTTCTTTGCTTCAAGCTCACTGCCAAGGTTACCAATTTGCTTCTTGATCTCTTCAGCGCCTTCTTTATCACCAGCCGCCATTTTTTGGCCGATTTGCTTAGAGATGGAGTTGCGCGAGGATTGTAAATTTTCAACTTCTACTTGAATGGACTTACGTTGTTCTTCAAGTTGACGAATTGTCTCTACATCGAGGTTGTAACCGCGACGTGCTAATTTTGCAGCTGTTTCATCCAGCTCAGTTCGAAGTAATTTAGAATCCAGCATTGCTAATCCTAGGCCTTTTAGTTGGTATTGAGATAGCGACGACATCTGCGCCGCTTAGAAGAATTTCCTGACTAAGATATCCAAAAAGCACTACTTTTCATAGCGCTTTTGTGGGCTTTTTGCATCCAAACTGGCGAGATAATCTAACTTTTCACCAATTTTCGTCTCTAAGCCTCGATTTGTTGGAAAATAGTAGCGAGTTTGTGCCATTTCAACGGGGAAATATTGTTCACCTGCAGCATACGCACCCGGCTCGTCATGAGCATAACGATACTCATCGCCGTAGCCTAAATCTTTCATTAGGCTGGTTGGCGCATTGCGCAAATGATGAGGTACTTCATATTCGGGTTGGTTACTCACATCTCTAAGTGCTTGCTTCCAAGCTGTGTAAACCGCATTACTTTTTGGTGCACACGCTAAATAAACAACCGCCTGAGCGAGTGCTCGCTCACCCTCCGCAGGACCGATGCGTGTAAAGCAATCCCATGCGGAAATCGCAACTTGCATGGCTCTTGGATCTGCGTTGCCAATATCTTCAGAGGCAATGGCAAGTAATCGTCTGGCTATATAGAGCGGATCACAACCTGCGCTTATCATCCGCGCGGCCCAATAAAGAGCCGCATCTGGGTCTGAGCCTCGAACCGACTTATGTAATGCTGAAATGAGGTCGTACCAAATGTCGCCTTTGTTATCAAACCTGGCGACTTTCTCACCAGCAACTTCCGCCAACAATTCCAAGCTTATTCGCTTAGTACCCGACTTATCCTCTTCTGCCATGTCAAACAGCAGTTCAAGGTAATTGAGTGACATTCGGGCATCACCGTTGACCAATTCAGCAAGCCTATCTTGGACATCATCGTCAAATTTCGCCTCTATTTCGCCTAAGCCACGCTGCTTGTCTTCAATGGCTTGGGTGATCACCAGCCCGATGTCTTCTACGTTGAGCGAGGTTAACTTGTAAACCCGTGCACGTGATAACAATGCGTTATTGAGTTCAAAAGAAGGGTTTTCAGTCGTGGCACCAATAAAGGTGATCGTGCCATCTTCGATGTGTGGCAGAAAAGCATCTTGTTGGCTTTTATTGAAACGATGGACTTCGTCTACAAACAAAATGGTACGCAAGCCCGCCAACTTATTTTCACGAGCTTTTTCTATCGCAGCACGAATGTCTTTCACGCCAGACGTAACAGCAGAGACTCGTTCTACTTCTGCGTTCGCGTAATTTGCCGCAACTTCAGCTAAGGTGGTTTTCCCTGTGCCCGGTGGCCCCCACAAAATCATCGAGTGAATATGGCCAGCTTCTAGGGCTCGGCGCAATGGTTTGTTTGGCCCAAGAATATGCTGTTGACCAATATATTGCTCAACAGTTTGAGGCCGCATACGCGCAGCCAGTGGACGAAAATCATCACCTGATGAAAAATCTAAGCTGAAGTTACTCAATGGAAAACCTTAGTTACGCTCATCATTAACTTCGATTCCAACCGGTGGAACAAAAGTAAATCGAGAATTATCTGGTACCGTCAGATCCATGTTTTTAAAACTGAATTCACTTTTTTGGCCGTCTTGTTCAACGACTGCAAAACCTAGCACAACACCTTTATCGGTAATATCGACCAAAAATTGGCCTTGATTAGAATCCGCTTGAGTCGACTCAAGCACAAAGCTATTGCCGATTTGGCTAACCGAGTAGTTATCCCAATCACTGGCTTGGTTGCGAGTCAGTAATACAAATGGTGTTTGGCTGGTCGCCGCTTCTTGGTTATATATACTCACTTGCTCTAAGAATGGGTCGTAATACCAAAGCGATTTTCCGTCAGAGACTAATAGGTTCTCGTCAGGAACAACGGATGTCCAACGGAATAAACTCGGACGAGAAATCTCCACCTTACCTTGAGCTTCTTGAATAACAACACCTTCAGGCGTTGATACTTTTTGTTCAAAATCAGCACTAAAACCGCGATTCAATGATAGACGATCATTTAACTCTTCTTTCGGGCCAGCAAACGCTGTCGCACTCACTAACGCTAATACCGCAATCCAAATTTTCATTTATCTTATCTCTTAATATGTTTACTGCTCATTGGACAACACTTGATTCCAAAGTTCGTCAGCAGAGCGTTATTCTTTTATTGGCGGTGGTGCTAATACTTCACGATTACCATTATGGCCTGGTGCACTCACAATACCATGCGCTTCTAGCTGCTCTACAATTCTGGCCGCTCGGTTATACCCAATTTTAAATCGACGCTGAACACCGGAAACCGAGCCACGACGAGACTGAACAACGTGTTCCACCACTTGATCGAATAATGGATCATGCTCTTCTTCCCCTTCCATCTTCTCGCCGGGAAGGAGTGTATCTGCTGACTGCTCACCTTTTACTATATCTTCTATATATTGCGGCTTGCCACGTGCTTTCCAATCATTCACCACACTGTGCACATCGTCATCGGATGCAAATGCGCCGTGAACGCGAATGGTATGGCTTGAACCCGGAGGCAAATACAGCATATCACCCATGCCTAATAATGACTCTGCCCCGCCCTGATCCAAGATGGTTCTGGAATCCGTTTTAGTCGATACGGTAAAGGCGACACGAGTCGGTATGTTGGCCTTAATCAAGCCAGTAATGACATCTACCGAAGGTCGTTGAGTTGCCAATATGAGGTGAATACCCGCAGCTCGAGCTTTTTGAGCCAAGCGAGCGATCAGTTCTTCTACTTTTTTGCCCACCACCATCATCATGTCGGCAAATTCATCGACCACGACAACGATATAGGGCAGTTTTTCTAACAATGGAGGCATTTCATCCATGCTGTCGCCAGGTTGCCACAGTGGATCATGGATCGGGTGCCCAGCATCAGCGGCCATTTTCAATTTTTCATTAAAGCCTTTAATGTTACGAACACCCAGCGCAGACATGAGCTTGTAACGACGTTCCATTTCACCAACACACCAACGCAAAGCGTTCGATGCGTCTTTCATGTCAGTCACCACTTCGCTCAATAGGTGTGGGATCCCTTCATAGATCGAAAGCTCCAACATTTTTGGATCGATCATAATAAAGCGTACTTCATCAGGCGTAGCCTTATAAAGCATGCTTAGGATCATGACGTTCACACCCACAGATTTACCCGAACCGGTTGTACCCGCCACCAGCACATGGGGCATTTTGGATAGATCTGCAATAACAGCTTCACCAGCAATATCCTGACCAAGTACGATCGTGGTTGGCGATGTTGCTTCTTCAAACTGAGGGCTGTTGATTACGTCAGATAAAAACACCGTTTGGCGGCTCATGTTCGGCAGTTCTAGCCCAACGTATGGTTTACCCGGAATCACTTCAACAACACGTACGGCCATTGCAGATAATGAGCGAGCCAAGTCCATCGATAAACTGGAAATACGGCTAACCTTTACACCTGGAGCGAGATCAAGTTCAAAACGAGTGATCACCGGGCCTGGGAAAATATCAACTACTCGAGCTTTAATTTTGTAATCTGCTAGCTTGGACTCAACCAGACGAGCTATATCTTCTAGAGCCTGACGATCAATATGATTTTCTCGTTTCTCTGGATGATAAAGCAATTCTAATGTCGGCATCGGGCTGGTGGGTACCGGCAGGTTGGGTTCCGCTTGTACTAAGAATGGATTCTGAGTGCCCGCCATGTTTTTTTGAGCTTCCGAGACCATATTCTGGAAGGCCAGCGCGTCAGGATCATCCGACACCACGTCTTCCGCAACGGCCTCTTCAACAGCGGTCTCCTCAACAGCAGCCTCGTCAACAAACACTTCTTCTGCGACCAAATCGTCATTGGTGACTTCAACGTTAGGTTCTTGAATCGGCACTTCAGTTGGCGCTATTGGGGGCGATGTTGAAACATTGTCGGCTACTAACTCTGCACCCTGGGCATAATCATCCGCCTCTTCTGCAGCTTGGGTAAGCTCTTCTATTGTCGCGCCCAGTTGCCTAGTGCGATCGCTGTCAGGTTCATCTTCTTGATAACTATCAATCGGTGGTAACTCACTACTCTCAGTAGGCAAGTCATTAGTAGACGAGTACAAATCAACGTACGGTTGTTCCGAATCATGAGATTCAAGGGGTTGGTATTCAGAAGCAGTCTCGTCAAAATTGGACTGTTCGGTAACACTTTCAGCAATAGATGAGTGTTCTGTATGCCCGGTAAATAGCGGTTCTTCAACGGTATTAAAGTCGTCGATAGAATTAGAAGGCATATGAATGTTAAAACGACGCTCATCGTCTAATTGAACATCATCAACATCGGGTACTGAGGTAAATTCAGGAGCGATCAATTGAGAAGAGTTGTCATCAGGCAAATTCTGCTCAGGAATCTCTTCCTCTCGTTCGTTAAAACTTGGCGAGTCTGAAGACAGGTGAGAAAGCTCTGGTTCAAGTACCTCTTTCTCAGTACCTCGGAAACGGTTCAATATCCAGCTAACCATACCTATGGCTGAATTGCCTAACCATTCAACGATAGACAGCCATGAAATACCCGTGAGTAATGTAAAGCCCGCGCCCCACAAAAATAAAAATACGAGAGTTGTGCCTAATGTATTAAACGTCGGGATCGCTAAACTTGTCAGTACATCACCAATCGCGCCACCAGAAGAGAAATACCAGATGTCGTCAAAGTTGATATCAGCGAGGCCACAACTTGTGAGAAGAACAACAACAAAGCCCAGTAAGCGTGTGCCCCATAGCATAAAGTCGACGTCTTCTTGCTCACCGCGTTTACGGAATAAAACCCAAGTCATAACTGAGATAGCCACAGGCAGAGGATAAGCGATAGAACCAAAAACAAACAAAAGGCTATCTGCAACCCAAGCGCCAAAATAACCGCCAAGATTTTTAACTTCGCCACCCCACGATGTTTGAGACCAAGAGGGATCGGCGGGGTTAAATGATAATAATGCTATCGAAACCAGAATGGCAATCAAACACCCAACGATAAAACAGCAATCTCGCAGACGTTGTACGCCATCTAAACGGGAATTGTTGGCTGATTCTTGGGACTTGATGAAGGTTTCAACCTTTTCTTTGTTCTCTTTGAACATACTTAAACTTATGACCTAAATGGGATGGCTCTAATCAAATACACCGAGAGGCACAGGCCGCTCGGTGTATTAATTTAACCATATCAGGAGGTAAAACCCAATAAATATAGCCAATGTAACGTCTTATCGAACGTGACTGGCTAAATTTATGTCAATTATCGGGTTTTAATCACTAAGTGATTGGTTTGTTTGACTTCTTCCATAACAACATAAGTACGCGTATCGTTTACACCCGGCAAACGCAGAAGCGTATCACCAAGTAGCTTACGATAAGCACTCATGTCCGATACGCGAGTTTTCAACAAATAATCGAAATCTCCTGAAACGAGGTGACATTCTTGGATGTCATCAAGCTTCTGTACCGCATGGTTAAATTGTTCGAATACATCAGGAGCACCACGATTCAATGTAATTTCGACAAACACGAGAAGTGATGCGTCTAAATATTGAGGGTTTAAAAGTGCTGTGTACCCATTAATGTAGCCTTGTCTTTCCAAACGACGCACACGCTCTAAACATGGCGTTGGTGACAATCCCACTCTTTTTGACAATTCGACATTCGAAATACGACCATCTTTTTGAAGTTCGTTAAGAATGTTTCTATCAATTCGATCCAGTTCCTTGGACGGTTTTTTATAATTATCCACCATTTCTTCCTACCTTGTTACTTCCTTGCAATAAAATATACTACATTTTCTTAATATTCAGTATCAAATTCTTCAAAAAGAACCCTATACTAGTTGTTAATTCGACAGAATTACCCTACACATAGATAATATAACTAAAAAACACGAGGATTCAGGATGATTATTGGCGTACCTAAGGAAATCAAAAACCACGAATATCGCGTGGGTATGATCCCATCTAGTGTGCGAGAGCTTATCTCTCACGGTCACCAGGTCATAGTTGAAACACAAGCCGGTAGCGGCATTGGGTTTACTGACGAGGACTATATTGCCGTAGGCGCATCCATTCTTCCTACTGCTGCGGATGTTTTCGCTACCGCAGATATGATTGTTAAGGTTAAAGAGCCTCAAACTATCGAGCGAGCTATGCTTCGCGAAGGGCAAATATTGTTCACCTATTTGCACCTTGCACCAGATTTTCCACAAACAGAAGAGCTGATTAAGAGCAAAGCTGTCTGCATAGCTTATGAGACTGTAACAGATAATATGGGTCGTCTGCCACTATTAGCGCCAATGTCTGAGGTTGCTGGTCGCATGTCTATCCAAGCTGGTGCACAAACTTTAGAAAAATCTCACGGTGGACGTGGCCTTCTATTGGGTGGCGTACCGGGCGTTGAGCCTGCAAAAGTCGTGGTTGTTGGCGGCGGCGTAGTGGGCTCAAACGCAGCGAGAATGGCCGTGGGCCTTCGTGCTGACGTAACCATACTTGATCGTAACATCGATACATTACGTGCATTGGATGAAGAATTCCAAGGCCGAGCGAAAGTTGTTTACTCGACTGTTGACGCGCTAGAGCGCCACGTTCTAGAAGCAGACCTAGTCATCGGTGCGGTATTGATTCCAGGAGCTGCGGCTCCTAAGTTGATCACCAAAGAACACATTAAGAACATGAAGCCTGGCGCGGCGGTTGTTGATGTTGCGATTGACCAAGGCGGTTGTTTCGAAACGTCTCACGCAACTACGCACGCTGATCCAACTTATGTTGTTGATGATGTTGTTCACTACTGTGTTGCTAACATGCCTGGCGCAGTTGCACGTACATCAACGTTCGCGCTAAATAACGCAACGCTACCGTACATCATCAAGCTAGCAGATAAAGGTTACCAACAAGCCCTGCTTTCTGATGACGGCCTACTCGAAGGCCTGAACGTTATTCACGGTAAAGTAACGTGTAAAGAAGTTGCTGAAGCATTCGACTTAGAATACGTTGAAGCAAAAGCAGCGATAGCGATGTTTAACTAAAATCTGGCCATTACGCCACTTTTAGTCGGGCTTACGCCCTGAGGAATTTAAAGCTCGCTTCGGCGAGCTTTTTTGTTAACCGAAACTCACCTTTAGTTGTCTCATTTTCTATTTGCTTGAATCAGGATATTGCGAGGAGTATCACTACTATTGCAAAATTCTGAAAGCATCGTCTTATAACCATTTTGTTCCAGATACAGTGCTCTATCCAAAACAAGCCACATTTCAAGCGGTCGCTGAAAAACTTGCTGAATCAAGCTCATTCTCTCCATTTCAATAAACCTTTCCTTCCCGCTAACAAGCCAGTGTTCAAAGTTCATTCCGTCTATATCAATACTTCTCTTTTTCGCTGCCCACCTGCAAAAATGTTCAAACCCAAGAGCTAATTCGGATTTCTTGATGCTAGGTAACGGTGTATAGCGTTCGTGCTTTTTTTCGCACCGAAGAAAATTATCTAACCCGAGCCTATAAGTCATTTCCAAGTAACGATGTCTTTTAACTCGCTCTCCCCCAGTGACCGTCGCTTGCAACGGGATACGTAATTCAGACTGAGTAAGGTTAAGTTCGCTATTTCGAGCCAAATCAGACAGCGCTTGATATTGGTCACCTTGAATTAAGTGATAGCAACAAGGGGCAATGGTGAGTGCTGGTAATCCGATATTGCAGCCATGCCGTATCAAATTGACGTGTAAATCTCCGCAAGCATGCAGGGCAACAGCGTGCTGTCGATTATTCATGATGAGCGATGCGTCGTCAGCGAGCGCATCTCCCTGAACAAATGTCATCGGCAATGCTTGCTTATTCGCTTCCATCTGTCCCGAATCACACAAAGACTGTTGCCATTCGAAGCTCGTTACAGGCTGGGTTGTACTCAAGGCAAGTATTCGTCCTAGATAGCCCTTACCTGAACACCATTCCAACCACTCAGAACCTTGATGCTCGTCCAAGGACGCCTGACTCATAGCCACTATCTGATTAAGCTTTCTTCCAGGAACGCCTACCTCTGCACCGCGAGGTAGTGGTAAGGGCTGAGTATTAGTTGTAGGTAACTGAGACAAAGAGTCTAGCGTTAACACTTCGGGAATGTAACGACCAACTTCAGGGACAAGTGATGCATTATTTTGTTTATAAAACTCTATATCATCGTTCGTTAATGACATTAACCAACGGTGTAATTCGGGGGCTTGACGTAGCTGAACTGATGCCGACGTTTCAGTACTGTGAAATGGTTCAAAACGCCAGTAACGCTGGTTCGCTGTTAAAATGGCATCAATTTGAGTAAAAATAGAAAACATGAGATCCCCCTATCGCTGGCGCATTGTAGGGGGAATCTGATCGAGACGGAAGAAATTTAACGAATGGGTAGTTCAATATCCCTAAACATTTCTTCTATCTCGGCGTTGCTTTTTAAAGAGATAGCTTGTTCCACAACCGGTCTTGTTAAATGTGGTGCAAAGCGCTCAACAAAATCGTACATATAAGAGCGCAAGAAAGTTCCCTTCCTAAAGCCTATCGAAGTCGTACTCGCTCCGAAAATATGGCTTGCATCAATGGCAACCAAATCAGAATCTTGTTCTTTATCGACCGCCATACTGGCGATAACCCCTACGCCAATTCCCATTCTTACATAAGTCTTGATAACGTCGGCGTCTGTTGCCGTGAAGACGATTTTCGGCGTTAGGCCTGCGCGATTAAACGCAGTATCAAGCTCAGAGCGACCAGTAAAACCAAAAACATAGGTAACAAGCGAATACGTTGCTAAATCCTCGATGGTGATATTGCTTTTTTGTG
Organism: Vibrio tapetis subsp. tapetis; assembly: GCF_900233005.1. Taxonomy (NCBI): domain Bacteria; kingdom Pseudomonadati; phylum Pseudomonadota; class Gammaproteobacteria; order Vibrionales; family Vibrionaceae; genus Vibrio; species Vibrio tapetis. Next base: position 1,164,052 of record NZ_LT960611.1, read on the forward strand.
CCAGAGGGTGATCTTTCGGCACCACAATCGAACGGTTCCAATGATAGCAAGGCAGCATTATCGCATCGTGGTATAAGTGCAAGGCCTCAGTCGCGATCGCAAAATTCGCCGTCCCTTTCGCAACCGCTTCAGACATTTGCGTAGGCGTTCCCTGGTGCATGTTTAACGCAACTTTAGGATACCGCTTGGTGAACCCTTTAATCACATCTGGTAATGCGTAACGAGCTTGGGTATGGGTTGTCGAAATATTCAGAGTTCCCATTTCTGGGTGAGTGTGTTCTCCGGCAACGGCTTTAATGCTCTCGACACGAGCCAAAATTTCTCGAGAAATACGAACAATATCTTCACCGGCCCCAGTAACTTGAGTTAAATGCTTACCGCTACGCTCAAAGATCTGAATGCCCAGTTCATCTTCAAGTAATCGCACTTGCTTACTGATCCCCGGCTGGGAGGTAAACAGGCTTTCTGCCGTGGCTGATACATTAAGGTTATGATTGACCACTTCCACAATATACTTTAGTTGCTGTAATTTCATTGTGAGCCTCGTACTCCATTACTTTGTCTGTTACGCAGTAAAACCAAATCAATCATGGCCTACCATATGTAATTATTTACTCTCATATAAGTATTAGTTATAACGCGATAACCTTGCAATTAACAGTAAAAATCGGACATTTAGCTCACGGATATATCACCATCAACTATAGTAATAAAAGAGTTTTGCAAGCAGCCCCGCATTATTGGTGGCTAAAATACGGTTTTTCATTAAGTTTCTTGATAGTTAAGATAATAATGTAATTTGTTACTTTCTTAGATGCTGTTATACGAAAGTTCGTGTATCCTCTAAAGTTAGCTTTTTGTACGGAATGCAGACTTAAGTTTATGAATATCGGTTTAATTATTGCGCTAGTAGCCATTTTATTTGTGTTAGTCATTGGCTATAACATAATGCTTCAATATCGCATGAAAGTTGAAACAACCAAAAGGCAGGAGTCGACTCGACATCTTGCGGTTATCGACGCGACTGAAGATCTGATCGGCAATGCTCACCATATGCCTTATAGTAAAGAGCTGCTCGTCTGCTTGAACCAACGAATTATGGACGCACTGCAGGCGATGTTTGAGCTTGATCCTAAAAACAAGCAATTGAAATCTCGTATTGCCAACATGCAAACGCAAATAGATCAGGTAAAATCAAACTACGAAGGCGGAGATGCCAATAGTTTTAAAGTGCCAAGTAGCGATAAGCAAGCGATTATCATGCTTAAACTGGTTAAGAGACTGCGTGAAACCATTCGTAGCGAGCACAATAAAGGCCGCTTTGATACCCAAGGTTATGTTGCGGAAAATGCTCGTCTAGAACAAATACAAGTCCGAATTAACATCGAAAACGTCATCAAACGCGCCAACGACTCTGTGTTACGAGGCCAAGTAGGAACCGCGAAGCAGCTACTGAAAAAAGGCATCGATGCACTTGCGTCAAAAAATGACAGTTATTCTTCGCAAGCTAAAGAAAAACTACAAGGCATGTTGGATGATTTAGAACAAAAACGCCAAAGCAAAGATGCTCAGGACATGATGCAGCGTGAAGAAAAAGAACGCAATAACGACATGGACGCGTTATTTGGTGAGAAGAAAAAATGGTAAGTTAACCACTTCTATTGCTATGAAGGTCGCTGTAGGCGGCCTTTTTTATGTCTTTCAAACATCACTCTTTAAATTAAAACTATCATGATATCACTCGATAAATACCAAGAATTGCTCGCTCCCATCCATAATTTTTTACAATGCGAAACCCCAGATGAATGGATAGAGGAAGCTAAAAAGCCAGAACAGCTAAAAACCATCTTAATCGATCATTTGATTTGTGAACTTAAAGCCGGTCAATCCGCTATGTATCTCATTCGAAAATATGCGGTGGACAAAGCCAGTTCCCAGACCTTGTTAGAGTGGTTCAAGCCCTATGAAGAGTTTGCGTACAAAAAGGTAGGTAACTTAGAAAGCTTAAAAGGTAAAAGTAATATCTCTAAAGCTATTATGGCCAAATCCGACTCTCCTTACAGCCAAGATCTAATCGATAAAATGGTCATGCTGATCAAAGAAGAGCTGCACCACTTTTATCAAGTGTTAGAAATAATGGAAGGCCGTGGTATTGCTTATGAAACCATTTCTGCGAGTCGCTATGCGAAAGGAATGCTATCTAATATCATTACTCATGAACCGCATACGTTAGTCGATAAGCTGATTATCGGTGCTTATATTGAAGCTCGTTCTTGTGAACGTTTTGCAAAGCTTGCTCCTCATTTAGATGAAGATATTGCAAGATTCTACATCTCGTTATTACGCTCGGAAGCGAGGCACTATCAAGACTACTTAGAGCTAGCGGAACAAATTGCAGGTCATGACATCAGTGAGCGAGTTGCTTTTTTTGGACATGTTGAGGCTGAGCTGATCCGTTCCCCAGATACGGACTTTAAGTTTCATAGCGGTAAGCCGACTTAACTAATTGGATCGTTTTTGTCACGTAAACGAAAAAGGCTCCCATTTAAGTATAAATGGGAGCCTTACTGTATTGATGTGACTAGTGAGTCGTTAGATCTAAGTCTAGATCTCTCACTAAGTTATATACTGGCAGGTTCTCTAATGAACTGAGTTGATAATTATATAATTTAGTCAATTTCAGTTTTTTATCGGCATCTTGATAATCAGCTAGTGCTATGGAATTTAACGGAATTGTAGTCAAGTCTATACTGTTTGCTTCCGCACTCTGCAGAGCTTCAAACTCGTTAGTGAATTCTATCATACCCCAAGCATATTGATTTTCTTCCGCTGCATAGTAGGTGCGTCCGTTTTTACGTTTGTAACTACGGACGCCTGACGCTGAAGGATAATCGCTGCGTATTGTAATCATACGAGAGAAAGTTTCGTCACGCTGATCGACCATATTGCCAGCACTGTGAGTCACCATGGCGACTAAAATCGCTTTTGTTAAAGGTACTTGCTGGAATCGAGGTATATTGAAATGATTGCGTATGGAATAACTTCCATAATAAGGCATGATCTCAATCTTGTCTTCCCAGGTTATCCCGTTGAAATCACCTTTTGCTGCTTGATAGTTTCCTGCCGAATCTTTAAACATTTTACTATAATCTTCAGTGCCCAAGATTAGAGTATCAAGCAAGTATTTTTTAACATCAATCACTCTACCACCTGAAGAAGTGATCGATACATCAGGTAAGTCAAGCAACGCTACCGTAGAGCGACTTGTCGTGTTTCTATGACCCACTCGGTCGACCAACGCAACTGCAGCTGCAAGTTTATCCGCCCAATGTCCGACGTAATCGATATAGTTTGAATAGTTGTTTACTGGTGCCGGACGAGGAGCACTACCACTATTCAAATATCTACCTATTTCACCTTTGACGGTTAAACCAACCGTGTTTAACGCTTCTACGACAGTCGCGTCAAAACATGACTGGGGCACATGGTTGATAGGGAAGAAATTGCGATAATTCCACTCATCAATAACCGTAGCCAGCTTCTGATAGCTATAATTATTACTACTATCTACTAGCTCACAGTGATGATCAGGGGTGATCAAAATATCTACCAATTTATCTCTTGCACTTTCAACTGCTTTTGGAGAGCCACAGTATAATTCGTAGGTAATTTCAGTTTTGTTTGCTTCATTACTGCAATAAGGATCAATCTTCGAAACAAAGATACGGTAACCATCATCTTGGAAGGAGCTCGGCATAAACTCTTTCCAACGTTGGAAATCATGGATGCTGTTTCTCCAATCCATAAAATCATTGATGCGGCGGTTTGCGTACGATGAAATCGTGCTTTCAGAAAAATTCTCTTTCATACCTCGCATTGAGCGCTTGTAGTAAAGATCATCGTAAGTTTCTAACTTGAATGCCATGATTTCATCACGGTTACGACCTTCGTCGTGACGGTTACAATCTTCGTTGAGTGAAACATTCCCATCAGTACAGTACGAAAAGACGCGTAGGTTGGATTCGGTATCAACCGAGCTATCTTTTCGGTCTTTCTCAAATATACTCTCTAAAGCATTAACAACACCGTCATAAACAAGGTCTGATGGACGCGTATACCCATCGAGCACCTCTGCGCAAATCGTATCATCATATTGCTTTACACTAGTAAATTCATGGCTAGGCAGATCACTGCTCGCTTTGAACTTATGCGTCGTTTCTACTTCACGTTTGTAGCCAAATCGTAACGCAGCCAAGTCGTATGGCCCGAATACTGGAAGTGCATTTAGTAAAGATGGGTTATAGTCCATAATAGAAGAATAACCTGGAACCGTTTTTAGGCCATGTTCAGCCAGTTCACTGTCTTTAAAGTAGTTGGTTGAATCGTTGCTGCCTTTGAAGTTGTGTCGTAGACCTAAGTTGTGCCCAAGTTCATGTACAAGTGTTTTTGCGTAAAAAACACCAACAATAAGTAAGCTCAGTTCTTCCTGTTTTTTTTCGGTAAGTTCAGACCAACTCTTAAGTTTTCCTCCAACAACCTCATCTTTCCAAAGCTCAGGGGCTTGCATGTCTAACTGCCGGCCACCAATCGTCGTCGGCAACGATTTAATCGTCGTACCACCACGCATAGCACTTACCGGATACATATTATTTTCAGCCCACATACGTTTTTCCAACTCGGTAATTGCAGACATCTTCTCAATAGTTACGTCTTCATCCGTATACCGCATTTGTTCATTGAATGCTTCAATGACATGCTGCAATGTCTCATTTGCAACTGGCAGATTGTTTAGTCTTTCGGCATTGACACCACTATCATCAATTTGACTTGCGTTTGGATCTAATTCGATCGTTCCCCCTGACGTGGATGTATTTGTTGCTGGAATGTTGGTGGTAACCAAAGATTCAACCGGTGTTACACGGCCTTTATTGTAGTCAAGTGCAATTCTATCCCACAGCCAGTCTGATATAGAACGGAGGACGCCTGAGTACTGGTTAACATGCGCATGGACAATCTCTCCCGTTATCGGGTTAACGGCTGAAGGGCCATAGCCTGCTAAACCGTTATCAAGAGGCTCATCTATGAGGTTTATTACGTTATAACGTAGGTCCCCAGATTGCTTACCAGACGGTTCTTCCAGAATAATGGTAGGAACACCTACTTTTGCCAATTGAGGATTTAGTTTTTCTACGACGTCTTTTGTCACCTGTTTGAAGAAGCGCGTTTCTTCATTAAGATCAAAACTGTCTGATAAATGATATACGATTGAATCCAAATTTGGATTGAATCTATGTAAGTAATCAAAGTTCTGGTCAAATTGACCATCGACATAAGATGGGTCTGGTCGCCCCCTAGTATTGGAGAAAAAACCAAAGGTATCTTCATCGCCACGCATATAAACAATCGGCTCGTATGCTCCTTCTACCCTTGGTTGACCCGTTTTGGCCGGAGAAGGTGAACGGACTAAATCCAATGGCACTAACGAGTAAAATTGAGAAACGGTAAAAGTCAGTGTCGACATGTCGAAATTAGACTGAGACAACGCATTTATCATACAGTCCCAACTATTTGTTACTTGGTAATCTTGCTCAATTTCAAAGTTGATCACGCCGTCAACGTTGACTTCGTAGCCTTTCCAATTACTGTTTTGGTCTGTTGCTAAACGAGCCCCACCAGAAGTCTTGATACAACCGTCTGCATGAGTGAACAAATCGTTCCAGCTTCGTTCATGTACCTGTACATCTGCGAAATCAGGTAAGAAGAACTTCCGTGCTTGCCATGAAACCTCGTTCTCGTCGACTTTCTCTTCGACATTCGTACAATCTCCGTAGCTATCTTCTTTACACTGATAGTCTACGAACAAACCAGGAATCGTTAATACCGGTCTTGCACTGTCTTGATCTTCAATCCAACGCCCAAGCTTACCTTGGTCAATTTCGTCTTGACTGATGATATCGGGGCTAATCATCGTGACTTTTAATCCGCCCTTATCATCACTTGTCAGCCCACCTTCAAATGAAAGCGTGACCAGTTTTTCCTGCCCTTGCATAAACGGCGCCATAGAAACCGCATATTTAGGCGCTCGAGCCATTGAAGGCATATATAAATAGACTTGATCTGTTTTGAACTGAGATTTTGAAACTAAATTCGCAGGTTTAGTTGCCATATCGTATGCTTGGTCATCGGCGCCACAACCCGAGAGTATTCCACCTATAACCGAAGCTAAGGCAATTTTATTGTATTTCATATCTGTGTCCCTTTGTTACTCGTTCTTTCCCTAAAATGAATAAGATATTTCAACATTATAACTTGCACTGTTTGGGTCAAATAAATCTATGTTACCAAGCGTCCCTCGCTCAGCGTCTGTATAAAAACCGGAAGTTGAAGCAGATATGGATATTCCAATATTATTCGTCACTTGATATGATCCATATATTGAGCCTGCATAAGTTATATCGGTACGGCGAGTTCCTTGATAAGAGCGACTATTTCCACCCAACATTGACATCCCCAAAGACAAATCATCCCATGAATAACCGGCTGCCAAGGATAATGAATATATCCATTCTGTCAGTGACTTTTCTCCGGCAGTTTTATATTCGTGAAAGCTTTTAGAGATCCTTGGGGTCACAGAGAAGTTTATGCCCCATTGTTTAGTGCTAACAGGGACTGCCACGCGAAATGCTGTGTTTAAAGAGTCCTTACGTGATGTTTCTGAAGTCGGTATTGTAAACTGACCAGATACCCCTACTTTGCCAGACTCTCCGAAACCAAATAATTGAGTTCGGCTCATACCGATTACACTGTCAGTAACATAGTCACCTGTTTTGTCTTCGAGAGCGCGATACCCCCCCGTTTTAAAGTACGCCTTGTAGTCGCTTGAGAATGTGTAATCTAAGGACAGGCGCCATGACAAGCTTCTGATTGAACGATGATCATTCCGATTATAGATGTTAGTATCGTAGCCGCCTGAAATCATGCCACCTAGTTTACAGTCTAAGCACTTCGTGTTTTCTTTTATTTTATTTGAAGCTGTATTCTCATCAACGTTCTGCTCCTCTGCATATAAACAGGAGTTGACTAACAATAATATTACCAGTGCTGCTGATCTGTGCATCCACTTTTCTTTGTTCTGCATAATAAATCGTCCATGAATGTAAGTTAGCTATAATGCTAACTCCTCCTCGCGTTATTTTAAATATAGGAATTCTTCACCGTTTCAAAATATTAAAACGGCTAATCCCTTAAACTCTGAATTTAATAACGAATGCTAATTAATTTTCTATTATAAAAAACCTCAATACTAGTCAACTGATACACCTCATAAATACTACGTTATGCTGTCGTCTATTTATAGTAATGTAACGGGAATCAAACATAGCTGCGAAGCACTTCACGTTAGCAACACATTTCTAAGGTCTAATTAATAACTAAACATTAATTTTATGTTTATATAAACATAATCCTAAACTTAATATTATTTTCTATTTATTTAATTAGAGTATCGAATTAAAAATTCAGCATGCCATAGTGATAAATTATAACAATGAGTGTGATGAGCTTAGACTCATACCACTAATATTACGTTCTTCATCTTATTAGTTTTTATATATGAAAAACTTCACCGTCCGCAAAAAAAAACGCTCTCCCAAAGGAAGAGCGCTCTTCTATAACACATACTATCGTTATGCGAGTGTCTTATTTATCTCTACCAAGACAGCCGCAGGATCCGCAGCTTGTGTAATCGGCCTACCGATCACTAAGTAGTCAGAGCCCGCTTCAATTGCTTGTGGGGGTGTCATGATACGCTTCTGGTCGCCAACAGCCGCGCCAACCGGACGAATTCCAGGCGTTACAAGCTGAAATGACTTACCAAGCTCAGATTTAAGCATAGAGGCTTCTTGAGCAGAGCATACCACCCCGTCTAAGCCAGAATTCTTAGTCAAGTTCGCAAGTCGCATCACTTGTTGTTGTGGAGTGATGTCTAGACCAATACTGGCTAAGTCTGCTTGTTCCATGCTCGTCAAGACTGTTACACCAATAAGTAAAGGGCGGTCTTTACCATACGGTTCCAATATTTCACGAGAAGCCGTCATCATGCGCTCTCCGCCACTCGCATGAACATTCACCATCCATACGCCCATTTCTGCAGCTGCACGAACCGCTTTCGAACAGGTATTTGGGATATCGTGAAATTTAAGGTCTAAGAAAACACTGAAGCCGCGTTGATGAAGTTCGCGTACAAATTCAGGACCAAATAAAGTAAACATCTCTTTGCCTACTTTTAAGCGGCAACTTGCTGGGTCGATTCTGTCTACAAAGGCCAATGCGTCTGCTTGGTTATCATAGTCTAATGCCACGATGACTTTTTGGTCGTTCATTTTCTCTCCTAACTAACTTTGAAAATCTAAAAAAGCAGCGGGATCGCCGCTGCCATTTTAATTTTGGGTGTTACCCCAATGGTGTAAATTACTCTCCATCAAGGCCTCGTATGGGCTTGATCGTTCCCCACCCCTTACATGATGGACAATGCCAATAAAGGGAATGAGTCGAAAAGCCACATTTACGGCATCGATGATGAGGTTTTAATTTAAGTTGCTCGCCAACCATGGATTGAAGAGTCGTTAAGCTGTCTTTTGCCCTACCCTCCTCAGCCTCAGAAAGGTGGTAGTCCATTAGGCGATAGAACCCTTTCATAGTTGGGTTCTTTATTAGTTGTCTTGTAAGCAAGGTTTGTGCGGCAGCCGGCCCTTCATGTTGTGCGACTAATTGAGCAAGCATCAATTCAGCTGATACCCCTGCTTTTTTTGCGATACATTGTTGAAGGAACGTGAGCAGTTCATTTTCACGTCCTAAATGATGGTAGCAGTCTGCCAATATTGGTAATACTTCCCCGACAAAGTCGATGTCTTGATCCAAGACCATTTCCATATAAGACGCGGTTTGAGCATAATCTTCGTTAATTAAATAGACTTTGCCCAACTGGATACTGGCTCGAACACACTTAGGATCCTCAAGTAACGCTTTTTTCAATAAGCCAATAACACGCTTTTGGTTACCTTCACCCTGTTCCAGCATCGCAAGTTCACAATAGTAATGTGCGATGTCTTTTTTGAATTTTTTCTTACCGGTTTTAACCAAGGCTAATGAATAATCAATGGCTTTTTGCCATTCACGAGTTTGTTGATAGATAGCGACCAATTGTCCAAGAGCTGCCGTCCGGTGATCGGGTTCATCCAATAACTGCATGAAAATACGCTCAGCGCGATCGAGCAAACCAGAGACCATGAAGTCCTTCGCTAGCTGCTGCAAAGCTATATTTTTTTGCTCAATGGTTAAACCAGAACGAGATATTAGATTTTGGTGTATGCGAATTGCACGATCAACTTCACCTCGGGAACGGAACAGGTTACCGAGTGCGAGATGGGTATCGATGGTCTCGTCATCTACTTGCAAAAGCTCAATGAAGTGATCGACTGCTTTGTCTGACTGATCAGACAGGAGCAAGTTTAACCCCATCACATATTGACGAGAGATTTGATTAGATTGTTTCTGCTTGTCGAACCTAGCGCTGCGGTTGCCCATGTACCAGCCATAAGCCGCCGCGACGGGAAGTAACAAGAAGAGTAATTCCAGCATTCAGTTGCCCTTTAGGCCTTGCTCTCTTTCGCATCAACCTTTGGTTGATACTTTTTTAACTGTTTATTTAAGCGGCGAATCGTCAATTTGTACTTAAACTGTACGCTACCGAAGGCCAATGCAGACAAAGCAACCCCAGTGGCAAATACGATGCCGAGCAGTATTGATAAGTGAAAATCACCTTTTGCAAGAAGGTAGTTAAACGTCACGACTTCTTGGTTTTGGGCTCCTAACGCTAAAGCAATTAGGACAAGGGCGATAACCACAATTATTTTTATAATTTTCATAACTCAGCACTCCTGATATTGGATTCACAGCCCTAGATTATGCAGTAAATTATGCTTTCAAGCCATGCTGATAGCCAAGAAACAGCTAATTAACTATTTTAAGGTTATAAAAAAGCGGCATACTATCAGCATGCCGCTTTTGTATAACACCAATACATGATGATTAACTATGAATGTTTACACGTTCACGTAATTCTTTACCAGGTTTGAAATGAGGAACGTATTTACCTTCCAGTTCAACCTTGTCACCAGTTTTAGGGTTACGGCCCATTCTAGGATCTCGATAGTGCAGTGAGAAACTACCGAAACCACGGATTTCAATACGATCACCGTTTTCTAGGGTAGATGCCATATGTTCAAGGATATCCTTAACAGCGTCTTCCACTTCTTTTGCAGAAAGGTGTGTTTGTTGCGCGCAGAGTCTTTCAATTAATTCAGACTTAGTCATAGTTTCCCTCATTACTGTTGAAATCAGTAAGGCACATATCGAAAAAAAGGGAGCCTTACGGCTCCCTCTTAGCGATTAATTATTCGCCTTTAGCAGCCTTGAATGCGTCAGCCATAGCGTTACCGAAACCACCTTCTTCAGGTTTGTTCAGTGTAGCCATTGCTTCTTGCTCTTCAGCTTCATCTTTAGCTTTGATAGATAGGTTGATTACGCGGTTTTTACGGTCTACACCAGTAAATTTCGCTTCAACGCTGTCACCAACGCTTAGGATTAGAGACGCATCTTCGATACGGTCACGTGATACTTCAGAAGCACGGATGTAACCTTCAACGCCGTCTACTAGTTCAATTGTAGCACCTTTTGCATCAACTGCAGTAACAGTACCGTTAACTAGCGTACCTTTTTTGTTGTCAGCTACGTATGCATTGAACGGGTCGTTTTCCATTTGCTTAACGCCAAGAGAAATACGCTCACGCTCAGCGTCTACTGCTAGAACAACTGCAGAGATTTCATCGCCTTTCTTGTAGTCACGAACTGCGTCTTCACCAGCAACATTCCAAGAAATGTCAGATAGGTGAACAAGACCGTCGATGCCACCGTCAAGACCGATGAAGATACCAAAGTCAGTGATAGACTTGATCTTACCAGTTACTTGATCGCCTTTAGCTTGCGCTTCAGCGAATGACTGCCATGGGTTAGCTTTACATTGCTTAAGACCTAGAGAGATACGACGACGTTCTTCGTCGATCTCAAGAACCATAACCTCAACTTCGTCGCCAACATTAACAACTTTAGAAGGGTGGATGTTCTTGTTAGTCCAATCCATTTCAGAAACGTGTACTAGACCTTCAACGCCTTCTTCGATTTCAACGAAGCAACCGTAGTCAGTTAGGTTAGTAACACGGCCAGAAAGTTTGTGACCTTCTGGGTAACGCTTAGCAATTGCTACCCATGGATCTTCGCCAAGTTGCTTAAGACCTAGAGAAACACGAGTGCGCTCACGGTCAAACTTAAGAACTTTAACTAGGATTTCGTCACCAACATTTACGATCTCAGATGGGTGCTTAACACGCTTCCAAGCCATATCTGTGATGTGAAGAAGGCCATCTACACCGCCAAGGTCAACGAATGCGCCGTAGTCAGTAAGGTTCTTAACGATACCTTTAACTTCAGTGCCTTCTTGAAGAGTTTCAAGAAGTTCGTCACGCTCAACACTGTTTTCAGATTCGATAACAGCACGACGAGAAACAACAACGTTGTTACGCTTCTGGTCTAGCTTGATTACTTTGAACTCTAGCTCTTTGTTTTCTAGGTGAGCAGTGTCACGGATTGGACGTACGTCTACTAGAGAACCAGGAAGGAAAGCACGGATACCGTTTAGTTCAACAGTGAAACCGCCTTTAACTTTACCGTTGATGATACCAACAACAGTTTCAGCTTCTTCGTAAGCTTTCTCAAGTACGATCCAAGCTTCATGACGCTTCGCTTTCTCACGAGAAAGTTGAGTCTCACCGAAACCATCTTCAACAGCGTCAAGCGCTACGTCTACTTCAGAACCAACTTCAACTTCAAGTTCGCCAGCAGCGTTCTTGAATTGTTCAGCAGGGATAGCAGATTCAGACTTAAGGCCAGCATCTACAAGAACGAAACCGTTCTCGATAGCTACTACAGTACCTTTAACAATAGTACCTTGTTGGAATTCAGTTTCAGATAGAAACTCTTCAAAGAGTTGAGCAAAAGATTCAGTCATTAATTTGATCTTCAATAATTAAACGTCCACGGGCATCCTACCGCGTGGGGTTGATAAAATTGCCAGTCATCATCCTTGCGACCGACATTCCTATTGCCTAAGTTTCAGCTAGAAGCTATTTCAGCAAAAACTGTTTCGCTAAAAGCTAAACCTCAGACAATTTAGATTCTATAAATACAAGTGCTTGCTGCACCACTTCTTCAATCGAAAGTGATGTTGAGTCAAGCACTAGTGCGTCTTCAGCAGGACGCAAAGGAGCAACCGCTCGATTTCTATCGCGGAAGTCTCTGTCCTGTATCTCGCACAAAAGGTCATCAAATTTAACACTATGGCCTTTATCTTGCAACTGCTTATAACGGCGATTAGCGCGTTCTTCAGCACTTGCGTCTAGAAATATTTTAGCAACTGCGCTGGTAAATACAACCGTGCCTAAATCTCGACCATCCCCGACTAAGCCTGGGGAAGATGCAAATGAACGCTGACGCCTTAGTAAAGCTTCACGTACTCTGGGCAATGCCGCGATCTTTGAAGCCGCTTCACCGGTGGTTTCTTTGCGCAGCTCTTTAGAAACGTCTTCGCCTTCTAAAATCACTTTAACCAACTCACCTTCTGCGATGAATTGTACGTCTAGATGCGTCGCCAGCGGTACCAAAACGTCTTCTGATTCGGTATCTAAACCATGATGAATTGCTGCTAATGCCAACACTCTGTATATCGCACCAGAATCTAGCAAGTGAAAGCCCAGTTTTTCTGCCAACAGCATGCACAACGTTCCTTTGCCTGCACCGCTTGGCCCATCAACAGTAATGACTGGTGGTTGAGTGGACATCAGATTCTCCATTTTAGTTAGTAGCTATGAGCAGCATTTAGCTGCCTGCTTTTATCGGCGGTGTATTATACAGAAACTGACGCAGTTCCATAAGGAAAAATTAATAAAGTCTGCCATTTAGACAGACTTTATATTGGTTTGACTTAATCCCTATAAGATAGGTCGCTGGCCTCGATTGATCCACTTCATTAGCACGTGGTCTGCAGCTTCTCCTGCTACGCCTGCCAGTTTATCTGTCAGCTTTTTCTTTTGTACATAAGAGAGAGACAGAACGGTCTTGTCTTTACAGGCCTGAATCACTAAATCATCGGATGTAGAGATCTCATCAACTAGACCAAGCTCGTGAGCTTGTGTTCCAAACCAGTGCTCTCCGGTTGCTACTTTATCTAGATCAAGTTCAGGGCGACGAGCGTGTATAAAATCTTTAAACAACCCATGCGTCTCTTCGAGTTCTTCTTTGAATTTTTCTCGCGCTTTGTCTGTGTTTTCACCAAACATCGTTAGCGTACGTTTGTATTCACCAGCCGTTAATTGCTCATATTCGATATCGTGTTTTTTAAGCAGTTTACTGAAATTTGGTAATTGAGCGATAACGCCGATTGAGCCAACAATCGCAAACGGTGCCGATACAATTTTATCAGCAACACATGCCATCATATAACCGCCACTGGCCGCTACTTTATCGACTGAAATGGTTAACGGTATTTTAGCGGCTTTAATTCGGTCTAGTTGTGAAGCGGCTAGTCCGTAACCGTGCACCATACCGCCACCAGACTCAAGTCTTACCAAGACTTCATCACCTTCTTGGGCAACTGATATTAATGCAGAGACTTCTTCGCGCAACGACGTCACTTCTTTTGCATCAATACTGCCATTAAAGTCCAGTACAAACAGATGAGGCTTACGGCTCGAGGCAAGTTTACCGTCTTTTACTGACTGTTTAACTTCTTTTTCACGTTGCTTGTGTTCTTCTTTCTCTTGTTTCTTTTCTGCTTTATGACGAGCCTTAAGATAGGCATCATCATGAATATGGTCTTCTAAATACTCGAGATTATCTTGATGCTTATCAGTCAAGTTGATGATCTCCAACTCTCCTTTCGCAGAACCATGCTTACTACCAACCAATTTTATGATGATTAATAAAGCAGCAACCGCAGCAAGTAGTGTGACGATCTTAGCTAAAAACAAACCATAATCTAATAAAAATTCCAATGTCATATCCCCTATGAAACGAATTCGTGTATTGTAACTGTCTTATCACAATTACCAACTAATAATGCTAATTTCTGCCAGAAATATCTGCCTTAAGGTCGGATGGCGAAATTGCCGAACAAACAAAGGGATGAGTGCTGTGGATTATTCGGTCTCAACAGATAATTTAAAAGATAAAGTGATTTTAGTAACAGGTGCGGGAGACGGCATAGGTAAACAAGCGGCTATTAGTTATGCAAAGCAAGGCGCAACCGTCATTTTACTTGGCAGGACAGTAAAAAAGCTTGAACAAACCTATGATGAAATTGAGGCGCTTGGTTACCCTCAGCCAGCCATCATTCCACTTGATATGAAAGGCGCAACAGAGAAACACTATCAAGATATGGCTGAAACCATAGAAGGGCAATTTGGTCGTTTGGATGGCTTATTGAACAATGCAGGAATTCTCGGAATCATCAGCCCATTTGAACAAATCGGCGAAGATTCTTACGATGATGTCATGCAAGTTAACGTCAAAGCTCAGTTTTTAATAACCAAAGCATTGCTGCCAATATTAAAGAAATCTGATGACGCTCGCATCCTATTCACCTCTTCAACAGTTGGTCATCAAGGCAGAGCATTCTGGGGTGTGTATGCTATGTCTAAATTCGCGACAGAAGGCATGATGCAAGTATTAACTGATGAGTTGGAAAATACTCCGGTTCGAGTAAACGCGATTAATCCGGGAGGCACTCGCACAAGCATGCGTGCTAAAGCTTTCCCTGCAGAAGATAGCAATGGCTTAAAGACGGCGCAAGATATTATGCCGCTCTACGTTTACCTCATGTCTCCTGAAGGACAATCAGTACATGGTCAATGCATCGATGCACAGCCTAAATAAAAATTAAGAACAATGGATGAGAGCTTAACCGCTCTCACTATTCGTTATCAACGTGATGCTGAGCTTCTACCTTGTGCTCTGTTTTCCAGTACTTCCTGTACGCTATCACGGCTAAAGTAAACAACCATTTACTTACAACCCAAGTCATTACTGCTCCTGTTAAGAAAGCGATTCCTGATAGAAAAACTACTCAAGATACAAAAACACCCAGTCAGGGTACCAACTGGGTGCGGAATGTATCATTAGCCTGGTGAATACTCAAGACTATAGTATTTCTCTCAATCTCTCTTGTGTAACAGAAACCAGCAAGTCAGGCTGGAACTTAGAGATGAACTTGTTACATCCGACTTTTTCAACCATAGCTTCGTTAAAACTGCCGCTCAAAGAGGTGTTCAAAGTAACATACAAGGTACTCATTCTAGCATCGCTACGAACTTCTTGAGTTAACTTGTAGCCATCCATTTCTGGCATTTCTGCATCGGTAATCATCATGAGTAACTCACGCGTGACATCTTTGCCTTCATCGCACCAAGACTTCAGTAAATTGAGCGCCTCTAAGCCATCGTTACATTCAATAAACTCAATCCCGAGCTGAGACAAAGTACCAATAATTTGATTTCGAGCGGTTGCCGAATCATCAACGACCAAGATTTTGCGACCAACCATTTCTCCGGCCAATTGCTCATCTAACACACCTTCGCTGATTGACGTGTCGTAATCGACAATTTCTGCCAACACTTTTTCGACATCGATAATTTCAACGATTCTGGTAAGTTCATTTTCAGTGATCTGAGTAATAGCCGTTAAATAGTTTGCGCGACCTGCAGTTTTTGGCGGTGGTTGGATTTCAGTCCACGCAGTATTCACGATATTTCTAACCTGCCCCACCAAGAACCCTTGAATGGTGCGGTTATATTCGGTAATGATTAAGTTCTGTTCTTCAGCATCCTGGCCGGGTCTAAAACCAATTGCCGCACGAAGATCGATGACTGGCACAGATTCACCTCTAAGAGAAGCGACACCAATAATATGATGATGAGAGCCGGGCAATTTCGTAACGGGTGGTACTTTAAGTACTTCTCTTACCTTAAAAACATTGACGGCAAAGATTTGCGGACTATTTAGTTGAAATAGTAATAACTCAAGTCGGTTTTCACCTACTAAGTTAGTTCTCTGGTCAACGCTGCTTAATACTCCAGACATATAGGCTACTCATATTTTTTCTTTAATAACAGCGTACAGCATATGACAGCTATTCGCCATATTGTCTGTGATTAATAGGGTGATCGTACACCCTATTTCGAATTAACCCTCAACAACTTTCATCAAGAGTTGGCCGTCATACATCGCTTGTTTAACTAACGCCGCACCCGGCATTGTCGCTTCACGATAGAAACGACTCTCTTCTAACTGTAGGTCTTGATGATAGAGAGGCAATGTTTTCGATTCAATATTCGCTTTTATTACAGGATATAAAATCGATTTAGCGTGATTGATCACCCCACCGATCAGTACTTTTTCCGGATTAAACAAATTAATTACAATCGCAACGGCAGTACCTAGGTGTTCCCCAAGCTTTTCAATTTCCTCGATAGCCAACGCGTCACCAGCAAGAGCTGCATCACTGATCGATTCAATCGTTATATCATCTGCTTGTAATGACGTAGCGTCACCTTTATCAATTCGCTTCTTAATGATGTCTCGTAGCGCCATAGAACTGGCGACCGTTTCCAGACAACCTTTATTTCCACAATGACACTTCTTGCCGTTAGGATCGATTTGAATGTGCCCTAACTCACCAATGTTACCGTGTCGGCCTTCTAATACTCGGCCGTCTAATATCACACCGGCACCTAAGCCATGGTGGATAGACACCAACAGGGAGTTATCGACACCTTGAGAGTTGCCGAATAAATTTTCAGCCAACGCCCAAGCCCGCGTATCGTTGGCCACAAAAACAGGTAATCCTGTTGCTTTGTGGATTTCAGGACCCAATTCCAAGTTATTAACATTGAAATGCGGCATTTGAAGTACGACACCACGATTGGAATCTACCAAACCGGGAAGTGTCATCGCGATACTGGTAACACGGTCCAACTTGCTTGAGTAGGTTTGAAAAAACTCTTCGATTTCGTGCAGCAAACGACTTAATACTTCGTCTTGCTCGATTTCTTCAATTTCGATCATGGTTTCAAATAAAACCGAACCACCATGTTCGTGAAGGGCTATCATTAAATATCCACGGCCAAGCCTCATGGATAGAAATTGCCAACCTTCGTTATTCGTCTGCAACCCAACGGCTGGGCGGCCTCTACTGGTAGCTTCTTGCACAGTTGTTTCGTGGATCAGGTGAGCATCGATCAATTCGCGCGTAATTTTAGTAATACTGGCCGGTGCCAACTCGCTTTTTTTTGACAATTCAATACGAGAAATAGGACCGTTTAAGTCGATTAATTTGTATACGCGACCAGCATTTACTTGCTTAATATGATCGATATGGCCGGGTTGAGCCATGTACATAGGAAACTCCAAAGATGAGATACCTGTTAATTTTTTTACTTTGCGAACTAATTGTGAAGTCCCTTGAGTAAACCTCGTGACAAGTGTCACGATTATTCCCGTAAATTTTAATTGGTTTATTTATTTGCAAAAATTTCATCTCTGGAAAGGTGATCAATCTGACGTTTTTTTGCGAACAAAAAAATCATCAAATAACTACACTGGATAGGTAGTGAGTCTTTTTTCTAATTGCGCAGGCAATATACAAGACGAATAAGCATTCAAATCACACTTCAATCCAATTTATGGAGATTCAGATGTCGAAACAGCTCAGAAGAACAAAGATAGTCGCCACTCTTGGCCCTGCAACTGACAAAGATAATAATTTGGAAAAAATCATTCTTGCCGGCGCTAATGTCGTTCGTCTTAATTTTTCTCACGGTGAACCTCAAGATCACATTGACCGTGCTAACAGCGTACGTTCCATTGCAGCCAAACATGGTATTCATGTTGCTATTCTTGGTGATCTGCAAGGCCCAAAAATTCGCGTTTCAACGTTTAAAAACGACAAAGTCATGCTCATAGTTGGCGATAAATTCACGTTGGATGCTGAACTACCAAAAGGAGAAGGCGACCAACATTCCGTCGGGCTAGATTACCCAGATTTGCATAAAGACGTGTATTCCGGCGACACCTTATTGCTCGATGATGGCCGTATTCAACTGCTCATTGATCGAGTAGATGGACTAAAAGTACATACGACCGTTACCGTTGGTGGCGCCTTGTCTAACAACAAGGGGATCAATAAAAAAGGCGGTGGCTTATCTGCCGCAGCTCTGACAGAAAAAGACATCGAAGATATACAAACAGCCGCTAAAATCAGAGTTGATTACCTCGCGATTTCATTTCCTCGAAATGGCGAAGACATGAAGTACGCTCGACGACTCGCGACAGACGCAGGGTTAAGCGCTCATCTTGTAGCCAAAGTTGAACGAGCTGAGTCCGTTGTTGACGAAGAAAGCATGGACGATATTATTTCTGCTTCTGACGCTGTGATGGTCGCTCGTGGTGATCTAGGGGTAGAAATTGGTGATCCCGAGTTAGTTGGAGTGCAAAAACAGCTCATTAGGCGAGCTCGTGCACTTAACCGTACCGTCATTACCGCGACTCAAATGATGGAATCTATGATCATTAACCCTCTTCCAACCCGAGCCGAAGTAATGGACGTTGCTAACGCTGTTTTGGATGGAACTGATGCCGTGATGTTATCAGGTGAAACTGCCGTCGGTAATTTTCCCGTAGAAACCGTGCGATCTATGGCTGAAGTTTGTGTTGGTGCTGAAAAAATGCCTAGCTTAAACGTGTCCAACTATAGGATGGACAGTAAGTTCCAAACGCCGGAAGAAGCCATTTCAATGGCAACCATGTATTCGGCTAATCACCTAGAAGGCGTCAAAGCCATGGTGTCTTTAACCGAATCAGGCCGCACCGCACTAATGATGTCACGTCTGAGTTCAGGATTACCCATTTTCGCTTTATCCCGCAACGAAGCAACCTTAAACCGAAGTGCGTTATATCGCGGTGTGACTCCAGTGCATTTTGATTGCCACGCAGACTTAGGACTGCCTACTGCCCAAGATGCACTCTCGACACTAAAAGATGGTGGGTTACTTGATGAAGGCGACCTCGTCATCATCACACAAGGAGACATCATGGACGTGATCGGCTCAACCAATACGTTACGCATCAGCAAGGTTCAGTAAACTCATCAAAATAGTCCCGACACCAAAAGGCAGCTCACTGTGGGTTGTCTTTTGCTGTTTCAGCTTTAGCGATCACTCGCTCGCTTTACTTTAGTGTACGTTTCAATGAACCTCTGCCCCGCTCTTAAGCCTATCTGGTAGTCTGCTATCATGTCTTCTTCAGAGCTCATCAGTGCTGCAGATCTTAGTGGTTGATCGGGTGCTATCTGAACAATAAAGCAGTCCTCTGGTGGGTGTTTTAAAAAGTCCTGAGTGAGTGCATAAGTTTGGTAATGCACCATAAGTAGATCCGCCAAACCCGCATCAAACTGCTCACCTAACATATGGCTTAGTCGATAGACATCACCTGCCCCAAATAGCCAACGACCGCCGTTCAGCAATTTGAGCCTGCTCGCTTTATCTTGCTTAGACGTGGATTTATCAAATTGAGTTTTTAAAAATCCATCCCAATCATTTTTCCAATCTTGAACTCTCATGTCCCACTGCTGTTGTATGGCCCCCACAGACTCTTTTAACCATATTGGCATAGCGCTATCTGATGACTTGTGCATCGTGGGCGGAACAGTGTTAACGGTCACTAAATCCTCATCAACACTTTCTGTTCTTATGGCAACAATCAATCGTGCGTCATTTCGCCATGCTTCTTGAATTGGAATCGCCGCAGAAATCCCCCCGTCTACATAACCAATACCATTAATGGTCACCTCGCCATTATAAAGCCTTGGGATCGCACACGTTGCCGTTAGCACTTCAAACCACTGTTCACTTAAAAATGGCAAATAGTGATCTTTAAGGTGTTTAGTATCCGTGACTGAAGCGAACGCTTCACGCCCATTCAACACCCGTTGCGCCATATCTACATCCAGTCGATAAGGATACTGTCGAATTTTATTCAACGCCCAATTTAGCCCTAGCGGTTGCTTATGGCGTATATAGCCAAATAAACTGAAAAACTCGGGCTGGCTTGTTAAGTCGAGTAGAAAGGAACGTCCAAGTCCAGCTTGTCGGCTGAGAAAAGCACAGAGGTTCATGGCACCCGCAGAGGTGCCATAAAAAGAATGAAAAGGGTCGAAGTTGGCGTAAAGAAAAGAATCAATCACACCCGCAGTAAAGATGCTCCGTTGTCCACCGCCTTGTGCTACTAAAGCTGTTTTCCCGTTTATATAATTTAGTAGACGGATTTCATCAAGCGAGCTCGAATGCTCTGATACGCCCCCAGAATTAAGAATAATAGACAATGGGATGTCTACATCATTGTTACAGCTATCACGCTAAAAGTAGTGATGATGCTCAAAGCGCTCACCACAACCAACAAAGCAAATTTCAGGTCATTTTCCATATAACACCTCCTATGTTAACAAATAAATAACAGTTAGTTACAAATACTTCAAGGAGATAGGAAAGTTGAGTGACCAAAATGGTGCCGAAATCACAGTTGCATAAACCTTAAAATTTAATATTCGAATATCAAAGCCAGCTCTCAGAATCGCTAAAATCTCAACAACAACACTCTTTGTACGAGAATTATCGCGTTTACTGGATAGTTTTCAGTCATCCAAACCAAATCTCAATAACAACCATATCGTTCAAATATAGGCTTACACGCGATGATTAGTTTCAATTGATAAAGTTGATTCGGGATAATTCACCTAATAACCACAAATTAACAACTCATTATCTTTTATCAATCAACCTAGTAATGTTTACTATCTATTGATATAAGCCAAAATTATAGGTAGTCTCACAACATGCATAGTTGAACATTCCAATTTATGCGAACACACATCGTTTAAAACAGAGTTATAAACTGATAATTACCTTACTTACCAGAATAAAAAACCAAACAATGTATCCATTTCATCTTGCAGCCTCTGCAAATTTGGATTTATACAACTAATGGTATTCCATAAAGATAGGTAAGCTTCATACATCAGGAATTAAGTCGTAAAGGAGTTACATATGAAGCGCGAACAATGGGGATCCAGAGCTGGATTTATACTAGCTGCAGTCGGATCAGCAATTGGTTTAGGGAATATTTGGCGTTTCCCTTACATGGCATACGAGAACGGAGGTGGCGCATTTTTTATTCCTTACCTTTTCGCCATGCTAACTGCTGGTATTCCATTCATGATTTTGGAATTCAGTATGGGCCAGAAATACCGTGGCTCAGCACCCAAAACACTGTCAAAGATTCATCCTAAATTCGAATGGCTTGGTTGGTTCCAAGTGGGCATCGCAGCCGTTATTGCCGTTTATTATGTTGCGGTAATCGGATGGGCAATTTCTTACTTTGGTATGTCGTTTACACAAAGTTGGGGAACTGATACTAATGCTTTCTTCTTTAATGAATATCTTGCTTTAGGGGGTGATAACTCCCCAACTAGCCTAGGTAGCATTCAATGGAAAATAGCACTAGCCATGCTTTTGGCTTGGGGTATTACCTACGCAGCCATCGTAAGTGGTGTCAAAGCTGGTATCGAACGAGCATCAAAAGTTATGATGCCTGTTTTGTTCGTGATGGTAATATTGCTGATCGCTCGTATGGTGTTCCTGCCTGGCGCACTTAATGGCATCAACTACATGTTTGAACCCGACTTCAGCCGAATTTGGGACGTAAAAGTATGGGCAGCCGCTTACGGCCAAATATTCTTTACCCTTAGCATTGGTTTCGCCATCATGCTTGCGTATTCAAGCTACCTTCCGGAAAAGTCCGACATTACTAATAATGCGTTCATGACAGTTTTGATCAACTGTGGCTTCTCTATCTTAGCGGGCATCATGATTTTCTCTGTATTGGGTTACATGGCTCAAGAACAAGGCAAAGAACTGACTGACGTTGTATCTGCTGGTGTAGGTTTGGCTTTTGTTACACTACCAGCGGCGATTAATTTACTACCCGCTCCGTACATATTGGGTCCACTGTTCTTCTTCGCACTTGTCGTAGCAGGGTTAAGCTCTCACATTTCAATTATGGAAGCCGTTACTTCAGCGATCATAGACAAAATGAATTGGAGCCGTAAGAAAGCCGCTAATATCGTGATCGGTACGGGTGTTGTTGTTTCTATGGCGTTTGCTACCAATGGTGGTTTATTGCTGCTTGACCTTGTTGACCACTTCGCCAATAACGTTGGTATCATGGTGGGTGCCCTGATAGAAATCCTATTAATGGCGTGGCTACTTAACAAAGTCGCAGACGTTCGTGAATACGTAAACAGCTCGTCAGATTTCTCTATTGGCCAATGGTTTGATATCTGTATTCGCTTTATCACTCCAGTCATGCTTGCTGTGATTCTAGCAACGAAACTATACGCATTATTTACTGATGGTTACGGTGGATACGACTTAACATTAGGCTGGGCAGTCATTGCTGGTGTATTTGTTCTGGGTCTTATCGTTAACGCATCAAGCAAAAAGGAAGCTTAATTATGACTACAAGCGCAATCATCATGATGGTTTTAGGACTTGGCATTACTTGGGGCGGTGCAGCAATTTGCATTAAACGCGCCATGGATAAGCAGTAAGTGCTAAAAGCGAAGTGATTAGACACCCTTAGATATAGAAATGCCAGCAACTTATTGCTGGCATTTTTTTTGTTAAAAATTGAGGGCCTTAAGCTGTTCTGCCGTTCTAGAACGAATACCTCATGCCTAGTGCAGCATCAATATCAAGCTTGGCTCCGCCACGTAAGTTTAAGCCCGGAATAACTTGCGCAAAAGCGTCCCAGTTGGTTGTGAAATTCCAGTCTAGCCCTAACGGTACACGTAAGCCTCCGTTGTCTTTCCAGCCAATCCAAGCGCCGGCTCCTGCATACCATGTAAATGGTACGTCACTATTAAACGAACCTTTATTGAAAATATAGTCCGCAGCAACGCCATCGTTACCGATAGCAAAATTATACGTATCTTGGTACTGACCAACAATACTAAGCCCTTGATCAAGCCCTAGGCCTATTTTTAGGTCGCTATTATTTTTATCATTTGCGTAAGCACCCGCGCTTAACATCGTTAAACTTGCTGCAACCAAACCCAATGCGATTCGAGACATCATGAAACACCCTGTTATTCGTATCTGGCAAAGCATCAACAATACGAATTGTTCACAACTTGCCGCCAACTGAAAAATTTATGGGTGCTTTTTCGCAGATATCGAGTCAATAGTAAAGATTTGGGCTGTCAGAGTTTTGTTAATAACCCCACAGCCAGGTGATTTGGCTCACTCCGTCTCTTTATTTAGTGTTTCACTCGCCTATATTGATCATCGAGTAGGGTGAGGCGTCTCCGCCTCATCCCTCTCACAGAACCGTACGTACGGACCTCGTATACGGCTCATGCACATTTCCATTCAGCATAATGGCTGAACACATATCCTGTCCTAACGTGTTCAAGATTCACTAATCCAAGGTCGTTAAACCATTGATTTGGCATCGAGTAACTGGCTAATGGACTCGCAGCATTTCTCCAACTATCCATACAGATATACCTGAATGACCCTTCGTAACCTAGCTGTCTTAGCCTGCGGTGGAGTCGGGTCGGTTTTTTCCATAATCGTAATTGGACGCTGCGAAGTCTTCGCCTTAACCACGCGGCCAGTTTCTTAAACTCCCTGTTGGCATTCGCTATTCGAAAGTACTGGCTGAACCCTCTCAGAAGTGGATTCAGTTGTTTAATGACTTCTAACAATGGCTTACCGCCATTGCGTCTTGTCACTCGCTTCAACTTTCCTTTGAACGTCGACATTTTCTTTGGCTGAATACGGCTATAATGGCTACCGATTTCTATTCCAAGGAATTTCACACCTTCGCCGCTGTGCGCTATGTGTGATTTGGTTTCGTTCACCGTTAACTTGAGCTGTTTTTCCAGGACCTTCGTTGCCTGTACTTGCGCATTTTCTGCACCTTTACGGCTGCGACAGAAGATCAGTATGTCGTCGGCATAACGGACTATTCGATGTCCTCGCTTTCGCATCTCTTGATCAAACGCATCCAGATAGATGTTCGCTATCAGTGGGCTTATTACTCCACCTTGCGGACTACCTATCTCGGTATGCTGCCACTCTCCATCAACCATTACGCCACTTTTCAGGAACTGTTTGATGAGCTCCAGTACGCTACTGTCTGTGACTCGTTACTTAATGCTTTTTAGAATAAGCTCATGATCGAGCTTATCGAAGCACTTCGATAAGTCCATATCTACGACGTGTTGCATTCCGTATCGACGGATGAACATCGTCGCTTTGTTTATAGCATCGTGACAACTTCGATTCGGTCTATACCCAAAGCTGGATGGGTGAAACTGCTCTTCGAAGATTGGGGTTAATAGATCATTTAGAGCTTGTTGGACAACTCTATCCCGTACTGTTGGGATCCCAAGTAATCGCACCCCACCATCATCTTTCGGTATTTCTACCCGTCTGACGGGTTGAGGGGTGTATCGCTTGGTTTTGAGTTCCAGAAGAAGTTGATCTAGGTTATCACTCAGATTTTGGGCGTAGTCGCTTAGGCTCTGCCTATCTATTCCGGCCGCGCCTTTCGCTTTCCACACTTTTTTAAATCCTTTATAGAGTCGCTCTTTGTGGAGCAAGTGACCATATAAACTGTAGTAAACTCTCAACTTTTTCCTTTAGATTGTGTGCCGTGTGGGGACAAATGCTCTCTCACAGTGTTGGTGTATTTCACTCCACTCTCTAGCCTTCTAGCTCAATGGCAATTTACTAGAGTGAGTCAGAGTTACTCCCTTGTACGGTTTCTCGCTTCAGTGCTTTGCTTTCACAAAGACCGAGACGGAATACCTCGATACGCTAATCAACTTGTATACCACTGAAAAAAAAACATCTGCTCATCACAGACTTAAAATGTACTTCATCCCTTCGCAACACCAGATTGCTTTTGGCAAAATGTTGTCCCATCAGACGTGTTACTGATGGTCAGCTCAGTTTTATCCTCCACACCATTACTGGGCTTCACCGGCCGAGCTTTACTCACTACTACGGATTCATCTGCCACCTCGCACCAACATAGATCTTGGCTCTCGCCTTGAGTTTATGCTTCCGACGTTTGCTCGGATGTGGTGTCAGGCTTCCCGAGTTACTGCACTGGCTCCCTGTTAACAATGCCACCCTCAAGCACAATCTAGGTCTGATTGAGTATCGGGCTTCACGCTATTTTGCACGCTTACCCACCTAAATTGCCGAATCAGGTTCACTTTCGTTGTGTACTGTTAACTTCCTATCGCTTCCTTCAAACCCTGCCGTTGGCCAGCAACGCCCTTGCGATTCGGATTATCTTCCCCTCAATCAGGGTGATTTAGGCTTCTTTCAGCCTAATGGGTTTGCCAGCTTCGCTGGGCAAACAAAAAAAGGAGGCCCATGGCCTCCTTTCTTATCGATGATTTCGGTTACGCGTTATTGCGAATCCACTCATCCATGTCTGTTTTAAGGTTATCAGACTTAGTACCAAAGATTGCTTGTACGCCACCAGCTACGACAACAACACCCGCCGCACCTAATTGCTTAAGTTTATCTTGGTCAACAGCTTCTGTGTCAGCCACAGCCACACGTAAACGTGTGATACAAGCATCAAGACCAGTTATGTTTGCTTTGCCGCCAAATGCAGCGACAAGTTCACCCGCAAGCTCAGTGCCAGTAGCAACTGGTCCTGCATCTTCTGTTTCATCTTCACGGCCAGGAGTTTTCAGGTCCATAACACGGATAACAGTGCGGAATACAATGTAGTAGATTGCAGCGTAAGCTAGACCGAATGCAATGAATAGGAACAATTTCTGAGAGTTACCAGACAATACAACGAAGTCAATCAAACCGTGAGAGAACGAAGTACCGTGAACCATACCTAGAGTGTTAGTCAGTACGAAAGCAGAACCCGCTAGAACAGCGTGAATTGCGTAAAGAACTGGAGCAACGAATAGGAATGAGAACTCGATTGGTTCAGTAATACCGGTTAGGAATGAAGTCAATGCAGCAGACACCATGATGCCCATTACTTTTGCACGGTTCTCTGGTTTAGCAGAGTGAGCAATGGCAATGGCAGCAGCAGGAAGACCGAACATCTTAAACATGTATGCACCAGCAAGCTGACCGAAGCCATTACCAGCAGCACGAGAAGCTGCATCAGCCTCTAGGTAACAAGTTAGGATACCAGTACGCGCTTCGCCTGCAGCATTTACACAGCTACCCGCTTCGAAGAAGAAAGGTACGTTCCATACGTGGTGAAGACCAAATGGGATAAGAGAACGCTCAACGATACCGTAAATACCAAATGCAACCTGTGGGTTCTGATGTGCAGCCCAGTCAGAGAATGACGCAATGCCACCACCGATTGGTTGCCATACGAACGCCAGAACAACACCAAGACCAATAGTAACGAAACCAGTGATGATTGGCACAGCACGCTTACCAGCGAAGAAGCCAAGGTATTCAGGAAGTTGAATTTTGAAGAAGCGGTTAAATGCCCAAGCAGCAACACCACCGGCTAGGATACCACCTAGAACACCAGTATCGAGCTTATCAACACCTAGTACGCCAGCCATAACACCCAGTGTTGCAGCCATAATACCGTAACCAACGATTGCAGCTAGACCCGCTACACCATCGTTGTTTGTAAAACCAAGTGCAACACCTACTGCGAACAGTAAAGGCATCTGGCCAAATACAGAACCACCAGCTTGCGCCATTAGGTTTGAAACAATTTCCGGCAACCAACTAAAGTTAGCTGCACCAACACCAAGTAAAATACCTGCTACAGGTAAAACTGATACTGGCAGCATCAGCGCCTTACCTACTTTTTGTAGGCTAGCAAAAAGGTTCTTAAACATATTCATGCTCCTGAATGATTATAAGTTTTTTCGAAATTTAGCGGCACACCCCCGCAGCCTTGTTTCTCTACGCTAAACAAAATATATACATACTATTGAATAGAATAGTAAACGTGCCAAATTTCGACGGATTCAAATCCTAAGAAGATTATATTTTCCGCCTCAAAATATATCGTGATTCAACTCACCATTCCTATAGCGTCATGAAATTTAGTTTCAAAACAAAATCTAGATCACAGTCGTAAAAATGGGATGAAATGGTTTACAGAGGCATAAGTAACTGTAAACAAACAACTTAACCAAGTTTCAATCAATAAATTGTGATCTAAATTAAGGTGCTTGTTATTTTTAGTAACAAAATTACATTTGAGGTATTTGGCTATGTTTTAGTCAACATATTTGGTTAACATTGCATTTAATTCGATTAATGAATAAAAAAGGGAGCAATTGCTCCCTTTTTAGATATTCGTCACTTTTTACTACAAAAAAAGATTTTGGAAGTTTTTCGTCGTCTGTTCGGCAACTCGACCTAAAGACTCACCTTTTAGCTGTGCAACGTATTGCGCAACTTCAACAACATAGGCTGGTTGGTTCTCTTTTCCTCGATGAGGTACCGGAGCCAAGTAAGGTGAATCCGTTTCAATAAGCAAGCGATCTAGCGGAAGTGCTTTAACCACTTCTTTTAGTTCTACCGCCGCTTTAAACGTCACGATGCCTGAAATAGAAATGTAAAAACCTAAATCCATTGCGGCTTTAGCAAACGCGAGATCTTCCGTAAAACAATGAATAACCCCGCCACACTTTTCTGCCCCACCTTGCTTTAAGATATCAAGAGTATCTTGCCTTGCATTTCTAGTATGAATAATTAACGAGGCTGTAGAATTTCTCCTCGCCCGTCTCAATTCTGATCCTGCCGCCATTTCATCACGATATGAACTTGAACGCACTAACTCCTTGTGATCTAATCTAAATTATTCGCCACAAGACACGGTTATGCCCAACTTCAAAACCGATTACTCGAACCAAAACATGTTCGTCCCTATCATCATCGATGAACAACTCATCCCCGGAACTATTGAGTATGCGATTTCCCACATTGTCGATAACCACCTCGACCTCTCGCCCTTTGATGCGCACTACCACAACGACAAAAACGGGGCGGCGGCTTATCCACCCTCCATCATGCTTAAGGTTATTTTTTACGCCTATTCCCTCGGCATGTTAACTAGCCGACGCATAGAAAGAGCCTGCATCAACAATGTCACTTTCATGTGCTTATCGGGCGACGAGCGACCACACTTCACCACTATCGCGGCTTTCATCGCACAAATGAAGGACACCATCGAACCACTGTTCACTCAGGTTCTCATGATATGCGATGAACAAGGCCTAATAGGCCGTAACATGTTTGCTATTGATGGCTGTAAAATTTCATCCAATGCCAGTAAGGAATGGAGTGGCACACACGAAGAGCTTCGCCGTAAAAAAGAAAAACTACAGCGGGCGAGCCAGCGAATTATCGAGCGTCATCAAAGCCAAGATTCGCTCCCAAATGAAGTTATCGAACAAGACCTAAGACAAAAACAAAAGCTTGATAGCAGCGCCGATAAAATAGGTTCATTTCTGGCGAGCACTAAAGACAAATTGGGCAGCAGTAAAAAACCCGTAAAAAGCAACATCACGGACAATGACAGCGCTAAAATGACCACCTCAAAAGGTACGATTCAAGGTTATAACGGCATCGCCATCACGGATGACAAGCACCAAATTATTTTACACAGCCAAGTGTGGGGAAGCGTTGGTGAACAGCAAACATTAAAGCCTGCAGTGCTCGCTTTGAAAGAACAATTAGAGAAGCTACCCAACAGCTCAAAGCGCACCACCAAGTTCACCGCAGACAGCGGATTTCATAGTAAAACCAACCTCAAGTTCCTGTCTGAGACTCCTTATGATTGTTACATAGCAGACACTGGATTTCGCAGCCGTAATCCGCTGTTTCAAAACAGTGAAACCTATCAGACCGAGCAAGCGAAAAAACGAAAGAAACGCTCGAAAACAGGTAAAACCTGTTACTCCATTTCTATGTTCGAGTTCAACCAAGACGACATGACTTGCCGATGCCCTGCAGGAAATATGATGCGGCTGAGCAGCAAGAACGCCGTCATCCGTGGAGAGCGTGGTGCTCAGTTTTGTGGATACCTAAACGACTGCAGACAATGCGTTCATCAACCGCTGTGCATGAGAAAACCGCCTGGCAAGCAAGTCGGTCGACAAGTCTTCTTCATCTACAAAAACACCAAAGACTTTGACCACATGCAAGCCATGAAAGACAAGATTGATAGCCCAGAAGGAAGGCGGCAATACAGTAAACGGCTTGGGTGTGTTGAACCTGTTTTTGGCAACATCACCGTCAACAAACAGATGAATCGATTTACGCTAAGAGGACAAGAGAAAGTGAACGCCCAATGGGCGATGTTCAGCATGCTTCACAACATGGAAAAGCTACGGAATTGCATCATCTAGAGGGTAAAACCTCTAAAATCAGCGAAAAACCCAAATTAACTCTCATCCTGTCGCTCTATCTTTCCTTAAGGTGATAAAGGCCGCTACCATCGAGCAGTATTTACCCCAAAAGGGTAGGATTAATGACGATAAAAACATGGGAAATCGGTGAAAAATCGAGAAATTCTACAGCTTCAACGGCTTGTTAAGCTCCACAGCTAAAGACACATGCTGTTTAAACCGAGTGCGCTGTAATTCTGCAGTCTCTGGCTGATAATGATAGTCAAGCCCCGTCTCGCCAATCGCAACCACTTTAGAATGAGTCGCGTATTCTTTGAGTTTATCGAGTTCAAATGGGCTTTCTACGTCCAACGGATGCACACCACACGATGCATACACTTCATCGTAGCCAGAGATCATTTCAATCATGTTCGGAAAGCTATCTAACGTCACACCGACGGTTAATAGTTGTTTTACGTTTGCTCCGTGTGCTTTCGCAATGACGTCGCCCACACCTTGATGAAGCTCTTCATAATTTAATTTATCTAAGTGGCAATGTGAATCAACAAACATTTCTTTTCCCATGTAAATCTAACAACCAATCGGCCAACAAAAGCTCACTATTGAGCCCGGTAAAGTGAGTCAACTTTTCTATAAGTCTATTCAGCTCGCCCGCCTTCTTATAAGCGAGATCATAATGGATGAACCGAGCCAATTCGGGAACAGGTTCACTCACTGGTAAGCCAAAGTGATGTTTTTGTACTTCGACCAAGAGATAACTAATCCAGCCTAACCTAACTATTGGGGCATCTTTTATTGAAAGCCATATTGAAGCGAGCGACATTACCGGCTTTTTTAACTCACTAATAATCGCGGCAGACAGATCTTGATAAGCTTTATCATGCTTATCTTTATAAAACGCTAATGCCGTCAGAGGGGCTCCGTGACATAGGCGTAAAATGTCTTTACTCACCCCGATATCACTTTGCTTTGATAACCAATCCAAAGCATCCAATTCTGAGGGGTGCTCCACACTCCAAAGCTGGCATCGGCTGGTGATCGTTGGCAATAACTGATGTTTATTCGACGTTACCAATAAAAAAATGCAGCTTTCACTGGGTGATTCTAACGTTTTTAATAATGCATTTGATGAGGACTCATTCATCGCCTCAGCAGGTTCGATAATAATCAGGCGTTTTCCACCTAATTGCGATGACTCTTGAGCCCATAAGTTACACTGCCTGATCTGATCGACCGTAATCGCTTTACCCGCTTTTTCAGGCTGAATCCAATGGATATCAGGGTGATTTCCTGACAATGAAAGGTCACAGCTGTGGCAAAAACCACAGGCTTGCTCAACAGAGTTAGCACACACTACTGCTCGAGAGAACTCTGTTACGACCTCACTAGCCCCTAACCCTTGCGGCGCATTCAAAAGTAATGCGCCAGTTAACCTGTCTTGTTCAAGTAACGCTTGCCAGCTATGCCATACGGGCAATAACCATGGGTAATTAACGGCCATAACTTAACCTTGTTTAGTTAACCAGTGTTGGAGCGCCTTAATAATATCATTCGTCACCTGATCAATACCTTGCTCGGCATTAATGACAACGGTATTGCTATTTTCTGCTGCTAGCTCTAGGTAACGCTCACGTGTACGTTCAAAAAAACTGATGTCCATTTTCTCAATTCGGTCAAGTTCGCCACGACCTCGAGCACGTTCCAATCCAACCCTAGGATCTAAGTCCAAGTACAGAACCAGATCAGGAGTGAAACCTGCCAAGGCGAGATCTTTTAATGTGTCCATGGTGTTACGAGCTATTTGACGGCCGCCACCTTGGTAAGCTTGAGAGGAAAAGTCATGTCTATCACCGACAACCCATGTACCATTTGCTAATGCCGGCTTAATCACAGTTTCAACCAGTTGTACGCGCGCAGCATACAACAACATTAATTCTGAGATATCTTGAAGCTCTTCGCCTTCATGTTCTTCTTTCACCAAAGCACGCATTTTTTCAGCCAGTACGGTTCCGCCTGGCTCGCGGGTATTGATAACGTCTTGAACTCCAGACTGCTTTAATGTGTCCAATACGGCCGCTATCGCAGTACTTTTACCTGCGCCTTCAAGACCTTCGATGACGATAAATTTGGCTTGATTCATTTCTTACTTCTTAATACTTTTAAATAGGCACGCACTGCGCGGTTATGTTCCACAAGTGATTTAGAGAACACATGTCCGCCGTAACCACTTGCTACAAAATATAGATAATTGCTTTTTTCTGGGTTCAACGCGGCTTCAATAGAAGCTTTACCTGCCATGGCGATCGGTGTAGGCGGTAAACCATTAATTGTATAGGTATTGTATGGTGTTGGGGTTCTAAGATCTTTCTTACGAATATTCCCTTTGTATTTATCCCCCATGCCATAAATAACCGTAGGATCAGTTTGTAGCCTCATCGGTCGATTGAGTCGATTGATAAAAACAGACGAAACTCGCTCCCGCTCTTCATCAATTGCAGTCTCTTTTTCAATGATCGATGCCAAGATAAGTGCCTCATAAGGGGACTTTAATGGCAGTGGCTGCTTACGTGCCTCCCATGCTTTATCCAACACTTGGGTTAAACTCTTATTGGCCCATTTAAGCACATCAAGATCACGAGTTCCCGCGGGGTAATGGTATGTCTCGGCCAGAAATTGCCCTTCAAGCTTTTGGGTGTCGATTCCTAGTGCTTTAGCAATGTCTGCCTCAGTCATTGTACTTAGAGTCTGCTCCAAATAGTCGGCTTGGCTTAGTTGATCTAACCAT
This sequence comes from Vibrio tapetis subsp. tapetis, assembly GCF_900233005.1. Taxonomy (NCBI): domain Bacteria; kingdom Pseudomonadati; phylum Pseudomonadota; class Gammaproteobacteria; order Vibrionales; family Vibrionaceae; genus Vibrio; species Vibrio tapetis. The sequence goes on from NZ_LT960611.1 coordinate 1,196,493, forward strand.
TCTGAAAATCGACTTCCCTCAATGAAAGTAATCGTAAATTGATGCTCTTTGCCATCTGCCAACGCCTGAAGCGCTTGTGATAAGTTAAGGTTTGTGGGCAACTCAAAAGTGCCAGCTTTAACCTTTACCAGCTCTGGGTGTAGTTTAGGCACTAGGCGGGAATAACGGCTCGCTTTTACCCAGCCTGAGCTTTCTAACTGAGTCAACAGGCCACCAAAACTGGTACCGGGCTTAACGGTAACAAGCGTGGGCTGTTTAATATTCACTAGCTGATTAACGTATTGTTCTACTTGCTGGTGTACATAAAACGCACCACCTAACGCCATAATGGCAAGTATCAAGGCAAGTAATAAGATTTTCTTAATCACGAAATCATTTTCTCCTGAATCGTTCGTGTCATTTGACCAATAGGGTAGTTTTTCGTACCAATCGAAGTTACTGGCACTATCTGCAGTAGTGAGTTAGTAATAAATATTTCCTGTGCGGTCTCAAGAGCAGTCAATGGTGTGGGCTCTATGTTGCAGTTTAGGCTCAATGCCCCTAATTGCTTCAACACATGCCTTCTCATCACTCCTGCAACGCCAGATTTATCCAGTAAAGGGGTAGACCACTCGCCGTTTGCATTACGCCAGAATATATTTGCCATACTTGTTTCTATGACATTATCTGCAATATCTAACACCACGGCGTCTTGCCAACCACATTGCTCAATTTCAGCTTTGACCAACACTTGCTCTATGCGGTTATTATGCTTATGCCCCGCAAGCATCGGTAAATGCCCTAATGCCACAGAGCTAATACCAAGATTGACGCCATCGCGCTGCCAACTCTCGTAATACTCTGGATAACCAAATGTACTGATCGTAATACGAGCTTCCTGAGCACCTTGGATACCATAACCGCGCCCACCAGACCCTCGACTGATGTGTAGCTTAATTCCACATTTTTCTTGAGAGTCAAAGCCGTTAATTGCCTGTTCGACCCAATCCAAAACTTGCACCCAGTTCGGCTTGGGAATTTGAAGAACGTCCAAACAAGCATTCATTCGATCACAATGGCTTTCCCAAAATAGAGGAAAACCATCTTTAACTAACATCGTCGTAAAACAACCATCACCGTATTGAAAGCTACGGTCCGTCAATTCCACCGAATGGCTCTGTCTTCCATTGACCAAAAACATAGCGCTTCCACCTTGCTCTCAAAAAAATAAAAAAAGCGGCTCAATGCTAAGCATTGAGCCGCTCTAAAACAAGCTTTAGTCACTTAATAAAACGAATCTTTTTAATTCGATTAGATCTTCTTGAAGATCAGTGAGCCGTTGGTACCGCCAAAGCCGAATGAATTACACAATGCGTATTCCATGTTCTCAACTTTACTTGCGGTATTAGGTACAAGGTCAATGCCTTCTGTACCTTCATCTGGGTTGTCTAGGTTAATCGTTGGTGGAACCATTTGATCAACTAAACTCATTGCCGTAATGATTGCTTCAGCAGAACCCGCGGCACCAAGTAGGTGACCTGTCATAGATTTAGTAGAAGACACCAATACTTGCTTGCTTCCCGCTTCACCTAATGCTCGCTTAATGCCTTTTAGCTCAGCGATATCACCAGCCGGAGTCGACGTACCATGTGCATTCACATAACCGATTTGTTCACCCGTTACGCCAGCATCACGCATTGCCGCTTCCATCGCAAGCGCACCACCTGAACCATCTTCACTTGGAGAAGTCATGTGGTAAGCGTCACCGCTCATACCAAAACCAACTAACTCACAGTAAATTTTAGCGCCACGAGCTTTAGCGTGCTCGTACTCTTCCAGTACCATAACGCCAGCACCATCGCCTAATACGAAACCATCACGATCTTTATCCCAAGGGCGCGATGCCGCTTGAGGGTCGTCATTTCGAGTAGATAACGCTTTAGCAGCTGCGAAACCGCCCATACCGAGAGGTGTTGATGCTTTTTCAGCACCACCAGCCACCATTGCGTCTGCATCGCCGTAGGCAATCATACGTGCCGCGTGGCCAATATTATGTAAACCCGTCGTACATGCAGTAGAAATAGCGATATTAGGGCCACGTAGACCTTTCATGATAGAAAGGTGACCGGCAATCATATTAACAATGGTTGAGGGTACGAAAAACGGGCTGATTTTGCGTGGACCTTTATTGGTTAACGCAGTATGGCCATTTTCGATAAGGCCAATGCCACCAATACCAGAACCAACAGCAACACCAATGCGTGGGCCATTTTCGGTTGTAACCGTTAAGCCTGAATCATCAAGTGCTTGAATGCCTGCAGCGACGCCATATTGGATAAATAGATCCATTTTACGGCCATCTTTTTTGGACATGTACTCTTCGCAGTTGAAATCTTTTACAAGACCTGCAAAACGAGTAGTAAATTCTGTGGTGTCAAAATGATCGATATTCACGATGCCACTTTGACCAGCTAGCAGGGCTTTCCAAGATGATTCTACGTTGTTACCTACCGGTGACAACATACCCATGCCAGTGACAACTACACGACGCTTGGACATGATCTAGTTCTCCGGAATTGAATGATTATTAAAGTGAAAGGTTTGAGGGTAGACATTAAAACTCAGGCGGTCAAGAAGACCGCCTGGAAGTGCAAATTACTGAGCGCTGGTCACGTAGTCAATTGCAGCTTGAACAGTAGTGATTTTTTCAGCTTCTTCGTCAGGAATCTCAGTATCGAATTCTTCTTCCAAAGCCATTACTAGTTCAACAGTATCTAGAGAATCAGCACCTAGGTCATCTACGAAAGAAGCTTCGTTTTTAACTTCTGCTTCATCTACACCTAGCTGTTCAACAATGATTTTCTTTACGCGTTCTTCGAGGTTGCTCATTTTTCTTTTCCTTTACAGAGTTCGCTATATGCGATGTTTTCCGTAGTTTATTCAAACTTTTAAAAGTTGCAAGGGTGTCCTTGCTGGTCAAACCACAAATTGTGCGATTTTTACCGAAAATCGGCACGTTTTTGACCTAAATCATGCATATTTTACTAGTGCACAACTTAAACCATGTACATGCCGCCGTTTACATGCAGGGTTTCACCCGTAATGTAAGCCGCTTCTGGAGACGCAAGAAACGCTACAGCAGCAGCAATTTCGCGCGGATCACCAAGACGACCAGCAGGCACTTGCGATAGTGTAGCAGTACGTTGGTCATCATTCAGTGCTTTTGTCATATCAGTTTCAATAAAACCTGGCGCAACTGTGTTCACCGTCACACCACGAGAAGCAACTTCACGAGCCATCGACTTAGTAAAGCCAATTACACCAGCTTTTGCAGCTGCGTAGTTAGCTTGACCTGCATTACCCATAGTACCCACTACAGAACCAACGTTGATGATACGACCACAACGTTTTTTCATCATGCCGCGTAGGACAGCTTTTGATAAACGGAAAATAGATGTCAGGTTAGTATCCATGATATCCGACCACTCATCATCTTTCATACGCATCAGTAGATTATCACGAGTAATGCCTGCATTGTTAATCAAAATATCCAATGCGCCAAATTCTTCGTTAATTGCCTTCAAAACTGTCTCGATTGATGCAGGATCAGTCACATTTAGTGCTAAGCCTTTACCTTTCTCGCCTAAGTACTCACTGATAGCCGCTGCGCCATTCTCGCTTGTCGCAGTACCGATAACGAATGCGCCACGCTCTACTAGCGTTTCTGCGATAGCACGGCCAATACCACGGCTTGCGCCTGTCACTAAGGCGATTTTACCTTCAAGATTCATATTCTTTCTCGCAAATTAAATGGAAATAGCTTACTTAGCCGCTTCTAAACTCGTTGCGTCATTAACAGGCGCTGCGGTAAGTGTTTTTACAATTCGTTTTGTCAAACCCGTTAGAACTTTGCCTGGGCCAAGTTCAAATAGTTTTTCAATGCCTTGCTCGCTCATTTTCTCAACGCCTTCAGTCCATCGAACTGGGCTGTATAGTTGACGAACAAGCGCATCTTTAATTTTCGCTGGATCTGTTTCAGTTGCGACATCCGCATTGTTGATCACAGGCAAGCTTGGTGCAGTAAAGGTAATCGCCTCTAATGCAACGGCCAATTTTTCGGCTGCTGGTTTCATTAACGCACAATGAGAGGGAACGGATACTGGTAATGGTAGCGCGCGTTTAGCACCGGCTTCTTTACACAATACACCTGCACGTTCAACGGCGGCTTTGTTACCAGCAATAACGACTTGACCAGGAGAGTTGAAGTTAACAGGAGAGACAACTTCACCTTGCGCTGCTTCTTCACAAGCTTTTGCAATCGCGTCATCAGCCAAACCGATGATTGCGTACATAGCACCAATACCCGCAGGAACGGCTTCTTGCATCAGTTGGCCGCGAAGTTCCACTAGCTTGATGGCTTCTTTAAAGTCAATCACGCCAGCACACACAAGCGCTGAATACTCACCAAGGCTGTGGCCGGCGAGCAGTTCAGGCTGCGCTAATCCTTGTTCTTGCCATACACGCCACAGTGCAACAGACGCTGCCAAGAGTGCAGGTTGTGTACGGAATGTTTCATTCAGTTTTTCAGCAGGGCCATCTTGAATAAGAGCCCATAAGTCATAACCAAGCACTTCAGATGCTTCTGAAAAAGTAGACTTAACAACATCATGCTGCTCGCCTAGCTCAGCTAACATGCCAAGAGCTTGAGAGCCTTGACCCGGGAATACAATCGCAAATTTGCTCATCGTTTTTTCCTTAAAGCAATGCAATAAAAACAATACCAAATAGCCAAAACATGACCATTTTCATGGTTAAGAATCAATATCTCTTATATCGACATTTTATCGATAAGAAAGTTTCGCTATTCGGCCGATAACTTAGAATCGAACGAGTGCCGATCCCCACGTGAAACCACCACCAAATGCTTCTAACAAGCAGGTATGTCCACGTTGAATTCTGCCGTCACGTACGGCTTCATCTAGTGCCGTTGGCACGGTCGCTGCAGAGGTATTTCCATGACGATCGAGTGTAATCACCACTTGATCAAGCGACATTGACAACTTTTTAGCTGTCGCGCTGATAATACGCATGTTCGCTTGGTGAGGTACAAGCCAGTCTAATTCTGATTTGTCCATGTCGTTTGCCGCTAACGTATCTTTAACCAAACGTGCAAGCTGAGTCACTGCAACTTTGAATACTTCGTTGCCAGCCATGTGTAACCACTTATCCATTTCAGGATTCGTTCGGCTTGCAGCAGGTAGGCTAAGCAAATCACCAAATTGGCCGTCAGCATGAAGATGAGTAGAGATGATGCCAGGCTCTTCGCTTTGACTCACAACCACCGCCCCCGCACCATCACCAAATAAGATGATAGTAGAACGATCCGTTGGGTCACATGCTTTAGAAAGCGCATCAGCACCCACTACCAGTACGTTTTTACACATACCAGATTTAATATGTTGATCCGCAACAGACAGTGCATAAACGAAACCAGAACATGCCGCCGCAATATCGAAAGCTGGACAGCCTTTAATTTCAAGCATGCCTTGCACTTGGCAAGCTGCTGATGGGAATGTATGGCTGCTACTGGTTGTTGCAACGATGATAAGATCTATGTCGTGTTTATCGATACCGGCCATTTCAATCGCATTAACCGACGCATGGTATGCCATATCGGCAACCGTTTCGTCTTCTGCCGCTATGCGACGCTCTTTAATACCAGTACGAGTGACGATCCACTCATCAGTGGTCTCTACCATTTTTTCAAGGTCTGCGTTCGAACGCACCTGTGTTGGCAGGTAGCTGCCTGTTCCTAATATTTTGCTATACATGAAGACTAATAATGCCTCTCGAGTAAAACCGCTTCCAAACGATCGCTGATCCGGGTTGGAACTTGTCGTTTGATCTCGTGTACTGCCTCACCAATTGCATTAACAAGAGCAGGTACATCAGCACTTCCATGACTTTTTATGACAATGCCGCGCAATCCTAGCAAACTTGCTCCGTTATACTGGTCGGGGTTCAATGATTTCAGTTCATTTAGTAAGCCAGAAAACAATTTTTTTGCAATCCAAGCTTTTAATCCAGATGCCGCTAAATGACTTTTAAGTCGATTTAGAAACAGATTGGCCACGCCTTCTGTTGTTTTTAAACATACATTGCCAACGAAACCATCACAAACCACCACATCGGCAGCGTCATGCAATAACTGATCACCTTCTACGTAACCAACGTAATTCACTTCGTCCGAAGCGCTAAGTAACTCAGCACAACGTTTGACAAGGTCGTTGCCTTTAATGTCTTCTTCGCCAATATTGAGGACGCCCACGCGAGGTACTCTACCAAGGTGTTCTTGTGCTAACGCACTGCCCATCACGGCAAATTGGAATAATGTGTCTGCATCGCATGATACGTTAGCGCCAAGATCAAGCATCCAAGTTTTATTACCACTGACCGTCGGCAAAGCCGATACTAATGCTGGTCTTTCTATTCCTGGCAGTAATTTTAAGCGAAAGCGAGAAAGCGCCATTAACGCACCGGTATTTCCGCCGCTTACGCAAGCATCTGCCACTCCTTCAGCCACTGAGTCGATAGCCAGACGCATTGAGCTGCCACTACTATTACGCAGTGCTTTGGATGGTTTTTCAGAATTAGAAATTGTGCGATCACTGTGCTTAATAGTGAGTCGTGAATTCGGTATGTACCCAATTCGAGAAAGTTGAGATGTGATCGTATCGCGATCACCAATAATGATCACTTTGAGCTCTGGGAAATGCGACAATGCCTGCACGGCGGCAGGCACTGTTACGCGAGGACCGAAGTCCCCGCCCATTGCATCAAGTGCAACGGTAATATTTTGCAAAGGGTCAACCTTACTTGTTAACAACCTTTTTGCCACGGTAGAAACCGTCAGCTGTCACGTTGTGACGTAGGTGAGTTTCACCTGAAGTTGCGTCTACAGAAAGTGCTGCTGTAGTTAGCGCATCGTGTGAACGACGCATGCCACGCATTGAACGTGATTTCTTGCTCTTTTGTACGGCCATTGACCCTACTCCTATGTTATTACTTAACCGTTAAAAATTAACGTTTTAAGTTTTTTAAAACATCAAATGGGTTAGGTTTTTCATCCACAATATCTGCTGGAATCTCACCGAACACCAAATTGTCTGATTTAACGCTACAATCCGCATCATCGTGCATTGCTATTTGAGGCAAATTCAAAATGAACTCATCTTCAACTAGTTTAATTAAGTCGACTTCACCGTACTCGTTCAGATCTACCAAATCGTACTCTTCGGGTGCATCTTCTTCACTTTTCTCATTAAAATAAGGAGTACAAGTAAAGTTGACTTCACACTCATGTGTGAAAACTTCATTACAACGTTGACATTCTAAGTCGACTTGAGTGTTAGCTTTACCAGAGATAACTACAAGTCGCTGCTCATCGAGCCCAAATGACAATAACACTTCTGCGTCGCGTTTTACGCCAACGGTTGTCTCTGCTAAACGCTTAAGAAGACTGATTTGGATGCTGCCATCAAAATCTAATCGTTTTTGAGCTGTTTTCGCCGGATCTACCGTGCGTGGAATTTTTACCTTTTGCATAGGGCGCGAATATTATCTTTCTAATCACTTAGAGTCAAAGAAAAAGGCGAAAAAGTTAAGTTTTTTTCAATTACTAACGTCAAACAAGATAAACTTACTTTAAAGTAACCAAAACGAACCAAACTGCAGCCTTACTCATGACCAAACAAGCCCTTATTTTAGCCTCAACATCACCATTTCGACAACAGTTATTAGCTAAGTTAAATATCCCGTTTAGCGTTGCTTCACCAGACTGCGATGAAACTCCACTCAAGGGAGAAACGCCGATAGAACTGGTAAGACGCTTGGCTCAAGGAAAAGCTCAAGGGTGCCAGACTCATGAGCACGCCTTGGTCATAGGTTCTGATCAAGTCTGTGTCATCGACGGGTTGATAGTGGGCAAACCTCACAATCGTGTAAATGCCATCAAACAGTTAACCGCCCAAAGTGGTAAGAGCATCACTTTCTACACTGGTGTCGCTTTATATAACACCACAACCAAGCAATGTGATGTAGAACTTGATACCTTCATTGTGCACTTTCGTTCACTCAGCCAGTCCATGATTGAAAACTATGTCGATAAAGAGCAACCCTACTTCTGCGCCGGTAGCTTTAAAAGTGAAGGTTTAGGCATTGCCCTGTTTGATAAACTGGAAGGAAAAGATCCCAACGCACTGGTTGGATTACCACTTATAACCTTGATTAAGATGCTTGAGAAGCAAGGCGTTGAGGTGATCTAGGGGCAGAAGGCAGAAGGCAGAAGGCAGAAGAAAAAGCCTAGATGATAAAACAAAAAGAGCAAAAGAACCTTCCTCGATTCCTTTGCTCTTTGCTGTATCCGATCTTTTACTTCGCTATTAGAACTTAGCTTTTAGCCCTTAATCCAGCCAACGCTCTTTCAAGCCTATTTTCCATCGGTGCAGAGATATCCATCTTATCGCCACTGCCTGGGTGCTCAAACTTGATGTTCGCAGCATGTAGGAACAAGCGATCTAACCCTACCTTTCCGGTATAGGCATCAAAGCGTCGATCTCCGTATCGATCATCCCACGCGATTGGATGACCGGTATACTGAGCATGCACACGAATCTGATGCGTGCGCCCAGTTATCGGACTCGCCTGAATTAACGTGGCATCCTTGAAGTTTTCAAGCACTTTGAAACGTGTTTCTGACGCTTTGCCGTTAGGGTTAACACGAACAATGCTGTTCACTTCATTTTTAAGTAAAGGGGCATTCACCACTTTACAACTTGATTTCCAAGCGCCCATCACTAAAGCAAAATAATACTTCTGGACCGTCTTTTCTCGAAATTGAGCTTGCAAGTGGCGCAATGCTGAACGCTTCTTAGCGACCAGTAAAATACCAGACGTGTCTCTGTCGATTCGGTGCACCAGTTCTAAGAAACGTGCATCTGGACGCAAAGCACGTAAGGCTTCGATCGCACCAAATTTTAAACCACTGCCACCATGTACTGCGATGCCTGACGGTTTATTCAGAATCAGCATATGATCATCTTCATGAATAATATGTTGTTCTAATTCCGCGACTTTATTTAGCTTAGTACTCACAGGAGCCGCTGATGCTTCCGCCTCTTCGGTCGTTTTAACCGGAGGGATACGCACGATATCACCAGCCTGTAACTTGTACTCTGCTTTAATACGTTTCTTGTTTACTCGAACTTCGCCTTTACGCAAAATGCGGTAAACCATACTCTTAGGGATATTTTTAAGCTGATTACGCAAAAAGTTATCAATTCTTTGCCCAGCCATGTCATCGTCAATGTCGACGAATCTGACACTAGTTTTAATCTCATTCATGCGGCGCATTCTAACACTGAAAGGTAAGACTACCAATTGGAATAACATCGTTAAGTAAGAAAGAAAAGGCGAAATACAAGCAAGATAAAAACTTACAAAAATGGAGGATTAGATAAGCTGTGCATAAGTAGTGGGTTACTTTTCAACCAATCAAAAGAAAAATCGCTATAGCCCCCGTAAATTCTTAGCTTCCAGACAACATAACAGCACTCACCTCTCTTTTTTTGCGTACAAAATGATAAAGCGGATTGCCGTGTTTTCATTGCACTGCTATAGTTCTCAGCTGCAATGATGTGATTGGTTATATTTCACACTATTAAAACCAGTCTCATCGCAATGTACTAGCAATGAGAGTAGAAAACTTCTTAGTCTTTATGCAGCAATGGGCGTCAGACATATTACAAGAAGTATCAATTGTCGCTCTACTCACCTTACCAATGATGAGTTATTCCGCCTAAGTACGCGGGCCACATCAATTTTCATAAATCGATGTGGCAACTGAGTGTCCGCGAGCATCCCTTCCAGCCGAGAGGTTGCAACGAATATCCACGGGATCAGACACCATAGGTAAAGACGCTAGGCGACAAGCTGAATCAAAGAAAATAACGAAAAATATAACGAGATTTTTAAACAATGAAAAGAATGCTTATCAACGCAACTCAAAAAGAAGAGTTGCGTGTCGCTTTAGTCGACGGACAGCGCCTATTTGATCTAGATATCGAAAGCCCTGGCCACGAATCAAAAAAAGCGAACATATACAAAGGACGTATCACTCGAATTGAACCAAGCCTAGAAGCTGCATTTGTAGATTACGGCGCAGAGAGACACGGCTTCCTACCCCTTAAAGAAATCGCTAAAGATTACTTCCCTGCGGGTTACACTTACCAAGGCCGTCCAAGCATTAAAGAAGTGCTTAAAGAAGGCCAAGAAGTTATTGTTCAAGTAGAAAAAGAAGAACGTGGTAGCAAAGGTGCTGCTCTGACTACTTTTATCTCTCTTGCGGGTAGCTATCTTGTTCTTATGCCGAACAACCCTCGTGCCGGTGGTATTTCTCGCCGCATCGAAGGTGACGAGCGTACTCAACTTAAGGCAGCACTAAGTACATTAGAGCTACCTCAAGGTATGGGTCTTATCGTCCGTACGGCTGGTGTTGGTAAAAGCGCAGAAGAGCTAGAGTGGGATCTTAACGTTCTACTTAACCATTGGAATGCCATCAAAGATGCCTCTAATGACAACCCTGCTCCATTCCTAATTCACCAAGAAAGTAACGTAATTGTTCGCGCTATCCGTGACTATCTACGTCGCGATATTGGTGAAATATTGATTGATAGCAACACCATTTACGAACGTGCTAAACAGCACATTCAACTTATTCGCCCTGATTTCCTAAATCGCGTGAAGAAGTACGACGGTGAAGTGCCTCTATTTAGTCACTACCAAATTGAAAGCCAAATTGAATCTGCATTCCAACGTGAAGTTCGTTTGCCTTCAGGTGGCTCAATTGTTATCGACCCAACCGAAGCACTAACGTCTATCGATATTAACTCCTCTCGAGCAACGAAAGGCGGAGATATCGAAGAAACAGCACTAAACACTAACTTAGAAGCTGCAGATGAAATTGCTCGTCAATTGCGTCTACGAGATCTGGGTGGTTTGGTTGTTATCGACTTCATCGATATGACGCCAGTTCGTCACCAACGTGAAGTAGAAAGTCGTTTACGTGAAGCTGTTCGTATGGACCGCGCACGCGTTCAAATCGGCCGCATCTCACGCTTTGGTCTATTGGAAATGTCACGTCAACGTTTAAGCCCGTCACTGGCTGAAGCGAGTCACCATATTTGTCCTCGTTGTACGGGTACGGGTGTGGTTCGTGATAACGAATCTCTAGCACTGTCTGTTCTTCGTTTGATTGAAGAAGAAGCACTAAAAGACAACAGCATCCAAGTGCTTGCCGTTGTGCCTGTTGCTATCGCTTCATACCTGTTGAACGAAAAGCGTCGCTCTGTAAACCATATTGAAAAATCACAAAACGTGAAAATCACAATTGTGCCAAACTCTGATATGGAAACCCCACACTTCGAAGTAATTCGTATCCGTGATGGTGAAGAGCAAGACCTTCTTTCTTACTTAGTACCTAAGAAACTTGAAGCGCTAAAAGAAGCAGAAAGCAAAGAGCCATCTGAAGCAGAAATCAAGCCTAAGAAACTTGAAGAACCTGCACTTAAAGGTTTTGCCGCTCCTGCGCAATCAGCTCCGACTCCTGCTCCGATGCCTAAAGCGGATACCGCTACTACGCCAAAAGCAGCAGAAGAAAACGCTGAACCTGGCCTATTAAGCCGCATGTTTAAAGCTCTAGGTAGCTTCCTATTTGGTTCTTCTGAAGAAGCAAAACCTGAAGAAAAGAAAGAAGAAAAAACTGACAACCGTCGCGACAATCAACAACGTCGTGGCCGTAAAGATCAACGTGACAACCGTCGCCGTAACTCACGTGATGGCAACCGTCCACAGCGTAATAACAAGCGTCGTGACGAAGAGTCTACTCAAGATCGCAACAACGAGAATAAGCCTAAGGCCGACACTCGTAAACCTAGACAAGAACGTAAACCTAGACAGGAACGTAAGCCTAGAGACGAAGCTAAAACTAATGAACTTGCAGAGCAAGGTAAGCAGCTAGCAGCAGAAGCGCAAGCTGAAACACCGGTTGTTCAAAAAGAGAAGAAAGCGGAACAAGTTAAAGAACGCCGCCAACGTCGTAAAATGAACAAGCAAGTTCGAGTTAAAGCCCAACAAGAGCAAGCAGCCGAAGAAGCGAAAGCAACAGAAGCACTTGCAAACGCGGAACAAACTGAAGCGAAGCAAGAACCACAGGCAAAAGCTGAAGGTGAAGAGAAGCAACGTCGTAATCGTCGCTCTCCTCGTCACTTACGTGCAAGCGGCCAACGCCGCCGTCGTGGTCGCGATCGTCGTCCTAACCCATTCCGTCTACGCAAGGGTGGTGTAGCCTCTCCTGAAATGGCGATGGGTAAAGTGATGCCTAAGTACGACCTCTACAAGCCTAAGAAGCGCAACAAATCTGAAGAGAAACAAGTGGATGCTGTACTACCACTATCTCTTCCTGTTGGTGGTTTTGCTTGCCCTGAGATGTCGATGGGTAAAGTCATCATCATGCGTCCTGCTGTGGTTGAACAAGCGCCGGTTGAAGCTAAAGTTGAAACAGTTGAAGCGACTGCCTCTCCAGTTACAGAAGTAACCGTTGAGACCAAAGCGCCAGTTGTTGAAGCCAAAGTTGAAGAACAAACAGCCAAGGCTGAAGTTCCGAATGCTCCAGTAGTTGAAGCTCCAGAGCAAAAACCAGTTGTTGAGGCTGATCCGGTTGTTGAAACGAAAGTCGTTGTCGCTAAAGAATCTCGTGCTCCACATAAGTTGAAGTCACAAGTTTCTGCTCCAATGGCAAGTGCGCCAGGTAACCAAGAACTGAAAGAAATTGAAGTGATTGCTGCGCCATTCCGCACTGAGACGTTCCAGCCCAAAGGTGCCGGTAGTCAAGCTGCGTCAAGCCAAGCGTCTGCAACAATGTCTAAAACACTGTAAGTGTAAATAGACAATAAGTACCCTTTAAAAGACCGCACTCTTTAGTGCGGTCTTTTTGTATAAATAACTTTAGACTAAGGCTCTTGAAACAATCTGCTCCATTCACATCTGAAACAACTCAATCGTTAATATTAATCAATTGTTCATAGAACAATCACTCTATCAATATTGAACTTCATCACGCTTTTCGGTACGATGCGCGCACTTACATATCGAAACATTACGCTGTTCTTTTACATTGACACTATTTGACCCAGCCTATCTTCGATAACATTCACCTCTAGCTAATTGACTGAGCAAAAATGTTCGAATTTCCACAGTTTTCTAAACACTCTGTTAAAAACGATGTGCTTTCTGGTTTAACCGTAGCACTTGCCCTTGTCCCTGAAGCCGTAGCCTTTGCTTTTGTAGCCGGCGTTGACCCTATGGTCGGCCTATACGCCGCATTCATTGTTAGCTTGATCACGTCTATTTTAGGTGGTCGCCCAGGCATGATTTCTGGTGCTACTGGTGCGATGGCGGTTGTAATGACGAGCTTAGTACTTACACACGGTATTCAATACTTATTTGCCGCCGTTTTACTCGCCGGTATTTTGCAAATCACCGCGGGTATTTTCAAACTGGGCAAATTTATCCGAATGGTTCCACACCCGGTAATGATTGGCTTCGTTAATGGTTTGGCTATTGTTATCTTCTTAGCTCAGTTAGGTCAGTTTAAAGCACCAGATTTAACGGGCGCATTAACTTGGTTACCCCAAGACCAAATGATGTTAATGATGGGCTTGGTTCTTTTAACCATGGCGATCATTCACTTCTTACCAAAAGTTACGACAGCTGTCCCTTCTTCTTTGGTTGCTATTTTTACTGTGACCGCATTAGTTCAAGGCTTAGAACTTGATACTCGTACCGTTGTGGATTTCTTACGTAGTATGTCTGGTGATAGCGCTGCAACATTAGCAGGCTCATTACCAACCTTCTCTATTCCGAATGTGCCAGTTTCAATTGAGACGCTGCAAATCATCTTGCCATACGCAATCATCCTTGCTGCTATCGGTTTGATTGAATCACTGCTAACACTGACCGTTATCGATGAGATGACAAACACCCGCGGCCAAAGTAACCGTGAATGTGTTGGTCAAGGTGTGGCTAACGTTACCTGTTCAGTATTTGGTGCGATGGGCGGTTGTGCGATGATTGGTCAATCAATGATCAACGTTAATTCCGGCGGTCGTGGTCGACTTTCTGGTATTGTCGCAGCATTGAGTCTGTTGTTCTTCATCCTATTCGGCTCTGCGCTTATCGAAATGATCCCGCTGGCAGCACTTGTTGGTGTTATGTTCATGGTTGTGATTGGCACATTCGAATGGGCTACCTTTAAATTGGCACGTCGTGTACCAAAACAAGACTTCTTCGTTATCGTATTGGTTACGGTTGTTACCGTACTAACGGACCTAGCCGTCGCTGTGCTTGTCGGTGTTATCGCTTCTGCTCTTATGTTTGCATGGCAACACGCTAAGCACATCTACGCGTCAAGCCACTTGAATGCAGAAGGCTCAAAAGAATACCATATCAATGGACCAGTATTCTTCGGTTCAGCCGCAAACTTCCTAGAGTTGTTTGATGCACAAAACGACCCTGACGATGTTATTGTCGACTTTGCTAACTCACGTGTTACGGATCACTCAGCTATCGAAGCTATTGAGACCATTGCTGAGCGCTACAGTGCTCTTGGCAAAACGCTTCATCTTCGTCATTTAAGCCAAGATTGCCGCGCACTATTGCACAAAGCGGGAAGCTTAGTTGAGATCAACGTAAAAGAAGATCCTAGCTACAAAGTTGCTACTGACATTCTTGCTTAATCGTTAGTAACGCTAATAACTATTAAAACCAACGTATTTACGTTGGTTTTTTTTGCACTTAATTTTCCTAAGGTTTTTACCGAACGCAAGATAAGTTACTATATTGTAAAGCCAAATAGAGATCTAAGGGACAACATGCCTTCTCAACAAAGCAAAGACGAACGCTATCAAGCTCGTCAAAAAAAAGTAAAAGATAAAATTGATGAAAAGATTGCGGCGGCTCAAGAAGTAAAAGGACTGTTGCTCGTTATTACTGGTAATGGCAAAGGCAAATCTACTTCTGGTTTTGGAACCATATGCCGTGCAATTGGCCATGGCTTGAATTGTGGAGTCACTCAATTCATCAAAGGTACTTGGGATAACGGAGAAAAAAACCTCCTGGAAAAGCTGGGTGTCGAATTTCATGTCATGGGAACGGGTTTCACTTGGGAAACGCAAGATAAACAAAAAGACACCGAGGCCGCTCAAAAAGTTTGGCAGGAATGTAAGCGCATGCTGACCGATGAGTCCATTGACGTATTGCTATTTGACGAACTGACTTACATGGTTAACTACGGATACATCGAGTTGGAAGAGTTGACTGAAGCATTGAAAAACCGTCCTCCGATGCAATCCGTTATTATTACTGGCCGTGGCGCCCATAGAGAATTAACCGAATTAGCTGACACAGTGTCTGAAGTACGCAATGTTAAGCACGCATTCGAAAATGGGGTAAAAGCATTAAAAGGTGTCGATTGGTAATCGTTTAATTACCTAAAATAGTGCCTATTGAAGTCAATATAGGACTGTGATCAGAACCTTCAAACTCTAATAAAGTACGGCGACTGCAAATCACGTACTTTATTTTTGCTTCACTCTTTAACCACAAGTGGTCTATCGCTATCCTCGCCCGCGACGGAAACACAATCCCTGAAAATTTCGTAGGCCAACTTCCAATCGGCTGCTGCTCATAACCGACAAGCATTTCTTTATATCTCTGACTCTGTGACGATAAGTTAAAATCTCCCACGACCAATGTTGTATTTAAAGCAGAAGACGACACCAAAGCTTCCAGCGCACCAATAGTCGAGTTGCGAGCTAACCATAGAGATTCACTTCTAGGGGAAGGCGGGTGACCGACATAAAGCGCAATATCTGTGTTAAATTTCGGCTGCCAAATTCCTTGAATGAGTTTATGGCCGTAAGCCGAGTTGTGTACGTTCATTCCATACAATAAGCTTTTACTAAGTACCATTTGGCCACTTGGATAGCCTATCTTAGACTGCCCGCCATATTGATACGGGTAGACATTGTCTAACACCCGAAACTGTTCCCCATGCTCCGGAGACACTTCCTGCAAAACAACAAGGTCGATAGGTTGCGTTCGAACATACTCAATAAAGGAAGAAAGATCGGGATTTTCGTAACGAAGATTATATTGAACAATAGAAAGGGGGTTTACGCATGAACCTTCACGCTCATAGCTTGCCGGTGTAAGGTAAAAAAGCCAGATAAATGCCAGCGGAAGTGTACATACGACAAGTCGATAATGAGCAGACAATAAAAAAAACACGAATAAGATTGCGTAGTACCCAACGAGTATAGCGGGTATACCTGCTACGTTTTCCATCCACCAAATCGGACTAAATAGCCCCGCCGAGCCAAAAAGCAATGACGGGACGACAATCAATCCGATATACGAATAGTGCTTTTTTATCACCTATTAGCTTACCATTCATTCCTTAGTATTTATTAATCTAGCAGACAACCGCTATAATTTTAAGGGCAGTAACACACCTACCCGACTTACAACCTATGAAACGCTTCTATTTGAGTTCTGTTAAAACCAATTCAAGGGACGAACGAACCTGATGGCCAAGCGCTAATATCTCTTCACACGGTTCAACAAGATCGGGAATTTGATAGGTAGTCATATTCGCGGCAACGGCAGATCGAACCCCGTTATTTGAGTCTTCAAACGCTAGACAGTTCTCAGGGGCAACACCGAGGCGACTTGCCGCGAGCAAATAAATCTCAGGATCTGGTTTACCCTGTTTTACTTCACATCCTGTAGCCAGAACATCAAAATACTGACTAAGCCCCGCTAATCGTAATTTGGTTTCCGCGACTTCTTTTCGTGTCGAGGTAGCAACAGCCATAGGATAGTTATTTCTTTTCAACCACTCTAACAGTTCAACTACTCCTTCTTTAACCGGAATAGCTTGGTGCATAACAACGGCATCATAGCGTTTACGCCATTCAGCATTCAGGCTTGGATAATCCAAATCGGGTCCATATCCATCGCAAATAGCCTGCTCAATACCAGCCGCATTACGCCCAATAATCGTTAGGTACACATCTTGCAAAAATGGCACGTTACGTACTTCACATGCTTGCTGGAATATTTTCATGCATACACGCTCAGTATCGAGCAAGAGTCCGTCCATATCAAAAATTGCGGCTTGAAACATCATAGTTATCATCAAAAGAAGTCAATCGAAGCCCGTATTCTACACGAGCTCGCAACGTAACATAGTCAATATGCAGTAAATAACTCAAGCAACCCAGTCAGCAATACACTCATTTAATTAGTATGTTACTTTGATGAGCATAGTTCCCATCTGGCCATAAATGGACTGGGTATTGGTAATCAAACGATTCCATCATGTTGACTAATTCTGGCAATTTCTGCTTTAAAGAACGTCTGTTCTTGATCATCATTTCATCAGATTGTAGATCCGCCGACGAACCTAAGTACGCCGCAGTGGCCAGATAGAAAAACTCTACGGTTTTGCAGCTATCATCACAGGTAGGATCGTCATAAGAATAGCTGCCTTGTTGCTCTGCCTTTTGCCATTGTTTATATAGCAAGCTGCCTTGTGCTTTGGTATCACTAAAAACGGTCGGAGCAAGGTTTTGCCAACCCGCATTCACAATTAAATGATGAATTTCTTCTTGAGACGCATCTCGTCTATCAATGGGGGCTGTTTCCTCTCCCGAAAGGTCTTGCCCAATAGTATTCTCCAGATCAGGTTCAATCTTTTCAAACGCTTGCTCACTAAAGCCTCTAGCACTCATCAATAGCGTCGCTTTGTTTTGCTTTAATAGAGGTAACAAACGTGGTTCATCGACCTTCCCATCCTGATCATTATCCAACCATTGTGCAGTTACATTCGCGGCATGGACAAGTTTGGTTCGCTTTACCTCTTTGGTCGCACAAATAGTCACGCTATTAAAAACAATCGCACTCTGAGTAAAGAAGTCCGCAGGGCACACCTCTAATGCACTCGTTGAGCTCTGGAACTCATCGCTGGCAAACGTGCTAAACGGCAAAGCCAAAAACATGAAGCAGCAGACAGTATTCATTTTCATCACAGATAACCCTTACAACAAATCGTTAGACACATCTTAATGCTATTTTCGATACTCTTCTGTCACGAATTGTCACTCCATTCTCCTGCATAAATTGATGCCAAATCACCATCAGCCCTTACGCACCCAATATGATTACGTTAAGAGAGGCCGTAAACAAAGTGTGATATGTATTATGACAAACCATACATATCAATACAAAACTATGATATTTTCACTTCGCCTCATTTTGTACAGTGTTCATATAAGTAAGAACTTGAGAAACGACTGTGTCTTCTACTATCAAAAAAATTTGGCAAAACTTCAATCGATTAGGCGATCATTACGAAGCTTTGTGGGTAAACAACAAAAGCTACTCATATCGCGACTTGGCTACCCGCTCACAAAAAGTCAATTTGAACTTGAAAGCATGCAGTGCGCACCAAAAAACGGTTGCTGTTTTAGCAACACGTTCTGTCGATACTTATAGTGCACTTCTGGGGACTTTATTTAGCGGCAACATCTTTCTACCGTTAAGCCCTAAACAACCAGAGCAACGGCTTGTGGATATTTTACACGCGGCCCACTGCGATCTCATTATCGCGTCACCGTGTGATCGCGATTTGATCGATCGATTGCTACAAGCTTTACCTCTACTACAAATTATTTGGCAAACAGAACACCCAAATGACCAAGAAAACGGATCGGTCATGAAGATAAACGACGAAGCAGAGAACGTTGACATCGCGACAGGCGGTTACGCGTACCTGATGTTTACCTCAGGCACTACGGGAACGCCGAAAGGTATTGGCATTACGCATCAAAATTTAGATCAATATATCAACCATATGGATTCATGTTTCGAATTCAATTCTGACGATAAATTTTCTCAACACTCTGATTTAACGTTTGACCTTTCTGTACACGACTGGGCACTGTCGTGGAGCCATGGAGCCGCACTGTATGTTTTACCAGAGCTACTGAAAAGTTGTCCGGTAGACTTTATTCGATTTCATGGCATTACCAGCATGCTCGCTGTTCCCAATATCATCCCTTTGTCTGCCCAATTAAACAAACTTGAGAAAAACAGTATCCCATCTCTAAGGCACAGTTTTTTTTGTGGGCAAGCACTCAGTGTCGATCATGCCTCGCAGTGGGCGCAAGCGACGAATCGAAAGCTGGTCAACCTTTACGGACCGACAGAAGCAACAATTGCAATAAGTGCCCATGAGTTCAACCTCCAGAAAGACTATCAAGCACCCTACGTGCCTATTGGCAGTATGTTCAAGGGCCAAACATCAAGGTTAGTGCCTATTGCACACTCTGACTGTGCACGTTTGTATATCCAAGGGGAGCAAGTAATCAATCATTACTGGCACAACGCGATCGCCGACAAACTGGCTTTTCAGCAAGATTCACAGGGTGAAATTTGGTACGACACAGGTGACATCGTGACTGTGAACGAGAACGGGCTGAACTATAAAGGAAGACAGGATCACCAAGTCAAAGTTCAAGGGCACCGCATAGAACTGGGAGAAATAGAAAGTACCGTCCGACAATTAGGCTTCGAAAGCGCTGCTGTACCTTGGCCGATAAATGAACATGGCGAGGCTATAGGGTTAGTTTTATATGTCATCGAAACATCAAAAACGAACCGTCCAGCTATAGAAAAACACCTTCGTATGAAACTGCCCAATTATATGATCCCTAGCAGTATTCATTTTTGCCAGCGTTTACCTATTAACATTAATGGCAAAGTTGATCTTAAGGATCTTCAAACGCAACTAAACAAACTATCAGGAAAAACTCATGATCCAAGCATACATTAATGATTACTTGGCCAATTTTGGCCACCAATTATCAGACGAAAGTACCATTTTCACCGAAATAGACTCTATGCAGTTCATTGGTTTACTTTCCCATTTAACTCAGCATGGCATTAATGCAGACTTAAGTCAGTTTCATTTGCCGATGTCTGCGAGTTTACGAGACTTTATTCAATGGCTCGAACCCTTCTCAAAGGAAAACTCATGACTCCAGAGCGTGGCGTTTCACTCGTGGCAAAGATACCGACATGCCTTCATGCCGTTATCGCCAAATTTACTGCCACTTTAATCCATAAAACCCGATGTGATGTCGCTTATAAAGGGCTCGAAAAAGCGTTCCCAAGTATTCGTCATACGGATAAGCAGCGTTTATCTCGCACTTCTGCCTACAACCAATTAATGTCGCTATTTAGGTGGCTACATATTGATAAACAAAACATACAAGCTGAAGGAGTAAATGAAATAAAACACGCAGCCAGCGAGCGGCAAGGTGGCATTGTCCTGTCTTTGCATCTAGGTATTGCGGACGCGCCTACATGGGTACTTAACCAAAACGGAATTGAAACAAAAACCATCGTCGGAGCGGGTTCTGATGGTAACAATAAAGAGAGCCAATGGGTTGCCGCTCTGTTAGAACATCGTGACTGCCCTTATATTTCTAGATCGGATAACTTCATCGTTCAAGCCATTCAAAATATAAACCATGGCTGTTGGCTCATGTTCCACTGCGACATGAATGCGCCCGGAGAGAAACACACTTTTTTTACACACCCTACTCAAATCCCGGCCATCGGCATTCAATTAGCAATGCTCAGCAATACACCGATTTACTTTAGCTACGGTTGGCAAGACGGTGATATTTACCGTACCAAATTTACGAAATTTGAAACCAAAGAGAATTTCGAGCAATCCGTTTCACACCTTGTAGAACAAATGGAAACAACAATACGTTCTCACCCAGAACACTGGATTTGGCATTACAACCGCTGGAAGTAGCACAAGTTGATGCGTTACTGCTAAGAGAATCACCACGTTCATGACCGTTGCAATCAAAAGGATGATTAGCCTATGTTTTACTCTAGAGTACTTGTTACTATTTTACTCTTAACCCCACTTAATGCGGTTTTCGCGCAACATGCACCTTTGTGGCTAAAAGATTCCGCGATTTCACCAGACGGCACCCAACTTGCTTTTACTTACCAGAGTAAGATCTATCTAACCAGTAGTACTGGTGGCGCCGCTCAACCTCTTACTCTACCCACACTCTCTTGTCTGGTCTCCTGATAATCAAACGATAGCATTTGCAGCCGATATATATGGTAACGACGATGTTTTTAGCCTGGTTCTAAATTCTGGTGCGTTCACTCGACACACAACACATTCAGCACCTGACATTCCCACAAGCTTTAGTGCTGATGGCAGTAGTTTGTTGTTCTACACCCATCGTCTAACCACGGAAAAACAAGATTTTTATAGCATCGCCTCACACTCAATTGGCGAGCAAGGTAACCAGCTTTATCAACTGAACATCGAATCAGAAGTTGCTCAAAACATCTTGGCTGCTCCTGTAAGGTCAGCAAATTGGAATGGGACTAACACTTTATTGCTTTATAACACGCCACATAAAGATCAAATTTATCGAAAACACCAATCTTCATACGCTGTGCCCGTTATTTGGCAATACGACCATAAAACCAACATCCACACCCAAATCACGGAAGACAAGGTCGCGGCTGAAAACCCTATTTGGAATCAAGCTGGCACTGGTTTTTACTACCTCAGTGAGCGCAGTGGTAATTTTAACGTGTGGTTTCGGGATCTGAACTCTCAACAAGATACTCAGATGACTGAATACGCTAATCATCCTGTGCGTCACCTCTCTGCCAGCCAATCTGGCGATTTGTTTTTCTCTTACCAAGGAGAGCTGTTTCGTTTAGACAACACTCACTCAACCCCACAAAAACTATCCATCTCTATTCGCCACTTTACGCCTAAAACGACAACTCAATATGAGACAAGCTATGCTGACGGCATGGTGTTATTCCCTGAAAATACGGACGAAGGTCTTTTGACCAGCAATGGCGATATTTTTGCATTTGACGGAATGAAGCAAACGGCTAAAAACCTAACCAACAGCGCGACAGAAGAAAAAGACCCAACTTATACCGCAGACGGCTACGCTGTAATCTATTCTGCACTAAGAGACAACCAATGGGGTCTGTACTTAGGTCAATCACCATTAGAAGAAGAATTACTGTCTGAAGCACCTGTGGTTCAGGAACAGCCTTTCTTGCTAATTGAGGGACACGATGTGACTCAAGCGCAGTTTTCTCCTGATGGCGAACAGTTAGCGTTTATCGTTGACGGTCGCGCTTTACATAGTATTAATCTCGATGACTATGATATTGAGCAACCGCTGATTTCCAATATCGACACAAGTAATGCAACGACAAGTAATCAAAGCGCAGGTAAGAAACTACTTAACAAATTGCTTGATCGTAAAGTAGGACAAAACAGTATTGGTACCGCATTAATCGCCCCCGAAATGGTGAGCTATAAAGATAACGTCAATTACACTTGGTCTCCTGACTCAAAACAGATCGCCGTGACCATAACCCCTGATGCTTCTAGCACCGAAATTGTGGTATTAGATAGCAAAGGCGAAGAGCCTATGATCAGAGCATCGCAAAGCGGCTTTAATAAGTCTAGACCCGTTTGGAGCAGTGATAACCGAATACTCATGTGGTCGACAACTGAGTTTGGTTTAAAGACAGCCGACGGGCAAGATTGGGATGAGTCCATTGTCGGCGTCTTTACTAATCGTAAAGCAATGCGCGACCACAATGATGAAATTGAATTACCCGAGACACAAGAAAGCTTGCCGTTTTCTCGCAAGAGCCTTGAATATCGTCAGGCATTTCAACTCCCCGTATCAAGCCAACTGATTGACTACGCGCTCACGGGAGACTTCCTTACCGTCGTGGCGAACGTAATTGATCCTGCAGGGAACGATAGTACGCAAGTGTTTGAATACAATATTCGAACACAAGAATCTACGCCTCTGTTTTCTGACTTACCACCAGCCACTTCCAGCCGTATTGTTGCCGAGCAGTCGAGTGTCTATTTACTGGCAGAAGGCGAAATATATTGGCTAAATTTAGATAGCTTGGAGTCTGAATCTGTCGCAATTTCACTCCCCATTGAATATCAAAACGAGTCACGTAGGCTCGCCGCTTACCAACAGTTAGTTAAGCAAACGCAAGACAATTTTTATCGTAAAGACATGGGCGGTGTAGACTGGTCTTCATACCGTGACCACTACAAACAATTTTTACCTCACATCAATAACGATCGCGACTTTGCAGTCTTGATCAAAGAACTACTAGGCGAGCTCAATGCCTCACATACTGGAGCTTATGGTTCATCTAGTTACCCAATGACTTACGATGAAACGGCGGATCTCGGTATCATTTTCACGAATCAAGTCTCTGGTTATAACGACAACGGCCTGGTGGTGGAATCTATATTGCCAGGCGGTCCTTTCGATGATGACCAATTAAGCATTTCGATAGGTGACAGGATCATTGCCATCAATGAACACCCCGTCAATACGCTAAGTGAATTGGCAAGCATGCTCAATAATCAAGCAGGAAAAACCATCGAGGTGACTTTAGGCCGTGATGAACAGCATTGGTATGAGCGAGTTAAACCCATTGATGAATATCGAAGCAATGAACTGATGGCAAAGAGGTGGGAGATAAAGCGCCGAAATGACGTAAGTAGCACGACGGATGGGAAAGTTGGCTATGTGTATTTGCCTGATATGAGCAACGATAGTTACTTACACCTTCGCTCTGAAGCATTGGGCCGTTTTCGCAATGCTGATGCATTAATCATTGACGTTCGCTTCAACGGTGGAGGCTTCCTGGCCGATACCCTCATCGAGTTTTTAACCGCTAGAGCCGCAGCTAATGTCACACCGTTGTTAGGCAAACCCAGTTCTGATGCGGGCAGTCGAAGCTGGCTTAAACCATCATTGGTTTTGACTAACTCATATTCCTACTCAGAAGGTTCCGCTTTCGGGCAATATTATCAGGACTTAAAGGTAGGCCCTATCGTTGGGGAGCCCGTACCCGGAACAGGTACCGCAGTCATGGATCTAACCAGTTCCGTGGAGGCTGTAACAGATTCTGTGTAACTGCCATTTAGTTAACGTGTTTATCGAGACGTTCCTCGAACTCGATAATAAACCGACTCATAGCCTGACGCCAGTTTTGAATGGGCATCGTCCATTTCTTGCTGGCGTCTTTGATTGCTAAGTACACCATTTTGGTTGCGGCCTCATCGTTAGGGAAGATCTTCCGCTTTTTTAGTGCTTTACGGATCACGCTATTGAGAGACTCAATAGCATTGGTTGTGTAGATGGCTCTACGGATATCTTCTGGGTAGTTGAAGAGCGTGTTGAGGTTCTGCCAGTGATTGCGCCAGGACTTAGATATTTGCGGATATTGCCCATCCCAGACTTCGCCAAAGCGCTCCAGTTCGAGTAGAGCCTCATCTTCTGTAGTAGAGCGATACACTCGTTTCAGGTCGGCAGTCACCGCCTTATAGTCTTTCCAAGACACATACTTCAATGAGTTCCGCCCCATATGGACGATACAAAGCTGAATATGCGTTGGGGGAAGACAGTATTGATAGCGTCAGGAAAGCCCTTCAATCCATCTACACACGCAATAAGGATATCTTCAACACCACGTTGATTGAGTTCAGTTAGAACACTCAGCCAAAACTTAGCCCCCTCGTTTTCGGCTATCCACATGCCCATTAGCTCTTTCTGACCATCGGTGTTAATACCTAAAGCAAGGAAAATCGACTTATTGATGATACGCTTGTCTTGACGGATCTTGACCACAATACAATCGAGATAAACGATAGGATAAATGGCATCGAGTGGCCTTGATTGCCACTCCACTATTTCTTCTATCACCGCATTTGTGACGCGCGATACGAGGCTGGGTGATATCTCCGCACCGTACCACTCATCGAAAGCGTTTACGATGTCGCGCGTACTCATTCCTTGGGCGTAGAGCCACAAGATTTTGTCATCCATAGAGGTAAATCGTGATTGGTGTTTTTTGACTAGCTTGGGGTCAAACGAGCCAAGGCGATCCCGAGGTGTATCGAGTTCAAACTCGCCATCTTCGGTTTTTACGCGTTTGCTACTCTTTCCATTGCGGCTATTATTCGATCTAGAGGGTTGGTGTTTTTCATAGCCAAGATGCTCATCCATTTCCGCATTGAGTGCGGCCTCAACCGTAATTTTTTTCAGCATTTGGCTGAACTCAGTTAAGTCCTCAGGGGTTTTAATTCCTTTTGCTGCTTCCTTGGCGAAAGCTTCAAGCTCTTTCTTGTTCATATTGCCTATCCTTAGCCTTTAAGGCTTAGTTTAGGCAATTACACAGAAGATTGAGACAGTCTCTTTCATTTTATTTAATGACGTGCATTATGTTAGTTAAATAGACCCTTTAATAACTGGTCAGCCAACTTCTTAGTGTCGTCTTCACCCACTTTGTCTTTCAACAGTTTTTTCAAACCGCGTTCCGCTTCTTTCTTGGCTTTCTCTTTTAGCACATCATCAAATACAAGTTTGTATTGAGGCTGCGTCCAAGAACCTGAAACGTTAACAGGGATGGTTAAGTCACGTAGCTCTTCTATGTCTTTGCCACCTTGGCCTTCTAATGACCCAACAATAGACGCTCTGATCAACATGTCGACAGTTTCATTGACATAATCAGCTTGGCCACTGCCGGTCACTCGCAGCAATGGAGACTCCATGTGCATATCGGTGGTCTCCATCACCCCTTTATTTAGATTAAGGGTTGCCGTTAGCGCGCTAAAGTCTGTTTTCTTCTCTTGATCGCCACCTTCAACCTTTTGTCCTTTGAACTTAGCGTAGTTACTGCGGATCATATGAGGCAGATTCACTCCATAAACAGAACCATCTTCGAAGTTAATTTTAACCACTCCGGCAAGATTTTTCTTCAACTCAGAAGGCTTTAAGCTTTTCCCTTTCACATCAACGTTGATGTTGCCAGTCCCTTCAACTAAGTCAAACTGAGCGACATCCACCAGCAATGGATGCACTTTTACGCCTTTAATCTGCTTACTAACCACATAGCTTGCTGGCGATTTACGCGCGTCTAGTTGACCCGTAGCCTTAATGCTGCCTTGGTATAAATTCGCACTAAATGTTGTCAACTTAGCAACACCACGGTTAACACTAAATTTGGTGGTCACTTTTGCAAGCTTCGCGTTCGCTGCCTTAAACTTATCAATCACAATCGAGCCTTTTACATCTAGGCCTTTCAATGCTGATAGATCGGGTTCAACTTCAACTGCGGCCTTGCTCGCGGGTTGATCTGAGGATGCCGTTTCCCCCCCTGTACTTGCTGTTGCAGGTGAAGAACTTAAACCAAGAAATTCATCCAAATCAATATTTGGGCTATGTAAATTGAAACGAATCTTTGGAATATCAGCCAACGTCACATCAGCTTTACCATCAAATTGAAGCTTATTCGCGGTGAGCTTGTTTAATGCAAAAGCCAAATGCCCTTTAGCCACATCAAACGTAAGCCCTGAGTCCATTGTCACTTTCATCGGTGATTGAGGTAGAGCTTTGCCTTCTAAATTCGAATCCAATACCAACTTGTCGAGCGTTATTTGGCTAAACTCACTATCAATGATTAATTGTGTACTGGCTTTGGCGTCCAAGTCGAGATCAGCCGCACGGCCTTTCAAGGTAAATTCTAACGTATTCGGCACACCAAAATTCAAGCTAGCCAGCGCCACTTTTGCTTGCTCAATATTGGTTGTCGGATCATTAAACTGACCATCAAATTCTAAATTCTTAATTTCGTAACGGGTAAAACCCTGACCGAGTTTTACATCCACTTTCCCGGTAGCCGCAAATGACTGCTCGCCGTTTCGGCCTTTTCCGTCAAATGCAGCGTGCGTCCATTTATCAAGTGCAAATTCAGTCAAAGTAAAATTCAAATCAAACAGTTCAAGATTACTGGCTGTTTGTTGATTCTGCATTTGAAGTTGAGCGTTAGTCACTGAAATCCCAGCTAACTTAATTTGCCACTCGTCTACTGCTGAATTGGACGTCGACGAAGGTGTTTCGTTAGTCGCAGTTGGCTCGGTCGTTTGTTCAGCTTTAGCCGTACTTGATTGAGAAAGTGCATCTAGGTTACTTGCGCCACTTTTCAACGTTTCAATAGCAAAGTGTGCACCGTCTAAGTCGACGTTTCCAATCACAAGCTGCTTGTCTAACAGCGGCATCACTTCGATTGCCAAGCCGACCTTTTCAATGCTGAGCATATTAACCGCGCTAAATCCCGCTGGATTTTTGAGTTCGGTTTTTCCTAAACCAAAACCAAGAGAAGGGAAGAATTGCCAGCTGATGTCGCCATCAATCACAAGCTCTAAACCCGTTTGTTGCTTAGCTTGATCAACAATGAGAGGTTTAAATTGATTAGGGTTAATAAACAGGACTAAGGCAAGTACCGCTAAAACGATAACGGCAATAGGGATAGAGATAAATAAGAACAGTTTTTTCATTTTTTCTTCCTTTCCATTAAGAAGAACAACGCCAGTTGCTAGATTTTGTTTACCTAGGTTTACAATACAAAAGTGGCGCATAATGCGCCACTTAAAATCATTGTATTTACATCAGTTTTCGAGAATGAGACGAAAACTGAAGCATTGCTAAACCACTATGCTTTTAGCAATTTTGCAATATGTGCTTTTAACACGTCAATCGCGATACGGTTTTTACCACCACGAGGAACGATAATATCCGCATATTGCTTCGACGGTTCGATAAATTGCATGAACATCGGACGAACGGTTTCTTGATACTGTTTCAGCACAGACTCCATTGTACGACCACGCTCTTCTACATCACGTTTAACACGACGCAACAAACAAATATCTAAAGGAGTGTCCATAAAAATGGTCGCGTGCATCAGATCGCGAAGACGAGGATCAGTAAGAAGTAAGATACCTTCTAAGATGATCACTTTTTTCGGAGTTAATGTAGTTGATACGTCAGTGCGGGTATGTTCAGAATAGCTGTATTCTGGAACTTCTACCGCCTCCCCTTTCATTAAAGCTTCTAGATGCTCACACAATAAATTGTGATCGAGTGCGTTTGGATGATCGTAGTTAGTTTTAACACGCTCTTCCATGCTTAAGTGGCTTTGATCGTTGTAGTAACAATCTTCCGTGATCACACCGATGTGATCGTCCCCTACTTTGGCACGAAGCTCATTAAAAATGGTGCTTGCGATTAAGCTCTTTCCAGAAGCAGAAGCGCCAGCAATTCCTACGATGACGCATTGATTATTATTAGACATGTTAAGTGCACCTGATGCGAGTATGGTGTCAAGACAAAGATAAACCGCCCGATTATAAGGGCTTAAAACAGTTTATTCCAGCAATGAATCCTCTGTTTTCAATCGAGCGTATGTTTGTTGAACGCACACTATAAACGTAATCGTTTGCATGCCTATTGAGCCTAGACGCAAATTTAACGTTAATCTATTGCCATGATATTAATTGCTTGAGGTTTTGCTTTTCCTTGCCAATAAATTTGAGCGGCAACGCGACCCGCAAGCTGTTTATATTGACCACTGTGCTCACTGTCTGGCCTTGCTACTACGGTTGGCTTTCCGTTATCTATGTCTTCTCGTAATAATAAATGCAGCGGTATCTGCCCTAACAAGGATAACCCATATTCTTCGGCCATCTTTTGTGCGCCACCTTGGCCGAAAATCGCTTCATGATGCCCACATTGACTGCATATGTGGTAACTCATGTTCTCGACGATGCCCGCCACAGGTACTTCTACTTTATCTAGCATCGCAACACCTTTACGAGCATCCGCCAATGCTAGATCTTGAGGCGTTGTCACAATTACTGCCGCGGTCACAGGGATTTGCTGAGCTAACGTAAGTTGAACATCCCCCGTACCAGGAGGCATATCTATTACAAGATAATCTAAATCTGGCCATTGAGTTTCATTGAGAAGTTGAGCGAGTGCTTTTGATGCCATTGGTCCACGCCAAATCGCCGCTTCGTCTTGATCAACTAAATAACCAATAGAGTTACTGTATAAACCGTGCGCTTGGATCGGTTGCATCCATTTGTTGTCTCGAACTTCTGGCTTTGCTTGCTGAGTACTCAGCATCATTGGCACCGAAGGACCATAGATATCAGCGTCTAGAATTCCGACCTTAGCACCATTAGCCACTAATGCGAGTGCTAGGTTCACCGCCGTGGTCGATTTACCCACACCGCCTTTTGCCGAACTCACCGCTATAATGTTCTTCACACCAGAAACCGAACTTTTAACGGTTGTTTCTAAGGAGGCAACGTCCGTTACTATTTGGAATTCAAAGTTTGGCACTTTCGCCATATCTATCTGAGTCTCAATCCAATTTTCGAGGTTTTGAGCTAACTCGTTATTAGAAAATGGCAATGTGATTTTTACTTTGCCTGACGCAAGCACAACCACCCAACCGGCCGCATGGCTCCAGTCGGCCGTAAGTAAAGGGTGTTGAAATTGTTCTAACCATTCGCACAGCTCGAGTTTTGACTTAAATTGTTCCATCTAAACCTCCAAAGATTATGGGCTCATGCTAACACTGTGCTTAGTTTTACCAAACCCCAAAAAATATGAGGCGAACCTAGCCTGAGTCCCTTGGAGTCAGAGCCTGCATGAGGTAATATTGACCGCTAAGTTTTTAATACCTCTCTAGTAAAGCGAATTATAAGTATGGCGACTGATCCAAGAAAAATGTTGGTAACTTGTGCCCTTCCGTATGCAAACGGTTCTATCCACCTTGGCCATATGCTCGAGCATATTCAAGCGGATATTTGGGTTCGTTACCAGCGCCTACGCGGCAACACTGTTAATTTCATCTGTGCTGACGATGCTCACGGCACGCCAATTATGCTTAAAGCACAACAGATGGGTATTACACCTGAAGAGATGATCGCCGCAGTAAGCGAAGAACATCAAAAAGACTTCGCCGGTTTTGATATCAGCTTTGATAACTATCACAGCACCCACAGTGAAGAAAACCGCGAGCTGGCGTCTCATATTTATCTAGAGCTTAAGAAAAACGGCTTTATTTCTAGCCGCACCATTTCTCAGCTATTTGATCCTGAAAAAGAAATGTTCCTACCTGATCGTTTCGTTAAAGGCACTTGTCCGAAATGTAAGTCAGAAGACCAATACGGCGATAACTGTGATAACTGTGGCGAGACATACAGCCCAACAGATCTTATCGACCCTAAATCTGCCGTTTCTGGAGCAACACCAGTAATGAAAGATTCTGAGCACTTCTTCTTTGACTTGCCTCAATTTGAAAGCATGCTAAAGGAATGGACTCGTTCTGGTTCTTTGCAAAACGAAACCGCTAACAAAATGCAGGAATGGTTTGAGTCTGGCTTACAACAGTGGGATATCTCGCGCGATGCGCCTTACTTTGGTTTTGAGATCCCTGGCGAAAAGAACAAGTTCTTCTACGTTTGGCTAGATGCACCAATCGGCTACATGGGTTCATTTAAAAACCTTTGTGACAAACGCGACGATCTCGACTTTAACGAATACTGGAAAAAAGACAGCACAACTGAGCTTTACCATTTCATTGGCAAAGACATTGTTTATTTCCACAGCCTATTTTGGCCTGCAATGCTAGAAGGCAGTGGTTTCCGTAAGCCTAACAATGTGTTTGTACACGGTTATGTAACGGTAAATGGCGCGAAGATGTCTAAGTCTAAAGGAACGTTTGTAAAAGCAAGTACTTACCTAAACCACCTAGACCCTGAATGTTTACGCTACTACTACGCAGCTAAACTCAACAGCCGTATCGATGATCTTGATCTTAACCTTGAAGACTTCACTCAACGTGTTAACGCTGATGTGGTAAACAAGATTGTTAATCTCGCATCACGTAATGCTGGCTTCATCACTAAACGTTTTGAAGGTAAGTTGTCTGCAACTTTTGCAGAGCCTGAACTTTACAACGAGTTCGCGGCTGCCGCCGAGCGCATCGCTGAATGTTATGAAGCGCGTGAGTTTAGCCGTGCTATCCGTGAGATCACAGCCCTTGCTGACAAAGCGAACCAATACGTTGATGAAAAAGCACCGTGGGTAGTCGCTAAAGAAGAAGGCAAAGATCAGGAGTTGCAAGACATCTGTTCGGTAGGTATTAACCTATTCCGCGTACTAATGACTTACTTGAAACCTGTTATGCCTGAGCTTACCGCCCGCACTGAAGCTTTCTTAAATGAGACGCTAACATGGGAAGGCGTAGCTTCACCGCTAACTGACCACGAAATCACTAAGTTCAAAGCTCTATTTAATCGTATTGACCCTAAAAAAGTTGAAGCGATGATTGAAGCCTCTAAAGACGATGCCGCCGTAGAAATGGCAGCAAAAGAAAAAGCAGAAGCCGCTAAGAACAAAGCAAGTCAAACCGAGCTAGAAAAAGAACCGGTTGCCGAGGAAATCGAATTCGATGACTTTGCTAAAGTCGATATGCGTATTGCTCGTATCATTTCTTGTGAAGAAGTGCCAAAAGCGAACAAGCTACTTAAATTCCAATTGGATATCGGTGGTGAGACTCGCCAAGTATTCTCTGGTATTAAGTCTGCATACAAACCAGAAGAACTTGAAGGTAAGCTAACGGTCATGGTTGCTAACCTGAAACCACGTAAGATGAAGTTCGGTATGTCTGAAGGCATGATCCTAGCCGCAGGCCCTGGTGGCAGCGATCTTTGGATTCTAGAGCCGCACGAAGGCGCACAACCTGGCATGCGTGTGATGTAATTAAGGCTAAAGGCTAAAGGCTAAAGGCTAAAGGCTAAAGGCTAAAATTGTAAACCACTTACTGATTGGTAAGTGGTTTTTTTGTATCTATAACAAATGGGCATAAAAAAGCCCGCTAAGTTTAGCGAGCTATTTTAATTCAATTGCACATAACGACTAAATTAATTAGCTGTCATCTTCAGTGAAATCGTGAGGAAGATTTTCTTTCATTTCGTTCCAAATCTTGCCACTTTCGATACCATAATGGCGAATAAGAATAGGCAGAGCTTCGCGATTTTCTTGTTCGCACACTTCGTGCAATTGCTTGTAGAAGTCTAATGCAAGCTCGCGAGCTTCTGGGTTAGAAAAATAAAAACTACCCACACGATCGTATAATTTTTTAATCCCATTAAAGATCAAACCGTAGATTTGGTTACCTGAATGGAATGCTAAGCGTTGGAATAACATGTAATCGTAGAAGTTAAACGTACGTGCTACCAAAATACCTTGACGTTTTTGTTCGTCTTTCTCGTTGTCGTCTTTGATGCTCAGCTTAAGCTTGTCTTTATAAGGAGAAGCCTCGTAAAACTCATCCCAACTTGGTGACTGCATTAACTGTTCACATGATTCAATAACACTCGCAATTGTAACCAACGACTGATCTTTATTGCCTTTAAATGCATAACGCATAAAAATAGGGCTGATGCTGGTACGTGCTGCAAGAAGATCTTCAACAATACTTGTTGCATTGTCGGCATCTAATGTCATCAAGGTATCCAGAATATGCAGGCTCGATGTCTCCATAAACTGGTTTACTTTTGTTGGCTTACCATGCTGAATGGTTAACCAACCATCGCGAGCTAGACGTTGCAGTACTTCTCGAAGTGTTGTTCTAGTTACGCCAATCAACTCAGACAGCTCACGTTCAGCCGGCAATATTGAGCCTGGAGGAAAACGTCCTTTCCAAATGCTCTCGATAATGTACTTTTCAGCGAAACCTGCTGGGCTCTTTGCCTTAATAACCATGAAATCAACTATCCGGTGGGACTCAATACAAAAATTGGACTCATCATACCACTACTTTTATGGATCGCGAAAATTAGTCTCTATTTACGCAACACTTTAGCTCGCTGAAAAATGTTAAATTTGATGAGTTTGACCTGTTAAGAGCAATAACGTGAATTAAGTCGCATTTCTTATCATTTGCAACATTAGAGTAACGAATAACCTAGAAACATATCATTGCAATTAATAACATTTAGCATCATTAACTTAGTGCGAATTAATAGATGTACATCTGATAAGATCCTGATTTATATGTGGTTGCACTACGCACCCACTTGCACTTTAAATTTGTAAGGATATATTACATTTCATGGTATCCTTACTCGGGTACAAACGAATCAAAATTCAAATATCTCACTTTTTAATTTCAATAACATTTTTCTATTGACTAAAAAATAGGTAAGAGTAGAGTTTCGTTCGAAAATATGGAGTGTTTGTCTTATTCACGGAATGACATAGCTAAGCGCGCAGTTCTCAAGATTTTGCCGCCCAAGGTTGTTCCTTTTGGACAGATCAGTTTTCTGAGGAAACCCCATTTCCTTGGTTCAGGGATACAGACACATTCTTAGTGTGAATTTTACAACAAAAGAGCCTTATCATGCCGATGTCACTCGGAAACGCATTTATTAAGAATTTTCTAGGCAAAGCACCAGATTGGTACAAACTTGCCATTATTTCATTCTTGGTTATTAACCCAATTGTTTTTTTCTTCGTTGACCCGTTTGTAGCAGGTTGGTTATTGGTGGTTGAATTCATTTTTACGCTGGCAATGGCGCTAAAATGCTACCCACTTCAACCCGGTGGCTTATTGGCAATTGAAGCCGTCGCCATAGGAATGACGAGTGCTGAACAAGTAAAGCATGAACTGGTAGCGAATATAGAAGTCTTATTGCTCTTGATCTTCATGGTTGCTGGCATTTACTTCATGAAGCAGCTTTTGCTCTTTATCTTTACAAAAATCCTGCTTGGCATTCGCTCTAAGGCTTTACTATCGGTCGCATTTTGTTTCGCCGCAGCCTTTCTTTCTGCCTTCCTGGATGCGCTAACGGTAATCGCTGTTGTTATCAGTGTTGCTGTTGGTTTCTATGCTATCTACCATAAAGTCGCTTCAGGAAAGGGAAATAACACAGCCCATGACCACACAACAGATGATGGCCTCTGTGAAGTTAGCCGCGATGATCTAGAGGATTACCGTGCGTTCTTACGTTCATTGCTAATGCACGCAGGTGTAGGTACTGCACTGGGTGGTGTAATGACCATGGTTGGTGAACCACAAAACTTAATCATTGCCGATCAGGCTGGTTGGTTGTTTGGCGAATTCATAATGAGAATGCTGCCTGTAACCTTGCCGGTTCTGTTCTGCGGCCTAGCAACAAGTATGTTAGTTGAGAAATTTAAAATCTGTGGTTATGGGGCTGAATTGCCTGATAGCGTTCGTAAGATTTTGGAAGACAACGATATTGAAGAGCGTAAGCGTCGTACAAAACAAGATGTTGCACGTCTTTGGGTACAAGGCATCATCGCTGTTTGGCTAATCGTAGGATTGGCGCTTCACTTGGCGGCTGTAGGCCTTATTGGCTTATCTGTGATTATTCTTGCAACGGCATTTACCGGTGTTATTGAAGAGCACTCTTTAGGTAAAGCATTTGAAGAAGCCCTTCCGTTTACAGCTTTATTGGCAGTATTTTTCTCGATTGTTGCCGTAATTATCGACCAACATTTATTCAAGCCAGTTATTGATGCGGTGTTAAGCCTCGAAGGTGGTCAACAAATGGTGATGTTCTACATTGCCAATGGTGTTCTTTCCATGGTGTCTGACAACGTGTTCGTTGGCACGGTTTACATCAACGAAGTAAAAACAGCTTTGCTTGAAGGCGTGATTACACGTGACCAATTTGACTTGTTGGCGGTTGCTATCAATACCGGTACTAACCTACCATCGGTTGCAACACCGAATGGCCAAGCCGCTTTCTTGTTCTTACTTACGTCTGCCTTAGCACCATTAATTCGTTTATCTTACGGGCGTATGGTCATCATGGCGTTGCCTTACACCATCGTGTTAGCGTTGGTAGGCCTATTTGGTATCGCGTTCTTACTCGAACCGATGACGGCATGGTTCTATGATATGGGATGGATAATCCACCATTCAGATAAAGCCATTGGTGCCGCAGCCGCACTCGCTCACTAAAAAAAATTATTGAATAGCGAACTAATTCAAGTTAAAAAGCTCTGAGTAATCAGAGCTTTTTTATTGAGGACGAAATACTTTGAGCTTCTTATACCCTATTAAACAGTTTTCTGAGTCTCGAATTTCGTGGCTTCTTCTCCTGTTAAGCATTTTGGCCTTTGAATTAAGTGCCTTGTATTTTCAGCATGTCATGATGTTAGCACCATGCGTCATGTGTATTTATGAGCGCGTTGCCATGTTTGGTGTCAGTGGAGCGGCGCTCATTGGGCTACTTAATCCAAAAAACGCGATTGTGCGTTGGTTAGGCTTTGCCGCATGGGGAGCAAGTGGTTACAAAGGGCTTGAGCTTTCAATGCAGCACGTTGATTACCAGTTTAACCCTTCTCCGTTTGCAACTTGCGATATCTTTGTGAGCTTCCCTGACTGGGCGCCTCTTCATAAATGGTTCCCGAATATTTTCAACGCCTACGGCGATTGCAGCAAAGTAGTCTGGCAATTCCTTGGCCTTTCTATGCCTCAATGGCTAGTGATTATATTTGCAGGCATTTTGGTTGCACTGGCTATTGTCGTCATTGCTCAGTTATCTAAACCAAAATCTCAATTTCGTTAATCGAAGCTTTCTGATCTATTCAAACTAAAACAGCTCCCAATTGGGAGCTGTTTTTTTAACTGAGACAAATTCAATCAATCAGAACTACTTTCCGCAGCATTGTTTGTATTTTTTGCCACTGTCGCACGGGCAGGAATCGTTGCGACCGATATCTTTAAACGGGTTCACACGCTGAGCTTTACCCCCCACCATGGCTTCATCGGCCGCGAGCGCGACTTCCATGACCATCACATCAAACTGATCAACAAAGTCAGACAACAATGGCGCTGGAATAATACCCGCTTGCTCCATTTGTTTACGTGTTTGCGACTCATCGATTGCCAGCATCATGGTCGTCAGCAACGCTTGTAGCATACGTAAACTGCCGTCTCCCATTGCAGCTTCTTGCCATTGCGTTTCAATGACAGGCCATACGCTCATAAAGCCCTGAGAATACTCAGCAAGGTTTGAGTTAAGATCAGGCTCAGCCAGTAGCGTCAAAGGTGAGTATTCACTTCTTTTAAGCAGGTTGTACTGCTGGTTAATTTGACCAACAACAATAGGATTAATGACTGCAGCATCGTCACCCGCAATGTCATTCAACCATACTTCAGGTTGAAGAGGCTTGGTCGCGAGATTTGAAGCAAAAATGGCGCCTTCTAAAAATACAGCGCTTTCCCCTTGCCAGCTTTCTGGAAGATTTACAATTTGATACATTTGGTTACGTTTATTTATAAAGGTGTTATGCTCCGCATTATATCAACAATACATCCTGCGTTGCCAATCTCGATGCGCCATAAAACTATACGAGATGGTTGCTAACCTATTTATATTTGCTTGCGAGTCCCAGAAATGTACCGAAACACCAAAGGGTTTACCCTAATTGAATTGGTGGTCGTGATCGTGATCTTAGGCATTTTAGCCGTCACCGCTGCCCCCCGTTTTCTAAATGTAAGTCGAGACGCTCATCTCGCCCGTGCTAAAGGCGCATTTGCTGCCTTTATCAACTCTAGCCAGCTATATCATAGTAAGTGGCTCACTACTGGTGAACCTGATAGTTCATTACCGCTAGGTGGATACGGGGATGGTGACATCTACCCATCTTATACTGGTTATCCTCTGGCTGTAGGTCATATCCCCGTTTCTGGAGGCACAAAACTAGAAGGGCCTGATTGCTCTAAAATATGGACATCTCTAATGAATACCGACCTTACAATTAGAGACCATGGAAGTAGCGTATTCCCTTCAGATCAAGATATGGTTAGTTGGTTTACTGGCGATCAAAAATGTTACTACTATTACACCTCAGGGTTTGGACCGGGTGAAAGCCTCCAGCGACTTAATTACTCCCCCTTTACTGGTGAGGCAGAAGTTACCGAGAGTACCCCTAGTAGTTAATGACTTTTATTACTTAACATCCTACAATCGCGCCTCATATTTTTAAGGCGAAGTGGTATGCGAGTAATATTAGGTCCAATGGAAGGTGTGCTAGATCATCTGATGCGAGAGATCCTTACCGAGATCAACGACTATGATCTGTGCGTAACTGAATTTGTTCGTATCGTCGACCAACTCCTTCCAGATCATGTCTTCCATCGCCTATGCCCTGAACTAGAGCAGGGCTCGCAAACTAAGTCTGGTGTCCCGATCCACATCCAATTACTTGGTCAAGACCCGAATTGGATGGCAGAAAATGCAGTAAGAGCCGCTAACCTTGGTGCAAAAGGAATCGATATTAACTTTGGTTGCCCCGCGAAAATGGTCAACAAAAGTAATGGTGGAGCTGCATTATTAAAGCAGCCAGAACTCATTTACCAAGTAGTAAAAGCCTGCCGAGAAGCCGTCGATCCAAGTATTGCTGTAACGGCAAAAATTCGTTTAGGGTGGGAAGATCCTGAAGATTGCTTTGATATAGTTAATGCGATAGAACAAGCCGGAGCCAATGAGTTAACCGTGCATGCCCGAACTAAAAGTGGCGGCTATAAGGCCAGTGAAATTAAGTGGCATTATATTGATGAGATTCGAAAGAGAACCTCAGTACCACTGATTGCTAACGGCGAAATATGGAATTATCAAGACGGCCAAGACTGTATTAAAGTCACTGGTGTCGATTCTTTAATGGTATGTCGTGGCGCGTTCAACGTCCCAAACTTGGGTAATATGGTAAAACACAACCACCAAGCGATGCCCTGGCATGAAGTTGTCGACTTATTATTGCAGTATTCTCAATACGAGATGAAGGGCGATAAAGGGCTCTACTACCCAAACCGAGTTAAGCAATGGTTCTCGTACCTACGTCAGCAATACCCACAGGCTGCGGATCTGTTTAGGGAAATCCGAACGTTTAATAAAGCCGCTCCTATCATTGAGCACATTGAACGCTATCGATTAACACTCGATCAGTCGAGTAATCAGACAACACTGAATATCCTCCAGCGTTAACTAAAGCAATAACGTCTAACATTGCCCAAACCTAGTGATTTTTAGCGTAAAAAGTCACTAGGCTCTTTTCTATTGAGATCGCTAAGTTTATGTTCCAAGCGTTATAGACTAAACAGCATCACACTGTTTGGTTTCGCTTGGATACAGCCATTACCACCGGCGTACATTATAGAGTGTGGTTCGGTTAAACTATCGGCTTTACCGCCATTCAATCCCAATTGCCAAAGCGGTACCGTTAACGCCTGTTCAGACTCGCTAAGGTTGACCACGCAAAGGGTGATTTCGTTATCAAGCTGGCGTGCATAAACCCACGCTGTATTAGAACAGTGCAGCGTTTGAATTGACCCTTTTTGCAATGATGGACGCTCGTGTCTTAACGCAATCAACTTTTGATAAAATACAAACCAAGGAGACTTAAGGTTTTCAGCTCGCTCCCACGGAAATGTTCGACGGTTGTCAGGGTCGTGACTTCCTTCCATCCCCACTTCCGTTCCATAATAAAGGCAAGGCGTGCCTAGGTAAGTAAACAATAACGTCGCGGCCAATTTCATTTTTT
This sequence comes from Vibrio tapetis subsp. tapetis, assembly GCF_900233005.1. NCBI lineage: Bacteria > Pseudomonadati > Pseudomonadota > Gammaproteobacteria > Vibrionales > Vibrionaceae > Vibrio > Vibrio tapetis. Next base: position 1,235,198 of record NZ_LT960611.1, read on the forward strand.
GCTCATCACAAGAAAGTAACGTCAAAAACCTCGCCGTATCATGGCTATCTAGCTGATTAAGCTGCGTTAATTGATTCGAAAATGGAATTTTGGCTTTTGCCTCAATAAGCCAAGTCACAAAGTCTTGCACATTTATATCAATTGGGTCAAAAGCGATATCCTGCTTTGCTAATAGAGCCCTTACCGGGTGCGCAAACCCATAGTAATTCATGGCGCCATCTTCTTGATCGCCTTGAAGCCATTGGCTGGCTTCAAAAAAGTGTTCACCCAGCACAAATGTATCTGCGTTTTCCTCTTTCGCCGCTTGCCTGAACGCCTGAACGTAGTGTGCGTTGTTTGTTGCCCCTTCTCCCTCTCCCAACATATGAATAACATCAAAACGCCACCCGTCGATGTTATAGGGTTCCCTCAACCAGTGACGGATCACAGCACTGTCACTTTGGTAGATATAGTCACGCACTTCTTGGTGATTGAAGTTGAGCACAGGTAAATTCTGCACCCCTTTCCATGCAGAATAGTTTTTAGAGCCGTCTTCAAAGAAGTAATAATCTCGATATGGTGAATCTGTATTATGGTAAGCACCATTATCAGTAACGCCATTTCGGTCGAACCAAGGATGCTCTGACGAGGTATGATTAAACACAGCATCCAAGACCACTTTCATTCCTCGTCTATGAAGGTCAGCAGTCAATTCTGCAAACATCGCGTTGGTTCCAAAATGCGGATCGACATTCATATAATCCGTTGTGTCGTACTTATGATTACTTTTGGACTCGAAAATTGGATTAAGATAAAGGGTAGATATTCCCAGCTCTTGCAAATAATCCAACTTACTTTGCACACCATATAGATCCCCACCGTAAAACTCGCTGCCACCGGTTCCGGCTTCAGTATCGATTGCCTCTCCCCAATGTTTTGCCACGACACCTCTGGTGTTATTTTTGACTCTGTACTCATCAGTTTTTACACTTATTTCTGGCTTTCCATTACAGAACCGTTCAGGAAAGACTTGATAGAATACTTGCTCACTGACCCAAGTTGGCGGCTGATGTTCTGAATTAAATTTGAAGTGATACTCGCGGCTAGGCATGCGTTTATGAATACCTCGGTCATCCAACCAAAACTGTTGCTGATCAACAAGCACCTTGAACACATAGTGAGTCATTGCTTTATCTGGATTTATTGGAAATTTGACACGCCAGAGCTTTAGTCGCCCCTGTCGTTCTGTTTCAAGCATTTCAACCAGTTCTTCCTCGTTATCAGGTTCGTGTCTAAGATAAACTTTGTCGAAATTCAAACTGTCTGTTTTTAATGTAACGGTTAGGGATTGACCATCAAACTGAGCACCATCTGCAGTTTGAGAGTGAAATAGAAAGGGCAGAGTCATATGTGTTTCTCACATTTTTATTAATTTTAACTTTCAGTGTAAGAAATTCTAAGGCACAAAAAATCCCCCTTTCAGGACAAAAGGAGGACATTGTTGAGGTGGAGACCGAGGGCGTAGCTTAGCAAGAACCCTAGGCGGATTTAAACTCGACCAATTACATACTGTTGTTCGCTAATTTATCGCTAGAAATAAGCTTGTTTTTTCCCGTCGTTTTCGCTTGATAGAGCAGTCTATCGGCTTGTTTGAGCAAGTATGAAAATGAATAATTTTGGTTACTATCAACCAAAACAAGACCACCAGAAAGTGTGCAACCGCCATCAAGGGCTTCACATGAACCTTCTGAAATAGCCGAACGAAGACGCTCTATAACAGAAATAAGGGCATCTTTATCCTCTCCAGTGACACAAACAACGAACTCCTCACCACCAAACCTAGCAACCGCATCCTTACTACTAATATTGGCCATCATTTGATTTGCCACATAACAAATAGCATCATCGCCCACATCGTGACCAAATCTGTCATTAATGGTTTTAAAGTCATCGACATCTAACGTAGCTAACGCCAAATATTGTTTGAAATGCGAATCGTACCAGTAATTTTCCATGCCTCGACGGTTAAGTAATCCCGTCATAGGATCATGAGATGCCATTCGCTTATAATATGTGCGTTCAATACGCGAGTTAAAATAGAATAAAGAAACCACCACGAGTGAATATAAAAAAATACATATCGCTAATGCGTATTTTTCAGCAACCAAAAATGCCACCAATTCATCTTTGAAATGCCACTGATAAGCAAGCGCATGATTGTGCATCATTCCCTCTAACTTTAACTCTCGCTCAAAAGATACAGCCCTAAAATCAATCGCATTAAATTGCCCAATCAACTTTATGTCACCACTCACTTGCGAATGGCGATTCAATAAACGCTTAAGATCAAGGTCGACAGTGAGAACGCCTTCAAAGGATTTACCTGAATACACAGACGTCATAACACTAATGATTTCATCTGGGTTATCAAACGAAATATGTGGGCCAAAAACACTGATAACACGTCGATTCATCGTTGCTTTCTGCCAAGCAGGGCCACCAATCATATTGTCCAACTGATCAGAATTCAGGTGCTGACTAAAGGCGCGTGGAGAGGAAATAACAAAGCCCAACCGATCAACAAAACGCACGCCATCGATATTAAAGTCAATATCTTGAAAGAAAGACAACAACTTTGCTGACGTTATTTTATTTTGTAAAGACTGATATAAGGGGCTATTTAGCTTACAAGTCTCTGGACGACCTACAATCATATAATCGATTTCAACGGACGGGAGATCATCGTTCTTAATTTTTGAACGCAAAACCGCATCTTTAGGTAAAATACGACACAGCCCGTCTTTTATCATGCCATCATGGGTCATCAGAACTGGTTCATTATGACCAGGTATACTACCCAGGCTATAATCAATGGTCGTCGCTATTTTCCCTGCCCTTGTCAGTGAAGTTTCAATGTATTTATATTGATGTTCTACGGCCTGCTCTAGACGCTGTATGTAAATAAAAATGATGATAAGAATGGTCGATACTAAAATTGCTGCTGGAGCTAAAGCAATAAATCGCAAACTAAAATAGTGGTCTTTCTTTATCACAAGGATCTACCTTCAAAGAAGTGCAAGACATGGCATACAATGATGATCTCAGAATTATACCTTTTAACGCCAACATTGCAGGCTTTTTAGAAGATAGGGATAGAATTGGCCATCGTTTATCACGAAAATGATTAGCCTATGAAATAGTAAAGCCCCACTTCATTGAGTGAGGCTTTAAAAAAGAGACAGTGACATGAAGCCACGGTGAATGCTAGCTCAACAAAAGGCTATCGTCGGCTAATTCCTCACCACGCACTTTAGAGAACATCTCAAGTAAATCGGGCACTTGCATTGTTGACCTTTCATTACCGGCAACATCTAGAACAATTTTCCCCTGATGAAGCATCACGGTTCTGTCGCCACACGCCAATGCATCTTTCATTGAGTGAGTAACCATCATGACCGTTAAATTAAACTCTTTAACAACGGTTTTAGTGAGATCAATAATAAAAGCAGCCATACGGGGATCAAGCGCCGCTGTGTGCTCATCGAGCAGCAATAGCTTACTGTCAGATAATGTCGCCATAACTAAGCTCACAGCCTGTCGTTGACCACCGGAAAGCAAGCCTATGCTGTCTCCTAACCTATCTTCTAAACCAAGACCTAGAATGCTAATACGTTCTTTAAACAACGCTCTACGTTTGCTGCTTAAGGACATACTCCAACCACGAGATTTACCGCGCATATAAGCAAGCGCCATATTTTCCTCAATGGTTAAATCACCACATGTCCCTGCCAACGGGTCTTGAAATACGCGCGCACATTGTGCAGCACGCTTATCAACAGACCAACTTGTCATGTCAGTATCACCAATTACAACGCTGCCACCCGCCATGGGCGTTTCACCAGTCACGGCGCCAAGCAACGTTGATTTACCGGCCCCATTTGAACCGATTACCGTTAAAAATTGATGTTCAGGTACAATGAGGTCGACACCACGAAGTGCTTTGTTTTCTAAAATAGTTCCGGCATTAAAGGTAACTTCTATATCTTCCAAGAAAATCATGCTACCTCCTTCTTAGATAGTGTTTTTTTGCATTCGCCTTTTTTGCGTTAGCTTTTTTAACTTGAGCTTCTTTGGATTTCTTTTTAGCGTTCATGCTTTTTTTCAGCTTAGGAGCAACCAAAGCCAACGCAACGAGAACCGCTGTGACCAAGTTTAAATCTGACGCTTGTAAGCCGAACATACCCGAACTTAACGCAAATGCGACGGCCAATCGGTATAATACTGAGCCCACAATAACCGCAACAACCGCTACCCAAATGCGTTTACCAGGAATCAAAGTTTGCCCTAAGATTACCGCAGCCAAGCCTACGACAATGGTGCCCACACCAGAGGTGACATCTGCGAAACTATTAGTTTGTGCAAACAAGGCACCAGCAAAACCAACAAACCCATTCGAAATAGCCAAACAAAAATAGGTGTAAAACCCGGTGCTGGCTCCTTGCGCTGCGACCATTCTTGCGTTCACACCGGTTGCTCGCAACCCTAATCCAAAGTCACTATTAAGCAATCGAACAATAAAAATAGCTGACAACAGCACCAATACAGCCACCACAATTGGGCGTACATACATGGAATCGCCAAGCGCTTCAAATGGCGTCAAGATGGTGTCTTCGCCGATCAGAGCCATATTAGGTCGGCCCATTATACGAATATTGATAGAAAACGCGGCGATCATCGTCAGGATAGAGGCCAGTAAATGCAGAATGCCACAACGTACGGTTAAAAATGCAGTTACCCAACCGGTGGCAGCCCCGGCCAAAATAGCGAGGCCTGTCGCGACCCATGGGTTAATACCAGCAACGATTGCGGTTGCCGCTACAGCAGCCCCCATCGGAAAGCTGCCATCAACACTAAGATCGGGGAAGTCTAAAACACGAAAAGTTAGGTACACGCCAAGTGCAACTAACCCATAGATGAGCCCTATTTCCAGAGCCCCAAAAAATGCAAAAGCAGACATAACTACTCCTTTCTGCTTAAATTATTCGCTCGGTCATTTGCTGGCCGAGCGAAATATCCTGTGACTAGCTGCTTCTATTTAACAGTCGTCGCACGATCTAGTACTGATTTCGGAATAACAAAACCAAGCTTGTCTGCCGCTGTTTTGTTAAGCACCAAGTCAGAACCTTGTGCCACTTTTACATCCAAATCTCCAGGGTTAGCACCTTCAAGAATAGCTGCAACGTAGTCGGCAGTTTGTACGCCGATTTGGTAGTAATCAAAGCCTAAGCTTGCTACTGCTCCACGCTCAACATAAGAAGTTGCCGCACCGAATACAGGGGTTTTCGCTTGGTTAGCCGCAACAATCATACCTTCAATTGCGCTTGCTACTGTGTTGTCGATCAGCGCATAAAGCACATCAGATTTCGCAGAAATAGCTTGAGTCGCCGATTGAACGTCAGCACTTTTTAACGCTGTCGCTTCAACTAAGGTCAAACCGTGTTTAGCCGTGCTTTCTTTGAGTAGTTCCATGATAGAAACGGCATTAGCTTCACCTGGGTTATAAACAACACCAATCGTTTTCACTGTTGGCATCAGTTCTTTAATTAGCGCGACATGTTGATCCACAGGAGAAAGATCGGATAAACCTGTAACATTTTTCCCTGGCTTCTCCAGCGTTTTCACCAATTTTGCCCCTACAGGGTCAGTTACGGCAGTAAATACAATCGGGATATTACGAGTTGCAGAAACCAAAGCTTGTGCTGTTGGGGTTGCGATGCCAACTAAAACATCAGGTTCTTCACCGATAAATTGACGCGCAATTTGCACTGCAATTGCTGGGTTACCTTGTGCTGTTTTATAATCAAACTCTAAGTTTTTACCTTCTTCATAACCCTTCGCTTTCAATCCATCGAGTAAGCCTTTACGGGTAGCATCCAATGCTGGGTGCTCTACAATTTGCGACACAGCAACAGTAGCAGTTTTTGCAATAACACCTGTTGAAGACATAAGCGCAGCACCGGCTAGACACGCTGCAACTATAATACGACTTGCTTTCATCTTGACTCCTTGATTCGGCAAAGTAATTGATGTGTGTTTGCAACCAGTGAAATATGGGGCAACTTCGAGTGGATGCAAAATATTGTGTTTCATTTTGTACGCTTTTATTTACGCACTTGTACACTTTTTTACCAGCTAACAGGGCAAAATGGAAGCAACGATTAACACGAAAATAACAAATTCAGGGATAAGTGATAGATAGCACACAAAACCAGCCAATTTACCGTACGAGAGAACAAACGTCGGCCAGCATCTTCTGTGTGAATATCAATCAAACTCAGCATTGGTAATTTTTAAGAAGGGATTGACAAGCGCACCGTAAGGATGAAGTCCGTTTGCTAGGCTACAAAGAAAAGTACCAAAAAAAAAACAGCCAAAGCAAAATCACTTTTGCTTTGGCTGTTTCTGTATTCTCAACGCAAACCCGTCGCTGTAATCGCGTTTGGCTTTTAGCTTTTGGCACTCAGTACTTAGCTTTTAGCACTTCACTTCTAGTACTTAACTTTTAGTACTTCGCTTTTCGCACTTAACTTTTTAGCACTTTTCTCAAAACCAGCGTTCTAGCGCGCTCTTATCGAGCTGACGAAATGCTCGGTTCAGCATGGTAGCCAGTTCTTTATAACGTGGTTTTGATTTTATCGGTTCAAGTGCACCACCCGCCTCGATTATTTTACCGTGAATTTCACGATACCAGCCCGCCAACGCCGGTGGCAGTTGAGTATTAGAGCGATTCCCGAGCCACCACATACCCTGCAGGGGGAGACTGATAGCGAATAATGCCATTACAATGGCTTGTGGCATTGCTTGAGAGTTTTGAAATACCATTTGCATTAAGACACTAATAGCCGCGACCGCAGGCATGACCTTGATACCAAAACGTGTCGCCTTAATAATGCGTTGCTCTGGAAATAGAGGAGACAACTCTTTGCGTATAGGCCAAATATCCATGTATTTCTGGCCATCTTTTAAGCTATGGAACAATCCTATTTTCTCACTCATATCGACCTCTCACTAAAATAAATCTACAACCATTAAAAAAAAGCTGCAAAAAAAATTGATTCTAGTTAAAATGCATTCAAATTTTTTTGTTATATTGAGACATTATCGCTATCCTTAGCAAACCCTCAATCTCATTGTTGCTGTTATTTACAATTTAGGCAACTCTAAGAGTACTGTTTGCTAGGATTGCAAGCACGTCATTAAATCATCGATGTGTCTTTTTATACGGAAATTCAAGTTTTTTGAGCAAGAATAATGTAGGTTTTATAAATGCCTTATATTCTTGTTACTGATTTTCACCCTAACTGAATTTTTCAGACGAAATAACAGGTAATCATACACATGTCTAAGCTAGTTTTAGTTTTAAACTGCGGTAGTTCTTCTCTTAAGTTTGCGGTTGTCGATGCAGTATCTGGCGACGAGCACCTAACAGGTCTTGCAGAATGTCTACACCTTCCTGAAGCACGTATCAAGTGGAAGCTTGATGGTAAACACGAAGCTCAACTAGGTAACGGTGCTGCACACGAAGAAGCATTAGCGTTTATGGTAGAAACTATCATCGCGTCTAAGCCTGAACTAGCTGAAAACCTAGCAGCAATCGGTCACCGTGTTGTACACGGCGGCGAGCAGTTCACTCAATCTGCACTTATTACTGATGAAGTTCTTAAAGGTATCGAAGACTGTGCAACACTTGCGCCTCTTCACAACCCTGCACACATCATTGGTATCAAAGCAGCACAAACTGCATTCCCAGCACTTAAAAACGTTGCTGTGTTCGATACTGCTTTCCACCAAACTATGCCTGAAGAGTCTTACCTATACGCTCTTCCGTACAACCTTTACAAAGAGCACGGCATCCGTCGCTACGGCATGCACGGTACTTCTCACCTGTTCATCACTCGTGAGTGTGCAACTCTACTAGACAAGCCAGTTGAAGAAGTAAACATCATCAACTGTCACCTAGGTAACGGCGCATCTGTATGTGCTATCAAGAACGGTAAATCTGTAGACACATCTATGGGTCTTACTCCTCTTGAAGGTCTAGTAATGGGTACACGTTGTGGTGATATCGATCCTGCTATCATTTTCCACATGCACGACAACCTTGGTTACTCTGTTGAGAAAATCAACAACATGCTAACTAAAGAGTCTGGCCTACAAGGTCTAACTGAAGTGACTTCTGACTGTCGTTTCGTTGAAGACAACTACGGCGAAAAAGAAGAAGCAACTCGTGCAATGGACGTGTTCTGTCACCGTCTTGCTAAGTACGTTGCTGGTTACACTGCAACACTTGAAGGTCGTCTAGACGCTATCGTATTTACTGGCGGCATCGGCGAGAACTCTGGCCCAATCCGTGAGATGGTTCTTAACCGTCTTGGCATCTTCGGTATCGAAGTTGACAGCGAAGCAAACCTTAAAGCACGTTTCGGCGGCGAAGGCACAATCACTACGGCTAACAGCCGCATCCCAGCAATGGTTATCTCTACTAACGAAGAGCTAGTTATCGCTGAAGACACTGCTGAACTAGCAGGTCTTTAATTAAGAAAACTGGCTAACTTAGGTTAGCCAGTTTTTTATCAGCTGCTCAATTTACTCCATAATAATAAGTTGAGTTTCTTTTAGATAGTCATAGGTACTCCTCACATGTCCCGTACGATTATGCTTATCCCTACTAGCGCTGGTGTTGGTCTTACTAGTGTTAGCATGGGCGTTCTTCGCTCTATGGAGCGCAAAGGCGTTCAAGTTTCTTTCTTCAAACCAATCGCTCAACCTCGCAGCGGTGGTGATATTCCCGATCTAACGTCTACTATCGTTCGTGCGAACAGCGATATGAAGATTGCACAATCTATCCCAATGCCAGAAGCTGAAGCGCTTATTGGTAGTGAGAAAATGGATGTGCTACTAGAAACGGTTGTAGCGCGTTACAACACAGTAAACGATTCGGACGTAACCTTAATCGAAGGTTTGGTTCCAACTCGTAAGCACCCATTTGCTAACCAAGTGAACGCAGAGATTGCTAAAACACTAGGCGCAGAGATTGTTTTTGTTGCGACTCCGGGTACGAACAACCCAGCACAACTTAAAGAGCACATCGAAATTGCTTGTTCAAACTTCGGTGGCACTAAAAACAAAAACATCAAAGGCGTAATCATCAACAAGCTAAACGCTCCAGTTGATGAAGCAGGCCGTACTCGCCCTGACCTATCTGAAATCTTTGATGATGCAGACAGCGCACAACAAGCAAACGTTGAAGTCATGCAAATCTTCAACTCTAGCCCTATTCGTGTTCTTGGTTGCGTGCCTTGGAGCATCGACCTGATCGCAACTCGTGCAATCGACATGGCTAAGCACTTGAACGCTGAAATCATCAACGAAGGTGACATTGAGTCTCGTCGTATTAAGAGCATCACGTTCTGTGCACGTTCTCTTCCACACATGATTGAACACTTCAAACCAGGTTCACTGCTTGTCACTTCTGCTGATCGTCCTGACGTTATCGTTGCGGCGGCTCTAGCGGCTAAGAACGGCGTTGAAATTGGCGCTATTTTGCTAACGGGCGGTTACGATATCCCTACGCAAATCAGCGATCTTTGTAAGCCAGCGTTTGACACTGGTTTGCCGATCTTTAAAGCACAAGGTAATACTTGGCAGACGTCTTTAAACCTGCAAAGCTTTAGCCTAGAAGTTCCAGCTGACGATAAAGAGCGCATCGAGTTCATCAACGAACACGTTGCTAGCCATATCGACGGCCCATGGATTGACTCTCTAAGCGAAGGTACTCAAGGTATCCGTCGTCTAAGCCCACCAGCATTCCGTTACCAGTTAACTGAGTTTGCTCGTAAAGCTGGTAAGCGCATCGTCCTTCCTGAAGGTGATGAGCCACGTACCGTTAAAGCAGCAGCAATCTGTGCTGAGCGCGGTATCGCAACGTGTGTTCTTCTAGGTAACCCTGAAGAAATTCGTCGTGTTGCAGCTCAGCAAGGTGTTGAGCTTGGTGCTGGTGTTGAAATCATCGACTCTGAAGCTGTACGTGAAAACTACGTTGCTCGTTTGGTTGAGCTTCGTGGCGCGAAAGGCATGACGGAAGTTGTGGCTCGTGAGAAACTGCAAGATTCTGTATTCCTAGGCACAATGATGCTTGAGAATAACGAAGTTGACGGTCTGGTTTCTGGCGCGGTTCACACAACGGCGAACACTATCGTTCCTCCGTTCCAAATCATCAAGACTGCACCCGATGCTTCTATCGTATCTTCTGTATTCTTCATGCTTCTACCTGACCAAGTATTGGTTTACGGTGACTGTGCGATCAACCCAGATCCAAACGCAGAGCAACTTGCTGAAATCGCTATCCAGTCTGCAGATTCTGCAGCGGCATTCGGTATCGACCCTCGCGTTGCAATGATCTCTTACTCTACTGGTGAATCTGGTAAAGGTGCAGACGTTGATAAAGTACGTGAAGCAACCAAACTAGCTCAAGCTAAACGTCCTGACTTGATCATTGATGGTCCTCTTCAGTACGATGCAGCTATCATGGAAAACGTAGCGGCTTCTAAAGCGCCAAATTCTCCTGTAGCGGGTAAAGCAACCGTATTTGTATTCCCAGACCTAAACACGGGTAACACAACGTACAAAGCGGTACAGCGTTCAGCAGACCTAGTTTCAATCGGTCCAATGCTGCAAGGCATGCGCAAACCTGTTAATGACTTGTCTCGTGGCGCACTAGTAGACGACATCGTTTACACCGTTGCACTGACTGCGATCCAAGCTGAGCAAGCGAGTGAAGCAAACGCTTAATTCTGCTGCTTTTTTAACATCTAAATCTATTCTAAAGAAGGTTAGACCAACGACTTCACGCTGCTTCGCTCTACCAAGGTAGGCTCCAACTGCACGACTTGCGGCTGATCGGTTTTCTTCTCTAACTTATTTAATAACGTGTCGACCGCCGCTCGCCCAAGTCGATATTTAGGCTGGTGAATGGTCGTCAGTGACGGCGTCATAAATTTAGCGATGTGAATATCATCGTAACCAATTAGCGATATATCATCTGGAATACTCACACCGCTCTCAACAGCCGCATTGATCGCCCCCATGGCCATCATGTCATTAGAGACAAAGAGTGCGGTTGGTAATTCTTTATTACTGTTGCGCAATGTAAGTAAGGTTTTGAATGCTTGGTATCCCCCTTCGCATTCAAAGTCAGCTTCCAAGATCCAGTCTGCGTTAATCTCTAGCTTATTTTCATTCATCGCGCGTTTGTAACCTTCATAGCGCATAAGGGCTTGATGCCGATTCAATGGCCCTGTAATGCAACCAATTTCAGTATGGCCAGCTTCAATTAAGTGCTTTGCCGCAAGGTATCCTCCCAACAAAGAATTGTCTTGAATTTTATCACTCGCAAAGTGAATCGGGCCCCAATCCATAACAACTACAGGTAGATCAGCGTATCGATCGAAGACGTCAATTCGCTCCCCTTCTAACGTTGAGCACATCAAGATTAAGCCATCAACTCGCTTCTGTAACAGCGTGTCTATTGACGCTTTCATGCGTTCATTATCGCCTTCGGTATTACAGAGAATAAGGTTGTAGTTTTGCTGGTAGCAGCGTCGTTCTACGCCTTTGACCACTTCACCAAAAAAGGGATTCGTTGATGTTGTCACTAGCATACCAATGGTATTGGTTCTGTTGAGTTTTAAGCTACGAGCGAGGGCTGATGGCGCGTAGTTTAGCTCTTTCGCTGCATTATTAACGCGCTCTGAAATCTCTTCACTGACATAACGAGATTTGTTGATCACATGGCTAACGGTAGAAGTTGAAACACCTGCAAGTCTTGCAATATCTTTCATCGTAGCCATGTGTATTCCTTAATGATGGTCAACTAAAAAGTCTTCAACCTCTTGTCGTTTGGGAATAGAGGTTTGAGCGCCATAACGAGTCACAGAAATTGCTGCGGCTGCATGAGCAAATTTAATGGCTGATTCTAAAGGCATATCTTCTAATAAGCCAGTAACAAGTGCGCCGTTAAATGTGTCCCCTGCGGCAGTGGTATCGGTAACATCCACTTTAAAGCCTTGGATTGACTCACCTCGGCCGTTTTGACTTAACCACACACCCTTTGAGCCGAGCGTTATCATGACAATTTCAATCCCTTTTAGGTGCAAAGCATTTGCCGCCTCTTGGGCAGATATATCATCCGTTACTGTAATGCCTGTCAGCACTTCAGCTTCTGTTTCATTGGGGGTAATCACATCAACTCGGTTAAGCAGTTCATCAGAAAGCGGGCGAGCAGGCGCTGGGTTCAGAATAACCGTTGTACGGCTCTCTTTTGCTACTTTAGCCGCTTGTTCAATACCGTCAATCGGCGTTTCTAGTTGCATCAAAAGATACTCAGCTTCACGTATTTGGTCTAGATGCGGCTCTAATGATTGCGCGGTTAAACGGTCGTTCGCTTCGGCCGAGATACAGATGCTATTTTCACCACTATCAGAGACTTGAATCATGGCGATGCCCGTTGGGCAGTTTGGTTGTAGCTTAACTCCTTGGGTATTAATCCCATCGGCACGGAAACTTTCGCGAATATTAATGCCAAACGCATCGTCACCCACACACGCAATGAAGCCAACATCGGCATTTAATCTAGCAGCAGCCACCGCTTGATTGGCACCTTTTCCTCCGGGAATAACTTGATAGTTGCGGCCATGAAGCGTTTCCCCTGGGCGAGGAAAAGAAGGCACCTGAAGAACGTAGTCAGCATTTACGCTGCCTAAAACCACCAACTTATTCATATTAATGTCCTTGATTACATCGAAAAATACATAGGTTTGAAAACAAACCTATTTACTCTTTACTGAGAAAAGATGAGGAGAGCGCTGCCCTCCCCATGACTATGCTTGTGATTACTTAGTAATAATCTTCAGGGCTACCGGGATGTATGCATCCACTTTGTCACCTTTAAGAACTTTGTCGGCCGTAGCAACACCTAGCGCACCGATCATGTCTGGTTGTTGTGCTACTGTCGCAGCGAGCTTGCCTCTATTTACAGCAGCAATCCCGTCTTCAGTACCATCAAAACCAATGATCTTAATGTCTTTACCTGATGCTTGTACTGCACGTAACGCGCCCAGTGCCATTTCATCATTTTGTGCAAAAACAGCTTGTACATCAGGGTTAGCAGCCAGTAAGTTTTCCATCACGTTTAGACCTTTAGTACGGTCAAAATCAGCCGGCTGGCTTGCCACTAGTTCCAATTTGCTTGCTTTTACAGCGTTCATGAAACCTTCACCACGCTCACGTGCAGCTGAAGTCCCGGCAATACCTTCTAGTTGAATCACTTTCGCGTTGTCTGCTACCGTTTCCGCAATAAAGTGACCCGCCATTTCACCACCGATTACATTATCAGAAGCAATGTGGCTCACAACGTCACCTCGGCTTGCACCGCGATCTAAAGTAAGTACTGGCACCTTAGCGCGGTTTGCCATACGAATCGCGTTAGAAACCGCATCAGAGTCCGTTGGGTTGATCAAAATCGCTTTAACGCCTCGAACCGTCAGATCTTCAATATTTGATAGCTCTTTGCTTGGATCGTTTTGCGAATCCAACACTATCAATTTGTACCCAAGCTCTTCAGCTTTCGCTTCCGCACCATCTTTCATGGTAACGAAAAATGGATTATTGAGTGTAGACAGTACAATTGCAATTGTATCTTGCGCTTGTGCAGACACAGAAACAGAGGCAGAAAGTACAGCTGCAGAGATTAGGGTCGCTATCTTTTTCATTGTTATCATCCTTTGTATTATTGGAGCCAAACTGCATGTAAGGCTCGTCTATTTCACGTTATTGGAGGTTATGGTTTATCTATCTATTTATTTTTATTATCAATAAGCACTGCCAGCAAGATAACCACTGCTTTCGCAATCATCTGGTAGTACGAGGAAACATCAAGTAAATTCAATGCGTTATTCAGGAAGCCAATGATCAGTGCACCAATCAGAGTTCCCATAATTCGCCCACGTCCACCCGCTAGGCTTGTACCACCTAGTACCACGGCAGCAATGGCATCGAGTTCATAGCCCATACCAGCTGTTGGTTGAGCTGAAGAAAGTCGGGAAGTGACGATGAGACCGGCAAGTGCCGCAAGTAGACCACATATCGCGTAAACACCGATCTTCACACGGTCTACGTTGATTCCAGATAAGCGAGTTGCTGATTCATTACCACCGAGTGCGTAGATGTAACGGCCAAAGCGAGTATGGTTTAACAGGTACCAAACTGAAGCAAACACAATAACCATTAGCCATACCGGTACCGGAATTCCTAACGCATAACCTGTACCAAACCACGCAAATGCATCACCGGTATCGGTAAAACCGGTCGATATTGGACGACCTTCGGTGTAAACCATAGTGACACCGCGCAATAACGTCATGGTGACCAAGGTAGCGATAAACGCTTGTACCTTACCTTTTGCGATGATTATCCCGCTGATCGCCCCTAAGGCAGCACCAGCAAGTAACGCCGTAGGCACAGCAATTAACACCGGAACTTCCATGGCAATTAAGCTCGCCGCGAATGCTCCGCAAAGTGCCAGTACCGAACCTACACTCAAATCAATGCCCGCCGTTAAGATAACTAAGGTCATGCCGACGGCGATGATCGCGTTAACTGAGGTCTGGCGTAGAATATTAAGTATGTTGTCGACGGTAAAAAAGTTAGGGTTCAAAAATGACACGACAACAATCAAAAATATTAACGCTATCAATGATTTTTGCTCGATCAGCCACTCTTTACTAATTAGAGACTTTTTCTTTGGTTCGGTTTGACTCTTCATGGTTTGGTTACTCGTGGTGTTAGTACTCATGCTGCTTCCTCATTCAACGTTTTGCCCACGGCACACGCCATTAGTTTTTCTTGGTTTGCATCTTGCGCGTCGAACTCGCCACTGATGTGACCTTCGTGCATCACGATAATGCGGTCGCTCATGCCCAGAACTTCAGGCATTTCAGAAGAAACAAGAATGATGCTCATTCCTTCTGCTTTGAATTTATTAATCAATTGATAGATTTCTTTCTTCGCCCCGACATCAACGCCACGAGTCGGCTCATCCAATATCAATAATTTAGGGCGAGTCATGAGTCCTTTAGCAATCGCGACTTTCTGTTGATTACCTCCAGATAAATTACCAATGATCTGATCACGACTCGGCGTTTTAATATTGAAAAGTGTTATGAAATCTTCCACTGCCATAACTTCTGCAGCGTGTTGAATTCGTCCTCGGTGAGTTAACTGCTCTAATGCACACAAAGACATGTTTTCTTTGACTGACAACCCCAATACTAAGCCGTCGCCCTTTCGGTCTTCTGAAATATACGCAATGCCACTGGCCAACCCTTCTTGTGGAGAGCGAGGGTCAATACTTTGTCCTTGTAAAATCACTTCACCTGATTCACGACTCAGTGCACCATAAATCACTTTCATTAGTTCTGTTCGGCCTGCCCCCATTAACCCAGACACACCGAGTATCTCTCCGTGATCTAACTTAAAGCTCACATTTTCAACGCCCGAGCCTGTCAGATTTCGAACTTCTAAGCAGGTTGTACCGTGCTCGGCGTCGACACGTGGATACTGTTCATCCAGCTTTCGACCTACCATCATTTCTATCAATGTGTCTTCATCGGTGTCGACTACCGCACATTCACCAATAAAGCGCCCATCACGCAATACGGTAATATCATCACAAATTTCAAATATTTCTTTTAAGCGATGAGAAATATACACAACGCCACAGCCTTGCTCTCTCAATTCGTTAATCACGTCAAACAGTGACTCGGTTTCGGTGTCCGTTAACGCATCGGTTGGCTCATCCATAATGATGACTTTGGATTCAAACGACAGCGCTTTGGCAATTTCAACCATCTGCTGCTCGCCAAGACTTAACTCCCCGAGCAGAGTTTTCGAACTGTGTTTCACATTCAATCGAGCCAGCAATTTGTCGGCCGCTTGGTACATATCACTCCAAAGAATGCGCCCCATTGCACCTGTCATCTCTCTACCCAAAAAAATGTTCTCTGCGATCGTTAATTCAGGGATTAAGTTCAGCTCTTGGTGAATGATGCTAATACCAGCATGCTGCGAATCTCTTGGCCCTTGAAAGGAGCACGGCGCACCTTGGTACGTAATTGAACCAGCGTCTTTACTGTAAATACCAGTCAGCACTTTCATCAAAGTAGATTTACCCGCACCATTCTCACCCATCAAAGCCATCACTCGACCTGAGTAAACGTTAAGGCTCGCTTTATCCAGCGCCTTCACACCGGGAAACGCTTTTTCAATCTCATTCAGTTCTAAAATGGCTTGAGTCATGTTGAGTCCTTATTGATTAAATCTTGTGGTTGTTTGCCTGATGTTTACTGGACTAAAACACCACACCCGCTTGAAAAATCACGTTAGCGTATGGCGTAAACTCACCGGTTCTGACAATCGCTCGGCTGTTGGCCGTCTGCGTTTTAAACACATCATGAGAAACGTAATTGATTGCGATGGATTTACCACAACGCTGTTCTTCTAACTTCAATTCTTCGACTAATTCGCGGTGGTGCTCAGGACTAACGGTGGCAAACTCTTCAGCGATGATGACACCTTCAATTTGAAGTTCACTCAACATCACTTTCACGGTATCAATAAATCTAGGCACGCCTTCAGTCAGAGCCAAGTCGATACGTTTCACTTGGTCTGGAATAGGCAGGCCTGCGTCACAAATAGTGATCTCGTCAGTATGGCCTAGCGTGGCAGCTAAATAGGTCAAATCGGCATTTATTAGGGTACTTTTTTTCATTGTCTTACCTGTTTCTTGGCCATGTTAATCGAGTTTTATATTGAGAGAAAACACTCATCGAAACGTTTCGATGAATCCTAACGCTGCTATAAAAAAATGCACGAAGCAATAATTAAGGCTGTGATCACGATCAATATCTAGAAATAGGAAAGGAAACAAAAAGTGAGAGACATCACTGATAGAAATATCAATTCCATTTCAAATAAACGGAAAACTGACATAATTCGGATGTACAAAAAGAGACAAAGAAGAGTGAAAAACGACGCAACAAACTTAAAAAAAAACGGCAATACATTTTCATGTATTGCCGCTTAGATAATATGGTTTAGCTATGGATTAAGCCTGAATACCAACAATCAACCATGGCGCATTAGGTGCTGCTAGGTCGCGCTCCAAATGCCATACGTCGGTAATGTCTTCTTCGACACTTTCAGCATCATCACGGTAGCGGCCACTAAACTGAAGACTCAGTTGAGCCATTGAGGCATCGTATTCCGCACGCACAATTTCTGCATCAACGTACATCACGTTGGTGTGTTGATCGCCATCCAGTTTCTCGCGCTCCAACTTCAAGTCTGCGAACAGGCTTGGTGAAACGTATTCTTCAATGGTTTCTAGCTGATTGTGATTCCACGCGCCTTGAATTGTGCGGTAGTGCTCGCGAGAACCATTAATGAATGCCGCCTGATCAAAACCAGGAGGGAAGTTATGCGGAACATCGCTGCCAGTAGCTGAACCAAAACCGCCCGAAGTTGGCTGAGATTGTTCAAAGTTATGCACATTAGACTCAGGTTCAGACTTTGACTTGAACATATCTTGTGAACCGCCAGAATACGCAGGCTGCTGGCCTTGTCGCATCGTGCCTTGTTTAGCACCAAGCATTCCTTTTAGGAACTTAAACGCAACAAATGCAATTAAGCCCATGATCAAGATATCCATGAACTGGATGCCTTCAAACGCACCACCGAAGAAAGCAGCAAGTAAGCCACCAGCTAGGAGTCCGCCCATCAAACCACCCATCAAGCCTTTCTTGCTGTTGGTTGCTTTGTTTTGGTTAATAGTGCTCGTATTGGTCGCATTTTGCTTTGGTGCAGGCGCTGTTTTAAAGCTTTTACCAAACGACTTACCACCACCAAATTTTTTGGCTTCCGCTATTGGTGCCGCCGTCACTGATATCATCAGTAGGGCAACAATCGTAAAGAGACGTTTCATTCTTCCCCTCATTAAGAGATATTTTATTAATAAGACAACTTCATCATAGCCTGTCGCCGTCAACAAAGGAATACAGATGAAAAAAACTATGTTTCAGAATATTGCCATTTAAGCCCCAACTTCCCTTGACCGTTCTCTTAGCGATACATAAAATAATGAACATTGTTCATTTTATTAAACGACCCATGGCTAGACGTAACGATCACACAAGAGAAGAGTTGGTTGCAATTACACTCAATCAAGTAAAGCTGTTTTTAAACGAGCACCCTCATCACGAGCTTAGCCTACGAAAAATCGCCACTAAAATTGGGTATGTGCCGAGCACTCTGGTTAATGTGTTTGGTAGCTATAATCTGCTGTTACTTCAAGCGGTAGCACAAACCTTAGATGAACTTGCAGAGCTTGCCGAACTCGCGGTATCCGATTCTCAAGGCGCTACAGACGCATTGCATAAGTTAGCTTATTGCTACCACGACTTTGCTGTAGAACACCCGCATCGCTGGCAGCTTATTTTTCAGCACACGATGAATGGCGAAGAACTTCCTGAATGGCAATCAACGCGTATTGATAAAATGACGGGCATGCTAGAGGGTTTGGTCGCTATGCACACTAACAGCCACTCCCACGAGCAAGTATTAGAAGCCAGTCGTGTATTATGGGCCGGTGTACACGGCATTACGTTACTCAGCGTTGACGATAAATTTTTCTCTTCAACACCGATGGACGGACGACTGCTCATTGATAGCCTACTGTCTAACTATCTCTCTTCTTGGCAAGCGTAAAGGATTACCATGTCTAACCAGAGTTCTTCTTCGTTACTGAAGAAAAGGCGTTTTTTACCTTACTTTATTACCCAGTTTTTTGGCGCCTTCAACGATAATATTTTTAAGAACGTTTTACTGTTGTTTGTTGCCTTTGCTAGTGCGCAAGCACTGCCGGTTTCTAGTAATTTATTCATCAATCTTGCTGCTGGTCTATTTATCCTGCCCTTTTTCTTATTTTCAGCAACGGCGGGTGTCTTGGCAGACAAATATGAAAAGTCTTGGTTCATCCGTAAAGTAAAGTTGGCTGAAATTGGCATCATGCTTTTAGGTGCGATCGGCTTTATTACTCAAAGCTATCTTATTTTACTGCTATTACTGTTCTTAATGGGCACTCAGTCCGCCTTCTTTGGCCCCGTAAAATACGCATTGCTACCGCAACATTTGAAAAAAGAAGAATTGGTATCAGGTAATGCGTTGGTTGAAACCGGCACATTTTTAGCTATTTTACTTGGAACTCTGGGCGCTGGAATCATCGCTTCATCAGACAACGCAACTTATGTAGCAGCGGCTTGTGTCATCTTGTTTGCGGTATGTGGTTACATTGCCTGTCGCTTTATTCCGAAAGCCGATGCCACCGCACCAGATACGAAATTTAAATGGCGTCCGGTTTCTCAAACCAAGCACACCATCGCCATAGCCAAGCAAGATAAGGTAATCCACCAGGCCATTTTATCCATTAGCTGGTTCTGGTTTCTTGGTGCCAGCTATTTAACTCAATTCCCTAACTTCGCCAAATTGCACCTTAACGGCAGCGAAAGCGCGGTTTCTTTCTTACTCGCTCTGTTTTCAATTGGCATCGCTATTGGATCTTTCATCTGTGACAAACTCTCTAAAAATAAAGTGCAACTGGGTATTGTCCCTATTGGCAGCTTCGGAATCAGTGTCTTTGGAATGCTGTTAGCCGTCACCGTCCCTAGCACCATTCCAGAACTTAGCGGATTTATTGACTTTATTAGTTACCCTGAACTGTGGCCGGTATTTGGAAGCTTGTTAATGATCGGCGTATCCGGTGGTATATTCATCGTGCCGTTGTACACCGTAATGCAGACCAAAGCAAAAGAGACAGAACGGGCTCAAGTGATTGCGGCCAATAACATCTATAACGCCATTTTCATGGTCGGCAGTGCTATTCTCGGCATTGTTTGTTTATCCGTCATTGAATTGTCTATTCTGCAGCTATTCTTAATTCTATCTGCGCTCAACCTGTTTGTGGCTTACCATGTTTTCATGGAATCACCTATGTATGTATCTAGGTTAGCCATCAAGTTATTTACTCACACCATGTACCGTGTGACGCATAAAAATTTAGATTTTGTACCTAAAGATGGCGGTGCACTTATCGTGTGCAACCACGTTAGCTATATGGATGCTTTGGTCATGATCAGCGCGAATAAGCGTCACCTGACTTTTGTGATGGAAGAAGAATACGCTCATCTACGACTACTTAAGCGTTTGCTCAAAAATGGTGGCGTGATTCCGATTGATGGTACTAACGCTCGCTCAATTCGCAGTGCGTTTGTTCAAGTAGAAAAAGCGCTAAACCGAGGCGAAGTGGTCTGTATTTTCCCTGAAGGACGTTTAACCTCCGATGGCAGCATGAGACCATTCATGCGGGGAATAGACCTTATTTTACGTCGTTCTCCTGTCCCTGTCGTTCCAATGGCTTTGAAAGGTCTCTGGGGAAGTTTCTTTAGCCGCGCGAATGAACGAGGCCGGGCGTGCAGCCGCCGACCTACTCGATTCTGGACCAAGCTGGAAGTCGAAGCGGGCCAACCCGTTCCATCAAAAGAGGCAACCAGTGACGTGATGTTTGAGAAAGTCGCGCAATTACGAGGAGATTGGCTATAGCTTAGCCATAGCTCTAGTGATTGACTAAAAGAAGCTCATCATGTTTAGTTCCATCATGATGAGCTTTCTTATAAATAAGCTTTAAAATCGATCAGCTGATCACTATATTTTCTCGCATTTTATGAAGATAAAATTCGGGTTTTTCGACAAATACTCATATTTCTCTAACGATATATCTTTTACTTTTTCTGACACTTGCCCCTCAGACAATTGAGTCACAACAAGACCAGCGCGAGTGATCGCTTGCATGATTTCAGTCAGTGAACGACGATAAAAGCGAACTTCAACAGGCTCGCCTACCGTATCCCAAGTCTCTTCTACCAATTCACGCTCGAAATAATTTCCCGACGCTGAACATTCAAAATCGGCAAACGGGTGATGAGTAGAAAAACAAAAACTACCGCCAGGTTTAAGAACACGAGCAATATCATCAAAACATGGCTGAAGATCTTCGAAATAGTGGACAACTAAAGGGCAAATGACGAGATCAGCACTCTCACTTAATTCCGCGGTAACGCCTTGAGAGAGGTCTTCTACATACGCATGCACTTGAGACCCAAACTTGCTTTTAACAATATCCACCATCTCTTGGGAATAATCTATGCAGGTAACCTTTTCGGCTCCTTTTTCCAGCAAGTACTGCGCATATACTCCGCTGCCACAGCCCAAATCCAGCACTTCCTTTCCTTTAATTCCACCAAGCATGGCTTGCAGCGAGGGTCTTTCCAAGTGCGCGTTGTAAATATTGTCTTGCACAGCGTGATCGTATTGTTTTGCGAAGCTAGTATAGAGTTTTGACATCGGTTTTCTCGCACTGTTCGTTAGATAAGTTGATTCGACAAAGTTAACAATGAGTATTGGACGTAGTTCACGCCCAATATCCTTCCTAAAATGTTCGGTTTACTAGGTTAAGTCCAACAACCCGTTTATGTATTCAATTTCCTGTTTCCATTGAGATTGCATTAAAGGTTTCTGCCGTTTTAACTTGCGCCCTAAATCATCTTCAAGCAGAGCCTCAAGAACGCAAAGTCTTTCCAACAACGCTTCATCATGATGCTCAACGGTACTCACCGAGACCTCATCACATAACGTTGATGGTTCGAAAGACCCTACCGAAATTTGCGCAGATGCCTGCGCATCAAGACAATAGTGGTCGGTCATAGCTCGATGAATTTGCTCTACTCCATCCATTTCTTGTAGCTTGCTACCTTCGATGTACCAAAAACGATTACATGATTTTTCAATCAACTCGCGATCATGGCTCACTAAAATAAGTCCTCCAGCAAATGTCTTAATCGTTTCCGCCAATTCTTCTTTGCCGTCAATATCCAAGTGATTGGTTGGCTCATCTAACATCAAAAAGTGGTAGTTCGCTAAAGTCAGCCCTACAAATAACAATCGAGACCGTTCCCCGCCACTGAGTTCCGCCACTTTTTGCGCATGGCGTTCATAAGCAAAACCCGCACTGATCAAAGCCATTTTTCGTCGCTCTTGAGAGTCTGGGAAAAACGGATACAACGCATCAAGCAGGCAATCGTGGTCATGAAGTTGATTCAATCCCTGATCGTAGTACCCTAGCCTTGCCTGTGGGTGGAATACCCCCAACCTTTGACGTTGGCTATGTTTTTCGCTCGAGTGGTTGGCTTGCTGATAATTTTGCCACAACATACGTAATAACGATGATTTACCGCAGCCATTTTTACCCATGATAGCAACATGGTCGCCACTTTTTATCTGCTGGAACAATACCTGAAACAGGGTTTCTGCGCCTTCAGCCGGTACAACCGAGTACTCAGCTAATTCGAGAATCCGATTTGCGGGCATCGACTCGCCAACTAAACGAAGTTGCCACGGTTCTGCTTCGCCGAGTTGCGTCTGGCATGACTTTAAGCTCTGCACCCGTTTTTCCATACTCTTTGCTTTTTTGGCAAAACTCTCGTTATCAAAATCGCGCCCCCAGATGGCTAACCGGCTGGCACTTTTTTCAATTCTGTCTATTTCTTTTTGTTCTGACTCTCGACGAATGGCATCGGTTTGATCACGTTCTGCTAATGCTTGCCTCGCCTGGGTACAATTGAGAGCAAAATGATGCAGTGTTTTATCTCTCATGACCCACGTGCTGTTGGTTACTTTGTCTAATAGCCGACGATCGTGAGAAACAACCACAAAGGTGCCTTTCCATTTAAGTAAAAAGCCCTCTAGCCATAATAGCGTAGGCAAATCTAAGTGGTTACTTGGTTCATCTAATAGCAGTAAATCCGGCTCCAACATTAACGCTCGAGCAATCAGCAGTCTTGCATGCTGACCGCCGCTTAATGTACTGATTGATTTTTGCCAATACACTTCGTCAAAGTCCATGCTTGCTAGCAATACTTGAGCGCGCCATTCATCAGACAGACGAAGATCTTCGGGAAGGTTCTCAACCACAGCATCGAGCATGGTTTTATTGTGTAGGTGGTTAGGTAGCTGTTGCTCGACTCTCGCCATTTTACATTGGTGAGATACCGAAACATCACCGCCAAAATTGGATAACTCGTTGTTTAGTAATTTTAAAAGGGTACTTTTCCCACAACCATTGGTGCCTATCAGTCCGATTTTGTCACCTTTATTTAAGGTAAACGAAATCGCTTCAAATAACGGGCCCGAAGTAACGTCATAGGAAAGGTTTTGTGCTGTTAGTAATGTGCTCATTGTGCTTACTCAAGTTTTATGCGCGTCAAAACGCGGTCGTCATAGCTGCTGACAACAACCTAGTAAGCTAGAGTGAAGGGTCTCTAGAATTGAATTAAAACTTCGCTCAAGCTTAGGTTATCGCAACACGATAAGTTGAAAACTTGAGTCTTTGCCGTACCAAAAAATTGGCGCAAAGTTTAACTTGCACACATCCATGAATATTCCTCCTTTTTGTCTAAAATGATCACATAAAATATAGACTAATGACTTTTGGTTTTCTAATCAATATAGGCGGTCAAAAAAGTGATGTATGCTAACGGCCACCGGCAATATCAATAAAGCTTCCAGTGACATAGGAAGCTTCATCTGACAGCAACCAAGCAATGGACTCCGCCACTTCCTCAGGCGTGCCACCGCGCTGTAACGGCAATTGTGACGCTAGGCGATTAACCCTATCAGGCTCACCACCATCAGCATGCATCTCGGTATAAATACAACCGGGTCTTACGCCATTGACTCGAATTCCTGAAGCCGCCAGTTCAAGAGAAAGTCCTTTAGTTAATGAGTCCATTGCACCTTTTGATGCCGCGTAATCTACGTATTCAAACGGAGCACCCGTTCTTGACGCCGCCGACGATACATTCACAATCGCACCATAACCGCCCACTTGATGAATAAACGCTTTTGAGCATAAAAAACAACTCGACACGTTCGTCAGCATCACCTTATTGAAGCGCTCTAAATCCATATCGACCAATGTGGATTGGGTAAACAAAATGCCAGCATTATTGACCAAGTGTGTAACCCGACCATAGCGTTGTTGTACGGCAGAAAACAATTGTTGTACCTGTTCTTCCACCGAAACGTCAGCTTGAAAGCTAAATGCTTCGCCACCTAACTCGAGTATCGAACCCACAACCAAGTCAGCTTGCTCAGCGTTTACCCGATAGTTTACACAAACGGAATAACCTTTAGCGGCGAGTAGTTTAGACGTAGCGGCTCCGATCCCTCGACCGCCCCCAGTAACAATTGCCACTTTTCTTGTTCGTTCTAAATTTTGCACGACTCTTCCTTGATAAACTGTGGAAGGGCTAGGTTACGCCTTTTTGACGTATTTAGCCGTTACCATCATTTCGCCAATACCATCGATCTTACAATCTAACTGGTGGTCTTTTCCTTCAACAATACGTCTAATCACACCCTTAGCGCCAATTTTCAATACCTTAGAGCTGCCCTTTATTTTTAAGTCCTTAATAAAAATGACTTTATCTCCCTGCTCCAGTTTAGCACCGTTCACGTCTTTGATGGCGGCGGCTTCTGCACTTTCTTGCTCTTCAACAGGGTTCCACTCATAAGCACACTCGGGGCAGAGCAAGTTATTTTGATCTTGATACACGTATTCAGACTGGCAATTTGGACATGGAGGTAAAGACATACTTAGACTACTTATTAAGATGAAATTGAAGCCCATGTTAATGACTCACCCAGTATTTTGCGAGTAGATTTTTACTTAAGCACTCCAGAGTGAAATTAGATTTTCTCATCTAAATGGACAAAATTAATAGGTAATTTAATTACCAATTTTATTTGACCTTTGTCACATAACGAGTAAAATTCGCGCAGTATTTTGAAATGTAATTACATAAGGTAGATAAAATGAACTCAGCACTTCTATCAATATTGGATACTGACAAAGCAACTAAAGAAGTTGAAGAAATCAAGACATCTAAGTCTTCAACCTCATCGCTAGGCGAAATCGCGACCATCGTGGGCATGTACCTAGCAACTTCTGCGGTTATTGTGTTGCTTTCCCTAACATGGGTTGCATAACCAGTTTTTCACGGATTTGAAAATACACGATACTCATTGTCACTATCAATGAGTATCGTGTAATCGCTTTTCTTTAATCACCAACCGCTTTATTTCTATCTTCACTTTGATGCCTTCTTCTCATTCAATCCATGTTGTTTAATCAATCCATTGAGCTCAGAGATAGAGCGAATGATGTATATAGATTTATTGTTTGCAGAAGCTTCTAACCTTTGCATAAATTCTTGGTTCCAAAAACGCCGACTTAATCTCAACATTTTATAGCTTTGTAAACTGCCTGTAATAACCGAACTCCCATCTGGCCACCCTTCAGGCTTAACAAACGCCCCTTTTAACAGCCGCTTAGTCACTAGCCAGTAACTGACGAAATAGGGTAAATCTATATAGATCAGTGTATCAGCCACGTCCAGACGTTGATTAAATGCCCCCAATGGCCCTAATCCATCCATAATCCAACGTTCTGAATTAAGCACTTGCTCGTGCAGCTGGTTAAACACTGCTTTATCAACCAGCTGACCGTCTTTTTGATAAACCATCGAATCTAACGGATGTAATGGCAAGCCTGTTGCGCGAGCGAGTGCTTTACTTAACGTCGATTTACCGCTTCCGGGCTTACCAAATATTGCCACTCTTTTCATGTAACCTCCTTAGAGTGAGAACCATCCTCTAACGGTAGAAATGAAAAAACCCACCGTTAAGGGTGGGTTTGAGAGTTATTGAGCACGTCAAATCTCCACCATTCCTAAGGAATGATGATAATTCGTGATGGTTGACGTGCGAAATTCATTAACATGCAACCATCCTGATATAGAGCCTGTATGTTGTCAATTAATTATTGTTCAAAAAACAAACAACACGATCCATTCCGGCTAACAGTAGCGAGCCTATGATGTTTGTGTTAGTTTGCTTTTTTACCGCATGCTCTCAATGCTAAGAAGTCTTGAGATAAAGACAATCTTTGGCGACACCATGACAACACCTTACATCAATGACATCATCCGTAGCTTTACATCCATTGAGCAAGCGTTGGACTATTTTGACACTGGCTATGAACGTCAATTTATCGAACAATATCGCTTACCACTAATGAAGCGGTTTAATGGCTATTTATTACTAGAGCAACCCGATGATTGGTTCTCTGCCCGAAGAGCATTAAAAAACGCCTATTGCAAAGTACAGCGCTCACGTCTTTCCAAGCAAACCCGACAAGCATGCCGCGGATGCACGACCTGCCAACGGCGATAAGTGTGCCTTTATAATAATCCATTACGTTCTTCGGCGGTCGGCACAGATTGCCTTAAGTTATGTTGTAACCATTGAGTAAACTGATTGGCGAGTTCACCAGACACGCTCTGTTGACTTAGTAACATATAGCGATGACCAGATCGGACAAACCCAAATGGCGCGATTAGATTGCCGCGCTTTAAATCATCCACAATCAGCGGATAGGATCCTATCGCGGCGCCGAGCCCATCAACCGCCGCTTGAAAGCAAAAATAGAAATGAGCAAAGGTTTGATTAGCGGTCTCTAATGAAAAATCCACCGAAGCATTGGCACACCAATTATGCCACGCTTGCGGCCTAGTTTGGCTATGAAGTAACTTGATTTGGCCTAAATCGCTTTTTACCGATTGCCAATAGTCAAGTGAACACACTGGCCCGACCCACTCATCAACAAGCGACGTTTCGCTGTAGTCATGTAAGATTTCAAAATCATCTCGTCTAATCGCCATAGACAATCCGCTCACTCCGAGGTTTACAGGGCCTCCTGCTGTTGAGAGCCGAACATCGCCGCCAGAACTTAGATGAAAATCAGACAACCTCGGCATTAGCCAACGCATGGTTAACGTCGGTTCGCACGACACTTCTAAGCTCTGACTTTTCATTTGAACTAGCTTGTTCACGCCTGTATCTAGTGCCTGAAATGCTTGCTCGGTGAATCCTCTTAACAACTCGCCTTCTGCCGTTAAACGCACACTTCTTCCGTGCTTACAAACAATGGCTGCGCAAGAAAATGTTCCAATACCTTGATCTGTTTACTTACCGCTCCATGAGTAATATTCAACTTATTTGCCGCTTCACTATAACTGGATGACGCCGCCGCTACATGGAAAACGTGGAATGCTTTGAGATGTCTCACTTGTGAATTTATCTCACATTTAATCAGAAGTTATTTCGATTATAGACGTCTTAAATAACCCATACAATATTCCTACATAAGTCATAAAACATCAAATGGAGTACATATGGAACATTTTAGCCTTGCCTTACTCGGCCTTCTAATAGTTATTAGCCCAGGAGCCGATTTCGTTCTCGTGCTCAGAAATAGCATTAACCACGGCAGAACGGTAGGGTTATGGACAGCGGCAGGAGTGAGTACTGCGATTTGTATCCACATTAGCTATTCAATGTTGGGTATCAGTTACTTAATTTCACAGAATGACTTTCTTTTTAGTACCATCCGATACTCTGGAGCTGCATATTTGATCTATTTGGGGTGGAAAGGGATCTATACCGCCAGTGCCTCAATGCCCCCCTCAACGAACCGTAAAGAAAGGGCGAATTCATTGCAGTTTTTCGGGCAAGGATTTTTATGTAATGTCCTCAATCCAAAAACCATGCTTTTCTTCTTAAGTATTTTTAGCCAGGTCATTTCTGTCGAAGCTACAAACAATGACACAGCACTGGTGTACGGACTTTATATGGTAGCGCTGCATGGAATATGGTTTTGTATTGTATTGTTGCAATGCTATTTACGTCAAACACACTGAAAAAACACCTGCTTCTGGTCAAAAAACGATTGAATCAAGCGTGTGGAGTCGGTTTACTGGTATTTGGTGCCGCACTTGCTATTAAGTCGTGAGGCTAATGCTATTCAACTTCGATGGGCGCGGTTGAATAGTTTGTCAGGAGTTAATTCCCACAACACCCACAAAATGCACTGATTTTTTAGATGAACCGAACCTCTACTCATATTATGGTTGTAGCCACTTATACATAATATAACTATCTACCAAACCCAACCGTCCATGTTTATATGCCTTAGGAATCGTACCTATAATCGTATAACCCATTTTTTCCCAAAGCTTCACTGCAATGTCATTAGTAGAGACTACGCTATTAAATTGCATCGCTTCGAAACCCAACTCGATGGCCACTTGCTGTGAGTGCTCGCACATTCTACGCGCAACCCCTTTACCCCGAGCTTCACTTGATACCATATAGCCACAATTACAGATATGACGGCTCGGCCCCATCGCATTTGGCTTAATGTAATACGTACCAAGAACCTCGCCGTTTTCTATAAAAGCAAAAGATTTGAGTGGCGATTGACACCAAAGGACATAGGCCTGTTCTTGAGTCATGTCTGAGTCAAACGCATAAGTTTCTTGAGCCTGAATAACCGAAGAAAATGTTGACCAAAACGAATTGAATTCAGATTTTGTAATTTCCCTGAACATGAAACTCTCCTGCATTCACTCACTGATTTATCCTGTTTCCATTTTGTGTAATGGCGATGTTTATTCAGATTATCAACAAATGATATTCATGACGTTAACAAAGGATAATGTCAAAGGCACCAAGGTACTAAATATGGGTTGATTAAGTATTTTCAATCGATTGGTGGGATAGCCACACGGCTTGTACACTTGGCTAACAACCGCTCCCAATCACTCTGGTTTACCTGATGTTTCTCTACTCTCAATCTATGGTAACCCGTTTTTGTAAGTGAAGTGATCTGAATATATTGGCTCCCTAAAATCCATTTTTTTAATTCTAGATTCGCACGGATTCCGTGAAGCAAAACCTCTTCGCCCTCCCAAACCACATTGCTGTCTCTAGTCCCTCTTGAAAGCAACGTTACTAAAGTTACAACAATCAAATACGTCGCCGTTGACACTATTGAAATTTCCATATTAAAACCAAGATGAAATATCCAGATTACGGCAAAATAAATACAAACAATATGTAAAAGAACTTTCCAGAGCGGTCTATTATCAGCAATTTTTATATCAAGTTTCATTTGTCAGACAGGTTCCTACTTGGCAAATAATCTAGGGTAAGTTTTTTTAGACACGGATAAATCAACGGCGATCTATTATTCAATATAATGAACGATTGTTCTGCCATCACACTTTTTATCTATCGACTCTAGCGGGGTCATGATTGCGTTCATCGTCTAAATAATCGCTTCCTGCCAGTAAATCAATATGAACTCATATTAACATATAAAATTATTATCTTTTTACTATCAATACTTAATCAACAACAAAAACATGACACATACCTACGTTTAGGTTATCTGAACGATGGTTTCATTATTTCATGACTTACTAAACACAGTTTTAGAGGTATCATTGTCTTCTTATAAAAATTCTACTGTACATTACATGCGCATACTTAATACCGATTATTTAACGATCAAAAACATACCTTTTTTTATTGCTGCTGCATTTTGTTTTACTCCATGGGCATCCTCCCCGACCGCTTTAGTTCTTGGCTTCTTATTGGCTAATTTAGGCTTCGTTCCATCCAACGTTCCGTTAAGCCAAATCACGAAAAAACTGCTCGCCTACTCTATTGTTGGGCTTGGTTTTGGAATCCAGCTGGATCAAGCTATCGCGGTAACGAGTGACGGTATTGGAATTATCTTAACCACGATCATCGGGACATTACTGTTCGGCTGGTTTCTAACCAAGAAAATGGGGATAGAGCAAAAAACGGGATATTTGATTTCTGCAGGAACGTCAATTTGTGGGGGCAGCGCCATCGCCGCTGTTTCACCTGCAATAAAGGCAAATGACGAGCAAATGGGGTTGGCACTTGCCACTATATTCGTGCTGAATTCGGTTGCCTTGTTTATCTTTCCAGTCATTGGATTTGCTTTGGGCCTCGATCAGCACACATTTGGAACTTGGGCGGCCATCGCAATTCATGACACATCGTCAGTGGTTGGTGCGGCTTCGGCCTACGGTGAAGAAGCCTTAAAAACCGCGACGACGTTAAAGTTAGCTCGTGCTTTATGGATTGTACCTGTCGCCTTTGTGAGTTCGATTATCTTTAGCTCTGGTAGCAAGAAAATCACGATACCCTATTTCATTTTGTTCTATTGCGCAGCCATCTTATTCAGTGACGCACTGCCTCAATGTAGCGACATTTATAACGGTATATTCTCGGTATCAAAACAAGCATTAGTGCTGTGTTTATTCTTCATCGGCTGCAATATTTCGGTGAGTAAAGTCCGCTCTGCTGGACCAAAACCGTTAGTCTTCGGGGTGACATTGTGGGTGCTGATTTCATGCTTATCTTTAGGATGGTTAACTCTGGTTTAATCTAGCCAAAGCTAATCTTACTAACCTAGCAACCTTACAGTTTTACAGAATCAGTGCGCTTAAGTTGACTTTGCTTACGCGCACTTTTGATTTGATAGGCAGTCAGTACCAAAGCGACAAACGCGGCTAGCTCTGCAATTGACCGTAATAGCCCTTCTGTGTTTAGAGCTACCACCAGCATGATAACCGTTAACAGTATTCCGATCCCTTTCATAAAATGCCTCTAATTCCATTCCTAGAAAAAGATTATCTAGTAGTAAGGAGGAAACATAAATTCAGTTTGGCTCTATTAAAGTCTGAAAGGGAATATGGGGCGGAAGGTGGAGGCATGGGTCGTTTTATTCAAAACCAAACCTTGCTTATATCCGCCAATACCAGCGCCACGCCCTACCGAAGCCTTTTCAGCACCAGCACCATCACCGGTCGGCATTGGTGCCCCATCGCTACCAACTTGTTGAAGCGCTTGTTGAACAAATTCATTGGTGATCGCAAGCGCCTGAGCCGCTGTCGCTGCATCGGGTACGCTTCCAAATAACATGACACCACCGCCATAAGCTCGCACACCAATATTCGCTTGAGGGAATTCGCGCTTTAACGTAGGCCGCAAACCCGACAGATCATAGCCAACTCGAACATTCGCTGAATAAACCTGTTTACCCTTGTCATCCAACACAAATAAACTCGACGACCCCGGTTTTCGGCCAAATACGATCAGTGTTTTGTCGCTAGATGCCTGAAAGCTGGCGATGCTCGGATCGGCAATGAAAACGGTATTCGCTGCTTGCTGTAAGGTGATGATCTTTGCTGACCCTAAATATAAATTAAGGGTCTGTTTTGCTGACGATATGTGCGCGGCATGTGCTTGAAATACAGGTACTATGGCAAAAAATGACAAAGCAAACCCTGTTAGCCAACGCTTTAATGCTTGGCCAACGACATGTTGTTTCATTGTGTTTTCCCTAATGTTTAATCGGCTAGAACTTCAACACCGCTGTCAGCAATGCTTAAGTTTCGACGCTTTATGCCATGCATTAACACCATACTTGGTGATGCAATCGGAGATTTGAAGTGCTCGGTTACTTGGCTAGCCGTCGTTGTTGATTCCCCCCCTTGATATCGCTTTCCATATCAACAAATTCACTTCGTAGGCTTAACGAAAGCTCTCCCATTTTTCTGGCTACGGTCAATAACTCGGCTTGTTTTGCTGTGGTTTCAAGTGTCGCGGTGCCTGCTTTTGCGATATCAAATGCTTGCGTTTCGACTAAGTTTTCAACGTTTTGGTTGATCGCGAGTACTCGCACATTACTAAGAATGGTTTTGGCTATGATGCTGGATAACTCACGGCCCGACATACCCCCACCTTCTAAGTTGGTCGTGATGATCACGTCCACTGAATTTCCTGGCTTGATAAGACCTGAGCTACCAGAAATAACGTCAATCGGGATACTTACCGCTCGCATCCCAGGCTTGAGTACCGCCGACAAATAATTAAAGTCGCCCGGCCTGATAAAGCTCGCTTTGTTAACGAATTCACCTTGCTTTATTGCATGTCTTACAACAAAACCTGCTAGGGCTTGAGGTTTAGCAATCCCCTTCAAGTAATAGCGCTCTAAATCCGCTATGTCTTCATCTTCCCGCTTTTGTCGCCAAACCAAATCGGACGATTGAACCAAGCTGCCTTTAGCCAAGTTTCTGCTTGCTGTCAGAAAATACGCCCCCTGATACTTGGGTTTGGTTAAATCCTCATTAGTGCTTTTAGCTGTTTGCTCAGCGCTTACTGGGTCTTCTTTCAATAATTGTTGCCAATATATATAGCCACCTGCCGCTACTAAGCCGGCCAGTAAGATGTAAAGTAAAAAACGAATTTTCATAACTTTTGCTATTCCGTTAATCGGGAAATAAACTGAATGTTGTGCCCTTAACTGCCAATAATTAATTCCATTGCACAGCCTCTAAACACTTAATTGATATAGAGTTCCCATCGCTATCGCCACACCGTATGGCAAGTTATTGCTTACACCACTAAATCTTCGTATTAATAAGTACGTACCCGCTAAACCCCCACCTAACATTGCGATACTGAAGAGTGTCTCTGGCCATTCATCACCAACCCAAAGTAAACAGATCGCCAGTAACTTTCCGTCACCGGCTCCCCACACTTGAAGCGAATAAAGTAAAAACCCACCCATTAACGCGATAACGCCAATAAAAAGGTGATGGAAGATCTGTTCGACTTCAAAGTGGATGACTGAAAATAACAACCAAAACACCAGCAGTGCGCCACAGGCACAGTGACTGATGGTTCTATTTCTAATGTCGCCGAGTGAAATCCATAACAATGGGCCTAATACGAAAATAAATGGCTCATTTATCACATTAATTACCTTCAGATCCTCCAGCGGTCTGGCTTTCTATCGTGCCTGCTACGGTTTCAAATGCATTGGTCAACGCTTCGGTAAATACCCCATCGTCACCAAGCACTAGCGCGATAACACCTGCAAGCCCAGCCGCCAAAACCCCGTACTCTATAGAGGTGACCCCCTTTTTTTTCGTTACAAAATTTTACAACTTTACACATCTTAAAAAGCCCTTTTGTTGAGAGTATTTCTCATTTGCAGTTGATAATGATATTAATTATCACTAAGATGCGGGCATTATTTATAAAACGAATCTATTCGTCAACCACATTTATATAGTTAATACGTCTGGTAAAAGAAGTTTTTCTAGCATATCTGCTACGTAATTTGTGGTTATTCGTCATATGAAACATATTTATTTTTTGTTCATAGGGACGCTTTTAAAAAAAGGAGAAAACCAATGCGCTTATTGAAGACGAGCCTTTCACTGGCTATTGTCGCCGTACTTTCTGGCTGTGGTGGCGGGGGTAGCGATGGTGCTGCTTCGGACAATTCAGGCTCACCTTCGCAAACGAAAGTGGGAAGATTTACAGACAGCGCGGTTGGTGGAGTAACTTATAAAACGGCGACTCAAAGTGGACTAACCAATGCAAAAGGTGAATTTAACTTTATCCCAGGTGAAACAGTCACATTTTCTATTGGTAACATTGAGTTAGGCTCTACTCTAGCCGATGTAGATGTCACACCAATGGACTTACCCGCGCCTATTTTAATTAGCCAGTTACTGCAATCGTTAGATAGCGATGGTGACCCAGACACAGCAGGCATTACAATTTCATCTCATGCTCGTACTATTGCCGAGACGTTACCTGTTGATAAGGGACTAGATTGGAGTAGCGATACTTTTGAGGCCGAGTTAACCGATCTCATTGGGCAAGTTGACGCCGCGATTCCAGATAGCGACACAAAAGTGCCACTAAAACTGAAATCTCGCCAGCAAGTCATCGATCACCTCAACCGCAACCCGGTCATTACGAAATCCGGTAAAGATGTCTCTAAGGTTGCGCTCAAGAAAATCGCTAAGCTTACTCACTCACAAAAACCAGACAGTCAAAAGCTCTATCGCTTGTTGGATATCGCTCAATTTACCCATATCCAAAAGGGTTATTCGTATTTAAAAGCCATTTCTTTAGATAAGAACGGCGAATTAGACAAAGTAACCACTCAAAGTAACGTCAAGACTCTCTCTAATTTGGTGACCTGGTCTCAAACACCGTCGTTACTTGATGAAAAAACGAACCAAGACAAGTTCGTGGCTCAAATAGCCAGTTTGCTCAAGTTAGATCCTGCGATTTTAGAAGGGGCTGATTACCGTGAACTGTTTAGAACCAAGGCAAAGATGCTTGATGTAGACGCAACACTCACCGCTTTTGCCGCCCACGTAGATTTGCTTAAACACAACCGAGCTGAAATCAGCCTAACCCGTGCGCAAGTACGTGAAAAGCTGCAGCTGTTAATGCCAAATTCTGATTTGAAATTTGATATCGATTACAACACCGTACTCGTGTTTAAAGATAATCTGCTTTACGTGCCAACAGTAGAATCCAAGTTGAACCGTATTAATCTCTTCATTGATAAGCTGGTTGATCCTAAGTCGACACCACGCGTCATGGCTTATAGCCTGAAATATTTGGGCTTTACCGATATCAATATCAATCAAGACTACAATTTTAAACCTTATGTTTCGGCCACCAGCATCGACTTCGACAAGGTGCAATCTGTGGTATCGGCTACTGAGAAGTTAACCGCTTATGCTCGCAGTTACGTGATATGGCCCGCTCAAAGTCGTTTCAACAACACCGTTAATACAACTGAGCCATCGGCCACCGAGCTAAAAAAATGGTTACTTGCGGCGGGTTTCAGCCTGCCTGAAGAACAAGCCGCCACCGATAATCTATCGCACTTCAAAAATGCACTCGTGCTTCGCACACTCAACAACACACTGGATCTTGCTACGGTACAACGTGCTCTCTCTGCCCAAGCCACTCCAGGTATTGCATCGATTAAAGTGCATAGCAACAAACGGTTAAATCACAACTTTTATCCGGTTGCGATAAGGCATGACGGAGCGATTGTCGTCTGGAAAGCCAAATCAGTTGGAAAACAAAGTGCCGATTACATCAATGAACAAGGAAAAGTGAAAGTCTTTAACCTCGACGGCCCTGCAGCCGTTCGCGTATATAGCACTCAGTTCAATAATGCAGCAATACGCACTGACGGCTCAGTACTGTATTGGAGCAACCGAGATTTAGAAGCAGATCCTATTATATTGCCTGAGTTCGACGCTAAGAACCCTGCCGTTGACATTGCGGCGACCTTAAAAACCATGGCGGTGTTACGCAGTGACGGTTCCGTCGTTACGATTGGTGACGGTGATGCAAAAGACATCAGCACTATTAGCTCAGAGTTAGACGGTAAGAACCCAGTTGTTTCTCTCCACTCTACTGACGACACATTTACCGCGCTTCGCCAAGATGGCTCGGTGATTTTCTGGGGGAAAAAATCCGAAGCCGATCAAGATAAGCTAAAGCTTGAAGCTCCTGGGCAAGACCCATTCAACCCTGAAGGGACAAAACACTTAGCGATACAAAAAATATACAGTAACGAAGGCGCTTATGCCGGAATTAAGGGTGACGGCTCTGTTGTTACCTGGGGAGATGCTTCCAAAGGAGCAGATATATCCCGAGTAAAAGCGGACATCGATGGTTCCGTTTCCATTATCTCGATTGCCACAACTTCTACTGCATTTGCCGCCCTACGCCAAGATGGCAAGGTTGTTTCATGGGGTGACGTAAAAGCAGGGGGTGCATCTCAACCTAATGAGAAAGATTACCCAGATTGGTTATACAAAGATAAAAAGAACAAGATCTACGCGGATTGGTTATTCGATGGTTACGGTGACGGGAAAGGGAACATTGACTGGCCTCGGGTATTGAGTGAATTGATCTATGTCGGCTCTAGCATGCCAGACAATCATACGGAGTTAGAGTCAGGCGTCGCGAGTCTCCACGCTTCAGACAGCGGCTTTTTTGCTTACAAAGAAAATGGTCAATCTCAAGCTTGGGGATACGAAATGTGGCTCCCTCAAGACGTTAAAGATGCCATTGCTAGCCAAAAGATAGAGCAAGTCTACACAGGTACAGGCTCTAGAATCTTTGTTGCAAAACTCACCGATGGTTCATTGGTTCAGTGGGGGCAACAATTTGGTGAAACCAAATGGGGAACTAATGGCACGGCTGCTCCATCAGAGCAGCTAAATGGATCGGTATCGGTCAAAGATGTCTATATCAACACTAGTTCAGTTTATGCTTTGCTTGAAAATGGCGCGGTGGTGCCATGGGGTTATGGCTCATTTGATATTATTCGAAACTGGGGCTTTAACAACAATCCAATGAGAAGATTTAAGCAAGATCCCACTTTGTTTGATGGGAGCCGAGAAGACAAAAAAATCACGGCAATGTCAGTTAATGGCATGACTTACACAGCTCTTCACGCCGATAGCTCAATCACCACTTGGGGAAAGGCAAACGAAGGCGGTAACAGTCAATACGCACGCAATGAATTGGGGCCACGAAACGTAAAAGGTGAACTTAATCCAACGCGGGATATGGATAAAGACGGCTTAGATTTCTCGACCGAAAGCAAACTGGGTACGTCTGATTACTCTTGGGACTCTGACGGCGATGGCGTACTTGATATCATTGAAGTGAATCAAACCAACACCAGCCCAACTCAGATTCGCCCAGTGCAAGGTGATATCGACAATAAAGGCTTACCAAAGCGAGATGATGCCTTAGTCACACTTCCGGGGACCGCGCAACCTGCCAGTTGGACTCGTTCTATCACGAACTAACCAACGCTAACTAAACAAAGCTAACTAAACAACACCCAGTAAAAAGCGCCACTTCATTATGAAGCGGTGCTTTTTTTATTCCGTCGTGTCACTCGCGTCAAAAAATCCATCCCCCAAATATCAAACTACACGACAACTGATGCACATTTAATCATTTGAAATAGGAACAGATTTGTCGTAAATAATCACAAGATTTGCTATTTTCCAAGTGTCTATTCAACAATCTACTTATTATCCGAAGGATCGCGTTTTTTATGAATCTGTCTCAAGTAGAAGCTTTTTGCAGCGTCGCTGACCTTGGTTCGGTTTCCGAAGCCGCTCGACAATTAGAATGTAATCGAACCAAGCTCAGCATGGCGATTAAAGCATTAGAAAAAGATCTAAATACCGAGCTCTTCGTTCGGTCAGGCAACCATTTATCCCTTTCCGAAGCAGGCAAAGCCATCTATAAAGATTGCGAAAGCCTTCTAGTCACGCAAAAGCGGATTGTTCAAACGTGCCGACAAGTCTCGGGCGAGTTCAATGCAGAAGTCTGGATTGCTCGTGATGACTCACTGCCTGATGAGCTTTGGCAAAAACTGGCGCATCAAATAAACAAAAAGTTTCCTGCGACCTCCTTTAACATCGTTCTTGCATCAAGTGGAGATCTCGCAAACTTAGTCGAAACTCAACAAGTCGACTTCGCATTTGGTGTTGATTATGAACGCACCGATGATCCAAGAGTCACCTACCACCCTATCGGCAAAATACGGTTAATGTCAGTCTGTCGCAAAGGGCACCCACTGACTAAAATGCGACGAGTCTCGGATGAAGATTTACGAAATGCTATGCAAGCGTCGCTCGCTTACTTAAACGAAAAGGATAATCCAGAACTCCAACCTTTTTCCCTGCGTTATATTGGCTTTTCAAGCTTTGATTACATGTTAAATACTATTCTCAGCGAAGACGCTTGGGGCGTATTGCCGGAGCCTCTTATTCGCCCTCTTCTTCGACAAGAAAATATCGCGGTGATTAAACACACCTACGGGCTGACTCAAGAAGACTACTGCATGTTTACCGCTGCGGGCATGACTGAGGACTCCGCCATGGTTTGGTTAGTCGATAAATTGAGTGATTACCTATTCGATTTCTAACCCATCACTGACCGTCAATTATATTGATGCCAAATTAAAGCAGTAAGATTATGAATTATAACAACTATTTCAATACCACTTGAAATTACGAGCATTCAATGACCAGTTTTAGTTTGTAAAACATCCATCTAGCGCGAAGAATGAAACGGTATCCAACAACGAGATATTCTATGTGTGCTAGGACAAACAAGAACGAAAACAAAGTATTAACCTTTTCAGCCATCTTGGCTTCTGGCTTTGCGCTGGGTGGGCTCGTTCTTGGATTATGGGTCGGTTCATTGGTCATCGTTTTCGATGGCGTCTACTCATTAATCAGCCTACTGTTAACTTTATTGTCACTGGCCGCCGCATGGTACATTCAAAAGCCGTCCGATTCTCAATTCCCTTTTGGACGAGCAGTCATCGAGCCGATTGTTATCATCATTAAAGCGGCATCGATTCTCGGTGTCGTGATGTATGCCTTATATTCTGCCGTTGAAGCATTATTCGCGGGTGGACGCCAAGTCGATGCTTCTATCGCCACCTTGTTTGGTGTTGTCAATGTGGTCGGTTGCGGATATGCATGGTGGGTGATCGCCAATAAAAGCAAACAATACTCTTCCGGTTTAATCGAAGCTGAAGCCAAACAGTGGAAAATGGACACTTTGCTCAGCTTGGTGGTAACGGTCGGGTTTGTGGTGGCTTGGTTTATTTCCCTTTCGCCGCTTCGCGAATATGCCGTGTACGCCGACCCAGCCATGATGGTTTGCATGTCTTTCTATTTCATCAAAGTGCCATTCGACATGCTTAAAGATGCGCTTCGAGTACTACTGATGATGTCTCCAGATAAAGAGCTATGTCAGAAAGTTGATAATGATATCTCTGCAGTAGAACAAGAAATACCCCAAGATATTCAAGTGACGGGTGTCACCAAGATTGGACGCGAGCTTAGGGTAGACGTGAGTATTCTCACCAATAAAAAGTCCATTGAAATCGATGATATCGAACGTACAAGAAGCAAAATAACGCGTCGGCTTTCTAGCCTACCTTATGATTTACAGCTTAATCTTAACGTTTGTACCTGATGATGAATGTTTGTACCTAACAAACAAAAGTGCCGCTCATTAAAGAGCGGCACTGAGTTTATCAATCAACCTATCTGGTGTTATTTGTTCTGACGAGCTTCAAAGGCTGCCAATTGCTCAGGCGTTGCCGCTGGTTGATGGTTGTCTTTCCACTCTTGATACGTCATGCCATAAACACGTTCACGTGCGTCATCAATATCTAGGTCGTGACCTTGATTCTCGGCTTCTGCTTTGTACCATTTACTAAAACAGTTGCGACAAAAACCGCCCTCAATCATTAGATCAATGTTTTGTACGTCTTTGTTGTCGTCTAGGTGACGTAACAAACGACGAAACACTTCAGCATCAAGCTTATCTTGTTGCTCTTGGCTTAGGTTCTTGTATTTAAAATCAGCCATTTTTCTCTCCGTTATTGTTCATTCCAAATTCACCGTGGGTAGGTCGTGAAACCGTCTCTCTAGAGAGTGCTTCGTTAAGTTGAGCTTCAACAAAGCCAGGTGAATGTGTGCGCACACATATTAAGCGATACATGGCCGGAATGACAAATAATGTCACCAAAGTCGCAAAGCCCATACCAAAGAAGATCACCGTACCAACGGCGATTCGGCTTTCATAACCCGCGCCAGTCGACACGATCAATGGAATAGAGCCTGCTAGCGTTGTAAAAGCAGTCATGAGAATCGGGCGTAAACGTCTTGCCGCCGCATCGATAATAGCTTGTTCAAACACCACGCCTTTATCACGGAGTTGGTTGGCAAACTCGACAATCAATATGCCATTTTTGGTCACCATACCGATCAACATGATCATCCCAATTTGGCTATAGATGTTGAGCCCTTGATCCATGACAAACAGACCAATAAACCCACCCAATATGCCCATCGGTACGGTCAGCATCACCACTAACGGGTTAATAAAGCTTTCAAACTGAGCCGCTAAGACTAAGTAAGCCACCAGCAGAGCCAGAGCAAATACGACCAACACACTGGCTTGGTTTTCCTTGAACTCTTTAGATTCACCGCTGTAGGCGACAGAAATATCACTCGGAAGGTTTTCAATTGCGAGCCTATCAAGTTCATCCAACGCCTCACCTAAGGTGTAACCATCGTTCAAGTTTGCCGTAAGCGTAATGGATTTTTGCTTGTTGTTGTGTGACAAACGAATGGATGACGCCACTTCTTCGATACGAGTCACTGCATCTAACGTGACCAGTTGGCCGCTGTTGGTTCGCATGTAAATTTGGCTCAAATCCGCCGCATTATTAAAGTGATTTTCATCACCTCGCAAATACACGTCGTATTCTTCACCACGTTCAACAAAGGTGGTTTCTGTTTTGCCACCCAGCATGACTTCAAGCGTATTAGAAATATCGGTGACTTTAATGCCTAGCTCTGCCGCTCTGTTCTTATCAACCGTGACCACCAATTCCGGTGTTTTTTCTGAATAGTTTATTTCTGCACCATTCATTATCTCGCTTTCATTGGCTTTGGTTTTTAGAAGCTCAGACCATTTCTGCAATTCAGGGTAATCTGAACCACCGAGAACAAATTGCACCGGTTCACTCGACCCGCCTCTAAAGCCTGGCATCATTGAGAAAACTCGCGCATCGGGAATATCAACTAAGGCTTTACGGATCATACCCAGCGCTTCTTGCGCCGTCACCGTTCTGTCTTCCCAATCTTCTAGGATCATAATGACAAAACCCGTTTGATCCCCAGCATTACCACCAAATGCAGGCGATTGAACACTGAATGACTTCAATACCCCTTGCCCTAGCAGTGGTAACAGCCTTTCTTCAACAATATCAATGTTAGCGTTCATACGGTTGTAACTGGTGGCATCAGCACCACGGACAAAAGCAAACAACACGCCTCTATCTTCTTGTGGGGCCAGTTGTGAGGGTACTTTGTCCATCAGCACCACACTTCCGCCAATACAGCCAAGAATCACGACTGGCGCTAATATTCTGACCACCATTGCTTTGGTAAGCAGCCAGCGATAACCATTTCCCAGTCGGCCAAATAAACGATCGATGGCTTTATTAAAACGATTCGGCTTCACATTGGCTTTTAGGATTTTACTGCCTAATACTGGCGTCAATGTCAGTGCAATTAGCGACGAGAAGATGACGGACATCGCCAGCAATACGGAGAATTCAGTAAACAGTAAGCCCACCATGCCTTCCATAAAGGAAATAGGTAAGAACACCATAACCAAAACAAGCGTGGTGGCGACGACGGCAAAACCAACTTCTCTGGTGCCTTTATAAGCCGCGACAAGGGGCGATTCGCCTTTTTCAATGTGATGAAAAATATTTTCAACCACCACAATGGCATCATCCACAACCAAGCCGATCGACAAGATCAGGGCCATCAAGGTGATCAGGTTGATCGAGAAACCAAAGTAATACGCTGCAATAAAAGAAGAAATCAACGACACAGGCACGGTTACCGCAGGGATAAGCGTCGCACGAACCTGACCAATAAAGATGTACAGCACCAAAATCACCAGACCACCGGTAATAAATAGGGTGTTGTATACCTCACTGATAGAGCGGTCGATAAACACGGTCGAGTCGTAATCTATCGCAAGACGGGTGCCTTCTGGCAAAAACTTTTGAATATTATCCACTTCTTCACGCACAGATTTGGCGACTTGAAGTGGGTTTGCGTCCGACTGAGGAACAATGCCTAAACTGACATTGACCACGCCATCACTTTTAAAGGTCGAATTCTCGTTTTGTGCCCCTATATAAACGTCAGCGACGTCTTTGAGATAGATCGGCGTGCCATCGCTGGCTTGTTTAACCACCAGGTAGTCAAAGTCTGCTGCCGTGTTATAAAGACGCGCGGTACGAACGGACATAACAATCGCATCATTACGTACTTCACCACCGGGATTTTCGACGTTTTCGCTCTTAAGCGCACTGGTAATATCGGTAGTGGTCACCCCTCGGCCAGCCATTAGCTCTGGTTTTAGCTTGACGTACATGACCTTATATAAACCACCAGAAATTTGCACAGAGCTCACACCGGAGATCAAACTGAATCGGTCGTTCAAGACTCGGTCTGTGTAATCGGTGAGTTGAGTACGATCCATTACCGACGAACT
Organism: Vibrio tapetis subsp. tapetis; assembly: GCF_900233005.1. Lineage (NCBI taxonomy): Bacteria > Pseudomonadati > Pseudomonadota > Gammaproteobacteria > Vibrionales > Vibrionaceae > Vibrio > Vibrio tapetis. Next base: position 1,277,360 of record NZ_LT960611.1, read on the forward strand.
CAAGTTAATATAGATCGAGGCTTCACCAGTACCATTGTCTTTATAAACAATAGGGTCGTCGGCTTCATCAGGCAGTCGTCTTTGCGCCCTTGCTACCGCATCACGAACATCACTGGCACCGGTATTTAAGTCATACCCCAGTTCAAACGTAATTTTAATGCGCGACGATCCATTCCGCGTTGTCGACGTGATCTCGTCAATGCCACTAATACCAGAAAGCTGATCTTCTAAGACTGAGGTAATTTGGCTCTCTATAATAGAAGCGGACGCACCGTCATACCTTGTCGATATGGACACCACTGGGCTTTCAATATCAGGCATTTCGCGTACGGCAAGTTTAGTAAACGAAACCGCGCCAAATACGCACAGCAATAAGCTCAATACAATCGCTACAATCGGTCTTTTTACAGAGACATCAGATAACCACATACTCGTTACCCCTTACTATCAAGGGATTTTGCAGGCTTGCCCTGAGTTTCCGCTTGCTCATTGGATGGCAAAATTCTAACTGCCGCACCATCACGCATGTTGACGATCCCTTGAGTAACAATGGTTTGACCGATATCTAACCCACTCTCTACGACAACTTCATTTTCTACTCGGGCACCCAAAGTGATTTCAGTGCGCTTGGCTTTGTTGTCTGCATCAATCACGTAGACGTAACGCTTAGTGCCTGAATATTCCAAAGCCTGAACAGGAATAATCGGTGCTTCAATGGCTGGGAAAGCAATATCCACCGCCATCAACATGCCCGGCTTAAGCATTTTATTTTCATTCATAAAATGAACCCGAACGCGTAAATTCAGGGTTTCTTTATTTACTCGTGAGTCGACACCAACGATTTCACCGGTAAATATCTGCTGCCAAGCTTGGCTTGTCGCAGTCACTTTCATGCCATTTGATAACATAGATAAGTAACGCTCAGGTACTTGAACGTCGAGTTCCATGAGATCCAAATTATCTAAGGTAAGCAATTCAGCGCCCACACTGACTAACTTACCGCGGCTGAAATCAACAAAGCCGACTGTGCCATTAAATGGCGCCTTGATATGTAGATCACTCAAATCGGCTTGTGCTGAATCCAAGCGCGCTTGCGCAATATCAACCGAAGACTTCTGGCCTTCGATTTCAGTCTGTGTGATGGCGCCACGTTTGAGCAGTTTTTGATATTCAACCAAAACACGTTTCTGATCATTCAAATACGCTTTTGCTTCAGACACGGCCGCTCTCGCTTTGTCGTCATTTAGCATGACCAGCAATTGATTCTGTTTAACATCTTGATTCGACTTAACCGATATTTTTTCAATTCGACCCGCCGCTTCTGGGGAAATAATCACGGACTCGCTGGCTTCTAATTTACCGATCAATGAAAGAGATTGAGAGATTTGGTGTTCGGCAACCGTTTGGGCAACAACAGCAATGCTTTGTGCACCTCGAGAGCCGCCTTGTCGGCCTTTTGCATAAGCACTGGCGCTCAAAGAGAGGCATGTTACTAAAGCAATGGTTGTTATTATTTTGTTTTTCATCTGCAATAACCAAGAAATACGATTGAGCGTTATTCTATCAGTCGATTTCGCTTTGAGCGTAAAGGAATGTAAAGGTTAGAAAATAATAGCTTTAAGCCTAATGAATATGCTCAACTTTAGAGCAAAACGTGCGTTTTTTATCGTTCTTGCCGAAAAAGTCAGCATTCAAACCAAATATCTAAGAAATCCCTTTACAGGTTTCCCGTGTTTGATATTATGCGCTCCGCACTTAGCAACCGTGTTGGGAAAACAACCGCTAAGCCTATTTGTTGTAAACGAGTAGGAAAATGCCCCTGGAGGGGTTCCCGAGTGGCCAAAGGGAGCAGACTGTAAATCTGCCGGCTCAGCCTTCGATGGTTCGAATCCGTCCCCCTCCACCATATTCTTGCATTAAGCATGAAGCAAAAAAACCAGCTCATTGAGCTGGTTTTTTTGTGCTTGTAGAAAAAGAAGAATTCGCTTTGCTCACTAGAATACAGAAAGAGTGGAGACTAGAGTGCTTCGCTTCTAGAAACTAGAACGCTTCGCTACTATAAAAGCAAAACCCTTCAGCTATTGCTCTTATAGCCTCTAGCCCAGATTCTCCTACCTACCATGCTCACTGTCTAAATCCAACCATGGCCCCTTCGGCACAACTTGAGTTGGGTTAATTCCTGCATGACTAAAATAATAGTGTCGCTTGATATGATCAAAATTGGTGGTTTGTTTAACCCCGGTAACTTGGTATAACTCTTTTAAGTAACCTTGGATATGTTCATAATCTGCAATGCGCTTTTTGTTGCATTTAAAGTGACCAACGTAAACCGCATCAAACCGGACAAGCGTGATAAACAGTCGCCAGTCAGCCTCTGTAATTTGCTCACCAGCTAAATATCGTGAATGCTTGAGATGTGCATCGACTCTATCTAACGCAGAAAACAGCTGCTCATAGGCTTCTTCGTATGCCTCTTGAGTGGTTGAAAAACCACAACGATAAACACCATTGTTTATGTTTGGATAAATAAAGTCATTCCAATGGTCGATGTCTTTGCGTAAGTGCTCAGGATAATAGTCATCACTATTACTCGTAAGGGAATTGAAAGCGCTGTTAAACATTCTGATGATTTCAGAAGATTCATTACTCACAATGGTATTGGTTTTTTTGTCCCAAAGAATAGGAACCGTCACCCGGCCTGTATAGTCAGCCTTTGCTTTGCTGTAAAGTTGATGAGCGCGGGTAAAGCCAAACAAAGGTTCGGGAGAGTCAAACTGCCAACCTTCGCTTAGCATGTCAGGGCTCACGATGGACACATCGATGTGCTCGGTTAAGCCTTTTAACTCACGGAAAATCAAGGTACGGTGAGCCCAAGGACAAGCCAGTGATACGTATAAGTGATATCGCCCTGATTCCGCCGGAAACTCAGCATTAAGATCCGGCGTTATCCAGCCACGAAAGCCCGCGTCTTCACGAACGAACTTTCCACCGCTTTCTTTTGTGTCATACCAGACGTCATGCCAAACACCTTCTACTAACTTTCCCATATCAAACTCCATCTAAAAACAGTTCTCGGCTATTTCATCACAAAATGCCTTATCTATTTCTATAGTATAATTTGATCGAAAATTACTACGGCTAGATTGGTTTGTTCAACTTCATCAAAATTTTCGAATGATTGAACAGTCATCGGCTTAAATACCCACGAGGTTAGTCAGCCCACACAACACAGTTTTTCCCCTGCGCCTTGGCACTGTAAAGTGCTTTATCCGCCAGATGAAATAACGTCGAATCACTTGAACGCGTATCCGGCACGCATGAAGCGCCACCAGCACTCATCGTCACTTCACTTCTTTCTACAACGGCAGTTAAGCAATCAATAATTTGTTCCAATGCGTCGGCTCTATTGACTCCCGGCATCAATACCACAAACTCTTCTCCACCAAACCGTGATACCAAATGGCCGGGTTCCGTAAAAAACTCCCTTAATACCTTAGAAACTTTCTTTAAAAGTTCGTCGCCTGCATCGTGACCATGAAGGTCATTGAATAATTTAAAATCATCAATATCAAATACTGCCAAAGAGATGAACTTACGTGCCTCTTGGCCTCGCTTCCATTCACTTTTCAATACTTCATCATAATGCCGACGATTAGGGAGCGAGGTCAGGTAGTCCCGACGTGCTAACTGCTGCAGTTTGTTCGTTTGCTCAACCAGTTGTAAGTGAGTCCGTACTCTGGCTTTTACTATTCCAAAGTGGAAAGGTTTAAAGATATAGTCTGCAGCACCATTTATTAACCCTTTTTCTTCATTATTATAATCAGCTAATGCTGAGATAAAAATCACGGGAATATGGCTAGTAAGCGGGTTCTGCCGCAATTCGCTTAAGGTTTCAAAACCATCGAGTCCCGGCATTTTCACATCAAGTAATATTAAATCTGGCTGATATTGCTGCGCCTTTCTAAGCGCTTGCTCTCCGCTTTTAGCTAAGGTTACATTGGCTTCTTCACTGACTAATTCACTCAGTATTTTTAGATTAATGACTTCATCATCTACAATCAAGACACGCTGAACTACTTCCATTGCTACCTTCCTCGCACTTGATTAAGCACTTGCTTCACGATCATATGAGCGCTTTCAAATTCAATTTCATCAAGGTATTGCTCGACAATTTCGAGTTGCTCTCGCACTTCTTCCTCTTGCATCTTTTGCGACAAGATCGTTCTAACAGTCTTTTCAGCAGCGAAGTCTGATTTTTCCAGCTGCATTAACAGTGTTGCTAATTCTTGTTCAAATATCGGATCTGATGCCTTACTCTCTAACGCCTTTATCGACTGCTGATATATCGGTGCCAGTTGCTGTATCACCTCATTGAGCATGCTAGACAAAGCATCAGCCTGTTTTTCATAATCATTTTGTTCGATATGGCGCTCTAAATCACTCGCCAACCTCGCAAGCCACGGAGCGCCTATATACGCTGCGTTAGACTTAAGACTATGCAGTTCATCCTTCAAGACGTTTACATCGAGCTCTTGAACAGCAAACATTAGCGGGTTATCACAGTATCGAAAGTAAAAGCTCTGAACCAAGGAAAGATAAAGCGGCTCTCTTTGGTTTAGGCGAGCCAATGCAGATTGCACATCGAGTACATCTGCTTGCTTTAACTCGTCTATCTGCTTTTTGGTATTACCGCCACTTTCTGCCACTCTATTTTGAGCAAAGTCGATATCAAGGTGAGTGAGGAGAGTCTGTTGAAGTTGGTACTCATCCAAAGGTTTACTCAAGTGACCGGACATTCCCACGTCAAGACACTCTTGTACCGTTGCTTCAGCGACGTGCGCCGTAAGCGCTATAATAGGTATTTTTGTACGATGACTGGCTCGTATTTGGCGAGTTGCTGACAGGCCATCTAACTTAGGCATTTGAATGTCCATCAAGACCAAATCATAATCTTGCAACCTAACTTTCTCTATTGCTTCTTCCCCATTCGCTGCGGTATCGACTCGCAATCCATAATCATCCAAATACCCTAAGGCAACTTGTAGATTTATCGGGTTGTCGTCGACCAGTAATACGCGATGCCCAGCCAGCAATTCTTTCATTGGCGGATGTATATCTAGCGAAGGTTGAAATAAGGTGACGCGGCCAAGTTGAGGGAAAATAGAGGCCGGTGTAATGGGTTTTTCAATGCAATTAAATAAGCCATCAAAGCCAAGTTCTGACACACTTTTTAGGCCATCGGCCATGACGATCAACTTATTTGATTTTTGATACTGTTTAAGCACTCTAAGCGTGGATTCAGCGTGTTCCCCACGGATGCATTCCCAATCAATCACGATACGGTCAAAGGGAAGTCCTAGGCTGAACGCCTCTCTTGCTCGGGCTAACCCTTGGCCAGAAAATTGGACGTGATCGACATCAAAACCTGCAGAAGTGAGCATTTTCATATTCAATGCTGCACTATAAACACTTGGATCTACTAATAAAATTCGACTATTTTTTTCAATCACTACTTCATTGATCAAGCTTTCTGCTTCTGCAATCTCCACAGGAATACGTACACAGAAACGGCTCCCCTTGTTAACTTCGCTGTCAACATTGATCGAGCCCCCCATTAGTTCGACCAATTTTTTACAAATGGATAAGCCTAACCCGCTGCCCCCGTAACGACGCGTAATAGAGCTGTCTGCCTGTGTAAAAGAGCTGAATAAATGAACCTGCTGTTCCTCGGATACGCCAATACCCGTATCGGTCACGCTGTATTCTAAGGTGCCCCTGCTCTTTCCTTTTGAGTGAAATCCGACGTTAAGCGTTACTGCGCCTTTATGGGTGAACTTCACCGCATTACTGAGTAAGTTAATCGCAATTTGCTGGATTCTAAGCGGATCGCCTTTCAGCTTTCTTGGCATCATCGGGTCAATAAAGCATGCCAATTCAAGCCGCTTTTCTGTGGCTTTAAATCCATTAAGATTTAACGCCTGCTTCATGATTATTTCCGGATTAAAATCAACAGACTCGGGCTCTAATTTGTCTGCATCCATTTTTGAAAAGTCTAGTATGTCGTTCACCAGCCCTATCAATATGTTCCCTGAATCCAATATTTTATTGATGTAGTCTTGCTGCACATCATCTAACTGAGATTTTTTTTAACAAATTACTCAGGCCCAACATGGCATTGATCGGCGTTCTGATCTCATGACTGATACGTGAAACAAAAGAAGATTTTGCTTCCAATGCCATTTCTAGATCGTGGGTAATGGCTTCTAGTTCCTGAGTACGAGCCTTTACTTTTTCATCCAATTCACTGTTAATGCCTTCTAGCGCTTGGGAGTACTCTTGCAGTTTAATATTGGCATCTAATGCCATCTGTTCTGCTTCTTTGATTCGGGATATATCACGCGCAACGCCACAGACAAAGATCGGCTCGTCATTCGCGTCAAAGATGGGCACAAATAGGGTATCGACGAAGACAGGTTTCTCGTCTTTTGTTGCAAACTGTTCAAAAGAAACCGGTTTTCGTGCCGCAATTGCCTGTCGATAAGTCTCGTACAAGCCTTCGACTATGTCATCGTCCCACGTTTCACGAATGTTGTAACGGTGAATGGGATCGTCTGGCTCAAACCCCATGATCGCCCGTGAAGCGGGGTTGTTGTCATACAAGGTAAACTCACCGTTAGGCTCAACCGCCATAATGAACATTAAGTCGACCGAGTGTTTCCATAATTTTGAAAAACACTCTCTCACGACATCGTCATGTTCATTTTGATCAAAACTTTGTCTCATGATATCAACTCCTTGATGTACACATTCGTGTAAAACACAACTGTTGTGCATTGGCCTGCATGTAGCTATCTTCGACACTGGTTCCGTGGGCTGTCCATAGGTTCACTATCAGTTTATCGGCCTCTCGGTCCAGATACCCACTCACTGAAATAGGTAGGCCACTGAGCCCTTTACCTGCAACACTTAAACTCCGACGCTCCACATCCGCCCCCAGTAAAGCAGGCAAAGTATCTGCAAAGCCTTTGAGTGTCGTTACCTTGTTATGCTGTTCAAATTGTACGTTGAGCAAACCTTGTCTTTCATCGACGACTGCACATTGAAGCGTTAACTCATGCTGCTCATCCCACCAAGTGCCATTAAACGGAGAACTCACTAATTCACTTTGATTGAATAAATTTGATAACAATTGATTGTCTTCTTGTTTCTCAACCGAGCTGCATTTATCAAACATCAATTTATCGATAAAATCTCCAACTTGTGCGCCCCCGTAATGGTTGGTCGCGACCAAAGAGTTAATCACAGATAATTGAGTATCATTCACCATTTGGCCACAGTACGTCGACATCCAACGCCAACTGTCGTTAGGTTCAGCGTCCGCATCATGCGCACGCCAAGTGATCGCCAGCGCGACTGCCTGCCCTTCCGCTTGAGTAGGGTTATGCTCTGAACTCCAGCCGTATACATAGTAACAACCGGATGCGCCAGTGGTCGATGAGTAGGTTCCCCATACTTCACCACTAGGCTGAGTTAATAAGTCCATTTGCGAGCCATAGCTATTTTCCCAGCGTCCCGTCAGTTTAAAATCGCTTGAAAAATCTTTTTGATAGATCGCAGGTGGCTTAGTTTGACGAGTTTTTATCACTTGGGGGCCTTCGGGCTTGTTAAACAGCCACATCCCGACAGGCTCAAGTTGACCAGCGTCATTCATTCGGTATTGATATACGGTGTAAAGGCTGTCCATCACGACCGAGCCGACCAATGTTAATGCATCCAACCCTTGCATAGGTTGAAATTGCGGCACCGTTTTTCCCTCTAGGTCACCATGCTCAATGGTTACATCATACAAATCCTTGGGTATCTCGATTTCACCGGCCAACGAGTTGGCATTCGCAGCGAAGCTCAGCGACAACGGTTTGCCATACAAACCCGCTTGCTGATAGGCAGAAAACATCGTGTCTGGATCGCCTTTAAACTGGGAAGAGCCTGAATCTAAACAGAACCATTGCTTGGTGCTCTCATCCGACTGACAAAGAACCTCATCGCCCATTTTCATCACGGCTAACGGCGTTGTCCAAATATAATAAAGAGACGCGACATCTGAATTCGCAGCATAGCGTTCCCACGGCAGAAACAAGTATTCACGGCTGTTTACGTAATCTGGGTTTAGCGCCCCAAACGTCACCTCTCCTTGCTTGGAAACAGGATCGGTTTCAAACCCTACGTAAGGGCTCTCGGCAGAAATAACATTGTTCTCAACCAAAGACTCAAGAAAGTGAAAACGAGCTTCACTATGGCATTGATGATGGCCTCTAAGCGCACTTTTGGCTCCGTTGTTATTGAGCGGAATATGAGAATAACTCGGTAACCCAATACCTCCGTCCCAATTAAGCTCGTCAAACTGACTGCCGTCATAATGGCTTGAGAGGTAAAGATCGGAGTTAAGTGTTATGTCATTTTGTACTGATAATGTCAGCAAATCCTCTCCGCTCGAAACCACCATCTCTCCCCAAGGGCCAAAGTCCACGGTGATCGGGGTACGGTTAACCCATTCGAAACTGGAAGATGTTTTATAGTTGAACTCATCGCCACCAAAGTGATGACAAGTGTCTGGCCCACATAATGTCGAGGTCACCCAGTTAAAATTGCTGGCGGTATCAAAAGAAAACTTTAATGCTTGTATCGGAGTCCCGACACCGACTTCTGCATACCAAGGCGAAGCGCCATTGTTCTGAAATGGGCCTTTTTTAAGTGGAAGTGACAATCCCTTATTGTGCTCTCCAATACCCAGTTTAACGTTATCCATTACGTCATCCTTTACACAATTAATATAATCCACACCTCCATACTATTGACATATCAAACAATATCCATAGTAAATAAGCACTATTTGAGCGCTAAATTAGTAATATCTAATGACCTTCACGTTTTTTTGTATTTGAGTCTCGCGATACCATAAAACTGCAATGCCCTACCTAGCCATAAAAAGTGACAATAAGTTGGTCAGAGTTACAAACCCAAAGTGGGATATTGAGAACAAGGATTGAATTGAAGCAGGTACTAACATGAAAAGGGAGTAACACAAAAAAAGCGCAGCCCTTACGGAACTGCGCTTGAGCCTGTCACAGGCTGAATTAATCGACCATCAAACAAGATACGGCGTGAACGTCGTCACCTTTAATTTGCGGTTTTTGTTGTGCACATAACTCCGTTGCTTGAGGACAACGAGTACGGAACACACAACCTGATGGTGGATTCATTGGTGAAGGTAAGTCACCTTCAAGCATTTCAATTTTTTTCTTACGCTCTAGCTCTGGATCAGGAATTGGAACTGCTGACATCAGTGCACGAGTGTATGGGTGTTTAGGATTATCAAACAGGGCTTTAGATTCGCCCAATTCAACAGCATTACCTAAGTACATAACCAGTACGCGGTCTGAAATGTGTTTCACCACTGACAGATCGTGAGCAATGAAAACCAAGCTTAGATTCATCTCTTTTTGTATCTCTTGCAGCAGGTTGACTACCTGAGCTTGAATAGACACATCCAGAGCCGATACTGGCTCATCACAAATGATCATCTTCGGCTTAAGGATAAGCGCACGCGCAATACCAATACGCTGACACTGACCACCAGAGAACTCATGTGGATAACGGTTGATAACGTTAGGCAGTAAGCCTACCTTCATCATCATCTCTTTCACACGATCTTTCACGTCTTGCTTGGAAACTTCAGGGTAGAAGGTTTCCAACGGTTCAGCGATGATGTCTCCGATTGTCATTCGCGGGTTAAGCGATGCCAGTGGATCTTGGAAAATCATCTGAATCTCTTTACGAGTTTCACGACGCTGCACTTCTTGCATTTTAGTCAGGTCTTGACCCATCCAAACGACATCGCCGTCTGTCGCGTCCACTAAACCAACAATTGCTCGTGCAAAGGTAGATTTACCACAGCCAGATTCACCCACAACACCTAATGTTTCGCCTTCGTAAAGGTGAACATTAACGCCATCAACCGCTTTCAACGCCGTTGGTTTAGCCCATGGCCAAGCCGACTTAGAGGCAATGTTGAAGTGAACTTTCAGGTTTTTTATATCAAGGATTAATTTCTTTGCTTCACTCATTTTGTCCAAGTCTCCCAGTCAGAAAAACAAGCGCGTTGACGTCCTTCGCCGAATGGCAATAGGATTGGCGCTTCAGTCTTACAACGATCCGTTACACGATGGCAGCGCTCTTGATAAGGGCAACCTGGTGGTAGGCGAAGTAAGTTTGGTGGGTTGCCTGGAATGGTAGGCAAAATATCCCCTTCCGTATCCAAACGCGGAATCGCTTTTAATAGCCCTTCTGCGTACGGATGCGTTGGTTCATAGAAAATCTCGTTTACTGTGCCATATTCCATTGTACGACCGGCGTACATCACAAGCACTTTGTCACATGAGCCCGCCACAACACCAAGGTCGTGAGTGATCATAATGATGGCTGTGTTGAACTCTTTTTTCAGGTCGTTCAGTAGATCCATGATCTGCGCTTGAACCGTTACATCTAGAGCCGTTGTTGGCTCATCGGCAATCAATAGCTTTGGTCGACATAGTAGCGCCATTGCAATCATTACACGTTGACGCATACCGCCAGAGAATTCATGCGGATACATGGTAATACGTTTACGCGCTTCTGGGATTTTAACCGCATCGAGCATACGTACTGATTCTTCAAATGCTTCTGCTCTTCCCATGCCTTTGTGCAGCATCAACACTTCCATAAGCTGATCACTTACTTTCATGTATGGGTTAAGTGACGTCATTGGATCTTGGAAGATCATGGCGATCTGTTCTGCTCGAACTTTATTCAGTTCTTTTTCTGGCAGATTCAGTATTTCATTGCCTTCAAACTTTGCACTACCTGAGATGATACCGTTCTTGGCAAGCAAGCCCATTAAGGCAAACACAGTTTGTGATTTACCAGAACCAGACTCACCAACGATACCTAAGGTTTCGCCTTGATTAAGAGAGAAGTTTAAATCGTTAACTGCGGTTACGATTCCGTCTTGCGTGGTAAATTCAACACGCAGATCTTTGACATCTAATAAGCTCATATTGCTTTCCTTCTTATTATAGTTATCTGTCTTTTGGATCGAGTGCGTCACGAAGACCATCACCGACATAGTTAAAGCAGAACAGGGTCACGACCATGAAAGCTGCAGGGAATGCCAGTTGCCAAATTGCAACTTCCATTGTTTGCGAACCTTCTTGAAGCAATGCGCCCCAGCTAGTCATTGGCTCTTGTACACCAAGACCAAGGAAAGAAAGGAATGACTCGGTCAGAATCATAGATGGAATCAGTAGAGTTGAGTAAACCGCAACAATACCTAATACGTTTGGTACGATATGACGAGTGATGATTTTCCACTTGCTCACACCACATACGTGTGCCGCTTCGATGAATTCTTTACTACGTAAGCTCAGAGTCTGACCACGTACGATACGCGCCATATCAAGCCATGCAATCGCACCGATAGCAACAAAGATAAGCACGATGTTACGACCAAAGAAGGTCACCAATACGATAACCAAGAACATGAATGGTACTGCGTATAGGATTTCTAGGATACGCATCATGATACGGTCGGTACGGCCACCAATGAAACCTGATGCCGCGCCGTAAAGCGTACCAATAACAACGGCAACCAATGCACCGAGTACACCTACCATCAATGAAATTCGGCCACCCACTAGAGTACGGACGTATAAGTCTCGACCTAAGCTGTCGGTACCAAACCAGTGATCAGCGTTCGGGCCTACGTGCATTGCATACCAATCGGTATTATCGTAAGTGTAAGGGGCAATCATTGGCAAAAATATTACTGCCAAAGTTAAAACCGCTAGGATCGCCAGGCTCACCATTGCCGCTTTATTACGCATAAAACGGATACGGGCGTCCTGCCATAAACTGCGACCTTCAATTTCTAAGTTCTCAGAGAACTTTTCGATCGCATCTAAATTTTCTTTTTTCGTCAGCATGAGAGTCCGTCCCTAGTAGCGAATTTTCGGGTCAATTACAGCCAGTAATATATCAACGATGGCGTTGAATACGATGAACAAGAAACCAATCAAAATGGTGACTGCCATTACTAGTGAATAATCACGGTTGAATGCCGCATTGACGAATAGCTTACCGATACCCGGTAGGCCAAAAATAGTTTCGATAACCACCGAACCTGTGATGATACCTACGAATGCAGGCCCCATGTAAGAAACAACAGGCAACAATGCAGGGCGAAGTGCATGCTTTAGGATGATATAACGGTAGCTAAGACCTTTTGCACGAGCAGTACGGATGAAGTTACTGTTTAACGTTTCGATCATCGAGCCACGAGTAATACGGGCGAACGTTGCAATGTACAGCATCGACATAGCGAGAACTGGTAATACCATGTATTGCCAGGATCCTCCGTACCAACCACCAGCGGGAAGCCAATCAAGCTTAATTGCAAAAATGTACATCAAGGTAGGTGCAATTACGAAAGAAGGCATGACTACACCGATCATGGCGGTGGCCATAACGCCATAGTCAACCCATGTGTTTTGCCGCAGAGCCGCAAAGGTACCGACTGACACACCAAGAATTACAGTGAAAATAAACGCGATGGCACCCACTTTAGCCGATACAGGCAAAGCAACCGCAATGAGTTCATTTACCGTGTAATCTAGGTATTTGAACGACGGACCAAAGTCGCCTTGCAAAATGTTGGTTAAGTACGTGGTGTATTGTTCAAATACAGGTTTATCAAGGCCGTATTTCGCCTCAATGTTTGCCATTACTTGTGGTGGTAAAGGACGTTCGCTCGAGAAAGGGTTACCCGGTGCGAAACGCATTAGAAAGAACGATACAGTGATAAGCACCAACATCGTTGGAATGGCTTCAAATATCCGTTTCATGATGAATTTAAACATAAACTCACTCTTCCAGTCTGTGACAATTAAAATCAGAAAGACGCTACATGTGCTAATAAAGCACATGCAGTGTCTGAGTTACTTATAGTTTTTTTAGCGTCAGTTTTTACTGAGCTTTGATGTATAGATCTTTGGAGTAAATCTTGTCTTCCGCATTGTTAACCGGGAAACCGCCAACTTGAGGAGAAACTAGACGAGATTTAACATATTGATAGATTGGAGCAATTGGCATGTCTTTAGCAAGTAGAGCTTCAGCTTCAAGATAAAGCTTAGTACGCTCTTCTTCAGACGTTGAGTTCAATGCTTTATCAATGATTGCATCGTACTCAGCACTGTCGTAGTGGATACCGCCAGTTGTGTTATTGCTTACCATTAGAGTAAGGAATGAAGACGCTTCGTTGTAGTCACCACACCAGCCGGCACGCGCTACTTCGAAATCACCTGTATCTTTAGACGCTAGGTATGTTTTCCACTCTTGGTTTTCTAGAGTTACTTCTAGGCCTAGAGTCTTCTTCCACATTGAACCCAATGCTACTGCAATCTTCTTGTAGTTTTCAGAAGTGTTGTAAAGTAGAGAGAATTTCAGTGGGTTATCAGTACCAAAACCAGCTTCTGTTAGTAGTTTCGCCGCTTCTGTATCACGTTCAGCTTGAGTCATCTTGCCGTAAGCAGGTGCTTCTGGGCTGAATCCAGCTGTGACTTCAGGAGTCAGGAAGTAAGCAGGTTTTTGGCCTTGACCTAAGATAGCATCAGATACGATGTTACGGTCGATTGCGTAAGAAATTGCTTTACGTACGCGAACATCATCAAACGGTTTTTTCTTCGTGTTGAAAATGTAGTAGTAAGTACACAAGTTACCTTGAATTGAAAGAGACTCTGGGTTTTCTTTCTTCAGACGCTTGAAGTGCTCAGTTGGCAGTTCGTTTGTGAAGTCAATTTCGCCAGACAAGAAACGGTTCATTTCCGTTACTTGGTTTTCAATTGGAAGGAACGTAACTTGGTTAAGAGTCGTGTTCGCGTTATCCCAGTATTGGTCATTACGCTTAACAACTAGGCGCTCGTTTACTACCCACTTGTCTACTACGTATGCACCGTTACCAACGAAGTTTTCAGGCTTCGTCCACTGGTCGCCAAATTTCTCAACTGTCGCTTTATGAACAGGCTTCACTGTTGTGTGACCCATCATCATAACGAAGTAAGGAACCGCAGCGTCTAGTTGAACTTCTAGTGTGTTAGCGTCAATCGCTTTAACACCTAGTGTGCTTTTGTCTTTCTTTCCAGCAATGATGTCTTTTGCATTCGTCATCTTGGTGTATTCCATGTACCAAGAATATGGAGAAGCAGTTGCTGGATCAACGGCACGTTGGAAGCTGTATACGAAATCTTCCGCAGTGACAGGATCGCCGTTAGACCATTTAGCATCTTTACGTAGGTGGAAAGTGAATGTTTTGTTGTCTGCGGTTTCCCAGCTTTCAGCAACACCTGGGATAGTATTACCTTCACCGTCTTGGTTTACTAGACCTTCAAGAAGATCACGAATAACGTGAGATTCTGGAACACCTTGAGATTTGTGCGGGTCAATGGTCGCTACTTCAGTACCATTACCACGAACCAATTCCTGTACTGCGGCCAGTTTTGATTCGCTAGATTCTACTTTTGCTGGTTGCGCTGCTTGTTCTTCTGGCTTATCGCCACAACCTACAAGAGCAAGAGAAAGGCCCGTACCTACTAATAGCGCACGAGTAATTTTATTTTTATACATGAAGAAACTCCAATTTTTATTTATTTGCATCCATGACGTCTTCATAAATACCTGAACGGCAGGTATTTTTAGAAAAAATCGCATGAAATTAGCATAAATTTCACACAACGCTTCTCAAAACACTATGAAGATTGGGCAACAATCTATCAATCATTGGGGTAATTTGCCATAAAAATGTATTAAAAAGTCGGATAATGTTGACAAGATCCGTATTTATTAGCGAATTATTCCAGAGTTAATCAAAATTGCAGTCATAACCTATCAACATTGACCATAAAGCCGTTTTTTATATTCCGTTTATTCCAATAACAAACCAATACTCGATAGATTATTCTAACCCTATACAAAAACGTAACATTTAATAAACCCCTAGTCGAACTAAACACTTCATTACTCCTGTTTAATTAACACTTTTTGTGAGCATTATCACTGCTCGCATTTGCATAGACTACTTTTCGTACACCTGCTTCACAATTATGTCAATTTTTATAAAAAATCGAGTGATTATGCTTTTATCTGCAACCTCATATTGCTTTACGCTGCTTTTCTTTTAGCTGGCCGCAAAAGTGATTCATCAACTTTGCCTAACGGCATTGAGTTAACAACACTGTCGAAGATGCCTACTCAAGGGCAGTACTGCACTATTTGAAGTTAAGGTGCAGTTCAATTCAAGGAACGAGAGAAACGTAATGAATCGTTTAAGCTTATGTGCAATCGGCGTTAGCCTTTCACTTACAGGAGCGGTCAATGCAGCACCTGCCGCCCCTTCCATAGATATGTACGGATCAAACAATTTAAAATTCTCCAAAGTAGAATTAGCGATGGAGACGACCTCTGGGTACAACCAAATGGTCACTTATCATGATCAAGCCCCTGTCGCAATAACCTTCAATCAGTGGAGTGGTACTACGGGGGATACATACAATGTCTACTTCAACAACGTCAAAGTAGCATCGGGGCCGATAACAGGCTCTCAAACTACGGCTTCGTTTGGTTACCCAAATGGGGGCTTATATCAAGTCGTCATTGAAGCATGTGATGCCACAGGATGTAGCCAAAGCTCCCCTGCCGAAATATCCATCGCCGATACCGATGGCGCTCACTTAAAGCCTTTGGTGATGAATGTCGACCCTAACAATAAATCCTTCGTTACCCCGGCCAATACGGTCGTAGGCACCTATTTTGTCGAGTGGGGAATTTACGGACGCGACTATACGGTAGACAATATTCCAGCGGAAAATCTCACTCATATCTTATATGGCTTTATTCCTATTTGTGGTCCAAATGAGTCCGTTAAATCAGTCGGTGGTAATAGCTATAATGCGTTGCAAACAGCGTGTCAGGGTGTTAACGACTTTGAAGTTGTTATCCATGACCCTTGGGCTGCGTTCCAAAAAAGCTTCCCGCAAGCCGGACATGAACACGGCTCAACGATCAAAGGCAACTACGCCATGCTCATGGCTCTCAAGAAAACCTACCCTGAGTTAAAAATCATCCCTTCTATTGGTGGCTGGACTCTATCAGACCCATTTTTCAGCTTTACGGATAAAGTAAATCGCGACACGTTTGTTGCTTCAGTAAAACGATTCCTCACGACATGGAAGTTCTATGACGGAGTTGATATTGATTGGGAATTCCCTGGCGGTGGTGGTGAAAATGCCAACCTTGGCGACCCACTCAAAGATGGGCCTGCTTATATCGCTCTAATGCAAGAACTAAGAGCCATGCTAGACCAACTGAGTGCCGAAACCGGCCGTACCTATGAGCTGACTTCTGCAATTGGTGTAGGTTATGACAAACTAGAAGATGTTGACTTCGCTCAAGCAGCCCAGCACATGGACTACATTTTTGCGATGTCTTACGACTTTTATGGTGGTTGGAATAATGTTCCTGGCCATCAGACCGCGCTCAATTGTGGTAACTTTATGGCTCCAGGTCAATGTGATGGCAGCGGCGTTGATGCCGACGGCGTTCCGTTTAAAGGGCCTGCTTATACAACCAGCAACGCAATTGACCTTTTACTTGCGCAAGGTGTCCCTGCGAATAAACTCGTCGTCGGTACTGCTATGTATGGCCGTGGTTGGGATGGCGTCATGCCTTCTAGCTTAACCGACCCTACCGATCCAATGACAGGCGTTGGTAATGGCAAACTTTCAGGCTCTAGCGCTGAAGGTATTTGGGAAGCTGGCGTTATCGACTATAAAGGCATTAAAGCCAATATGCTCGGTGCGAATAACCAAGGTATTAATGGTTATGAATACGGCTACGATGCAGCCGCCGAAGCCCCTTACGTTTGGAACCGCACCAATGGCAAGCTTATTTCCTTTGATGATGAGCGCTCTGTTAAAGCGAAGGGGGCATATGTACGTAGCCTTGGCCTAGCGGGTCTATTCTCATGGGAAATTGACGCAGATAATGGCGATATTCTTAATGCCATGCAAGAAGGGTTAGCCACGGGTACTCCAGCCAACAAAGCGCCTACATCGGCTGCCGGTGTAGACCAAGCCGTTACTGGCCCGGCAACGGTTACCCTTGATGGTTCAGCCTCTACTGACTCTGACGGCACCATTGCTACCTACCTGTGGGAGCAAACGGCAGGAACAGCCGTTGTGTTAACCAATGCGAATGCGGCAGTTGCTTCTTTTCAAGCAGCAGAAGTTACGCAAGTCGAAACGTACACCTTTAAGCTCACTGTTACTGATAACAAAGGTGCGGTAGCGGCTGACTTAGTACAAATTACAATAAACCCGACCAACGTTAACCCAGTCAATACGCCACCTGTCGCGCTAGTTTCCGCTCCGGCAACGGCCAATGCTGGCGATATCATTACTGTTGATGCTAGCGCGTCTAGCGATGCAGACAACGACACATTAACCTTCGACTGGGCCGTACCTGCTGGTGTAAACGCCAACATTCAAGGCGCTATTTTGTCTTTCACTGCAGCCGAATATACGCAGAATACTCCGTTGGTATTCTCTGTTACGGTAAGTGACGGCAAAGAAAGCAGTGTTGCGAGTGCGACTGTCACGGTAAGCAAAGTAGCAACCAACCCTGACTTATGTCTTAACCTTTGGGACTCTGCCGCAGTTTATAATACCGGCGACATAGTTTCATGGGCAGGTAAAGAATGGACAGCCCAATGGTGGACTAAGGGTCAAGACCCTAGCCAATCTGGCCAATGGGGAGCCTGGAAAGAAATGGGGGCTGCGAGTTGCTTGACTAATTAAAGGCGAAATACGAAGTACTAAAAGCTAAGTGCTAAAAGCTAAGTGCTAAGTGCTAAGTGCTAAGTGGTAAAACAAAAAAAGGATGCTGATTTGGCATCCTTTTCTTCTATTCGCTTTCTAGTTAAGCTATTTATTCCAACGAGACGCTGCTTTTGCATCAGAGTCTCGGGATTCAACCCAACGTTCGTTTTCTGTGGTGCGTTCTTTTTTCCAAAATGGGGCTTTGGTTTTAAGGTAGTCCATCACAAACTCGCACGCTTCAAACGCCGCTTGTCGGTGCGCACTTGAAACACCAACAAATACAATTTGATCGCCGATATCAAGATCGCCAACGCGGTGGATGACTCGCATTCGTCCGATTGGCCAACGATTTTCCGCTTCCACACATATCTCTTGTAATGCTTTTTCTGTCATTCCAGGATAGTGTTCTAACGACAAACCGATAACATCGTCACCCAAGTTCATGTCTCGTACTTTACCAATAAAAGTAACAACTGCGCCTGCTGAAGTGCCTTCCGACAAATACGCATATTCGTCAGCAACACTGAAATCATTAAATTGAACCGCTACTTGCTCCATCTTATCCCCCTGTTACCGGAGGAAAGAATGCCACTTCGTCGCCAGATTGTATTGCGCTGTCTAATGGCGATAGCGTTTGGTTAATCGCAACCAGTGTTTTGCCCGCTTCTAAAGCAAGCTCCCACTTATCACCCTTACCGGCTAGATGTGCTCGAAGTGCTTCAGCGGTTGTAAAACCAGCTTCAACGTCCAAACTGTCTGTATTAACTAATTCACGAGTTTGAGCAAAGAAAAGAACTTTAATCATGATTCAACCTTAAAGTGACCCGATTTACCGCCCGTCTTCTCAAGCAAACGAACCTGCTCTATTACGATGTCTTTTTGTACTGCTTTGCACATATCATAGATGGTTAAAGCTGCGACAGACGCTGCTGTTAGCGCTTCCATTTCCACGCCCGTTTTGCCCGCAAGCTTACAGACAGACTCGATACGCACTTTATTTTCTGCCGGTATTGCTTCAAGTTGAACTTCAACCTTAGTTAGCAACAAAGGATGACAAAGGGGAATCAAGTCCCATGTTTTCTTTGCCGCCTGAATACCAGCAATACGGGCCGTTGCAAAAACATCACCCTTATGGTGTGAACCAGATACGATAAGCTCTAAGGTTTCCGGTGCCATATGAACAAATGCTTCAGCTCTTGCTTCACGTACTGTTTCCGCTTTTGCCGAAACATCGACCATATTGGCTTCACCAGAAGCATTGATATGCGTAAATTGAGTCATCAATTCACTCCTTAAACAGAAAGGTGTGGCATGAAGTTACAAGGACGATGGCTTGCATCCATTTGCTGCTTGATGATCTTGGTCCACGCGGTACGGCACGCACCCGTTGAGCCTGGCATTGCAAAAATCACGGTATGATTCGCGAAACCGGCAATAGCACGAGATTGAATGGTTGAAGTACCAATTTCTTCATAAGAAACCGTGCGGAACAACTCACCAAAACCTTCTACTTGCTTATCAAAGAGAGGAACTAACGCTTCAGGTGTGCTATCACGAGAAGTAAAACCCGTACCGCCAGTAATCATCACAGCTTGAACGCTTTCATCAGCGATCCACTTTGATACAATGGCGCGGATTTGGTACATATCATCAATAACAATCGCTTTGTCTGCTAATTTATGACCTGCTTCTTGCAATTGCTCTGCAAGGTAACCGCCCGACGTATCATTTTCTTCAGTACGAGTATCCGAAACCGTTAATACTGCAATGTTAGCAGGTTCAAATTTGCTTTCTGCGTGACCCATGTCGTTACCTTTTTGTAATTTTGTCTTTTGAAATTATATAAATGAGATCAGGTGCTTGGCTTATCCGCCAATTGACGCCAAATGCGGTGTCATGCCCGTTACACCATCTTGTAAAAAATGGCTCACAGATTTCGTTTGCAGCTGCTCTGTAATGCGTTGAATTAATGCAGATTCTTGCTCATCACCTTGCAGTAAGTCTCGTAGTTCGACGCCTTGCTCACCAAACAAACATAAATGAAGTTTGCCCTTGGCGGAAATACGAAGTCGATTACAACTTTGGCAAAAGTCTTTTTCATAAGGCATGATTAGGCCAATCTCACCGCGATAATCGGGATGAATAAAGACTTGAGCTGGCCCATCGTTATTTGCTCGAGCTTTTAGCAGCCAGCCATTCGCGATGAGATGGTTTCTCAGACTCACACCAGATTGATGGTGTTTGTCAAAGAGAGAGTCCATCTCGCCAGTTTGCATTAATTCGATAAAGCGCAGCTGAATTGGACGATCTTTAATCCAATTGAGGAAACCAGGCATCTCCTGGCTGTTGAGATCTTTTAGCAGAACCACGTTAACTTTAATAAGTTCGTAGCCGACTTCGAAAGCTCGATCAATGCCACGCATGACATCATTAAACTTATTCTCACCGGTGATCTGATGAAACATACGCGGATCGAGGCTATCGACACTCACATTGATATCCGTTAACCCAGCGTCTCGCCATTCACCAACATGCTTAGCCATACGGTAGCCATTGGTTGTCGTCGCGACTTTGGAGATACCATTGGTATTAGAAACGGACTCTATGATCTCGGTAAAATCTTTACGCAGACTCGGTTCACCACCGGTTATGCGTACCTTACTGGTACCACAATCAGCGAACGCACGAACCACGCGTTTGATCTCAGGAACACTTAAAAAAGACGAGTTTTTTTGACCCGAAGGATGATATCCATCAGGTAAGCAATATGTACATTTAAAGTTACAGACGTCTGTAACCGACAAGCGCAAATAATAAAATTTGCGTTGGAATCTATCTTCGAATTGTTGCGCCACGGAACACCTTTCCAAACACGGGAGGCTTACTCATTTCCAAGTAAACCCTTGTGGTATATGCCACTGGCTCTAATTTCGTATCTTCTCAGACTTAGCAATCAGAGCTCGGAGTTATGGCAACTATCTATACAAATCCTCAATGAATGTGAGGTATAGAGAGTGCTTTTTTGTAAAAATACTCAATATTCCTAGATTACGCCACCTAATTTTTAAAAAAAGACGGTATTTGAGGCTCTTTTAAGCAGAACTTAGAGGTTTAACCTAGTATTCACGGTTTCTATTAGGCAAAGTACATTCAAGCTTCACTAATAAAAAAAACGAAAATGAACGTATATAAAAACAAAAAAATTGTCGCTGTTGGCGGCGGTCATGGCTTGGGCAGAATGCTGGCCGCACTAAAAGAATTTGGCTCAAACGCGACGGGGATTGTTGCAACCACAGATAACGGAGGCTCTACAGGGCGCATTCGCCACTGTCAGGGCGGCATTGCATGGGGCGACACTCGCAACTGTATTAATCAGCTCATCACAGAACCTTCCATCGGTTCAATGATGTTCGAATATCGTTTCAAAGGCGCAGGAGAACTTAATAATCATAATTTAGGCAATCTCATGCTTACCGCATTGGACAACTTATCTGTGCGACCAATGGATGCGATTAACCTCATACGGGACATGCTTAAGGTCGACGTTAATATTGTTCCTATGTCTGAGCATCCCGCCGATCTTAGCGCACTGTCTGTTGAAGGCTGCTGGGTTCGTG
The DNA here is from genome assembly GCF_900233005.1 of Vibrio tapetis subsp. tapetis. Taxonomy (NCBI): domain Bacteria; kingdom Pseudomonadati; phylum Pseudomonadota; class Gammaproteobacteria; order Vibrionales; family Vibrionaceae; genus Vibrio; species Vibrio tapetis. The sequence continues at coordinate 1,298,937 of NZ_LT960611.1, forward strand.
GCGAAACAAACGTAGACGAAATGGAACAAGATCTGCAACGGCTTTACGTTGAGCCTGAAGTGCCAGCAACCAGAGAAGGCATAGAAGCAATCGAACAAGCTGATGCCATCATACTTGGGCCAGGAAGCTTTTTAACCAGTATTATGCCCCCTATTCTCCTGCCTGAATTAGGCAAGGCTATTGCTGCCAACACCACCGCAAAGGTGATATTTGTTGAAAATCTATCTCCTGAATTTGGGCCTGCGGGAAGAATGTCACTTAAAGAAAAGTTGGAATGGTGCCAGCGAGCCTGCCAAGGTAGGCAAGTCGACTTACTGTTAACCAATATTCCACATCCTGAGTTAGAAAGCGCTTGCCGAGTTATCAATGTAGATCTGGCATCAGCGAATCATGATTGGCGTCATGACAGAGATAAGCTTCAACAAGCGATAGCTGATCTATTGCGATAGCTGATCTATTGCAATATCCCCCCTCTAAAAAGCACCTTTCTTTACACTAAAAACGCCGCACCATTTATCATTGGCTGCGGCGTTTGATTATTTTAACTCTTTGATATTTACTTCGTTCATAAGAAGCGAGAACAAGAAGAACTTATTGACGCGTGAGTTTCACGTATTCTTCTCGAGTTGTTCTTAGGTGGCCGATCATGATTTCACGATTTTCAGGTGTATTGATTCGTTCTCCAGTCTTATATTGTGCATCTAGGCTGGTTGCGAACGCACACAGCATTTCAGCACCAAAGCTTGCTGCACTGCTCTTGAGCGAATGGCTAATGGATTTCAGTTGATCTTCCGCTGCATCATTCTCAAATTTGCTCTCTGCCAATGCTTCTGCGTAATCAAGCAATTCACCAATAAAAATATGAAACAACATCGGTAAATTTTCTTCACCAATATCTCTGCTCAACTCGTCTATCTTATCTGTGTTTATAATTTTGGTCATTGGCTCACTCCTGCGTTTCCTTCCAGGTTTGGAGTTTTCGATATAATGTCGATGGGCTTACATCTAAGTAACTCGCTGCTCGAGGAATATTTCCTTCACATGCATCGATAGCCTGTTCTATCGCACCTTTTTCGGTCATCCATAATGGTCTGATTTGCTCTACTGAAAGTTTAGCTGAAATATCCTCAGTTGCATTTTTCCCTTGTAAATCATTTAAAAAAGACACATTCAATGGCGGCGGTAACATGTTTATTGTTATCTCATTGCCATGGTTAAGCACCACAACGTTACGCAGCACATTTTGCAATTGTCTTACGTTGCCCGGCCATTCAAATTCGACAAACCTGTCGACCACTTGCTGAGAAAAGCGCACAAAACCTTTGCCTTCTTCAGTCGACATATGACCGAGTAATGAATAGGCAATTTCGACCACGTCTTCGTTTCTATCGCGCAGTGGCGGGAGATGCAGTGGAATCACGTACAATCGATAATAAAGATCTTCCCTGAAACGCCCTTGCTGCACTTCGGTCCAAGGATCACGGTTAGTCGCGCAGACAAAGCGGACGTCAACACTCTTCATTTTCGAAGAACCCACTTTTTGGAACGTACCTGTTTGAATAAACCTTAGGAGCTTGGTTTGAAGTTCCAAGTCCATTTCACACAGTTCGTCCAAAAACAGTGTGCCGCCATCAGCCAGTTCAGCCGCTCCTTGACGATCAGTTGAAGCCCCTGTAAACGCCCCTTTCACGTGACCAAACAGCTCACTTTCGATCAGATCTTTAGGAATAGCGGCACAGTTGATTGCAATAAATGGTTTGTCGCCACGTTTACTGGCCGCATGGATGGCTTCTGCACACACTTCTTTACCAGTTCCACTTTCACCGGTAATGAATACCGAAGCTTTACTTGGTGCAGCGGAGTCAATGGTGCGATAAACGGCTTGCATCGTTTGGCTACTGCCAATGAAGCCCTGATAATTATTATTATCTGGCTCATCAGCAAGTGCTTTCAATTTACCCGCTTTGCGGATACCGTTGTTCACCGTAACACGCAGCCGGTCGGCTTCACATGGCTTAATCAGGAAGTCTTGTGCACCGCGACGCATGGCTTCTACTGCGGTATCAATAGAGCCATGAGCCGTCATGAAAATAACCGGCACATCTGGATATTTCTTTTTCACAGAAGAAAGAACATCCATGCCCGTCATATCAGGAAGGCGTAGATCGAGTAAAATGAGGTCTGGAGTTCGGTGTTCCAAACTTGTAATGGCGTCTTTACCCGTACCCACGATACTAATATCGAGACCTAACGGGGTCAGGTAGGAACGATACAGAGCCGCAACCGACGCCGTATCCTCAACCATTAATAGGTATTTTGTTTTAGGACTTGTGTGTTTGTCTTGCATATCCCAGCCGTTGCACTTTAATAATTATTTGCAATATGAGTTGCATTTTGCGATCAATAATAGCTTTAAACCACATTTTTGCAACGTTCTTTAGATAATACGGGCCATATTTATTGGCACAGTATCTGCATTTACCTATATGACTCGAAAGAGTCACCTAGCCAACTGACGTTGTTAGTGAACTTAGTTTTCACAAAATGAAGCCAGCAGGATTTATTCCTACTGGCTATTTTTTTGTCTAATTTTCGTTGCCACCGTAGCGACTCTAGGATCAACAGTCTAGATTCCGTCAAGATAAATCAAGATAGCCATTTTCAAAAAAATCAGCTGTTTGAAATAAACTGTGATCGAAGCTTCTCCAACTGATCTCGCTTGTCAGCCGCTTGTTCAAATTCTAAGTTTTGCGCATGACTATACATTTCATTCTCGAGCTTAGTCATGGCTTTTTCTAATTCTTGCGGCGACATCACTTCATAACTATTCGATGCTTCTGCCACTTTAGATAGAGGCACATGACTCGCCGTTTTTCTATTTTTAGTTTTGGCAATATCACCAATTTCCATGATGTCCTGCACGCAGGTTTTCAAAGCTTGAGGCACAATACCTTGTTGTTCGTTATGAGCTTGCTGCTTTTCACGCCTGCGATTGGTTTCATCCATGGCTTTTTTCATCGATTTTGTAATTTTATCGCCATACAAAATCGCTTTACCGCTTAAGTTTCGCGCCGCTCGACCTATGGTTTGGATCAATGAACGTTCTGAACGCAAGAACCCTTCTTTGTCGGCATCTAATATCGCAACTAAAGAAACCTCAGGCATGTCTAACCCTTCACGAAGTAGGTTGATACCGACTAACACGTCAAATTCACCCAAGCGTAAATCCCGAATGATTTCGACCCTTTCAACGGTATCAATATCGGAATGCAAGTAACGAACACGAACGCCATGTTCATCTAAGTACTCCGTCAAATCCTCTGCCATTCGCTTGGTTAAGGTGGTCACCAACACTCGTTCATTCACTTGGCTACGCTTGCGGATTTCTGACAATAAATCATCAACTTGCGTTGCTACTGGGCGAACCTCTAATTCAGGGTCAAGTAACCCTGTCGGCCGAACAACTTGTTCAGCAACTTCACCATCAGATTTTTCTATTTCATAATTACCCGGCGTTGCAGACACATAAATCGTTTGCGGGGCGATAGATTCAAACTCATCGAATTTAAGCGGTCTATTATCTAATGCCGATGGCAAACGAAAGCCAAACTCCACCAGCGTTTCTTTACGCGAACGGTCGCCCTTATACATAGCGCCAACTTGAGAGACCGTCACATGCGATTCATCAATAATGAGCAAACCATCACTGGGTAAGTAGTCAAATAAAGTCGGGGGTGCTTCTCCTTCACCACGTCCACTTAGGTAACGCGAGTAGTTTTCGACACCCGAGCAAAACCCCAGTTCGTTCATCATCTCTATATCAAATTGAGTTCGTTGAGAGATGCGCTGCTCTTCTAACAGCTTGTTGTTATCAAGCAGATGCTTCTTTCTACTTTCAAGCTCTACTTTGATTTTTTCAATCGCTTCTAACATGCGCTCGCGTGGCGTCACGTAGTGGGTTTTAGGATATATTGTGTAGCGCGGTAGATCCCGCTGTACGATCGCGCCAGTCAAGGGATCAAACAAACTAATGCATTCAACTTCATCATCAAATAGCTCAATACGAACCGCATTTTGGTCAGATTCCGCAGGGAAGATATCGATGACTTCACCGCGAACTCTAAATTGACCCCGTTCAAAGGTCACATCATTACGCGAATACTGCAGTTCTGCTAAGCGACGCAGTACATCTCGCTGATTAATTACGTCACCACGGCTCACATGCAGCATCATCTTCAGGTAAGAATCGGGATCACCTAAACCATAAATCGCTGAAACCGAAGCCACAATAATTGAGTCTTTACGCTCTAGTAGGGCCTTAGTTGCTGATAACCGCATCTGCTCGATATGCGCATTGACCGAAGAATCTTTCTCAATAAACGTGTCTGTCGTAGGCACATACGCTTCTGGTTGGTAGTAATCGTAATAGGAAACGAAATATTCAACTGAGTTGTTTGGGAAGAAAGCTTTCATTTCCCCGTACAATTGCGCCGCCAGCGTCTTATTAGGAGCGAGCAATATAGCCGGGCGTTGAGATTGCGCGATAACATTCGCTAAGGTAAATGTTTTTCCTGACCCAGTCACCCCGAGCAACGTCTGATGGGCAAGGCCTGATTCTAGTCCATCCAACAGCTGTGCTATCGCGGTTGGTTGATCTCCTGCTGGTTGATATTTAGACACCAACTCAAATTGTTTTGACATGATTTATCCCTAACGAACTAAGCGCACTTTATTGTCGCTGGTTAATCTATCTTAGATCAATAAGGACTGGCTACAAAAAACATACAGTCATTTGAAAAAGTAATGGCACATTAGATTTAACTTTGCTATTGTTCTCGTCCCTCATATGCACCAGCCTTAAAAAACACAACAAAACAATCCACGGGTTTTCCCCATTTTTTGGTGTTTTTGTCCTTTATTCGCAATTTTCTATTTTATGCCCGTTTTATCCTTCAAATAGCAAAAAACAACAACAACCAACAAAAACAACAACTTAAACAAGTTTCTTATTTATTGCCTTGCGCTTTTTTTTGGGCCCATAAAGTTACCACAAATCCATTAACACACTTATCCACAATTTTGGTGGATAACTGTGAGTAGCCTTTATCCGATAAGGGATAGGAGAAAGTAAAGATTATTTTGTTTCTTTTTTTTTGCATTCTTTTCTTTTTTTTATTGACACAAAAAAGGCCAATCGCTAGAATTCGCTTCGTTAAATAATTCCCCCTTAGTTCAGTTGGTAGAACGGCGGACTGTTAATCCGTATGTCGCAAGTTCAAGTCTTGCAGGGGGAGCCAAATTTAAAAAAGGCCGCAATTTTTATTGCGGCCTTTTTGCATTTGTCGCTATCAAGTGGCTAATTGCCCCACAAATTACTCATTACAGCATCTTGCTAAGCGCACTTTAAAACGTGCACTTCCCCATCTTATAACCTCACCCATGGAATGGTTACAATCTTGAGATCTTAGTTATCTCATCAATTGCTGAATAATTCGCTAATTTACCCAAAAACCTTTCCGCTCTTAGGTTGTTAAATCGCTTACAACAAAGGATAATAATGGGATCTGTTTTGAATATAATTGAGATGCTATGACAGAGTATCTGTTGCTGCTTGTTGGCACCGTATTGGTCAACAACTTCGTTCTTGTGAAATTTTTAGGCTTATGCCCATTTATGGGGGTTTCTAAGAAATTGGAAACCGCTATTGGCATGAGCTTAGCGACGACGTTCGTCTTAACATTAGCCTCGGTAAGTGCTTACTTAGTCGAGAGCTACGTACTTAAGCCACTCGGCATTGAATACCTTCGCACAATGAGCTTTATTTTGGTCATTGCCGTTGTGGTTCAGTTTACCGAAATGGTCGTCCATAAAACGAGCCCAACCCTGTATCGTTTGTTAGGTATATTCTTACCTTTGATTACCACAAACTGTGCCGTGTTAGGTGTCGCCCTACTGAACATCAATGAAAACCATAATTTCATTCAATCCATCGTCTATGGCTTTGGTGCGGCTGTCGGTTTTTCATTAGTCCTGATTTTATTTGCCTCCATGCGCGAGCGAATCGCGGCCGCGAATGTACCGGGGCCATTTAAGGGCGCATCGATTGCCATGATCACCGCAGGTCTCATGTCATTAGCCTTTATGGGCTTTACTGGGTTGGTGAAACTATAATGAGTGGAATTGTCATTGCTGTATTAGCGGTCGTTGCATTGGCCGCTATTTTTGGCGCTATTCTTGGTTTCGCCTCTATCAAATTTAAAGTTGAAGCCAACCCTATTGTCGAACAAATCGACGAAATTTTACCTCAAACTCAATGTGGCCAGTGTGGCTACCCAGGTTGCCGACCTTATGCAGAAGCAATAGCAAACGGCGATAGCATCAACAAGTGCCCACCAGGCGGACAAGCTACCATCGAAAAACTGGCTGACTTAATGGGTGTTGAAGCATCAGAGCCTGCTCACGATCCAGAAAAAAGCATCAAGAAAGTGGCCTTCATTCATGAAGACATGTGCATCGGCTGTACTAAGTGCATTCAAGCCTGCCCTGTTGACGCTATCGTCGGCGGCACAAAAGCCTTGCACACGGTTATTGAAGATGAATGCACAGGTTGCGATCTCTGCGTGGCACCTTGCCCAACAGATTGTATTGAAATGATTCCAGTGGCACCAACAACCGATACTTGGAAATGGCAGCTCAATGCGATTCCCGTCGTAAACGTAGCGGCTACTCAACCACAAAAAGAACAACAATAAGGATTGGGTATGTTGTCACTCATTGAAAAAATTCGTTCCGGTTACCTTTGGGATTTCCCCGGTGGTGTACACCCGCCAGAAAACAAAAAACAGTCTGCGAGCACCCGTCTTCAACATGCATCGCTCCCTACCGAATTGGTTATTCCAATTAAGCAACATATCGGTAAAGCAGGCGATTTATGTGTGAAAATCGGCGATTACGTTCTTAAAGGCCAACCTCTAACTGAGTGTTCTCTCAGCTTTATGCTGCCTATACATGCACCAACATCTGGCACTATTACGGCGATAGAACCACGGGTTTCCGCTCACCCATCCGGCTTACCGGTATTGAGTATCGTGATAACTCCTGACGGAGAAGATCGCTGGATCACCTTAAACAAGATTTCCGATTTACCATCCCAAAGCCCAGAAAGCCTGATTGAAATAATCAGACAGGCCGGTATTTCGGGTATGGGCGGTGCTGGCTTCCCTACTGCGAAGAAAATTCAATCCGGTGTAGCAAAAACCGACATATTGATCATCAACGCAGCGGAATGTGAACCTTACATTACTGCTGATGATGCGCTCATGCAGCACTATGCCGACGAGATCATTCAAGGGATTGAAGTCATTGAGCATATTTTAACGCCCAAACTCACCATCATTGGGATTGAAGACAACAAGCCTGAAGCCATTGCCGCAATACAAAAAGCCGCAACCTTTAAAGACTACGTTATTCGCGTTATTCCCACTAAATATCCATCCGGTGGTGAAAAACAGCTAATAAAAGTACTGACCAATATGGAAGTGCCAAAAGGCAGTATTCCTGCCGACATCGGTGTTTTGGTACAAAATGTGGGGTCCATTTTTGCTACAAAACGCGCAGTGTTTGATGGTGAGCCTCTGATTGAACGCTTAGTCACACTCACAGGTAAAGCGTTCTCGCAGCCACGTAATGTCTGGGCTCGAATTGGCACTCCCGTGCAACACCTACTCGAAGAATTCGATTACTCAGCAGACAAAAAGAGCCCACGTTTGATTCTGGGAGGCCCAATGATGGGGTTCACGCTACCAACATCATTAGCCCCAGTAACCAAAACGACCAACTGTATTTTGGCACCAACGCGCAAAGAGATCCCTGCAAATCGCTACGAAATGGAATGTATCCGTTGTAGTCAATGCGCAGAAGCTTGCCCAGTATCTTTATTGCCACAGCAACTACAATGGTATGCAAAAAGCCAAGAATACGACAAATGTGAGGAACTAAACCTGAGCGACTGCATTGAGTGTGGCGCTTGTGCTTATGTTTGCCCAAGTGAAATTCCACTGGTGCAATATTACCGTGAAGCCAAAGCAGAAATTCGCTCCCGTAAAGAAGAATCACTTGCGGCAGAAAGAGCTCGTCAACGCTTTGAAGAAAGAAACGCCAGACTGGAGCGAGACAAAGCCCAACGAGAAAATCGCTTCAAAAAAGCTGCAGAGCAACGCCGTAATGATATGAAAAAATCAGACGGAGATGACGCCGTCGTCGCTGCCATTGCTCGAGTCAAAGCACAACAAACCAAAGTTGAGCCCGCTTCCGGCGAAGTTAAACCAGCGGTTGCCGCCGCGATTGCTCGGGCAAAAGCAAAACAAGCCGCAGCGAAATCAAGTGGTGAAAACTTACCCGACAACAGCGAGATGGTTAAGCTAAGAGAAGAAAGAAAACAGCAGGCGCGAGCGCGTAAAGCGGAAAAAGAGCAACAAGCCGAAACTGAACTGCCCGCTGATGATAAAAAATCAGCGGTAGCTGCCGCTATTGCCCGCGCGAAAGCACGCAAGGAAAAACAAGCAAGTACACAGCCCGAGCCAACAGAAAGCAGCGATTCCGTATCTACTGCGAATAGCGACGCCGCTCAAGCTGCTGAAGATCCGAAAAAGACCGCTGTCGCGGCGGCCATTGCTCGCGCTAAAGCCCGCAAAGCAAAACAAGCCAACGCGCAAGATGCTCCAACAGAAAGCAACGACTCAGTAACCGCTGACGCTACCGACGCCGCTCAATCAGCTGAAGACCCGAAAAAGGCGGCCGTCGCAGCAGCTATTGCTCGCGCTAAAGCCCGCAAAGCAAAACAAGCCAGCGCGCAAGATGCCCCAACAGAAAGCAACGACTCAGTAACCGCTGACGATACCGACGCCATTCAATCGGCTGAAGACCCGAAAAAGGCGGCCGTCGCGGCAGCCATTGCTCGCGCTAAAGCACGCAAAGCAAAACAAGCCAACACGCAAGATGCCCCAACAGAAAGTAATGACTCAGTAACCGCTGACGATACCGACGCCGTTCAATCGGCTGAAGATCCGAAAAAGGCGGCCGTCGCAGCGGCCATTGCTCGCGCTAAAGCACGCAAGGCAAAACAAGCCAACGCGCAAGATGCCCCAACAGAAAGTAATGACTCAGTAACCGCTGACGATACCGACGCCGTTCAATCGGCTGAAGACCCGAAAAAGGCGGTCGTCGCAGCGGCCATTGCTCGCGCTAAAGCACGTAAGGCAAAACAAGCCAACGCGCAGCCTGCACCAACAGAAAGCGAAAACTCCACGCCTTCAGAGGAGACTGACTCCGTTCAACCAGCAGAAGATCCGAAAAAGGCCGCCGTTACTGCCGCCATCGCCCGCGCTAAAGCCAGAAAGGCAGCGCAAGCTGAACGAAAAACACAAATATCAAATAGTAAGGAGAACGAGTAGTGGCCTTTTTTATCGCTAGCTCACCACATGCTCATAGTAAAAAAAGTACTCCTGACTTAATGCGTTGGGTTGCACTAGGAGCAATCCCTGGCCTTGTGGCACAAAGCTACTTCTTTGGTTGGGGCACATTAATACAACTCGTGTTTGCCATGCTACTCGCGGTTTCTATGGAAGCCGCAGTCATGCTTTTGCGTAAACGTAACCCTATCGGGGCATTGAGAGATAACAGCGCATTCGTAACAGCATGGTTACTTGCCGTTGCCATTCCTCCCTTGTCTCCATGGTGGACAATGGTGATCGGCATCTTCTTTGCTATTGTGGTCGCCAAGCATCTGTACGGAGGCATTGGTCAAAACATCTTTAACCCCGCAATGGTGGCGTACGTTGTTCTTCTGATCTCTTTCCCGGTGCAAATGACGAGTTGGGCTGCTCCGTCTTCGATTGCTCCTTATCAAGCCGATTTCATCGACTCGTTTTCCCTCATATTCAGTGGATTTAACGCCGATGGCTTCTCTTTACAGCAATTCCGAACTGGCATTGATGGCATAACAACGGCGACGCCATTAGATACCATCAAAACAGGCCTGAGTTCAGGAAAGACTATCCCTGAGCTTAAAGCACTACCACAGTTTTCTGGCATTGCCGGATTAGGCTGGGAATGGGTGAACCTTGCCTACCTCGCAGGTGGACTACTCCTGATCAAAATGCGCGTTGTGCAATGGCATATCCCCGTAGCGTTTCTTGGCTCGTTGGTTTTATGTTCATTAATATCAGCTCTAATTTTCCCTGGCGAAACCGCGGGGCCATTGGTTCAGCTACTGTCTGGTGCCACCATGCTCGGTGCCTTTTTTATCGCGACAGATCCTGTCTCTGCCGCCACTACGACCAAAGGTCGGCTGGTATTTGGAGCCTTTATCGGCTGTATGGTCTTCATCATCCGTTCGTTTGGTGGATTCCCTGATGGTGTCGCCTTTGCGGTGTTACTTGCCAACATGTGCGTACCACTCATCGACTATTACACTCGCCCACGTACTTATGGCCACAAGTAGGAATTAGAGATGATAAAAGCAATTCAAAGAAATAGCGGTGTTCTGGCCATTTTTGCCTTACTCTCTACCGGAGTGGTCGCGATCACTCACACACTGACAGCCGATCGGATCTTAGAGCAACAACAGAAGAACCTGTTGAAAGTTCTCAATGAAGTGTTGCCCAAAGAAATACACGATAACAAGTTGGTTGAGCACTGTACTTTGTTTACCAGTAAGCAATATTTGGGGTCTGATAATCCGCAGCCAGCCTACATTGCAACCAAAAATGGCAAGGTCACTGGCATTGCTATTCAAGCCATTGCCCCAGACGGCTATAATGGTCAAATCAAACTGATCGTTGGCATAGACAAAGCGGGCACAATTATGGGCACACGGATCTTACAACATGCTGAGACTCCGGGGCTAGGTGACAAAATTGACCTGAAAGTGTCCTCTTGGATCGAAAGCTTTACTGGCAAACGCCTAGAACACCCAACGGCAAATTCAAGCTCAGATGCATCAACGCCGAGTTGGTCAATAAAACAATGGGCTGTACGTAAAGATGGTGGCGAGTTTGATCAATTCACAGGGGCGACCATTACCCCAAGAGCTGTTGTAAAAGCGGTGAAAAACGCATCACTCTTCTTTCAGGCGTCACAAGACAATTTAGACCAACTGCCTATCAATTGTGGAGGTTCAAATGGCTGAGAATAAGTTATTGATGAAGAACGGCTTATGGGATAACAACCCCGCTCTAGTCCAATTGCTCGGCCTTTGCCCGCTCTTGGCCGTTTCATCGACAGTCACAAATGCGATGGGGCTTGGTATTGCCACATTATTGGTTCTGGTTGGCTCCAACCTGATTGTGTCATTGGTCAGAGATTATGTGCCAAAAGAAGTGCGCATCCCGATTTTTGTTATGATCATTGCAGCCCTAGTAACCTGCGTTCAATTGCTAATGAATGCCTACGCTTACGGGTTGTATTTATCTCTTGGTATCTTCATTCCTCTTATCGTGACCAACTGCATCATTATTGGCCGTGCAGAAGCCTTTGCATCTAAAAACCAACCACTACCCGCGGTACTCGATGGCTTTTGGATGGGCACAGGCATGTTGTTAGTCTTGATGTTGCTCGGTGCATTAAGAGAAGTGCTGGGTAACGGTACGTTATTTGATGGCGCGGATCTGCTGCTTGGCGACTGGGCATCAGTGTTACGTATTGAAGTATTCCAAATCGATAATAGCTTCCTGTTAGCACTTCTACCTCCAGGCGCGTTTATTGGTGTTGGTTTCATCATTGCGATTAAAAACGTCATCGACAAGCAATTAAGCGCCAGACAACCAAAACAAGAAAAGCCGGTTATCGAACGAGCAAGGGTCAGCAACTAATCAACACATTATAAGGGGCGAGTAACTAAAATACGCCCCATCAATCACTCAAGGAAGCAGCCTCGGTATGAATAATACAAAAAGGCGGGAAATGTTAGAGAGATTGCGTCAAGACAATCCCAACCCGCAAACAGAACTCAACTGGAACTCCCCTTTTGAACTGCTGATCGCAGTTCTGCTTTCTGCGCAAGCCACTGACGTTAGCGTAAACAAAGCAACCGACAAACTTTACCCTGTAGCCAATACGCCTCAAGCTCTTTTCGATCTTGGCGTTGACGGTGTAAAGAGCTACATCAAAACCATTGGCTTATTTAATTCCAAAGCTGAAAACGTCATCAAAACATGCCGTATTTTACTCGATAAACATCAAGGTGTTGTACCTGAGAGCCTAGAAGCTCTGGTTGAACTTCCTGGTGTGGGACGAAAAACAGCCAATGTCGTGCTCAACACCGCCTTTGGCTGGCCAACTATTGCGGTTGATACCCATATTTATCGTGTCTCTAATCGCACTAAACTCGCAATGGGTAAAACCGTTGACGATGTAGAACAGAAATTACTCAAAGTCGTGCCTAAAGAGTTTAAATTAGATGTCCACCACTGGCTCATTTTGCACGGCCGCTATACCTGCATCGCACGAAAACCTCGTTGCGGCAGCTGTTTAATTGAAGATTTATGTGAGTTTAAAGATAAAATTTATCCAGAAGGTTAGGAGAATACAATGTCGAAGGGAAGAATACTGCACACCATGCTACGCGTAGGCGATCTAGATAAGTCGATTGCTTTTTATACCGACGTATTAGGCATGAAACTGCTGCGTAAAAACGAAAACACACAATATGAATACACGTTGGCATTTTTGGGCTACGGTGATGAATCGGAAGGTTCTGTCATTGAACTGACCTACAACTGGGGCACAACAGAGTACGATCTAGGCGCAGGCTATGGCCACATTGCTCTTGGGTTTGACGATATCTACCAAACATGTGACGTAATTAAAGCCGCTGGCGGCAACGTAACCCGTGAACCAGGCCCAGTGAAAGGCGGTTCAACCCATATTGCGTTCGTAAAAGACCCTGACGGTTACATGATTGAGCTTATCCAAAATAAATCGGCAGGAGCTGGCTTGGAAGGTTAGTCTCAAAAATAAGTAACAAAGCGAGCGATGGCTCGCTTTTTTTATGCTCGCGTCATAATTTATAAAGCCACAGCTTTACATGATAATGATTATCAATTAAATTACACCCTCAATAATGAATGGAGGGTGAGATAATGAACATGACGGAATGGGAGAAGCATACAATTCAAGCTGATACTGCATTGCAGGATAATGACTTACTGCGCAGTATTCTTCATTACCAGCAAGCTTTGGCCATTTCAGATCAGCTCTCTTTCTCTGACGATATCGACATTGACGACCTACTCACGATTAAGGTCATCTCATGCCATAACTTAGCCAATTTCTGGCGCTTATCTGGCGATGATGAATACGAATTAAAGTACCTACAGCTTGCTTCTGAACGCCTGTTAACTTTAGTACCTCAATGCCACAATAAAGAGTGTGATTCATTTGTCGACTCACTAGGCTGCTGCCAAAAGGCGCTCGTAGAGTTTATGAAACGCCACCCAAATCCTGAAGTGGCTAAGCTGGTTCAAAATATCAATACCGCATCGAGCTGCAACGTTATTGCTAAATTCAGATTAAACTAGTTCACAGCCCTACCGATTCAAAGACAACCAAACACCAAAAAGGCAGCGTATTAACCGCTGCCTTTTGCTATGCCATTCTTTGTTGCTATGCCGCCGCCATAATTATACGGAAACGTTTGGTCGTTCCTGTAGTTCAGGTTCTGGAAGATCCGCTGACGATGTCTTTGATTGAGCGTGCTCGCAATTCGCGTTAAGAGTCATTCGTAACGCTTGGACTTTTGGTTTAAATCAGCTTTAGTGTCTAGGCACAATGGTTGAGGTAGATGGTAGCGTTGTTCATCAACTTATTTGAGCTATGTGTTTTAGTGTGCATTCCACAAAGGTAGTATAAGTAAATGGTTGTTAACGACTACATAAAAAATACGGAGTTTACAGAACTCACTAAGGATCTATTAGACATCAGTGAAGTGCCTGATGACATTGCGGGTATATGCAAATTTGTTCAAGGGAATCTTATCCACTCGTATTGGCTTGAACACTATGGTATCGAGATTGATCCCTCGAACAAACTGACAGAAATGCAGACTCGGTATGCTAAAGATTTAGTCTCTTTAGCAATGTTTAAATCGGGCCAACCTTCTCATGTGTTCAAAAAAGCAAACCATAGGGTTGTAAGTATTTGTAGAGACTTTTCACTATTGGTTTGCTCGATCTTGCGGTCAAAAGGAGTACCAGCTCGACTAAGGAGTGGATTTGCGACTTATTTAGCTCAAAATCATTTCGAAGATCACTGGATTTGTGAGTATTGGGATAAAGAGAAAGGATGGTTAGCGGTCGATGCTCAGCTGGACGAAATTCATCATCAAATTTTGAAATTTGATTTTGACCCGTGTGATGTACCACCATCAAACTTTATAGTGGCAGGACAAGCTTGGAAGTTATGCCGTGAAAACGTGGAGTCTGCTGACAATTTTGGATTTCGGGATTTCAAAGGATTGGCGTTTATCAAGGGTAGCCTTATTCGAGACCTGTATGCATTATCAAAATTTGAAATGCATACGTGGGATACAGGTTGGGGCATATTACCCAAATTCATAAGTCCTATTTCTGGAGAGGATGAATTAACTCTGCTTGATGAACTTGCGGATGTTAGTTGTTTTTCAGATCACTCCAAAGCTCTTAAGTTAGTCGAGTCATGTAAGGAGATAAAGCTACCTAACGGTTGGGATTGCTCGAAGTTTCCGACATTAAAAGAGCTCTATGCTTCACTGTAGGCGCAGAATACACATCACAAATAAGTGTTCTGTTCTAGAAGGTGGCGCTGAAGGTTAGCATTGTTACCAAAAACCTAATTGATCGGACAAATAAAACTAACGAAGCCACGTATAAATACGCGGCCTCGTGGATGAGCTGTATGGCAGTGACTACACCTGATTTCGGCCTAAAGAAATCACTACCCTACGGTTTTTATCTTTACCCAGTGGTGAACTGTTATCTGCAATTGGCCTTCTTTCACCGTAGCCTTGAATCTCAATTCTATCCGCAGGTAAGCCAAGGGATTTAAAGTAATCTCGCAACACAACCGCCCGCCTTTCAGACAAGCTTTGGTTGCCCTTCTTGCCACCGGATGAATCGGTGTAGGTTGCTACCAACACCAAATCAATGTCTTTGTTATGTTTTACGTATTCGGCAATTTTAGCTAAGCGCTTTTGAGACGCTTTGTTGAGCTGATCGCTGTTGCGATCGTAGTGCAAAATAGTGAAAGAGATATCTTCAAAGCTGTATGGCAATAATTGGCTCACACACAAACTAAACGCATTATAGGGTTGTTGAAACAACACCGATGACAGCGCGACTTCTACGCGTTTATCGCGGCTTTGCCAATCCGCATAACTAAAGGTTGGATAGCGGCCTTTTTCTAGCTCGGCCAGAATACCCCATGCGGTTTGCCCGCCAATATAGCCGTTGAATTGCTTAAAAAATTGAATACTAGAAATTTGTTCCGCATTTTCACCCGGTCTCCAAGATGGAGGCATCGAAATCAAAGAAACGTTACGAGTGTCTCCCATTGGGCGACGCATTTTCAACTCAAAGTCTAAGTTGATTTTTTTACTGGCACGAGAAGTAAACTCAGCAACACCATAATTGAGAATAGGGTGTACTAAGCGGCATTCCAGCGGACTGTTAACAGCCATAGACCACATCGACTGCCCTGGAGTTGCTTCATAACGTGTTTGTGCAGCTCCATGTACCATGGATGAAGCTAACGCAACCGATGCAGCACTCAACGCCAACCAATTTTTCATAAATATTACTTCTCTGGTTCTTTGAACTAGCGGTAATAGTTTGCCGTTAGTTCGTCGTCTGAGTAGTCAAAGTAACGACTTTGACACTAATGCAGGTAGTAATGCAAAAACCCCGCCAACTATCACTGATTTTTCTCGTTAATTAATGAGCTCGCTGGTTTAGCTTGTAGTCATAATCTGCAATAATGCCCGACTTGTCACACGGACCAGAGCAAATATGACTGTAGAAAATGAAGCATTGACCCTTAAAAAGCGTTTTAGAGGGTACTTTCCCGTTGTAATCGATGTCGAAACTGCAGGATTTAATGCAAAAACCGATGCACTTTTAGAGATATGCGCAATTACATTGAAAATGGATGATGAAGGCAACTTAATGCCCGCTTCTACCATTCATTTTCATATCGAGCCGTTCGAAGGCGCGAATCTTGAAAAAGAGGCGTTAGAGTTTAACGGTATCCGTGACCCTTTCAGCCCACTTCGTGGTGCTATTTCAGAAGCAGAAGCACTGCGCGAGATATACAAATTAGTTCGAAAAGAGCAAAAGCAAGCCGATTGCAGCCGTGCGATCATGGTGGCGCATAATGCGACGTTTGATCTTAATTTTGTTATGGAAGCCAGCGCCAGATGTAAGCTGAAACGCCTACCCTTTCACCCTTTTGCCACTTTTGATACGGCAGCCTTAAGTGGGCTTGCTTACGGCCAAACGGTATTAGCAAAAGCGTGTCGTACCGCTGGGATGGAATTTGACAATAACGAAGCGCATTCGGCTCTTTATGATACGCAAAAAACAGCGGATTTGTTTTGCGGCATTGTAAACAAGTGGAAAGCGTTAGGTGGTTGGCCTTTGGCCGATAACACCGAACAAAAATAATTAAAACACAACTTTTAAAATATTTAATGAGAACAATATGAACCCAGTAGTAATTTCTGTTTGTATTATGCTCGTTCTTGCGCTTATGCGGGTTAATGTCGTGGTTGCACTTACTTTTAGTGCGATGATCGGCGGTCTTGTTGCAGGGATGAGTTTGACCGATGCGGTTTCCGCATTTGAAAGTGGCCTTGGTGGCGGTGCTACCATTGCATTAAGTTACGCCATGCTTGGCGCGTTTGCGGTTGCGATTTCTAAATCAGGATTAACTGATTTACTGGCCAACCGAGTAATCAAACACATCAACGGCCAGGAAAGTAATGCTAATTCAGCCGTATTAAAATACGTTGTGTTAGTTGCACTTATTCTAGTGACGGTTTCTTCCCAAAACGTCATTCCTGTTCACATTGCCTTTATTCCAATTTTGATCCCGCCTTTGCTTGGTGTTTTTGCGAAATTGAAGCTCGATCGCCGACTGATAGCTTGTGTGCTTACCTTTGGCTTAGTTACCCCATACATGATTCTTCCTGTTGGGTTTGGTGGCATCTTCCTTAATAATATTCTTCTTGCCAACTTAAACTCAAACGGCATGCAAGTGGTTGCTTCACAAGTTCCAACTGCGATGCTACTGCCTGCAGCGGGCATGCTATTCGGCTTGTTGACGGCGATTTTCTTTAGCTATCGTAATCCACGCGAATATCAAAAAACTGAGCACACGGAGATTCAGCAAGAGAAAGCCATCAATATGCGTCATATCTGGGTTGCTCTTGCGGGTATTGTTGCTGCACTTTCAGTACAGTTAACAACAGGCTCAATGATTATCGGTGCATTAGCTGGCTTTATGGTCTTTACCTTTGGTGGCGTCATTGCGTGGAAAGAAACGCAAGACGTAATCACGAAAGGTGTTCACATGATGGCAATGATTGGCTTTATCATGATTGCAGCAGCGGGTTTTGCTGCGGTAATGAAGCAAACGGGTGGCGTTGAGTCTCTAGTAGAAGCGTTATCAACCAGTATTGGTGACAACAAACCTCTCGCTGCATTATTGATGCTAATCGTCGGTTTATTGGTAACAATGGGCATTGGTTCTTCATTTTCTACCATTCCGATTATTGCCACCATTTATGTACCACTAGCGCTGGCGTTTGGTTTCTCACCAATGGCAACTATCGCTCTTGTGGGTACGGCTGCCGCTCTGGGCGACGCAGGTTCACCCGCTTCGGATTCAACACTTGGTCCTACGTCCGGTCTAAATGCCGACGGCCAACATGAGCACATTTGGGATACGGTAGTACCCACGTTTGTTCACTACAACCTACCACTGATTGTGTTTGGTTGGATTGCAGCGATGGTGTTGTAAGAGGCTTGAGTATTCGCTTCGCTCATAAGGCGTGAGGACGGGCTTCGCCCTGAAGGTAGACTTATGCCTTATGCCTTATGCCTTATGCCTTATGCCTTATGCCTTATGCCTTATGCCTCAACCTACAAAAAAGGCTTGGTTCTCACCAAGCCTTTTCTTTATTCTGCGTTTCTGATTCGGAAGATTACTCTTCGTCGCCTTCAACTGTTGCAGCCGCTTCTTTAATTATTTGTTGAAGTTCACCCTTCTGGAACATCTCAATAATAATATCGCAACCACCAACTAGCTCGCCACTCACCCAAAGTTGTGGGAATGTAGGCCATTGTGCGTACTTAGGAAGTTCAGCACGGATATCTGGGTTTTGCAGAATATCAACGTATGCGAATTTTTCACCACAACCCATTACCGCTTGAGCAGCTTGAGAAGAAAAGCCACAGCTTGGTAGCTTAGGTGAACCTTTCATGTATAGCAAAATGGTGTTTTCTGAAATCTGTTGTTTGATCTTATCGATAGTTTCCATTGCTTCCTCTTAATGGATGCTTCTTTAAAGTGCATTCATTTTACTTGTTTAGAGCCAAATAAAAAGCACATAATCTTTATGGTTTTAGGTAAACTGAGCGCTTATTCTCACCTTGAACAAGTTTTTCTAGCTAGAATGCTTAGTTAGCACAATTGGCCAAGCCTTTCTTAACAAGACTCAATGGCTAATTAATCCTTTTTTTATGGTTTTTCTTTTAATAAAGTAAAAACTTGCTAAACTACCCAGTAACAAATCACAGAGCTTAAAAACTCAGGTTTAGCGCTCAGTGAATAATAAGCAAAGTCAGAAAAAAAATAATTATTGGAAGCAACGGAAAGACAGCACTTTCCACCAAACGGAGATACGCGCAATGGCATTCGAACTACCAGCACTTCCTTACGCAAAAGATGCACTACTACCACACATCTCAGCTGAAACTTTAGACTTTCACCACGGCAAACACCACAACACTTACGTTGTTAAGCTAAATGGTCTAATTCCTGGTACTGAGTTTGAAGGCAAAACACTAGAAGAGATCATCAAAACTTCTACTGGCGGTGTATTCAATAACGCAGCTCAAATTTGGAACCACACGTTCTACTGGCACTGCCTAGCTCCAAAAGCAGGCGGCGAACCAACTGGCGCTGTTGCGGATGCTATCAACGCTGCATTTGGTTCTTTCGAAGAATTTAAAGCAAAATTCACTGATTCAGCAATCAACAACTTCGGTTCTTCATGGACTTGGCTTGTTAAGAACGCTGACGGTTCTCTAGAGATTGTTAACACGTCTAACGCTGCTACTCCACTAACAGACGAAGGTGTTACACCGCTTCTAACTGTGGATCTTTGGGAACATGCTTACTACATCGATTACCGTAACGTTCGTCCAGATTACATGAATGGCTTCTGGGCTCTAGTTAACTGGGAATTCGTAGCTGCGAACCTAGCTAAATAATCCCCTCCCTATAGGGTATTAGATTTAGTCTTTTTCAAACCCACGCCTATGCGTGGGTTTGTTTTTTCACTTCCTGCAATAAAAGTCAGACCTCTTCCAGCCTTTTCGCCTTCCGCCTTCCGCCTTCCGCCTTCCGCCAAAGTTTTTCCTTCTTTCCCCTAAAGTTCTTCCTTTTCTTGCCGTTAACTTTGTATCAGGCGAGGGAAATCATGAATATCCATACTTTAGACAAAGCAACAATCATTAACGAACTGAACGTTGGCGCAGGCATTAATACTGCTGTTAACCAAGGTCGTCGTGCTGATTTTGCTCTATTAGTTTCCATGTTTTCAAACGATGTTCGTGACAATACCCCCGTTGAAGAAATTGAACAGAAAGTCACGTCAGACGACATTCTGCGCGAACAGTTTGAGTTGGCAACGCCACAAGCTCTTCGTTCCAACCAAGACACTTATTCACGCTCTGCAAAACAAGCAGAACTGTTCCATGCGAGCAGCATCGTAAGTACGCGTTTGTCTCATGGCTTGAACCCCGACGCTCTGGCGTATCTTCCAGAACAAACCCATGATCTTCCAGAAGAGGTGTATCACAACCTTTCTGGTCACGAACGCCGCCGATTAGCTGAACCTAAATCCCAAGCAACGATCCCTCAGGATATTTACAAGCAAATGTCTGTAGCACGATTATCCCACCAAATGCAAATTAGCGCCTAAATTCTTATTATTGCGACAAGTTAAATCCGCCCCTCTCAGCAATGTGAAGAACTCCTAACTTTCAGACTTATCCTTAAGCAAGCTCTAAAACTATGATGCTTTTCACATCGGATTATTCCATTTATCCCATACTAAATGTTCGAAGGTTACACCTAAATAGTCCGCGGCTCATGAGGAACACATTGGGTTAGCTAAACACTTCCAAACTCATTTTAGAGTGAGATAAGCAATGGATATACGCAACTCAGTGATTCTGGTTACTTCTGCAGGAACGGCTTTAGGCTGTACTTTAGCCACGCACTTTCTTAAGCTAGGAGCAAAGGTGATCGTCGCCGATACCGATAGTGTTCTATTACTTGAAACTATCAAACGCTGCCGAAAGATTGTAAACGATGTCGACTACTATCATTTACCAGATAACACCCCCTCAAGTATTGAAGCATTATTTGATCATATAGATGATCACTTCACTGATGGTATTGATGTGTTGATAAACCATTGGCCAAGCCAACCTTTACCTAGCCTCATTGATGAAACGCACACTAATCGAGACTTCGCCGAGAGCCTAACCGGAGTGGTGTCATCGTTGTACGGTTATGGTCAGGTGACGGCACGTCGTATGCGTCAACACAATACGAAAGGCGTCATTGTTAACCTAACGTCTAACCAAACTCAAAATATGGATGACAGCATGAATAATATGTCTGCCATGCTGGCAGGTCTCACGCAAAGTTGGGCTAAAGAGTTAGATCAATTTAATATCCGAGTGGGCGCTGTTGTACCGTCACATCAGAGAATATCTAGATGCGAACATGGGAAATGGGCCCGAGTACAAGATGAGTTAATTCGAAACACTGAGTACATCGTGGCTAATGATTACTTTAACGGCCGAGTGATGGCCGCGGAGGCGTAGGGGTTACGGGTTACGGGTTACGAGATATTTTTACGTTTGATTCATGGAGGCTGTAACAGATTCTGTGTAACTGCCATTTAGTTAACGTGTTTATCGAGACGTTCCTCGAACTCGATAATAAACCGACTCATAGCCTGACGCCAGTTTTGAATGGGCATCGTCCATTTCTTGCTGGCGTCTTTGATTGCTAAGTACACCATTTTGGTTGCGGCCTCATCGTTAGGGAAGATCTTCCGCTTTTTTAGTGCTTTACGGATCACGCTATTGAGAGACTCAATAGCATTGGTTGTGTAGATGGCTCTACGGATATCTTCTGGGTAGTTGAAGAGCGTGTTGAGGTTCTGCCAGTGATTGCGCCAGGACTTAGATATTTGCGGATATTGCCCATCCCAGACTTCGCCAAAGCGCTCCAGTTCGAGTAGAGCCTCATCTTCTGTAGTAGAGCGATACACTCGTTTCAGGTCGGCAGTCACCGCCTTATAGTCTTTCCAAGACACATACTTCAATGAGTTCCGCACCATATGGACGATACAAAGCTGAATATGCGTTTGGGGGAAGACAGTATTGATAGCGTCAGGAAAGCCCTTCAATCCATCTACACACGCAATAAGGATATCTTCAACACCACGTTGATTGAGTTCAGTTAGAACACTCAGCCAAAACTTAGCCCCCTCGTTTTCGGCTATCCACATGCCCATTAGCTCTTTCTGACCATCGGTGTTAATACCTAAAGCAAGGAAAATCGACTTATTGATGATACGCTTGTCTTGACGGATCTTGACCACAATACAATCGAGATAAACGATAGGATAAATGGCATCGAGTGGCCTTGATTGCCACTCCACTATTTCTTCTATCACCGCATTTGTGACGCGCGATACGAGGCTGGGTGATATCTCCGCACCGTACCACTCATCGAAAGCGTTTACGATGTCGCGCGTACTCATTCCTTGGGCGTAGAGCCACAAGATTTTGTCATCCATAGAGGTAAATCGTGATTGGTGTTTTTTGACTAGCTTGGGGTCAAACGAGCCAAGGCGATCCCGAGGTGTATCGAGTTCAAACTCGCCATCTTCGGTTTTTACGCGTTTGCTACTCTTTCCATTGCGGCTATTATTCGATCTAGAGGGTTGGTGTTTTTCATAGCCAAGATGCTCATCCATTTCCGCATTGAGTGCGGCCTCAACCGTAATTTTTTTCAGCATTTGGCTGAACTCAGTTAAGTCCTCAGGGGTTTTAATTCCTTTTGCTGCTTCCTTGGCGAAAGCTTCAAGCTCTTTCTTGTTCATATTGCCTATCCTTAGCCTTTAAGGCTTAGTTTAGGCAATTACACAGAAATTGAGACAGTCTCTCAGTGACCAACGATACCGCCCCTCGCTATAACGACAAAATTACTATCTGTCTCTGTGCAAATAGCGCTGCAACCATGCAGGCCCCTCAAAAGTTTCATCTTCATGCATTAACGCTTTAGCAGCTTCAGCCGGTGTCGCTTTGTTTTGCCATAATTCGGCTAATTGCTCATCATCGATATTGCAGTCACCCATCAAAGAACTCACACGTTCTGCGTATATTCTTCTAGCCAGCAGTTCTTTATCCATTGCTTCACCTTTCACCAATTCGGTAGAGAAAACGCCAACAACCCCATCACAAGTGCTGATTTTGTTGAAACTAGAGCCATAATAGATTAATTATAGCTTATAGATTGCGCTCTAACGCTTGTTTCCCTTTTTATAAAACCCATCTGCGTCTCAAAGATTTATATTTACGCCACAAAAAAATTAAAGAACTTTAAGTTCAAAAAATTACAAGGAAGTACCAATACATGGAAAAGAAAACATTACTTACGCATTGCACCGACGCCCCGGGTCTTATCGCTAAAATCACCAACATTTGTTACAAACATCAACTGAATATTATTCATAACAATGAATATGTCGATAATGGCAGCGGTCATTTCTTTATGCGTACGGAATTGGAAGGCTACTTCAACGACGAGACATTTTTGCTCGATTTAGATCAAGCTCTTCCTGCAGGGACAAAACGTCGCTTAGTCGGCTCTGAGTGCAAGCGTGTGGTTGTATTAGTGACAAAAGAATCACACTGCTTAGGTGATATTCTCATGAAGAATTTTGATGGCAGCCTCAATGTTGAAATTGCGGCCGTTGTGGGTAACTATGACATTCTTCAGAGCCTAACTGAACGCTTTGATATCCCATACCACCACGTTTCACACGTCGACCTAAGCCGTGAAGAGCACGAAGCTGCGATGCTAAAAGTGATCGACAGTTATGACGCTGACTACTTAGTCTTGGCGAAATACATGCGAGTACTAACGCCCGGTTTTGTTGAAAAGTATCACCACAAAATCATCAATATTCATCACAGTTTCTTACCCGCATTCATCGGGGCGAAGCCCTATCAACAAGCCTATGACCGCGGCGTAAAAATCATTGGCGCAACGGCTCACTTTGTCACCAATGATTTAGACGAAGGCCCAATCATCAAGCAAGACGTGATTCCTGTGGATCACAACTTCAGCGCAGCAGACATGGCGCAAGCCGGACGTGATGTTGAAAAGAACGTTTTGAGCAAAGCACTAAACAAAGTCGTCAATGACCACGTATTTGTATATGGCAACAAAACCGTGATTCTTTAGAAAGCGAATACAGAACGGTCGCAAGTTCCCACCTAGAAACGAGGCCGCTTCGCTACTATAAGAGCAAATCATTCTTTTTTGCTCTTATAGTCTCTAGTCTCTAGTCTCTAGTAAGCATAGCGCATTCTGTAATCGCTCTACTCATGCTTTAACCTTGTTCCGACTCTACTATCGCCTTTAACGGGTGTGGGTGGAGTTTGATGCAGATCCCTTGATGTTTAAAGGCCACCGTTGGGTTATTCAAACGCTCCCCGTCACCTTTAGGGCTTGATAGCTTAACGTCAATTTCAGGATGACGCTCAAGCGCCTGACTGAGTGTAGGAAACTTCTGCTTAATATCGGCAAAATACGCTTCTGCAGTCTCCGCGTTAGATGGAATAACAAATTCGATGTGCTCCCAATCTTGATGAGGATAAATTTTACCCGGCGCTGGGTAAGGTAATTCCAGACACTCAACTGCCCATGTTGACGCAATTAACGGTTCGTTAAACTCTAATACGATGATAGAGCGGCCATTGATCTGAGCATCAGAAATGACCCTACCGTGCTCCTGCCAAACTTTGTGAGCGTTTTCAGCCAGTTCCTGTTCATTAATTCGCATGGCGAGGTGATCCGCCTGAACGCTTGTTAAATCGACGTCTAAGCGATCCAATAATTGAGTGACTTTAGCCATAAAAGTAGGTAGGCGTTCGATCATTTGTTTGGGTGCGAGCTCGGCACGTTCCAGTGAATTAAGCATCATTCGTTTCCAGTTTGTTATTTTCCTGCATGGTAGCAGAATTGCCCGCAGCATTAAGACTTGGTATTGCTAAATTTCTCGCTCAAGTGAACAAAATTGGCCAACTCGATCCATTTCCTCATTAAATCGTCAAAAAACACATTCCATTGACTACTAGAATCACAATTAAATTGGTATGATTACCGTCATTTTTGTGAACTCAAACAGACATCCTACACTCAGTCCGCAGCTGAGTGAATGAATAGCAGCCCTATTCTCGGAATTGAAGGAAACGCGTGTGAATATCCAAGCACTTATTAATGACAAAGTATCTCAGGCTCTCGAAGCCGCTGGCGCACCTGCAGGCAGCCCTGCTGCTGTACGACAATCTGCAAAGCCACAATTTGGTGACTACCAAGCAAACGGTGTGATGGGCGTTGCAAAACGACTAGGCACTAACCCACGAGAATTTGCTCAAAAAGTATTGGACGTTCTAAACCTAGACGGTATCGCTTCTAAAGTTGAAATCGCAGGTCCTGGTTTCCTTAATATCTTCCTTGACGAAGCTTT
Organism: Vibrio tapetis subsp. tapetis; assembly: GCF_900233005.1. Lineage (NCBI taxonomy): Bacteria > Pseudomonadati > Pseudomonadota > Gammaproteobacteria > Vibrionales > Vibrionaceae > Vibrio > Vibrio tapetis. The sequence goes on from NZ_LT960611.1 coordinate 1,324,033, forward strand.
TCTAGCAGAGCAAGCCGACGCCGCTCTCGCGGATTCACGTCTAGGCGTTAGCGCTGAAGAATCCCAAACCATCGTTGCCGATTATTCAGCACCAAACGTAGCTAAAGAAATGCACGTTGGTCACCTACGTTCAACCATCATCGGCGACGCGGTTGTACGTACGCTTGAGTTTTTAGGCCACAACGTTATCCGCGCTAACCACATTGGTGACTGGGGTACTCAATTTGGCATGCTTATCGCAAACCTTGAGCGAGTACAAGCTGAGACGGGCGAAGTTTCTATGGAGCTTTCGGACCTTGAAGGCTTCTACCGTGAATCTAAAAAGCTTTACGATGAAGACGAAGAGTTTGCAGTAAAAGCACGTGGTTACGTAGTTAAGCTACAAAGCGGCGATGAGTTCTGCGCTCAAATGTGGAAAAAACTGGTTGATGTTACTATGGTTCAAAACCAACGTAACTACGATCGTTTAAGTGTTTCGCTAACTCGTGAAAACGTAATGGGCGAAAGCATGTACAACAGCATGCTAAAAGGCATTGTTGCCGATCTTCAAGCAAAAGAGCTAGCGGTAGAAAGTGACGGCGCTCAAGTTGTCTACCTAGACGAGTACAAAAACAAAGATGGCGACCCAATGGGCGTTATCGTACAAAAACGTGATGGCGGCTTCCTATACACAACAACGGATATTGCTTGTGCAAAATACCGTTACGAAACACTAGGTGCCGACCGTGTTCTTTACTTCATTGACTCACGCCAGCATCAACACCTTATGCAAGCATGGACTATTGTTCGTAAAGCGGGTTACATCCCTGAGTCTGTGTCACTTGAGCACCATGCATTCGGTATGATGCTAGGTAAAGACGGCAAACCATTTAAGACCCGTGCTGGTGGTACGGTTCGCCTTGCTGATCTTCTAGATGAAGCAGAAGAGCGTGCTGGTAAGCTGATTGAATCTAAAAATCCAGATCTAGCGGCAGACGAAAAAGCGAACATTGCGAATACTGTTGCGATGGCTGCAGTTAAGTACGCAGACCTTTCTAAGCACCGTACAACAGATTACGTGTTTGATTGGGACAATATGCTAGCATTTGAGGGTAACACTGCCCCTTACATGCAGTACGCTTATACTCGTGTTTCTTCTATCTTTGCTAAAGCTGGCGTTTCTATGGATGACGTTACTGGCGAAATCAAGATCACTGACGACAAAGAAAAGGCGCTAATTGCAAAACTACTTCAGTTTGAAGAAGCGGTACAAGCCGTTGCTCGTGAAGGTCAGCCACATATCATGTGTAGCTACCTGTTCGAACTTGCGGGTCAATTCTCTAGCTTCTACGAAGCATGCCCAATTCTGATTGCAGAAGACGAAGCTGTTAAACAAAGCCGCTTGAAACTTGCCGCTCTAACTGCAAAAACCATCAAGCAAGGTTTGTCGCTACTGGGTATTGATACGCTAGAGCGCATGTAATTTACTTATGTAGATATAGGTAACTAGATAGCAAAACGCCTCGCATATGCGAGGCGTTTTTTATTGCTAAATGAATATTCTGTAAACTTAATACAGCTCCGTTCCATCTGGCCTTGTTCGAAGCAAGTTCAAGATCCACATATATTGCTCGGGTCTATCTTTAAGTAATTCTTCAAGAGCCTGATTCATCATTCTCGCATCTTGCTCTTCATCGCCTGTTGGAAAGTTTTCTAGGGCAGGAAGAATGAATAGTTCGAATTTCCCTTTTTCTGCGTTATATGCAGGGATCATCGGTACCACTTTTGCTCGGCTCAGCTTGGCTAGCTTTCCAAAGCCTTTTAACGTCGCTTTTTCAGTACCAAAAAATGGAACAAATACCGAGTTTTGCGCACCATGATCTTCATCTGGTAAATAGTAAGCCATGTACCCATCTTTGATCGATCTTAAGTACGGTTTTATTCCTGAATCTCTTGGCACTATCCTTCCGCCATAACGCATCCGCTGTACGTTCATCAGCCAATCACCAATCGGGTTTTTCTGAGGTCGGATCATAATAACCACATCATGGCCGTAGGATGAAAAGTACATACCGGTATAGTCAATCGCCCAACAATGCGGAACCAACGCGATCACTTTTTCGCCTTGCTCTAACAACGGGAACAAGTGCTCTCTACCAAACACTTCACCTCTATTTTGATTGTACTTCTTACTTCTCACCGTCAGTTCAGCGTAACCTAAGAAAAACTGCGCCGCTGTCTCGTATGTTTTGGCTAGCAGTTCTTGTCGCTCTTCTGGGGTTTTTTCTGGATAACACAATTCAATGTTTTTCCGCGCTCGCCTTAGAGCCCCTGAATTTCGTTTAGAAAAATAGCCCGAAATCCAAGAAGCAAATCTATCACGCAACCGAAAGGGAACAAAAGCAAGCAAAATTGCGAAGCCTATTCCGAGCCACGTTGGCCAATATTTAGGATGTAGAAAGCTCCATTGAAACTTCGGGTCGTACAGCTGTTTTTGTATATTGTCGCTCATATGGGCATCATAATTTTCTGAGTCGTTGGCGGTTATGGTATAACAAAGCTAATTTAAAACAAACTGTTGCCCATTATGGAATTTACACTTCACCCTCAACTGCAAAAAGACACCGATGTCATCGGCGAATTCCCACTTTGTTTAGCGCTTTTAATCAAAGATAACGCTGTACCTTGGGTTATTTTGGTGCCTAAAAAAGCAGAACTTAAAGAGTTACATCACCTGCCAATGGCGGATCAGCATCAGTTTCTTATCGAATCTCAAATAGTCTCCCAGATGCTTGAACAGTGCTTTCAACCAGACAAACTCAATTTGGGTGCTTTGGGTAACATGGTGCCGCAACTTCATATTCACCACATTGCTCGATTTACAACTGATATAGCATGGCCAGGCCCAGTTTGGGGCAACACGAATGGGGAGTGGAGAAGCCAGGATGATCAACAAGCAATGCTTGCTACCATGCGATCCGCTTTTTCGACATGTTCTATTTTTCAATCTAAAGTGTCTGACTGACAGAGTTGAAACACAAAAAATGGCGCTGGATTCAGCGCCATTAATAGTTAATACCCGCGAGCACTTCCTCTAAGCATGAACTTAGCTTAAGCAATCACATTCAATTGTATTTCGTTACTCTGGACCCAGTGATAACTGACTTCATTTCGCTTTGCATCAACCAAGCGAGACACACGACCTTTTTTTATCCAGACCTCTAACATCGCATCAACGCCATCATCGCTTATCGCAAATTTTTTACACAGATCACGACGAGTCACCGTAGCGTGTTCTTTAAGGTAGTGCCCTAACTTAGTTAATATCATTGCAGCAGTGCCTCTTGATTCAAGGTTTTCTGGCCTTCTTTTTTCAATACTATGTAAGTCAGCACAAACATAGCGACAACCGCTACAATCCAAACACTGCTTGAAGCAGGGTTAGCTGAAAAGTGCGTCACTTGGTAATACAAGGCCGCAGCACCATACGCGAGCAGCATCGTCCAGCTACCAATAAACGCCGCAAACTTTTGCCCAAACTCACGTACATAGGCGCCCATCGCAGCAACACATGGCGTGTAGAGCAATATAAAAATTAAGTATGCGAAAGCAGCGTTACCTGATACAAACTGACTTTTTAAGTTACCAAATATCGAAACATCCACCTCTTGCTCATCAGCAACACTTGATGCATCAGTTAAATCGCCAACTTCGATGCCTAATGGGTCACTAAACGACAGACCTAATAGATTTTCCGGTATGCTCATTACCGCTTCTTCCATACTCGCTTTTAAGTCGTACTCCGCATCATCGGCTTCTGCTGAGGTATACAGGCTATTTAGCGTCCCTACTACTGCTTCTTTTGCAAAGATACCAGTAATGATACCGACGGTTGCTGGCCAGTTACTTTCAGCCACACCAATAGGTTCAAAAATCGGTGTCACAACTTGTGCCGCACGAGATAGTACTGACTTCTCGCTGTCTTCATTACCAAACGTCCCGTCGGTACCTAGTGAATTAAAGAAGCTTAAAATAGTCACAACAATAACGATGGTTTTACCCGCACCTAAAACAAATCGCTTCAGTTTTTGCCACGTTTTGATCATGACATTCTGCATGGTCGGTACTTCGTAGTTTGGCATTTCCATGATCAGGCTTTCACTGCTTCCAGGGTACAAAGTACGCTTCAGCATTAAACCGGTGCCAACTGCCGCGACGATACCTAATAGATAAAGTGCAAACACAACATTTTGACCGGAGCCCGGAAAAAATGCAGCAGCAAACAAAGCGTATACCGGTAAACGAGCACCACATGACATAAATGGTGCCATGGAAGCGGCTAATTTACGCTCGCGTTCTTGATCTAGAGTTCGAGTTGCCATAATCGAAGGCACGTTACAGCCAAAACCTAAGACTAGGGGAACAAAAGCTTTGCCAGGCAAGCCAATTTTCTGCATCACTTTATCAAGTACAAACGCGGCTCTCGCCATGTAACCAGAGCTTTCAAGTAATGTCAGGAATAGATATAAACAAGCGATAACAGGGATAAACGTCGCAACGGTTTGAATACCACCGCCAACACCATCAGCAATTAATGTCACAAGCCATACAGGCAGGTGATCATCTAACAGATAATGACCACCATCAACCAACAGTGCCCCAACACCTATATCGAAGAAATCGATGAATGCACTACCAATATTGATAGAGAACATAAACATTAAGTACATAACGAAAAAGAAGAAAGGAATACCAACCCACTTGTTTAAAACAAAGTTGTCTGCTTTTTCGGTAAAGCTTGCGCTCGACTTACCTTCACTACGCCTTACTTTTTTGCACAATTCATGCAAAAAAGTAAATTTTACATCAGCGACGTGTAAATCAACGTCGACATCAAGATTTGCCTTTTTAACGTTTAACGCATTTCGATGCTCAGCACTAAGGCCATTAATGACCAGTGCATCTGATTCCAACGCCCGAATCGCCATCGCTCGCTGACTGATCGTATCCTCTTGCCAGTAATTCCCGATATCAGATATTGCAGCTTCAAACTCGCGATTGTATTCCAGTTCAAATGGTTGAGTAGCCACCCCTTGAACTAACAATTTATGCAGTTTCTTTTTAAATTCGCTCATCTCATTCGCATCATTTGCTGACAATGAGAAAACAGGGCAACCCACGACTTTTTCAAGTGTTTTGATATCAATCACTTGGCGATCTTGTTTTAGTGCATCCATCTTATTAAGCACCAAAATCATTGGTCGACCTAATTCGCGTAATTGTAGCGTCGTATAAAGGCTTCGCTCTAAACTGGTTGAGTCAACGACGTTAACGATCAGATCAGCAGGGTAAGAAAGTGCAGCTCGTGATGCGATGGATTCATCAATACTGTTAGCATCATTACCGCTATCTAGAGAATAGATACCCGGTAGATCGGTCAATTCAAAACGGTCGCCAGCGTGTTCAAAATGGCCCGTCTTTTTTTCTACAGTAACACCAGCCCAGTTGCCCACCTGTTGTTTAGCGCCAGTGAGGCTATTGAAAAAAGTTGTTTTACCACTATTCGGATTACCAATAGTTAAAAGTTGGTAGTTCATAATGCCTCTACTTGACTTCGATTTTGCTAGCTACGTGGTTTCGGATTGCGATAGAGACACCGCGTACCATGACTTGTAATGGGTCTCCCATCGGTGCTCTGCGCACTACGGTAAGTTCAGTATTTGGCAGAACCCCCATCACCATTAGCTTTTTTCTTGTTTCTAAAGTCAGCGTAGAGAAGTTAGACACCAGCGCCTTCTCTCCATCTTTTAATTCAGACAATGTCATATTGCTTCCAAAATCGTATTCGTAATGATAAGAATTATTATTTACAAGCAACTTTACACTTAAACTTGTTACAAAGTATTGCTCCTGGTCAATTTTGACAGAATCTTTGCATTCGCAAGTACGTCAAAAACGTTAAATTGTGTTTTTCTCGCTTTAGACTCCACCGTTAAAAACGTTAAATTATGTCAAACTCTTAACCATCTTCACCCTTACTCAATTTACGACTGAAATATTAAAACTTTGGAAAATACAAACAAATCATTAAAAACAACAATTTAAAACAATAAAAGTGAATTTGTCGGATTTCTTATAGTTGATGTCGTTAATTCAATAAAGAAATTAAGTCATCAATAGTATAGTTATTCACATCGAGAGGGATTCCCTTCTCACACAAGAATTCCAGAGGTGATATAGCTCGCTATATCACTCCGGCAGCAAGCGAAGGTGCCCTTGGCACCCGTGGTATGGTCCCCCCGGCTATACCACGACTTTTTTTTCTTCTTTTATATCCCCTTCGTAAACCTTAATTCATGCTACTTTATTCGCGTTGCAACTCTCAGATCATTTTCATTCTAACCACATTACCTTCTGTCATTGATCACCAAAACCCCCAGCAATATTAAGACTGATAACCTACCGGCATGCACACGAGCTTCTGACACAGTCAAAATGACCAGTGAGGCGTTGGGTTTTGTTATGCGATATGACGTAGTGAATAAAACGGCTGAAAGTAGCAAACGGGAATAATGATATAAGAAGCCCTAACCTAAATTTATTCAAGTCTAAGAGCTTCTACTTGCTTCAAAGGGCTGTTAATTTCGAGGGCTATAGATTTAGAGCACTATAGGTTTAGAGGACTATCGATTTCGACCGCTATAAATTGCTAGATTCAATAAATTTGCTAGGCGAAATACCATAGTGATGCCTAAAACGCTGACTGAAATAGGAGGGATCGTTAAATCCAGAGTCAAACGCGACATCCGCAACTTTATGACCCGCAATGAGGAGTTGGCATGCGTGCTCTAAGCGTATTTCATTCAAATACTCTTTAAAGGTCTTTCCTGTGCATCCTTTAAATTTCCTTTGTAAGCTACGCTCAGATGTGAATAATAATTTCGCCATTTGTGCAGTGCCGAACTCTGCATCGTGATAGTTAACTTCAACAAGGTTTTGAACCTTGATTAACCATGGACTGTCCTTTGTCACAGAAAAAGCCCCGAATTCATCGTCTGGCTTGTGACGTCTCTCGTCTAAATCAGACCCAGCTTGAGGCTGTAATGGCTCAGCAAAGATTGTTCTAGCGTCATAGAGCGGCCATAAAACTTCGACTTCATTTTCTTGTTGAGCATTTTGAAATATCTTGCACTCACCATTCCCAAGCGCAACAAACTGCCTGATCGCAGCTAAACTGACGTCATTGAGAGCATAAGGCTGAGTGCCCAATTCCAATTTATCGATAGCACTAAATGTCGTGACCTCTTGCTTAGAAAAATATCGTCCATTATCGGTAATCACAAACCCTGCACCTTCTGTTCCAGTGGCTATACATAACCGAACCTTATCGCCCTTTTTACAGCGACGTAGTGCATTATACAAAATCCCATGTAGTACAAGATCTAAATTGAAACCACTGACTTCCAGCCCCTTGGCGTCGGAGGTCGTGACAAAACACAACTCAATGCCATGCAATCCAATATCTTCTTTCATCGCTAACAACACAGCATCGCAAACCGCGTTAAGTTCAAACACAGACTGACTCTTGCCCTTTTGCGGTGTCAATTGCATAATTTGCTGAAGCTTTTGTGAGGCCTGATTCAGGTTCTTTTTTTCCTTCGAATGAGGGGTAATACGAGTAACCTGAGAGAGCTTATTAAATGCTTCTAGAGCAAGTACATCTATAAAACTTTGTCGTGTCGCCAATTGCTTTTTAAGCTGCACATTACTATATAACAAGGCATCACTCTGATGCTTTAATTGGCTTGTTCGCAACTCGACTTTGTCTTTCAACTTTCTGTTTATTACCCAGACTTGACGAGACCGCCAATAAAAAAACAGTGCAATAGCAAAAAGTACAAAAAGACCACTCAGTAAAACAAACCAACCAGACATAAACCACGGCGTTGATACCGTAAACTTAAATGTTGATGGGTTATCTTGTAAACTCACTGCGCTATCTGTTCTGATTTCTAGCTCGTACTCTCCGGGCAAAAGGTAATCAATCGTCAATTGCGAGCCTTGAAATTTAGTCCACGTATTATTACTTGAACCCAACAACCGATATTCCAAACTCCAAATATCAAAATCGGGCAAGACTCCTATGACAAAAGACAATGTTTTACCGTGCGGGAATACATAGTGCTTTTTAGCATCAGGCGCATAGGCAACCGGTATTGTATCAAGTAAAACCTGACCCACCCGCACCTGACTTTCAGGCAAGTGGGCTGCAAGTAATGCCGTTTCTGAAGCATAAATAACCCCATGCTTGGAGCCAAAAATAAAATTTTCTTTCGATTCATCAACCGAACACGCATCAGGCAAGAACTCATTATTGACTAGACCAAATGGGGCGCCAAAATGACGTTGAAGTTCTCCTTCATAAGAATAAAAACTTAGCCCTTTCGACGTCGTAAGCCAGAGCCCCTTATCCGTTGAAAGCACACATAAAGGTTTTATGTCTGTTTCGTATAAAGCGATATCCGTCAAGGTTGCAGTGTCGAGACTTAAACGTGACAGCCCGTGGCTAGAGATATTCCAGATATAGCGACCTTCTGTCTCCAACATATCGATTGTTTGTCCAAACAACTGACTGGTTTTCTGAAGAGTGATCTTGCCGTTTTGGTAAAGATAGGAACCATGACCCGTGCCTATCCATATAGAGCCACTATGACCACTGTAAAGATGGGTAATACTACTTGGCCCAAGTTCACTCGTTACCCATTCGTAACCTAGGTTCTCAACAATTGACTGTTCAGGAAAGTAGCGCAATAATCCTGAATCTGTCGTCACCCACAGTACACCAGCATCATCAAAAACAAGATGATTGATCTTGCGGTTTTGTAACTGACTGGGAAAACGGTTCTTTTTAATAGCGTTAGAATTGGGGAAATACTGATAAAGACCATCATCCATCGCTAGCCACAGTTTTTCCCCCTGTCGAACCATGTCATTGATTGCAGCGGTAACAACACGCTCAGGCTCTTCCGATACTTTTGGCTGAAATTTGTATAACCCTCGGTCTGTTGCTATCCAATACAATCCTTCTCGGTCGCTAAATACTCGATTAATATGACCTAGCCCCGATGTGCTTTTTAGTTGGTTCGATTTGATACGTTCAAAAAGACGACTAAATAAAGAAAAATAGCTGATGCCTTTATTGGTCGCGACCCAAATCCCACCCTGGCCATCGTTTAATAGGTCATATATATAGCCGCCAGGTAACGAATAATCATCTTGAAAGTTTGCGTTTATTTGGGTGACTTCTTCATCTAAAAAACGAAAAGCCACAATCCCATTTTCAGTTCCAATCCAATACGCTGCATCTGTCTCTTCTATGGTAATTACTTTAGCGGAAGGCAGGATGAACGGAGCACTTTGTTGGTGGTCATCAATATTAACAATGCGTGCCCCTTGAAGGGTTCCAATTACCAATTGGCGACGCTTAGGAGAAAAGTAGATAGTTTCAACATGAGCTCTACCTGATGCTTTGATGTGACTAAAAGTATCACCATCACTGAGGTATGTTCCGGAGGTCGTCGCTAAGACCCACTTATTTTGAATAAATATCGCTTGATTGATGCTGACTTCACTACGCGCTGTGCGGTTGAAAACAAATGTGAGCGGGTACTCGGTAAATTGACCAGAATGAGTATCGTAAGTATAAAAGAATTCGCTTCCTGCTATCCAAAGAAAGCGTCCACTTGTCCCTATCTTCTCTATTGTCCGGTTAAGACCCAGACTAAGCATGAGTTCGGGCTCTTCTGAGGGGCTAAATCGATAAACTTGATTCTCTTGAACATACCAAAAATAATTATTGATATAAGCGACATCGTCCACTGGGAAATCAACGATACCGCCAGAGCGAGGTAAAATATGTCGGCCATCAAAAAATCGCAGCTGACCATAAACATCATGAATCCAAAGCCCACCAGCCGGGCCAGAAAACATTTGCTTGGCCACAATGAATTGCCCTTGATGCTGCAGTGGCAAAGGGTAAAAAATAGACGAGTTTTCAGACGCGGTGGCATTGTTTTGGACAAATGCAAAGCAGTGTAAAAAACAAAACAATACCCAACGACAAAACGATGAGTTCACAAAGTTACCTATGGCAGCAAAAGAACAAACAATGCGTTTGCTTGATTATTTTTTAATAAAAATTATCTTCAAAAAATATACGAAATGCAGCCAATAAAAAAGGCGTATTGAGATACGCCTTAAATTTATTTAGATTTGGTCACGTAAACTTGAAAGAACACTTTCTGCTGTAGCCACAAAGCGAGTACGCTGATTACTTGGAACTGGCGACGCCTGTGGGAGGGGAACTTTCATCGCGTTAACAGGGCGTGAGTTCTTAATCAACTCATAGTGAAGGTGTGGTCCCGTAGAGCGTCCGGTATTACCACTAAGTGCAATTTTTTGACCACGTGTAACGGTATCGCCCTTTTTAACTAGAATACGGTGTAGGTGTAAGAACCTCGTCATGTACTCTCGTCCATGCTTGATCACCACGTAATTGCCAGCTAAAGCATGTTTTTGAGCTTTAACGACCACGCCATCACCCGTCGCATAAATAGGTGTACCAATCGGGGTGGCGAAATCTGTACCATTATGGGGAGCAATACGACCTGTTACCGGGTGTTTACGGTTAGGGTTAAACGGAGAGCTGATGCGGTATCTTTTAGAGGTCGGCAAACGATCAAATGCTCTCGCTAGACTTTGGCCTTTCTCATCATAAAAATTACCATCTTGATATTGGATCGCCGCGTATTCTCGACTGCCACTTTGATAAAGCAATGCCTTAATCTCACCGCGCCCTACTGCTTTGCCGTCAATAAACTCACGCTCTAATTGAACGGCAAAACGATCACCCTTTTTCGCTTGTCGACCTAGATCAAACTTCCATTGCATCGCTTTCGCAATGGTAATGATCTGACCTTCCGATAAACCGGCAGATCGCGCTGCATTATAAAAACTATCTGTTATCCGCCCATGAAGCAAAACTGGCTGCATCTCGCCTTGGGTTTCAACTCTTTCGTAATGATAACGGCCGTCTTCCCACGTATAGAGATCAGCATCTTTTACATTACGTTCGAGCTTTAATTCGGTAATTTTTCCGCCTTCTCCAAGCGACCACTCTAATGTCATTCCAGGATTGATTCGCTCAATCGAACGATTGGCTGCTATCAGAGAGTACATGTCATTTTGAGTCAAACCGTACTGCTCAAAAATACTGCCTAGCAGCTCATTTTTGGCAATAACGTGTCGATGGGTTTGCTGCGCGGAACTAATTTCTTGCTCTAACTCATCTTTCGGTGCTGAAAACTCAGGTGAATTAGAGTCTATTTGCTCCCCTAAAGGCTCGCTATTTTGGTCGCCAAGTACCGAACGCTGCGTCGTTGACATGTCAACGGGCTTTCGCGAATCCGAAGCAATTTCAATACTCGAAGGTCGCCACAAAAGGGCGACCATCGTTAACGTCGCCAAGCTTAAGATAGATAGGCGATGTTTTTTAGGGAAGCGCTGCCATGAACTGGCAGCGTTCTGGATATTTTTCATTCAGATAAACATGTCTCGAATTGGGAACCAAGTGACTTCAAGAAGTCAAAGTATGCACCCGACTGAACAGTGATATCTATCGCTAGAGGATCTAACTCACCACGATTAACATCTGTACCACGAGTCACAGACTTCACCACTGCAGGGGTAAATTGTGGCTCTGAGAATACGCAATGTGCCGCATTAGATTCAAGCTTTTTACGAATTTTGTTCAAGGTTTTTGCGCCAGGCTTACGCTCAGGACTGACAGTAAAGTGACCTAAGTTATTTAAACCAAAATAGTTTTCGTAATATCCGTAAGCATCATGGAATACAAAATAACCTTTGTCTTTCACCGATTCAAAACTAGACTGCAACTCCGCAGTTGTTGCAGAAAGGTTTATTTTAAACTTCGCTAAGTTATCTTTGTAGACTGCAGCATTCTCAGGATCAATTTCAGACAACTTGCTAGCAATCACTGCTGCAATCTGTTCAGCTTGCTTTGGCCCTAACCAAACATGCGGATCACGAGAGCCTGCAGCGTGGCTATGATCGCCATGATCATGTCCTTCATGTCCTTCATGTGCATCATGCTCATCCGCTTTGTGAGAGTCATGGTCATGTCCTTCGTGAGAATCATGGTCATGCCCTTCGTGAGAGTCATGGTCATGCCCTTCGTGAGAGTCATGGTCATGCCCTTCGTGAGAGTCATGGTCATGCCCTTCGTGAGAGTCATGGTCATGTCCTTCATGAGAGTCATGGTCATGTCCTTCATGAGAGTCATGGTCATGTCCTTCATGAGAATCCTTGTGATTACCGCAACCACAGCCACCATATTTTCTAAAAGTTATGCTCTCATGTTCACTCAGATTTAGTGAACCTTTGTGTTCAACTAATACGCCTTGTAAAAAGGTTTCTAGATCCGGGCCAACCCAAATAACCAAATCAGCTGAACGAAGTTTTTTTACATCTGATGGTTTTAAGGCATAATCATGCGGCGAAGTATTGGTGGACATTAAAACATCAGACTGAGTCACGCCTTCTGTAATTTCATTCGCAATGAGTTGAATTGGCTTGACCGAACTCAATACGTTTGTCGCGTGAGAGACTGCTGGAACAGCACTCAAAGCGATAAGTAATAGTGATAAACGTGACATTTTTTCCTCTAGATCAAAGTTACTTGGTTAACTTAGGCATGAATGTTACTTTATAACATATCAACAATGCAACACAGGTTTACAATGAAACCGCTCGTCTCTTTAAAATCTATTAATGTTAAATTTGGTGGCAACACCGCTCTTTCCAACATTGACCTTGAACTCTATAAAGGCCAAATAACCACTTTGATTGGCCCAAATGGCGCGGGTAAGTCGACGTTAGTAAAGGTTATTCTCGGCCTAAATAAGCAGTTTACGGGCACACTGACTTTAGATGGTAAACCGAAGATAGGTTACGTCCCTCAAAAACTTCGCCTTAATGATACACTTCCTTTGAGTGTTGAAAGATTTTTAAAGCTAGCAGGAAAATACAGCCAACAAGAACGTTTAGACGCACTTCGCCTTGTCGGCGCTGGCCATTTAAATGAACATAATATGCACATGCTTTCCGGCGGAGAAACTCAACGGGTTCTGCTCGCTCGGGCATTATTGCATCGACCTGAACTACTTGTTTTAGACGAACCCGCTCAAGGTGTCGACGTGCAGGGGCAAATCGATCTTTATGAACTAATTGATCATCTACGTCATCGCTTTAACTGTGCCATATTAATGATTTCCCATGACTTGCACTTAGTCATGGCAAAAACCGATCACGTAGTATGTTTGCAGCACCATATTTGCTGTTCAGGGGCTCCTGAAATGGTCAGTAAGCACCCATCTTATATCGCGATGTTCGGCCAACGCTCCCACGAATCAATTGCGTTTTACGAGCATAGCCATGAACACCATCATGACTTAGCAGGCCAGCCCGTTTTAGGCGAGGCCCTCGACTGCCACAACCATAAACACGGACATTGCAAACATGATTGATTTTCTGCTCCCTTCCATACTTGCAGGGATTGCAATTGCTTTGATCACAGGCCCTTTGGGTTCGTTTGTTGTCTGGCGTAAAATGGCCTATTTTGGCGACACTTTAGCGCACGCTTCTTTACTGGGGTTATCGCTGGGTTTCTTACTTGATATCAACCTGTACTTCGCACTTGTCATCTGCTGCATAGGCTTGGCCGTCGTATTGGTGACTCTGCAAAGGCAACAACTCGTTGCAACTGATACGTTACTCGGGATCTTGGCACACAGTTCTTTGTCTATGGGCTTGGTTGCTATCAGCTTCTTTGACAATGTTCGAGTGGATCTGATGGGGTATTTGTTTGGTGATTTGCTAGCAGTTTCACCTGACGATTTATGGTTTATTTTCTTAGGTGGTGCGTTTGTATTAACGATGTTATTTATCTTTTGGCATCCGTTATTGTCGAGCAGCGTAAACGAGGAATTAGCGAGTATTGAAGGCATAAACACTGAGCTTATGCGCTTAGTACTCATGCTATTGGTAGGCGTTGTCATTGCCGTGGGTATGAAATTTGTAGGTGCGCTACTCATCACCTCATTGATGATAATACCAGCCGCTGCCGCGAGAAGATTCGCAAAAACACCAGAACAAATGGCATTACTCGCTTCCATGTTTGGTGTTGCGTCTGTTATTTCAGGCCTCTATTGTTCATGGCATTTTGATACTCCGGCGGGCCCTTCCGTTGTACTCAGTGCGGCATCGATATTCTTGCTAGCGCAGTTCAAAAAAGTAGCCAGCTAGATAGACTTCCGATGAATAAAAAAATACCGACGCTAATATCGTCGGTATTTTTGTTTGGACGTAAGTATGAGTTTACTTACCAGCCAGTGATTTCGCGTAACGCTTTACCAATGTCTGCTAAGCTTTTTACTGTTTTAACGCCAGCTTCTTCAAGTGCTGCGAATTTGTCTTCAGCAGTACCCTTACCACCTGAGATAATCGCACCAGCATGGCCCATACGCTTACCAGGAGGCGCTGTAACACCCGCAATGTAAGAGACGACAGGCTTAGTAACGTTTGCCTTAATATAAGCCGCTGCTTCTTCTTCAGCAGTACCACCAATTTCACCAATCATCACGATGGCTTCGGTTTCCGGATCTTCTTGGAATAGCTTCAAAATATCGATGAAGTTAGAACCAGGAATCGGGTCTCCGCCGATACCAACACAAGTAGACTGGCCGAAGCCTTCGTCTGTTGTTTGCTTAACGGCTTCGTACGTTAGCGTACCAGAACGAGATACGATACCAACTTTACCCTTCTTATGAATGTGACCAGGCATAATACCAATCTTACATTCATCAGGAGTAATGACACCCGGGCAGTTAGGACCAATCATAACTACGCCCGCTTCATCTAGACGTACTTTAACGTCAAGTAGATCAAGCGTTGGAATGCCTTCAGTAATGGTAACGATCAGCTTGATACCTGAATCGATGGCTTCAAGGATCGCATCTTTACAAAATGGTGCTGGTACGTAAATAACCGAAGCTGTTGCGCCGGTTGTTTCTACTGCGTCACGAACGGTGTTAAATACGGGTAGGCCCAAATGAACCTGTCCGCCTTTAGCCGGTGATACACCACCGACCATTTGCGTTCCGTAATCAATCGCTTGCTCTGAGTGGAATGTACCTTGTCCGCCAGTGAAACCTTGGCAGATTACTTTGGTATCTTTATTAATTAATACAGACATTATTTGCCCTCCGCAGCAGCAACTACTTTTTCCGCTGCTTCCGTTAGAGAGTTTGCAGCAATAATGTTAAGTCCACTTTCTGCAAGTTTTTGCGAACCAAGTGGAGCATTGTTGCCTTCTAGACGAACGACAACCGGTACTTTTACGCCAACTTCTTCCACTGCACCAATGATGCCGTCTGCAATCAAGTCACAACGAACAATGCCGCCGAAGATGTTCACTAGAACGGCTTTAACATTGTCATCAGAAAGAATGATTTTGAACGCTTCTGTTACACGCTCTTTCGTCGCGCCTCCGCCAACATCTAGGAAGTTTGCAGGTTGACCGCCATGTAGGTTCACGATATCCATCGTACCCATCGCAAGTCCAGCACCATTAACCATGCAACCAATGCTGCCGTCGAGTGCGACGTAGTTTAGTTCCCATTGTGCTGCATGTGCTTCACGCTCATCTTCTTGAGATGGATCGTGCATTTCACGAAGCTTAGGCTGACGGTACATCGCGTTTGAGTCGATGTTGATTTTTCCGTCTAAACACAGAAGGTTGCCTTCTTTGGTGATAACCAGAGGGTTAATCTCAAGTAGCGCAAGGTCGTACTGTGCAAACATGTCGCCAAGACCCATAAAGATCTTAACAAACTGCTTAATTTGATCACCCGCTAGGCCTAATTTGAATGCTAGCTCACGACCTTGATAAGTCTGAGGGCCAACAAGTGGATCAATCGCAGCTTGATGAATCAACTCAGGCGTTTCTTCAGCAATTTTTTCAATATCCACACCGCCTTCTGTTGACGCCATGAACACGATACGACGTGTTGCACGGTCAACTACCGCACCTAGGTACAGTTCGTTAGCAATGTTTGATGCTTCTTCAACCAAGATCTTAGTTACTGGTTGACCGTTCGCATCTGTTTGGTAAGTCACTAGGTTTTTGCCTAGCCACTTTTGCGCAAATTCTTTTACGCCGTCTTTAGTGTCATGAAGCTCTACGCCGCCCGCTTTACCGCGACCACCAGCGTGAACCTGACATTTAACAACTTTCTTTTCCGTGCTTATACGGCCAGCAGCTTCAAAAGCTTCTTGCGCAGTATCACACGCGTATCCTTCTGGTACGGGTAAACCGAATTCTGCAAACAGCTGTTTGGCTTGATATTCATGCAAATTCATTGAGCTATTCCATTTGTTTATCCCTTAAGGGATTTATTATTTCCATTAAGCCATTACTTGAGTACACATCAAGACCTAGGTCTTAGAAGGCACTTGTAATGTCTGTGCTTGTAGGGTTGTTGAGCTTAGTTGAGGCAAACCTCAAATTTAGGAGCTGATTCTCACCAGCTCCCAAGGGCTAAATTACACGTCTAGCAATAGGCGTGCTGGATCTTCTAGTAACTCTTTAATTGTTACTAGGAAACCCACTGACTCACGGCCATCGACAAGGCGGTGATCGTAAGACAGTGCTAGGTACATCATTGGTAAAATTTCAACTTTTCCATCAACCGCCATTGGACGATCTTGGATTTTATGCATCCCCAAGATTGCTGCTTGTGGTGGGTTAATGATAGGCGTTGACATCAGGGAGCCAAACACTCCGCCATTAGTAATGGTGAAGTTGCCACCTGTTAGTTCGTCAACCGTTAGCTTGCCATCGCGGCCTTTAACAGCCAGCTCTTTAATGCCTTTTTCAATGTCAGCAAATCCAAGCGTATCGCAGTCTTTTAGGACTGGAGTAACCAAGCCTCGCGGCGTTGATACAGCCATGCTGATGTCGAAGTAATTGTGGTATACAATTTCTTCACCATCAATTGATGCATTCACTTCAGGGTAACGTTTTAGTGCTTCTGTTACCGCTTTAACGTAAAAAGACATAAAGCCAAGACGCGCACCGTGACGCTCTTCAAATTGGTCTTTGTACTGTTTACGAAGTTCCATGATTGGCTTCATGTTCACTTCGTTAAACGTTGTTAGCATTGCCGTACTATTTTTTGCTTCTAGCAAGCGCTCAGCGACACGTTTACGCAAACGAGTCATTGGCACACGCTTTTGTGTACGAGCTGCTGAAGGCACATCAATTTCAGGTTCAGCTTTAGCGGTAGAAGCCGCCTTTTTAGCGTTAGCTAGGTGAGCTTCGATGTCTTCTCGAGTAATACGACCGCCAACACCAGTACCTTTAACCTGACTTGCTTCAAGGCCATGCTCGCCAAGGAGGCGACGAACGGCTGGGCTTAGCGCATCATTGGTTTCTTCGGTCAGTGCCGCTTTATGGCGCTTGTCCGGAGAGGCTTCGTTCTCTTCAGTTTTATCGACTGTTGGTTCACCAGCAACCGCACCCGGCTTTAGACGGCCAATAACTTGACGTCCTAATACCGTTGCGCCTTCGGCTTCAACGATCGCTTCCAATACGCCATCTTCAGAAGCCGGAACTTCCAAAACGACTTTATCTGTTTCGATATCAACGATCACTTCATCACGAGTTACCGCATCACCAGGCTGTTTGTGCCAAGTAGCAACCGTTGCGTCTGCGACAGATTCAGGTAAATCTGGAACCAGAATTTCAATTGTCATGTCTGTTTCGTCCTTATTCTTCTAGTTCTTAATCTAGAGTCAGCGCATCGTTAACCAGCGCTTTCTGTTGTTTCAAGTGTACTGACATATAGCCAACCGCAGGTGACGCTGAAGCCGGACGACCGGCGTATTTCAAGTCTGTTCCAGCAGGGATAGCTGCACGGAAGTTATGTTGACTTGAATACCAAGCACCTTGGTTTTGAGGCTCTTCTTGACACCACACGAAGTCTTGAACATTGCTGTATTGTGCAATCGCCGCTTCTACGTCATCTTTCGGGAAAGGATATAGTTGCTCGATACGAACAATAGCAACATCATCTTGTTCATTGTTGCGGCGTTGTTCTAGTAGGTCGTAATAAACTTTACCAGCACAGAACACAACGCGTTTCACTTTAGCTGCATCCAACTCATCCACTTCTGGAATAGCTGGTAGGAAGGTGCCCTGAGACAAATCTTCAAGCGTAGATGTACACAATGGATGACGTAACAATGATTTCGGCGACATTACAATCAGTGGGCGACGCATTGGACGCACAACTTGACGACGGAGCATGTGATAAACCTGAGCCGGTGTTGATGGAACAACAACCTGCATATTCTGTTCAGCACACAATTGTAAATAGCGCTCTAAACGTGCCGACGAGTGCTCTGGGCCTTGACCTTCATATCCATGAGGAAGCAGCATAGTAAGACCACATAAACGCGCCCACTTTTGCTCACCAGATGAAATAAACTGATCGATAACTACTTGGGCACCGTTGGCGAAATCACCAAACTGAGCTTCCCAAAGCGTTAAGCCTCCAGGCTCTGTCGTCGCGTAACCATATTCAAATGCCAGTACTGCCGCTTCTGATAACACTGAATCATAAACTTGGAATGGCCCTTGTTTATCATGAATGTTTGTCAGAGGAACATAGGTACTCGCATCCGATTGATTATGCAGAACAGCATGACGGTGGAAGAAAGTACCACGGCCTGAATCTTGGCCTGAAATACGAATGCGCTTACCGTCATCAACTAATGTTGCGTAAGCCAATGTTTCTGCCATACCCCAATCAACAGCCTTTTCACCGTTCATCATGGCCACACGATCGTTATACAGTTTTTGTACACGACTTTGCAGTTTATGGCTTTCTGGGTACTGACAAATACGCTGGCCGAGCTCTTTCAGACGGTCAATATCGTATTCATTTTCCCAAGCATCATCCCAGTCGTGATCTAAGTATGGAGACCAATCGACAGAGTGAAGACGCATAGGACGCCATTCTTTTACTACCACTTCACCGTGATCAAGCGCATCACGGTATTCATTAACCAATTGAGTAGCGGTTTCGATATCGAACTCGCCTCGGTCAATTAACACGTCCGCGTACAATTTGCGAGGCGTAGGGTGCTTCTTAATTTTCTGATACATAAGAGGCTGCGTTGCACTTGGCTCATCAGCTTCGTTGTGTCCATGGCGTCGGTAACAAACCAACTCGACCACCACATCACGTTTAAACGTATTACGGTAATCCAAAGCAATTCGAGCAACAAATGCTACCGCTTCTGGATCGTCAGCGTTAACGTGGAAAATTGGCGCCTGAACCATCTTAGCAATATCAGTACAGTACATGGTCGAGCGAGTATCACGCGGGTTGGAAGTAGTGAAACCAACCTGGTTGTTAATCACAATTCGAACAGTACCGCCAACTTGGAAACCTCGGGTTTGAGACATATTGAATGTCTCCTGTACCACGCCTTGGCCAGCGATGGCAGAGTCACCATGAATAGTAATAGGAAGAACGCTGTTGCCATCTTTATCGCCTAAACGATCTTGACGCGCACGAACTGAACCGATAACTACCGGGTTTACGATTTCCAAATGTGAAGGGTTAAACGCTAGTACCAGGTGAACATCATTACCTGGTGTCGCAAAATCTGCTGAGAAACCTTGGTGGTACTTAACGTCACCGGTTCCCCATGTATCATCGTGCTTGCCTGCAAACTCATCAAAGAGATCTTGCGGCTTTTTGCCCAACACGTTAACCAACATGTTTAAACGGCCACGGTGAGCCATGCCCACGACAACTTCACGCATGCCTTGGCTACCCG
Source organism: Vibrio tapetis subsp. tapetis (assembly GCF_900233005.1). Taxonomy (NCBI): domain Bacteria; kingdom Pseudomonadati; phylum Pseudomonadota; class Gammaproteobacteria; order Vibrionales; family Vibrionaceae; genus Vibrio; species Vibrio tapetis. The sequence continues at coordinate 1,343,998 of NZ_LT960611.1, forward strand.
CATGACGAATCATTTCTTTCGTCATTGGAATCAGTGCATCACCACCTTCCAATGAGAAACGTTTCGCGCCCGGGAATTTCGCACCAAGATAACGCTCAAGGCCTTCAGCTGCCGTTAGCTCATCTAAGAAAGTTTGCTTTTCTTCTCGGTTGAATGATGGCTGTCCAGATACCGACTCCAAACGCTGTTGAATCCAACGCTTTTGTTCTGTATTGGTCATGTGCATGTATTCTGCACCGATAGAGCCACAATAAGTCTGTTGAAGTGCTTTATGCAGATCTTTTAGCACCATGGTCTCTTGACCAATAGCAAAAGAACCTACATTAAAGGTTTCTTCAAAGTCTTCTTCATTGAGATTATGAAAGGCAGGATCTAGGTCAGCGACAGGATCGCGTTTCCAAATTCCTAGGGGATCTAGATTAGCAGCTTGATGCCCGCGGAAGCGGTAAGCATTAATAAGCTGTAGAACTTTTACTTGTTTCGCATCGACATCAGGATCACTAACTTGGACATTGTAATGCTTTGTTTCTTTCGCTAATCGACGGAAGTAGTCACGGACACGAGAATGAGGCTGCTCCACTACATCTTCAGGATGCGTAGGTAAACCTTCAAATACTCGTTTCCACTCCTCACTTACCAGGTCGGGGTCACTAAGATACAGTTCGTAGAGGTCCTCTACGTACGTTGCATTGGCGCCAGCCAAGTGTGAAGACTCGAGCCATGCCTTCATCACGCCGTTGTGCATATTTTCCCTTAACCAGTAGTTTCACTTGTGCTCGGACATTATGCCGAGCATCTATCCTGCTGACCCGAAAGCCAGCAAACTTCTATTCCATTTTCGACTGATATCACACAGAACGATTAATCAACATCGTTTTAATATGACCTATCGCTTTCGTCGGATTTAATCCCTTAGGACAAACACTTACACAGTTCATGATGCCATGGCAACGAAAAACGCTAAATGCATCGTCAAGATCAGATAAACGTTCATCTGTTGCACTATCGCGGCTATCAATTAACCAGCGGTACGCAGCAAGTAAACCAGCTGGTCCGATGAATTTATCAGGGTTCCACCAGAATGAAGGGCACGACGTCGTACAACATGCACACATAATGCATTCATACAATCCATCTAAATGCGCTCTATCTTCTGGAAGCTGAAGGTTTTCACGCGATGGCGGTACGTTGCCATCGGAGACCAAATAAGGTTTCACTTTTTCGTAATTATCGTAAAACTGTGTCATGTCAACGATCAAATCTCGAACAACAGGCAGTCCAGGCAAAGGGCGAATAACAATCTTGTCTTTGCCAATTAGGTCAGACAAAGAAGTAATACACGCCAAGCCATTTTTACCATTCATGTTCAAGCCATCTGAACCACAGACACCTTCACGACAAGAACGACGGAATGCGATCGTTGGATCTTGCTCTTTCAACAAGATAAGCGCATCCAGTAGCATCATGTCTGATCCCTCTTCAACTTCAAGAGTGTAATCTTTCATGTAAGGCTTTTTATCCGCATCAGGGTTATAGCGGTAAAGAGAGAAAGTCAGTTTCATAATATTGCTCCCTTAGTAGACACGTGCTTTAGGCGGAAATGCATCACGATGGATTGGTTCCATGTTTACGTCACGCTTAGACATAGATTCTGTCTCTGGGTCGTAAACTGAATGACACAACCAAGTGCTGTCATCACGGTCTGGGAAATCGAAACGCGCGTGAGCACCACGGCTTTCGGTTCTAAAGTTAGCCGCTACTGCTGTCGCGTAAGCCGTCTCCATTAAGTTTTCTAGCTCTAAACACTCAATGCGTTGGGTATTAAACTCTGTCGACTTATCTGCAAGGTGCGCATTTTTCAGTCGCTCACGAATCACTTTAAGTTCTTCCAAGCCTTTTGCCATTGCATCGCCTTCACGGAACACCGAGAAGTTATTTTGCATGCACTGCTGTAGGTCTTTACGAATTTGCACAGGATCTTCACCACCCGTGCTGTCTTCCCAACGATTGTAACGAGCCAGTGAAGCTTGAATATCATCTTCAGTCGCTGGTTTAGCTTCCGTTTGAGCTTTTAGCGTTTCGCCAAGGTGTAAGCCTGTTGCACGGCCAAATACCACTAAATCCAACAGTGAATTACCACCTAGTCGGTTAGCCCCATGAACCGATACCGAAGCAATTTCACCACAAGCATACAAACCATGAACTTCTACGTCGTTACCTTGGCTGTCTTGTTTAATCGCTTGACCGGAGACTTGAGTTGGTACGCCCCCCATCATGTAGTGACAAGTAGGAATTACTGGAATCGGCTCTTTTACAGGATCCACATGCGCAAACGTACGAGATAGTTCACATACGCCAGGTAAGCGAGATTCAAGTACCTCTTTACCTAGATGATCGAGCTTAAGTTTGATGTGTGGGCCCCATGGTCCATCACAGCCACGTCCTTCACGAATCTCAATCATCATTGAACGCGCGACAACATCACGGCCTGCAAGATCTTTTGCGTTTGGTGCATAACGCTCCATAAAGCGTTCGCCGTCTTTGTTCAGCAGATAACCACCTTCACCACGACAACCTTCTGTTACCAGTACACCCGCACCAGCAATGCCTGTCGGGTGGAATTGCCACATTTCGATATCTTGCATTGGTACGCCAGCACGGATTGCCATGCCAACACCATCACCAGTATTGATGTGCGCATTCGTGGTAGAAGCGTAAATTCGACCAGCACCACCTGTCGCTAATATGGTGGCTTTCGATTTGAAATAACAAACCTCACCGGTTTCCATACATAGTGCTGTTGTACCAAGAATCGCCCCGTCTTCATTTTTTACTAAATCAAGCGCGTACCACTCTGAGAAAATGGTCGTTTTGTGTTTGATGTTCTGCTGATACAACGTATGAAGCAAGGCATGACCTGTACGGTCTGCCGCAGCTGCCGTACGCGCCGCTTGTTCACCACCAAAATTTTTAGATTGGCCACCGAATGGTCGTTGGTAGATCGTTCCGTTATCGAAACGAGAAAATGGCAGCCCCATCTTTTCAAGTTCGATTACCGATTCTGGACCATTTTTACACATGTACTCGATGGCATCTTGATCACCAATGTAATCAGAACCTTTCACCGTGTCGTACATGTGTTGTTCCCAATGATCTTCGTGCGCATTACCAAGAGCAACAGTAATGCCCCCTTGAGCGGACACAGTATGAGAACGGGTTGGAAATACTTTAGATAACAAGGCACAGCTAAGGCCTTGCTCAGAAATTTGAAGGGCAGCGCGCATACCCGCACCACCAGCGCCGATTACCACGGCATCGAATTCACGAACAGGAATAGTCACTTACGCACCCCACAATACAAATAGGCCAGAGAAAAAGTAGCCAAACAATACAACGACAATCGCCAACTGTAATCCACCGCGGAGAGCCGCAGGTTTAATGTAGTCAGTCAATACCTGCCATAGTCCAATCCATGCGTGAATTAGCACACACACAAGTGAAACCATGGTAAACACCTTGGTAAACGTGCCAGCAAAAAAAGCAGTCCAAGAGTGGTAGGTAATATCGTTAAAGGCACAGAAGCCCACAATATAAAAGGTATAAAGCGTAAGAACGATGGCACTCGCACGAATAAGTAAGAAATCGTGTACGCCATTACGTCCGAAGGATGAAATATTCTTTACCATACTAGTATCCCCGCAAGAAGAGACAGTACACCAGTAATGATAAACGAGACTTTCGCGCTCATCGCTCCTGATTCGAGTTCTTCAAAATAACCAAGGTCCATTGCGAGATGGCGTAGGCCACCAACAATGTGATATGCCAATGCAGTTAGAATGCCCCATAAAATAAAGGTGACAAAGAAACCATCGACTAAATCATAAGCTTGTTTAAAACCAAGGGGGGACGACAACGATACGGACAACAACCACAGCAAAATTCCTATTGCTACAAACGTGATCACACCTGCAACTCGATGCAGGATTGATGCAATAGCAGTAATAGGAAAGTGAACGGTCTGTAAATCTAAATTAACAGGTCTTGACTTTCTATCTTTCACGGGCTTGCTCACTCAGCTCCTTTGAAGCATTTATTGTTATAGGCCAAATTTGCTCTCAAACCGACAATTTTTAACATTTAATTAACGTTTATTCGCGATATCTGCCGAGTTTAATGTAAATGGAATGTTAAAATTCGTATTTAAGTTTTTCCTTATATTTCTTTTTAGCCTAGAATTTATAAGGATTTAAGCAAAATTTTCAATGTAACTATACGGGTGGTAACATATTAATACAAACGATGTAACAAATAATGCCACATAGAACAGATTTTTAACTTTTTTCCTATGAAAAATTCAAACAAGTGCACACAAAAGAGCAGAATAATTGACTTTAGTTGTGTTTCTGAGTACAAATTTGACACAGAAAATATCCTGGACGGATTAATAATAAACAAAGGAGAGTGTTATGACGGATAAGAAAGCGACCCTTCACATCGAAGGTTTAGCCCCAATCGAATTCCCAATAATGGACGGTACACTGGGTCCTGAAGTCATTGATGTTCGTAAATTGGGTTCCAACGGTTACTTTACATTTGACCCTGGTTTTCTTGCCACTGCATCTTGTGAGTCTCAAATCACTTATATTGATGGTGCAAAAGGCGTACTGCTTCACCGTGGCTACCCAATTGATCAGCTTGCCAACAATGCGGATTACTTAGAAGTTTGTTATATCCTATTGAATGGCGAAGCACCTGATCGTCAGCAATATCAAGAGTTTAAAGAAATCGTAACTCGTCACACTATGGTTCACGAACAAATTGCCAGCTTCTTCCATGGCTTCCGACGTGACGCCCACCCAATGGCAATCATGTGTGGTGTAGTAGGCGCTTTGGCTGCGTTCTATCACGACTCTTTAGATATCAACAACGACTCTCACCGAGAGATCGCTGCATATCGCTTGTTATCAAAAATGCCAACGCTGGCTGCGATGTGTTACAAATACTCTATTGGCCAACCGTTTATCTACCCACGTAACGAATTGAGCTACGCGGAAAACTTCCTATACATGATGTTTGCTAACCCATGTGAGGAATACACAGTAAATCCGGTTGTTGCTCGCGCAATGGATAAGATTTTCACCCTTCATGCTGATCACGAACAAAACGCTTCTACGTCTACTGTTCGTTTGGCTGGTTCATCTGGTGCTAACCCGTTTGCTTGTATCGCGGCTGGTATCGCCTCTCTTTGGGGGCCTGCTCACGGTGGTGCCAACGAAGCATGTTTACGTATGCTTGAAGAGATTGGTTCTGTTGACAACATTGAAGAATACGTAGCAAAAGCAAAAGACAAAGATGACCCGTTCCGCTTAATGGGCTTTGGTCACCGTGTCTACAAAAACTACGATCCACGTGCAACTGTAATGCGTGAAGCATGTCATGAAGTGCTCAAGGAATTAAGCATCCAAGATCCACTGCTCGACGTAGCTATGGAACTTGAACGTATTGCCCTGTCTGATGAGTACTTTGTTGAGAAGAAACTTTACCCTAACGTAGATTTCTATTCTGGCATTATCTTGAAGGCAATTGGTATTCCAGTATCAATGTTTACCGTGATCTTCGCGATGTCTCGTACTATCGGCTGGATTGCTCATTGGAACGAGATGCACTCAGATCCAGACAACCGTATCGGTCGTCCTCGCCAACTTTACAAAGGCGAAAAAATGCGTGACTTCCAACCTCTTCATGAGCGCGAATAGCACGTTAGAAGTTTAGATATTTAGAAAAACAAAACCGATGCCTAGTGCATCGGTTTTTTTATGATGAATAAGTTGTGATTACGGAGTCTGAACAATTTGACTCGACTATGCCCAAATTAAATCGAATCCTTATGCCTTAAACTGGATTATTGATGTCTACAAACGTTACATCTAACCCATGTTCGGCCGCTAACCATTCCCCTAACGCCTTAACGCCATCTCGTTCAGTCGCATGATGCCCTGCGGAAAAATAATGAATACCCTGCTCACGAGCCGAATAGGTTGTTCTTTCTGATATTTCACCTGAAATAAACGCATCCAAACCGTGTTTTGCTGCGAGGTCAATATAGTCTTGACCGCCTCCCGTACACCAACCGACCGTCCTTATTACTTCCTCTGAAGCATCAGGAGAGATATGCAACGGCTCTCTCCCATAGGCATCACATATACGTTTAGACAGGTCTAGTGCGCTTACAGGCGTATTAAATGAGCCAAATAGAGCAACGGATTGATCATGTCCTTCTAATCCACCCTCAACTTTAATACCCAGTTGTTTTGCTAACTGGGCATTGTTACCAAGTTCCGGATGAATATCGAGCGGTAGATGATAGCCATAGAGATTAATGTCATTTTTAATTAGGCTTCGAATACGACGTCCTTTCATACCGCGAATAGCTTCTGGTTCACCTTTCCAAAAATAGCCATGATGAACTAACAGCGCGTCCGCCTTCAATTCGATGGCTTTTTCAATCAAAGCTAAAGATGCCGTAACGCCAGTAACGATTCGCTTTACTTCACTACTGCCCTCGACTTGCAAGCCGTTTGGACAATAGTCTTTAATTGCATTAGGGGAGAGTTTTTGGTTTAACAAAGCTTCTAGTTGTAAGTTATTCATGGTTCAATCCAGTGAAATGATCTAATGGTTTGTTTATAACAATTCCATACTAAATTGTCGAAAGCTAAAGGAAATCACAATGGTTGGGGAAAGTTTAATGCAATGGGTGCAAAACCGCCCTTCAGTTCTAATGGAAAAGCCGCCCGTGGTAGGTTACTCACCATTTTCCTTACTCGATATCGAAGAACGGCCAATCTACCTAAATCACTCTCGCCTTGGCTTTGTCTATCAAGATGTATGCGCTCAGTTGTTTCGGTTATCGAAGACTTATCACATAGAAGCCGAAGAAATACAGCTATTCGATCAAAAACGAACCTTAGGCGCCATCGACTTTATTATTCGTAACCTTGAGAAATCCGAACTGGAGCACTGGGAGGTCGCGGTCAAATTCTATCTACTGCACGACAAAAAGTGGTTTGGGCCAAACGCTGCAGATCGCCTCGACATCAAGTTAAGCAGAATGCTGAACCATCAATTGGAGATGTCTAACACTCACTCATTTATCGATCGTCACCCTAATTGGACGAGTATAAAGCCAAAACTTTTGATGCAAGGACGATTGCATATTAACCCATTTTCTCCCGAACCCATTCCTACACATAGTTTAGGGTATGAGATACAGCCCGACTCGATTGACGGATTTTGGTGTTTTTACTCCCAGCGACATCTGATTACTTCGTCACTCTATTCCCTCACTAAAATCCAGTGGACAACAGGTACTCATTGCTTCTCAAATCCAATTGATAATCTCTCCGAGAGTCGTGTTACTTACGCTCAAACAGAAAACAACGAGTTTTGGTTTATTGTTCCTGACGATTGGCCTAATAATGTTCGCGACTAACGAATTAACCAGAAAACAAAAGAAAAAAAGGCGACCATTCTGGCCGCCTCTTTGTTGGTCTATCCAGCACTTATAGGATTATAATCCGGCTTGCTTAAAGACTTGATTTACAATTTCTTGAGCTTCTTTCTCAATCGCTTTTAGGTGCTCTTTACCTTTAAAGCTCTCACAATAAATTTTGTAAACATCTTCCGTACCCGATGGACGAGCAGCGAACCAGCCGTTCTCAGTGGTCACCTTAAGGCCACCAATTGCCGCACCATTACCAGGAGCGTGAGTCAAGCGAGCCGTGATTGGTTCACCCGCTAGCATTTCCGCTGACACCATATCTGGTGAAAGCTTTTTCAAGACGTTCTTTTGCGCAGTATTTGCCACAGCCTGAATACGGTTATATTCAGATTCACCGTGTTTTGCCGCCAATTCTTCGTAATATTGCTGAGGATTCTTACCCGTCACTGCGGTAATTTCTGCGGCTAATAGACATAAGATGATACCGTCTTTGTCTGTAGACCAAGGCGTCCCGTCTTTACGAAGGAAAGAAGCACCTGCGCTTTCTTCACCACCAAAACCAAATGTGCCTTCATATAAGCCGTCAACAAACCATTTAAAGCCAACGGGTACTTCGCATAGTTCACGACCTAAATCAGCAACAACGCGGTCAATGAGCGCACTTGATACCAGTGTTTTACCAACAGCCACATCTTTACCCCAACCTTCACGATGGCGGTACAAGTAATCGATACACACGGCTAAGAAGTGATTTGGGTTCATCAAACCCTTTGGTGTCACGATTCCGTGGCGATCGTAATCCGGATCATTACCAAACGCTAAGTCATAGTCGTCTTTAAGTGCTAACAAACCAGCCATCGCATACGGCGATGAGCAATCCATACGAATAGCACCATCTTTGTCTAGTGACATGAATTGGAAAGATGGATCAATGGCCTCACTAACAAGCGTTAAATCTAAGTTGTACGCTTGACCAATCTGGCGCCAGTAATCAATACCGCTGCCCCCTAATGGGTCTACGCCTAACTTAAGGCCTGCTTTCTGGATTGCCTCGATATCAACGACATTTGATAAGTCATCGATGTAAGGTTTCACCAAATCAGTTTCAAGCAAAAGCTCGGATTGCTTTGCCAGTGTAATCGGCGTACGTTTCACGCCTTGCAAACCTTCTGCAATCAGTACATTAGCACGGTCTTCAATTGCCTGAGTTAATTCAGCTTCTGCAGGACCACCGTGAGTTGGATTGTATTTAATCCCACCATCTTGAGGTGGGTTATGAGAAGGCGTGATCACAATGCCGTCCGCTTTTAGCTCATTACTCAAGTTGTGAGTCAAAATCGCGTGCGAAATACCAGGTGTCGGTGTAAAACCGTTATCTTGTTGGATAATGACTTGAACGCCATTAGCAATCAGTACTTCAATTGTGCTGGTGAATGCAGGTTCAGACAACGCATGGGTATCTTTACCTAAAAATAACGGGCCTTTGGTGCCCTTCTCTGCACGAACTTCCGCAACAGCTTGAGCAATGGCTAGAATATGATCTTCATTAAATGAGTACTTATCTGCTGTACCACGATGACCTGAAGTACCAAATTGGACTTTATGATCTGCATTATTGGCATCTGGTTTTAAAAGAAAGTAATTAGCAACTAGCGCTGGAATATTGTGTAAGTCTTCTTGCGACGCTTTTTGCCCCGCACGAGGATGAATAGCCATAAGTATTTCCTTATTTTATAGTTTTTTTGCAGACTGAATCCATATCGGCAATCGTTTGCTTCATTCTTACCGGTCTGAATACAAAAAAACCTCATACTGACTAACTTGTCATTATGAGGTTTTGTGTCTGCGAAGATTAAATCGAACTGCACACCTTTTCGATTAAGTCACTCTGGAATCCCATCCGCTCCATCAGCTGATCGACCATCTGCCGTTTTCGGTTGGTATTATTATTGGTAATAACCCAGAAAGGTGTCCGTGGAATTTGTCGAGGTTTAGTGGTTTTCCCACCCGCTAACAATGTTTCTTCATTGTCTGCAAAGTAAACGCGTGTTCTGCCTTTCACTTGAGTTGCTTCAGCAAAACTTGAGGTATTCAATCCGTACAGGGTAGACAACACAAGCAAGAAACGATCGATCGCTTTCTCTTTGCTTGCTAGCTCATCAGAAATAAGTAATGTCCTCATTTCTTTCACGCTGTCGAAGACTTGATCTTTTACCGCTTCCTTACTGACTACTATCCCGACATTCTTAGGGGACGCAGATTCAGTAACGGTAAGTGCTGCTTGTTGATCCACATTCAAAAGGCGGCGCAGTATGTCTGATGCACTTTCGCCAATATGTTGTGTTTGACCCGCAATATAAAGGTATAGATCCTCATCAACCTCAATTGTTTTCATTCGCTTCCACAATCTCAATATTTAAACTCACGGAGATTATACTCAAACCACCTAAAGATGCTAGCTCATAGAGGATTTATTAATTGAGTTTGAAACGACTTTAGAAGGACAATTTGTTCGTGCTACTCTATGCGATAACATAATGTCATCATTGACCAATTACTCAAAAGTACCTGTCGGGAACCTATTTCATGTCTGCATTACTGAACTATAAACTGCAAGGTGAAGGCACTACCATTGTCCTTATTCATGGCCTTTTTGGCAGCCTAGATAACCTTGGGCTATTGGCTCGCGAACTCAGCACTGATCATCAAGTATTAAGTGTCGATCTGCGAAACCATGGACTTTCGTTTAAGAGCAACGAGCACAACTATGAATTAATGGCTCAAGACGTGAAACACTTACTTACCGAACTCGATCTCAATAAAGTCACTCTTATTGGTCATTCTATGGGGGCAAAGTCGCCATGACATTAGCATCTCTCATTCCTAATCAAATTGACCAATTGGTCGTTCTCGACATGGCTCCGGTCCACTATAAAGAACGTCGCCATGATAACGTATTGGCCGGTTTAGAAGCCGTAATAGCTGAACAACCCAAGCCAAGTCACGTTCTGAGGCTATGTCAATATTAGCTCAACACATAGAGATGGAAGGCGTGCGTCAATTCCTTGGTAAATCGATGACACGGGCTAATGAGTATATTGTTTGGCGCTTCAACGTCGCTTCTTTAAAAGCCAACTACCTCAACATATTAGGATGGAATGAGATCATACCGATCAACACCCCAACCCTATTTATCAAGGGGGCGAACTCAGATTACTTAACCGAAGAGCACCAGCAAGCCGTCGCTCGTCAATTTAAGCAGGTAAAAGCTCATGTCATCGCGAACACGGGGCATTGGTTACATGCAGAAAAACCCAATGATGTATTACGTATAATCCGTCGATTTCTCAAATAATTGTTAAACACCCATTAAAGCATCGCCATTTTCTTTGTTTTATCTCTCGTCATGGGTCGAGAAAATTTTCGGATTCAACCTAATAATGATATAGTTCGGCCAGCTAAAAATTGACTAAAAGGAATGTCATGCTTTACGACTACATGAATATGCTTGAGTCCATAGGTCTCGACCTCTTATTTGCTTCGATCTTTTTTCTAATCGGTATGGCAATCAAAGATGTACTTAAGCAGGGCAATGTTCCCACGTTCGGTCGTCGCGTAGTGTGGGCAGTTCTTTTCTTAGGTTGTGCTGGATTCATTGCTAAAGGGCTTATCCAAATAAGTTGGGAAGGCACGGGGTTGGGTTAACTACACCGAATCTTTAGTGGATAGAAAGACTGCATAAACTGAAAGTCAGTATTAATCGTAAACCGTCACGAAAAAATAGGTGCTCATTCTATGGCAAGTGTAGGACTCTTCTTTGGCAGCGATACTGGTAACACCGAAGCTGTCGCTAAGATGATTCAAAAACAACTCGGCAAAAAACTTGTTCACGTGCAAGATATTGCAAAAAGTAGCAAAGAAGACATTGATAATTTCGATTTGCTGCTACTTGGTATTCCAACTTGGTACTACGGCGAAGCTCAGTGTGATTGGGATGATTTCTTTCCTGAACTAGAAGCTATCGACTTTTCAACCAAATTAGTAGCAATTTTCGGTTGTGGTGATCAAGAAGATTACGCCGAATACTTCTGTGATGCGATGGGTACTATTCGCGATATCGTTGAAGCTAAAGGTGGTACGATCATCGGTGCTACATCAACGGAAGGTTATGAGTTTGAAGCTTCTAAAGGTCTTGTTGAAGGCGACGAAAGCCAATTCGTCGGTCTATGTATCGATGAAGATCGTCAACCAGAATTAACTGACGAACGTGTGAAAACTTGGGTTAACTCTCTGTACGAAGACATGTGTCTAGCAGAGCTAGAAGACTAATCAAGACCACGCTGTCGAATCAAAAACCTCCTCCAACGGAGGTTTTTTTGTACTTGTCTCAAGTAACGCAATCTTTTAAAAACTAGTGTGACTGTGGTTAGTCACCATTTAGAGTGATGAACGAGCCTATTCGTCACGGTATTGCGGTTTCTTCCGGACATAGAGCTTACGGTGAACTTCAGACACCACATTCCCATCAGAGTCCTTTACGTGAATCACAAATTCAGGAAAGCACTTATCCCCTCTTGCCGTCACTTGAAAGATTTCATCCAGCTGACCTTGGCTAATTTGAAAATCTGCATACAAATCACTTTTACCCGGGGCAATAAAGTTAATACTCGCTTCTTTATCCCAGACGAAATATTCTTCGCCTAAAATCCCCATTAGCATCAATGAATAGACAGGGTCAGTCAGAGAAAAAATACTCCCCCCATACTGGGTACGGTTAGCATTCTTATTCCACCAGCGCAATTTCAGTTGCATATTCACTTCACGGAAATCTTTGCTAATGTTATTAATATGAATTCCTGCCCCCCAAAATGGCGGCCAGATATTCAGAGCAAAACGCACGACCCCGGGCTTGTATATTTTGGCTAGCTTCTTATCCATATCGTCCATGTTAATTATTTGTTACTGGTATGACCACAATATCCGTGATTTGACGCCAATTTACAAGCTTTGTTTATCAACCCTTTGAAGTTCGTGGTTTATTGTTACATTCTAGTAGCCTATAATGTTTGGCAATTACGACTTCTGTATTTGCTGCAGATCTAGACAGGAAACACTATGCCAGATAATAACAAAGCACTAAAAGAAGCTGGACTCAAAGTAACTCTACCTCGACTAAAGATCTTGGAAGTGCTTCAGCAGCCTGACTGCCAACATATCAGCGCAGAAGAGCTTTACAAGAAACTGATCGATTTAGGTGAAGAAATCGGTCTTGCTACGGTTTACCGAGTGCTAAACCAATTTGATGACGCAGGTATTGTCACTCGCCACCACTTTGAAGGCGGAAAATCCGTATTCGAACTGGCAAGTCAGCATCACCACGACCACTTGGTGTGCTTAGATTGCGGTGAAGTTATTGAGTTTTCAGATGATCTTATTGAAGAACGTCAAAAAGAAATCGCCGAAAGATTTAACGTTACATTAACGAACCACAGTTTGTACCTTTACGGCAAATGCAGTGATGGATCTTGCAAAGACAACCCGAACGCTCACAAGCCAAAAAAATAAACGTCTCGTATTGAATTTCTCGTTAAAAGTAAATTCAAGATAAAAAAAACGCTGGCCAGTGCCAGCGTTTTTTATTGCCGAAAGTAAATGCCGTTAGTTAGACTCTACTTTCGCCCACGTATCACGTAAACCGACAGTACGATTGAATACCAGTTTCTCTGAAGTCGAATCTTTTGAGTCAACACAGAAGTAACCCGTACGTTCAAACTGCAACCCATGTTCCGCTTCTGCCGTTAATAAGCTCGGCTCGACAACACCTTGGCAAATCGTCAAAGAATCAGGGTTAATAACCGCTTTAAAATCGTCTTCTGCCGCTGGATTAGGCACTGTGAACAAGCGATCGTAGAGACGAATTTCAGCGGGTACGCCTTTATCCGCAGACACCCAATGAATAACACCTTTAACCTTACGGCCATCAGCAGGGTTCTTACCTAACGTCTCATCATCGTAGCTACAGAAAATAGTCACGATATTGCCTTGCTCATCTTTTTCAATACGTTCCGCTTTAATAACGTAAGCGCCACGCAAACGCACTTCTTTACCAAGAACGAGGCGTTTGTATTTCTTATTTGCTTCTTCACGGAAGTCATCTTGTTCGATAAACACTTCACGAGTAAAAGGCACTTCACGACTGCCCATTTCAGGCTTATTCGGGTGATTCGCTACGTTTAACGTTTCAACCTGACCTTCAGGGAAGTTTTCAATCACGACGCGAATGGGATCAAGAACCGCCATCGCACGTGGTGCATTTTCATTGAGATCATCACGAATACAAGATTCAAGTGAACCAAACTCAATCATGTTTTCTTGTTTAGTAACACCAATACGCGTACAGAACTCGCGGATAGATTCTGACGTAAAGCCGCGACGACGAAGACCAGAAATTGTTGGCATACGAGGGTCATCCCAACCGTTAACCAAGTTTTCAGACACCAACTGATTTAGCTTACGCTTTGACATCACTGTGTATTCAAGGTTTAGGCGGCTAAACTCGTATTGACGTGGTTGAGTGTCAATTGTGATGTTATCCAAAACCCAATCATAGAGGCGACGGTTGTCTTGGAATTCTAACGTACAGATAGAATGCGTAATGCCTTCTAATGCATCAGAAATACAATGCGTGAAATCGTACATCGGGTAAATGCACCATTTATCACCGGTTTGATGGTGAGTCGCAAAACGAACACGATAGATCACAGGATCGCGCATCACCATGAACGGCGATGTCATATCAATTTTTGCTCGTAAACACGCTTGACCTTCTTTAAATCCACCATCACGCATTTTTTCAAACAGAGCTAAGTTTTCTTCAACGCTACGGTCGCGGTATGGGCTGTGCTGACCTGGCGCTTTCAATGTGCCGCGGTACTCACGAATTTGCTCAGGACTTAACTCATCAACGTATGCTAAGCCTTTATTAATTAACTCCACTGCATACTCGAACAGCTTGTCGAAGTAGTTTGATGAATAACAAATGTCACCACTCCACTCAAAGCCTAACCAGTTCACATCGTTTTTAATCGACTCTACGTATTCGATGTCTTCTTTTTCAGGGTTTGTATCGTCAAAACGAAGATTACATTGCCCTTGATAGTCTTGAGCAATACCAAAGTTCAGGCAGATAGATTTAGCGTGACCGATATGTAAGTAGCCATTGGGTTCTGGCGGGAATCGGGTATGCACACTGTTATGTTTGCCTTCAGCTAAATCACCATCAATGATTTGGCGAATAAAGTTTGATGGACGAGACTCAGCTTCACTCATCTAGACACCTCTAAGTTTTAGTATTGTCATAATTTATAGACGCTCATGATCCACAATTCTTGCCAATTACACAACTGAAATGGACAGGAAAATAGCAAAATAAGCCGCGATTGAACGAAAAATGCCTCCCATTAGGGAGGCATTCGATTAATAACTAGCGCTTAATGCGTGATTAAGGCAGTTTTACATCAGATAGGTCTTCACCAGGACCGATTGCTTTCATTTCGCCAGCAACGATTTCAGCAAGTGGACCAAGGATGACTTGTAGGTTATTTTCACCTAGTTTAACAACACCTTTAGCACCTAGTTTCTTAAGAACTTTCTCGTCAGCTAGAGAGCGATCTTTAAGAGTAAGACGTAGACGCGTAATACATGCATCGATAGTCGTTAGGTTTTCGTGACCGCCTAGCGCTTTAAGGTATTGACGTGCAACGTCACCCTTTGGAGCGTCAGCAGCTGGAGCCATATCTTCGTCATCATCTTCACGGCCAGGCGATTTCAAGTTGAATGCGCGGATAGCGAAAGAGAAAGTGAAGAAGTATAGAGCACCGAAGCCTAGACCAATTAGTAGAAGCGTAACTGGTTTAGTTGCTAGACCCCAGTTCAATACGAAGTCAATAAGACCTGCAGAGAAACCGAATCCGTGAAGCGTACCGAACATGTTAGCAACAACAAGCGCTAGACCAGTAAATACTGCGTGTAGTGCGTAAAGTGCAGGAGCTAGGAATACGAACATGAATTCTAGAGGCTCTGTAATACCCGTTAGGAATGAACAGAAAGCTACTGAGAATAGTGCGCCACCAACTTGGTTACGTTTTTCAGCTGGAGCTGCAAGGTACATTGCAAGTGCAGCACCTGGAAGACCAAACATCATAACTGGGAAGAAACCATTCATGAATACGCCAGCGCCTTTGTCGCCGCCGAAGTAACGGTGTAGGTCACCAGATTTAACTGTTTCAGTCACTTCTTTAACTACAGTTGTAATTTCAGGAGTTACTGAGTTAGCAAAAGTAAATGTGTGCTCTTGACCAACAACTAATGTTTTAGCTAGTGCTGGGTCAACACAAAGTTGAGTGATGCCTTCGAATGCGCCTTGACCTGCAACGATGATCTCTTGACAAGTACCCATACCAAACCAGAAGTAAGAGTTAAGTACGTGGTGAAGACCAACAGGGATAAGTGCACGGTTAAGCGTACCGTATACGAACTGACCGATTGCGCCAGAAGTAGATACAGCGTGTGCTAGTGCATCAAGACCGCCTTGGATTGAAGGCCATACAACGCCACCGATTGCACCAGCAACAAGAGCGAAAAGACCAGCCATGATAGGTACTAGACGCTTACCAGAGAAGAATGCAAGCCACTCAGGAAGACGAGTTGTGCTAAATGCATTGTAACAGTGGCCTGCGATGATACCTGCGAAGATACCGCCGAAGAATGACATGTTAACTGATTCGTCGATTGTTGTTGCTGTAGCAGTAAGAACAAAGTAAGAAACTGCACCGGCAAGACCAGCTGCACCGTTACCATCTTTCGCCAAACCAATTGCGATACCCAAACCAAATAGTAATGGTAGGTTACCGAAAATTGCACCACCAGCTTGCGCCATGAATGCGATGTCTAGTAGGTCACCTTGACCTAAACGTAGTAGCAACGCTGCGATTGGTAGCGTTGCAATAGGAAGCATTAGAGCTTTACCTAGTTTTTGCGCATATCCGAGAATATTCACCGTAAGTTCCCCCTATAGGATTTTTTTGGTATTAGACATGAGCCACTTAATTTGGCCGCTCAATTTAGTCCTGTTCAGTGTATTCCATTAATTTTGCCCCGCAAATTAAAACGTCATCATTTGTGATCATAGTCACCCGTTTGAGGTCTATGGGAGTGAATTTGCTAGCGAGATCATAAAACTTATTTTATCATTCGAAAGAATAGCCGATAGGCAATAAAGTCTTACGTAGAAATGAAGACGAACCAGAGAGCAATGTAGGACTTGTTTCTTAAGTATAAATATGATGACCAGCTCCAACTGATCGGGCCTATATTACAAATAGAATCAATGAGTTCAGCGAATGTATATATATTTACACTGAGATTTCGAGAGCCATTGAGCCATGTTTAGTCACTAACGTAAACGTTTACTGAGACTTCATAAATTTGGCAAAGAAAGCTTCTAGTCATGCACATTTCTATAATACGAAGATGCAGAGCCAGACTTTCTACCATCATGGCTAATGCTACATTTTCACCGATAGATTCAGCTTTAATAATGCTTTTATTCAATAAGATAACAGTGAGTGTTCAACTAAAGCGCAACCAAAGAAAGATCGGAAGATAAACACTCCATAGACGACGAATAACGGTATTTCAAATTTTCGCTTTTGACGCCCGATAAAACGCCCATAACTGATGAGTTAAAGGCAAAGAATTAGTAACTCCCGCATACGATGTGGGAAAGACAAAAACTTTAAGTAAGGACAAAACTATGTATGCACTAACGAACTGTAAGATTTATACAGGGAGTGATGTTTTAGACAATCACGCTGTTATTATTAACGACTCAAACATCGACAAAGTGTGTCCTGTCGCCGAACTGCCAAGCGATATAAAAACCGTTGATCTTGAAGGTGCTAACCTATGCCCTGGTTTCATTGATCTACAGCTGAATGGTTGTGGTGGTGTGATGCTTAACGACGAAATCACGGCTAAAACAATGCAAATCATGCATGAAGCAAACCTTAAATCCGGTTGTACTAGCTACTTACCAACCTTAATTACTTCTTCTAATGAAGACATGCGTGCATCGGTTGCTGCAGCTCGCGAATACCAAGCGAAATACCAAAATCAATCTTTAGGCCTCCACCTTGAAGGTCCATACCTAAACGTAATGAAGAAAGGCATTCATAGCGTTGACCACATCCGTCGTTCTGACGATGACATGATCGATTTCATCTGTGAAAACGCAGATGTTGTAACAAAAGTAACCCTAGCACCTGAACTGAATGCACCTGAGCACATCGAGAAGCTTAAAGCGGCTGGCATCATCGTAGCAATCGGCCACACTAATGCGACATATGCTGAAGCTCGTAAGGGGTTCCAAGCAGGTATTACATTCGCAACTCACTTATTTAATGCCATGACGCCAATGGCAGGCCGTGAGCCAGGAGTTGTTGGTGCTATATACGATACTCCTGAAGTATACGCTGGCGTTGTCGCTGATGGCTTCCATGTAGACTACGCAAACATTCGAATCGCACATAAAATCAAGGGTGAAAAGCTCGTATTAGTGACCGATGCCACAGCTCCTGCAGGCGCTGACATGGAATACTTTATTTTTGTTGGTAAGAAAGTATATTACCGTGATGGTAAGTGTGTTGATGAAAATGGCACACTAGGCGGCTCAGCTTTAACCATGATCGAAGCAGTTCAGAATACTGTTGAGCACGTTGGTATCGCTTTAGACGAAGCTTTGCGTATGGCTACCTTGTATGCTGCTCAAGCAATTGGAGTAGAAAACAAGTTAGGCCGAGTTAAAAAAGGTATGGTTGCTAACCTTGCTATTTTTGATCGTGACTTCAATGTCAAAGCGACAGTAGTTAACGGACAATACGAGCAAAATTAAGTATGAATGGCGGACAAATCGGTAACGTAGACTTAGTCAAACAACTCAACAGTGCAGCGGTATACCGCTTGATTGATCAGCAAGGCCCGATTTCTCGAATTCAGGTCGCTGATGTAAGTCAGCTTGCACCGGCAAGTGTTACAAAAATAACCCGCCAACTTCTAGAACGCGGCCTTATAAAAGAGGTCGCGCAGCAAGCGTCTACCGGTGGTAGGCGTGCGATATCTCTCACCACTGAAGTCGAACCATTTCATTCAATTGCGATTCGAATTGGTCGTGATTACTTGCATTTAGGCCTATATAATCTAGGTGGTAAAGAACTTCTTAAAGAGCATTTGGAATTTCGCTATAGCAATCAAGTTCAGTTAATTGAAAGCTTAGTTAAACATATCCAACGTTTCTTACAGACTCATGACACGAGCATCGAACAACTCATCGCGATCGGCGTTTCTCTTCCTGGTTTAGTTAATCCTGAAACCGGCGTTGTTGAGTACATGCCGAATACAGATATCGATAACCTAGCATTGGGCGACATCATAAGAGATACCTTCAACGTAGAGTGCTTTGTTGGCAACGATGTAAGAGGCATGGCCCTTGCCGAACACTATTTCGGTGCAAGCCGAGATTGCAAAGATTCAATACTGGTTAGCGTCCAAGGCGGTACAGGCTCAGGCATTATTGTTAATGGCCAAGTGTTTCTAGGCTCCAACCGAAATGTAGGCGAAGTGGGTCATATTCAAATCGACCCGTTAGGTGATAAATGTCAATGTGGAAACTTCGGTTGCTTAGAGACCGTAGCGGCAAATCCGGCTATCATCAATACCGTGCAAACTCGACTAGATCAAGGCTACCCTTCTTCTTTAGCAAGTGTACCTACGATAACCATGGATGCGATATGTCAGCACGCATTGCAAGGTGACGAACTCGCATCACAAAGCTTAATTCGCGTTGGTAATCAGTTAGGTAAAGCCATTGCTATTACCATTAACTTATTCAACCCACAGAAAATCGTGATTGCAGGTAACATTACCAAAGCAAAAGACATTATTTTCCCGGCAATTACTCGTAATGTGGAAACCCAATCTCTGACAACCTTCCATACAGGGCTTCCGATCGTACCATCTTTGTTGGACGATCAACCAGCAATGGGCGCCTTCGCCATGATTAAGCGAGCGATGTTAAATGGCGTTTTGTTACAGAAAATACTTGAAGAATAACAAGTTAAAGGCTTCAATCTACGGGTCGCATGTAATGCGGCCCGTTTTTTTATTTAATTCAGGATAAGTTGACTGATTATGGACATCGTTTTAATTTCCGTTGCATTTGCGGCCGGTTTCATTGCGCTCAAGTGCCAACTGCCTCCACTCGTCGGCTTCTTGATTGCTGGCTTTGGTCTCAATGCCGCTGGGTTCCAATCTAATGAGACGATCATGACCCTGTCTGATCTCGGTGTTACCTTGCTACTTTTCACCATCGGTTTAAAACTTGATGTGAAGACCCTGCTGGCGAAAGAAATATGGGCCGGAGCTTCTATCCATAATATTTTATCGACTTGCTTCTTTACGTGCGCCTTGCTTGGATTTAAGGTTCTAGGCGTAACAATGCTCGCTGATATGGCCGTTGAGCAAATCATCCTGCTCGGATTTGCTCTGTCCTTCTCCAGTACTGTTTTTGCCGTCAAAAGCCTACAAGAAAAAGGAGATATGAACGCTACATATGGCACATTGGCCATCGGTGTTTTGGTCATGCAAGATATCTTCGCGGTAATCTTTTTAACGGTATCAACAGGAAAAATTCCGGAATGGTATGCCGTTATTTTATTTGCCCTGCCTTTTGTTCGTCCGCTATTTTACAAAGTACTCGACTGGGTAGGCCATGGTGAGATGCTGGTCCTATCAGGAGTATTTTTCGCATTAATTGTCGGGGCTGGGCTATTTGACGCCGTTGGCATGAAGGCCGATTTAGGCGCCCTAATTCTGGGCATGTTACTGGCGGGGCATAAGAAAGCATCAGAACTGTCTAAGTCATTATTCAATCTAAAAGAACTATTTTTGGTCTGCTTTTTTCTCAATATTGGGCTGGCAGAACAACCAACGGTAGCCGGTTTCACTATGGCTGTTCTCTTCTTAGTCCTGTTACCGGTTAAAGGCCTACTCTACTTTTATATTATCCATCAATTTAAGTTCCGAGTTCGAACTTCGCTGTTAGCCTCTTTATCACTTTTTAATTACAGCGAATTCGGCCTTATTGTTGGGGGGCTAGCCTATAAAATGGGATGGATATCTGGTGATGTCTTGGTGTCTATCGCCATCGCCGTTTCCCTATCATTTATTATTGCCGCTCCACTAAATCGCTTTGGCCATGATATTTATCGCCGCAGCGCAAAATGGCTAAAAGAAGTCGCTGCGGAAAAGCTTCATGCCAAAGATCAGCTGATCAATCCCGGCCACGCTCAAGTCCTGATTTTAGGTATGGGCCGTATTGGCTCCGGTGCCTATGATGAAATAAGGCAGCGCTACGGAAAAATAAGCCTAGGTGTTGAAGTTAGGCCTGATGCCGCTCAGGCTCACCGTAACCATGGACGGAACGTTATCGAAGGTGATGCAACGGATCCCGATTTCTGGGAGCGAATCCTAGACACGGCAAATGTTAAATTGGTTCTTCTCGCGATGCCACACCACTTGGGTAACCAGACCGCGTTAGAACAACTACAAATACGCAACTTTCAAGGCCAAGTAGCTGCTATTGCTGAGTATTCAGACCAGCTTGAAGAATTAGAACAAGAAGGCGTCGATGCAGCTTTTAACATCTACAGCGAAGCAGGCAGTGGTTTTGCTCGTCACGTTTGTGAGCAATTAAAACCTGACTTCAAACTTTAACCTCAATTAGTTGGCGCTAAATTCCTTTTAGCGCCAATCTAAACGATCCGTTCGACCATGTTAAATCGACCACCTTAGTAAGTTAACTTTCCTTGCCCCACCTCTGTATCGTTCAAATAATGACCCCAATTAAATTTCATTCACCAAAACCGATATTCTATTAAATAATATTTAACACAAGCTGCTATTTGTCATGTTTATGATGGTTGTTTGTTGCTTTTTTTGTTGAAAGTGGCAAATTGAACTTAACGAAATCAAATGGATTTAGAATTTAGAGGTTAATGGTATGTGCTCAATTTTTGGCATCTTAGATATAAAAAGTGATCCTGCAGCGTTGCGCCCTGTCGCGCTAGAAATGTCTAAAAAACTTAGGCATCGTGGCCCTGACTGGTCTGGTATTTACGCGTCTGACAATGCCATCTTGGCTCACGAACGTTTGGCTATCGTTGGCCTTAACAGTGGTGCGCAACCACTTTACAGCCAAGATAAAAAGCACATCCTTGCAGTGAATGGCGAAATTTATAACCACAAAGAGCTTCGTGCTCGCTATGAAGATAAGTTCGAATTTCAAACTGATTCTGACTGTGAGGTCATTCTCGCTCTGTACCAAGAACTGGGTGCCGATCTGTTAGAAGAATTAAATGGTATTTTTGCCTTTGTATTGTATGACGAAGAAAAAGATCAGTACCTTGTAGGCCGTGATCACATTGGTATCATTCCTCTTTACCAAGGCTATGACGAACACGGAAACTACTACGTTGCTTCTGAGATGAAAGCGCTTGTATCTGTTTGTAAAACGATCAGTGAGTTCCCTCCTGGTAGCTTCTATCGCAGCGAAGACGCTGAGCCTGTGCGTTATTACAAGCGAGACTGGAATGAATACGCTGCAGTTCAAGGCAACAGCACAAGTAAAGAAGATTTAACCAAAGCACTAGAAGACGCAGTTAAACGCCAACTAATGACTGACGTTCCCTATGGTGTGCTTCTCTCTGGTGGTTTAGATTCATCAATTACGTCAGCGGTTGCTAAAAAATATGCCGCTATGCGCATCGAAGATGACGAAAAGTCTGCAGCATGGTGGCCTCAATTACACTCATTTGCTGTTGGCCTTGAAGGAGCACCCGATCTTATTGCCGCACGTGACGTTGCCGATCAAATCGGAACTGTTCACCATGAAATGACTTACACGATTCAAGAAGGCCTCGATGCTATTCGTGATGTTATTTATCATATTGAAACCTATGATGTGACAACAATTCGTGCATCAACGCCTATGTACTTACTCGCACGTAAAATCAAAGCGATGGGCATCAAAATGGTACTTTCTGGTGAAGGCGCTGATGAAATATTCGGCGGTTACTTGTACTTCCACAAAGCACCAAACGCACAAGAGTTCCACGAAGAAACCGTGCGTAAATTGCTTGCATTAAACATGTTTGATTGTGCTCGTGCGAATAAATCACTAGCCGCTTGGGGTGTTGAAGGACGCGTGCCATTCTTGGACAAAGAATTCATTGATGTTGCTATGCGCTTAAACCCAGAAGATAAAATGTGTGGCAACGGTAAAATGGAAAAACACATTCTTCGCGAATGTTTTGAACATTACTTACCTAAGCAAATTGCATGGCGCCAAAAAGAGCAATTCTCCGATGGTGTCGGTTACGAGTGGATTGATACGCTAAAAGCGGTTGCGGAAGAAAAAGTAACGGACAAGCAGCTTGAGACAGCCGCATTCCGATTCCCATACAATACGCCAACAACGAAAGAAGGCTACTCATACCGTGAAATCTTCGAAGAGCTATTCCCGCTAGAATCCGCAGCTGAATGTGTACCTGGTGGCCCTTCTGTCGCTTGTTCTTCAGCCAAAGCGATTGAATGGGACGAGTCATTCAAGAATTGCGTTGATCCATCAGGAAGAGCAGTACAGGCTGTTCACAACGATGCATACTAATACACCATCAATTTAGCAATAAATTGCAGAGACTAAAAAGGGCACATTTTGTGCCCTTTTTTAATGCCGAATACTAAACAAGCCTCTTTGCTGAGGACTACCACTCATCGGCCTCTTTATTCATATCGAGGTTTTCATTTTCTATGCTAACCGGTACAAGTTGATTGATCATATTAACTAGCATAAAAGAGCGCTTATCTCCGTCAGGCTCTTGGTAAATGGCCGTAATGCCCGCAAACTGCCCTTCTAAAATGCGTATTTCATCACCCGACATTGGCACTGCAAGGCGCTTAACGCCGGCTTCGGCTTCAAGCTGCTCTAAGTTTTTTAATTCTAAAATCAAATCACCTTCGACTTCTTGAGGAAGTGCGCCAAACCGAATGAAATCCGTAATGCCACGAGTAGAGCGAATGGTCGTAAAACTAGGGCCAACTTCGTAATCAAATCGGACGAATACATACCCAGGAAATAAGGGCTCTTTCACAACCTGTTTTTTCTTTCTTAGCATTTTTTCTATTTCAATTTGTGGATAAAAACACTCCACATTTTGATTTTCAAGATGCATTTTCGCACGTGCTTGTTCACCGCGCTTACAATAGACTAAATACCAACGTTTCATAAAGCCAACTACTTGTAATTTTTATGTCATCCTAGCATTTTCACACCTTGGTTGAAATGCAATAATGGAAACATAGATTGCATAGACACAGTCACCAACCCTCGGGGTATAGTGTCTTTGCAAACACCGCATGAACACTGCATTGTTTTCGTATCTATCGTCAAGGATTGCTACCGCTCGGTAAGTATAGATACAGAATGTTCGTTGTTGTCTAGCCGAAGACACCTTCACTTTGAACCGACATGATGTCGGCTCGTCTACGATTGTCACTCCATGCTTTATCTTTCCAACAAATAAAAATTATCTAATATGACAAACCAACAATCTGATTTTTTGGGACATCCGAAAGGACTGTTTCTGCTGTTTAGTACAGAGCTATGGGAACGTTTTTCCTACTACGCTATGCGCGCCATTTTGGTGCTATTTTTAACGGATACAACGCTTAATGGTGGTCTTGGTTGGACAACACAGCAAGCACTCCAACTTTATGGTATTTATACGGGTCTTGTTTATATCACGCCGCTTATTGGTGGCTGGATAGCCGACAACTTTTTAGGGCAACGTCGCTCTCTACTCATTGGCGGTGCCTTGATGGCCATCGGTCAATTTATCTTGGCAATGCCTGACAGCGCAATGCCACTAAGCAACGTCGCGACTTTATATTTGGGTTTAGCGTTCATTATTGCTGGCAACGGCATGTTCAAACCTAATATCTCCACTATGGTTGGCGATCTATACCCTGCCGGTGATAATCGTCGTGATGGCGCGTTTACCATTTTCTACATGGGCATCAATTTAGGCGCTCTACTTTCAGGCATCGTTTCAGGCTCCGTAACGACCGGCTACGGCTGGAAAGCAGGCTTTTTAGTGGCTGGTATCGGTATGGTTATTAGCTTGATCATGCAAATAACCATGGCAAACAAGCTACTTGGAAATATTGGCATTGAACCTTCTGCAGTAAGAGCGCAAAAAGGTAAAAAATCAAAACAACCTTTGACAGTCCAAGAAAAAGACCGTCTAAAGGTGATATTAGTGATGGGCTTATTCGTTGTTGTCTTCTGGGCAGGCTTCGAGCAAGCCGGTGGCTTGATGAACATTTACTCTCAGCAATACACTGATCGTATGCTTGGAAATTTTGAAGTGCCAGCTGCTTGGTTCCAGTCACTGAATCCATTTTTCATCATTACTATGGCTCCTATTTTGGCGGCTGTATGGATCAAACTTGGTAAGCATGAGCCTAATTCGCCAGTTAAATTTGCAATGGCTTTGTTCTTTTTGGCCATTGGTTTCTTATGTATGGTTGGTGCAGTATTGGAACAAGGTGGAGATACCAGCGTCAAAACGTCTATGTTCTGGCTGGTTGGTGCTTACTTCTTCCATACCATAGGTGAACTCTGCCTTTCTCCGATTGGCTTATCGATGATCACTAAACTCGCACCACTTCGTTTAGCATCATTAATGATGGGTGCGTGGTTTGGTTTCAATGCCATTGCGAATTACGTAGCGGGCTATATTGGCTCTCATGTAGGCGATTTTGGGGCGATGGCTATCTTTGGTGGCATCGCCATTACCGCAACCATTTCAGGTGTGCTACTTCTGCTGTGTTCTAACAAGCTGATTGATTGGATGCATGGGGCGGAAGATAAAGCCGACACCAATGAAGACGACGGCTCTGAACTCAAACTGCAAAACGCCTAGGCTGTAAGTTGTAAGTTGTAAGTTGTAAGTTAATAAGCCGAAACAAAAAGGGCCGCACTGTAAATACAGTAGCGGCCCTTATTATTAATTGCTTAATTACACGTTACTATGTTGCTCAACTAACTCAACCATCATTTGAATGTGCTCGTCGTCGTCATTAAGGCATGGGATATAACGATACTGTTCACCGCCCGCCTCCATAAATACTTCCTTATTTTGCTCAGCCATTTCCTCGAGTGTTTCTAAGCAATCAACAGAGAATGCGGGAGCCATTACGTCTATTTTCTTAAGACCTTTTTCTGGCATCTGCTCTAGCGTTTTATCAGTATAAGGTTTTAGCCACTCTTCTCTGCCAAAGCGCGATTGATACGCCATACCGATATCAGTATCTGTGAGATCCAACTCTTTCGCGAGTAATTCAGTTGTCACGTCGCAATGGCTCGGGTATACATCGCCATTATCAGCAAATCGCTGCGGAATTCCATGATAAGAACACAGTAAGTAGTCACTCTTGCCGTACTCTTGCCAATGACGTCGCACACTGCTAGCAAGTGCTTTAATATAAGTCGGATGATTATGGTAATCACGAATGAATGTATGGCTTGGCACAACAGGTAAAGAAGCAAAAATTTTAGCTAAACCATCCATCGCTGCCGCACTCGTCGTCGCCGAGTATTGGGGGTACAAGGGCAAAATAATAATATGTTCACAGCCTTGTTCTAGTAATTTCTTCACGCCATTATCTAAGCTTGGTGAGCCATAAGTCATGGCGAGTTCAACCGGTATACTTAGCTTATCGGCCAACTTACTTGCCTGACGTTTTGAGTAAACCATCAGTGGTGAGCCTTCATCCATCCAAACGCTTTGATATAACTTGGCCACTTTAGGAGAGCGAATAGGTAAAATCACACCATGTAAGATGGGGCACCAAAGCCAGCGAGTTGTATCAACTACTCGTTTATCGTGGAGGAACTGGCTCAAAAACTTTTTAACCGCGGGTGCAGTTGCAGCATCAGGCGTACCCAAGTTAATTAATAATACGCCCTGCTTTTTATTGGTTTCCATACTCTGCTAATTCACCTTTAAAAATTGATATTCAGACGAAAAAAAACGACCCGAAGGTCGTTTAATATAACAAACAATATGTTTACATGTCAGCCAATTAAGAAAGAGCTTTCTCGATATCTGCGCTAACTTCAGCAACTTGCTTAGTACCGTCAAATTTAAGGTACTGGGTGTTACCCGCTTCTGCTTCTTTACCGTAAAACTGAATAAGAGGTGCAGTTTGATCGTGGTAAACACCTAGGCGAGCTAAAACAGTTTCTGCTTTATCGTCTTCACGAATCACTAGTGCTTCGCCAGTTTCGTCATCTTTGCCTTCTTCTTTTGGTGGGTTGTATACCATGTGGTATGTACGACCAGAAGGAAGGTGAGCACGGCGACCAGCCATACGCTCAACGATAACGCTGTCTGCTACGTCAAATTCAATAACGTAATCAACCGCTACATCCATACCTTTCAAGCCTTCTGCTTGAGGGATGGTGCGAGGGAATCCGTCTAGAAGGAAACCTTTTTCACAGTCATCTTGAGCGATACGCTCTTTGATAAGACCAAGGATAATATCGTCAGAAACTAATTGACCTGCATCGATTACTGCTTTCGCTTGTTTACCAAGCTCTGTACCTGCTTTGATTGCCGCACGTAGCATGTCACCAGTAGAAATTTGTGGAATACCGTATTTTTCCATGATGAATTGAGCTTGTGTGCCTTTACCAGCACCAGGAGCACCTAGAAGTATGATGCGCATATTGGATCCTCTTAAAGATTTTTGATTTATACCGAAGCTCACTGTGAGAACGGAAAGTTTCGGTATAAAGGTTTAAGTTAGGGGCGGAGAATATACCACAATCCGCATGAAATTAACGGTCTTTGCCATTAAATTGCCCGTTAGAACAATTTATAAGCAATAAAGCCAGCCCACTATGGGACTGGCTTAATATGACACTAATAAAAAATGAACACTATTAGGCTTTAGTCAAAAGCTGGTTAATCGCACCTAGGAACTGTGTTGGATCTTCCATTGCTCCGCGCTCCGCTAGCATCGCTTGACCAAGCAGTAACTCTACCCAACGGCCAAACTCTTCTTCATCTGCTTCATCTGCTTCATCTGCCATGCGTTTTACTAATGCATGTTCAGGGTTGATTTCAAAAATGTACTTCACTTCAGGAACAGCTTGACCAGCCGCTTCCAGTAGTTTCGCCATTTGAGTGCCCATTTCAAAGTCATCCGTTACCACTACCGCAGGTGTAGTCGCTAATTTGAACGTTGTACGTACTTCTTTAACGCGGTCGCCAAGGTAAGTTTTCGTACGCTCTACGACTGACTTGAACTCTTCTTCCGTTTCTTTATGCTTTTCTTTTTCAGCTTCATCTTCGAAGTGACTAAGATCAAGGCCAGCTTTAGTGATCGATTGGAATTGCTTGCCATCGAACTCTGTTAGGTAGTTCATTAGCCATTCGTCAATGCGATCGTACATCAAAATAACTTCGATACCCTTCGCTTTAAATTGCTCTAAGTGAGGGCTATTTTTTGCTGCAGCGTAACTGTCTGCCGTTAGATAAAAGATCTTACCTTGACCTTCTTTCATTCTCTCGGCGTAAGAAGCTAGAGAGACCGTTTGCTCTGCGTTATCAACTTCAGAAGAAGCAAAACGCATCAAACCAGCAATTTTCTCTTTGTTTGAAAAGTCTTCAGCAGGACCTTCTTTAAGCACCATGCCAAATTCTTTCCAGAAAGAGAGATATTGCTCGTCATCTTTCTTAGCGATTTTCTCTAGCATGCTTAAAACACGCTTAGTACAAGCGCTGCGAAGTGTTTGGGTTACTTTATTGTCTTGTAGAATTTCACGTGACACGTTCAATGGCAGATCATTTGAGTCAATCAAGCCGCGAACAAAACGCAAGTAGCTAGGCATGAACTGCTCAGCATCATCCATAATAAACACACGTTGAACGTAGAGTTTTAAACCGCTTTTGTGATCACGATTCATCATATCCCAAGGGGCTTTCGCTGGGATGTATAACAAACTGGTGTAATCGTTTTTACCTTCAACGCGGTTATGGCTCCACGTCATTGGATCGGCAAAGTCATGGGATACATGCTTATAGAATTCTTGGTATTCTTCTTTGGTTACATCCGATTTGTTTCTAGTCCACAATGCTTGAGCTTTGTTGATCTGCTCCCAAGTTTTCTCTTCAGTTTCTTTACCTTCATCATCCTTGACAGGCGTTAGGATAGAAACCGGAATACCAATATGGTCAGAGTATTTGCCAATCACTTCACGTAGGCGGTGTTCAGACAAGAACTCCTTACCTTCATCACGCATGTGAAGAACAATATCAGTACCGCGACTTTCTTTACTGATGTTCTCAATCGTGTAATCACCTTCGCCGGCAGAGTGCCATTGAACAGCTTCATCTACCGCTAATCCAGCAGCACGAGTGCGTACTGTTACTGCATCAGCAACAATAAATGCCGAGTAGAAACCAACGCCAAATTGACCAATAAGCTGAGAGTCTTTGCTTTGGTCATCATTTAATTTTGAGAAAAAGTCAGCCGTACCTGACTTAGCAATCGTGCCAAGGTGCTCAATCACGTTATCACGGCTCATGCCGATACCGTTATCAGAGATAGTGAGCGTATTTGCCACTGCGTCAAATGAAAGCTTTACGCCAAGATCAGCATCACCTTGGTACAAATCACCATCAGAAAGCGCTTGAAAGCGCAGTTTATCTGCAGCATCTGAAGCATTTGAAATCAACTCACGTAAAAAGATTTCTTTATTTGAATACAGAGAGTGAATCATTAGATGTAGAAGCTGCTTAACTTCTGACTGAAAACCTCTTGTTTCTTTATTGTTTACTGCTGCTTCGCTCATATTTACTCCAGGGAAATATCATATAGATACACATCAAACGTTATGTCTTTTGAAAAAACTCAGTACACGTTTGTTCGGTATGATTATCAACTTAAGTAATGAAATGAGGCTGCCAATTGTAAATTCAAGGTCAAAAATGATAAAAATCCTGTTTTTTTGGTAATTTTTGATTATGCTATGTGCTTCAAAAATATCAAAGAAGCTAAAGTGAACTCGCATTCTGCATTTTTAGCTTACATTTGGCTCTTCCATCCTCAACATTACGTAGCGTCTCAATAATGAGTAATATTGGTACAAAGTTCATTCTCGCTCAAAGGTTTACCTTTGATCCGAACAATAATTCTCTGTTAGATCAGCAGAACGATAATGAAGTGATTCGTCTAGGAAGTAATGAAAGCCGCATTTTGCTCTTGCTCGCTGAGCACCACAACGAAGTGGTGACTAGGCAGCAACTGCATGAATTTGTGTGGCGAGACCAAGGATTTCAGGTCGATGATTCGAGTCTAACTCAAGCTATTTCAACGTTAAGAAAGCTTTTGAAAGACTCTACAAAATCACCTCAGTATGTCAAAACCGTGCCCAAGCGTGGCTACCAGCTAATTTCCAGTGTCGAACGCTCTGCGCCTTCAAGTGCAAGCAATGAAACACAAGAGATTACAGAGCCTAATCTTGCGACAGAATCTGCGGCTGCAGAGCCTGCGCCAGTGATGGCCTCTCAACCAACAGATAACACTAAAGCCGAACCGCTATCATCGATAGCAGAAAAAGCACCAACACCAGCAGCAAAGCCGTCAAATAAAGGACTGATTATTGCCCTTTTGATTGCGGTTGCGTTGCCATTAATCACATTTTTCACGACGTCACCCTCGCCGGCGACATTTACTACGGTTGGGACATTTTCTGATATACCCGTCAAGACCCCAGAAAATCACCCTGATATATCCAAGTGGATACCGAGTATTACGCAATGTGTGGAAGTGTATATTGCAAGACACCCAAACGAACTTGCTCCAGTGGAAGTCATTGCAACCGGTGGTCAAAATGGCCAAATTGCCCTGAATTATATCCATGCACCAGAGCACTCTAGTGAAAACGTGACTCTTAAGCTATTAGCGGTTCAGCCAGACTTCAACCAGGTATGCACTCAATGAATGAGCACTCAATGAACAATCACCTGAATTCTAAACTGCCTGTTTTCATCGTTATTCTTTCGATCATTTTCAGTGCGTGGCTGTACTGGGGAAGTGATGCGCAGGTAGAGCGTGTACTGACATCGCGTGAATGGCAGACTCGTATGGTCATGCGTATTTATGCGGACACTAGTACAGATGTCTTGGAACAAGATGGCGAGATTGGGCCTTTGAAAAAAGCGACCATCGAGTCAAATGTAAAGTATTTACCTAACGGTACCTACTTACGAGTTTCAAGAATTAATTTGTTTTCTGAAAGTGTTGAAGCCTCTTCAATCATTAACGTTTCTGAAAGTGGCAATTGGGAAATGAGCGATAATTATTTGCTAATCGAACCGATTGAATTCAAGGAAATTTCGTCGAACCAACGCCAAGACTTCACAGAGAAACAACTTGGTGTTATTACACAAATTTTCAAAATGGATTCTCAGCAAAGTCGTCGAGTGGAAATAATCAATACTAAAGCACTTTTGATGACCAGTTTGGATCACGGCTCGGCCGTTTTCTATTCACACTAATGAGACGATGGGAACCTACTGGGTTCCCTTTTTTCTATGGATTGGATAAACAGCTCACTGCTTTTCTTAGGTTCACTGACCGCTAGTACCCTCTCGTCTATCGCGGGCGGCGGTGCTGGCTTGCTTCAATTTCCTCTGCTCATATTTCTTGGCTTACCTTTTTCTGTTGCGCTTGCTACACATAAAATTGCAACCGTTGCCATGGGTCTTGGCGCAGCAGGAGCACACCTTAAATCTAAAACCCTCAGCTTTCCTTTGATGGCCTATTTAACTGGTGTTGGATCACTTGGTGTTGTGATCGGGGCAAATTTGGTTGTTAATATTAACCCTGAAATTGGCGAGCTGTTACTTGGTGCGTTAATTCTTGTTCTTGGTATTTATTCCAGAGTCAAACCGGCTCTTGGGCATAAAGAAGCCCCTAGCCATCGAGACAAAAATGGATGGATGATAGGCGGCTTCGTACTCGTGCTTCTTGGTATCTTTAATGGCTCATTAACGGCAGGTTCTGGATTAGTCGTTACACTGTTTTTGGTACGCTGGTTCGGATTTAGCTACAAACAAGCCGTAGCACTCACCTTAATATGTGTCGGACTGTTTTGGAATGGTATTGGCGCTATCGCTATTATCGAGGCAGGAGTGAGCCCGCATTGGCCTTGGGTCCCCGTACTGCTCGTCGCTTCTTTTTTTGGCGGTTGGCTTGGTGCTTACCTAACAACCAAGCTACCCAATTCCGTCATCAAGACGGCATTTGAGGTTCTCACTTTTGCCGTTGGCATTAAACTCATTCTTGGAGCAATTTAATATGATAAAAGGCGTCATCGAAATCCATTACTGCCGCCAATGTAATTGGATGCTACGTTCAACATGGCTAACTCAAGAACTGCTGCATACCTTTAGCGAAGAAATAGAAAGCGTATCTTTGCACCCTGATACCGGTGGTAGGTTTGAAATATTTTGTAATGGCGTAAGTGTTTGGGAGCGAAAAAAAGATGAAGGCTTCCCTGAGGCTAAAATCTTAAAACAGCGAGTTCGTGATCTGATTTTCCCTGAAAAAGATTTGGGTCATATCGACCGATAAGCGAAAGCTATCAGTCAATTTTCATTGTGCGTAAGAACCCAACTATTGCGAGTAATGGAGGCCAACGAACTGACTGACTGGTTGCCTGAATACAACGAGCAACCAGTGTGTTAACTCTCACTAATCTAGGACGTGCTCCACTATCGTATTGTACGAGAAATCGACAACAGACAATTTACCATTCTCATACAAACCAAAGCTCGGTTCAAAGCCATTTCTAGGAAAGGTAACTGAGCCCGGGTTAAATATCACTTGCTCTTCATCGCGTTGTGCAACCGGTATATGGGTATGCCCATGGGCAATAACTTCTCCCGTCTTAAGCTTCGGTCTTTTCTCTCTATTGTAAAGATGACCGTGAGTTAAAAACAACCGCTGGCCACGCTCTAACAACACCCATGCATAGTCCATCATCATCGGG
Organism: Vibrio tapetis subsp. tapetis; assembly: GCF_900233005.1. Taxonomy (NCBI): domain Bacteria; kingdom Pseudomonadati; phylum Pseudomonadota; class Gammaproteobacteria; order Vibrionales; family Vibrionaceae; genus Vibrio; species Vibrio tapetis. The sequence goes on from NZ_LT960611.1 coordinate 1,376,739, forward strand.
AAGTCGAGCAGCATCTGGTCGACTTCGCTATCGCAATTGCCTCTTACCGCAATGATCTCATTAGCGTATTGATTCAAGGCATCTGCAACAGCTGGAGGGTTATATCCTTCTGGCACGGGGTTACGAGGCCCATGGTTTAAAACGTCCCCTAACAGCACTAAATACTCAGCATTAGACTTTTTATAGGCTTCTAAGACCTTCTCGGTTGCTGGTAAACAACCATGTAAATCGGATGCAAAAAACAGTTTCACGCCAACCTCTTAATAATATCGAATCTTGCGGGATTTTACCTGCTGTGACATAGATTACCAGCCTAATCCAGCATCAATAATCGCTAATACTGTTTCGCCATTCCGTTGATCACAATGTTATTGTAACTGACCATTCCGATCACTTTCCCATCATCAACAACAGGAGCTCTGCTTATTCCAAAGCGTTCAAATAGACGAGCACAATATTTTACATTCATACTTGGTTTAACCGACAACGCAGGTTTGGTCATTATTTCGTAAATGTTGGTGCGCTCTGGGGAGCGGTTTTGTGCTAAAACCCTTTTAGCGATATCGTTCATTAACACAATACCGTATTCATCGTCGTCATAACGTTTGTCTACCAACAGTGCTTTTACTTGATGCTCTTTCGCTAGATGAATGGCCTCTTGAACCGTGATTAAGCCATCCACAATAATGTACGTATTGGCCATGACATCTTTCACTTGAATGATCGCCTGCATACTCATAACTCGTCCTCAACTACACTGGTTAACGTCTCTACTTGATGTGCGACTCCCACCGCATCTTCAACATCGATTTGTACCGCAATACCTTGCCCAGACGCTTTATCAAATTCACCGACGTCGCTTATCCGTTCCAAAATATGCCGAGCAAGGTGCTCTTCTACTACAAACAACAACACATCTTTTTGAACTTCTAGTGTTAGGCCAAGAAAAGTTCTTTTCTGCCTTAACCCTTCACCTCGGGCATGATTTATTACTGTCGCACCGGTGGCTCCTGCCGAACGGGCAGCATCAAGCACTACTTCTGTTTTGCTATCTTCCACAAACGCTAAAATTAATTTAAACCGCATTTTCGTTCTCCTTATTTGCCGCTCTTTGATTCAACCAGTTTGTGATTTGTGCATACCCCATGACTGAAATGATTGGAAATAAGCTAGCGAATGCGATTAGCCCAAAACCATCAATAACAGGGTTTCTCCCTGGCACCGTTGAGGCCAGTCCGAGCCCGAGAGCCGTTACTAGAGGAACAGTAACCGTAGACGTTGTTACGCCACCCGAATCGTAAGCCAAAGGTACGATCATTTTGGGAGCAAAATAGGTTTGGATAACCACTAAGATGTACCCAGTGATGATGTAATACTGTATAGGGTCTCCAACCACGATTCGATAACTTCCCAATGAAATGCCAACGGCCACGCCAAGAGCCACAGCAAAACGCAGGCCATTCACTTTAATAGCACCACCGGATACTTGGTTCGCTTTGATCGCGACCGCAATAAGTGAAGGTTCTGCTACGGTTGTGCTAAACCCAATACAAAATGCGAACAGGTAGACCCAGTAATAATCGAGCCAACTTAATGTTAGCTGAGATGACATTTTAAACTCTTGCAGAAATTCAGGCTCAGTGAGCTGCATCGCCATGGTTTCTCCCAACGGAAACAAAGCTAGCTCTAGCCCCATGAGAAACAGTGATAGACCGAGAATAACGTAAACAAAACCGAGAATAACTTTACCGATATTGGCGACAGGTTTACGCAATACGGCAAACTGAAAACCAAAGATAATCGTAGCTATCGGAATGACGTCAAGAACAGTACCGAGTAAGGTATCAGTGAACAACGTTAGGCTAATCATGACACGACCATCCCGTACACCATAACGAACATCATGGGCAGTAATGACGCAAATGCGATAAGACCAAAGCCATCAATCATTGGATTTCGCCCTTTAATTGCTGAAGCCAACCCGACACCTAATGCGGTCACTAACGGGACAGTAATCGTTGATGTTGTCACGCCACCAGAATCATAAGCGATACCTATGATTGTATCGGGCGCGAATGCCGTTAAAACGACAATACCTAGGTAGCCACCTATGATCATAAAGTGAATTGGCCAACCTTTCAGTATTCGAATTACGCCAATTACGATGGCGATACCAACGGAAAAAGCGACGGTTAAGCGCAGGCCATCCGCATAGCTTTCCATTGCATCTTCATCGGAGGCGATCACCCCACCTTCTGAAGCGACCTCTGCGGCTTCTTGTGCAACAGCAGTTAATGCCGGTTCGGCTATGGTGGTTCCGAACCCCAAACAAAAAGCAAAGATAAGCAACCAAACAACGCTGCCTTTTCTCGCAAAAGACTGCGCCATGGCTTCACCAATAGGAAACAACCCCAGCTCCAACCCGAAAACAAAAAACGTCAGGCCAACAACAACGAAAAACAAGCCAATCAGGGTCGGAACAAGGTTGGGCAAAGGCTCTTGCAGTACCACCAGCTGAAAAAAACCAATGACACAGATAATAGGCAGTAGATCTCTCAAACTAGAGAGCATTGCACGTGACATTGCGAGTATTGTTTGCATTACACCTCCTTGTGTTAACACAAGCATGGCACACATTTTTGTAATAAAGTGTGACTAAACTAAAGCAATGCAACTCCAAGCACCTCAATTAACTCAGATAACGAGTTTCAAGGAGGGTTGTACCTAGTCGGCAATATCTGACTATAATGAGAGCTAACGCACAAGGAGGACACGCATGCACATATTGCTTACCGGTGGAACCGGATTTGTTGGGGCTGAGCTCATCAAGCACTTGGCAGGACACCACATTACTTTATTGACTCGAAATACGATCTCCGCAAAAAAAAAGCTCCATCACGCCGACTTTGGCAATATTGTGTACCTTTCTGATCTTAACGAGTTAAGCGAGCTCAACCATATTGATGCCGTAGTAAACCTAGCAGGCGAACCCATTGCCGACAAACGCTGGAGCTCCGAGCAAAAACACACCATTTGCCACAGCCGATGGGAAATCACCGAAAAGATTGTCTCCTTAATACATGCGAGCACCAACCCTCCTTCCGTATTTATCAGTGGCTCGGCCGTTGGTTACTATGGAGACCAACAACAGCACCCTTTTGATGAGTCACTGCACATTCATGATGAAGCGTTTCCTCATCATGTCTGCGCTAAATGGGAAGCCATTGCTAAGCGGGCGCAATCCAATCTAACCCGTGTTTGTGTACTACGAACAGGTGTTGTACTAGGAAAGGACGGAGGAGCCCTGCAAAAAATGCTGTTCCCTTATAAAATGGGGCTTGGAGGACCAATTGGCAGTGGAAAGCAATACATGCCGTGGATTCATATGCAAGATATGGTGAGAGGCATCAGTTATCTACTCAACACCGAACATGCCTTAGGTGACTTTAATTTTTGCGCGCCTCACCCGGTTCAGAACAAAGTATTTAGTCGAGCGCTTGCTCGGTCACTTAAGCGGCCTCATTTACTATTCACTCCTAAATGGGCTCTCTCCGTCCTGATGGGAGAATCTTCTTGCTTGTTGTTTGATAGCATTCGAGCCAAGCCAAAACACTTAACTGAGTTGGGCTTTAAGTTCACTTATTCACGAATCGAACCAGCCCTCAATAACTTGTTACAGCACTCATGATGATTTCGTATTAATATGACTCGCAACTTAATTGAATCAACGAGATAAATCATGACGAAATCTATCCTGATCACTGGGTGTTCTTCAGGTATTGGTTATACATGTGCTCACGCTTTACATGCTAAAGGCTATCACGTTATCGCTTCATGCCGCCGTCAAAGCGATGTCGAAAAATTACAAGGTCAAGGGCTCAAGTGTATTCAGCTTAATATGGATTCTGTTAATAGCATTGATCAGGCCGTAGCAGAGGTGCTCCTGCTGACCAACGGAAAGCTCGATGTGCTTTTCAATAATGCAGCCTATGGTCAAGCAGGTGCATTAGAAGACCTTCCAACTCAAGCGCTACGAGATCAATTCGAAACCAATTTTTTTGGCTGGCACCACTTAGTCAAGGGCATTTTACCGAGTATGAGAAACCACAACAGCGGACGAATTATCCAAAATAGTTCCGTATTAGGTTTTGCGGCCATGCGTTACCGAGGGGCTTACAACGCGTCAAAATTTGCTCTTGAGGGCTGGACTGATACTCTACGCCTAGAGTTAATGGATACCAATATTCATATATCTCTCATCCAACCAGGCCCAATAGAAACCCAGTTTCGAGCCAACGCTTTAGCAAAATTTCGCCAGTGGATAAACATAGAAACCAGTGCTCATCGCCAGCAATACCTGATCCAGGTTGAACGGTTAGCCAGTAAAGCATCAGGCAATGACTTTACGCTCCCATCGGAAGCCATTGTCGCTCCGTTATTACACGCTATCGAATCGGATAACCCAAAAATTCGTTATCCCATAACCACGCCAACCAAGGTATTTGCAATCCTCAAGCGAATTCTACCAACCAGACTACTTGATCAACTTTTGCTCAAAGCTGGTTAATAATTACTCTTTTTTTTGAGTGTCATCAAACTTTCATATTGATTGGTTAATCTAACCAGACTGAAACAAAGAATTTGTATTTGCGTTACGTTTGGGGACACTATGAGCCTAAACCAGTTAAACTGGCTGAGCGTAGGTGTAGCGCTAACAGTATTACTACTATTTTAGACACCTTTGCTTGCAACATGAAAAGAAACGCCACATCATTTGATGTGGCGTTTCTTTTTATATCCACTTGAAATTTATAGCCACTTGAAAACCGAGCATTCAGACACTATTTACTAACATAGAACTCAATTTTAAGGATCGGTCATGCAATCTGAATTCATTGTCGAGCTGACAGAACAAAACTTCCGTACGGTACTGGAAAGCTCAACACAATCCCCTGTTGTTATTCATTTCTGGGCGCCCATGAGCCAAGAAAGTGCGCAGATCATCCCAGATCTTCAAGCATTGGCGCAGCAATACCAAGGGGCATTCACTCTTGCATTACTTAATTGTGAAAAAGAACAAGCCATTGCCGCTCAATTTGGTGTTCAAGCTTTGCCTACCATCGCTGTTTTTTCTAATGGCCAACCTGTCGACGGCCTTGGTGGCCCTCAGACCATTGATTCAGTCAAAGCGATGCTAGAAAAGCATTTGCCCAGCCAAGATGATATGGCTCTTAAGCGCGCTCTTGAGCTCATGCAGTCTGAACAACATGAGCAAGCCCTTGCTCTGTTATTAGACCTGACAGATGAGTTAAAAGTGCGAGGAGACATCAAGCTCGCCATTGCAGACTGCTTTCTAGAAACTCGCCAATTCGATTCAGCTCAAGCGGTACTCAGCGCCATCCCTCTAGAATATCAAGACAATTACTACAAAGGCTTAATTGCAAAACTAGAGCTTCAGCAACAAGCGGCAGAAAGCCCCGAAATTCAGGCTCTCGAAACCAAACTTGCGAACGATGAAAGTAATCTCAGTCTTGCCCACGAGCTTGCTATTCAATATCATCAAGTCTCTAAAGACGAAGAAGCATTAGAGTTGATGTGGCGTTATTTGGTAAAAGACTTAAATGCACTCGATGGTGATATGAAAAAGACCTTCATGGATATTCTTGCAGCACTCGGACAAGGTAACCCGCACGCTGGTCAATATCGCCGTAAGCTTTACTCACTACTCTACTGATCATAGTTAAATCAGAATCAAACGGTGCGATGGCTCGAAAGCCATCGCATTTCTTGTACAAAATATAAGCTCTTCTGCAATTTTGCTACACATCTAGCCTCATATCCTCTATTCTGAATTTTTATAAATAAAAACGACCGTGCGTTCATATAACTTATTTATCAACACGTTATATGATTAACCACTAAATAAGGAAGGCTAGATGGACATTGATATCCTCATCACCGTAGGTGTGTTTCTTCTCGTAGCGATTATCTTTATATTTGCTGCCGTCAAAATGGTTACCCAAGGTAACAATTGGACCGTGGAACGTTTTGGGCGCTACACTAAAACACTAAAGCCGGGCTTAAATCTTATCGTGCCATTTATCGACAGTATTGGACATAAAGTTAACATGATGGAAAGGGTCATGGATATCCCCGCTCAAGAGGTGATATCAAAAGATAACGCTAACGTTACCATTGATGCAGTCTGTTTCGTTCAAGTGGTTGATGCCGCTAAAGCCGCCTACGAGGTCAACGATCTTGAACATGCGATCCGAAACCTAACACTAACAAACATCCGAACCGTTCTTGGTTCTTTAGAGCTCGACGAAATGTTAAGTCAGCGTGACATGATCAATACTCGCCTTCTCAGCATCGTAGACGAAGCGACTAACCCTTGGGGTGTGAAGGTCACTCGTATTGAAATTAAAGACGTTCAGCCACCAGCAGACCTCACGGCAGCAATGAACGCTCAAATGAAAGCTGAGCGTAATAAGCGTGCTGACGTATTGGAAGCCGAAGGTGTCAGACAGGCTGAAATTCTAAGAGCAGAAGGTCATAAACAAGCTGAGATTTTAAAAGCTGAAGGTGATAAGCAAGCGGCTATTTTGCAAGCAGAAGCTCGTGAGCGTGCGGCTGAAGCAGAAGCTCGAGCGACTGAAATGGTATCCACGGCCATCGCACAAGGTGACATGCAAGCCGTTAACTACTTTATCGCCCAGGGCTACACTGATGCACTCAAATCAATCGGACAAGCAGAAAATGGCAAAATTATCATGCTACCACTTGAAGCGACGGGATTGATGGGCTCTGTTGCTGGTATTGCTGAAATGTTCAAACATAACGAAGAGAAATAAACCATGATTGAGTTACTCGATCAAATGAATCACTGGCACTGGATTGCTCTAGGGCTAATTCTGTTGTGTGGCGAGTTGCTCGGCACCGCTGGCTACCTATTATGGATTGGTATATCCGCAATTCTTGTTGGATTACTTCGTTTAGTTTTACCTATTGGCTGGGAGATGCAGTGGGTAAGCTTCGCGAGTTTTGCATTAGTCACCACATGGCTTTGGTGGCGATACCAATACCGCCAAGATCAAGATGACGATCTCAACAGCCAACTCAATCAGAAAGAAAAGCAGTTGATCGGGCAAGTGACTCGGCTTGAAGAATCAGTTCAAGTGGGAAAATGCCGAATTAAACTGGGTGACACGACATGGTCCGCGGTTAGCCACCAAGACATCGAAGCAAATAGCCTGGTTAAAGTAACTCACGTTAATGGCATTATCTTAACGATAGAAAAAGCCGACTAACAACATAGGCGTATCTATCTTAGACTTATCAAGCCCTTACTTTAAGGGCTTTATTTATTGTGACCGCAAAGATCATCAATAATTGGGCAATCCGCTCCTGAGTCTCCTGGGCAATGTGAAATCCATGACTCAAGTTGCTGTTTAATCACATTGAGTTCGCCTATCTTCTGCTCAACCACCTTCAGTTTCTCAACGGCTCTGGCTTTCACTTCTGCGCTGGTGCGCTTTGGGTCATTAGCTAAAGATAATAAGGATTTACACTCTTCTAAATTAAAACCTGCCCTACGAGCCCTAGCAATCAATTGAAGCTCTTCTATATGTTGGCTGGAATAAACGCGATAACCATTATCACTGCGTTGAGCAGGCGTGATTACGCCCTTTTCTTCATAAAATCGGATAGATTTAGCGGTGAGTTGTGTTGCTTTAGCGGCTTGGCTGATGTTCATTGTCGGTTAAAATTACGTTACGTGACCAGTATAGCAGTCACTTTATCAGCGCGTTAATCTGAAAGAAAGAGAATTAAGATGACTACAAAGTTAATTAGTAATTAAAATTAATTCTAATTTCTAAACTGAGTTTGATTAAACACTATTCATAGACATAATTAAAGAGTTGAAAGTGAATTTTATAAAATAATCATTACTGGAAGGATATTATGAAAAAGCTAATAACCCTAATGTCTATCATCTATATTTCTAGTCTAGCTATTTCTGCAAATGCGAGCGAAGGAAGTGCAGGAAAAGCTTTCGGTGCAGGCGTTACATGTGAACTAAATGGAAAAAATCAACAACTACCAAGAGAGCTTTGTATCCAATATGGCGGTAAAATAATACTAGTTTAATATCACATCCTGGCAGTATCAAATTCTGATACTGCTAAGGTAAGATACCGGCTAACGAAAGAAGTCACTCCCGACAAAAGCATCCCAACCGCGCTGCCACTCTGCCTCAATCATCACTTGCTGTTTGTGCCCGTCACATTGCCCCGTATATAAAGTGCCTGAGATACCTTTTTCAAAAGCAGAAAATGGGTCACAGTATTCTAGTTTCCCGTCTGTATAACCTTGCATATAGTTTTCAGATTGAAATGGCACCTTATCTTTTAGGTTGGCCAGTAACCTATTATCCGAATCGTAACCGGCCATTCCAAACCGGTAACCTTGTCCATACCAATATTCATCCGCAGTCAGTGTTTTAGTGGAGCATCCAGCAACAACAACCAATACAAAAAATAACATGAAATTATGTACATACATTAAAAAATTCCTACAAAAAAGCTGGGAAATCCCAGCTTTTTATTAATGACATACTATCTAACAATTACTTTACGTTAAATGGTAACGTTAACGCTAGCTTGAAATCTGTCTCATCTTGGAACGCATTTGAATATGGTGCCCAGTTACCAGATTTACTGTCGTTAAAGTATTCTGTGTAATGGAAGCTAACAGCACCACCTTTCAGAGGGCCACCTTGAATACCGTAGCCCATGAACAAGCTGTATGCATACTCTTTAAGATCATCTACACCGTCAAATTTAGCACCCATGCCAACAGCACCACTTACACCAGCACTAAACCCTGGAGCACCAACATCAGAGAAGTCACGAGAAGCCGATACAAAACCTGCGAATTCACCATCATGGTTAAAGTCGGAACGATTATTCCACCAAACATCGTACGCGCCGTTAGAGCCACCATATTGCTTAGTCAAACGGTAAGAGAAGTGACCTACATCAGCGTCACCTTTGTGGTCTGCTGAAGTGTAGATACCTTCAGCACGAAGTGAGTACTGACCAGTTTTGTAGCTTGTTAGCATAGCTGCTTGCCATGCAGTACTATCGTATTGCTCGTTATCGTCAACAACATAAAGCTGCGGAGACCAGAACAAGCCATCATCTGTGGTGCCTTTCACTTTGACGTGGAAGTTCTTACGAGGACCACTAGTTAGCGCACCGTAACCCGCATCAAGGGAAATACCATTAGCAAAGCTGTAACGTCCACCTAATGAGTATACTGAACCGGCTTCATCACCGTCAGTTGTTTGGAATTCATAAGTAGTCTTAAACCATGGTGCTTTATATTGGTCAGCAAAAACGGCACCAAGACTCAAGTCGCCAAATTTACTACCAATTTCGCCACCACGGTAAGTGCCGGGCGCGAATGACCAGTTAACACCTAAAGAACTAGGTACTGACGGTTGAAAGTAACCCAATTGAGCATTTGTACTTTCACCAAATTTAAATTTAGCTGCAGCTTTAGCGAATGAAACACCGTTATCATTACAAGATTTATCCCATGCACCAGTACAACCATCTGCGTCTGCAACTTTATCATATGGGTTGTTTACACCCCAAAAGTTAAACTCATGATCTGGACTAGCGTTTTGCCACATGTCCCAAGTTGAGTAAACAACAAAGTCTGCACCAACAACATCATTAACATACCCAGAGTTAAACCCCAAATTCACAAAAATTGAACCGTGATCTAGGTTTTTCTTTTTCTTGGTATCATTTCCATTTGCATCAACGCCACCACGTTTGCGGTCACGCATGAAGAAGTTTACATTACCACTGATCGTTGACTCAGCGAAAAAATCAGATACACCTTCAGTATACTCTGGTCCTACAACGTTTTCTGCGAAAGCACTTCCGCAAGCAACTGATAGAGCAACCCCAACAAGGGTGCGTTTAAACATTTTGTCCATGGAAAAACTCCTAAAAATGGATATAGCTGTTTTTTGTTTTACTTACCCCTCAAGTTGGCCGCCGAAGGTGGTAAGTAAATCTCCTAATTCGCTCTTCTAGTTAAAACCTATTAACTAGCAAACGTTCTTCTCTCCGTAATACACAGTGTGCATCCACAACTAAGAGACTAACTTCGCGGCGAAAAACATCAATCAGAACTTAATTTTTATATAAAAAAATGTGAGCAAGTGCAAAGTTTCATCAAGGCAGTGACTGAGTTCAAAGTTATTTACCAAATACACAACAATTAGATTAAAATCCATAATTTTCAGGTAATTAGCAAAATAACAAATAATTAAAACATTGAAGTACGCCGAAAAAATCAACATAAAAACAGCCCTAAAACACAAATTAGGACATTGATCACTGATTTAGATGAGACTTAATTTCAGGGAAGAAATTACATATAAGCAGACAGTGGATAGTTAGAGATTGAATAGAAACACAGCCAAAAACATCCATTAATAGAAGGCAGAGCGCAGACTAAATTAATGATAAACAATTCAATTAATCACGATATTACGACTCAACAAAAACAAAAAAGTTTCTATAAAAGATAAAAAAAGGTGATTTTCACTGATATTTCAAGGGAAGTGTGACTTAAGGCGGTAGGCGGTAGGCGGTAGGCGGTAGGCGGTAGGCGGTAGGCGGTAGGCGGTAAATTGAAATACCTAACGATTTTTGTCAATAAAAAAGCCGCTACAAAAGATAGCGGCTTTAGAATGTTCCAGAAAACTAACCGATTAACTCAATGAGTGCTTGCTCATCTTTTACTTCAATACCTAAGTCCGTTGCTTTTGCCAATTTGGAACCTGCGGCTTCACCAGCAAACAAGATATCTGTTTTCTTAGACACACTGCCAGTAACTTTAGCACCAAGTGCCTGTAGAGCGGCTTTAGCATCATTTCGATTAACTTGTGAGAAGCTGCCTGTAATCACGACCACTTTGCCTTCAAGAGGTTGGGGTAAATCTGCGCTTACCTCTTCAATGTCTGGCCATTCAACACCCAGTTCACGTAATTGCCTTACGACTTCAATGTTCAATTCTTGCGAGAAAAAGTGCAGTAAGTGTTTTGCCACAATCTGCCCCACATCACTCACTTCTAGTAGTTGTTCTTCAGAAGCGCTTTGAATCGCTTCCCAAGTTTTAAAATGACTCGCCAAATTCGCAGCGGTTGCTTCACCGACTTCACGAATACCCAGCGCATAGATGAATCGAGCTAGCGTTGTTTGCTTGGATGCATTTAACGCAGAAACGACATTTTGAGCCGATTTTGGCCCCATACGATCCAGTACAGTGACGACTCCTGCCGACAACTTGAATAGATCGGCAGGTGTTTCCACCATTTCTTTATCTACCAACTGCTCGATGACTTTAACGCCTAAACCATCTACATCTAGGGCTTTACGAGAAACAAAGTGTTTTAACGCTTCTTTGCGCTGCGCTTGGCATACTAGCCCACCACCACAACGCGTCACCGCTTCACCTTCGACTCTTTCTACTGGTGAAGAACATACCGGGCACTGTGTCGGGTAGACAATACTAACCGCATCTTCAGGCCTTCTTTCAAGCACAACAGCAGTCACTTGTGGGATAACATCGAAGTGTCACCTTGCATCTAATATTTCATATAGAAAAAGGCCTTGCAATCACTAGATTAATTACATTCAAGTACTACACTAAAGGTAGTTGAAACTATCAACAAGGGCATACTATGTTAAACTATGAAGACAGACTCATATTCTTGTCTAAGTTTCTTCGTTTTGATATATATGAATTGATAAGAAAATATATAAATAATCAGAGTAAAAGCCAGCAAAAACGACTTTCGCTTACCTTGGTTCAGTACGTCGAACTAATATATGTGCCCTTTAACAATGACGAGACGAACGAACTAATTCTTAGCTTGACCTACATTCGTGCAGACCTCTGCCAAAGATATAAAATAAAAGCTGCTAAAGATTGTTATCGCCACATTAACTTGCTAATAGAACACATGTTGGATCAGGGCTGTTTCAAAAAAGAACTTGTTGATGAACAACATTCACTCACTTGTACTCTAACTAAATCTCAATACGAAGCCTGTAAATCAGAGAAGATACCATTAATGGTTTCTGTTAAGTTCAATTGCGACCTCACCAAAGCAGATGTCACCGACAGCACAAAGAGCCAGCCCCCTTCACTTAAAGTTGAACAAAGACTTGAATATTTATCTTCCTTCCTGAGTAATGAGGTTTCTGAGTTAGTTGTCAATTTTGTGTACCAATCAAATAGTGTAAGACAAACTCAACTGACGTTTACATTAGTAGTGTACATTGAGGTTTTACATGAAGCATTTAACAAAAACGATACAAATAAGCTGGCCCAAAGTTTATCCTACATCCGAACCGACCTTTGTCAAAAATACTCTCTTCTAATAGTCGAACGTAAATTTAATCATCTTAGAATACTTTTAAAGCACATGCTTAAAGCAAGCTATTTTCATGAAGAATTAGTGGAAGAATTAACGACCTTTTTTTTTCCTATCAGTAAGACCCAATACGAAATCAGTATGTCCGAGAGCATACCTGAAGAAGTTTCTGCTCAGTTCAAGCATGATTTCAGGGTTACTGATATACGATGTAGAGAAAAAAACCATAAACTCTCTATTAATGTAGAAGAAAAACTTGATCGCTTATCTGGCATCCTGAATGAGGATATTTCTGAGTTGATTATAAACTTTTTATACCAATCAAATAAGGAACAACAAACGCAACTGACATTCAAATTAGTCACTTACATAGGTGTTTTGCATGAAGCACTTAATAACAACGATACAGATAAACTGATCCGAAGCCTGACCTATATCCGGTCAGATCTTTGCCAAAGACATACCTTCAAGGCAGCTAAGTCTGTACTTGTTCGTTTTCAAATGCTCGTAAAGCACATTATTAAGGCTGGCTACTTTAACGAAGGCTCCGTTGATCAACTAGCAACTTTTCTTGCTCCTTTTAATGAATTACAATTCGAAATCAGTAAGTCCGAAACTATACCTAAAAAAATTTCCAATCTATTTGCGCATGAACCTAACGCAGAGGAAAGTTTCAAGGAGGCTCTAAATTCTTGCTGCACTAGAGAAATTGCAACCAGACTCGAAGAGCACGTCAACACGTTCAAGGTTAAGAAGCACCACAGAGCACCTCTGATTTTATTCTTAAAGCAAATTTCCGAAAGCGACCCTGAATGGCATAAACACACAAGAGTGATTGAAAGTGAACTTCTTAAATTTAGAAGTAATTTACTTGATAACCTCCAAAGAAATACAGCATATGGTCGATTTCAGAACGTTAAGAACTCGATTGACGTATTGGTTAAACATGGATTGTTGTCTAATAACCTTGATATGCCAGATAATTTACGCAGGTGCACGAACACAGAAAAGGTGCGAAAGAACAACCCTTTAATATGCGAAGTTGATATGTATGATGAAACAAAACGTGAGTCATACATAAACAGTCGAAAATTCATTCAATCAATAGAATGCGATCTTTCTAAAAATTTAAATATACTTGTGGCAGATGCTCAAGAAATTGTATATCAAGGGTATCAAAAGTTTTGCGAAAAAGAGAGTTTCATAGCACAAAGTCAATTTGATGAGTTTATCAACCATCCAGAGTTACTTGTAAATAACACTAAAGGTAACAACGGCAAATCAAAGGTAAACCCTTTTTATGATAAACACCCAATGCGCACTAAAAATCTTACGGCTTACTACAACCATTTTTTTGATGATATGGTTCATGGTAGAACGCAACATAAGATGACATCTCTCTCGATCAGTGAGGAAATCCTTGGATATTTAGGTCTAACCGCCAATGTTGCATCTGCGATGCAAATAATCATCACTGAAGAACTTGGGATTAACCCCTATTCACTTTATCGAGTAAAAATTTCGTCTAAAGGTCATGGGTCTGAATTTGTTCAAATCGATGATGAAGGTTCTGTAAGAATTAACGCACTAAAGCCCCGGGCAAGAAGTTCTCACCCCAGAAAAGCGGTAGGAACCTTTACTCCATTGGCTAATATAAAGGCAAACGAAATAAATGCAGCCACTTGCCTAAAAATGGCTTTAGAAATGACATCCAGAACTAGGAAGTATTTAGGTGTAAAAGAGCTATGGGTGTGCTTGAGTGTCACGGGCTCGACGGTCGCCAGCTTGAACTCATTCCAGACACAATTTAAAAAAATTGTAAAACAAGCATCATCGAAGAGCACGACCCTACAGTACGCAACATTGAAAAAGGTTCGATCATCCAAGGGAGTTTTGATTTATATACTGACAAATGGTGACTCACTCAAGACTGCGGCATTCTTTGGTAACACTGTTAAAACAACTCTAAGTCGTTACATCCCCAAATACCTCACCGAGTTAGTCTACAGAGTGAAAATTAGAAATTTTCAGAACATATTTCTTTTTATGGCAATTTCATCAGATGAATCTCCAGCAAAATCACTAAATATGAGTGATAGTGATTTTAAGTTCCAGTTAAAACAAGCATTCAAGAATCCAGATATGGGCGGTAATTTATACGAAAAACTTACCCAAAACCCTACTGAAAATGAAGAAAATACCCCTCTCTACTTTTGTATCTCAGACTTAAACCTCCAGTTAGCGATAAAGTATGCCAAATATGGTGAAGATAAAGAGCTAAAGAATAACTGTAAAAATGTCCTTAATAAGATTGGAGAAGAATCACCCGTAGTAATAAAGAGCATGCTACGAAAGGCACAACTAGCGGTCGAACAAGAAAAATAGGGGTATAGGTAAAATGGAGCAAAGTAATATAAAAGCAATCAAAGAACTGGTGGATCCGAATGATTTGCCTGAGCTCATTAGCAATTGTACTTATCCTAAACCTCGATGGATGTTGAACGAGTCAGCTAGCGACACAACTTGGTTATTTCCTAAAATTGGTATTGAGATATCCTTCTTTGAAAAAAACAAGGATAAAGCATTAAAACTTTCCTTTAAAAGAAAAATTGCACCCGATAAATACCTGACTGACAGCGAAAATGAAGCAATATTAACCGACATAAAAAATAGCCTTCTTTATCTTACTACCACAGGTAAAATTACACGCCCCAAAAGACTCTTAGAGATCACAATAGCCGCAACTAAACTCATCAATCATGCAAACGAGCTTCGTCATGATAAGAAAAAACCTCTGGTTCGGAGTCTAGAGCACATTAAGTTTAAGGAACTGAAAGACTATTTGTTGTCTTTCAATGTCGAGAGGGCGATATTTAATAAAACGCTTAATTTAATATTGAAGAAATGGAGTTCAAAAAGTGATATCGACTGGATGTTAATCAAATCTGAGTTTGGCCTTACAACTCGGAGACTCGATAGTCTTAAACATAAGATAATCCAGTACCTAAAATCCGAAGAAATTGATGGTTTCAGTTCTCAAATAGACTATAAGCGTGAATACGAAAATGCTAATAATCGAGAGTTTGATATAGATTTTGATCTGTTCCCTAGTGAAAGTACTATCTCCAATGAAATTTCAAAGCTAGAAGCTCTTTACACATCAAGAACTGCTCAGAGATATAAATTCCAGCATTCACCGATGAAAATTTTTTCTGGAGGGGAAGCTATTTTTTATGACATGGTGGAAAGGATTAAAACCCCATTGATGCCAGTATTAGTATCCCTTCATGCTATTTCTTCTGCGCTCTCTTTCACTCGTATTTACGGAGCATCACTTCGCCAGTACCTTTCCGACTTATCTAAAGCTGAAGAAAACAGGATAAAAGAATTAAGTATAGCACTATCAACTAGCCGAAATCATAATATTGAAATAAAAAATCATGCCTTTGAAAACGTAAAAATACCAAGCAAAATAAAGAGTTTAAATATTACATCATGGGAAAATGGGGATGACACCAATTTAAAATATAGCGAATTAAGAAATGGTATGTCGGTTCGCACGGCTGTGAGGCTTTACACCGCAGCAATGTATATACAGCTCGCCAGCTTTTCTGCTGGACGATCTTCATCATTACAGACTCTAAGACGTAATTGTTTTGTGCTATCACCAATTGATGGTCTTTTCGATTTAGTCATGCGAATTCCTAAAAGCTCTGAACGTATAGAATTAGAAGAAGTGCATAGGCCAATTCCTGATGTGATATACGACTATGGCCTTGAGTTCGCATTATTAGTTTGTGAACTAGAAGAAAGACGAGGTTTTATTGGTGCCGAGCATGAATTATTTTTGTTTGGTAATGCACTATCATATAGATCAGTGAGTGCAGCTCGCAAAGACGGTGGAGAAATCTGTAAGTACCCTTTAGGAAATGATTATTTAAATAATTCTCTTCATATGTTTATAGACTGGAGTGAATCACCTTTGATTGGTGAGAAAAGGTGGTATCCATCAACACACCAATTCAGAAGGCTTTTTGCAGTGATGTATTTCAACTTCTCAGATGAAGTTGGCTTAGATGAACTATCGTGGTTTATGGGGCATTCTAACCTCGATCAGACGTTTCATTATGCAGAAGTGTCACCTGATGATGAATGGATCGATGAAGCTGAAGCGGCAATTGCTAGGATTTGGGGCATCATTACACAAATTAATTAATGCCGACGAGACTGTGAGAAGCATCGTCGACAAAGCTAGAAAATCAACAAGTATTTCTGCTGTGTTAGAACCACTGGTTCGTAGGTTGATTGAAAAACATAAGAATAAGACAGGACAAGTGGTTCGCTTTTACAAAATTGATAAAAGCGAAGTTTTCTTTTACTTTATTAACCCAGAGGTGAAGGAATAATGTCTAAATTTAGGAAAGGTGAAACATCTAAACTTGTTATCGAAAAGAAAAATTCAATCACTAAATCTATAAAACGTAAAGCAGAAATTATTGATAAGATAAAATGCTATGAAGATATCCCCAGCAGTTTAGAAATGAAAAAGAATACTATTTCTCTAATGTCCGTTCACAACTGGGTTGATAGTAATCTTGGTCTTATACGTTATTCTTACAATTCAGCTCGTGCAGACCATAACGCAAAAAACTTGGAGTCTTTAATTAGATCTATTGATAATGCTAACGCGAGGTTAGTTAGTAACCTAAAACCTGAAATCAAGAATAACTGTGCAGTCACCACCCGCCTATCTCAAGATTATGTTAAAAAATTAAAAAATGAAAATGAAGAGTTGCGTGTAGCTTTAGCTGAAGTATATAGAGCCTATATGCAGATTTTAGGCGAACTTCGAGAAGATAAGCAGATTGATGCTGCATATAGGAAACTAATACTAGCTCAAGCTCAAATTCTAGGGAAAAACAGAGTTTGGGAAGTAACATAATGTCTACTGTAGTCGTTGCCAAAACACCTGACCTGACCTTTCTTGTAACTAGTAGGCGTAGAGGTCAAGAATCTGATTGCCCATTGCCTCTTATTATGAAAAAAGGTGGTCGGTTTGATTGGCATGCCAATTCATTTATTACCGCGTATGGCGGTGGTTCACAAGCATATAATATTCGTCCTTTAGCTAAAACTGTTGAGAAAAAAGCATATAGTCTAAATTTGTTCTGTAATTTTATTGAAGATGAATCTATATGTGTTCATGATATTAACGATAGTACTCTATATCAATACGCTGATTTTTTAAAAGGTAGAGATGTTTCCGACGATACGGTACTAAAGCACGGGAGAACGGCGATTGAGTATATCGTACATCTCAATAAGCATCACCCTGACTGGAAGCTAGCTACTAGCGAAGAAGATAACGATAGAGCATTTGGCGTTCATTATAAGAAAAAAATATATAAAAATGGATATATAGAAAAGGAATATTTTCATCATGAATCATTAGAAGGCTTAATTCACATTGCTGCGGAATCTGAATACATTCGTGACTACGAATTAATTATGTGGCTTGATGCTATCAACTGTTCAACTTACCATCCAAAACCAAATGGTTTTTTGATAAGCAGATGGGAAGCATTAACCACATTACTAGAGATAACTGGTTCTAGGATATCAGAAGTTCATCAAATCACTCGAACAATGATAAAAAATGCTTCTGACTCATTTCTGTTAAATGGGAAAATGCCAGTTATCCGTAATATTCCCATAAGAAAAGGAAAGTACAAAGGGAAAACTCGTAATGTGAGAACTACCTATGAAGATATCCAAGTTATTCTTATTTACATTTATAAAGTTGAAGATATGTTTCCTGATATGGATCATGATGCTCTATTTGTTGATTCAGAAAAAGGAACTCAACTTAAGCCATCTTATTTAAAAAATTACACAAAAAAAATAATTAACGGCAGTAAATATTGTGATGCTTTAAGACATCTATCAAACCATTCTTTCCGCCACAGATTCATTACTCTTAATATTGCTAAAGCAATTAAGAAGATGTCCTCGACAGGTAGTTTTTCTAACATATTGAGCGTTGCTGCAAACGCTTGTCGTAAAATAACTATGCACGCATCCAATGAAACTTTATCCCATTATGTCCACCTTGCTTCTGAAGTTAATTATAAAAACGATGATATGGGTAAAGAATTCAAGAAGACCTCTACTCAAATTACAATCCGTCTAAAGAAAATGATGATGATTGCAAATTTACTTCACTCAAAAGAAATAAGCGAAACTGAGGCTCTAGACTCCCTTCTTTCAACTCTAGATGGATTAAAGAAGTTCGATTAATACAGCATCACTCACCTAGAAAAATAGTATCTAAGCCTGAACTCCAACCTTAGTTTTGATCCTAATGCAAAAAAAAGAATCACTGTTTGTCTTAACTCTTAATTATGAACCAAAGACAACTTTAAGCATCTGACGATGGCATTGAAGTACTCTATGCGATTTGATTAACAAGCGACTGTTTTTCTAACTTAATGCTAATTCCGATCTAATCCAATGCTAATTCCGATCTAATCCAATACTAATTCCGATCTAATCCAATACTAATTTTATAAGTCTAAGTTTCGATACAAATTTCAATTGCTCATTCCTAGTTCTATGACTAGCAGCTAACTCAACTTCTACTATGATGTAATGTAGGAGATTGCTCATTGTGTTCCGCTACATTATGTCCAGTTGTCCTTCGTTGTTCACCCATGGACAATACTACTAAGCGTTGATTTGTAGCTCACTGAAGTTGTAAGTGCTTTTTAGGGACATAATTAAAATCAGTGATGGTTATACATCGATGTTTAGCTTAACCACTAGCCAAAAGATATTGAACATGAGTAAAGAGCGGTCAAGGAAGGCTGCATTGATAGATAACTGTGATTTACCCACAGGGTTGGAGCGTAATCTGGTGAGGTAATCAAATCTCGACTAGCAGGTGTTGAATGTTTCACTAAAGATCTGGCATGAACTACATCGATGTTTGCGTTGACCACTAACCAGAAAATAATGAACGTTGATTAAATCTAGCATATAGATGAAAAAATCTATATGACAGAATGGATGAGAGGTTTTTATTGATATTTTACAAATATTTAGTAGTAAATTTTGATTGTTGCATTTGACTTCTAATCAACAAAGATTCAACGAGAGTAAAGATCGGTCAAGGAAGACTACATTGATAACTGAGATTGACCCGCAGAGTTAGAAAGAATTTAGTTAGGTAATCAAATCAGGTCCCTACGCTGGTGTTGAACGTTCAACAAAGATCGATCATGAGCCGCATCGATGTTTGCCTTGACCACTAACCACCAAATAATGAGCGTTGATTAAAGTTCGTATATAGATGAAAAAATCGATGTGACAGAATGGATTAGAGGTTTTTATTGATATCTCATAAATACTTAAGAGTAAATTTTGATTGTTGCATTTGACTTCTAATCAACAAAGATTGAACGAGAGTAAAGAGCGATCAAGGAAGGCTACATTGATAGCTGAGATTGACCCGCAGAGTTAGAAAGAATTTAGTGAGATAATGAAATCAGGTCCCTACGCTGGTGTTGAACGTTCAACAAAGATCGATCATGAACTGCATCGATGTTTACCTTAACCACTAACCACCAACCACCAACCACCAAATAATGAACGTTTATTAAAGTTCGTATATAGATGAAAAATCGATGTGACATAATGCGTTAAAGCTATTTATTGATATTTTATAAAGACTTAAGAGTAAAGATCGGTCAAGAAAGGTTGCATTGTGCGTATTTCGGCGATTCCGATCGGGCGTTTCGGTTTAATCCGATCACCTGACCCTGCCGTTTTTCTCTACCTCTAGTTTTACTCTAACTGATCGGATTGCGCCAGTTTTCTCATTGATTCCCCTCCTAGTTCTAATCGGTGGCTGTTATGGATTAATCGGTCTAAAACAGCATCAGCAACCGTGGCGTTACCTATCATGTTGTACCATTCTTTTACAGGAAGTTGGCTTATCATCATCGTGCTGCTGACCTGATATCTGTCTTCAAGTAACTCCAGTAAATGACCTGCATGATCCTGAGTGAGCTTTTCCATTCCCCAGTCATCTAGGACGAGTAAGCCTTTTTTCGATAGTGCCAGTAGCTGTTTTTGATATGTGCCGTCAAGACGGCCTGAACTTAGATCATCCAGTAAGCGACTCAAACGGTAATATCAAACGCTATGTTGCTGCTCGCAAGCCTGAGCCGATAAAGCGCAAGCGATATAGGTTTTTCCTGCTCCTGTAGGGCCAGTGATCAAGATATTTTGATGTTTGTGCAGATAGATTCCTGTCAGAAGTTCACTCATCTGACTCCGCATTAGACCTCGCCCTTCTTTGTAAATAATTTGGCTTGCCTGCGCATCTACTCTGAGCTTGGCTTGTCGCTGGAGCCTTTGGATCTTAGTTTGGTTTCGGTTAAGCAACTCACTCTCTAGAAGTAAGCTTAACCTTTCTTCGAACGCTAGCTCTGCGTAAGTGGATAGCTGCTCACGTTGCTGCTCTAAAGCTTGTGCTGCATGACCAAGGCGAAGTGCTTTTAGTTGTTCATTTATCTGGTTCATTACGTACTCCTAGTGGTAAAAGTCAGGGCCACGAACATTGCTGTGCTCTATGTTGGGTGTGGTTTGAGTTTCTGATGAGAGTTGGCCTTCCCGATGGTTTACTAACAAGTTTTTGACGAACTTAAGATAGGGTTTATTGATTAGAAGCGCATCCTTACAGGCTTGCTCTAGACGAACATCACCGTATTTTTTACTCAGGTTCAATAAGCCAAGACAGCTACGATAAGCTTGTTCAGGGTGTGCCTTTTTCATCAATTGAACATTCACCATTTCACGAGTTGCAGCGCCAATATGTTCTCCCCAGCGCAATAATCGTTCAGGAGACCATTTCTGATACCGATGGTTGCTGGGCATGTGTTCGGGGTAAGTGCTTATCCCTCGTTCTTTTGGGCTACATGGATGTTGTGAGACTAGGTTTCCTTGATAATAAATGCGTATCAAGCGGGAAGTGGCTTCAAGTTCAACATGTTGTCCCACTAACTGGTGAGGCACAGAGTAGTAATGTTTTCTGTACTCTATGTGGTAGTCAGGCCCAACTTTCGCCCGCTTAGTTTCGGTATAGATGTAGCGTTGGATTGGAAGTGGTCTCAATGCTGGTTTATCTAACTGCTCGAACAGTGCCTGACGGCTGGCTCCTAGCTGTTTCATTTCCCTTTGGTTCAAATCATTCATTAGCTCACGGATGGCTAGGTTTAACTCTTGAACGTGTGGAAGGTATTGTGTCGTAGTCGCATCATTATCCAACGCTCAACAATGAGCACTGCATTTTCAGCTTTTGCTTTGTCTTTAGGTTTGTATGGTCGAGCAGGCATGACAGCCGTCTGGTAATGGTTAGATAGTTTCTGGTAACTATCGTTGAGCTGAGGTTCATAGCGGTCATGTTTAGTGACAGCCGAACGCAGGTTATCAGGGACTAACAACCTTGGAACCCCGCCGAAGTGTTCGAAGGCATTGGCATGGGCTTCCAGCCAGTGTTCTAGTTTTTGACTCTCACTTGCTTCCACGTAGGTATAATTGGATGCACCAAGAGTGGCAACAAAAACCTGGGCATGACGGATCTCTCCCGTGTCAGGGTTAACGACTGGGATCGTTGGGCCACAGTAATCAATGAACAGCTTGTCACCTGCGATGTGGGTCTGTCGCATGCTACGCTTCTGCTTCTTTAACCAACGCATGTAATGTTCACAGAACTGAGTATAAGCGTAGGCTCGCTCCTGATATTGCTCGTAATATTCTTCCCACAACAGCAGTTTCGTCATGCCTTTTCTTTTTAGTTCCGTACAACAGTTAGCGAAGTTTGGCATCGCTTTGGCTTTATTCGCTCCTTTTGGGTGATAAAGCGCATTGGTTAACTCTGTATCTGAACAACTATCAGGGAGCGGCCAACCTATTTGGCTTTGATTAAAACGACTGATGATTTCAGATACGGTCGCACAACCAATTTTCAGACAGGAAGCGATATTTCTGTGTGACAATCCGCACTCGAATTTAAGGCGTAAAACCTCTTTGATTTTTGTCATTGGTGTTCTCTTTTTTGGCATCATCACTTCCTAGTTGTATACGACTACTAACAAGGATAGCGACTGGTTGATTTAAAAGAGAAAAAGGGAGGGTTTCGGAGTATCCGATCAGTGATTTCGCTATTCCGATCGCCCATTTCGGAGTTTGGGCTAAAGTGATCGGATTATTGCGGAATGAGCGATCGGTTTAAACCGAAACAGGTGATCGGATAATGCCGAAATAGGTGATCGCAATGCTCCGAAATACGCACATTGATAGTTAACTATGATTCACCCACAAAAAAGTTGGAATACGCTTCTCGCCTTAGCAATGTTTCAAGTATGGCAAACTCATCTGAATAGACACTGAATGAACTTTTGCACCAATACACAACGGGGCAAATGAGACAGGGGAAATGCGAGATGTGACAATAATTTCAAACTATGAGTGCAGCATATTAGCTAAGGTAAACTAGCTCAACACTAGTGTGATCAACCTAGGCCTAGATGCAAATTTCAGGTGTTCATAAAAATGACTTTTCTGGTCAGTTGTTCATCAGTGAGCAACAATAAAGAAAATCGAACCGTTAGTATATAACTCGCTGTGATTTACCGTAGAGAAGTTGGAAGTAGCTGTTTGAAGGAGGCACATCAAACCTCTGCTAACTTGTATAAATTATTCATCACCGTCTTCTGCGAATAGCTCTTCGATTTCATCCCAGTCAGGTAGTTGATGTGTTTTGTTGACAACCTCAAACTGCAAATCAACAGCATTTAACAACCTTTCAAATATATCGAATGAACCTGTAAAGCGACCATTTTCGATTTCTGAAATAGTCGTTTTATTAATTCTGGTCAGTTTTGATACTTGTACCTGTGTTAGCCCCTTATCAATACGTGCATGCTTAACCTTTAATCCTATTTCTGACCTACAAGCCATAGTTTCTCACCGTATTGTTAGCTAAATAGCTAACATTTTAGGTCATGTTTCAATTATTAGCTATATAGCTAACAAGGAAATGGACAAAGCGTCCTATCAGTTTCGCTAATTTAAGAATTAACCACAAGTATGAAAAGTCACTTTACTTGGGATCGAGTCTTGGTGGTAAAAATCAATCAATTGAGAGGCTTGAGGCTGAAAAACCAGCTTTTAGAGCAATTCCGCACTTGATTGTACAACGCAACTCAGCGCGGAATTACGATTGAGCAACTAAACGAACCATTACAAACTAAACAGCAGAAGTGGGTGCTTTATAAGTAAAACAACCACGGGATAACAAGGTTCTCGGGCTGATGAGGTAGTTCCTCAGGAAATGGAGGAGTATATCCTAATGGCTATCAATTAAGCAGCTTAAACGCTTTAGCGAGGAGTTGGAGCACTGTAAGCCAAAGTCTTGGAGAAGAGTGAGGAAGAGCATGAGCTAGGGAAGGCTCGCTTGATTGAATGCTAATTCCGATCAGGACTCCCACTTAACCTGAATTCAGAGTAGCCGAATGTAAATTTCAAGTGAGCATTGGCCCGTTGTCCATCATTGTCCATCAATGGACAATGGTACTAAGGAGGCTATCCATTAGTTTGTAGCTTGCTAAAAGATGCCTTGTTTTTTTAGGGGGATAATTAAAATTAGTGATGAAGAAGACATCGATGCTTAGCTTGACTACTAGTCGACAAACATTGAACGTTGACTAAAGCTAAAACATGACCAGCTAAAACTATGCGAACATTTATAAGTGATTGTATTATAATATTTTATTTTTCATTACATGCTTAAGAGTGAGTGTTGTTAGGTGCATCTGACTGCTAATCAACAAAGATTGAAAGTAAGTAAAGATCGATCAAGGAGCCTGCATTGATAGGTAGATGTGATTAGGTTGGAAAGTAATCTGGTTGCGGTAGTTACCTGTACACTACTAGCCCACATTGTTAATCATCTTTGTCTGCAAAGAGTTCTTCGATTTCATCCCAACTAGGCAGTTGATGTGTTTTTTCTACGACCTCGAACGGTAAGTCAACGGCGTTTAACTATCTTTCAAATATATCGAATTAGTCTGTAAAACGGCCATTCTCGATTTCTGAAATAGTTGTTTTATTAATTCTAGTGAGTTTTGATATTTGTACCTGTGTCAGCCTCATATCATCACACGCGGCTTAGTTATTAGCCTTGTTCCATATCTGAAAGCCATAGTTCATTCATCTTAAGGTTAGCTACATGGCTAATAATAAAATGAGAGCGACTGAGGTAGAAAGTGTCACAAGTAAAAGTTCAATCCATAAAGGTTATGGAGAATTATCATTTTCGGAAAATTGAATATTAGCAATTCATGAATAACTAGAGGTATGGCAAAGTCAAAAAAAAACCACGACTCGAAGTTAAGAAAGGGGGCAAATTATGGGTGACATGATGATATTAAAAGCAAGTGCGTAAATGATGTGCATTGCATCACATATAGGCAATAGCATTTCTATGACCTACAACTCGTTTTTGGACACTTATGAGTTACGAGGTGCCAACAACCGTGAAGATTATAGACACATAAACACGTTAGTTTTTTCAGCGTTATCTGCCAATTTGGTTTCGCAATGAATCGCTAACGCTATCTAAACTACGGTGCGTGAAATCGTGCTTTAGTACCAATTCATCTTCAATGCTTTTACCTTGAAATAACACTTGGGAGTCATCTACAGTCGTAACAAAGATTGGTCTGGATTCAAGCATAGCTTTGGATATGCCCGATGCATCACAATAAGCGTTCAGACCTTCAATGCTTGTTGCCCATGAACACCCTAAGTTATCCACACATTCTGTTTCCCTACCTATTCTGTATAAGGTAATGACTTGGTTACTCGGAGTATAGATTTGTGGGAATTTAGATAGATCAAAGCGAAAACAATCATAACCACCTGAAATTATGCCAGAAGTATATAGCTCAATAAACATTTCGTCTTGAGCATTTCCACGCATCATCTCAATAATTATGCCTTTATGACATGTAAAGAAATGCAGTAAACACTCCAAATTTTCGCCATACTTGCTAGTATAAAAATCAAGATTAAGATCTTCACCCGATTTAATTGTTTTGTTGAGGTAATCTAGTTCGCTCTTGTTCAGGAACTCACGCTGTAAATGATCTATATCGATGGCTATAGCACTGAGTAATGAAGTTAAATATTGGTTCAAACAGAAATTCCTCAACGAATTTATAAGAGAAGGAGATATGCGTTTATCTCACTGTTAAAAAGAAAACAAATGACGTGATTCTCGAGAGTTAGGCATAATATGCGTCATAGTGTGGCTTGTCGTTCGTTTCTATGGCGTTCGTAATGATCTCCCATGCGTTAGTTAACTGCGGCTGCACAGCTTCGGGGAACTGAACGCCTAGTTCCATTGACCTAGCGTGGCATTTTTCATTCATGTACTCATACAATGTATTTGCTTTAACTTCCGCATCTTCAATGTTTTTCAATAGATTAGGTGCTATCTGGTCTTTGCCGTTACCCCTGAACTCAGTCAGATTGAAACGGAATGAAAAATACACTTCCAGTATCTTCCTCACGTACGATTGCACTGCAACAGAATCACAATTTTCTGGTCGCTCTACAGCTTCTTTAACCTTGCTGATCAAGTAAGCATACTCGGATCTGTGATCTTTAAGTAGCTTAGGCAATGGGTCAATCTTAGATTGATCGCCTGTACGATTAACTAAGAAGAACTGTGCTCGCTTTGCTGTGCCCGTCTTAGTCCTACTGAAATAGGACAACCACGTTTTTACTAAGTTAAAGAACTCAAAGTTATGCGTAGAAATGAAAAGCTGTTCAACCTGCTCATGACCTAGCTTACTTTTGATAATGCCTAGAACGTTATAAATGTGGTTTGAATCAAGGCTACAGATCGGGTCATCCAAATACACGATAGGTTTGATGCCATTTAAGGATTCATCTTTTAATTGTGTAATGAAGTACGCAAATGCTATTGCAGTGCGTTCACCATCAGATAAGTGCTTTGCCTCTCGATCTTCACGCATGAACTTATACGTGCCATCTACAGGCTTAATCTCTATATCAGTCTTACCGAAGTACTGTCGCAAGTTGTCTTTTAGACTATGCGCTCCCTGTTTAGTGTTATTAAGTTCAGCCTTTATCGCATCAATACGTGCCTGATTAGCGTTGATCTCGTTTTGTGCGGTGACAGCAGCATCTTTAAACGCTTGTATATCAAGCTGTGTTTGCGGGTGGTCGTAGTTCTGTGTTTCTTGGTACACATAGTGACATTTGATTGCTTCAATAGCCTGACGCTGCTCTGTGGAATGGTTAGCAGCCCGCTCATTGTGCGCTTTTATCGATGCGTTGAACTGCTCCATCAAGTCTGTAACTAGCGGTAAAGGGTAGTCTGATGCATTAAATGGAAGT
Source organism: Vibrio tapetis subsp. tapetis (assembly GCF_900233005.1). Classification (NCBI taxonomy): domain Bacteria; kingdom Pseudomonadati; phylum Pseudomonadota; class Gammaproteobacteria; order Vibrionales; family Vibrionaceae; genus Vibrio; species Vibrio tapetis. Next base: position 1,403,692 of record NZ_LT960611.1, read on the forward strand.
ACCTCAGCCATGTGCTCTTTCTTGTCAGTAAGTAACTTAACCAGTGACGCTTTTAGTTCTTCGACAGAATCATCGATTGGCTGGATTTGGCTTCTTAATTCGTCAAAACCTTTCTGTAGATCTGGGTAAAGTTGACTGGTATCTGGAATACTTGATGTGAATGCTTGTGATTGAACCGAAGTGATAGCAACATCAATCCTTTGGCTAAGGTCTTTGTACGCTTTCGAAAAATAAGCATTTAACTCATCAATTCTTGCCTGACTAATCGTGTTGTGACAGAACTGGCAGGTGGTATGTCCAGCGTTACGCTCTATCCCTTCTTCTACCCAACTTCTAAGGCTTTTATCTGCATCCAACTCAGCAATAGTTATCTGTGTTACTGAAGTCGCCATGATTGATTCAATGTCACCCAAAATACCTTTCATTTCTGGGGTGCTAAGTTTAACTTTAGGCACGCTTGAAACAGCACTGGCTCTCGCTGTATCAATGTAAGCACTCATTTGTTCTGGTGTTAGATCATGACTAGCTTCAGCAGATGCAAGCATGGATCTTACGCTTGAAGCGTTGAATGTAGACCTACCTAGAATACTCAATACCGCAACGTTTCGACCTACTTCAGTTAAACGATTATTTTTCTCTTTTTCTTTGCTTGCTGCGAATCCTGTGTTTTGATCTCGCTTAACTTCCTTTACAGGAATAGCCTCTTCCAATCGTTGAAGCTCTGTCTCTAGTTCGATGTTACGTTCACCTACGATCAAAACAGGGCTTACGCTTGATTCATCAAAATTAACGTTTTTAGCGATGTAATCTGAATTGAAAACACGTAGGTTTTCTATTTTTTGTAAGTTGTTACTTTTGATAGAGCTAGCTTCATGACAATCGACTTCAAAAGATGCCCCAGTGAAGCCTTCTGGTATTTCACCAAGCTGCATTGCTTGGAAAACACGTGAAAGCGTGGTCTTTCCAGAATAATTAAAGCCATAGAATAAGTTAAATTGATAGAAAGGTTGACCAGCGTTAGTGTTGGTATCCTTGAAGATACCGAAGTTTTTTATAGACTTTACGTTCTTAAACATGCACATACCCCAACTAGGTGACTCTTCATTCTACTATGCATCATCTAAGATTGGATGTGACTGCTATCAACTTAGTTGCTTAATTTAATTAGGCGTTTGAATTACCATCCCTGAAGGAATTCTTCATGGTCGCCAGTACGGAATGGGGCACTTTCGAGTTAGAAAGTGCCACAGGTAAGAATTCAGTCTGTGAAGCACTGATATTTCAGATAACTTTTAATATGCCAAAACATGGTAATTAACTGTAAATATACGGTCAGATATGTAATCCAGCTATAGGTAGCCCTAAGTAATCTATTAAACGTCTAGAGCAGTGCTGAGTTCTACGAGATCTTTATATCGATCGTAGAACGATAGTTGCTCTACTGGGGACCTTCTATCATTTCCTTCACCTTTTGCTACACACTCTTCCTCAACCCAATGGCATCCGTACTGAAGCCAATTGCTGATATTGCTTATCGTCAAAGTTTCGCCACTGTCATTTGTGTTTCTGTTTGAAAGTTTCAGTGCGGAATAAGTACTCTCTCGAATGAACCCCATGAGCATCGAGCTGTGTGTGGAAGAGAAATAGTTGTTTAATGTGACTGTTGCGTCTGTAGATCGATATAGGCTCTGTATCTGGAGTGTCGTACCATGGTTTTTTTCTACAAAATTAGTAAAAAATGAGTTGGTATCAATGTGAATGTCTAAGACTCTCTCTCCGAGAAAAAGATTGTGAGCAAATATGTTCCATTCACTTTTTGCAGTGCCTGAAAAGATTGTTTTTTTATGTAGCTTAGTGAAGAACTCTGGGTATTTTTCCTTTATACACATTAAGATTACCAAGTAGTACAGATTAATAGCACTTCCTCGGCGCATATTGGTGATGGTCGAAGCCAACCTTTCCATAACTTGGATAGCCTCTCTTGCAGACAACCCAAATGCCTGCAATATCGTTGATAGGTTACGTTTTCCTGTGTCGCTCTTCGTAGCAGTCTTCTCGTTCACTGCACATTTCGGCCATACTTTCAGTCCGCTATCACTCAAACCTGACATTGAAATTTTGTTAAGATCGCAATGCACTTCCAAAAGCTGCTCATAGTTAGTCTCAGCGTGTACCTTGCATCAAAGAAGCGCCCAAGGTAAGTACCAGCATCAAAACGCTGGCCATAAACAGCTTTAACCGCATGCTGTAACTGTTCCGTGTCCGTCGCCACAACAAAGACTACACCTTTAATGTTGAAAATATGTTTTATTGTCTCCAGCATTTCTACTGCATAGCTTGGACGGCAGCGGTCTAATTCATCAATGAGGACGAAGGCTGGATAACTTTTATCCGTAAGACTTATTACTGCCTCTAGCCACTGACTAACACTATCCTTTAAGGCTGAAATCGCTTTCGCTTTTCCATCATGTTCGTCCAGCATGTACTGTACCGCTTTGGACGCAGCAGCACTCATATCTAAAGGTTTATCGTCCTCTCCCTTTAACTCAGATTCAGCGTTCGCTTCCTCGGCATCATTCATAACAGCAGCAAAATCAATGCCAGTAAATTTTTTAGCTACCCCACCTGCGATTGCGGGAGCTAGAGCTTTAAACAGACCTCCAGCCTTACCAACTACGCTAAACATTGTCTTGTCTTCTGTCCTGCCTGCTTGAGCTCGAAATTGCTTAGTCATAGAAGAAATTACCGTCATCAACGGGTCATCTGAATAGTCCTGCTGCCAAGCATCAACATAGACAACGGGATGATGAGCTTTTAAGTCTTCAGCCCAACGACGAAGGAAATACGTCTTACCACTGCCCCATTCGGAATTCAGGTTTAGCACGTAACTTCTCTTCTTGTTACCATTTTCAGAACTATCATCATACCCCTTAGATGAAAGGAAACTTGCTAGATACTGGGCGTATTTAGCTCGGTCTAGTGTGTCTTTGGGGTAATGAGCATTTTCAATCGTAATTGAACTATTCCAGTTAATTTCTACATTCTGAGACATGTGAACTCCCATGCATTTAAATACAAGGTATCCTCTACTTTTTCATTCGAAGAAGCAAAGAATTACGGGGGGAGAGAACTAGATTCCTTGAGGTATGTCGATTAGGCATTAAGAAATGATAATTTCTGCCCCTAGAACAAGTTTTACCATGATAGGCAATGACATGGTGTTAGGAAAAATAATGCTCGATGATGTAAAGACAAGTATGGGTTGAGCAACCACTAAATTGTTTTGGGGCAAAGACGTTCTAACAGTACACGAAGCACATCCTTGGACAAGTACGGGTAACACACATCATAAGGAAATTAAAATTTTGTGTGATGGATCGAAGTTCGAAACTTCTTCATAGCCAACGTATCCACGCTGGTTTGTATGGAATTTAATATTGAAATCAGAAAATTCCATACAATCATGGTTGTGTCCGTAAAACCAGACTGCAATTTTATCAGCAAGAACTGAAAATTCATCGCATTGGGAGGCAAATGCAGGACTAAGTGGGCTGCCCAAGTATTCAAGTTGTATTCCTTCTCTAGATGGAAGGTGGTGGGTAACGACAACATTGACATCTTCTTTGGCTTGACTTATTGATTCGTAAAGGAAATGCCTAGATTTTTGGTGAAGTTCTCTCGCATCCAATGGTGAAAATAGCTTTCCATGATATTGAATTTTTCGATAGTCATTCAAGCCTGAACGAGCTAATTTCATAGAATCTTTAGGGGTCTCATAAAGTTCGAAATCAGTCCACAAAGTACACCCATGAAATCTAACACCATTGATTACAACGCTATCATTTTCAAGAAAGTATACGTTGGAATAACGTTCAGCTCTGCTCCTACATTCTTCTATCAATAGCTCTAGCGATGAAGCACCATAGGCCTCATGATTACCTAGGACATACACAACAGGCACATCAAATTGTGCCGCCCAATCAATTCCTTTAGTGCCGAGGTGAATGTCTCCACTAAGTACGACGACATCTGCGTCAGTTTGCGGGAACTCCATTGGACCAAATTCCAAATGAAGATCAGAGAGATGGCAGATTTCCATAAATTTCTACTTTGATAAAAATTGATGACCCGAATGTAGTTCAGTGTTACAAATTCCTACAACCCGTAAATTGATACTTTCAGGCGATACCATAACCTGAGGCTATACAGCTACAGAGCGTGCTGTAGTTATGTAACGTTAGTATGCTTTTATGGACAGTTAAATACTGAATGCTAGTGGTATTATTTATTTTTGAAGCAATCTGACAGACTTTTCTGACTGAAGAGATCAATTTCCGCTACTAAATCAATAACCTTGCTAAGCTGAATTCTGTCTAGTTTGTATCCCAATGAGTGCTAGCACAGGAGAGGCGTACTACTACAGGTTTAGATAAAGTCGTCGATATCACCAAGCGTTTTAGTTCAAAAGAAAGATTACTTAGATTGAAGTCCCCCACTCAGGTGCTGTATTCATCGATACTAGAACTAAACTATGCAGGCGTAACCCAGATGTTGTGACAGAGTGTTTATATATCGTGGATGAAAGATGAACATCCATTGTTTAATGGGTGTATCACACAAATTAGTGTCAGATGATCAACCAAATAGTTAGACAACACAGACGCACTTTGTCTGAACTGTCATAGAGAACGACATTTCCGGCTTACTTCACCAAATAGCTAATAACAATATATTTTTCTTGCTGATGTTACAATTCAATAGGACAATAGACTCATATCAATATGAGCTATAACAATGAATTATAATTACGCAGACCTATCACCAACACAATTTGAACATCTCGTGATACTTCTATGTGGTGAACTATTTGGGATAGGCGCTGAAGTATTCTCAGATGGCCCCGATGGAGGCCGCGACTCTCGATTTGAAGGTATGGCTCAAATGTATCCTTCTATGGCTCGTCCATGGGATGGATTAACTGTCATTCAAGCTAAGCACACTATTAGCTATAACAGCAAATTTAGTGACCCAGATTTCTTTTCTCCAGATTCGGAGAATGCGACCATTACCGCGGAAGTAAAGAAAATAAAGAAGCTGATAGATGAAGATGGCCTCAATAACTACATCATATTCTCTAATCGAAAACTTCCAGCAAACATCAACGAAAAAATCAAAAAGTTCTTATCACAAGAAACTGGCTTACCTAAAGAAAACATTGGTCTCATAGGAACTGAAACTATGGGGTTACTATTTAAAAGATTCCCACACATTGCAAAAGCTGTCGACCTCAACCCTTACGATGTACCATTAACAATCCAACCAGATGACTTGGCTGACGTAATCGTATCAATTAAAGATGCTCTTCCTGCTATCAAGAAAAAAAACATTGAGCCGAATCTTAAGAGAACAGATTTCGGCAAGAAAAATGAAATCAATAGCCTCACAGACGGTTACGCAGGAGCAATACTAAAAAAGATGGGAGATTTCTATGCAATTGAAAACTTCCTTTCAATGCCTGACAACGAAGAGTACCAACAAAAGTACATCGAGACAGCAGATGAACTGCATGCAAAAATATGCATTTACAAAAAAGACCACCACTCTTTAGACCAGGTGATAGAAAAGACTATCGAGCTAATCATAGATAGAGATAATGACTGTAGAAGAAATAAAGCCCTTACAAGGGCGATGGTTTACTACATGTACTATAAATGCGATATAGGTGAAAACTATGTTGCTTAAACCAAACAAAAACGCACACCCAGACCTGACAATATTAGCAGCATCGTCTTTAATTCTAACCAGATTAAAGAAGAAACGATTCGATACTATCACGGTTCTAAAACAGGTACTTCACGATAACAACAAAGACTCTGTGACCCTACTAGAACCATCACTAGAGTTCCTTTTTCTATTAGGCTTGGTTGAATACCACCCCAAAAATGACTTAATCGAGTATGTAGGCTCATGAAGATTTCGAAAATTTACTCCAACAGACCAAACATTTTTCAGCCTATAGAGTTCAATGAGGGGTTCAACGTTATTATCGGTCAAATTAGACTACATGATGACAAAAATAAAGATTCTCATAACCTTGGAAAAAGTAAATTAGCCGAGCTAATCGATTTTGGCTTTCTAAAGCAAAGACATAAAGAGACGTTTCTCTTTAAGCATATGGATCGCTTTGATGATTTCATTTTCTTTTTTGAGATAAAGCTAAACGACGGCTCATACTTGACTATCCGTAGATCCGTAAATAAAAACACTCAACTCTTCTTTAAAAAACACTCCACGAAATATCAAGACTATAGATTCTTGGAAGACTCAGACTGGGACTACCAAAAGCTCACATTTGATAATGCCAAACTTCTGCTGGATAGCTTTCTCAATCTCACATCGATATCCCCTTGGGACTATCGCATGGCGGTTAGCTACGCACTGAGAAAGCAGGATGATTTTAATGACATATTCCAACTAAAAAAGTTTAGTCGTGGAAAAGACCTAAGCTGGAAACCCTATATCGGTCATATACTTGGTTTCAATGCCGATAATTTAAAAAGCAATTATGAGCTTAAGATTGATATTGAAAAAGTAACTGCACAACTTGCTGATCTTCAAAAAGAAATTGGTCTTTATCAAGGTGATGAAGAAGAGATGCTTCAAGATGCACTTTCTCTAAAACATCAAGATGCTTACGCCCTACAGGAACAATTAGATGCGTTAAATTTTGATGACTCTGACACCGAAACTGTCGAAGAACTATCCGAGAATACCGACGAAGAAATCGAAGAGCTTAACCGTGTACGCTATTACTTGAAATCCGATTTGAAAAAACTACGAAAAGTAGAGTCCAAGCGATCGGTATCATTTAACACTGATAAAACGAAAAAGCTCTTTACAGAAGCAGGGATTCTCTTTGGTGACCAAATCAAAAAGTCTTATGATGAATTAATCGAGTTCAACAAAAAAATAACAGTGGAACGCTCAAGATTTGTAAAGCAACAGACTAAAGAACTGGAACAACAAATTATTGATATTTCATCGCGACTAACGGAGCTCAACACTCTAAAATCTAAGCAAGTTTATTTCTTAACAAGCACAAACGCGCTGGAAAAATACAAAGAAGTATCCAACCGGTTGCTACTAGTGAGTACAGAAATCAACTTGATAAAAAGAAAACTAGAGATTAGTGAACAAATAAAGAGCAAAAAGAGTGAATCTAGAACCCTGAGCAATAGCAAGAATGATGTTATTGAAAAAATTAGGCTAGACAGAGATTTTGTAATGCAATCCGACACGTCTATCTATAAGTCTATAAAAGAAAACTTCACAACATTTGTTAAGCTAGTACTTGATAAAGACGGTCGAATTTCTACGGAACAAAATGGTGAGGGAAACTTAGTTTATCATGCTGGTTTTGTAGATGGCGATTTTAATTACACTAGTGAATCAGATGGGTGTAGTTATAAGAAAATTCTTTGTATTGGGTATGACTTAGCAGTGAACCTCGCTTTTGCAGACAAAGATTTCGTCCGCTTTGTCTATCATGATGGTGGATTGGAAACTCTCGATACCCGTAAAAAACTAGAGTTTTTGAATTATGCTCGTACAATTCCAGAGCTATTTGGAACTCAGTACATTTTAACTTTGATAGATTCTGACTTGCCAGAAGGCGTTGAATTCACAGACGAAGAGATAGCTCTCACTCTCCATGACAATGGGGATGATGGCCTGCTATTTAAGATGCCTTCATGGTAAAATTTAGCCAATAGAGGTTCTAGACAGAAGATAAGTTTAGGGTCATGTTCACAAACGCCTACTTCGAATTCGTTCGTTAACTTTATGTAAAACGCCAGCTATTGGTGTTTTACATAAACTATCATAATTTATTTCGTGTCTATCAATTCTAGAAAAACTTTCGTGGAAATCGCTACTTTTGGAGACAATCACCTTGTCTAGATTGTAACCAATGGAGTTAAATTGGTCTGCTGTTATATCAATAATATAGTCATCGTAGAGCAACCAAGCATGAGATTTTTCTCGATTATTACCTAGGCCCTTACCTGAAACATACAGACTGTCTTTTCCATAAGCAGTTTTTAGAAATAGACCTAAAAGGTTCGATGTATCACCGCAACATCCAGAGGGAAAACCATCTAAGCACTTGTAAAAGCAAGTTTTATAATGAAAATCTGACTTATCAAACGATTCTAGGGCAGTCCTGACTTTTCTAATGTCCACAATAATTGAATCTTTCAAATTACCTCCATACTAGTATTACTCCAAAACTCAGTACCCAAAACAAATCTCAAAACAGATATTGTATCTTGCTGATTTTTGCTCAGCATCCTTAACAACATAATAATTGAAATGTGATGAATCCTTTCTTTATCTCTTCACTAATTTTCGGTCGAGATTTCAAATCAACTAAAACTTCATACTCATGCCCAAACTCAGCATTGCCACCAAACGGCGCAACAACGGCTTTAACTGTAGAGTCTGTCTTAATCTCAATTGCGTATATTTTTATAGGCTTGATGTATCCATTTTTCAAGGCGTGATAAATTGCTATATAGGGAGATAAAGTTGTAGATACAGGCAGATACCAATTATCATTACTATTTTCCGAGCAAACTCCACGAAAGAGAATCTGTCCTTTTGACAAAAACAATCCGTTTTCTTGTATTTCCGTCCCTAATGCTTTGAAATCATTTCTATTGAACGTTCTATACTTTTTCTGAAACAACTTAAACACAGGGTTTTTAACGTTATTAGCCTTACTCTCTTGCCATTTACTCAAAGTGCTAGAGGATTCAAGAAGGGCCTCAAATTCTAGACATTGTTCAGGCTTTTTATGTTGATTTGGGGCTAATTGATAGTTAATAAGTTCTGAAAATAAATCTAAAACACTTTGAAAACTACCATTCCAACCAATTTGTTTAATATCAAACTTATCTAAGACCATCTATACTCCAAATACACAGCGCTAGTATGCTGCACGCTTACTAACCTCAAGATGATTAAAATGGCCAAATAGCCATAACTTAGAGCATTAACGAAAAACATTCCGTTAATACTCATATTATCCACTATCTGATAGTCTCTCTAAAACGGTTGCGTAACAGGATTCAAAGGCTCTTTCCAATCCCGGAGATGAATACTTTTTCAAGTGGATACGATAATCGGCAATGCCATTGTCTTGAATTTCGAAAGTAGACAAAAAATCATTATGTTCGGCCATTATTATTGGCGGATTCCTATAGCCATATTCGTTGAACTGATCGCTGGTAATGTCAATGTAGAAACCATCCAAATAGAGCCAAACGTGAGATCCTAACTCCCTATTAAAACCACCATTTTCTCCACGAATTAGCTTTGAATTAAAATATCCGTTATCACTCAAATATGCAGCCAGTAGCTGGGAACTATCATCACAACAAGCGTCGGGAAACTTACTAACAGAAAGTGATGTCCCATCAAAATCACAGGGATTTAGATTCTCCATTGCAGCTCGGAACTGGCTTACCAAAAATGGTAGTCGACCCATTTAGCCTCCAAAATACATAACAATTCTTTTGTTCTAAAAGTGAGGCATCTTAACAAAATATCAGCTTAATGCATCAACGTAAACTTATGTTTTAAAAGATTAAGATTAAAAAAACGCTAGTCGATAAACGAGATAAATATTTCTACACACCTCACATCGAGCATTAGATAATCTAACGAAAACTCTCAGAGTAAGACTGACTCCCTTGTATTTCACCAATAAGGAAAGGGTCAAAATTAACGTGTCCGTAATTTTGTCCATTAAGCAAATAATGAATTAATTCTATAGTGTAAACGTCGCCAAGTGGTGAGAAGCGAACATTCAAATTTGACTGGAATAACAATAGATAGCCGAGTGTTAGTAAGTTAACAACGAGAGGGAATAAATTTTGATAAGGAATAGCACATTAATAAAATGCGTATGATATTAACTAATCTCTAAAGGGGGGTACGTATGAGTAAAAACATTCTGTTAGGATTAGCTAAACCTTAGATAAAAAACGGCAGATCATCGCGTCCCGACGAATCCACCGTCTACACATAATTATGGAGTTATAGGCTTACTGTTACCATTACAGCTAAATCGACAGTGCTCTACTATACCTTTTCATCATCAGGTAAAAATTTAAGCTCCTACCCAATTTTATTTATTATCCTTGAAGAAGATCAAGATATTCACTTTCTGAAAGAACACTAACACCTTTATCTTTAGCACCATTAATTTTAGTCTCACCAACTTTTTCCCCAGCTACAAGGTAGGTTGTTTTACTAGTTACAGATTTCCCAACTTTAGCCCCTAAAGATTTAGCCTGCTTCTCCATATCACTCCTTTTACCTTGAACCATTGAGCCTGTGAACACTATCACTGCCCCAGCTATCGGAGATAAAAGATCACTTTCTTCTGAATCCTTAGGCGTAATATCCAGATTAAAACCAAGCGTATAAACCTTAAAGAACTCATCCTTAATTTTTGATAACCCTTCTACAATAGCCTCTGCACTCAATTTTGCGAAGCCATCAAGCATAGCTATATCTTCAGCGGAAAGAGAAAATAGGTCTGTTAATGCGTAATGTTGGAGTAACTTTTCGCAGTTTCCGCCACCTAAGCGGCTTACCCCAAATGCAGATAAAAATCGCCAATCTTCAATCTCAACGTCGCGGCTAGCTTGAAGCTGATTAAATAGGTTCTTAGAAGTTTTTTCACCAAAGCCATAACCAACAAATTGATGTGCTTTCAACTGATAGATTTGATGTATATGCTTAATACCATAGTTACTCAACTTCTCAATAACCTTAGGACCAAATCCATCGTTGTTACCCAAGGTTTTAAAAAAATGGATCAAGGTATTCTCTGTCTGTGCTGGACAATCATTCTTATTAGGGCAAATCAAATGATCCGACTCCCAAATAAGGTGAGATTGACAGCTAGGACAATTTTCAGGTAGTTGAACTTCTACTGGTTTAATAACCTTTTCGATCTTTGGTATTACTAGACCACTTCGAACAATTTGAACTATAGCCCCTTGACCCACTCCATTTGCTTCAACCATCTTATAATGGTGAACTGTCACCCTACTTATGGTTGCGCCACTGATCTTGGTCGGCACTAACTCAGCGACAGGGGATATTCTCCCTGTTCTGGAGGTTTGTGGTGTTACACTTAATACCTCTACTTCAGCGGCTTCTTCATTAATCTTAAAGGCTATTTGCCAGCGATGGAATTTCCTCGTCGCACCCATGTATTCTTTGATGCGAGAGTCTGTCGCTTCTAAGATAACGCCATCCACATCATATCCCACTGCATTCCAAATCTGATCGATGATATCTTCAAAGTTAGCTATCAGTTCTTTATAGTGTCCAGTCCAATTATCAATCAAACTGAATGGGTAGAACACACAGGCTCCATCATTAATAGCTTGTTGAACTCGCGGATCAACATTCTTTTCTGCAATAATGGCTGCTTGAATATTACGTGAATTTTCAAAGTATTGACTTAGCTTCTCTTCAAAGTAAGTTTTGTCGATAACAATCTCACCAGCGCCAAGCCCTCGCTCTCCACTTCGTGCAATTTCAAGTCCACGCTCAAATGCTCTCGAAACATCCTGACCTTTAACACCATCGCCCCTTGTATATAGCTTTTCGCCATCATCAAAGGCTGCATAACCATCGAGTTTTGGTGTAACTCGAATATTGATATCCCTAGTGTCTATAGACAAAGCATCTGAAGCCTTAAGAATTCGGTCAAGCCACTTCTGAATCTCTTCTTTGGAATAAGCCTTATCTGTAGATAGCATTTTTTGAGGTAGCGAAACTGTTTTACCTAAGCTCATAACCTCTGATTCAACAGATGTAACAAACGGATGTTCAGGATTTTTTTCTGCAAACTCATTACTGAATTTATCATACTGAGAATCACTAATTACCTTAAAACCAGAGCGATAACATGCATTCGCTACTATCAACAATGATAGTTGGTCTTCGCTTCTAAGTGAGTGGAAAGCACTTTCTCTGATTGCTATTTCTAGCATGTTTAAATCAAGATCTGCTTCCAACTTTTTAATGATTGAGAGCTGATCATTGTTAAACTTAAATTCTGTCATTATTTACTACCAATTTGGTTTTAGCTCTGGTCTAGAAGTTTTACCCTTATAAAGAGTGACTAACTAGCCATGGATCAACTTAGCAAGTATGGCTTAATTATCTATATGAAACATTACTTGCTAAGGTGACACTCACGTCACCCGCCCTACGAATAATTACGCTATCTCCGATACATACGCCCAAGCGTTCAATTTCATCAGCATTATGCAATGTCGCATTACTGACAGTGACACCGCCAACAAACACAGGTTCAAGCTTTGCTACTGGGGTGATCGCACCAGTACGGCCAACTTGAAACTCGACATCATTGAGAACCGTGATTTCTTCTTGCGCAGGAAATTTATAAGCAATGGCCCAGCGAGGTGCTCGGGCTACAAAGCCTAAGTTTTCTTGAACTTTAATATCATCTAACTTAATAACGACGCCATCGATCTCATAACTGAGTGCTTCGCGCTTTTCCATAATATCTTGGTAATACGCAATAACGTTATCTAGCCCTTCAACTTTCTTGGTCTCTGGGCACATTGGTAGTCCCCAGTTTTTGAGTTCAATAAAGCGCTGGTAATGGCTGAATGACAACTGTGCACCTTCAACGACGCCGACGCTGTACGCATAAAAACTTAACGGGCGTGTGGCCGTTATTTTCGAGTCCAATTGACGTAAGCTACCAGCCGCCGCATTTCTCGGGTTTACGAATGGCTTGAGCCCTTTTTTTAGTGCTTTCTCATTCAGCGCGTTAAAACCCGCCTTTGGCATGAATACTTCGCCACGCACTTCTAAGCGTGTCGGCCAACCTGTTCCTTGAAGCTTTAATGGAATCGCCTTAATTGTTCGCACGTTTTCCGTGATGTTTTCGCCCGTTGCGCCATCACCACGTGTCGCTGCTTGCACGAGTAAGCCATCGACATACAATAAACTTACCGCAAGGCCATCTAATTTTGGCTCACAACTGAATCGAGCTGACAAAGTTTCAGGCGATCGATCTTGCGCTCGCTTGTAAAAGGCCTTCAGTTCATCGTTGTCAAAAGCATTATCCAAAGACAACATTGGAATTTCATGCTTTACCGAGCCAAACCCGTCTAAAGCGACACCACCAACGCGTTGGCTCGGGGAATCGACTGAAACCCACTCCGGATGCTGTAATTCAGCTTCAAGCAATTGCCTCATTAATCGGTCATATTCCGCATCAGGAATTTCTGGGCTATCTTCTACGTAATAGCGCACACCATGATAGTGAAGGCTTTCTTTTAACTCAGCGTATTGTTGCTCGGTCATCATGTTCATCATTTAGTTTCTTGGCTTTATAATCAATAAGGGCTCCATTAGGAGCCCTTTAGTATAGTAGTAATAAAGACTATTTCGTGGCGGCATCGTGTCTTTTTGTAAAGTCACGAACTTGCTTACGGTATGCGTCTATCCGGTTTGGCGTTAGGATCGCACGGGTTTCATCTAACACTTGCGCACCGAGATCATCTGCGATCTGCTGAGCAGTTCTAAGCATCACTTTAAAATTCTGATCCGCCTCACCAAAGCATGGCAAAGTCATAAAGAAAGAGATGCCTTTCGTGGTAAACGTTGCTGGGTCATCATGAGCCAACGTACCTGGCTGCATCATATTTGCAACGCTAAACAAGACCTTACCAGTACCCGATAGATCGGAATGACGATGGAAAATGTCCATTTCGCCATATATCAAACCATTTTCTAGCATGCTATCAAACAGAGCGGTGCCGACAAATGGCTCATCACCAACACAATGCACATTCAGGACGATGACTTCCATCTCTGGCTCTTCAGCCACTTCCGTTATTTCTGCTGCGGAATCGGACAATTCACTCGCATCAGAGGTTTCATTAGCGAGTGGTTTATCAAATGCAGAGGCGGAAGGTGTGCGCCCAGAGCTTATATTTTCATTATTAGAGAGCTCTTGACCAACCGGTGACTCGATCTCTCGTGTCACATCGTCTTGAGATGCTTGGCTATCTATAACGTCATCGTTCGTAGAAATTGAAGGCATAACTTCATCTAGTGGGTCTGAACTCACTAACGGATCGAAATCGAGGGGCTCAGTAGCCAGCGCACCAAACTCTGGTTCTTTGCGCTCTTTTTTAATGATTTCGAAATCATCTTCAGGTGCAAACGCTCGTTGAGCTGAGTAATCTTTCTCATCTTCTGTTTCTGTCAACTTACCGAGAGGTTTACTTCCGAATTTTCCTTTGCCTTCTTTTTTACTGGTCCACAAACCATGAAATAGTAGTGCGCCAATGGCCAATAGCCCGACGATGATGAGTACTAGTCGCAATTCCTGCATTATTCACTCTCAGTGGTGATTAAAGTGGCGGCAATTTCGCCACTGGGTAACAATTAAAACGGTTATTACTCTTACTCTACCAAAATTTTGTAATATGTTTGAATCATTTAATGCCATCAATTTGTCAGAAGACGTGATTTTCTGCACGCTTTCTTTCTTTTTATACCGAGTTACAATAGAAGGTAAATTCTCAATCTGAACTCGGTCCTATGCAACTTAACGACAATACGCATAAAAAACGCAGTGGCTTTGGTTACTTTATATACGGGGCAGAACTGGCCTTTCAACCGGGCATCCGCCGGTTTGTCGCTTTGCCGCTATTAATGAACATTGTGCTTATCGGTGGTGCACTCATGTTCTTATTCAGTCATTTAGGCAATTGGATCGACTCATGGATGGCGCAGATCCCTGACATGCTATCTTGGTTGTCTTATATTTTATGGCCAATATTAGTGTTGACTATTTTGGCTACCTTTACTTATTTTTTTAGTACGGTTGCCAATTTTATTGCTGCTCCTTTCAATGGGTTACTCGCAGAACAACTGGAAGCAAAGCTAACAGGAAAAAAACTAAGCGATCAGTCCATCATGCACTTGTTGAAAGACACCCCTCGCATTTTGGGCCGTGAATGGCGTAAGTTAATGTACTACCTTCCGAAGGCAATTGGATTACTCCTTTTGCTTTTCATTCCTGCGGTTGGTCAAACCGTCGGCCCTATACTATGGTTCATTTTTTCTGCTTGGATGATGGCGATTCAATATTGTGATTACCCTTTTGATAATCACAAAGTGACCTTTCAAGATATGAAACGGGATTTAAAAAGTAAACAAACTAAATCTTACGGGTTTGGCATATTGGTTTCGATCTTCACAACCATCCCTTTCTTGAACCTTGTTGTCATGCCTATCGCTGTTTGTGGTGCGACCGCAATGTGGGTTGATGAATATAGAGATAAGTATGTAGCATAAGTTACGGGTTACGGGTTACGGGTTACGGCATTTTGCCATCATGGCACGCGGGTAACGCTTTTCCGTAACCTATAACCTGTAGGACGCTCTGCTTCCGTCCTGTCGCCTATCCCCTCATATCTTATAACTTTTCGTTCCTTTTCCGTTTAATCTTATCGTCTTATGCTAGATTCCTATAAGACAGTGCAATTGGCACCCAACTCAGTGCAATGAAGGAACATCAACATGAGCAAGATTTACGAAGACAACTCCCTAACCGTTGGTAACACACCTCTAGTACGCCTAAATCGCGTCAGTAAGGGTAACGTATTAGCTAAAGTAGAATCTCGTAACCCGAGCTTTAGTGTTAAGTGTCGTATCGGCGCAAATATGATTTGGGAAGCAGAAAAAGCAGGCACATTAAAACAAGGCATCGAACTTGTTGAACCTACTAGTGGTAACACGGGTGTAGCGCTAGCCTTTGTAGCAGCCGCTCGCGGTTACAAGCTAACACTAACAATGCCTGAATCTATGAGCCTAGAGCGTCGCAAGTTACTAAAAGCACTGGGTGCTAACTTGGTACTCACTGAGGCTGCTAAGGGTATGAAAGGCGCAATTGGTAAAGCAGAAGAAATTGTCGCAACCGACCCTTCTAAGTACTTATTGCTTCAGCAATTTAACAACCCCGCTAACCCTGCAATCCATGAGCAAACCACTGGTCCTGAAATTTGGGATGCGACTGATGGTGAAGTAGACGTCTTCGTATCGGGTGTGGGTACTGGCGGTACACTAACAGGCACAAGCCGTTACATTAAGAACACGAAAGGTAAAGCAATCACCACCGTTGCCGTTGAACCAGCCGAATCACCGGTTATTACACAAGTGGTAAATGGCGAAGATGTGCAACCAGCGCCACATAAGATTCAAGGTATTGGTGCTGGATTCATTCCAGGAAACCTAGATCTCGAACTTATTGACCGTATCGAAACTGTAACATCTGATGAAGCGATTGAAATGGCTCGTCGCCTGATGGAAGAAGAAGGAATCCTTGCTGGCATCTCCTCTGGTGCCGCGGTTGTTGCTGCAAACAAAATTGCTGAACTACCTGAATTTGCAGGAAAAACCATTGTAACTGTGCTACCTAGCTCTGGTGAACGTTACCTAAGCACAGCACTGTTTGCCGGACTGTTTACTGAACAAGAGAACCAGCAATAATCTGGTAACAAAACTGTGTTCAAATCAATTTTTCCTACAAAATAGCCCCTTTATGGGGCTTTTTTGTTGATCCCTGCCGCTCCTTTGGTAATATCACACTTGTTTTATTTTTCGCTTCAAAATAAAGAAGCGATGCGACATAAGCATTAAAACACGTATGTCTAATATTATTGATATCAGATATGCAAAACTAAAATACTGGAATCAATCGAGCGAACCCAGTTACCTGTGCAACTAGTGGATTAGGTAACCAATAGACTAGCCTTAGTTTATATTTATGGTTAAGCTTATTTGATTATCAGAACATAAAATAAATCAATTGGGGTAAATCACATGTATCAGAAGCAAGTAGAAATCACTGCAGAAAATGGTCTTCACACTCGTCCAGCTGCACAGTTTGTTAAAGAAGCTAAAGGCTTTGACGCTGACATCACAGTGACTTCTAACGGCAAAAGCGCTAGCGCAAAAAGCCTGTTTAAACTACAAACTCTTGGTCTAGCAAAAGGTACTGTAGTTACTATCTCTGCTGAAGGCACACAAGCTCAAGCAGCAGTTGACCACCTAGTTGCTCTAATGGATCAACTACATTAATAGAAAGATTTATCCTCGAAGCCATTTTGCGAAAGTAAAATGGCTTTGTTGAAATAATCGCTATTAAAAACACACGTCACTGTGAACATTTAGTCAAACACGTTCCTATTTTTTGTTGACCAACTTTAAGGTAAGGCTATGATTTCTGGCATTCTAGCATCTCCAGGTATTGCTTTTGGTAAAGCGCTACTTCTCCAAGAAGATGAAATTGTCCTAAACACAAATACTATCACCGACGACCAAGTTGAAGCAGAAGTACAATGCTTCTACGATGCTCGTACCAAGTCATCACAACAACTAGAAGTTGTTAAACAAAAAGCACTTGAAACATTCGGTGAAGAAAAAGAAGCGATCTTCGAAGGCCACATTATGTTGCTGGAAGATGAAGAGCTGGAAGAAGAAATTTTAGCACTCATTAAAAAAGACAAGATGTCTGCAGACCGCGCGATTCACTCTGTGATCGAAGAACAGGCTTGCGCACTTGAATCTTTAGATGACGAATACCTAAAAGAACGTGCGACTGATATCCGTGATATCGGTACTCGTTTTGTTAAGAATGCACTAGGTATCAACATTGTATCGCTAAGTGATATTGATGAAGAAGTTATCCTAGTTGCTTACGACCTAACACCATCAGAAACAGCGCAAATCAACCTAGACTACGTATTAGGTTTTGCTTGTGATATCGGCGGTCGTACTTCTCATACTTCAATTATGGCCCGTTCACTTGAACTGCCTGCGATTGTTGGTACTAACGACATCACAAAACAAGTTAAGAACGGCGACATGCTGGTTCTTGACGCGATGAATAATAAAATCATCATCAACCCTTCTGATGCTGAATTAGCAGACGCTAAGAAAATCAAATCAGATTTCGAAGCAGAAGCGGCTGAACTTGCTAAGCTAAAAGATCTGCATGCTGAGACTCTAGACGGTCACCGTGTAGAAGTATGTGGCAACATCGGTACAGTAAAAGACTGTGACGGCATCATCCGCAACGGCGGCGAAGGTGTTGGTCTGTATCGTACAGAATTCCTATTCATGGACCGTACTTCTCTTCCTACTGAAGAAGAGCAATACGTTGCTTACAAAGAAGTAGCAGAGTCAATGAACGGTGAGTCAGTGATCATCCGTACTATGGATATCGGTGGCGATAAAGATCTACCATACATGGATCTACCAAAAGAAATGAACCCGTTCCTAGGCTGGCGCGCTGTGCGTATTAGCTTAGACCGTCGTGAAATCCTACGTGATCAACTGCGTGGCATTCTACGTGCGTCGGCACACGGTAAACTTCGTATCATGTTCCCTATGATCATTTCTGTTGAAGAAATCCGTGAGCTTAAAAAAGCAATCGAAGAATACAAAGTTGAGTTACGTGCAGAAGGCTTAGCATTCGATGAAAACATCGAAATTGGCGTCATGGTTGAAACACCAGCCGCTGCAGCTATCGCACACCACTTGGCAAAAGAAGTGTCATTCTTCTCTATCGGCACAAACGATTTAACTCAATACACCCTAGCGGTTGACCGTGGTAACGAGATGATCTCGCACCTATACAACCCACTGTCTCCTGCGGTTCTGACTGTGATCAAGCAAGTAATTGATGCTTCACATAAAGAAGGCAAATGGACGGGTATGTGTGGTGAGCTTGCTGGTGATGAGCGCGCAACACTTCTTCTATTAGGTATGGGTCTGGATGAGTTCTCAATGAGCGGAATCTCTATCCCTAAAGTGAAGAAAGTAATCCGCAATTCTAATTTTGCTGAAGTTAAAGCAATGGCTGATGAAGCGCTTGCGCTACCAACGGCTGCTGAAATCGAAGCTTGCGTAGAAAAATTCATCGCAGAAAAAACACAATAGGCTACGATTACCAATGAGATAGACGACTAAAAGTAGTCGTCTAATGTTTCTGATTGGTATAATATAAATCGGCTGAATTAAAATTAAACGTTAGGAGCAAGACACAATGGGTCTGTTTGACAAACTTAAGAAGCTATTATCTGATGATAGCGCTGACGCTGGTGCAATCGAAATTATCGCACCTCTTTCTGGTGAAATTGTAAACATCGAAGATGTGCCAGATGTTGTTTTTGCTGAGAAAATTGTTGGTGACGGCATCGCTATCAAACCAGCTGGCGACAAAATGGTTGCTCCAGTAAACGGTACTATCGGTAAGATCTTCGAAACTAACCACGCATTCTCTATCGAGTCTGACGATGGCGTTGAGCTTTTCGTTCACTTCGGTATCGATACAGTTGAACTAAAAGGCGAAGGCTTTAAGCGCATCGCTGAAGAAGGTCAAACTGTTAAAGCTGGCGACACAGTAATCGAATTCGATCTTGCTCTTCTTGAAGAGAAAGCAAAATCAACTCTAACGCCAGTTGTTATCTCTAACATGGACGAAATCAAAGAGTTGAACAAACTTTCTGGCGCAGTTGTTGTTGGTGAAACTCCAGTACTTCGCGTTACTAAGTAATTTATACTTAGAACAATCACTTTAATAAACGCTGCCTTTGGGCGGCGTTTTTTTATAGACCAAGCAAAATATCCCTCCCTCCTATGTTCCTTTTTATCCCCGTTAATCTATGCATTTAATGCATAAACCTCATCAGTAATGGTCATTTGAAACATTCCCTTTTAGCCCATAAACTGCGCCTCCTTTATAACAAATAGGCACCTCCGTGTTTTTTCAGACCCTTTTTACCAAAATTTGCCGTTCGCAATCATTATTTGCGCAACTGGCACGCATGGTTGTATTGCTCTTCATCACCCTAATCGTCGTCCACCAATATCAACCATTATTGGATTCGTTAGCAGAGCATGCTGTTAATGCTGGCTGCCATCAAGGCGGTTTAGAAGATCATAGCCATCATCACTAAGAGTCATTTTTATGAGTATATTTCGTTTTCCGCTACTTGTGTGGCTAGGGATTGGCACATTAATCGTCAGTTTAGGGATCAGACAGTCCTTTGGGATTTTTATGATGCCTGTTTCTGAAACCTTTGGTACCGGCCGTGAATTTTTCAGTTTAGTTGTCGCAATGCAAAACCTCCTTTTTGGTGTATTCCAACCTTTTGTTGGTATGGCAGCGGACAAATGGGGTTCAAAAAAAATCATTGCACTTGGTGCTTGCGCTTATGGGCTTGGGCTATTCATTACCTCAATCACAACAGTACCATCGGTTCTCTTTATTTCGATGGGAGCATTAGTGGGCCTTGGATTAAGTTGTACCAGCTATGTTATCGTTTTGGGCGCTGTGGCTAAGGTTGTGCCTCCTCAACACGCAGCAAAAGCATTTGGTCTAACAACTGCGGCTGGTTCGTTTGGTATGTTTGCAGTCATTCCTGGGGCACAAGCATTATTGAATAACTTTGACTGGCAAGTGGCAATACAAGTATTTGCGATGTTGTGTACTCTGATGGTCGCGTTTGCCATGTTCATGCGCTCTGGCGCAATAACAACACCTTCTAACTCTAAGCATAATTTAAATTCGGACACGTTAACTCAGAGTCAATCACTTAAGCAGGCATTATCGGAAGCCTTTTCTCACCGTGGTTACTGGCTGATCCATGCCGGATTTTTTGTATGTGGTTTTCATGTGATGTTTATTGCGACCCATTTACCAAGTTATCTTGCCGACAAAAACTTGCCTGCAACAAGCGCCGCGATGGCTTTAGCTTACGTCGGAATATTTAACATCTTTGGTTCGTATTTCTGGGGCGTGTTAGGCGATAAATTTAATAAGCGCTACGTCATGACTTCACTTTACTTAGTTCGTACCATCGTAATCACTGGCTTTGTCACACTACCGATCACAGAAAACTCAGCAGGACTATTTGGCGCCGCGATCGGATTTTGTTGGTTAGGGACGGTACCGTTAACCTCTGGGTTGGTGAGACAAATGTTCGGAGCTAAATATCTGTCGACATTATACGGCTTGGTATTCTTTACTCATCAAGTGGGCAGTTTCTTGGGGGCATGGGTTGGAGGGCGTATCTATGATTATTATGGTTCTTATGATCCCATTTGGTGGGCAACGGTCATCATGGCATTTTGCGCAGCGTTGATTCACTTACCGATCAATGACAAACCCGTACTTCGCTTGCAAACCGCATAAACAACACAATTTAGTGCGACAGAAAAGATAAAGCCGACACGTGACAAGCGTGTCGGCTTTGTTGCTTTATCAATGAGAGAGAAGAAACTTCGCTTTCACGTTGCTCTTCCTTCTTTTTAAAGAAAGAGCCCCTTTTCCTTTGAGAGAACTGGGGCTGTTACCAGTCAGAGCCTTTCGGAGATCAGAGAAATGAACTTTTCACTGACTAGCCAAGGTGCTTCCAGTATAACTTCAATAACATTTGGCCGGTGAGAGATGAGAGAGCCGCATGTACCATTACACTTTCCGCTATACCAACTTTGCTGTTTCACCAAACGGTCCACGTCTGTCCCTTTTAGTGAATAGAGTTACTTCTATTGAAGTAACTGCATAGCAGAGTTAGGTAACTGTTTAGCTTGAGCAAGTATTGATGTACCTGCCTGCTGCAATATTTGAGATTTCGTCATTTCAGTGGTTTCTTTCGCCCAATCTGTGTCTTTAATTCGACTGTTTGACGCATCTACGTTTTCTTGTACGTTGGCCAAGTTATTAATGCTGTGGCTTAAACGGTTTTGCTTCGCACCCAAATCGGCACGTTGGCTATCAACATATTTCAATGCTGAGTCAACGATACTGATAGCGTTCTGAGAGCCTGCAACGGTTCTTAAATCCACATCTTGTACCGTTGTGTATTGTGGGTTATCAGCATTCAGACCGAGTTCTGTCGCCAAAGTACCTGAAACAGTTAAATCACCTTCCAAGTTTGGTTCAGCCATGAATACTTGCAACTTGCCATCTTCACTGACTGACGCATTGATTCTGTCTGACTGACCATTAATGTAAGTCGCTAGCTCTTCAATATCATCACCTGTTTTAGCAGTGATATCGATAACCGTTTCTTCACCACCTTTGGTCGTAAATTCAAGCTTCATCGCATTGGCGTCTACGGGTACACCCCAATCTTTGGTTTTCGCTTGCTCAGAAACAAAGGTCGTACCGCCCATTCTCGTATCATCAGCACGAATACTGGTTAGTGCCATGACCATGGCTTCACCTGAATTAGCACCGATTTGGAATGCTGCGTCACCAAAAGAGCCGTTCAATAAGCGACGACCACCAAATGATGTGGTTTCAGCAATACGGTTAATCTCATCTTGAAGTGCCGTTGCTTCTTCGTTAATTGCACGACGGTCTGCATCAGAGTTTGCACCATTCGAAGACTGTATCGCCAAGTCACGAATACGTTGCAACACATTCGTTGCTTCGTTCATCGCACCTTCTGCGGTTTGTGCAATCGAAATACCATCATTTGCATTTCGCATTGCCACATCTAAACCACGTGATTGAGCCGTCAATCGGTTAGAGATTTGCAAACCAGCTGCGTCATCTTTAGCGCTGTTGATTTTATGTCCAGACGATAAACGCTCCATTGAAGTGTTTAGCGCATCTGTTGATTTATTTAGATAACGCTGTGCCGTCATTGCGGATACGTTAGTGCTAACAGTTACAGCCATAATTTGCTCTCCTATTGAGTTCGCATTATTTGCGAAGCGGCCAGCTGTACTCTCATTTGGATAAGCACTGACCGTAGTTGCCTTGTAAAGTCCAACTTAACTGGTGAACTTACAATCGCACCTAAGTTGTTTTGTTATTTATAACTATCCAATTAGTGTGCCAACTTTTACGAACATCAATTTTATTTGTAGCTGCATTTAATTTTTCAACTAAAATACAATAGGTTAAATAGTCTTCAACTTAACGAACCTTACCTTTAACTCATCTCAATTAAAGGTTAAGGCCTTGAGTTGCCCTTTTTCTATTTCCATTACACCGACTCGGTATTGCCGCATTTTTCGGCAAACTGATAAGCGGCAAATCCTTACCCTATACACTGACTTTTTCTAGGCACATGCGGCATAGCACACAAGGCTCTCATTAGAATCAATAAATTAGATGTAATTGAACAAGGTCAGATCTTTGGTTTTACCAAAAGCCTGTTGGGAAGCTTGTAATGCAAGCGAGTTTTCATTGAACTCAATTACTGCTTCTGCGTAATCAAGATCTTCAAAATTACTTTTAGACTTGGCCATGGATATTTTAAAATCTCCATGTTGCTGCTCTTGAATGTCTAACGTGCCTTGTCTTGCGCCCAAATCTGTACGTACTTTATTTAAGTGGATAAATGCAGAGTGGAACTGAGCAGTAACCTGATGCAATTCAGCCGTTGCAGATGCATCTGCAACTGACGATTTAGACATTTCAATTGCGTCGTTAAAACTCTCAAAAATGCTAAACGTTTTCTGAGGGGCAAAGTCAACTTGGTCACCGGCACTGATCTGTCCTTTGAACTGCAGCGACAAGCCCTCATAACGAATCCCTTCTACAGGATCGTAAGAATCAGCGGCAACCACCGAGCCATCTTTTTCTAACTGGTACCCAAAGCTACCATCACCCATATTTACAAAAGTTACTTTGTAGTTGGCTTCATCAACCTGGTTGATATTGGTCGCGCGTTCTACAAGCAGTTCAGATGCTTCCTGCAACTTATAGCTTGGGTTGTAGTCGCCAAGTGGGTTATCAATTTCCATAAAGACTTTGTTGCCAGCATCATTGGCGGCAATCTCTAGCCCATTCGAAATTTTCATCATGCGTTGATAGGTATCACCGACATAGCGAACACTACTATCATGGTCTTTAAAAAACGGCTGATTTTTTGTCTTGGTACCGGCAAAGATATAGTTACCAGATTCATCTTGGGTGTTAACCAGATTAAGCATGTTCCTTGACATCTCTTGAAGCTCACGAGCAGTCGCCGCGCGATCCTCTGGAGATAATGCACCATTAATCATTTCCATTACGGAGCGCTTAGCCGTATCGGCATGTTGTTCGGCACTCGAAATTATCACTTCTTGGTTTTCCAAACGGTTACGAATTAAAACGATGGAATCCATGTATTGATTCGTTTCTTCCGTTTGTTGCTTTAAACCCTGAACATAATGGGCGGCTAGTGGACTATCCGCTGCAGTTAATAGTTTTTTACCCGAAGCGAGTTGAGCTTGGTTGTGATGAATTTTGCCTTCTTGACGACGCAAGTCATTTTGCACGGTCTGATAGTTATGGAAACTAGAAATGCGATTATTGATCATCTATCTTCCTCCTATCTCAAAGCCAATATGGTGTTGAACGTATCATTAGACGCTTGCATCACACGGGAGGAAGCCATATAGGCTTGCTGAAACTTCATCATGTTTGCCGCTTCTTCATCCAGGTTTACACCGGAGATAGAAGCAATACGCTCTTTCGCAGCCTCACTTTCTAAGGTTGCAATGTCTGCCTTCCTGATCGCAGTAGAGGTTCTAAGGCCCACATCGGTATTCAAATTCTGATAAAGCCCAAGCATGGTAGTATTACCATCATCCATCACCTTATCCGTTTGAATACTCTGCATTTTCAATAAGTTTCCGTTATCACCTTCCGATGGGACAAGGTTGACGGCAAATCTATCATTCGCTTTGGCGCCTTCGGTTAACTCAAATACTGTCCCATTTACCGTAACAGCCCCTTTCGGAGGATAAGTTTGTGGCTCTGTGATCACTCTTCCATCCATTCCTAGAATGGCAAACTGATCACCTTTTGGAGACACCACCACTTGGAATTCTTTTTGGGCACCCGCCTGTAAAATATTAAATTCAGCGCTGCCTTTGGTATTGGTGTACGAGCTTTTATAACTCTGTGCGGCTAATTGTGTCGGATCATCCATCTCAACCTTCATTAGTCTTGCCGCATTTTCCGTAGGGCGAATGAGAAGGCGCTCTCCCTCTTTTGGTGGGTTTTTCACATCAATACGCAACCCATCCATTTTGTAACCGTTAGCAAATACGCTTTTCGATACAGCAATGGTTTCACCCGATGGTTTCGTGACTTGGTAGGTCGAACCATCATATCGAACGGAATATTCTCCGCCTTTCAACTGACTTAAATCATCAATATAAACGGACATATCCGTTTTGGAGCCAGCGCCGAGTATCACGCGAGATTTTGCCATGTCTTCCGAATTCACATCAGTAAAAATGGCCTTACCGACTTGACCATAAAGATCCAGACCTTGACTTTGCAATTCATTAACTCGAAATGACATCGATGTGGCCAGCCGCCCCAACTCATCCATAACATATGGCAGGGTTTCGTCGCGGGTTTTTAAAAATGCCTCAAGCTTGCCGTTTATATCTTTAGGATTAATAACTTTCGTGCCTTTACCTTCTACAAGAGCCAGTTGCATTTCCTTAGGATCAGGGCTGCCATTTACTAACTTTAACTGACTGGCTTCCGTACCTGAGACTAAAGTGTCACCATTGCCAATGTGGATGTTAAACCCTTCATTAGAGCCCCGAGTCGTCACCGTAACCTTGGTGTATTGAGACAGTTCATTCACCAAACTTTCTTGCTTATCCATTAGATCATTATGTGGACCCGGTGTTCGCATGATGAGTCGGTTTATATCTCGGAGTTCGATCGCCAATGAGTTCATTCTCTCTACTGAGTGACTCATTTTGGTATTGATGTTGTCTTTTTCTTTTCTGACAACTTCATGGAAATGATTCATGTTTTGGGTGATCAAGTGCGATTTTTCCAACAACACTTTACGCGCACCCACATCATTGGGTGAATCCGCTAAGGTTTTTAACGTATCAAACCATTCATTAATATTATCCGGGATCTTGCGCGATGCTACAGAAGAGAGCATGTTGGTAAGCTGATCAAGATTTTCTACGGCATCTTGCTTATTGCTTAGCTCGGTCGTGGTTAAGTTATGTTCGTTAACGGCAAACTGATCCCAAGAGCGGCGAACATTTTCCACATGCACGCCCATACCATAGGTTTGACCACCGTATTGTTTTGGGTCGTTAGCCCCTTGAATAACAGATTGGCGGCTGTAACCCTCGGTATTAACATTCGCGATGTTATGACCGGTGGTCGTCAGTTGTCTTTGCGCTGTCAAGACACTCTGTGTACCTACATTCAGTAGATCAGATGACATATCGCCCCCAAAATAAACAAACAAAATCGGCAGTTGCCGTTACTGAGTTTATAATTGCAATATGTGTGCCAAGAAAATAAAAGGACGGGTTACGGGTTACGGGTTACGGGTTACGGGTTACGGGTTACGGGTTACGGGTTACGGGTTACGGGTTACGGGTTACGGGAAAAGATTGGAAATAACAGCATGACAATGCAAGTAATAATGCGTCAGGAAGCATTATAGAATAGGTGAGTTAAACTAGCGTTCAGCGAAAGCACGTCAGTGCTCTTATTCTTTTCCTGTAACCTGTAGAGCGCAGTTCGTCCTCACCCCAGGACGAAGTCTCCCTATTTCCCTAACATCTCGTCAACTTGACCTTTAACACGCATGATCTTATCTGCGTATTTAGGATCGGTTGCGTATCCTGCTTGATGGATTCCGCGAATAAACTGCTCCGAGCTGCCATCGTGTTGTAATGCTGTTTTATATCTTGGATTCGCGTTCAAGAACTGAACGTAATCATTAAAGCTATCTTGATAAGAATTGTAAGAGCGGAATGCTGCATTTTCTTTAACTGGTACGCCATCGTAAACTTCAAGTGTTTGTGTTGCCACTTTATCACCCTGCCAACGGCTATCCGCTTTGATATTGAAGAGGTTATTACTTGAACCCATAGAGTTCTTAACAACCTTTTGTCCCCAGCCAGTTTCAAGAGCGGCTTGAGCAAGAATAACTGAAGAGTCAATACCAAGCGCATTTGCGGCCTTATCGGCAAAAGGCTTCATTGATTCAACAAATTGCTCTGGGCTGTCAAAACGAGACGATTTTGATTGGGTCGCGGCCATGGCTTGAATGGATTCATTCGTCACACGACGAGCGGTTTCTCTATCAACAGGCAAGCGCAATGACGTATCCATTGCCGCATTGCGCATGGCGATTTCAGATTGGTTTTCACCAGTGCCTGCACTTAACTGTGCGACGATCATATCCGCCAAGCCTAAAGAACCCGAATCACTTAACTCACTCGACATTTGATCATCAAGCATATTACGGTAAAAATCTTGATTCTGACTTTTCATTAAATCAGATTCAAACGTGGCATTAGCGTCACGCATTGACTTAAAAAGCATAGACGTGAAGATAGATTCAAACTGTTTTGCTGCCGATTTCAGCGCCGCTTCTTTGCTTTGCTCATCATCACCAACAGCGCTTTGACGAAGTTTATCTAAGCTACTGATATCATGAATAAAGCCAATATCATTGGGATCGTTAATCATAATATTACCTTAAATAATAATCAGTTGGCCTTCAATTGCACCCGCTTGTTTAAGCGCCTGCAATATGGCCATTAAATCGGAAGGAGCCGCACCAACTTCGTTAACTGCGCGAACCAAATCATCAAGAGTCAAGCCCGGTTCAAATTTAAACATTTTTCCAGACTGTTCTGATACTTCAATATCGGTATCTGGCACCACGACCGTTTGGCCGCCACCAAATGCATTAGGTTGGCTGACGTTTAAGTTCTCTTTAATCGCAACCGTCATACCGCCATGGGTAACGGCCGCCGGCTTTAAACGAACGTGCTTACCAACAACAATGGTGCCCGTTCGTGAGTTTACGATGATTTTTGCAGAACCATCAGCAGGAATAAATTCAATGTTTTCAATCGCAGAGAGAAAGGCAACACGTTGGCTGATATCACGAGGAGCTCTTACTTTGACAGAGGTGGCATCTATCGCTTGTGCCATTTGAGGTCCGAGGAAATTATTTACCGCATCAACTAAACGTTGAGCTGTTGTGAAGTCAGATTCCAATAAATTGAAGGTAATGTAGTCGCCACGACCAAAAGGGGTTGGAATTTCACGTTCAACAGTAGCTCCGCTTGATATCAGGCCGACTGTTGGGTTATTGCCGACAATTTTCGACCCATCCGCACCCGACGCACTGAAACCACTCACCACTAAGTTACCTTGTGCAATCGCGTAAACTTCACCGTCTAAACCTTTTAAGAAGGTTTGTACTAAGGTGCCGCCACGTAAGCTCTTTGCACTACCGATAGACGAAACAGTCACGTCTACTTGCTGCCCTTGCTTTGAAAATGCGGGAAGTTCAGCCGTCACAATAACCGCCGCAACGTTCTTCACTTTTGGCTTTGTACCTGGTGGCAATTGAATACCGAAATTTTGCAGCATGGCGTTAAAGCTTTGGTCAGTAAACGGAGTAGATTCACCCGTGCCCGGCAAGCCAGTCACCAAACCGTAGCCCACTAATTGGTTACTACGAACTCCAGCGACCTTGGCGACATCTTTAATGCGGGCTGCGTGAGCGGTACTCACACATAGCATTAACGCGCTAATCAATATCATTGCCAATTTTTTCATGGTGTCAAAACTCCGACCGTATTCTAACTATTACAAGGATACATTGAAGAATCGTGCCAAGAATCCTGGCTCTTGCATATCTTGTTGATTTCCAGTGCCAGAATATTTAATTCGTGCATTTGAAATACGAGTTGAGGCAATGGTGTTGTCAAAAGAAATGTCATCCGGACGAATTGTGCCGCTTAAACGGATGTATTCGTCACCGGTATTCAACGTTAGCCATTTTTCGCCACGGATGATCAGATTGCCGTTTGCTAACACTTCAATTACCTCTACCGTAATTGAACCGCTGATGCTGTTACTTTGGTTAGCCGATGCGTTGCCTTTAAATTTGTTTTCATTACTCAATTCGTAGGAGAAGTTGTAATCTTGAATTTTCAGTTCTTGGCCACCAACACTTAATGGGTCCATCGAAGCATCGTTAGATTTATTTAAATCTGCATCGGCACTTTTTGCCGCTTTCGTGCTTTCTTGTAGCATGACCGTTACGATATCACCGACACCGTGAGGCTTACTGTCATCATATAGGTTCTGTACATAGTCAGTATTAAACAATGACCCTGTCGCCGTCGCGTAATGCTCTGGCTTTTGCTTAGGGTGAATCGGAGACCAAGCAGGGTCACCCGCAACAGGATCTGTACGACCACGAAGCGTATCGACAATACCGCCACCGGTATCACCAGACTTATCGCCCTCGATCGCATCAACAACGGTTGTACCTTGTGATGGATCGGTCAACTCAGGTTGTTGTAATGCCGAACAGCCCGTCATAGCCATGACCAAAGTAGCAAATAGAATACGTTTCATAATACTTAACCTATTAAAGTGTCGGGTTATAGTTGTTGGTTAACAAAGCTCATCATCTTATCTACTGATGAGATAACTTTAGAGTTCATCTCATAGACACGCTGAGCTTCAATCATGTTCACCAACTCTTCGGTCACGTTCACGTTCGATGTTTCTAACATCGATTGACGAACAGAACCTAAGCCTTCAAGGCCTGGCGTTCCCTCTTGTGGGTCGCCACTTGCACCGGTTGGTAGGTACAAGTTCTGGCCGATAGGCTCTAAACCACCCGGGTTAATGAAATCTGCCGTTGTGATTTGCCCAACCACTTGGTTATTTTGCTGGCCACGAACACGTACCGACACTTCGCCGTCATTACCAACGGTAATAGAAATCGCATCTTCAGGAATAACAATCTCTGGTTCGAGTCGGTAACCAGAACCCGAAGTCACAATTGCGCCTTCGCTGTCGAGTGTGAACTGCCCGTTACGGGTATAGCCTGTGTTGCCATCAGGTAATAAGATTTGGAAAAAGCCATCGCCTTCAACCATCATATCTAAACTGTTGCTCGTCGTTTGAGCATTACCGTTGGTATGTACTTTTTGCGTCGCGACGACTTTAGAGCCCGCACCAAGCATCAAGCCTGTTGGTAATTCTGTATTTTGCGATGACTGGCCACCTGGCTGGTTGATATTCTGATAAAACAGATCTTCAAATACCGCACGGCTTTTCTTATAACCAATGGTTGAGGCATTGGCCAGGTTATTCGAGATGGTCGAGATGTTGGTCTGTTGAGCATCTAACCCTGTTTTACTTACCCATAATGCTGGATGCATAATCTATCCCCTACCCTAATTCTATTAGCTTGAACGGATAAGAGAATCAGACGCTTTGTCCATCTCTTCAGCCGTACTCATCAGTTTTACTTGCATTTCAAACTGGCGTTGCAAATCTATCAAGCTGGTCATTTCACCAACTGCATTAACATTACTGCCTTCAACCGCTCCGGTCATAATTTTAACCGCTGCATCCGCTTCAAAAGGTTGATTCGGCTCTTTTGAACGAAATAGGCCGTTAGTGTCTTTATACAAAGAACGATTGTCTGTATTGGTCAATTTAATTCGGTCAACGATTTCCATCGCATCGGCTGGAGCACCTTGAGGAATAACTGAAATCGTACCGTCACGACCTATTTCCACTTTGCTTAATGGGATAGGTAACGTTATCGGACCACCCGTTTCACCTAAGACTAAGTGACCAGAACTGTTAGTCAGCAAACCTGTTTGATCAATATGAAGATTTCCGTTACGGGTTAAGCCTTCTTTGCCTGTTTTGTCCATTACGGCCAACCAGCCGTTACCTTCAATCGTCACGTCAAGATCACGACCTGTGGTAATCACACTACCTTGAGCAAAGCTTTGTCCTGGACGTTCTGTCATGCTAAACACGCGGCTCGGTAAACCTTCACCATATGCCTGCATAGAGCGAGCTTGCGCTAAGTCTGCACGGAATCCGTTTGTGCTCACGTTGGCAAGGTTGTTAGACCTAAGCTGCATCGCTTGCATGTTCTGCTTAGCACCACTCATGGCTAGAAATAGTGAACGATCCATAATTTGCTCCAAAATAGTTTCTAAGAGCAATAAAGCAATATGCATGCCAATAAATATAATCGTTATATTTCAAATAATTAAGATAAAATCAGGAAGTGCGAAGATGGGAGGGAATATGATTCAGTACTGTAAACGGCAAAAGTATTGCCACAAAAAAAAGCATTGCCGCAAAAAAGCGGCAATGCCAGATGATTGTAGATTAACGGATTTGAAGAATGTTCTGTTGTAGGCCGTTATGAACTTCAAGGGAACGGGAGTTCGCTTGGAAGTTACGCTGTGCAGAAATGAGATCCACCAGCTCTTGAGTCATATCGATGTTCGATTGCTCCAAAGTACCACTTGTTACCGTACCGTAAGAGCCTTTATTCGATTCACCCCAAGTCTTCTTGCCAGACAGTTGAGTCGTATCCCATTGGGTTCCGCCTTTCTTGTCTAGCCCTTGTTCATTGGCAACACGTACTAATGCTACACGGCCAAGGCTTACCGCTTCACCATTAGAGTATGTCCCCATTACGGTTCCGTACTCATCGAAGTCAACTTTGGTTAAGAAGCCAGTAGTTGCGCCATCTTCGTTAAAGCGAACTAGCTCAAATGGAGCAGCGTATTGAGTCGCACCCATCTGATTCAACACCAGCGATTGATTACCATCAGCGCCATTAAGATCAATTGGGGTAGGGTTACCTTCACCAGCCAGAGGAACCGTTACAACATCGTTGCCACCATTCACACTCGCCAGCGTACCATCGTTGTTAAAACGAATGGTATGACCTACATGGCCAGTAGGCGTTGTCGCATCACCACCTTGAATACTTAACGGCTTTTCACCTTCAGAATCTGTCATGGTGTAGTACGACTGCCAAGTATTCGGCTGTGTTGCATCCTTCATGTAGTACGTTGTCATTTTGTACGACTGACCCATTGAGTCATACACCGTCGATGAAGTCGAACGGTTGTATGTTGTTGGATCAGTAATATCAAACTGCAACGGATCTTTTAGCTCACCATCTGCGGGTAAGTTAACACTCAGCTCAACATTTTCTGTCGGTTTTGGTCGGCCATATTCTGCAGGTATATTTAGCGGCTCTGGCTCATAAGATGCCACTTCACCATTTTCTGGGTTCACCTTATAACCTAATAGGTATTCTTCATTAGAAGTCACCATGTAGTTATCTTTATTAAGGTGGAACGCACCGTTACGAGTCAACTCATTTTGTTGCGGCTGCAATCTATCTTTGGAAACGGCAAAGTAACCTGTACCAGAGATACGCAAATCCATTGGGTTGTTAGTATAAATACTAGAACCTTCATGAAATTGCTGAGCGACTTTACTTGCTTGAGCACCACCACCGGTAGCAGTCTTTGCATTGGTAAAAAGTGAATTCGAATAAACATCACCAAATTCCGCACGAGACTCTTTAAAGCCGTACGTGTTGGCGTTAGCAATGTTATTACTGGTTGTGTTTAAATCTAGTTGAGCGGAAGCAAGTCCACTAAGTGCAATATATGACATTCCAAAATCTCCTATCTAGCTAGCGTTTTACGCCTTACCTACTTCTAGTACTTCAGCGAGTCGAACTGGCGAATCAAAGCCAGCCAGATTGAGCAGTACATTCCCATCACCTTTACCTAAGAGCACGCTATTCACGTTTGCGTAAGTCGAAACTTCGAATTCGCGTGTCTCTCCGTCAAGCAAGCCACCAGCTTTCACTTTGTACTTGCCACCCGGCAATGGATTACCGTTTTCATCTAATCCGTCCCATTCCACCTTTGCATCGCCTGAAGGTTTAGCACCCACATCTAATGTACGGATCAATTGGCCTTGAGCGTCTTCAATACGAACAAATAAATTGTCCAGTGCTTGAGGAACCTTAACCATTGCCGACATTCCAGCGTTCTCAGGTTTAATGCCCGCAGCACCAGGAACTAACACGTCACGCCCAACAAGTGATGAAGCTTGCAGAGCCTGATTAGAAGTCATAGATGAATTCAAACTTTCGAATTGAGTGTTCATCTTCCCGATACCATCGACGGTCGCAAATGAAGCCATTTGCGCAATCATCTGGTCATTGCTGACCGGCTTAAAAGGGTCTTGCTGAGCAAGCTGTTTGGTAAGCAAAGACAGAAAATCTTCTTGGTTGAGATCATTCTGCCCCGTTTGCGCTTCCGCAGGCTTATTCTTTTCTTGCAAGCTTTTAAGCTGATCAACATAGGACAAGCCGCTCTGACCAACATTATCTATTCCGGCCATGACGTTACCTCCTATTGACCCATCTGCAGCGTACGCAGCAGCATTTGTTTACTTGCATCTGCAACTTGAACATTCGTTTGATACGCTCTCGATGCAGAAATCATGTTTGCCATTTCTTCCATCACATTGACGTTTGATTTGAAGATGAATCCTTCGTCATTCGCCAATGGATGCTCTGGGTTGTACTCTGAACTCAGTGGTTTATCACTTTCAACAATACCTAACACTTTTACCGGAACGTTATGGTCACGGTTGTATTTCGCCTTATTTAATTCAGCACCAAATACCGCATGACGCGCTTTGTATGTTTGCTCAGCAGAGCTACTAACACTATTGGCGTTAGCTAAGTTACTTGAGGTTGTGTTTAGACGAACAGATTCAGCGCTCATGGCAGAACCGGTCACATTGAATACATTAAATAAGCCCATCTAAATTACTCCCCTTTTAGTGCTTTCGTTAAATTCTTAAACTTACTGCCTAAGAAATCGAGCGAAGCCTGATGACGAATTTGGTTTTGCATAAACAAGTTACGCTCCAAATCTACGTCGACTGTGTTCCCATCCCCTGTATCAGGTTGGGTTGGTATGCGGTACAAAGTATCCCCAGTAAAATTAGTAGTGGCACCAATATGCCGACCATCGGTACGATTAAGACCAAAACTTGCCCCCGACTTTGCCGCTTGCAACGATTTATCAAAATCCATGCCTTTCGCTTTAAAGCCAGGCGTGTTCGATTGAGCAATGTTGGTAGAAATCACCTCTGCATTGCGCTCTCGTAAGCCCACCGTGTGCTGGTGAACCCCTAATGCTTTATCAAACGAAATAGCCATATATTGCCTCTACTAAAAAGAACTGACTTACCTAAGATAAAGAATGCAATCTATATGCCAACTTAACTAAGTTCTCATATAACCAATTCAATACCTACATAGACTATTAGCAATTATTAAGCCAATAGGTAGGTGAATAGAGAAAAAATGACGAGAGGTCTAGATTCAGACGAAAAAAAGCTAGGTAAGATACCTAGCTTCTATAAAGATGAATGTGTTGAGCAAACTCTTTTGACTAACTTTTCAGCTTGTAAATAATGCCTGGATTACAACGAACCATATCAAAACGGTCCGTCAAGCCTGTCAGTGACTCTGATGCACCTAATAATAGGTATCCACCAGGGTTCAGACAGCCGGCCATTTGATTCAGTACTTTGGATTTCATATCCGGAGAAAAGTAAATTAACACGTTACGACAAAAGATGATGTCGAACTTACCAAGTAAGGCATAGCTGTCCATCAAGTTTTGTGGGCGAAAGTTCACCATACGCTTTACGTTGTCTTTGACTTTCATCTTGCCATCACCCGCATCTTCGAAGAAAGTGCGACGGCGCTCCGGTGAAAGGCCACGACCTAAAGCTAGGTTATCGTAAACACCCGCGCGACACATATCTAACATGCTAGAAGAGATATCGGTCGCCGTTATCGCTACATTTGGTAGCATACCCGGCTTACGTTGCTGAGTTTCCGTAATCGTCATGGCGATTGAGTAAGGTTCTTGGCCTGAAGAGCTCGCCGCAGACCAAATTTTAATTGGTCTTTTGTTGGCAGCAACTTCTGGCAGCAGTTTTTCAGACAACACAGCAAACGGATAGCTATCACGGAACCATAAGGTTTCGTTCGTTGTCATCGCATCAACTGCCGCGACTCTTAACTCACGGTTTCGCCCTGTTACGACATCGCGTAACAAATCAGATAATGAACCTAATTTAAACTTGTTAACCAGCGGGCTTAATCGGCTTCGAACCAAATATTGCTTACTGTCTCCCAAGACAATCCCACATTGGGACTCAAGAAAACGGCTGAAATCGCGATACTCTTGATCACTTATAGTTATAGCTGTCATTCAGTTCTCTATTAATTATTTACCGCGGCTTTTACTGCTGAACCCAATTCATCTGGATTGAATTTCGCAATAAACTCATTTGCCCCTACACGCTCTACCATGGCTTGGTTAAATACACCACTTAACGAAGTGTGTAAGATCACGTGTAAGTTTTTAATATCGGCGTTTCTTCTGATCTCTGCCGTTAAAGTGTAGCCGTCCATTTCTGGCATTTCAATGTCAGAAATTACCAGCGAGATCTGTTCGTAAATACTGCCTTCAGCTGCCATCTCAACCAATTTATCATACGCTTCTTTGCCATCTTTCACGGCAATGGCTTCAAATCCTATCGATTCAATAGCACGCTGAACTTGCTTACGGGCAACCGTAGAATCATCTGCAATCAGAATTTTTCGGACAATATTTTTATCGCTTTGAATTTCTGCAATTTCTTCTTTTAGCTCTTCACTCATGGTTTCATCAACCGGAGAGATTTCAGCCAAGATTTTTTCTACATCCAGGATTTCAACTAGCTCGTTATCAATATTCGTCACGGCCGTTAGGTAGTGAGCTTTACCGGCACCTTCCGGTGGAGGAAGAATAGACTCCCAGTGCATATTGATGATACGTTCTACTTTCGTAACCAAGAAACCTTGAATAGTTCGGTTGAACTCAGAAATAACAACAAAACATTTATCAATGTCGGTTGTTGGTCTGCCGCCAGTAGCTAAACTTAAATCAATGACCGATACTGTTTGACCACGAATATGCGCAACACCTTTAACTAAAGGGTGTAGATTAGGCATAGAAGTGAGCTTAGGGCACTGAAGAACTTCTTTAACTTTAAAGACATTAATGCCATAACGTTGACGTCCCATTAGACGAAACGTTAATAGCTCTAATCGGTTTTGACCGACGAGTTGCGTGCGTTGATTCACTGAATCAAGAATGCCCGTCATATGCGCATCTCCATCTCAAGCATTTTTAGTAAAGTATTTAACCCAACACTGACTACAAAACATACAATTACAAAATAACGTATTATAAGGTGTTTTTCTGTATGCAATCTATATCTAAGTGTAGAGCTTTCTATCGAAATTTTGCTAAATCTATCGGCTTTTGTTCAATTTTCTTTAGCCTTTTGTGCAGTGCAGCAACAGAACAGCAACTGGATATGATCAAATATGCTGCTCAAGATCACGTGTTAAGCACATACCAAGTTGCAGCGAATGACCAGTTGTCCGTTACAGCGGCGGATGTTGATAGCCGTATTAGAGCAACAGATTGCCCTGAGCCTCTCACGACGTCATCACCTTCTAGCAGCCGCTCATCAACCAATGTTACGGTACTCGTCCAATGCGAAGCCGATAATTGGCGTATTTATGTACCTGTACGCGTATCGCTTCTTAGACCATTAGTTACTGCACTACGACCACTCTCGCGTGGAGAATTAGTCAGTAACAGTGATATTAGCATATCTTTGATAGAACAACGCGCTTATCGTCGATTTGGTTTCAATCAAACGAATCAAGTTGTTGGCGCTAAACTTAAAAGAAATGTACGCCAAGGAGATGTCATCGAACAAGGTGATATCTGTGTGGTATGCCGTAATGAAACCGTGGTAATTAAGGCCGTGAAAGGTGGGCTCGTCATCACAACAAAAGGAACCGCGCTGTCAGATGGGTCAAGCGGTGAGCAAGTTAGGGTGAAAAATAAGAAATCTAGTCGTATAATTGATGGTATAGTAACTGGAATTGCAGAAGTAACAGTCAACTTCTAATGAAATTCAGGCACGTTTACCACCACGCAAGTGATAGCAAAATTAGAACAAAAATATATTAAAGTTTTGTTTTAGACTGTCGATATCATTTGTATAGGTTCACTATCATTTGCGAATAAGGTTCAAACTATGGCAGGCATTGATCAACTCAGGTCCGGACAAACGGTGGCAACGAGTCGCCCCCAGACTCGTACAGATTCAAGCGCTACGTCGCGTTCTGATTCTGTCGCCGAATCTAAAGGCGGTAAAGACGCTGTATCGCTAAGCCAAGAAAGCAAAGCGATTGGCCAACTTCATCAATCTATGGCTTCCGAGCCAAGCTTTGATAGCGCAAAAGTTGCAGCTATTAAAGAAGCGATTGCTAATGGCTCTTATACGGTTAATCCGGAAAAGCTTGCCGAAAGCATGATGAAACATGAAGACGATCTAGCAGGACTGTAATGATAGTTGCAGTCCTGCTATTTTAAGATAACTTATGGCCAGCCTAACCAGTTTACTTGAATACCAAGTTCAAAATGCTCAGTCCTTATCGGATTTGCTCGAGCTAGAAAAAATAGCCATTGCTAACCGTATCGCAACTGATATCGAAGCCATTGCTAAAGACAAACTCGCTCTTATTAGTTTGCTTCAACAAACTGATCGGCGCATTTCAGAACATCAAGATATCGAACAACTCACTTCCGTTCAACAATACTCAGATCGCGTCTCGCACATCCAATCCATCGTCCATGATTGTCAGCAAATGAATGACATTAATGGTGAAGCTTTACAGCGTGCTCAGCTGAGTTTCAATAAATTAAACAACTTGATGCAGCAAAGCCGAGGAAAAATCGGTATGACTTATAATGCTGACGGCCAAACACATACCATCTCAACGCTAGGCACTAACATAAAAGCCTAACGCTCACCTACTTTCTACTTTCTACTTTCTACTTTCTACTTTCTAACAAAAGCTTATCGCCACTTTATCTTAAGATATTAAAAAAGCGGCAAATCATTCGATTGCCGCTTATTGCCGAGTTTTGCCGCTTCTCTGGAGATGAAAAGAACAACAAAACAGCTAATGTATCGCTTATCTAATCAAAGGCAGAGCCTGAAGTGATTAAAATAGTGTTGTCTGCTTCTTAACTGGCACTTGCTGAACATCACCATAATCTTTAAATCGATCCATTTTGTCCATATCGAGACTTAGCTCAGTCACATAGTTATCGCCAACCGCATAACTGCGGAGCACTTGTGCACCTCGAATTACCCCATCAACCGATCCTGTCGTTAGCTCTCGGCCTAAGCGGGTATCCTCAATATCAGAACGGGCACTAACTCTAAGCCCATATACTTGTTCGGCCAATTCGCGGTAGGCATCAACTTTAGATGCTCTCATCGCTCTAACTTGTTGTTCTTCTACTGAACGGCCTTTTTGTTCACTTATGCTTGCATACCCTACCGCCATCAATAAGTTATCTTCTTTATTTAACGGCTGGCAACCAACAGCAATCAATGCAAACGCAATCATCATTAACTTTTTCATTTCTCTCACCTATTCTCTCAATTCTTTCTTACGGGCGTAAAATAATTGAATTTGGATATTTTAGAGTTGGATCAGATCGAATTAACACGCCATCTTGTGTACGGATACTATTAAGCGTTTCCAAGTCACGACCAATTCGATCTTCTGGCAAGAAGCCTTGTGCGGTAGCAACTACGATACGAGTTTGCATACCAACAACACGAGCATTAATAAGCACACCGCCATCTTGACGTAACATTGTGCCCGTCAGCACATACTTAACATCCTGCTCCTCAGCCAGCTCTTTCCAGTCTCTGCTAAAGGCGAAATCACCTTCATTAGTGACTCGGATAGACCCTGTAGTTTTAAAGTCCACAACTTTAAAACCACGACGCTGGAATTGGTGGATAAAACCTTCAGAAACTGAGTTACCGAGCCAATTCGTTGTATCCATATTTTGCAAGTCAACAAATGAGGTGACGGCAATTGGGGTTCGAGCAGAAACGCTGGTATTAGAGAGAATTAACTCTTCAGCTAAGCTTTCTACAAAGAAGTCCATCGTATGACGAGGTGTATCCATTAGCATAAATCGACTGCCAGAATACGTATCTTTACCGTTATAGATGGGTGAAAAAGCACACGATGACAGAAGCATCGCCATTGCTATTACAAGCCATTTATTCATTATCTTCATCTCCGGGTTTACTGAGTGTTATTGTTCCAAATACTGTAAACTTACAAGTTGGAACAATACTTGCTTTTCTTAATGTGCCGAAAAAGAAAAACACCACCAAAATCTACTACCTAAATATTAAGCAATAAACGTACCCAAATGGTAAGTGAGTCATGAAAAAAATTAATTTACGCCTTATAGCACTGTTTTTAACGCTTTTATCTACATTCACGGCGAAAGCGTCTTGGTATGAAGTGGAAGGCACATCTGCAATCGTGTCTACAGAAGAAGTGGCAAGGATCCACGCGATTGAAGACGCCATTTTTAAGGCGATGAATTTTTCAGGCGCAGACATCGGCACCATCAGCTATATCATGCCGTACCTTGAAGAAGCCCGTGAAGAATATCAGTTTACCAACCATGAAGTCCGCTATATAAGAGTGCTCGATGAAGACAAACGAGGTGGCAAGATGCGGATCAAAGTTCGCCTCGACATCTACCCTTCGGCAACAGGTTGCCATGTTGATCAGTACAAAAAAACATTTGTAATAGGCAAGGTCGATATGGTTTCACCACAACAAGCCGTTATGGGCGCAGTTTACAGCCTAGGCGATGATTATAGCCAAATCATCAACCGACAGCTCACTCAGCAATCCATGAGTTTTGTTTCTGTTGGTACAACACCTTATAACGTCGACAAGCGCCAACCAGAAGTCATCAAAATGATTGCCCAAGACAACGGCGCACAGTACATCGTCAGCGGTGCCATTACGGATTTAACCGCAACGGTTGAAAGCTCATTTCTATCCGATGACAAAATAAATCGTCAGTTTGCTATGGAAGTAATGGTGTTTGATGGCAAAACCGGTGCAGAAGTTTATACCAAGAATTATCGAGAAGTCGCACTTTGGCCATTTCCTAAGACGAGTAAAATTGACACTAAGGGCGCGCGCTTTTGGTCTTCTACCTATGGTGAGATGATGCTTCGAGTAAGCCGAAACATCATGCTGGACTTAGAAGCCGAGCTATCTTGTAAAATCACGCTACCTGAAGTCGTGGCGATAAAAGACAACATTGTTACCATCGATCTAGGCAGACGCCATGGCGTCGAAAAAGGCGACACATTACAACTTTGGCATACCGGAGCTTTTGTTGACCAACATGGTATTCCGCGTAATCGTGTTTCTAAAAGTGCCATTACGTTAACGGTTAATAGAGTCTATGACCAACAAGCCGAGTTGATCATCAACCAACCCACACTGGCACAAAGTATCCAAATTGGCGATGTGATGCACAAAGAAATTTATGATGATAAATAAAAAGCTTAACAATATTAGATAGATGTGTATTATCTAAAGCTGAGCTCCCGTGGCACAGCTGGATAGCGCGGCCCCCTCCTAAGGGGCAGGTCACAGGTTCGAATCCTGTCGGGAGCGCCATATAAATAAAGGGCTGAGAGGTATTTTACTTCTTAGCCCTTTTGCTTTTTTAAGGTTCTGTGTAGCAAATATGTAGCAGCACCACTTTCACTGCTATTTTTCTTCCAATGCTTGTTTCTAAAGCCAATCTCATGACACTTCCGACTCATTCCTAAATGTTCATTTTTGCTAGTGTGTTCAAAACAAAATGAGTCAGATATGTGATTAAATGAATATAAATACAACAATCACATCACTGTTATGGCTAAAAAGAACGACGGAATTATTTGGCATCTTATGGATGCCCCTTGGCAGTTAAGTGTCATTCTAGCGATCACCACCTACTTAGGTATGACTTATATTGCGCCCGCTTTGATGCTAGATGAGAGCAATATCTTTCTGACTGCCATTGCCACACAGTTGCCAACGATTGCGCCTTACTTCACTTTTCTGTTTCTAATCCCTGCCCCGATCGCCTTCTTCAAGCAATGGAATCGAAAACAACACTTCTTACACGCCACAACAAAAATCAAACGTCAAAAGAGCACTGAACCTCTAAAAGCAATGAATTGGATCGAGTTTGAAAGTTATGTGGGTGAGTTTTTTAAATGTAATGGCTATGAGGTAAAGCAACAGCTTTCACCCGCTGCAGATGGTGGTGTCGATATCTGGCTTAAAAAAGAGGGAGAGCTATCTCTTGTCCAGTGTAAGCAATGGAAAACCAGAAGTGTTGGCGTTCAAGTACTCAGGGAAATGTACGGTGTTATGCTGGATAACCAAGCAGCACGCATGATCATTGTCACTACTGGAAACTTCACTCGTGAGGCTCGTCAGTTTGCTAAAGGAAAGCGGTTTTGGTTAGTGAGCGGCGATGAACTGGTTAACATGGTAGAAAGCGGCAAACATGCCCTAAGTCAGCCTAAAGAAAAAAGTCCTTCACAAGCCAGCGACATAACGAAAAAAATATGCCCAAAATGCAATTCTGAGTTAGTCATACGAACAGCAACGAAAAGTGCCTATGCGGGTTCTAAGTTTTATGGCTGCTCATCATTTCCGAAGTGTCGGCATATAGAGAACATTTAGGTTAACCAGCTCCTAGTTTTCGGGCATTTGATGAATTGTTTCTACACCATAGTGTACTGACAACTCGTAAGAAATCCTTACTTGTTGCCTAAACCGTTTATGCCCCATTCTAAGTTTACTCTGCTTAGCTTCTCACTTCGTTAAATCTTCATTTGACCTATTTTTCCTTATGCTAGTAAGTTGCTTACAGTATCGAAGGATCATCAAACAAAGGTAGATAATGAATTTCAAGCTAGGTGTAAGAGAAATTACTGAATCCGATATCAAGGCTGATTGTCCTTTCATGCCAGAGAAAGAGGATTTCCCTATGCATGTAGCTGCTTTCGTAGAAGATATTGATAATATGCGTATTTCGGCGATTCCGATCGGGCGTTTCGGTTTAATCCGATCACCTGACCCTGCCGTTTTTCTCTACCTCTAGTTTTACTCTAACTGATCGGATTGCGCCAGTTTTCTCATTGATTCCCCTCCTAGTTCTAATCGGTGGCTGTTATGGATTAATCGGTCTAAAACAGCATCAGCAACCGTGGCGTTACCTATCATGTTGTACCATTCTTTTACAGGAAGTTGGCTTATCATCATCGTGCTGCTGACCTGATATCTGTCTTCAAGTAACTCCAGTAAATGACCTGCATGATCCTGAGTGAGCTTTTCCATTCCCCAGTCATCTAGGACGAGTAAGCCTTTTTTCGATAGTGCCAGTAGCTGTTTTTGATATGTGCCGTCAAGACGGCCTGAACTTAGATCATCCAGTAAGCGACTCAAACGGTAATATCGAACGCTATGTTGCTGCTCGCAAGCCTGAGCCGATAAAGCGCAAGCGATATAGGTTTTTCCTGCTCCTGTAGGGCCAGTGATCAAGATATTTTGATGTTTGTGCAGATAGATTCCTGTCAGAAGTTCACTCATCTGACTCCGCATTAGACCTCGCCCTTCTTTGTAAATAATTTGGCTTGCCTGCGCATCTACTCTGAGCTTGGCTTGTCGCTTGAGCCTTTGGATCTTAGTTTGGTTTCGGTTAAGCAACTCACTCTCTAGAAGTAAGCTTAACCTTTCTTCGAACGCTAGCTCTGCGTAAGTGGATAGCTGCTCACGTTGCTGCTCTAAAGCTTGTGCTGCATGACCAAGGCGAAGTGCTTTTAGTTGTTCATTTATCTGGTTCATTACGTACTCCTAGTGGTAAAAGTCAGGGCCACGAACATTGCTGTGCTCTATGTTGGGTGTGGTTTGAGTTTCTGATGAGAGTTGGCCTTCCCGATGGTTTACTAACAAGTTTTTGACGAACTTAAGATAGGGTTTATTGATTAGAAGCGCATCCTTACAGGCTTGCTCTAGACGAACATCACCGTATTTTTTACTCAGGTTCAATAAGCCAAGACAGCTACGATAAGCTTGTTCAGGGTGTGCCTTTTTCATCAATTGAACATTCACCATTTCACGAGTTGCAGCGCCAATATGTTCTCCCCAGCGCAATAATCGTTCAGGAGACCATTTCTGATACCGATGGTTGCTGGGCATGTGTTCGGGGTAAGTGCTTATCCCTCGTTCTTTTGGGCTACATGGATGTTGTGAGACTAGGTTTCCTTGATAATAAATGCGTATCAAGCGGGAAGTGGCTTCAAGTTCAACATGTTGTCCCACTAACTGGTGAGGCACAGAGTAGTAATGTTTTCTGTACTCTATGTGGTAGTCAGGCCCAACTTTCGCCCGCTTAGTTTCGGTATAGATGTAGCGTTGGATTGGAAGTGGTCTCAATGCTGGTTTATCTAACTGCTCGAACAGTGCCTGACGGCTGGCTCCTAGCTGTTTCATTTCCCTTTGGTTCAAATCATTCATTAGCTCACGGATGGCTAGGTTTAACTCTTTGAACGTGTGGAAGGTATTGTGTCGTAGTCGCATCATTATCCAACGCTCAACAATGAGCACTGCATTTTCAGCTTTTGCTTTGTCTTTAGGTTTGTATGGTCGAGCAGGCATGACAGCCGTCTGGTAATGGTTAGATAGTTTCTGGTAACTATCGTTGAGCTGAGGTTCATAGCGGTCATGTTTAGTGACAGCCGAACGCAGGTTATCAGGGACTAACAACCTTGGAACCCCGCCGAAGTGTTCGAAGGCATTGGCATGGGCTTCCAGCCAGTGTTCTAGTTTTTGACTCTCACTTGCTTCCACGTAGGTATAATTGGATGCACCAAGAGTGGCAACAAAAACCTGGGCATGACGGATCTCTCCCGTGTCAGGGTTAACGACTGGGATCGTTGGGCCACAGTAATCAATGAACAGCTTGTCACCTGCGATGTGGGTCTGTCGCATGCTACGCTTCTGCTTCTTTAACCAACGCATGTAATGTTCACAGAACTGAGTATAAGCGTAGGCTCGCTCCTGATATTGCTCGTAATATTCTTCCCACAACAGCAGTTTCGTCATGCCTTTTCTTTTTAGTTCCGTACAACAGTTAGCGAAGTTTGGCATCGCTTTGGCTTTATTCGCTCCTTTTGGGTGATAAAGCGCATTGGTTAACTCTGTATCTGAACAACTATCAGGGAGCGGCCAACCTATTTGGCTTTGATTAAAACGACTGATGATTTCAGATACGGTCGCACAACCAATTTTCAGACAGGAAGCGATATTTCTGTGTGACAATCCGCACTCGAATTTAAGGCGTAAACCTCTTTGATTTTTGTCATTGGTGTTCTCTTTTTTGGCATCATCACTTCCTAGTTGTATACGACTACTAACAAGGATAGCGACTGGTTGATTTAAAAGAGAAAAAGGGAGGGTTTCGGAGTATCCGATCAGTGATTTCGCTATTCCGATCGCCCATTTCGGAGTTTGGGCTAAAGTGATCGGATTATTGCGGAATGAGCGATCGGTTTAAACCGAAACAGGTG
The DNA here is from genome assembly GCF_900233005.1 of Vibrio tapetis subsp. tapetis. Lineage (NCBI taxonomy): Bacteria > Pseudomonadati > Pseudomonadota > Gammaproteobacteria > Vibrionales > Vibrionaceae > Vibrio > Vibrio tapetis. The sequence goes on from NZ_LT960611.1 coordinate 1,448,270, forward strand.
ATCGGATAATGCCGAAATAGGTGATCGCAATGCTCCGAAATACGCATAATATCGATATTGTAGAAAGTGCTTATGAAAGCAATAACTGCGTTATCATACAACTTGCAGGTGATGCAGATATTGAACAACTCCGCCACGCGTGTATATCAATACATCAACATTATTGGGATAAGCTTCGTACAACAGGCTTTGAGTCAATCCATCGCTAGCGTTTGAGATTAATTGACACGGTTCGGCATTCATATGTGAGTGTTCAAGGTGGTTGTTTTAGTGAGTTTGTAGTGGGCCAGTCACTTAATCGCACGTTGAGGCTGTAGAATTTCTCGATTTTTCACCGATTTCCCATGTTTTTATCGTCATTAATCCTACTGGCAACGGCGTAAATACTGCTCGATGATAGCGACCTTTACCATAGTAAGGAAAGATAGAGCGACAGGATGAGAGGGAATCTGGATTTTTCGTTGATTTGAGAGGTTTTACCCTCTAGATAATGCAATTTCTTAGCTTTTCTATGTTGTGAAGCATGCTGAACATCGCCCATTGGGCGTTCACTTTCTCTTGTCCTCTTAGCGTAAATCGATTCATCTGTTTGTTGACGGTGATGTTACCAAAAACAGGTTCAACACACCCAAGCCGTTTACTGTATTGCCGCCTTCCTTCTGGGCTATCAATCTTGTCTTTCATGGCCTGCATGTGGTCAAAGTCTTTGGTATTTTTGTAGATGAAGAAGACTTGTCGACCGACTTGCTTGCCAGGCGGTTTTCTCATGCACAGCGGTTGATGCACGCATTGTCTGCAGTCGTTTAGGTATCCACAAAACTGAGCACCACGCTCCCCACGGATGACGGCGTTTTTGCTGCTCAGTCGCATCATATTTCCTGCAGGGCATCGGCAAGTCATTTCGTCTTGGTTGAACTCGAACATAGAAATGGAGTAACAGGTTTTACCTGTTTTCGAGCGTTTCTTCCGTTTTTTCTCTTGCTCGGTCTGATAGGTTTCACTGTTTTGAAATAGTGGATTACGACTGCGAAATCCAGTGTCTGCTATGTAACAATCATAAGGGGTCTCAGATAGGAACTTGAGGTTAGTTTTACTGTGAAATCCACTGTCTGCGGTGAACTTGGTGGTGCGCTCTGAGCTGTTGGGTAGCTTCTCTAATTGTTCTTTCAAAGCGAGCACTGCAGGCTTTAATGTTTGCTGCTCACCAACGCTTCCCCACACTTGGCTGTGTAAAATAATTTGGTGCTTGTCATCTGTGATGGCGATACCGTTATAACCTTGAATCGTGCCTTTTGAGGTGGTCATTTTGGCGCTGTCATTGTCCGTGATGTTGCTTTTTACGGGTTTTTTACTGCTGCCCAATTTGTCTTGAGTGCTCGCCAGAAATGCACCTATTTTATCGGCGCTGCTATCAAGCTTTTGTTTTTGTCTTAGGTCTTGTTCGATAACTTCATTTGGGAGCGAATCTTGGCTTTGATGACGCTCGATAATTCGCTGGCTCGCCCGCTGTAGTTTTTCTTTTTTACGGAGAAGCTCTTCGTGTGTGCCACTCCATTCTTTACTAGCATTGGATGAAATTTTACAGCCATCAATAGCAAACATATTATGGCCAATTAGGCCTTGTTCATCGCATATCATGAGAACCTGAGTGAACAGTGGTTCGATGGTGTCTTTCATTTGTGCGATGAAAGCCGCGATAGTGGTGAAGTGTGGTCGCTCGTCGCCCGATAAGCACATGAAAGTGACATTGTTGATGCAGGCTCTTTCTATGCGTCGGCTAGTTAACATGCCGAGGGAATAGGCGTAAAAAATAACCTTAAGCATGATGGAGGGTGGATAAGCCGCCGCCCCGTTTTTGTCGTTGTGGTAGTGCGCATCAAAGGGCGAGAGGTCGAGGTGGTTATCGACAATGTGGGAAATCGCATACTCAATAGTTCCGGGGATGAGTTGTTCATCGATGATGATAGGGACGAACATGTTTTGGTTCGAGTAATCGGTTTTGAAGTTGGGCATAACCGTGTCTTGTGGCGAATAATTTAGATTAGATCACAAGGAGTTAGTGCGTTCAAGTTCATATCGTGATGAAATGGCGGCAGGATCAGAATTGAGACGGGCGAGGAGAAATTCTACAGCCTCGTTAGACCAACGGAGTAACAGTTGAGAAAGTACATTTTTTTAGATAACTGGGTCATTGGTCGTTTGAATGACGATAAGTTTCAAACTTCTCTAATCGAGTACATTCAGTCGAATAGGTATGTTGTGGTTCTAAACTCACTCTCATTAACTGAACTATACAACCCCAATTGGCAACAAGGTGATAGAACAGAAGTAGCTGCAAAGTTCTATGCATCGATCCCATGTGTAATTGTTGACCCTGCTAAAGTTAAACAAGCAGAAGTTGATAACTATCTTGATAGACTAGATGAATTACCCATTGAGATTGACTTGACAGAAATAGACCCTGAAGAGCGTGAAAGGCTTATTCTTGGGCTCTTGAGGTGTAGCCCTGAATTTGTATTACAAGGCAAAGACTTAGAACAATGGGATCTCAGCTACAAAAATGAAAAATCTGGATGGCTAAATAATGTAGACCACATTATTTCTCACGCTATCAATACAGGTAGCCTAAAAAAGGGTAAGAAGCATCGCAGAAACAACGCACTAGCAGAAAAAGAAACATTTTTGCTTTCACTAGATATGCGTGAAGTACCCAGTGAAAAAATAGACTTGTTGTTTCAATATCGGATGTCAAAGTTAAAAAGGACTAGCTTGTGTTCGAGCGTACGTTTTCTTTCGTTGCTGTTCTGGTATCTATATATTGATGAAGACCCTTCCAATAAGATCAAACATCAAAATTCAGATATCGGTGATCTACATCAAATGACTCTTATCCCATACTGTGAGGTTTTTACGTTAGATAATTCTATGTTTCGTCTTGTCAATCGCGTGAAAAATGAAGGGACAGTCTTTAGATCTACTTTACTCACTAAAGCTATGTTAGAGAAAAAGGTCTTTGTGTAGTGGAGAGTGAATTGGGTCATCAAGTTAAATAGTTTGCAATACTTCAGGTGATCCATGAATTGCTAATTTAGTGAAATCACTAACACAGAATTGTCCAAAAACGAGTTATTACAGCCTCCCACCAAAGCAATGTGATCACCAAGACGGAAACTCAAAAGCACTAAGTAACCAAACCTACCCCACTTACCCCACCTAAAAGTGACTAAGTGGGGCAAGTGGAGCAACTTTTCCAACTTCCAGACTTTAAAACGGCATAACAGAAGGAAAGCAGTATTGGTTTGTTCCATTGAGTAATTTCTTATCAATTTTTTCTTCTTTATTTAGCAAAGACAATGCCTTACCAACCGCATTACCTTTAGAAAAATCAATTCTTAAATACTCACAAATCTGCTTGGTCGTCATCCATTCTCGCGCTTTACCTTCGCAAGTGTTTAAGTGATCAGACAGTGTGTTGTACCAAACCCCTTTATCAACGTATTTTTCGGACTCGGCCGCGACTAGAGCTTGTTCAGTTGGTGACAGCATCCAAGCGTGGTTTTCATTCACCAATAAGTGCTTAACCTCTAACCAAAACTGCTTGAGTTTATTGGGCTCAGCTAAGCTTAACTCCCCTGTCTCTTGATACTGCCAGCCAAGCGTCTCATTAAGTAAATCCATCTTGGTTTCAGCAATCAATTCAATGACGGCGTAGCGCGTGTTGCCTGTTTCATCTTTCAAGAAATCAGTTCCGTTTACGGTCGCTATCAAGCTAGTTTGGCGATCTTTTTTGATATCTGTTTTGCCATAGGGTGGTCGAACGGTGTCACAAGCCCGACTGATAAAAGCTTTCAGTGCGCCTTGGCAGTTTTTAGTAGAACGCTCTAACTCCCCTAACTCGACAATCCATGAACGAATAACAGACAACACACTGTCTTTGTTATCGGGATTTAGCTCTGCCCCTTCCAAAAAAGCACCGACCTGTACATTCGCCACGCGCTCGACAAAGGCGGTTTTCTTAAACGACTGGCCGCTTTGCAGTACAGGAACCAATTTGGATTTAAAGTTAGGTTTAACAAGTGAAGCCACACACCCAACTAACCAGCACTTTAATACGATTTTCGCCACCACTGGGTTTTTAGCAGCAATGCAACTTAATACGGTATCGACCCTCGCTACTCCGTCCCAGTCCCCGCTTAGCCACTCTTCTACAGGGTGATAGCTACTATCAAGTGCCACGGCATTAAAGTGATCATCAATGGCCGACTTAGGTAATCCATGAATAGACGATAAGGATATCAACTCACTTCGTACAATTTCAGGCGCACCAAGGCAACGGGAGCCGACAAAAATGTCGGTCTCTAAAGTCATCTTGTTAAATTTAGCCTTGTAGCCTGCACTTTCGAGCAGCGCTTTTAGGTTATCGGCGGTATTAAGAACAATCGACTTTCCCGAATCGGTATAATTGACGTGAGGAAAGCTAGGTGCTTGTTTATCGCTAGGCATCGAAACCACCCCCACACATCAATTGATCGAGCTTTGTATGGCTATCTAACCAACAATCTAGATCTTCTTTGAGGTAGCGAACAGCACGACCTATTTTGATGAATGGTGGCGCAATCGTGCGGTTTTTACGTTGACCTTCCATTCGAGCTTGGCGAAGAAAAGAACGGCTCATACCAATGTATTCCGCCGTTTCTTGCTCTGTATAGACACGCTTTGTACTTTGAAGCATATTGTTTACCCTCGTTGTTTAATAAGGTTCCACAATAGGCATTGGGATCGTCAGCTGACGTTTAGGCTGACCTTTACGCTGACGTTTCTTTTAAGGTCTTTTTAACGGTATAAACTAGGTTCTTTCGGAAATGCAGATAAGTGAGCTGCTTTTCTACTTCTTTGTCCTTGCCAAAGTAAAATAGAGTGTCGCTTGTCATGCTTGAAATCACCCCTTCCTTGTCGTAACTTCGATTCACTTCTAACTGATAATCTGCCTTGATGCTGTTCCAAATATCGATCGGCTTTGCGTTAGGAAAGGATTCAAGAACACACAAAATGATTTGTTTGATAGGGTGAGACTCAATTTTTGGCTTTAAGCCATTTGTTTTATGGCTTCCAAGCCTTAAAGAAGCCGAATCTAAGCCATTAACTAAGCCGTTAGGCGATATGGCTTCTATACCAAACATTTGGTTTAACCAATCCTTATTAAGCCTTAAATCATGCGGCTTCAAGCCAATGAAGCCAGTTCCCAATTTGGTTTGTTTGGTACTTAAAATATCACTGAGGATATTAAAAGGGTTACTGTAGTTCTGCTTCATTTCTTCTTGCGATTGGCTACCAATTTCTGTCATAGCAGCCATATGGTCAGACACTTCAGTAACAGGCGCACAAGCATAAAATATCTTGGTTGGTTTACCGCAAAAGTACTCTATTGAGTCAAAGCACCCTAACCGACTATCTTTAAAGTGGTTACGGCAGTCCCATATTTGGCTTACTTGCTCAGGCTCTACCACCACAAACCGCTTAACATTGATTGGCTCTTGTTCTATTAGCAGTTTTTTAGTGGCTTTATGCCCTAACAAAACCATACCTTGATAGTTAAATAAGCCTAATAGGACTTTCCCAGTCCTATCCAACATGCCTAGTGACTGTTCAGAGATAAACGCATGCAAACCGTTGCCGTCTCGCTCGACGGCATCCATCACTTGTTCAATCGTTAACGAAGTCAGTTTTTCGACTTCGTTTACTCTTATGTATTTACGTATATCTTCCATGACTTACCTATCAACGTTTGACTGCTTTTTTACCCAACGATGTTAACCGATACAATTGGTTAGGGCTGCGAGGTTTATCAGGATTCGACATCTCCACTAACCCTAACTTTATCGCAGGATCTAAATAGCCTTTTTTAAAAGTTGGCCTATGTTTGAGTTCAAGAGAAGCCATTAAATCGACAAGCTTGACCGCACCAAGTTCAGACAACACATTAATAACACGCTGGACTGCGTTATCTAGCTCATCAATATTACAAGGCTCTACGGGGCTATCATCAATTTGCTTCAAAGCGGTCAAGAGGGCTTTTAGCATAAAACCAATAAATGGTGACGACTCACTAAGACGGTCTGAATCCGCTAAAGCTTGATAGTACTCATCCTGTTTATCTCTAATTACGGTTTCTACAGGCACATAAGCGAATAATGGTTGCCATTTACTTAATACCAACGTTTGCCATAACCGCCCCATTCTGCCGTTACCGTCAGAAAAAGGATGAATAAATTCAAATTCATAGTGAAAGATACAACTGGCAATTAATGGGTGAACATCGGTTCGCTCTAACCAATCCATAAGCTCAGCAATCAGTACAGGGACTCTATTCGCTTGTGGTGGCATGTGTATCAATGTTTCGCCACGATATATCCCAACACCCCCACGACGAAAGCTACCCGCTTGCTCATCTAAGCCAAACATCAGGTTTCCATGCGCACTTAACAAATGATCGACTGAAGTGTCAGACCAATCAGCGATTTTTTCATAAGCTGAGAATGCGTTATTTACTTCCTGAATTTCTCTTGGCAAACCTAAAACACGTTTACCTTCAATCACGGCCGTTACTTGCTCCACTGACAAGGTGTTATTTTCTATCGCCAACGACGCTTGAATAGTTTTAATCCGATTACCTCGGCGCAATTGGGGTGAAAGCAAGTCAGGGTTGGTCACTTCTAAACGACCCAGTAAACCGCTGATTTCAACAACCATATTCAGGATGTCATTACTTATACTAAATGGTGGGGTATAGGCCATTTCGATGCTCTTTATGTTGTAGGCTGCTATAGCTTAACTTGATCGGTTACTTGATCGCTAGCTTGATCGGTTACTTGATCGGTTTTGTCACCTTTTAACCGATCAAGTTAACCGCTGCGGCTTTATGTTCTGGGGCTAAGTGGGCATAACGTAAGGTCATTTTTAGATCGGAGTGACCCAATAGCTCTCGAACTGTATTTAAGTCCACGCCAGCCATAACGAGTTTACTCGCAAAATGATGTCTCAAGTCGTGAAATCTAAAATCCGTAATTTCAGCTTGTTCAAGTAGCCTCATCCACGGTTTTTTTATGTCTGTTATAGGCTTATCACTATAGGGACTAAACACATAGACAGCCTTAGTATTCTGCTTATGCCACAGTTGTAATGCTGTAAATAAACTATGGTTCAACGGTATGGTTCTACTCTTTTTAGATTTGGCATTTTCTGCTTTTACAGTCAGATAGCGGTGATCTAATGAAACATCACTCCACTTGAGAGAGAGTAATTCTCCACGCCGAAGACCAGTATTGATCGCTGTCAGTATGAGAGGTTCAAAGTAGTCAACAAAGCGTACATCTTCCAACGTTGGATAAAGCGCCTTGTTTCTTTCATATCGGTGCTGGTTTGCGGTTACTCTTTTTGCTCTAACTTGCTCATCCCTCATTTCAACAGCCTTAAGTAGCACTGTTTCTTCTGCGGAAGTTAGGTAACGAATTCGAGTGTTATCTTCCCGTACCACTCTGATTTTATTTAGGTTATGTGACTCAATTAAGCCCCACTCAACAGCTCTGTTTAAGGCTGCTTTGAGTCTACCAATCGAGTAAGTTAACGTTGATGGCGCTCGCCCTATCTTCCTTCTCTCTGCTACCCACTGCTGAATATCCCAAGCCGATATATCAGAAATATTTTTGTCTAATAGAAAAGCAAAACTACTAGTGATGTTTTTATACGCCTTGTGAGCAGTTTTAGGGTTTTGAGCGTTCAAATAAGGTAAGTACTTATTTTCTAAAAAAGTGTTTAATTTTAGGTTTAGCGTAGCCTCTCGCTGACGAGTTTCTAGCTTGTTCTGCTGAATATCTTTACCGCTCGCCACAAGCCCAGCCTGCTCTTTTGCTAAGTCACGAGCTTGCGCAGGTGTCAAAGAAGATGCCGACCCCAACAGAAAATTTCGTTGTTTGCCATTCAGTCGATAAAAAAGGTAATACTTAATATGTCCTTTGGGAGATATACGAGCATGAAAGCCACTGACTTCGGTATCATTGATACGCTGTTCGTCTGTACTGAGCTTCTTGATGGAGGCATTGGTTATTTTCTGCTTAAGAGCCATTTCACGATTCCTGTGTAGCAAATATGTAGCAAATATGTAGCAAATTGATTGTACTAACCTATGCAACAAAGAACAACAGTGAACATAACCAAAGAAATATATCACCATAAAAACAATAGCTTAAGTTACACTCAAATTCACTAAGGTACACTGGGAAACATTACAAAAACACGCTCCTAAGGGGCAGGTCACAGGTTCGAATCCTGTCGGGAGCGCCATATAAATAAAGGGCTAAGAGGTATTTTACCTCTTAGCCCTCTTGCTTTTCTCAAATTCTGTTATCTCAATACCGTTGAGATAAAGCAAGCCAGGATGTCATTACTTATACTAAATGGTGAGGTATAGGCCATTTCGATGCTCTTTATGTTGTCGACTTCTATAGTTTAACTTGAAAGGTTTTGTCACCTTTTAACCATTAAGATCCGGTTTAAAGTTTCCTATTACAGGCTCAAAACCTTCAAGAACAAACGATTAAAAAAGCCCTATGTGGCTAGGGCTTTTATTGTTTCCGGACAACTAGGAAATTAAAAACCGCTTACCGTTTTTGCAGGGTGTGTTTTAGCTGGATACTCTGGATTAAAGAAGTTGAATGATGAGCTATATGTACCTAAACAACTTTTATCCGATAATGTTTGTGTAGGATCTAGCAAATAAGCTGTCGTTTGGCTATCAACACAATCTATCCCGGAATAACTAAAGCCGTGATCAACTCGGTTTGTGACTGTCGTGGTAACTGCCAGAGTACCAAAACTTTGTTTCATTTGTTCTGCCCAAATATAAGGCGTCGCAGGGTCATACTTGCCACCAATCACCAGTATTTTTTGCCCTGACAGTACTTGATCCATCCGCTCAACATGCTCAACATGCTCAATAGAATCTCGCTCTCCCGGCCAGTCTACGCACATGCTAGCCGTATCTTGATAGTTCATTGGCCCATAGATTGCAGAAGCTTGCTGGTAGCTATTTTGATAGTTAGCCACTTCATTCGACTCAACAGGTACTCGCTCATCGGTGCAGACGACTGTTTGGAACATCGCACTACTACGATAGTCATCGTCAGTAGGACTATTCCCATTTGAAATACTAAGATCACCTAACAGATTATTTAGATAGTCATTATCTAAGAAGCTGAAAAGAGATGACTTCATGTCACTGAACTCTTTGCTCGGGTCTCGACTGCTCAACTTACTAAGTAGAATACGACCTTTATCAACACTCAAGGAGGAACCATACTTGTCGACATATACTCCATTAACGTAAATATCATTCGCTACGGCTTCTAACCTTTTTTTCCGTTCAGGAGTGATCAGTCTATAATCAGCGACAGCATCATAGCCTTTTGCATTATCGATTCTTAAATCAATATAATTATTCGACTTCGGCGGCATTGGGGAATCAAGTACTATCGCCCGAACATTTTGTGGGAACATATTCGCATAAAGCGACCCTAATCGAGTACCGTATGAATAACCCAAGAAGTTTAACTTCTCTTCTCCCAGCGCTTCTCGTAGGCTATCAAGATCTTTAACGACACTATTACTACCCATGTAATGTGCAAAATCTCTGTTTACCTGAGTACAATCGTTAGCGACGGCACAAGCTGTAAGCTCTTTGGCAAAAGCGCTCTGACCTGACCCTCGCGGATCCATACCAATTACGTCGAACCTATCCAAAATGGTCGAAGGCAGCCATTGACTAACCATATAAGATGCTCCGGATACCGCGCTCCCACCAGGACCTCCAAAATTAAACACCAAAATACCTAAGCGCTCAGAAGGCACTCTGGCTTTGTGAACTCCATAAAAAATATTAACGTTACCCTGCTGCGGATTATCATAGTCTTTAGCTACAGATAAATAATCACACGTTAAATTTGTTGGGCACCCTGAAATGAGGTCTCCTTTATTACTCTCAAAGTCGTCACTACCACCTCCTCCACATCCACTTAAAACCGATGTGATAGCTAAAGCTACCAGTGATTGACTAAATGTTATTTTATTTATAATTTCCATATTAAAGCGCTATCCTGCCGTTATTTATATTAACCTATCCTTTTGTATATACTGGAATTAATGAAATTAATTAGCACACACTGACATTTATGCAGGTTATTGCAGTGAACCTAATCATTCAATGGTGAGATGTGATTTTGGTGATAGATGACAAAAAAACCACACAAACCGTGTAATTTATATAATTAACAATAACTTAAAATAACCAATAATCACATCAAAGCATTCTCATCCGCCATTCTTCACAACAGAAATTATCTGATCTATTTGTTTTTAATCAAATAATCATCCAACTTAGGTACGAAATGCAGCTGAATCGCTTTTTCAGACAGTCATAACACTTACTTTTATGAAGGTTAATGGCTAACCTTATGAAACCACAGAAACTAGTTAATTATTTTATAAAATTAAACGTAATCATTAATTTAAGTAACTATAATCATGATGTAAGCGAGTTAAATGTTCTATTTAATGGAGACAATAATGAAGTATTTAGCAGCTATATCACTTGGGTTAATTCTATCAACCAGTATGTCTCACGCTATGTCTAACTTAACTGTTAGCGGCGTTGATATCCCTGAGAAAGTTTTTCAACAATGTGCAGGCAGTAAGAATTTTTACAACTGTGCAGAACAAGCGATGAAAGCGATGTAACCTAATACGTCACTCAAAAAAGGTGAACCAAACGCCATTGGTTCATCTTGCTTACCCCCTCTCTCTCTCTAATAAACGTCCCCTCACACTTTTGTGATTTTTACGGGAAAATTATTCGAGTCATATCACTTTATAGGATCTACCTTGTTTTCTAACGCGAACTAAGTGGTAATGATAAGCGATATCATTACCACTTAATGGATCGCTCATGACCTCTAAAAAACACGTACATGCTTTTCATCCTGACCCCATTCTAAAGGTTAGAAACTTATGTGTTGACTACATCACTGAACATGGAGATTTTAATGCCGTCAAGTCCGTTAATTTGGATATTGGCAAAGGTGAGATTTTTGGTTTAGCTGGTGAGTCAGGCTGCGGTAAAAGCACCATCGCTTTTGCGATTAATCGCCTCCATAAAGCACCGGCTTTCATCTCTGGTGGTGAGATCTGGTTTAAAGAGCGCGACATTCTTCGTCTGTCCGATGAGCAGTTACAAACTCTTCGTTGGAGCGAGATTGCCATGGTATTTCAAAGTGCCATGAACTCGTTAAACCCAGTACTGACCATTCAAGAACAGTTTTCTGATGTACTAAGGCACCATAAAGGGTACAGCGATATAGAAGCCAAAGACCGAGCCGAAAAACTGCTCGATTTGGTCAATATTCCCCGTGAAAGGCTTACGGAATATCCGCACCAATTTAGTGGTGGCATGCGCCAACGCCTAGTTATCGCCATTGCTCTATCACTTAACCCAGATCTTATCGTAATGGATGAACCAACAACGGCATTAGATGTTGTTGTGCAGCGTGAAATTCTTCAGCAGATTTTTGAACTGCGTGAAGAGTTTGGCTTTTCCGTATTATTTATTACACACGACTTAGCACTAATGAGCCAGTTATGTGACCGAATTGCGGTGATGAGATATGGCGAACTGGTCGAAGTTAACTCGTCAAAAGAGATCCGCAATAACCCCCAGCACCCATACACTCAAAAACTATGGGCGTCATTTCCCAATATCCATGAAGCGAAAAAAGAGAGCCAACAAGGAGAGCCAGCCAATTATCGAAGTGAAAAACGTCACCAAGAGATTCATCGTCAATGGCGGTTTGGCTAAAGCTGACACCTTTACCGCGCTGCAAGGCATCAGCTTTAATCTTTATGCAGGCCGTACTCTCGCCCTCGTTGGTGAGTCAGGCTGTGGCAAGAGCACCTGTGCTCGCTTAATGACCAAGGTTTTTCCTACCACTGAAGGGGAAATTCTCTATCGTGGCCGAAACATTGATGACATCACTAAACGCAAGGACGTATTAGATTACCGAAGCAAAGTGCAAATGGTGTTTCAAGACCCATTTGGATCTCTAAACCCCACTCACACCATTGAGCACCATTTAACGCGACCAATAAAAATCCACAAGCAAGTACCGGATAAAGCGCAAATTCCAGCACGATTGGCCGAGTTAATCGACTTGGTGGAGCTTGCACCTGACACATTGAAAAAATACCCGCATGAACTCAGCGGAGGCCAAAGGCAAAGAGTGAATTTAGCCCGAGCGCTCGCGGTTGGTTCGGAGATGATCTTGGCGGATGAGCCTACTTCTATGCTGGATGTCTCCATTCGATTAGGCGTTCTCAACCTAATGCAGCAAATGAAAAAAGAGCTGGGTATCGGCTTTCTTTACATTACCCACGACCTTGCAACAGCCCATTACATTGCAGAAGAAACAGCCGTGATGTACCAAGGACAAATCGTCGAATGGGGAGATACGCAATCTATTCTAAGTAACCCACAGCACCCATACACTAAGTTATTAATCTCCGCAGTCCCTGATCCTGATCCTGATCTACCCTTTAAACAGTTGGTAGAACGCGAACCAAACTACACACAAAACGCGGACACCATCAGGGCGATGAGTGGCATTACCGAGCCACACTATGATCAAGTGGGTCAAAATCACTTTGTTAGGAAATGGGTTAACGCTGCATGATGACATTACAAACATGGCAATCACATGTGTCTCAATGGTATGAGTCAGGTCAATTGCATAAAATTGATAACCTCATACCGTTAGTTCATAGCCCTCCAGAAGAGATCTGGGGGCCGTCGATTACCGATGCCCAAAGTAAAGCTATTGCCTGTTGGTTAGATGGTTGCTTACGAATAAATAGGCATTACGTTCACGCCGGTGAAGCGCAAAAAGCATACAGTTATCTAAACTTTGCTTATGCAAAATTGCAGTCTGTTAGTTGCCACCCCCTATCAGAAATTGACTTAAAGAGTTGGGCACTAAAGAGGCTCGAGCACTTAATCGTTTTAATTTTGGAGCAATGCAGCCAACAAGGTTGGCAACAGGAACTCCACCAGCAAATAGAAAGCCACGTGCAGTTTATGGCCAAACATAATGAACTTACTGTAGAGCACGAAGTGCAAACGAAAAAAGCCGCTATTTGATAGCGGCTTTTTGAGTATTTTCTTTTTAGGTTAGCTCACGAAAGTCGCGACTAACCAATAAGCTCTATTATTGAGCGTTAGCTTCACGATCAGCGATGAAAGCAAGTGCTAGCTTGATACGAGCCACAACGCGCTCTTTACCAATCAACGGCATCACAGCATCAACAGAAGGCGATTGACCACCACCGGTTACCGCAACACGTAATGGCATGCCGATTTTACCCATACCAATCTCTTGCTCTTCACATACAGCAGCAATCACACCTTCTTTGATGTTTACTGTTGTGAATTCTTCTAGTGCTTCCGCTTTAGCAAGAGCCAATTCAAGTGGGCCTTTAGCAACACCGCGTAGATGTTTTTTAGCCGCGCCCGCTTCAAACTCAGAAAAATCTTCGTAGAAGTAACGAGATTGCTCAGCCAATTCAATCAGCGTATTACAACGCTCACCAACAAGCTGAATCACTTCAGTGATCGCTGGGCCATTTGACGTATCAATCTTCTGAGCGTCAAGGTGCCATTGAAGGTACTTAGCGACGTATTCAGGTTCAGATGTTTTGATGTAATGGTTGTTCAACCAAAGCAACTTATCAGTATTAAACGCAGAAGCCGACTTGCTGATAGCGTTCAGGCTGAACAAGTTGATCATTTCTTCTTCAGAGAAGATTTCTTGATCACCGTGAGACCAACCTAAACGAACTAGATAGTTGTTCAGTGCGTTCGGCAAGTAACCTTCGTCGCGGTACTGCATAACAGAAACAGCGCCGTGACGTTTAGACAGTTTCGCGCCGTCATCACCCAAGATCATTGCACAGTGAGCGAAAGTTGGAACTGGTGCACCTAGTGCTTCATAGATGTTGATTTGACGAGGCGTGTTGTTGATGTGATCTTCACCACGAACAACGTGCGTAATGCCCATATCCCAGTCATCAACCACAACAACGAAGTTGTACGTTGGCGCGCCATCGGTACGACGGATAATCAAATCATCTAACTGGCTGTTTGAAATCTCGATACGGCCACGGATTTGATCTTCAAATACAACCGACCCTTCTTTTGGGTTACGGAAACGAATAACACACGCATCGTCTTCGTTTGCGGCTTCGTTCGCTGCAACAATTTTCGGGTGGTTGGCATCGTAGCGAGCCATTTCTTTGTTTTCTTCTTGCTCTGCACGAATTTCATCAAGCAGATCTTTCGACGCATAGCACTTATAGGCTTTGTCTTGTGCAAGTAACACATCAACCATTTCGTTGTAACGGTCAAAACGCTTAGATTGGTAGTAAGGACCTTCATCCCATTCCATACCCATCCATTTCATGCCTTCTAGAATCGCATCTACTGCTTCTGCAGAGTTACGCTCTAAATCGGTATCTTCAATACGCAGAACAAACTCGCCACCTTGGCTTTTAGCGTAAAGCCATGAATAAAGTGCAGTACGAGCACCACCAACGTGAAGGTAGCCTGTTGGGCTAGGAGCAAAACGAGTTTTAACCGTCATTATAATTCCTTTGGATGTGTCGGTATGACACGACATTGTTGCCATGCCATCAAGATAAGCAGAAAAATTGGCGTCATTTTACCACCGTATCGTAATTGTACAATGCTGATATTGGCACCTTGTCGTTATCAATGACCCGTTACCAACAAATTACAGAATGACCTGTTGACCTTACCCTTGAAGGAAGGTTTATTCTTAATCACAGTGACCAACATGAGATTCGAGCAATGAAACAGTATCAAGTTCCTCTAACAGGGCTAAATTGCATGGGATGTGCTAATAAAGTGAAAACGGCGTTGCTTGCATTGCCAGACACCGAGGTTGAGCACATTACGCCCACACAAGTAACGGTTACGACGGTACATCCAGCTAAAACACTTGGGCAAGCGATCGAATCTCTTGGTTATCAGGCCGGAGAGACAGTTGAGTTATCTCTACAAGGTTTAAGCTGCGGAAAGTGTGTGGCAAAGCTCACCGCGCATCTCGACAGTCTCGATTGGGTGGTTCGCTTCGAAGTAAGCAAAATACACCTTTCTATCTTGTGTTTCGGTAGCCAAGATCAAGTCATTAATGAGGTAACCCAGCTCGGTTATCAAGCGATGCCCGTTAATCTTGAAGCTCCAGTCACCAGCGAATCGTCCCATTTAAAATCTGGATCTGACTCAGAACATTCTGAAGAGTCTTCTCAAACCTCAGCAGGCAACCACGAGATACAAATTCAATTGATGGTCAACGGAATGACCTGTGCAAGCTGTGTATCATCGGTTGAAAAAGCACTGTTCACGGTTGATGGTGTTCAGCAGGTTCAAATTAACTTGGCAGAACAGTCCGCTCTGTTAGTGGTAACGAAAGAGTCCGATGAATTCGAAAGCGAATTGTTAAGCGCAGTTGAAACTGCCGGATACCAAGCAGAGCGAATTCTGGACGAAGCCACTCAGCGTGAACGTCAAAATACCAAACTTCAGCAAACGCTGAACCACCACAAACACAGCGCTTTGGTTGCACTCTCTGTTGGTGCTCCACTGATGGCGTGGGGTGTTTTTGGTGGCAACATGATGATCAGAAACAGCCAAGATCAATGGGCATGGGGGGCAATCGGCCTCGTTTGTTTCTGGTTACTTGCTACGGCTGGCAAACACTTTTTTGTTAACGCATGGCAATCGGTCTTACACCGCCGAGCAACGATGGATACCTTGGTTGCATTAGGCACAGGCTCGGCTTGGTTATTTTCAACACTCATCGTTATGTTTCCGCAATGGTTTCCAGATTCCGCTCGCCACGTTTATTTTGAAGCAAGCGCGATGATCATCGGCCTCATCTCTTTAGGTCACTATATTGAAGCCAAAGCCAAAGCAAGAACGACCCTCTCTTTACAAGCACTGGTTAACTTACAGCCTCAGCATGCGTGGCTCATTGAAAACGGCAACGAGCGCTCGGTCTCACTTGAGCAAATCCAAGCAGGCATGCACTTGCGTATCAAGCCCGGTGAAAAGATTCCTGTTGATGGGGTTATTACGAAAGGTGAAAGCGATCTAGACGAATCCATGCTAACGGGTGAAGCATTACCAAATACCAAAACAGTTGGAGACAACGTCTCTGCAGGCACCATTAATATCGATGGCAGCCTGATTATTGAAACGCGTTCAGTCGGCAATAACACCAAGCTAGCTCGCATCATCAATATGGTACGAAAAGCGCAAAGCAGTAAGCCACAAATCGCCAAGCTTGCAGACTCAATTTCTGCCGTCTTTGTGCCTGTTGTGGTTGGCATTGCCATTACCGCAGCCGCTATTTGGTTTTTTGTCGGGCCCGACCCAAAGGCGAGCTATATGCTGGTCGTCGCTACTACCGTACTCATCATTGCATGCCCTTGTGCCCTTGGCTTAGCTACGCCGCTTTCCGTTACTGTGGGGATAGGTAAAGCTGCTGAGTTGGGTATCTTGATCCGCGATGCTGATGTTCTGCAAACGGCTAGCAAGATCAATACGGTCGTATTTGATAAAACAGGAACGCTGACGGAAGGGAAGCCTCAAGTTCAATCCGTTGCCTTCTCTGATGGCTGGTCCGAAGATAGCGTTTATCCGTTAGTCTATGCCGCTGAAGTTCAATCCGAGCACCCGCTCGCGGTCGCCTTATGCCAATACACAGAGCTAGCTCACCGTGCTTCTCCTATCTTAGCGAACGACAATAACACCTTCAGTAACCAACGGGGAAAAGGCATCTCCGCAATAATAAATGGCGTCGACGTTAAAATTGGTAGCCCTAACTTTATGCTTGACGAGGCCGAGCAAGATCACCCTCTCACTTTGAGTGCCCAACACTATCAACAGCAAGCTCAAACGGCCATTTTGGTCGCCATTGACCATAAAATAGCGGCTGTGTTTGGTATCTCTGACACGCTTAAGCCCGATGCAGCCCAAGCGGTATCACGGTTACAACAACGGGGCATTGATGTCGTCATGTTATCCGGAGATAGCCAGGTGGTTGCCGATAATATTGCCTCCCGGCTCGGCATCAAACATGTGATTGCGGAAGTTCTACCTGAACAAAAAGCATCACATATCCAACAATTACAAACGAATGGATCGATCGTCGCAATGGTAGGGGATGGCATCAATGATGCGCCTGCTCTCGCCAATGCCGATATTGGGGTTGCCATGGGCAGCGGTTCAGATGTCGCCATAGAAAGTGCGCAAATGACGTTGCTTAACAGTTCGCCACTGGCTATCACCAATGCGATAGAGTTATCTAAAGCGACGGTTAAAAACATGCATCAAAATTTGCTCGGCGCTTTTATTTACAATTCACTCGGTATTCCAGTTGCGGCTGGCGTGTTGTACCCGTTTTTCGGCTTTCTACTTAGCCCAGTATTTGCAGGGGCGGCAATGGCGCTATCGTCGATCACCGTTGTTAGTAATGCAAATAGGCTCCGACTTTTTACACCACCACATAGTCAAAAACATCATCAAGAACATAAGAGGTAAACAATGAAACTTTCCAAACTGATCGTTATTGCGAGTATTTTTAGCGCGACGTCGGCCTTTGCCGCTAATGTCATCACCCATAAATCCCCTTATTGTGGCTGCTGTAGCGAATGGGTAAAGCACATGGAAAAAGCAGGATTTGATGTTGACGTCACTGATCATCAAAACATGAACCCTATCAAACAGAAACTGGGTATTACCCCAGAATTGGCTTCATGCCACACAGCAGAAATTAACGGATACGTTTTTGAAGGTCATATACCAGCCAATGACATCAAGCGCTTTTTAGCAAATCCACCGAAGCAAGCAATAGGGCTAGCCGTTCCGGGCATGCCTATGGGCTCACCTGGGATGGAGTATGGCGATAAGAAAGATGAATTTGTGGTGTACGCTTTTAATAAGCAAGGCCGTACGTTTGAGTTTGAAAGACATAACCAAAAGTAGTGACCGAATTGATTTAACTCACTTTATTACGATTTCGTCGCTCAACGGAAAAAGCCAATGGAGAACCATTGGCTTTTTTGCGGACTTAGAACTTACATACGGTCGGACTTAGAAACCGTACGAAGCACCAAATACGAATGCGTTATTTACTTTATTGTCGCCGCCGTGACCTTGGCTACGAAGCTCAAAGTATGGCTGAACGCCTTCACGTGTCCATGTCGCACGAAGCTCGTGATCCATAGTGTTTTTCTTGTCTTCAGCGTTGCTATTCTTGTCACCTGCGAAGATGTAAACGTTGTTATATGCTACAGCAATTTCTTGGTCTGCAAACGCATAAGCAATTTTGTTGTCTAGACGGTAATCAGTATCAGATTTTTGAGTGTGGCTATCTTTTTCTACGAACATGTGAGCACGAGTACGGTTCGAGATGGAAAGACCATTGTCAAAGTTGTAGCCAATTTTAACCAATGGACGGTACTGAACTGTTTCACCGTTATTTAGTAAGTGGTGGTAACCCGCAGCAACCCATAAGTTGTCGTTAATAGCATAGCTTTGCTCTACACCTAAAGTAATGTAAGGTGTTTTACCATTACCTTCGTTAAAATCACCAGGGTAGCTACCCAGAGAAATACCGTCAAACTCAGTAAGGATTGTAGTACCAGTATCAAACGTGTGGCCCGCTTCTAGCGTAGACGTTGCGTTAGGTGATTTGTTCTCACTGTGGAACTGAACGTTACCCGTTACGTAAGAAGAACCTGCAAATGCGCTTGTAGAGAAAACCGCTGCTAGTGCTGTAAGTGCGAATACTTTTTTCATTTTAATTACCTATCTATTTTAAACTGAACTGTCGTGTTTTTTGGCTAACCTTGCCATTTGGAGGAACACCACAGCTAAAAGGTGTTTTGTGCCTTCCTTGCTTGAGACGAATCATTACAGATATTTTTCGAGGTGCAAAATAACAACATCGCTTTGGTGATCCAGTTCAAAATCAATTAATATAAAAATATAAAAATCATTTAAAATCAACAACCTATTTAATTAATATAAAAAATATTGCGAGTAAAATCACAAGCCATTAGTGATTTTGATCACCAAAAATCATGCGACATACTTGTTTTTTCCGACCAACTTCACACGTGAAAGCCCCTACATAATGTGACATTTATGCTTTTTTACCCCTTATTCGTGACATCAATCACATTTATACCAGCTATCATTAACATGAACTTAGTTCCCCCTATAAATAAAGATGGTTATTTTACCCTAGCGTTTGAACCAATCTGTATTGACGGTATTTTCTATCGCTTTACATTGTCTTTAATCGTAAGCTTACATGCCTAATCACATTGAGTTAGGAGCGATCAAATTAATGATTAATCTAAAGCGCTTTTCTATTATTGGCGCATTGTTAGCCAGTTTCATTACACAAAATTCCAGTGCCGAACCCATCTATTGGGTTGCTCAAAAACAACAAGTGCAACTTTTACTATTGGGTTCTATTCATGTGGGGGATGCATCAATGTACCCGTTGCCCTCGCCTGTTATGAACTTTCTAGAACACAGTGATGGGTTTGTCAGTGAAATTGATTTAACCAATCAAAGCGCGCCCGTGTTACCACAGTCAGAACTCAGCACTCAACAAGCACTTAATTCATTACAAACCAACAAGCTCACGACTTTACTTAAGCAGCACAGGCTCCCGATTGAAGCTATGCTGTCTTCACCGCCTTGGCTTACCGCAATGAGCTTGCAAATGAAGCAAATCAACGCTCTTGGCTACCATGGCGAATTTGGCGTAGACAAAGTACTAACCAAGCAAGCCGTAAAGCTCAATATTCCCATGTATCCGCTTGAGACCATTGATTTTCAATTAAATATGTTGAATTCATTGCCTGAGAATGGCGCACCATTGCTGACCGAGTTAATAGAACAGTGGGATAAAGCCGATGATATTTTTGAATGTCAGATAGATAGTTGGAAGAATGGCGACAAAGACAGCTTACTCACCCTGCTAGATAGCGAAGAATATGATGAAACAATGATCAACATGCTGCTTGGCGACCGAAATAGAGCATGGGCAAAACAGTTGGATTCAGGTTTGCTACCCAAATCAGGGCAATTTTTCGTGGTGGTTGGGGCGTTGCATTTAATTGGCGAAGACAACCTAATAACGCTAATGAAGCAGCAAGGCTGGCAAATAGAGCAACTCTCAAACTCCAAGACAACGTCTTGCATCTAGCCTTTAAAGCAACCTCAGATAGAGGCTCAAACTCATGACGAAAAAAAGGAAGGCTATGCAAGCCTTCCTTTTTCGTTCAATACTACTTAATGTTAGCTAGCCAGTTCAAATTTAACCTAACGTTTTGCCCGTAGGCTTACGGACTTTAAACGGTCTGCTTTTATTTGAGTCGGGCTTATTGTTGGTTGCTGGCTTTGCGCCTGCTGTTGGCTTTCTGTTGCCTCTCGATTCAGGCTTAGCTTTAGGCTCATGCTTAAACGAGGCTGAATCGCCACGATTAGAGCGATTCGGTCGGCGTTGGAACGAGTCTTCATTACCCGAGTATGTTTTGTGCTTACGAGGCTCACGATCTTGCGTTTGCTGCTGGCGACTATCATATAATTTAGCATCGGTCGCTTTAGCGATCGCTTTACCGTCAGCATCGGTTTTTGACGCCTCTTCCGTGCCGCTCGACGTTTCACACATACTATGAATTTCAGTCATTTCATCGTCAGTTAAATAACGCCATTTACCATTGGGGATCCCATCCAATGAGATATTCATGATACGCACACGGCGCAGCTTAAATACTTCATAGTCTAATGCTTCACACATACGACGAATTTGACGGTT
This sequence comes from Vibrio tapetis subsp. tapetis, assembly GCF_900233005.1. Taxonomy (NCBI): domain Bacteria; kingdom Pseudomonadati; phylum Pseudomonadota; class Gammaproteobacteria; order Vibrionales; family Vibrionaceae; genus Vibrio; species Vibrio tapetis. Next base: position 1,469,284 of record NZ_LT960611.1, read on the forward strand.
AAGACCTTGTGTTAACACAATTCGGAATGAAAACTTGGTTTCTTTAGTGACAGTACATGGCAAAGTCACGGTATCTAGAATCTCAACACCTGACGCCATTTTCTGTAAAAACTCTTCCGTAATCGGTTTATCGACACGAACCACGTATTCCTTTTCATGCGAATTACCAGCACGAAGAATTTTGTTTACGATGTCTCCATCGTTAGTCAAAAAAATCAGCCCGTCTGATGGCTTATCCAATCGACCAATTGGGAATATGCGTTTACGGTGGCCAATAAAGTCAACAATGTTACCTTCAATATGGCGCTCTGTTGTACAAGTGATGCCTGTTGGTTTGTTCAACGCGATGTAAATCGGCTTCTCTTTATTGCGCAAGGATTTACCATCAACAAGCACTTCATCGGCTTCGGTTGCTTTAACTCCCATCTCAGGTATCGAGCCATTAATGGTCACTCGACCTTGTTCGATCAATTTATCGGCTTCACGACGAGAGCAAAAACCCGTATCGCTGATGAATTTGTTTAATCGAGTTGCTTTTAATTCTTGGGACATGTGACTCTCTTTATGTAACGTTTCACAACGGAGTGTGGGGCAATAATATCATTTGATCTTATTGTTAATTTATTCGCTTAATCGTTTTTGATGACGTTCTCTGTTTTCTAACTTTTTCTCTGCGCTTTTTCTCAACATGACATAGACCGCGCCCGTACCACCGTGATAACGCTGAGCGCTGTGGAAGCACATCACTTCTTGGATTTGCTCTAACCATGCTGCAACAAAACTTTTCATTAACGCCGGAGGATTCGAACGCTCTCCTTTGCCATGAACAATTATTACGGTTCTAACATCAAGTCGTTGGCATTGACGCAAAAACTTTAACACTTCATCCCGTGCTTCTTTCAAACTTTTTCGATGTAAGTCCAAGCGCGCTTGCAACGGATATTTACCCAGCCTCAACTTACGATAAACCCCCTCTTGTACCCCAGAACGCTTGAATTCAAGAAACCCATCAGGCTTAAGCATTGGAGCGTTATCAATAGAGAGGTACTCGGGATCACTTTCACTAAGATGAACAGCCGCTTCTTGCTTTGCGATATGAGCATCGGTTAGGTTGTGCTGCTTTTGAAGTACGGCTTTATCTTGAGAGATTGGCCTTACATCCGTCATCATCTGTGCAAACAGGTCAAGTTCATCTTCTTGAGTCATAACATCATCAAAAACGGTTTTCTAGATGCGGGTAATTATATACTCAAACGAGAAGAAATGGGAAAAGGCAAAAGGCATTTAGAGAAGAGTTTTTGTAACAGGCAAAGAAATCCGGAGAAAGTAGTCCACTTCCCCCGGTGCAATTGATTCATTGCCAATCGATCTAGTGAGGAGATTTGTCACTCATTACTTTATAGATGAAGAAGCTACCGAAAAATAGCATTAAACCTACAGTAATGAAGATGACGATCATTGAAGTCAAACCAACGGCATTACCAAATAGGAGATCAAGCCAAAAATCCATAAATCCTCTCTATGTGTATTGAAAGACAACCTCACATTAATACTTGCGTAACAAATCCGTCATGATCCAGATCAATTGAAATAGTTAAGCTATCTATAACCCTTTCCACTTGAGGTTTCGGTCACATTTTACTCGAGTAGTACAAGAGTTAATCAAACAAACTAATATTCTGAAAAATTACAATAAAAACACTTGCGTCTAAACTCAGAACCCGTAATATACGCTTCGTTGTCAGAGCAAACCGACAACAACTCGGTGAATAGCGCAGCTTGGTAGCGCATCTGGTTTGGGACCAGAGGGTCGGGGGTTCGAATCCCTCTTCACCGACCATATATAGAAAAAAGCCTCATCATTGATGAGGCTTTTTTCGTTTCAGAAGATGAGAAATCCAATACAAAGATAGAAGACAGATACGGGCTTCGCCCTGAGAATACAGATAAAGCAAAAAACCAAAATGAGAACCTAACGTCTAGTGTGCTCTGCTATTTCCGTAATCTGCTTTTTCCATATTCATCTCTTCTTTTACAAACACAATTCAATAAAGCTCGCTCTTGTTAATGCCGCTAAATCTTGTGGTGCTAGCTCTATCTCTAATCCCCGCTTACCAGCGCTAACGCAAATAGTATCCAAATCTAATGCAGATTGGTGGATAAAGGTAGGCAGAGCTTTCTTCTGCCCCAAAGGGCTGATCCCACCCACAACGTACCCCGTGGTCTTCTGAGCAATATCAGGATTCGCCATTTCAGCTTTCTTCGCCTTGGCTGCTTTAGCCGCCAATTTCAAATTCAATTTCTGTTCTACTGGGATGATGGCCACCGCCAATGCCTTAGGGTTAGAATCCAACGCAAATAACAGTGTTTTAAATACCGTTTTAGGGTCTTGCCCTAATGCTTGCGCCGCTTCGAGTCCGTAACTTTCATGTTTGGGGTCATGCTGATATTGATGCACTTGGTGCGCGACTTTTTTCTTCTTAGCTAGATTAATGGCTGGTGTCATGGGAATACTCATACTCATAAAAAGGCGAAGCAGTTATGCTTCGCCTTTATCAAATAATATTTAAACCGTTAGGTCAATTATTTGTATACCATTTCGCCTTTAGATGCGTAATCTTCTACTTTGATTGGGCTGTTGCTTTCTAAGTAATCTTTTAGTACTTCAGCATCAACAAAACCAGTATTCACGTAACCTGGGTGGCTGTTTAGTTTAGGGTAACCGTCACCACCAGCTGCGTTGTAGCTAGGCACTGTGAAGCGGTAAGTTTTAGCTGGGTCTAGTGGCTTACCACCAATCACAACATTACTTACTTGACCATTTTCAACGGTCATTGAAATACCAGCAAACTGTGCGTATGCACCTGAATCTACAGGCTTAGTGCCGACTACGTTTAGGTAGTCCATTACTTCAGCGCCCGTCATATCAGTGTAAGTCAGGATATTTGCAAATGGTTGAACCGTTAGTACGTCTTTATAGGTTACGTCGCCACCTTCAATAGAATCACGAACGCCACCTGAGTTCATCACAGCAAAATCAGCTTTAGCACGAACCATGTGTGCTGTTGCGATTAAGCGGCCAAGGTTAGTCTGCTCAAAACGAACCACATTACGGTCGCCTTCTAGCTTACCGTTTGTTGTTGCAATTTTAACATTAAGCTCAGCTTGACCTTGGTTTTGGAAAGGTTCTAAGAACGCAAGAACTTCTGCATCTTGCTTAATTTCATCTTCGATAAGAACACGTTGTTTCTTGCCGTCGATTTTCACTTTCTTCTTCAAGTTTACTGGAATCAGGTCGTAGCTCACCATTTCTAGCTCGCCATTACGGAATTCGTAATCAGCGCGGCCTACGTATTTGCCCCACTCGTGCGCTTGAACAATCCAAGTACCGTTTTGTTGATCTGGCTTACACTCGTCTGCAGGCTGGAACTTCTTCGTGATAACGTTCGGTCCTTCCATACACACAGGCTCTTGAGAGTGACCACCTACGATCATATCCAGAGAACCTTCATTTAGGTAGCGAGCCAATGCTACGTCACCCGGTGCGTTGATACCACGCTTACCATCTTCGTAGTGACCCATGTGAGTTACTGCGAAAATTAAGTCTGGTTTTTCTGTTTTCTCGATTTCAGCGATCAATTTCTTCGCTTCAACTTTCGGGTCGCGGAAATCAAGGCTATTAATGTACTCAGGGTTACCAATCTTTGCCGTATCTTCAGTAGTTAGGCCGATAACAGCAATCTTAATGCCTTGTTTTTCGAACATTTGATAAGCTTGGTATTTACGTTCGCCCGTTGCTTTATCGTAAATGTTGGCAGAAAGCATAGGGAAACCGCCCCACTTAATCTGCTTTTCTAGAACTTCTAACGGGTTATCAAACTCGTGGTTACCCAATGCCATTGCATCGTAACCCAGCATTTTCATGCCTTTAAAATCTGGTTCTGCATCTTGCAAATCAGACTCTGGAACACCTGTATTAATGTCACCACCAGACAACAGCAATACGCTACCACCGTCAGCACGAATCTCTGTACGCAGTTCATCAATTAACGTCTTACGAGCAGCCATGCCGTACTCGCCATATTTATTCTGCCAAAAACGACCGTGATGATCATTGGTATGCAAAACCGTTAGCTTATAAGTTGTATCTGCATCCCACGCTGGAGCTTGTGATGCACAGCCAGTAAGAGTGGCAAGAATAGCTGCGCTAATAGCAACTTTTAGATTTAGGCGTTCCTTCATGCTTAGTAACCTTTTTAATTAGTAGAGGAGAGGTTAAACCCACACTGTATTTGTAGTTTAAATTGGCTCATATCGTGGCTTAACCTTAAAAACATGAACAAGTTTAAATTAACCTAAAGAAACAACCATAGCGATTTCATATTTATGACGAATAGATCACTATTCTTAGCATCGTAAACTGTAACAACATGACCCACTTTCAATTTGGATAAAACCAAGATCACAGGCAAACGATTACGCAAAATAGACGAAAATGGCTACAATTTTATCAATACAACAAATAATCCGTATAGATTTTAACTAAACACTCCCGTATGCTGTGCTGCTACTTAATAATGTGCGTAAAATATGACTAATTTTATAAAGAATACCTCACTGAAAGTCAAAATAACCTTATCGGTTTTAACCTGTATTTCAATTTTGGCAACCATTTTAACCTGGCAAGCATCCAACACCTTGTTTGATCAAACCCGCTATGGGGTTTACAGCCGTGCCATCAGTACTTCAAATGCAGCTAGTGACTCTTTATCTTATTGGTTAAGTAGCCACAAAAGCGTTGTCGAAGGCATGTCACAGGTTGATACCTTACAACAAGCGATCGATATCATGCCGCTGGCAAAAAAAGCGGGTAACTTTGATGAAATGTTTTACGCTGAGTTAAATGGTGATCTCTACCCTACGGGTCAATCTGAACCTCACCCAGGATTTGATGCTAATTCTCGTGACTGGTTTCAAATAGCAAAACAAACCCGCTCAACTTATGTTTCTAAACCCTATGCTGGAGCGCAAGACGGTGAAACGCTCATCACCATTTCGACTCCTGTCATTTCTAATGGCAGCATCATTGGCATTATGGGTGCCGACTTAAAGCTAAAATCGCTACAAAAAGCCATTAATGAATACGAAGTCGGAACCAATGCGTTTGCCATGATGCTAAATAAAGAGGGCGTTATATTAGCTCACCCTCAAAGCAACATGCTGATGAAACGACTGACTGATTTTGCCCCAAATATCAACATCGGTAATATGAATGCGGCAATTCAAGACAATCGCATTGAAAGCGTTATGCGTAATGGCAAAGAAAAACTGGTTTACTTCATTGAAGTGCCAAATTCCGATTGGATTTTCGCCATTGAGATGGATCGCGAAACAGAAGAAGCAAACCATGCCAGTTTATTAAAAGAATTAATTATCGTGGCTGTCGTTGTAGCGGCGCTTATGATTGTCTTTATTTGGTGGCTAATCACTTTCCTTCTTGGCGGACTAACTCAAGTTACACGAGCATTGGAAGCCATTTCTGAAGGTGATGGTGACCTAACTCAGCGCATTGAGGTTCGCAGCCAAGATGAAGTTGGCAAGCTGGCACAGAGCTTTAACCAATTCGTTGAGAAAATGCATACCTTGGTATCAAACATTCATCACCACTCAACGCATCTTTCCAAGCAAGCCGATATCACAGCCGCCCATGCGAATGACAGCGCAGCTCGTATCGATCACCAGATGCAAGAAATCAATATGGTGGCAACGGCAGTAACCGAAATGTCTAGTGCCACTCAAGAAATTGCCAACAATGCTGAAAATACTGCCCGTGAAGGCGCGCAGACGGTCACCATTTCTAATGAAGGTGAACGCGAAGTATTGAATAGTCAAAATTCTATTCTCGCGTTGGCAACTGATATTAGTGATGCAACCAATGTAATCCAAGAGTTAGAGCAGCGCACCAAAGAAATCAGCGGTATCTTGTCGACCATTCAAGATATTGCAGAGCAAACAAACCTACTCGCATTGAATGCAGCAATCGAGGCTGCTCGTGCAGGTGAACAAGGTCGTGGTCGTGGTTTTGCCGTTGTTGCTGATGAAGTTCGAGTTCTTAGCCAACGTACTCATGACGCAACGGAAGAGATCAATAAGAACATTGTCACTCTTCAAACCACCACCAATCGCGCAGTAGGTTCTATGCAGACGAGTCAAGACAATGCAGAGAAAGCGGTAAATGATGGACGTGTCGCATCTGAAAGCTTGCAACGTATTACGCAGTCAGCAAACTTAATCAATGACATGGCGAGCCAAATAGCCGCAGCAGCCGAGGAACAATCTTTGGTGACAGCAGAAATTACTCGTAACACTAACGAAGTAAAAGATGTCTCTGACGATTTAGCAAGCCAAGCTCAAGTAGCCAGCTCTCAAGCATCTGAACTGAACAGTATTTCGAACGAATTGTTCCAAGAAGTGTCTCGCTTCAAGTTATAGCAACAAACTAAACTTAGAACGAAAAAAAGCCGCGATACACTCTCTCTTTTGAGTAAAAGTGTATAGCGGCTTTTTTATCGACTTCGGATTACTTAATATCGATATGCTCAAAGCCTTTGATGAGGTCATCCAGTGATTTCATCTGAGCCAAGAAAGGCTCAAGTTTGTCTAGTGGTAACGCCGATGGGCCATCACAAAGTGCTTTTTCTGGGTTCGGGTGCGCTTCGATAAATAAACCGGCGATACCCGTCGCTAGCCCAGCTTTTGCAAGCTCTACCGTTTGTTCACGGCGGCCGCCAGATGCCGCGCCCGATGGGTCACGCATTTGCAGTGAGTGAGTCACATCAAAAATGATTGGGCTTCCGTTAGATACCTTCTTCATAACTCCAAAACCAAGCATATCCACAACGAGATTGTCATAACCCATGCAAGCACCACGCTCACAAAGAATGATGTTCTCGTTGCCACACTCTGCGAATTTATCAACGATGTTACCGACTTGGTTCGGGCTCATGAACTGAGGTTTTTTCACGTTGATTACAGCACCCGTCTTCGCCATTGCTTCAACCAAATCAGTTTGGCGAGCAAGGAAAGCCGGAAGCTGAATTACATCAACGACTTCAGCAACGGTTTTCGCTTGTTCTTCGTTATGAATATCAGTGATGATTTTCACACCAAACGTGTCTTTCAGTTCTTGGAAGATCTTCAGACCCGCTTCCATACCAGGACCGCGGTAAGAATTGATGGATGAACGGTTCGCTTTATCAAAAGAGGCTTTAAACACGTAAGGAATACCCAGCTTTTCCGTAACCTTTACGTAATGCTCACAGATCTGCATAGCAAGATCGCGAGACTCAAGAACGTTCATTCCAGCAAATAAAGTAAATGGCTTATCGTTAGCAACAGGAATATTGCCTATTTGAACCGTTTTCTGTTCCATCATCTTCTCTCTATTCTTATCTCAACCCAATTAATGGATTGTAATTGAAGTTTTGTTCATATTGTTAACTTGAGCTTTCAACAACTCTGCCGCGGGATCATCGGGACACTGGTCAATAAAGAACTGGTAATCCGTTGCTGCTATTTGATGGCAATCTAGCTGTTGATAAATAAACCCACGGTCGCGAATTTCATACGGGTCGTCTGGAACAAAGGTCAGTGCCAAGTCAGTACAAGCAAGAGCCAAAGTATAGCGTTCTTCTCTTAACAGCGCCCCTTTAGCCAATGCGAGCCAGCGTCCAATCACCGTTGGATTATCTGCAGTAGCTAAGTGCTCAGGTTGCAGTTTTGCCAATGGGCCATCATGACCGATCAGCCACGCCAGCAACATTTGCTCACCTACATACTCGCCAGTAAATGGGTTGATGTATTGTGGGCGTTCGTTAAACCACGTCACTTTAACCAAAAACTGCGTAGGAAAAGTCACCCCTTCGATCGGGAACCCTAACTTACGTCCAAAATATAACAATAATGCGCCCAAGCTTACTGGAATGCCTTTACGGCGTTCTAACACTTTATCAATGAAAGCATTTTCAGATGAAAAGTAAGCTTCGTTGTCCCCTGTGAACTTCCATTCATGGTAGAACAGTCGTAAAAAAGACTCGAATTTCTGTTGCTCATTCGACTCAATGCTAAGCGTTTGCTCCGCATCTTCTAACAAACGTTGTAACTCAGCTTTCGCCCATTGGTTTTGTGTTTCAGGATTGATCGCAGAGTTTAAAGCCAATGCGCCTTCCACAAGTTCCATGTTGTCGAAGTCTTCGTCAAACAAATTCAACATAATTTACCCTAAGAAAGTAGGCACTTTGGTCATTGCTATTTTGCCTGCCATTGCAAGCCAACCAAGTGCACCAAAGAATGCAAAACCTCTCAGCAGCTGGTTTTTACCATAATGCAAAGCAAAGAAACCCAGTGCGATATAAGCCATAACGCAAGTAAGCTTTTCAGTTAACCAAACCGCTGAAGGTGTGAATGGGATGAATCCTGTCAACATAATGAGTGCGATACCGGAAAGTAATAAAACGGCATCGTTAATATGCGGGACTCGTTTAAGGAATTCAGATTCGAGCTTTGGTGATTTAGCGACCATCAAAGCATAACGAATAACAAAAAGTATAACGCTGAGAGCAATCGTCAGCATATGAAAATGTTTTAGAGCTGCGTACATGGATGTTCTGCTTCTAGTTATTAGGGTCTATTGACCTAGTTAGTATAACGCCCCAGTGTGACTCGGTCGTTTCCAGCATAATCTTGAGCTGTTTCGACATCTGTGTATCCGAAACTCTGCATCATTTCACGTACAGCTTGTCCTTGCTCAAAACCATGTTCCATTAGTAACCAACCAGCTTCGACAAGAAACTGACGGCCATGGTTTGCGATATACGTAAGGTCAGCCATACCTTTTTCCTCAGCAACCAAAGCTGATAAGGGTTCGAAGCGGACATCACCTTGCACTAAATGAGGATCGTCTTTTTCTATATAAGGTGGATTACTGACAATACATGCAAACTTTGTTCCGTCTTCTAAGGGTGTAAACCAACTTCCCTGTAAAAAACGGCTATTTGTTAGTGCTAATCTCTTAGCATTCTCACAGGCTAAGGCCTGAGCTTCAGGTCGAATATCAATACCTGTCAATGAATGATTCGGTAACTCTGATGCCAGCGCCAAAGCAATGGCGCCAGTACCCGTACCAAGATCCAATATACGACAAGGCTTCGTTGGTATTTTGTCTAACGCCAACTCAACCAAACGCTCTGTATCGGGCCTTGGTATCAAGGTAGAAGGCTCTACCTTTAATGGCAAAGACCAAAATTCTCGCTCACCTAAGATATAAGCGACAGGTTCACCTTGTTTACGTCTTGCCATGACAGTTTCAAAGTCAGCTAACTGCTCTTTTGTCAGTTCACGCTCTGGCCAAGTAAGTAAGTAACTTCTTGGTTTATCCAATACGTGGCAAAGAAGAACCGCGGCATCAAGTGAAGGTGAGTCACTGCCACTCGCCAGTAATTCAATACTCGCGCTTTTCAGTTGCGCCTCTATCGAAAGAAGAGGCACAGAGTCTGTTTCTGACGGTGAATGTTCGAACATATAATTAGTTATGCTCTGAAAGTGCAGCCAGTTGATCCGCTTGGTGCTCAGTCATTACTGGGTCAACCAAACATTGTAGATCCCCTTCCATCACTTCGTTTAGACGGTAAAGCGTCAAGTTGATGCGATGATCGGATACACGGCCTTGTGGGTAGTTGTAAGTACGAATACGGTCACTACGGTCACCTGAACCTAATAGGTTACGACGAGTATCAGACACTTCAGCCGCACGTCTTGCTTCTTCCGCTTGTGTAATTCGAGCGGCAAGTACTGCCATCGCTTTCGCTTTGTTCTTATGTTGTGAACGCTCATCTTGACACTCAACAACGGTACCGGTTGGTAAGTGAGTAATACGAATTGCAGAATCGGTGGTGTTAACGTGCTGACCACCCGCGCCTGACGCACGGAAAGTATCAATTTTTAAATCGCCCGCTTTGATTTCTGGAATCTCTGCTTCTGGGATTTCAGCCATCACAGCAACAGTACATGCTGAAGTGTGTACACGACCTTGAGATTCAGTTTCTGGCACTCGCTGAACACGGTGGCCGCCTGACTCAAATTTCAAAATACCGTAAGCGCCATCACCGCTGACTTTTGCGATCATTTCTTTAAAGCCACCTTGCTCTGAAACATTCGAGCTCATGACTTCAACACGCCAACCTTTTTTCTCTGCGTACTTACTGTACAAGCGGAAAAGGTTACCAGCGAAAATGCCCGCTTCATCACCACCAGCACCCGCACGGATTTCTAAGAAGCAGTTGCGATCATCGTTAGGATCTTTTGGAAGCAAGAGAATTTGCAGATCAGCAGTCAACTTTTCAATGTTAGCTTTTGATTCTTTAATTTCTTCTTGCGCCATTTCACGCATTTCTGCGTCGTCTTCTTTGGCCATTTCCTCAGCCGCAACCAAGTCTTCTTGAGCTTGTTCGTAAGCTTGAAAGCACTGAGTTAGCTCTTCCAGTTGAGAATATTCTTTAGAAAGCGCGCGAAACTTGTTTTGATCGCCGATAACGCCTGGATCACCAAGTAAATGCTGCACTTCTTCATAACGCTCAACCAGCGTTTGAAGTTTGGTCAAAATAGAAGGATTCATAATTTTCTTTATTTAGTTACGAGTCTTCGAGGCCGAGACTCTGTCTGATGACGGTTAATTTTGCAGGTTCACCTTGCTCTGCGGCACTTTGCAGCGCACGAGTCGGAGCATGGATCAATTTGTTGGTCAGCTTATTACTAAGCTCTACCAGAATTTTGCTTGGATCAGCACCTGCCTCTAGAGATTGTAGACTTTTCGTCAACAGATCTTCACGAATTTGGTTGGCAGAGTACCGATAGTCTCGAATGCTGTCTACTGCTTGTAGTGAACGGAGCCAACTCATGAAGGCTGCACTCTCTTCAGAAACGATGGCTTCCGCTTGAATCGCTTCTACTTTTCGCTGCTCTATATTACGGTCAACGATGGATTGCAAATCATCTACGGTATACAGATAGGCGTCGTTTAATTCGCTCACTTGTGATTCCACATCCCTTGGTACCGCGATATCAACCAGTAAAATAGGTTGATGCTTTCTGGCCTTCAACGCTGTTTCTACCATTCCTTTACCAATGATAGGCAGTGGGCTTGCGGTAGAACTGATGACAATATCTGCGCGATGAAGGTGATCGGGTATTTCAGGTAAGCTGATGACGGTCGCGCCAAATTGTTCTGCCAGCCCTAACGCTCTTTCTTTGGTTCGATTGGCAACAATCATTTCTTTACAACCATGACCATCTAAGTGCTTAGCAACCAGCTCTATGGTCTCGCCCGCACCTACCAAAAGAATGGTGGTATCTTCAATAGATTCGAATATTTGTTTGGCGAGCGTACACGCAGCGTAAGCAACAGAAACGGCGTTACCACCAATTTCAGTTTCGGTTCTGACCCGCTTTGCTACAGAGAAAGCTTTTTGAAACAGCTTTTCCATCGCGGCATCCACCGCTTTATGTTCTCTTGCATCTGAAAAAGATTGTTTCACTTGCCCTAAAATTTGTGGCTCACCTAACACCAGCGAATCCAAACCACACGATACACGCATCAAATGCTTTATGGCCGCTTGCTCTTCATGGATGTAAAGGCTAGACATGAGATCTTCTGGTTTCACATTGTGAAACTGTGTCAACCAGTCAATTAACCGCCCTTTACCTTCTTGCTTTACATTGCAATACAGCTCAGTTCGATTACAAGTTGAAAGTATAACCCCACCTTTTACATGGTTATTTGCTGCGAATTCTTTTAGAGCTTTTGTAAGCTTATCTGGTGAAAAGGCGACTTTTTCGCGCAAATCAACCGAAGCGGTATTGTGATTGATACCTATAGCAAGCAAAGACATGTAATGAGCGTTCTCTGTCCAGAGTGGTGTAAGACCGGGAATTTTACTTTATGGGAGAGCCTATTTAAAGAGGGGATTTTCTGAGTTCGTGATTTCAATGCTATAGTAAGCCACATTATTGGTATTTTGAGGTTTGAATTCGGGTGTTTCATATTCTTTCCAACGCATTTAATTGGCGAAAAAAGACACAATGGTTAACTTTATTTGTGTGTGGTTCTTTTTTAATCGGTTGTAGCTCAGTACCTCAAGCGCCGTTGCACAGCGTAGAATGGCAAAGTCATCAACAGCAACTCACTGACCTTTCGTACTATACCTTATCTGGAAAAATGGCTTATATCGGTGCTGACGACCGCCAAAGCCTTAATTTTTACTGGAAACGCACTCCAGCGAATACCCAATTAACGCTAACAACCTTCTTGGGGCAAACAGCGTTGGATTTAACCTTTACCAACATGGGCGCTAAAGTCGTCACTTATGATGGCCGCACTTTTACCCACCCAAACGCTAATATGTTAGTAAAAAAGCTCACCGGCTTAAGCATTCCGGTCAAAGAACTTTCCGATTGGGTTAAAGGTATGCCCACCAATGCCGATCACTACACCGTGAGTAACCTTAATACGTTAGCAACGCTTGAAAAAAATGTAACAGGTCAAGACTGGGCTATTCAGTTTGATCGTTATCGAGATCAAATCTCAGAAAACAACGTAAATTACGTGTTGCCCAGCAGTATTAACATGACCCACGACGACACCAGAATTAAACTGTCAATTTCAAAATGGCTGATAAACCAATGATCACAGACGCAACCTCTTGGCCCTCCCCTGCCAAGCTGAATTTATTTTTATACATTACCGGCCAAAGACCCAATGGTTATCACGACCTACAAACCCTATTCCAATTCATTGATTACGGCGACGAGCTAACGATTCAAGCCAATACCAGCGGCAGCATTACCATTTCACCAGCCATTGAAGGTGTAGAGCTCGAAGACAATCTCATTTGGAAAGCGGCAACGGCATTGCAACAAAAAAGTGACGTCGGCTTTGGAGCCCACATTGAGCTCAAAAAAATACTTCCCATGGGTGGTGGCATTGGCGGCGGTTCTTCAAACGCAGCCACAGCTTTAGTCGCACTTAACTTTTTATGGCAAACCAAATTAAGCGACGATGAGTTAGCAGAAATCGGTTTAGCCTTGGGGGCAGACGTCCCTGTTTTTGTAAAAGGCTTCGCCGCATTCGCGGAAGGTGTCGGTGAAAAGTTGGTCCCGGTGTCACCAAAACAGAACTGGTATTTGGTGATTAGACCCAATGTCGGAATATCTACCGCAGAAATTTTTTCTCATCCTGAATTGACCAGAAACACAGTAAAACGAGAGCTGGCAACGCTTTTAGACTCCCCTTACGAAAACGATTGCGAAAAAATAGTTAGAATCCTCTATTCGGAGGTTGATAAGCAACTTTCATGGCTGCTACAATACGCGCCGTCAAGATTGACGGGTACGGGTTCCTGCGTTTTTGCTGAATTTCACAGTAAACAAGCAGCAGAATCGGTACTCTCTCAGTTGCCAAACGATACCCATGCGTTTGTTGCTGAAGGCGTAAATCTTTCGCCTTTAAACCAAAGATTGACTGAGCTTGAATCAGTCTACTCACTATCTAAATAAAACTGGACGCAAACCCGAGGTTTCCACCGTGCCTGATATGAAGCTATTTGCTGGTAACGCAACACCTGAACTAGCCCAACGCATTGCAGATCGTCTATACATCTCTCTAGGAGACGCTACTGTTTCTCGTTTTTCTGATGGCGAAGTCGCTGTTCAAATCAACGAAAACGTTCGTGGTAGTGATGTATTCATCATCCAATCAACTTGTGCACCAACCAATGACAACCTAATGGAATTGGTGGTAATGATTGACGCAATGCGCCGTGCTTCAGCGGGCCGTATTACTGCTGTTATTCCTTACTTTGGTTACGCTCGTCAAGATCGTCGTGTACGTTCTGCTCGTGTGCCAATTACTGCGAAAGTTGTCGCTGACTTCCTTTCTAACGTTGGCGTTGACCGCGTATTAACGATTGATCTACACGCAGAGCAAATCCAAGGCTTCTTCGATGTACCAGTAGACAACATCTTCGGTACTCCGGTACTGCTTGAAGATATGCGTGCTCGTGGCCTAGAAGATCCTGTTGTGGTATCTCCTGACCTAGGCGGTGTTGTTCGTGCTCGCGCTACTGCAAAAGCACTAGACGACACAGATATCGCTATCGTTGATAAGCGTCGCCCACGTGCTAACGTTTCTGAAGTAATGAACCTAATCGGTGATGTTGAAGGTCGCGACTGTGTGATCGTTGATGACATGATTGATACGGGTGGCACACTGTGTAAAGCAGCAGAAGCTCTGAAAGAGCGTGGCGCTAAGCGTGTATTCGCTTACGCAACTCACGCGGTTTTCTCTGGTACTGCAGCAGAAAACATCAAGAACTCTGTACTTGACCAAGTGATCATCACTGACTCAATTCAGCTTTCTGATGAAATGGCTGCAACAGGTAAAGTTACTCAACTAACTCTATCTAGCATGCTTGCAGAAGCTATTCGTCGCATCAGCAACGAAGAATCTATCTCAGCAATGTTCAGCTAAGAGACATTTTCTGCGCGCAGATTACTGCGTCAGTAAATCGAAATATCGAATACCCTGCCTCGGCGGGGTATTTTTTTTGGTTTTAGGCGGAAGGCGGAGATTTTTAACAACCGATCTCCCCTTGTCACGAATTCCTCATCTCTATGCGCTTTTTCTTTTTCAGCCCTATGCCTCTTGCCTTACGCCTTACCAGCCGTATAGCCATCTAGACGTTGACACTCCTAAACAAAATCCGTACTCTTAGCGCCAATTTCCGCTATTGAGTAATTTGTCATGTCGACACCATCCATCAAAGCTCTTGTCCCTTTAGCTATCTTCCTTGCCTTATTCATTGGTGTGGGAAGCTATTTGACACTGCAAGGTGTGGAGTTTGCTTTTTATCAACTACCTGCGCCGATTGCCGCATTGCCTGCTGTGATTGTCGCTATCTTGATGAGCAAAGAGTCGATCAATAAAGCCATTGAGCAGTTCATTCGTGGCATTGGCCACAGTGACATCATTGCTATGTGCATGATCTACTTATTGGCGGGCGCCTTTGCATCTGTAGCCAAAGCAACAGGCGGGGTCGATGCAACGGTAAACCTTGGGTTATCATTGTTGCCACCGAGCTTAATATTGCCTGGCATGTTTGTGATAGCGGCTTTTATAGCGACCGCGATGGGCACATCAATGGGCACCATTGCCGCTTTAGCACCGGTCGCCCTTGGGGTCGCTGATGCAGCAAATATCGATCCTGCTATTGCGGCAGGTGCCGTTTTAAGCGGCGCGATGTTTGGTGATAACTTATCGATCATTTCAGACACCACAATTGCAGCAACTCGCTCGCAAGGCTGCGAAATGAAGGACAAGTTCAAAGAAAACATCACTATCGCGCTACCAGCTGCCATCGTTTCATTGATCCTATTTGGCTTTCTTAGCACGCCAAGCACCGCTCCGATCGTATCTGATTTTAATTGGATCAACGTATTGCCCTATATCAGCATCCTTATTCTTGCGATTGCAGGCATTAACGTGTTTGCCGTTTTAACGATAGGAACTTTGATGGCAGGTGTCATTGGTTTGAATACAACGAGCGATTACAACCTCACGCAATACGGGCAAGATATCTACACTGGCTTTGGCAATATGCAGGAAATATTTCTTCTTTCCATGTTAATTGGTGGTTTGAGTGAGTTAATGAAGCAGCAAGGCGGCTTGGCGTACATCACCAACAAACTCAGCAAGGCGCTTAGAAATAGCAGTCAAAAAAGCGGAGAATTTGGTATCGCTTTACTTGTCAGCTTAGTCAATTGCTGTACGGCTAATAATACTGTCTCGATTTTAGTTTCAGGCAGTATTGCCAAAGATCTGGCACAAAAACACGGCATTAGTGCCAAACGCTCGGCCAGCCTATTGGATATATTTTCGTGCATTATGCAGGGAGTTTTACCTTATGGCGCACAAGTCTTATTAATTGGCTCAATTCTTCAATTGTCGCCTTTAGAAGTCACAACACACTCCTATTATTGCTACGCTTTAGCCATCAGTGCGATTGCGACCGTGCTACTGAAAAAGACAAAACAACCCCGTCATTAGGATGCTGTCGCCCGATAGCACAGAAGTGTGCTATCATACCGCGCTTTTTGAGATTCCAGAGAGATCCTTACCTTGAGTCAACAGATTAAACTGCTCGTTGGGCTAGCAAATCCAGGCCCTGAATACGCTAGAACTCGCCATAATGCAGGTGCATGGGCGGTAGAAGAACTTGCCCGTGTTCATAATATTACATTGAAAAATGAAGCGAAGTATTTTGGGCAAACGGGCCGTATCATGGTCAATGGTCAAGATCTCCGTTTACTGATCCCATCAACGTTCATGAATTTATCAGGTAAATCGGTAGCCGCTATTGCGAAATTCTACCAAATTAAACCTGAAGAAATCATGGTCGCACATGATGAATTAGACATGCCCCCAGGTGTGGCTAAATTTAAAAAAGGTGGCGGTCATGGTGGTCACAATGGACTGCGTGACATCATCAGTAAAATGGGAAACAACAAAGAATTTTACCGCTTGAGGATTGGCATAGGCCATCCCGGGCACAAAGATAGAGTCGCGGGTTACGTCCTTGGTAAAGCTCCAGCTAAAGAGCAGGAGTGCCTAGACGCGGCAGTCGATGAGTCTGTACGCTGTCTCGATATATTACTTAAAGATGGCTTAACCAAAGCGCAAAATCGCTTACACACGTTCAAAGCAGAATAAGGTCTAAATCATGGGTTTTAAATGTGGCATCGTTGGCCTACCAAACGTTGGTAAATCAACTCTGTTTAACGCACTAACAAAAGCTGGTATCGAAGCGGCTAACTTCCCTTTCTGTACTATCGAACCAAACACAGGTGTTGTTCCTGTACCTGATCTTCGTCTTGACGCACTTGCAGAGATTGTAAATCCGCAACGCATCTTGCCGACAACAATGGAATTTGTTGATATCGCAGGTTTGGTTGCTGGCGCATCAAAAGGTGAAGGTTTAGGTAACAAATTCCTAGCTAACATCCGTGAAACTGACGCTATCGGTCATGTAGTACGCTGTTTTGAAAACGAAAACATCATCCACGTTGCAGGTAAGATCTCTCCTATCGAAGACATCGAAACCATCAACCTAGAACTAGCACTTGCTGATCTAGATTCGTGTGAACGTGCTATTTTCCGCCAAGCTAAGAAAGCAAAAGGCGGCGACAAAGACGCTAAGTTCGAAACAGCCGTACTTGAAAAGCTGCTTCCGGTACTAACGGAAGGCGGAATGGCTCGTACTATTGAGCTATCAAAAGAAGAATTAGCCGCGGTTGATTACCTAAACTTCTTAACGCTTAAGCCAACAATGTACATTGCTAACGTTAACGAAGATGGCTTCGAAGACAACCCGTACCTTGATCTTGTGCGCGACTATGCAGCAAAAGAGAATAACGTTGTTGTACCTGTATGTGCTGCAATTGAATCTGAGCTTTCAGAACTTGACGACGAAGATCGTGAAGAATTCCTAGCAGACATGGGCATCGAAGAACCAGGCCTAAACCGTGTAATCCGTTCTGGCTACGAATTGCTAACACTTCAAACCTACTTTACTGCAGGTGTTAAAGAAGTACGTGCATGGACGATCCCAATTGGTGCAACCGCTCCTCAATCTGCAGGTAAGATCCACACAGATTTCGAGAAAGGCTTCATCCGAGCGGAAGTTGTTGGTTACGATGACTTCATCCAGTTCCGTGGTGAAAGCGGTGCTAAAGAAGCCGGTAAATGGCGTCTAGAAGGCAAAGATTACATCGTAAAAGATGGTGATGTGGTTCATTTCCGTTTCAACGTATAAAAATCAATTGCTTTAACTGTTCAAAAAGCCAACAAATGTGTTGGCTTTTCTTTTATTTGAAACCAACCGCATTTGCCTGTTTCTATTTTAATTAAAGGCTGCATGGCATTTTGACGTCCATTTTTGATCACAAATACGTCTCTTTGATTAAAAAAAACTCGAACGATTCTAAAATCGAAATTTATTCAAAAAAACTGTTGACGCATTTCGGTCAGATCCGCATAATGCGCTCCGTTCACAACGACAAGGCAACTTATCGAAGTGAGCAACAATTTGGAAAATGGCTACTTAGCTCAGTTGGTTAGAGCACATCACTCATAATGATGGGGTCGCAGGTTCGAATCCCGCAGTAGCCACCATTTCCTAAACGCTTTTTAACGAAAGTTTTTAGGAAAGAAAAAGAATGCGGTCGTGGCGGAATTGGTAGACGCACCAGATTTAGGTTCTGGCGCCGCAAGGTGTGAGAGTTCAAGTCTCTCCGACCGCACCATTCTTTTTAGAACATCGCGGAGATGTTCATTGTTGGGCTATCGCCAAGCGGTAAGGCACTGGCTTTTGATGCCAGCATTCCCTGGTTCGAATCCAGGTAGCCCAGCCAACATTCGTGATAATCGATGCTTAATTGAGCGATTATTACTAACAGTGAAAATTCTTGAAAAAGAGTATGGCACTGTCGGCGAGATTGTATTATATTGTTTCGCTCCAAAAAGATGGCTACTTAGCTCAGTTGGTTAGAGCACATCACTCATAATGATGGGGTCGCAGGTTCGAATCCCGCAGTAGCCACCATACAACGTCTGGTTGATTTACCAATCATCGACCAAGACTATACTCTTGCTAAGAGACTCTCTTTCATTAGAGATAAAAAAAGCACCGCGGTCGTGGCGGAATTGGTAGACGCACCAGATTTAGGTTCTGGCGCCGCAAGGTGTGAGAGTTCAAGTCTCTCCGACCGCACCATATTTTAAAATAGTGTGTAAACATTATTTGGCTACTTAGCTCAGTTGGTTAGAGCACATCACTCATAATGATGGGGTCGCAGGTTCGAATCCCGCAGTAGCCACCATATTTAAACTCTTTGTTTAGAAGTACTAAAAGCGAAATGCTAAGTACTAAATTGAAGAGCACAACGTTAACTAGGCCTCACCAATCAGCCTGTTAACTACAAAGTTTGCTGCGGTCGTGGCGGAATTGGTAGACGCACCAGATTTAGGTTCTGGCGCCGCAAGGTGTGAGAGTTCAAGTCTCTCCGACCGCACCATCATTCTTGATGTTGATTTATCAGCATGTTCAAGAGCAGTGTGATTACTGTAAGTTTTAAGACTTTAAATAAATCTTTGTTGGGCTATCGCCAAGCGGTAAGGCACTGGCTTTTGATGCCAGCATTCCCTGGTTCGAATCCAGGTAGCCCAGCCACAATTTGAAACTCTTTGTTTAGAAGTACTAAAAGCGAGATGCTAAGTACTAAGAATTAAGAGCACAACGTTAACGAGGCCTCACCAATCAGCCTGTTAACTACAAAGTTTGCTGCGGTCGTGGCGGAATTGGTAGACGCACCAGATTTAGGTTCTGGCGCCGCAAGGTGTGAGAGTTCAAGTCTCTCCGACCGCACCATTATTTCTCTTGAAATATAGAGACGAAAGAAACCCAGTATTTTTATACTGGGTTTTCTTTTATCTGAAGTTTAACAATAGGTTTCTAAACCACGGCTTCTTCTTAGAATTGCAGCCCATATCACTAATTTAATCAAACTTCCCTCTCTTCAAGTTCATTCGTTTATTACACAATAACAGTCACTTATTTTTTGACTGTGGATCTCATGAATACACTACCTGTTTTCGTTGGCTGCTATACCGACAACAATTCAAGCCAAGGGCTATACCAATTTCAACTAAATGTGGTCACAGGAGAAATGGAAGCTCTCAATCTTTATGTCGAAGCAACCAACCCATCATTTACTTGCACTACAAACAATGGCTGCTACCTAAGTAGCGAAGTCCAAGCATCTGAATCACCATCATTACGATTCGTTCCTCACTCAGAATCTGAGATTCCAGTACCTAGAAATCAGCGCCCTAATGCCATCATCCCCGGTGATCACCCTTGCCATATCACCATTAGCCCCGATCAACGGCTCGCGATCACCTCTCAATATTCATCGGGTAGTTTTAATATTTTCACACTCAGCCAATCAGGACACATAGAAGCATCAGTGGCGACATTGCAGCACCAAGGCTCTGGGCCAAATAAAGACCGACAAACCCAAGCTCATGCACATCAGGCCGTATTTTTGAAACATTCTCGCCAATTCGCGACCGTTGACCTTGGTTCTGATGAAATTTGTTTGTATCAGTACTCTGAATCTCAGCCATTCGATGAGACATCAGTAACATGCATACATAAAATCAACGCACCAGCAGGAAGTGGCCCAAGACATCTCGTCTTTAGTCACAATGAAGATTATTGCTATGTCGTGTGTGAATTGAGTGAAACCGTATTGGTATTGGCACAAGAACTAAACGCGGCACAAGATGTGAGTTGGAAGATAATCCAAGAAATAGATATTCTACCTGAAGAAGAAAAAGGCGAAGCGGCGGCTGCGATCAAATTATCTCCTGATGGACGGTTCATTTATGTCTCTGGGCGTCATCAATCAAAAATAAGCTGGTTCTCTATTGATGAGCAAACCAATGAACTCAGCTATATCGATAACATCCCCACTCATGGTCATTTTCCACGTGACTTCAGTATTACACCAGATGGGCAGTGGTTAATTGCGGCTAATCAGCACTCAAACAACATCATCAGTTACGCTCGAGATCGAGAGTCTGGCAAGTTAAAAGCCACAGGCTTCGAGCTCAAGATAGACGCTCCTGTTTGCGTCGCGCTGTAATTAGTTCATATTCATAAAAAAAGGAGAGCTATCATTAGCTCTCCTTTTCAACATCCTTGGCTTATCTAGGGTTGTGTTACAACCCTAACGCATATTTCAAAACCTGTTGTTTTACGGGACCCGTTTGATCAGCCAACTTTAAAATAGCATTTCGTGCGAATTTGAGTGGTGCTAAATCGTTACTGAACCCTTTATAGAAAACGTCCATCCCCGATTGCATGATCAAATTGTCGCAACGACGTGTACGTTGATATTGGTTCATCGCCTGAGCCGTTAGCCCTTTTTCTTCTACTGCTGCCAATAGTGCAGCAACATCTTTAAAGCCAAGGTTAACCCCCTGCCCTGCTAGCGGGTTAATGGTATGCGCCGCATCGCCAACCAAAACGCAGTGGTGTGCGACATAAGTTTGTGCATGACGACGAGTCAGTGGAAACGCACCAGCCTGCAATACTTCAATATCCCCCAACTCTTGAGGAAAACATTTAAGGATCTCATCCCGGAGTTTTTCAGGCTCTAAATTGACCAACTGACGAATGCGAGTTGGATTGTCATACCACACGAGCGATCCTTGATGACCACAAAGGGGTAAAAACGAGCGAGGGCCTGTTGGTGTAAATTGCTGCCAAGTGATGTCTTGTTGTGCCAACTCTGTTTTAACATTCACCAACATACAATGTTGACGATAGTCCCAAGCGGTAACGCCAATTCCCGCCAACTCGCGAACCTTAGAGTTCGCACCATCTGCACCCAAGACCCATTGAGCTCCAATGCTCTGTCCTGAGTCTAAATGCAACGTATTACCTTCATCGCCAAAGTCCATTGAAGTCATCGAGTCTGGGCAAAACGTCACGAGGTTTGAATAGTGAGAAAATTCTTGCCATAAGCCTAGCTGAATTAGGCGGTTTTCAACAATGAAACCCAATTGATCTAACTGTAGAGATTCGGCACTAAAACGCGTTCTGCATTCTGGATGTTCCCACGTTTCTAACCGACGGTAAGGACACACTCGCATCCCTTTAGTGTGGGGCCAACTGTCTAATTGACTAAGTAAATCAACCGATGTTTGAGAGATAGCAGAAACACGGATATCCATCGGTTGTTCCGATGAGAAAGCGCTTGGAGCAAAGCCTTCAATTAACGCGACTTGCTTACCTTGTTTAGCAAAGCCAACGGCCAATGCGGCACCGACCATACCGCCACCAACAATGGCGACCTCAAACTGCTGATTATCCATACTTCCACAACCTTGATTACTCGACTGTTTTTTATTGTACTCACTCCACTTTTATTTGCGAATAAAAATCCCTCTAGACCTTTTAACAAACATGAAGCGACGGGTTCAACAATGATTCGAACCATGTGAAATAAGAAGATTGATCGGATTGCTAGTCAGGCGGTTTCTAAACCAGTACAATACGCCGCTTGCCGCTATGAGCGGAGAAACACTGGGCGATTTGCTCCCTTAAATTAAACTAACGACCGAGCGAACATAAAATGAGTAAGAAACTGCTAATAAAAACTTGGGGCTGCCAGATGAACGAATACGATTCGTCGAAAATGGCTGACCTGCTAAATGCTGCAAATGGCTATGAGCTAACTGAAGTACCTGAGGAAGCAGACGTACTACTCTTAAATACCTGTTCAATCCGCGAAAAAGCGCAAGAAAAAGTATTCCACCAGCTTGGTCGTTGGAAAAGACTGAAAGATAAAAAACCAGGCGTTGTGATTGGCGTCGGTGGCTGTGTTGCGACTCAAGAAGGCGACCATATCCGTAAACGTGCACCATTTGTTGACGTGATCTTTGGCCCACAGACACTGCACCGTTTGCCACAGATGATCAAATCATCAAGCGACAACGAAGCGCCGGTTATGGATATCTCTTTCCCTGAAATCGAAAAGTTCGACAATTTACCTGAACCTCGCGCAGAAGGGGCAACCGCATTCGTGTCGATCATGGAAGGTTGTTCTAAATACTGTACGTACTGTGTAGTGCCTTACACTCGAGGTGAAGAAGTAAGCCGCCCGATGGATGACGTCTTATTTGAAGTCGCTCAGCTCGCAGAACAAGGTGTACGTGAAGTTAACCTGCTAGGCCAGAACGTAAACGCATTCCGTGGACCAACTCACGATGGCGAGATTTGTAGCTTTGCCGAGTTGTTGCGTATGGTCGCTTCTATCGATGGTATTGACCGTATTCGCTTTACCACAAGCCACCCATTAGAGTTCACTGACGACATCATTGAAGTTTATGAAGATACTCCAGAGCTTGTAAGCTTCTTGCACTTGCCAGTACAGTCTGGTTCTGACCGCATTCTTACTATGATGAAGCGCCCGCACACCGCGATCGAATACAAATCTATCATTCGTAAGCTTCGTAAAGCACGACCAGACATTCAGATCAGTTCCGATTTCATTGTTGCGTTCCCAGGTGAAAGTGACAAAGATTTCCAAGATACAATGAAACTGATTAAAGAAGTGGATTTTGATATGAGCTTTAGCTTCGTATTCTCTCCTCGTCCGGGCACGCCTGCTGCAGATTACCCTTGTGATTTGAGCGAGCAAACTAAAAAAGACCGTTTGTACGAACTTCAGCAACAAGTAAACAGCCAAGCAATGCGCTTCTCTCGCATCATGTTAGGCACAGAACAACGCGTATTGGTTGAAGGTCCTTCGAAAAAGAACCTAATGGAATTGCGTGCACGTACCGAAAATAACCGCGTTGTAAACTTTGAGGGCTCTGCAGACCTCATTGGCCAATTCGTTGACGTGAAAATCGTCGACGTGTTTACTAACTCATTACGTGGCGAGCTTATCCGCACCGAGAAAGACATGGATCTACGTATTGTGATGTCACCAACTCAAATGATGGCAAAAACACGCAGAGAAGATGAGCTAGGTGTTGCAACCTTCACGCCTTAGTGTCTAAATAAAGACTAATATTAAAGAGCCCGGTTTTTAATCGGGCTCTTTTGAATCCGAACACCAACAGCAACCGGAATGCATTCATGTTACCTCGACGTCGTAACGCATCGATTCCGTGCTGGTTTGCCAATAAGTGAGGCTACATTGAGCAATAAAATCATTACTTTAGAAATCGATTTAGAACCTTCTGATAACCAGCGTCTTGCGAGCTTATGCGGCCCATTTGATGACAACATCAAACAAATTGAACGTCGCCTAGGTGTTGAAATTAACCACCGCAGCAACGCCTTCTCTATCGTAGGTCAACCACACACATCTGCGGCGGCTCTGGAAATATTAAAAACACTGTACGTAAATACTGCGCCTGTTCGTGGCAACATCCCAGACATCGAGCCCGAAGACATTCATTTAGCGATTAAAGAAACAGGGGCACTTGAACAAATAACAAGTGCCGACTTCCAACCCGGAAAAGAAGTCTTCGTTCGTACTAAAAAAGGCATTATCAAGCCTCGTACGCCTAACCAAAGCCAATACCTGGTCAATATGGTTACGCATGACATTAGCTTCGGTATTGGCCCGGCTGGTACAGGTAAAACCTACTTAGCTGTTGCTGCAGCAGTAGACGCACTAGAGCGCCAAGAGATTCGCCGCATATTGCTTACTCGCCCAGCCGTTGAAGCCGGCGAAAAACTCGGTTTTCTACCGGGTGACTTAAGCCAAAAAGTAGACCCATATTTACGCCCTCTTTACGATGCATTATTCGAAATGCTTGGCTTTGAGCGCGTAGAGAAACTCATTGAGCGTAACGTCATCGAAGTTGCACCGCTTGCGTACATGCGTGGTCGCACACTCAACGATGCCTTTATCATTTTAGATGAAAGCCAAAACACCACCGTTGAACAAATGAAAATGTTCCTAACGCGTATCGGCTTTAACTCGCGTGCGGTGATCACCGGTGACGTAACCCAAATCGATTTACCTCGTGGGGCTAAATCGGGTCTAAGACACGCGATTGAAGTACTCAGCGATGTTGATGAAATCAGCTTTAACTTCTTCCAAGCCGACGACGTGGTTCGCCACCCCGTGGTCGCTCGCATTGTTACTGCGTATGAGAAGTGGGAAGCAAAAGACTCTAAAGAACGCAAAGAGCGCGAACGTCAACGTCGTGAAGAATACGCCCAAAAACAAGTTGAAACCACGCAACCAAGCACAACTACATCAGGTAACGAATAAATGACTATCGAACTTGATCTGCAACTTGCTGTCGAAACTGAAAGTGGCTTGCCAAGTGAGCAAGACTTTCAACAATGGTTAACAAAAGCGGTAAGCTTGTTTCAAGCGCAAGCTGAAGTCACCATTCGTATTGTTGACGAGAAAGAAAGTCACCAACTGAATCACGAGTACCGTGGGAAAGACAAACCAACCAATGTGTTGTCTTTTCCATTTGAAGCACCACCGGGTATGGAGATCGACCTATTAGGTGATCTTATCATTTGCCGTCAAGTTGTCGAAAGTGAAGCAAAAGAGCAGAATAAAACCCTGCAATCACATTGGGCGCATATGGTTGTACATGGCAGCTTGCATCTGTTAGGTTATGATCATATTGATGACGATGAAGCCGACGAAATGGAAGCTCTCGAAACAGAAATTATGCAATCTATGGGCTTCGAAGACCCGTACATCGCAGAAAAACAATAATAGTAGTCTTGCTTTAGCCTTTAGCCTTTAGCCTTTAGCCTTTAGCCTTTAGCCTTTAGCCTTTAGCCTTTAGCCTTTAGCCTACTATAAAGTGTGCTATCACACATTTGATAGCGTTAACGACAGAGAACCAATGAACGCCGATAATCAACCTCCTCCCTCGGAAGGAAAAACTGAAGGTCCGAGTAGAAAGTCCTTCTTTGAACGCCTAGGTCAACTTTTTCAAGGTGATCCAAAAGATCGCCAAGAACTTGTAGATGTCATCCGTGACTCAGAAATTAATGACCTGATAGACCACGACACTCGCGACATGCTCGAAGGTGTAATGGAAATCTCAGAGATGCGTGTACGTGACATTATGCTGCCACGCTCTCAAATGGTTACCGTTGAAAGAACCGATGATTTAGATGCACTGGTTGCACTTCTCACCGACGCTCAACACTCTCGCTACCCAGTAATTAGCGAAGATAAAGACCATGTAGAAGGCATTCTATTAGCGAAGGACCTACTTAAATACTTAGGATCAGACAGCGCCGATTTTGATATCGAGCAAGTTATCCGCCAAGCTGTTGTCGTCCCTGAGAGTAAGCGAGTCGATCGCCTACTAAAAGAGTTCCGAGAAGAACGCTATCACATGGCCATCGTAGTTGATGAATTTGGTGGCGTTTCAGGCTTAGTCACCATCGAAGATATCCTCGAAGAAATTGTAGGGGAAATTGAAGATGAATTTGATGACGAAGAAGAAGTCGATATTCGCAAACTAAGTAAACACACGTTTGCGGTCAAAGCCCTGACAACAATTGAAGAATTCAACGACACCTTTGGTACTACCTTCAGCGACAATGAAGTAGATACGGTCGGTGGCATGGTCATGACCAGCTTTGGTCACTTACCATCGCGTGGTGAAATAGTCGAAATAGACGGCTATAACTTCAAAGTAACCGCGGCAGACAATCGTCGAGTCGTACAACTTCAAGTGACGATTCCAGATAGCCAGCCTCTTCCAGTAACGGAAGAAGAGTAAAGTATTCACTCCTAGCGCGACAGCCGTGCTAGGAGCTGAATTAACGAAAAGAATAGACAGATGATACAGAAATGGATTCATCGCCTGTGGCGGCCTTTAGTGGCCGTTTTTATTGGCGCCTCAACTACCCTTGCTTTTGCTCCTTATCAAATGTGGCTATTCGCCCTTCTTAGCCCAACAGTATTATTACTGCTACTAAACCAAGCGAAAACTAAGCAAGCCTTAGCGATTGGTTACGCATGGGGCTTCGGTCAATTCGCTACCGGGATCAGCTGGGTACATGTCAGTATTGATAACTTTGGTGGCATGCCCAAGCCGGTAAGCGTATTGCTCATGACCGGGCTTGTTGGCTATCTCGCGATTTATCCCGCTATTTTTGCTGGCGCTCTAAATCGTTGGTTTAATAAAACCAACTGGCTTCGCTTGCTCGTCGCAGCTCCGGCTTTATGGTTGATCTCAGAATGGTTGCGTGGCTGGGTAATGACTGGCTTCCCATGGTTGACCTTAGGCTACAGCCAAATTGATGGGCCACTCTCGAGTTTTGCACCTGTTGGTGGCGTCGATTTAATTTCTTACGCACTGTTACTTATTAGCGGTGCTATCGCTCTTGCACTACTTGAAAGAAAAGTATCCTATCTAGCCATGCCTGCTGCGTTATTTGCATTAGCTGGCGGGCTTCAATCCGTGCAATGGGTAAAAGAAGATCCGCAAAGTGAAACTTTGGTTGCGCTTATTCAAGGAAATATCGCTCAGGATTTAAAGTGGCTGCCTAGTCAACGCTGGCCCACACTCATGCGTTACACTGATCTCAGCCGAGAAAATTGGGACGCAGACATCATCATTTGGCCTGAAGCCGCCATTCCTGCATTTGAACGAGAGCTTCCTTCGTTTTTGCACAACCTCGATTCTGCGGCAAAGATGAATCACACGGCACTGATCACGGGCGTTGTCACCCAACCCAAACGGGATCAGTATTACAACAGTATTATCTCTTTGGGCAGTAACGAGCATGGTGAGTACAACTACGACACTCAACCTCGCTACAACAAGCATCACTTATTGCCTTTTGGTGAGTTCGTACCGTTTGAGTCAATACTAAGACCACTGGCTCCGTTCTTTAACTTGCCAATGTCCTCTTTTAGTCGTGGGGATTTTGTGCAAACCAATATTGAAGCTAACGGTCGCCACCTGGCACCGGCTCTTTGTTATGAAATCATTTTTAACGAACAGGTTAGGCAAAATATTACCGAACAAACTGATTTTATCTTAACGCTCTCCAATGACGCTTGGTTTGGCCGTTCAATTGGGCCGCTTCAACACATGGAAATAGCAAGAATGCGTGCATTGGAGTTAGGTAAGCCCGTGATCCGCACCACCAACAATGGTGTAACCGCGATTACGGATTATCAAGGAAAAATCATCAGTGAAGTACCACAGTTTGAAACCCAAGTACTTAAAACCACCGTTACATCCACAACAGGCATGACCCCCTATAGACATGTAGGTACGTGGCCTTTGTATATTTTGGTTGCGCTGAGTTTAATCTTTGGACAACTAGCGAATTCGAGAACTAGAAACTAGAAACTAGAAACGATAAAAACCAAGGCAAAGACAAGTCATCACGATATGATGACTTTTTGCCCTTTCTGCACTCTAGTGAGCAAAACGAGTTTTACACTCTGCTCTTACACTCTTACGGTTTCAACGCCTGACGAGTAAACGCATTATTACCACACTTACTGCAAGCTTCTATGCTGGTTGGATGGGTATATCGCGTTTTGTGGTTACACTTGTCACACACCAAATAGCCCAAACCAATCACATCCCCGACTTGATACAAACCTCGGTGCTCTAAATCAAGGAAAAGCTCTTGCCATTCCACTTGGGTCTTGTCTGTGATATCGAGCAAACCTTGCCAAATTGAGTCTGACAACATCAAATAAAACGGGCTGTTATCCTTATCTTGTTGATAGTTATCTGCGAACTCTTTTAAATCAGACTTCACATAGGCAGATATTAATGCCATCTCATCTTTGGTCATATCACTGGCCGCAGACACCACTTCCGCCGACGTATCCACTGCCCGCTCTAACTCTTCAGGGCTGTGTTTTAGTGTATCGACGACACCTTCTAGCATCTCTTCGTAACTGGCTTTACGCTTAGGCATTAAACACCTCCGTGCATTGGCTATTGTTGACTGTCTCTCCTTTATGTATTCTATGCTGATCAAAACGAATCTGATCTAACCGATCTCACAAATTCCAAGATAACCGGATATCATCGATGCAAGAGCAATATAACCCGCAAGAAATTGAACAAAAAGTTCAAGAGCACTGGGATAACAACGAAACTTTCGTTGTTACTGAAGACTCAACGAAAGAAAAATTTTACTGCCTGTCTATGTTCCCGTACCCAAGTGGTCGACTGCACATGGGTCACGTACGTAACTACACCATCGGTGATGTGGTATCTCGCTTCCAACGTCTGCAAGGCAAAAACGTTATGCAGCCTATCGGTTGGGATGCATTCGGCCTGCCCGCGGAAAACGCAGCAGTTAAAAACAACACGGCACCTGCACCGTGGACATACGAAAACATCGAATACATGAAAAACCAGCTTAAGCTATTAGGCTTTGGTTACGATTGGAAACGTGAGTTCGCAACTTGTACACCTGAGTACTACCGTTGGGAGCAAGAATTCTTTACTAAGCTTTACGAAAAAGGCCTAGTGTACAAAAAGACATCTTCTGTTAACTGGTGCCCGAATGACCAAACTGTACTTGCTAACGAACAAGTAGAAGACGGTTGCTGCTGGCGTTGTGACACCCCTGTTGAACAAAAGAAGATTCCACAGTGGTTCATTAAGATCACAGAATACGCACAAGAGCTTCTAGATGATCTAGATAACCTTGAAGGTTGGCCTGAAATGGTGAAAACCATGCAGCGTAACTGGATTGGTCGCTCAGAAGGTGTTGAACTGTCTTTTGCCGTTAACGGTGAAGAAGCCCCACTTGAAGTCTACACCACACGTCCAGACACGCTAATGGGCATGACTTACGTAGGTATTGCAGCAGGTCACCCTCTTGCCGAGAAAGCCTCTAAGAACAACCCTGAGCTTGCAGCATTTGTTGACGAATGCCGTAACACCAAAGTTGCTGAAGCCGAACTTGCGACAATGGAAAAGAAAGGCATGGATACTGGCTTGACTGCTATCCACCCTCTTAATGGTCGTGAAGTGCCAATCTTCGTTGCTAACTTCGTATTGATGGATTATGGCACAGGCGCTGTTATGGCGGTTCCTGCACATGACCAACGTGACTACGAGTTCGCAACTAAGTACAAACTAGACATCGTTCCTGTCATCAAACCTGAAGACGGCAGCGAGCTTGACGTTTCTGAAGTGGCTTACACTGAGAAAGGCGTATTGTTTGATTCTGGTGAGTTTGACGGCCTAGCGTTCCAAGACGCATTCGATGCTATCTCAGCTAAATTAGAAGCAGAAGGCAAAGGCAAGAAAACGGTTAACTTCCGTCTACGTGACTGGGGTGTTTCTCGTCAACGTTACTGGGGTGCGCCAATCCCTATGGTAACAACAGCTGATGGTGAAGTTCACCCTGTTCCTGCTGACCAACTACCGGTTATTCTACCAGAAGACGTCGTCATGGACGGCGTAACCAGCCCGATAAAAGCAGACAAATCTTGGGCTGAAACCACCTTCAATGGTGAACCAGCACTGCGTGAAACCGATACTTTCGATACCTTTATGGAGTCGTCTTGGTACTACGCTCGTTACTGTTCACCACAAGCTGACGACATCCTAGATCCTGCAAAAGCGAACTACTGGTTACCGGTTGATCAGTACGTAGGGGGTATCGAGCACGCTTGTATGCACCTATTGTACTCTCGTTTCTTCCATAAACTACTACGTGATGCTGGCTACGTAACGTCTGACGAACCGTTCAAGCAACTTCTTTGTCAAGGTATGGTGTTGGCTGATGCCTTCTACCACACTAACGAGAAAGGCACCAAAGAGTGGGTTGCACCTACTGACGTGACGATTGAACGCGATGCAAAAGGCCGCATTGAAACAGCCGTTGATGATCAAGGTCGTAACGTTGAGCACTCAGGCATGATCAAAATGTCTAAGTCTAAAAACAACGGCATCGACCCACAAGAAATGGTCGACAAATACGGTGCAGATACCGTTCGTCTATTCATGATGTTTGCTTCTCCAGCCGACATGACATTGGAATGGCAAGAATCTGGCGTTGAAGGGGCTAACCGCTTCCTAAAACGCGTTTGGAAACTGGTTCACACCCATGCTTCAAAAGGTGCTGCCGAAGCCGTTGACGTAACCGCTCTTTCTGGTGATCAAAAAGCACTTCGCCGTGACGTACACAAAACTATTGCTAAAGTAACGGATGATATTGGCCGTCGCCAAACATTCAACACAGCGATTGCTGCGATCATGGAACTGATGAACAAGCTTGCTAAAGCGCCGCAAGAGTCTGCACAAGATCGCGCGATTCTTGATGAAGCTCTTAAAGCCGTTGTTCGTATGCTTTACCCAATGACGCCTCATATCTCTTACGAAATGTGGATTGCATTAGGTGAGTCTAATGTCGACTCAGCAACATGGCCTACTTTCGACGAAAAAGCATTAGTTGAAGACGAAAAGACTATCGTTGTAATGATCAACGGTAAACTTCGTGCGAAACTAACCGTTGCTGCAGATGCGACTGAAGAACAGGTACGTGAACTTGGTCTGAATGACGAGAACGCAATTAAGTTCCTAGACGGATTAACTATCCGTAAAGTGATCTACGTACCAGGAAAACTTCTGAACATCGTAGCCAACTAGTCATAATTAAGCTGAGCTGACTGAAACTATTTCATCGCTTAGTTATCCAATAAAACAGGGTGAGTGATCACCCTGTTTATTTGGTTTTTATCAGTGCTTTTCTATAGAGTACTTATCAAAGCCTATTTTGCTAATTCCAAGGGAGTTCTTTAGTGAACCGTCTTTTTATCTCGCCATCTGTTCGTTTATTTATCGTCGCATCGCTTGCAGTGCTTACTACCGCCTGCGGTTTCAATTTCCGTGGTACGTACTTATTGCCAGACGAAGTGTCTCGTTTGTCCTTCACAAGTTACGATTCATACAGTGCGTTAACCCGTTACGTACGTACCGAGCTACACATGAACGGTGTAGACATGGTTTCACCTTCTGAAAACACGCCTAATCTGCACCTTATTAGCGGTTCTTCAGAAGAGCGTACGTTATCGCTATATCAAAACAGCCGAGCGGCAGAATACGAGCTAACCTATACCGCAACATTTAGAGTCACCATTCCTGATGTAGGCGCCCAAACGTATTCCACCACAGTTAACCGCAGTTATCTTGATAACCCGTTAACGGCTCTAGCAAAATCTGAAGAAAAAGAAATGATTCTGGATGAAATGGAAAAGCTCGCAGCCCGCCAGATCTTACGTCAAATGGCTCGCTTAAAAGCCGCGCTCGAAAAAGAAGAGCAACTCATTGATGAAGGCGTAAGCCAGAGCACTGAGACGAAATTGGAAGAGTCGCAATAGTCATGCGCATTTTTGCTGACAAGTTACCAGAACACCTGGAGCGCCAACTCTTTCCTGTTTATTTGATCATTGGCAGTGAACCTCTACTGATCCACGAAAGCAGACAAGCGATCCAGAAAAAAGCCGAAAAATCCGGCTTTGAAGAAAAACACCGATTCACATTAGATGCGCAACTAGATTGGAATCAAGTCTACGATTGTTGCCAAGCTCTAAGCTTATTTTCTGCTCGTCAAATAATAGAGCTAGAAGTGCCTGAGTCTGGCCTTCCAGCTGGCGCTGCCAAAGAACTGACGCAGCTATCAAGTGTGCTAAACCCAGATATATTGCTGATCTTTATTGGCCAGAAAATCACTCGCCAACAAGAGAGCAGCAAATGGTTTAAGTCCCTTGCTGCGAATGCCGCAATCGTTAACTGCCTAACGCCAGACATCAATCGCCTGCCTCAATTTGTTTTGCAGCGTTGCCGCGCACTCAATTTAGTGGCGGATGCACAAGCCACACAAATGCTGGCACAATGGCATGAAGGCAACCTATTAGCACTCTCGCAAAGTTTAGAAAAGTTGGCGCTCATTTATCCCGATGGCCAACTTACCTTAGTTCGAGTTGAAGAAGCCTTAAGTCGACATAACCATTTCACTCCATTTCAATGGGTCGATGCTTTGTTGGCAGGACAAAGTAAACGCGCACAACGAATATTACGCCAACTGGAATCGGAAGGTGTCGAAGCCATTATTATGCTTCGAACCATCCAAAAAGAACTGCTGCTGTTATTAGAAATGCACAGCGAAATGACGCATCAGCCCATCAGCCGAATTTTCGAAACTCGCCGTATTTGGCAAAATAAGCGCCCCTTGTACAACTCCGCTATTGGCCGACTTACGCCAACTAAGTTAGCGCAGTTATTATCACTGATAACCCGGGCTGAAATAGAAAGTAAAACAAGCTATGGTTCAGTTTGGCCATTACTTGCACAGTTATCGCTTGAGTGTTGCGCACCTGATGCACTCATTCCTAGCTGATCGAAAAAGCGTGCTATACTCCTGCCCGCTTTAATTTGACTAATTTTTGAGGAAACTACCTTGCAACTTGAACAACTGAAAGACTTTTTAGCTGACAAAGCTGACGACATGAAAGCAGAAAACATCGTAACGATTGACGTACAAGGCAAATCATCAGTAACGGATTACATGATTGTTTGTACCGGTACTTCAAAACGTCATGTTGTTTCTATTGCTGATCACGTATCACGCGAAGCGAAAAAAGCCGGCCTAGAACCTCTAGGTGTTGACGGTGAACAAGAAGGCGAATGGGTTGTTGTTGATCTTGGCTCTACCATAATTCACGTAATGCAAGATACGCATCGCGAACTGTACCAACTAGAAAAACTGTGGAGCTAATTCGTTGAAGATTCAACTGATCGCTGTTGGCACAAAAATGCCTAAATGGGTGGAAGAAGGCTTTAAAGAATATCGCCGTCGCTTCCCTCATGATATGCCTTTGGAACTGATTGAAATCACCGCAGGAAAACGCGGTAAAAATGCAGACATCGCTCGTATCTTGCAAAAAGAAGGCGAAGCCATGCTAGCGGCAGTCCCAAAAGGCAATCGCATTGTTTCTCTTGATATTCCAGGTAAGCCTTGGAACACAGAGCAGCTTGCGCAGCAATTAGAGAATTGGAAACTCGACGCACGTGATGTGTCGATTCTCATCGGTGGTCCTGAAGGGCTAGCACCAGCATGCAAAGCTGCGGCTGAGCAAAGCTGGTCACTTTCACCATTAACACTTCCCCACCCATTGGTGCGAGTTGTTATGGCAGAAAGTTTATACCGAGCGTGGAGCATAACCGCGAACCATCCTTATCACCGAGAATAGAACTCCATGAGACGCATGCGCACCCAAATCCGAGATTACCATGCCGAGTCCGCGCTTTTTTCTCGTCGAGCCATTGTCGCATTTGTCGGCATTGTCACTTTGATGGGGGTGTTGCTGCTCAATCTCTATAACATTCAGGTTAACCAGTACCAAGACTACAAGACTCGCTCAAACGATAACCGAATCAAGGTGGTGCCAATCGCACCTAACCGCGGTTTGATTTATGACCGAAATGGTATATTACTGGCCGAAAACCGCCCTATTTTCAGCCTTGAACTGACTCCTGAAAAAATCGACGATATTGACGATACTGTCGCTCGTTTGCAGACCTTTTTAGAGATCTCCCCCGCTAGGGTCGACGCTTTTAACAAAGAGCGACGACGCACAAGACGATTCAAATCGATCCCTTTATTAACTCAATTAACCGAACAGCAAGTCGCTCTATTCGCGGTTAATCAGCATGAGTTTAAAGGGGTTGAAGTCTCCGCTATTTTGAAACGAAACTACCCATTTGGCGCTTCATTAACCCATGTAATTGGTTATGTTTCTCGTATCAATGACCGAGATTTGAACCGTTTAACACTAGAAGACAAAGCGGCAAATTATCAGGCAACTCGCGATATTGGTAAAATTGGTATTGAACGATTTTATGAGGATGTGCTTCATGGCACCGCAGGCTATCAAGAAGTTGAAGTCAACAGCCGTGGCCGCGTAATACGAACGCTAAAATATGTTCCGCCAATACCAGGACAAGATATCGTTCTGAATTTAGACATCAATTTACAAGATTTTATCTACGGATTACTTGATGGCCGACGTGGCTCTGCCATTGTCTTGGATCCATCAGATAATGGCGTACTTGCTATGGTATCTAGCCCTAGCTACAACCCGAACTCATTCGTACATGGTATTTCAAGTAAAGATTACCGTGCGCTGCTAGAAAACAAAGACCGTCCATTGGTGAACCGGTCGACATTAGGAATTTATCCGCCAGCGTCAACAATCAAGCCATTTATGGCGGTTGCGGCTTTGGAAGAAAAAGTGATCACACCTAATACCACTCGAAACGATCCTGGATACTGGAAAATCCCTAATTCAAAAACAAAACCATTCCGAGATTGGCTACGTTGGGGCCATGGTAAAGTCGATATTACTAAATCTATTGAAGAGTCCGTAGACACCTTCTTCTATCAAATCGCTTATGATATGGGCATTGACCGTATATCTGAATGGATGATGCTATTTGGTTTCGGTGACTATACCGGCATCGATATTCGAGAAGAAAGCAAAGCAAATATGCCAACTCGTGAATGGAAAATGGGCCGCCACCGTCAACCTTGGTATCAAGGAGACACCATCCCTGTCGGGATTGGACAAGGTTACTGGACATCAACACCAATGCAGCTTGCAAAAGCGACGTCGGTTTTGGTGAATAGAGGTAAGGTCATGGCTCCGCATTTACTGCGTGCAACAATCGACAAATCTGTCGAGCCCTATAACCGAATAATGGCACCTATTGAAACTTACCCACCCATTGAAGGGGTTCCTGATAAATACTGGGATATCGCCCTTAACGGCATGAAACTGGTTAACCATGGCAAGCGAGGCACAGCAAGAAGAGCCTTCTATAAAACCGCTTACCTAACCGGAGGCAAATCCGGCACCGCGCAGGTCTTCGGCTTAAAAGAAGATCAAGAATATAATGCAGACGAACTAGCGGAACATCTACGCGATCATGCTCTTTATACCGGTTTCGCCCCATGGGATGCACCCGAGCTTATTGTGACCATAGTATTAGAAAATGCCGGCGGTGGTTCGTCGCAAGGTGGCCCAGTGGTAAGAAAAATATTTGATCATGTACTGCTTAACAAAAAAGACGGTGAGAAAGCACAATGAAATTAAACCCCACGGGTCAAAGCCGTAGCTTTTTTGAGCGCCTGCACATCGACTTACCCATGTTACTCGGTATTTTGCTGTTAATGGCCTTTGGCCTCGTCATTATGTACAGTGCCAGCGGACAAAGCTTAGCCATGATGGATCGTCAAGCAATGCGTATGGCGCTTTCTTTGGTCGTCATGTTTGTATTAGCTCAGATCCCACCTCGCACTTATGAAGCACTAGCGCCATTATTGTTTGTTTCTGGGGCACTATTGCTTCTGGGTGTATTGTTTTTTGGTGAATCCTCAAAGGGAGCACAGCGCTGGCTAAACCTAGGTTTTATTCGCTTCCAACCATCAGAGTTACTCAAATTGGCCGTGCCGTTAATGGTCGCTCGCTACATAGGTAAGCAAGCACTTCCACCAACAATTCGAACCTTATTCGCTTCTCTACTCATGGTCTTTATTCCGACCATTTTAATTGCGAAACAACCGGATCTTGGCACGTCTATTCTGATTGCCGCTTCAGGGATCTTTGTTATATTTTTAGCAGGAATAAGCTGGAAGATTATCGGCGCTGCCGCCGTAGCTGTTGGTGCTTTTATTCCTGTACTTTGGTTCTTCCTGATGCGGGAATACCAAAAAGTGCGAGTGAAAACCCTATTTAACCCAGAGTCTGATCCACTCGGCGCGGGTTACCATATCATTCAAAGCAAAATTGCTATCGGCTCTGGAGGCATGTCTGGAAAAGGCTGGCTTCACGGAACCCAGTCTCAATTGGAATTTTTGCCAGAACGCCACACTGACTTCATCTTCGCCGTTATCGCAGAAGAATGGGGAATGATCGGCGTCATCGCTCTACTCAGTATCTATTTGTTTATTATTGGCCGTGGGCTCATTCTTGCCAGTAAAGCCCAAACCGCATTTGGCCGCATGATGGCGGGAAGTGTTGTTTTGAGCTTCTTTGTCTATATTTTTGTAAATATTGGCATGGTGAGTGGTATTTTGCCTGTGGTAGGCGTTCCCCTACCTCTAATTAGTTATGGCGGTACATCAATGGTGACACTCATGGCTGGCTTTGGCATTTTAATGTCGATTCATACACACAGAAAAATGCTCTCTAAGGCGACCTAATATCATGTTCAAAAAGATTCTCCTGCTCGCTATAGCGATCGTAATCCCTTCCATTTTGGCAGGTTGTTCTAGCTCTGATAAAGGCCGCTACACCATCGATGATGACTTAGCCCCAGCCAAGCCGATTGCCGTTGAGCATTTGGAAGACGCACACCCTAAGTATGAGCCGATCAGCTTAGGCGGTAACAAAGATTACACGTTGCGCGGTAAATCTTACCAAATAGTGAAGCAGCCAAAAGATTTCAAACAACAAGGCATATCGTCTTGGTATGGCAAGAAGTTCCATGGCCACTTAACGTCGAACGGCGAAATTTATGATATGTATTCAATGTCGGCGGCCCATAAAACACTGCCTATCCCGAGTTATGTTAAAGTCACCAACAAAGACAATAACAAAACGACGATAGTAAGAATCAACGACCGCGGGCCGTTTCATGAAGGACGCATTATTGATTTAAGCTACGCTGCGGCTTATAAATTGGACGTCCTAAAAACAGGCACTGCCAACGTAGAGATCGAATACATCTCGGTCGAAAAACCAAGCAAGACACCAATCAATAATAAGCATCAGTTTATTATTCAGTTTGCAGCGTCAAAAGATGGAGAAAAAGCGCGAACTTTAGCTCAAGAAATGGGTCAAAGACTATCAGTCAAAAGTTTTACCCAAGCAGACAAGTCAGTACATCGAATATTTCTTGGGCCCTTTGATGACGTAGATTTGACAAAAGCTACGTTAATCCAAGTACAATCGGAAGGTTATCCCTCCGCTTTTATCAAGCGCTTTAGAGCACAATCTTGACATGGAATGTGACAATAACAATTTCAATTTCGCTCTAACATTCTGACTTAGCCGATTGATTCTGCTAAGATATGGACAGTTTAGCTTCAAAAATTACATAACGATTATTAAACCAATGAAAAAATCATACTTAAAAACTTTGCTCATTGCCTCAGCTACCGTAACTGCTAGCTTGGCACCTTATGCTCATTCAGCACCAATTGTTGTCCCTGATGCTCCAGAGATCGCGGCAAAGGGTTACGTGTTGATGGATTTCAACTCAGGTAAAGTACTTGCTCAAAAGGAAATGAACACACGTCTTTCCCCTGCAAGTCTAACCAAAATGATGACAAGTTATGTTATCGGCCAAGAACTTGATCGCGGCAACATTGCCCTTAGCGATAAAGTCGTGGTAAGCAAAAATGCTTGGGCGAAAAACTTCCCTGACTCATCAAAAATGTTCATTGAAGTCGGCACAACCGTCACAGTTGAGGATCTCAACCGCGGTATCATCATTCAATCTGGCAACGATGCAACGGTAGCGATGGCAGAACACGTTGCAGGCTCAGAAGACGCATTCGTCGATCTAATGAACGCTTGGGCTAAATCTATTGGTATGGACGATAGCCACTTTGCTAACGTACACGGCTTAGATAACAACGAATTATATTCGACTCCTTACGATATGGCACTGCTTGGACAAGCACTTATTC
This sequence comes from Vibrio tapetis subsp. tapetis, assembly GCF_900233005.1. Lineage (NCBI taxonomy): Bacteria > Pseudomonadati > Pseudomonadota > Gammaproteobacteria > Vibrionales > Vibrionaceae > Vibrio > Vibrio tapetis. The sequence goes on from NZ_LT960611.1 coordinate 1,507,707, forward strand.
GCGATGTCCCTGAAGAGTACCGTATCTACGCTGAAAAACAGTTTACCTACAACGGCATCACTCAATACAACCGTAACGGCTTGCTTTGGGATAAAAGCATGAACGTAGACGGCATTAAAACTGGCCACACAAATAACGCCGGTTACAGCCTGGTTAGTTCTGCCACTCAAGGCAAAATGCGCTTAGTTGCTGCGGTTATGGGCACAAAAAATACGAATGCTCGTAAAGCAGAAAGCAAAAAATTACTGAACTACGGATTCCGCTTTTTTGAAACAGTTTCTCCTCATAAAGCGGGTGAAACGTTTGTAAGCGAAAAAATCTGGATGGGCGAAAGCGACACAGTCGCGCTTGGCGTAGCTGAAGATACGTACGTAACACTTCCTCGCGGCCAAGCTAAAAACATGAGCGCGAACTTTGTGTTAGATACTGAACTGCAAGCTCCGATTAGCCAAGGTGACGTAGTAGGCCGTTTGTTCTACCAAGTAGACGGTGAAGACATCGCTGAATACCCGCTTCTAGCACTAGAAAGTGTTGATGAAGGCAGCTTATTTAGCCGTTTAATTGATTACATTGTGCTGCTGTTCAAGAGCTGGTTTAGCTAAAAAACGGTTTGCATAATACTGATAAAAGCCGCCTAGTGCGGCTTTTGTTGTTCTTGAGATCCTGTGCGAATGGCAGTACTATTCCGCACCGAAAATAACCAAATTGGAGTATTCCATCATTATGAACATCAACTCTGATGCAAAACTGAAAGATCTACTTGAGTTCCCTTGTCAGTTTACTTACAAGGTATTGGGCTATGCTAAGCCAGAACTACCAGAGTTGGTTCTTGCGGTTATTCAACGTCACGCGCCGGGTGATTACAGCCCAAGCGTTAAGCCAAGCGGCAAAGGCACGTACAATTCTGTGTCTGTGAGCATTACTGCGACGTCTATTGAACAAGTAGAAACCCTATATAAAGAATTGGGTGAAATTGACATCGTTCGAATGGTGCTTTAATCACAGCCACTTCAACGTGAAGAGACAGTGTGCAAAGTAACTATGTTAAAACAGCGACGATGAGTCGCTGTTTTTGTCTCTGAGCACCATCAAGTAAACAATCTGATCATCTCGATTCCGTTTTCTTTTAAAGTCTTTCAAACGGTTAGATTTAATTTGTTTAAGATGTAACAACTTTGTCCGTTTATTGGTAGTTAGTTGTGCCAAACAAGTTTATAATCCTTTTACTTTATATACTCTGAAACACCTGAGGGTCTATCTTTGTCTAGCGTCCAAGATCAGTTAGTCGTAAAAAAACTCGGTCGACAAGACTACCAACCAGTATGGCAAGCCATGCACGAGTTTACAGATACTCGTGACGACGAAACCGTCGATCAAGTTTGGTTAGTTGAACACAACCCTGTATTTACTCAAGGACAAGCGGGTAAAGCCGAACACCTACTCAATACTGGTGATATCCCCGTAGTGCAAAGTGACCGAGGTGGTCAAGTTACCTATCATGGCCCCGGGCAGTTAGTTGCGTACTTTTTAATAAACTTACGCCGTAAGAAAATGGGTGTTCGCGAATTAGTCACGCACATCGAAAACACGGTCATTGGGTCATTAAACCATTATGATATTCACTCCGCAGCACGACCAGATGCTCCGGGGGTTTACGTTGACAACAAGAAGATCTGTTCCTTGGGTTTGCGCATTCGTAAAGGCTGCTCATTTCACGGTCTCGCCCTCAACGTAAATATGGATTTATCCCCGTTCCTACGCATTAACCCATGTGGTTATCAAGGAATGGAAATGATTCAGGTCAGCGATTTAGTGAGCTCTATCGAGCTGGCTGACATTGAAACATCATTAGTTCAAGAGCTTGTTTCTATACTCGATTACAAGCAGGTCGACATTATTACAGAAAGCGGACAATCATGAGCAAACCTATCCAGATGGAAAAAGGCGTCAAATATCGTGACGCTGACAAAATGGCATTAATTCCCGTCAAGAACATGCCTACAGAGCAAAAAGAAGTGTTACGTAAACCTGACTGGATGAAGATCAAATTACCTTCAGATAGCCACCGCATTCAAGAAATCAAATCTGCGATGCGTAAAAACAACCTTCACTCTGTGTGTGAAGAAGCTTCTTGCCCTAACCTTGCTGAGTGCTTTAACCACGGCACAGCAACGTTCATGATTTTGGGTGCTATCTGTACGCGCCGTTGTCCGTTCTGTGATGTTGCCCATGGTCGCCCAATGGCTGCCAATGCGGAAGAGCCAAAGCAACTAGCAAAAACCATCTCTGATATGAAGCTTAAGTACGTGGTCATCACTTCCGTTGACCGTGATGACTTAAGAGATGGTGGTGCACAACACTTCGCAGACTGTAACCGTGAAATTCGTGAACAGAACCCGAACATCCGCATCGAAACCCTTGTTCCTGATTTCCGCGGCCGTATGGACGTTGCGCTAGAGTTATTAAAAGACAATCCGCCAGATGTATTTAACCACAACCTAGAAACGGCCCCTCGCCTTTACCGTAAAGCGCGCCCAGGAGCTAACTACAAGTGGTCATTAAACCTGCTTAAGAAATTTAAAGAACAACACCCAGACGTACCGACCAAATCGGGCGTAATGATGGGCCTTGGTGAAACCAAAGAAGAAATCGTTCAAGTACTAAAAGACTTACGCGAACATGGCGTATCGATGCTTACCCTAGGTCAATACTTAGCACCAAGTCGCCATCACCTTCCGGTAGAGCGTTATGTACCACCATCTGAATTTGATGAGCTAAAAGAGATCGCCCTAGAGCTAGGCTTTACTCATGCGGCATGTGGCCCATTTGTACGTTCGTCTTACCACGCTGATCTTCAAGCGAAAGGCGAAGAAGTTAAGTAAGCAACTGATTAATAACGCCTCAGACTCAGCTCTGAGGCGTTTTTTTATGTCTAAATTTTACTCAACACGTTTAGTACGTTAAACTGGAAAGAGATTAATTTACACTAAGTTGATAGACAAGCAGGTCAAACAGTTTAATATCGCACCTAATGCCAGTTTGGTCTTCAACTTAACATCAATAGAAATTGGATTGGATATTACCCATGAAATTATTTGCAGCAGCGGCACTTTTTGCATTCACTTTAACGGGCTGTGCATCAGCTCCGAGTCAACAAGACAACTACATGGATGCTTCGTTTGAGCTTTGTAATACTGAAGTAAAAGTCTACTCCACCAGCGACGACGGCCGTGTTCGTATCGTTTGTGCTGACGGTTCAAAGTTCGCTCTTCGTAGCGCTGAAACTCTAGAAATCATGCGTGACATCAACGCAGACTACTGCAGCGGTGAAGGCCTGTCTAAATTCAACGAAAGTACTCGTTACTATCAGTTCCGTTGTAAGTCTGGTGAAACTATCAGCATTAATAAGTAATTAAGGCTGGTCGCGAGCTCCCAGCTAGGCTTTAGGCGGCAGGACGCTTCGCTTTAAGGTTAAAAAGAGAGCAACAGAACCGTATGGGTCTGTTGCTCTCTTTTTATGTAAGGCTAGAAAGCGCGCGATGAGTTCGACGAATCTAAGCCGATGCATTCATCAAGTAGATTCCTAACAAGTTAAAGGGGCGCGTCATCTCGGAATTGAGGAACGAAATGTCCGAGAGCTACTCACCTCGTGTAAAGCCTACCTACTAGTTTCTTCACTTTGAAGCGACCGCCTTAAAGTTGTATGAACGAATTCAGGCATGTCTTCCATACGGAGGCATAGCTAAAGCACTTTAGGACAGAAGTGTGCTAGCCCCATAAGCTCTAACCCACTAGAATTGGATTAGTGGACCTTTCGGTGCCTGTTCCTTCAATTCCGAATAGATGAATTAAGTTCATCTATTTTAGCTGCTGCCAATAAGCAGAAAGACTTTCAACGTACTGCATTTCATCTATGCCCGTGTCATTCGAGTCTTCTTTAAGAAAACTCAGTAACATCTCTGCACCTGACTCACCGTTCTCTAGCGCTTTCTCTAGCCAGTATGCCGATAGGATTCTATTCTCCGGAATGCCACAGCCATCATCATATAGGCATGTTCCAAGGTAAAACTGAGCACTTACTAAGCCACCTTCAGCGGCTTCTGTCACAAGCCTAAATCCTTTCTTGAGGTCTGATACTTCTGACTCTCTAAGTAAAATAAAGCCCAAAAGTTCTTTCGCATGATTATCACCACGAGTAGCCGCGACTTCAAGCTTGGACTGTGCGCCTTTAATATCACCCTGTTCATAAAGCACATTTGCTTCACGATATAACTGCGAAGCGGAAACACTAGACGTACTTTTTGGCTCTTGCTTATTGCCTTCCATTTCAGCAACTATTGAGTTGCTTTCGTTGCAAGCCACTAGTAAAAATACCAATATAAGTAAGATGAAATCCTTCATTTATTCACCACACACATTTGATAAATAGGATAGCTGTAGAGTAAGACTCATCGGTTTCACCGTGTACTATCGAAAATTTTGTATCTACTCGTTTTCTTGCACTCACCTCACATAAACTGCTAATTTTTTCTCTTAAATAAGCGTGAGATTCAAAACCAGACTCATCTGCACTTGGAATCAGGTGGTCTAACGTGACTTGTGATAATTGAGGGGCTTTTCCGTACTCCCTTTCTACTTTTAGATATTTTATATTTACAATCAAAACGCAACCAGAAGACTCAGGGTTTGAGATTTTAACTCTCTTAGCTAATGCCTTAACATTTTGGCGGACAATATCATAAAGCAACATGGCACGACCTTTCTGCAATACTATGCCCACAGCCATAGCTCTTCCCCCTTTAATCTTCATTGCATTGGACAGTGATGTTGATGGCTGTATAGGAGCAACACTAGGATAACGCTTAGACGGGAGCACCCCTTTATTTTTCCAGTGCGCCCTATCCGTAACCATTGTTGCTTTTACATTTACACTTCGATCAATTTTCTCTTTAAGTTGTTGAAGTCTTTTTTCACCAGTTAGATCGTTTGGGAGCTTTCTAAGTGGCCCCGCAAGTGAAGAGTCCTTGATGGAAGATGCAGGAATAGACTCCACGGCAGTATCACTTCGCAGCTCAATACAAGAGTTAAATAACTTATTTGCTGGAAACATATAGTTTATATAATCTGAAGATAGTGGCACTTCACGGTTATGTGTCAAAATTGAAAGATACATTTAGCTCTCCAAAAAAGAGAATATTATGAACCTAATTGACTATATGCCACATACATTATTGATACTTTTTGAGCGTACCTTTCACCCCTTTTCTAGCGACTGCATTATTTTTCGTAAAATATTGAAGAGATATCTCACTTTCTAATACTTGACCGTAAAGGCTTTTTAAATTGGCTCCCCCAGAGTAGTGGGCACTTAGAGCCTTTCATCGTCGAAACACTGAAAGTAATGCGTGACATCAACGAAAATTACTGGCGTCACTTCCGAGCGTGGGAACGATATGGCAGCGCTATATTTTGAACTAGCAACTCTAGGTGCCTGTCCCTTCAAGCAAAGGTTGCTACTATCAGCGAGTGTGGTCGGTGGTTATCAGAACTCTACTTGATGAGTGCGCTAAAAAACATCATGAAAATGCCGGATGTATTGTTTAGGCGTTAGGCCTCGGTGTTTTTTGAACATGCGATTAAAACTGGCTACGTTGGTATAACCTAACCGAACAGCAACCTGATCGACTTCGATCCCTTTGCTGAGTAAATCAACCGCGACATTACTCATCACATAGCCGCATACGGTCGAAAAATTAAGCCCTAGGCTATGTAATCGGCGTTGAAATTGCTGCTCCGACAAGCCCAGTAAGCTGGATACCGAAGACAAGGTTGGTAAACCAAAGTAGCGGCTATAGTTAACCATTTCATAGATCACTTTTAGCTCATCTTCTGGTTCTGGCATGTTCAATATCTCATCCAGCTCTGTAAAATTCATCGCCAAACGTTTATTTGAAATTTGACGAGACTGCTTGGTTGCCAGCCTTAAGTCAGAATGAATCCATACCTCGGTTCTTGAATGACTCCATCCAATGTCGCAGCCAAAAAATGCCTTGTACGCTTGCTCATTTTTACATACACCAGAAATCATAACCCGTTGAGGCGCGAAGTCTGCGCCTAGGTATTCGCGCAGTACTTTCGTCATGAATATTGCTACACGCACACTATCGTGTACTTTGACTTGTGGCGAGAAATTGGGGTTGTTATAAGTCCACTTAATAATAGAACCAACTTGAGCGCCAGCCATAAACGCGCCAGACTGTAAGCTCCCGACACCATAGTTAATCCGCCGAATGGTGGAAGCCAAATCGTAGCCCGAGAACAACCAGCGCCCAATGGCTCCCATGCTTTCTATATCCAGGATCTGTGCCAATTCAAGGATGATGTCTGGGTTAGCCGTCTGTTGTACTAAAAGGCTAAACCAGTCGTTCACTTCATCAATTGGGATCAAGTTCATCGGGTTAAGAAATACCGATTCTGGTATACCTAATTGATTGATGTCTATCCCATACCGTTTTACCGCTAGCTCACCGATATTAACAATTGCTATCGCACGCATGAAATGAACACTCTTCACAACAATCACCTTACCAATTACATCAATATAACCTCAATATTTAAGTAATCTGTCATATTGAATCTATTTATTCAATTCTAAATCACAATAAGTTCATCTTAATCATCAGGAGTATTGAATGAGCTTACTTAGTGTCCCGTTTGTAGGAACTGGCGCCGATACTGCGCTGCATGTTGTCGCGGCAGTGATCCTAATCGCTACAATTGGCGCAGCAGCATATGGTTTCTGGAAACTGCATGAACTACCAATCAACAAAGCGCACAGTAAAGATCATCATCAAATAGGATTGATTACTGCCCTCACATGGATTGGTTTCATTTGGCACTGGGTATGGGTATTGGCCGTTATTCTCGCGTTTGTTGATATGGAAAAGGCCATCATCAACCTTAGAGACACATGGCGCCATACACCCGTGACAATCAAACAAGAGGAACCAAAATGTTAGAAGGCTTAGCAGTATGGTCACTATTTATTTACCTATTACGAATGGTCGGTATGCCATGGAATAAAGCGACTAAGTCGTTCGCTTATCTGGGCGGAACGTCATGGCTGCTATTCGTTTGGGTTGGGCTTATTAATTTTACCCCGATGGACTTGTCGGGAGGCTCGGTCGTTCAGTCGCCTCATATTCAGCTGCGTCCCGATTCTAGCAATGTGACTGGAAAGGTAGAGCGTATTTACGTTAAGCCTAATCAAGATGTGACAAAAGGCCAGTTGATTTATGAGCTTGACGACACCCGCTATCAAATCGCCTTAAATCAAGCCACGGTGAAAAGAGAGGCAGCAGAAGTCGCACTGGATGTTGCCAAAGAAGACATCGCTATCTCTAAAGCGGCTTACCAATCACTATTGCAAGACCTAGAGACATCTAAGAGCCAATTAATGGCAGCAAGAGTCGACTACGATCTGCAAAACAAAATGCTTATACGCTACAACGAACAAAACAGAGTGGTAAAAAACACCATTACCGCCAGCGACATTGATAAGCAAACCAGCAGTGTTGAAATGGCAAAACAAAACATGAATGTGATCAACTCTCAAATTAAGAAAAAACACGTTGATGCCGATAAAGCCAAGCTGGCCATAACCAAAGCAGAGCTTGCGGTAAAAAGCAGGCACGCCGACTTACGTACCATTGATGAACAAATAGCGCAAACGCAGTGGGATTTAGACAGTACTAAGGTATACGCACCCGCTGACGGCTTTGTTACCAATTTCATTTTGCGTGAAGGACAAAGGGTATCGATGATGCCTCGCTTACAAATGTACACTAACGAAAAATACGTCTTGATGCGCGTAAATCATCAAGCAATCCGAAATGTAAAACCCGGCCAAGCAGCAGAGTTTGCCTCATCGGTTTATCCCGGAAAGGTATTTGCAGCAGAAGTAGAAGGAATTGTTGAAGCAACGGGAGAAGCACAAGGCAACTTACTTGGTTTTGACGACTCTGTACGTGCGACAACCGGGAAAAACTTACAGAACAAGCACCACTTTGTGCGCCTCAAAGTAGCAGAAAGTGACGGCTACGACTTACCGGTAGGTTCGGTTGGGTTAGCGTGGGTAAGCGGAGAAAAGCCAGTTGGATTCATGGCATTTCTTGATGTCATTCGAGGCATCATCTTACGAATGAAGTCCCAACTTTACTTCTTCTATTCGATTTAGAAACAAAAAAAGAGCAAGGGAACCAAACGGTCTCTTGCTCTTATCGTTTCTAGCTTCTCGCCTTCAGCCTATCAAGCTTAAGCGTATACAGGTAGACGCTTACAAATTTCTAGAACTTTGGCTTTTGTAGCTTCGATAACAGACTCATCGCCTAGGTTATCAAGGATGTCACACACCCAGCCAGCAAGTGCTTTTGAATCTTCTTCTGAGAAACCACGACGAGTGATTGAAGGAGAACCAACACGGATACCAGAAGTAACAAACGGGCTACGAGGATCGTTTGGTACTGAGTTTTTGTTCACTGTGATGTTTGCAGAACCAAGTACAGCATCCGCTTCTTTACCTGTGATGTCTTTGTCGATTAGGTCAACAAGGAACAGGTGGTTCTCGGTAGAACCTGAAACGATGTTGTAACCGCGAGCCAGGAATTCAGCAACCATTGCTTTTGCGTTAGCAACGACGCGAGTTTGGTATTCTTTAAACTCTGGCTCTAGCGCTTCTTTGAACGCTACGGCTTTACCCGCGATAACGTGCATTAGAGGGCCGCCTTGGCCGCCAGGGAATACCGCTGAGTTTAGCTTCTTGTAAAGATCTTCGCCTTCGTTAGAAAGGATAAGACCGCCACGTGGACCAGCTAATGTTTTATGCGTCGTTGTAGTAACAACGTGCGCATGAGGAACTGGGTTCGGGTATACGCCTGCAGCGATAAGACCAGCAACGTGTGCCATGTCTACGAAGAAGTAAGCGCCAACTTTGTCTGCGATTTCACGCATGCGCGCCCAATCACAAATTTGAGAGTAAGCAGAGAAACCACCAATGATCATCTTAGGCTTATGTTCTACTGCTAGTGCTTCCATTTCTTCGTAATCGATCTGGCCAGCTTCATCAATACCGTAAGGAATGATGTTGTAAAGCTTACCAGAGAAGTTTACTGGAGAACCGTGAGTTAGGTGACCACCGTGAGCAAGGCTCATACCTAATACAGTATCGCCTGCGTTTAGCAGCGCCATGTAAACCGCATTATTCGCTTGAGAACCAGAGTGAGGCTGCACGTTTGCATACTGTGCGCCAAATAGCTCACATGCACGCTCGATTGCTAGCGTTTCTACTTTATCAACAAACTCACAACCGCCGTAGTAACGCTTACCAGGGTAACCTTCTGCGTACTTGTTCGTTAGTTGAGAACCTTGAGCTTCCATTACACGTGGGCTGGTGTAGTTTTCTGAAGCAATTAGCTCAATATGCTCTTCTTGGCGAAGAGTTTCTTCCTGGATTGCGGTAAAGAGGTCCGCATCATAATCAGCGATGTTCATGTCACGCTTTAGCATCTGTATCTCCTGACTCAGATAATCTCAAAGTTTCAAAAAAACCACACAACGACCAAAAGCAAACGTTTTCGTCACCGTATTAATTGCCGATATTCTACATAATTTGATCTATGTCATAAAGTGTAAATTACACTTTCTTTATGTAAATATCTCATGATCGACATTAGTCCTTATCACGATCAAGGGCAATATGGTTAACTTATCACCGATAAGTGTCAACCACCAGCTTTACACTGTGTAAAACTTCAGTTACACGCCTTTGCGTCATTTTTACCTTTGTAGCTACCGAAAACATAAACTTTTCTCTACTATTCACGCCTCTAATGGCTAGATAACTATAAAAATGATGGAAAAACACTCAAGTAAAGAAGATTGGATTGCTATTTTAACCGGCACGTTTGTTGTTGCTCAGGGCGTATTCTTTCTACAGTCTTCACATTTATTAACCGGTGGTACTACCGGCCTTGCGCTTTTATTGACTCAGTTTGTGCCATTAAGCTTCGGTATGATCTATTTCATCGCTAACTGCCCATTTTATCTATTGGCTTGGCGTCGCTTTGGGCCTCGATTCGCCTTTAATAGTGCAATATCTGGTGCGCTTGTTTCAATTTTCACCGACAACTTACATCATGTAATTAGTGTGGATGCGATCAACGATGTGTACTGCGCTATCGTTGGGGGATTGTTAATGGGATTGGGCATGCTTATTTTATTTAGGCATCGTTCGAGTTTGGGTGGGTTTAACGTATTATGTTTAGTTATTCAAGATAAGACCGGCTTCTCGGTCGGTAAGAGTCAGATGATCATTGATGCATTAATTCTTGTGACTTCTTTCTTCTTCGTATCAATAGAAGTGATCGCTGTCTCCGTGTTAGGTGCGGTAATGCTCAACCTCGTGTTAGCGATGAACCACAAGCCGACACGCTACACGGTTAAATACAGCTAACACGACCACCATCCCCTTTTAGATGTAAAAAAGGCTTTGGAGATAACTCCAAAGCCACATTCTGTAACGACTAAGTTTTGCTTTATATGAAAGCCACTATTGGGGGTTGCCTGCCAATTTCAATTGACTCCTTAGCAAGTGGCCTATATGAAAATTAGTGCTCAATAAGAAAAATACGCGTCTCATACGGTTTAAGAACTTGTTTAGCCATCACTGAAGTATTTTCAATATCTGAATAGTTACCTAATAGATAGCGGCCTTTTTCCACATCCTCCCTTACAGGCAACGTCACCTCAACTTCATTGCCATAGTAGTTGTTTACGCACACCAAGGTTTGTTTTTCTGATTGGCGCTGGTATGCAAAAACACTCGAGTGATTAGGCAGTAAATCCAGATAATCACCTGTCGTTATCACCTCAACCTCTTTGCGCATCTTTATTAATTTCTGATAAAAATAGTAAACAGAGTCGATATTTGCTACCGCTTGTTGCGCATTGATTTGCAGATAGTTCCCGGCAACTTGAAGCCAAGGTGTTCCCTGTGTAAATCCAGCATGTAAAGAGTCATCCCATTGCATCGGGGCACGAGAGTTATCACGAGACTTTTGTGCCAATATGGCGAGCATGTCAGCTTCGGCAACGCCTTGTTGCTTCACCATGATGTCGTACATGTTAGTACTTTCTACATCTTGGTACTGATCAATGCTGGTATAGCCCGGATTGGTCATTCCGATCTCTTCACCTTGATAGATGTAGGGCGTGCCTTGCATCATATGTACTGACGCAGCCAACATTTTAGCGGACTCGACACGGTAGCGTTTATCATCTCCCAAGCGACTAACAATGCGTGGCTGGTCGTGGTTACACCAAAACAGTGCCCCCCACCCCTTACCATTCAACCCGGTTTGCCAATGATTAAAGATCTCTTTTAATTGTAAGAAATCAAACGGCGCATTGGTCCACTTGTCTCCGTTGGTATAGTCGACTTTCAAATGATGGAAGTTAAACACCATAGACAGCTCTTTGTTATTGTTAGCGGAATACTGCTGACAATGCTCAAGCGTTGTAGAAGACATCTCGCCAACCGTCACGCTGCCGTATTTTTGGAACACCGCTTCACTGATTTCTTGCAAATATTCATGCACACGTGGGCCGTCAGTATAGAAACGGCGACCATCACCAATTTCATCGCTAGGAAAGTCTTGCTGCTTGGAAATTAAATTGATGACATCTAAACGGAAGCCATCAACGCCTTTTTCCGCCCAAAACCTGATCACCTCTTTGACTTCAGCGCGAACTTTTGGATTTTCCCAATTTAAGTCGGCTTGTTCTTTTGCAAATAGGTGCAAAAAGTACTGATTGGTTTCACGGTCTAACTCCCAAGCGCTGCCACCAAATTTGGACTGCCAGTTATTCGGTACTTCATCATCTACTGGATCTTTCCAAATATAGTAGTCTCGGTACGGGCTGTTTTTGTCCCCCAAAGCCGACTGAAACCAGTGGTGATGAGTTGAAGTATGATTCACCACGATATCCATAATAATACGAATGCCACGTTGGTGAGCTTGTGCCAACAACTGCTCTAAGTCTGCCATTGTGCCAAACTCAGGATTCACCGAGTAATAATCTGAGATATCATAGCCATTATCAATCATCGGAGATTGGTAAACAGGAGTAAGCCAAATTGCATCCACACCCAGCTTTTTTAGATAATCGAGCTTAGAAATGATCCCTTTTATATCGCCCGTTCCACGACTTCCACTGTCACAAAAACTTTTAGGGTAAATTTGATAGATAGACGCTGTGCGCCACCAGTCTTGTTGTACTGCCACCATTCCAAAGCTCACTTACTTAACGATGTAAAAATAGAAAATCTGAATTGAGTGGCCGTGAAAATCTACGTTAACAACGGCCATTTAAAGTACTTATGTATATAAACTCGATACGTTAGGCACTAACTGCAGTCAGTTCGCCTTTACCTTGAGCTCGTTTGTACATGAACAAAGTCAGAGCAGCAGGAACGACAATCGCGACAGCCATCGCTATTAAATATACTGACCAGTATTGAGGTTGAATGGATAGAATGCCTGGCAAGCCACCGACACCGATACCATTCGCCATCACACCCGCACTACCACAAATTGCCGCAGCAATCGCAGAACCAATCATGGCGCTCAACATTGGGAATTTGTACTTCAAGTTAATGCCGTACATCGCAGGTTCCGTAACACCAAGGTAAGCAGAGATAGCGGCAGGGACTGAAATATCACGCTCACCATTTTTACGGCTAATAATAATAATGCCGACAACCGCAGACGCTTGTGCAATATTGGACAATGCAATCAAAGGCCAGATTGGCGTACCACCCATTTCTTGCATCAATTGCAAATCAACGGCATTGGTCGTGTGGTGCACACCGGTGATAACCAGTGGGGCATAAAGAAAGCCAAATACCATTGCGCCGATGACAGCAAAGTCACCCGTCATCGCCGCTTTTGCCGCGAATGCAACGCCATCACCAATAATTCGACCAAATGGGCCAATTAATGCGTGCGCCAAAATCACAGAAAGAATGATAGAAACAAACGGCACCACGACTAAATACAAGTAAGCAGGCACAATGCGTTTCAAGTTGGTTTCAATGAACGCCAGAGCAACACCGGCTAACATGGCAGGAATGACTTGAGCTTGGTAACCCACCTTTTCAATGACAAACCAACCAAAGTCCCAAACTTGCGGAATTTCCTTACCAATGGCGTAAGCATTCATCAGTTGTGGGGAAACCAAGGTCACACCTAAGGTGATACCCAGAATTGGCGTCCCTCCAAGTTTTTTAACGGTCGCCCAGCAAACACCAACAGGTAAGAAGAAAAAGATTGCTTCGCCGATTAACCATAAGAAAGAGTGGACCGTTGCCCAAAACTGACTGATTTGCGTAAGAGTTTGGCCATCAAACATTTTGATGTCGCCAATAACGTTACGAAAGCCAAGGATCAGACCACCAGTAATAATGGCAGGCAGCAGAGGTACGAAGATTTCAGCCAGATGTGAAATACCGCGCTCTAGAATATTCATATTCTGACGAGCCGCCAGTTTCGCGTCGTCTTTACTGGTCTCACTTTTACCAGCTTGTTTGATCAGTTCTTTGTAAACATCGTCGACTTCCGTTCCGATCACAACTTGGAACTGGCCCGCATTGGTGAAACAGCCCTTAACCAAAGGCAAAGCTTCCAACGCTTTTGGATCAGCGGCATCGGTATCATTTAACACAAAGCGTAATCGTGTAAGGCAATGACTGACGCTGGCAATATTGTCGTTACCTCCGACTAGCTCTATAAGACGGGAAACGTCTTGGCTTGAAATCCTACTCATATTATTGTCCACCCTATTGGAGTTCAGTTTGTCTTTCTTATAAATGGGACCGTTCCCATTAATTGAGGTGATAATGCCAAATCAAGCCAAACAATAAAATGGGAACATTCCCATTAATTGAACATGATCACACAAAAAGTGTAGAAAACTTAGTCAACACTGTCGTCAAATTTGGCCGTTATATCACAGGTTTTTGGGTAATATGTTGGACGCTACACTGACCGGAGAGTTGTTGTATCAGCAAGGTTGCTGCTTTCTCTCCAGCTTGATGATAACCAGGATCGATACTAAATATATTTGGGAAGAGAAAAGATAATAATGGATTTCCGCCAACGCCTGTTACTCGAACTTCAGTTCTTCCTAGCTCTTGTAAGCGTTTGATCACACCCAAAGCTAGCGTGTCACTCGCACAAACAACAGCTTGTGTTTCGTCGGTCAAAACTTGATCTAATAAGGTATAGGCACTTTCATGACTCAACTCACCCGTCACCGCCTGGGAGTTAACCTTGTTACGTTCACACCATTCAAGATAAGCCAAAAGACGTAGTCGTCCTGTTGTGGTATCACTTTGGTCGACACCTACGTAAGCAATATCGTGTAAACCCTGCCCCCTCAAATGCTCCAATGCGTTATTTATCAGCGCTTGATTATCATAATTAATCGATGAGACATTTTCGGTATCCATTGCGACAACGACCATTCGTTGCTGCCAACTCTCTAACTTAACAACATCGCAGCCCGTGAAACCAAAGACCACCACGCCATCTACATTACGCCTCTTCAAAACGTCCAGATGCTCGTTTGTTTTGACGCTGTCAAACTGACTTTCCATGATGACAACATCGTATCCAGCGCCATACAACGTCGCTAGCATTGCGCTAACAACTCTATTTTCTGACGCTGAATCCAAACGAGAAATGATGACCCCAACCACTTTCTGGCTGCCTCCTCTCATCGACTGGGCCGACTTCGAAGGCACGTAACCATGAGCATCAATCACCTGCTCTACTTTCAAACGAGTTTCAGGTTTTACCTTCGGATCATTGGTTAATACCCTTGATACGGTAGATTTCCCAACGCCTGAAAGCTTTGCAATATCAACAATGGTCAGTTTTTTGCTCATAGGTAATGTTATCTTTTATTCGTTGGCTGCGGGCTGAGTTGTATGGGCGACTAAAACATCGTGTTGTTAGAAGGGGCGTCGATGTTATTCATTGGCACAACTAAATTACACATTTGTATAGGGTAGCCGCTGAGTTTAATGCTCGCTTGCTCACCTTTAAACCACATCTTTACTTGCTCATCATGGGTTCGGTATTTCTCACCAGAAGCGCTAACGGTGCGGTTCAACACATAGTACTTTCCTAACATTTCCGCGTGGATTTTTGTGTCACTGCGATCGCTCACCACAACGTCGTAGTGATCGCTGCAGCGATAAACTTGGTCGACAATTTCGGGTTGAGAAATACATCCACTCAACGCTCCTAAAACCACGACCGAAAAAACACTGCGTGGCAACAATCGTTTAGTTAAAGCCATTTTTAAAGACATCATTCACCAATTTGTTATCGCGCCGCTAAGTAAGCAGGAGCATTCGCGATGCTATCAACCACAACCGTTGCTAGAGACTCACCTATTTCAGTGATCGGTTTGCCAGTTCGTACTAATATTTTCGTACCAACACCCGCAGCATCAGCCGCCATCATATCTTCGGCTTTATCACCAATCATCACCGACTTTGCCATATCAATATCAAGAAACTCTTGCGCTGAAAGGAACATGCCCGGCTTTGGCTTACGGCAATCACAGTCTTGCTTATATTTACCTACACCATGCTCAGGATGGTGAGGGCAGTAATAAATACCGTCAAGCTCAACGCCATTGTCTGCAAAATTCCAATCCATCCACTGTGTTAAAGATAAGAATCGGTCTTCGCTAAACATGCCTCGGGCAATACCCGATTGATTCGTCACAAGTACTAACATGAACCCCATGTCTTGAAATTTCTTAGCCGCTTCAAACACGCCTTCTACATATTCAAAATCATGCTCATCATGCACATAACCATGATCGACGTTAATTACGCCATCACGGTCCAAAAACACTGCAGGTTTAGCCAAAATGCTACCCTCATTAACTGGTTATATCGCAAATTATTACACGCTTTATATCGGTTAGCACTATTCAATTACCTTTTAGACGTCTAGACGTAAAAATACCTATTGACTTAAAAATGTGAAAGCC
Organism: Vibrio tapetis subsp. tapetis; assembly: GCF_900233005.1. NCBI lineage: Bacteria > Pseudomonadati > Pseudomonadota > Gammaproteobacteria > Vibrionales > Vibrionaceae > Vibrio > Vibrio tapetis. The sequence continues at coordinate 1,523,832 of NZ_LT960611.1, forward strand.
ATAGCATCAACTAACAATTGAGAGCAAGGTCAACATTTTCTGCTGAATTGCTAGCCAACCAGCTCAAACATACACTGTTCGGTAACCGATTTATCGAATAAACAACAGTAAATTGGCCATATTACGTCGTCATGTTGATTACAGCCAACTCTGCACAGGTTTCGAAGAATGATTGAAATTAATCAAGTAAATAAGGTTTTCTATCAAGGCACTAAGGAAATAGTTGCCCTGAAAGATATCGACCTTACCATACCTCAAGGGACGATTTTTGGTGTCATTGGTTCGTCTGGCGCAGGTAAAAGTACACTGATTCGCTGCGTAAATATGTTGGAAGCCCCAACATCCGGTGAAGTCATCGTTGATGGTGTGGATCTCACCAAGCTCTCTAAATCAGATTTAAGTAAAACTCGCCGTAACATCGGCATGATTTTCCAGCATTTCAATCTGCTTTCTTCTCGCACGGTATTTGACAACGTTGCATTGCCACTTGAGTTAGCGGACGCAAGCAAAGACAAAATCGAAACCAAGGTGTCTGAGTTATTGTCTTTAGTTGGTCTTTCTGACAAACGTGATACCTACCCTGCTAATTTAAGCGGCGGTCAAAAACAGCGTGTCGCGATTGCACGTGCATTAGCGTCTGATCCTAAAGTACTGCTTTGCGATGAAGCGACGAGCGCACTTGACCCTGCAACGACTCAATCGATTTTAGAACTGCTTAAGCAAATCAACCGTAAGCTCAACATCACCATGCTCCTTATCACCCATGAAATGGATGTGGTTAAAAGCATCTGTCATCAAGTGGCCATTATTGGTGACGGTGAATTAGTAGAAAAAGGCACGGTTGGCGATATTTTTGCACACCCTAAAACAGAATTGGCTCATCAGTTTATTCGTTCAACCTTAGATCTTTCGATTCCAGAAGATTACCAGATTCGTCTAAAGAAAAAGCGTGTTGAAGGCAGCTATCCATTAGTTCGTTTGGAATTCACAGGCGCGACAGTAGATGCCCCTCTGGTGACGCAGATAGCTCGAAAATTCAATATTGATGTCAGTATTTTAAGCTCGGATCTTGATTACGCTGGTGGCGTAAAATTCGGCATGATGGTCGCGGAACTGTTCGGGACTGAACAAGACGACATCGCCGCTATCGAATTCCTACGTGAAAACAACGTAAAAGTAGAGGTACTTGGTTATGTCCTTTAATACTGTAACGCAGTGGCTAAGCCTAAATGGCAACTTGTTACTTGACGCAACGTGGGAAACCTTATACATGGTTGCGGTTGCTGGCATTGTCGGTTTTGCTGTTGGTATCCCTCTTGGTGTGATTCTTCATACCACCAAGAAAGGCGGATTACTTGAAAACACCAAACTCAACGCGATTTTGGGTGCCATCGTTAACATTGGTCGTTCTGTGCCGTTCTTAGTGCTCATGGTAGCGATTATTCCAGTGACTAAGCTGTTGATCGGCACATTCATCGGAACAACCGCAGCGATTGTTCCGTTAACCATCGGTGCTATTCCGTTTGTTGCCCGTTTGATTGAAAGCGCATTACTCGAAGTACCGTCAGGTCTTGTGGAAGCGGCGCAATCTATGGGGGCTACACCGACGCAAATTATTACTAAAGTACTGCTTCCGGAAGCCCTGCCAACCATCATCAACACAGTGACCATCACTTTGGTTACTTTGGTGAGCTACTCAGCAATGGCGGGGACCGTCGGCGGCGGTGGTCTTGGTGATGTTGCCATTCGATATGGCTTCCACCGGTACGACGTAACCATTATGGCTGTTACGGTAGTGATGCTCATTGTACTAGTACAAATTATTCAATCTATTGGTGACACGCTGGTTCGTAAAGTTGACCACCGATAGAAGATAGAGGTTGGTAGCAAGAAGCGAATGACTTCTATCGATTGACCTCTAACAACAAGATTAGTCAGAAACCTAATAAAAAATATAAATTGGATTCATTAAAAGGAGATTACCATGAAATTTAGCCTTAAAAGTTTACTAGCCCTTGCCGCCACAGCAGCCGTATTAACCGGTTGTGGTGAAAAAGCCGTTGATAACAATAAAATCAAAGTTGGCGTAATGGCAGGTGCCGAAGCTCAAGTAGCTGAAGTTGCCGCTAAAGTAGCGAAAGACAAGTACGGTTTGGAAGTAGAGCTTGTTACTTTTACTGATTACGTAACACCAAATGCAGCGCTTGATGATACATCAATCGACGTAAACGCATTCCAACACAAGCCATACCTTGATCAGCAAGTGACTGACCGTGGCTACAAATTGACTATCGCGGGTAACACGTTTGTATACCCTATCGCAGGTTACTCTAAGCAAGTTAAGTCTGTCGATGAGATTGCTGATGGTTCTCGTATTGCGGTACCTAACGATCCAACTAACCTAGGTCGTTCATTACTGCTTCTTGAGCAACAAGGTCTACTTAAGCTACGTGAAAACGTTGGTCTGCTAGCGACGGTTCGTGACATCGTAGAGAACCCAAAAAACATCTCTATTGTAGAGTTAGATGCTGCTCAACTGCCTCGCTCTCTTGATGATGTTGCGCTTTCAGTTATCAACACAACGTACGCAAGCAGCATTAATCTAACACCAGAAAAAGACGGTATCTTCGTTGAAGACAAAGACTCTCCATACGTAAACTTGATTGTTTCTCGTGAAGAAAACCTAAACGCTGAAAATGTACAAAATTTCGTTAAAGCATACCAAACTGACGAAGTATACAAGGCAGCAATGGATATCTTCCAAGGTGGTGTCGTTAAGGGTTGGTAAGGCCTGGCGCTAAAAAATGAACAACAAGAGAGCTGACTTCGGTTAGCTCTTTTTTTATACCTACAACATTAAAACAAACGATTGCATCAGTATTTATAAAGCCTATAATCGCCAGCACTTTCCTCCTGTTCCAAGGATTAAACATGAAAATGAAGCACACACTTTTGGCCTCTGTACTTGGCCTACTCTCTTTTTCTACTGCCGCTGCAAAGCCTGCCGATCTCATCATTACTGATGCCATGGTTCTTACCATGAACCAAGATAAAACCGTGTATGAAAACGGTACGGTTGTGGTTAAAGACAACAAGATCATCGCCGTAGGTGATAAGACGTTAGCCAAGCAATACAAGGCGAACAAAACACTCAGTGTCGATGGCGATATCGTCATGCCTGGCCTTATCAATACGCACACCCACGTTTCCATGACGGTATTCCGTTCTTTAGCCGATGATGTGCCAGACCGTCTGCACCGCTACATTTTCCCGCTAGAATCTAAATTGGTTTCTCGTGACATGGTTCGCATTGGCGCAAACCTTGGTAACGTTGAAATGATCAAAGGCGGCGTAACGACTTATGCTGATATGTACTACTTTGAAGACGAAGTGGCTAAAACAGTCGATACCATCGGTATGCGTGCCATTTTGGGCGAGTCGGTTATCAAATTCCCGGTTGCTGATGCGGCGAACGCTGAAGAAGGCATTCAATACGCGTTGAACTTCATCGAAGAATACAAAGATCACCCGCGCATTACACCGGCATTTGCTCCGCATGCAACCTACACCAACACCACCGAAGTACTGCAAAAAATTGCGAAGCTTTCGTTAGAAAAAGACGTACCTGTGATGATTCACCTTGCTGAGTCTCATCGTGAAGAAGAGAAGATCGCAGAGCGTTCTAACGGCCTGTCTCCTGTTGCTTACATGGACAGCATCGGTGCGTTAAACAAGAATTTAATTGCCGCTCACGTAATTCTAGCGGACGATAACGATATCGAACTACTGAAAAAAGCGGACGTTGGTATCGCGCATAACATGAGTGCAAACATCAAATCAGCGAAAGGCGTGGCTCCTGCATTAAAAATGTATGACCAAGGTCTACGCGTTGGTCTAGGCACCGATGGTCCAATGTCAGGTAACGGCTTGAGCACGATTGACGAGTTCAACCAAGTCGCTAAGGTTCACAAGCTTCTGAATAAAGATCGTGCTGCTATGCCTCCGATTAAAGTTATCGACATGGCAACCATGGGCGCAGCTCGTGCACTGCATATGGAAGACACCATTGGTTCATTAGAAGTCGGCAAGCAAGCGGATATCATCGTCATCGATACTAAAGCGCCTAACATGATCCCAGTTTACAACCCGTACTCTGCATTGGTTTACTCTGCGAACGCAGGCAATGTAAAACACTCTATTGTTGCGGGTAAAATCTTAATGCAAGATCGTGAAATGCTGACAGTTGATGAAGCACAAATTCGCAAAGAAGCACTAGACTTCACTGACGTCGTGCGTAAGACCATCATCGAATCGGGTGAAGTGGTTCGATAGTTCACTTAACGACTACCTCTATTCAAGGGCAGCTCTATTGCTGCCCTTTCTCTTGCCTATAAACTAGCGCTCGTCTTTAGGCGTCTCCATCACCACCAAAGTACCGATGGCTTTTACTTGTGGGATCTCTCCTAAAATATTGGAGTGAAAGTGCTTATAAGCAGCAAGATCTTTTGTTTCTACTCTCAATAGGTACTCGTTGGTTCCCGTGATGTTATGGCACTCAGTCACTGCGTCTGCCTGACTCACTTCTTCTTCAAAACCCAATTGCGATTTTTTGCTGTGATTGTTGAGTCCAATCGTCACGTAAGCCACAAAGCCAATGCCCATCTTGTTGGCATCTAATACCGCTCGATACCCCTTAATGACTCCTGAACGTTCTAGATCTTGCACGCGTCGTAGGGAAGCCGACGGTGACAAGCCGATGCGCTCCGCCAGTTCCACATTACTTAAACGGCCGATACTTTTTAGCTCACACAATATTCTTTCGTCAAACTTATCCATAAGCTCACTTCGTTGTGAATTAATTCAATTTGGTGCAAATATAAGCACAAAATTTACCCGACTCATCACTAACATACAAGGAACAGATTACAACGACTACGGAGTCGACCATGGATCCTCAACAGCTATTCGCGTTCATCACCTTTGCTTTTGCTTCTACCGTTTCACCTGGGCCAAACAATATTATGCTCATGACTTCTGGCGCTCACGTCGGATTTAAACGCACCATTCCTCATATGCTTGGTATCACATTTGGGTTTAGCTTTATGGTGGTATTAGTTGGGTTAGGTTTAATGGGTGTTTTCCACCAATACCCTATCAGTCAGGACATACTGCAAGTGCTGTGCTTGGGCTACTTGGCTTACTTAGCCGTTAAAATTGCGATGAGTCCGCCCGTGAATACAGGTGACTCCAGCTATAAGCCAATGAGCTTTCTCGCCGCAGCTAATTTTCAGTGGATAAATCCAAAAGCTTGGTCAATGGCCATAACGGCGATTGGGGTTTACAACGTGTCTGGATCTTGGCAAGGCATGGCAATCATTTCATTAGGGTTTGCCATGGTGAACCTGCCCTCTGTGAGTATTTGGACAGTAGCAGGCCAAAAGCTACAGCGAGTGTTATCTCAGCCCAATGTGGCTCGACTTTTCAATTTCACTATGGCGGGCTTATTGCTGTGTTCTGCCGCATTAATGCTGTAATGGCCTGCTGATCAGACGAAAAAAAACCGAAGCACTGAAGTGCTTCGGTTTTATAGTCATGAACAAGGTTAATGCTCAGAACAAGATTAATGAGCCGAGCGAATCAGCTTAAGGCGTATAATAGGTTGCCGCACCCGGGCCAACAGGCAAACCGAAGACAAACACCCAAACGTAGAACAACACGCTCCAACCCACTAAGAAGCAAATTGAGTATGGAAGCATGGTTGCGATCAACGTACCAATGCCTAAATTCTTCATGTAGCGAGTGGCGACTGCCAGAATCAAGCCGAAGTAACTCATCATTGGAGTGATGATGTTAGTCGTTGAATCACCAATACGGTAAGCCGCTTGAATGGTTTCTGGCGCGTAGCCAACCAACATCAACATTGGAACAAAGATAGGCGCAGTTACCGCCCACTGAGCCGATGCAGAGCCAATCATCAAGTTAATAAAGCCACACATCACGATGAACGCAAAGAACAGCGTAGGGCCCGTTAAGCCTACTGTTTGTAGGAAGTCGGCACCACCAACGGCGATCACTTGACCAAAGTTAGTCCACTTAAAGAAAGCAACAAACTGAGCGGCAAAGAATACAAGAACGATGTACATGCCCATAGAAGACATTGATTTCGCCATTGCATCAATAACGTCACGATCGTTTTTCATTGTGCCAACGACTTTACCGTAAACAAAACCCGGAATCGCGAAGAACACAAAAATGAAGGCCACGATGCTTTTCAAGAACGGAGAACCCGCAATCAAACCGGTATCTGGGTTACGTAGCACGCCGTCAGCAGGAACAACGGTCCATGCCAATAGAGCACTCACAACCAAAACCGCAATACCCGCAATTTTAAGGCCTTTCTTCTCAATAGCTGTGAGTTTACCCATGCTATCGTTGCTTAGATCTTCAGACGCTTCTTCACTGTTGTATTTGCCCAGCTTAGGCTCAACAATTTTCTCGGTAACAAACGCACCGGTGATTGAGATAAAGAAGGTAGAGATAAACATGAAGTACCAGTTCGCTTCTGGCCCTACCGTGTAAGTTGGGTCAATCATTTGCGCTGCGGTTTCTGTTATGCCAGAAAGCAGAGGATCAACTGTGCCAATCAATAGGTTGGCAGAGTAACCACCAGACACACCAGCAAATGCAGCGGCGAGACCCGCTAATGGGTGACGACCTAAAGAGTGGAATAACATAGCAGCCAATGGAATCAATACCACGTAGCCAAGCTCAGATGCAGTATTAGAAATAATACCAGCAAACACGACCGTGAACGTCACCATGCGTTTTGACGCGCCCATCACCATGCCACGCATTGCAGCGGATAACATGCCTGAGTGCTCAGCAATGGCCACACCTAACATAGCAACCAATACCGTACCAAGAGGGGCAAAGCCAACGAAATTTTTCACTAAATTGGTTACGATAAGGCGCAAACCATCAGCATTCAATAAGCTAATGACTTCAATAGTTCCATCTGCAGCACGACCGGCAGCACCTTCTGGGCGCGGGTCTATTACCGACACATCAAAATACCCAGCAACGCCAGATAACACTAAAATCGCGGCACAGAAAATAGCAAAAAGAGTGATTGGATGAGGCAGTAAATTACCTAGATATTCCACGCTATCAAGGAAGCGGGTAAAAAGGGGTTTTTTAGGGGCTTGTTGCGTATTCGAAGCAGATGAACTCATCCGTTTCCTCCTTGTAATTGATTCCTAGCGTAATTGACATACCTGTCAAAAAGCATCGGCAGATTACGTTACAAGAATGAGTTTTCAAAACCGCAAATGTTACAAATTGTAAATAAAGTTAATACATTCATCTAGCAAATGAATTTTTATTGGTTATTTATACCAACATGAGAGCAGGCAACAATCGTCATCTGCTCCACATGTTTATCAGTCTATTTTTTCTTTGATTTCCCTTGGACAGCCTTAAAGCGAGGGTTAGTTTTACAAATAACAAATATACGCCCTTTCCTTTTAACTATTTGGCAATCTGGATGACGATTTTTCGCACTTTTCAACGAGCTAAGTACTTTCATTGCTATTTACCTTCCTTATTAAATTGAGCAAATCTACGATTGTAATGTGCAATTCTACCTTCTTTATTAACCACTCTTTGCTTGCCTGTATAGAAGGGATGAGACTCAGATGATACGTCGAGTGTCATATAGGGATACTCTTTACCATCTTCCCATGTAATGGTGCGATCCGTTTTTAACGTCGACCCAATAACAAAGTACTTATCTACGCTGGTATCGTGAAATACCACTTTTCTATAATCTGGATGAATACCGTCTTTCATTATTTCTTCCTTAAAGATGCCTTTACTTAGGTTCTCTTCTCAAAAACCTTATCCCTCTAGATTAATTGATATGTTATAACATTGCAATTAATAATCATTCTCAATAAGAAAGTTCGCAACTTTTTGTGATATTTTTAGCTTATCGCTCCCCATAACACAGAATCTATATGCACCAAATAGAGCCCATTGGATTAATAGAAAGTCCATACAAAGAGAAGTTTGCAGTACCTCGCCAGCCTAGGCTTGCTCCTAGTTCAACAGCCAGAGTTAAGCTGCTTGGCGAAGCAAACTGCCCTGAGTCTGTTCGTGGTATTGAGCAATTTAGCCATATTTGGTTATTGTTTTTGTTCGACCAAAATTTAGATGCAGGCTGGAAGCCAACGGTAAGACCTCCGAGATTAGGCGGAAATGAACGCATTGGTGTACTGGCGTCTCGGGCAACGTTTCGCCCCAATGGTATTGGCATGTCTGCGGTTGAATTACGTGGTGTCACCAATGATGGCAATCAAACATGGCTAGAGTTAGGCAGCGTTGACTTAGTTCACGGCACCCCTATCGTCGACATTAAGCCTTATATCCCTTATTCGGACTCAATTCCTGAAGCTGTTGGAGGTTATGCTCAACAAGAACCCGAGACGCTAGAAGTCGTCTATTCCGCTACTGCGCTAGCCACACTACAACAACATGAGAATGGCAATCAGATCGAAGCTGTGATCAAACAAGTGCTAAGCCAAGATCCAAGACCGGCTTATAAGAAGAACAAGCCCGACGACAAAGAATATGCAGTGAATTTGTTCGATTTGAACGTAAAATTCACTGTTTCACTCGATTGCTTGTTAGTTACGGCAATTGAGCGCTTTTGAGATGACTCATAGGCTGATATTATGGTCGGCTATATCGAATTTATTGTTCCATCGAATGACAATAAATTTTCTTTTATCAATGATGAAACGGATACCATAGAATGCGTACCAGTAACTACCTTCTTTCTACCGTGAAAGAGACTCCAAACGACGCAGAAGTTATCAGCCACCAGCTGATGCTACGAGCAGGTATGATCCGTAAGCTAGCTTCAGGTTTATATACTTGGCTACCTACTGGTCTACGTGTACTGCGTAAAGTCGAAAATATCGTTCGCCAAGAGATCGATAATGCAGGTGCCGTTGAAATCTTGATGCCCGTAGTTCAACCGTTTGAGCTTTGGGAAGAGACTGGCCGTTCTGAAAAAATGGGCCCTGAGCTACTTCGTTTCACAGACCGTCACTCTCGTCCGTTTGTGCTTAGCCCAACAGCTGAAGAAGTGGTAACTAGCCTAGTACGTAACGAGATTAGCTCTTACAAACAGCTTCCTCTCAACCTGTACCAAATCCAAACTAAATTCCGTGATGAACGCCGCCCTCGTTTTGGCGTAATGCGTGCACGTGAATTCTCAATGATGGATGCGTACAGCTTTGATATCGACAAAGAAGGCTTAGAAAAATCTTACCAAGCGATGCACGATGCTTACTGTAAAGCATTCGACCGCATGGGCCTTGAGTACCGCCCAGTTTTGGCAGACTCTGGCGCAATCGGCGGCAGCGGTTCTCAAGAATTCCACGTTCTTGCTGAAAGCGGCGAAGACCTAATCGCATTCTCTTCAGAGTCTGATTACGCAGCGAACATCGAAAAAGCAGAAGCACTAGCTCCTACTGAAGAAGTTGCAGCGCCAACTCAAGACATGGAACTGGTTGATACGCCAAACGCAAAAACAATCGCAGATCTTGTAGAACAACACGGTCTAGCAATCGAGAAGACCGTTAAGACGCTATTCGTTAAAGCTTCTGATGAAGTGGATGCAGATATCATTGCTCTAATCATCCGTGGTGATCACGAGCTTAACGAAGTGAAAGCAGAAAACCTTCCACAGGTTGCTTCTCCACTAGAAATGGCTGATGAAGCTGCAATCCGTGCACTTGTTGGTGCTGGTCCTGGTTCACTTGGCCCTGTTGGCTTAGAGCTACCATTCATCGTTGACCGCTCTGTAGCTGTAATGAATGACTTCGGCGCTGGCGCAAACGTAGACGGTAAGCACTACTTCGGCATCAACTGGGGTCGTGACGTTGAGCTTGCTCAAGTTGAAGACCTACGTAACGTTGTTGAAGGCGACCTAAGCCCATGTGGTCAAGGTACTATCCAACTTAAGCGTGGTATCGAAGTCGGTCACATCTTCCAGTTAGGTAATACTTACTCAAAAGCGATGAACTGTAACGTGCTTGGTCCTGATGGTAAGAGCGTAACGCTAGAAATGGGTTGTTACGGTATCGGTGTGTCTCGTGTTGTAGCATCAGCGATCGAACAAAACCATGATAAGTTCGGTATCATTTGGCCAGAAGCACTTGCTCCTTTCCAAGTGGCTATCGTGCCAATGAACATGCACAAGTCTGAGCGCGTTAAAGAAGCGGCTGAAAAGCTTTACTCAGAGCTAACAGCGATGGGCATTGAAGTATTATTTGATGACCGTAAAGAGCGCCCTGGTGTTATGTTTAAAGATATCGAGCTTGTGGGTATTCCTCACACAGTCGTTATTGGTGATCGCAGCATCGACGAAGGTAACTTCGAATACAAAAACCGTCGTGACGGCGAGAAAACAGCTGTAGCAATTACAGACATCGTAGAACACGTTAAAGCGCAGTTGGCGTAATAAAAGATAGAATACAGAGACAAGCGTTGCCCTGAGATTACAGAAAAAGACCAGAGCGCTCCTCTAATATAAGAGCAAACAATTATTTTGCTCTTATAGCCTCTAGCCTCTAGTGAGCATAGCGAATCCTGTAATCTGTAATCTGTAATCTGTAATCTGTAATCTGTAATCATCTTTTCCAAAAAGAGCTTCCCTCAGGAAGCTCTTTTTTTATGCCCCATTAATCTTCAATTCATATTCAAACTGTTAATGTCACCTAATCAACGTAATGGAGGCGAATATGGATCTTAAAAGTTTACTCAATCAAGCGCTCAACTCAGACCTAGTAAAACAAGGTGGCCAAACCCTTTCTCAGGGCGCTCAAAGCCTAGGACAAGGAGCACAAAAGCTCGGTCAAGATAAGAGTCAACTCGCCACATTAGGTGCAGGTGCCGTTGGTGGTGGCTTAATCGGCTTATTAATGGGGTCTAAAAAAACACGAAAAATGGGCAAAAAAGTAGCTGGGATAGGTGGCGCCGCTGCCCTAGGCGCACTCGCCTTTAAAGTGTATGGTGATTGGCAGAAAAAACAGCCAGATAACTCCGCAACGAGTGCACCTACCGAGACCACACCACAGCTAACCGAAGACCAACACAGTACCCTGATACTAAAAGCCATGATTGCCGCCGCTAAAGCCGACGGTCATGTTGATGAACAAGAACAACAAAAGATACAACAAGCGGTAGAAAGCATGGGCGCAGGTGACTCTGTTAACCAATTAGTGACCAATGAACTCAACAAACCACTCGACCCTAGCGAGCTGGCACGAAATGCCGCAACGCCTGAGCAGGCCGCAGAAATCTATCTTGCATCCCTGCTGGTGGCCGACGAACAAAACTTCATGGAAAAAGCCTACCTCAAAGAGCTAGCAAGCCAGCTAGGGTTAGCTGACGATTTAGTTGCCCAGCTTGAACAGCAAGTGAAAGAGTAAGAGATAAAGCGAAAACAGCGAATACAGAAAAAGAGACTAGACCGCTTCGCTGCTATAAGAGCAAACACATCAACCCCGCTCTTATAGTCTCTAGTCTCTAGTCTCTAGTAAGCGTAGCGAATTCTGTAATCTGCTCCGCCCCTCTCTCTAACTATTAATTTTTCGCCTACTTTGCCACCACTCTCTTCACCGACTTGTTCTAAAACAAACTCTGCTTTTGAGTTTGAACTTATCTCACGCTATATTGAGACCAGTTATCATTTAAATGGATAGAGATTATGAAAATTTACGACTGTTGCCCTTTAGTTCGAGAGTTATACGCTCAAATTGGTAGTGGCGATCAGGGTTATATTCCACAAGCTATCACTTGCGCTCTTAAAACGTTTAATGACATCGCCGCCGATGAATCGTTACCGAAAGAAACTCGTGAACGAGCAGCCTTTGCTGCAGCTAATCTTCTTATTTCAGATTTTGAGGATTAAGCATGGATCTGTCTAAGTTTGAATCTATGGATACCATCATGCTGATGAGTATCATCAATATGAAGTTAAGAGATGAATTCGGCGGAGATTTAGATAAATTGGTGAGTTACTTTGAGATAAATAAAACTAAGTTAGAAGCCAAATTGGCGCAAGCCGGTTTCGAATTTCTTCCAGAGGCTGGTCAATTCCGTTAATGAACGGAACACAGCAATATTTTTCGCTAACTAACGGATTAAATAGAAAAACCCGTCTAAACTTACTAAGTACTCTATTACTAATAGATGTAGGCGGGCATGACGAACAAACAAACCAAAAAACGTGCACTTCCCACTATTCAGCACATGATAAAGCGATCTTTTTTAAAGACCGCTATTCTTCCCCTTATTTGTATAGAAATCACCTTCCTACTGATCTACTGGCTGACTATTTCTTTAAGTAACGAGCAATCAGTCAAAGTCGCCAAAGAGTTCGCCTATCACGACTTACACTTCCATACTAAGGAAGCAGCCTCACGTGTGAGTCATAAGCTCAATAGCGTGTCGATGTTAACCAACATCTATGCCGATCAGGTAAGTAAAGTCATCAATGACCAAGTGACGTCTTTACCCCCGGAGTCTCACAATCTGTATTTGAGTGAGTCTGGCATGTATGTCTCCAATAAAGATATGGGAGGATCGGCTGTTTATTACAGTGGCATACACCCAATAGGACAAACGGAAAAAGACAAAGTCACTAGAACCTCAATATTGGATCCCTTGATGAAATCGATTCATCAAGCGAACTCTCTTATCTCGCAAATCTATTTTAATACTTACGATTCATACAATCGCATTTATCCCTACATTGATGCTGAGTTCACCTATGAAGCAAAAATGGATCTTCCAAGCTACAACTTTTACTACGAAGCCAATCTCGAAAACAATCCGACTCGCACGCCTGTCTGGACTGATGCGTACCTAGATCCTGCTGGTTCTGGCTGGATGATCTCCTCCATTGCTCCAGTTTATTCAACCCAAGACGTCAATCATTTAGAAGCGGTTGTTGGGTTAGACATTACGCTTAGCAAGCTCATTAATGAGGTACTGAATCTCGATATTGGCTGGGGAGGTTACGCCATGGTGTTAAATACTCAAGGACGAATCATCGCCATGTCGACCAAAGCAGAACAGGACTTAGAGGTAAAGGAGCTTCTCGAACACGACTACAAAAATGCCATCTTAGAAGACAACTTCAAGCCAGATACGTTTGATTTATCCCAAAGACCTGAAACCCAACATCTGATCACTCAGATGCAACGCTCACGTGATGGGGTGACCGACGTAATATTGCAAGACAGTAAAATTGTTAGCTGGGCAACACTGCCAGAAACGAACTGGTATCTACTCTACTGGATCCCCGCTGAGCAAATTGAACATGGTTACTCGAATATAAAAGACAACCTAACTCAAATAGGCTGGATGATGGTCGCCGGGCTACTGTTCTTCTATCTATTATTTTATATCTACATTAGATATCAATCTAACCTCGTTGCTCGCGGTGCGATCCATCAATTAAATACCCTAAGTAAACTCATTGAGAGCATAGGTAGAGGAAATTACTGGCAACCAAAACCAAAACTTCATTTCCTTGAGCTGGATTCTTTGGCTACCTTAACCATACGTATGGGTCGGCGTTTAGGTGAGGCCTATAATGCCGTTGCAAAAGCGGAATATCATGCCGGGCACGACAAGCTTACAACCTTGCCTAACCGTTACTTAATGGAAGAGCACCTCCACCACTCGATTGACCTAGCAAAACGCGATGAGCAGTTACTGGCGGTGTTATTTTTCGATCTCAATAAATTCAAACAGATTAACGATACATTAGGCCATACGGTTGGAGACGTGGTACTGAAAACCGTAGCTACGCGGATCACCAGTAAACTAAGGCATTCGGATATCGTTGCCCGTTACGGAGGCGACGAGTTTGTTGCGGTACTCAATAATATTCAAAATATTGAAACGGTCGAAGCTCTCATTGAAAACATTGAAAACATTGAAAGTGTGATCAACAAACCAATTGAATATAACGAGGGTAAATGCCAAATATCATCCGCTATTGGTTATGCCATTTACCCTAATGACGGCAATAACGGACAGCAATTGATCATTCATGCTGATACCCAGATGTATAAAAAAAAGCCCACTAACAGTAGTTAGCAGGCTTACGATAATTAGTAAGCTTACGTCGCAGCTTTGAACAACCTAACGAAGTGATAAAATACCAATTAAAAAGAAGCCCAGATTACCGTCGCTACCAATATCGGACAGACGAACTTCACATAAAAAGGCCATATTTTACCAAACAAGCCCATTTGGAAATCTGGGTAACCTTGTTCAAGTTCTTTAATTTTACTGTTTCGGTTCCAAACCCAGCCACCAAATAAGCAGAACATAAGGGCTGCTGTTGGTTGTAAGTACTGAGTAGCAACCATAGCAACGAGACCGAACAAATCCCCAAAGTTGAATACAATAACAACACTAAACAGCGCGATTAAACTGCCTAGAACCCAGCTAGTAGGCGTCCTTTTCGTTTCAAATCGTTCACTGACCAAAGCGACCGGACATTCCAGCATCGAGATAGATGATGTTAACGCCGCAATGGTTAACAATAGAAAGAATACAACTGAGAATATCAACCCTAATACGCCAAGGCTATCAAACATCAAGGGGAGTACAGTAAATACTAAGGTATCAGAGCTAAGTAATGAGCCATCCTGTGCATAGATCTCGACGCCTTTTTGCATCGCAACAAACATAGCAGGCATCACCACTAAACCCGCAACAAACGCAACGGCGCTATCAACCAAGGTGACGCTCATAGCCATCTTGGGTAGGTTTTCTTTTTTACTTAGGTATGAACCGTATATCAGCATCGAGCAACCGCCAATGGTCAAAGAAAAGAATCCTTGCCCCATGGCCGCCAATATCAATTTACGATCCCAAATTTTCTCGAAATCTGGAATGAGGTAATGCTTAAGCCCTTCTATAGCACCGTCTTGCATCATGATGTAAACAAATAGCACAGCAAACAACACAAATAACGCGGGCATTAAGCGAGTCGACCATTTTTCAATGCCCTGCTTTACGCCACCTTGCACGATTAAAATCGTCAGCACATAAAAAGTTAACGTACCAAATAAGTTTCGCTCTACGCTAAACCCTTTAAACCACGCCGTGGCCTCGACCATACCGAGCAACTCAGTAACAGCGCCAAGCAAGAAGCAAATTAGCCAACCACCAACGATACTATAAAAAGCCAGTACCGCACTTGGCACGCTAAGCCCAACCCAGCCAATTACGCTACCAACACCTTTGCCTGCTGAGTGCGAGGTAAGAGAGCGCATACTATCTACTGGGTTAGCTTGCCCATGCCGCCCGATCGCCATTTCGACCACCAGCATTGGGTATGCGACTACTAAGATCATCACTAGGTAGACCATCAAGAAGGCGCCACCACCATTGCTCGCAGCTTGGGTAGGGAAACCCCAAATATTGCCTAAACCAACTGCGGCACCAGCCGCTGCCAAAATAAAACCTAATCTTGAACCAAAACTTTCGCGCGTGTTTGTCATGTTGCAAATACTTCTATGAACTAGTTGTCTAGTACAGTACCAAAAAAACCCAAAATAACAAGTTTTATAAGAACAATACTCCAGCTATTAAGCACAACACCCAACTAAAAATTGCCCGCTTGCCACTTAGGCCAGATCTCTCACCAGGAAAAATCGATTGTGAAGTGACTCGTAAATCAAGTGCAACAAGAAAACCTCTCACACTGGGTTTGTGATACCGAATCAAAGACTATAAAAAATCGTCGTTAAAACAATGTGTTTAATGAGTTATCAGACTATTTAATAGAGTCAGTACTAAAGTTTGCTGTTAAATGGAGAATCGATAAAATGAAACGGACTTTACTTACCCTATCAATACTTACTACTTGCGGAGTCTCGAGCTCCGCATTCGCAATAGACTGCACTAACTTACCAAACTGGCAACCAGAAACCGCCTATGCCAGTAATTCCCAAGTGCAACAAAATCAAACTGCCTTTAAAGCAAATGGGTGGTCGAAAGGAAATTCCCCAGAAACGCATTCTGGGCAATGGCAAGAATGGAGTTCACTAGGAGCCTGTGCTGGCGGAAACATCCCTCCCGCAGTCGAGGTGATCTCACCATTAAATAATGCACAACTCACCACAGGAAACCAGATCACACTGCAAGCGAATGCGAGCGATGATACTCAAGTCAGTTCGGTGGAGTTCTTTGTTTCAAATACGTCGGTCGCGGTAATCACAACACCGCCTTACCAATTCGTCTGGACAACCACAACAGGCAATCACACCATCAAAGCATTAGCTACCGATGATCAAGGAGCCAGTAACGAATCAAATGTAAACATCTCTGTGACACCAGCGGGATCAGCGACACCGCCAACGATTGTTCTGAGCTCACCAACAGGCTCGGAGAATATAAAACAAAATGACGTATTACAAATCACGGCAGACGCCTCCGATACTGATGGCACGATCAGTCAAGTCGAGTTCATGGTTGATAACACGCTCATTGCCACCGATACCAGTGCACCATTTGAGCACCAATGGATAGCTCAAGCTGGTGATCACAGCTTCAGTGCCAAAGCGACAGATAACGATAACCTCTCCACCACAAGCGCAACCGTTAACTTATCAGTTTCTGGTGGCTCTTCTGGTGGATGCGCTGATGCAACCTCTTATGTCGCTGGCACAAATTACGCCGCTAATGCACTCGTTGAAAACAACAATCAAAAATATCGCTGCGATGTGGCCGGTTGGTGTTCATCCAGCTCTGCGTGGGCCTACGAACCCGGAGTAGGTGAATATTGGCAAGAAGCTTGGACTGGGCTTGGCGCCTGCTCAACGCCCCCTACCGTTACGCTGACTTCACCATTAAACAACTCTGTTTATCTTGCTGGAAGTACGGTCTCTGTAAACGCAGATGCCGCTTATGTGGAAGGTTCTATCTCTCAAGTCGAATTTTTCGAGAATCAAACCAGCCTTGGTATCGATACGTTAGCCCCTTACGCGCTTGATTGGCAAGCAACGATGATAGGCCAAACGCAAATCAAAGCCATCGCCACCACCAACTTAGGAGCGACAGCCGAAGACAGCGTGATTGTGAGTGTGAGCGACCAAGCTGTCGTCACACAAATCACGGCTCCAACGGCCGGCGCTACCCTCGCGCTAGGAAAGACAACAACGATCTCTGCTGACGCAACCAGCCTAGTCAGCACGGTGCAAAGCGTCGATTTCCTTGCCAATGGTGCACTGATCGCAACAGATACCACTTCCCCATACCAAACCAGTTGGACGCCTACGGCCATCGGTAACTACACCCTCACGACTACCGTGACTGACGCACAAGGCAATAGCGCTACATCCAGTGGGGTTACGGTAAAATCTGTAGAGCAAGTCGCGAAAAAACATCAATTAATTGGCTACTGGCATAACTTTGTCAACGGTTCAGGATGCCCTATTCGCCTTGCCGATATGTCTACCCGCTGGGATATCATTGACATCGCTTTTGCCGACAACGATCGAAACAGCAATGGCACGGTTCACTTCAACCTGTATTCAGGTGATATGCATAGTACTTGCCCTGCCTTAAATGCCGCGCAATTTAAGCAAGACATGGCAGCCTTGCAAGCTCAGGGGAAAGTGTTTGTCTTATCACTTGGAGGGGCAGAAGGCACCATCACTCTCAATACCGACCTAGACGAAGCTAACTTTGTTAGTAGCTTAACCGCCATCATTAATGAATGGGGATTCGATGGTTTGGATGTGGATCTAGAAAGTGGCTCAAACCTGATGCACGGTACGCAGATCCAAGCACGACTTGGCCGCGCACTGAAACAAATTGAAATCAATACTGGTGGAGACATGTACTTAACGATGGCACCTGAGCATCCATATGTTCAAGGCGGTATGATTGCCTACACTGGAATTTGGGGCGCCTATATTCCTGTCATCAATGAAGTTCGCGATACATTGGATCTTCTGCATGTGCAACTTTACAACAATGGCGGCTTACCTAACCCGTACATGACAGGTGCAGCCCCTGAAGGTTCGGTTGACATGATGGTGGCCTCAGCGAAAATGCTGGTTGAAGGTTTCACATTAGCAGATGGCAGCCAATTTGCACCGTTACGTGATGATCAAGTGGCCATTGGTTTACCGTCTGGGCCGAGTTCAGCTAACTCTGGACAAGCTCCAATTCAAAACATTAATGATGCCTTAGATTGCTTGATTAAAGGCACTCGATGTACTTCTGTCGTGCCTGCGAAGCTTTATTCTAACTTCGGCGGCATGATGACTTGGTCAATAAACTGGGACCAACACGATGGGTTCAATTTCTCAGGCCCTGTTGGCGACAAGCTTGATCTTCTCAATCAATAGCGTTTCTTTGTAGAAGCATAAAGGGGCGCCAATAACGGCGCCCCTTCATTTCCTACAATTAACTTTTACTATTTAGCACTTCGCTCTTAGTACTTCCCTTTTAGTACTTCGCCCTTAGCATTTCCTATATCGTGAAGACTCGATAGTTTTTAAGCTCAGGTATTTTTTCATGTAACGCTTTTTCTTCTTCCGCTACTGCTTCAAGATCGTCACAATATTGTTGCGCATCTTTCTTGATGTCGTCAGAGCGGCCTTTTACTTTTTCTTCAAGCTGGTTTTTCAACTCAGTCATTTTGTCCTTCAGTTCAGTTAGGTTAATGCCACCTTCCTTTTTCATCTTTTCTGACAGTGCGGTAAAAGCACTGGAAAAGAACTCTGAATCAAAGGTTTCTCTCATCTGATCAAACTCATTGCGCCAATTATTCCACGCGTCGCTAAACGCCTCTTCCTTTAATACAAAACTGCCGTCTTGTGTATACCGTGCTTCTATGTCTGCATAGAATTTGTCAATGGCCACTTTCACGTTGTCGAACGCTTCACTGTTGTCAAAACTGCTACTCACATCGTCGACAATCTCTTTTGCTAGCTCAACGCCGCTATTGGCAATAGTTTTGGCTTCCGGTACATATTTGTTCATTTTTTCACGATAAGCTTGAGCCGCCTGCTGCTGTATCTGATCAAGATCCAGAGCTTCTCCATTGATAAATACATTGTTGTCCTTATCAATGAGCACTTTGGGCTGCCCTTGTTGGTACACTTCTACTTGAGCACCATCTAGGTGGACTTCATTGCTTACATCTATTTTGCACTGCCCCGCAAGTGCACCTTGGCTTGATAACAGTAAACCCAACGCTAACCATGATTTATTCATCTTGATACTCTCTTAAATTCATTCACGATGTCAGAAATTACAGTACTTGCGTAATTTCATAACAGTGAGTTTTATCGCCTATTTTAACGTCCACTTCGTCATGCAAAAATTTGCCCACCAGCGCTTTCCCTAGTGGTGCTTGCGGTGTTACGACCGCGACAGATGCTTGTTTACTAGACACACAGACACTTAAGCCACCACCGCATGGGCCGACAAAAAACCAACTCAATTTGTCGTGCTCATCAACAACTTCCACTAGCGCACTGACAGTAATGGGGGTGTCTATCGTGAATTCTCTTAATACCAACTCTCGATATTGACGAATATTCTCTTCGCATTCTTGAACGCGCTGCGCTTGGCCGTGAGCAAGATACGCCGCTTCTAATGCTAACGTATCGTATTTATTGTCAGGGATGGTTTCTTCGTTGGTTGCTGATTCAATAGCAGACTGGGTCGCAGCCAAAGAAACCTGATGCACCTTATGCAACTCAATCAGTATTAGTTGGCATAACTCGGATTTATCCACTAAATGCTCTCTCTTAATTTCACTTACGGGTAGAATACACTGAATCGGCCAAATATGGGAAAGAAGCAATGACACCACTGACTATTGAGCAATCACTTAAACAAATTTTTGGCTTTGATGCGTTAAGGCAGGGTCAACAAGAAGTGATTGATACCGTCATGTCTGGCCATTCTTGCGCTGCAATCTTTCCAACTGGCTCTGGTAAGTCTCTCTGTTATCAACTTCCTGCCCTGCACCTACCGAGCCTAACCTTGGTTATTTCACCGCTCTTAGCACTTATCAAGGATCAAGTAGACTTCTTACAAAGTAAGGGCATCGCTGCCGCCTCTATCGATTCTTCAATGGAGAGAGAAGCGGTGCAACAAGTGATGCAAGGAGTACGTGATGGCTCGATTAAAATCTTGATGATCTCAGTAGAGCGACTTAAGAACGAACGATTTAGGCATTTTATCAGCCAAATACCGCTCTCGATGATGGTTGTTGATGAGGCGCACTGTATCTCAGAATGGGGGCATAACTTTCGCCCTGACTATTTAAAGCTACCTCAATACATGCAGCAATTGAATATCCCTCAGGTATTACTGCTCACCGCAACGGCGACACCTAGTGTTATAGAAGACATGAAGAGCAAGTTTGCTATTGCTCCGGAGCACATAGTGGTCACTGGGTTTTATCGTCCAAACCTTAATTTACTGATCAAGCCTTGTGAAAACGACGACAAACTTGATGCTCTTTGCAACCACCTACAAGAGTCTGAAAGTAAACCCAGTATCATTTACGTCACCTTGCAACAAACCGCAGAGCAAGTGGCTCTTCAACTTAAAAAACAGGACATCAATGCTCACGCCTATCATGCTGGGTTATCACCTGAGGTCAGAGAGTCGATACAACGCCAATTTATGCACGGTGAAATAAACTGCATCGTGGCCACCATTGCATTTGGTATGGGCGTAGATAAAGCGAATATCCGTCAAGTCATCCACTTTGATTTACCTAAATCGATTGAAAATTACAGCCAGGAAATTGGCAGGGCGGGTCGAGACGGCAATGAATCTGATTGTATTTTATTAGGTAATAAAACCGGCCTTACCGTACTAGAGAACTTTGTTTATGGTGATACGCCGGACGAAGCTGCCATCGCCGGTGTATTGGGGCTTATCTACCAACAAGATGGCGACTGGGAGTTTACGCTTAACCACCTGTCTCGTGAGTACAACATTCGCCAGTTACCTTTGAAAACATTGCTTGTTTATCTTGAATTAAAACAGGTTATTTCGCCTAAGTTCAGCTATTTCGCCGACTACCGATTCAAACTAATCAAGACGAAACACGAAATTTTGTCTCACTTCCAAGGAGAAAGGCAAGCCTTCGTGGAAGCAATCTTCCAATGCGCGCCAAAAGCTCGCGTTTGGCATCAGCTTGATTTTGATGCGCTATACCAATATCACAACGCCCCACGTCAGCGTGTTGTTGCAGCCATCGATTACTTTAATGAGCAAGGCTGGGTAGAGCTAGAAAGCAAACAAATTACTGAGGTGTATCAAGTCAACGACACCAGTCAACCCGTCTCCCAACTGGCTCTTGAGTTATACAACTTATTTGAACAAAAAGAAGCCAGTGAGATAGGAAGAATACGTAATATGGTAGAGCTATTTGAATCTGAGCAGTGTTTAAGCCATCAACTTGCACGCTACTTTGCGGATGTTAAAGCCCCTGAAAAATGCGGTCACTGCTCAGTTTGTATGGGACAAGTAGCTAGGCTACCCGGCTCCCACCACGAGCATCACTTGGCGGCGATTGAGCAAATACAGCAATGGATAGAACCTTTCCTTCAAGCTTGCTCTTCTTCGGTCACCGACCAAAGTGTGGCAAGATTTCTATGTGGAATAACCACGCCTTTGATCACGAAAACCAAAGCAAAGAAAATGGCCGGTTTTGCAACCCTAGAGCACCTGCCATTTTCCGATGTCGTTCAAGCTGTCGTACAAGCTAGAACCTAGAAAAAACTGAGTTGCTTCGCTTGCTCCTGAGGTTTGAGCATCACACTCAAACCGAGCAAGCGAATTTCCCGACCTTGCTGCCGTTTGAGGACTTCACGAAGTAAATGTCTGAAATCGTCTAACTCTAGTTCTGGGTGAATATGCTCGATAGTGGTCTGTTGAAAATCGGCAAATTTCACTTTGATCCCCTGTTTAATGATGGCTTTTTCTGGGCTCGCTTTTTCAAGTCGTTTATCTAACTCTGGGTATAAACGTTCAGTAATCACCTGCCAACATTGCTCATAACTTGAAATGTTTTCACTAAAAGTACGTTCTACACCGACGGATTTTCGCTCCCTTTCCGTCGTCACTTCTCGGTCATCAATGCCTCTACTTCGTTTCCACAACGATGCTCCCATTCGACCAAATTTGAGCAACAATTCTCTATAATCACTATTTCGAATATCCAAACAAACGTAAAACCCAGCCTGATGCAATTTTTCTAAGCTGACTTTTCCTACCCCTGGGATCTTTTCTAATGGCAGTTTATCAATCTCGTCTTGTACCCTTTCAGGGGGGATCACATACTGGCCATTGGGTTTATTAAGATCAGAGGCCACTTTGGCAAGAAATTTCAACGGTGCTACACCAGCCGAAGCGGTCAGACTATCGGGTAAACAATCCATATCTACGTGGATAATTTTCCGCTCGAATTGCACCCTGCCACCAATAAACTGTATAAAAGAACAGTATAATAAATATAACTCCCTAAGCCAATAGTGATAATTAACCCAATATTGTTATCAAAACTGCATTTATCGTGGCGGAATTTAATCGAAGCATTACAATTAATTCAAGGGATTGATTTGTTATAAGAGGGTCTAGTGCTAAACCGAATTTTGGTAGTTGAAGATAGCCGAGCGTTTCGTAATTATTTAGAGTCTAAATTAACTTCCATTGGATTCGACGTGGTGTTGGCAGCCTCTTGCTCTGACGCCAAGAATATTTTAGACAGTGACACCAACTTCATGTATGCGGTTCTCGATTATTGCCTACCAGACGGCGAAGACGGGGAAATTATCGATTTGGTGCTCTCGTACCAATTGCGAGTCATCATTCTTACCGCACAATTTAATGATGCAGTACGAGAAAGAGTGATAGCAAAAGGCGTATTAGACTATATAACCAAAGACAGCACCGCTTCGGTTTCCTACTTACGTCCACTACTAAAACGTTTACTTGCCAACCACTCACACAAAGCGTTGGTTGTTGATGATTCCGCCATGGTACGTAATCATGTTACCTATCTACTGGAACATCAGTTTATTGAGACCATTCAAGCTAAGGATGGTGAACTGGGGCTTCAAGCGTTAAAAGATAACCCTGACGTAACCCTCGTTATTACCGATCACGACATGCCGAATAAAGACGATATCACACTGACCAGAGACATTCGCCACGATTTTGACCGAAACCACGTCGCGATTCTAGGTCTGTCCGCCAACAGTGATCGCACGTTAACGGCTCGCTTTCTAAAAGCTGGGGCAAACGACTTTCTTTACAAACCATTCAACCAAGAAGAATTTTATTGTCGCGTACAACACATCCTAGACATGAAAGACGTCACTGACGAGCTATATCAAATGGCGAATCAAGACGCCCTCACCGGATTGTGGAACCGCCGCTATTTGTTTGAAGAATGCAGCCGTTCTAAAAGTGGTAACCGCAATGTCGCCATGATTGACATCGATTTCTTTAAAAAAGTAAACGACAATTACGGTCATGAATGCGGTGATCTTGTCCTAGCAAAAGTTGCAAAACTACTACAGGATAACTTCAAGGACGACTTAGCGGTTCGGTTTGGTGGGGAAGAGTTTTGTATTGTCAGCACATCTAGCTATATCGATTTCATTACTCACTTGGATAATACCCGCAAAGACATAGAACAATATCAAATCGCGTTTGACGAGCAAGATATTCGTGTAACGGTCAGTATTGGGGTCACATCAGGAAGTTCTGACGTCGATCTAAATATCCATCTGAGAGAAGCCGATGAGCTGCTTTATCAAGCAAAAGATGATGGCAGAAACCGCCTCATTGCTAAAACAAGTTAGTACTCGCTTAATTTCCAACTAATAAAAAAGGAGAGCTCAAATCGCTCTCCTTTCATTGACTTAATGCGGCTATAGTTTAACGGGTCGTTAATCTAATTGCATTTTAGCGACTGATTCATCGCCTATTACAAAATTTGGTTTTTCTTCCATTGCGCAGCACGCGCTTCTCTTGCTTCTCTCTTTTTGCGAGCATCACAAGGTTCAGGGCAATTACACACTTTGTCTATGCCCATTGCGCCAAGGCCACCACAACTGCCTTTCACGACTTTTTTCTGAAAGATATAACCAACCGCCATTGCGGCAATGACCGCAAGGAAAACACCGAAAGTAACTAAAAAGGTTGTCATCGCTCTCTCCTACTTCTTAACAAATGGTAAAAATGCATCTGAATAAAATTCTTTAAAGCCGTCTTTGGTTTTAGTGATGATCATTGCTGCGATATCATTTTGATTAGCAACCGCGAGTCCTTTTTCTTCACCTAATACCATTAAACCCGTTGCTAGCCCGTCAGCAGTCATACTTGATGGATGCAGCACAGTGACCGAAACCACCTTATGATTAATTGGCTTTCCTGTTTGCGGGTTGATGATGTGAGAGTAACGAACACCGTTGCTTTCGAAATAATTACGGTAATCACCAGAGGTCGCAATTGCCATGTCGCCGGGCTCGATTATCTCTTGAATCGCTCGTTCTTCAACTGAAGGCTTTTCAATCGCTATGCGCCACGGTACTTGCTCGCCATTCACACCCTTAACGCGCATTTCGCCACCAACTTCGACCATGTAATTGTCGATGCCTTGTGAAGCAACGTATTCAGCGACAACATCAACACCCCAGCCTTTTGCGATAGTAGAAAGGTCTACATACAAGTTAGGCTGTGTTTTCGTCAGAGTGTTCCCTTCAACACTTAAGTATTTAATCCCGGTCATTGCCTTACGTTGCGCTAACTCGTCATCAGAAGGAACAACATCAGGACGCGCCTCAGGACCAAAACCCCATAGGTTAACTAACGGACCCACCGTCACATCCAGAGCACCTTCAGTCAGCAGATTTAAGCGAATGGCTTCTTTCACTACAAGGGCAGTTTCACTTGAAACCTCAAAGCCTGTGTCACCGGTAAATTGATTAAAACGACTAAGCTCCGAATCTTTACGATACGTTGACATTTGATCGTTAACTAACTCAAGTAGCTTATCAATTTCAACCTGAAGCTCTTCACCCGTTGGTGAGTTTTCAGTCGGTAGGTATTTAACGTTATAGCTAGTACCCATTGTCGGGCCCGTTAAATGCACTTGTTTAGGTGCATCGCTACAACCAGAAAGCAGTAAAAAAGAAGTTAATGCTACAAGCCAAATTCTCACTTGCGTACTCCAATATATAAGGCTGAAGACAGAAGGCGAAAGACGAAAGGAATCCCTTTTATGCCTTTTGCCTTATGCCCTTTGCCTTTCTAAAAAACAAATGGCTGACTCAAAAGAGCCAGCCATAGATTCAAACACTTAGATGGGTTTAGCCACCAAAGTCATCGAGCAAGATGTTTTCATCTTCTACACCTAAGTCTTTCAGCATACCGATAACGGCTGCGTTCATCATAGGTGGACCACACATGTAGTATTCACAATCTTCTGGTGCGTCATGATCTTTCAAGTAGTTTTCATAAATCACGTTGTGAATGAAGCCTGTGTAGCCATCCCAGTTATCTTCTGGTGATGGATCAGACAAAGCAACATGCCATGAGAAGTTTTCGTTATCTTTTTGAAGATTATCGAAATCTTCGATGTAGAACATCTCACGCTTAGAA
This sequence comes from Vibrio tapetis subsp. tapetis, assembly GCF_900233005.1. NCBI lineage: Bacteria > Pseudomonadati > Pseudomonadota > Gammaproteobacteria > Vibrionales > Vibrionaceae > Vibrio > Vibrio tapetis. The sequence continues at coordinate 1,549,572 of NZ_LT960611.1, forward strand.
CGAGCACCGTACCAGTAAGTCATCTTACGAGAAGACTTAAGGCGCAATAACTGATCAAAGATGTGTGAACGCATTGGCGCCATGCCAGCACCACCACCGATGAAGACCATTTCGTTGTCCGTATCTTTAGCGAAGAACTCACCAAATGGACCTGAAATAGTACAGCTATCACCTTCTTTCAGTGACCAAATGTATGAAGACATCACACCTGGAGCCACGTCTGGGTTATTAGGTGGCGGAGTTGCGATACGAACGTTCAGCTTGATCAGGCCTTCTTCTTCTGGGTATGACGCCATAGAATAAGCACGGATTGAAGGTTCATTAACCACAGACTCGTAACGGAACAAGTTAAACTTATCCCAATCGCCACGATACTCTTCTGGAATATCGAAATCAGCGTATTTAATGTGATGAGGTTCAGCTTCGATTTGGATGTAACCACCCGCACGGAACGGCACTTCTTCACCATCAGGGATCTTAAGCACAAGCTCTTTGATGAAAGTCGCTTCGTTGTCATTAGAAAGAACAGTACATTCCCACTTTTTAACACCGAAGATCTCTTCTGGAAGCTCGATATCCATGTCTGTTTTCACAGCAACCTGACAAGCTAAACGCTCACCTTCACGTGCTTCACCTTTAGAGATGTGATCACGTTCAGTTGGAAGAATATCACCGCCGCCTGCTTTTACTTTTACGCGACACTGGCCACAAGAGCCACCGCCACCACAAGCAGATGAAACGAAGATACCTTTACCCGCCATAGCGCTGAGTAATTTGTCACCCGGAGAAGTTATAATGCTCTTCTCTGGATCACCGTTAATTGTGATTGTAACGTCACCTGTTGGTACCAGCTTAGATTTAGCGAACAAGATCACTAAAACCAATACCAGTACGATCAGAGTAAACATCACTACACCAAGAATAATGTCCATTGACTATTCCTTATAAATTGTGCGGTTTACCCGACTTACAGTTGAACACCAGAGAAAGACATAAAGCCCAACGCCATCAAACCTACAGAGATAAAGGTAATACCTAAACCACGAAGACCAGGAGGTACGTCAGAGTACTTCATTTTCTCACGGATACCTGCAAGTGCTACGATAGCTAGCATCCAACCTACACCAGAACCAAAGCCATAAACGACTGATTCTACGAAGTTGTAATCGCGCTGTACCATGAATGATACGCCACCAAAGATTGCACAGTTAACTGTGATAAGCGGGAGGAAAATACCTAGCGCGTTATACAAAGGTGGGAAGAAACGGTCTAATACCATTTCTAGGATCTGTACCAATGCCGCAATTACACCAATAAAGGTGATGAAGTTTAGGAAACTCAGATCAACACCAGCAACCAATGCGCTGTCTTTCAGTACTAGGTTGTACAATAGGTTGTTCACTGGAACCGCGATGGTCAACACCACGATTACCGCAACACCCAAGCCAAACGATGTTTTCACTTTCTTAGACACGGCCAAGAAAGTACACATACCTAGGAAGAACGACAGTGCCAAGTTTTCGATGAAAATCGATTTAACAAGCAGACTAATATAATGTTCCATAACGTCCTTACTCCTTCGGTTCTATTTGTTCTGGCTTGATGATACGGATAGCCCAAATCATGAAACCAATTAAGAAGAACGCAGAAGGTGCTAGCAGCATCAAACCGTTTGGTTGATACCAACCACCATTGCTCACCAATGGAAGTACTTCCAAACCAAATAGCTTACCGCTACCAAATAGTTCACGGAAGAAAGCAACCGTAATCAATACAAAACCGTAACCTAAGCCATTACCGATACCATCGATTAACGATGGAAGTGGCTTCGACTTCATTGCGTATGCTTCCGCACGACCCATTACGATACAGTTTGTAATGATAAGACCAACGAATACAGATAGCTGTTTAGAGATATCGTATAGGAATGCCTTCAATACTTGGTCTACCACGATTACCAAAGATGCGATGATGGCCATCTGAACGATGATACGAACGCTGTTTGGAATGTGATTACGAATAACTGAAACGAAGAAGTTAGACAAAGCCGTTACAAAAATAACAGCGAGAGTCATAACAAATGCGGTTTCAAGTTTTGTCGTTACCGCCAGAGCAGAACAAACACCCAATACCTGTAAGGCAATCGGGTTGTTGTCTAGTACTGGCGAAAGAAGGTTCTTCTTCATGTCTTTTGCATTTGACATTAGTTCAGGCCTCCGTCACGTACTTTTGCTAGGAAAGGACCAAAGCCCATGTCCCCTAACCAAAAATCGAAAGTGTGTTGAACGCCAGTCGCTGTTAATGTTGCACCAGAAAGGCCATCAACACCGTGCTCAGAACCTTCAGGAGCGCCACCTTTTACGATTTTAATCGCAGGTTTGTGGTTCTCATCGAACAGTTTTTTGCCAACGAACTGTGCACGCCAAGTTGGGTTTTCGATCTCGCCACCAAGCCCAGGAGTTTCACCTTGCTCGTAGTAAGTAAGACCAGAAACTGTGTTGCCATCAGTTTCTACCGCAACAAATGCGTACATCATCGACCAAAGACCATTACCGTGAACAGGAATGATAACTTTAGTCGTTGCCGTGCCTTCTTTCACAAGGTAAACAATACCTGTGTTAGCACGACGAATGATTTTAGCTTCGTCTTGTTCGCCAGTCAGTTTGATTGACTGAGCAGGATCTTTCGCTGATTGACGTTGGTCGTATGCTGCTGCATCGCCGTCGACAAAATCACCGGTTGCAAAGTCAACCAGACGAGGTTCTATATTACTTGCGTAAAGCGCACGAACTTCTGTAGGAGAAGCTGCAGAATAGCCAGCAACATCGATGATTTTCGATTGCTTGTCTAGTACTGCATTTTCGCGCTGTTTGTCACGCAATAATACCGCTGAAGCCGACACCACAATTGAGCACACTAAGCTCAATGCGATAACAACAAACAGCGTCTTTTTAATGCTATCGTTATTATTTGCCATAGCGTGCGTTTCTCCGCTTGATGTTCTTCTCAACCACAACGTGATCGAATAGAGGTGCAAATAAGTTCGCGAATAAGATCGCTAACATCATACCTTCTGGGTATGCAGGGTTAGCTACACGAATCATTACACACATTGCACCAATCAATGCACCGTATACCCATTTACCGTTGTCAGTAAATGAAGCCGATACTGGGTCTGTCGCCATAAAGAACATGCCGAATGCAAAACCACCAAGCACTAAGTGCCAGTGCCAAGGCATTGCAAACATTGCATTGGTGTCAGAGCCAATCACATTGAACAAGAACGAAGTCGCAACCATGCCAAGCATTACACCAATGATAATGCGCCATGAAGCAATGCCCATGTACACAATCATTGCAGCACCGATCATCAGTGCCAATGTAGATACTTCACCAATTGAACCAGGAATGTTACCAATAAAGGCATCCATCCAAGTAATTGCTTCGCCAGTTACACCGTTGATAAGTGCGCCGTTACCGCCTTGTGCCCACTGGCTAAGTGCCGTAGCACCAGAGAAGCCATCAGCTGCAGTCCAAACAACATCACCTGAAATCTGTGCAGGGTATGCAAAGAACAGGAATGCACGACCGGCAAGCGCTGGGTTAAGGAAGTTACGACCAGTACCACCAAAGATTTCTTTAGCGACAACAACACCAAAGGTAATACCTAGTGCTGCTTGCCAAAGTGGTAATGTTGGCGGAACGATTAAGGCAAATAAAATCGAAGTAACAAAGAAACCTTCGTTAACTTCGTGCTTGCGCACCATACAGAACAGTACTTCCCAGAAACCACCGACAATAAACACTGTCGCGTAAATAGGTAGGAAATAAGTAGCCCCGAGAAGCATTTTACTGCCCCATCCGGCCTCTGCCCCGAGCGTGCCCCCGATTAACTCGGTCCCCCAGTAATGCCAGTTACCCGCGATTACTGAAGCAAGCTCTGCACCTGAATAGAGGTGGTTAAGTGCAACGATAGCCTGATGGCCAGTGTTGTACATACCCCAAAACATGGCAGGGAATACCGCAAACCACACCATGATCATGATGCGTTTTAGATCGACACTATCACGTACGTGAGTGCCTTTTTTTGTTACTAAACCAGGCGTATAAAACAACGTTGCTGCTGCTTCATAAAGGGCAAACCATTTTTCGTGTTTACCACCCGGCTCAAAATGATGTTCTATGTCTTCAATGAACTTCTTCAAAGCCATGACTTACCCTTCCTTCTCGATGGCGTCTAGACAATCACGCAACATTTCCGCGTAATCATATTTGCCCGGACAAACAAACGAGCATAAAGCCACATCTTCTTCGTCCAGCTCTAACGCACCTAGTGCTTGAGCACTGTCAATATCACCCGCACAAAGATCGCGAAAAAGCAAAGTCGGTTCCATATCAAGTGGCATTACTTTTTCGTAGTTACCAATTGGAACCATTGCACGATCACTGCCGTTCGTCGTTGTGGTCATGTTGAACACTTGACTAGGGAAGAAGTGACTTAAGAAAGCTTTCGTTACCGAGAACTTATTTTTGCCAGGCATAGCCCAACCGAATAATTCTTTCTCGTAACCTTCACGTAAGGCTGACACTTGCAAATGATAACGGCCAAGATAAGCATGAGGGCCTGTTGCTTGTGTGCCAGTCAAGACTGAACCGGAAATAATACGTACATCACCAGGCATTAACTCGCTATCTGCTAAGTCACCTAAATGAGCACCTATTTGAGTGCGAACTAAGCGAGGTTTATTTACGACAGGACCCGCGAGAGAAACAACACGGTCTGTGTAAAGTTCACCAGTTAAGAACAACTGACCAAATGCAATCACATCTTGGTAGTTAATACTCCACGCTACATGTTCAGCATTGACCGGATACAAATGATGCATGTGAGTGCCCACCAACCCAGCTGGGTGTGGACCATCAAATACATGTTCTTCGACATTGCTTTGAGTTGAGCGAGGTAAGCTATGGCCTTTTTTACATACGTAAACTTTGTCGTCTGTTAATTTAGACAACAAATCTAGACCAGCAGAAAATGCTTCTGCTTGCTCACCAATTATTACTTCAGGGTCAGCTGCTAACGGATTAGTATCCATCGCAGTCACAAAAATCGCCTTGGTAGACGACGAAATTGAAGGTACCTTGCTGAAAGGACGGGTACGCAAAGCAGTCCACGCACCAGAATCAACCAGTTGAGTTTTGATCACATCGCGATCAAGACTTGCTAGTTGGTCTGCTTTGTAGCTTTCAAAAGTCACTTGCTCGTCACCTGATACTTCAATCACTACTGACTGAAGAACGCGTTTAGCGCCTCGGTTAACTTCAATGACTTTACCGCTTGCTGGAGCTGTGAATTTTACACCTTCGTTCTTTTTATCTACAAAAAGAACTTGGCCTTTTTTCACATCATCACCCACGCGAACATGCATCGTTGGACGCATACCCACGTATTCTTCGCCAAGCAAGGCGACTTTGTTAATGGCTTTGCCATCACTTATCACCTGGGATGGTCCACCTGCAATAGGAAGATCCAAACCCTTTTTTATTGTAATCATACGCACTTGCACTATTTTATCGGGAAAAAGATTCTGTTATTTGCGTAACATTTAGACACGACATTTCTGTGTCGAGTTTCGGCCTACACCTTGGCCAAAATCGCAACAATCCATTAATCAACCCTTCACAATGTAAGGTGAAGGGCCACTTTCAGTGCGTAAGTCTAGCATCATTTAAGCCCTTGATGCCATGACCTCTCACTCGAATAATCTGTTAATTAATACTTATTGGTCAAAGATTAGCTCATCAAATCAAATAAGTTTGACCTGTCGCACAAATGTTAAATTTCTTGAGTTGCAATCGCACTGTTTATTCATAAAACAACACAACATTACTTATTCTTTTATGTCACTTACATTCATTCACTAGCTAAATAGGTGAAATTGAATGTTTCTGCAACAATTTACTCTTAATTCGAAGGGGTATTACTGCCACCCATGCACATCGGGCTTTCAGGTGCTCCATCTCTAAGTTCTTTCCATTCTTTGGAAGTATAGGTGTGAATCGACAATGCATGAATGTTGTTTTCTAGCTCTTCGGCTAAAGCGACATTGACTTGTCGATGGCGAGCAATCAAGCGTTGAGATTCAAACGCATCACTCACAATGATAACTTTAAAATGGCTTTCCGAGCCTGCAGGAACATTGTGCATATAGCTTTCATTGTTCACATCGAGGTGTTCGGGTTCAAACGCAAAATGCAGTTTAGTTTCAATGATTTCTTGAATCATAGTCCTTCCTTAACGTAACTGACGGGCAATATTATAGTCGTATTAACTATAAGCTATCTATTATCTTTTAGGGTTAATTGTATCAGGTTATTTGTTGTTTGGGATTTCCTGTTCTATTTCAGAATCGCTTTCATTTTTTGTTTCCTGTTGGAAACCCTTTTGAGACAATAGAACAACTGAAACTGGCATAGTTATAAAAAATGAATACTGAACTGAATCTTTTCGAGCGCAGCTTGACTCTTACTCGCTACCCAAAGCGCAACAATGAAACATTGCAAGCATGGAACGCTGGAGACGAGTACCTCATTAATCATGTTGAACAGGAACTAAATTTAGAGCCGCACCAGCGAATCTTAATCCTTAATGACCATTTTGGTGCATTGTCTTGCTGGTTTTCAGAAAAGCATCACGTATTTATGATGAGTGACTCGTTTATCAGCCACCGAGGAACGAGTAAAAACTTAGAAAAAAATCAGAGTAAAGAGGTTAAGCTTCTCTCTTGCTTGGACGAAATCCCCGCGGATATTGATCTCGTTTTAATGCAACTGCCTAAAAGCAATCGTCTACTTACTTGGCAGCTCTCTAAATTGAGAAAGCATCTGCCAAGCCATTGTAAGGTTATCGGTGTTAACAAAGCGAAAGACATCCACTCTTCCACCTTAAACCTGTTTGAAAAGCACTTTGGTGAAACAACAACCTCACTTGCTTGGAAGAAACACCGTCTCGTTTTCTCTTTGCCAAATAACCAAACGGTTCCTGACGTGTCTGACACGACAAATTGGTCAGTAGACGGACATGACATCACACTAAAAAATCATGCTAACGTGTATTCAGGAGAGAGCTTAGATCTTGGTGCCCGCCTCATGTTAGAACACATCCCACAAGATCCAGAGCTTCGTCATATTATTGACCTAGGTTGTGGTAATGGTGTGTTGGCGATAAAAGCAGCCCAACTAAACCCTCAGGCGCGCATTACCTGTGTCGACGAAAGCTTCATGGCGGTTGAATCAGCCAAAGGTAATTTAATCGATAACTTATGTAACGAGCGTGATATTCAGTGTATCGCAAACAACTGCTTAGATGGATTTACACCAGACAGCTCCTACTTGGTGATGTGTAACCCTCCATTTCACCAACAGCAAGCCATTACTGATCATATTGCTTGGCAAATGTTCTGTGATGCAAAGCATGTTCTTAATACTGGCGGTCAATTAATTGTTATTGGCAACCGTCACCTAGGCTACGATGTTAAGCTTAAACGCTTATTTGGTCAGTCAAATGTAGACGTGGTTGCATCAAACAATAAATTTGTTATTTTACAAGCCACTAAGTAATTCACTATTATCTTGATACTGACTACACATGCCGTCTCTACTGACAGCACACTAATAAAGGAATAAAGCATGAGAAAACTGATTGTCGCTGCCTCAATCGTACTACTTGCGGCCTGCGCTTCTCCTCAAAAAGAAGAGCAAATCAGCATCAACCCGCAACCTACGTTAAGTAATCAAAAAATGGTTGATAACGTAACCTTCACTTTATCAAGCAAAGATTTACGTACAGCACAGTATGTAGCACTAGTGAAAAGCGGCCGTAAGAGCACTCAACCCATTCATGCGCGTCAAAACCTTCGTGTTGCGATTGAGACCGCTCTTTATGAGCAGTTAATTTCTCAAGGCTTCCAAATGGTCGTAAACAGCAACAACACGTTAACACTAGAAGTTCAACAAGTGCTTGTTAATGTTGCCAATACCCTAATGGAAAACGAAATGGATGCCGTTGTTACTTTGCAACTGACTGCCGAGACTCCACAAGGGAAATTCGTTAAGACCTATAACGGCACAGGTAAAAAAACAGGCACTATGGCCGCTTCTGATGAAGAAATCGCTACCGTACTAAATGACGTAATCAACTTAACATTGGCAGAAATTGCCAACGATCAAGAACTCTCAGATTACATGAAGGAGCGCTTCTAAATGCGTAAATTACTCGTTGCGATGCTTTGCTGCATCGCCTGGCCAACAATGGCTGCGAATGTGGTTTTTGAAACAACACAAGGCAGTTTCACGGTTGAACTCAATGAAGAAAAAGCACCTATCACCGTTAAAAACTTTTTACGTTATGTTGAAGATGGCAGCTACGAAGGCAGCCAATTTCACCGCGTAATTGCTGGTTTCATGGCTCAAGGTGGTGGTTTTGATGCTGATCTAAATCGCCTGGCGACTTACGCACCCATTCGTAATGAAGCAAGCAATGGCCTAAAAAACAACGTGGCGACTATCGCTATGGCGAGAACTTCAGATCCTCATTCTGCTAGCCGTCAGTTTTTTATTAACTTACAAGACAACGATTTCTTGAACTATTCTGCTCGTAATGACGGCTATGCCGTATTTGGCAAAGTAACACAGGGATTTGAAGTCATTGAAAGTATGGCAATGCAACCTACAGGTATTCAAAACGGCATGAAAGATGTGCCTGTCGCGCCTATCGTAGTCAACAAAGTTACACTACAAAAATAATATCCCTTCAAGGCTGACCACTGAGTCAGCCTTTTTCTTCGCTATTTTTCTTTGCAACAAGGAGTGTTCAATGACAAGTAAAATGTCTTGGATGGAAACGTTCCGCAGTTATCTTGATAGACGCTTACTTTGGGTATTCATGCTGGGTTGTTCCAGTGGCTTTCCTTGGGTACTGATTGGTTCCAACATGTCTGGTTGGCTTAAAGATGCCGGACTTACTCGAGCCGCTATCGGCTATTTTGGCTCTGTTTTTGCTGTTTATGCCATTAACTTTCTTTGGGCTCCGTTAGTCGACCGCGTCAAACTCCCTTTGCTTCACCGCCTGCTTGGACAACGTCGTAGTTGGATTTTCTTTTGCCAATGTTTTGTCTTGATCTGCACCTTATTTATTGCTGGCGTTAATCCCGCAAATGATTTGATGTTCACTTCCATGCTAGCTCTGGGTATTGCGATTGCTTCAGCTACGCAAGACATTGCCATTGATGCCTACCGGATTGATACGTTCCCTAAGTCTGAATCGAGCAAACTGCCACAAGCCTCTGCGATGGCTGTTGCGGGTTGGTGGACGGGTTACTCATTGCCTGGCTATCTAGCATTTGTTAACGCTGATGCAATCGGTTGGAATGGTGTTTATTACGGAATGGCCGTCATCGTCGGTGTTCTCATGTTATTTACACTTTTAGTCGGCGAGCCTAAAACACTCCGTGAGCGCTTACAGATGCAAGCTGAAGCGCGTCACTCTGAAGTAGTAGGTTCCAAATTGATTGCATGGCTAACCGTAACGGCCATTGAACCTTTCTGGGATTTCTTTAAGCGAAATGGCGTTCGTGTCGCGGTTACACTTCTGCTGTTTGTCTTTTTGTTCAAGATTGGCGAAGCCTTCCTTGGAAGAATGTCGATAGCCTTCTATAAAGAAGTGGGCTTTAGTAACGAACAAATTGGTCACTACTCTAAATTGATTGGCTGGTGGGTAACGATTGTCTTCACCATCGTTGGCAGTATGTTCAACGTGAAGTTTGGTATTGTACGCGGCCTAATGATTGGTGGCGTGGCAATGGCGGCAAGTAACTTAATGTTCGCATGGATTGCAAGCGTGGGACCGAACGAGAATCTATTCTTAGCCACGATCATCGTTGACAACTTTACGACGGCCTTCTCTACCGTTGCTTTTGTCTCTTTCCTAACCGTATTAACTGGGCAGGCATTTTCAGCCACACAATATGCGCTACTCGCATCGCTAGGTAATTTTGGCCGAACGACGCTTGCATCGTTTAGTGGGGAGTTGGCTGATTACCTTAATGATTGGTCGTTATTCTTCATTATTACGGCACTAATGGTAATACCAAGCCTCATCATGCTCTATTCATTAAGGCACTACTTTACCGATTTACTCGAAAAAGCGAGGAAACGTGACCAAGATCTTGAGCAAGATATTGAACTCAAACAAGAATAAAAAAATAACCACAATAACTATGTGAAATCGCACCCATAGCCGACCTGAATAGGTCGGTTTTTTTCCATCAAGCCCCGTCTCATAAGCCTTTATCTATACCGCGTCTATTTTCACCAAAAGTTAGAACGAAACCGATTACCTGTTAATAATCGACTTGAGAATCGACAATTTATGTCTATTATTGCTGCGAACCAACAAAGTTCCCCTAACATTTATTTTATGTGATACATATCACGCAAACGGTTTCTTTTTCTCACTTGTTTCACTTTTAATTGAGATAAATATCTATATGATAGCCGTCAAAGGATTGAAGCAACCATGGATCATTGGTTAACACATTCATAAATTGAAAGAGTAGACACCTATGCGTAAATCACTTTTGGCTCTTAGCCTTGTTGCAGCAGCTGCAACAGCTCCAGTTCAAGCAGAATACCTATACGGTTTTGGCGGCATGTACCTAGATCACCAAAGCTGGAACCATGGTCCAAATGCAATTAAAAATGCTAGCGACCGCAACCAATTTGTAGTGGGTATTGAAGGTGGTGCTGGATTTACGTGGGGCGAACTATACGGTTTTTACGATTACGAAAGTGTTGAAAAATCATCAGACAAGCGTAAAGCATCTGTAAAAGGTCAAGCACACGTTTATCTGGGCGATACTGGTGCTAGCCTTTACGCACAAGTTTACAATCATGATAACGCTCAACAAAGTGAACAAAACCGCGTAATTGGTCTTGGCTACACTAAACTAACTGGCGAAGATTGGTGGTTTAAGCCATGGGTTGGTGTTCATGAAGTAAACGCATGGTCTAACTTTGGTTACGGCAACTTCAACTATGATGGCCTTAACGGTTACATGGCCGGTTGGTCTGCTGGATACAAATTTGAAGCACTAGGTCAGAACTTCTCTTTAGTTAACTGGAACGAAATTGAGTTTAACCGTGCTGATGAATACGCTGCTGAAATGGGCGGAAAAACAGGCCTAAACGGCGCTGCAATGTTGTTCTGGCACGTAACAGACAACTTTTCCACAGCTCTTACTTACCGTTACTTCCAAAACAAGCTTGGTGTTAACGAAAAGCTAAACGACGGTAACGCATACGGTGACGCTCTAATCTACCGTGTACAATACAACTTCTAATTTGAGTTGTTAGCAACAAGATTTGAAATGGCGCTTTTAAGCGCCATTTTTTATCCCTAAACATTCCCATCTTGCGCCTCCCCCTTGGAAATATCACACGCTAGCGTTATGCTTCTGGCATAGATTTCAGCTAGGTAACCATCTTGAATATCACCATTGTTGGCCCCGGTGCCATTGGCGCTCTTTGGGCATATAAACTTCAACAAGCGGGGCATAATATCTCGCTGTGGCAGCGAAAAGGTGACACTTCGACTTTTGCGATTCAACTCGACAATGAAGAGAAAATCACTTTTCCTAGCAATGATACTGGGCTTCTTGCTAATAGCGATTTGGTTCTCATCACAGTGAAAGCTTGGCAAGTAGAAAGCGCGATTACCCCTCTGCTAGATCATATCCACCCTGATACCATATTGTTATTTATGCACAACGGCATGGGTGCGCTAGATGAATTAGAAGCAACGCTTTCAAGCTGGCCAGTCTTAATCGCAACGACGACACAAGCCGCGTTCAAACCCAGTAAGCATCAGGTACACCACACCGGAAACGGAACCACTCAGATCGGAGCATGGAACAAAAAAGGCCAACAATGTGCCTTTGTTGCCGATGTGTTTAATCACGCGTTACCACAAACAAGTTGGAACGATCATATTATCGATGCACTCTGGCTAAAGCTCGCTATCAACTGTGCAATCAACCCGCTTACTGCCCTCAATCAGTGTAAAAATGGTGCGCTCGCAGGCGATCGTTATCATGAACAAATAACCGACATTATTAATGAACTGACTCAAGTCATGCAGCAGCAACACATTCAGTTTGATGAAGAAACACTGAAACAAACCATTTATAATGTCATTACTGCAACGGCTGAAAACTACTCTTCCATGCAGCAAGATATACAGCACCAGCGAGTGTCAGAGATAGACTTTATCACAGGCTATGTGGTCAAATGCGCGCAACGACATCAACTTTCTGTGCCAGCCAATAAGCAACTGCTTGGAAGCATTAAGCAAATCGAACAATCTTGGAGTCAACAATGAGCCATAAAATATTAGTCCCTATTGCCGAAGGCAGCGAAGAGATGGAAGCGGTCACCATCATTGATATTATGGTTCGTGCGGGCTACCAAGTAACGGTAGCGAGTGCAGATCCTGAAGGTAAGTTGACTATGACCGCTTCTCGTGGGGTGACACTCACTGCTGACTGCCGTTTAATCGACATTGCCGACCAAGAATTTGATGCCATCTTATTGCCAGGTGGTGTTGGCGGCTCTGAAGCTTTTCGCGACAGCACTGTGCTCATAGAAATGATTAAACAGCATATGTATGAAAGCCGCTTGATGGGGGCAATCTGTGCCGCTCCTGCTTTGGTTTTTCAGCAAAACCAGCTCTATACCAAAGCCTTAATGACTTGCCACCCTGCCTTTCAAGACCAAATTCCTGAAGAACTGAGACGTGTAAAACGCGTGGTTTATGACATTACTCATAACCTGATGACCAGCCAAGGCCCCGGCACGGCTTTAGAGTTCGCCATGGAAATCGTTATCCAGCTATCTGGCAAACCACATGCTTGGAGTATTGCTGAACCTATGGTCACTCAACCAACACTTCACTACCATGAGATGGGAAAATAAATGCACATCAACGACATCCGCAATCAATTCCCTGCCCTGCAACAAAACATCGCAGGGGAGTCTTTGGTGTACCTTGATAGTGCCGCGACCACTCAAAAACCCCAATTGGTGATCGATGCGATCAGCCATTACTACAGCCAACAAAATGCTAACGTTCACCGCGGCAGCCACAGCCTGACCGCTAATGCGACCTTTCAATTTGAGGCAGCACGAGAGTGCGTCAAAGAGTTTATTGGCGCAACGAGCAGCAAAGAGATCATTTGGACGCGAGGCGCAACCGAAGCATTAAACCTCATCGCCCAAACTTATGCCCGAAACACCCTACAAGCTGGTGATGAAATATTAGTTGGGGAGATGGAACACCACGCCAATATTGTGCCTTGGCAAATCGTTGCGCAGCAAACTGGCGCGAAAGTTATCAAGATCCCCATGACAGATAACGGTGAACTAGACCTAGATGCCTTCTCCCTATTACTTAATAACAAAACAAAACTCGTTGCTGTCGCCCATATCACGAATGTCACGGGCTACCGCCAGCCGATTGAAACCATCATAGAGCGCAGTCACAACGCTGGTGCTGTCGTGGTCGTCGATGGAGCGCAAGGCATTGTGCATGAACATGTTGATGTCCAATCCCTTGGTGCCGATTTCTATGTATTTTCAGGACACAAGCTATACGCTCCTACCGGAATTGGCGTGCTCTACGGCAAACTTGCGCTGTTAGAAGCGATGCCTCCATGGCACGGTGGTGGAAAAATGGTTGAGAAAGTCAGCTTTGACGGCACCACATTTTCTGCTTTGCCTGGGAAGTTTGAAGCCGGCACTCCGAATGTGGCTGGTGCGATTGCTCTTGCGACCGCCATCAATTGGTATAAAGGCTTAGATTCAAAAGTTATTGAAGCGCACATTCGCAACTTGGTTAAAACCACCGCTAACGCCCTTGGTAAACTGGACGACCTCACCCTTATTCATCCACAAGAAAAAGGCAGCGTGCTGACCTTTATCGTCGATGGTGTTCACCACCAAGACATTGCGACACTGCTAGACAAACAAGGCATTGCGGTGCGATCTGGTCATCATTGCGCTCATCCATTAATGGATGCTCTGGGTGTCTCTGGCACAGTTCGTGTTTCGTTTGGGGTTTATAACACAATGGAAGATGTTGAACGCTTGATTAGCGCAATGGAAAAAGCATTGGATATGTTGTGATGAAGTGCTAAAAGCTAAGTACTAAAAGCTAGGTGTGTCCGGTAGGGCTTAGGGCTGCTAGGAAAAGATGAAATAGAAGCAAGAATAAGGAAGAAGGGGATTGTTGATGTTCTTCTTCCTGTTTGCTAACTAGCGGCTAGCTTGTTCTTTGATTTGTTCCACGATGGCTTTTAAGCCATTGCCTCTTGATGGGCTCAAGTGTTCAATTAGGCCTGTTTTTTGAAAGTAACTGTCGATATCAAATTGAGCAATTTCAACACTCGTTTTACCATGATACGCAGCTAAAACCAGCGTTATCAAGCCTCGCACTATTCGCGCATCTGAGTCTGCGCAAAAATACCAACGACCTTCTACTTGCTTGCTTACAAGCCACACTTGGCTTTCACAACCCGCTACCGTTACTTGCTCTGATTTAAATTCATCAGGCATGGTTGGCAACTTCTTTCCCCATTGAATCACTTGGCGATATCGGTCTTCCCAGCTAGTAAAATTTTGCATGGTACTTTCGATATCTTGAGCAGTAATATCACTACCAAAAGGCGATTGAGGAAATTCAGACATGAGACTTTACTTTTAACCATTGAAATTGACACAATTATATCACTAAAGCCAGTAAGGCAAAGGCACAAACCAACCTAAGTTGAACCCCTACCTTCCCCCAAGCTCTTCGCTTTTAGCCTTTAGCCTTAAAAACTTAGCTTTTAGCACTTCGCTTTTCGTACCTAGCTCTTAACCTTCATCCCACGCTCAATTAGCTTTTCAACCACACGTGAAACCGCAACAAAGCCAAACGTTGCCGTGACGACCGTAGCCGCGCCAAAACCACTCGCGCAATCCATTCGCTTCGGTCCTTCAGCCGTCGACTTCATACCGCAAACGGATCCATCGGCTTGAGGGTACTTCAATTGTTCGGTTGAAAATACACAATCAATACCGAATTTACGCTGTGGATTTTTGCTAAAGTTATGGAAACGACGCAAAGTATCTTTAATTTTTTTCGCTAGAGGATCTTGAATAGTTTTAGATAAATCAGCCACTTTGATCTGAGTAGGGTCGACTTGACCACCAGCACCGCCCGTTGTCACTACTTTGATCTTATTGCTCTTACAAAAAGCCAATAGCGCCGCTTTTGCTTTTACGCTATCAATCGCATCCAGTACATAATCAAACTCTTTACTAATGTACTCTTGTAAGTTTTCAGGCCCAATAAAATCATCAATGAGGTTGATTTTACATTCAGGGTTAATCAACTTAACTCGCTCTGCCATTACTTCGATTTTACTCTGACCAACGGTCCCGCTCATCGCGTGAATTTGACGGTTGATATTAGTCACACAGACGTCATCCATATCGATAAGGGTCAGCTCACCTACGCCCGTTCTTGCAAGGGCTTCGACGGCCCATGAACCCACACCACCAATACCAACAACACACACATGGCTAGCACGTAAGATATCGACCTCACTGTAGCCATAAAGGCGACGAGTACCGCCAAAGCGTTGGTCATATTGTTCAGAAGCTGGTGTGTTTAGTTCACGCATAAAAAACTCTTAGATTGCGGTAGGTAAAAAGACAAAGAGTGCGTTTTATACGCACTCTTTAAGGGTAATACAAGTTGAGATTAAACTTAGTCTGACTTTTCTGGCGGCATTGCCCATGGGGCTTGAGTAGGAGAGCTTTGCAGCCCTAACTTCCATACTCGACCAAAGTGTTTATAGTGCCCAGCTTGTGTTCCTGCTCGGCTACCTATGCCGTGATATAAATCAAGGTGGTTTTGCTTAACGGCACCTCCGGTATCAAGCACGATCAAGATACGCAGCTCATGAGCTCCGCTCCAAGTTCCATCAGCATTAAGCAGCGGCACTTCAGCAAGAATTGGGGTTCCCATAGGAAATAAACTGCGATCACCCGCAACAGAAGCCATCGGCATTAGCGGAATTCCCGCACTGCCCGTTACTGGTGCTGCATCTCTTGGTTCAAAGAACACGTAAGAGGTGTTTTGCTCTAGCACTTCCCTTACCGTTGCTTCGTCTTGCTGTAACACCCAATCTTTAATGGCTTTTAGAGACATTTTTTCACGAGGAACTAGGTCTCGCTCAATCAAGACTTTGCCGATGCTAACGTACGCATGACCATTTTTACCACCGTAGGCAAAATACTCTAACGTGTCATCATCACCAAAGTGTACAAAACCACTGCCCTGAACTTCCATAATAAATGGGTCAATCATATTCGCAGCATAACCAAGTTCTAGATCTTGGCCTTGCAATGCACCTTGATTGATTTGGGCACGAGTTGGACACTGTTCGCCACAATCAGGTTTACGGTAAACGGGGTATCGGTATTCATTATCAGCTTCATGGCGCAATTCAATTACGGGAGAAAAATAGCCAGTAAAAAGAACATTCCCCTTTTTATCACCGCCACCTAACTGAGCCATTTGGATGCCATAGTTAGCCAACTCACTCGGCTCGCCGCTTTGCAAGCTCCACGCTTCTAGCTGCTCATAAAGAGGTTGATAGATTTTTGCCATCGAAGGCGACAAAGTAACAACTTGCTCAGCTTGATTTGAAAAAGCCGTGTAATTGCGTGGCACATTCGACTCAATCGATTCGACTTGATTTAGGTTAGAAGTAAACTCACCACTTTGGTATTGCTGACCACGTTCGGTGGGCCCAGCACAACCAGCAAGGGCAAGAACCGCCCCGATACAATACAGTTTTTTGAACACAGAAATAGCATCCCTTTATTATGATAAAAAGCAGGATGACAAAGTATTCAATTTGAAGCAACACAAGGATTGTAAAGATTTCATATCGCTGGGAATCCGAACGATATTAGTCGCATGTAGGAAGACGAAACACCATTACTTAACGAAATAGCTCATTGGTGCCGGGTAATGGTGGTGGAGGTGTCGTATTAATAAATATCGATTCATAATGCGCTGGCGAAACACGTCTAAGACGAGTCATCGTTGAATTTAACACATCAAACCTATGGTGCTCTGTGCCTAAGTCAAATTCCAAGCGTACACCATCGAATTCAAATTTGGTGGTAACCTGTCGGCCTTCAATGTATATGCCGTTTTTTTTAACCACAAAACGGTCTGCCGCATAACCCGCAACATTTTGCTCAACCCAAGTGCCAAAGATCTGCTGTCGATAGAGCTTGGTTACTTTCTGGTGATCAACGAAACTTTTGACCCCGCCATACCCCAAACCAATAACGATAATACTAAGTAACGCCCAAACCCTCGCATACTGATGCAATGGTTTCTTGCTACGTTTATTAGGTTCTGTCTTTTTATAGTTGGCCATGGTCATGGATGGTTTCATTGTTATTCCATTAAGGTTAATTCAACATTGCTAATAATGGTATTTATTTGGGAAATAAGCCTTTAACTAACCGTTAAAACCTTGCATTAAAGTGAATTAATAGTCATTATTAAAACATAAATAATCAAGGATGTGCCAAGTAGTGAAATTGAGAAGCACCGCATTAGTAAAAGGGTTTAGACAATCCACCCCTTACGTCACCGCCCACCGTGGGAAAACCATGGTGATTATGCTGGGTGGAGAAGCTTATCAAGACAACAACTTTAACAACATAATCAATGATATTGCACTACTTCACAGCCTGGGTGTAAAAATTGTTCTCGTTCATGGAGCAAGGCCACAAATTAACCAAAGACTTGAGCAACAAGGCCTTACTACACCGTATCACAAAGGTATACGAGTCACGGATGCTAACGCACTTAATCTAGTTATGCAGTCTGCAGGACAACTCCAGCTCGACATAACAGCCAAACTGTCCATGAGCTTAAACAACACCCCAATGGCCGGCACTCAGCTTACTGTCGTCAGCGGTAATTTCGTCGTCGCCCAGCCTATCGGAGTCGACGATGGTATTGATTATTGCCACAGTGGCCGTATTCGACGTATTGATACTCAGGCGATTGACCGAATTTTAGAACAAGGCTCGATTGTACTGATTGGCCCGATTGGCAGCTCAGTTACCGGAGAAAGCTTCAACCTACTTTCTGAAGAAGTCGCGACACAAGTAGCCATCAGGTTAAACGCCGATAAACTCATCGGCTTTAGCTCTGAACAAGGAGTGCTGGATAAAAATGGCCAAGTCATTGCGGAGCTTTTCCCCACAGAAGCAAAATCGATTCTAGATCAGCTTGAAACCAATGACCAAAAGCAGGGTTCAGGCTCTATTCGCTTCTTACGCGGTTCAATTAATGCGTGCCGCGCAGGCGTGCCGCGAAGCCACCTGATCAGTTACAAAATCGACGGCGCTTTGATCCAAGAGTTATTCTCTATCGACGGTATTGGTACCCAAGTAGTGATGGCCAGTGCCGAACAAGTAAGAGAAGCAGACATTGATGACATTGGCGGTATCGTTGATCTCATTGAGCCGCTCGAAACACAAGGCATATTAGTACGCCGCTCACGAGAGCAGCTAGAGCAAGAGATCCACCAATTTACCATCATAGAAAAAGACGGCATGATCATTGGCTGTGCAGCCCTTTACCCTTATGAGAGTGAAAAGAAAGCGGAAATGGCCTGCGTTGCTATTCATCCTGACTATCGGGACGGTAACCGAGGAGTACACCTGCTCAAACACATTCATTTAAGAGCAAAAAAACTGCAGCTTAACCACCTGTTCGTTTTGACTACACGAAGTTTGCATTGGTTTAGAGAGCAAGGGTTCGTTGAAGTTGACGTATCTGCGTTGCCTACAGAAAAGCAGGGGCTATATAACTACCAGCGCCGCTCCAAAATTCTACAACTCACCGTCTAGGTATTTACTATAGCTGGATATAAATCAAGTTCCATAACATATTGATATATCAGGACTTGCTAAAAAATTAACATTACTGACTCTAAACTGACTGTTATTTAAGCAAGTTACTGATACAATCACGCCCTTCTCAAATTAACGCGACCACAAATAATAGAGAAAAATTACCACACGGAGGTAATACACTCTTCTACACTAGAGTGAAAAGCTAGGATGCGAGCATTCATCACTTGCGAGCATGATTCATGAAAACAGTCATTTGTAACTCCGCCCAGAGCTTTTGGGACATGGCCGATAACCATTTCTTAGACGGCCAAGAAGTACACTGCGTCTTCCCCGTGAATACCAGTATGAAGCGTTTTATTTTGTCTTACCAAACACGCTGCAACATTAAGAACATTTCGTTCTCAAGCATCTTTGAAGAAGATGACACTTCACAAGAAACGGTCAAAAAACCGAGCATCTTAAACCGATTTAAATCACAAGAAATTCAATTAGCTGACTAACCTAGCCAGCTAATATCGAGCCAAGGAAGGTCGACCTCCCTCTTTAAACGCCCTAAGCATTAACGAATACTACGGCTAACTCAAACGCTGAGCTAAACCGCTACTTCGAACTGTTTTAATGCTGACGCCTTTGGACAACACCGCTGGCTGACAAAATAAATCCAATTGCGATTTAGCACGAGTAATTCCCGTATAAATAAGCTCTCGGGTGAGAATAGGACTAAAATCGTTTGGCAGTACCATTACCGTGTGGTCAAACTCACTGCCCTGAGATTTATGTATCGTCATGGCATACGCAGTTTCGTGCTGTGGCACTCGGCTTGGTAACACCCCTTTTACGCTTCCATCAGGCAATTCAAAATACACTCGTAAGCGAGCTTCATCTTCCGATTCATCTAACATACAGATGCCGATATCACCGTTATACAAACCTAACCCATGATCATTACGCGTGACCATAACAGGGCGCCCAATGTACCACTGCTCTTCAAATCGCGGGATTAAACGTTTTTTTCGTAAATCGGCTTCAATACGTTGGTTCAACCCTGTCAGGCCAAAGTCGCCTTCACGAATGGCGCACAGCAATCTACTTTTACTGAACGCTTTCAACACTTGTTTAGGTAACGACGTGGCTGTTTCATCGCTTACATGAAGCAGTGACAGATAGCCGGAATAGTTTGCCACCATCATATCTATCATCGCAGCATAGGACTCTTTGCTTAAGTCGTGACGAGCAATATCAGTAAACCCAGCTTGCCACACTTTTTCAACTTGGTACGGTTTACCAGCATTGATGGCTTTGGCTAGTTGACCTATCCCGGAGCGAGCATCAAATCGATAGCTTTTTTGCAGCATACATAAGCTGTCAGCCAAGCCCGCATTCGAATTAGTCGACTCACGCTTTAGCCAATCGAACCCGGTCAACGTGGCAAGTTGCTGACCTTGTTGCGCACTAAAACCTTGATCAATGAAGGAGCAAATATCGCCCAGCACCGCACCCGCTTCTACTGACGCCAACTGATCTTTATCTCCAAGCAAAATCAACCGAGCTTGATTGGGCAGAGCATCAATCAACTTATGCATCATGGGTAAGTCGACCATGGAGGCTTCATCAACGACCAAAATATCCAGGTGTAAGGGATTTGCTTTGTGGTGACGAAATTCCGCGCGGTTTGGTATTGCTCCGAGTAATCGGTGGATGGTACTGGCATCAGTCGGAATGGCCGCGATGGTTTCCGGCGCGACAGGGAGCTGGCTTATCGCCGCACCAATAGATTCCGTTAAACGCGCCGCCGCTTTTCCCGTTGGCGCGACAAGCTTAATAATTGGCAAATGATCGGTGTGATTACCTTGCTCGACTAATGCAGCCAACAGTTTCGCCACTGTGGTTGTTTTACCTGTACCCGGACCTCCGGAGATCACGGCAAAACGCCGAGTAAGAGCAACGGCTGCCGCGACCTTTTGCCAGTTTAAACAAGCCGATGTTGGTACTAGTTGACGAAGGCCTTCTAAATCAGCGGCTTTTGTCGCCTTAACCAGCACGTGATCAATCACACTCCAGTCCAATTGCTCTGGCAACACCACATCTAGGTGATCGCACACCAATTGCTGCCGTAATACCTGATTACTTTCAGTCAGATTCTCTAAAGCTTTATACAAAAAACTGAAACTAGGGATAAATAAATGCTCCAAGGTTTGAGTCATCGCTCCCAAACCGTTACTAGTAAGAGGAGCAGACTGAGCCAGGCTTTTTAATACGTCGCTTAATTGGCTTTCGTAGTGCCAATATCGGTGTAAATACAAACGTGAGCCGTCTAATACCAAAGGTTTTGCTTGGCTACCACTTCCAACCACACTTGCACTTTGCATCAATGAAAGCCAATCGACCTCAGAGGTAATAAGGTTTAGTTCTGCGGCTTGCTCCCCATAGAGGCCTAACATCTGGCTAATTTCCAGCGTAGTTAGATCAATACAGATATGGCCTTTACCTAGCTCATGGCTAAGTAACGCAGCTAAAAAGCCAATCTGTTCTGAATGTGTTGTCTCTTGGCTTGCAATAAAACGACCAAACTGATAATCAAGCTGACGTAATACGCCCTTTTGGCTCAAGCGCTGTAAAGTACTAAACATGTTCTAATTCACCATCAATCAGTTGATCAAACTGCTGTAAGAAATCTTGGCTCGGGCGCGCAGAAAACACACCATGCCCAGATTGCCCATCCATCCCTCTTAAGAACAGATAATACACGCCACCAAAATGCGTTTCGTAGTCATAATTTGCTACTCGGCTACGTAAGAATCGATGTAAGGCAAGTGCGTAAATTTGGTATTGTAAATCGTAGCGGTGATCGGCCATCGCTTGCTTGAGTTTATCACCATGGTATTCACTCACATCATCACCCAAGTGGTTCGACTTCCAGTCCAAAACGTAATACTTGCCGTCATGTTCAAACACTAAGTCAATGAAGCCCTTCAACATACCTTGAACCGTGTGAAATCCTAACTCGCCAGCTTGCTGAGATAATTCATCATGCTGATGAGCCAATTGATTGAAGGCAACGGAAGAGAGCAATTTGATTGGTAGCAAAAACTCCATTTCAACTAAACGCTGACTTGACCCTTTTTGTGCCAATTGAAGACCATTACCATCCAATGGCGTATGCATTACTTTATCTACCATATTCTGCAGTACAGGTAGCCACTCAGCCTCTAAATTTTCGCTTTCAATTAATCGTTCAATAGTTGCTTGGTTGTCAGTGCTGTCAGCAGGCTCTGTAAATTCAATTTCTTCAAATAACGTATGTAAAAACGTACCCGGAGCTGCGCCACGAGGAAAAGTAAATATAGAACGCTCTGGTTCGGCTAACTCTTGATCTTCCTTATCATCGACAGAATCAATATCAAAGCCAGGTTGCTCAAAACTGGCGTCATGATTGGAATGTGAGCCTTGCTTTACCAAACCCGAATAGCTGGTAATACGCCAATAGCGATCAATTTGAGTATTGAACTCATTGGCGACAAGCTCTTGCTCTTCCTCTTTTGGTGGCAGGTAAATCGAAGGTTGTTCATCTGGCACGCCAGTTAACTGCATCGATTGTGCCGTTAAACAAACATTTCGTATCGAGCTCGAGAGCTCAACGGCTGATAACTCTTTACCATTTTGTAATAAGTTCCCCATGGCACTTAAATGTACACCTGTCGGATCTTTACTTGAACGGCCTTTTCTCAATGGCGTTACGCCTATGATACAACCATAGACGGCGCGTGTTAGCGCCACATAAATCAGGCGTAAATCCTCTGCTAGACGTTCTTTATCTGCCTGAACCAATGACGCTTTATTATTGCTAATATCCAATACCGTTTGAGCTAATTGCTCATCGTAGTACTTCCCTTCACTGGCTTCTCGATAAGCGGAAACAAACGGCAAAAATACCAAATCATATTCCAAACCTTTCGATTTATGAATCGTGACAATTTGCACCAAATTTCGTTCTGATTCTAAGCGCTGAATTTGTTCATCACTGACACCAGAAACCCCGGATTGTATATTTGAAATCGTTTCGCCAAGCCAGCGTAATAAACCATGGTCACTGTCGATTTCTAAGCTCGCTTGTTGCAATAATTCGCCAACATGCAGTAAATCGGTTAAGTCCCTTTCACCTTGTTCTTCTTCTAGCAATCGCTCGGCAATTTGATGTTTGCTCATCACCGAACGTAACATTGGCATCACACCTCGTTGCTGCCATAAAATACGGTAATCACGAAACTCGTTGACCGTGTTTTCCCATAAGACTTCGAGGTTATTTAAGCTATCAAGCTGTTTTGCATCTAAGGCAAATAAGCCTGAAGCCAAGCAAGACCTTAATGCCCGGTCATCATCGGGGGTTAATACCGCTTGAATAAGGCGCATCACGTCGGTCGCAATCGTACTGTTAAACACACTGTCTCGATTAGAAAGATAAACACTGGCGATACCTTGCTGAGCAAGTGCATCTTTAATTAACCGTCCTTCCATTCCGGTACGCACCAACACCGCAATATTACCCGCCCGCAAAGTGTGCTTTTGTTTACCAGTATCTAGCCAAGCTTGCCCTTGATCGGCAGCGGTCAAAATAGACTGAATATGCGCTGCGGTCGATTTCGCCATAACCTGTTGGTATTCACCTTTAGTCACGGGCTTGGCTTCTTCGTCTTCGTGCAACCAAAATGTCATGGCATCTTGTTTTTGACCATTCACCTGCCAATGTTTATTTTCAGCACCCGGGCTTGATTTCACCGGACGAAATGGAATGTCTTTATCGTAAATAAAAGGGCTATCTGATGCACTAAACACCTGATTTACTGCATTCACCATATCCGCACTAGAACGCCAGTTAGTGTCTAGCGTATAGTGATCCGCCACCTCATTTCGGGCGCGAATATAGGTAAAGATATCCGCCCCACGAAAGGCATAAATTGCTTGCTTAGGGTCGCCGATCATAAATAAGCCACACTCAGGCTGCCCAACGTATATTCGACTAAAGATGCTGTATTGCATTGGGTCGGTATCTTGAAATTCATCGATCATGGCAACGGGATACAACTGACGAATTCGCTCCACCAGCAATTGTTGTTCATCGTTATCAATCGCTGCGCTTAATTGAGTCAGAAGATCGTCAAAAGAGAGCCAATTTTTACGCTGTTTTGCTTTAGCCAGCATCACTCGGCATTGCTCAATGGCATGCGCAAGCAAAGGCTCACGCAGGCTCATAGGTTGAGCCAAAAAGGTTTCTATTGCCGCAAAGACAGAATGAGAAGGAGCGTCTCCCTTTGGCGTTTTTTCCGCTAACACTTGCTGAGAAAAACGCGCTAACTTGTCGGGGAGTTGATAGTCCACCGTAGGCGTTGCTGCCCATGTTGAAACTTCATTTAACCAATTGGGTAAGGATTTTTTGGTGTAGCTGCGTTTATTGATATCTGAATTAGCAATGAGATCATGCAGATCACCCTGAGCCTCAAGCCACAGCGCTTTCAGTGCGTCGATGCCCTTCATGTTTTCCTGGTGAAGATCAGCCAAAGAGCCCTGCATCGCTGGTACTGACACATTCACCGGAACGCCGGTTAGGTACCCACTAACTTGTTGCAACAGTGCTTGTGGAGAAGACCAAATATTGCGAACTTCTGCCGACAGTTCCAACGACAGTGGGTAAAAATTACGACGCCAGTAATCGGCCACCACTTGCGCTTTCAGTTGGCTTTCATCGGTCACAAATTCATTATTAAAACGACTACCCGATTCAAATGCATTTTGGGTCAGCATTCGCTGGCAAAACCCATGAATGGTATAAATGGCCGCTTCGTCCATCTGGCGTTCAGCTTGCAATAATATGTCAGCCGCATTTTTATGATCAGTAATGACGTCCAATAATGGCTTAATAACTGGATCGCTACTCACACCGCGAGCAAACGCTAAGCGTGCGTCATGAATACGTGCACGAATACGATCGCGAAGCTCAGCAGTCGCGGCTTCGGTAAACGTCACCACCAATATTTGATCCACGGTAAGCGGTGCTTGATGTCGAGTTTGCTCATCGCCATGACCAAGCAGCAGGCGCAAATAAAGCCCGGCGATAGTAAAGGTTTTCCCTGTTCCGGCCGAGGCTTCAATGAGCCGTGCGCCATGCAAAGGAAAAGTCATGGGAGTTAGTACGGTTGCAGCGTCGTTTTGCTCATCCATATTGGTTGTCATTTTTTGCCTTTAAGCTCAACTGATTTGTGATCGAACACTTAAATCATTACAAAATTAAAAGATCTCAGAATCAAAATAAAACAGCTTGAGATCGAGCTCACGGTTTCATTGAACCCATCTCGTTAGTATCGCTTCCACAGAATTTATGGTCACCTCTGACCTTGTGGTCGCACAGTAGACGCCTTACATATAATAATGATTTGCTGGCGACCACCCTACACTTCTTATCACTGTAAACTTTTATCTCATTAGCGACTTGCCATCTCTTCTGCTGTCGTGGTGGATAAGACTGCCGCTTGCAAAACTAAGCTTGAATTCAACCTGACTTGCTGTGCCAATTCTTCAGTCCACTGAGGCCAAATTCGGCTGATATAGCTGTCTATTCCTTCTCCAGGAAAGAAACCACTGTTGAACGTATCCGCCATTTTATTTAAACACTTATCTTCATCATCCACCCACTCACCCGCTTTATTAATGCAAGCTTCGATGCCTGCCAGTGCCGTTTTTGGGAAATATGCCAGTGGTTGATTCATGCCTTGATAATACAGACGGATCAGCTGTGTTAATGCCTGTTTGGCATTTTGAGCAGAGTCTATTGGGGCAATCACCCAATGTTGCACCCCGTCTTTTTTGTCATAGCCAATCAGATGAGTACGCGTTGAATGGCCATTAGCCGCCAAACATAAATGGTCAATCCACCCTGATAACCAGTCTTGCGGGCGCAGTTTTCCGCAGCGATAACGCACTAAACCTGAACGATACAAACGCGTGAGCCAGCCGTTTAAGTGGTAGTTTTCGCGATCAATATCCAAGACTAATGCAACTTCTGCATCTTCTAACTCGGTATGGCATAAAGGCGCAATTTCATCGACTAAAGCTTGGGTTTGCGCTGAATTAGTCACAAACTCTAATTCGCCAAAAGCCCCAATGGGCAACAAGCCTTTCGCTCGTTGCTCGGCAACAAAAGAGGCAATTGCTGCGGTTTCATCGCCACCTTTCATGCGACTTTCGAGCAATATTTCAAGCAACTGGTCACGCATGACATAACCTTCGAGGCCGCCAACAATAAAAGGTTCATCGTCTTCCATCACACCTTGCAGGGAATCAAAATTCACTTTTAAACGGCGATTAAAGAAATACTGAACAGGCAATCGCCAAAAGCGTTGTAGCTCAACCAGATCTAATTGGTACGGTGCATTAAACTCCAACAAGTAATCATCAAGAGGTTGGCTAAACTCGCCACACGCCTGCCCCCTGCGGTTTACGGTTGGCAGCCACTCTTTTGCGTAACTAGGGCTTTCCAGACTAAAAGCGGACGGGCTAAATGGCATCATGGCATGATGAGAAGTTAAAACGGCAAGCAAAGCATCACCGGACGCATCGACCGCGAGTGCTTCATCCCCTGCCAAACAATAATTCTGATGGCAGTACTCAAGTAATTCAGAAACCAAGATAGACGGCACTTTTTCAGTATTATCTTGAATAGAACGGCCAACGTAGCTGATGTACAACCCTTGCTGCGCAGAGAGCAAAGCTTCAAGAAACAAATAACGGTCATCATCTCTGCGAGAACGATCTCCCGGCCTTGTTCTCCCAGTCATTAAATCAAACCCTTCTGCAGGCATTGAGCGGGGGTAAGCGCCGTCATTCATGCCTAATAGACACACCACTTTAAATGGAATGGAACGCATGGGCATCAAGGTACAAAAATTCACTTGCCCCGCTAAGAAACGCTGACTGACACGAGTGCCGGATAACCGGTTCTGCAAGTAGATATTAATGACCGAAGGACTGATTTCTTGGTCAAATCCTGCATCAATTAATTGCTCTTGCAACTGAGTTAAGCCATCTCTAATCGACTTAAGCACCATTTCGTCTTCAAGCTCGACGCTGAAGAAATCATCCAATAGTCCGTGGATGTTCTGGTGCCATTGGCTGGCTGTTTGTGGCAATGACAGGGCTTGCCTGTAGTGACTCAGCATCTCAACAAAATGCGCTAATTTTCCCGCTAATTCTGCGTCCATGCCTTGAACTTCATTAAAAGCCGAAATATGACCGCTTGCCCCGGAAAACAAACCATAAGAGTCAGGCATCGCATAACCCAATAGCATTCGCTCTATGCCAAATAACCAGGAGTTTTGTGTTTGCGTGGGTAAATCAAAATCAACGGATGTATCACCGTCAAGACCCCACCGAACACCAATTTCTTCGATCCATGCTTTCGCTCGTTCAAACTGTTGCTCATCTAATCCAAATCGCGCCATCATGGCTGGTACTTCCAACAACTCGAGCATCTCAGAAGCGTGGCATCGGCTTTCGGGTAGTGCGATTAAGCTCATGAACGCCGCTAAAATTGGGCTTTCTTGAGAAGCACTTCTATCAGAAATGGAATAAGGGATATAACGTTCACCTGGCGCATTACCAAACACTGAGGAAATCGCGGGGCTATAGGCGTTAATGTCTGCCACCATCACGATGATATCTCGCGGTTTCAGTGTTGAATCGGCTTCAAACATAGCCAGCAGTTGGTCATGTAATACCTCAACTTCACGCATAGCGCTGTGGCAGGCATGTAACTGTAAGGATTTATCGCCAAGCATGATTGGTTTTTTATGGCGACTAGAGTCCAGAATGCTGTCGTCTTGATGTTCTTCTAGATTAAGAATGTCGGTTTGGATTTGGTGTAATATTGACTTACTGTCTAGATCAACAAAGGCTTCAATTTCATTGGCTTCTAACTGAGAGAGTAAGTACATATTATCTCTTCCGAGCTTGCCCATGGACGCTAGTAAGCCGTTACCGACGACATCAGTATGCAGTTCATCAATGACGTTATCTTCAACGCTGCCTTTAAGCTGTGTGGTTTCACCTGCCAACTCAGAATGGTCTCCTTTCCACTCAATGTGTTTTCTTGCCTGAGAAGCCAAGCGAGCGAGGTATTTTCTGTCTCTGACCTCTCCCCAGTAATAACGGCAAGGGTTGGTAAACATCAGATGCACATCGATGTGCTCCCCCAGCGCTTTTAAGGCATCCATATAACGCGGAGGCAATGAAGAAATGCCGAACACAAATAGACGCTTAGGTAAGTTTTCTACCTTGCCGTTAAAATTGTCTAAGGAATCGATGAAATGTTCGTATAGATTGGCACGATGATAAGGCGATTGGCCTAGTGCTATGGTTTGATCATAGAGTGCTTGCCACAAAATAGGCTGCCAAGGGGATTCCCCTTCTAGCTCAGCTACGTCCTGCCCCGCTTCCCATGCTGCGATCCATTCAGGTCTATACACCAAGTAACCATCAAAGATATCCGCAATTTTCTCTGACAATTGGTAAAGCTTAGATTGGTCTGTATCGTCTTCTAAATACTGCTTTAACGGTGCAAACTCTTCCTGTTCTAACAAGGCTGGCAAGCAAAGCATGAGCTTCCATGTCATGGCTTCTTTATTAAAGGCACTGCGCTTGGGAACATCAGGCAGCACTTTAGTAAACATTTCCCAAATGAATGTCGCTGGCAATGGAAAATCAAGGTTTGCGGCAACGCCAAATTCATTCGCCAAGGCCATTTTTAACCACTGAGACATGCCAGGGCTTTGCACCAAAATCTGTTCGGCTTCAAACGGATTTTCAAGAGGATTAATCCTGACTAGTTCGACCAATAAGGATTTTAATAATTCGACTTGATTAGAATGATAAACAGTAAACACGTTAGGCTCATGCGGGCAAGATTAACAATGCCCTCAGATTAGCACATCAGAACCCATTCCGAGAGAAAACAAGCTTACGAACGCGCGTCTTTGCTGGTAAAAACATCACGTTATCATTAACGCTAGTGTGTCTTTCCCGGGATAAGATAATGATGAACGTAGCGTACCGATACATAACCGACAACGAGCGTCGCAACGAGCAATTCAAACAAGGCTAAATGACTCACCTGAGCACAATAGTGCTGTGCAACGCCAACGCTTTCCAGCCACACTGCCATTTTGAATAAGGCCGTTGCACTTATCACGGTTGGGAAGGTGAACGCGGCAAAGCTCGCGCTAAAAGACAAGCGCATTAAGTGCAAGAAAGACAAATAGGTAACGAAGGTCATCAACACGGCGATACCAAATAACAAAGCAATCAAGATTGGCGAAGGGTGCTCGGTAATGGTCAGATACCCCGCCATAGATAGGCTCGCTGGTGCCGCCATAATCGCAATCGTTGGCTTAGCCGTATCCGGTATTTGTTCGCAAAACACCAAACGATACACCATCACAGGTAACATAATCCCATAGCTCACTAAGCCAAATAACAGTGCCGCTTCAGCAACAGGGGCTAATACGGCCGTACCCGAGAATGAAACATCGGCCACGATAAGCCCAACCGGCGGGACAAACCAACTCGGCACCATATGGTGTAATCGAAATTCTTTGGCGCGGTGATAAATAAAACTGACGAGAAAAACCACGTGTAACGCCACCGCTGCTAACCAAATAGCATCACCGATATAAATCGAAAACTGCCCAACGGAATGAGACACCACCATCAAAGCCATGGCAAACGTCGGCGCAACGCTACCAACGACAGGATGTGCTAGCTCATCACGTAGCAAATGGTTATGGAACACAAACTTCACAAATAGCATAACCAATAGCACACTCGCTAGGATGGCTCCGACCCACTGGGCTTTGCCATTCAGTGTTACCGCGTTTTCCCAGCACCACCCCAAACTGGCAATGCCTAATGCTAATCCGGCCATGGGTGTAGGAGCTGCTGCTGTTTTATTCACTGCCGTTTTTAGCATGATGTATCCTCGTTTGATGCTTTTCTTGAATGCCATCACTTTAAACTTGAACTATGTTTAATTATATCTGAATATATTTAAAATAGAGTTCAATTAAACTAAACATATGAATATTTCACTCAAACAGCTACGTGTATTCGTGGCTATCACTCAAGACAAGACCATCACCGCTGCCGCGAAAAACCTGTTTTTATCTAAAGCAGCGGTAAGTATGGCACTGGCTGAAATGGAAAAGCAGATCGGCCACGATCTTTTTGATCGCGTGAATAATCGTTTGGTTTTAAATCAGCAAGGCCACCAGCTTTTACCATTAGCCGATGAACTGCTTCACCGAGCCCAAGATATTGACCAGCTATTTGTTGACGATCAACCCTTGCATGGCCAGCTTCATTTGGGCGCTAGTGACACGATAGGTAATCAAGTTGCGCCCTTTCTTCTTCGTGATTTTCGTTCTGAGCACGGTCATCACGCCCAAAGTTTGCTGATCTCAAATACTTCTCAGATCTGTCAAAAACTCGTAGATTATGAGCTAGATATTGCGTTGGTTGAGGGAAAAACACAACACCCTCTACTGACTACTGAGCAATGGCGTTTAGACGAAATGTGCATCATCGCCGCCCCTACTCATGCGCTTGTTACCCATGCACTGACGACTCAAAAGCCATTAGAAGTGTCAGATTTAGAAGGAAGTGATTGGATTTTACGAGAGGCAGGATCTGGTAGCCGAGAGTTTTTCTTGCAACGTATCGCACCACGTATTGATACATGGGCTGAAGCCTTTCAGCTCAACACAACGGAAGCCATTATTAATGCCGCCAGCGCCAACTTAGGGCTTGCGTGTTTATCTCATCGCTCCGCAAAATGGGCCATTGCCGATGGACGGGTAGTTCCCCTTAACCTACCGCTAGACATGCAGCGCCGCTTTTGGCTGTTAATGCACAAAGAGCGTTACCAAAGCCCATTACTTAAAGCGTTTCGCCAGTTTTGTTTGGAATGGGATGGTGATTAAAAAAGGGGACAAAATGAAAATGTGTCGTTAGCAACCAAGCAATGATCGTTATTCAATAGATGGAGTTTATTTATGAAACCATATTTCCCATCCTTATTTATGGCATATGACAATAACTAACGCTAAATTGGTTCTTTACGTAATCAAGTGGGTATTTATGCTTCCAAGTAATCATCAGAACTGCGCGGTTTGTTGCCAACCTTTCTTCTCAGATCAACAAGTTATTGATTTCACTCATTTGGCTGATGGCAGTGTTCAAACCACAATAACGGCAACAGACAAAATGCAAGGCTATCAAGGTGTGATGCAAGGAGGGTTGATCAGCACACTGCATGATACCGCCATGACACATTGTCTTTTTGCTCATAACATTCAAGCACTCACAGCCTCACTAAACGTGCGCTTCATTCAAACTGTGCCATTGCACACCACGCTGTGCGTAACGGCTAAAATGGTCAAACGAACCAAGCGGATCTTTGCCTTAGAAAGCCGTATTGAGGCCGAGGGTGTGATTTGCTCAACCGCCGAAGCGAAGTTCATGTTGGATAGAAGATAAAAAGCAAACCTAGGCCAAGTTATTAGCCGCATTTTTTGCTCTCTTCCCAACCAAATTGGTTAAACAACTCCCACTCTCGCCAGCTCAACTAGACAAGGCGATCTGTTGGCTGTATAAACAGACAGTAATTGAATTTTAATTTGGTAAGTTTAAGAGGATAACCATGGCTGTAATCGTCAAGTACGTGGTGGAGCGCAACGGAGAAGAAAAGATGACTTTTACCTCTAAGGCAGAAGCCGACGCTTATGACAAAATGCTCGATATGGCAGATGAGCTGTTTTCATTACTCGCAGGCAGCGAGCTAATCGAAGATGAAGCCAAGCAAGAAGAGCTTTCAATGTATCTTGCTAAGAATAAAGAAGAGGTGCTTTACGCACTGGGCGCTAAAAAGCGCAAAGCTGAACCTAAAAAGCCAAAAGCAGTGAAAACTGAAGCGGATGAAGCTGAAGAGCAAGACGACGCAGCGTAAGTTTTAGAATCAGGCAAACTTTAAATGGCCAGCAAGATCTCAGATCTGGCTGGCTATTTTTCTTCCTAGCGATATTATATCTCTCATCAGACAGCTCATATCTATTGGCAGACTTTCAAGCCAATTGCCCTTTTATATCGATAACAGGGTTATTATGATGCAAACAGATTCATTTTTGTTGCGATGTTCTTGTATGGATACAAGCAAACAGCAACCCCAATTCCCCAAGGAGATCATTTACCATGGCATACTTTTCACTGGCGTTTGGCACAGCAACTAAAAACAGCCAAGACAAAATCATTGAAGCTTTCTTCCCTAATCCAGTATTGAACCCAAGTGATGTTCTTGTAGATGCTCTTGCTAAAGTAAGCGGCTACCAAGGTGAAAACCAAGCAATCGAAATCACAGCCGATCAATGTGAAGCATTGGCGCAAGCATTTGCAGCAAATGATGATCAAGCCAATGCGAGCTTTGCGACTAAAGCGGCAGCATCAGCTCAACCTCTAGTGTTAGTGATTCTAGCAACCGATGAAAAACCACAATCCGTTGCTGAAGGCTTCCTTAAGCTACAACTTATTTCAAACCGTTTGGTTCAACCACACGGCACAGTACTTGATGGTATCTTTGGTCTTTTGCACAACATCGCTTGGACTAACGAAGGTCCAATTGATCTACCTGAGCTTACAGAGCGTCAAATCGAAGCACGCCTAGCTGGCCGTGCGCTGTCTGTCGATTGCGTAGATAAGTTCCCTAAAATGGTGGATTACGTAGTACCTGCAGGTATTCGTATTGCTGACACATCTCGTGTACGCCTGGGCGCACATGTTGGTGAAGGCACAACCGTTATGCACGAAGGTTTCATCAACTTCAACGCCGGTACAACAGGCGTAAGCATGGTTGAAGGCCGTATTTCTGCAGGTGTTGTTGTGGGTAACGGGTCCGACATCGGTGGTGGTGCTTCTATCATGGGTACACTTTCTGGTGGCGGTTCAGTGGTCGTTTCTATCGGTGAAAAATCACTGCTTGGCGCAAACGCTGGCCTTGGTTTCCCGCTTGGCGATCGTTGTACGGTTGAATCTGGTCTTTACGTAACGGCAGGCTCTAAAGTGCGCATGTTAGATTCAAGCGGCCAAGAAGTTGAAGTGGTTAAAGCCCGTGATTTAGCCGGAAAATCAGATCTTCTATTCCGTCGCAACTCTGTTACAGGCCAAATTGAGTGCCTGACGAACAAGAGTGCCGTTGAACTAAACAGTGAGCTGCATAGTAATAACTAAAAGCGAAGTGCTAAAAGCGAAGTGCTAAAAGCGAAATAAGAGCAAAAGATTGAGCTTGGAGCTAGCACTTAGCACTTAGAGTAGAGCAAATCCGAAGTATTCCGTACTTCGGATTTTTTATACCTAGAGTTTCTTACTTGCCTTTTCTTACTTCGCTTTTCGTACCTAGAATTTCGTACTTCGCTTTTAGGACTTCACTTTTACCCCCTCTTCCTCTTGACTCCATATCCATAACAGTGACAATCTTGTGCCTGCTTATTTGCCAATGATGAGAACTGATATGAGAATTGTCGCCGTTACTGCTTGCCCAACTGGGATAGCTCACACCTATATGGCTGCAGATGTGCTCACCAAAGCTGCGACAAAAGAAAGCACTACGATCAAAGTCGAAACCCAAGGGGCAATGGGGATCGAAAACCAACTCAGTTCCCAAGATATTGCTCGTGCCGATGTGGTTTTAATTGCTTCAGACATCGAAATAGAAAACCGTGCTCGATTTACTGGCTGTAAAATTCACTGTGTTACCATTGAAGAAGTGCTTACGGATGTGGCTTCAGTATTAGAGCGTTGCCGCTCGTTATGATCGAACGAAGAATCACCTTTATATTACCTAAAGATGGCTTTGTCAGTTGGAAGGTCAACCGCCTGAAAACGTTAGGCAGTATGTTTCGCTCGGTGATTCTCTTGGTCAATCACACTCGTGATGCGCGTGCTAACGCAGAACAAACCCTACAAGTCATGGCGCTCGGAGGTCGAGAACACGATCTATGCCAATTGCACATTGAAGGTACCGATGCCGAACTGGCGTGTATGGTGATGACCGATTTCATCGCCGATCAATTTACCTTGGTCAACACCGCTCATAAAAGTAATGTAAAAACCAATATCGAACTCATTAAACAACTACCGACTTTTGACCTTCCTTTCGAATTAAACTTTACTTTCAAATACCTCAGTCATCCGAATACTAAAAATGACGTCTTAGCTCACGCTAGCCGAATGCTCTCACCCGATTCAGTTGTCAAAATGTTTGATGCCTTGTATCAACGAGAAACAACGTCTTCAACAGCCATTGGCCACGGCATTGCTCTGCCTCACGTGATGAACGACAACGTCGATACTCCCTCTATGGTTGTGATTCAATTGGCAGAAGAGATAGATTGGCAGTCGAAAATGGGGAATGTGCAGTTTGTTATCGCACTGGCACTGCCAAAGCCTCCTGAGCGTAATATGATCATGGCATTTACCCACTTAACCAAATCTCTACTTCACCAAGAATACTGCCAAGTATTAACTTCTAGCCGAGAGCCTGAAGCGGTTAAAGCCATACTCATTCATCGACTAGCCCAAGCCTTCCCTTCTAACTCGTAACCAATATTCAGTTTGTAGACCATCACACAATTTGCCTATATTCACTTGGTGTCCGACCTGTTTTAGCCTTAAACACCCTGAAGAAATAGTTTACATCTTGAAAGCCGCATCGTGTCGCCACATCTTGCAGACGAAAGTCGTATTTACGTAACATAAATTTAGCTCGATCGATTCTTACCCACGTAATGTAGTCTGCCAGTGTCATGTGTCCCTGCTGTCTAAATAGACGAGAAAGATGATTGGGAGAAATATTAAAGCGCTGAGCGATACTGCTACGATTGATGGAGCGGTGAAAGTTCTCTTGAATATAGATGCAAATCCCTTGGTACACATCATCACTGCGCTTTTTCGCTGACGCATTAGGGTCGGCAAGCATCGACAGAGCGTAGGTAAGTAAAGCCAGTAATAGGTGTTCATCCATCGGGGCTTTTTTGGGTTCCGTTGCCAGCGCATTCAGTGCGTCTAACATTGAATCAATCGCATGACCCGTTCGTGTTTGAATACTGTGCTTTTGCACATCAAAGAAGCCTTCCTCGCCTTTACGCTTACTGACAAAACTCAAACCTAGCTGCCTTCGTCCGAACAATAAGCTCACGACTGAGCAATCATTATCCCAATTCGGTTTGTTCCAACAGTTGGGTGGAATGTACAGCGCATCTCCTGCGAGAACCTTAATGTCGGCAATACCTTGTTCCGGGTCTTCAAGCTGGTTTTGATACTCACCACTCACCACTAACTCTAAGCGAGGGAAGTTCACTTGATAGCTAAATGGAGGCGGCTGAAGCTGGTCGGACGCAAACCAAATGCGGTTAAAATGATCACGTTCAGTAATCAAGGTCTCTAACAAGTTATGAAAAACTTTGGCCATTACACGGCTCTCTTATGCTATGTCATTGGGTAAAAATGTCGATTTTATGTGACCAAAATCAAATAAAACCGACAGATTTACTGGTTACTTTGCTCTAGTTTCTCATTATTATCCAGCGATTCTTTTTCTATCTAAAAATACAACTGACAGAAAGATATAATATAAAACACTGAATTTAAACAATTAAAGTTATATAGAATTGACAAACAGAAGTAACATAAGAATTTGAGAGCGATCACACTAAATTTGATACGTTACAATAATCCAGTAATTGCATTTATGGTGCTCTAAAATTTCTTGCCAAGATGTCCGACAATAATCCCATAGCAAAATAACTTTTAACGACGGAACATCAGGGGAAGAACATGATCACGGACTTAATCAACGACAAGTTGATCTGCTTAGATCTAAAAGCCACCAGCAAAGACCAAGTGTTTGCTGAACTTATTGAGCTTTTACATCAACAAGGCAGGATCAGCGACAAGCAACAATTCCTAAACGATATTCACGCACGTGAAGAAATCGGTAATACCGGATTTGAAGAAGGTGTTGCTCTCCCTCACGCGAAAAGTGCTGCTGTTACTGAAC
Source organism: Vibrio tapetis subsp. tapetis (assembly GCF_900233005.1). Lineage (NCBI taxonomy): Bacteria > Pseudomonadati > Pseudomonadota > Gammaproteobacteria > Vibrionales > Vibrionaceae > Vibrio > Vibrio tapetis. The sequence continues at coordinate 1,585,771 of NZ_LT960611.1, forward strand.
CCGCTGTTGCTATTGGTATTAGCAAGAGCGGCATAGAGTACGGTGCTGAAGATGGTCAGCCATCAAAATTGTTCTTTATGATCGCCTCCCCTGATGGCGGTTCCGATCACCACATCGAAGTATTAGCCGAGCTTTCTTCTAAATTGATCGAAGAAGGCTTTATTCAAAATTTAATGGCCGCAACCAATTCGAAACAAGCACTTGAGTTATTGCTCGCTAAAACCGAAGCCAATGCTGATACACCAGAAGCCGATCAAGGCTTTATTATTGGTGTAACAGGTTGCCCAACCGGCGTCGCACATACCTACCTTGCGGCCGAAGCTCTTGAAAAAGGCGCAGCCGCTATGGGCTACGAAATCAAAGTAGAAACCAATGGTTCTATCGGTGTGAAAAACAGCCCAACGGCTGAAGAAATTGAACGTGCTGATGCCATCGTCGTTGCCAGTGACAAGCAAGTCGACATGGCGCGTTTTGCCGGTAAGAAACTGATTGAAACACCCGTAAAAGCCCCGATTAAAAACGCCCAAGACGTCATTAACCAAGCATTGAAAGCACCGATTTACGTCAGTGAAGACAAAGCAAATGGATCATCGGTGTCTAAAACCTCTTCTGCTCGCTCCGATCTCTATCGATACTTGATGAACGGTGTTTCACACATGATCCCGTTTGTGGTTACTGGCGGTCTTTTGATTGCGCTTGCGCTTGCCATTGGTGGCGAACCAACAGAAGCAGGCATGGCTATTCCAGCCGACAGTATGTGGCAAAAAGTGCTCGATGTGGGCGTCGTTGCCTTTACTTTGATGATCCCTATTTTAGCCGGTTACATTGCTTATGCGATTGCGGATCGTCCCGGCCTAGCTCCAGGTTTAATTGGTGGTTGGATCGCGAACAACGGCTCTTTTTATGGCGCGGAAGCTGGTACAGGCTTTATTGGTGCGATAGTCGCAGGCCTTCTGGTTGGTTACTTTGTTAAGTTCATTACGAGCATTAACTATCACAAGTTTATTCAGCCTTTAGTTCCAATCATGATTGCCCCTATTGCTGGCTCTCTGTTTATTTCTAGCCTATTCATCTTTGTGATTGGGGCGCCGATTGCAAGTTTAATGGACGGCCTTAACGCAATGCTAACCTCTATGAGCACGGGTAACGTGGTTCTATTAGGTATCGTTCTTGGCGGCATGGCTGGATTTGATATGGGCGGCCCATTTAACAAAGTGGCTTTCTTATTCTCTGTCGGCATGATTGCCAGTGGTCAAACACAGTTTATGGGCGCGATGGCGTGTGCCATTCCTGTCGCACCACTAGGTATGGGCCTTGCTACTTACCTTGGCCGTAAATTTGATTTGTTTGAAACCTCTGAAATTGAAGCGGGTAAAGCCGCCGGTGCTATGGGCTTGGTGGGGATATCTGAAGGCGCAATTCCATTTGCAGCGCAAGATCCAATGTCAGTTATCCCTGCCAACGTATTGGGATCAATGGTTGCGGCTGTGATGGCGTTCTCATTCGGTGTGACCAACAGTGTCGCTCACGGTGGCCCTGTTGTTGCTCTACTTGGTGCGATGAACTACCCACTACTTGCGATTCTTTGTATGGCGGCAGGTACCGTGGTAACCGCACTGACCTGTATTACTCTTAAAAAAATGCGTAAATCTAAAGCTGAGCTAGCCGTTGCGTAATGAGCACTAACTGGCAACCAAGCGAGGTTGCCAAAATAGATTGCTTAATTTAGTCAATAAGTAACGTCCCCCAATAGTAAAGCACCCAGACACCCTAGCTCCTAGGGTGTCTTTTTATTTGCGCTTTCACGGCGCATTTTTTATTCATCTGGCATCGCGCTAACTCGTCGAACTACGCGTTCATATTCACTATTAAGTGATATCGGTAATGGGTTTGCTCCAAACGATATTCCTGATGCACGCTGGGTGTCCAGGAGTCATCGCCTCCAACACCCATATGGAAACCATCAACACGAACAAAGACTTGTCCACTATCGACCAACTCATTGGTGTGCTTGGCATCCGCTAAATTATTTTGCGTAAAGCGACTTACCGAGAAATGAAAATCCCCGCTCAACTGCATAGCACCAATGTGTGCGCTTTTTACATCACAACGTAAGCCGTTATCACTAGGGAAAATGTAGTTAGTATGCATCTGGTCAATATCGGATTGATAATGGCCAAAATAGGCAGAGGTCTTTCTATCTGGGTAATTCTCATGCGGCCCACGGCCATACCAAATAACGGGCTTTGATTTTGTGGTAATACTTGGTAGCGAAGCCGGTAATGCCCATTCCATTCCAACTCTAGGCAAAGACGGTAAGTGGCGAGCCGCGACTACATCAACATCTATTGACACCTCTCCGGTTAGATCAATACTGTATTGCCAGGTCGTTTGAAACAAGATTCGTTGCTCGAATCGATAAACAAACTGACTGGTTATTAATACCCGATTACTCAATCGCTGCGCATCGAATTGCTGGCACTCAACCTGCAATTTATCAAGACCAATTTCCGCCCATCGAGCCACCCAAGAGTTAGGGTCAATTCTGTCTATTTCACTGGTTCCAATATCATTATCCAACGGTGCTCGATAGAAGTTATCTCTTGGTCCCTGAGCTATTTGATTTTGCTCCCCAACCAGCCACTTAGTAAGGTAACCAGTGTTAGGATCAAACTGCAGATTAACGCCTTGGGCTTCTACGGTAACGACGTCTCTTTGTGTATTAAGAATAGGAGCGTGAGCTAAACGGGAAGAAGGAAGCGGCAAAGAGGTGACCATCGGCAAAGTAAGTTGCTCTGTTGCGGTAACGTGCCCAGCATCAGCCCATGACGTTGCGCTTTTCAAAACAACCGTTACGTTTAAATAATACTCATAGCCAGCTTCCAGACTCGGTAGCTCACCAGCCAACTCTATGGCGTGCTTCGTTTGCGGTAGAACCCTGAGTTCAGCGTCTCCCTTTAAGACAAAATGACCATCTTTAATAATTGACCATTGGAGTTGCTCATTATCATTGGTTTCAAATAAGTGTTCATTGGCAACTTCAATGGTCAGTGGTTCTAGTGATAACAATGAAAATTGATAGAACTGCTGAGCCTTTTTCACTTCATGTAACGTAGGGTGTATGCTTCGATCCGGATAAATTAAGCCATTAATACAGAATTGTCGGTCATTAATCGTATCGCCAAAGTCTCCACCATAGGCCCAGTAGTTTTGTCCATTGGCGTCTGTTTTGGTCAGCCCTTGGTCTACCCAATCCCAAATAAAGCCACCTTGCAAGCGTGGATATTGCCTAAAGGCCTGCCAGTATTTATGAAAATTACCAATACTGTTCCCCATCGCATGAGCGTACTCACACAGAATCAAGGGGCGTGTTTCATTTGGTAAACCGATCCATTTTTTTATCGCCATTTTAGGGGTGACACTTGGATCTGGGCCATACACTTGATCGTCTTCAACTCGAGCATACATTGGGCAAATAATGTCTGTCGCTGCCGTATCCGCCCCTCCTCCCTCATATTGAACTGGACGAGTTGGATCATTTTGCTTAGTCCATTGATACATCGCATGATGATTGTTGCCAATACCCGACTCATTACCCAAAGACCAAATAATAATAGACGGGTGATTTTTGTCTCTTGCGACTAAGCGAGTCATGCGTCGCATATAAGCATTAAGCCAGCTCACATCGTCGGATAAACGACACATTGGAAACTGACCGTGAGTTTCCACATTCGCTTCATCAACTAAGTAAAGCCCATACTGATCACACAGTTCATACCAACGAGGGTGATTCGGATAGTGCGCTGTTCGCACAGCATTAAAGTTATTCTGTTTCAGTAACTTGATGTCTTGCAGCATGCTTTGTTCTGTCATGGTATGCCCAAGCTCTGGGTGATGCTCGTGCCGGTTAACACCACGGATCAAAATAGCTTGGCCATTGACCATCAGTTGACCATTTATTATTTCAACCTGACGAAAACCAACCTCATACGCTTCACTATCCACACAGTCGCCATTGGCATCAAGTAGCCTGATCACACAGCGATATAAATATGGGGATTCCGCACTCCACTTTTTTGGGTTAGTCAGCGGTAAGCTAATTTGAGAAATGTCATGCCATGCTCCTTTCTCATCAACAAACTTGTCTCCAAAACTAGGCTTACCCGCTAGCAAAGCGCGATCACTGCCATGCTCAAAAAGGTCCACGTCAACACGATAGTCTTCTGACTCTACGCTAGAGATTTTCACTTTGACGTTCAAAGTAGCATCGCGGTAACAGGCATCTAAATTGGTCACTATGGTCACATCTTCAATGGCCACTTTGGGTTTGGCTAACAAGGTAACGTCACGAAATATACCGCTTAACCACCACATGTCCTGATCTTCTAGGTAAGAACCATCTGACCAACGCAAAACCATCACCGTCAGCTGGTTTTGACCTGATTTCAGAACATCAGTTAAATCGAACTCTGCGGGCAAGCGGCTGTCTTGAGAATAGCCAACCCACTCTCCATTGCACCACAAGTGGAAGGCAGAGTTCACTCCATCAAAAATAATGCGCTGAATTAAACCTTCAAAGTGGCTCGGAGCATCAAAGCCAATCCGATAAACGCCCGTCGGGTTTTGTGCTGGTACATTCGGAGCGTTATCAACAAAAGGGTATTTTACATTGGTGTAAATGGGGTTATCGAAACCTTGGCATTGCCAATTACTTGGCACACGAATCACAGGCCAGGAACTATCATCAAAATGCTCAGAGACCATGCTCTCTTTGACCAACTCTGGCTGTTCAAACAGCTGAAACCTCCACGCTCCATTTAACGACAACTGATTAGGAGAATTCAGGCCTAAACGAGCACATTCGGTATCAGGATAAGAATGAAGAGGAGAGTGCGCAGCCAACGTGTTGTGATGCACAATGTGTTGATTTTCCCATTCTCTCGCTAACATTACCTGCTTAAATGATCTCATAGAGCCTTCCCTTTGCTACATTATTGACCGTAATTCTGGCACTTTTGTGGTGATAATTGCTCCGTAAGCCAATACCCCAACCTTTAGTGGAAACGTTTACAATAGTAGCACTAGAATAAAAATGAAAAATAGAAGTGGTGCACAATTGCGGTGATTGAAATATGCCCCCTGTGAAATCACTGAAAAGTTGATAGTATTAACAGTAATTAAATTGAAAGGATTTCTCAGATGCGTTTACTTCTTGCTTTACTACTCCCATGGCTACAATTTTTCACTATCGGTCGCCCGATAAGCGGTATTGTATGTCTGCTGCTGCAGATTTCATTGATCGGTTGGATTCCTGCTGCGATTTGGTCGGTTTATGCGTTAAGCCAATATAAAACGGATCAAAAGATCAAAGATGCCTTTGAAGATCGATAATCAACGATTGATATTGAATTAAGCGGTGAGAAATATAAAGACGTTGGGAGCCCAACGTCTATTACTTATCCTGACACCCGTGAGCGCTGACACAAGCAGGCACAGCGAATCGAAATCCGTTATGGGTCTGGATTAAATGCAATGTCTTTTAACGCGTCGGCCAGCACATCAACAGGTTGAGCACCATTAATCAAATGCTGTTGGTTGATGACTAACGCGGGAACAGCATGAACACCCAGTGACAACCATTGAACTTCATTGTCGTGCACGGTTTTATTCCACTCTTCGCTTTCTATCACGCGCTTCGCGCTAGCCTCATCTAGGCCGACTTCCCGTACACACTCCAGTAGAGTGTCAGTTTGGTCGACGGCTTTTCCATGACAGAAGTAGGCATTAAATAATGCCATTTTTAATAAGGTTTGCTTACCAGTTTCAGCAGCCCAGCATAAGAGCTTGTGAGCATTGCGAGTGTTATAGATTTTGGTACTTTCATCAAAGTTAAATTCTATCCCAACCTCTTGACCCAGTTGATGCATATTTGCAAGCTGAGCTTGATACTGTTCTGGCGTAGCGCCATAGCGTTTAGCAAAATACGCACTTAACTCGACGCCGCCAAGGTGTAGATCTAAGTTAAGCTCGAATGGATGCCAACTCACTTCAAAATCAATTTGCTCACCGACAAGTGTCATTGCTTGCTCTAGGCGTTTATATCCGAGGAAACACCAAGGACAAGACACATCAGAAACCAATTCGATCTGTAATACTGGCTTATTCACAAACACTCCTTCGACTCATTAAGGCTATTGCACAACGGTCAAACTTTACCACAACAAGTGACTAAGTGACTGTTTAATAATCTACCTACCTTACCTTGAGGCGTTAAATGCGTCTAGCACGCCATCCTACTCTTCGTTATCTTTTAGAGCTTGGCTTATTACTCCCCTTAACCAGCGACTTTTCTCTTGGCCATTTTTTCTTGTTGGCCATGCCATCACTATATCAAAATTACCAACGTTCAACGGGGGTTCGCTCACTTTTAATGCATCTGAAAATCCTGAAATTTGAGCCATTTTCTCAGGAACAATCGCCAATAAATTTCGCTGAGATAGCAGTTGGCGAATGGTAAGAAAGTGACTTGATGCAACGGCAACGTGGCGACTTAGCCCATGTTGTGCCAGTGTTTTATCGACGCCAGAATCAAGAACGCCATCAGGGCTAACCAGTGCATGAGCCGCTTGGGCATATTCCGACAGTTGTATTGGTTCAGACAGTGTGACTCGAGTTGGATCAAATAGACACACGTGCCGTTCGGTGTACAGGCGTTGACCTGAAAATCGGCTATCAAGATCGTTAAAGCTTCCGATAACCAAATCGATATTTTGCTCTTCCACTATTTTTATGTAGTTACTTCGGTTCACATTTACAAAGCTAATTTGGCATTGTGGCGATTGAGCATGAATCACATCAAACAGCACCGAAGAAAAGATGTACTCAGCATAGTCAGTTAAACCTATACGACAAACGCCATTGAACTCTTTGGAACTAAAGCGTTGAGGTATAAGCACTTCGCTCGTAATTTGATTGAGTAATCTCGCCACGATAGGCGCAATCTGTGTTGCTCGCTCACTTGGTTTCATTTTGTGGCCTTGCCTCTCGAACAAGGGGTCACCCAGCAATATCCGAAGCCTTGCTAAACTGTGACTCATCGCCGACTGGCTCACATGCAGTTTTTTAGCCGCCTCACTCACGCTTTGAGTATCAAATAACGCAGAGAACGTGACCAGCAAATTGAGATCGACACTCTTCCAATTAATATCCTGACTCATTTATCCCCACCTTTAGCCTCTATACCTTTACCTTCCGCTTTCCGCTTTCCGCTTTCCGCTTTCCGCTTTCCGCCTTCCAATCCTATATCATTCATAGTTTATATCAAAACTATCGATTTGAATCATTTACAAACTCACTTTAACCTAACCACTATTCATATTTTTGTAGGCTTGTTATGTTTTCCATTTTTAAGACGTTCTTTCTACTCGGTTGGGTTAGCTTTGGTGGCCCAGCCGCACACATTGGCTATTTTCGGCATACGTTTGTTGAAAAGCTAAACTGGCTAACGGAAGAAGAATACGCGCAGATAGTCGCTCTGAGTCAGTTTCTTCCCGGCCCTGGCTCTAGCCAAGTCGGTTTTGCTATTGGTCATAAAAAAGCTGGCACTTTAGGCGCTATTGCTGCTTTTCTAGGGTTCACCCTACCTTCAGTATTAATCATGTTGGCATTGGCATTATTGAGTAGCCAAATCACTGACTCTAGTTGGTTTGTTCATAGCATTCACGGATTAAAATTGCTTGCCGTTGTTGTCGTTGCTGACGCAACATTTTCTATGTATCGCAATTTTTGTACTCATAAAACCGGCGTGTTTTTGTGTTTCAGCACCGCTGCTGCTCTGTTGATACTTCCAAGCTTATTTACGCAAATGGCAATGCTTATTATTGCAGCTCTTATTGGTCAGAAATATCTCGCTGGTGAGCTAAAATCGACAGTCTCTATTGGTAAGTTTAATCCCGCGCCGCTATTGATATTTGCGCTACTCGTGTTTGGCTTACCTTTAATTGCAGACACATCACCGCTCGTTGCATTGTTCAGTGAATTCTTCCAAGCAGGCAGCCTTGTTTTTGGTGGGGGTCACGTCGTTCTGCCTTTACTGCAGAACATTGTTGGCGACCAACTCAGTCCAGATGCTTTCTTAACGGGATATGCCGCAGCCCAAGCTGTGCCAGGGCCAATGTTTACGTTTGCCACCTATATTGGCTACCACCTTGTTCCATCGGCTCCTCTTCTCGGTGCGGGCATTGCAACTCTGGCTGTATTTCTTCCTGGGTTTCTCTTACTTATGGGGGTCTTACGGAACTGGCAAAACCTAGCAAAGCACCCGAGATTATCAGGCGCAATCAGCGGCGTTAACGCAGCAGTTGTAGGGCTACTGGCATCTGCACTTTATCAACCGGTTTTTGTTAGTGCCGTGGTATCGGGTGTGGACATGGCCGCGGTGCTTTTGGGTTTCTACCTATTGAAACAAAAAAAGATGCCTATCGTAGGATTAGTCGCAGTATTCATCGTAATAGGTTTATTCTCAGGACAAATATTGAGCTAAATACAAAGGTTTTCCTTGGCCATAATTTTTTACATATTTTTGCACATTATTTAAGCGGAAATGCAATTTATTGCCTACACTTATTAAGTCTAAATTCGCTCTAAATCTCATCTCTATTGATAGAGCGCGAGGCAAAGCACAATTAGTAGGTTATGGCCGAGGACCCGATCATGTTCACTCAATCGCACCAAATTGCACAAGATCTCAATAATGAGTTTCATTCATTAAACCATCAAATTGGAGATCTTCACCATAAGATTCGAGAGACAATTCCACAGATCGACCGTATTTCATTTATCCTCTACGACACACATTTAGACATGTTACGAACTTATGCCGTCAGTGAAATATCTGGGGTTAGATCCGAAGATTATCACCAGTACTATTTCTCTGAATGCCTGCAATTGAAAGAAGTCGCCGATGAAAAGACAAGTCACGTCATTAATAGTATTGCGGAATTAACGTTAACTCCTCAGCCTCAGCATACTAAATGGCTATTAGATCATGGCTACCAATCGACTTACTTTGTTCCGAGTTACCATCATCAGCAGTTTATTGGATTTATTAGCTTTAACTCTATTCAACCGCAAGTGTTTAACGCCCAAGTCCAACAGCTATTGCAACCTTTCTGCGAAGAGATCAGCGAAACAATCAACAACGAATACTCTCTCATCAATGCCATACTCAGTTCAGCTGAACTCGCTAGAGAAGTGTACCCAGAAGCGAAACAGGACTCAGCTAAGCACATATCTAGAGTCAGCCTATTTACTCATTTGATCGCCAAAAGCTTAGCCTATACACAGTGTTTTGAAGATGGGATGGTTGAGTACATTCACTTATTCTCTCGTTTACATGACATAGGTAAGCTCACGATCCCGGATGCTATTTTGCTTAAACCAACCAGTCTGACACCCGATGAACGCAAAATTATGCAAAGCCATATTGATAAGGGCTTAATCATAATAGAAAAGATATTAACTGATCTTGGTTCACCGCAGCATGCTTGTGTAGAAACGCTGATAGATATCATCACTCATCACCATGAGTTTTTAGATGGTTCTGGTTACCCTAATGGGTTGTCCGGTGACGATATTCCCATCAGCGCCCGTATCGTAGCGGTGGCTAATATCTTTGATGCATTAACCAGTCATCGACCATACCAACAGGCTTGGTGTGTAACGTCAGCATTGCTCGAGCTGGAAAAAATGGTCGCCATGGGTAAGTTAGATGGCAATTGCGTCAATGTGTTACGCGATCACCAAGAATACATCAACCAGATACTTTCTCAGTACCCAGAACAAGACCCGCGCGAGCGTTTATTTAGGCACTAACCGTCAAGTTACACACGCTATTAAATGAAAAATAGGCCATGAAGTTAAAGTTATTCATGGCCTATTCTCTATTTGTGTTTCTTCGTTTTATTCGCCCGCAAGGTTATTTAGTTCTCTGATGCGGGTTCAGCCAGCAAGTCGACTCTTCGGTTTTTCTGACGCCCTTTCGCATTGCCGTTACTGGCTATTGGCGCCGTTTCGCCTTTAGATATAGCGACTAGGCTGTCTTTTTTCACACCTCTTTCAACCAAATACTCAGTCACTGTTTCTGAGCGTTTTAGGCCTAGGGTGAAATTGTATCCATGATCACCTACGCTATCGGCATGGCCCTCTACAATCAAATCCGACGGAGCCGATCTCAACTGAGCCGCAACACTTCTCAAAACGTAACGAGATTGACTGGTCAATTGATGTTTATTGAAATCAAAATACACTCGGGCGTATACATCAGAGTCACCCTCTATGGATTTAACCCTCCCTTGGGAGACCAAAAACTCAGCGCATTCGCTGGTTAGCCCAACTCGTTTCATTTCTCCAACTAAATTTTCCACAGACGCATTGTAGCCACTGTCCATCTCAATTTGATGAAGGCTACCTGCATTTATCAGCACCGTCTTAGCTTGGCCAACTTTAACGCTTTGCTCAAATTCAGCACCGGCTGCATTGCAGTAAAAATTCAATTCTTGATTCACGTCTTGCCCTAAAACAGATTGAGAACCAAACAGGGCAATCATTGTAAACAGCCACACTTTCCTATTCACATTACATTCCTTCTACTGTTATTTTAAATGCCCAATCTCTTCACTAATGAGCTCGAGTATTCGGTTTAAAATTTCATTCTTATCTTCGGCTTTATAAACGTTATCACTGCCCGCACAATTTTTAAGGGCAACATTATTTTCTAAATCGTAATCAAAACCGATTACCGCTATTTTGGAGCTGACTTGCTCTTCACCAATAACAAGGCTATCAAAATGGGCTCTTATGGTATTACACATCCCAGCATTGACTAGATTATTTGAAATCGTATTGTTGCTCGAGCTGTACTCTTGTCCATCAGACAGGACGATCATCAAACGGCGCGGGTTCGCTCCTTTATTGAGCAGTTGAGCCCCTCGAATAATACCTTGGTATGACGCCGTCCAGCCTCCTGGGTAAAAATTGGAAATCGCGTTATTAAAATTAGTGAAGTTAGTCGTGGGGACAAGATCATAAAAACTACCACCAGCATGGGAGTTATAGGCGCATCCCGATTTTTCGGTAAAAATTGCGTTGATGGTTTGCGTAGTACTGACTGAGGAACCGCTGTATTTAAGCTGCTGAACATAGCAATTCGTTCCACTGCCATCACCATCATCTAACCGAACCATATGATTAAAAGCGACAAACGAAACCGAGTTGTCATCGATGTTCTCAAGCGCATTAAATTTAGCAAGCTCTGTCGTCACTAGCCCAATCACATCAATCAGATCTTCGTATTTGTCTTTGCTTCCGCCATCCCAACTGTTGCCCATGGAACCGGAAAAATCAGAAACGAATACAACGTCTACGGCGTGATTCTGATATTTTCGAGAACTGGATGTCCCACTTACGTTAAAAGTTTCAACATTCTCGGTAAATGCATTTGGGAACCAAAAATCATGGTTCGTGGTTGCCGTCACCGAATATTCAAAAAAACGAGAATCACCATCTTCTAACCCCGACACACAATCTGGAATGTCTTCACAGCTTTTTTTCTCGATCTTAACGTTCGTGACGGAATTCATAGAGTCCATATATTGATTGATGTAAGCATTCGCTATCGTTTGATTAATCTCACTGCCTGACCCAGAGCCATCGTCGTCGTTATCATCATTGAATGCCGCGACCGCTAAGCTTGCCGCTTCCAAGCCATCATCAAGTCGCGCACTGGCTTGTAGCGCTCTGGCACCATCACTCCCCAAAGCAAACAAGCCGAACAATGCAGGAATGATCAAAACAAATAATATCGCCGCATGACCTTTATTACGCTTGGCTATACCCATAGTTACCTCCCCACCATTACTGAGGTAGAAGATACGGTAGTAAAGTCGACATCCATCAAGTCCCCGATCCAATTATCCGTTTCATAACAGATAGTGACTCGATATAAAGTCGACATTCGCCCCCATGTCGTCATGACTGCAAGGTTACTTTCTATATCACTTAATGTGTCAGTCACAGAGCACTGTTGTGCTCCTCTGTTATAGACAATCAAAGCATTTGCTGCATCATCGTCATCGTACGTCTGCTCTTCAATACGAACGCCTAACTGAGACGCTTCAAAACTGCCAATGGTTCGAGTCAGGGAATTCTGAATGATTGTATATAGCGAATCCGCTTCTAAATCGGTTAGTGTGAAATCAGCATCAAACAACTGCGTTCTTTCTTTCAAAACGCTGACTGCTGAAAACGACAAGCGATCCAACTTTCCCTGTGTCGAAAGCTTGATAACGATGTCACCACAAAACACCAAGAAAAGGCTAAAGAACGCAGCAACGATTGCGAATTCCAACATGAAAGTACCGCGCTGGTTAGATCTGGAATTGATCACGTTCATATTCTTGTACCACGATGACTTCACGAGAAAAGACCGACTCTGTATCTAAAAAATACGTAAATACACTTTGGTAGTTATAACTAATGGAATAAATGGCGATTGCCGCATTGGACTCTGTGCCACACGTGTTTGTCTGGCTCCCCTCAGCAACAGCACAAGTATCGGCAACGGCCAGTAAATCGTCGAACGTATTAATGTAGCGAACTGAAGCGGAAAAATTTTCTTCATCAACCAAGTTTTTCCAAATGCTGTCGCTCTCATTTAAAACCTGATAAAACGCACTAATGTACGAGCTTGTCTCTTTTTTCGCTTCTCTTGAAGCTTCGGATATGGCCAAATCACTGATCGCAGAAACATAAGACATCATGCTCATTTCCATCCACGCAACCACCATCATCCAAAACAGACCAAAGCCTAAAGCGAACTCAACTGTAACGACACCACTCTGCTGTTTCATATAGCCCCTCCATTGAGTTCAGGGGTAAATGGGGCAACGGGAGTCATGGTTCTCAATCCATGGTAAATCAATGAGATTTGTTCAATGCTATAGTTGTCTTCTAATAGTATTTTTACATGTTCGAATTGGCCTAAATTGGCGTGTGCCATTGCCAGATTTGCAATGACTTGTTGGTCGGCTTGTTCACTAACGTATAACGGTGTTAATCGTTCTACCGCTGTTTTATAGTCACCTTCAATAATATCAATCATGGCTAAATTATTTTTTACAATAATATCATCATGATAATAGAGTCGAGCTAAATTGAATTGCTTGCGAGCGTCAGTGGTATTACTACTTTGCGCATACACTAGCCCTAATAAATTATGCACATGTGGTTGTTCAGGTTTTGCAATAAGTGAAGCCAAACAGTTATTTTCAGCTAAGCTGTATTTCCCTTCATAGAAGTCGACTTTTGCCTTATAAAACAAAGCTTCATGATTTTTAGCTTCGTACTCACTCAGGTTAGCTAATTGAAATGAAGCCGATTCATAATCCATAGCTAATAGATATTGATTGATCAGCTTCATTCTAATTTCAGTTCTTCCCGACTTTGCCAACTCCTCTTTGTAAAGTGCAATTAGCTTACTGTGATTATCAGTTTGAAGCAACATATGTTCGGTGGATGAAAAATTTGCTTCTTGCACAGCACTTTGATTAGCCGGTTCCGAAGTGCAACCAGCTAACAATAATATGATTACGCCAATTCGAGTTAATCTATCCACCAGACATCAACCTCATGACTCCAGGAGCCGCAATTAAGATAACAATAGGAAACATGATAAATACAATAAGCGGCAACGACATTTTGGCTGCTAATTTACCTATTTTTTTTCTTCTAAACCAAGCATTTGCACTTCTCGAATATCAACCGCCAACGTCACGAGCACATCATATATTGATGACCCATATTGAAGGCTTTGATTCAGTGTCATCACAAAGCTTCGTACTTCTGACGTTGGTACTCTTTGGTAGAGCTCCTGTAACGCAACCTCTAAACTGACCAGCCGCGCTCTGTCATTTGTGCGTTTTAAGATATGAGCGAGATCCTTGTCAAAACCTTGCATCTCCTTTCCTAAATACGCCATGGCAGCTTCGATCGTCATACCGGTTTGTACACATACCCCCATTAAGTCTAGTAGATAGGGAAGCTGGCTGGATATTTTATTCTGCAGTGCTTTTTTCTTCATCGACAAATAGATATCCGGTAAGACAATTACGAGGACGATCCAAAATAGCTCTGCCAGTATGAATTTTTTAGGCTCCCACCCAAACAGATACCCCATATAAGCCAAACCAATGCCACCAACTGCCGCAAGTAAATATTTAAAAGGGGTAACTAAGGAAGCAAAACGAGTATCATAAAGGCCAGCGGCAACGAATTTTTCTGACATATCAACGGAAGATGAGGTGAACATCTCGTTGAACTGCTCTGTCGTTTGGTCAATAAATTGAATATGCTTTTTGGTCTCTTTGGTTATTAGCCCAAATCGCCTTAACTTTCTTTTTCTTCTTAAGTATTCCGCAACAAAATAAAAAGTCGTCGCGATCAAGATAACCATTAACCAAATCAACAGCATGATCTGAACGTCAGGGCGGATTAGAACGTCGATTATCGAATCCATCTACTTCACTCCCTTCATCAGCATCCAAATAATACTTATGCCAATAAACTCACTTCCCAACATATAGTAAAGTATAGGTCTTCCATCCTCGTGGAACATGACAAATTCATAATTGTCTGGGCTTAAATACTGCAACATAAATAGAAAAGTGAAGGGAATGGCAGCAACGATTTTTGCAGAAGTCCGAGCCTCTGCTGTTAAGGCGAATTTTTTCTTTTCAATGGCTCTCGCATCAAACATGAGTCGATTTAATCGTGTCATGACATCTTTTAGTTGCCCTCCTCGATGCATGTTAGCTCTTAAGGTAATCACAAAGAATTGAAAGGAAGGATAGGGGAATCGGTCACAAGCTTTACGAAATACATCATCGGGTGTTTCGCCCATTTGCAAGCGCTCACCCATTTTTTTGAACTCAGCCCCCACATCACTATCGAGTGATTTCCCAACATACATAATGGCGTGCATGATACTTTCACCGGCTGAAACGGCACTCGCAAGCATATTTAATGCGTCAGGGAATGCCTCTTCAAACTGTTTTTGATCCCTCGAGTTTAACCACGAGTATCCATAAAGAAAGCCGCTAACCTCCACAAGTAGGATGATAAAATACGCATTTCCTCGAATAAATCGATCATTGATTTCGGCGCCAACAAAAAACAAAACACAAGCGAAAACAATGATCTTCAAAACAGCAAAACTACCAATTTGCTTCAACAAATGACGCCACTTTTCGATGACTCGCTGCCACAACGTTTTGTCGAGTAAAGATTGAAAATCTATGGCTTGATCGTTTGTCATCGATTCAACTCGAACGGTTCGATTAAACTCATGTAGATAGTTATGTTTTGGCTTCCTAAAAATGGCGATAAGCAGAAGCACCGTTACTCCCGCTAGTATCAGAACCCAAATGATCATTGCGCTGAACCTATTTGAAAGGCCGATTCAAGCTGCGCTTCTAAACCAAAGAAACGTGCCTTTTCGACCAAAATAGAACGCTTCATCAAGCCCGCAGTAACAAAATTACCGTCAACTTTGTCTGCATTGGGGTTGGTGTATTCTGGTTTAAAACGATACAGCTCCTCTAGCACGACGTTTTGGCCCTCTAGCCCCACGACTTCCGTTATGCTCATTACCTTACGGCTACCATCATGCAATCGACTGATTTGAATAACGATATCGACTGCACTCACAATCGTTCTTCTGATCGCTTCAAGTGGCAAGTTACTGGTTGCCATCATCACCATCGCTTCTACCCTTGCTAACGCATCCCTTGGGGTATTGGCGTGCAAAGTAGACATAGACCCATCATGGCCGGTATTCATTGCCTGAAGCATTTCAAAGGCCTCCCACGACACTCCCCCACGATAATTCTGTCTGGACGCATACGTAAGGCGTTAATAACCAGATCTCTCTGGTGAACAGCCCCCGTGTTCTCAATCCCTGAAGTTCTGGTTTCTAATCGAACGACATGAGGCTGCTGCAATTTAAGCTCTGCGGCATCCTCTATGGTTATGATCCGCTCTTTTTCTGAGATGAACTGTGACAAGGCATTAAGCATGGTCGTTTTACCCGAACCTGTACCTCCTGAGATAAGGATGTTAAGACGACAGCGTGCAGCAATCATTAATAGCTGCGCCATTTCAGGGCTCATGGCTCCAAAATCAACTAACTTAGAAAAGTCGATGGCGTGTTTTTTAAACTTACGGATAGAAACGGTTGTGCCATCGAGAGCAATAGGGGGGAATAACGATATTAACACGGCTACCATCAGCCAAACGCGCATCACACATAGGTTGAGATTCATCGACTCGTCGTCCGACTCTCGAAGCAATACGCTTCGCGATTTCAATTAACTGGTGTTCATCGATAAAGTTAACTTCAGCTTTCTCAACCAAGCCATTGCGTTCAATGAAGACCTGCTCATGACCATTGATCATAATATCGGTAATGGAGTCATCATCCATCAACATCTGCAACGGTCCTAAACCGTTGAGTTCGTCAACTAAATTACGGACAAAATCATGCCTAAGTACAGCAGGGACAGGTAAGTTCTCTCTATCAATCAACATGTCGATGGCTTTGCCTATCTGAGCCGCCAACTGTTCATCGGACAGGTTATCTAGCGCTTCAGGTTCTAGTGCATCAAATATTTGCCGCCGTAAACTTTTGTATATTTCTTTTACACCATACATACGCCGCTACCCTTTCCCAAAAGAAAAGCTAAGGCCTTTCTTCTTCGCACTGCCGTCCTCACCTAGTATGAGTGAAGCAAGCTTTCTCACTTCTCGGCTTGGCGCTCCTCGCAGAGTCACTAGGCGCTTATTCTCCAGTAATCGAGAGTCGAGTTTTTTTATGTACGGTAATTTAATATCAATGGGCGCTTCTAAATATTGTTCAGCTTCCGCTACCGACACGGTTGACATGGCTTCGGGTTGAACATGGTTAAGCAATAAAATCATTCTTAGGGAATCTTTGTCATTGATTTCAGTTATGCGTTTTTTCATCCGTGCCGCCTCCCTTAAGGACGCAACCGTCGGGGTAAAGGCGATAACCAAACAATCCGATACTTCCACAATTTCACTGTAGCTAAAATTCAATGCAGCATTGGCAGAAAAGTCTTCAATGACAAAGTTGGCGTCTTCGGCAACGTTATCCATGACCGATTTTGTGTATTCTTTTAGATCTTGAGCAGACAAATCGTTCGACGTTAACGCAAGCACCGACAACATACTATTGCGCTTTTTCAGCAAGCTCTGTGCCGATGTATTGTCCAAGCTACTCGCCAAGGAGCCGGGACGGACTTCCATTTTCTCGAACTTTTCAATACCTAACATGATATCGAGATTTCCACCTTGATAATGATTATCAACGATGATGCAAGAGGCGTGCTTTTCTTCAGTCAGTAACAGGCTAACTTCGGCGGTTATCATTGTGGTGCCAATACCACCTTTACTGCCGATGATACTGATCCTTTTTGCTTTTCTTCTTTTGCCAATGCCATTTGCTCTTCGTCGGTTATCCCAAACACTTTTTACAAAATCGATCATCTCTTCTTTGTTGACGGGCCAAAACAAATAGTAAAAACCCAATTTTTTTAGATTACGAATCGTAGATATCGCGTCTTCGCTGCCAACAATCACCACGGAAGCATCGTTGGGAAGCAAATGACTGATCCGTTCAGCATCTTGCGTTACATTTTGGCTTTGGTTGAGTTCAACAATAATAATTTCGACATTTGCGCCACGTACATTCTCGGAGATCAGAGCATCAGTATTTTCACTGAGCGTCGGAGGCAAGTAACCTTCAAATTTATAGGCTTCTTTAACCATTGAGCGACACTGCTCTGTTTGATAAAACAGCACCGATGAAATATCAGACTTCTCTTCTGGTGCTTTCTTCTCGCCTTTTTTCAGTACATCAACTAGATCAAACATAGGCCACCTACTCTTCTAACGGCTTTTCAGGGTTAGTCATAGATATCCAACGATTGGTTTCCGCAAAACATCCTTCGCTGCGCTTCTGGGCAGACTGATCTAATCGGTAGTAATCACACAACGGTACTATCGCACTGTGCTTCATGACATCGATTTTAATATCAAATGCGCGCTCATCCGTTCCATATTGCTGTTTACCAAGTGATAATTTTTCTCTGTCTAAACCCAAAGAGATCAAGTACTGCAGATAGTCTTTCGATAATTTCTGGCCCTTTTTCGAATTCCAAGTGAGCGTAACAGGCTGGTTTGAAACCATACTCCAATGCTGCTCTACAAAATCATCCAGTTTTTGTTTCGCCGCTTTTACGTCGTTATTCTTAATATTTAATTGCAGGCTGTAGGTGACAGGCACGACTTCAATCGCTGTCCCTTGTCGCTCTTCAACTAAGTCTGCACAACCACTGGTTACGAATAAAAAAATACCCACTATAAACTGCTTCATTGTTTGAACCCTCCGCTAGCCAGTACCTGCTGTAACCATTTCTCTTCTGATTTCGGATAGCTTTTATCTATCGCAAAGAAGCGGCTCAAATTAGTGGTTCTTTCCATCATGGGTAATTGAATCTGAGATGCCTTAACTGGCTCGACGAGATTAACGGTCGCAACAATGACCAGTTCGGTTTTCTTACGTTCTGTCCCTGTTTTTCGAAACAAAGCACCCAAAATAGGGATATCGCCGATATAAGGTATTTTTCGCAGCGACTCTCTGTCTTCAGTATTGAGCAACCCCCCCAAAACAAAGCTTTGCCCATCCCCTAATTCAATGGTTGTACGTGCTCGTCTGGTTTTTAATGCTGGTAAATTATAGGTGGCATTTTCGTACTGGTTATCAAGAGAACTGACCTCAGGCATCAAGGAAAGTTTTATTTTGTCGTCACGTAGCACTTTGGCCATCAGCTCTAAACGAATACCATATTCTTTGTAGAGAACGTTTGTACCACCATCTACGATCGTGACTACTGGTAGTTCACCACCAACAAGAAGGAAGCTGGCAGTTTCACCAGAAATTACAGAAAGGTTTGGTTCAGCAAGGACTTGGCCAACATTTTCATCACCCAAGGCAGTAATCACAGAAATAATGTCACTTGCACTTATCCTCGTCAGCTGATCAACAAAGACACCAGCCTCAGTGGTTCCGATTTCAACACCAAAGTTTTCTAAAAAGGAATGAGAGACTTCAGCAACCGATATTTTTACGTTTACTTGCTTGGTAGAAACAACGTCTATGTTATTTACCACTCCTTTGAACTTAGTTTTTTGCATAAAATCCATGTTGTAGCTTTCAGTACCTAACTTCCATGCCACGTTAGTTACTTCAGCATCTTTGCCTAATAGCTCCCCTACAAGATTGTAAATGCCATCTTTTTGCTCTTGAGTCGCGACGGTACCACTGAGTACAGCTTGCTCAGCCAAATTGTAAATACTCACATCAGCTTTTGGGTAACGAAGTTGAATTTGCTGCTGAATATGCACCAAGCTTTTATTTACAATCAGTTTTCTGGCCACCTGTGTAGCACCTTCGTCATCAAAGACCATCATGGTGGCACTGCCTATTTGTTTACCAAACACCACTACTTTGTTTTGATCAATGACTTGATAATCAGCAATATCGGGGTTTGAGATAAAGACTGAGCTAATGCCCGACGGAACATCTATTGTTGTCGCGTCACCTTCAGCTAAATTCACGATTCTCGCCGCATACACACAACTACTAATAAGCGTAAAGACTAGAGCAATCGCTTTGATCATTTTTGTAATCATCGAAATTCCCTTTGCTAAAATTTTTATCGAATACTCACTTTACCTGCGCGATACTCTTTAATTGCTCTGTAGTCAGGTAACACGTCGCCTGCATCAGCATGAAGTTGCTCTGCTTCTTCTACACCTAGCGACTTATGAACTTCAATTTGCGCGATATTTTTAGCGATAGCGAGCTTAGCGACCTGTTTTCGAGTTAACTCCAAAATCAAACTGGTGTCTTTCTTTTCAGAGGAGTTCTTTGTTGCAGGCGTAATATTTTGTTCAACCTTCAAGACTTTTACAGCCATCAGTACCGGCGAAATAGAAACGCTTTGAAATGTCCCCACTTCATCATCATTCGCTAAATTTTGATTAACAGAAGATAGAGCAACAATATCGACCAAAGTGCCATTTCGTATAACACCACCAACAATCGCACTCTCAGATACAGATATTGGGTATGGGACATAACCTTTCTCGATAATAAAATCGATGTACTCACTATCATCAGGAGCCAAAAACAAATCCCGAGTAATAAACTGCCCTTCCGCTACAGCAGCCTTGACCAGTAACCCATCATGCCACTCAAATTTTTCGTCTGCGACATATCCCATTTTGATCGCACTTTCTTCTAAAACTGATATTGATTTAATGTCAGCCTGAACTAGAAGGTGCTTGGTTATCATTGATTTACTAGCAACTATGATCTCAACCATCACAGGCGGCGCTTCTTCCACAACTTCTTTGGGTGCAACCTGAGTTAAATAAGACTTTGATGCACCGTACAGCGCAGCCCCTGTCAATATCAAAATAACGGGAAGTAAAATTCTTAACCTCATAGCTAACCTTATAGATTTATAAAGAAGTGACGAGTAACAAAAAACCACTTATAGATATAGGTACACCATAAGGTAAACCATTATTTTTAGCGGACGAATCTACAAAACGATTCTTAATTAAATAGACAATAGCCAGTACTCCTCCGATGAATAGTGTCATCACAAAAAATAGAAGCACATAATTAATGTCAGTCGCTGCTAATATAACAGCGACCAATTTAATATCTCCGGGCGCAATAATCCCTTTCAGAAATATCCCGCCAATAACTAAAAAGGCTAGAGATACTAATAGTTGGCTATTTAAATTTATAAGCCCAAATAAAAACAAAGTAATTAATAGAAGTACAAGCACCCCATTTTCTATTTTCCTGTAGAATATGTCGGTATAACAAATCCTAACAAAGATAAAAAACATCAACACTTCAGCAGTCAATATAATTACAACCTATTGTTTTTATTTAAGGTATAAAACTAAGAAGGATTCACCTTGGCTGTAATCTTAGTCATTGCACCTGACAGTGCTGCACTCAAGTTTGTATCGAACGCTAAGGCAACAGCTGTGGCAATGGCTACTCCAATAATTGCATATTCTATTGCTGTAACACCTCGTTCATCTTTAGCAAAACGTAGGACTTGAGCTTTTATATAAATACGTGTAAGAAAATTCATGACTAACTCCATTTATTTTTAGTGGGCTATAACCATTCAATACCCAACTAAATTAATAGTAGTAGCGAACATTAGTGACTTCAAATATTTATTGACATTTTAATTATCAATTATTTACAACAACATCAAAGATATAATACCAATTTAAAATTAATAAGTTATAAACAATATAATAAACACATCCAATTTTTTATTTTAAAGCTCATATTTTGGTTATATTACTATTATTCTTTATAACAATATTTGCAAAATCGCGTACTAACAACGTGTTATATTTATTCATCTCGCACTGGTAATTAACGATGAGTAAACTAAGCTAACAAGGAAGGCATGGCTACGGGTAACAAAGAGCCCTCATTGATTGTTTGAGCATTGTTCTCGATTTCGTTCTCTCTAACCGTACGAATCTAGACGTTTTTTTAAGCAGCTTTCACCATTTTGAGCTAAATTTCTATTGACGACCAATGGTCGGATCACTTAGATTTAACAAATAAATAACATAAAAATAAATCATAACGATATGGAGTCACACGATGATTCAGCCAGTAAGCACATTGAACCCAGCCTGCTCCCTACCACCGCCAAACGAAATGATCTTGAAGTGGGCTGAAGAACGCCCTAATGAGGTTTATCTTAGACAAATTAAAGATCGCCAATTTGTCGATTTCACTTTCCAACAAGTGGCTGATCAAGCACTTAAACTAGTGACCGCTTTGCAAGACCTTGGAGCTCAGCCTGGCGACAAAATTGCTCTGATTTCTAAAAACTGTGCTGAGTGGTTTATCGTTGATTTAGCGTTAATGCTCGGCGACTTTGTTAGCGTACCTATTTTCCCTACTGCGGGTAGCGACACTATCGCGTATTGCTTAACACATAGTGAAAGTAAGATTCTCATCGCGGGAAAATTGGATGATTCGAAAGCAAGTGTTGATGCTATTTGCACATTACCCGACTTAGTCACTATCGCGCTACCTTACGACAGTGCACCTCCATGTAAGCATCAATTTACCGAACTTATTCGCGATGTTCAGCCAAGCGCACTTCGACCAGAGCACCATGACGATAAGCTCATGTCGCTAGTGTACACATCGGGAACATCTGGTTTACCTAAAGGCGCAATGTTGACCTATGGCGCCTTTAGTTGGTCGGTACAACGTTTAATCGATCATATTGGCATTCAAGGCAATGACCGCCTGTTTTCTTATTTGCCCCTCGCTCACATTACCGAACGAGTCTATATCTTTGGTTCGTCCATTATGGGAGGCGTTCCGACGGCCTTTCCTGAGTCTTTAGACACCTTCATTGAAGATGTCAAAATGCATCGCCCTACTTTGTTTATCTCAGTACCACGCTTATGGGCGCTATTCCAACAACGAATTCAAGACAAATTACCGCAAAGAAAGCTGAATATCCTACTAAAGATTCCGTTTATCAATGGCATCATTAAAAAGAAATTAATCGAAGGGCTGGGCTTAGACAAAGCTCGAGTCTTAGGCTGCGGTTCAGCCCCCGTATCTCCATCACTGCTTGAGTGGTATCACTCGGTAGGAATTAATATTACCGAAGCCTGGGGAATGACGGAGTCGTTTGCTTATAGCACACTGAACTATCCGTTTAGAGGTGACAAAATTGGTACAGTAGGTAACGCAGGGCCGGGTATAGAACTAAAGATTGCTGAAGATGAAGAAATTCTAGTGCGTGGCCAGGGGTTATTTGCTGGCTATTATAAAAATGATGAGGCGACGACCGAATCTTTTAATAAAGAAGGTTGGTTATACACTGGCGACATTGGTCACATCGATAGTGATGGCTACCTTACCATCCTTGGAAGAAAGAAAGACACATTTAAAACAGCTAAAGGTAAGTTCGTAGCCCCTGTTCCTATTGAAAATAAGCTATTCGAATACAGCCGCGTTGAAATGATGTGTTTGATTGGTTCTGGTCTTCCCGCTCCGATCTTACTTGCTGTCCCTCATGAGTTTACCAATTTCGATCACGACCGTTATGAGCGTACGACTCAACGAGTAATAAAGCGGATGAACGAATCACTTGAATCCCATGAGCAAATCAAAGGCGTTTTAATGATTAAAGACCCTTGGAGCATTGAGAACGGCATTCTTACTCCAACGTTGAAAATCAAGCGTCACGTGTTAGAAAAGAAATATCACGATCAATGTGCACAGTGGCCTAAAGGTCAACTAGTGGTTTGGGAGGAATAACCCAAAAATAAAAAGAGCGCTGAAACCTTATCGCATTCAGCGCTCGAACTGGCATTTATCATCTTCTTACTTCCAAAATGGCTTATTACTTTCTTTTTCAGCATTCACTCTATCGATGCCAACATCATCAAGTAGATGACTCGGTAGTTCCGCTAGGTGACGTCTTGTTTTTGCATTCCTCCCCCACCTTGTAATCACTGATAAGAAATCCTTAATCAATACTGATAATGAATTCGTGTTAACTCTGCCTTGATTTGACTTGGTAATGACGCTTTCCATGTGTTCTCCTTGCTTTAACTTCAACTCATGGTTAATAATCAACCAATAGAGCGTATCTCTCAAACGATACAAATTGGCATTCAGTTAAGGAAAACTAATGTGATTGAGCGTACTCCACCTTTTCAAGGCATTTATTACTTTTGCAGGGCGGCAGAGCTAGGGAGCTTTAAACGTGCGGCTGAAAAACTGTTTGTCACCTCTGCAGCCATCAGCCAACAAATTCGACAGCTAGAGGATTGGCTTGGTGCCGACCTCTTTATTCGGCAACACAGAAAGGTCGTGTTAACTCACGAGGGAGAAATACTCTTTCAACAGGCCAAAAAAGGGTTCGATCACCTTCAAGATGGCATTCGGCAAATCAACCAAGATAGAAACCCGAATCAGCTGTCGATCTCAACGCTCCCTTCTTTTGCTCAACATTGGTTGGTTCCAAGAATTGCCGATTTTCGAGCTCAAGCTCCTAACATTGCCATGTTAATTGAGCCGACCAATCGATTAGTGAACTTTCATGATTCCAGTGTCGATCTTTGCATTCGATATGGCAAAGGTGGGTATCACAATGTCGAATCACGCTGGCTTGCTGATGAAGTGTTATATCCTGTCTGTCATCCCATTTACCAAAAAGCCCATAACATCTACCAGTTATCCGATCTGGCTAACGAGGCTGTAGAATTTCTCCTCGCCCGTCTCAATTCTGATCCTGCCGCCATTTCATCACGATATGAACTTGAACGCACTAACTCCTTGTGATCTAATCTAAATTATTCGCCACAAGACACGGTTATGCCCAACTTCAAAACCGATTACTCGAACCAAAACATGTTCGTCCCTATCATCATCGATGAACAACTCATCCCCGGAACTATTGAGTATGCGATTTCCCACATTGTCGATAACCACCTCGACCTCTCGCCCTTTGATGCGCACTACCACAACGACAAAAACGGGGCGGCGGCTTATCCACCCTCCATCATGCTTAAGGTTATTTTTTACGCCTATTCCCTCGGCATGTTAACTAGCCGACGCATAGAAAGAGCCTGCATCAACAATGTCACTTTCATGTGCTTATCGGGCGACGAGCGACCACACTTCACCACTATCGCGGCTTTCATCGCACAAATGAAGGACACCATCGAACCACTGTTCACTCAGGTTCTCATGATATGCGATGAACAAGGCCTAATAGGCCGTAACATGTTTGCTATTGATGGCTGTAAAATTTCATCCAATGCCAGTAAGGAATGGAGTGGCACACACGAAGAGCTTCGCCGTAAAAAAGAAAAACTACAGCGGGCGAGCCAGCGAATTATCGAGCGTCATCAAAGCCAAGATTCGCTCCCAAATGAAGTTATCGAACAAGACCTAAGACAAAAACAAAAGCTTGATAGCAGCGCCGATAAAATAGGTTCATTTCTGGCGAGCACTAAAGACAAATTGGGCAGCAGTAAAAAACCCGTAAAAAGCAACATCACGGACAATGACAGCGCTAAAATGACCACCTCAAAAGGTACGATTCAAGGTTATAACGGCATCGCCATCACGGATGACAAGCACCAAATTATTTTACACAGCCAAGTGTGGGGAAGCGTTGGTGAACAGCAAACATTAAAGCCTGCAGTGCTCGCTTTGAAAGAACAATTAGAGAAGCTACCCAACAGCTCAAAGCGCACCACCAAGTTCACCGCAGACAGCGGATTTCATAGTAAAACCAACCTCAAGTTCCTGTCTGAGACTCCTTATGATTGTTACATAGCAGACACTGGATTTCGCAGCCGTAATCCGCTGTTTCAAAACAGTGAAACCTATCAGACCGAGCAAGCGAAAAAACGAAAGAAACGCTCGAAAACAGGTAAAACCTGTTACTCCATTTCTATGTTCGAGTTCAACCAAGACGACATGACTTGCCGATGCCCTGCAGGAAATATGATGCGGCTGAGCAGCAAGAACGCCGTCATCCGTGGAGAGCGTGGTGCTCAGTTTTGTGGATACCTAAACGACTGCAGACAATGCGTTCATCAACCGCTGTGCATGAGAAAACCGCCTGGCAAGCAAGTCGGTCGACAAGTCTTCTTCATCTACAAAAACACCAAAGACTTTGACCACATGCAAGCCATGAAAGACAAGATTGATAGCCCAGAAGGAAGGCGGCAATACAGTAAACGGCTTGGGTGTGTTGAACCTGTTTTTGGCAACATCACCGTCAACAAACAGATGAATCGATTTACGCTAAGAGGACAAGAGAAAGTGAACGCCCAATGGGCGATGTTCAGCATGCTTCACAACATGGAAAAGCTACGGAATTGCATCATCTAGAGGGTAAAACCTCTAAAATCAGCGAAAAACCCAAATTAACTCTCATCCTGTCGCTCTATCTTTCCTTACCATGATAAAGGCCGCTACCATCGAGCAGTATTTACGCCGTTGCCAGTAGGATTAATGACGATAAAAACATGGGAAATCGGTGAAAAATCGAGAAATTCTACAGCTTCAACGCCGACCTAATAGAAGACACCTGGCCCGATATCGATTGGGGGATATGGCTGCGTAACATCGGCTTAGAAGCAGGAAAACCAACCTTGCAGTACAACGGTTCTCATTTCGTATTAGAGGCGGCTCTATCGCTTCAAGGGGTGGCATTGGTGAAGCACTCTCTCGCCTATCGTTACTTACAAGAGGGCAAGCTAGTACGAATAGGCAACGTCGCGATTCAGCCAGCTTATAGCTACTATTTGTGCGCCCCTGCGGGCTACTTCAAGCGTGAAAAAGTCAAAATTTTTTGTCACTGGATCAAGCAACAGATTGAACAATCAGCCCTTTTGGGCAGGGAAGAGTTAGATATCATCGAGGCTTCGTACTCATCAGATTAAGCCCTGCCATTTAGTAATGGTGTTATACTGACAGCCATAATCTGAAACAACGTAGATGCACCTATTATGGAACAAGAAAACAACCCTTTGCATGGGATCACGCTAAAAAAATTACTGACAGAATTAGTCGATCATTATGGCTGGGAAGAGCTGAGCTACATGGTCAATATCAACTGCTTCAAAAGTGATCCAAGCATAAACTCAAGCCTGAAATTCCTCCGAAAAACCGATTGGGCGCGTGAGAAAGTTGAAAAGATCTATATTGATTTGAAGAGATAAGTACCAAAAGCTAAGTACTAAAAGCTAAGTTCGAAAAGCGAAGTAAGAGCTTAAAAGCGACTTTGGCTTTCGAGTGTAGCGGCCTTAGGCCTTTTCTTAGACTGCTTTAAAACAAAAGCCCCGCAAGTTTTCACTTGCGGGGCTTTTTAGTTAATTAGAGAAAGCGATTATTTGTTCGCTTTTTCTTCTT
Source organism: Vibrio tapetis subsp. tapetis (assembly GCF_900233005.1). Taxonomy (NCBI): domain Bacteria; kingdom Pseudomonadati; phylum Pseudomonadota; class Gammaproteobacteria; order Vibrionales; family Vibrionaceae; genus Vibrio; species Vibrio tapetis. The sequence continues at coordinate 1,612,919 of NZ_LT960611.1, forward strand.
TAACTTTAGCGATAACTTCTTCAGCTACGTTCATTGGACATGGTGCGTAGTGAGAGAACTCCATAGAGAACTGACCACGACCAGAAGTCATTGTACGTAGAGAACCGATGTAACCGAACATCTCAGAAAGAGGGATGTCAGCTTTAACACGAACACCAGTTACGCCAGCCATTTGGTCTTTGATCATTCCACGACGACGGTTAAGGTCACCGATTACATCACCAACGTGATCGTCTGGAGTGAACACGTCTACAGCCATGATTGGCTCTAGAAGTTGTGCACCAGCTTTTGGCATAGATTGACGGAATGCGCCTTTTGCTGCGATTTCAAATGCTACTGCAGATGAATCGACTGCGTGGAAGCCACCATCGAAAAGTTCGATTTCAACATCAAGAACAGGGAAACCAGCTAGAACACCAGTATCCATCATGCCTTTGAAGCCTTTCTCGATTGCAGGCCAGAATTCTTTAGGAACGTTACCGCCCACAACAGAAGACTTGAACGAGAAACCTGAACCAACTTCACCTGGTTTCATTGTGTAGTCGATCTTACCGAACTGACCAGAACCACCAGATTGTTTCTTATGCGTGTAGCTATCTTCAACTGCTTGAGTAATAGTTTCACGGTAAGCAACTTGAGGAGCACCAACAGTCAAGTCAACACCGTAAGTACGCTTAAGGATGTCTACTTTGATGTCTAGGTGAAGCTCACCCATACCTTTTAGGATAGTTTCGCCAGTTTCTTCGTCAGTTTCAACTTGGAAAGACGGATCTTCTGCAACCATTTTACCAATTGCAACACCCATTTTTTCAGAGCCGCCTTTATCTTTAGGCGTAACAGCAATTGAGATTACAGGAACAGGGAAAACCATTGGCTCTAGTGTTACTGAATCTTTAGGGTTACACAGAGTGTGACCAGTTTGAACGTTCTTCATACCAACGATAGCGATGATATCACCCGCTTGAGCGCGAGTAAGTTCGTTACGGTCGTCTGCTTGCATCTCAACCATACGGCCAACACGCTCAGTTTTACCCGTGAATGAGTTAAGGATAGTGTCACCCTTGTTCAATACACCTGAGTAGATACGTACGAACGTTAGAGCACCGAAACGGTCATCCATGATTTTGAATGCTAGCGCTTTGAACGTTTCTTCAGTAGAAACGATCGCGTGCTCGCCAGTTTCTTCGCCTGCTTCGTCCATTAGAGGTTGTGGATCAACTTCAGTTGGAGAAGGTAGGTAATCAACTACAGCATCAAGGATAAGTTGCATGCCTTTGTTTTTGAACGCAGAACCACAGTAAGCTGGGAAGAATGCCATTGTGCGAGTACCCTTACGGATACATGCTTTAAGTTGCTCGATAGTCGGCTCTTCGCCTTCCATGTAAGCTTCCATTAGGTCATCGTCTTGCTCAACAGCAGTTTCAACTAGCATCTCACGGTATTCTTCAACCTGATCAACCATGTCAGCTGGAACGTCTTGAAGCTCGTAGTTTTCTGGAAGACCAGTGTCATCCCATACGAAAGCTTTACGAGTAAGAAGGTCTACAACACCAACGAAACCGTCTTCGATACCGATAGGTAGAACCATTACTAGTGGGTTAGCACCTAGTACGTCTTTAGTTTGCTTAACAACACGGTAGAAGTCAGCGCCCATACGGTCTAGTTTGTTAACGAAGATGATACGTGCAACTTCTGATTCGTTCGCGTAACGCCAGTTAGTTTCTGATTGTGGTTCAACACCACCAGAACCACAGAATACGCCGATGCCGCCATCAAGAACTTTAAGAGAACGGTAAACTTCTACTGTGAAGTCAACGTGTCCCGGAGTATCGATAACGTTAAAACGGTGATCATTCCAGAAACAACTTACCGCTGCAGATTGGATAGTAATTCCGCGCTCAGCTTCCTGTTCCATGAAGTCAGTAGTTGACTCACCATCGTGAACTTCACCAGTTTTGTGGATCTGGCCAGTAAGCTTTAGGATACGCTCAGTTGTCGTGGTTTTACCCGCATCAACGTGCGCGAAAATACCAATGTTTCTGTATTTTGATAAATCAGTCATCGTTTTACTCTATTAATAGGATATAAAATGCGCGCAAAGTATACCACAATCTGTCAAGACTAATAGTATTGCGTGCATTCGATAGAAAAAAACTCTCCGCGCTCGAGACGTGGAAAGTTGTGTGTTTAAACTTTAGTAGCGATAAGTTCGGTTTTCTATTCTATATAGTTAAAATAGTTCCTCTAGTGACAATTCCTCAGCATTTTTCAGCTCGGATACTACGTCTCGCGTACTAGGGTTAAAAGTTTGCGCCGATTATAGCTACTTTTGGATTGGGTTTGAATAGAAAAAACACACTAAAGCTCATCAAAAGCCTCGATGGCATCAGAAAGCTTTTTAACACCATGTATTTGCATACCTTCGATGCCGCCTTTTGGCATGTTCGCCGCTGGCACTATCGCTTTTTTGAAACCATGCTTGAATGCTTCCATCAAACGCTCTTGCCCACTTGGTACTGGGCGGATTTCTCCAGCCAACCCAACTTCACCAAAAACAACGACATCTTTTGGTAATGGACGGTCTCGAAAACTAGAAAGAAGTGCCACAAGCAGTGCCAAGTCTGCGCTGGTTTCCGTCACTTTGACGCCGCCAACTACGTTCACAAAGACATCTTGATCCGCCATTTGCAGCCCACCGTGTTTATGCAACACTGCGAGCAACATCGACAATCTATTCTGATCGAGCCCCACTGCGACACGGCGTGGATTTGCTAGCTGTGAGTAATCCACCAGCGCTTGTATTTCTACTAATAGTGGTCTTGTTCCTTCCCATACCACCATAACTGAACTGCCAGAAGTGTCTTCTTCACCTCTGGATAAAAAGATAGCGGACGGATTACTGACTTCTTTTAAGCCTTGTCCGGTCATAGCAAATACGCCGAGCTCATTAACAGCGCCAAAACGGTTTTTGTGACTACGCAACGTTCTAAACCGGCTATCGTTGCTGCCATCTAACAATACTGAACAGTCAATAATATGCTCTAACACTTTAGGCCCAGCTAAGCTGCCGTCTTTGGTAACATGACCAACAAGGAATATTGAGACATTATTTTGTTTTGCATAACGAGTTAATGCTGTCGCAGATTCTCTCACTTGAGCGACACTACCAGGGGAGGACTGAACATCAGCAACATGCATAACTTGAATTGAGTCGATCACCATAATGCGAGGTTGTTCTTTTTCCGCTATTTGGCAAATTTTATCGACGTTCGTTTCCGACAACATCTTTAAGTTATCTTTAGGTAAACCCAAACGAGATGCTCGCATGGCCACTTGTTGTAAGGACTCTTCTCCTGTGACATACAAGGTCGGCATTTCGCTGGCCAAGCGGCACATCGTCTGCAATAACAATGTTGATTTGCCTGCTCCAGGGCTGCCACCGATCAATATTGCGGCTCCGGGTACGATTCCCCCGCCCAATACTCGGTCGAGTTCTTTAAAGCTACTGCTAAATCGAGGAACTTCTTGTAAGTTGATTTCAGAAAGAACCTGTACTTGCGATTCGGTCGCGGAACCCGCATAACCGGACATTCGCTCATTACGTGCTACTTGAGGCGATGCCGCTAAGCGAACCTCTGAAATTGTATTCCATGCACCACAAGCGTTGCACTGCCCTTGCCAGCGGGGAAAATCCGCGCCACAATCATTACAAACATAAGCGCGTTTTGCTTTTGCCATACCATTCCACTTCTTAAAAACTATACTTAAAGATATCTATAATTAGACTAAACGTATAATCTACTAAAGGTACAGCGTACCTCGCCGATAACTCACTAAGGGTAAACACTTTAACAGAAACCATGGAACAGGCAGAAATACTCTCTTTCGTAGAACGATTAATTCCAGTATATCATTCCGATGATTTTGACCTTGTGTTGTCTCAAATGACAGAGGGGGAGCACCCTTCTGCCAAAATCATCATAAAAATGGAACTGAAACGAGTCATGGCGCCTTGCAGTAAATCCATTGATTTACGAGGTCGTGTACAAGGAGACTGCCGAGAATACAATCTCAATGGTATTCGTCATTGGTTCGATGATGTGGCAATCAATGCTTATCATAAAAAGATCAAGCGCTATGGTGGCTACACCGAAGGGGTCTGGGAAGCGCTGATCAACACTCGAAATAACTTTAGGGTAATGAGCAAAGTTCGCTCTAATATGCCGTACAGCATTACCGACCCAGAGAGCCCATATGAAGCCGAACTCATTCGCTTAGGCTATGACCTTCGTCGTCAAGAAAATCGCTTACGCATGGCTAGCCAAGTCAATATTAAGCTCAGCTCAGGACAAGAGATTCACGGAGTCAGTGTCGATCTTTCCTGTTCAGGCGCACGTTTTAAAGTACCCAGCGCGTTTGACTATCGTTTAGGCGAAGTGATACAAGCTACCTTTGTACAAATTGCTAAAGAAGTGAACGACCCTCAATTAGAAGAAGCCTTAGAATACCGAATTTTGGGTGTGGACGATTGCTACGAGAATAATAGCGTTCGCTGGTTGAGGCTAAAAAGGCTAACGGATACCGATGTTATCGCCCATGCCATAGAAGAACTACTACAGAAAAGCAGTAAGCGCGCCAAGCACGATAATCAAGATCACATCTTACGTGCCCGTTCTCGTGGTTATGAACACTGCTATCTTCGCCACACCACTAATTTGCCACTTTTCTTTAGCGGAACCAGTTTACGCTACGGCCTGCTGACGGATGCCAACCAATCCATTTGGAACTATTGGCATGATGAACGCAATCAACAAGCCTTTGGTACCTTATTTACCAAAGAGCGTATGGCACCACTTATACAGCCAGGCATGAAAGAGAGCAGTAATTTCGTGTATTCTTTCACCCACGACCATCAAGACAAAACCCTGTTTTATAGCATGATGCTTCCCGAAGCCAGCATTGCACAGCGTCAACTGTTTTGGCACGTTGGTGCAAGACGTGACAGCTGGCGTGTCCACAAATTACATATGTTTGAGCTAACGAAAGACGACATAGAGCATTTGCTTGAAGTTGCACCAGAAATGAAAGAAACGCTCAATACACTAACGCATATCGGTATTTTGCAAGAAGTCAGCGACGCAACGAATAGCTCCGACTATTTATTAACAGAGAAGCCGACACTGCCCAGTTCAGAGCTCAATCCATATCGTCATTCTCGCTCTGTTGTTGGATCACCTCAAGGCGTTTACTTTGATGCCAGCACTCAACGTAAAGAACCACGCTTTATGTTCGACTCTCCCGTGGCTGTTACTGCAAACGACGAAGAGGCGATTAAAGGCAAAAGTGTTAACTTTTCGACTAGAGGCATCCACTTAACGCTTGAATCTCCACTATCAGCAAAAGCGGGAGATGAAGTTCGTGTCAACTACCTTGAACTGCAACGCTATGACACTGATGTTCCGCTGTCTGATGTCAACTATCAAGTCATCAGGTTGAGCCCAGATAGCCGAGAAATTCAGCTCACCATCATCGACAGCCAACAAGCGAATCGCAGCATTAATTTCTTAAAAAGACTAATTAGTCACAACCAATCAAAACTGGTTGAAGATACTGAAGAGCTTCCATCTAAGGAACTGCTCAATGCTATGCACCTTTTGCTACTCAATAGAATGGTTAGCATTCCATTTTATATTGAAAAGAAAGACCGAATTCTCCAACCAAGAGCCGTCGGGGTTAACTTTCCACTGCATTCTTTGGCAAAAATACTGCAATCCTTAGGGCATGCGGGCAAAGTATCACTGGAACCTTTGTTTAAAAACCGAACCAATACTTTATTGGCCTCGCCTATGCGACCAGTAGAGGGAGCGAAACCACAGTTCCATGACTTATATATTGGGATCATACAAAACGGCAAACAAATCGAACAATTTGCGACCAAGCTACACAGTGATTTCGAAACGATTGAAGAACGGATTTTGTTTGTAAAGAAGACCAAATTAAAAGGCAAATTCTACGCATTGCGCCTTTCAGGAATGCCGATTTTTGAGTCCACTTCCAATTTGCTGAACCTCGAATTGGGAGATCTTGCAAAAGCAACCATGCATCACGCACGCGCGCTCGAGAAAGAGTTTAACAGTTTGGTAGGTTATGGGGAGTTGGTTGATATAACCGATGAAGTACTTATCCGCTTAGAGCTAACAGAATAACAATGAATCGGCTTTCACTCACCAAGTGAAAGCCGAACCAATCAAAAATATCAAAAACTTAGCACTACCAGTTCACTTTACGTTGCTTCACCAGCCCAGCACTTAAAATACACAATACCCCGCCTAATCCGGCATATCGTACGGCTGTTTGCGCCACCTGTTCGACCTTAGGTTTAGCGTGATAAGCAACGCCTAAACCCGCACTCGCCATCATCACGAGATCGTTCGCACCATCTCCAACGGCCACTGTATTGTGCGGTTCAATATCATATTGCTCGGCCAACTGCTGCAAAATCTCAGCTTTCGTTTGAGCGCTAACAATATCCCCTAATACTTGACCTGTAAGTTTGCCATCAAGGATCTCTAAGGTATTCGACTGTGCATGATCAAGATCTAAGGTATCTTTCAGGTAGTCAGAAAAGTAGGTAAAGCCACCCGATGCAATCGCCGTTTTCCAACCATACCGCTGCAATGTTTCAACCAGAGCTTCGAGTTCCGGCATAAACGGTAATCCACAACGAACTTGCTCTAAAATGGATTCATCCGCGCCCTTCAAGGCGCCAACACGCTGGCGTAAACTTTCCTCAAAGTCCAATTCACCTTGCATGGCCCGTTCAGTGACTTCTGCTACCATCTCGCCCACACCGGCCAATTTGGCAATTTCATCGATACACTCGATTTGAATTGCTGTGGAATCCATGTCCATAACAATGAGACCTGGCTTGGATAAGTCCGGCAGATCAGTAAGGCTGGCATAGTCTAGTTTGAGCGCTTGTAGGATTTCTTCATGCTGTGCCGTAAGATTACCCGCCATCAAGGCCACTTCATAGGGGCCAGCTTGCCACACTGATAGCACCGCATTATATTGACCCGTTAAAAAATCGAGATCTTCCAGTTGCTGTGTTGAAATATAAGAACCAAAAATGATCCAATTCGCTTTGCTTTTGTCTAGCTGAGTGGCATGGAGTACTTCTGGAAATCTATTAAGAAGAGGAATCCGTTTGTTAAATGAAAATGTCATCATTTCGTCCGTGAGTATTGATTCATAATTACAATACAGGAACGTTACCCTATTGCAATTTAGAAAGGCAAGCTACAATATGCTTTAACGTTCTAAATAGACCTATTTAGACACGACTAGGGAATTTTATGAGTACATCATTATTTTCATTTCGTTCTTTTTTACGACTACTGGCCATGGCCGTGTTGGCAGTCCTGTTCGTCTTGATGATCCAAAACAGCGTCGTGATCAGTAAAGGAAATGAACAAATCCAGACTCGCCAGTTGGAAACTCTGACTAACATCTTGGTCTCCCAAGCCGCACTCTCTGCCAGCAACATGCTGGTTAACGAGGAACAAGAGCGGCTGTTGCAATTAACTGAACAACTGTCCAAAGACCCTCTCGTATTTGATGCAACCATTTATGATGCCGAAGGTGTCAAGCTTGCTTCTAGTCAAAACGCTCAACCTGTTCGCGCCACTTTAGGCCTAGATACCCCTTTAGGTACAGCCAATATCGGACGGCAGCAACTTGTAGAACCTATCGATCATGATGGAAACCAAATTGGTTTTGTAAGAATTACATTTGAGAAAGGACGCGTCACCGCCATTTCCGATCACCACTATCGAAACAGTGATCGCATGATGTATCTCATGATTCTTATTAGCTTTTTCAGTGGTGTGCTGATCAGTTTCCTCATGCGCCGCCAAGTTCGAAAAAGTCGTACCGGTGAAAACCTTCTCCTTAAGAACGTGAACGGATAATCACCGAGCTTTTATTCGCATAAACATCAAATAAAGGTGGCTAAGGTCACCTTTATTTACATTTCCCTGACCAAACTCGTATTGCAACGCGGCTTACTCTTCTTTACTCTGATTCATTCCATCACAGATCAAACTGAGGCAACCTTGCTAAGACGTAACGAAACTCGTCGCGTTATCTGGTCGTTATTGTTAGTTGGATGGCTTCTAGTAAGCTGTTTAGCCAATACAATCAATGGCTACGGCAACGTCACGCCTGTCGTTTCATCAGACTTAGCTTCCTTATCTCAGCCCGTGGACTCGAAGGCTAACTTTGTCCAAGCTACGGCAGACAACGATGATTCCGGGGTATGTGAAAAATCCAAGCAATTACTGAATCAAAGCCATACTGACGGCAATTTAGTGTTCTTGTTGTTTGCCTTCACTATTCTCTTATCTACGCTTCTACAACCCCGTACGCTGCACGATCAACCAGAGCCTCTTCGCCCCCCCAAAGCTCGCCTCCACCTTACTCATTGCGTTTTTCAGGAATAAAAACACGGTATTACCGTTCTATATTTTTATTACTGGAGAAAAATCGTGTTAAAAAAAATTAAATTACGTCTTGCCGTGATTAAATCGTGGTATCTGCTCACACTTTGCTTACTGGCAAGCTTCGCAGTGAACGCGTCACAAACCGTACAAAGTACAGGCTGGATCACCGATCCGAATCACCCGCCGGCCTCGCTCAGATTTATGCTAACTGGCGCACAAGATCCTTCTGCACGTCAAATAGAAGCCGTGCTTGAAGTTCAACTTGAACCTGAATGGAAGACATACTGGCGTAGCCCAGGTGAAGGCGGCGTTGCGCCTACTTTAGACTGGTCAAACTCAAGTAACATTGCCGACTTGCAGTGGCATTGGCCCGCGCCCAACTACTATGAGTTGTTAGGGGTAACGACATTAGGCTACCAATCGCAAGTCGCTTTTCCTATTACCATCACGTTAGAAGATGAGACCAAGCCTGCTGTCTTAGACGCCTCGTTACGAATGGCCTCCTGCACAACCATATGCGTGATAACGGATTACCCTATCAAGCTTCCTTTTACTCCACAGGAACTGCGCTTAAATCAAGAAGCCATGTTCCTCTATAGTCAAGGCATGAGCAATACGCCTAAACAGACCCAACAAGTGTCCATCGAAGGCACTTATTGGGATCAAGCTAACCAAACACTGACAGTTGAATTAAGTCAATCAGGTCAATGGCAATCCCCAAGACTGTTCGTTGATGGAAAGGCCATAACTGACGAATACTTCGAACAACCAACCATACACCTAGAAGAGCAAACCTTAACTGCAACCTTTAAAGTCAGTAACTGGTTAGGGGAAGCCGACCTGACTAATAAACCGATAACGCTCACCGTGGCAGATGACACGCTTGCGGTCGAACTTAACACCGACATAAGCGCCGTACCATTTCAATCGAATATAACGACAACAACAGAGCATAGCTTATTCGTCATGCTGGGATTTGCGCTCCTTGGTGGCTTAATTCTTAACTTAATGCCCTGTGTACTACCTGTTTTAGGGATGAAATTGAATAGCATCGTGAGCGCACAGAATTTACCTCTTGCTCACGTAAGGCGCTCCTTTATTGCGTCTGCTCTGGGCATTGTCTCTTCCTTTGCGTTACTCGCGGTAGGCATCAGTGCCTTAAAACTTGGCGGTCAAGCCATTGGGTGGGGAATACAATTCCAAAATGGCTGGTTCATCGGATTTATGTTTGTTGTGACCCTCGCGTTTGCGGCTAACCTTTTCGGTTTTTTTGAACTACAGCTGCCATCTAAGCTGAATACTTGGCTAGCAAGGCAAGGGGACAACTCATATTTGGGTCATTACGTGCAAGGCGCATTTGCAACCTTGTTAGCGACCCCATGCAGTGCTCCGTTCCTTGGCACAGCAGTGGCGTATGCCCTTGGCGCATCCTATACCGAGTTATGGCTGATCTTTCTGGCACTAGGACTCGGTATGAGTGGCCCGTGGATACTACTGGCGATCAGACCGAAACTGATCACCTTGCTTCCAAAACCCGGCGCGTGGATGTTTAGAGTGAAAATGGTGTTTGCCGTGCTCATGTTGGCAACCAGTCTGTGGCTTGCCAGCTTACTAAGCCCTTTTATAGGCCAAGCTGCCATGCTCTTACTCATTGCTTTAGTACTGCTTGCCTTAATTATTTGGGTGCGTATCAAGCACGGGACAAAAGCCTTGCTCCTGATACTAGCAAGCATCGCGTTCTTTCTCGGTGCTGGGTTGGTCGTGGGCAGCGTTACCGCAAAACATTGGTCAACGCCAATTGTCGATGATCTAAACTGGCAGCCGCTAAATGCAGACGAAATCCCGACTCTTGTCGCACAAGGGAAAACCGTTTTTGTGGATGTCACCGCAGACTGGTGTATCACATGTAAAGCCAACAAAATCGGTGTGATTTTGCAAGATCCCGTCTATTCAGCTCTCGGGGATCAAAATATTGTGTTAATGAAAGGAGACTGGACGACACCGAGTGATTCTGTAACGAAATTCCTGCAAAGCCACCAAAGGTATGGCGTGCCATTTAACATCGTCTATGGGCCATCTTCGGCACAAGGTATTCCTCTACCCGTCATCTTAAACAGTGAAGACGTTGTCTCGGCTATTCATGCAGCCGATCTTGACTCTTCTTCCACGCAGAATCGAGGTGAGTGATGTATTACGCGAATGAAAAAAATAATTTACCTAGTCAAAAACCAAAGAAAGGACTCAAGGGCTGGATAAAAGAAATCACATCAATGCTCATTGTAATGACGCTGATCTCAACCGCCGCAAATTGGTTCTTTACCCGTGATATGCCATCTGGTGTGGCGCCGAGTATCGTCGGCCACACGTTAGACGGCCAGCCTGTCAATGTGGCTCAGTTAAGCAAAGACAAACCCGTAATTGTGTACTTTTGGGCAACGTGGTGCGGCGCATGTAAGTTTGTTAGCCCCGTCATTGAGTTCATAGCTCAAAACAATACGGAGCAATCCAAACATATTTTTAGTGTTGCACTTTCATCAGGCAGTGACGAGCGTGTGCAACGATTTATGACAGCAAAAGAATACCAGTTTGCGGTACTCAATGACCAAAATGGTCAGTTAAGCCGAGACTGGAATATTAGTGTGACACCCACTGTCGTTGTCATAGAACAAGGTGAAATCAAAAGTATCGCCACCGGTGTTACAGCCGCCGTATCGATTTGGTTCCGCTCTCTATTTATGTGATCGTTACCAAACTCGACTCGATAATAATTTAGCTCTGGCTGATTTTCGAAGAGACAGAGAAATAGGAAAAGACAATGAAAATAATGATTCGTACCAGCGCCTTGATCTTTCTACTTAGCCAGTCAAGTTCGTTACTGGCATCACCGCTTTCTAGCACACAACAAACCCAGCTTCGTGAAATTGAGGTGATCTTAAAAAGCGAACCGCAACTGATTGAACAACTACACCAAAGCTTAACTAACTATGTCAGTAGCCAAAATCAGTTTGAGAACAACTTAGCCCAGCATCGTGACTGGCTTTTTAACAACCCGATTCATCCATTTTATGGTAACCCTGATGCTAAGCATGTCATCATCAACTTTACTGATCATAACTGTCCTTACTGTAAAAAACTGGAAAGTGCACTGGAACAATTAGTAAAAGAGCGAAGTGACATTAAAGTGATCAACGTATACGTGCCCATTAAACATATGATGAGTCAGCAGCAATCTATCAGCGCTGCGCAATACGCATTAAACGTGTGGCAACAATCACCGAATGATTACGCCAAAGTTGACAAACTACTGTTCGCCAATCGCAGTATGCACAATTCAGAGTCAATTAATAAAGTGGCGAAAGCAACGAATACTCAATCGCTTCTTGTCGAAGACAAAGCACTAAAGCAAGCGGTAGAAAAAAACTATCAAGTATTTCAAGATCTTGGATTACGAGGCACCCCTGCCATGTTAATTAATGATCAAGTTCTCGCAGGTTACATGCCTTATGAGCAGCTTAAGCCTGTCTTAGCTAAAGAGTTTCCGCAGTAATAAAAAAGCCGAGCCCCTTTAACGGGCTCGGCTTTTTAATAATGAAGAGTTCAGATAGGTTGACTTAATTAGTCACCAAGTAACACTGAATCTAACGCAATTTCCATCATTTCATTAAACGTCGTTGCACGTTCTTCTGACGTGGTTTGTTCGCCTGTTTTAATGTGATCAGATACCGTGCAAATCGCGAGTGCTTTCGCGCCGTATTCCGCCGCAACGCCGTAGATTCCGGCCGCTTCCATTTCAACACCTACGATGCCGTATTTATCCATCACTTCAAACATTTCTGGATCTGGCGTATAAAAAAGCTCAGCAGAGAACAAATTACCCACTTTGACGTTAATGCCACGAGCTTTAGCTGCTTCTTCAGCATTGCGCACCATCTCGTAATCTGCAATCGCCGCAAAATCATGATCTTTAAAGCGAATACGGTTTACTTTTGAGTCCGTACACGCGCCCATACCAATCACGACATCGCGAACTTTGATGTCTTCATTGACTGCACCACAACTGCCCACACGGATGATCTTCTTGACGCCAAAGTCTTTGATAAGCTCTGTCGCATAAATAGAACAAGATGGAATGCCCATACCATGTCCCATAACAGAGATCTTACGGCCTTTGTAGGTACCCGTGTAACCGTACATGCTGCGAACATCACATACCTGAACTGCGTCGTCTAAAAACGTTTCAGCAATATATTTGGCACGTAATGGGTCACCCGGCATCAGTACGACGTCAGCAAAGTCACCCATTTCAGCGTTAATATGTGGAGTAGCCATTGAAGTTGTCCTTGTTGAAAATAAAATTCTAAATTCGAGGAGCTAAGTACTAAGCCACTTAGCGCTTAGTACTTAGGATTTCGTACCTAATTTATAGGAAGCTTTTGCCGTATTCCATGTCAGATGTACCAAAGTAGCTTGCTAAACTCTGGCCAATATCCGCAAACGTATCACGTAGGCCAAGTGAACCCGCAGGTACTTGCTTACCGTAAACCAAGACTGGGATGTGCTCACGAGTATGATCGCTGCCCGGCCAAGTCGGATCACAACCGTGATCGGCGGTCATAATTAATACGTCTTCTTCTTCCATCAACTCTAACACTTCAGGCAAACGCGTATCGAAATACTCAAGCGCCGCAGCGTAACCAGCTACATCACGACGGTGACCATAAGCTGAATCGAAATCAACAAAGTTAGTGAAAACGATGGTGTTGTCGCCTGCAACTTTAATTTGTTCTAAAGTCGATTCAAACAGCGCAGGAATACCGGTCGCTTTAAATTTCTGAGTAATACCACAACCCGCATAAATATCAGAAATCTTACCGATAGAAACCACTTCACCGTTTTTCTCTTCAACCAGTTTAGACAGCACAGTTTTTGCTGGCGGCTCAACAGAGAGATCTCGACGGTTACCGGTACGAGCAAACTCACCCACTTTGTTGCCAACAAATGGACGAGCGATAACGCGGCCAATGTTGTAATCTTCTAATTCTTCACGAACAATCTGACAAAGATCTAATAGATTTTGCAAACCGTACGTTTCTTCATGACAGGCGATTTGGAATACTGAATCAGCCGAAGTATAAAAAATTGGCTTGCCAGAAGCCATGTGCTCTTCGGCAAGATCATCAAGAACTTGTGTTCCTGATGCATGACAGTTACCTAGGTAACCCGGTAGATTTGCACGTTTCACGATACGATCAAGCAGCTCTTGAGGGAAACTGTTCGTTTTCTCAGTAAAGTAGCCCCAATCAAATAGAACTGGCACACCTGCAATTTCCCAGTGGCCCGATGGGGTATCTTTGCCTGAAGAGATTTCAGCTGCATGGCCATAAGCACCAATAATCTCAGCATTCTCGTCTAGCCCTGCTGGGAAGCTACCGGTCGACTCTTTTGAAGCCAGACCTAACCCCATTTTTGACAAGTTAGGCAGTGTGAGTGGCCCACTACGATCAGCGTTATCCGCTAAACCTTTAGCACAGTGCTCTGCAATGTGCCCAAGTGTATCTGCACCTACATCACCAAATTTAACCGCATCGGCTGTCGCGCCAATACCAAAGGAATCTAATACTAATATAAATGTTCTTTTCATCGTTCTCTCCACCAAACTTTATACGTCTTCCGCACGGATCTGACGGTAAACATCTGGAGTTGGGTTATAAGGGGTGTCGCCCACAGTCATTGCTTCTTGCAGTGCGTTTGCTGCTTCTTGCCACTGCTCTTCTGTGCGAGCATGAATTATTGCTAACGGTTTATTCGCATCTGCGACTTCACCTAAACGAATAAAGCCATCAAAACCTACTGCGTAGTCGATACGGTCTGTGGCAACACGGCGTCCACCGCCCATACCAACAACGGCCATACCAATAGCACGCGTATCCATTGCTGAAACAATACCACTTTGTTTCGCAAATACCGGTTTAATGATCTCAGCTTTATCCAAATAATTATCGTAATTTGCGACAAAATCAGCAGGGCCGCCAAGGCCTGCAACCATTTTGCCAAAACACTCCGCCGCTTTGCCGTTATCTAAAACAGTCATGAGCTTATCGCGAGCATCTTCTGAATCTGTTGCCAGTTTTCCAAGTACTAGCATTTCGGCACAAGAAGCCAAAGTAATCTCTAACAAGCGAGGGTTTCGGTATTCGCCAGTTAGGAATTGAACCGCTTCTCGTACTTCTACTGCGTTACCTGCAGATGAGGCCAATACTTGGTTCATATCGGTTAAAATTGCGGTCGTTTTAGTGCCAGCACCGTTGGCAACAGCCACGATAGATTTTGCTAACTCTTCTGAAGCTTCGTAGGTTGGCATAAACGCGCCAGAACCCACTTTTACGTCCATCACGAGTGAATCTAAACCCGCAGCCAGTTTCTTAGACAAAATAGACGCCGTGATCAGTGAAATATTATCAACGGTTGCCGTAATGTCACGAGTCGCGTAGACACGCTTATCTGCAGGGGCTAAGTCGCCAGTTTGACCAATAATAGCCACTCCAGCGTCTTTGGTTACGGCACCAAACTTATCGTTATTTGGCGTGATGTTATAACCTGGAATTGACTCTAGCTTATCTAACGTCCCGCCAGTGTGACCAAGACCACGACCAGAGATCATAGGAACGAAACCACCACATGCTGCCACCATAGGGCCAAGCATTAAAGAAGTTACGTCACCAACACCACCGGTTGAATGTTTGTCAACAATTGGGCCATCAAAATTCATGTGGCTCCAATCAATAACCATACCTGAATCACGCATTGCACAAGTCAGTGCTATTCGTTCTGGCATGGTCATTTCATTAAAAAAGATGGTCATTGCGAAGGCGGCGATTTGGCCTTCTGACACCGTGTCTTTTGCAACACCTTGGATAAAGAAATCAATTTCTTCTTTTGTGAGTACTTCACCATCACGTTTTTTGCGGATTATTTCTTGAGGTAAAAATGTTTGTGTTAAAGACATTAGCTACTCCTCAGCTCGATCGGCTGAATATTAATTGTAGGGTATGAGAGACAAAATGGGGTTTGTTAACCCCACCTTGTAAGTTTCAAATTAGTAAGCGGCTGGATCCGCTACTTGGTCTGAAACTTCTAATGTATTTAGCAGGCTTGTTAGTAGGCTTGAAGCACCAAAACGGTAGTGCATGTTATCAGCCCAATCCGCACCTAACAGCTCATCAGCCATTGATAGGTATAGCGCCGCATCTTCAGCAGTACGAACGCCACCAGCAGGCTTAAAGCCAACTGTTTTAGCTACACCCATATCGCGAATCACTTCAAGCATCATGCGTGCGTATTCTGGCGTTGCGTTTTCTGGCACTTTACCAGTCGAAGTTTTGATGAAGTTGGCGCCGGCCTCAATACAGATTTGAGATGCTTTCTTGATCAATGCTTCTTCTTTCAATTCGCCTGTTTCGATAATTACTTTCAGTAAAATATCGCCACACGCCGCTTTACACTGTTTAACCAGTTCAAAGCCAACTTCCTCATTACCCGCCATCAGTGCACGGTAAGGGAATACCACGTCAACTTCATCAGCGCCGTAAGCAACGGCAGCTTTAGTTTCAGCAACTGCGATAGCAATATCATCGTTACCGTGTGGGAAGTTTGTTACTGTCGCAATGCGCACTTCTGGTGTGCCTTGCTCGCGTAGAGTTTTCTTCGCAATAGGAATAAAGCGAGGGTAAATGCAGATTGCAGCTGTGTTGCCTACCGCTGTTTTCGCATCATGACAAAGTGCGATCACTTTTTCGTCAGTGTCGTTGTCATTTAGCGTTGTTAAATCCATCAATTTTAGCGCACGTAGAGCAGCTGCTTTTAAATCGCTCATTTCTATCTCCGATCAGTATATTCAATTAGTAAAAAATTTAGCCCAAACTATTTGGGATCAACTTTGTCACAACATGAACGGACTTGGTTCCTTGAAGACTCAGACCTATCTGAAGGTCTAATTGCTATCCCTGTCACCGCACAGTACCAGTTTGGCCTATGGCACAGCAGCTTTTGACCGCTGTGTCTAACGTGTATATAACGCCGATCGCCAAGGAGTAATATACTCTTGTCTTGGCTCTTAGTCCTACATCCTGTAAGAGTAAGTTTCAGCTAAAAAACTTCTCAATAATCCATTGATAAGTAATGCCACCTAAGTACACCCCGACAATTCCCATCACTCCAGAGAGAACGGGCGGTGCCGGTATTGGCAACTTGATGACTGAAAACAGGATGCCAACAGCAAACCCAGCGAGTGTTGCAATGATTACTTCGTTCATCACGGAGTACCCTAGTTTCCATAGTTATATACAGTATAGTGATTCCTTCAAAAACTGTAGTGCCATGTAAGGCGCAAACGGTTTGTATCTCAAAAAAACACGAAGTACGAAGTACTAAGTCCTAAACTCTAAGTCCTAAGCTCTAAATTCTAAGCTCTAAACTTCGCTTTCATACTTCGCTTTTAGTACTTCGCTTTTAGTACTTCGCTTTTAGCACTTCACATCCCTAAAACAAAAAAAACCCGCAGCAATTTCTTGCTACGAGGTTTTTTATAAAGTGGCGTCTATATAATTCTAACTATTCAATTAGAAAGATAGGAAGAAGCCAGCAATTGTCGCTGCCATCAGGTTAGATAGAGTACCAGCTGCTACCGCTTTCACACCCATCTTAGCGATGTCGTGACGACGGTTAGGAGCAATACCACCTAGACCACCTAGTAGAATCGCAATAGAAGAAAGGTTTGCGAAACCACATAGAGCGAACGAGATAATTGCTTGCGTCTTCTCAGACATTACTTTACCTGTTTCCGCTACGATTTGAGCGTTATCACCCACGTAAGGAACAAAGTTCAAGTAAGCTACGAATTCGTTAACAACGGTTTTTTGACCAATGAAAGTACCAGCAATAGTTGCTTCTTCCCATGGAACACCGATAACAAACGCAAGAGGTGCGAAGATCCAACCTAGAAGCATTTCTAGAGTTAGTTCAGGCATACCAACCCAACCGCCAACACCACCAAGGATGCCGTTGATTAGAGCGATAAGGCCGATGAATGCTAGTAGCATTGCACCAACGTTTAGAGCAAGTTGAAGACCAACTGCTGCGCCGCCTGCTGCTGCGTCAATAACGTTAGCAGGTTTGTCGTCGCCGCCGTCGATATCGTTACCTAGATTTTCATCTGGAGTATCGGTTTCAGGCTTGATGATTTTAGCAAACAGTAGACCACCAGGTGCCGCCATGAATGACGCTGCAACCAAGTACTCTAGTGGAACACCCATAGATGCATAACCTGCTAGTACACCACCAGCAACAGATGCAAGGCCACCACACATAACAGCGAATAGCTCAGACTGAGTCATCTTAGGAACAAACGGACGAACCACTAGAGGTGCTTCAGTTTGACCTACGAAAATGTTAGCTGCTGCAGACATTGATTCGGCGCGAGAAGTGCCAAGTGCTTTTTGAAGACCACCACCAAGAACTTTGATTACGATCTGCATTGCACCAATGTAGTAAAGTACAGAGATAAGTGCAGAGAAGAAAATCAATGTTGGTAGTACTTGGAAAGCAAAAATGAAGCCGATGCCGTCTACAGAGAAGTTAACTAAGCTTCCGAAAAGGAAACCAGTACCGTCTTTACCGTAGTCGATAACGTTAGCAACACCAGCAGAAAAACCTGCTAGAAGGTCGCGACCCCAAGGTACATAAAGAACGAATGCACCGAGTAAAAATTGGATGGCAAAAGCGCCAGCCACTGTTCTGATATTAATAGCTTTGCGGTTGTCTGACAGTAGTACTGCAATTAAAATCAGTACGACCATGCCGACGAGGCTCATAAACAGGCTCATAGTTTATGACTTCCTTATTAGTTATTGATTGGCGTGTTACAAAATGGGGTTTATTAAATCCGAGCTAATTATAAGCGCCAATGACATAAGAAAGTAATGCTAGAGTCACACTTCAGCGTAACTTTTTACCTCCAATTACCCATATATGTGACCAAAATCACACTACGCAAACGTATGCTCGATCATTTTCACATTGAACATCGAACTTATTCACATTTTGAGAAGAGATTATTGCTTTTAAACCAGATCTGCGCTGCAATCGTTTGCTTTGATTCGGCTCTCAAATTGTTAAATTCATTTAACACGAAGCGCAACATTTTGGGATGATTAGCTTGACCTTGGTAGCCAAATATAGGCATGTCTGGCGCATCGGTTTCTAGTAGCACACTATCGAGTGGTAAACGGCTAACGGTATCTCTTGTCTTTTTCGCTCTTGGGTAGGTAATAGTACCGCCGATACCAATAGAAAACCCCAAATCTATCCAGTCGTGTGCTTGCTGTAAGCTACCGCTGAATCCATGAATCACCCCGCCACATGTAAATTGGCTCGCTCTTAAACGTTTTATGAGTTCTTGATGAGATTTTCTCTGATGTACAACCATTGGCAGATGATGTGCTGCCGCAAGCGCAATTTGGCTTTCAAATAGATGCAGCTGTTTTGTTTTATCAAGATCAGCAATTGCGAAATCTAAACCACACTCACCGACCGCAACGCAACTGGCTTGTTTTTGGGATAATCGCTGTTCTAGCTGTAATAAATGTTCGTCTTTATGATCGTGACTAAAATAAGGGTGCAGACCTAAGGCATAGCTAACATTATCAAACTGGCAGGATAAATCAGAAACAGCTTGCCAGTTAGAGAAACCAACACTGGGCACCATGACTTTTTCAACACCAGCAAGCTTGGCGTCCAATAAAACTTGAGCGGGATCCCCTAGCCTCTCAAAGTCCAAATGGCAATGTGTATCGAACAACGGAAACTCACTGCTCATCAGGCACTTTATCTCTGGCGTTATCCTTAGCACTCGCAGGATCGGCTCTATATGGAACACAAGAGCGCTTGTTTTCTGGTGTCAGCCCCATAGACTCACACCACTCATCATACCGCTTCAACCACTTCTTAAACCAACTGCTCATCACCCCTCCCTCCACACCACTTCGCTCTTAATACTTCGCTCTTAATACTTCGCTTTTAGTACTTCGCTTTTAGTACTTCGCTTTTAGCACTTAGCTTTTAGCACTTCCCCCCTAGCCTTTTCATCCAAAAAAAACGCCCATTGACGAATCAATAGGCGTTAATCATAGCTTAAGTTAAGTTTACCTGTCTTTATTAGTGCTCACGAGTGGCTCGGAACTCAACATCAGGGAAACGCTCTTTCGCTAAGTTTAGATTCACCATGGTCGGTGCAACGTAAGAAAGGTTATCACCACCATCCAATGCTAAGTTGGTTTGGTTCTTACGTTTAAACTCTTCTAACATTTTCACGTCATCACATTCGACCCAACGAGCTGTAGCAACGTTAATGCCTTCGTAAATCGCCTCGACGTTATATTCAGACTTCAAACGAGCCACAACCACATCAAACTGAAGCACACCAACCGCACCCACAATAAGGTCGTTGTTTTGCAGCGGACGGAATACCTGTACCGCGCCTTCTTCAGAAAGTTGCACCAAGCCTTTAAGCAGCTGCTTTTGCTTTAGCGGATCTTTTAAACGAATGCGGCGGAACAATTCTGGCGCAAAGTTAGGGATGCCGGCAAACTTCAGGTTTTCACCTTGAGTAAAGGTGTCACCAATTTGAATGGTGCCGTGGTTATGCAAACCTATAATGTCACCCGCAAATGCTTGCTCAGCACGAGAACGGTCACCAGCCATAAAGGTTACTGCGTCCGAGATGCTGACATTCTTGCCAGTACGAACGTGGTTCATCTTCATGCCTTGATTGTACGTGCCTGATACAATACGCATAAAGGCAATACGGTCACGGTGTTTAGGATCCATGTTTGCTTGAATTTTAAAGACGAAACCAGAGAACTTCTCTTCTGTTGCAGTTACATCACGTTGATTCGCTTTACGCGTTTGTGGACCAGGCGCCCATTTAGTTAGACCGTCTAACATATGGTCTACGCCGAAGTTACCAAGAGCTGTACCGAAATACACCGGAGTCAATTCACCCGCTAAGAACAACTCTAGATCGAACTCAGGGCAAGCGCCCATAACAAGCTCTAACTCTTCGCGTACGCTTGATGCTAAGTCTTCACCAACGGCATCATCAAGTTCAGGGTTATCTAACCCCTTAATGATACGTACTTCCTGAATTTCATGACCGTGGCCAGATTCATATAAAATCGTTTCATCACGGTGAATGTGATAAACACCTTTGAACTCTTTACCGCAGCCGATTGGCCAAGAGATTGGCGCACACGCCATACCTAGCTCACTTTCAACTTCGTCTAGCACTTCCATTGGGTCACGCACATCACGGTCAAGTTTGTTCATAAAAGTGACGATAGGCGTATCACGCAAGCGAGTCACTTCCATCAGTTTACGAGTACGATCCTCGACACCTTTGGCCGCATCGATCACCATCAAACATGAATCAACCGCCGTAAGAGTTCGATACGTATCTTCCGAAAAGTCTTCGTGTCCTGGGGTATCCAGTAAGTTAACTAAACATTCGTTATACGGAAACTGCATCACAGACGTAGTCACCGAAATACCACGTTCTTTTTCCATTTCCATCCAGTCAGACTTAGCGTGTTGTTTTGAACCGCGTCCTTTTACTGTGCCGGCTTTTTGGATCGCGTTTCCGAATAACAACACTTTTTCTGTAATGGTGGTCTTACCCGCATCCGGGTGAGAAATGATTGCGAAGGTTCTACGTTTAGACACTTCTTGAACAAATGGAGAATTAGACATCAATGTAATCTTCTTTTTAAGTCATGGTGCTACAGCAATTACGAGACGTAATTACAGCACCTAACATTTGAAATTAGTTTGGCTTTAACACCAACGAACCAACCCACCTATCTTTAACTAGGTGTTGGTAGGCAAGGATAAGACGAGCTAAATAACGTCTATTACATCGGTTCGTATCTTATTGGTGTGAGCGAGTGGCGCAATTGTATGAGATTACAGCGCCGCTTTCCAGCATAGTGTGAACAATTCGAAAAACCGTGGCAGCACCATGAGCCCCACAGAAAATAGATCTATGTCACATTCCATTAAAAAGAGATTGCATATAAAACCACCGATAGCTCATCCTCCCAACATGCGCCGCAAAATTATTGATTAACATGATAAAAAGGACACGAAATAAGAGTATTTTATTTACCATTTTATCAATTTCACTTCACACGGATGAGAGGTGCCATTATGTTCTATAAAATCGCTCTTTTATCAATGATATTAAGTCTGTCTCCATTTGCATTCTCAGAGCCGGGTCCAATCTCATTGGCTGCAACTAACTACCCTCCCTATACTATTATTCAGCAGTTTGGGACGGTAGGCGGTGTCGACGCTGAAATTGTTAAAGCTGCATTTTCACAGCAAAGCCTCCAAATTAGTGTCAGTACGCCCCCTTGGGTTAGAGCGCTAAAAAGCGTAGAACATGGTAAGATCGACGGGCTCTTGAGCTGCACAAAAAACCAACAACGCAGTCAGTTCCTGTACTATTCGTCTCCAATCAATCAAATTACCCGAGGGCTTATTCTAAAAGCGAGCCATCCTCAGCAAGATATTCGTACCTTGAAACAAGCGTCACACCTTAAGATTATAGCCATCAGAAAATGGAGCACACAAACTGAGTTAGAGTCGAAAGGCATTAAACACACGCAAGTGGACACGATTCCTCAGGCACTAGACATGCTATTGATGCGGGATTTTGACGCAATTTACAGTGGTATAGAGAGTATAGGGTATTACGCAAAACAAGCAGACATGGGTGATAAAATCCGCTCTCATACACTGGTATCTCAACCACCAAAGAACCTTTATCTATGCCTAGGAAAAAAAACACCTAACGCTTTAACGATACTAAAACAGTTCAACGCTGGTCTGGTTACTATTAAAAAAAACGGTCAGCTAGACGCAATTTTAAATAAGTACAAACTATAAGGGTCTGTTGTGGAAAACAAAAAACACCGTTCTCTTGCAACGCATCAATCTGGCACTGTTTTTGTTGTCGCGCTTTTACTTGGATTATTATTTAGCTTTTATCAGATTGTTCTCGACTTGCACCAAGAAAAAACTCGATTGTTTGATAAGTACAATTACAAGTTATTGCAAAGCTATAGCACGGGGAGCCAGGCGGCCTATCACATCAGTCCGATGATGGCGAAGCAAGTCGCTTCCGGCTTGATGTCTGACCCTGCGATTCAAAAAGTAGAACTTAAAGATGATTTTAACGATGTGTTAGCGGTCGAATCGCGCGTTATCCTGCACAAAGGTAGCGTTGCTGCTCTTTTTTCTCAGTTTCTTTTTCCAGAAAATAGAATATTCACCACCGAACTGCATCAACCTGATACCAGAAAAAAAGTCGGTGAACTCTCTTTTAGTGTAAACGGTATAGCAGCGGCTCAAGAATTTTCAGTCAGAGCCATCAATATCCTACTTTTTGATCTTTTCCGGAATGTACTGCTCGCAAGTATTCTGCTGATATTCTTCTACCATAAGCTATCTAAACCCGTTATCGATCTCACATTTTGGGTTCGCTCACTACAACACAAAAGTGCCAATCAGCAACTGCCCGGACAACTAAGAAATGACGAATTAGGTCAACTCGCCCAGTCGTTTCAAGCATTATGGAATGAACGGGAAAACGCAACGGAACAACTCAATAAGCACATTGAAGCTCTCGCCAAAAGCGAACACTTTGCCAGTACTATCATGAATAATTCAGGCGATGCGCTGCTGCTCATCAACAGAACTGGAATTATTGCTCACGCAAATAAACACGCATGCAACAGTTTGGGATACTCTAGCCTAGAAATGTTAGGCAAGAAATCCGTTGAAATCAGCGTAAGCTATTCTATTGATTACTTAGAATTTAAGCTTAAGCAGCCTACCGCGAGTGATGTCACGCTATTCGAAGCAACTCATCGTACCCATTCTCAGGGCAACTACCCGGTTGAAGTAACGGCCATAGAGCTTGAACTCGATGGTGATTCCTTGATTTTATTGCAGGCAAGAGACATCTCCAGTCGTAAACTGGCCGAACGTCAAATCCACGATCTGGCTTACTTTGACAGCTTAACTGGGCTACCAAATCGAAAGCAGCTTCTTGATGTGCTCGAAGAAACCATACAAAAGTCATTTCGTACGAGCGAGCCTGGCGTATTAATATATCTAGACCTAGATCGGTTCAAAACGATTAACGACTCACTTGGGCATAACATTGGCGACTTGCTACTTAAATCCGTGGCTAGCCGGCTAATTGATACTCTTGACCCAGTTCAATGCTGTGCTCGTATTGGAGGGGACGAATTTGTCATCATTGTTCCAAATATGAACTTAGAGCAAGCTGAACCCTTTGTTCTCAATTTATTAGATGTCACCAGCACCCCATATACAATCGAATCACACCACTTATATTGCAGTGTCAGTGCAGGGTTAACCGTATTCCCAACCGCTAATAGCAATCCGTTGGATCTTTTACGCCAAGCAGATACCGCTTTATACCGCGCCAAAGCTCAAGGCAGTAATACCCACGTATGGTATGAACCTGAAATGCAGAATCAAGTCAGTTCTTACCTGTCGATAGAAAAAGGCCTGCATGAAGCTCTTAACCTCAATCAATTCGAATTATTCTATCAACCACAAGTAGATGACGTTGACCAAATGATAGGAGCTGAAGCGCTAATTCGCTGGCGTCATCCAGATAAAGGCCTGCTCTCTCCCTTTGTATTCATCCAGATAGCGGAAGAAACAGGTCAAATAATCCCTATCGGTAATTGGATTATTGAACAAGCCTGTATGCAGTTGGCTTTTTGGCAAAATAATCAGCAATTACCCCCTCACTTTAGCCGACTGGCAATCAATATCAGTCCTATGCAATTTGAGCAAAAAGACTTTGTTGACCAAATCGTATCGACACTCAACCGTCATGGCGTCAGCCCCCACGACATTGAGTTAGAGCTAACAGAAAACATGCTGCTGGATAATATTGATCATTGCGCTCAAAAAATGGCACAACTGAAACAATACGGCTTCGCCATTGCCATTGATGATTTCGGTACTGGCTATTCGTCACTAAAATATTTGAAACTGTTAGATCTGGATGTGTTAAAAATTGATCGCTCTTTCATTACCGATCTGCATAAGGAAAAAAGTGATGAAGCCATCGTAGATACTATGATCCTAATGGCCAAACGATTAGGGTTAGAGGTCATTGCAGAAGGGGTAGAACAAGCCGCAGAGCTTGCTCGTCTAAAAGAGTTAGGATGTAAGCATTTTCAAGGTTATTTCTTTGATAAGCCATTAACAGCACAAGAAATAACCCAGCGATTTTCACAGCAACGCATCAGCACAAATCTGAGTGAATAACACGGCAACTGGCTATTAGAAAAAGAAGTAACTCATGACAATGGCATCTTCTTTACCATTGCTTGTTGGATAGTAGTTTCGACGTCTATCCACTTCGTTAAAGCCACCTGTCTCATACAAATTGAATGCGGTTTGGTTGCTCTCTCGTACCTCAAGCCAAGCTGATTCTGCTTTATTTTGCTGACAAATATCTAAAAAGCCTTCCAGCAATTTACGCCCGAAACCTTGCCCTTGAACGTGAGGATCAACAACAAAGTTAAGCAGTGTCATTTCTCCTACGATATTTTGCGCATAAAAATACCCGACCACCTGCTCATCTTTTAGCAACATATAGTGGCATGCCCCTCGGGAGGCCAAATCCCGAATCATGGATTCTTTCCAAGGATGGCTGTGAGCCTGACTTTCAATTTGCCAAATACGATCAAGAAAGGAAGACTCGATAGGAATTAAGGTATTACTCATAGGATTTTATCTGCTGCCATAAAGCTCTACGCTCTATATTGTTGTCATTAATTTGATTCAACGGCAATGATGATAAGATTTTCTTGTCCGGCCAACGCTGTTTGACTGCTTGAATTGCCGCTTCGGGCATACCCGTTAGCCAAATCCATTCTGTACTGTCATTTACTTCAACATTGTCCAGAGCACTAGCTTGAATAAACTGAGCTTGCGAAAGAGCGACGCCAAAACTTTTCGCTACTTTTGCGAAGAACTCTACGTCATTGCCGACGGGAATTCCACTCGCGACCAGCAGTAAAAGGCAATCATCAGATAGAGAAATAACACGAGTATCTTTGCCATAAACCAAATTATCAGGTCGATGGATGATCCACTGATCGATCTGCATTTCTTCAAGGTAAGGGTGCTGTGACATGAAAAGCTCTTAAAGAGTAGATGAGAAGCGAGATGACGAGAATAATGGTAAATCGAACGCAGTGCAAATACATCAACACCACTGCGCTCTCTGCCAACTTCTAGAAAGACAATCAAAAGACTATATTCCCAAACACTGACAACAATTTAAGTTAAGTAAGTGCTAAAAACTCGTCGCTGTATTGAATCAACCCTGAATGACCACTGAGCTCATCCTCTAATAAGGGCATGACTTGGAACGCACCTTCAGGGACTTCCCACTGGCAACGTAATTGATGCACAGTTGCAGATTCAAAACCAAATCGACCGTAATATTTAGGGTCACCTAACACTACGCACACTGGGTAACCTAGTTCGGCGAGAGATTCTAACCCCTCCCGAATGAGTTGGGAGCCAATACCACGATTACGATAATCTTCTCGAACGGAAACAGGAGCCAGCCCTTGCCAATTCAAATCCGTGTTATTGAGCATTACCGGGCTGAACATGGCATGTCCAACCAGCTCTCCGTCATCATTACATGCCACAAGAGACAATGTTCTTTGTCCGTTCTCTCTAAGTTGCATCACGAGATCTGACTCACCACCTCCGGGAAATACATCAGAGACAAGGCGTTGAATCGGTAAGATATCAGCAGGAGCTTCAGTTCGAATAAGCATGAGTAGCCTCTTGATTTTCAGTCTGGGTTTGCAGGCCTTTTTGAACAAAATCCGCAAGTTGATCGAGCATTGTTTTCATCGCACTTGGTAGCGCATCCAAATCTACGCTATCCATCAAGTTTTTAACCTCTAAACCTAATTCAGTATCACCTTCAATACTCAATCTACGTTGAAAAAACAGCGTGTCGGGATCTTCTTTTCGGCCAGCAATTAGAACCAAATCATTCAATTGACCACTAAAGCTCACATCCGCTTCTTTTGGCGAATCAGCAACAACAAGCATTTCGTCTCGATAACTTATGTACCAAGCCAAATTCATATCACTAATATTCACCTTCAACCATTTATCTTCCAAGAACTCAAAGTCTCCATCTTCCAAGGCTTCTTTAAATACTTGTTTTAACGCTTCAAGCAGTGCTCGTTTTTGCAGCGTATGTGGCAGTAAATGGACTGGAGATCTCAAAATTGATGCTGCATTGTGTACCAGCTGGGCACGAATCTTGTTTAACACGCTAAAATCTCTTCAGTTAGTGGTTGGTTTTCTAGTGTCCATAGTAGAGGATTCTCGGACTCAAATCATGTTATGCGTCAAAAAAATCATTGCTAGAGTTTCGAGACCTTTTACATCTGAGTTTTCAAGGTTATAGTTATTGAGATCACGCATTCTAAGTACATGCAGAGCGATTGCAGACATTTCGGTAAAATATTGATGCCAACAGAACAACTACAACTCTGGTTTTCAAAGCTAACGGATAATAGCCCGTTTTTCTTTGCAATATTGGACAGCGCACACAACTATCGCATGGTGAATGATCGCTATTGTGAAATTTCGGGGCTAGATAAAACCGAAATGATTGGGATGTGTGACAAACAGATCCTCGGTGAGTTATTTTATAAAAACCTGCAACCATACTACCAACGCGCTTTTAATGGCGAAACCGTTGAATCCGAAATAACACTTAACGATCATAGCTTAGAAACCAGCTTACATTTTAGCCTTTCGCCAATCATCAGTAAGGGCATTGTTGAATTCATCGCCTTCCACGCGATTGATACGTCTGAAAAACAAATTTTGGTTCGGTCGCTAGAAGAATCTGAAAACAAATTCACACGTTTAACTGAATTATTGCCAAGCGGTTTGTTGCTAGTAGAAGATGGTTGTATCATTTCAGCCAACCGTACGTCATCTCAACTATTGGGGTTTAATAGCCCGGCAGAGCTGTTAGGCGAAGAATTCTCTCGTTTGTTTATCGATGAAAAGAGCAAACGTTCTTTTGGTTCTCAACTTATCCACCTACTGTCTGAGACCAGCATCAATTGCTTGACCGGTGCCCGTTGCGGTATCGAAAGACGCATTAAGCTCAAGTCAGAGACCACCAGCATTCTCGGTAGTCAATCTCATATCATCCTCATTGAGGATTTAAGTAATGCGGAACTAAACGACACTCAAAGCCGTGGTGAAGATGCTCATATTGACTCTTTCACCAAGCTATACAATCGGTTCGGCTTTACTAAACGATTAGAGCAATTCATTCAAAATGAAACACCTTTAGTGATGCTGTATCTCGACATCGATAACTTTAAGAATATTAATGACTCTTTAGGTCATCATATTGGTGATAAGGTCATCAAAGAAGTTTCTGCAAGGTTACAACGACTACTCCCATCTCAAGCTGTACTAAGCCATTTAGGTGGCGATGAGTTTGGCATCATCCTGCCCGATCCAGACCATAACAGAACGGTGGATTTGCTAGGAGAGCGTATCATTTCCTTGATCAACCAACCTTTCGACCTCCACCACTTCAGTAAACGCTTGGCGTGCTCTATCGGCAGTGTTTGTTTCCCTGGAGATGGCCAAGATGCTCGAATTTTGCTGCAAAATGCTGACACAGCGATGTACGAAGCCAAAGATCGCGGACGCAACCGCTTAATCAAATTCAACGACCAAATGAATAAAGAAGCGCGTATGCGACTTTGGCTTGAAATTGAACTTCAAAAAGCACTGCAACAAAATGGTTTGGAAGTTTGGTATCAGCCTAAAGTAAATGCAAAAGACTTCAGTATTAACGGCGCCGAAGCTTTAGTGCGATGGAAGCACCCGGTTGAAGGGTACATCAGCCCTGGTGCCTTTATTCCCGTCGCGGAGAAAGCTGGGTTAATTGAACAGCTTGGTCGAGTAGTCATGAGGGAAGTATTTTCAACGGTAAAGCGCTGGAAAGTACAAGGCATTTTGCCGGGTCGTGTCGCTATTAATCTCTCTCCTGAGCAGTTTGGTAACCCGAAACTGATTGATTACATGGAGAAGCTACTTCATACAACAGAACTCGATCCAAGCTGCATCACTTTTGAGTTAACAGAAAGTGCAGTGATGAGTAATAGTGATCACACATTACAAATGTTGAATGCCATCAAAAAACTAGGATTTGCGTTATCTATCGATGATTTTGGTACCGGTTACTCTTCGTTATCTTACCTTGCTCGTTTCCCTTTGGATGAGTTAAAAATCGACCGTGCGTTCATCACTGATATCGACACGCTTCCTAAGCAGATCACCGTGATCGAAAACATCATCAACCTCGGTAAGTCGCTTAATCTGACTGTGGTTGCTGAAGGGGTTGAAACGCGCCATCAAGCCACTTTATTGTCGAATCTGGACTGCCACTCAATACAAGGTTTTCACTTTTACCGACCACAACCAAAGCAAGAAGTGGAAGAGCTGTTAGTGCAAAATAGAAGACACAGAAATTAACAGAAGAGCTCTCGTCGAGCTCTTCTTTGTTCTTTTCAACTTTTCGGGCTGAAACCTTTAACCCTAAGCTTCCCAATGCTTCTTCTCCTACTCCACATTGAGTAATCCGCTTTTAGTACTTCGTATTTCGTCCTTCCTATTTAGTACTTATCCCACCTTAATCGACAAAAACCTGCCTTGTATCAAACTCAGCATTCATAATTCTTCATAAAATGCGGGCTATAAATAATAACAACTAGGTAACAAGCGCATGGAACTCCTTTGCCCTGCGGGTAATTTACCCGCTCTAAAAACTGCAATCGATTGTGGCGCTGATGCGGTATACATCGGATTCAAAGACGACACCAATGCTCGTCATTTTGCTGGGCTCAATTTTACTGGGAAAAAACTCGATAAAGCGGTTCAATATGTTCATGACCACAATAAGAAGATTCATGTGGCCTTGAATACATTTGCACACCCAAATGGATTTAACCGCTGGACAAATGCCGTTGATAACGCGGCCGCTATTGGTGTTGATGCCTTAATTGTGGCCGATATCGCGGTGTTGGACTATGCAGCAACCAAGTACCCAGAGATGGAATTGCATCTCTCTGTGCAAGCCTCGGCAACCAATGTTGCTGCCATCCAATTCTATACCAATAATTTCAATGTTAAACGCGTGGTTTTGCCTCGTGTACTTTCGATCCACCAAGTAAAACAACTCTCTCGTAACATCCCTCAAGGGGTTGAGCTTGAGGTATTTGCTTTCGGAAGCTTGTGTATCATGTCGGAAGGTCGTTGTTACTTATCATCTTATATGACAGGCGAGTCTCCAAATACGGTTGGTGCTTGTTCTCCAGCTAAGTATGTACGTTGGCAAGAAACAGAAAATGGTCTGGAGTCTAGGCTGAACGAAATCTTGATCGATCGATACGCTGAAGGGGAAAATGCTGGTTACCCTACTCTGTGTAAAGGCCGCTTTGACGTGAATATCGATGGTGAAACAAAGCGCTACCATGCACTAGAAGAACCAACGAGCCTAAATACACTGTCTATGCTGCCTGACTTATTTGCAGCGAATGTTGCCTCTGTAAAAATCGAAGGCCGCCAGCGAAGTCCTGCCTATGTAGAACAAGTGACTCGGACGTGGCGTGAAGCCATCGACCATTACCTAGCAAACCCAACGCAATATCAAGTCGCTAAGCAATGGGATGCAACTTTAGCCAACGTTTCTGAAGGCAGACAAACCACGCTAGGTGCATATCACCGAAAATGGCAATAAAGAGATTTGAATATGAAATACGCATTAGGCCCTCTTCTTTATTTTTGGCCAAAACAAGATGTTGAGAATTTTTACCAACAAGCCGCTAACAGCCAAGCGAATATTATCTATCTTGGTGAAAGTGTTTGCTCCAAAAGGCGTGAAATGAAGCCTGCACATTGGTTTGATATTGCCAAACAGCTCGCTGCTGATGGCAAGCAAGTGGTACTTTCTACCATGGCTTTATTAGAAGCGCCAAGCGAAGTCAATGTCATGAAGAAGTACATTGATAACGGCGACTTTACTATTGAAGCCAACGATGTATCGGCAATCCAACTCGCCAGCGATAGTAAAGTACCTTTTGTTGTAGGCCCGGCGGTTAATGCTTATAACGCGCAAACGTTGCAGCTGTTTCTTAAACAAGGCATGACACGTTGGTGTATGCCTGTAGAGTTATCAAGAGAGTGGTTATCGCAAGTCATGACTCAATGCGAGCAACTTGGTATCCGAAATAAATTTGAAGTAGAAGTGTTTAGCCACGGGTATTTACCACTGGCGTACTCTGCGCGCTGTTTTACCGCTAGAGCCGAGGATAAGCCTAAAGACGAATGTGAAACTTGCTGTATTCGTTACCCAACGGGGTTAAAGGTTGAAAGCCAAGAAGGACAGGAAGTCTTTAACCTTAATGGCATTCAAACGCAATCTGGCTATTGTTACAACCTAATCAATGATTTAACTAGTATGACAGGGTTGGTTGATGTGGTTCGACTTAGCCCACTAGGGCTAGAAACCTTCTCACACTTAGATCAATTTAAATCCAATGAACAAGGGCAAAACCCTATCAAACTAGAAAACCGCCAATGCAATGGTTTCTGGCATCAATTAGCTGGACTGGAAATAAAATAGCCGGGCAGGAAATCAAACAGATCAATTCAAACGCCATAATAAGCTCTCTGCGTGAGAGCTTATTATCTACCTTTCCGAACCGACTAAACAGCTGCACTCGTCTCTTGTCGTAGTCTAAGAGCGGTCTTTGAAGGCGAAAGTTTCACATCCCTTAATAGCACAAAGAAAATGAGCCCTGATAGTGCGATATTTGAAAGTGGGAATGCCATCCATACTCCATCGACACCGAAATAGCCGGGTAAAACAAATAAGAATGGCAATTGAATGACAATATTGCCTACGGTGATCATCACCGCCTTTTTACTTTCACCTAACGCTTGGTAATAAGCCGAGGCCACCACAATAAAACCATCTAAGAATACCGCGAATAAGTGCAAACGAATGCCTACAATCGCCTCTTGTTGTAAAGCAGGATCAGTACCATTGAAAATAGATACAATACCTTGAGGGAACACGTTAACCAAAACCGAAAATACAATGCCGCCAATGACCGCAGTAGCCATAGCAATTTTCAACAATCGATACACATTATTGTGCCGCTGCGCACCATAATTAAAGCTCACTAGTGGCTGCATTCCATTTGCTATTCCCTCCGCAACGAAGTAATAAATCGTCACGATATAACCAACAATGGCGTAAGCCCCGACAACCAGTAGATTGCTGTGTACTGAAAACATCCAGTTGTGTAATGCAACCATAGTACAGCCATAGGCATACATGAAAAAGCTCGATGCCCCCATGCCTGATATGCGAAGCATCGCCTCCCAATCTAAAGAGAAATGCTTAAGACGAATTCTTAGGGTGGCAAACGGGCTGAAAAAGTAAGATAAACCAATAACGGCAACAACGGATTGTGCAATAGACGTTGCAATCGCAGCCCCTAGTAACTCCCAGTCCAACAAAACAATAAACACGTAATCCAATGCTATATTAGTCAACGCACCGACCACCATTAAAATAGTAGCTAAGTTAGGGCGGTTATCATTTCGCAGTAAAAATGGGATGGCAAACGAGGTAAGTACGATAGGTGAGGCATAGTACAGTACCTGTACGTACTCCAGGGCCATATCAAAAACCACGCCTTCAGCACCTTGACTACGTAACAAGAATGGGGAGAATTCCATCAAAGAAAATGAAATTATCGGTGCCAAAAACACAATAAATACCATACTGGATGCAATGATCGTCTTCGCATCCTCTATTCGCTCCTCACCTTGCCAGATAGAAGCGATAGCCCCTGTCCCAACGCCAATCATCATGCCAAGGCCTAACACAGAACCAACGATTGGCCAGGCTAGATTAATCGCAGCGAGTCCGTCCGCTCCAATATAATGACCGATAAAAATACCATCGACGATTTGATACAAACCGTTGACCAGCATTGCAACAATGGTCGGTAACGTGTAGCGCCAAAACTGTTTGTAAATGGATTGTTCCATCAATTATTCACTCATGTTTAATGCAAAATATAAACTAGATATATATTTTAATATCAAACTTTATCACAATAGTTGATTAACAATGTACTATTAATTTCAAATCAACCTTTTATTAATATGACTTTCGACCAAAACCCCAATTAGAGAATAAATAGAACGACATTAAATTGAATGTAACAATTTCTTTTCAATCAACGCTTAATGATCAAAAAAGTCACCCATAAATGAGTGACTCTGTCGTCTTATTCGTTAGCTAGTGCTTATCATTGCTGCTCTTTTTCGAGCTCCTGCTGCCTTGCTTCACGAAGGATATTGTACATATTACCGAGTTCAAGGTAAGAGTACCTGTGCTCTACGTACTCAAATACATTGAACGCCAATGACAACTTATAAAGTGAGATAGCATTTGCGAAATCTCCTTTTAGTTGATGTCGCTTACCTAAATAAAAATACACTTCGGTTAAACGTTGAGCCAGAACTTCGTTCCCTGTCGTTCCATCAACGATGGCTTTGTATGCCTGCTCTTCGGTGATTTCTTCTAGCATAATGGCGACCATGAGCCAGCCCCAGCGTTCACCTCTGTCGTCGTAGCGCTGCTTTAATTTACTCTCAGCGGCAACCGGATCAATTTCAAGCTCTATAACATAAAGCCAAAGAGCTCGAAATGGGTCTTGAGGATCATCTAAATAATGCTTACTCATTTCTTCAAAAGCGAGTTCGTAGCGACCACCATAATAAAGTGCAATCGCACGGTTACGCTCGGCATATTCGTTGTCAGGATCGAGATCTAAGGTAGAATCGAAGGATTCATAAGCCGCATCAAATTCTCGTTTCTCAGTAAAGTAAACACCAAGCAGGTTATAAACATCCGGTTGGCGAGGGTTCAGTTTAAGTGAGCGCTCAAAATCCAATCGAGCTAAATCTCGCAAACCAACACTATCGTAATAATTACCGCGTTCGTAATACATTTTTGCACGAACATCATTGTTCAAATCTTGACGAGTGAGTAACTGAGAAAGGCGAGCAATTTGAACTTCTTGTTGCAAGCTAGGTTGAAGCGGAACGGCCATAGGTGGATAAACCCATTGGCTATTGTTAGATGCACATCCTGTTAGCAGTAGAAGCGCACTAACTCCTGCTATTTTTAACCATTTAACCAAACTGATTCTCCTGTTTTCTCCTCGCCTCATTGATTTGACGTATTTTTTTGTATAAAAAAAGGGAGGAGCTTATTCGCTCCTCCCTTTATAACATGCTTTTGCTTAATTGCGTAAGCGAGTTACTTATTCAGTATTCGTTATTCAGCGCTTGCTTCGTCACTAGATGCCGCTTCTTCAGCTGGCTTTTCTACTGCTTCTTTCATGCTCAAACGTACACGGCCTTGACGGTCGATTTCAAGTACTTTAACCGGTACTTCTTGGCCTTCTGTTAGGTAGTCAGATACTTTCTCTACACGCTTATCAGCGATTTGAGAGATGTGTACTAGACCATCTTTACCAGGAAGAATCGTTACGAATGCACCGAAATCAGCAAGACGCGCAACTTTACCCATGTAGATAGTACCGACTTCAACTTCAGCAGTTAGTGCTTTGATGCGGTTGATCGCATCTTCAGCTTGCTCACCAGAAGTTGCAGCAATCTTAACTGTACCGTCGTCTTCGATTTCGATCGTAGTGCCAGTCTCTTCACAAAGAGAACGGATCACAGCGCCGCCTTTACCGATTACGTCACGGATCTTATCAGTGTTGATCTTCATCGTGTGAATACGTGGAGCAAACTCAGAGATATCTTCACGAGCACCAGAAATTGCTTCATCCATCACTGTAAGGATGTGCTTACGCGCACCTTGAGCTTGGTTAAGAGCGATTTGCATGATCTCTTTAGTGATACCTTCGATTTTGATGTCCATTTGAAGCGCAGTGATACCTTCGTTAGTACCTGCTACTTTAAAGTCCATGTCGCCAAGGTGATCTTCGTCGCCTAGGATGTCAGAAAGAACAACGAAGTCGTCGCCTTCTTTAACTAGACCCATCGCGATACCCGCAACAGAAGCTTTAATTGGAACACCAGCATCCATAAGTGCTAGAGACGTACCACATACAGAAGCCATTGAAGAAGAACCGTTAGATTCTGTGATTTCCGATACAACACGAACTGTGTATGGGAACTCTTCAATAGAAGGCATTACTGCCGCGATACCACGTTTAGCAAGCTTACCGTGACCAATTTCACGACGCTTAGGAGAACCAACGAAGCCAGTTTCACCAACACAGTATGGAGGGAAGTTGTAGTGTAGAAGGAAGTGATCTTTCTTCTCACCCATTAGGCTGTCAATGATTTGCGCGTCACGTTGTGTACCAAGCGTAGCCGTAACAAGTGCTTGAGTTTCACCACGAGTGAACAAAGAAGAACCGTGAGTACGTGGAAGAACGCCAGTACGAACATCAAGTGCACGAACCATGTCTTTCTCACGACCATCAATACGTGGGTTACCAGCAATGATGCGGCCACGTACAACGTTTTTCTCTAGAGAACCAAGCATGCCGCGAACTTCGCGCTCATCCAAAGTTTCGTCAGACGCTAGAAGCTCAGCAACGACTTCATTTTTGATTGCGCCAACTTGCTCGTAACGAGCCATTTTTTCAGTGATTTGGTAAGCATCAGAAAGACGAGTTTCTGCTTTTTCAGCAACAAGCGCTTTAAGCTCAGTGTTTACTGCTGGTGCTTCCCAGTTCCAAGAAGGAGTAGCAACTTCTTCTGCGAACTCATTGATTGCTTTGATGACTACTTGTTGTTGATCGTGACCGTAAACAACCGCTGCTAGCATCTCTTCTTCAGACAAGTTGTCTGCTTCAGATTCAACCATAAGTACCGCACCTTCAGTACCAGACACAACAAGGTCTAGTTTAGAGTTTTCAAGCTCAGTATTTGAAGGGTTAAGTACTAGTTCGCCATCGATGTGACCAACACGTGCTGCACCGATAGGACCGTTGAATGGAACACCAGCGATAGACAGTGCCGCAGACGTAGCGATCATAGTGATCATGTCTGGGTTTACGTCAGGGTTGATAGAAACAACCGTTGCAATTACCTGTACTTCGTTTTTGAAAGCACTTGGGAAAAGTGGACGGATTGGACGGTCGATAAGACGAGCCGTTAGTGTTTCAGCTTCAGAAGGACGACCTTCACGCTTGAAGAAACCACCAGGGATTTTACCAGCAGCGTAAGTACGCTCTTGGTAGTTAACTGTTAGCGGGAAGAAGTCTTGACCTTCTACAGCCGCTTTTTTAGCAACAACAGAAACGAATACTGATGTATCGTCCATGCTTGCCATAACTGCAGCAGTCGCTTGGCGAGCCATTACGCCTGTTTCTAGAGTAACGGTGTGGTTGCCGTATTTAAACGACTTAACAACTGGTTTTTCGAACATTGTATTTCCTTTCGTCTAGGGGAGCCCTAGATTAGAGTTAAGGTAACCAAGACATTACGAATCGCGACTAGTAAAAAAGGGCTTAGGAAGTACGAAAAGCTAAGTGCTAAGCTCTAAGTGTTAAGAGCTAGAAGCATCACTTTATACGCTAAGCACTTATCTTCTCTTACTTCGCTTTTAGTACTTCGCTCTTAGTACTTAGCTTCTCGCACTTGGCGCAAGCCCGCTTTTAATAGCCGCGACCTTTTGGTCGACATCGGTGACTGTAATGTAAAGGTAGTATGCGATTAAAATAACGGAAGTTACTTTAATGGGACGTAGTATAAACTACTTAATCGAGGTATTGCTATTGCTAGCAATATTTAGATAGTAAAAAAGGGGCTAAAAGCCCCTTTTTTTACAAACTGTTCTAAGCAGTCACTAATTAGCGACGTAGGCCTAGGCGTTTGATTAGGTCTTGGTAACGAGAAAGGTTTTTGCCTTTCAGGTAATCAAGAAGCTTACGACGGCGAGAAACCATACGTAGCAGACCACGACGGCTGTGGTGATCGTGGATGTGCGATTTGAAGTGACCTTGTAGGTGGTTGATAGAAGCAGTAAGTAGTGCTACTTGTACTTCAGGTGAACCAGTGTCGCCTTCTACTTGCGCGTATTCTGCAACGATTGCTGCTTTAGTTTCTGCATTCAGAGACATATATCTCTCCTAATAAGAGTTAGGTTTTTAAAAGTGTGTCAGCCAATCTCTGATTCAGCCGACACGTGAAGCGCGAATTATACGGGAGTATTTTTTAAACACAAGCGGTTTAAAATAATGAATGAGCGGAAGGCGGAAGGCGGAAGGCAGGATTAGGGACTCTGCTCGCAAGGCAAAGCTAAATCACTTTGCTGCTAAAAAAACAAAAGAGCAAAAGCGCCCCCGCTTTTGCTCCTAAATCTCTAACTTCGCTTTTAGTACTTAACTTTTAGCACTTAGCCTTTCGCACTTTGCACTTCGCTTTCTTCGTCTCTAAAGACAACCAAACGCTTTGGCGCTACGCGGCCTGAATCGTCCATCTCTGCAACACCGATGAAGAGTTTTTCTTCTCCACTGGTCATGCGAACGGTGCCTTCAGTTGGCGTTCCGGAAACTTGCACTGGTTGGCCATGTTGTACCAAATCGGTTAACTGAGCATCAAGATTTACTTCTGGTAAATCTTCAACTGCCGTATCCATTGGTAACAACAATACGTCCAATAGTTCTTTAGGTGCTAGACCTTGCGCATTGGCATGCTCAACAAGCTCGTTCAATTGCTCAAGCGTCATCATGCGTTCATATGGGTATTTCGCGACACCAGTACGACGTAGATAAGTAACGTGTGCACCACAACCTAGCATTTCACCCAAATCATCAGTGATGGTTCGAATATAAGTGCCTTTAGAGCAATGTACTTCCATCTCAACTTCATCACCTTCAAAGCGAAGAAGCTCAATAGAGTAAACCGTAATCTTTCTCGATTCACGAGGGACTTCAACCCCTTCTCTTGCGTATTCGTACAAAGGACGACCTTGGTACTTAAGCGCAGAAAACATCGAAGGTATTTGATCGGTTGTGCCACGAAATGTCGCAATACATTCCTCAAGTTGTTCTTGAGTCACGTTTATGTCACGAGTCTCGACCACTTCGCCATCAGAGTCTGACGTATTTGTGCGCTCACCAAGCTTGGCAACCACGACATAACGCTTATCTGAATCAAGGAGGAATTGAGAGAACTTCGTTGCTTCGCCAAGACAAATCGGCAGCATGCCTGTCGCTAAAGGATCAAGCGCGCCAGTGTGTCCTGCTTTTTCAGCAAAAAAGATGCGCTTAACTTTTTGCAAAGCATCATTTGACGAAATGCCCGTAGGCTTATCGAGCAACAACACACCATTAATAGGGCGACCTTTACGACGACGAGCCATTACTCTTCGTCCTCGCGACCTGCATCTTGTTTTTTCTGCTTATCGTTACTTAGTACTTCACTTACTAAGTTAGACATACGCATGCCTTCCACTAGGGTGTCATCATAAGTAAAACGAACTTCAGGAGTAAGGCGGTGACGAATGCGCTTGCCTAGTGCCATGCGAACTGGCACTTCATGCTCTTTAAGAGCCGCTAAACATGATTCTGGTGTTTGCTCACCAACACAAAGGAAAGTAACAAATACTTTTGCATAAGCAAGATCACGAGATACTTCAACATCAGAGATGGTAACCATCCCGATGCGAGAGTCACGAACTTCGCGCTGTAGGATCAAAGCCAGCTCTTTTTGTAGCTGTTGCGACACACGTTGTGTGCGGCTAAATTCTTTTGCCATTTTCTTTTCTCACTATAGAAAGAATGGGGGGCAAAAGCCCCCCATGGTGTATTCAACAACCCATTACTGTCTTATCGACAAGGTAATGTTAGTCAATTAGTCGAGAGTACGTTTGATTTCAACGATTTCGAATACTTCGATTTGGTCACCAACGCGAACATCATTGTAGTTCTTAACGCCGATACCACATTCGTAGCCGTTCTTAACTTCTTGTACGTCATCTTTAAAGCGACGAAGTGATTCTAGCTCACCTTCGTAAATAACCACGTTTTCACGAAGAACGCGAATTGGGTTATTACGCTTAATTAGACCTTCAGTAACCATACAACCCGCGATAGCGCCAAGTTTAGGAGACTTAAATACGTCACGTACTTGAGCAAGACCGATGATTTCTTGTCTAAACTCAGGAGCAAGCATACCGCCCATCGCTTGTTTTACTTCGTCAATCAATTGGTAAATGATTGAGTAGTAACGAAGATCTAGGTTTTCATTCTCGATTGTACGACGAGCTGAAGCGTCAGCACGAACGTTAAAGCCAAGAATGATAGCATTCGATGCTGCTGCAAGAACCGCGTCAGTTTCGGTAATACCACCAACACCAGAGCCGATGATGTTCACTTTAACTTCGTCAGTAGAAAGCTTACGTAGAGAATCAGCAATCGCTTCAACAGAACCTTGAACGTCAGCTTTAAGTACTACGTTACATTCAGCAACTTCACCAGCGGTCATGTTCGCGAACATGTTCTCTAGTTTCGCTTTTTGTTGGCGAGCTAGTTTAACATCACGGAATTTACCTTGACGGTAGTTTGCAACTTCACGAGCTTTACGCTCATCACGTACAACCGTTGCTTCATCACCTGAAGCCGGAACGCCAGAAAGGCCTAGAATTTCTACAGGGATAGATGGACCTGCAGTTTCGATGTCTTTACCATTTTCATCGCGCATTGCACGAACACGGCCGTACTCTTGACCACAAAGAACGATATCGCCTTTATTTAGAGTACCAGACTGTACTAGTACTGTTGCAACTGGACCGCGACCTTTATCAAGGCGAGATTCAACAACAACACCAGATGCCATGCCTTCTTTAACCGCTGTTAGTTCAAGAACTTCAGACTGAAGAAGGATAGCTTCTAGAAGACCATCGATATTTGTACCCTGTTTTGCAGAGATGTGAACGAAGATGTTCTCACCGCCCCATTCTTCAGGGATAACGTCGTATTGAGCTAGCTCATTTTTAACGTTGTCTGGGTTTGCGTCTTCTTTATCGATCTTGTTCACAGCAACAATCAGAGGAACGCCTGCCGCTTTCGCGTGCTGGATTGCTTCGATTGTTTGTGGCATTACGCCATCGTCAGCTGCAACAACAAGAACAACGATATCTGTCGCTTGAGCACCACGAGCACGCATTGAGGTAAACGCGGCGTGTCCAGGAGTATCAAGGAAAGTAATCATGCCGTTGTCAGTATCTACGTGGTAAGCACCAATGTGCTGCGTGATACCGCCCGCTTCGCCAGAAGCAACGTGCGCTTTACGAATGTAATCAAGAGTAGACGTTTTACCGTGGTCAACGTGACCCATGATAGTTACAACTGGAGCGCGAGGCTCAACCGCTGAATCATTATCACGATCAGACAATACCGCTTCTTCTAATTCGTTTTCTTTACGAAGAATAACCTTGTGGCCCATTTCTTCTGCTACTAGTGAAGCAGTTTCTTGGTCAATCACTTGGTTAATGGTTGCCATTGCACCCATCTTCATCATTACTTTGATAACTTCTGTCGCTTTAACTGACATTTTGTTAGCAAGTTCAGAAACTACGATAGTTTCGCCGATTGCTACGTCAGATTTAGCTACTGATGCACTCTTATCAAAGCCATGTTGCATTGAAGTTGGTTTTGCAAGCTTACCTTTACCACCACGACCACGTTGGTTACGACCACCACGGCTGTTGTTAGCAGTTTGACCCGCTGGTGCAGCTTTCTTCTTACGGCGACGAGGTGCTTTTTCGTCTTTCTTATCCGCAGCGTCTTCTGCTTCACGAGCGTAAGTAGAAGTAGTCACATGGTAATCAGAGTTCTCCATGGCTTTCTTCTTCTTCTCTTCTTCAGTCCAGCGCTCTTGGTTTTCTTCCGCTAGCTTACGTGCTTCTTCAACAAGCTTTGCAGCTTCTTGTTCTGCTTTACGTTGCGCTTCTTCTTCCTGACGACGTTTAAGTTCGTCAGCATCTTTTTTCGCTTGTGCGTTTACATCTGAATTCTTCGTGTTCATGTCTTTTTTAGCCTTTTCAGCTTGTACGCGTTTCGCTTTCTCGTCTGCTTCACGTTTCGCTGCTTCCTCAGCTTCGCGTTTGGCTTCATCGTCAATTGCACTGCGTTTTACGTAGGTACGTTTCTTACGTACCTCTACTTGAACATTTTTACTCTTACCGCCACCTGCGTTGACGCTAAGCGTACTGCGGGTTTTACGCTGTAGAGTTAGGCGAGTAGGCTCTGTTTCACCAGAGGTATCACCGTGCTCTTTTTTAAGATGAGTAAGAAGCTGTTGCTTCTCGTCATCGTTAACTTGGTCTTGACCCGATTTCTTCATGCCTGCATCAGCAAGTTGTTCAATCAAGCGGTCCACTGGCGTACCAATTTCTTCACTCAGTGCTTTAACTGTCAATTCTGTCATGCCGCTACTCCTTGCTGAATCAATTATTCTTCGTCGCCAAACCAACAGATGTTACGTGCAGCCATAATAAGCTCACCAGCACGTTCTTCGGTTAATCCTTCGATACCTTCTAATTCGTCGACACCTTGGTCAGCAAGGTCTTCCAACGTTGCAACACCTTTTGCCGCAAGCTTGAACGCCATCTCGCGCTCTAAGCCTTCAAGAGCAAGTAGATCTTCAGCTGGCTCTACGCCATCGAATGTTTCTTCTTGAGCAAGAGCGATAGTAGTAAGCGCATCTTTCGCACGTTGGCGAAGCTCTTCTACCATTTCTTCGTTCAAGCCATCAACTTCCATCAACTCGTTCACTGGCACGTAAGCCACTTCTTCAAGTGTTGAGAAGCCTTCTTCAACCAACAATTCAGCAAAGTCTTGTTCGATGTCTAGGTACTTCATGAAGTTTTCAATAGCAGCAACAGATTCTTCTTGATGCTTCTTCTCAAGGTCAGCAACCGTCATTACATTCAGTTCCCAGCCAGTAAGCTGAGAAGCTAGACGTACGTTTTGACCAGCACGGCCAATCGCTTGAGCCAAGTTATCTGCTTCTACTGCGATATCCATTGAGTGAGCGTCTTCATCTACAATGATAGATGCTACGTCAGCAGGAGCCATTGCATTGATAACGAATTGTGCCGGGTTATCATCCCAAAGCACGATATCAATACGCTCACCGCCAAGTTCACTTGATACAGCTTGTACACGTGCGCCACGCATACCAACACAAGCACCAACAGGGTCGATACGCTTATCGTTAGTTTTAACAGCAATTTTAGCACGTGAGCCAGGATCGCGAGCAGCCGCTTTTAATTCAATTAGCTCTTCTGCAATTTCTGGCACTTCAACACGGAAAAGCTCAGAAAGCATTTCTGGCTTAGAACGCGTGATAAACAGTTGGAAACCACGAGCTTCCGGCGCAACCTTGTAAAGAAGACCACGAACGCGATCCCCTGGACGGAAGTTTTCACGCGGAAGTTGGTCATCACGAAGGATAACGGATTCTGCGTTGCTGCCTAAGTCTAGGATAACCGTATCGCGGTTTACTTTCTTAACAACACCAGTAACTAGGTCACCTTCGTTATCAATAAACTGCTCAACGATTTGTGCGCGCTCTGCTTCACGTACTTTTTGTACGATAACTTGCTTGGCTGTTTGAGTCGTAATACGATCAAACGTTACTGAATCGATGTCATCTTCGACGTACTCGCCAAGTTGCAATTCAGGGTCTTCATATTGAGCCGCTTCAAGCGAGATTTCTAGTGTTGGGCTTTCTACTTCCTCAACAATCAACCAGCGACGGAATGTATCGAAGTTACCTGTTTTACGATCAATCTCGACACGTACTTCGATTTCCAATTCGTGTTTTTTCTTTGTAGCTGTCGCTAATGCGATTTCAAGCGCTTCAAAAATACGCTCACGAGGTACTGCTTTTTCGTTTGAAACAGCCTCTACAACCGCTAAAATTTCTCTGTTCATTAATCTAGCCTCTTAAGCTCTTTTCTCTATGAGAACTAAAATTTAGGGATCAGGTTAGCTTTCGAAATATTGCTAAGAGCAAATTCTTCTTTCTCACCATCTACTGTTAGCGTGATTGTTTCACCTTCTACGGTTTGAATCACACCTTTCCATTTGCGACGGTTGCTCATAGCCATCTTCAAAACAAGATTGACCTCGTGACCAATAAATTGTTCGTAATGTTCTACTTTGAAAAGTGGTCGCTCTAAACCAGGTGATGAGACCTCTAGGTTATAAGCAACGGTAATTGGGTCTTCAACGTCCATCACTGCGCTAACCTGACGGCTTACTTCAGCACAATCATCAACAAAGATGCCATTTTCGTGATCAATAAAAACACGAAGCGTTGAGTGTTCACCCGCACGGATGAACTCTAATCCAACCAATTCATAACCCGAAGCTGCCACTGGCGCTTCAAGTAATTCTGTCAGTTGTCTCTCTAAACCAGTCATGATATCACCCTTAGATAACCACTCTAGAAACAAAAAAAGGGCACATAGCCCTATCGATTTTACCAAGCGCACCCTGTACTTTAAAAAATCTAAAATACAGATAACAAAAAACCCCGAATTAGTCGGGGTTTTTGCTGCTGGACCCTGATATTGCTAAGTGACGATTTCACTTAGCTCGCAATCCGTTATCACCATATGATATTAACGTATCGCGCAAACTTGCATCCATTATCCAAACTCAGATAAACCAAGCTTAGAATTGGTTGCGGGAGCCGGATTTGAACCGACGACCTTCGGGTTATGAGCCCGACGAGCTACCAAACTGCTCCATCCCGCGTCCGACTGTCGTGCATTATACGCTCGAACAGTTTTTTTACAAGTTTGTAAATCATGGTGCCGAGAGGGGGACTTGAACCCCCACACCCTAAGGCACTAGCACCTCATGCTAGCGTGTCTACCAATTTCACCATCTCGG
Source organism: Vibrio tapetis subsp. tapetis (assembly GCF_900233005.1). Classification (NCBI taxonomy): domain Bacteria; kingdom Pseudomonadati; phylum Pseudomonadota; class Gammaproteobacteria; order Vibrionales; family Vibrionaceae; genus Vibrio; species Vibrio tapetis. The sequence continues at coordinate 1,656,627 of NZ_LT960611.1, forward strand.
CATTTATTCTATTACTGAGGAATCTCGTCGCTTTTTTCAGCGGGTAATTCACTCACTACATCAGTAGCTTGTTCAACAGTTTGACCTAAAGTTGGGTCAATCCACTGAGACTCAGTCGTGTGTGTAGACATACGACCTAACGCCAAGCTAGCGATGAAAAATACTGTTGCAAGAATTGCAGTTGTTCGGGTTAGGAAATTTCCTGAGCCACCGGCGCCAAATACTGTATTTGATGCACCCGCTCCGAACGAAGCTCCCATGTCTGCGCCTTTACCTTGTTGAATCAACACTAGGCCAATTACACCAACCGCTGCCAACAGGTAAATCACAAGTAGAACTGTATACATGCCTTCCACCTATGTTCAAAATTGTTGAGCCAGCGCAGTCGCATTGAACTAATCTGCTTGAAATTAGATTCGAAAGACAAGGCTAGCGCACCTTCATTTCCGAAGGCCGAGCAATACTAGCGAAAGCCCCATGCGCTGACAAGTAAAAATTCAAGAAAACGTAACCTTTTAGGTGCGTTTGGCTAAAAATAACACAAAGAAGGTTGTAGACTCTCGAAAATGTATAAAATACGAATACAGAGACGGGCTTCGCCCTGAGAGTACAGAAACAACAAAAGCGATAACTAAAGCATTATGCAGCTAAAAACGAGACCGCTTCGCTCCTATAAAAGCAAAACAGCGGTTCCCACCCTTATCGTTTCTAGTTTCTAGTTTCTAGTAAGCGAAGCGTATTCTGTATTCGATCCCTTAACAGCTGGCTTTAACCGCTTCTGCAATATCCGTTGCCGATTGCTGCACTAATTCAGCATCTTCACCTTCAACCATAACTCGAAGTAGCGGCTCAGTACCTGACTTACGCAATAATACTCGGCCTTTATCACCCAAATTAGCTTCAGCCACTCTAACCGCTTCTTTTACCGCTTCTGCATCCAATGGATTAGAATCACCACTAAATCGTACATTCTCTAACACTTGCGGATAAAGTGTCATGCCTTGAGATAATTCATTCAGGGTCATTTCACTGCCAATGACAGAAGCAAGCACTTGCAGAGCAGCGACGATAGCATCACCGGTGGTGACTTTATCAAGTAAGATAACGTGACCTGAGTTTTCTGCTCCGATCTTCCAACCTTTTGCTATCAACTGTTCCATTACGTAGCGGTCACCAACAGATGCGCGTACGAATGGGATACCTAATTGCTTAAGACCGTTTTCCATTCCTAAGTTAGTCATCAATGTACCAACAACGCCGCCTTTTAGCTCTCCACGACGAAGCGCGTCACGAGCAATGATGTAAGCAATTTGGTCACCATCAACTTTGTTGCCAAGTTCATCAACCATGATGATACGATCACCGTCACCATCAAAGGCTAAACCGAGTGCGGCTTTCTCTTCTACAACACGTTTTTGCAGTGCGCGCACATCGGTAGCACCCACTTCATGGTTGATGTTAGTACCGTTTGGCTCACAGCCCATCGCAATAACATCGGCTCCTAGCTCACTGAATACGCTCGGTGCAATATGGTAAGTCGCACCATGCGCACAATCGACAACGATTTTCATGCCAGCTAAGCTAAGTTCACTCGGGAATGTGCCTTTACAAAATTCGATGTAACGACCAGCTGCATCATCAAGGCGTACTGCCTTACCTAGATCTGCAGATTCAACACACTCAATATCTTTATCAAGTTCAGCTTCAATGGCTAATTCAATTTCATCGGAAAGCTTAGTGCCTTCTGAAGAGAAGAATTTAATGCCGTTATCGTAATAAGGATTATGCGAGGCAGAAATAACAATGCCCGCTTCAGCTCGGAATGTTTGTGTCAAATATGCAACCGCTGGTGTTGGCATTGGACCTGTAAATGTCGCTTTAAGACCTGCTGCAGCCAAACCGGCTTCCAGTGCCGACTCCAGCATGTAACCAGAGATGCGCGTATCTTTACCAATAATAACTTTTTTGGTGCCCTGCTTAGCTAAAACACGGCCAGCAGCCCAACCTAATTTTAATACGAAGTCTGGGGTAATTGGGTATTGCCCTACTTTACCGCGCACACCGTCGGTACCAAAATAACGTCTTGTAGACATAGAATTTCCTTTCTAATTATTAGATTATTTAATTTGATTGGCGCAAATCATTTTGATTATTTTCATCGCTTCGACGGTTTCTTCTACGTCGTGGACTCGAATAATCTGAGCACCTTTTAATGCAGCAATACTTGCACACGTGACGCTACCAACAACAGAGTCAGCAGGTGTTTTATTCAATAGTTTAAAAATCATCGTTTTACGCGACATCCCAGCAAGAATAGGAAGACCAAACTGATGAAAGTGTTCTAGGTTAGCCAATAACTGGTAGTTATGTTCCAGTGTTTTACCAAAACCAAAGCCGGGATCTAATATCAGCTTGCTTTTATCAATGCCTGCCGCTTCGCACGCTTTAGTCCGCTCAGTCAAGAACTCACCGACATCTTGCAGAAGATTGTCATAACTCGGTGCCGACTGCATGGTTCTAGGCTGCCCTTGCATATGCATAAGACAAACAGGCACATTTGCTTTTGCCGCAACTTCTAGTGCTTTCGGTTCTTGCAGAGCTCTGACGTCATTAATGATATCGGCCCCCGCGTTCACGGCTTGGCGCATAACCTCAGCTTTGCTGGTATCGATAGATATCCAAACATCGGATATAGCTCGTAATGCTTCAATTACAGGAATAACTCTAGCAAGCTCTTCTTCTAATTGAACATCAGGGGCTCCCGGCCGAGTTGACTCTCCGCCAATATCAATGATTGTTGCACCCGCTTGTATCATTGCTTGCGCTTGCTTTAACGCATCTTCAATTGCGGTATAACGCCCACCATCAGAAAAGGAATCAGGAGTGACATTAAGTATGCCCATGACCTGTGCTGTCTCAAGGCTTAATTTTTTTCCGTTCGCTTCGAGCATCATTAAATACCGTCTTTCAGTTAGTTGGATTTATTTACTTTCTGAAACAGAAAAACCCCGAGTTTCCTCGGGGTTTGAAACAACGACGATGATTACTCTGCGTCTTTGTTTTTCTTTTCTTCTGCTACATCATCTGACTTTTGAACATCAGATTTTGACGCTTCATCCTGAGCTTCTTGCGAAGTAGCTTTAGATTCATCGTCTTTTTGAGCATCCGCTTTTGCAGTTTCTTCAGCTTTCGCATTCGAAGCTTCTTGTGCCGCAGAATGGTCACCCCAGCCTGCTGGATCACGGATGTCTTCTTTACGTTCCATCAAATCATCAATTTGGCCTGCATCGATAGTTTCAAACTTAACCAATGCATCTTTCATGGTGTGCATGATGTCGATGTTTTCTTCCAAGATCTTACGTGCACGGTCATAGTTACGGTCGATGATGATACGTACTTCTTCATCAATCAACTTCGCCGTGTCATTAGATACATGCTTAGTCTGAGTTACGCTACGACCAAGGAAAACTTCACCTTCATCTTCTGCGTACAACAATGGGCCCAGTTTTTCAGAGAAACCCCATTGAGTAACCATTTTACGAGCAATATCCGTTGCACGTTCAATATCGTTTGATGCACCTGTCGACACTTTATCTACACCATAGATGATCTCTTCCGCTAAACGGCCACCGTAAAGGCTAGAAATCATTGACTCTAAGTGTTGTCTGTTCATGCTAACGCGATCTTGTTCTGGCAAGTACATAGTCACACCAAGTGCTCGTCCACGAGGGATGATAGACACTTTGTAAACTGGATCATGCTCAGGAACAAGGCGACCAACAATGGCATGGCCCGCTTCATGGTATGCCGTTGACTCTTTAGTATCTTCAGATAGCACCATTGAACGACGCTCTGCGCCCATCATGATTTTATCTTTAGCAAGTTCAAACTCAACCATGGAAACGTTGCGCTTATTGCCACGAGCGGCAAACAAGGCAGCTTCGTTAACTAAGTTGGCAAGGTCTGCACCAGAGAAGCCAGGAGTACCACGTGCAATCAATGATGGTTCAACATCACCAGCTAGTGGAACTTTACGCATGTGAACTTTCAATATCTGCTCACGGCCACGTACATCCGGTAAACCAACCACAACTTGACGGTCAAAACGACCAGGACGAAGTAGTGCAGGGTCAAGTACGTCTGGGCGGTTAGTCGCGGCAATAACGATGATACCTTCGTTACCTTCAAAACCGTCCATTTCAACCAACATTTGGTTCAATGTTTGCTCACGTTCATCATGACCACCACCAACACCAGCGCCACGTTGACGACCTACAGCATCGATTTCATCGATAAAGATGATACATGGTGATGCTTTTTTCGCTTGTTCGAACATGTCACGCACACGAGATGCACCTACACCAACAAACATTTCAACGAAATCAGAACCAGAAATAGTAAAGAACGGTACTTTTGCTTCACCAGCAATCGCTTTAGCAAGCAAAGTTTTACCTGTACCCGGAGGACCGACTAACAAGACACCCGTTGGAATTTTACCACCCAATTTTTGGAAACGGCTTGGGTCACGTAAGTAATCAACGAGCTCTTTTACATCTTCTTTTGCTTCATCACAGCCTGCGACGTCGCCAAAAGTCGTTTTTATTTGCTCTTCACTCATCATGCGGGCTTTGCTTTTGCCAAATGACATCGCACCCTTACCGCCACCGCCGCCTTGCATCTGACGCATGAAGAATATCCATACACCGATCAACAAGATCATTGGGAACCATGAGATAAAGATAGTACCGAGGAGGCTTTGCTCTTCCGGCGGCGTACCCATTACTTTAACGTTTTGATTGATCAAATCGTCCAGTAATTTGCTGTCATAAACAGGCATGTACGTCACGTAACGTGAGTTATCACGACGATAGAAAGTAATTTCTCTATCGTTAAACTGCGCTTCTCGAATCTGGCCTTGGCCAACTTCCTGTACGAATGTGGTGTAATCCACAGCTTTTCCGTTGCTTTCTCCAGGGCCAAAGCTCTGGAAAACCGACATCAAGACTACGGCGATTACTAGCCACAATATTAGATTTTTTGCCATATCACTCAAGGTGGCAGCCTCTCGATAACTGATTGTAATTAAAGGTAGGGTACTACAGTTTAAAACCTGTAGCTACAGTGTTAACTTGCTCATTGTTGCTGTACTTCACTCTTTGGTGACTAACTGCTAGCCTTTGTAACCAGTTGCTACAATGTAGACTTCTCTTGAGCGAGCTCGCGAGGAATCTGGCTTGCGGATCTTCACTACTTTGAACATAGCACGAACTTCTTTTACGTATTGCTCAAAGCTTTCACCTTGGAACACTTTGACAGTAAAACTACCACCGGGTATCAAAACTTGTCGACACATATCCAATGCTAATTCTATTAAGTACATTGCACGAGGCTGATCCACTGATTGGTTACCCGCCATATTTGGCGCCATATCAGACATCACCACATCCACCATATTAGGTTGAATGCGCTCTAGCAATGCGTCTAATACTGCTTCTTCACGGAAATCACCTTGTAAAAAGGAAACCCCTGAAATTGGATCCATCGGTAAAATATCACAAGCAATCACTTGCCCTTCATCACCGACAACTTTCGTCGCGTATTGTGACCACCCGCCTGGAGCTGCGCCTAAATCGACGACCGTCATGCCCGGTTTCAGTAATTTATCTTTTTCTTGAATCTCTTTTATTTTGAAAATAGCGCGAGAACGATAGCCACGTTTTTGAGCTTCTTTCACATACTTATCATCAAAATGTTCTTTCAACCAACGGCCTGAACTGGCCGAGTGCTTCTGCTTACTCATTCGATTCCTAACTAAACGGTAATTATCGTTACCCAATAAACTATAGTCTTCGGGATTAAATGGCGGTAGAATGTCTTCTTTTCAACCCTATGATAAATAAAATTGGCCGCGTAATGAACCTAAGCACAAAACAAAAACAGCATCTCAAAGGCCTAGCTCACAGTTTAAAACCTGTCGTGCTAATGGGCGCAAACGGATTAACTGAGGCTGTGCTAGCGGAAATAGAGTTAGCACTCGACCATCACGAACTGATCAAAATTAAAGTTGCATCAGAAGACCGTGACACTAAACAATTGATTATCGATGCAATTGTTCGCGAAACCAAAGCAGAGAAAGTACAAACCATTGGTAAAACATTGGTACTTTTCCGCCAGTCAGAAGCGCGTAAAATCGAAATTCCTCGTAAATAGGATAGCCGCTAATAAGCATAGACAACTGTCTGCTTATAATGCATCGAGTAGGGTGAGGCGTCTCCGCCTCATCCCTCTCACAGAACCGTACGGACCTCGTATACGGCTCATGCACATTTCCATTCAGCATAATGGCTGAACACATATCCTGTCCTAACGTGTTCAAGATTCACTAATCCAAGGTCGTTAAACCATTGATTTGGCATCGAGTAACTGGCTAATGGACTCGCAGCATTTCTCCAACTATCCATACAGATATACCTGAATGACCCTTCGTAACCTAGCTGTCTTAGCCTGCGGTGGAGTCGGGTCGGTTTTTTCCATAATCGTAATTGGACGCTGCGAAGTCTTCGCCTTAACCACGCGGCCAGTTTCTTAAACTCCCTGTTGGCATTCGCTATTCGAAAGTACTGGCTGAACCCTCTCAGAAGTGGATTCAGTTGTTTAATGACTTCTAACAATGGCTTACCGCCATTGCGTCTTGTCACTCGCTTCAACTTTCCTTTGAACGTCGACATTTTCTTTGGCTGAATACGGCTATAATGGCTACCGATTTCTATTCCAAGGAATTTCACACCTTCGCCGCTGTGCGCTATGTGTGATTTGGTTTCGTTCACCGTTAACTTGAGCTGTTTTTCCAGGACCTTCGTTGCCTGTACTTGCGCATTTTCTGCACCTTTACGGCTGCGACAGAAGATCAGTATGTCGTCGGCATAACGGACTATTCGATGTCCTCGCTTTCGCATCTCTTGATCAAACGCATCCAGATAGATGTTCGCTATCAGTGGGCTTATTACTCCACCTTGCGGACTACCTATCTCGGTATGCTGCCACTCTCCATCAACTATTACGCCACTTTTCAGGAACTGTTTGATGAGCTCCAGTACGCTACTGTCTGTGACTCGTTTCTTAATGCTTTTTAGAATAAGCTCATGATCGAGCTTATCGAAGCACTTCGATAAGTCCATATCTACGACGTGTTGCATTCCGTATCGACGGATGAACATCGTCGCTTTGTTTATAGCATCGTGACAACTTCGATTCGGTCTATACCCAAAGCTGGATGGGTGAAACTGCTCTTCGAAGATTGGGGTTAATAGATCATTTAGAGCTTGTTGGACAACTCTATCCCGTACTGTTGGGATCCCAAGTAATCGCACCCCACCATCATCTTTCGGTATTTCTACCCGTCTGACGGGTTGAGGGGTGTATCGCTTGGTTTTGAGTTCCAGAAGAAGTTGATCTAGGTTATCACTCAGATTTTGGGCGTAGTCGCTTAGGCTCTGCCTATCTATTCCGGCCGCGCCTTTCGCTTTCCACACTTTTTTAATCCTTTATAGAGTCGCTCTTTGTGGAGCAAGTGACCATATAAACTGTAGTAAACTCTCAACTTTTTCCTTTAGATTGTGTGCCGTGTGGGGACAAATGCTCTCTCACAGTGTTGGTGTATTTCACTCCACTCTCTAGCCTTCTAGCTCAATGGCAATTTACTAGAGTGAGTCAGAGTTACTCCCTTGTACGGTTTCTCGCTTCAGTGCTTTGCTTTCACAAAGACCGAGACGGAATACCTCGATAGCTAATCAACTTGTATACCACTGAAAAAAAAACATCTGCTCATCACAGACTTAAAATGTACTTCATCCCTTCGCAACACCAGATTGCTTTTGGCAAAATGTTGTCCCATCAGACGTGTTACTGATGGTCAGCTCAGTTTTATCCTCCACACCATTACTGGGCTTCACCGGCCGAGCTTTACTCACTACTACGGATTCATCTGCCACCTCGCACCAACATAGATCTTGGCTCTCGCCTTGAGTTTATGCTTCCGACGTTTGCTCGGATGTGGTGTCAGGCTTCCCCAGTTACTGCACTGGCTCCCTGTTAACAATGCCACCCTCAAGCACAATCTAGGTCTGATTGAGTATCGGGCTTCACGCTATTTTGCACGCTTACCCACCTAAATTGCCGAATCAGGTTCACTTTCGTTGTGTACTGTTAACTTCCTATCGCTTCCTTCAAACCCTGCCGTTGGCCAGCAACGCCCTTGCGATTCGGATTATCTTCCCCTCAATCAGGGTGATTTAGGCTTCTTTCAGCCTAATGGGTTTGCCAGCTTCGCTGGGCAAACAAAAAAAGGTCGCAATTTAAATTGCGACCTTTTTTGTTTTTAAAGCCAGAGTACAAAATTCGCTTTGCTCATTGGATTACAGAACGCTCGGAAGCTTCCTTCTAGAAACTAGAGCGCTTTGCTACTAGAGACTATAAAAGAAAAGAGCAACAGCGATGGGGCTATTGCTCTTCTACTTAGCTTTTAGTACTTAGCTTTTAGTACTTAGCTTTTAGTACTTAGCTTTTAGTACTCTAAACGTACGCTACTTTATCAATCTCGTAGTCTTTATCACCACCTGGGGTGCTGATAGAAACTTCGTCACCTTCAAGTTTGCCAATCAAACCACGAGCAATCGGTGAGCTTACTGAGATTTTGCCAGCGCGAATCTCTGCTTCGTCTTCACCAACAATTTGGTAAGTCACTTCTTTATCTGTATCGATATCGATCAACGTTACGGTGGTGCCAAAAATTACTTTGCCAGTATTTTCCATTTTGGTGACATCGATAACCTGAGCAACAGAGAGCTTGTATTCAATATCTCGGATCTGAGCTTCACATACACCCTGTTCTTCACGTGCTGCATGGTATTCAGCATTTTCTTTAAGGTCACCTAGCTCACGAGCTTCACCAATGGCTTGTGAAATAATAGGACGGCGCTTAATCAACACATCAAGTTCTTCACGTAGCTTTTCTTCGCCACGAGCAGTCATAGGGACTTTTTCCATTTTAAACCTCTAACGTAAAAGCGGGCAGAGTTAACCAATTAACTGGGCTTTTTGCTTTTAACTATCATTCAGACAATACAACCCCACCCCAATGGTATAAATCGGAGTAAAGGGAAATTTCAACATTTGTTCTAGTGTAATCAAACTAAACAAATAGGTCATCTAAAAACCTAGATCGGGATCACATTTCCTATCTAGTCAATGATTTATCCCATCAAACAGCAATACCTAAAAAAGATGTAAATTCACACAAAACAGCGAACTCATCTCAATTTCAACATAAAAAAACATAAAATATTTTTGTCATGAATAGTTCACAATAAAATACAAGCCTTTGTTTTTTAAGGTTATTAAATATAAAAACACACAATAAAACAGTGTGCAGTTATTATTTTTATATCATTTTACTACCTGAAGAGTGAACTTTAGGGGTACAACATAACCACCTTGAAATGCGAGAGACATCACGCAGTCCACTGCCACTGATATCATTCGCATCTATAAGTAGTGTAGGAACCACCCTCTACTGCTTGTTATGGACTATAAATTAGGACTTAGAAACCAATGAACAAGAAATTTATCGCTCTAGCAATCGCTGCTGCTGCAACAGCTACTGGCGCATCAGCTGCTGAAATCGCAAAAAACGACACTTCTTCTCTAGAAATGGGCGGCCGTGTTGAAGCACGTCTAGCAATCCAAGACGGTAACGTTGAAGACCAATCTCGCGTTCGTCTAAACTTCCTAGGCAAAACTCAAATCACTGACGGTCTATACGGTCTTGGTTTCTACGAAGGCGAATACAAAGCAACTAAATATGTTGATGCAACTGATTCAGCTGCTTCAAAACTGGCTAGCGACACCCTAGAGCATCGTTACATGTACACTGGTATCGGCGGTAACTTCGGTGAAGTAACTATGGGTACAGTTAAAGGTTCGCTACAAACTGTAACCGATTTCACTGATATCATGGCATATCATGGTAACAGTGCTGCAGCAAAATTAGATGTTGCAGATCGCCCTGATCGTTCAATTGCATACTCTGGTGAGTTCTCAGGTGTTGAACTACGTGCAAATTACGCATTTGCATCAGCTACTCGCGCAGATAACGACAAAAACACTCTAGCAAAAAGCGATGAGAACAATGGCTTCGCAGCTTCTGCTATCTACAACATTGGCGACACTGGCGCTCGTGTAACTGGTGCTTTCGCTAAGCAAGATGGCCTAGACGGAACTAAGAAAGTTGAAGCTCAAGAGTTCATGCTTGGTGCATCTTACACTATCAGCGACTTCTACTTCGCGGGTCTTTACACTAACGTAAATACCAAGAAAGAAGGCGTATCTGACGAAGCTAAAGTAAATGGTTACGAATTAGCAGCAGCTTACACTCTAGGCCAAGCTAAATTCACATCTACATACAACCGTGCAGAAATGGAATCAGGTTCTACTAAAGAAACTGGTGTAGATAACTTTGCTGTTGATGCATCTTACTTCTTCAACGCTAATTTCCGCACTTACGTATCTTACAACTTCAACCTTCTTAAAGAAGACAAAGTTGGTAAGTTCGCAGCACAAGACCAAGCTGTTCTTGGCCTACGTTACGACTTCTAATTTGGCTTTTAGCTAATAAAGAATCTCTAAACGCTCGCATCTGCGAGCGTTTTTTTATGCCTAAACAAAATGCTACGCAATTGCTATACTGAACGCTAACCCCAATCAACTGCCTATTTAGCAATGCGATTATTCCTATCACTTGTCACTCTTGTTAGCTTATCAACTGTACATTTCGCAAGCTTCGCCAATTCATCTAGCGATTTACTGCCCTATGGTGCCCGTGCCAGTTTAATCGTCGCAAATGAGAGCCAAATTTTCGTAGAGCAAGACAGCAAACAATTTTTTGCACCAGCAAGTACTCTAAAAGTAGTGACGGCTCTGGCGGCTAAACTTGAACTTGGTGATGATTATCGCTTTGAAACTCAAATAGAGCGTATTGGCTCAGAGTTAGTGGTTCGTTTTTCAGGCGACCCAACCTTAACCAACGCCCATTTGAATGCCTTACTAAAAACCATCAAGAAAAAAGGAATTGATAAGGTATCAAATATCTATTTAGATAACAGTGCCTTTAGCGGATATGAACGTGCCGTGGGTTGGCCATGGGATATTTTAGGGGTGTGCTACAGTGCGCCAGCCAGTGCCATTACGTTAGATCGCAATTGCGTTCAGGCATCGATTTCTTCTGCTTCGTCTAACAAAACCAAAACCTTTGTGCCCGCACATCAACCGATAACCGTTACCAGTGATGCCAGAAGTTTGTCTAGCCTTGATAAAAAAGCCCAGCAATGTGATTTGGAGTTAACCACTAGTAGTGGTAATCAGTATCACTTGTCGGGTTGCATGAGCCACAGAAATAAGCCTCTACCGCTCAAATTTGCTGTTCAAGACACGGTTGATTACACCCAACACGTTTTAACCCGTTTACTAAAAGAAAATCGGATCGAGTATTCAGGAAAAATCCTAACCAAGTCGGTGCCTAATCAGGGCGTGATCATGGCGAGTCACCAATCGGAACCGCTTAATAAATTACTCGACACCATGCTTAAACGTTCTGATAACTTGATAGCCGATAACCTAACCAAAACCTTAGGCCGTGAGTTTTTCTTTCAAGCAGGCAGCTTTGCCAATGGTACTGAAGCGATCAAGCAGATCATCTTCGCTAATACTGGCATCAACTTAGAGCATGCAAAACTTGCTGATGGTTCAGGCCTATCGCGTAACAACAGAATGACCGCCGACGATATGCAGAAAATTCTCAGTTACATTTGGCTGCACGATAAAAATTTAAACTTAATCGCGTCTCTACCTGTTTCTGGTGAAAGTGGCACTTTGAAATATAGAAAAAGTATGCGTAGCGCACCGATCAAAGGGCAAATCCAAGCAAAAAGTGGCTCGGTATACGGCAGCTACAATATGGCAGGCTACATATTGGATAAACAGAAACAGCCCACCGCCCTGTTTGTTCAATTTGTGGGTGACTATCATCCGGTGAAAAAAGACAGCGACAAAAAAGGCGAGTCACCAAATGTGCTCGCCCCTATCTATCAATTTGAACAACAATTTTATGCCAATGCGATTAAGCTAGACCAAGAAAGTGATTCACAACACTAAAGTAGATCCAAATTCCTGAGATATCGACAACCGACGCAAGTACTGGACTCACCAAAACGGCTGGGTCTAACTTGCAGGCTCTGGCCAAAATAGGCAGCAACCCACCGAGCGTCGTTGATATGGTTACTTGAATAAACAGCGCTACCGCAATCGCTAGTGCTATCACTTCTAGGTCAAAGCCACCGGTTGACGTATTTCCACTAAACAACATAATGCGCCCAGTCATAACCATGGCGATAACCAGCGCTAAGCAAAGAGCAATACGGCTTTCCTTCCAAAATACATCCAGCCATTGTCGTTTTTTCAGCTCTCCAGTGGCCAGTGCTCGTATCACCAAGGTTGCTGCTTGAGAGCCCGTATTGCCCCCTGCTGCCGCAATCACTGGCATATAAATAGCTAACAGCATTAATTGGCTTAACGTGTCTTCATATTGGGCAATAATAAGACCTGAGACTATTCCCAATAATGCGAGAGCAACAATCCACCCTACACGCTGGCGAAAATGCTCAAACACACTGGTCGATAAATAGCCTCGGCTAGTTTCCGCTTCTGAGTGAATAAATCCCAATTGCATTGCATAATGCCTTGCTCGCTTTGTATAGCCAGTTTGATCTAACTTAGTCAAAAACCACTGAACTTCGGCGATCGTGCACGAATGAAGAATGGCAACTGCCTCTTCAATAGGCATCACTGTTAACAGGTGAAGTTGAGTTTCTTGCTCGTATTGTGCAAACGCGCCGTGCGCTGCTCCTATTTCTTCTGCGGTGTACGCAGTAGTATTCATTACCGTCATGGCGAATCTCCCGATTAGCAATGGTGACGACCAATATAGGATCTGAAGTGCTAAGTGTTAAGTGTTAAGTGTTAAGCACAGCAAAGTACACAGATCTATAAGTAAGTAAAAGTATGGAGAAAAATACGAAGGGGATAATAGAATAGCATCCCTACCACTAAGGCAGGGGCAAAAGCGCCAATACCGAAGCGGTTATTTCTCTCCCCTCCTACTTGGGGGATGGTCGGTATTGTTCATTTAACGCTCCAAATGAGATGTACTGCTAAAATGCAGCGGGCAGATTATAGCCGAATTTTGATTTAAAACCAATGACCATAAGCCAAGAAAATGGGCAAAAAAATAGCTCCGCCATGCGGAGCTATTTTTTCATTCATAAGAAAAATAGACTTGTCTTATTTAATCGTAATACGTGCAAACTTGCGCTTACCAACTTGGTAAACAGCGGTGCCCGCTTCCGGTATAAGTTTGGTATCTTCGATCTTCGCGCCATCGATTTTCGCAGCGCCTTGACGGATCATGCGCATCGCATCTGAAGTTGAGCTGACCAAAGCCGCCTCTTTCAGTACGTTACCAATTGGTAAACCGGCTTCGAATTCGAATTCTGGCATTTCGTCTGGCATTGCGCCTTTTTGGAAACGGTTAATGAACTCTTGTTCTGCAGCATCAGCATCGGCTTCAGTATGGAAGCGAGCAATGATTTCTTTGGCGAGTAAAATCTTCACATCACGTGGGTTCTTACCAGCTTCAATGTCGGCTTTAAACTGAGCGACTTCTGCTAATGGGCGGAAAGACAACAGCTCGTAGTAGCTCCACATTAGCTCATCAGAAATAGACATGATTTTACCAAACATCTCGCTTGGTGCATCACTGATACCAATGTAGTTATGAGCAGATTTAGACATCTTCTTAACGCCATCTAAACCCACCAATAGCGGCATCATTAATACTGCTTGAGGTTTTTGACCTGCGGCTTTTTGTAGCTCTCGACCCATTAACAAGTTGAACTTCTGATCCGTACCACCAAGCTCTACATCACTCTTTAACGCTACAGAATCATGACCTTGAAGTAGCGGGTACATAAATTCATGGATGGCAATAGGTTGGCCACCAGCATAACGTTTTTTAAAGTCATCACGCTCAAGCATACGAGCAACCGTTTGGTTTGATGCAAGGCGAATCATGCCTTCAGCGCCTAATTCAGATAGCCACTCAGAGTTAAAACGAATCTCTGTTTTTGCTGGGTCTAAAATTTTAAAGACTTGCTCTTTATAGGTTTCGGCATTTCTAAGAACGTCTTCACGGCTTAGAGGTGGACGTGTGGTGTTTTTACCAGACGGATCACCAACCATAGCGGTAAAATCGCCAATCAAGAACGTCACTTCGTGGCCCAAATCTTGGAACTGACGAAGTTTATTGAAAATCACCGTGTGACCAAGGTGAATATCAGGCGCAGTTGGATCAGCACCCAATTTAATACGTAACGGACGACCTTCTTTTAATTTCGCGATCAGCTCTTCTTCAGGGATAAGCTCTTCTACACCGCGCTTAATTTCAGCCAGTGCTGCTTCAATACTCGCCATTCTTGTTCACTCCCACAGATTTGGCAAAAATATGACTTTGGGACAGTGTACTTGAATAGCACTCAGTTTTGAAACCAGTTAGACTCAGTAACTGTTATTTTTATCGTATTAATTGAGCGAATAGATCCAAATGTCGAAATTTGCCCGCCTTTCTCTGTTACACCGCATTCTGATTGGCTTCTTTACTGCTGTAATTGTCATCGCCATTTTTTTTCTTCCTGATGCGAAAGACTTAAGGCCCGAACAATCCGGTTTAGAAGTTGGTAAACTTTACCCGCTGACAATCAATGCAGAAGCACTCAACCCTGCAGGGACCATTGCACCGGTTTCTCTGATTCGTTGGGAGTCCCACAAAGTACAATCCGGTGAGAGTGCCGCACTATTATTTAATCGAATTGGCCTATCTGCTCGACTTCTTCACAACCTCATCACCAGTGAAAAAGAAATCAATCAGCAGCTGTCACGCTTACGTCCAGGCAACGTTCTTAAATTCGGATTTAACGAAAAAAATGAATTGGTTCAACTCAACCGTGTTATTAGTGAATTTGAAACCTTTCAAATAACCAAGACAGATTCAGGGTTTGAGTCAAAGACAGCAAAGAAAGAAGTCAACATTCAACTCAACTACGCTGAAGCAGAAATCACGTCAAACTTCTGGAATGCCAGTATTGTCGCTGGTCTAACCCCAAATCAGATTATGGAATTAGCCGGGATCTTTGGTTGGGATATCGATTTTGCCTTAGACATTCGTAAAGGCGATGCCTTTCAAGTTCTTTACGAAGAAAAAGTGGTTGAAGGTGAAAAAGTCGGTCGTGGTAATATTATCGCGGCCATCTTTACCAACCAAGGTGATACGTTCAAAGCGATTCGAGATAAAAAAACAGGCAACTACTTTGATCAAGACGGCAGAGCGATGAAAAAAGCCTTTTTACGCTCTCCAATTAACTTTCGTTATGTAAGTTCTAACTTTAATCCTCGTCGACTTCACCCAGTTACAGGACGAGTCAAGGCACACAGAGGAACCGACTATGTCGCTCCTGTTGGCACCCCGATATGGGCTGCCGGTGACGGTACAGTAGAAAAATCTGGCTACAATCGCTTTAACGGTAATTACGTATTTATTCGCCATAGCAACACGTACATTACTAAATACCTGCACATGACCAAGCGCTATGTCAAAACCGGACAAAGAGTAAAGCAAGGTCAAACTGTGGGGACATTAGGCGGTACAGGTCGTGTAACCGGCCCTCACCTCCACTACGAATTTTTGGTCAATGGCGTTCACAAGAACCCACGTACGGTAAAGCTTCCACAATCTAAATCGCTGAAGGGAAAAACAAAGCAAACCTTCATCGCGAACTCCATAATTAGGTTGGAGCAGCTAGAAAGATACAAGCAGCTACTAGAGCCGATGGAATTAAGTGCTAAAAGCTAAGTGCTAAGTGCTAAGTGCTAAGTGCTAAGTGCCGAAGGCTAAAGAAAAAAAGAGCCAGAGCGAGGTTATCTTCGGTCTGGCTTTTTATTTGGTTCGTAAGGAATCCGATTGGCCGACACTAACTAGGATCTTGGAAGGCTTTAAGTACTTTCTCTGCATCGAGATTATCTAGACCGTCCACATCTACGCAGCGTTCGCCGAGTAAGCCGTAACGTTCAATATTCGTGTGCGTGTACAAGCCAACACACTTCGCTCCGGCGGCATCCGCTAAGTGAAGCGGCCCTGTATCACAACAGATAAAGCCATCAAGCTCTTTAAGCACTGCCGCGAGATGACGCATGTCTTTTGACTGAAATGTTTTCATGTTTGGCTGCAGCGGTTGCTTTATGTCTGGACTCAATACTTCAATCCATTGAATCGACCGCTTAGATGCTTCATCAAACTTATCAACAATGCCTTGCCATGTTAGTTCATCGAGTTGCTTGTCGCCTCTTGCACCACGAAAATATGCCATAGTGATACCTTGGTGATCACCGCGAAGCTCCGTAGCAACGTTGATTCCTTGGGAGTGCTCTTTATCATTAAATGCCATGGTATGATCCGCAGGCAACTGAACATCCAACCCCATCCCCGTTAATACATCCAAACTCTCCAAGGCGGCATGGGCATGGCGGTTTACTGCTTTATTTGAGTGAGGTGAGGCAATATTGCGACGCGGGTTAAATTCAGCCACTTTGTTTTTAGCATTCATCAATGCAGACATCATGCTATCGCCAACGGATGCATAAGGTAGCAATACCAAATCATATTGATTAGTACGCAGTTTTCTCATACAAGAAATCCACTGCGATAAACCTTTGAAAGAGAAAAACGAATAATCCATCGCTTCAAACCCCATGTTAGCAAAGACACTACCTTGCCAAGGCTCATTAAGCAGTAAATCAATTCGGGCATCTGGATACTGCTTTCGTACTTCACGCAAAAATGGCAGCATGAAATACATGTTGCCGATACGCTTATTATTACGGATCACCAATATATGTTTAATCTCATCTTTCGGTAACACTGATGAAGACAAACTGCGTTTATTGTTTAAAAGCTTATAAAGTAAGGTTTCCAAACCGCCCATCTGGTCTCGGCGGTAACTGTCAAACTGGCGCAAGGCATTCCGTAAAGTCATAGTTCCGTATCATTCTTAGTTATAAAAAAACGCTTACTAAGAATCTATCTATTGATTCTTTAGCAAGCGTTCGATTCTAGCATACCTTACCGTTCAAGTTCGATTAGGAGCGGGGCTTATCCACCTCTAAAGCGATTTGAGGCTCTGGTGACTCATGCGTATCCGTATTTGATGCACTGGTTTTATCCTTTGGATCTCGGCCAAGCATCAACAAACATGGCGTAAGAACCAATGTCAGCACCGTGGCAAATGCCAAGCCACCCGCGATTGCCGTTGCTAATTGAGACCACCATTGTGTACTTGGCGCACCAAACTCAATTTTTTGATTGATCAAATCAATGTTCATTTCCAACACCATTGGCATCAATCCAAGAATGGTCGTGATGGTCGTTAACATAACGGGTCTTAAACGCTGAACCCCGGTTCGGAGTATGGCGTCTTGCTTAGCTAACCCTCGTTTACGCAGTTGGTTATACGTGTCAATCAAGACGATATTGTTATTCACCACTATTCCAGCTAAAGCGATGACACCAATACCTGACATCACGATACCGAAAGGCCTTTGGAAAATCAGTAACCCGGCAAACACACCCACCGTAGAAAACAAAACCGCACTCAAGATCAAAAATGCTTGGTAGAAGCTATTAAACTGCGTCACCAATATCAATGCCATTACGGCCAATGCGACCACAAAGGCATTCTGTAGGAAAGCCGATGAATTGGCCTGCTCTTCATTTTGACCTCTGATCTTAAATTCTACCGAAGATGGAAAGTCCATTTCAGCAAGCGCTTGCTCTATATTCGGGAGCTCTAGCGCTAAGTTGTATCCCTCTCTCATATCAGCCGTTATATTCAGCACCCGATGGCCGTCGATACGTTCAATAGCGTCTTGCTTTGGTGTTGGGCTAATTTCTGCAAAGTTGGTGATCGGAACAAGCCCCATTGGCGTTTTGACCCTTAACTGCTCAAATCTACCAATGTCACGCTTATCTTCTGGGTACCTAACTAAAATATCGACTTCTTCATTAGCGTCATCAGGTAAGTAGTCACCAATCTTCAAACCATTGGTAACAAATTGAACCGTATTACCCACAAGCGTTGCATCTGCTGCGAAACGAGAGGCATCATCACGGCGAATATCAATTTGCCAATCGATGCCTTCCTTGCTTGAAGTATCACTGACGTTGATAAGAGCCGGGTTATTATCAGCCCAATGCCTAACTAATTTAGTTGCTTGATCCAGTTCACTCGGGACTCGAGAAGACATTTCGATAACCAAATCATTTTCTACTGGAGGCCCTGCATCTGGGAACTTAAATTCGATTTCAACCCCAGCAAACTTATCCGTATCTTCACGAAGTTCTTCAATGATCTCTTTCACTTTACGGCGATACTGCCAATCCACAGGGGTGATCTGAATTTGGCCAATAACGTCTTTACCACCAGTACGAGTGTAAACACTATCGAACTCATCATGCCCCAATACCACTTGTTCGATATCACGCATGATGGCATCTTTTTCTTGAATTGAATGATCCCCATAAGAGCGTACTTTCACGGTAAAAAATGGCGGATCAACTTCAGGAAAGAACTCTGCTCCCAAACCAGCCTTACCATAGCCAACCCCAACAGCGACAGCTAAGGCAATAGCGCTGAATAGGATCTTAATTGGGTGGTGAATTGCAATAGCCAACGTTTGGTAATACAAGCGAGTTAAGCCCGTCGCTTGTTCAAATAGGCCATTATGTAAATCAACCATTTTGGCTTGGTTTTCTTTTGACACATTTTGTGGCTTGCCGATTAAACCGCCAAGCACCGGAACAAATAGTAATGCCATCACTAACGACGCGGTTAAGGTCGCGATCAACGTAAGCGGCAAAAACTTCATGAACTCCCCGGTTACGTCAGGCCAAAACAATAGCGGCGCAAATGCGGCAAGAGTCGTAGCAGTAGAGGCGGTAATAGGCCATGCCATTCGCTTAGCCGCGTCACGATAAGCTTGTTTCTTGTCTACCCCTTCTTGCATACGACGATCAGCAAATTCTGTCACTACGATCGCACCGTCCACTAACATGCCAACAGCCATGATTAACGAAAACAAAACCACAATATTGACCGTCATGCCAAATATCGACAGAACAAGTAAGCCAGTTAAGAATGAACCGGGTATGGAGATGCCCACTAAGAAAGCAGTGCGTGTGCCAAGAATAGCGATGATAACGATAACGACCAAAATAATGGCCGACAAGATGTTGTTTTGCAGATCATTTAGCATGATCTTAACGTCTTTCGACTCATCCTTGGTGTACTTAACTCGGAGGTTAGACGGCCAATCATCACGCAGTTGAGCTTGCGCCATCACCTCTTTCACCAGATCAACGGTTTCAATGATGTTTTCACCAGCCCGCTTCTTGATGTCTAAAATAACGGCGGACTCACCGTCAAGACGGGCAAAACTTTCT
This sequence comes from Vibrio tapetis subsp. tapetis, assembly GCF_900233005.1. Taxonomy (NCBI): domain Bacteria; kingdom Pseudomonadati; phylum Pseudomonadota; class Gammaproteobacteria; order Vibrionales; family Vibrionaceae; genus Vibrio; species Vibrio tapetis. The sequence continues at coordinate 1,676,284 of NZ_LT960611.1, forward strand.
GGGTCTCGAAACGCGCGGCGCACCGTTGCGATATCAGCAAAGGTGATGACTTGCTTGCCTTCAACCTTAACCGGAAGCTCCAACACGTCTTTAAGAGAGTCAAACACCGAAGGGACTTTGACAGAAAATCGCCCGTAACCAGTATCAACATAACCGGCGGCGACGACCTTATTATTCAACGCGATCAGATTGTAAATATCCCCCTGATCTAAGCCATAGCTTTCCATCAATAATGGATCAACGATGATTTCAACCACATCGTCCCGATCACCGGCAATATCCACCTCTAATACTTGACGATAACTTTCTAATTTATCTCTGATTATGCGGCCAATTTGTACTATTGTTCGTTCAGGTACGGTGCCGTATAAAACAACAGAAAGAACGGGTTGTTCTGACGCTAACGTTACCTCATTGACCGTGGGTTCATCGCTATCTGCTGGCAATTTTGGCTTGGCAAGATCCACCGCATCACGAACATCGGACATGGCTTTGTTAAGGTCAACGCCCACATTAAACTCTAGCGTTACCGATGCATGGCCTTCTGAGGCCGTTGCACTCATCTCTTTAACCCCTTCAATAGAACGTAATTCTTGTTCTATTGGCCTAACTAAAAGTCGCTCTGCATCATCAGGAGATATCCCTTGGTGACCAACAGAGACATAAATAATCGGAATAGTAATATCTGGGCTAGATTCTTTAGGAATGGTCACATAGGTCATCACACCTGCAACCAATATAAGTATCAGTAAAGACATCATGGTACGCGAGCGGGACAGTGCCGCATCAATTATGCTGTACATAATGCCTCCTTACGGCTGATAAACGGCGTTGACCATATCACCACCACGAACAAAGCCTTGCCCAATGGTAATAATATCGACCTTATCGCCCAAGCCCGTTAACCAAACACCATCTTGTTCCGCTTTAACCAATTGGATTGCCACAAACGTAACTTTACTATCAAGCACCGTTTTGACTCCCAAGTTGCCTTCTTCATCAAGCGCAAGCATGGCAGGAGTAACTTTAACCGCCAATTGAGTGTCTAACATCAATGTGACTTCGGCACTAATACCGGCCGAGATTTTTTGGCCGTGGTTTGGAATTTCTATTTCAACTTTAAACGTATTGGTTGAAGGGGAAGAAACACGAGAAACATAACGCAACGTTCCATTGATTAGCTGACCAGTCACGAGGCGTATGTTCGCCACTTGATCCAATTCAAGCTGGCTAACATGTCGTTCACTGACGTCCGCTTCAATAACCAAAGTTTCCAAATCAATCAAGGTAGCAACCGGGTCGCCGACACCAACAAAATCACCGACTTCAACCGATAAGTCATCGATAAAACCAGAAAATGGCGCTTTAATTAAGGTGTGCGATAACATCAACTTGGCATTTTCTACATTCGCCTTTGCGTCAGTAAGAGCCGCCTGTGCGGTACTAAAAGCGACTTCACCTTGTAAGCCTCTTTTTTTCAAAGATTTAGCCGCCGTGTATTCTTTCTCTTTAACATTAAGTAGTGCTTTGGCTTTTTCTAGGCGAATGAGTAAGTCGCCTTTGTCTATCTGTGCTATTGGCTGGCCTTTATTGACTTTATTGCCCTTTTGAACCAATAAACCGGAAATACGACCCGCAATTTCGGCACCTAACGTTGCGTCACGGTTTGGCGCTGTTCGGCCGTATAAGTCGAGATTTTTTGCTGTTGCTTGAGAGGTAAACGTTTGAATCACCACGTTGGCCAGTGGCACATCTTGAGTTTGTTGAGATTGAGAAGGAGAGGTAGTGCTTTCTTCAGCTTGCAACATGCCTTGTCCAAGCCAGAGGCTTAACAGCAAAACAAGTATTAAAGAAACAAGCCAAGGTCGTTGCGAAAAAAAGCCACTGACGCGGAATAACGGCATAGTAAGTCCTTGTGTTATGGGGTTACCCAAAATTTAACGTCCTCGGAAACATCCTAATACCGAGACAATTCTAGCCTTATTGTAATTTTATCCTTTGCTGAATATCTGTTCGAAAGTGCTTATTTTTGTAAGTCGACTCTTACAAACAAGCATGATGGTAAGGCAAGTTGAAAGCTCTCGGTTAGCAGAGCTTTCAACATCTATAGATAGTTCTAATATTTGAGACTAGACGCTAAATGACGCGCCACAACCACAAGTTGTTGTCGCATTGGGGTTATTGACAAAAAAGCGTGAACCTTCAAGGCCTTCAGTGTAATCAACAATGCCGCCAACTAAATACTGTAAGCTCATTGGATCAACGACTAAAGTCACTTCATCTTTCACTATGGTCATATCGCCTTCGTTGACACTCTCGTCAAAGGTAAATCCATATTGAAAGCCGCTACAACCGCCACCCGTGATGTACACACGTAATTTAAGGTTTGGATTCTCTTCTTCTTCAATCAAAATCTTAACACGCGCCGCTGCCGTATCTGAAAATGACAATGGGATATTTACTTCGCTCACAACGACCTCTCTATTTATACTCATTCCCAAACATTTAGGATCAATCTTTGGTGATTTTATTTGTCTAATTACTCGAGATTATCTAGTACCTGAGTGAAACGTTCAAGTATTCACTGAAATAAAGTGCGAAGTGGGAAGTTCGAAGTACTAAGTGCTAAAAGCGAAGTAAAAGCGTAGAGCTTCTCACTTCGCTTTTAGTTCTTAGCTTTTGGCACTTCGCTTTTAGTACTTCGCTTTTAGTACTTCGCATTTAGTACCTCACTTTTAGCACTTCGCTTCTAATACTTCGCTTTTAGCACAATTTTTCTTTTCAATGGGTGCAAAATAGTTTCGGAGCGCTACAATGCGAGCGGACTAAAAAATCATAAAGGATACATCCATGACCAAATCTGCCGAGCTGTATCAAAAAGCCCAGCAAACTATTCCGGGCGGTGTTAACTCACCAGTACGTGCATTTAATGGTGTTGGCGGTTCTCCGCTATTCGTAGAGCGCGCTGATGGCCCGCTGATTTTTGATGCTGATGGTAAAGCGTACATCGACTATGTTGGTTCATGGGGCCCTATGATTTTGGGTCACAACCACGCGGTTATCCGTGAAGCGGTAATCGACGCAGCTCAACGTGGTTTAAGCTTTGGCGCCCCAACAGAGATGGAAATCGAGATGGCTCAACTGGTGTCTGAGCTAGTACCATCTATGGAGCAACTTCGCATGGTGAGCTCTGGCACAGAAGCGACCATGAGTGCAATACGTCTTGCACGCGGCTTTACTGGCCGTGACAAAATTCTTAAGTTCGAAGGTTGCTACCATGGCCATGCCGACAGCTTGCTGGTAAAAGCAGGCTCTGGCGCATTGACTCTTGGTCAGCCAAGCTCTCCAGGTGTTCCGGCAGACTTTGCTAAGCATACATTAACTGCAACGTTCAATAATCTTGAGTCCGTTCGTGAACTTTTTGCCGCTAACAAGGGTGAAATTGCTTGTATCATTGTAGAGCCTGTCGCGGGCAACATGAACTGTATCCCACCGGTAGAAGGCTTCCATGAAGGCCTACGCGAGATCTGCGATCAAGAAGGTGCACTGCTCATTTTTGATGAAGTAATGACAGGCTTTCGTGTTGCATTAGGTGGGGCTCAAGCACACTACAACATCAAGCCAGATCTAACCACACTAGGTAAAGTCATTGGCGGCGGCATGCCTGTCGGTGCTTTTGGTGGTCGTAAAGACGTGATGCAATACATTGCGCCTACAGGCCCAGTTTACCAAGCAGGTACGCTTTCAGGTAACCCTGTTGCAATGGCAGCAGGTTATGCTTGTTTGCAACTGTTGAAAGAAGAAGGCAATGAAAAGCGCTTGAACTCAAAAACAAAGCAACTTGCTAACGGCTTCAAAGAGCTTGCACAAAAGCACGGTATTCCGCTGCTGGTGCACCAAGTTGGTGGCATGTTTGGTTTCTTCTTTACGGATCAAGAAACCGTAACCTGTTATGACGACGTGGCAAAGTGCGACGTAGAGAAGTTCAAAAAATTCTTCCACTACATGCTTAAGCACGGTGTTTATCTAGCACCATCAGCATTTGAAGCTAGCTTTACTTCATTAGCACACGGTTCAAAAGAAATTGATGCGACTCTAGAAGCCGCTGACCGTTGTTTTGCAATGTTGGCACAAGAAAGCGAATAGCAATAAATGCCCCATAGCGTCTAAACACAAGGAGCCAGTTTTACTGGCTCTTTTCATATCTAATCCCCTGCAAAACAGTTTACCTGCAACCCTGCTATCGCTTTTGCCTATTGCCTATTGCCTATTGCCAATAAAAAACGACCAAAACGAATAAACAGACCATAATCACGCTAAACCAAGGTAACCTGATGCGTTTTTTGGTTTTTGAACACGACTTCTCACCACAACATGCCATCATCAACTCCAAACTATTGCGCCAAAACCTTACGTATCACCCCTATTTTATAGTCAACACGTATGGTAAATAAGATTCACTCTCAAGTATAACGGTTAATTATTTGATAAGCGTCTGTTTTATGTCCATTATATCCAGTAACTTATTATGCAGAGAACACTACCGTGCCAGAAAAATTAAAGTTAGCCTCCAGCCATTGGGTACTTGTGATTGCGTTACTTGCAGCAGCCTATGCGTGTTTTTTGCTGGTTGAACCTTATGTCAACTCAATCATTTTGGCTTTCATCATTTCACTATTGATGTTTCCGGTTCACGAATGGGTTGAAAACAAACTGCCAAACTACCGAAATACCGCGTCAGTTTTGTCTTGCTTATTCTTAGTGGTCATTATTGTTTTGCCATTACTCGCGGTATTTGCAGCGATAGTGCAGCAAGCGTCTTTGTTCTCTCAAAATGTGTATCACTGGGGCACGACTGGCGGAATGCAGGAAGCATTAAACCACCCTTTGATCTTGCAAGCATTTGACTTAATTAACGAGTACTTGCCTTTTGATGCAATACAACCACAAGAAATAGCACAAAAAGTGGCTGGCCTTATTTCAGGGTTTGGCACTCAGTTAGTCGCCATCAGCGCTAAGATCCTAGGGGATGCCACCGGGTTTATCGTCGATTTCTTCTTAATGCTGTTCGTGTTGTTTTTCTTACTTCGAGATCACGACAAAATCATTCTAGCAATCCGTCATATATTGCCATTATCACGCAGCCAAGAAGATCGCCTACTCGCCGAAGTAGAGCAAGTCTCTAAATCCGCGGTTCTAGGGTCCTTCCTTACCGCTATAGCCCAAGGCCTTGCGGGTGGCTTTGGCATGTGGCTAGCAGGTTTCCCAGGGTTATTCTGGGGCACGATGATGGGCTTTGCGTCATTCATCCCAGTGGTCGGCACCGCGCTCATTTGGATTCCAGCTACCGTCTTCTTGTTTATTAGTGGCGATACCACGTGGGGGATCTTCTTGCTTATTTGGAGTGTCGCGATCGTTGGCTCAATTGACAATGTATTAAGACCGCTTCTGATGCAAGGCAGTGCTGGTATGAATACCTTGATGATATTCTTCTCATTACTAGGGGGAATTCAACTGTTCGGCTTGATTGGTCTAATTTACGGCCCGCTTATCTTTGCGATTACTATGGTGTTGTTTAATATCTACGAGGAAGAATTTAACAGCTTCTTGAGCAAGCAAGATAACAACTGATCTTCGTTATAACGAGATAAAAACTTCAAGCAATGGGCGGATTATGCGAAAATCCGCCCATTGTTATTTTTACGAGCTCACTATGTCTTCTTATACCGCGCCAAGCCAAATAGCCCAACGACAACTCGCTTACTTTGCCGATAAACACGTTCTTGTGGCTGGAGAGGCTGAAGACCTATTTCCTATTGAATTAGCCAAGCACTGTCTGTCCGTTGAGGTTTTTACCACTCATTACGGCTACTACCGACAGCTTAAAGATAACGACACGGTGACCACTCATTTTGGTGCCGAGTTGACTTCAGATACTCAAGCGAACATGGTGCTACTGTATTGGCCAAAAGCGAAAGCCGAAGTCGAATACTTACTCACCATGCTAATGAGCAAACTTGGCCCAGACACCGAAATTTGTGTGATTGGCGAGAACCGTTCAGGCGTTAAAAGCATAGAGAAAATGTTCAAACCATTTGGCCTGATAAAAAAATATGACTCTGCACGACGTTGTTCTTTTTACTGGGGGCAATGCACCGAACAAGTGGCTCCGTTTGTTCTGCAAGATTGGTTTAAAACCTATTCTTTAAACGTCGATCAAACAGCCGTAACGATTAAGAGCTTACCTGGTGTATTCAGCCATGGTGAATTTGATGTCGGCAGCCAATTGCTCATCGACAATTTGCCCAAACTCAAAGGAAAAGTGCTCGATTTTGGCTGTGGAGCCAGCGTTCTTGGTACCATCATGTTACTGAAAAACCCAGATATCCATTTAGACATGTGTGATATCAGTGCGTTAGCGGTTGCTTCTAGTCAAGAAACGTTAAAAGCCAACGACCTAACTGGTCATGTTTTCGCTAGTGACGTCTATTCAGATACGCAAAGTGACTATCAGTTCATTATCAGTAATCCTCCGTTTCATTCTGGACTAGACACCAGCTACAACGCCACTGAAACGCTGTTAGCAAAAGCACCAAGCAAACTCAATCGTAACGGCGAATTAGTCATTGTTGCCAATAGCTTTTTGCGTTACCCGCCGATCATTGAGCAAGCATTCGGTCACTGTAATGTAAACGCCAAAACCACCAAGTTTGCCATTTATCACGCCTCAAAATAAGATCGTCCAAATCATCAGAGCCCAGCCTAAATGGGCTCTATAACTCCTTTAAAAGTACTATTTTTGCGCCCTTACCCACGAAATACTCCCCACTTACTTGATTAAGAAAAAAAACATCGTATAAACGTTAAAAACGTCAATTTATTCATTTTTCTTAGCCTTCGAAATTAACGAGACAAGCTAGGACAACGGCCAATTTAACGCAGTTATCTATGATACGATTTCATCGAAAGCAAAAATTCAAACGCCTACAACACACCTTAATGGTCGCATTCTTGGCGCTCAGCATTATCCCATTAACCGTTATCGCACTCTTTTTTCTCCAGTCTCACAGTAAAGACTTACAAGAACAAAGTACCTCACACCTGATCTCGGTTAGAGATTCGAAAAAGCAGCAACTGCAAGATTACTTTCAAGCAAAAGAATCTGAAACCATGGGATTTGTACGCTCCGAACTTGCCTACGCAAGTGGTGGACGATTCTATGGATTGGTCAGCGCATTTAGAGACTTGGGCGCAGACCTTGATAAAGCACGTCAACACGCTCAGCAACGTTATATCAAGGGTTCTGGAAATCAAATAAGGACTTCTATTTTAAGAGAGTCGAGTGATTTTGCAGGAAGTGAACGTTATCGCCTTTTGCATAAACGTTATCACTGGGGCTATTTAGAACTTCTTAAACGTTCGGATTTTGATGACATTCTTTTGGTTGATCTAGAAGGCAACGTTACCTATTCAGTCAACAAATACGATAATTTTGGTACCAACCTACTGACTGGTCGCTATAAGCACAGCAATTTAGGCAAAACTTTTGCCCATATTCAAAACCTCATGGAACAAGCTGGCCCAGATAGCGATGAAATCCCGACCGTTTTTTCCGACTTCACCCTAGAAGGTAACGAACACGTAGCTTGGTTTGCCGCGCCAATCTTGCAGCAAGGTTATTTACACAGCTATGCGATTTTGCGACTACCAAGCACTAAATTATTAAAACTGTTCAAAGACAATACGGAATCTAACTCCATCAAAAGCTTGCTGGTTGGTGATGATAACCAGCCTCGGTTGTTGAACTTGTCTCAAGATGATGTCATTGCTAGCCAAAAAATCATCGATATTGCATTAAAAGGCCAAACCTCAGTGAAGAGCTTTGACAATGCACATGGTGAACGAGTCATCGCCGCTTATACTCCGATTCAAGTGCGGGATCTTCGCTGGGCATTAGTCACTGAGTTACCAGAAAAGCAAGCTTACGCTCGCATCCACCAACTAGAAAAATTGTTTGCTGTGGCCATGCTGATTGCCATTATATTGGTATTTATCTGCTCTCATTATCTTTCTAACTTCATCACCTCGCCACTACTAAAACTCACTTGGTCCGCGGAACGAGTGTCGGCTGGTGACCTCGAAGAAGATATGTTTACCACAAGCAGGAAAGACGAAATTGGACGCTTAGCGGTGAGCTTTGAGCGAATGCAGCGCTCTATTCGCGATAAAATTCAAACAATTGGTAAACAAAACGAAGAATTAGAGCAAAACCTCACCATCATTTCTCAACAAAATGATGAACTCCACTTAGCCAATAAGCTCAAAGATGAATTTCTTGCGACTACCTCCCATGAGCTTCGCACTCCCTTACATGGCATGATTGGTATCGCAGAAGCCCTTATTTCAGGTGCAAATGGCACGATTCCCGCAAATCAAAGGCATCAGTTAGAAATCATCATCAACAGCGGCCAACGATTAGCAACGCTCGTTGATGACTTACTGGATTATCATAAGATGCGCTATGGCAGTTTAGATATCCAAACCAATGCCGTGAACCTTTCAGGCGCGACGCGATTAGTGCTGGAGTTATCACAGCACCTAATCGGTAATAAGCCTCTGCGTATTATTAATCAGGTGCCTACAGAGCTTCCGTTGGTGAGCGCCGATCCACAGCGTTTAGAGCAAGTCCTATACAACCTCATTGGTAACGCCATTAAGTACACCAGCGAGGGTAAAATCGTTATCTCTGCCACCATTTTAGATGACGCCATTCGAATTCAAGTGGTTGATACCGGCCAAGGTATCCCCGCAGAACAGCTGGATCATATATTCGAACCTCTCATCCAAGCAGGTCAGGACTCCAACCGCTATCGTCAGGGATCTGGTTTATGGCTTTCAATCAGCCGCCAATTGGTTGAGTTAATGGGCGGAACCTTGTATGTAAGTAGCCAACCGCTTGTTGGAACAACATTCAGTTTTTCATTGCCACTGGCGAACGAAGAAGAAATTGCAACTTCACAAGTTCAAAATACCGCAAATCACTTTCAAGCCCCAGAGCAAAACGACTCTAACCTTGGCGACAATAATGCGCTGCCTGACAACCCGGATGGCCCACTGCTGATTGTGGCTGATGACGAGCCCGTAAATCTTCAAATCCTTGACAGTTTCTTGAGAATGGAAGGCTATCGAGTTAAAACAGCACAAGACGGCCCTGAAGCTCTTGAGTTGGTCATGTCAGAGAAACCTGAACTGCTCTTACTCGATGTTATGATGCCAGGAATGAGTGGTTACCAGGTCTGTGAACAACTAAGGCAAAGCTACGATCATGCTGAATTGCCCGTCATTATGCTGACAGCACTTAGTCAGACTAACGATCGAGTTAAAGGCTTCGATTCAGGCGCTAACGACTATCTGACGAAGCCATTTAATAAGTTAGAACTGGCATCTCGCATCAAGGCTCACCTCGCGGCAAGCAAAGCTGAACAAAGGCGACTAGAAAACCAACAACTGCAACAAGAACTTAAGCAAAGAGAAGTCGTCGAAGCGAACTTACTGGAAACACAAGGCCGTTTATTGGAGCAGTTAGAATCTGCTCCTGAAGCGATAATTTGCATTAATGAAGACGGACGCATTCGCTTTGCCAACGATTCTGCAGCCAAATTATTCAAGCGTTCGTCAGAGCAATTGAAACGCAGTCAGGCGGAAGAAATCATTGCTCCAAAATACCTTAACCTTAATGACGTGCATTATTGTGGCGACATTGATATTTATGTTGGCGACAAACGAGAGCATATATCCAGCGATATCCTGCTGCTTCCTAAAGGTTCAGGCCTACGCTCTATGTATATATTTAATGTAGGTGGTGGCGCCAATACGGTACGAGTCAATAACTTAGAAACCGCAGTCGAAGCGCTTTCTAGTTATGCTTTTGAAGGTGACAAAGCAAAATTGCAACAACTTAAGGAGTTAGGCGGTGAGTTTACCCGCATAGCCGACAAGGTATCTGGACAAGGTGGTGATAAACAAGAACTGATGCGCGAGATACTGGTTGATGCAATGACTACCGCTATCGACTACTGGGAAACAGACAGTGGTCAAAGTAAGTTTGCTTTTGCTGAACAAAGTGGCTTGTGGCGCGTTTATCTAGACCGTAGCACACTGCAAACCCGTACATTAGATAAATACTTACGCAAAGAAACCCTACCTAAGACTCCTCGTTGGCGTACTGTGCTCAATTCTATGGATTACATCCTTGAGCATTGTAATAGCGCAACCCAACAACGTGCTCATTTAGAGGTTCTGAGAAATAAGATACAAAAGCTGCTTACCAGTTAGTATCCCATGAATGCTTAGTTAGCATAGCCCACCAGCTCGTTGGTGGGCTTTTTTGTGGGTTCGTTAAGCCTCCCCCCATTATTCTCTTCTCACCAATGACAGTCCGAATAACAACGCCGCAATCAGCTTTCTCAATGCACATGAACGACCTCATGATAATGATGACTATAACCACTGTAAAACAAACAGCAAGCTCGTCGGCGAGCAGCCATTAAACGTTATTTATTTCCGTTAATTAAGCGGCGTATCCAACCATTATTTCAAATGAAAATCGAATAAATTAAGCGAACACTCACTCAAAAACCGATCAAGTTCATCGTATTGAGAACCCAGTCACAACAATTTGTCAGTATTAATTTTTCATGTGAATTTGACGAGAAATAACGACTTTGAACTGGATCACCTATAAAAAAACATGACAAAAAGGCAGTAAATATATAACTATAAAGGTTAGTGAACACCAACAAAATCAAAACCAACCGAAATAAAGTTTGACCTACATCACCTTAAATATTTGTACAACAAACAACCAGAACAACCGTAAATTGACGTTTATTACGGAGTAAAAGGTGATTTTAACGTTTTTAACGGACACTCTAATTGACCGTAATAGCAACAAGGTGTTTTCTTGTAGGTGACCGAGGGCTATAGGCCACCCAACTTTCATCAATATTCAGTCGAAGTTGGAGGATTTTGGGATAGTCATCGGCGAGTGTTTCCAATTGAAAACATTCCCAACTTAGTGAAACAAAAAGCAATGAGTAAGGAACAGCTATGCTTGCCAATATTAAAAAGACAGCACTTACAGCAGCAGTAATCGCAGCAGCTACAACGGTAGCACCTGTTGCATCTGCAGCAGAACGTAGTGAACTAACAATTGTACCTGACTTCTACCCTACAATGGTTCGCAACTTCAACCCATACCTAGCGACAAACCTACGTACAACAACGGATTTCGTTTACGAGCCACTTGTCATCTTTAATGAAATGCACGGTAATACGCCCGTTATGCGTCTAGCCGAAGACTTCCGCATGTCAGACGATCTGATGAGCGTAACCTTCGACATTCGTAAAGGTGTAAAATGGTCTGATGGTGAAAAATTCACTGCGGACGACGTCGTTTACTCTTACCAACTACTTAAAGATAAGCCAGAGCTAGACCAGCGCGGTATCAATAAGTGGGTTTCAAGTGTTGAGCGTTTAAATGAGTACCAAGTCCGCTTCCGTCTTACTGAAGCAAACTCAAACGTACCATACGAAATTTCTTTGGTTCCTATCGTTGCTGAGCACGTATGGAAAGACGTTAAAAACCCTACATCATTTACCAATGAAAACCCTGTAGGTACTGGTCCATTTACTGAGATTGATACGTTCACACCTCAGCTATACATCCAATGTCGTAACCCTAACTACTGGGACAACGACAACCTAGATGTTGACTGTCTTCGTGTACCACAAATTGCAAACAACGACCAATTACTGGGTAAAGTGGTTAACTCTGAATTGGATTGGACTTCATCGTTCATTCCAGACATCGACCGCACATACGCAGCTGCGAGTCCTAACCATCAGTACTGGTACCCGCCATCAGGCACTAACGCATTTGTAATGAACTTTAAAAATACAGATGCTGCGAAAAGTGAAGCACTAACAAACGTTGATTTCCGTCGTGCTTTCTCTATGGCTCTTGACCGTCAAACTATCATCGACATCGCATTCTACGGTGGCGGTACAGTGAATGACTTCGCATCGGGCCTAGGCTACGCATTTGAAGCATGGTCTGATGAGAAGACTCACAAGAAATACCAGAAATTCAACACGTACAACCTAGACGGCGCAAAAGCATTGCTTAAGAAAGCTGGCTTTGTTGATGTAAACGGTGACGGCTATGTTGACACGCCATCAGGCAAATCGTTTGAACTATCAATTCAATCTGTAAACGGTTGGACTGACTGGAACAACACAGTACAACTTGCGATTGAGCAACTTGACGAAGCTGGCATCAAAGCAAAAGCTCGTACACCTGAGTTCGCGGTATACAACCAAGCGATGCTAGAAGGTAACTACGACGTTGCTTATACGAACTACTTCCACGGTGCGGATCCACACCTTTACTGGAACAGTGCGTATAACTCAGCACTACAAGGCGGCGCGGGCATGCCTCGTTTCGCAATGCACTTCTTTACTGATGAGAAACTAGATAGCCTACTAGACAGCTTCTACAAAACAGCAGATAAGAACGAGCAGCTAGAAATCGCTCATGGCATTCAACAAATCATCGCTTCTAACCAAGTAACGGTTCCTGTTCTATCTGGTGCTTACATGTACCAATACAACGAAGCGCGTTTCTCTGGTTGGTGGAATGAGAAGAATCCTAAGGGCCGTCCAAACATCTGGGCTGGTATCCCTGAGCGTCTACTTCACGTACTGGACCTAAAACCAGTTAAATAAGTAGCACAACCCCTTTGCAGCGCGTGGTTCTGCGCGCTGCCTTTCAAAACCTCCTATCGCTTGTCACGATATGGCGCTCGTCGTCAGGGGGTTACTCGTTCTAAAAGAACGTCCTGACTCCAGGATCAGGGAAAAAATCTGGGAGAGTAAGGTAAAAGTTATGGGATATTTTTTAAGACGTTTGTCGTTCTACTTGATTGCGTTGCTGGTTGCAGCAACAATTAACTTCATTATTCCGCGAGCAATGCCAGGTGACCCAGTTACCATGATGTTCGCCAACGCGACCGCACAGGTTACTCCTGAACGAATCGCAGCAATGAAACAACTACTTGGTTTCGTTGACGGTCCACTTTGGATGCAATACCTGACTTACCTCAAAAGCATCGCTAGCTGGGAATTAGGTACGTCTATTAAATTTTACCCTCTGAGTGTAAATGACCTTTTAGGTGGCGCATTCGGTTGGTCTCTTTTCTTAGCGGGCACAGCCGTTATTCTTTCGTTCTCTATCGGTTCTATTCTTGGCATTTTTGCTGCTTGGAAACGTGGTAGTAAGTTCGATACCTTCATCACTCCGGGCATGCTGATTATCCAAGCGGTTCCACAAGTGGTTATCGCTATGCTGGCCATGTTCATTTTTGCCATTGGTTTGCAGTGGTTCCCAACAGGTTATGCCTACACAGCGGGTGTAACACCAGACTGGACCAGCTTAGCTTTCTATAAGAACGTCGCTTATCACGCCATACTACCGCTGTTTTGTGCATCTGTAGTTCAAATCGGTGGCTTCCTAGTTAACATGCGTAACAACATGATCAACTTGTTAGCAGAAGATTACATCACCATGGCGAAAGGCAAAGGCCTTAACGAAAACCGTATTGTTTTTAACTACGCCGCTCGAAACGCCCTACTACCAAGCGTGACCGCTTTGTCGATGTCTCTTGGTATGGCAATCGGTGGTCAACTTATTGTTGAAATCATCTTTAACTACCCTGGCTTAGGTTCCGTACTGCTTAACGCTATTCATGCTCGTGACTACCAAGTATTGCAAGGTCAGTTACTTATCATGACGCTGTTCATGCTGTTCTTTAACTTAATGGCAGACATGTTGTATGTCGTGCTTGACCCTCGCCTACGTAAGGGAGGCAAATAATCATGAAAGATATCTTTAAACTCATTCAAGGTAACCGAGTCGCACTTGTCGGACTCGTCATACTCTCAACTTTCTTATTTGTCGCCATTGCAGCACCACTGATCACCAAACACGCCCCAGATAAACGTACAGGTAAGCCACATGAGTACCCATCGTTCGTTGTAACGGCTGCGCAAAATACGCCAGATGGCTGGATTGCAGAAAACCTAGCAACAGATCGCCGCACATTGCTGATGTCGAAAAAAGCCGACCACGTAATGGGCACCACTCGTATGGGTCGTGACGTATGGTCTCAACTGGCATACGGTGCACGAGTATCTCTAGCCGTTGGTTTTGGCGCGGGTATTACCGTGTGTTTCTTAGCGACAGTCATTGGTATTTCAGCGGGTTACTTTGGTGGACGTGTCGATGACGTGTTAACCGCAATGATGAATATCATGCTGGTAATCCCACAATACCCATTGCTATTTGTACTCGCCGCATTTATCGGAGAAGCCGGTCCATTAACCATCGCCATCATAATAGGGTGTACGTCCTGGGCTTGGGGAGCCAGGGTAATACGTTCACAAACCTTGTCACTACGTGAAAAAGAGTTTGTGAAAGCCGCTGAAGTTCTGGGTGAATCAGCATGGCGTATCATCTTTGTAGAGATTCTGCCTAACCTGATTCCGATTGTCGGCGCGAGCTTCATTGGTTCAGTAATGTACGCCATCATGATGGAAGCAACTATCTCGTTCTTAGGTCTTGGTGACCCAAGCACCATCAGTTGGGGCATCATGCTCTACAACGTTCAAACGTCATCTTCAATGCTGATTGGCGCTTGGTGGGAACTTATTGGCCCTTGTTTAGCTTTGACTTTCCTTGTTACTGGTTTGGCACTATTGAACTTTGCTGTCGATGAGATTGCTAACCCACAATTACGTTCTCATAAAGGCATGAAACGCTGGAAAAAACTGGCGGCTCAAGATAAATCAGAGCGTACACCAGAGCTACCACCACAAAATGCACTTTGGAGCGGAGATAAATAATTATGACTGAACCACTAATTTCTGTCCGCAACCTTTGCGTTGACTATATAACAGATGCTGGCGATGTTCGCGCATGTAATAACGTGAGCTTTGACATCGCTCCAGGAGAAGTACTTGGCCTAGCTGGTGAATCTGGCTGTGGTAAATCAACCGTCGCATTCTCTTTAATGCGCCTGCACAAGCCGCCTGCTTTTATCACAGGTGGAGAGGTGATTTTCAACGGTGAAAACATCTTGGATTACAGCGACGAACGTATGCAATCGTTCCGTTGGAGCCAAATGTCTATGGTATTCCAAAGTGCGATGAACGCACTTAACCCTGTTCTCACTATGGAAGACCAATTTTGTGATGTGATTATGCATCACACTAATATGACTCGTGACCAAGCGGTTCGCCGTGCTGAGGGGCTTCTGGAAATTGTCGATATCCATCCAGGACGTTTGCAAGATTACCCTCACCAGTTTTCTGGTGGCATGCGCCAACGTTTAGTTATCGCTATTGCGCTCGCGCTTAATCCAAAAATGATCATTATGGATGAGCCAACAACAGCCCTAGACGTTGTCGTTCAACGCGAGATTTTACAAAAAATCTACGCCCTTAAAGAAGAGTTTGGTTTCGCGATATTGTTCATCACCCATGACCTGTCTTTGATGGTCGAGTTCTCTGACCGCATCGGCATCATGTACTCAGGTGAATTAATCGAAGTTGCTCCGTCAAAAGAAATTTTAACGAGCCCATACCACCCGTACACCAAAGGGCTGGGAAGTTCTTTCCCGCCGCTGATTGGTCCGAAAACCAAGCTGACGGGCATACCTGGCAACCCATTAAATTTGCTGGATATCCCACAAGGGTGTCGCTTCCAAGCTCGTTGTGAACGTGCTCATGAAGCGTGTACGAAAGTTCCTACGGTGTTGCGTCAAATTGAGCACAATCGTTTCTCCAACTGCCATCTATATGGTGAGCAACTTGCTCAGACGGAATCTTAATCGTCCATTGGTGTAAGAAGTAAAGAGTTTCTGGAGTCAACTATGAGCAATGAATACGGTGAGTTACTAGTAGAAGGCAAAAATCTGGTTAAAGATTTCCCGATCAGCAGTAATGCGCTACAGCAACCAATGATGCGTGCAATCAACGACGTGTCATTCAAAATGTATAAAAGTCGCGGCCTAGCCGTGGTCGGTGAGTCTGGTTCAGGCAAATCGACTACCGCTAAGATGATTGCAAAGATGTACGCACCAACCGATGGCATCATCGAATACAAAGGCCGTGATATCCAAGATATCTCAAGCCGTAAAGATGTGATGCACTACCGTGAAGGCGTGCAAATGGTATGGCAGGACCCATTTGGTTCACTAAACCCAACCCATAATATTTTCCATCATATTGCTCGTCCGTTACTGATCCACAAGAAAGTAGCGCCTGGCAATAAAAAAGAATTAGAAGATCGTGTCCATCACTTATTGGAGCAAGTTGGTCTAATTCCACCAAAAGAAACCGCGGCTAAGTTTCCACATCAGCTTTCTGGAGGACAACGTCAGCGTGTTAACTTGGCTCGTAATATCGCGGTCGGTGCTGAAGTTGTATTGGCCGATGAACCAACGTCCATGCTGGATGTGTCTATTCGCGCTGGCGTACTTAACCTCATGGAAGAAATGAAGTTTGAGAAAGAAATGTCTCTGCTTTATATCACCCATGACATCGCTACTGCTCGTTACATTGCTGAAGATATCTCAGTAATGTATGTAGGTCACATGGTTGAGTGGGGCGATACCGATGAAGTTATTGCAAACCCTCAGCACCCATATACACGCTTATTGGTTTCAGCCGTTCCAGATCCTAGTAAGTCAATTCACACCAAGCTGGAAGGTAATAAAGGTGAAATACCGTTATGGACACCGGTGTCGGTAGGCTGTCCATTTAGCGGCCGATGCACACACGCAACGGCTAAATGTTCAGAACAACTGCCTGGCGTGACGAAGCTTTCAGATAACCATTTTGTTCGTTGTTATTTATACGAGAGTTAATCCTCTTATCAGGAACACTCGTAAAAGCTAAACACCTACTTTCAACACTGTACCAGAGGGAGTCATTTCCCTCTTTAAACGCAATATCTGGAGACCTTGATGCAACTGTTCACGAACCAAATTGGTTATGAAGTAATAGGCTCAAAACAAGCCGTATTATTACTCGACAGCGATATAGCGACAGCCTTAACGGCCGAGTTAGTGTGTTCAGATACCTTACAAACGTTGCAAGAACTTCATGTTCAACAACCAAGTAAAGTGTCTAACTGGCATCAAGGTCTATTTAGCGTTATCGACTTTACTCAAGTAGAGCAAGCGGGACGCTACTTCATTCGCCTGGGAGAGATCAAATCTCACCCATTCGAAATTGGTGACGGGATATTAATGCAACGAACCTTTTCTGATTTGTTGCATTACTTTAAATCACAGCGATGCGGCGGCATTTTCGACCAACAGGACGGGGCTATTCCACTGCTCGGCACCGACCAAACTGCGGATGTTCGCGGGGGTTGGTATGACGCCTCTGGTGATGTGAGTAAATATTTAAGTCACCTCTCTTATAGTAACTTTTTAAACCCTCAACAGACCCCAATGGTCGTATGGAACATGTTAAAAGGCTTAGCGATTTTGGAGGATTGCTCTGACTTTTCAGCATTTTCACGAGTGAGATTGAGTGAAGAAGCCCTATTTGGTGCTGACTTCCTCGTCCGTATGCAACATTCGGAGGGTTACTTTTATTTAACGGTCTTTGACAAATGGAGCAAGGACGTAAAACAACGGGAGATTTGTGCCTACGAAACTCAAGATGGTCACAAAACAGCGGATTATCAGGCTGGATTCCGTCAAGGTGGAGGCGTCAGCATCGCAGCATTGGCTGCCGCTGCTCGCCTTGATAGCCATGGCGAATATGACCAACAACAATACCTTGAGGCCGCGACACGTGGTTATTGGCACCTAAAAGAAAACAACACTCAATATCTCGATGATGGCACCGAAAACATTATTGATGACTATTGTGCACTGCTGGCGGCTGTAGAGCTTTACCGCACAACCAAAGACAGCCGTTACTTAACTGAAAGCCGCTTTTGGGCAGACAAACTTGCCTCTCGTCAACATTGTGACGACGCTTTCAATCACTACTGGTCGGCAAACCAAGATGGCAGCAGACCCTATTTCCACGCAGCTGAAGCCGGGCTTCCAGTAATCGCCTTGTGTGAATACCTATCAATCGAGTCCAATACTCAGAACTTTACACGTATTCAAACCGTTGTATCCAATGCCATTGAGTTTGAATTAAGCATTAGCTCAACCGTACCGAATCCCTTTGGCTACCCTCGCCAATACGTTAAATCCGTAACGGGTCAAAAACGTGATGCCTTTTTTGTTGCGCACGAAAATGAATCTGGTTACTGGTGGCAAGGTGAAAACGCGCGCTTAGGCTCTCTTGCGAGCATGGCATTTAGCGCACTCCCATATATTGACACATCAAAACACGATGCAGTAAACGAGTACGCTCAGCAATGTTTGAACTGGGTTGTTGGATTAAATCCTTACGACATGTGCATGCTCGATGGTCATGGACATAACAACCCAGACTACTTGCCTCAACTTGGCTTTTTTAATGCCAAAGGCGGCGTATGTAATGGCATAACGGGCGGTTTTGACGACGAAGATGATATTGCTTTCAACCCACCAAAACAAAAAGATGACATGTTGCAAAACTGGCGCTGGGGAGAGCAATGGATTCCACACGGCGCATGGCTACTGCTCGCAGTAATGACTCAATTTCATTCTAACGAAACCGCAAAGGAACAGCATTATGGTTAAGTATTTCGTTGGTATAGATGGCGGCGGTACATCCTGCCGTGCCCGAATTAAAGACGCTCAAGGCAATGTCATCGGCGAAGCCAAAAGTGGCAGTGCAAACATATTACTGGGTGTGTCCGTTGCGATGCAATCCATCGTATCGGCTATCACTCAAGCCGCCACTCAAGGCGGGCTAAATGAAAATGACTTCCAGCACATGCACCTTGGATTAGCACTCGCGGGCGCTGAACAAAAGTCTGCATGGCACGCATTTATGGCATTAGAACATCCATTTGCCAGCCTCACACTTAATACCGATGCTTATGGCGCTTGCTTAGGCGCTCATGACGGAAAAGACGGCGCTATTATGATCGCAGGTACTGGGTCATGTGGCATTTTACTGCTGAATGGTGAACAACATGTTGTTGGTGGCCGAGAGTTTCCAATCTCCGATCAAGGTGGCGGTGCAATCATGGGTCTCCATCTTATCCAGCAAGTCTTATTAGCCCAAGATGGCATAAAACCAAACACCAAATTATCGCAACACGTCATGGCTCACTTTTCTAACGATGTCGATGAGATAGTCGCTTGGTCAAAAACCGCGAAACCGCGAGATTATGGTCAATTTTGCCCTCAAATTTTTGAATTCTCCCTAACGGGCGACACCTTAGCGGTTGAATTAATGCAACAAACAGCCGCTGACATCGAAATGTATCTCGTCGCATTAAACAACCGAGGGGCAAAAAGAATTGCTCTTATGGGTAGCATTGGCGAGCGCATTTCTAAATGGCTTTCACCTTTGGCACAGCAATGGTTAGTCCAACCAAGCTCTGATGCAATAGAAGGCGGCCTGATGATGGCGGGTCGTCCGGAACATAACTTATACCCACTTGAAGTGCTTGAGGTAACCCAATGAACTATCGCGTCGATTTAGCGGTGCTCTCTGATGAGAACAAAGTTTCTCGCTTTGGCATGACCCTACATAACCTAAGCGACCAAGCCTTAACGGACTGGACACTTCATTTTGCAGTTGATCGCTACATTCTTCCGGAAACATTGACTCAAGGAAGCATCAAACAGATCGGTGGCTACTGCCAGTTAACTCCAGAAAACCAGCAAACTTTGGAAGCAAACAACCTCTATTATGTTGAGTTTGACATCAACACCGTACCATTTAGGTTTCTAACTGACGGAATAAACGATGCGTTCATTGAAGTAAATACTTCTTCAGATTCTCAAAGAATCAGTGTTGATATCACACCAATCACATTGGCAAGTCCATACAAAGAAAGAACACACGTCCCAACGGTGTCTTCGGCTGAGTTATCACTGATCCCTCAACCTTTATTTTTAGAAAGGTCAGAAGGCCGTTTCATTCTCACTCCAGACGTAGGAATTAATCGTCAGTCTGAATTAGCGAATGTGGGCGTAAACTGGCTGATTGGCGAAATTGAAAAGAACGCCGATATAAGCTTATGCGAATCTGAAACGGGGAAAATCACTTATCGTTCGAATCCGACTCTCGACGAAGGTTGCTATAATCTCACCATTTCACCCAACAGAATAATTGTTGAGTCAGGGTCTTCCAACGGCTTTGTTCATGCCAGTGCAACCTTATTGCAGATCATCTCCGGCCAACAAATTAACTTAGTCTTGCCTTGCCTGAGCATTAAGGACAAACCCCGCTATCGTTACCGTGGCATGATGTTGGACTGTGCTCGTCATTTTCATAGCGTAGAGCAAGTAAAATCGCTCATCAATCATTTAGCGAGTTACAAATTTAACCACTTCCATTGGCATCTAACTGATGATGAAGGCTGGCGAATTGAAATTAAAGCCTTCCCTGAATTGACTCAAATAGGCGCGTGGCGCGGTCTAGATACCCCTATCGAGCCGCAATACAGTCATATTGATTCAACGTATGGCGGATTTTATACTCAAGAAGACATAGCTGATGTTGTGCAATATGCGTTAGATCGTAGCGTTACCGTGATCCCAGAGATCGATATCCCTGGTCATTGCCGCGCAGCAATAAAATCACTACCAAACTTACTGGTTGATCCTGAAGATAAGTCCGAGTATCGCAGTATTCAGTATTACAACGACAACGTACTTTCCCCTGCATTACCCGGGACATATCAATTTGTTGATACGGTATTAGAAGAAATCGCCGCACTGTTTCCAGCTCCTTACATCCACATTGGCGCAGACGAAGTACCTAAAGGTGTTTG
The DNA here is from genome assembly GCF_900233005.1 of Vibrio tapetis subsp. tapetis. NCBI lineage: Bacteria > Pseudomonadati > Pseudomonadota > Gammaproteobacteria > Vibrionales > Vibrionaceae > Vibrio > Vibrio tapetis. The sequence continues at coordinate 1,697,306 of NZ_LT960611.1, forward strand.
GACAAAAAGCCCGAGCTGTCAAGCGCTGATGGAACAACATGGTTATGAAGAACCAAGCGAGCTTCAAGGCCATCTACTGCGTCATGCGGAACAAAAATTAAAATCCTTGGGTAAGCGAATGCTGGGTTGGGAAGAAGCACAACACGGCGATAAAGTCAGTAAAGACACCGTTATTTTTTCATGGTTAAGTGAAGAAGCTGCGCTGACTTGTGCTCAAAAAGGCTTTGATGTGGTTCTACAACCAGGCCAAAGCACTTACCTAGATATGACCCAAGATTTTGCCCCCGAAGAACACGGTGTTGACTGGGCAAACCCAATCCCATTGGAGCGAGCCTATCGCTATGAACCACTTGATGCTCTCGCTGAAAATGACCCAATTCGAAACCGTGTTTGGGGAGTCCAATGTGCACTTTGGTGTGAAATCATTGAAAACCAATCTCAACTTGAATACATGGTGTTCCCACGAATAACCGCAATGGCGGAAGTGAACTGGAGTGACAAATCTCGACGTGACTGGCTGGATTACCTCGCCAGACTGCAAGCTCATTTGAACCATTTAGATCGTCAAGGCGTCAACTACCGAAACCCTTGGCAACAGTAATAACACACTTACAGAATTAGTATTTTAGGGCGTAGCGGCCAATGCATTACCGCCCAATTTAAAAGGAAATGAAGCAATGAAATACGGCTATTTCGACAACGACAATCGTGAATACGTCATTACCCGTCCAGATGTTCCTGCACCTTGGACAAACTACCTAGGTACAGAAAAGTTTTGTACGGTAATTTCACACAATGCTGGTGGCTATTCATTCTATAACTCACCGGAGCACAATCGTGTTACTAAGTTTCGTCCAAACGCTTCATTTGATCGCCCTGGGCATTACGTCTACTTACGTGATGACGAAACCGGTGATTACTGGTCGATTTCATGGCAGCCGGTGGCAAAAAGCTTAGATGAAGCAAGTTATGAAGTTCGTCATGGCTTGTCTTATTCTAAATTCAAATGTGAATACAATGACATCACCGCTACCAAAACCTTATTCGTACCAAAAGGCGAAGACGCCGAAGTTTGGGACGTAGTATTAAAAAATACCGGTAACAAGCCTCGTACGATTAGTGCCTTTTCTTTTGTAGAATTTTCTTTTAGCCACATTGCCTCTGACAATCAAAACCATCAAATGTCGTTGTACTCAGCGGGGACGGAATACAAAGATGGCGTCATTGAATACGACTTGTACTACAACACCGATGATTTTGAAGGCTTCTATTACCTCGCCTCAACGTTTGACCCAGATAGCTACGATGGCCAACGTGATAACTTCCTAGGTATGTACCGTGATGAAGCTAACCCGATTGCGGTAGAGCAAGGTCGTTGTAGTAACAGCGCCCAAACGTGTTACAACCATTGTGGTTCATTGCATAAACAATTTGTTATTCAGCCAGGTGAAGAGATTCGTTTTGCTTACGTGCTAGGTATTGGTAAAGGCAACGGCGCTAAATTGCGTACTAAATACCAAGACCTAACCAAACTTGATGAAGATTTCGCAGGCATCAAGCAACACTGGGATGAACGCTGCAATAAATTCCAAGTCACGTCACCAAACGAAGGTTTGGATACCATGATCAACACATGGACGCTTTACCAAGCCGAGACTTGTGTCGTTTGGTCTCGTTTTGCTTCTTTCATTGAAGTGGGCGGCCGTACTGGCCTTGGTTATCGTGATACGGCTCAAGACGCCATTTCTGTCCCGCATTCAAACCCAGAAATGACACGTAAACGCTTAGTCGATCTACTCCGTGGGCAAGTAAAAGCGGGCTACGGTTTGCACCTGTTTGATCCAGACTGGTTCGATCCTGAAAAAGCAGACGTTGTACCATCTAAATCGCCGACCGTTGTGCCAACGCCAAGTGACGAAGACAAGATCCACGGTATCGAAGACACTTGTTCTGATGATCACCTATGGATCGTACCAACCATCTGTAAATATGTAATGGAAACCGGCGAAGATAGCTTTTTCAACGAAGAAATTCCGTACGCTGATGGCGGAACGGCTACCGTTTATGAGCACATGAAAGCAGCACTAAACTTCTCAGCTGAATACGTGGGTAACACCGGTATTTGTAAAGGTTTACGTGCCGACTGGAATGACTGTTTAAACCTAGGCGGTGGTGAGTCGTCGATGGTGTCGTTCCTACACTATTGGGCGCTGCAAGAGTTTATCGACCTAGCTAAACACCTAGGCCGTCATGATGACGTCGATACTTACACCACCATGGCAGAAGGCGTTCGCCAAGCCTGTGAAACTCACCTATGGGACGAAGAAGGCGGTTGGTACATTCGTGGTTTAACGAAAGATGGCGACAAAATTGGTACCGCTCAACAAACAGAAGGCCGTATTCACCTTGAGTCGAACACATTAGCAGTGCTTTCTGGTGCGGTATCTCAAGAGCGTGGCGAAATTGCCATGAACTCGGTCGATGAGCACCTGTATTCCGATTACGGATTACACCTAAACTCGCCATCGTTTTCGACACCGAATGATGACATCGGCTTCGTTACTCGCGTCTATCAAGGTGTGAAAGAAAACGGCGCGATCTTCTCCCACCCTAACCCATGGGCTTGGGTCGCTGAAGCTAAGCTAGGTCGTGGCGATCAAGCGATGAAATTCTACGATGCGCTTAACCCATACAACCAAAACGACATGATTGAGACTCGCTATGCAGAACCATACTCATACGTGCAGTTCATCATGGGACGAGATCATCAAGATCATGGCCGTGCCAATCACCCATGGCTAACAGGTACGTCAGGTTGGGCTTACTTCGCCGTAACCAACTTCATTTTGGGTGTACGTCTGGGCTTCGATGGTCTGATTGTCGACCCATGTATCCCAACGGACTGGCCTGGTTTTGAAGTTCGCCGTGAATGGCGCGACGCGGTTTATAACATCAAGGTTGAAAACCCTGACTCGGTAAGTAAGGGCGTAAAAACGTTACTACTAAATGGCCAAGCCATTGATGGCGCGATTCCAGTACAACCTGCTGGTAGCGTGAATGACGTAACGGTTATTTTAGGTTAATTACTTTGAGGGGAGCACTTCTCCCCTCCTCTAGTGCCAATAAAAAATTGGCACAAATAGCAACGAGAGAGAAATAGGATTTTATTATGATCAAGTTCGGTACAGGTGGCTGGCGCGCCTTTATCGGTGAAGAGTTTACCAAAGACAATGTGTGTCTTGTGGCTCAAGCCGTCGCCAACATTATGATCGACGAAGCAGTAACCGATGAGGGATTTGTTGTCGGTTTCGACCGCCGTTTTTTATCGGATAAAGCAGGGCGTTGGTTTGCACAAGTTTTAGCAGCCAATGGTATTCAAACAAGTTTCATTGATAAGTTTGTTCCAACACCTATTGTCATGTTCAAAGCTAAAGAGATGGGTTGTGCCTACTCTGCTTGTATAACGGCCTCTCATAATCCAGCCGATTACAATGGCATCAAGGTGTTCATTCGTGGCGGTCGTGATGCTGACGAAATCATTACGGAAAAAATTGAAAGCCAAATTTCACACCTAACACTGCACGACGTAAAGTCAGTAGATTTTGACACTGCGGTTAGTAATGGCTCAATACTGGTTATCAACCCAATGAACGAGTTTGTCGATTCCATCATCGACTTCATTGATATTGAAGCCATCAAAAAAGCCAATTTGCGCGTCCTGATTGACCCTATGTTCGGCGTAGCAAAGAATGCTCTGCAAACGGTATTAATCAACGGTCGTTGTGATGTCGACGTGATCAACGATGGCAAAAACCCTGACTTTGGTGGCCTAATGCCATCACCGAATGCGGCCACTTTGTATTTACTTAAGCATCTTGTCGCTGCAGAAAAATACGATATTGGTATTGGCACTGATGGCGATGCCGACCGCTTAGGCATCATCGACGAAAAAGGCAACTTCATTCACCCGAACGAAGTGCTTATTTTATTGTATTACTACTTACTTGAGTATAAAGGTTGGAAAGGCTCGGTTGTTCGTAACATCGCCACCACTCATCTCCTAGACAAAATTGCCCATGCCCATGGAGAAAAGAGTTTTGAGGTTCCTGTAGGCTTTAAGCACATCAGCTCCCAAATGGAAGCAGACGACTCACTGATTGGCGGTGAAAGTTCCGGTGGCTTAACCATCCGCGGCCATATCAAAGGGAAAGATGGTGTTTTTGCATCTAGCCTTTTGGTGGAAATGATCAGCGTGACCGGTAAAAAGTTGTCTGAAATGCTTGATGAGATTTACGCAAAATATGGTTATGCCTACACGGCGGAAGGCGACTGCACCTTTAAAACGTCAGAAAAAGATGCGTTATACAACCGTATTTATGTAGAGAAGCAGCTGCCTGAATTTGAATATGAAATCGATCGTGTCAGCTATGAAGATGGCGCTAAAGTCTACTTCAAAAATGGAGGCTGGGTCATTGCTCGCTTCTCTGGTACAGAACCATTACTACGAATATTCGCCGAAATGGCCGATCAAACCACTGCCGAGAAGGTGGTAAATCAAGTGAAAGCGTTCCTTTCATTGTAGTGGTGACAGTGGCATTGCGCAGTATTTATGTCGTCCTCTCACCTTTTGGACATTGCTTTTAGCTGGTCACTAAAAGCACTCCCTATAGGTCCATTAAGCCCAGCACTTTTGTTGGGCTTTTTCTTAGGAAAAAATAAGCGCGCCTTGAGTTTCTATTTTAACGTTAACATTCTGGCCGACACACAAAGCTTCGCAAGAACTAGCCAATAAACGAATACCATGAGCTTCAATGACATAACGACAATGATCGCCCATAAATTGTTGCTCTAATATTTCGATGCCGCTGTCCGACGACGCGCTAATATTGACATGTTGAGGCCGTAATAGCAGTTCGCAGTTTTGTTCTTCAACTAACGTATTTCCCGCGTCGCTCTCTAGCTCACCAAACACAGTAAGGAAACGTTTATTGCCCAGTGCTTTCGCAGGCAAGTAGCTACCTCCACCTAAGAAGTCTGCCACAAACTTGCTTGATGGCTGAAAGTACAGTTCAGCAGCAGTACCAAATTGTTCAATGACACCGTTGTTCATTACCGCCATTTTATCTGAAAATGCAAAAGCTTCTTCTCGGCTATGAGTAACAAATATGGCGGTTACACCTTGTTGTTTAAAGATCTTACGGATCTCGCCAATCAAAGTATGACGCACTTGGGTATCGATGTTCGAAAATGGTTCATCGAGCAAGAGTAAATCTGGTTTATACGCAAGTGAACGTGCGATAGCGACACGTTGTTGCTGCCCGCCAGAAAGTTGATGAGGGTACCGCTCACCAAGTCCTGTAAGCTTAACCAAGTCTAGCATTTCATTTACTTTCTGATTGCGCTCAGTATTGGCAAGTTGGCGCAAGCCAAATCCAACATTATCCGCGACCGTTAAATGAGGAAATAGCGCATAATCTTGAAAAATCATCCCGATATTGCGCTTTTCCGGCGCAAGCCAACGCATTCCATCATCGAGAGTTAGACCACCCAAGGTCAATTTTCCTGAACTTAAAGGAAGCAAACCGGCAATGGCTTTCAATAGCGTGGTTTTACCACAACCACTAGCCCCTAATAAGCAGACGATCTCACCTTGCTCAACCTTCAAAGACAAGGATTCAAGCACTGTTAATTCTTGATACTGGCAGGTAAGGTTTTGAACAGCCAAAGCAGTACTCATTAGTGGTCTCTCTCTAAAGAACGGTTTACAACAATAAGCGGAACAAGCCCCACTAGTACCAATAAAACAGCAGGAAGCGCAGCTAATTCGAGATGCTCATCGGAAGCAAAATTGAATACATAGGTAGCAAGGGTTTCAAAATTAAACGGTCGAAGCAGTAACGCGGCATTAAGCTCTTTCATTGCTTCAATAAATACCAACAGCCCGGCGATTAAGGCACCTCGCCTAACAAGTGGCAAATGGACACGCTTTAACATTTGATTGGCGCTGCAACCCATCGTGCGTGTCGCCATATCCAAAGACGGTGATATTTTATTTAGGTTACTTTCAATACTGCCAATCGCCACGGCTGAGAAACGAACAACCATAGCAAAGATAAGTGCGAACATAGAGCCTGAGAATATCAGCCCTGGCCTGCCCCACTCCATATACTTAGCGATATCGTTAACCATATGATCCATTGAGATAACAGGCGCCATTACGCCAATGGCTAACACCGTACCCGGTACAGCATAACCCATTGAAGACAAACGCATAGCCATCACGCTGCCTCTAGATTGATTTAAACGCTGATTGAAGTTCACCACAAGTGCAATCGTCACGGCGATCACGGCTGCCGTGATCGACACATATAAACTATTGAGTGCGTATTGACGAAACTCAGCGGTCCAACTTTGGTCAAAATACTTAAAGGCATAAATGCACAGCTGCATTAACGGGAAAATAAAGGCCACGGAAACAAGCCCCCAACACCACAGTAATGCGAGCCATTTTTTAGTACCCTTTAACGTGGTCCGGATGTCTTCATGACTACTGTATTGACTCTGAAACAGCTTCTGCTTTCTTCGGCTGTATCTTTCGCTTGAAAGGAAAACAATCACGACGATCAACATCAATGCCGATATCTTAGCTGCGGCGGTTAGGTTCGAATAACCGAGCCAAGTATCATAAACCGCAGTCGTTAGTGTATTCACAGCGAAATAGCTTACCGTACCAAAGTCACCAATCGTTTCCATTGCAACGAGAGACAAGCCGACTGCGATTGATGGCCTAGCTAACGGTAAAGATATGCGTTTAAACGTCTCCCAAGGAGAGCACTTCAATAGGCGAGAAGATTGCAGCAAAGAAACATTTTGTTCCATAAACGCCGCTCGAGCTAACAGATAAACGTAAGGGTAAAGTACAAGAGACAGAACAAAAATAGCGCCAGGAAGGGTTCTTAAATCTGGAAACCAGTATTCGCCAGGCCCCCAGCCGGTAAAGTCTCGAAGCAGAACCTGAACAGGGCCTGCAAAGTCAAACCAGTCGGTAAAAATATACCCCACAATATAGCCAGGCATCGCCAATGGTAAAACCAAAGCCCATTGCAGTATTTTTTCACTCGGCAATTTACACATAGCCATAAGCCATGCACTGGGTACACCCATTAACAATGAGAGCAGCATGACACCCACAACTAACACTACCGTGTTGTAGGCATAGGTTGGCATGACCGTATTGAGTAAATGGTGGAACAGATCATCTGCGTCCCCCATCGATGTATAGAAGATCGCTAAGATCGGCAAAACCAGCAGTAAAGCAAAGCTCCCACTGCTGGCTTTCCAAAGATTATGTTTTTCTTTCATTGCCTACAAACTACAAAGAACATGAACTTAATGTCCATGTTCTTAGAAAACTAAGGGATATAAAGAGTATATCCCTTAATGGTTCATTAAAGGTCAAATTTCACTTCATCAAGAAGTTTAATTGCAGCACTGTGATACTCGGCGATTTTATCTAGTGATAAATCATCGGCACGGAACTCACCCCATGAAGCAACAAGCTTAGATGGTGCTACGCCCGCTTTAACTGGGCTTTCGAAGTTCACTTCAGCGTACATGCTTTGTGCTGTTGACTCAGTTAGGAACTCCATTAGTTTCTGAGCGTTGTCTTTGTTTGGCGAGTACTTAGCCATTGCCATGCCGCTGATGTTTACATGAGTACCTTCCGCATTTTGGTTCGGGAAGTTAATGTATACCGCATCAGCCCAAGCTTTTTGCTCTTTATCGTTAACCATTTTACCAAGGTAGTAGCTGTTACCTAAAGAAACATCACATAGACCTTCTTTGATAGCCTTAACTTGGCCACGGTCGTTACCTTGAGGCTTACGTGCTAGGTTAGCTTTAACGCCTTCTAGCCATGCTTTTGTTTCCGCTTCACCTTTATGAGCGATCATCGCAGAAACTAGAGATACGTTGTATGGGTGCTTACCACTACGAGTACAGATTTTACCTTTGAACTCAGGAGTTGCTAGATCAGCGTAAGTGAAATCGTCGCCCAACTTACCAACACGATCACGTGATGAGTAAACGGCACGAGCACGAGTCGTAATACCAAACCACTGATTGTCTACGTCTTGGTACTGAGCAGGAATGTTCGCTTCGATGATTTTGCTGTTTACAGGTTGAACTAAGTCTTTATTTGAAAGTTCTGCAAGACGGCTGATATCAACAGTTAAGATAACATCCGCAGGGCTGTACTCCCCTTCTTGAGCTAACTTCTCTGCCAGACCTTTTTTCGCGAATTTCACGTTTACTTTGATGCCAGTTTCTTTTGTAAACTCGTTGAACATAGGCTCAACAAGGAAAGGCTGACGGTAAGAGTAAACATTGACTTCATCTGCAGCCATAGCTTGAGGAGCAAGAACACCACATGCCACAGCGGCTAAGGTTAGCATTTTTTTCATTAGTTCAATCCTTTATAAAAATGGTAATGATAAGGCTTATCATTTACCTAATTATATTGAATTTTAGTTACCATGCAATAATTCATTGACTCAAAAAACATCGAGTAGGGTGAGGCGTCTCCGCCTCATCCCTCTCACAGAACCGTACGTACGGACCTCGTATACGGCTCATGCACATTTCCATTCAGCATAATGGCTGAACACATATCCTGTCCTAACGTGTTCAAGATTCACTAATCCAAGGTCGTTAAACCATTGATTTGGCATCGAGTAACTGGCTAATGGACTCGCAGCATTTCTCCAACTATCCATACAGATATACCTGAATGACCCTTCGTAACCTAGCTGTCTTAGCCTGCGGTGGAGTCGGGTCGGTTTTTTCCATAATCGTAATTGGACGCTGCGAAGTCTTCGCCTTAACCACGCGGCCAGTTTCTTAAACTCCCTGTTGGCATTCGCTATTCGAAAGTACTGGCTGAACCCTCTCAGAAGTGGATTCAGTTGTTTAATGACTTCTAACAATGGCTTACCGCCATTGCGTCTTGTCACTCGCTTCAACTTTCCTTTGAACGTCGACATTTTCTTTGGCTGAATACGGCTATAATGGCTACCGATTTCTATTCCAAGGAATTTCACACCTTCGCCGCTGTGCGCTATGTGTGATTTGGTTTCGTTCACCGTTAACTTGAGCTGTTTTTCCAGGACCTTCGTTGCCTGTACTTGCGCATTTTCTGCACCTTTACGGCTGCGACAGAAGATCAGTATGTCGTCGGCATAACGGACTATTCGATGTCCTCGCTTTCGCATCTCTTGATCAAACGCATCCAGATAGATGTTCGCTATCAGTGGGCTTATTACTCCACCTTGCGGACTACCTATCTCGGTATGCTGCCACTCTCCATCAACCATTACGCCACTTTTCAGGAACTGTTTGATGAGCTCCAGTACGCTACTGTCTGTGACTCGTTTCTTAATGCTTTTTAGAATAAGCTCGTGGTCGAGCTTATCGAAGCACTTCGATAAGTCCATATCTACGACGTGTTGCATTCCGTATCGACGGATGAACATCGTCGCTTTGTTTATAGCATCGTGACAACTTCGATTCGGTCTATACCCAAAGCTGGATGGGTGAAACTGCTCTTCGAAGATTGGGGTTAATAGATCATTTAGAGCTTGTTGGACAACTCTATCCCGTACTGTTGGGATCCCAAGTAATCGCACCCCACCATCATCTTTCGGTATTTCTACCCGTCTGACGGGTTGAGGGGTGTATCGCTTGGTTTTGAGTTCCAGAAGAAGTTGATCTAGGTTATCACTCAGATTTTGGGCGTAGTCGCTTAGGCTCTGCCTATCTATTCCGGCCGCGCCTTTCGCTTTCCACACTTTTTTAAATCCTTTATAGAGTCGCTCTTTGTGGAGCAAGTGACCATATAAACTGTAGTAAACTCTCAACTTTTTCCTTTAGATTGTGTGCCGTGTGGGGACAAATGCTCTCTCACAGTGTTGGTGTATTTCACTCCACTCTCTAGCCTTCTAGCTCAATGGCAATTTACTAGAGTGAGTCAGAGTTACTCCCTTGTACGGTTTCTCGCTTCAGTGCTTTGCTTTCACAAAGACCGAGACGGAATACCTCGATAGCTAATCAACTTGTATACCACTGAAAAAAAAAAACATCTGCTCATCACAGACTTAAAATGTACTTCATCCCTTCGCAACACCAGATTGCTTTTGGCAAAATGTTGTCCCATCAGACGTGTTACTGATGGTCAGCTCAGTTTTATCCTCCACACCATTACTGGGCTTCACCGGCCGAGCTTTACTCACTACTACGGATTCATCTGCCACCTCGCACCAACATAGATCTTGGCTCTCGCCTTGAGTTTATGCTTCCGACGTTTGCTCGGATGTGGTGTCAGGCTTCCCCAGTTACTGCACTGGCTCCCTGTTAACAATGCCACCCTCAAGCACAATCTAGGTCTGATTGAGTATCGGGCTTCACGCTATTTTGCACGCTTACCCACCTAAATTGCCGAATCAGGTTCACTTTCGTTGTGTACTGTTAACTTCCTATCGCTTCCTTCAAACCCTGCCGTTGGCCAGCAACGCCCTTGCGATTCGGATTATCTTCCCCTCAATCAGGGTGATTTAGGCTTCTTTCAGCCTAATGGGTTTGCCAGCTTCGCTGGGCAAACAAAAAAGCGCCTCTAAAAATAGAGACGCTTTGGTTAGTGGTTATATATTACGTTAGTCGAATTACGCTAAATCCGCTTCTTCTATCAGCTGTTGCACTTCTGATTTTGGCTTGGCTTTGTTGCCGAAGCCTCGCAAGCCAACCACATGAACGTGCTCATGATCCTTGAATATCTTACGAACCAGTTTATAGGTTGTACCTTGCTCTGGGCTAATATTCTCAGGAGCAGCAATAAGTAGCTGCATGTCCAAACGATCACAAAGCTCAAACAAAGTATTGATTGACTTGGTATCCAGACGAGCGGCTTCATCTAAGAACAACAGACGACATGGTACGATGTCTTTGCTTCTTAAACGTCGTGACTCTTCTTCCCAGCTTTGAATCACCATCAACAAAATAGATTGACCAGTACCAATCGCTTCACCTGTTGATAAGGCACCAGACTCTGCTTGTAACCAACCGTCCGTTCCACGATTAACTTCAACGCTTAATTCTAGGTAATTACGGTAATCCAGTAGCTCTTCACCCAAAACTTGTGGTGAACGCTGACCCATATCAATATGAGGATTCACACGTTGGAACAGCTTGGCCATCGCTTCTGAGAAGGTGTAGCGCGGGTTTTCGAACAAGTCTTGATGTTGCTCTTTTTGACCCGCTAAACCGTTTAACAAGACTTCATGGCTTTCACGGATATTTACGTTTAAGCGAACGCCCTTCACCTGACCAAAGTTAATGTTCGACAAGCCTTGGTTAAGCATGCGAATGCGGTTCTGTTCACGTTGAATGGTTTTCTTAATGATGGCCGCTGCCGACTCAGAGCTGATCGCCAAACGATTTTCACGTTGGGTTAACTCTTCGGTTAGTCGAGCAAGCTCAACTTCCATTTCTTCAATTGCTTCCACAGGATCATCGGTGTGAATGATGTCTTGACGAATGCGAGCACGAAGGTGTTGATAAACCGCAATGTAGAACAATACCTTACGTTCAGGGCGAGCGTTATCTTCCGATGCTCTTAATGAGTCTCGTAAGTCTTCGTTATCTGACACGGCAAGACGCAACGCACCTAACGATTTATCCGACATTGAACGAAGGTCGTCTGCCGACATATAAGCCAGCTCACGACGATGCAAGCGACGCTCCACGTCATTTTCACGAGCAAGACGAAGTACAGAGCACCAACCGGCTTTAGCTGCAACGACGTAAGTTCTCAGCTCAACGTACTCTTTTTGAACTTTCTTCAAACGTTTCGCCAACGCTTTCATTTCTAGCTCTGTTGACGTAATCGTGCGTTCAAATTCACTCTTACGTGTGCGGGAACTGTGTAAGCGTTCTTGCAGTTCGTTACGACGACCGACTGCTCGCTCTTCTGAACCGGCATCGGCATTCACACCATACTCTTGCAGTTCCAATCGGAACTCTTGCATGGTTTCCGCTTTTGCTTGATGAGAGCTTTTTAATGATGCCAACACTTGGTTGTATTGGTTCATTTGCAATTGAGCTTGCTTGTAACCGTCACGGCCTCGTGTTCGAGCGCGCTCGGCTTCGACTAATTTGGCTTTCAGTTGATCACTCAGTTCGCTGCTCTTGTTAAGCAAGTCAACCGAATCTGAATACGCAAAATGGTGACGACGTTCGACCAAATCTGCCAGTGCAAATATAGTCGTTTTAAGTGACTGAAGTGCGTTGTCTGCAATGTCGTAACTGGCTTTTAATGCATCAAATTGTTCTGGGTCCGCTTCCAATGCATTAGCAATTTTCTCTAGCTGCTGTACGGCTTTACCATGAGACGAAACAAATGTTTTTGCTTCACCGAGCTGTGCAAGTTTACTTTCTACTTCTTCAAAGCGATCACTAAGGGTCTGATCTTCCATCAAGCCCATTAGTGGTGCTAACGAATCAAGTGATTTAAGTGCGTGTTTACTTGCCGTTAATAAAGCACGTTGAGTCTGTTCTTTATTGGTAAGTTCCGACAAAGTACGAGCAACTTGCGTTCGTTTATCTCGCGCTGTTTCCAACGCTTGCTCTGGGTCTGCTTCAAACGCCACCGCGATATGTTTAGCGACAAAGTTGTTATAGCTTTGGAACAGTCGCGAAAGCTTCTGCGAATCAAACGCTGCTTTTGCATATTGCTCTTGCACGTCTTCACGCTCACCACGTAGCAACTCTAAGCGTTGTTCACGAGCTGCACGGCCAAACAGTGGGATCTCAGGTAAGCGGGAGTAACGTAGTTGACGGTCGTTTAGCTGAACACACACCGCACCGTTAAGTTCGTCGGCATTGAAAGAGCTGTCGTCAAAGGCATCAATGTCTCCTTCGATAATGTACAAATCTTCTGGGCAGTCATCTAACTCAATGAGCTTTTCTTTAATACCTTCAAGATCAGACACAACAATTGCGTGACGAGCGGGCCCATACATAGCGCTGAAATACGGCGCATCTTCGATCGTGATGTCATCATAAATTTCTGAAAGTAATACGCCACCAACGGTATCTTCCAAGCCTTTAAGACGAGGATCGTTTGAACCGCCAGGTGATGCTAAGCGTTCGATGTCTTGATCCAGTTGGTTACGTCGCTCAGCGAATTTGTCTTTGGCTAGCGATTGTGTTTTCTCTGACTCAAGTACTTGCTGCATTTGCGACATGACAGCATGGCTATCGTAAAGATCAGCGTCTGACTGTTCTTTCAGTTTTTCTAGCGCGTCATTTGCGGCAATCCAAGCTGGAGCGATGGCTTCTAGCTTATTAATTTCCGCATTGGCGTCTTGCTCCGCTCGGCGTAATTCACTGCGCGACTCTCGAAGTGACTCTTGTTCATGCTCCATTGACTCTACACGAGCTGAATGGCGCTCACGCTCTTCTTCCAACGCCAGTTCGTCTTCAAGTTGTACTTGATGCTGTTTCTGATACTCGGTAACAGATTGAGCTACTTGACGTTGCTGATGAAGACTGCGCTCAAGATCTCGATATTGAGCTTGCCACTGCTGCTCGTTTTGCAACAATTGCTGTGCGTTTTGATGTTGGCGTATTGCTGATTTTGCGTGATGAGAAGCTTGTGCACGATCCACGTCACCGGCAATGCTTTTCACCAAGGTATAAGCGCGTTCAAACTGCTCTACTGCCGCTGAAGACATATCAAGCTTGTGTTTTACCGCTAACAGTTCAGATGTTTTGTCTGCTTCGGATTGCTGCAGTTCACCAAGAAGCGCTTTCGCGTTGTCTGGGGTTAAATCGTCAAACTTAGCGAGGGTCTTGGCTTTTTCCAGTGCCGTTACCGCTTGCTGGTATTGCAATGCGCGAGTTTGCTGCACATCCAGAGCTTGTTGGTAGTCAGCCAATTGAGATTTCAGGCTGTCTACTTCTTCTTCCGATATCTGTGCTTGCTCTTCCGCCATCATCACGCGTTCTTGCGCTTCTTCAACCACCATCATCTGTTCTTCAAGACGCTCGCTGAGTTCTTCAAGATCTTCTTTATAACGGGCGATTTTTTCTTGCTGACGCAGGGCGTTTTGAACCAGTTGCAAATGATCCGATGCTGCTTGGAAATCTTGCTCTAGGCCAGTTTCTTGCTCCACCAGCATTTCAAGTTCTTCTTGAACGCGGTTCAGTAGGCTATTTTGTTCTAGCAGCTTTTCGCGAGAACCAAACAGTTCACCACGAAAACGCATGGTTTGATCAAGCTTATTACGGCGCTCGTTGGCATGACGCATGTAATCCGCGGCTACATAGTTGGTAGACTCGGTAATTAAGTGCTTAAAGAGATCACGATCCGATTGAGTGGTTTTAATTGCTTCCAAGGTCATGCGGTTTTCACGCAGAGCCGATTCCATGTCTTGGAACGCTTTTTTCACACCACCATTTTGCGGTAATAAGTAATCTCGAAGTGAGCGTGTGATTGCACTAGAGATACCACCGTACAAAGACGCTTCAATCAAACGATAGAATTTTGAACGATCACTGGTGTTACGAAGCTTCTTCGGTAATACGCCAAATTCAAACATTTGAGAATGGTATTCAACCACTGATGAAAATGCTTTGAAAGACACACCTTCGTATTGGGCAACCGCTTCTTTTACTTCATTGATCTGACGAACACGCGCATGTTTATCTGACACACTTTCTATCAGGATGTCCGTCGGCTTAACGTCGCTCGGCAAGCCTTGAATAACAAACGGCTTAATGTCGACTTTTTTATCACGACCCGCTACCTGCTGTAGCTTTACGCCGAACAATAGGCGTTGGTTACGTGAGTTAACGACATCCAACGCTGCATAACAGGCGCCAGGTTGCAGTTTACCGTAAAGCCCTTTATCACGGGATGCTTGAGAGCTACCCGCTTCGGTTGTATTTCTAAAGTGCAGTAAGCTCTGATCAGGGATCAGCGCCGTAATAAACGCTGCCATCGTGGTCGATTTACCTGCACCGTTACCACCGGAAAGCGTAGTAACCAAGCCATCGATATCAAAAGTACGAGCAAAGAAACCGTTCCAGTTGATCATGCTTAGTGATTGATACTTGCCTCTTTCAATCATGCTTCGCTCTCTACTTCTTGTTCATTTGAATGTTGTAATTGATCTTGTGCTTGTTCTGAATCGTCCAGTAAGCTTGCTTGATCAGGTTCTTGTTGATGCACAACCGCTTCGCCATCACGGATCAAACGTAATTGAGCTTCGCGTACGTCATCCCCAACGCGCACATCGGCACCAAAACGGAAAACCGCTTCACTGATGCGGAATTTACCACTTTCACCAATTGGCATGGTCATACCGATGCGTCGTAAACGGCGTAAAGAGGTGCGTACTTTCTCAAGCAATTTTTCTTTGTCTAAATCTGAGCCTGATGCACGGTTAGTGACCAGCTTCATGAGTTTTTTCTCGTCTGCAAGAGACAACAACTCTTCGTACAGTTCGTGATTAGAGAAAATACCTTCATGTGCCAATCTTTCAGGGCTGAGGTATAAGAAACACAGTACTTTACCCACCAGCATATCCATCTCTGACAAAACGCTTCGGCCAATCAAAGAGGTTGAACGCGGACGAAGATAAAAGAAACCTTCCGGTGCTTTCACTAATTCCGCATTATATCGTTGGTAAAAAAGCGCCAACTCTGTTTCGAAATCCATCAATAACGCGTGGTTATCCAGATCTTCAAAAGAGATATGACGTCCGCCACGTAACGCACTGTCTAGTGCAGGAAACAACGGGTTGGAAATTGCTTTGGCCAGTTTCTCTGGCATGTATTCATCAGTATTTGTCAATGACATTTGCTTGTACCTTTGCGCCAAATTCGTTAATCGCTTGCCAATCCGGCTGAATCGCTCGGTAATCAGATTCGGAATACCCTAATCTGACGGCTTGGTCGACAACAATTCTCGCTAAATCAAAATGATGAGCGTATGGGTGTGTTGAGAGGTAATCTCGCAAAACCCGTCCTAGGTCAATCGGTGTTCCTTGATCTTTATGCTGGCGTAGCATTAAGGCGATACGCTCAGACAACTCATCATTTACTTGTTCAAATTCTTCATATTCCACTTCAGGTGGAACGTGACCCGTTACTTCATCGTCACGCAGGATCAGTGCTTCATCACGTAAGTCGCGCAAGCGTTCTGCATCCGCATAGGTTAATAACCACGGAGCGTCGAAGTAATCTTTCACCGACTGACGTAACCTTTGGCTAAATGCGCGGTTTTTGTCCATGTCGATGGCGGTTCGGATGAACTTATGAACATGGCGATCGTAGCCAATCCATAAATCTATCGCTTGTTGTCCCCAACTCACGATACGATCCAACTTCATCTGTAAACCATATAAGGTTTCTTCGATGAAGTTTAACTCTTCTTTGCCATACACCAATTCTTGAATATCAAGTAACTGACTTTGCATTTCATCGCCCGCAGCTTGCAAGGTATCTTGCAACTCTTTTAGCGTGTCTGAGGTTTCATTAAGTAAAGCCTCACAGCTGTTAATGGCCTCACGCCAATCTTGAGTCAACAGTGCCGCGATTTGATCTTTTACATTCTGTTGCTGTTCGTCCATCACTCGTTGGTTAAGGTCGATCTGGTCGAAGATCTCCCCCACCGAGTATTTCAAGACGCCGTAAACGTTCTTCTGCCAATGGCCTGCCGTCCCGCCTTCTTTGGCTGCGGTAATGGCTTTTTCCATCTCATCCGCCACCATGGATAGCTGAATCGACAAACGCAGCTTAGAGAATTCTCTATGGCGAACGTAGTAGTCTGTGATCCCTATTGCTAATGGGCTCAAGCGATAGATGCTTGCACCTTCATTCAACTCACTGGTAAAGCGGCTCAGTAAGCGCTGTTTTACCAATTCATTGATGGCGTTATTCGCTCGAAATGCCGAGGCATCTCCAGACTCTTCAAATAATCGAGTGACAATGGCAAATGCATCATGCAACTCTCCTTCGCCCAACTCTTCATCAAATCTTTCATTACTTAGCACCGCTAAAGCAATCAAGAATGCTAAACGTTCCGTTGAAAGGTTTAATGAAAAATCGTGCTGCTTTACCCAACCCACCAGCTCATCAAGCGGTTGTTGTGCAACATCTTGAGTTGTATCACTCATTGTAAATCCTGTTATTCAACTTTCTTCTTCGCCCACACGTGTATGTACCGGCCAAGTGAGAGATAGGGTTCTTGACGACATAGTTGACGCTCAAGCTCCAGTATATCTTCGTATTGATAATCGCCCTTATATTCCATTTGACCAACATAGTCATGAAAAGAACGAATACCTGATTTCCCGCAGATCTCAAAACCAGCCTCTTCTATCCATTGATAGACTTGTTCCGGCATTAAGCCTTTTTGAGGCTGAAGCTTGAATCTACGTCGGTGTGGCATCCCTTCTAATATGTGCGGGATGTTGCCACAAATAACGTTTTTGAGCACTAACCCATGATGGTTATAAAACATCACCGAAGCGACACCACCCGGTTTAACTTGCTCCAATAGTGTTCCTAACGCCTCTTTTGGGGAAGCTAACCACTCCATTACGGCATGAAAAATCAGTAGGTCAACAGGGGCATCTATGTGCTCACCAATATCCTGCACCGCAGAATGAACCAGCCGATACTGCTCAATCAGCTTATTCTTTTCAATATCTGCTTTCGCTAGCTTCAACATTTCCGAAGATAAGTCACATAATGTGATCTGGTGTCCGCGTTGTGCAATTTTTTGGGATATTTGCCCCAATCCACCACCAGCATCAAGTACATTTAAACAATGTTTTTTATCATTAAGGCTGGTAAGTGCTAATATTAAATCTTCCCAAACAATGGTTTGACG
This sequence comes from Vibrio tapetis subsp. tapetis, assembly GCF_900233005.1. Classification (NCBI taxonomy): domain Bacteria; kingdom Pseudomonadati; phylum Pseudomonadota; class Gammaproteobacteria; order Vibrionales; family Vibrionaceae; genus Vibrio; species Vibrio tapetis. The sequence goes on from NZ_LT960611.1 coordinate 1,715,256, forward strand.
GACATCGCCCTTACCCGATTCGTAAATATTTTTTACGAATTTGTGGGCAATATCGTCGAAATTACGGTCTTCAGTCACTGCTGCTTAGGTTATGATGTGTATTCGTGCCGCTTATTCTGTCACAGGATAAGAAGTAATAAAGACTTGTTCGCCTTTTTCCTAACCAAGTGATGATTTTTCGGACTATTTAAGTATGTTTGAGCTGAAAAAAGTGTTTTCTGCATTGTTAATGCCCCTTCCTGCGTTTCTGATCATCGGTCTATTTGGCCTTTTGTTAGTCATGTTCACTATGCGCAGAGGTACTGGTTGCCTACTGATATTTTTATCTTTTACCGGAATTTTCTTGGCATCATTCCAACCTGTCGCGCAATCTCTTCTGATGCCAATGGAGCGCCAACATAAAGGTTTCTTACCGATTGATGAGCCCATTGATTATGTCATGGTACTTGGTAATGGCCATATTGTTGACGACGATATTCCTCCAACGTCAGAGTTGAGTCGCACGGCCCTAATGAGGTTAACGGAAGGTATGCGCATCCTTCGCATGTACCCTGGTGCCAAACTTATCCTATCGGGATACGCTGGCGGTTCAGAAATAAGCCATGCACGTATGATGGCAAAAGTGGCTTTGGCTTTAGGGGTTTCGAAAACCGATATCATTTTGCTTGAATCGGCGAAAGATACATGGGAAGAAGCAAGACAAGCGGCCGTTTTCGTCGCGAACAAAAATCTCGTGCTCGTTACCTCTGCGAGCCACATGAGCCGAGCTTTAGTCGAATTTGAAGATGCGGGTATTTCTCCTTTTCCAGCACCAACCAACTTTTTAGCGTCCAACGCGGATATGCAGCCGTGGAATCAATATCGCCCTAGCTCCCAATACTTAGAGTGGACGGAGACCTACTGGCATGAAAAGTTAGGGACTTGGTGGCAATCTCTACGCGACTTCGCAGTCGACAGTAATGCAAGTGCGAATTAACGCCTAGAAAGGTATTACGTTAATAAATAAAAAACCGAGATAATCATCTTAATGCCACTCGCTTAAGAGCGAGTGGCATGTTTATTGGGGTATCGGGCTGGCTTTTTTAAAACCGCTCTGGGGTATGGTTTCCTTTTCCGTTTCTTGGGGAGAATAAGCCGCTTCCCATTGTCCCTGAGAGCTTTTAAGTTTTTTGGTATCGCTCCTGGACTTCGAGTGTCGCTCGCCCAAATCATCTCATCCATAATCAAAAATAAGGCATTAATGAAGCTGATCCGTAGAGGCTCAACTTCATGTTGTTTAGCCATCTCAGCCATTTCCAGCCTCACGATGTTATAGCTGGTTAATATTCCCCATAGCTCCTGATATATCCCGACTTTTTTCTTACTTCGTAATGTTGGTTTGTTTTGTAACTGATACTGCTTTAGTTCGCCGTAACTGCGTTCGATTTCCCAACGCTCCCAATACACTTTAACTAAGTCATCAAACAGATAGCGCTCAGGGCATAAGCACGAAGTAATGAAGCCTTTGATTTCACCTTTAGGGGTTGGAATTAGAATAAGGCGTGCTTGCCATCTCTTGCCAAGATAGGGAGTCTGCTTTTGAGCTTGTGGTGAAACAGGCATCTCAATGAGATGATCATAATCAGTATAACTCTCGATTATGTCATAGCGCATTTTGGTTTTGATTGGTGTTAACCAGTGGCTGTTACTGCTAGCACCCTGCCAGCTGGTAAATAACTCCGCAGAAGTGAACCCTCTATCAAAAAGTGTTAATGAGTCATCTGGTGCTGACCCCACAAGTTGTTGGGCATATGATATTTCACTGTTTGTTACTGGTCCAAAAGCAGCATCGGACACAAGGTGGCTACGTGTAGACATTAATGTTACTGCCAACACGCTTGGAAATGATGCACCTTTTTGAGCAAACCCAAAATGCTGATTTTCTTCGGTATTGTGAGTTTTGAAATACGTTCCATCGACACTAAGAAGCTTTAAGCCACAAACTTCGTCAAAGTCTGATTGTTGCTCCCACTGTTGGGCTGTAGTTTTAAATAAGTAACGCATAGGTTTATCGCCGAGGCGTTCTTTCCCCTTGATAATACTGCTTGTTGCCATAGGTGTGAGTTCACCATCTACATCAGGGAATGCTAACTCCAACTTGTCGCAGACATCTTGAATGGAGCGATTACGTTGGAGCCCAATCCCTAATACTAACCAAACAGCTTGCTCTGCGGGGAGGCGTCGCTTTCTGAGCGATACTCGTCCAGTTTGTTGAACAGCTTCTTCAACCCATTCCCAAGGAATGTGTTTATTAAACACATCGATTGGACGTTCGTGGCAAAACTCTGCGGTAACCTGTAACTCTTTTGAAAACTCAGACATAATCGAGTAGGGTGAGGCGTCTCCGCCTCATCCCTCTCACAGAACCGTACGTACGGACCTCGTATACGGCTCATGCACATTTCCATTCAGCATAATGGCTGAACACATATCCTGTCCTAACGTGTTCAAGATTCACTAATCCAAGGTCGTTAAACCATTGATTTGGCATCGAGTAACTGGCTAATGGACTCGCAGCATTTCTCCAACTATCCATACAGATATACCTGAATGACCCTTCGTAACCTAGCTGTCTTAGCCTGCGGTGGAGTCGGGTCGGTTTTTTCCATAATCGTAATTGGACGCTGCGAAGTCTTCGCCTTAACCACGCGGCCAGTTTCTTAAACTCCCTGTTGGCATTCGCTATTCGAAAGTACTGGCTGAACCCTCTCAGAAGTGGATTCAGTTGTTTAATGACTTCTAACAATGGCTTACCGCCATTGCGTCTTGTCACTCGCTTCAACTTTCCTTTGAACGTCGACATTTTCTTTGGCTGAATACGGCTATAATGGCTACCGATTTCTATTCCAAGGAATTTCACACCTTCGCCGCTGTGCGCTATGTGTGATTTGGTTTCGTTCACCGTTAACTTGAGCTGTTTTTCCAGGACCTTCGTTGCCTGTACTTGCGCATTTTCTGCACCTTTACGGCTGCGACAGAAGATCAGTATGTCGTCGGCATAACGGACTATTCGATGTCCTCGCTTTCGCATCTCTTGATCAAACGCATCCAGATAGATGTTCGCTATCAGTGGGCTTATTACTCCACCTTGCGGACTACCTATCTCGGTATGCTGCCACTCTCCATCAACCATTACGCCACTTTTCAGGAACTGTTTGATGAGCTCCAGTACGCTACTGTCTGTGACTCGTTTCTTAATGCTTTTTAGAATAAGCTCGTGGTCGAGCTTATCGAAGCACTTCGATAAGTCCATATCTACGACGTGTTGCATTCCGTATCGACGGATGAACATCGTCGCTTTGTTTATAGCATCGTGACAACTTCGATTCGGTCTATACCCAAAGCTGGATGGGTGAAACTGCTCTTCGAAGATTGGGGTTAATAGATCATTTAGAGCTTGTTGGACAACTCTATCCCGTACTGTTGGGATCCCAAGTAATCGCACCCCACCATCATCTTTCGGTATTTCTACCCGTCTGACGGGTTGAGGGGTGTATCGCTTGGTTTTGAGTTCCAGAAGAAGTTGATCTAGGTTATCACTCAGATTTTGGGCGTAGTCGCTTAGGCTCTGCCTATCTATTCCGGCCGCGCCTTTCGCTTTCCACACTTTTTTAAATCCTTTATAGAGTCGCTCTTTGTGGAGCAAGTGACCATATAAACTGTAGTAAACTCTCAACTTTTTCCTTTAGATTGTGTGCCGTGTGGGGACAAATGCTCTCTCACAGTGTTGGTGTATTTCACTCCACTCTCTAGCCTTCTAGCTCAATGGCAATTTACTAGAGTGAGTCAGAGTTACTCCCTTGTACGGTTTCTCGCTTCAGTGCTTTGCTTTCACAAAGACCGAGACGGAATACCTCGATAGCTAATCAACTTGTATACCACTGAAAAAAAACATCTGCTCATCACAGACTTAAAATGTACTTCATCCCTTCGCAACACCAGATTGCTTTTGGCAAAATGTTGTCCCATCAGACGTGTTACTGATGGTCAGCTCAGTTTTATCCTCCACACCATTACTGGGCTTCACCGGCCGAGCTTTACTCACTACTACGGATTCATCTGCCACCTCGCACCAACATAGATCTTGGCTCTCGCCTTGAGTTTATGCTTCCGACGTTTGCTCGGATGTGGTGTCAGGCTTCCCCAGTTACTGCACTGGCTCCCTGTTAACAATGCCACCCTCAAGCACAATCTAGGTCTGATTGAGTATCGGGCTTCACGCTATTTTGCACGCTTACCCACCTAAATTGCCGAATCAGGTTCACTTTCGTTGTGTACTGTTAACTTCCTATCGCTTCCTTCAAACCCTGCCGTTGGCCAGCAACGCCCTTGCGATTCGGATTATCTTCCCCTCAATCAGGGTGATTTAGGCTTCTTTCAGCCTAATGGGTTTGCCAGCTTCGCTGGGCAAACAAAAATCGGCCGTAACTTACGTTACGACCGATTATGAGGCCTCTGGAGGATCGTTCAAGTAGCTAAACGATCGGCATTAAGATAATCATCTCGGTTTTTTTATGGCTCATTTACTAGAAGGGCTCACGAGGTCAATCACCCGCAAACATATAGCCTTCACCATGAACCGTTACGAAGATTTGTGGATTTTTAGGATCCTGTTCCATCTTGGCTCTCATTCGACGAATCAATACGTCGATAGTACGATCGTTAGGGGCGTCGACACGATGGCTGATCATATTCAAAATCCGTTCACGACTTAACACTTTGTTCGGATAAGATGACAAGGCAACAAGCAATTCGTACTCAGCCTTTGTCAGCTTGACCGGCTCTCCATTGCAACTTAATGATCTTCTTTGAACATCAAATGTCCATTCACCAAAACGCACAAGTTGTCCTGATTCTTCTTTTTGAATATCACGTGAAGAAGCTTCCGATACTAACGAAATTCTCCAAAGTAAATTCTTAACCCGAACGAGTAATTCTCGCAATTCAAAGGGCTTGGTAACGTAATCGTCTGCGCCCATCTCCAAACCAACAATTTTATCAATGCTGTCTGTACGACCGGTAACCAGTATGATGCCAATGTTAGACTGGCTACGAAGTTCTCGCGTCAGCATTAGCCCATCTTCGCTAGGAAGGTTAATATCTAGCATCACCAAATCTATGGAGTACTCACCCAAAATGGCACGCATCTGTTCGCCATTTTCAGCTTCGCTCACGGTATAACCTTCATTTTGGAAGTAACCCGCCAGCTTACTACGTGTGACCACATCATCTTCTACGACTAAAACGTGATAGCTCATCTACACCACTTATAATATTTTTATCTACACTCTCTATTTATTCTATTCACAATCCGTTACATATCTAGCGAATAGACTAAAATAACCATTTTTTTTAGCTTTTATTGATTCAGAGCAACCTTGACAGCCTGGGTTAATAATCAGCAATAAGCTTTCATTATTTAACATATTTTGGATTAGTTCTGTTCATCTTAATCCGTTAGAATCACCTTGTCAGTTCTTTATGAGAGTTATCCCTATGCAAGAAGCTAAAGCGTTCAACGAAAAACGGGCAGAGATATATTGGTGGCTATCGAGCCTATTTGCGCGTGAACTAACTGAAGATGAATTAACGGCGTACCATACAGCTGAGATCAGAGGCTTTATTTCTGGCTTAGGTGAAAACCCTCAGTTAACAGAGGCGACATCCGCGCTGATTAACTCGCTTAACCAACTGCAAGACCGTGCCGATGTTCAACTAGAACTGTCCGCCGACTTTTGTGGTTTGTTCTTAGCTACCGCCAAAAATGCGGCACTCCCTTATGCCTCCTTGTATATTGGCACTGAAGGTTTGTTAAACGGTAAACCTGCTCTGGCAATGGAGCAACTGATGAAAGACAAAAACATTACCAAGCAAGAAGGCTTTAATGAACCTGCCGATCATCTCGCATTAGAGCTCGACTTCCTTGGTAACCTAATCGTGCGTTCTAACGAAATCGACAATGAAAACGACTTTGAGTTGGCTTTACTGGAACAAAAACAATTTATCGAACAACACATGCTGACTTGGGTTCCATCATTTAACGCAAAATGCCGCCAATTCGATGAATTTGGGTTTTATGCCGCAGTAGCACAGCTGTTGCTTGCCTTCCTTAAGCTTGATTGTGAATACATTTCAGGCGAGCAGTAAAAGACATCTAGAGGGTCGAAAATACGGCCCTCTCCCTTCATTTTGGTCATCTCTCGTTATCATTTTTCATTCCTGAATTCACTGTTTTAATGAATACATCGTCGTTTTGAAACAAATAACGTTGTCAGAGTGTTTGAATCGGTCTAAAATTGTGATCGCAAACGATAAAATATGAAAACACGCCAGTTCCATGAAAACCGCCTATATTGAGCGGTTTTATTTTTTGCATTAATTATATTTGGTCAGCCCTCCATTAAACTAATACTCATACGGTGCTGACTCGACAGGAAATTTTTATGGCCACGATTAAAGATGTTGCGCGTATTGCCGGTGTATCGACTACTACGGTTTCACATGTAATTAATAAAACTCGTTTTGTTGCTGAAGCAACGCAAGAGCGAGTAAACAAAGCAGTAGAAGAACTAAATTATGCCCCAAGCGCTGTCGCACGCAGCCTTAAGTGTAATACGACCCGTACGATCGGCATGCTAGTAACTCAGTCTACCAACCCATTTTTCGCCGAAGTTGTCGACGGTGTTGAGAGCTACTGCTACCGTCAAGGCTACACTTTGATTCTGTGTAATACTGGTGGTATCTACGAAAAGCAACGAGATTATATCCGTATGCTCGCTGAGAAACGTGTAGACGGCATATTAGTCATGTGTTCAGATTTAACGGAAGAACTTCGTGGAATGCTTGATTCTCACGCTGACATTCCAAAAGTAATCATGGACTGGGGCCCTGAAAGCTCTCATGCAGATAAGATCATCGATAACTCTGAAGAAGGTGGGTATCTAGCAACGAAATACCTAATTGATCACGGACACACAGACATCGCTTGTTTAAGTGGCCACTTAGACAAACTCGCCTGCATCGAGCGTATAGCCGGTTATAAACGCGCTCTAGCCGAAGCAAACATTGAGTTCCAAGAAGATCACATCATTGAAGGTAATTTCGAATGTGATATGGCGGTTGTCGCAGCGGATAAAATCATTGCTATGGCACAACGCCCAACCGCGGTTTTTTGCTTCAATGACACCATGGCTCTTGGACTCTTAAGTCGTCTTCAAGAAAAAGGCCTGAGCGTTCCTGACGATATCTCTGTTATTGGTTACGATAATATTGAAGTCTCTGGTTACTTTTCACCGCCACTCACCACGGTACACCAACCTAAACGTCGTGTTGGTAAAACAGCTTTTGAGATCTTGCTTGAACGCATTAAAGATAAAGAACATGACAAACGAGTGTTTGAAATGCACCCCGAGATTGTTGAACGTCAATCCGTCAAAAGATTAATCTAGCAAATAGCAGATTAATTCATATTTAATGGCCCTTGCTTCATATGCGAGGGCTGTTTCATATTGTAGGCACTCTTATTTGAACCAATGTCACATTAAGAAACCTCAATTGTGATGTTTGTTCCGATTTTTCACTATGATTTTATTGTCACGCACAGGGCAAACTACTTGAAAAAGTAGGACGCAAAACTTCCGGCCTAAATCAATATGTATTATTGGTATGGTAGTGGGGTCGCCGATGGCAAATATGCAAAATTTATATAGCTACCTTGTGGCTTATATAACACTCGCATAGTTTTGCTCACTTCTCGGACCTGATTTTGGTGACGTTGTTTCTAAACCGAGATTATTAGCATGGATAAACCGATATTAAAAAACTCACTTAAGCTATTTGAGACTTTAGGGAAGATAAAATCTCGCTCTATGTTTGGTGGCTTTGGTGTCTTTGCAGACAATACTATGTTTGCTTTGGTCGTAAACGATACTCTTCACATAAGGGCTGATGCAGCCAATGCGCTGACATTTAAGCAACAAGGTCTTCAGCCTTATGTCTATAAAAAGCGTGGTTTTCCCGTCGTTACCAAGTATTTTGCATTACCTTTTCAGATGTGGGAAACGCCTCAAGATATCCTCGATATTGCACTTAAGGCTCTCACGGTTGCAAATACCGAAAAGCTCAAGCAAGCCGAGGTGAAACCAACTCGTTTAAAAGATTTACCTAACCTGCGTTTAGGTACTGAAAGAATGCTTAAGAAAGCCGGAATCAATAGTGCCGACGATTTACGCACTCACGGTGCAGCTAAAGCTTATCAAGCAATTAGCCAAACGCACACCGGAGATGTTGGATTCGAGCTATTGTGGGCGCTTGAAGGCGCTATTAACGGCACACACTGGTCAGTCATCCCGAAACAACGCAGAGACGAGCTCATCGATCAGCTAAATTAGGTCGACATAATATGAACAACAAAAAACCGCGAACTGACAAGCTCGCGGTTTTTTTTGTATCAAATGAAAGTTTTATCCTATTTCCTCTGTCATACTTATTAAGATTTATACAACTTTTCTAAACAGGACGTAAATATGAACAAGAAGATCATTTTAGGGATAGTCTTCATCGCTGTAATCGTGGTATTGGCGATCAATTTTGGTCCACACCTAACGCTTGAAAACGCTAAAGCCCAACAAGTTGCTTTAGGTGAGTTTATTGAAAACAATTTCATTGTTTCAGCGTTAAGTTACTTCGCATTATACGTATTAGTCACCGCCTTCTCTGTACCCGGAGCTACCGTAATTACCCTACTCGGCGCCGCACTATTTGGTTTTACCACCGGACTTATCTTAGTTTCTTTCGCCAGTACGCTTGGCGCAACATTGGCGTTTTTGAGTAGCCGCTATCTACTACGCGACTGGGTACAAAATCGATTTGGCGCCAAGTTAGAAACCATTAATGAAGGGGTTAAGCGAGATGGGGCATTCTACCTATTTAGCCTACGCTTAATCCCTGTTTTTCCATTCTTCTTGATTAACCTCGTCATGGGATTAACACCAATAAAAACGCTGCAATTCTATTTTGTAAGCCAACTCGGCATGCTCCCTGGCACTGCAGTATTTATCAACGCAGGCACGCAATTGGCTCAAATAGAAAGCTTATCCGGTATTGTCTCCCCTACTGTTCTATTATCCTTCGCATTATTGGGCGTTTTCCCAGTCGCCGCTAAGTGGATCATGGGGAAAGTACAGTCGTCTGTACAAAAAAAAGCCAGCTAGCAGAACGATAATAAAACGAGAGAGAGTATGAAATTATTTTCCGCCACAATCCCGCCGGAAGCGCACATTGTTTGCGAGCTACTCAAGACGCAAGGGATAGAGTGTGAAGTTCGCGGAGAAGGCTTGTTTGGCCTTCAAGGCGAACTGCCTTTCGGGGAGAACAGTGAGCCTTATGTATGGTTGTTAAATGAAAGCCAACACCAGCTATCATTAAGCCTCATACAGCAATATTTGGACTCAACGTCTAATGGGCAAACGCCGTGGTTGTGCAAACAATGCGGCGAGTCGATTGAACCGCAATTTTCTTGCTGTTGGAATTGTGGCTCACAAGATTTGTAGGGAATGATTAGGGCTAAAGGCTAAGTAAAGCAGAGAAAGCAGAGAAAGCAGAGACGGTACTCAGGTTTGGGGAAAAGAGTACCGTAACGTTATGAACAAGCGTGCTGCTGAATAAAGGCGATTGATTGCCTGTTAAAGGCTTCCGGCTTTTCAACATTACAGACGTGACCGCAATTTGGAATCTCGATCAACGCACTTTTCTTGTGTACTTTTACCATCTCTTTTACCGGTTGGATAAACATGTAGTCTTTATCCCCCATAAGATAAAGCGTCGGTATAGGGATATCTTGCTCTTTAAAGTAACGCATTAACGGATTCACATCCGCAGCCAAGGTATACCAGCGTTTGAATTCCTTTTGGCATAATTTTTTTGCTTCTCGGATGAATAAATGCCGTGATTCTTTTTGACTACGCTGAGGCATAACGATATAAGCAAATAAGCGATACAGCCACATATATGGCAAAATATTCTTGCTCCAATCCCCCAGTTTTACCAAGGCTTGAGAGCGAGCGTTAAACCGTGTTACCGCGCCACCAAGTACCATACTTGATACTCTTTCAGCTGCGATTTCAGCGACATTGCGCACGATGATCGTTCCAAGAGACATTCCGACAAAGTGCGCTGATTGGATCTTTAAATGATCCATGACTTTCAACACATCCTGCGATACATCTTTGAACGTGTAGTCGCTATTAATGATGTCTTTTATAAGCTGGTGTGAACGACCGTGTCCACGTAGATCCACCAACACTAAGTTGAAGTGCTCTCGATAGGCTTTGATTTGTTTAAACCAAATAGATGAGCTTCCGCCCGCACCATGGACGAATACCACCCAGTGTTTACTCGTTGGGTGAAGGTAAGTTTTATGGAACAGCAAGGCGTCAGACATTCAAATATGCTTATCTATTTATTTTAGTACTTATATTGATTGCAAAATACTACCACATATAAAAGGCAGTGTAACAGCAATGCCTAGGTGCATAACCTAGTACCGAAGCTTTCACGCGCTACATATTGATCACTTTCAAATTTAAGTTACTCATTTTCTTATGTCTTTCAGGTTAACGAACCACAATTCATACCGACTTACTTCGCCAACCATATTGCAACAAATTGCGTCATTTCGTGATATCTAGAGCGATTAGGCTTACTGATATAAAAAAGGCCTCGCAAGGAGGCCTTCTAATAGGAACATTGGTCGTTCTATCTTAATGCAGCGCGGTACATCTCATCGTACAGCTTAGCCGAATCGATCCAGCTAAAGTCTGTGTTCATGGCATGTAACTGAACGCGTTTCATTTCATCAGGTTGCTGAAGATACAAAATCAACGCTCTTTGCATAACCGCTAACAACGCGAGAGGCTCTGGCTCGTCGAAGCTAAAACCTGTTGCTTGTTTTGGGCTCTGATCATAGTCCACCACTGTGTCTTTAAGGCCACCGACCGCACGTACGATTGGCAATGTTCCGTAAGACATGCTGTAGATTTGATTCAAACCACACGCTTCAAACTCTGAAGGCATCAAGAAGAAGTCCGAACCTGCTTCAACTAAATGAGCTAGACGGTTATCGTAAGCTTCGATAAAAGCGAATTTAGTCGGAAACTGTTTCGCCACTTGATGCAGTTGCTGAGCCACTTCTGGTTCACCCGTACCAACGATAACCAACTGGACGTCATTACGAAGAAACTGCTCTAAAATTGGCAATATGTAGTGGAAGCCTTTCTGATGCGTCAGACGGCAAACCATACCAAATACTGGCAATTTTTCTGTTTGTAACCCGACTTCTTCTTGCAGACAACGCTTATTCAGCGCTTTGCCTTTCACCATACTCGTTAATGTTGGCTTGTAATTAGCAGGTAAGTGTTTGTCCGTTACCGGGCTCCACTCACTGTAATCACAACCATTAACAATGCCGTATAAGTCAGCACTACGATGAACAAAATCATCGACCATTCCGTGTGAACCAAGCGGTGTCATTAGTTCTGCAGCGTAGTTGGGACTGACTGCATTTACTTTGTCAGCAAAGGCAACGCCTGCTCTAAGCATACTGACATGACCATAACCATATTGCAGGTGATCCATTCCCGACAGATTAAGCTCTGGGATGATCTCAAGCTCATCGTAAGAATAAATACCCTTAAAGATGGCGTTATGTACTGTTAACACACTACGAATATGCTGATAACGCTCATCATGCTCATAACGTGTTTTTAGTAAGAATGGTATTAGCCCTGTATGCCAATCATTTGCATGAATGATGTCTGGATTAATGCCCAGTTTTGGCAACATATCTAGACAAGCAGAAGCGAAAAAGCCAAAACGTTCGCCGTTATCGGCATAAGCTTGATTCGCTTGCGCATAGAGTTCAGGTCGATCAAAGTACTTGTCGCACTCAACCGCATAAACATCCACACCATCAAGCGACAACTTGCGGACTTGATAGCCAATATGAGGCCAAAAATCCAACTCTGTAGAGAGGACAACTTGCGCGTCCGACTTACCTGGCAGTTTTTGATACGCAGGAAGTACAATCGCAACCTCGTGACCTAACCCTTGAAGCGCTTTCGGCAGAGCCTTAGCCACATCGGCTAAGCCTCCACTTTTGATCAAGCCTTCAGCTTCAGATACTGTAAACCAAATGTTCAATCGATCCATCTTAGAATCCAACTTTCATCCCTTTCTTAACGACAACAATGCCATCAGGAGAAACATGGAATCGTTGTGCGTCTAGTTCTAAATCTTCACCAATAACGGTGCCCGGTGCAAACTCAACATTCTTATCAATGATTGCGCGGCGAATTTTACAGCCAGCGCCTACTTTAACATCACCTAACAAGATTGACTCGCTGATCATTGAGCCACTAGCAACATTACTGCGATAGCCAAGTACAGACTTGTAGATATCAGAGCCTTGAACGTAACTACCACCTGAGATCAAACTATCGGTAACTTTGTTTACCTTGTTTTCATCAACGTCAACAAAAGTTGCTGGCGGCAATGGTGGGTAGTATGTATGCAACTGCCACTTACGGTTATAAAGTGAGAATTGAGGATCTTTGTCTAGTAGATCCATATGAGCAGACCAGTATGAATCGATGCTACCTACATCACGCCAGTACGTTGTTTCTTTCTCACCGCTGATTTTATTGGTTGAGAAGTCGTAAACGTACACATCACCTTGAGGGAACATTTTCGGGATAATGTCTTTACCAAAGTCATGGCTTGATGCTTCGTTGTCTGCATCTTCACGAAGTTCTTTACAAAGAGCGTCTGTCTCAAAAATGTAGTTACCCATAGAAACCAACGCTTCGCCTGGAGAACCAGGGATTGATTTAGGGTTTTGTGGTTTTTCTTCAAAACCAATCATCTTGCCGTTTTCGTCTACTTCAATAACACCAAATTCAGAGGCCTCAGATAAAGGCATACGAATTGCTGATACTGTTAAGCTTGCTTCTACTCGTTTGTGGAAATCAAGCATTTGGCGAATATCCATTTTGTAGATATGGTCAGAGCCAAAAATACAAACTTGATCAGGGTCAGCCAACTCAACGAAACGGATGTTTTGGTAAATAGCATCTGCTGTGCCTTCATACCAACGTTTACCGTCACGCATTTGAGCAGGGACTGTATCAATGAATCGATCCGTAATACCGGATAGGTTCCAGCCTTTTTTCATGTGAAGGTAAAGTGATTGCGATTTGAACTGTGTTAACACGTAAATACGCATTAAATCAGCATTAACGAAGTTGTTTAGAGCGAAGTCAATCAGACGGTAGCTACCGCCAAAAGGAACCGAGGGTTTACTGCGTGATTCCGTTAAAGGACGAAGACGTGAACCTTCACCACCCGCAAGAATCATTCCTAGAACACCAGCCATTTTAAATCTCCATATTTATAGTTTTTTGACATCTGTGTTAGCAACTAGGTAAATAGCGCATGTTAAGTGTCTAGGTATTGACGTTTATACCTAGCGGTACACTCACAGGCGCTATCAAAGGGAAAGTTGCCCACACAGTGAGCTCAATTTGTTATAAATGGAGAAAAAAGAGGCACTTTGGTGCATTTTCAATCCATTGAGCAAACCAAGCGAATAATACATATCCAATATCTATTAATTTTTATTTTTTCGTACTTTTAATTATATTTTACAGAGTACGCTTTAATGAAGCCTTTGTAGCTAAATTAATATGCAATTACAATCACTAATTCAAGAATTGTGACAGGTCTTACCACGTATATTTATTATGTAACAATAAGGTTTCAATTGTGTTACGTGATCTTCGTTTTATCATATCTAACAAGGCGACATTTCCTTTCTGAGTATCAATTCCAGCTCTGTTGGGGGGACTGGCTTACTAAATAGGTAACCTTGGCTATACTCGCACTGCCTTGCCACGATATAGTCGAATTGATTCTGGGTCTCTACACCTTCAGCGATAACACTCAAACTCAACCCATGTGCGATTGAAAATATCGCATCAAGCAACATTTCATTATCATTTTCACCCACTTTTGCAACAAACGAACGATCTATTTTCAATTTAGTCAATGGAAGTTCGTTCAAATAACTAAGGCTTGAATAGCCAGTACCAAAGTCATCAAGTGCGATCTTGATCCCAAACTCTTTTAACTCCTTAATCTTACCGATGACATCCGTATGGCTAGATAAAAGTGACGTTTCCGTCACTTCAAGGGTCAATAAGTTCGGAGACAACTGATAGTGTTCACAGAGGGATTTGACCTGACTGACGATTTTTGCATCGTTAAGTTGAAGAGCGGATAAATTCACAGCAATGTCTTTCAACATAACGCCATTAACGTGCCACTCTTTCATTTGGGAAATGGCTTTTTCCAATACCCAATCGGCAGAATCAAGCCTGATTCTTCTGCCACAGGGATAAACTCAGCAGGAGAAACCATGCCTCGAGTTGGATGATTCCACCTAATAAGAGCCTCTGCCGACTCGTAAAGGCCTGAGCCATTACTTTTTATTGGCTGGTAATAGAGCTCAAATTCGTTGTTTTGTAGCGCCGTTCTTAATTCTGCTTCCAATTCGAATTGGGCACTGCCTATTTCGGACATGGTTGGGTTATAGATATTGACCGGACCACCGGCTTTCTTTTTAGCAAAATAGATCGCGAGGTCAGCACAGCGTATTAGATCCCCAGCGGTCTCGTAGCTATCTTCCGTTGAACTGATCCCACAATGAAGCTGTGTAGAATAAGAACCTGTTCCCAATGTCAGCGGCAGTGCCAGCTTGGAACGAAGCTCTTCCACTCTTCTCAGAACGTCTACTTTAGCGGTGTAGGGAATCACGTATATGAACTCATTGCCTCCCCAACGAGACAACAGCTCACCCCGTTGAAGCGGCAGGTTCATTCGCTCGGCTAACTCGACGAGCAACATATCTCCGTACTCATGACCATAATGATCATTCACCATCTTAAAGTTCTTAATGTCGAGTAACACAATAGAAAAATGGTAGTTTTGGATAATTCGTTCGGAAATATACTGAAGAATTGAATACCGGTTAGGTAGGCCCGTTAAACTGTCGTACTTAGCATAGTATTCAAGTTCTCTTTGATACTCTACCTGCTGTGTTACATTCTCGAACATCCCTAAAATGGCAATAAGGTTTTCGGAATCATCATAGATTGCAGAAAAACGCCATCGCAGTACTTTTTCTGCATTGACACCATCCTTAAAACTTACCTCTGAGGTTTTCATACTTGATTTGCCATTTCGGTATAACTTCAAGAATGATTCAATTGCCCAGAAGTGATGCTTAATATCGGCCTCTAGTTGGTCTATTTTTCTATTTTTGACCCGATCAAACTCTACGCCGAATACACGGATACACTCCGCCGACCAACGCTGAATTCTTAGGTCTGGATCCCATTCAACGACACCGAAAGGAGAATTATCTAATAAGTTGTTAAGCCTTTGATATGCAGTACTCAGTTGGAGTTCATTTTCAATAATCGTGTTTGTTAGCCGTTCTTGCTCGCGGATGACTTGGGTAAACTGCCTGTAGAACCCAGACAATTCATCTAGACTTGGGCTTTTTTTGTTATCGCAGCGTTCGATGTAACGTTTTGATGCCGTCAACAAGGCGTAAACCGGTTTAAGTACATTTGATGCAAAACCCCACCACAAAAGGGTGATAAATACGCCATAACCCGCCACTAAACTCACCATTGCCCTTAATGCGGATCGTCGAGCCATCTTGTATGACTCTTCCGTCGACAATGAAACAACAAAACGAGCGTTAGTATCGCGATTATTAATAAGCAACGGCATACTGACAGCCAGCCGATTCATACCTGCTGAATCGACAAAGCCTTTGACCAGCTCAGCCTCTTCTTCCACCGTATCACCAGAAAACAAGCCTGGTAAATCTGCGTTGTAATTTTCACCGTCAGATGCAATGACCTTTTTGTTAGCGTCGACTATTAACGCAATCGCATCTTTTGGCAGTTCTAATGTGGTCAGCCTATGATTCCACCACTCAAGTGACAGTACAGCAACTGCGGCTGCGATCACCTCTTCGTTTTCATTTAACACTGGATAGGCAAAATTGATCGATGCAATACCGGTTGCTCGATCTTGTTGAAACTGCCCAGCAGAGAAAATACGATCTTGTATCGCTTGCTGGAAATATAGTCGGTCTGAAACGTTTACCGCTTGAGACATGTTTGTTGCGTTACAAAACAGGTTCCCATCGGCAAGGGGAATACCAATATTTACGATGTAAGGGCTCAACCGCTGCCATTCCTTTACCGCTTTTTGACACTCTTTTGAACGTGGATTCTGTACTTGTGGCCGAATACTGATGGCTTTGAGAAGATATTCCGTCGAAGAAATGAGTTCAATTTGATCTGCAAGTAATATTTTAGTGAAGGCGTATGCCTGACGTGCGACCCTCTCCTTCTCTTGAGAAAACTGATACCAAATATTAGTAGTGATGATCAAAACGGCTGGAAGCAATGCCACTAAGGTGATCACGACTAACCGTGTTTTCAGCGAACCTTTTAGCCTCACCGTTTCCTCCTAACCAAATAGACCTCTCCAAGCTCCTCTACCGCGGAGCTAGATTACAAGATGACGTTGTTAGTATTATTATTTTATAACTTTAAGATTAGGAGATATTGACTAGCGGTCAAATTTAAAACAAAAAAAAGCAGCCAATCGGCTGCTTCATTATTATCTATTTCAGTTATTTAGCTTTAAACGAAAGGTTTCGCTTACTTTTCATCCGCTTTTGCTTTTGGCTTTTTACGCTTGTCGGTAATTTCCCACTTACCGTCAATGTAAAGGCCAGTCCAGCCTGATGGCTTACCATCAATCTCCGAACGAACGTAATTCTCTTTCGATTTACGACTAAAACGAACCACCGTAGGACGGCCATCTGGATCGGCAACCGGTGCGGTCGTTAGGTATTTAAATTTATCGGTAATACGTTCTTTGTATTCCACCAATTCTTTAACCAACGGCGCACGCGTTTCACGAGACTTAGGAAAGTTACTTGCGGCCATGAACAAGCCAGAAGCACCATCACGTAAAACAAAATAAGCATCTGAGTTTTCACACGGCAATTCTGGGAAATGCACTGGGTCTTCTTTTGGTGGCGCGACATCGCCATTTCTTAGAATCTTACGTGTGTTTTTACAGTCTTCGCTGGTGCAATCCATGTACTTACCGAAACGGCCGTTTTTCAGCACCATGTCGCTACCACATTTATCACATTCAACTAAAGGACCGTCATAGCCTTTGACTTTAAACTCGCCAAATTCAACCACGTAACCTTCACAGTTCGGGTTATTACCACAAACGTGCATTTTACGCGTTTCGTCGATTAGGTATGCGTCCATTGCCGTTTCGCATATAGGGCAACGTTTCTTAGCACGAAGTGCGGCGGTTTCAACGTCTTCTTCAAGTACGTTGATGATGCCTTCTTCGTCGCCTAAGTTAATCGTCGTCTTACAACGCTCTTTTGGTGGTAAAGCGTACCCTGAACAACCCAGGAAAACACCGGTTGAAGCAGTACGAATCCCCATAGGTCGAGAACAGGTAGGACATGCGATATCAGTCTCGACGATGTTATTAGGCTTCATTCCGCCCACATCTTCGTCAAGTTCCGCTTTTTCCAAATCACCCGTAAAGTCAACAAAGAACTGATCTAATACGCCAGTCCAGCTTGTTTCGCCTTCGGCTATCTGATCAAGTTTTGCTTCCATACGAGCGGTAAAATCGTAGTTCATCAGGTCATTGAAGCTATCGTCTAATCGATCGCTTACAATTTCGCCCATTTTCTCAGCATAGAATCGACGCTGCTCTACCTTCACATAACCACGATCTTGGATCGTAGAAATGATTGAAGCGTAAGTTGAAGGGCGACCAATACCACGCTTCTCTAATTCTTTAACCAATGCGGCTTCTGTAAAGCGCGCTGGTGGCTTAGTAAAGTGTTGTTTAGGGTCGAGTGCCACTAAATCTAATTTATCGCCAATTTGGACTGCAGGAAGGATTTGATCTTCATTTTTGCCCATAGGACGTTGAACACGAGTCCAACCATCAAATTTAAGAATACGGCCTTTCGCTTTCAGTGTGAATTCCGCAGCACGAACACTCAATGTTGTTGAGTCGTATTTTGCTGGCGTCATCTGACACGCGACAAACTGGTTCCAGATTAACTGATACAGTTTATGTGCATCGGCTTCCATACCTTTCAAATCTTCAGTTTTTACATCAACACTTGAAGGACGAATCGCTTCGTGCGCCTCTTGAGCACCTTCTTTGCTGCCGTAAACTTTTGCTTTTTCAGGCAGGTATTGATTGCCATACTCGCTCGCAATGTATTCACGCAGTGTTTCTACTGCTTCAGAGCTCAAGTTGGTTGAATCTGTACGCATGTAAGTGATGTAACCACCTTCATACAAACGCTGCGCAAGCATCATTGTTTTCTTTACGCCGTAACCAAGACGCGTACTCGCCGCCTGTTGCAACGTTGAAGTGATGTAAGGCGCTGATGGCTTGCTGCTCGTTGGGCGATCTTCTCGTTTGCAAACTTCGTAGCTTGCTTTTTCTAACGTAGTCACCGCTGAGCTTGCTTGTGCTTCATTGACTGGCTTAAATGCGACGCCGTCTTTTTGAGCCACTTGCAAACGGAAATCGGTTTGATCGGCCGTTTTTGTGTCAGCGTGAACATCCCAGAACTCTTCTGGAATGAACGCATTGATTTCACGCTCACGCTCAACCAACAGCTTAACAGCAACCGATTGAACACGACCGGCAGATAAACCACGCGCCACTTTTTTCCAAAGCAGTGGGGAGACCATAAAGCCAACAACACGGTCCATAAAGCGACGTGCTTGCTGGGCGTTTACGCCATCAATGTTTAACTCACCCGGAGTTTCAAACGCTTGTTGAATTGCGTTTTTAGTGATCTCATTAAAAACCACACGCTTGTAACGTTGTTCATCGCCACCGATGATCTCACGAAGGTGCCACGCAATAGCTTCTCCTTCGCGGTCCAAATCGGTTGCGAGATATACATGGTCAGCGTCTTTTGCTAATTTCTGTAATTCCGCGACAACTTTTTCTTTGCCCGGTAAAATCTGATAATTCGCTTCCCAATCATTGTATGGATTGATACCCATTTTCTTAATCAGCGATTTACGATCTTTTTCTTTCTTGATACGAGCTTTCTCTTCAGGGCTCATACCTTTGGTAGAGATAGCCGCAGCTTTCGCGCCACTGCTCTGTCCGGCGGTTGGTAAATCACGTACGTGACCTACACTCGACTTAACAATGTAATCTTTACCAAGATACTTGTTAATCGTTTTTGCCTTGGCTGGTGACTCCACTATTACGAGAGATTTACCCATACTGACTCAAACGTCCTCAATTCGGTTGCACTAAACGCATACTATTCTGGTTCATTGCTTCTTTTTTTACTATTGTGCGAGTTTATAAGAAGGTCAACCTGTTTTTTTTAATTCAACGCCAAATGGTCGACATATCGTCAATTATCAACCAATGTCTGTCCTATAATTGGCCGACATACTAATCATGAGCTCACAGTTACACTAACTTTGTTTAATATTTTTCTGCAATGGCTCACAAAATACCGATTACGACTTCACTTGAATTTATTATCATAAGCCCTACACTAGCCGCAAAATAATGTGAGGTATTTATCAATGAGCAAGAAAAAAATTAGTGAATTCGATTTACTTTTAATCGCCAATCAAATGATTCAAGAACATGCTGATTACCTCGAAGGCATGCGCGCAACGTCAGTAGAAGAAAAAGAAGACGTTTTGGTCTTTAAGGGTGAGTACTTTTTAACCGAGCAAGGCCTGCCAACAGAAAAAACCACCTCTGTATTCAACATGTTTAAATATCTAGCGCATCAATTATCTAAAGAGTTCAGCGTTGACAAATAGTCAACAAAAAAGCCTTAGCATTAAACTAAGGCTTTCTGTTTAACCCGATCGTTATTTGCTCAATCCGGCCAATTTTTCGAAGTAGTCTGGGAACGTTTTCGACGTACATTTCGGGTCGTTAATGGTTACTGGTGTATCGCTTAAGGCCACTAACGAGAAACACATAGCAATTCGATGATCATCATAAGTGTCAATCGCTGCATGTGTTAACGATTGAGGTGGCGTAATCGTGATGTAGTCTTCACCTTCCTCAACCTCAGCGCCCACCTTACGAAGCTCTGTAGCCATAGCAAATAAACGATCTGTTTCTTTGACTCGCCAATTGTAAACGTTTCGAATTGCCGTTGTACCTTCAGCAAATAGTGCCGCCGTAGCAATCGTCATCGCGGCATCTGGAATGTGGTTAAAGTCCAAATCAACCGCTTTTAAGTCGCCTTTTCTGGCGGTAACGTAATCGTCGCCCCACTCAATTTCTGCACCCATTTTTTCCAGGGCGTAAGCAAACTGAATATCACCTTGAATGCTGTTTTTACCAATGCCAGTGACTTTAATTTCTCCGCCTTTAATCGCAGCAGCAGCCAAGAAATAAGAGGCAGAAGACGCATCACCTTCGACTAAAAAATCACCTGGGGCTATATAACTTTGCCCTGTCGGAATAACGAACGACTGGTAATTGTTATTGATCACCTCGACACCAAATTGCTTCATGATGTGTAAAGTAATATCAATATATGGTTTGGATACTAAATCGCCTTCGATGTTGATCGTTACTTCGCCATCGGCAAGTGGCGCTGACATTAAAAATGCCGTTAAGAACTGGCTAGAAATCGAACCATCAATTGACACTGTGCCAGCCTTTAAGCCAGTAGACTTAATTTTTAGTGGCGGGTAATTTTCAGTTTCAAGATATTCCACATCGGCGCCGGCCGTTTTCAGGGCATCAACGAGGTGGCCGATCGGGCGCTCCTTCATTCTAGGCTCACCAGTAAGAACGTATTCACCCTCTCCAAGGCACAATGCCGCCGCTAAAGGCCTCATCGCGGTACCCGCATTACCTAAAAACAACTCCGTCGCTTCTGCGGTGTTGAAAGCACGCCCTAACCCTTCAACTTCACAGACGGTTTTGTCTTCAGAGAGTTGATAAGTAACACCAAGTTTGGTGAGAGCATTGAGCATATGACGAATATCATCACTGTCTAGTAAGTTAGTAAGGCGAGTTTTACCCTTAGCCAGAGCCGCCAACAAAAGGGCTCTATTCGATACGCTTTTTGAACCGGGTAGATTGACTTCACCCGATACAACTTCAATAGGTTGTAAAGTAAAGCTTTCCATTTAGTGTATGTTCTTCCTGTGCTTGCACGCGTTAACCGCACGTGTGCATTTAAAATTCTTCGTACTTGCAGACTAGCGAAAAAGAATTGCCTTGGCTAGAGGCTGTCTTGCTTTGCTAGTACATTTTTTACTAAAGCCTATCTAGGGAGCGTAATCAGTAAGCGATATCGACTCTCACCCCATCGGCAAAGTATAAAATCCGTACCGAATCCCCTTTCACGAATAACATGTTGCTATCAACATCTTGAATAACGTCGACCAAATCTCCCTTATTCGTTTTAATCAGCACTTCGACCAATTTGTATTCAATACTATACTGTTGTTCGGCTCGATTGTGAGCGATACCCGCTCCGGCTACCGCGCCAACAACCGTTGCAACTTCCTTTCCTCGCCCGTCACCAAATTGATTCCCTACTAAGCCGCCAATCGTTGCGCCCAATAACGTGTCCCAACCAGAGGATTTTGATTCGATAATTTCAGTTTTAGAAATATACCTTACGGATTCTACTTTACCGTACACAACCTCGTTGACCTGTCTCGCCTGATTCCTGCTATATGTCGCTTGTGCAAAAAAAGGCACGAGTAACATCAATAAAACCCAATTTCTCATTATACTTACCTCTAAAAAGTGTCAAAATATAATCATGACTATATATCTACCAGAACTCAGCGTGAACACTGAGGACTTCCCTCCTTGCCACGAAGCATTAAACGAGCCAGATGGTTTACTGGCTATGGGTGGAGATCTTCATCCTAATCGAATACTGGCGGCCTATAATCAAGGTATATTTCCATGGTTTAGCGAAGGCGATCCTATTTTATGGTGGAGCCCACAGATACGCGCACTATTTGATCCTAAGACATTCAAACCGTCTAAAAGTCTCAAAAAGTTTTTCCGTAAATCCAATTATCGGGTCAGCATTAATCTTGTTACACACCAAATAATCGGTTTATGCGCCAGTACGAGACCAGCAGAAGAGACGTGGATCCTTCCGGAAATGCAGCAAGCTTACCAAGCACTTGCCGATTTGGGTCACTGCCATTCCATCGAGGTATGGCAAGACGATGAGATCATTGGCGGGCTATATGGCCTTCAAATTGGTCAAGTTTTCTGTGGCGAGTCAATGTTTAGCCTAAAGTCCAATGCCTCCAAAATTGCGCTTTGGCACCTATGTGAGCATTTGAATCGCAACGCCGGAATGTTGATCGACTGCCAAATGATGAACGAACACCTAGAATCGCTTGGCGCAATAGAGTCTATGAGAAGCGATTTCTTACAAGAACTTAGTGTCCTTCGCAGTAAAAATGTATTTGAGGAATGTTATCAGCCTCAATGGCTACCTAGCCCACTGTCAGAGGAGTTGACGTGAACGAGAAAGACAAAACGCTAATTCGAATAGGGTTAACTGAAAATCATCCGTGCAGCTACTTAAAGGATCAACAAGAGCGCGTGGCTGTCATTATGGATGAAAAGCTGCATACTAACGCAGGCTATGAACTGTTAATGGCGAATGGGTTTCGCCGCAGTGGTGCCACGATCTACAAACCGCAATGCGATGAATGCCAAGCCTGCCAATCTCTCCGTGTCAATATTGCTGGCTATAGTCCCTCTAAAAGTCACAAACGCTTGATCTCCAAAGCAGGAGATATTGAGTGGGAAATGAAAGATGAGATGGATGAAAATTGGTTTGAGCTGTATGAACGTTATATCAACCAGCGTCATAGTTCGGGATCTATGTTCCCTGCAAAACGAAAAGAGTTCTCTGAGTTTTCAAAAAACCAGTGGCTAAACACAAAATATCTACACGTTTACCAAGACCAAAAGTTGCTCGCTATTGCCGTCACAGACGTCATGTCAGACTGTTCCTCCGCTTTTTACACCTTTTTTGACCCTGATAGCGAGATTTCTTTAGGCACGCTATGTGTACTGCTGCAAATCGCACATTGTAAGCAGAGCGGGAAGCAATGGCTGTATTTAGGCTATCAAATCGACGATTGCGCGGCTATGAATTACAAAGTCCGCTTCCAACCTCATCAAAAGCTAGTAAATAAGCAGTGGCGGGGGTAGAATACGCCGCAACTTTACTTTTTATATTTTTAAGGGCACTATTCGTCCGTTAAAAAATAATGCCTAATTTCTAAAGAGGATTAAATGGCTAAAGAAGACGTAATCGAGATGCAAGGCACTGTCCTTGACACTCTACCGAACACTATGTTCCGTGTTGAGCTTGAAAATGGTCACGTAGTGACAGCTCACATTTCTGGAAAAATGCGTAAGAACTACATCCGAATTCTTACTGGTGACAAAGTTACTGTAGAGATGACTCCCTACGACCTGTCGAAAGGCCGTATCGTCTTCCGTGCTCGTTAATCTTTAATAGAGCACTTCGCTTTATATTGATATGAATTCCAAACGGAGCCTAGTGCTCCGTTTTTTATTATCTGCAGGTTTGTTGATGGATAAAAAAAACGCACTGTTTCCAGTACGTTTTTTGAGTCAGTCTATTCTAAATGACCCGACTAATGGATGGCTTCTTCTTCGTTTTCGTAATGAAAAACAAGCTCATTGTCTTTCAACGACACTCGAACCGAGCCACCTTTTACTAACGAACCAAATAAAAGTTCATTTGCTAGCGGTTTCTTCAAGCTCTCTTGGATAGCACGAGACATTGGACGTGCTCCCATGGCCTTGTCATAGCCTCTGTCTGCCAACCAATGGCGAGCATCTTGAGATACTTCCATCGACACACCACGAGCATCCAGCTGCGCTTGTAGCTCAACAATGAATTTATCAACAACTTGATGAATGACTGTTTCATCTAGGCTATTAAACCAAATCACGTTATCTAAGCGATTACGGAACTCTGGAGTGAATACTTTTTTAATTTCACCCATCGCATCGAAGCTGTGATCCTGCTGGATAAGACCAATGGATTTTTTCTCTGTTTCAGCAACACCAGCATTGGTCGTCATGACCAAGATAACATTGCGGAAATCCGCTTTACGCCCATTGTTATCCGTTAGCGTTCCGTTATCCATAACCTGAAGAAGCAGGTTAAAGATGTCTGGGTGTGCTTTTTCAATTTCATCAAGCAACACCACCGCGTGAGGATGTTTGATTACGGCATCTGTCAGCAAACCACCTTGGTCGTATCCCACATAACCAGGGGGAGCACCAATCAAACGGCTCACTGAATGTCTTTCACCATATTCAGACATATCAAAACGTAGCAGTTCAACCCCTAACAACTTAGAAAGCTGGACAGTCACTTCCGTTTTACC
This sequence comes from Vibrio tapetis subsp. tapetis, assembly GCF_900233005.1. Classification (NCBI taxonomy): domain Bacteria; kingdom Pseudomonadati; phylum Pseudomonadota; class Gammaproteobacteria; order Vibrionales; family Vibrionaceae; genus Vibrio; species Vibrio tapetis. The sequence goes on from NZ_LT960611.1 coordinate 1,739,909, forward strand.
TACCCCTGTTGGGCCTGCAAACAAAAACGAACCAACCGGTTTATTGTCAGCGCCTAGTCCTGCTCGGCTCAGTTTGATCGCTTCAGATAGCACTTCAATGGCTGGATCTTGTCCGAATACTAGCATTTTCATTTTGCCTTCTAGTTTCTGCAAAATGTCTTTGTCGGTAGAAGAAACTGATTTCTCAGGAATACGCGCCATTTTCGCAACCATGTTTTCGATGTCTGAAACACCCACGGTTTTCTTTCGACGACTGGCTGGTGTTAACCGGCTACGAGCACCCGCTTCATCAATAACATCGATCGCCTTATCAGGAAGGTGACGCTCGTTAATATACTTAGCAGAAAGCTCAACAGCAGCACGTACTGCTTGCTTGGTATAACGAACATCGTGATGCTCTTCATACTTAGGCTTCAGCCCCATCAGGATCTTAGTTGTGTCGTCTAACGATGGCTCTACCACATCGATTTTTTGGAATCGACGAGACAGGGCGCGCTCTTTATCAAAAATGTTGCTGTATTCTTGATACGGCGTTGAACCGATACAACGTAATTTACCACTGCTGAGTAGCGGCTTGATCAGGTTTGCGGCATCGACTTGCCCACCAGAAGCTGCACCTGCACCGATGATGGTGTGGATTTCGTCAATAAACAGAATCGCATCATCTTCTTTTTCTAGTTGCTTCAAAATCGCTTTAAAACGTTTTTCAAAGTCACCACGGTACTTAGTACCGGCAAGCAACGAACCGATATCCAATGAATAGATAACGCTGTCTTTGATGACGTCCGGTACTAACCCTTCAACAATGCGCCACGCCAGACCTTCCGCAATGGCTGTTTTACCTACGCCAGCCTCACCGACTAACAATGGGTTGTTTTTTCGACGACGACATAAGACTTGAACAGTACGTTCTAATTCTTTATCGCGGCCGATCAGAGGATCAATGTTACCTTGACGCGCTAGGTTATTGAGGTTCACTGCAAAATTTTCTAAGCGATCTTCTGAGTTTGCCTCTTCTGCCGGGCTTTCTTCACCAAACATATTCGATGAAGAAGAAGCGTCTTCCCCACCTTGTGGTGATTTAGTAATACCGTGAGAAATAAAATTCACAATATCTAAACGACTGATATCGTTCTTTTTCAAAAGGTATGCAGCGTGAGATTCTTGTTCACTGAAAATTGCGACAAGGACATTGGCTCCGGTAACTTCACTGCGCCCTGAAGACTGGACATGAAAAACTGCGCGTTGAAGTACTCGTTGAAAGCTCAATGTGGGTTGAGTTTCTCGGGTCTCATCATTTTCGGGAATGAGAGGCGTGGTTTGATCGATGAACGCGTCGAGCTCTTGACGTAATACATCAAGGTCGGCCTGACAGGCTTTTAGTGCTTCCTGGGCTGCTTCGTTATCGAGTAAGGCGAGAAGAAGATGTTCAACCGTCATGAATTCGTGACGTTTGTCTCTCGCACGAGCAAAAGCACTGTTTAGGCTCGATTCTAGTTCTTTATTTAGCATAAGTACCTCCCAAAAGAACAACTTTCGTTGCTCACGCAGGCTCTATGCCTGCTCCATTGTACATAACAGCGGATGTTCGTTTTCATTAGAATACATAGTGACTTGCGCCACTTTGGTCTCAGCAACTTCGGCGGTAAATGTGCCGCATATTGCTTTCCCATCGTAATGTACTTTGAGCATCACTTGTGTTGCTTTTTCCAAATCCATAGAAAAGAAACGTTCAAGTATTTCGATTACAAAATCCATCGGTGTGTAGTCATCGTTATTCAAAATTACGTTATACATTGCCGGCGGACGGATTTCGGTTTTTTCTTTCTCCAATAAATCTGAGTCTGGAGTGACCCATTCATAATGTTTGCTCATGGTATCGTCGGTTGTTACGAAGATGCGAAAGTAAAATGCACTTCCAAAAAACACCTTCTATTTAAGACTAATGCAGCAATTGTATCCCTGCAAATAAAACATTGCTATTGGGTTAGCACAAAGAATTGCAAACCCATTGTAATGATAGAATTATCACTCCTTAGATTATGTGAACTCCTACAAGTCAACTATGCCGCTAGTTACAAAATTGTTAATCTCAAAAATGAAATCTTTGTCAAATTGTTAGATTTTATTCACAAAAACTATTGACTAGTGAAACTCATTGACTAAATTGTGTGCTGGTACGTTAAAAATTAGATCGTCTCAAATAGACGTTCATCACAATTATTGAGCGTACTATCAGTACAAATAGTAAGCGTCGACATAACAACATCAGTTAGTAACGAATGCATGAAGGATGTAAAGCATGGCTACAGGTACAGTAAAATGGTTCAATAATGCCAAAGGATTTGGGTTTATTTGTCCAGAAGGAGAAGACGGCGACATTTTTGCTCACTACTCCACAATCAAGATGGATGGGTATCGCACGCTAAAAGCAGGCCAACCCGTCGCCTATGAAGTAGAAAAGGGGCCAAAAGGTTCTCATGCAAGTTCCGTCGTCCCAATCGAAGGCGAACCTGCAAAATAATAGGCTTTGTTAAGTCCAAAATTTGTATGAGCACTTGAAACCCGCATTTAGCGGGTTTCGTCGTTTTAGTCTTGATGAAAACCATTCACGACCTCTTTGACCTTACGTGCTCTCAACCATTGGCAACTTACATAAAAAAACCGCCTAACAAAGTAGGCGGTTTCGAGTATTGGTATTTTTAAGCAATTACGCTTGGTCAATCACATCGTTCAGCAAAGAGCTAGGACGCATCAACGCTGCGACTTTCGCATCATCTAGTGCGTAGTAACCGCCTAAGTCTCCAACAACGCCTTGTGCATCGTTAAGCTCGGCGACGATAGCTTGCTCATTGTCAGCCATTTGTTTCGCAATTGGCGCAAACTGTGCTGATAGTTCACCATCTTGTGCTTGATCGGCTAACGCTTGAGCCCAGTAAGTCGCCAAGTAGAAATGGCTACCACGGTTATCAAGTTCATTAACACGGCGTGATGGCGATTTATTCAAATCTAGGAACTGGCCAGTGGCTTTATCTAATGCATCAGCAAGAATTTGAGCGCGCTTATTACCAGATACCTGGCTCAGGTGCTCTAGGGAAGCCGCTAAGGCCAAGAACTCACCTAATGAATCCCAACGTAGGTGATTTTCTTTTTCAACCTGCTGAACGTGCTTAGGAGCTGAACCACCCGCTCCCGTTTCAAATAATCCACCACCATTCATCAGCGGGACAACTGAAAGCATTTTTGCAGACGTGCCGAGCTCTAGGATTGGGAATAAATCGGTTAGGTAGTCACGCAGAACGTTACCGGTTACTGAGATGGTGTCTAGACCGTCTTTGATACGGACAAGTGAGAACTCAGTCGCGGCTAGCGGTGCCAAGATTTGTATATCTAGGCCATCAGTATCATGGTTTGGCAAGTAAGCATTTACTTTCTTAATAAGCTCTGCATCGTGTGCGCGATTTGCGTCTAGCCAGAAAATAGCAGGAACGCCTGTCGCACGTGCACGTGTTACCGCTAGCTTAACCCAATCTTGAATTGGCGCGTCTTTTACCTGACACATACGGAAGATGTCGCCTTCTTCAACATCTTGCGTGAGCAATACGTTTTCAGAAGCATCGACTACTCGAATCACACCCGCCTCTTCCAAAATGAAAGTCTTATCGTGTGAACCATACTCTTCTGCTTTTTGAGCCATCAGGCCAACATTTGGCACGCTGCCCATTGTTGTTGGATCAAATGCACCATTCTTTTTACAGAAGTCGATAACGGCTTGATACACACTTGCGTAGCAACGATCTGGGATCAGAGCTTTAGTATCTTTCAGCTTGCCATCTGGCCCCCACATCTGACCAGACGAGCGCAGCATTGCAGGCATTGATGCATCAACAATAACGTCACTTGGTACGTGTAAGTTCGTAATACCGCGATCAGAGTCGACCATCGCCAACGGTGGCTGAGTTTGGTAAACCGCTTCAAGTGCTGCCTTAATTTCATCTTGTTGTGCTTCAGGTAGTGTGGTGATTTTTGCGTACACATCACCAATACCGTTATTAACATCAACACCGATCTTATCAAAAACATCACCGTATTTTGCGAATACGTCTTTGTAGTACACCTTAACCGCATGACCAAAGATCACAGGATCAGAGACTTTCATCATGGTGGCTTTTAAGTGTAGCGACAGCAATACATCTTGTTGTTTTGCTTCTTCGATTTGTGCTTCAAAGAAAGAAACCAATGCCGATTTGTTAAGAACCGAAGCATCGATGATTTCTTTATCTTGTAGTGCCAGATCCGCTTTTAGTACACTCACGTCACCGTTGCTAGCGACGAACTCAATACGAGCGTTCGTTGCGCCATCAATCGTGACAGACTTTTCGCTACCAAAGAAGTCTTTGTCGTCCATGCTTGCTACATGAGACAGAGACTCTGAACGCCATGCACCCATTGAATGTGGGTTTTTCTTCGCATAGTTTTTAACAGAAGGTGGCGCTCGGCGATCTGAGTTACCTTCTCGTAACACCGGGTTTACTGCACTGCCTTTGATTTTATCGTACGTTGACTTAACAGAGCGTTCTTCGTCTGTCGTTGCTTCTTCTGGGTAATTAGGAAGTGCGTAGCCTTTTGCTTGAAGCTCTTTAATTGCTGCTTGCAACTGTGGAATAGAAGCTGAGATATTTGGTAACTTAATGATGTTGGCTTCTGGGGTTTTCGCAAGTTCACCCAATTCAGCCAAAGCATCATTAATACGCTGCTCGGCCGTTAAATAATCAGGGAAGTTCGCAATAATACGCCCTGCTAATGAAATGTCGCGAGTTTCTACATTGATTTCTGAAGAAGCAGTGAAAGCACGAATAATAGGAAGCAACGAATACGTTGCGAGTGCTGGAGCTTCATCAGTAATGGTGTAGATAATTGTCGGCTTGTTTGTTGACATGAAATTTCCCTATAAATTCTAACAGCAGCTACTGGATGAGGAATAGACTGCATAATTATATCGCTAGCCAGTACGAAACCGCTCTAACAAAAGAGTGATCGTGGTTTACCCATCCTCTATTACTGACTACGATTTTTGCAAACACCTAACTGTTTATCATACTATTTAAAAGGTGTCGCGCTTTTGTAACTCACTTATAATTAAACAATTGCGTCTAATTCGCTTATTTACAGTGATCAAGATTCCATATTTTCGGCGGCCAAATGATAGCGTAGCCTGAAAGGAAATTAAACTTTGACGCACAGATTATTTACATTTTTGCAAGGTAGTTAACATGTCATTCCGTTCTCGCGGCGCAAACCCGAAATCTGCACACCGCTCTGGCAAGCCAGGTTTTAAACAAGGTCCTGGTCATTCATCGACCCACAGAAAGAAACCAAGAACAGAGTCAAAACCCAGAATCAACGCAGCGGATCGAAAAGTGCTCATCTTTAACAAACCTTATGATACCTTGAGCCAGTTCACCGACGGTGACGGTCGCAAAACGTTAGCAGATTATATTGATGTCAAAGATGTGTACGCCGCAGGTCGCCTTGATCGTGACAGCGAAGGTCTGTTGATATTAACAAATGACGGGATATTACAAGCCAAGCTCACCCAACCTAGCTCAAAATCCCCCAAAACTTATTGGGTACAAGTTGAAGGCGCACCTACCGACGAAGATCTAGAAAAACTGCGTAAAGGTGTTGAACTAAAAGATGGCATGACACTGCCAGCAAAAGTGGAAGTATTAGATGAACCGACACTTTGGGACCGCTCCCCTCCTGTTCGCTTTCGCGCCGCAATCCCCACTACCTGGCTTGCAATTACCATCATTGAAGGTCGCAATCGTCAAGTAAGGCGAATGACCGCTAATATCGGCTTCCCTACTCTGAGATTAATTAGGCATTCAATGGGCCAATGGCAATTAGACGATTTACAACCAGGTGAATACAAGGAAGTAGACGTTAAACTCTAACCAGACACTAAGCCCAGAAAAATGGTTAGACTTTGTTCAAATGAGAGCTAAAACCCAGAGAATAAACTGTGATTTAGCTCTCGGAACTGTCACCAACAAAATCTTTCTGATAGAATCTGCAGCCAAGTAATTTTTGTGGTAGAGAACCATGTCAGATAACAGCCAAAAGAAAGTAATTGTCGGAATGTCCGGCGGTGTTGACTCCTCTGTTTCCGCTTACCTGCTTTTGCAACAAGGCTATCAAGTTGAAGGCCTGTTCATGAAGAACTGGGAAGAAGATGATAACGAAGAGTACTGCACAGCAGCAGAAGATTTAGCTGATGCTCAGGCTGTTTGTGACAAGCTCGGTATTCATCTCCACACGATCAACTTTGCCTCTGAATACTGGGACAACGTGTTCGAGTACTTTTTAGCGGAATACAAAGCCGGGCGTACACCTAACCCCGACATTCTTTGTAACAAAGAAATTAAGTTCAAGGCGTTCTTAGAGTTCGCTGACGAAGTGCTTGATGCTGACTACATCGCAATGGGTCACTACGTCCGTCGTACGTTCCCAACCGTTGAAGGCGAAAAGCCTCAAATGTTGCGTGGATTAGACAACAATAAAGACCAAAGCTACTTCTTATACACCCTAAGTTCAGACCAGGTCGCACGTAGCTTATTCCCTGTGGGCGACCTAGAAAAACCAGAAGTTCGTCGTATCGCTGAAGAACAAGACTTAATCACGGCGAAGAAAAAGGACTCAACCGGTATTTGCTTTATTGGTGAGCGTAAATTCACCGACTTCCTTTCTCGTTACTTGCCTGCTCAACCGGGCAAAATTGAAACTCCCGAAGGTAAAGTTATCGGCGAACACCAAGGTTTGATGTACCATACGCTCGGTCAACGCAAAGGTTTGCACATTGGCGGCCAAAAAGGCGGCGGTGGCAACGAAGACCCATGGTACGTTGCTGAAAAAGATCTTAAGCGTAACGTATTAATTGCTGTTCAGGGTGGCGAACACCCATTGCTTAAATCTCAAGGGCTTTTTGCATCTCAACTGCATTGGGTCGACCGCACGGCAATAAAAGCACCACTTAGCTGCACGGTAAAAACCAGATATCGCCAAGATGACATTCCTTGCACCATCATTCCTGTAGATGATGAGAACATCAAAGTCATCTTTGATGAACCGCAAGTTGCTGTTACTCCAGGGCAATCTGCTGTATTTTATAGCGGCGAAGTTTGCCTTGGTGGCGGGATCATCGAAGCACGCATTTAACGTTTGAACATCAGTATCAATGCACTGCAAACGCAGTGCATTGAATAAAAAGTAAATTTAAGGAGTAGTTACGTGGCTAATACACTTTATGACCGCACCATCGCATTTGCCGGTATGTGCCAAGCTGTTGCACTTGTACAAGAAGTTGCAAAGAACGGTCATTGTGATTCAGACGCGTTTAAAGCCTCTGTTAACGCTATTCTAAGTACCAATCCTTCTAACACTCTTGATGTATTTGGCACTGAAGCTGACCTAAAAATAGGGCTAGAATGCCTTATTGAAGGCATCGACAGTACCCCTGCAGGAAGTGAAGTCACACGTTACCTTATTAGCCTAATGGCACTCGAGCGCAAGCTTGATACGCGCCGTGACGCTATGTCTCAATTGGGTGACCGCATTCAAATGGCACAACGCCAAACTGAACATTTTGATTTGTTCGACGAAAACATGATCAGTAATCTTGCGAGCATCTACCTTGATGTTATCAGCCCTGTTGGCCCACGAATCCAAGTTACTGGCACCCCTACCGTATTACAGCAAACCTCCAATCAACACAAAGTTCGTGCTCTGCTGCTTTCTGGCATTCGTAGCGCAGTACTTTGGCGCCAAACTGGTGGTAAGCGACGTCACTTAATATTTGGCCGCAAGAAAATGATCGAGCAAGCCCAAATATTATTAGCAAGAATTTAACCCCCATTTAATCAATTCAGGAGAACACCATGGAACTGTCAGCACTGACGGCTGTTTCACCAGTAGATGGCCGCTACGGAAGTAAAACGATTGCGTTACGCAGTATCTTTAGTGAGTATGGCCTCCTTAAGTACCGTACTATCGTTGAAGTCCGTTGGCTACAGAAGCTTGCAGCGACAAATGCCATTGCAGAAGTGCCTGCTTTTAGCGCCGAAGCAAATAAATTCCTAGACGAACTGGCTGCTAACTTTAGCGAAGAAGATGCTGCACGTATCAAAGAGATCGAGCGCACAACTAACCATGACGTTAAAGCGGTTGAATACTTCCTAAAAGAAAAAGTAGCGGGTGTTCCTGAGCTGCACGCTGTGAATGAGTTCATTCACTTTGCATGTACTTCAGAAGACATCAACAACACATCACACGCTCTTATGCTTAAAGAAGCGCGTGAGACGATTATTCTTCCTGAGATCCGCAACATCATTAACGCTCTACGCGCGCTAGCAGAAGAATACCGTGATATTCCTCTTCTTTCTCGTACCCACGGTCAACCAGCTTCTCCCTCTACGATGGGTAAAGAAATGGCGAACGTTGCGTACCGTATGGAACGTCAATACAAGCAAATCGAAAACGTTGAGATCCTAGCGAAAGTAAACGGCGCAGTGGGTAACTACAACGCTCACCTTTCTGCTTACCCAGAACTTGACTGGCACAACTTTGCTGAAGAGTTCATCACACAATCTCTTGGTGTGACTTGGAACCCTTACACAACGCAAATCGAACCTCACGATTACATCGCTGAGCTTTTTGATGCTGTTGCTCGTTTCAACACTATTCTAATCGACTTTGATCGTGACGTTTGGGGTTACATTGCATTGGGCCACTTTAAGCAAAAAACCATTGCTGGCGAAATCGGTTCTTCAACCATGCCGCATAAAGTGAACCCAATCGACTTTGAAAACTCAGAAGGTAACCTTGGTCTTGCCAATGCTGTGTTCTCACACCTTGCGCAAAAACTGCCTGTTTCTCGCTGGCAGCGCGACCTGACTGACTCAACGGTTCTTCGTAACCTAGGTGTTGGTGTTGGCTACGCAGTGATTGCTTACACTTCTACCCTGAAAGGTATTAGCAAACTAGAAGTAAACCGTGAAGCGCTACTAGCAGAACTAGACAAAAACTGGGAAGTCTTGGCAGAGCCAGTACAAACAGTCATGCGTCGTTACGGTATCGAGAAACCATACGAGAAGCTAAAAGAGCTGACTCGTGGTAAGCGAATTGATGGCGAAGCTATGCGTAACTTCATCGACGGTCTTGAGCTTCCAGAAGCTGAAAAAGTACGTTTGAAAGAAATGACGCCAGCGAATTACATCGGCCAAGCAATTGAGCTAACTGATAAGCTGTAAGCGCAAGCTTAAAGAATAAGGGAAAACCCTTTTCTTAATCGAGTAATGAGAGCCACCGAAAGGTGGCTCTTTTTTTTATTGGTCGCCGAAATAAGCTGGTACAATGCGCGCATAATTCGCTATGAAGACTATTTATGTATCAGCTTTCCTTTTCTTTAGAACAATTCCTCTCTGAATTTTGGCAGAAAAAACCCACTATCATCAAAGCTGGTTTCGCCAACTTCGAAGACCCTATGAGTCCAGACGAACTCGCCGGCTTAACCATGGAAGAAGAAATTGACTCTCGTTTCGTTTCGAACTTAGAGGGTGAATGGCAAGCCGAACATGGTCCTTTTAAAGAAGAAAAATTCACAGAGCTTGGCGAGACTAACTGGTCTTTTATCGTTCAAGCCGCCAATCACTGGCACACTGAAGCCGCTCAGCTTGTAAAACCGTTTAGCGCACTGCCAAATTGGCTATTTGATGATCTGATGATCAGTTACTCTGTTGCTGGCGGCGGCGTTGGTCCTCATATCGACCAATACGATGTGTTTATCATTCAAGGACAAGGTAAAAGGCACTGGCGCGTTGGTGCGAAAGATGAAGGTCAATACGTAGAAACTTGCCGCCACTCTGTACTTCGTCAAATTGAAGGTTTTGACGCCATCATAGATGATGTTTTAGAACCAGGTGACATCTTATACATTCCACCAGGTTTCCCTCATGATGGTTATGCACTAGAAGCATCAATGAGTTATTCCGTAGGCTACCGTTCACCAAAGGAACAAGAGCTTATCAGTAACTTTGCCGATTTTGTTTTAGCTCATGATATTGGCGATGTGCACCTGCATAACCCAGAGCAACAGCCTCAACAAAACACCGGTTTGATCCAAACCAATGATTTAGACCACCTCAAAGGCATGTTGAACAAAGCCCTTGAAGACCAATCTTTTGTCGATAAATTTATGGGTTGCCTGCTCAGTCAATCTCGCCACCAGCTTGATGTGGTCGCGCCAGAAGATGAATGGACGAGTGAAGAAATTCAAAACCACCTTGAACACGGTGGCGTATTTGAACGTGTATCTGGACTAAGAGCCTACTACCACCAGCACGATTTAAACACCGCGTACATTAACGGTGAAGTCATACAAGTCACTAAGCCACAACAGCCATTGATTCATGCGCTGTGTGATAGCCAACAGCTTGCCAATGAAAGCATCCTGTCTTGTGAAGACATAACGAGTGTTATCACTATATTGACCGAGCTTGTGAACAAAGGCTACTGGTTCAGCGAATAATAAAAAGGCCTCGTCTAAATGACGGGGCCTGTTTATTCTGTTTTTGGGGGCTCAGCGATAGCTATTGGCTATTCGTCGCTATTGGCTATTCGTTACTATTAACTGTTCGTCGCTCGGGCAACAAACGCACGTGTCCTTTCATGTTGAGGCTGACCAAAAATTTGCTCTGGTGGCCCCTGCTCCACGATAACACCACCTTCCATAAATATGACTTTATCTGCCACTTCTCGGGCAAACTGCATTTCATGAGTCACAACTATCATGGTTTGTTTTTGCTTAGCGAGTTGCTTCATTACCGTCAGCACTTCATCAACCCATTCCGGGTCGAGCGCGGAAGTTGGCTCATCGAATAGAATAACATCGCCTTTACAAGCCATTGCGCGAGCAATACCGACTCGTTGTTGTTGACCACCAGAAAGCTGTGCAGGATATTTATGTTGATGCTCCTTCATCCCTACGCTTTCTAGCAGTTTATCTGCGGTACTTAACGCAGTAGCCTTAGGCTCTTTCCAAACGGTAATCAGCGACTCAGCAACATTTTCCAATGCCGTTTTATTGGCAAACAACGCGTAGTTTTGAAATACAAAGCTGCTTTGAGACCTGAGTTGGTGAATGAGTTTAGAATTAACCGACTGCGCATCAACCGTGACATTACCAATAGAAATATGACCGGTAGTCGGCGCTTCAAGGTAATTTAAACAACGTAATAATGTGGATTTCCCGGTACCTGACGGCCCAATAATCACCACGATTTCGCCCTTTTCTACTTCAAGGTCAATCTGCTTGAGCACCTCGTGATCACCAAATTTTTTACTCAACTGGCTTACTCGTATCATCGGACAAACGCCTTATTCAAATGTTTCTCCAGGGCAGTCTGGATGCGAGTAAAGAACACGACAACAATCCAGTAAATCAGAGCAACGGCCATAAACGCTTCAAAAAACTTAAAGCTTGAGGATGCTTCCATTTGCGCTTTTGCCATGATTTCAGCCACGCCTAAAGTAAATGCCAAAGAAGTACTTTTAATCATGTCGATAAAGTAATTCATAAGAGATGGCGTTGCGACGCGAGCAGATTGTGGCAATATGACCCTTTTCATCGCTTGCAACTGAGTCATGCCAACACTTAGGCTCGCTTCCATTTGGCTTTTATCAATACCTAAAATAGCGGCACGAATACTCTCTGCCATATAAGCGGAAAAGTGCAGAGATAACCCAATCACCGCAGCAGAGAAAGCATCCATTCCTATAAATATCGGAAAGACTTGTGGTAGACCGTAATAAAGTAAAAACAGCTGAACCAGTAATGGCGTCCCTCGAAAAAACGAGATGTACACTACAACCAGTGCATTAAGTCCCTTTATCTTAAATACTCGCACCAGCGCCAAAACCATCGATATAGCCAGTGCAATAGCAAAGCCTATCAATGACATTTGCAGCGTTACTCCCAAATATTTTATCAATATAGGGAACAACGCCAGCATGTAATCAAAGTCAAAACCGTTCATTATTGAGTAATATCTGCATCAAACCATTTCTGAGAGATCTGAGATAAAGTACCGTCGGCTTTCATTTCAGTCAGTGCTTTATCCACTTTCGCTTTAATGGCCAGTTTCTCTGGTTTATTCAAGAAAGGCATCGCATTTTCAATCGTTTCAAACGGTTTACCAGCTAAAGCCAACGGCAAGCCTGATTTTTTGATCAGTTGAGTCGATGATACACGGTCCATAACAAACGCGTCAGTACGGCCTAATGCAACATCCTGCTCAAAACCACTGTCGTAAGTAATGATGTTAATTTCATTGTTTGTGTCGTGTTGACGCAATAATTGCTCAAAGTTACTGCCTAAGTTTACGGCAACTTTTTTACCTTTAAGGTCGTCAATGCCTTGAATGTCTTCACGGCCTTTACGTACCACAACTTGTGCGCCGTCTACCACGTAAGGTACCGAAAAAGCGTATTTAGCTTTACGTGCATCCGTAATAGTAATTTGGTTGCTGATTGTATCAATGTGGCCTGCTTCTAACATACCAAACAAACCTGAAAAGCTTGATGTTACAAACTCAACTTTGTAATCAGCGCGCTGACCAATTTCGTTCCAAACGTCAATTTCGTAACCTTGTAATTCATCCAGTTTTACAAAGGTGAAAGGGAAATAGCGACCAGACATACCTACTTTTACTTCTTCCTGAGCAAGTGAAACACTAGAAGTAAAGGTAGTGGCAATAGCAAGAGAGGTAAGCAAAAGTTTTTTAAAGACAGACATTATTTGTACTCTTTTAATTAGTTGCCGCTCAATGTACCTGAATCATTGAACGGTAATAAATAACCAAAAGTACTATGTAATTCACCAAAATAATAAGAAGGCTCACTATATAAAACTAGTCACTTAGTTATTTTTAGGCTGATTATCCTAAAAAATAACAATGACTAGCCTATACCTCTTAACTATTGTTCAAAAATCACGCACACGTCTTCTCATTTTTCACACTGTTCTTTCTTGCTCGACGGACACCCCGAGCAACCACCACACTGACCGCGCTTTCTAAACCACTTACGGTACAAGTAGTACCCTGCTGCGCATACGACCATTATAACCAGTAACGCATCCATGAACGATGTCGATGCCTCATACATAGTGATGTCCTCCCATTACGTCGTCTGTGCGTGTATATTCGGATTTCGTTTTTGTTGGAACCAACCGTAAAACCCAACGGCTAATAACAAGAATAAACCTGCAAAATATATGGATGTCATGGCGGCAACCCCGGAGATCGCAAGAGCATTACCAACCGTATGTACTATCGTTGCTACCCCAAACCCTAAACAGGTCGGTAATACCATAGATAACACCATCCAACGATACTGACCCGTTTGTACTTTAATCATCATCACCGTTGCCAAACAAGGTGGATAAAGAGCAAAGAACAATATCAGGGCGACGGCCGCTAATTCACCTTGCTTAGCAAAATCTTCCGACTGACCGATTCGCGTTTCAAGCTTATCGTTACTGTCTTCGTCTGGTTGAAATAGCACACCCAAGGTTGCGACGCTGCTTTCTCTCGCTGCAAACGATGAAAACAGAGCAACGTTGATCTTCCAATCAAAACCGGCGTGTTTTGTGACGGGTTCAATAGACCGGCCAAAACTACCAAGTAGTGAATTTTCCAATTGGCGCTCTTTCATTTGCCGACGAATCTTTTTACGCTCAGAAGCCAGTTTACGTAAGGAGCGATTCGCCTTTCTTGCCGCTTTGTCTCCTTTGACCGGCACAACGATTGAGAAAAAGTCCGGGTTACGCTCGGCAAAGTCTTTATTCACCGCTTTCGATGCGCTAGCACCAGACGCATTCAATTTGGCTCTCTTAAAGTCGGTAAAATAGTTAACCAGTAAAGGCAAAGAGTCGTCATTGATTTGCTGATGATATGGCGTCGACTCGATTGCTTTGTAAAATTTTGTGACGGCTTGCTCGGCTCGTTGTTGATATTGATGCTGTTCAGCGCCTTCCATACCTGGAAATTGCAGCAAGACAAAAATGATGGTCGAGACCGCAACAACAATGGTGCCAACTTTCTTTACATACGTCCAAGTACGCTCAATAGCCCGTGTTAATACGCTTCTTAGTGTCGGTAAGTTATACCTTGGCAGTTCCATCACAAACGGAGCAGTTTCGCTGCCCTTAAGCACCGTTTTCGTCAGTAGCTTAGCCACCAACAGCGCAGCGATAATGGTGAACGTTGATATATAAAACATCATGAGCGCTTTGTCTTCTTCAAAGAAAGTGCTCAGTAATAAGGTGTATAGCGGAACTTTCGCTAAGCAATTCATGAACGGCACGGTCAAAATAGTCGCCATTCTTGCACGATTATCGGGGATGCCCTTGGTCGCCATGATCCCGGGGACTGCGCAGCCACCAGCAAACACGCCACTTAAAATCATAGGCAGAGTACTTTGGCCATGTAAGCCGAAACGGTGCAATACCTTGTCACAAATAAAGGCTATCCGAGCCATATAGCCTGAATCTTCCAATATCGCGATAAGGGCAAACAGGATCAAAAAGATGGGCACATAGTTTAATAATGTGTTCGCAGAATCAACAACCCATAGCCCTAAGGAGCGCGTATACGGGTCGTGTAAGAAACCGGCTGCTGGCAAAAAGCTGGCAATCCACTCTCGCGCCATGGCCAAGAATGGCCATGTATAGTTCGTCAACTCATAGCCCCACACAATTGAACACTGATAAATAGCAAAGACGGTGAGCAATAAGCAGATCGGGGCAAGCAGAGGATGAAGGACAACGTAATCAATTTTTTTACTCACGGACATGGTCGCTTGAACAGCATCATTCGTCGCAACACATTGGTCATATAATGCCAAAATGTACGCATGCCTCTTAGTAACGAAGTAGTCGTTGAGTTGTCCTTCGACCTTCTGCTGAGCTTTTAAAACGCTGCGACGGCAGACCTCACCCGCACCGAGACTCTCCAACCAGTTTGTAACTTCTTGATCTCCCTCGAGTACACGTAATGCTAACCATCTATGGTTGAACTGCTCTTCAATGTTGCACAAAGAAAGAGCCTGATGCAGCTCTTTGATTTCTTCTTTAATTTCAGGATACGTATCTTCTATGTCTGCAAGTTTGGCTGCGCCAAGTGCTTGAATGATTTCTTGTTTACCCAAGCCTTTTCGGCCAATACTCTCGACCACCGGTACCCCAAGGAGAGCGGATAACTTGGTGGAGTCTACTGTCACCCCTTCTTTCTGGGCAACATCCATCATATTCAAAACAACGACGCACGGCTTATTTAACTCAAATATCTGCAAAGATAGGTTAAGTGAACGAGTAAGGTTCGCCGCATCAACAACGTTCACTATCACATCAACATCATCTTCTCTCAAAGCTTGTCGCGCCACACGCTCTTCAAGTGAAAAACTGGACAAACTGTAGGTACCGGGCAAATCGGTTACCACGAAGCGATTTCCGACATCATTAAACGTCCCTGAAACCTTATCGACAGTAACACCTGGGTAATTAGCGACGTGTTGCCTGGCTCCTGTGAGCATATTAAACAACGTCGATTTACCGGCATTCTGCTGGCCAGCCAATAAGATATTCTTGCTTTGCATGTTTATTTTCCTACTTCAATTTTGACTGTTCTTGCTTCTGAACGACGCAATACGACACTGTTTGAACCCACTCGGATTTCTATAGGATCACCTAACGGAGCGTATCGAACTAATTCAAATTCAGAAGGTGGAATAAGACCAAGATCAAGTAAGCGTTGACGAACACTTCCTTTTGCTTCGTGAGCAACAATTTTTCCTTTTGTACCACGAGGCACACAAGAAAGTGACAATTCCATAACAATACTTCCACATAAAACAGTTTCTCTATATTACTGATATCGCTTACTGACCTCAATCCGTAATGAGAACCGTTATCAATTTAATGATCAAGATCAATTAAAGTGTAAATGCGAGTGATTCTCTATTCCAAAATTATCTTTTCGTAGGTAGGATTCCGACAAATATCGAATATAACCAATACAACCCATTGTTTTAAAGGATTTAAAAATGAGATCTCTATCACTAGGTTTACTACTCGCAGCTAGCCTACCCATGGTAGCAAACGCACATACTCCCCTATGTTCATGCTATGACTTCGGTGATGGCACGGTACTTTGTGAAGGTGGATTTTCTGATGGATCCTCAGCATCTGGGGTTGAAATGCTCGTGAAAGATGGCAATGGAAATTCATTGGTTAAAGGTGAAATGAATGAGGACGGTGAATTCGAATTCAATAAGCCAAACGGTGATTACCTCGTTGAATTCAACGCAGGCCCGGGACATTTGATCACTATTAACGGCGAAGATATCGTCGAGTAATGCCTTGCTCCTCATTATTAACTGGATATATCAAAATTAAATAGGAATTAAGACAATGAAAAAAATGGCTATTGCCGTAGGTATTGCTGCTCTCTCTCTTTCTGCAGCATCCCAAGCTCACTTCCAAATGATTTACACGCCTGAATCCATGCTTGCAAGCCCAGCCACTGTTGATATGAAGCTGGTATTTGGTCACCCTATGGAAAATGGCCATGTGATGGACATGGACAAACCTGAAGCATTTTCCGTTACGTTTAAGGGAAAGCAAACTGATTTGCTATCAACACTGAATCCTATTACGTGGACAGGCCCAGATAACACAGCAAAAGCTTACCAGACTGATTACAAAATTCGTCGTAATGGCGATTACATCTTTGCACTGACGCCTACTCCGTATTATGAAAAAGGCGAAGACGTTTACATTCAGCAAATCACTAAGCGCTTTATTAACAAATCAGGCATGCCTACTGGTTGGGAAGCACCGCTGGGATTAAAAACCGAGATCGTGCCACTGAATAAACCATACCAAGTATTGGCAGGTAGTACATTCTCAGGGCAACTACTTTCAGAAGGTAAGCCAGTAGCAGGTGCTGAGTGTGAAGTTGAATTCTTAAACACAGATATCGACTCAAAAGCTAACGCATTTAGCAAAACAAATCACCGTGAGGCTCCAGCTGCCGCTATCGTAGCGATTACGGATCCTAACGGCGTATTTACGTTCGGTATTCCAAAAGCCGGCAAATGGGGCTTTGCGTGTTTGGGTAGCGGCCCTGACACTGAGTACAAAGGCAAAGAACTATCGCAAGATGCAGTAATTTGGATTGAAGCGAAAGACATTTAGTCGTTAGCATAACGGCAATTGCAGACCATAAGATCTAAACAGGGAGCATTACGCTCCCTGTTCTTTTATAAGTTAACCAACTTGCTCTAAGTTAACCCAGTCACTTTCAACTGGCGACTAAACTTTAAACTGCCCGACTAAGTCTTGTTGTCGAGCAGAAATTGCGCCCATCTCTTGGCTCACTCGTTCTGACGACTCCGCTTGATTCAATATTCTTTCGCTCAAGTCACGAATATTTGCCACATTTCGGTTCAACTCACTTGATACCGATTGCTGCTCCTGGGCTGCTTTCGCAATTTGGCTATTCATATCGTTAATCGAACCAATCGCTCCAAATATTGCCCCAATTTCATCGACAGCTTGGCCAACTTGAACGGAGGTGTTTTCCGCAAGATCATTACCTTGCTTGATAACATTCACCACATCTTGAGTGCCTTTTTGAACCTGAGCAATCACACTATGGATCTCTTTCACCGATTCTTGTGTACGGCTAGCTAGTGTACGAACTTCATCTGCAACGACCGCAAAACCGCGCCCTTGCTCCCCAGCTCTTGCAGCTTCAATCGCAGCATTAAGTGCTAACAAGTTTGTTTGCTCTGAAATGCCTTCAATGACGGTTAAGATTTCAGTGATGTTTTTGTTGTTCGCGGCCAGCTCTTCCACAACAGGTACTGCACTGCTCATACGCGACACTAAGCCCGCCATTTCTTGCGCAGACTGGTGAACTACTCGCAGCTAAAGCAGCGAGCTTCTAAGATAACAACCTAAGCCGCTAACTTTTCTTTTTTGACGCTTCGTTGGACACCGCTAGTCGAGCTTTTGGCTCGGCTAGTCTTACGATTGCCTCCACGTCCACTATCTGACTTGGTTCTTAGAACCCCATCGCCAGACAACACCGTTCCAGTGTCTAATATTAGATTAATTGCCCGTTTCTTAATGACCAGTGATGCGTTGTTATCTGCATTGTCAGAATTTCCACAGTTACCGCACACAAATAGTTCTTGTGAGTCTCGGTTGTCGGGGTGAGTGTGACCGCACTTGGCGCACTCCTGACTGGTGTAGGCTGGATTTACTTTGAATACGGCTTTTCCTGCTTGGTAAGCCTTGTATTTGGTGTACGTTTCTATGATGTGCCAACCAACGTTTAAGATGGACTTGTTTAGCCCTGCCTTTTGCTTGGCTCTGTTTGACACATATCGGCCTTGTTCGTCCTGCTTTGCCTTTGGCTTGCGCGTCATACTTGAGGTTCGTAAAGCCTCGAACACAATAACCTTTGCTTTGCTATCGACAAGCTCGCGGCTTGTCTTGTGGGCGAAATCGTTACGGATATTCGCCTTTTTAGCGTGGTGCGTAGCAATGCGGTACTTGGTTTTATTTCTGCGATTTGAGCCTTTAGTTTGACGCGCCAATTTGCGTTGTAATCGCTTAATGTAGCGATCAGCTTTGGTCATGTTCTTTTTCTGGTTATCGCCTTCTTCGTCAGAAAAGTCGAACGTCATAGAGCCAGCGTGTACAGGGATAGCCACACCACGGTCTACGCCAATGGTGTGTTCTTCCAGATATTCTTTTGTTGAGCCTTGCAGGAATGCTAAGTGTTCAGCATTGCTAGGTAGCTCTGACTCATCCTTGCCGTTCCCATAGCAGAAAGACACATAATATTGACCACGCTCTTTGCGCACATAAAGCGAGTTTGGGATCTCGAACTTACTATGAGCCTTAAAAGATAAGTAACCAATATTATTGGTCTTCGTACCGATAAATAGGCGTAAATTGCCATCTTCGCAACGGTCGAAGCGGAACACTTCACGAGTAAGGTAGATACTTCCGCGATCAGTCTTAGGTTTGCGCTTAGGTCTCCCACACGCGCCTTTCATGAACTTTTGGTAAGTCTGATACCAGTTAACAGCACTGTTGCGGATTATCTGGCTAGGACACTGATAGAGCCAAGGTGATAGCTCTTTAGATTTGAACTGCGATGCTTTCTGATCAATAGGGGCATAAGTGCCAATTGGATAATACTTACGCGCAAAAGTACGGTAATACCTTTCTTCATCGACTTTGGCATTCCAAATACTACGCGCACAGCCCATCCACTGGCTTAGTACCAGTTTTTGATTTGGTGTAGGGTTAGCGCGTAGCTTGATGCCAGTTAGCATGATAGTTCCATTGGTTGTCATTCGCAGCGAATATTATTACACTTAATGGTAAATTGTCAATCAAGTCTATGGTTAATATGTACGAATGGAGAACAGGCAGAAGCTGCCTTTTTAAGAACAATGCGCACCTAGTCTTTGTTACTAAATATCGTAGAGGTGTTTTCACCAAAGAGATGTTGGATAGAACCAAAGAAATAATGAAGGAAACGTGTAAGCAAATGGATTGTGAACTATTAGAGTTCGGTGGTGAACATGATCACGTTCACTTGATGGTGTCTATTCACCCGAAGGTAGCTGTATCGAACTTGGTTGGTAAGCTGAAAGGGAAATCGTCATACATGCTAAGGCGCGAGTATTGGGAGCGCATAAAGACAATGCTTTGGGGTAATCACTTTTGGTCGCCTAGCTATTGTGTTGTGTCATGTGGTGGTGCGAGTTTGGACGTTGTTAAACAGTACATCGAAAACCAAAGTACACCACCAAGTGAAAGCGCCGTAAAAACGTCACGCGCTTTAAGTCAGAGAAAAGACTAGTTACCTCTTGCTTGACTCGCCCTTAAAAGGGCGAGATTGCGCAAGCATAATGTTCAATAACGGCTTGACCTTGTTTTGCAGAAGCCTCGGCTTCATTCGCAGCACTTACCGCGATGTCTGCATTTTGAACAACAAGCCCGGCCGTTTGAGTCAACTCTTCACTGGCTGTTGCGACGAGATCCACTTCTTTAAATTGATCTTCACTGCTTTGATGAGTCGCACCTGCCGCATCTCCAGCTTGGACGCTGGTATTGGCAATATCGTGTGAAGTTGCCACCACCTCTCTGATAGTAAGCTGAAGTTTTTCCAGAAACTGGTTAAACCCGAGAGCAAGCTGACCGATCTCGTCGGTAGAATTTACTGTGAGCCGTTGAGTCAAGTCCCCCTCTCCTGAAGCAATGTCTTGCAGGCGAGCGACGACTTCCTTGATAGGTTTCACCAAGCTAAATGACATAATAGCGATTAAGACCAAACCGATAATGACCAAAACAGTGCCAACCATCAATTCTTGCCATACACCGCCATCGACCAAATCAGAAATGACGGCATCAAGATTAATTGCATCGGCCAGGACACTGTCACGAGGTGCTTCTAAGATCACCCCCCACGTTTGGTTTGCAACCATAATCGGTGCGAAAACAGAAAGCACGCTACCGTCTTGACTCCACTGAGTCATCACATCGTGCCCATAAAGGTACTCTGTGAGGGTGTCACTAGAGATATTGTTATTCTGATAAGGTTGCCCAATTGCAGCGGAAGGATTGTCTGAAGCGACCAAGCTTCCATCAAGGCTCATAATCGCAATACTGCCCGCCCCGTTAAACAGATTTTGGTCTGAGGCAATCACCGTATCAACAAGTTGATCCAGTGCGAGCTCTATCCCTAAAAACCCTATCGCTTCTCCTTCCAACATTAGAGGAACCGACAAAGAAACAAGCAAGGAGTTTCCCGTATTCGTTTGCACCACTCTCGGGGAGGTCACACAAGCACTTCCGGACAAAATCGGGCATGAAAATCGTTCGGCTTGCGAACCGTCAGCCAACGTTTCTTCCGTTAATACGGCACTTTGCTGTTCGCTTTCGTTGTCACTAGAGACCTGCCAATAACTGGCAAACCTTCCGGAATCATTCGACCCAACGTAATCTGCGCCATGGTAGTTATCATCTTCGCCGTCTAATTGATCGGGATTAAACACCAGATAAGCACCTCGAACGGTAGGAAACTCTTTCACCACTCTGCGCATCATTTCATTAAGTGACGTACGAACTTCTTCACTGCCGGTAAAGTTCTCTTCGGCGTTTGCTTTCGTAAATAGCGCAGTTTCTGCCAGCATTTCTGCACGGTGGCGAGCTTCGTCTAAATACGTTTTAACTTCTGCTGCATTAATTTTTGCGATACCAATCAATATCTGCTGAGACTTATCGATAACCGAAGACGAACTATGTTCAATAATCACACGCTGATTAGATGTCGCGTTGTAGATCGAAAACCCGATAAGAAAACAAGATGTTAATACTAAGCATAGCCCAGCCAACAGGGTGATCTTCCAATAGACAGAAAGGGATCGCATAACCTACTTCTCCTTGTGTTTGCGATAAATGAAGCCATTCCAATGGCTTTTTTTAACAAGATTTTTACACTGCCAATTTATCAATAACAAACAATAAATACTAGCCGTATAGGCATATTAATAATCATCTACTCTCTCGAGAATAGTGGATATTTTCTATACGGCTAGGAGAAATAGCGTCAAATGACCCACTTGAAATGAAGGCGCTGAGTGACATCCCATTTTTTAGAATAGCGATTGTTCACTATTCAGCTCAAATAAATGACACTTAGTCATATCAAATGTCAGTGCTTTCAGGTCATTTTGCCCAACATATTGATCGCTCTCAAATGGGATTCGAGCCGTTAGTTTCTCGCCACCTATCTTAAAGTAAAGGTAAAGCTCGTTACCCATAGACTCAACAGCATCGATATTTCGAATTTCTGTATTCTTTACTTCAGCCCCCTCTTTTAACTCAGTCATACTGATATGCTCTGGACGAATACCAAACCATACTTGGCTACCAATGCAGTGTTTAACCTTTTGCGCTTTCTCAATCGGAAGGATAACAATTGCCTCACCATCTAATTGAACGGCGATCTCACCATGATGCTCAATCAACTCTCCTTGAATAATATTCATAGCAGGTGATCCGATAAAACCCGCAACAAACTTATTCGCCGGCTTTAAATACAAATTCATTGGCGTGTCTACTTGCATAATTTGCCCATGATTCAGCACACAAATACGATCGCCTAAGGTCATGGCTTCTACCTGATCGTGTGTCACGTAAATCATGGTTGCATTTTGGCCTTCGGCTTTGAGGTTCTGATGCAGTTGGGCAATGCTGACCCGAGTGGAGACTCGAAGCTTGGCATCTAAGTTTGATAGGGGTTCGTCGAATAAAAATACATCAGGTTTGCGCACCATCGCGCGACCTAGAGCAACACGCTGCCTCTGACCTCCAGACATTTCTCCGGGTTTACTGCGTAATAAATGCGAGATTTCTAGCGTGTCAGCCGCTTCTTGGATACGTTGCTCTATGATATTTTTGTCTAATTTTAACTGTTTTAATCCAAAAGCCATGTTCTCATATACACTCATATGAGGATAAAGTGCATAATTTTGGAACACCATTGAAATGCCACGATCTTTTGGCGGCAGGTCGTTCACGCGTTTGTCACCAATGTAGACATCCCCAGCCGAAATATCTTCAAGACCAGCAATCATCCGTAATGTTGTCGATTTCGCACACCCGGATGGGCCAACGAACACCATGAACTCACCTTCTTTAATGTTGAGGTCAACTCCGTGTACTGCTTTATAGCCATTTGGGTACACTTTCTCGATTTTCTGTAAGGTTACTTCTGCCACGGGATTATCCTATTGAGTTGAAGACTAAATGGTCTAGGGTTAGGCTCGACACAGAGCTAAGCACGACGTCCGCGTGCGGTTTCAATTCATCGGCCGTTGCCGTTCCCGTTAAAACGCCAATTTTGTACGCTCCCGCATTATGACCAAATTCCATATCTGAAACGGTGTCACCAAACATCACTATTTGTTTAGCGCATAGGTCGGTAGAGAGACAAAACGCTTCTAGTAGCGCCGGGTGTGGTTTCGGTTGGATATCACCATCTGAATAACCAACGTAATCAAATAAGTCGAGTAACCCAGCTTGTTGAAGCGAATACAGCGTTGAATCTTTGGTATCAGCCGTTGCGACTCCTAAGTAATACCCCTTTTGCTTCAGCTCTATCAGCGTTTCTTTTACGCCGACAATTGCTTGAATAAGGTCTGGATTTTTCTCAACCTGTGTGTTGAATGCCGACTTGACTTGCTGAGAAAATAGAAGCGGAGAGACCTGAGGCTTTACTAACTCAAACCAAGCGTTAGCGGTATCTTCTACCGGATTTGCGGCCAACAAGCCGTGATTATCTACATAATTGCCATGTACGCCAATCGCGACTAAAAGGTCTTCCACGCTGATTTTCGTGTTGTGCATGTCGCCTATATCTTGTGCTGCGCCTTTTGCCACCTCAAGCCACATGGTATGGAACTCGAGCAAAGTGCCATCTTTATCAAACAGTAAGCCTTTAATATTCATTGTTCTAAATTGTCTCTACTAGTTCGCCCCATGTATCACACACGGGATGTGCAAAAATTGGGTTTTGAAGATTGAAAACTGGATTTATCATGCCTTCCAGTTCGCCTTTCATTTCTTGATGACCGATTAATTGGCCGCGACGAATGTCAATGCGTACCCACTTCGCATCAGCTAAGTTAGTCGTAAACGTAATGTGTTCTTCCGATAATTGAATACGTTCGAGCACAACGCCATCAACCACTCGTTCTGCATAAAATGGCTGGCTAACATTGCCCACATTGATCTGATGAACAACGTCACCCCCATCCACTCCTTGAGAAGGTAACAGCGCCCCTTTATTGATGTTAAAGCCGAGTTGGCAGTGTCTTTCAAAATAGACATGCCCAGCCTTTAACCCTTCAACAATGCCCACACCTGACAAGTTATTTGCAAATACCCAAGTTAGCGGATCACCATACAATGACGGCTCTGTCGCATTTGGGTTTCTTTGATCGGGTTTCAAGTGCGAGTCACTGCCACCCACGCCTGCAATTTTATGGCCGTTATTCCACATTGCGCTTAATAGCACTAGCGCCTCTTCTGCCGCGCGTGAAGACGTAGACCAGGTTGGGTCACAAATGATTTCTAAGGTATTAATGCTGGCTAATTTCATGTCAGCATAATGCCAGTGCCACGGTTTCATCATGGCGTGATTAACGCAAAGATTAGCGCCAATTTGTTGCGCTATCTGACGCCCCTGCTCAATCAACTCTTTGCTTTTATAGTGATTTTTATTTACATCTAGTGCTCGGTCTGGGCCATGCAGATTAAAATGTCCTAGATCGGTCGTGACTTCATATGCAGGTAAAAACAGACAAGTATCCGATTTGGGTAAACGAGGGTGAGCCAGGTTATGTTCTGTTAGAAACAAAAAATCGAGATTCTGACTTTCAGCAATGTCCGTCGCTTCTTCCAAGGTATTTGAGCCATCAGACAATAAAGTGTGAGCGTGTAAATCTCCACGATACCATTGAGCTTGATCCATCAAGTTTCGCTGCATGTCAAAGTCAATCGAGCGATCACTATTCATACAGTTAACGGTTTCAATACTGAGGTCATAAGAATCCGTAGCGCTCTGAGTATCTGTTGCAAGCTGCACGTCTACCTGTATCTGGTAATCCATCGCCTTTTCGCGCCGAAACTCCCCTTCAAGATTAAAGATCTCAATTCGCCATTCCCCGAGGCTAAATTTCCCAGCAATTCCACCTAGTGATGCGCTCTCAACACCAATAGACGTAACCGAAAGAGGTTTTTCAATGACAAAGCTCGTTCTCAGTTCTCCTTCTGGGTCGTAAAGATACAAATACAAAAAAGCTTTCTTGAGAGTCTTAGCACGCACGCTAATACGACTGACCTCGTCGCTTAATGTGAACACATGCTGCTGATGACCAAAACAAACACTATCTTCAAATACAAACATAGAAATTCCTAAAGCCCACCTTTAATGTGACGCAGACATCCAGACACAAAAAAGGTGGCTTTGTTAAATACAAATTAGCTACGATTTACTCTATCTAACGCTCGTTGCGCTTTTTTAGCCGCTTGTCGAAGGGCTTTCTCAGCCGGAACATTCTGAATTTGAATTTGATCCGCTGCGACTTTAAGTGCGTCGTTTATTTTGCCGTTGGTTGGGTCAACAAAGTCTTTCGACATCGTTAAGCTTGCTTGTTTCATCGGCACCGTTGCTTGCGGATTTTTAGAGGTGAAATCTTGGTACGCTTCCACGTTTACAACACTTTGTCTTACCGGGATGTAACCTGTGAACATTGACCAAGCAGCGGTGTTTTTCGCATTGGTGTAGAACTCCATGAATTCAAACGCACCTTTGGAGGCTGCTTCATTGGTGCCAGTAGGCATGACAAAGATCTGCGCGCCGGCTTGTGCAGCCATTGGGTGGTTCCCCCAACCTGGTTGAGTCGTCGCAGCCAGCTGAGTAAAGTCGAGATCGCCTTGATCACCAGACGAACCGGTGTAACCCAAAGCGCGCCCTTTCACTACGTCATCAATCGTTTTGTACCAATATTCCCAACCTTGACCTCCATAATGAATACGCATGACTTGGTCATCGTGAATCCACTTTCTAAAGCTGTCCCATACTTCTACCCATTCTTTAGAATCGATGAGCACTGTTTTGCCGTCTTCGCTGATAACCTTAGCGCCATTAGAAAACGCTGCGTCCATCAAGTTATCTTTGCCCCACATTGGCTCCCAGCCATAAAACTCTGTGTTGCCTTTTTTGTCTTTTTTCACAACAGCCGCTGATACTTTAGCCACACCTTGCCATGTACTCAGGTCATTTTCTGTAAACCCATGCTCGGCAAGTACCTGCTTATTATAATAAAATACTTGTGTCGTACCGTAAGCGGGAAGTCCGTACACCATGCCGTCTTTTTCCGTCACTTGAGCACGAAATGCAGGTAGGAAGTCTTCGAAATTAAACTCCGCATCCATATACGAGCGGAGATCTCTAACAAGACCACGGCCTGCCATTGCTTCGGCTTGTGAAGATCTCAGCAATACAAATTCTGGTGCGGTTTTAGATGCCATTCCGGCTTGGAGCTTTTGGAACGTTTCGGCATAATTACCTTGCAAGGCACCTTTGATAACATAGTCATCTTGAGTCGCATTAAACTCTTCAATCAACTGAGTCATCATTTGTTGAGGCTTAGTACCGCCTGAATACCAAAAATTCACTTCAACTTTCGCCATAGCGTGTGTCGACATCGTAACGCCAGCTAATCCAGAACAAATTACTGCTAATGTTTTTAGGTTCATATCCATTACTCTTTAACACCGTTGTCAGCAATTCCTGACAAGATCGTTTTTTGACAAATGACAAATAAAATAAGAAGGGGTAATACTGCAATTGTGCTCGCCGCCATAATTTGCGACCAGTTCAACCCATAATTTCCTTCCGCGATAAAATACTGTCGTATCCCTGTTGCTATTAAGTTCAAATCCGACGAGGTAATCACCAAGCTCGGCCACATGTAACTGTTGTAATTGGTAATAAAGGTGATTAAAAACAACGTTGCTAACGCCGCTTTACATTGTGGAAGAATAATTGCCCACAAAATTTTCACTTCTCCTGCACCATCTATCCTCGCCGCTTCCACCAAAGAAGGATGAACTTTTAAAAACACCTGACGCAGGTAAAACACACCGAACACACTCGCCGCATTGGAGACCACCAAACCAGCATGCGAATCCAGTAAGCCCAGCTTTGCCAAAGTGATGTATGAGGGAATATAAGTCACCGCTCCCGGCAACATGTAACACCCCATTACCACGAAATAAAGTAACGCCTTAGAGCGGAATTTAAGTTGCGTCAACGCATAGGCAAACATAGCTGAATTCACCATTACGACTATCGTCGTCGCCAATGCCACGGTAAAACTGTTGGCGATGTATAAACCAAATGGGGCACTTTGGAATGTGTCAATAAACGTTTCCCAACGAAACTGTTCTGGGATCAGGTTTAATGGGTTACTAAAGATTTCATCGTTAGTCTTTAGTGAGCCTGAAAACATCCAAATAAACGGAAATATCATCACCAAGCCAATGGATGAGAGAAAACCGTGTTTTAAGATCCATTCTGGTTTTGGCAGCTTGAATTGGCTTAACGATACCGACACTGGTTTTACGCTCGTCGCACTAAACCTTTTGTTTCTGATTGTTTGTATGGTCATGATCTTTCCTTAGTAATAAACCCAACGTTTTCCCATGTAGGTGTTGAGTAATGTCAATACCCCGGTTATCACGAGAATGACCAATGACGTTGCGGCTGCCGGCCCCATGTCGTATTGCTCGAAGGCTTGCTGATAAAAGAGGTAAAGCAAAGTACGGGTATCACCACCCGGACCACCTTGCGTCAAGATTTGAAATTGGTCGAACGCTTGAATTGCGTTAATCATGTTCACCACCACCAAAAAAAAGGTGGTTGGGGAAACTAACGGCAAAGTAATTTTGAAAAACCTTGTTAATGGGCTGCAGCCATCAATTTGAGAGGCTTCATACAATGAAAGGGGGATTTTGTTCAGTGCACTGATGTAAAACAGCATGGTCCAGCCAACGGCTTGCCATACCGTAACAATGATGACTGCCACCAAAGCACTGGTGCCATTTTCTAACCACGCAATTGGCGTCATTCCAAACGATTGCAGTAACGTATTGGATAGGCCACTTTTCGTTTCAAAAACCCAAGACCACACAATAGACACCGCAACAGTAGGCGTAATCCACGGAGAGAAGACCACCGCTCGATACACTTGACTACCACGAAAATTTTTATGTAAAAGAATGGCAAACAATAGGCCCAATAAAACCGTAGGGATCACCACACCAAGTGCGAACCAAAACGTATTACCAAGTGCTTGGGTAAATTCTGAATCTTCAAGTAAATACTGGTAATTTTCAAAACCGACTAAAGCATAATCTGGAGAAATATAATCCCAATCGGTGAAGCTGATATACACGCTGTAACCAAAAGGAACCAACCAAAACACCATCAGTGGCACGAGCAAAGGAGCCGTAAAGAAGACAACTTTTAGTCTATTTTCGAATTTCGATAATTTGAACTTCATCTGGTAACTGTCCTAAATTTGATGAAGTCATGGTAAAGAGCACGTATGACAACTTTGCAGCAATCAACACGATATTTTTTATTCAAAGTCATAAGAAAAACTTACTCTTGTGTAATAAAGGCGTTAGGAAAACTGTCTTTCTCGAGGTCACGTTGAATTTGGCTAGATAACCAATCACAAAAAAAGTTCACCTTGGCATTTCGCTTATGGTGAGTGATCAAATAATGCGCTGAGTCGGTCGGCATCAAAGCCGTACTAGCCAATACTAACTCGCCTGCGTCTAACGATTTTTGAGCAACAAGCGAGCGCACCAACATGATGCCCATTCCGTGTTTTACCGCTTGCAACCCATGAAGAGAATTGGACACTTCAAGCTGAACGTTAGGCAAACTTGGCCTCACGCCATTATGGCTTAGCCACTGCATCCAGCTTTCCTCATACCCTTTAACTTGAACAGCCGGCATGCCTTCAAATTTTTGTTGAGTTAATGCCACTTCATTGGCTAAATAAAACTCAGGACTGCACACCAATAACCACGTTTCTTGAAACAAGCGTTCATTCCTCGTGAACTCGGATTCAACATAGCCATTAGTCAGCTCGACATCAGCATCGGTACATGGCGTCGTTGAAGGCCAATCCACCAGCGAAAGATCTAAACGAATAAAAGGAAAGCGATAGGTAAAGTCGGTTAATTTAGGCAGTAGCCAATTATGACAAATAGAATGGTTAACCTTGATGGACAGCACATCGTCTTGTTGCGCGCCAAATAAGATCTGAGTTTGAAGCCTAAGGTGTTGAAGGGAGCCTGCCACAACGGGGAGATATTGCTGAGCACTTTGGGTTAAGGTAACGCCCCGCTTATTACGCTCGAATAGCTGAGTGTCTAAGAAGGATTCTAAGCCTTTAAGCTGCTGACTAACGGCCGCTTGAGTCACATGGAGTTCGCGAGCAGCGGCTCCTATCGAACCTAGCCGGGCAACCGCTTCGAATGCGACTAATGCTTTTAGAGGTGGAAGCATAATGAGACCTCATTAAAAAAGCGCAAGTTACGCTAATGAGGTTTCATTTAAGCTTCAGAAATATAATGGTTTTATTACAACCTTAATGTTGAACAGATTGTGACCAGACATTGATTATAATCGTCCCAGCCAGAATGAACCCGATGCCGATGATGGCGTACAGATCTAATTTTTGGCCATACACTAACCAACCAAAGCCGGCGACGAGAACGATCCCAGCACCACACCAGATGGCATAAGCTACGCCCAACGACATCGACTGTACTGCAACAGAAAGCAGATAAAACGCCAAACCATACCCACTCACAACCATCAAAGTAGGAACCGGATTAGAAAACTGCTCCGTTTTCGGTAACCAAGATGTCGCAAACACTTCACAAACGATCGCAATCGACAATGCAATGGCGGGTGAAATCGTACCAAAAATAGAAAACATGTTTAACCTCCGACTATGAGCCGCTTAATGTGGCAGCGGAGTATGGCAGAACCATGACAAAAGTCAGTAGGAAAAGTGATGACTGACCTAATTTTTACTTCTTTACAGGATGGTATTTCATGTTATTGCAGTAGTATTCTGACTTCAAATGTCGCTATAATTGAATATCAATCGCACCTGAGTGTGTACTGAATTAAATAGGGAACGTACAGCAATGAAAGTCATCAGCTTTAATATCAATGGCCTACGCGCACGCCTGCATCAACTTCAAGCAGTCATCGATAAACACGATCCAGACGTAATCGGTCTGCAGGAAATCAAAGTACACGATGAAGCTTTTCCAATCGAAGATGTTGAAGCGATGGGATACAAAGTCTACTTCCATGGTCAAAAAGCCCATTACGGTGTCGCTATGCTGTGTAAACAAGCGCCAATTTCAGTGCAAAAAGGCTTCCCCACTGACAACGATGAACATCAAAAACGCATGATCATGGCCACCTTCGAGCAAGAAAATGGCGAGAAGGTCACCGTACTAAATGGTTATTTCCCTCAAGGTGATAACATCAGTCACGAGACTAAGTTCCCTTATAAAGAGCAATTTTATAAAGACTTAATGACCTATTTAAATGACCATCACACCAATGAAGAACAATTGATCATCATGGGGGATATTAATATCAGCCCGATCGATTTAGACATTGGTATTGGGGCTCCAAATGCCAAGCGCTGGCTGAAGACGGGTAAATGTTCTTTCCAACCAATCGAACGTGAGTGGTTACAGACTCTAAAAGACTGGGGCTTTGAAGATACATTCCGTAACTTGCACCCGGAAGTAGACGATCAGTTCTCGTGGTTTGATTATCGCTCTAAAGGCTTTCCAGATAACCGTGGACTGCGTATTGATGTGGTTATGGCGACACCTGGTCTAGCTAAGAAATGCACTGAAGCTGGCATTGACTATGAATTACGCGGTATTGAAAAACCGTCAGATCACGCGCCTATTTGGTCTACGTTTAAATAACGCGAAATATTGGGGCGTACGTCAACGCCCTCTCACTAAATATCATGATCTTTGTTTTACAAAAAATACAGCATATAAATGCTGTATTTTTGGTTACATACTCCAGTATTCACTAGCTCAAAGGCCGCATATACGCTAAATAGCGCTTCTCTGCTTTCTTAAAAGCAAATAACACGATAAAGGTAAGGCACATATAAAATAAGCCGGCTGTTAAGAATGATTCAAACGGAGCGTAGTAGCGTGAGTTAACTAACCTTGCAGCACCCGTTAAATCAAGAATAGTAACAATACCTGCGACAGCAGATCCGTGGATCATGAAGATCACTTCATTACTGTATGCAGGTAACGCTCGTCTTAAGGCACTGGGTAATATAATTCGCTTATACGTTTTCCATGTGCTCATACCATAAGCCTTTGCAGCCTCAACCTCGCCACTCGGTAAGCCATTAATCGCGCCTCGGATAATTTCCGAGGTGTATGCCGATGTGTTCAATACAAAAGCGATTAACGCGCAAAACCAAGCATGCTCCCATAACGTATCTTTTACAGGAAAAAATTGGTCCATTCCGTAATAAATCAGATATAACTGAACCAGTAGCGGGGTGCCACGGAAAAAATAGATATACGCCCAGCATGGGTACTTAAGAATTGGGTTCTGGCTATTTCGAGCAACCGCAAGAGGTATCGCAACACATAAGCCTAAAACAAGTGCAATGCTCACTAGCCAAGCTGTGGTCCACAAACCATCGAGATAAATTGGCAGACTGTCAATGATGAGAGAAAAATCCATATCTACCTCGTGTGAATAGTAAATTTGCGTTCAACCAGCTTTAATAAACCGGTTGAAACTGCAGTTAAAAATAGGAAGATCATTGCCACCGTCATATAAAATGTGAATGGCATTTTGGTTGAACCTGCAGCAAGCGAACTTACTCTCACCATGTCTTCAAGGCCGATAATAGAGACCAAAGCGGTGGTTTTTAGTAGCACTAACCAGTTGTTTCCAAACCCGGGCAATGCATGGCGGATCATCTGAGGCAACAAAATTCGTCGAAATGCCATCACACCACTCATGCCATAAGCTTTCGCCGCTTCCATCTCGCCTTTATCAACGGCCATGATCGCACCACGGAAAGTTTCGGCCATATAGGCACCAAAGATGAAGCCAATAGTGAGGACGCCAGCAACAAATGGGCTAACGTCTATGTAATCAGGGAGGTATGCCGTCCATTCGTGTGCAGGATTACGTCCTGTCATCCATTCGTTAAGCCATTCGTTAACGGAATAGAGGCTATTGTTAAGTAAGATCTGTCCACCGAAAAAGATAAGCATCATTAATACAAGATCTGGGATGCCACGAATGATGGTGGTATACAGTGTTGCAACCGCTCGCGCCCAGCGATACGGTGCCATTTTAGCCAACGCACCTAGCATGCCTAGTATCACTGCAAGTAACAGAGATAACACAGCAACTTCGACGGTTAACCACGCTCCTTTTAGGATGGAGGCTTCATATCCTTGAAGATCCAGCATAGTTTTTTCCTACTGCAGGCCTAGGGCCTAGGCAAGGTTAATAGAAGTACCGAGTCTATTCATTACTCGGTACTTCTCTTTTATCAGCACTTAGCAGATTACTGACCGTATACGTCGTAGTTAAAGTATTTGGCTGCGATCTTTTGGTACTCGCCTTTTGCTCGTAATGACTTAATAGCTGCATTCAGTTTATTCGTTAAGTCTTTGTCTTGCTTACGTGTTGCAATACCAAAGCCTTCACCGAACCATTTAGGATCCGTCAGAGAAGGACCAACGAATTCATAGGCGTCGCCACCCGCTTTATTAATTACACCTTCTTCAAGAGCCGATGCATCACCCAATACCGCAGCAATACGACCATTTGCGAGATCGAGGTAAGCTTCATCAAAAGTACCGTAACGTACGATTTCTACATCTTTGTAGTTGTCTGAAATGTATTTGTCGTGAGTCGTTGCACGCTGAACGCCAATTTTAACGCCATCCAGCTGTTCAAAGTTTAGTCCTGCACCTTTTTTGGCAATAAATTTATTAGGAATAAGTGCGTATTTGCCAGTAAAGTCGATTTTCTTTTTACGTTCTTCCGTGATAGACATTGCCGCAATGATTGCGTCATATTTACGAGCCAGCAACGAAGGAATGATGCCATCCCAGTCTTGCGCTACTAATTTACATTTCACTTTCATTTCGTCACAAAGTGCGTTGGCCATATCAACATCAAAGCCTTTAAGAGAGCCGTCTGCCTCTGTCCAGCTAAATGGAGGGTAAGCACCTTCGATACCAAAACGTACTGTTTTCCAATCCTTGGCTTGTGCAACACCTGTTGCCGCTGTAGCAGCAATCGCTGCAACTAATAACCACTTTTTCATTTCCATACTCCTGTGATTGTACTTATGTTGTGTTTTACTTTTTTGAATAATATTTTAAATTTGGGCTCTGGGCTCTGGGCTCTGGGCTCTGGGCTCTGGGCTCTGGGCTCTGGGCTCTGCATGTTAATGCAATCTTGTAACTAAACTATTAATCATGTCTAGTGAACCTCAAACCACCCTTTTGCCTTTTGCCTAAAAGCGAAGCGTGCCTAGCCCCTACCATTAATATATAGACGATATAAACTGTTGCAGCCTTTCAGACTCTGGATTACTAAACAGTTTTTCAGGATGACCCTGCTCTTCAACTTTACCTTGGTGCAAAAACATGACGTGGTTCGAAACATCACGGGCAAACGCCATTTCATGAGTCACGACCAACATGGTTCGACCTTCATCAGCCAAGTCTCGCATTACACCTAGTACTTCCCCTACTAACTCAGGGTCAAGTGCAGAGGTCGGTTCGTCAAATAGCATCACTTCAGGGTCGACCGCTAACGCTCTTGCAATAGCAGCTCGTTGCTGTTGCCCACCAGACAAGTGACCTGGGTAGTAATCTTTACGCTCGTACAGCCCTACTTTTTTAAGCAGCACTTCCGCATTCTCTATTGCTTGAGCTTTAGGAACACCAAGTACGTGTATAGGGGCTTCAATGACATTCTCAAGAACGGTTAAATGCGACCATAAGTTGAACCCTTGAAAAACCATCGCTAAACGCGAACGAATGCGTTGAACTTGCTTTTCATTAGCTGGGACAGACTCGCCTTGTCGATTATTTTTCATTTGGATAAGTTCGCCGTTCACCCAAATTTCACCCGCAGTTGGGGTTTCAAGAAGGTTAATACAACGAAGAAAGGTACTCTTACCGGAACCGGAAGAGCCAATAATGGAGATAACATCCCCTTTGTGCGCCTCTAATGAGATGCCTTTCAATACTTCATTTTGACCGAACGTTTTGTGCAGTTCTTTGATATCCAGCGCTGCTGAATCCTTCATGCGCGACTACTCCCTGTGCAATACCTAATTAAGGCAAAATATGACTGCAGGCACTCCGGCCTTTATTTTATTTTATTTTATTTTATTTTATTTTATTTTATTTTTGTTACAAACTAGCACCAAGAATGGATTCTTGCAACATATTATTAACTTTTTATTCTTTGTTATTTAGCCAATATAACTGCATTTATATTCACAATACAAGAATATTCTGTCTATAGCGTGAATAGGAGGTAAAAATAAAGCCTCCGTGTGGAGGCTTTAGATCTATAATCACTAGGCCGAATTACGGCCAATTAACACTATTTGTCACATAATCTCTATTAAGTTGCATCTGCTCAAGAACCAACGCATTGCTCTCCGAATTAAGAAGTAAAACGCCGTTCAGATCATATTTATGGGCGTCCGGAGCCAAGTCATCAACAATCACACCAACATCTAAACTCCTGCTAGCTAAATCCTTCATCAATGCTTTTTTATCTACACCATTACTCTTAGCCAAACCCACCGCAACTTTATCACTTGCGCCAGTGGATACTTTTTCGGTTTCGCTTTGAATTAGCACCTGAGTTTGACTTGGTTTCGCGTAAATAGTCTGGAACATGGCTTTGCTATTGTCAGTTGTTGCTCTAACATGAGTTCTCTGAACCTGCCAGCTGCCTGCGTTAAAACTATTCGCATCTAAACAATGCACGCTATACCCATTAGAGTCTGCTACACAGCGCGCTGTAGAAATATCCGTTGACGAAAAGTTTGAAAGATCTGTAGGACGTTGCAAGTCCATAGCATTACCATCAACGACTTTTCCGATGGAGAAATTCCAGCTCCCATTTGCGGCTAACAGCTTAGTTTCTAAACTCATACTCCAATGACTCAAACTAGAATCTGACGGAGCATACGAAAGCGATAGCTGAGGAGCTTTATTAAATACTGGCTGCCAAGCGTAAACCTTATTATCCAAAACAGTTGAAACAACACCCGTTGATGAAACGGTCAGATCCGTTATTGTCAAATTGTAGTTCGCAAATTCAGTCGCCCCTCCAAGAGCCACTATATTAGGTGCTGTACTTCCGGTATACACATCACTACTATTTGCCACCCCATATGAAACAAGGTCATCTAGCTTGTCCGACTCACTGTTGTAAGTCGTTGCAAATGATGTCACTAACTTTCTCTCAGACGCTGGAGAGTTTGCATACACTGGCAACCCAAGCAGTTGACTCTCATTTCCCGTTGATATTTTTCCGTCTGATGCGCTAGTTTGAACCCACTTCGGTCCACCATTAGATGACACCGAAATTTTTGTTTGAGTGTTTTTTAACGCATCGGGTACATCATCTCCCGTATAGCAAGCATTACCGTCTTGAGGCTCTCGGATCGTAATAGTCATATCCTGAAGAAGATCTTTCTGTACGGCAAAGATGTAACTTTCTCTACTTCCAGCGTTCTTCCCTTCCCATTCCTCTATCGCAACATAGCCATCGTCGGGTAAATTATCGGCATTAATAGTAATAGAGCCATTTAAAGCCGACAAAGCAGTTCCAGATAGAGTGTACTCGGCAATAATAGAGCC
Organism: Vibrio tapetis subsp. tapetis; assembly: GCF_900233005.1. Lineage (NCBI taxonomy): Bacteria > Pseudomonadati > Pseudomonadota > Gammaproteobacteria > Vibrionales > Vibrionaceae > Vibrio > Vibrio tapetis. Next base: position 1,775,625 of record NZ_LT960611.1, read on the forward strand.
ATTAGCCCTATGGTAAGTGACTTTATAACCACTAGTTGCCATGCGTGCCGCTACAACATAACTATTTGCAGGTGTCACTTCATCGATGTGCTTTTTGAAAACTGCTCAACTTGAAGCGACATTCGACGCTTGATCTTTGTAAAGATTGACAATTTTCCAAGTATACTTAGTCGTGGGCGGCGGTGTAGGACCAGGCCCGCCACCACTCTTACTATCAGACCCACACCCAGTTAATGCAAACGACACAGCTGCAACGGCTGGTAACCACTTAAATGCTTTCATTTCATCCCCTGACACGCCATAGCGTCAAAATTCGGTATATAAATTAACTCTAGATTTATTAGCAAGGACTATGCCACCAGAACAATAAAATGTCATATTCATCTCAATGATGTCGCATGTATTCAGAATGTTACGTTCAAGTTAATAGCAACCAGTTGCACTTAAATCTGCACTTGCTATAGAAAGGCTCGGAATTATAGGTGCCGCAAAGTGCACACTTTCGCATGTTTTTTATACGGCTTATTGTAAGCGCGTCATAACCCCCACATTCTAATCGTCAAGCACGGATAATAAGATCAAATCTCCAACCAAGAGGAGATTTTAAAATGGCAAAACGACGTTCTAACCAGGAATGGCAAGCTCTCTTTGAGCAATATGAAAGTAGCAATATTACTCAACGCGTTTTTTGCGAACAGCACGGACTGAGTTTATCGACGTTCTTCGCAAAAAGGCGTCAACTTCAAACCGCAGCCCTACCAATGCCAGTTGGATTTGTCAGAGCTGAAGTCGTCGAAAAGACGACGAAGTATCAAGCTCAAATCGCAACGGCTAACATGACACTGCTCGTCAATGATGTTGAGCTGAATATTCCTCAAGGCACGCCTGCGGCCTATCTGGCAGAGCTTATCGGTGCGCTATCATGAAACGTATGCTGAGCGCTCCTGAGATTTACCTCTATCGTGAAAGCGTCGATTTTAGAAAGTCCATCAACGGCCTCGCGGCGATTATCGAAAGTGACACCGATTTGCCTTTGGGGAGTGGCGCACTGTTCTTGTTTACCAACAAACAGCGCGACAAAAGCAAAGTATTGTATTGGGATAAAACAGGCTTCGCCCTTTGGTATAAACGACTCGAAAAAGCCAAGTACAAGTGGCCTACAAAAGAGAAAAATGAAGTGTTTACCCTGACTCAATCCGAACTTGATAGACTGCTTTCTGGCTTCACGATTATCGGCCATAAACCCGTGCGAATAAACGATTTTACAATGACTTAAACGATAATAAAGCCTTATCCACCAAGCGTTAACAGCACGATTTTAGTATAATAAATGCCATGAAAAAGACGCCAAATATCAACCCAGAAAGTCAAGATATTGCCGAGCTACAAGCGATGGTGAAAGCGCTGATGGCGTCAGAAACCCAATTGAAACAAGAGCGCCAGTCGCTACTCGAACAGCTCAAGCTTGCCTTCGACCGCCAGTTCGCTAAGCGCTCGGAGGCGTTAAATCCTTACGATGAATCACAAGGTGACCTCTTCAACGAAGCGGAATGTGAAGCCGTTGAGGAAGGAGAGGTTGAGCTTACAACGACGACCACAACGAAAAAGCGCGGTAAACGTAAGCCCCTTCCAAAGACCTTACCTCGTGAGATTATCGAACTCGATTTAGACGACCATGAAAAGCAATGCGCTTGCTGCAAGCAGAGCCTGCATAAAATCGGTGAAGACCGGAGTCAAAAGCTGGAGTTCTCACCAGCGGTACTCAAAGTGCTGGAATATGTTCGTCCTAAGTATGCTTGCCGTCAGTGCGAGCAAACAGAGGACAATAACCGCATCGTTCAAAAGCCAGCGCCGCAAAGCATTATTCCTAAGAGCTTCGCGACAGAAAGCTTGCTTGCCAATATCATCCTTGGCAAATACCAATACGCAATGCCGCTGTATCGACAAGAGTCGCTGTTTATCCAATCGGGTATCGAACTATCACGAACCACCATGGCAAGGTGGATTATCCAAGTCAGTGAGAAGTTCGTACCGCTGTATGCTGCCTTGAAAAGGCACCTACTAGAACAAGTGGTGGTTCAGGCGGATGAAACGCCGCTCAATGTACTTAAGGAAGATAAACAGTGTTACATGTGGCTCTACTGCTCGGGCGCTGACTCGCCAGGTGCCGCCCTCCCCAATGTGAAAAACATCGCCTTGTACGACTATCAAAACAGTCGCGCGAGGGCGTGCCCTGCTGCCTTTTTAGGGGATTATAGTGGTTATCTGCAAACCGATGGCTATGGTGCCTATGACGGTCTTCACCACGTGACCAATGTCGGCTGCTTGGCGCATGCACGGCGTAAGTTCATGGATGCTAAGAAGCTTCAAGGAAAAGGCAAGTCAGGCAAAGCGGATAAAGCACTGGCTAAAATCCAAAAGCTCTATGGAATAGAATCACGCTTGAAAGGCATCTCTGCCGAAAAACGAAAAGCAGAGCGGCAGATACATGCCAAACCAATACTGGATGAGTTTTACGAATGGATGACAATTCAGAAAGTGATAGGCTCTAGCGTACTGGGTAAAGCGATAAAGTACACGCTTGGGCAATGGCCGAAGCTCATTCGCTATATCGACGATGGCCACTTATCTATCGACAATAATCGCGCTGAACGCGCAATTAAGCCACTGGTCATTGGCAGGAAAAATTGGTTATTCTCGGCTACTCAAAATGGTGCTGACGCGAGCGCGATGCTTTACAGCATCGTCGAAACCGCGAAAGCCAACGGCCTTATCCTCTACGACTACATGGTCAAGTGCATGAAAGAGTTGGCGAAAGCAGAGCCAGATATCGATGCGCTCCTACCTTGGAACTTCAAACATTAGTAATATCGCCCCGTGGGTTCATGGGGCGTTTACGGCTTATTGCTGTTAATGATAGAGATCATATTATTGCCGCAAATTCTGTTTAATCCTTACAGCCCTGTCATAGCTTGTTTAAATATGTGAAAACTAATTACACTTAATGATTCATATCGCAAAACTGGCCTGCTTTTACTGTAGTTTTCTTTCAACTCACGCAATAAAGTGATCAAGATCATTCTCTAAAAAAAGACCTATTGTTAAACTCGCCGTCAGTACAAATAAGAATAATATTTTCAACATAATAGTTTCAATGTTTGTAACAGTGGCGCACAATCGACGTGTTACTTACCACGAATTGCAATGAGTATCATAAGGGTAACCAATGATACTTTTTAAAAACCTACTTATATAATATGAGGAATCTATGTCAGACGTATCGAAAGACAACTCAGCCTCTCAAGAAGAGAAGAGCTACAGCGAGTTGCATCGTCCTGCATCAGAGTTTAAAAACCGTTCGGATTATCTAGATCACGAACTTCAAATCATGAAACCACGCCGTTTTGCACTAAACCTTCCAGGTCGTGATTTCCGTTTTGAACTTGAAGATCTTGTACCTGCTCTGGCCGGTACTATTGGTATTATTGCAATGTATTCTGCGGTAATGATGTCTTGGGCTGACGGTCTAACTGCAGCTTGGGATCATGTTAACCTTGGTAAAGATTTTGCAATCGAAGTGGCGCGTGTAGAAATGCTAATTCCTGCATTACTATTTTGTGTTTTAGCTTCAGGTTTTATCAATCCACGTGCGAACCTTGCTGGTAACCACGGGCCAATGATCCCTCTTATTGGTACTATCGCTTTAGCGGGTGCCCACCCTTTAGCACTGGCAATTTTGCTTGGTGTATTTGGTCTTTTATTGAGTTACTTTAAAGGTGGATCCAAACTGGTGAATTTAACCGGTGAAGGTGTCGCCGGTGGCTTACTCGTGTTCCTAGGTTTTACCGGTGCCATGAGTCAAATTGGTCAAATTCAAGCTTGGGCTACAGGGCTAGAAACTGCCGAAGTGGCAAAAGGTAGCCTTGGTTACATCGGCCTAGTAGTTTTGGCCGTAAACATCGTGCTTTACGCTTTCCTTGCTCGCATCAATAAACGTTGGTTGGCGATTCCTGCTTGTGCAGTAACGGGCCTACTGGTTGCATTGGCATTCGGCGCAGGTTTTGATCTAACATTCGAAACTGAAATGGGCTTGCCAAACCTAAACCCTGTTTACTGGTGGGGTTCAACAAGCGAAGGTTGGATGCTTGGTCTTCCAAACCTTGAGCACTTCATTGCTTCATTGCCATTTGCAATTTTAGCGGTAGCGATGTGGTCTCCAGATTTCCTTGGCCATCGCATTTTCCAAGAATTGAACTACCCTAAACGTACTGAAAAAGTACTAATGGATGTTGATGATACAATGACGATGTGTTCTATCCGTCAAATGGTAGGTACAGCAGTTGGTGGTGGTAACATCACATCGTCTTGGGGTACGTACATGATCCCAGCAGCGATTGCTAAACGTCCTATTCCGGGTGGTGCCATTCTGCTAGGTTCACTATGTATCATTATTGCAATCCTAGGTTTCCCTATGGATGTTGCAGTTTGGCCACCAGTAATGCGTATTGCTCTTCTTGTAGGTGTATTCTTACCTCTACTTGAAGCAGGTATGCAAATGGTTAAAGACACGAAAGATTCACAATCTGCTGGTATTTGTATCTTTGCGTCTGCGGTTGTTAACCCGGTACTTGCATGGGCACTAACGATGCTTCTAGACAATAACGGTTTAATCGGTGACAAAGAGCGCTCTAAGAAGCTGTCTTTCGTTGACCGTATAGTGATCCCTGGCGGCGTGCTTATCGTATGTTTGATTGCGATGCTTGCGGTTGGTATGTTGGAAGGCCAATATGGTATTCAATCATTCCTATAAATGACCAATTGACGTAAAACATTAAAAAATGTTGGGTAGAACACGCTGTTCTACCCAATTTTTATTTAATAAGTTTAGTTTTTATTGATTTAGTTTAAGGTTTACTTAAAAATTTTAGAGTAAGCTTGATCTTAACTTAGAAAGTGACAATATGTATGACCATGAGCTACGTAGCATATCGTAGTCAACCATATTGTTATTTATATAAAGAGTGTACTGCTCACCTATGTTGGTGATAGCTGGCTCAACAGCGAATCAGTACGTGTTTTTTCTACTAAAAAGGTAGGTATGTCATGGCAGAGCAATTTGCTAAAGCTTGGGAAGGTTTTGCTAAAGGTGATTGGCAAAACGAAGTAAACGTTCGCGACTTCATTCAGAAAAACTACGCACCATATGAAGGCGATGAAGCTTTCCTAGTGTCTGAAGGTACTGAAGCAACTGACAAGCTTTGGGCTAAAGTAATGGAAGGCATCAAGCAGGAAAATGCAACTAAAGCACCTGTAGATTTTGATACTTCAGTTATTTCTACCATCACTGCTCACGATGCAGGTTACATTGAAAAAGATCTAGAGACTATCGTTGGTCTACAAACTGAGAAGCCACTAAAACGTGCAATCATCCCTAACGGTGGTGTGCGTATGGTTGAAGGTTCTTGTAAAGCATACGGTGAAACTCTTGACCCAATGGTTTCAAAAATCTACTCAGAATACCGCAAAACACACAATGCTGGCGTTTTCGATATCTATACTCCTGATATCCTAAAATGTCGTAAGTCTGGTGTTCTGACTGGTCTTCCTGATGCTTACGGCCGTGGTCGTATCATTGGTGACTACCGTCGTGTTGCACTTTACGGTATCAACTTCCTAATGAAAGACAAGCAAGCTCAGTTTGCTTCTCTTCAAGAGCGTTTCGAAAACGGCGAAGACCTTGCTGCAACAATGCAACTTCGTGAAGAAATCTCTGAGCAACACCGTGCTCTAGGCCAAATCAAAGTGATGGCTGAGAAATACGGCTACGATATCTCTGAGCCAGCTCAAACTGCTCAAGAAGCTATCCAGTGGACTTACTTCGGCTACCTAGCTGCTGTTAAATCTCAAAACGGTGCTGCAATGTCTCTAGGTCGTACTTCGACTTTCCTAGACATCTTCATCGAGCGTGATATCGCTGCTGGTACTATCACAGAAATTCAAGCTCAAGAAATGATCGACCACTTCGTAATGAAGCTGCGTATGGTTCGCTTCCTACGTACTCCTGAGTACGATGAGCTGTTCTCTGGTGACCCAATCTGGGCAACAGAATCTATGGGTGGTATGGGTGTTGATGGTCGTACTCTAGTTACACGTACGAACTTCCGTTTCCTAAACAGCCTATACACTATGGGTCCATCTCCTGAGCCAAACATCACGGTTCTTTGGTCTGAGCAACTGCCTGACGGCTTCAAACGTTTCTGTGCGAAGGTATCTATCGATACTTCTTCTATCCAGTACGAAAATGATGACCTAATGCGTCCTGACCTTGGTTCTGATGACTACGCAATCGCTTGTTGTGTATCTCCAATGATCGTTGGTAAGCAAATGCAGTTCTTCGGCGCTCGTGCTAACCTTGCAAAAACGATGCTTTACGCAATCAACGGCGGCGTTGATGAGAAGCTTAAGATGCAAGTTGGCCCAGTTGGCGACAAGATCACTGATGCTGTTCTTAACTACGATGACGTAATGGGTCGCCTAGACACATTCATGGATTGGTTAGCTAAGCAATATGTGACTGCACTAAACAGCATTCACTTCATGCACGACAAATACAGCTACGAAGCGTCTCTAATGGCTCTTCATGACCGTGACGTTCGTCGTACTATGGCATGTGGTATCGCTGGTCTTTCTGTTGCAGCTGACTCACTGTCTGCAATCAAATTCGCTACTGTTAAACCAGTGCGTGACGAAGACGGCATTGCTATCGATTTCGAAATCGAAGGCGACTACCCTAAATTTGGTAACAATGATTCACGCGTTGATGACATCGCATGTGAACTTGTTTCTACATTTATGGGCAAAATCCGTAAACTGACTATGTACCGCAACGCGATTCCTACTCAGTCTATCCTTACTATCACTTCTAACGTTGTGTACGGTAAGAAAACGGGTAACACTCCAGACGGTCGTCGTGCTGGTGCTCCTTTCGCTCCTGGTGCTAACCCAATGCACGGTCGTGATGAGAAAGGTGCTGTAGCGTCATTGACTTCTGTAGGTAAACTGCCGTTTGCTGATGCACAAGATGGTATCTCTTACACTTTCTCTATCGTTCCAAACGCGCTAGGTAAAGAAGAAGATAACCAACGTGCTAACCTTGCAGGCCTAATGGATGGTTACTTCCACCACGAAGCCGGCATTGAAGGTGGTCAACACCTTAACGTGAACGTTCTTAACCGCGGTACTCTAGAAGACGCAGTTAAGCACCCTGAGAACTACCCTCAGTTAACGATTCGCGTATCTGGTTATGCTGTACGCTTTAACTCTCTGACTCCAGAGCAGCAAGCTGACGTAATCGCACGTACTTTCACTGAGTCTCTATAATTCTCAGTTAATTGAATAAACGAAGCCCGCTCATTGAGCGGGCTTTTTTTTTCAAGTACTAAAAGCTAAGTTCGAAGTGCTAAGCCCCCCATACTTATCTTTTAGTACTTAGCTTTTCGCACTTCAATCTCACAACTTAAACTGTTCACAATCCTGACTGAGTCGATTTGAACGCTCTTCTACCCGACCACTGGTCTCTCTAAGTTGCCCATTACTAGTTTCAATTGATGCCATCGACCCCGATATCTGCGACATACTATCGGCCATTGATTGACTGGTTGTTGCGAGCTCTCTAATTGAATTAAAAATAACTTCGGTTTGATGGTTAACTTCCGACACTTTACCCGTTATAGAGTCTAATGCGTCGATCGCTTCTTGCCCTTTCGCTTGGCCTTTTTCTATCGAGCCCTCACATTGTGCAATAGAACCAATAACCTCAGAGCTTTCTTTTTTCATTGTTTCTATCGTGCCAGAGATTTCACCTACCGCATCTACCGTTCTAACTGCCAGATTTCTCACTTCATCGGCAACAACCGCAAAGCCTCTTCCCTGCTCGCCTGCCCTTGCCGCTTCTATTGCTGCGTTCAACGCCAATAAATTCGTTTGCTCTGCTATGCCATTGATAATATCCATAACTGAATCTACCTTCGCAGAAGCTTCTTCCAAACGCTTAATGTTACCCGCAGCATTAGTCAAAACAGTTGCTACATCCGCTAACGATTTGATCGCCTCGGTGATGACAATGCCTCCTTCTTGAGCCGAACTACTTGATGTTTCTGTTACCTGTACCACCAACTCCAAACTGTTTGATACCTCTTGGGTTGTGACACTGACCTCTTCAGTTGCAGACGCTAAAACTTGCGTTTGATGCACAACGTCGCTTTGATTTTTTGCCAAACCATCCACGCCAACATTTAGCTGCGTTGCATTTTCTGATAGTGCGTGGCTGCTATCTTGTACGCCTTTAACTAGCAGGCCTAAATTCTCACAAGTTTGATTAATGGCGATGGCCAAGCGATTAAACTCGTCCTTACTGTTTGTTGTTGTCTTCATTCGCTGTGAAAGATCACCATTCGACATGCCTTCCAACACATGAGAAACGGCCGCGACGGAGCGCGAAATAGACCGATTAAGCGTGACAAAAATGAGCAAGGTAACCATTGCCAACACAACACAGGCGATCAGCACCGACAATTCTGTTTGGGTAGACTTCTCAGACGCGGATATTTGATAAGATTCACTGATTTCCCCCAACTTTCCAGAGATATCATGGATAAGGTTCTTCACACTATCTTGTTGGGAGAAAAGGGTCTCTTCGACCTGAATAAGCTGTTCGGATAATTCACTCACCCGCATGAAGTCTTGCTTAAATTGTTCTAACTCTTTTTCGTATAAGTCCAACATCGCATAACTGTTAGACATGTTTTCAAACATCGCAAGCGAGCGATTAAACAATTTAAGGTTTTTCTCATTAGGTTGAAGTAAATAAGTTTGTTGCATCTTCACCATATTTTGGAAATCTGAATTAATACTCACCATCCCGGTTTCAAGTATTTTTTCTTCAATTTTTTTAGTCAGTAGGTTCATACCACCCAGTTTGCCGTCATCGATATTAAAACCAACTTCCGCTCTAATATCTAACCAAGGCACCAGTGCCGCTCGATAATCTGCAACAGCAACTTCAAGCTTCTGCCCGTCAGTCGTTACCCCAACAGATTCAAGAAAAATTCTATTCACTTTAATAAGCTCATAGATTTTGTCACTGGTTTGCTTAGCACTAGACACTTGATCTGCTGTCATATCATCAAGATGGCTGATCAATTGTAACAATTGAACCTGAGTTTGCCTGACCTCATAGGCTCCGGACGAAATTTCGTTACTATGCTGGTACTCCTCACCTACTTTTTCAATTGCAGATACGGTATACCAGGCCAAAGAGAGGAATCCAATGATGAGGAGACCCAAATAAACAAACGATTTTTGCTTCTGCGACAAATTCATATTTTTCATGTAAAACCCTTCTGCTTATTAAGCAACAACTTAACTACGTTACTTACAGATTACACATTAACATAATAAGGCGTTATATTTAACAATATAGCTACATTTGGAGGGGTTTTTACATGTTTTTTTGATTTTCATCAGGAGCTCGATAAGATCTCAGTTAGCATTTTTAGGTTGCGGTATACTCGAACGCGCCCTTAATAAATAAAATGTGAATGGTGGACAACGTGTTACACAAATTATCGATGACGCTTCGATGGTCAGCCAGCGTAGGGGTTTTATTGTGTTCTGCAGCTCAAGCAGATACCACCATCAGCGTACATTTAGATAACGACGGAATGCTAGGAACGGATAAAGACTATTCCAATGGATTGTTTTTAGATGTGCAAAGCAAGCTAGATGGCGCACCGCTGCGTTGGCTTGAAAAAGCCGATGCTGAATATTATATGGGCGTCTCTTTAAGCCAAAAAATCTGGACTCCGAGTGATGTGAGTCAAGTTGAGCCTACCCCTAACGATCGACCATATGCTGGGTTATCTTACTTATCAACCAGACTCTCAATTAGAGCACCGCAAGAGTATCAAAATATTGAACTCATGCTGGGTACCATGGGCGAACAATCTTTAGCGTCAATATCTCAACGATGGGTTCATGACCTGATCGGCTCACCACGCCCCGAAGGTTGGCAATATCAAGTTGAAGAACCATTGGTATGGGGTGCCAGTTACCAACAACATAATACCGTATTCAACCGCGACACCGATTCAAATAGCAATGAATTAACATGGATAAATCGAGCACAGATTGGCAATTTTCAACCTGAAATAGCATCCGGTGTTTTATGGCGATATGGTGATAATTTGGCAGCGACGTTTGGGTCAACGGCCATCAGTTACGCTCAACCCAATCAAACCTTGTATGCCCCAAAAGATCAAATTGGCTACTACTACTTTGCGGGTATAGAGGCTCGCTATCGATTTAAGGATTTGACCCTAAGCGGCGCAACGCCACCAGAAGTGTACCCGGTTTCAATCCAACACTGGCAAAGCACAGCTCAAATCGGCGCCGTCGGTTACTACCAAGGGCTGGGCATCGCGTTTACAATCGTCGCCAAGTCTCCTGACTATAAAGAAGATCAACAGAACCTTCATGCCGCGACTTCGTTATCCCTTTTTTGGATGTTGTAACACCAACAATACAAATACTTCAGCGCCGTTACATAGGTGCTGAGAATTCAGTTATTTGATTACGATTATCAGCTAAGAATGACTATTTAAAGTGGCCAATTTGTAATAAAATAACGGTAAAAATAATCCTAAGAGAAATGCTCATGTCTACAACTGGTCGTATTCATTCTTTCGAATCATGTGGCACCGTCGATGGCCCGGGAATTCGTTTTATTGTGTTTTTGCAAGGTTGCCTAATGCGCTGCAAATACTGTCATAATCGTGATACTTGGGATACTCATGATGGCAAAGAAATCACAGTAGAAGAAATCATTAATGAGTCTAAGTCATACAAACACTTCATGCGTGCATCAGGTGGCGGTATTACATGCTCAGGTGGTGAAGCATTACTACAACCAGAGTTTGTGCGTGACTTTTTTAAAGCCGCCCAAGCTGAAGGCATGCATACTTGTTTGGATACTAACGGGCACGTTCGTAAGCATACTGAGGTCATTGATGAAATCTTAGAAGCATCAGACTTGGTCATGCTGGATATCAAACATATGCAAGACGAAATTCACCAAGACTTGGTTGGTGTATCAAACAAGCGTACTCTGGATTTCGCTCGCTACTTACATAAAATCGGCCAAAAAACTTGGATTCGTTACGTCGTCGTTCCTGGCTATACTGACGATGAAGAGTCTGCACACCTACTCGGTGAATTTATTAAAGATATGGATAACATCGAAAAGATAGAGCTCCTGCCTTACCATAAATTGGGCGCACATAAATGGGAAGCTTTGGGCTACGATTATCCTCTCGATGGAGTCAATCCACCGGAAAAAGAAACCATGGATAAGATCAAATCCATTCTTGAACAATACAACGATAACGTAAAGTACTAACGCCGTCAGTCATCGTCATATTAGCCAGCTTCTTTGCTGGCTTTTTTGTATGTTGCGTCTAAGCACGCCTTTGCCTTCAGCTTACCTTCTCCTCTGGGGGAAAATTAGCCAATCAGACCTAATCCATATTAAAACCGTGTTGAGATCATGTTTCATGGTGTCTAATTACTGTTACTCTATTGCCAGACAAATAAACTATAAATGAGGCCTCCCTATGGAAATGACTGACGCTCAACGTCTGATCCTTTCGAATCAATATTACTTGATGTCACGATTAACCCCGGACAATTCAGAAAAGTATCAACGTCTACAAATCATTGTAGAGCGTGGTTATGGGCTGCAAATGCAAGAACTCAACAAAGAGTTCGGTTGCATCACTGAAGATGAATGTCGTGAGATCATCAACATCATGGAGATGTATCACGCGATGCAAGAGTCTAACAAGATGTTAGATGAAGCAGAACGCAGCAACGTAGATCAACGTCGACTAATCTTCTTAGGTTTTGATATTGCATCTGAAGCTCAACAAGTGAATTACGTTCGTTTTCTTATCGATTCTGAAGGTCTTTACGCGCAGTTTGAAAAAGGTGACCACCATTTCAATGCACAAATGCCGATGCTAGATAAGTATCGTCGTATGTTAGCAGCTTGGCAGGACTGTCCTCGCCAGTACCACCTGTCTGCAGCTGAGTTTAAACAAATATTCAATGCTTAACTGTCATCAGACACAAAGCTAACGGCAAACATTAAAAAAGCGCTTTGTATTACAAAAGCGCTTTTTTTTATCTCAATTATCTCGCCTAATACGCAATTAAAACTCATCACCTCTCGGAGTGCTTTCTAAAAACAAGCTTGGGAGATCTACCTGTTGTTTAATAAGATCATGCTGCAGTAAAAATTTTTGGTCATTTCTCAAGAGCGTCTTATCGACAGAATTAAAGCCGGTTGCCAAGCCAGAGCTCCTATATAGCAACGTCGCCTGCTCAACACTGATCCCTTGCTCTTTAGCTCCAATGGCTAATGCAACTGGCTCATGCTGTAAAATAAACGTCATGGCTTTTTTGTGAGCCGTGATATATGCGTCTATCAGTTCCGCATGCTCCTGAGCAAACTCACTGCTCGTCACGCTCAGTTGCATCGGGTTAAAACGCCCCTTGGAGCACGATAATACCCTAGCACCCAATGACTTTGCCTTAGCCAAGTTGGCAGCAGAAAGAAGAGCCGCATCGACCTCACTGTTCATCAATGCGATTAGCGCTTGCTCTTCTGGCATAGCAACCAGGTCTACGTCTGAATCATTTAGGCCAACCTTATTCAATTGTGCCACCAGCATATGCTCGAACACAGAAGAAGTCGGCCCAGCCACTCTTTTGGCCTTCAGGCTACATACCTCTCCTTGAAATTCAGCGCGAGTAACCAATGCCATTACATATTGAGGCCGTGCCACATTTAAAATTATCTTGGCCGTTGGGTTATCGTCTAGTGCCATTAACATTGAAACGGCACTGACGGAGCTTGCAATATCCAAAGTTCCTTCGCTAACCGCTCCCATTTGGTCGGTCAGCCTATTATCTTCAACCCACTCCACTTCTGCGTGATGCTTAGAAAACTCTCTTTCTAGCAAGCCTAACTGTTTCATTAAGATCATTTGCAGGTTAAATGGAGTCGAGACATAACTGACTGCTACGATCTTTTCTTTTGCAGATACATTGCCAGCGAATAACAACATCAAAAAACACAATGAAAACTTAGATAACCGCAATACCACGTTGTACCAATCCTTTTGATGAAGCATCCCAAACTGCCAGCGCCAATTTCAAGCGGCAAGCAAAAAATCAAGTTGCCGAATGCTATTTAAATAAAGGGGGCATGTCAAACCATTAAATGCGTCGATTAATACGTATTGCTTTGCATAATAAACGTAAGCAATGGTCGGATATTACGGCAAAGGCCGTCATTACGAGGTAGAGCCCCCCAAAATTCAGTGTAAGAGCTCTATCTTATTGAAAGAAAAGAAATCTGATTTTGACATCCCCCGTTTTATAGTCCTATCGCTTTCGTCACCAACGCTCTACATATTGTTTACAATATTTTCCAATTAAATAACGAAAAAACAGGCAGAATTTAAGATACCTGTCTAACCTTAATTATTGACGGATGTGACATTTTCGCTGTTTCCGTGTCGATAGGACAGGTTTAGAGGGGTATTCGCTATGAGCATTTTTGACCACTACCAGGCTCGCTACGAAGCAGCCAAGGATGAAGAACTTTCACTTCAGGATTTCTTATCACTTTGTCGAGAAGACAAAAGCGCTTATGCGAACGCGGCAGAACGTTTGCTACTCGCAATCGGTGAGCCAGAAATCATAGACACCGCACAAGATCCAACATTAAGCCGAATTTTTTCCAACCGAGTCATTTCCCGCTACGAGACGTTCAAAGATTTTTACGGTATGGAAGATGCGATCGAACAAATCGTTTCCTACCTAAAACACGCCTCGCAAGGGTTAGAAGAACGAAAACAAATCCTTTATCTATTAGGCCCAGTAGGCGGCGGTAAGTCGTCATTAGCTGAAAAGCTCAAAGCCCTAATGGAGAAAATGCCGATCTACGTGTTGTCTGCTGACGGCGTTCGTAGCCCGGTGAATGATCATCCATTCTGCTTGTTTGACGTCAACGAAGATGGCGAATTACTAAAATCTGAATACGGCATTCAAAAACGTTATGTACGTTCAACCATGTCTCCTTGGGCTGCAAAAAGGCTACACGAGTTTGGTGGTGATATTTCGAAGTTCAAAGTCGTTAAAGTACGCCCTTCGATTCTAGACCAAAAAGGGATAGCCAAAACTGAACCTGGTGATGAAAACAACCAAGACATTTCTTCACTCGTAGGTAAAGTTGATATCCGCCAATTGGAACATTTTTCTCAAGACGATCCTGACGCATACAGCTATTCCGGCGCTTTATGTCGAGCAAACCAAGGTTTGATGGAGTTCGTAGAGATGTTCAAAGCGCCAATTAAGGTGTTGCATCCACTGCTTACAGCAACGCAGGAAGGAAACTACAACGGCACCGAAGGGCTTTCCGCGTTGCCATTTGATGGCATGATTTTAGCTCACTCAAACGAATCAGAGTGGCAAACGTTCCGTAACAACAAAAACAATGAAGCTTTCTTAGATCGTGTTTACATTGTTAAGGTGCCCTACTGTCTTCGTGTCTCTGAAGAGATCAAGATTTATCAAAAGCTACTTGAACACAGTGAATTGTCTCTGGCTCCATGCTCACCAAGCACATTAGAGACATTGGCTCAATTCAGTATTCTTTCTCGACTTAAAGATCCTGAAAATTCATCAATTTTCTCCAAGATGAGAGTCTATGATGGAGAAACCCTCAAAGACACCGATCCTAAAGCCAAAAGCTATCAGGAGTATCGTGATTTTGCAGGGGTAGACGAAGGCATGGCAGGGCTTTCTACTCGTTTCGCCTTTAAGATCCTGTCTCGGGTATTCAACTTTGATCAGTCTGAAGTGGCCGCTAACCCCGTGCATCTGTTTTATGTCATAGAACAGCAAGTCGAACGTGAACAGTTTCCACAAGAAGTTGGCGAACGTTATTTAGAGTTTTTGAAAGGCTATTTGGTACCAAAATACGTCGAGTTTATTGGGAAAGAAATCCAAACTGCCTATTTAGAATCTTACTCTGAATACGGTCAGAACATCTTTGATCGCTACGTCACCTATGCCGATTTCTGGATTCAAGATCAAGAATATCGAGATCCAGATACCGGCCAGTTGTTTGACCGTGGCGCATTAAACAACGAATTAGAGAAAATCGAAAAAACCGCTGGTATCAGTAATCCGAAGGATTTCCGAAATGAAATCGTTAACTTTGTATTGCGTGCTAAAGCAAATAATAACGGACACAATCCAGTTTGGACCAGCTACGAAAAACTGAGAACAGTGATAGAGAAAAAAATGTTCTCAAATACTGAAGAGCTGCTCCCGGTCATTTCGTTTAATGGTAAAACGTCGACCGATGATCAGAAAAAACACGACGACTTTGTCGCTCGTATGATGGAAAAAGGCTACACCAAGAAACAAGTGCGCTTGTTGTCTGAATGGTATTTACGAGTGAGAAAATCATCCTAGTCTGCATGATTTGATGATTTCACCACCAGATAAGGATATCAGTAGGCTAGTGTCTTGAAATGAAACGCAGGAAGAGTTTTCCTGCTTTCAGTTCAATCACGGAGTTTGACACTTTGACGTTTCAGAGGGAGTAACTTATGGCGCAATTTATTGACCGTAGGCTCAATGGCAAAAACAAAAGCACTGTTAACCGACAGCGTTTTCTAAGACGCCACAAAGAGAAGATTAAAGAATCGGTATCTGATGCCGTCAATCGCCGTTCCATCACCAATACCGATACCGGCGAAGACATCGCTATCCCGAGTAAAGACATCAACGAACCTGCTTTTCATCAGGGGCAAGGGGGTGTCAAAGACCGAGTCCACCCTGGTAACGACCAGTTCTCTCCTGGTGATAAGGTTGAGCGCCCTAAAGGTGGAGGACAAGGCTCTGGAGCGGGAGAAGGCGATGCTAGCCCAGACGGCGAAGGCGAAGATGAATTCGTATTTCAGATTTCCAAAGATGAATACTTAGATATTTTATTTGAAGATCTAGAGCTACCCAATCTTCAAAAAAACCAAGTCAACAAGATTACAGAATGGAAAACTCACCGTTCCGGTTTTCAAACCGCGGGTATTCCCGCCAACATCTCTGTGGTGCGATCACTTCAACAATCCCTAGCAAGGCGAACCGCCATGACGTCTGGTAAACGTCGAATGCTAAAGGAATTAGAAGCTGAGCTAAGCCGGATTGAAAATGAAGAACCAGCAAAACCACTTATCGAAAATGAAATTAAAGGCGAGATAGAAAAATTACGCCAGAAAATCAAAAGTGTGCCATTTATAGATACATTTGATTTGCGCTTTAAGAATTACGAAAAACGCCCTATCCCATCCAGTCAGGCTGTCATGTTCTGCTTGATGGATGTGTCTGGTTCAATGGATCAAGCCACTAAGGATATCGCAAAACGCTTTTACGTACTGTTGTATTTGTTCTTGACCCGCACCTATGAAAACGTAGAAGTTGTGTTTATTCGACACCACACGCAAGCCAAAGAAGTCGATGAACATGAGTTTTTCTACTCGCAAGAAACCGGCGGAACGATTGTTTCAAGTGCGCTAAAGCTGATGAATGACATCGTTGCCGATAGATACCCAAGAAATGAATGGAATATATACGCAGCTCAAGCTTCCGACGGAGACAATTGGGCAGATGATTCCCCTAAATGTAAAGAGCTTTTGGTCAATCAACTGTTACCAACGTGCCAGTACTATTCGTACATAGAGATAACACGACGTAGCCATCAGACGTTATGGCATGAATACGAGAAGCTACAAGAGACGTTCGACAATTTCGCCATGAAAAACATAAAAACTGTGGATGATATTTTCCCTGTCTTTAGGGAACTGTTTCATAAAGAGACAGCATAGGGAGGTGCGCTATGACGACAACTAAAACTAAAAACAAAATGCTGCCCGACGGACCGGACTGGACGTTCGACTTGCTAGATGATTATCACAAAGAAATTAAACGGGTTGCAGAACATTACCGTTTGGATGCTTACCCGAACCAAATCGAAGTGATCACAGCAGAACAGATGATGGACGCGTACTCTAGCATTGGGATGCCTATAAATTATCATCACTGGTCGTTTGGAAAAAAATTCATCCAAACGGAGCAGAACTACAAACATGGCCAAATGGGGTTAGCCTATGAAATAGTGATCAACTCCGATCCTTGTATTGCTTACCTGATGGAAGAAAACACCATCACAATGCAGGCGTTAGTGATGGCTCATGCCTGCTACGGCCATAACTCTTTCTTTAAAGGCAATTATCTGTTTCAAACTTGGACCGATGCCAGCTCTATTGTCGACTACCTTTTGTTTGCTCGTAATTACATTACTGAGTGCGAAACCAAACATGGTGTCGATGAGGTAGAAAAACTGCTCGATTCTTGTCACGCCCTGATGAACTATGGCGTCGACCGTTATAAGCGCCCTGAAAAGATATCCATCGTTGAAGAAAAAGCACGCCAGGAATCAAGAGAAGCCTACCTGCAATCTCAAGTCAATGACCTATGGAAAACCGTACCACGTTCAGAAGAAAAAGAAGCTCAAGAGCGTCCTCGCTTTCCCAGTGAGCCGCAAGAAAATATTCTCTACTTTATCGAAAAACACGCCCCTCTTCTGGAGCCTTGGCAGCGTGAGGTCGTAAGAATTGTTCGTAAAATCAGTCAATACTTTTACCCGCAAAAACAAACTCAAGTAATGAATGAAGGCTGGGCAACCTTCTGGCACTACACCATATTGAATCACTTGTATGATGAAGGATTGGTGTCAGATAAATTCATGTTGGAATTTCTACACAGTCACACCAGTGTGGTAGCCCAACCCGCCTACAACAGCCCGTATTTTAGTGGTATTAACCCCTATGCACTCGGGTTTGCCATGTTCCAAGACATTCGCCGTATGTGTGAAGAACCCACCGAAGAAGATAAACTTTGGTTTCCTGAAATAGCTGGCAGCAATTGGTTGGATACCCTGCATTTTGCTATGGCAAACTTTAAAGATGAAAGCTTCATTAGCCAATACCTATCCCCTAAGCTAATGAGAGACTTTAAATTGTTTTCTATTAAAGATGACGACCGAAAAAATTACATAGAAATAAGTGAAATACATAATGAGTCTGGTTACAAAATTGTGCGAGAAAAGCTAGCCGCTCAATACAACTTAAGCAACTTGGAGCCCAACATACAAGTATGGAATGTGGATGTCAGAGGCGACCGTTCTTTAATACTGCAGTACGTCCCTCAAAATAGAGTTCCCCTACATAAAAGTTACCCTGAAGTGCTCAAACACCTGCACCGCCTATGGGGGTTTGATGTCATTTTACAGCAAGAAAATGAAACCGGGGGCAACGAAATACTCGGCACTTGCCCAGATAAAGAAAGGTACAGCAGTGGGATATAACCATTTTTAAAAGTCAGTAACCCTATTTATATGTAAGTAACAACCTCCATTTTGCCCATGTCATACCATGGGCTTTTTTTTACCTAAAATAATTAACGACAAGCATTTGATGCAACTCTATTTATAGCCCGTTATATAAATTGTCAATTACGATTGACAAAGAAGGCGTAGGTCGCTTTAATTCAACCATATTTTCTAATATGACAACAGAGCGAAACAATTTTGGTTGTTATGTTGTCATAGCTATACTGATAAAGATAACAACAGCGGCAATCCGACTTTAGACTATAGCCAACTGCGGAACTTTTATGAACGACTCACAAAGCACCTCAAACGTACAATTTGTCCGTGAGAACCCGAATATCATTACTTGCTTATTACCAGCGTATAATGAATCCAAAAACTTACCTCAGGTTGTTCAAGAAGCATACGACTTTCTAAAAGATTACTGCAATGAAGTTGAGATCCTAATTGTGGATGATGGCAGTGCTGACGAAACGGTCGAGACTGCTAAGAAGCTATCTCAAGAGTATCCAATTTCACTGGTGAAATTATCGCGTAACTTCGGCAAAGAAATCGCCATCAGTGCCGGTCTTGATAAAGCTCGCGGTGACGTTGTTATTTTAATGGATTCCGACGGTCAACATCCGTTATCTGTCGTGGAACAATTCATCCATCATTGGCGTGAAGGCTACGATATGGTTTACGGTGTACGTGATAACCGTGAAGATGAATCTCTGCCAAAACGAGCATTTACCAAAGTATATTACAGCCTGCTAAATCGTATTTCTGATGTTCACATTCATCCCGATGCGGGTGATTTTCGCCTTATGGGACGAAATGTTGTTGAGGCATTAAAACAACTGCCTGAACGTACTCGTATGATGAAAGGCTTATACGCCTGGGTTGGCTTTAAAACCAAATCGGTCACTTTTGAAGTCATCGACCGACTCAGTGGCACCAGTAGCTTCCGCTTCCGAGATTTAACCTCATTAGCGATGACAGGGTTAACCTCATTCAGTAGCATTCCTCTAAAAATTTGGATGGTTATTGGCGCCGCAATCTCAGCGTTCTCCTTTGGCTACGGCATTCTGATTATGCTAAGAACCTTGATTTTCGGTTCAGATGTCCCGGGTTGGCCAACACTGACCATTGCCATCTTCTTTCTAGGTGGCATTCAATTGCTGTCTATCGGTATCATGGGTGACTATTTAGCCCGAGTGTTCTCTGAAGTTAAGAAACGTCCCCTTTATATCGTTGAAGAATACCAACAAAGTAAAGACGAACGTGACGAGACGGAATCGACGAAAGAATCTTAATGAAGAATCTGATTATTTGCGCTGATGACTACGCCATGTCGGCTGAAGTCGATATGGCGATTATTAATTTGCTCGAAAAAAAGCGAATTTCGGCCACCAGCTGTATGACCCTTATGCCCGATTGGCTTAAGTCTGCCGAACACCTAAAGCCTTATCAGGCGGATGCTGCCTTGGGTTTGCACTTTGATCTTGGTCACATTGGTTCTCTAGGCACCTTGATGGCCAATGCTGTTACCAGACGTTCAGACAAACAAGCTCTTTTGCGCACGCTTCAGACTCAACTCGATAACTATGAAGATGCATTAGATCAAGCGCCGGACTATTTAGATGGTCACCAGCATGTTCATGCCTTTCCTCAGGTTCGTGATGTGGTGCTCGATGAACTATCGAAACGTTACTCAGGTGGAAAACTCTGGATACGCGATCCTGCCGTTCCCTTGACCGGTCACGACTCCGCCATCAAAGCGGTGGTGATTCAGGCTCTCAATTTGAATTTCAAGCGACAAATTCAAGCAACAAAATTCAAACACAACAACGGGTTCGCGGGCTTGTACTCCATTTCTGAGCAAGCTGATTTTGCAACCATGATGGAGGGTTGGTTACAATCTTTACCTCATCAAGGTTTAATCATGTGCCACCCAGCAACCTCTGGGGCAAGTGTCGAACACGCCTTAGCTCGAAGTCAAGAATACGACTACCTAATGAGCGACAGATACCGAGATTTTCTTCTTAAACAAGATATCCACCTAACTCATTTCAAATAGTAGTTTAGGCTAAAAAAACGCAAGAAAGCCTGCTCAATCGCAGGCTTTTTCTTTGTACTTTCCAAAGTTTAACAATACATCGGTTATCTGTAAGAAATGCTAGTCTTCTAACAGTTGAGTCGCAAGTTGCGTTACTGCACCGATAACTAAAGGAGCCATTTCAATCGCCGTTTCCGTTTCTTTACGAGTATGACCCCAACCTAGGTAAACTAAACCTCGAATGAACAAGAACCATGGTAATAAAGCAATTTGCTCTTCAGAGATCTCTCTCTCTTCTAAGTAACCATGCAGAAATTCGTCGGTAATTTTGTCAAACGAATCTTCTCCCAAAAACCAAAACAACGTCGTTGCAATATCAAACATATGGTAACCAAAACCTGAATCATCAAAGTCAATCAGATGAATGTTACCTTGCTCGTCAACTAATAGGTTTTCAGGCAAAAAATCACAATGGATTAAACCATAACTGCCCGCCCCTTTAGGAATACTCGACAACACTTCGCCAGCTTTATCGCGTGCTTTAACGATCAAATCGCGCTGCTCGTCCGTTAAATCATCATGCTCCCAACCACACCCCCACAACGCTTGTTCGCTCAGCATTCCTTTTGTGTCCCAATGTTGGCGCTCAAAGCCTTGCGGAATATCCCATTCTTGCGTTTCGTTATGCAATTTGGCCATCAATTGACCCGCGACTTTGTAAAGCTCCATCGAGCCTTCATCAACGCCTTCTTCTATCGTCCCTAAAGGTGTGCAATTAACCCATTCAAGTAAATCTACCTGACGTGGTTCTGGAACTTGATCAACGGTAACGGTTTCTACATAAGCACCGCGTGTACTGCTGATGACTTTCGGCGTACAAATTCCTTTTTCACGTAACGCATTCATCCACAATAATTCTGAATTAAGTGCATTGTCACTGTGATATCCAGAGCGATGAACACGCAATGCGAAGGAGCCGTGCTGTTCAGTCGTAACTTTATAAACACTGTTTTCACGATATTTGATCGGCTCTACTTTTGAATCTTCAGGTAAGCCCCATAGCGGAAGTGCGTTGATTGCTACGTGTCTCAAGTTCTCTACTTGCTGATCTGGCGTTAGTCCATAGAAATCCATCTTGTATTCTCCTTCACATAAAATGACTTCATCGCCAACAATTGTTAATCAATTGTTGATTTCCAGATCTAAACTAGACTATATTCGAGTTTAAAACCAGAATACATTCGAGATCCAGTTAACATAAATACAACAAATATAATGAACCACACTGACCCGTTATATTTATATTACCTAAATTCAATTACTTAGATGGTTGTTAGCTTGAATAGCAAGGACGTGCGCTCATGAATAAGCAAGAAGTGATTACAAATTCGCAACAATACTGGAATCCAGCAAAAACCAAAGATTGGCAAAAATGGGGGATCGACCTTGTTATTGGTAAGCGCGAGGGTTATCACATCTTTGACATGGACGGGCACCGTCTAATCGACATGCATCTCAATGGTGGAACCTTCAATCTAGGGCACAGAAACCCAGAGGTAATCAAAGCACTTAATGATGCGACAGAAGCATTTGATGCCGGTAATCATCACTTCCCATCTATCATGAGAGCAAAGTTAGCAAAGCAACTGGTTGAGTGCTCAGAAGGCATGGATTACTGCGTTTTTGCAACAAGCGGAAGCGAAGCCATCGATATCGCCATCAAAACGGTACGTTATGCCACTAAGCGTAAAAAGATACTGTCGGTCAATCAGGCATACCATGGCCATACCGGCTACTCACTTCAAGTAGGCGATGAACTGAACGCGGAGTTTTTTCTGTGTCAGCCAAATAAGGAAGAATACGGCCGTGTTCCTTTTAACGACTTAGCGGCGATGGAACAAGCACTGAGTAGCCGAGAATACGCCGCCGTAATCCTAGAAACCATTCCCGCTACGGCAGGTTTTGTTATGCCAAATGAAGGCTACTTACCTGCTGTAAAAGCACTGTGTGAAAAATATGGCACGCTATACATTGCAGATGAAGTTCAAACTGGCTTAATGCGAAGTGGGGAATTATGGGGCGTCGAAGCATTTGGCGTTAAGCCCGATATCATTGTTTCAGGTAAAGGACTGGGCGGGGGTATCTACCCTGTCGCTGCCGCCTTACTTTCAGCCAATTGTGCACAATGGCTACACGATAACGGCTTTGGACACATTTCTACATACGGTGGTTCAGAACTCGGCTGTGCCGTCGCCAGTAAAGTGATTGAAATAACCACTCGACCTGAAGTAAAGCAGACGGTGCAATACTCTTCCCTTTATATCCGTCAGGGACTAGACGAACTGCGCAAAGCGTATCCAGACTTCTTCGTTGGCATACGTCAAGCAGGGCTAATTTTTGGGTTGCAATTTGGTCATCCTGAAGGGGCGCTGCACATCATGCGTGCATTGTATGAAAAAGGCGTATGGGCCATTTTATCGTCGTTTGATCCTTCCGTTTTGCAGCTGAAACCGGGCCTGCTAATCGATAAAGAAACCTGTGACGATATGCTCTATCGAATGGATCTTGCACTTAACCAAGTGAGCAATGAATTGCGTCATAGCAGCAACACATCGTCTCAATTCAATGTTGTTAAAGGAGGTAAGTAATATCATGTCGACGACAAAACACACTATTCAATCACAAGGCCAAACACCACCAGAAGACAACATTGACTCATTGCTTGGGTTGGCGCACTGGGCTTCGGACAGTTTTCGTGAATACACCTCGAGCCAAGTGGAAAACATTGCAAAGGCGGTATCAAGCGCAGCGCTCGCAAAAGCCGCTGACTACGCACAATGGTCTGTAAAAGAAACAGGTTTTGGTAACGCACCCGATAAAACCATCAAAAACCAAGTCAACGCCACAGCCCAGCTAGAGCAATTTGATTTCCAAGAATATAACGGCGTGAAAGTAGACGCTGAAAAGAAAATTGCCCGCTACGCAAAACCTGCGGGCGTCATCGTTGCACTCATTCCATCAACGAATCCAATCGCAACTATCTATTACAAAGTCATGTCAGCGTTACTGACTCGTAATGTTGTCATTTTATGTCCACACCCGGGAGCAAAAGAGTGTTGCGTAGACGCCGCAGACTACCTTGCCAATGCTGCGGAAAAAGCAGGTGCACCAGCGGGCTGTATTCAGACATTACGCCACCCGAGCGTTGCAAAAGTAAGCCAATTAATGTCGTCACCAAAAACCGATTTGATCTTGGCGACGGGTGGACCTGCGATGGTACGCGCTGCCTATGGGTCGGGTAATCCCGCAATTGGTGTCGGCCCAGGCAATGTAGCCTGCTTCGTTGATAAAAGCGCTGATTTAGCACTGGCATCAGAAAGTATTGTTACCTCAAAAGCCTTTGATAACAGCCTACTTTGCACTTGCGAATCCGTTGTTATTGCGCATCAAGACATCGCAGATCAACTTGTCATGCAAATGGTGGCGAAAGGCGCTTACCACGTTGAAGGCCGTGAGCTTGAACTGCTGCGTGCTTTCTTGTACCCAGCAAACAAACTCAACCCCGCGGCGATTGGAAAAAGTGCGGTCACGATAGCGAAGCTTGCTGGCTTTAGCGTGCCAAGCTCAACCAAAGTCTTAGGCATGGAGATTTTCCAAATAAACCCTGACGAACCATTTAGCAAAGAAAAAATGTTCCCTGTTTTAGCTTTATTAAAAGTCTCTGGCTGTCAGCAAGGGTTAAATGCGGCGAACGCCATGTTACGTATTCAAGGAAAAGGCCACTCATTGGTGATCCATTCCCAAGACAACCCACAAATCGCTCGCTGGAGTAAATCGGTTCCCGTTTGTCGCATTACCATCAACGGCCCAGGTGTTTTTGGCGCCAGTGGATTTGCCACCAACCTACCTCCTAGCCCCGTTATTGGCACGGGTTACTTCGGCCGCAGTTCTGTTTCAGAAAACATTTTCGCTAAGCATCTCGTGCAATGGACACAAGTAGCATGGAATAAAGAGCTTACCGTCAATATGGCTTCTGTTGAGCAGTCAACCACAAACAGCGTAACGGAGATTGTCGCACAATATATTGAAACAAGAGGCGCAACTGGCTTTGGCCCAGCGGGATCGCGGGAAAACTCATCTTCTCGTTCATCAACTCACTATTCAGCCAGTTCAGTCACGGAGCAACCAGATAATCTCAGGGCCATGATCAAAGCTTTGGTTGAACAAGAGTTGAAACAAATATTGGAGCAACGCTAATGGGTAAATTAACCTCCCTAGCATTGATCGAAAAAGTGTCGCCAATGACACTCTTAGCGATTAATCCATCGTTTACATTCAGATTGCCAAATCCGAACCTTGGTTTACTCATCGTCGAAGTTCAGCCCGCAGCGTTGGCGGATAGCCTAATCAGTCAATTGACCAAGAATATGGGCGTTGAACTGGCTCATAAAGTTCAGGACGGCCGAAGCGGGTGGCTCGTCGTTTATAGCGATCAACGTGAACAATTAAGAGCAGCAGCAGACGCTATTTATGCTCAATTGGGTAATGCCCAAACACCTGACGAACTGCTTTGCTCATCTATCGTAAACGCCATTAGCCCTGAACATGCACAAACTCTTAATAAGCAAAATCAACGAGTTCGTTTTTTACCAGGCAATGATTTACTCACCATTGACTGTAAACCAGCGATTGCCGCAATTCGTATTGCCAACCAAATCGAAAAAAATAGCAATTGCCAGATTCAGGCGGTGAAGTACCTCGGGTCATCAGGTCGCCTGATGGTAACGGGTAAAGCCAGTGACATCAGTGCGTGCCCAATCCAAATCTAACAGGGGATTTATGAAGCAGTTTAATATCGATGAATCAACGCTTAGGCAACTGATTAAAGAGGTTATCGCACAGGTACTAAATGAATATAAAGGCGAACTCGTGGACAAACTTGGCTCAAAAAACGCCGTTGTCCCACGCACTCAATCAACACAGGTCTCAAGCCCACTGACTGAGAGCAAGATTAATGCGCTATATAAACAAGGTATTACGGAAATGGAGCTCCCACCTCAGTGTGTGGTTACTCCCCTTGCAAAAGCCAAAGCAAGACAACTGAACATTACGCTTAATTACAATAATAGGAGCACACCATGATTGCAGCGACTGTCATTGGAAAGGTGTGGGTATCAACAAAATTAAAGGAGCTACCCTCCGGAGCGCTCGTTACGGTCGCTCCAGACTCAAACAAAAACGAGCACATTGTTGCACTCGATCCACTGGGATGCGGCGAAGGTGAGCGTGTTTTACTCGTTACAGGAAGCACTGCTTCGAACTATTTTTCAACACCCAACAAAATTATTGATGCGCTTGTTGTAGCATCAATCGACCACTCGTAAAGGAGAACACACATGTCAGAAGCAATTGGAATGATCGAAACAAAAGGTTACGTAACCGCATTAGCAGCAGCAGATACCATGGTAAAAGCTGCCAACGTCACGCTAGTTAGTCGTGAGCAAGTCGGTGATGGCTTAGTGGCGATCACCGTAAAGGGAGATGTTGGCGCAATTAACGCCGCTATCGAGGCCGCAACTGAAGTTGCAAGTAACCTAGGCACAGTTGTTGCCACACATGTGATCCCTCGCCCACATAATGATGTAACAGAATTTTTCAACACAGACAAATAGTGGTATAACAATAGCGTGAAGCAGGATGTTTCACGCTGTTGCACAAGGAGTAGTAGCTATGCAACCAAAGACACTAGAAACCTATCCAACGT
Organism: Vibrio tapetis subsp. tapetis; assembly: GCF_900233005.1. Lineage (NCBI taxonomy): Bacteria > Pseudomonadati > Pseudomonadota > Gammaproteobacteria > Vibrionales > Vibrionaceae > Vibrio > Vibrio tapetis. The sequence goes on from NZ_LT960611.1 coordinate 1,802,004, forward strand.
TGACCCTTTGTCATATCGACAAGCTCTCAAATCATACTGCTAATTTCATGGCATCTCGAAGCAGAGAGCGGACATTTCTACCAAAAGCAGGCGCTAAATGGTGGCAAGTACGCTTTGCATCTCCGATCATTTTAGAACAATTCATCTCTACGATTTACTTACATGGCTTCTTTGACGACATCGAAATCCAAGGGCTGCAAGTTGAGATCCAAACAAAAACGGATATTTCCGCTCAGCTCATCCAAACTTTAACGGGTAAAGACGACCAACTCAGCATTACCAATATGCAAAGTGAAGTGATCAAGATTAATAATGACTCCCATGCGATGGTATGCAACAGCAAAAACAGCGGTGCAATGGTGTTTTCTGGAGAGTTAACCACTCACTTTCAATTTGATGCGACTCCATCTGCATGGATGGTATTGGAAGAACTGAGTAAAACGGTGAGTATTCACGATATCATTCACTTCGACCCTATTGGACATGTGATTGTGCGTGGCGGTGAAGAGGTGCGAGAAGCCTTAGAAAAGCAACTTAACCTATTTGAAGAATAGACTGTTTTTTTCTCTGCATTAGTGACAGTATAAAGGATGAAAAGAGCATTCAGCGAAAGGATTCCTATGCAACACCGCGGCGTTAAACGCAGAGAGTTATTAAAAGCAGCAGTACGACAACTTCTAACAGAAAATGATATTAGCGATGTCACATTTGCGGACATTGCTAAAGAAGCCAACATTCCCAAAAGCTCGGCTTATCATTTTTACGCCAATATAGATGAAATATACACAGAAGTGGCCATTCAATATGGCGAGCTATTACTTGAAGAATTAAGTAAAATTCCAACCGAAGATGAAGTGAATACTTGGCATGACATCGTTGATATTTTAGTCACTCGGGCGATTCATTTTTATCAAACTCAAACCCCAGCTCGCCAATTATTTATCTCGGGAAAGACCTCCGCTAGCATCAAGCAAAAAGATCGTAAAAACGACGAAGAGATTGCCATTGCTATCTTTACCATACTGGATCATTTCTTTCATTTGCCAAGCTTTGATCGCCAATCGGATATTTTCTTTATTTGGGTTGAAATCGTCGATACGATTTTCACTATCTCACAAATGAAATACGGCATCATAACCAAAGGCATGGAAAGTGAAGCAAAACGTGCTGCAAAAGCCTACCTTGGTACTTATTTACCCATTGATACACCGCTCAGAGTAAAGGTAACCTAGTTGCCAAACCTATAGAGCAAACCTTAATGACATCGAGTAGGGTGAGGCGTCTCCGCCTCATCCCTCTCACAGAACCGTACGTACGGACCTCGTATACGGCTCATGCACATTTCCATTCAGCATAATGGCTGAACACATATCCTGTCCTAACGTGTTCAAGGTTCACTAATCCAAGGTCGTTAAACCATTGATTTGGCATCGAGTAACTGGCTAATGGACTCGCAGCATTTCTCCAACTATCCATACAGATATACCTGAATGACCCTTCGTAACCTAGCTGTCTTAGCCTGCGGTGGAGTCGGGTCGGTTTTTTCCATAATCGTAATTGGACGCTGCGAAGTCTTCGCCTTAACCACGCGGCCAGTTTCTTAAACTCCCTGTTGGCATTCGCTATTCGAAAGTACTGGCTGAACCCTCTCAGAAGTGGATTCAGTTGTTTAATGACTTCTAACAATGGCTTACCGCCATTGCGTCTTGTCACTCGCTTCAACTTTCCTTTGAACGTCGACATTTTCTTTGGCTGAATACGGCTATAATGGCTACCGATTTCTATTCCAAGGAATTTCACACCTTCGCCGCTGTGCGCTATGTGTGATTTGGTTTCGTTCACCGTTAACTTGAGCTGTTTTTCCAGGACCTTCGTTGCCTGTACTTGCGCATTTTCTGCACCTTTACGGCTGCGACAGAAGATCAGTATGTCGTCGGCATAACGGACTATTCGATGTCCTCGCTTTCGCATCTCTTGATCAAACGCATCCAGATAGATGTTCGCTATCAGTGGGCTTATTACTCCACCTTGCGGACTACCTATCTCGGTATGCTGCCACTCTCCATCAACCATTACGCCACTTTTCAGGAACTGTTTGATGAGCTCCAGTACGCTACTGTCTGTGACTCGTTTCTTAATGCTTTTTAGAATAAGCTCATGATCGAGCTTATCGAAGCACTTCGATAAGTCCATATCTACGACGTGTTGCATTCCGTATCGACGGATGAACATCGTCGCTTTGTTTATAGCATCGTGACAACTTCGATTCGGTCTATACCCAAAGCTGGATGGGTGAAACTGCTCTTCGAAGATTGGGGTTAATAGATCATTTAGAGCTTGTTGGACAACTCTATCCCGTACTGTTGGGATCCCAAGTAATCGCACCCCACCATCATCTTTCGGTATTTCTACCCGTCTGACGGGTTGAGGGGTGTATCGCTTGGTTTTGAGTTCCAGAAGAAGTTGATCTAGGTTATCACTCAGATTTTGGGCGTAGTCGCTTAGGCTCTGCCTATCTATTCCGGCCGCGCCTTTCGCTTTCCACACTTTTTTAAATCCTTTATAGAGTCGCTCTTTGTGGAGCAAGTGACCATATAAACTGTAGTAAACTCTCAACTTTTTCCTTTAGATTGTGTGCCGTGTGGGGACAAATGCTCTCTCACAGTGTTGGTGTATTTCACTCCACTCTCTAGCCTTCTAGCTCAATGGCAATTTACTAGAGTGAGTCAGAGTTACTCCCTTGTACGGTTTCTCGCTTCAGTGCTTTGCTTTCACAAAGACCGAGACGGAATACCTCGATAGCTAATCAACTTGTATACCACTGAAAAAAAAAAACATCTGCTCATCACAGACTTAAAATGTACTTCATCCCTTCGCAACACCAGATTGCTTTTGGCAAAATGTTGTCCCATCAGACGTGTTACTGATGGTCAGCTCAGTTTTATCCTCCACACCATTACTGGGCTTCACCGGCCGAGCTTTACTCACTACTACGGATTCATCTGCCACCTCGCACCAACATAGATCTTGGCTCTCGCCTTGAGTTTATGCTTCCGACGTTTGCTCGGATGTGATGTCAGGCTTCCCCAGTTACTGCACTGGCTCCCTGTTAACAATGCCACCCTCAAGCACAATCTAGGTCTGATTGAGTATCGGGCTTCACGCTATTTTGCACGCTTACCCACCTAAATTGCCGAATCAGGTTCACTTTCGTTGTGTACTGTTAACTTCCTATCGCTTCCTTCAAACCCTGCCGTTGGCCAGCAACGCCCTTGCGATTCGGATTATCTTCCCCTCAATCAGGGTGATTTAGGCTTCTTTCAGCCTAACGGGTTTGCCAGCTTCGCTGGGCAAACAAAAAAGCCGCTAAATGACTTCATCTAGCGGCTTTTTGTTGTTGGCTCTGTATCCTATTCTAAGATACGTCTTACAGCTTCCAGATCTTCTGGGGTATCAACACCCGCGGGTGGCGCGATTTTAGCAACCGCTACGTGAATTTTTTCACCATACCAAAGCACTCGCAGCTGCTCTAAGCATTCAATTTTCTCAAGTGCGCTCGGTTGCCAGTTAATATAAGTATTAACAAAGCCAGCACGATAGGCATAAATGCCAATATGACGTTGAAGCGGCTGGGCTAATTTCTTAGAGTTTTGTGCAAACGCGTCTCTATCCCATGGGATAGTCGCACGACTAAAATAAAGCGCATAACCTTTCGCGTCAGTCACCACTTTTACCGCATTTGGATTAAATGCTTCTGCTTCATCGGTGATATCAACTGACAGTGTCGCCATAGGCGCTTCACTGCCTGCCAGGTTGTCCGCAACCTGACGAATGATCTCCGGTGGGATCAAAGGTTCATCACCTTGAACGTTAACGATAATATGCGATTCAGGGATCGACATTTTCTCGATCACTTCAGCTAACCTTTCTGTACCCGACTCGTGGTTAGGCGACGTCATACAAACGTCGGCACCAAACCCATGAGCAACCGCTTCAACACGGCTATCATCAGTCGCAATAATAACCTTGTCAGCGCCCGATAGCATCGCTTGCTGATAAACCCACTCAATCATAGGCTTACCGGCGATGTCCGCTAGCGGTTTGCCAGGTAACCGAGTTGACTGGTAACGTGCGGGAATAATAACCGTGAAAGACATTACTTCCCCTCGTCCATTGACATGGTGCGAGCTTCGGGCGCAATAAGCACTGGGATCCCTTCTTTAATAGGGTAAGCAAGCTTATCAAACTTGCAAATCAGCTCTTGCTTATCTTTGTCATAAGTCAGCTTACCTTTACATAATGGGCAAGCTACGATTTCAAGAAGACGATGATCCATAGTGTTCCTTTACCTCTATAATTTTTCTAATAATTTGTTGTGCATTTTCTGGTAACTGAGCAGATACCGGAAGATACCACCAATTGCTTTCGCTAAACATAGCGCACTTAACGGCGTCTTTTTCCGTCATGATGACGTGATCGCCGTGTTGTAATAGTCCGTTAACTTGCGCTTTAGTGATGGCTTGATGATCGGCGAATCCTTGAGTTTTCACTACTTGGGCATCAAGTTCGCTCAAGGTATTGAAAAAACGTTGCGGATGACCAATCCCAGCAAAAGCGACCAGGTTTTTTAACTCGCTGACTGGCCTTTGTTCACAGGTAGCCAGGTTAATCGCCATGCTCGGTTTGAGTTGCATTGCAAACTCTCCTCCGCGTGCCACACCACCATTGGTAATAAGATAATCGACCTCAGGTAGCCTTGTCACATCCTCACGCAATGGCCCTAAAGGCAGTAGCTTCTGATTTCCAAAACGACGTTGACCATCAATGACCACGATTTCAATGTCTCTTTGCAAAGCATAGTGCTGTAGCCCATCGTCGGTGATCACTACGTCAATCGGGTTCGTTTTATCCGCTTGCGCTAATAGTGACTGTACCGCTTGGCTTCGGTTTGGGTCTACTACCACGTCCGCGCCCGTTCTGCGACGAATCAATAATGGTTCATCGCCGCATTCACTTGTGTGTGAGTCGTGCTGGACAACAAACGGATAGTGTTTGGCTTTACCACCATAACCACGAGACACCACACCAACGCGCAGACCTTTCGCTTGCAATTGTTCGACTAACCAAACCACGACCGGAGTTTTACCATTACCACCAGCGGTAATGTTGCCAACGACCACAATAGGTACAGGCGCTCGATAACTGGGTTTAACACCCGATTGAAAATCTTGTCGACGCTTTCGACTGATCGCACCAAATAAAACGCTCAGTGGCCACAACACTGGCCAAAGTAGCCATCTCGTCCAGTGTTGCTCAAACCAAATCTTATCGACCATTTAGCCTTTACTCGCTAAATTGAATTTTATGTAGCTGCGCGTATGCCCCACCCAACTCTAAAAGCTCTGAATGATGACCACGTTCCACAATTTGACCATTGTCGACCACGAGTATTTCATCTGCGTTTTCGATGGTAGACAGTCGGTGAGCAATAACCAATACCGTCTTGTTCTTTTGCAGTTCATCTAATGCCGATTGAATGGCACGCTCAGACTCTGTATCCAGTGCAGACGTTGCTTCATCCAAAATAAGTACCGGAGAGTCACGCAGTAGTGCACGAGCAATGGCTAAACGCTGACGTTGGCCACCAGAAAGGTTGGCACCATTTTCACCGATCACCGTGTCATAGCCCTGATCCAGCCCCAAAATAAAGTCATGAGCATAAGCCAATTCAGCCGCGTGCTCGATTTGCTCTTGGTTGTATTTGTCTTCAGCCGCATAAGCAATATTGTTCGCTACGCTGTCATTAAACAAATGAACGTGCTGAGATACCAAGCCAAAATGAGTTCGTAGATTTTTCAGCTCATAATCACGAATATCACTACCATCAAGCGTGATTTGACCGTCATCTAAGTCGTAGAAACGAGTAAACAGGTTAGCAATGGTACTTTTTCCTGAACCAGAACGACCCACTAACGCCACCGTTTTCCCCGCAGGCAATGTAAAACTTACATCGCGTAATGCAGGCGTTTCACTTGTTGGGTAAGTGAATGTCGCATTTTTCACTTCAATGTCACCTGACGCTTTTTGCTTCGTCACTTTGCCATTGTCTTCTTCTGTTGGCATATCCATTAAACCAAACAGCGTTTGACAAGCCGCCATACCACGTTGGAAATCAGACGTCACCGCCGTTAATCCACGAAGAGGACGCAACATGCTTAACATGGCAGAGAACACAACCGTGAATGTACCCGCGGTTAAGTCTGCACGAATAGAATCAACGCTCGCTAGAAACAACACCGTCACAAGCGCCATTGAACCGATCATTTGGATCACAGGGCTCGCCAATTGCTGAGCCACTACCATTTTCATCGTTTGCTGACGCATGCGATTACTGACGGATTCAAAACGACCTTTTTCTACGTCTTGACCGCCGTAGCTCAATACCACTTTGTGGCCGTTAAGCATTTGTTCAGAAGACGTGGTTAAGTTACCCATCTCTGTTTGCATGTCTTTTGAAATTCGTCTAAAGCGCTTAGATACCTTGCTAATTGATATCCCTACGATAGGGCCAACAACCAGCAGTACCAGAGACAACTCCCAGCTGCTCCAGACCATAAGCCCAATAAGACCGATAATACTTGCCGTTTCACGAACAATATTGACTAATGCTTGGCTAGTCGCCGATGCCACCTGCTCTGTATCGTAAGTAATTCGGGATAATAGGCTACCCGTTGATTCTTTATCAAAGAACGCCACCGGCATTTTCATGAAATGATTAAATATTTGCTGACGCAAAGACATAACGACGTTATTCGACACCCAGCTCATGCAGTATGCAGAGACAAACCCACTAGTGCCACGAATCAACATCAGCGCCAAGATAATAAAGGGCATTTGACGTAAAAAATTGGAATCTGCGTTGCCAAAGCCATCGTCTAAAAGTGGCTTAAGAAGAGAAAGCATGTAAGTGTCACTTAATGCGTTGATAACCAGAGTAACAACGGCGACAGCAATACCGGCTTTAAAAAGCGAAATATAAGGCCAAAGGCGCTTAAAAGTCTGTTTGGTCGATTGATCTTGTTCGTGCGACATAACTTATTATTTTTCGTTAAAATTTTGCCTTATTCTACTCTGTTACGCACTGTCTGCCTATACCACCTTGGTGAAAGGTGTTTTCTCGCACTAGATACTTGATATACATCGTTTTTAAAGTGAACGGTTATCTGCCCGTGCGTGCCGGTATCCATCCACTTCGACGCCACTAAGCTATATTGATCCAAAACTTGCACTGCGGGCATCCCCCACTGATTATCGAGAGCCAAAGAAGCCAATGCGAGTTTTGGTTTCACCTGATTAACAAAAAGCCCCTTGGAAGAGGTCGCACTTCCGTGATGAGGCACTAACATGATCTCCGCTCGCATTAGCGCCTTATTTCTTGCCAAGATCATCTCGCTGATGGCATCAATATCCCCTGTTAACAACACTTGCGTGTGGCCGTCATCCACGGTAATCACACACGAATGCGGGTTGTAAGCTCTCTTTACCATTTTAGGAGGCCAATGGACGGTAAACTGCAATCCATTCCAGTGCCATTGATCCCCCTTCACGCAACTAGAGTAGCCAGGTAAATGCTGACTGGCTCGCTTCCATTTAGGGTTAAGCGCTTTAACTGCATAGTCTCTTCCTCCCGCATGGTCGTTATCTAAGTGACTTAATATCAACCCATCTAATTCGTGTATTGCTAACGTTTTCAATACTGGCTGTACAACACTTTGGACATAGCTGCCACCAGGCCAGGCAAGCCCCGTATCATAAAGTACGGCTTCACCTTGCCTTTCAATCAACACCGCTAATCCGTGCCCCACATCTAACACGTGGAGGTACCAACCCTCTCGGGATCGATAAGGCCAAAGAGTCAGCATAAAAACGGCGCAAACAACCATCAACTGCATGCGATTGAAAATCAAGTAACAAGAAACCAATAGCAATGGCAGCACACTCAAAGCCGTCCATTGACTACCAATGTTTAACCAAGCATCGCTAGCGTACGTCATCGAGTGAACAATCGGCCATAACGCGATGTCCACCCCCGTCCAAATCATTTGGGCCACCAAGGGAAAGTAAGGCATGCAAAATAACCCCACCGCGATGAGCGGCATGACCAAAACTCCCACCATTGGCACAAACAATAAGTTGTAAAACGGAGCCAACCCGCTAAAGCCTTGAAACAGGTAAATACTGATGGGTAGCATGCCCACCAAGATCCAAAACTGAAAGCAGAACAATTGCTTTATTCGTCCTCTCCAGCCCCCTCGAAATTTATGTATACCAATGAACAAATAAATAACGGCTACGGCACAAAATGACATCCAAAATCCTGATGACATCACAGCGAAAGGATCCAGAATCAGTAAACTGCTTAAACAAATTAAGATGACTTTCCAAGCATTAAAATACAGCCCCACTGAATGAAAAAAGACCAGTATCGAGCACATGAATAATGCGCGTTGAGTCGGTAAACTAAACCCCGCTAACCAAGCATAGCCAAACGCGAACGCGACGCCAATACACCAAGGCAACCAAGGCAAGAAATGTAAACCGAACCGACGGTATTTCAGATTAGGATAAATGGGCAGCATCAGTAGCATATTGACAGCAATCCCGAGCCAATACCCCACCGCAAAGGCAAGGCCGATGTGCAAACCAGAAATAGCCATGAGATGAACCAGCCCACTGTTTTTAAGATGCTCCCAGTCGTCAGAGCTTAAACCCCGTCGGTCACCAAAAGTAAGGGCTAAAAGATAAGCATGAGAATCAAGGTCTTCACTTTGACGAATAAGCTGCGCATGAAGCTTGGCTCTCAATGACGCGCGGTTATCGACTCTTTGCGCACTTTTTACGACAGCGTTAGCATGCCAACCTTGAGTCAGGTAGTGCTTTTCTTTATCGAAACCCGCTATATTAAGGCGCCCCAATACCGGCTTTAGTGTCACATCAAGTCGCCAACGCTCACCAAGTTGCGGTAATTCGCCCTGATTGGACAATATTTCGCCATTTGGCCACAAGATTTGTAACCTCGGCTTATAATAAATAGGCAGAGGACGGTTATTTAATTGATTCACAACAAAAGAAGACTGATAGCCATGAGTTAATGGCTTAAAAAAACTATCAATTTGGCCTGTTATGGTAGTATCCTGACTGCCGTCAAATAAGACATCAATCTGTTGCTGGTATAACGATGCGTGTGAAAGCACCACGAAGACAGCAAAGAGTATCCCTCGAAGAAAGCCAAGAAACGGCGTTAATAGCGTAATGGGTATGAGAATACCTAACGGAATTAACCACGAGGGGTGCGGCATGGTTGTCCAAAGGGCCGATGAACAAACCAATGCGATAAAAGAAACCATTGTCCAGCAAGAAAAGTGAGCCATCATTCCTTATGCCGAAGAAATTAATTCAACGTTTTATGCCTGATCACGAATTGATAAAACGTCAGAAGGCTTTAAAAATATTTGGCAACGTTCTGTATAATCCGAACCTTTGGTGTTTAAACCGCCGTTCGGCTGCAGGTGCATTTGCCGTGGGTCTATTTATGGCCTTCGTTCCATTACCAAGCCAAATGATCATGGCTGCAGGCGCAGCTATTCTTTGTGGAGTAAATCTGCCGCTGTCGGTCGCCTTGGTATGGATCAGCAACCCGATAACCATGCCAATCATGTTTTATTTTGCTTACAAAGTAGGCGCCGTTGCTATGTCTGTGCCACCTCAAGCTTTTCATTTTGAACTGTCTTGGGATTTCATCATGAGTCAGATGTCGACCATTGGACCTCCGTTCATTCTTGGCTGCGCCATTTGCGGCATTGTTTCAGCCATGATCGGTTATTTTGGTATCAAAGGACTTTGGCGCTATTCAGTTGTTAGAAGCTGGCAAAAACGTAGTATTAGGTTCAAGCTGCGCTAAGTTCAAAGACTATTGGTTAGGGCTGCGCGTTTCTTCGAGACGTAAAACACATTCATGTAATTGAATTGTTTATCAAAATCTAAAAAAGGGCCTTTCGGCCCTTTTTTAATGCGTTCCACCCTGCGATGTCTAATAACCGCATATGGATATAGATTCGACTATTTCGAGCTGAGCACCGCTGCTGGGTTCATACTGCTCGCTCGGCTTGCTGGGTATAGCGTTGCAAGTAGGCTCAGGACAATCGCTGTACCCGACACCATCACCACATCCATCATGTTGACTTGCGATGGCAAGAACTCGACAAAATAGATATCACCAGATAAAAACTGATGCCCAATCAGTCCCTCTAAACCTTTAAGCAAAGGAGTGAGATTATAAGCAACAGCAAGACCAACTAGGCTACCAGTAATGCTGCCAGTCACCCCAGAAAATACACCCTGCCAAATAAATATGCGCCTGATCAATCCGTTTGTCGCCCCCATCGTCTTTAAGATGGCAATGTCACCCGCTCTATCTTTTACTGCCATCATTAACGTCGACACGATATTAAAACAGGCCACGCCTATCACGAGCACCATCACTAAATACATAATGGTACGTACAAGCTGAATATCTCGATACAAGAAACCGTATTTTTGCTTCCAGCTTTTCAGGTACACATAAACCGGTAACTGACTGCCAACTTCACGAATGATCGAGTCGGCTTGCAATACGTCAGTAGTTTTAACGGATACCCCCGTTACTGTGTTGCCTAAACCGGTATAAGCTTGCGCATCTTCTATTGGAAGCAACGCTAGGCCGTGATCTATTTGGCCGCCCAAAGATAAGAACCCTGTGACTTTTAGGCGCACTCTTTTCGGTGAGCGTACTTTCAAATCGTCACTGGCAGGCGGCAACAACAACGTGACATAGTCACCGACCTCAGCGCCGATGTTTTGCGCAATGCCTTTACCTAAAATGACTTGTTTACTACCAGGCTCAAAGTTTTCCCACGCATTCTCGGTCATATAACGAGAAAGGTCAGACACACGAGACTCCGCTTTCGGGTCGACTCCACGCACTTCCAACGCTTTAAGCTTCGCGCCTTTTTCTATCAAGCCTGTCATACGAACATAAGGGGCTGCTGCCTCTACACGCTCGTTGCTTTCAGCGATAGAGATAATATCTTGCCATTGCGTTACAGGCTCTTTAACGCCTTCAAACTCACCATGGGCAACGACAGAAAGTACTCGCTGTTGCAATTCACGTTCAAAGCCGTTCATTGCAGACAAGCCAATAATAATCACGGCAACGCCGACAGCAATTCCTACTGTTGAAGACAAGGAAATAAACGACACCATCTTGTTGCGTTTTTTGGCTCGGCTAAATCGGCCACCAATGAAAAGAGATAACCATTTATGCATCGGCTGCTGCCTTTTTATTCGTTGCACTATCGTCGGTTAATAGCCCATCCTTCATAGACAATTGGCGATCCATTTTACCCGCGAGTTCGCTATCATGCGTGACGACCAAAAAAGCAGTGCCTGATTCTTGATTCAACTCTCGCATCAGATCATAAATAGATAAAGCGGTTGCGTGATCTAAGTTTCCGGTCGGTTCATCGGCCAATACTAAAGCGGGTTTATTAACCAATGCTCGTGCAATAGCAACACGCTGACGCTCTCCACCAGAAAGCTCTGAAGGACGGTGTTCAACTCGGTGGCCTAATCCAACCTTTTCAAGTAATTCGTTCGCGCGCTTTTTCGCTTCAACGACGTTGACTCCGCCAATCATCAAGGGCATCGCGACGTTTTCAAGCGCGGTAAAATCCGCAAGAAGATGATGGAATTGATAGACAAAACCAAGATACTGATTACGAATTTTTGCTTGCTTGTTGCTGGTTTGCTTATCAAGCTGCTCACCCCGGAAGGTCACGTGACCAGAACTTGCGTCGTCTAACGCACCAAGAATATGCAGTAACGTACTTTTACCCGAACCAGACGAGCCAATAATCGATGCCAACTCTCCTTGTTTAAGTGAGAAACTCACCCCTTTTAACACCTCTGTATCCATCCCACCTTCTTGGTAAGTTTTGCAAACAGATTGGCAATGTAAAAGATCACTCATAACGTAGGGCCTCGGCAGGTTTTACCGACGATGCGCGGTAAGAAGGGAAAAGCGTTGCAACAATACTGAGCACTATCGCCAGTACAATAACAGTAATAATTTGCATTGGAATAATGAGAACAGGCAACTCAGTACCAACAGAGAACAAACTGACTCCCAGTATTTTTAGGAGATCATTTAAATATAAAGACAAGGTTACCCCAAGCGCTCCTCCAACTAGAGAACCGATGATACCGCTGCTAGCACCTTGAACCATAAACACCATCAAGACCTGATGATTCGTCATACCTTGCGTTTTCAAAATCGCTACTTCTGCTTGTTTTTCCATCACCACCATAATAAGGGCCGAAATGATGTTAAACGCCGCGACACCGACGATCAAACCAAGCATTAAGCCCATCATGTTTTTTTCCATTTTAACGGCTTGAAATAACTCTCCCCTTTGTTCTCGCCAGTCACTCCAGTGCCAGTCGTCTGGTAAAGGCTGTTTGGCTAAAGTCGAGACCACAAACGGATCTTCAAAAAACAAACGCCATCCTGTAATGGTGTCTCTTGAATATTTCATTAAGCGACCAACGTCCTCAATGTTTGCCACCATTAATTGGGCGTCAATATCTGAACCGGTATTAAACAAACCAGCCACAGTAAAGTTTCGTTGCCTTGGTACACGACCAAGCGGAGTAAACTGGCTAGCTCCGGTAACCATTAACCGCACTTTGTCACCCACACGTACATTTAATTGCCTGGACAACGCATGACCTAAGAACACTCGGTAATCCCCCGCCTGCAAAGAGGCCAATTGGCCGCCAATCAAATGATATTGAATCGGATCATTTTCGCTAGGATCAATACCGATAAGTAGACCTGCCGATAATTGTGCCGGGCTTTGGATAACCGCTTCACTTCGAACAATGGGATGCACAGATTGCACGTGTGGCATGCTGGTGAGAAACTCGGGGGGCAGTTCAGAACGCTCTGTTTTCCCATCTTGGGTGGAAACAACGGCCTGAGGAAGCACCCCAAGAATGCGGCCCTTTAACTGCGCTTCAAACCCATTCATTACAGAAAGCACCGTAATCAAAGACATAACGCCAATAGTGATGCCCGCCGTAGACATATAGGAGACAAAGCGGCTAAATCGGTCACCTGATCGGCCACGTAAATAACGCAAACCGATGTAGGCCGAAATTGGATGGAACATAGAGTAAAACCTTAGATAAATGCTAGCGGTTAATGTAACGATAAAGCGCGGCCAGTTATAGCATTTCTTGGCAAAATGGCGGATTAATGACTAAAACCTCACACACTAAGGAGAAGTTTCCTTGATTCATTCGCCAACACTGCGATAATCAAAAGGTTAGCCTAAAAGGAAGTGAAGTATGGACCCACAAGAATTCTTTTCCGTTCAACACGGATTAACCGCCAATGTCGAACCCTTGGTCGACGGCTATACTTTGCCTGAAATGGATGATTTCGTCGCTGAAATCCCAACGCCTTTTATGGTGGCTTCAGAGTTCAGTACACTCGATACCTTAACGGATAGAGCCATCAATGAACTAAAAAACAGCGACCTGACTTACGTGGTACAACTGCTTGATGCACAGAACAGCAAACTAAATCTGTTACTTACTTTTATGCTGTCGCAACAAAATGAATCTAAATTCGCCCACACAACGGTTAGCTTTGGCGCAAGTCAGTTTAGCTACCTGGCTAATCGCCCTTTGAAGCGTGGGCAACTTGTGCGCGTAAAACTGTTTCTAGAGCGCCCAGCCGCTGCTATCTATTGCTACGGTCAAGTCAGTAACAGTGAACCATCGGATCAACACAGTATAATGACTATTTCATTTGTGCGCCTACGTGATGAAGACCAAGATCTCCTCATCAAAGCCGCGCTCTTCCAACAACAAAAACTTTTGCGTCAGCGTTCCCGCGATCGTGACGAGAATAAATAAACACCCTTATGCCTAAATCCTCATTACTCTCTCTCGCTTTACCGACCAAAGCGGGTGATAAAAAACACGTCGGAAACCTAACCGGTGCTTCATTATCCATCGCTGTTGCCGAGCTTGCAGACGCACACAAAGGCCATACGCTTTTGGTTGTCCCTGATCCGCAAATGGCTCTAAAACTCTCTGGCGAAGTAGAACAATTTACAGAACAAGATGTTCAATTGTTCCCTGATTGGGAAACCTTGCCATACGATAATTTCTCGCCACACCAAGACATTATCTCGGATCGAATCGCACATTTATACCGATTGCCTAGCCAGAAAAATGGCATCACGGTTGTACCCATCAGCACCTTGCTGCAAAAGCAGTCTCCGCGAGACTTCTTATTGCAACATACCTTAATGGTAAAAGCAGGCGATCGATACAACATAGAAACACTGCGAATTCAATTAGACAAATCCGGTTATCGCAATGTAGACCAAGTGTTTGGTCCGGGCGAATACGCAAGCCGTGGTTCGATCATCGATCTGTACCCAACCGGCAGCACAGACCCCTACCGGATCGACTTTTTCGATGATGAAATCGATTCAATTCGAACCTTTGATGCGGAATCTCAACGTTCCATTGAAGATATTGGCCACATTCGCCTACTGCCTGCTCACGAGTTCCCAACGACAGAAACAGCCATTGAAGCTTTCCGTAGCCGTTGGCGTCAACGTTTTGAAGCCAGACGCGAGCCCGAATCTGTTTACATGCAAGTCAGCAAAGGCACCTGGCCGTCAGGAATAGAATATTGGCAACCGCTGTTTTTTGACGAAACAGAAACCCTATTTGACTATATCGCCGACAACACACTGCTGATTTCAATTGGTGACCTAGAGCCAAGCATCGATCACTTCTTAGCCGATGTCGATCACCGTTTTGAACAACGTAAAGTCGACCCACTGCGCCCTCTTTTACCACCAGAAGAATTGTGGCTAAAAAAGGATGAGTTGTTTAGTCAACTCAAAGTCATGCCGCAAGCTCGACTTAACGTTAAAAAAATAGAAGAAAAAGCCGGTCGTTCTAACCCTGCTATCGCGCCTTTACCCGCATTACACGCACAACATCAAAATAAAGAACCGCTTGCCGCATTGCGTCAATTCATTGAACAATTTGAAGGTAAGATCGTCTTTTCAGTTGAGTCTGAAGGCCGACGTGAAGCCCTTCTTGAGCTACTACAAGGCATCAAATTAAAACCAACCGCTACCGATAGCCTAACGAAAGCGAGTAAAGGCAAAGCCCGGGTTTCATTAATTCTTGGTGTCGCTGAACACGGGTTTATCCACAGAGATCCTAACATTGCGCTTATCTGCGAAAGCGATCTATTAGGCGATCGCGTTATTCAACGCCGTAAAAAAGACCGTAAAGCCGTTAATAGTGACACGGTTATCCGCCATTTAGCCGAATTGAAGCCAGGCCAACCCGTTGTACATCTCGATCATGGTATTGGCCGATACATCGGCCTTCAAACACTAGAAGCCGGCGGTCTTGTTACAGAATACGTTACTCTTGAGTACCAAAACGAAGCCAAACTATACGTACCCGTTGCCTCATTAAATCTAATTAGCCGCTATTCAGGTGGCGCGGAAGACAAAGCACCGATTCACAAACTTGGCGGCGAAACTTGGGTTAAAGCTCGTAGAAAAGCGGCAGAAAAAGTGCGTGATGTGGCAGCAGAATTACTCGATGTGTACGCTAAACGTGAGCTAAAACCCGGTCATAAATTCAAACTCGACCGTGGGCAATATGCCACGTTCAAATCTAGCTTTCCGTTTGAAGAAACGGACGATCAAGCCATGGCCATCAATGCAGTAATGTCTGACATGTGCCAAGCCAAAGCCATGGACCGCCTTGTATGTGGTGATGTAGGTTTCGGTAAAACAGAAGTCGCCATGCGAGCGGCTTTCATCGCCACCGACAACAATAAACAAGTCGCGGTATTGGTACCCACAACCTTGCTGGCACAACAACACTTTGAGAACTTTCGAGACCGTTTCGCCAACCTTCCTATACGGGTAGAGGTTTTATCTCGATTTAAGTCAGCTAAGGAACAAAAGCAAATTCTAGCCGACCTCTCAGAGGGCAAGGTCGACATCATTATTGGCACGCACAAATTACTTCAAGACGATATCAAGTTCCGAGACCTTGGCTTGCTCGTCGTGGATGAAGAACACCGGTTCGGTGTGCGCCAAAAAGAAAAAGTCAAAGCCATGCGAGCAGACGTAGACATTCTAACGCTGACCGCAACGCCCATTCCGCGTACGCTAAACATGGCCATGAGCGGCATGCGTGATTTGTCCATTATCGCAACACCACCAGCTCGCCGTTTAGCGATAAAAACCTTTGTGCGTGAAAGTGAAGACAGCGTAGTGCGTGAGGCAATTTTGCGAGAAATTATGCGTGGTGGCCAAGTTTACTTCCTTCATAACCAAGTTGAAACGATTGAAAAAGTCGCTGCCGATTTGGAAAAGCTGATCCCAGAAGCTCGTGTTACCGTCGCACACGGACAAATGAGAGAGCGTGAGCTTGAACGAGTGATGAACGACTTTTACCACCAAAGATTCAACCTCTTGGTGTGTACTACCATCATAGAAACTGGTATCGATGTCCCAACCGCCAACACCATTATCATGGACAGAGCCGATAACCTTGGTTTGGCTCAGTTGCACCAACTACGAGGCCGTGTTGGTCGCTCTCATCACCAAGCTTATGCATACTTACTGACTCCTCATCCAAAAGCCATGAGCAAAGATGCAATCAAACGCCTTGATGCCATTGC
Source organism: Vibrio tapetis subsp. tapetis (assembly GCF_900233005.1). Lineage (NCBI taxonomy): Bacteria > Pseudomonadati > Pseudomonadota > Gammaproteobacteria > Vibrionales > Vibrionaceae > Vibrio > Vibrio tapetis. The sequence goes on from NZ_LT960611.1 coordinate 1,818,841, forward strand.
GTCATTGGAAGATCTTGGTGCTGGTTTTACACTCGCAACCCACGATTTAGAAATTCGTGGCGCAGGTGAATTACTTGGTGATGATCAAAGTGGCCAAATCCACTCCGTTGGCTTTACACTTTATATGGAAATGCTCGAACAGGCCGTCGAAGCACTTAAAGAAGGTAAAGAGCCTTCCTTAGATGAGCTACTAAGGGACCAAACAGAAGTAGAGCTTCGATTACCAGCCTTACTGCCAGATGATTACATTCCAGATGTAAACATGCGGCTGTCTATGTATAAACGTATCGCCTCTGTTAGTAACTTAAATGAACTGGCTGAGATGAAGGTTGAACTGATTGACCGCTTTGGGCCGCTCCCAGATGCAACCAAGAACCTGCTTTCTGTTAGCGAAATTAAACTCCAAGCCGGACAACTTCATGTTAAAAAGCTAGAAGCCCATCCAAAAGGCGGTTTTGTTGAATTTTATCCAACGGCTGACATAAACCCTGCGTATCTTGTTAAATTGCTGCAATCAACGCCGCAAAAGTTTGGCATGGAAGGTCCAACTAAGCTGAAGTTTACGGTACCATTAACCGATAGACGAGAACGCATTCGCTTTATCAACGATTTATTAGAGCAATTTGCTCAAAACCGATTACCTGCATAGGTTATTACTTGTAAAATTGTTAGATCAATCAAATAACCTTTAAGCCGATGTGAACGGCTTAAAGGTGACGGAGTCAAAATGAACAAACTGATCCCTATTCTGCTATTTTTTGTTTCATTTCAATCTTTTGCTCAAAGGCAATTCGATATTGAAGTCATTATCTTTAAAAGATCAGTGAACCCAGAACAAGTACATGAATCTTGGCCAAATCATGCTGAGGGCATCAATGCGGGCAATGCTATCTCCTTTCAAAACAGCTTAGCTATGGAAAAAAGGGGAGCCAAGCTGTTGCCTGCATCTCAATACAAATTAAACAAACAGTATCAAGCATTGAATAAACATGCCGCTTTTAAGCCGATGATTCATGTTGCTTGGAGGCAAGGTGATCAAGGCAGAAGAGCCGCTCCGGTTTTTCACATTCAAGCAGGTAAAGATTTCTCTCGTGACTTCGATGAGGCGGGCAACGCTCGAGTTGACACCAGCACGGTTGACGGCATGAGTGAAGATATCAAAGAGCAAACGATTCATAGCCCAATCTACGAGCTCGACGGCAAGCTTCAAGTTTATGTACAGCATTACTTATTTGCAGAATTGGACGTTGATATTAAGGCGCCAAGCATTCGTGAAGTTTCGTTTGAATCTCAAGAGCTTGATCTAGAAAATGACGAACAAAACGCCAACGCCAATATCCAAGTAGGCAACTTAGAATCAGTGTCTCCTACCCTACAGGTAGAAGAGTATCTTAAAAGCTACCGTATGGACCAAAAACGTCGTATGCGCAGTACAGAAACTCACTATTTAGATCATCCTCTGATGGGCATGATCATCCAAGTACGTCGAGTACCTCAAGCTTAATATCTCTATTAACTAATAGCCCTTACACCTCTGGTATGAGGGCTAAGTAACATTTTCTCTATGCATATATCAGTAGATGACAGCATCCATACCGCTAGGCTTGAATTACGCCTCATCAATAATGACCATCTCAACGAATTTTGTGAGCTAGTTTGCCACTCGAAATCACTACATCAGTGGGTTGATTGGTGTCATCCTGCGTTTACTCAACAAGATGGCTACGACTTTCTTATCGCAAATAGAATCAATTGGCTGAAGAGCCTATCTTATGGGTTTGGGGTCTTTTTTAAAGACAGCGATGAACTCGTAGGCATGGTCGCGTTAACAGAGCGCTACTACTCCTTTAATATGGGAACAATCGGTTATTGGTTGGGTGATGCTCACCAAGGCAAAGGATACGCCGGCGAAGCTTTAATAGGCCTATGTTCGTTCTGTTTTGAAGAGATAGGCTTGACTCGATTAGAGATCGTTTGCGATACCGATAACATCGCCAGCCACACGGTTGCAAGGAAAATTGGCGCGATAGAAGAAGGACTCGCACGAAATCGTTTTATTCATGCTGACCAAGTAAAAGATGGTTTAGTGTTTTCTTTGATTCCAAGTGACTTAACTTGACTGTCGCTGTTTACTATTCAAACTATCAATGTACTGACTAGGCGGTTAGGTAAGATATTTTCTTTTGTTGCCCATACATATTCTTGCAACATTGCCCGTATTCAAGGGGTAAAGCCAATATTATTTCATAACACTGAACTCAATCACACATGTGCAAATCTACACTTGGTCAAAGTGCGCAGAGTTTGCTAAGTTTAAAGAACACAGTGATTGGAAAGGTATAATTATATGAAAGTAAATGTTCAAACACACCACGTATCAATCAATGAAGACTCACGCAAAGATATTGAAAGTAAATTTGAAAAAGTCTCCGCTCACTTTCCACAACTGATCAGCTGCGACATCATCGTTACGAAAGAACATGGCCAACATGAAGTAGAAATTTTCACAAACTACGAAGGCGTTCGCGTATCAGCGAAATCAACAAACGATGTTATGTATCCAGCTATTTCAGCCGCATTCAAGAAACTAGAGACGGGCCTTAGCAATCGAAAAGGGCAACTGAAGGCAGACCTTCACGCCAAGCCGACCAGCACAAAACCGGAAATCGCTTCGGATATCATTCAAGAGATGAAGTTGGTGTAAGCCATACCCATTGACCAGATTCATAAAGCCAGCCTACTCGTGCTGGCTTTTTTACATTTACTGCCAAGCTAATTCATAACCACGAGCAAATAACGAAAAGGAACCCAAACATTGCTAGCATCGAACTCTGCACTGACTAACCTTCCTATGTCAAAAAGTTCTGACGATCCTTGTATTGACCCTTTTCGGCGCAAAAATAGTGGATCTAGTAAAAATCGGCCTTGGTTTATTCGCATTGATATTACATCCATCGACTAACTAAGGTATAAAGACGCTATGAAAATACCAAAAAGAATACAGCCCTTAGTTGACGATGGTTTAGTCGACGAAGTGACCAGCCAATTAATGAGTGGCAAAGAGGCTTCAGTGTACATAGTACGCTGTGGCGATACGATCCGTTGTGCCAAAGTGTACAAAGAAGCGAGCCAGCGAAGCTTTAAACAAGCGGTGGCTTATCGAGAAGGCCGTAAGGTTCGAAATAGTCGTCGAGCCAGAGCGATGGAAAAAGGCTCTGGTTTTGGACGAGATCAACAAGAGAAAGTATGGCAAAACGCAGAAGTCGATGCGCTATACAAGCTTGCTGAAGCCGGCGTTAGAGTACCTGTACCCTATGGCTGCTTTGACGGCGTATTACTCATGGAGTTGGTCACAGACGACGAAGGCTACGTTGCACCAAGGCTAAACGATGTAACAATGTCTGCAGAGCAAGCCCGTGAAGATCACCTAACCATGATGACCTATGTCGTCAAGATGCTATGTGCGGGTCTCATTCATGGTGATTTGTCTGAGTTTAATGTCCTCGTTGATGAGCACGGCCCTGTGATCATTGACTTACCACAAGCCGTTGATGCTTCAGCCAACAATAATGCCGAGTGGATGCTTGCTCGTGATATTAATAATATCCGTGATTATTACGCCCAGTATGCGCCAGAGCTAGCCAAAACTGAGTACGCGAAGGAAATGTGGGCACTCTTTGAAAAAGGCCTACTGACACCGGAGAGCGAGCTTACGGGTCAATTTGAAGAAAGTGACATTGATGCAGACGTCGAGACCATTATGCAAGAAATTGACGCAGCCCGTGCCGAAGAGCTAGGCCGACGTGAACGCCTTAAAGAAGCAAAAGAAGGGGTCGACGAAAGCAAATTTAACTGGGCCGACACTGAGTAAACGCCCTGCTTTATCCATCATCTTCTCACTCCTATCCATAAAAAATGCCAGCATCAATGATGCTGGCATTTTTGTCTTATTAGTGGTGCTGTGTCGTTGATTAATGCAGTTTCAAATTAGGGCGTAATACGCGGTTAATTCTTCCAACTAACATCATCAACGCCGTTTTCAACATACCATGAAGCGCCATCTGGTGCATACGATAGAGTGAAATATACACTACGCGAGCAATGCGCCCTTCAACCATCATAGAGCCTTTCGTTAAGTTACCCATCAAGCTACCTACGGTAGAGAAACGACTAAGAGAAACCAACGAACCATGATCTTTGTATTCATACGGTTTTAATTCACGACCATTCATTTTAGCCACGATATTTTTATAAGCTTGGCTAGACATTTGGTGCGCTGCTTGAGCTCGAGGTGGAACAAAAGAACCATCCGCTTGGGTACACTGAGCCAAATCACCAATAACAAAAATGTTGTCATCACGAGTGGTTTGCAATGTATTTTTCACAACCAACTGATTGATACGGTTCGTTTCAAGGCCAGCAATGTCTTTAATAAAATCTGGCGCTTTAATGCCCGCCGCCCACACCATAATTTGTGCTGGGATTTTATCACCGTCTTTCGTCGTCAAGCCTTCACTGTCAGCTTGAGTAACCATAGTCGCAGTGCGAACGTTCACGCCGAGCTTGGTCAGTTCTTGATGCGCAGCTGACGAAATTCGTGGTGGCAACGCAGGCAAAATACGCTCACCCGCTTCAACTAAACTAACGTTTAGCTTACTTGAGTCCAAGTCACCAAAACCGTAGGTACGCAGCTCTTTAATCGCATTATGGAGTTCTGCTGAAAGCTCAACGCCCGTAGCACCAGCGCCAACAATCGCAATATCGACACTCCCTTGACCATTCTTAGCGTGCAGTTTCAGGAACTGGTTGTTCATTTCAGTTCGGAAACGGTGTGCTTGCTCTGGGCTGTCGAGGAAAATACAATTATCACGTACACCGGGAGTATTGAAGTCATTCGAAGTTGAGCCAATCGCCATCACTAGAATATCGTATTCAAGTTCGCGTTGTGGGATCAAAAGCTCTTGATGCTCATCACGTAACTCACTTAAGACAATCACTTTACGATCACGGTCAATGCCCTCTAGGCTGCCCATTTGAAAGTCAAAACTGTGATTCTTAGCGTGCGCGCGATAGCTTAGAGCATCCACACCTTCATCCAATGAACCCGTTGCTACTTCATGCAACAAAGGTTTCCATAAGTGGCTGCCCTTACGATCGACTAAGGTGATCTTAGCTCGATTCTTGCGCCCTAACGTACCGCCTAATTTGGTCGCTAGTTCCAAACCGCCGGCACCGCCACCTACAACAATAATGCGCGTCATGATGACACTCCTTTTCAAATTAAAACTTTATATAGCCCTCGTCACTGAAAATTCAGAAACCAAGGCCTGGGATTCTTTAAAAGAGACACAAGGAGCACGCACTCTAACGGGGGCTCAACTTAGTGATCAGGAGCAAAATTTCGGCTATCTAGCACGTTAACATCAACTTTCTTTGATATTTATCAAAAAAACTTGGCGTGAACGCATTATAAGCGCCAAATCCTTTAAGGCAATGGGTGTTTTTAAGAAAGTCATCTTTATAACAGCCAACTGGTGAAGGCTTGTACAAGATTTAAGATTTGAATGGATGAAAAAAAAACACCTTACGGTGCTTTTTTATTGATAACAAGAAAGGTATCAACATCATGAATCATGACTGCGATTACGATTAGCTTTGTTTGAACGCTTTCATGGCTTGTAAATGCTGGGAAATTTTCACGAACTTATGCTCTTGCGTCGCATCCCAAATGATATCGTAATAATCTTCTAACTCACTCGCATGAGCTTTGTTGTCGTGAATGGCATCGTTTTCAGACAAAATAACCAAACACTGTTTGCTATTCTTACTTCTGAATTTTTCGACACATTTCGTCGCGATATCTTCATATTCTTCAGGCCTATCAATTCGGCCTTGCATGTTAATTTCTGGACGTAAATTAGGGTTAAACATCACTTGCTTAATCCCACATAGAAAACCTATTCGTTCAGCCCAAAAGCCTCCCAAACCAACACCACAAATTAGTGGATTTGGATCGTCACTTTGCTCAATAACTTTATGGACTTCCTTAAGCAGGTGCTGCATATCGTGTTTAGGATGACGAGTACTGTAGTTAACAAAGCGAATATCATCATCGATAAATTGCAGTTGCAGTACTTTTTCGTGGTTACCTGGGCTTGTTGAATCAAAGCCGTGTAAATATATAATCATAGTATCCCCCCGGTTCCATGGGTGCTGTTATGAATTCAATCTACCACGAATAACGGGCTTTGAAAGCGGTCGAATGTGAAATCTTATCTGTAAAAAGTGATCTTATTTGCATTATTTCGAATTGCAGGCACGGCTAGGTTAAAGTTTGTTCTATTAAAGTTTGTTTCATTTCTCGGGCACTTTCTAGATAACTTTCATCTCCCCACAACTGATACCCCAGGTAATACCACAACATTCCCATCATCTGCGTACATGGCAGCCATTCTAACGTGCTCGTAACCCACGCTTCTTCATCAGCTATGCCACGGATCTTGCAGTACTGCTTAACGCTCTCTTCAATCGGTAACCCCGCCACTGAACATGTCATCGCAATATCCATGCACGGATCACCAACCGCTGCGTATTCCCAATCGATCACTCCTACGCCTTTTTCCGTCCGAATAAGGTTGTAATCACCCAGATCAAAATGGCAAAGCGAACGGCGTATGTTTGGGACATAGGGAGGCTGACGAAAACGTCTATATAGCTTTTCTAAATAAGGTTCTTCAGTTGTATTTTCAAGCTGCATCCAATATAGGTCAACTTTTTCAGCCAAGTTGAATTTCTGGATGGGCTTGTCATTGATTTGCGTACGATGAACATCAGCAAGCGTTGTTAACAGCTCAAGCGGGGCAATTTTCCCGACCATCACCTGCCCCTCTAGCCATTCGACTAATAAGCCAGATTTATTTAATAGAATAGGTCTTGGTGCAAAAGGGTGATGCTCTAATGCATGAAGTAATACGTATTCATTAGCACGAGACACACCAAATGAGGTAGAAATAGTGGTAATAGGTCGCCACACATAGTGACGACCTTGAGTATCAGTGAGTTTCCAGCATCGATTACTAAGCCCGCCCGCCAGTAACTCAATAGCGACTGGAGGCATAACAAAAAACTCACTCAGTGACGCCAATGAATCATCAAGCCTTAATGCTTCATCCCAATCCATTTTTGCCACTGGTTACTCCTGTTGTACGCCCTAAGCACTAAACTCTAAGTGCTTAGGGCTAAGTGCTAGTATTATAGACCTAGGAAGCTTTTAGACTTTTGCTTACGGATTTCCGTTTCGTCAGCCCATTCAATCAAGCCAGACTCAAGATCCATTAGACGCATCGTCATTTTGTAGTATACATCCTGGTCGCTGCCTTCGTTTTTCACGATGCTAGATAGGTTGCCGTAAAGCATGTACTGAGCACCAACCATCTTACCAAATTGGATCGCGCTGCTTTGATTTACTAGCTCATCATCGTTTTGGAAGTTAAGTTGCTCACGTACTGATTCAACACGATCCATGTCAACAAAGCGGAACTTACCAGAGTTCAGCATTTTGGTGCTGATTGAATCTGTAATTGATTCAGTATCGATGTGTTCGCTGGTTTTGTTCTTGATACGCTCAACAAATACGATAGGACGGCTTTCACGAGTGATTGCCGCGACTGAACCAGACATCATCATGCTGTCGACCATTTGGCCAGCAATGGTTTGTAAATCAGTAGAACCAAAGTCAATCGTTGTGGTTTCTACTGCTTGAGCATCACCATACGATACTTGGTTAGAACAACCACCTAAAACAACTGCAAGCCCAAGTAATGCAATGATACTTTTATTCATAATGTTTCCTTAATTAATCTGCTTTACGGATCTGAACGCGGTAATTCGTTGCGTTCGGATTCACCGATACTTCTGAAATAGAGATGGTTTCATGGCCACGAACAATTTTCTGTTTCCATGGGCTAAGTTTAGTGTTTACTTCTAAACCCTTATCGTCATACCAATAAAAGCGATATTGAATATTTTGATTGCCAGACGATTTACTGGTTAGCATCACAATAGCGCGAGCATGACCATTGACTTCATCGGTATCGATTTGTTCAATATCTATTTGTCCGCCCAGCACACTGTCGTTAAAGATGACTCGTTGAGATTGACCATCCACACTGAGCCCTGCTGTGTTTTCTGCACAGCCCATTACAGCCAATACAGATAGCGCTACAATCCAGATTTTCTTCATTTAATTGCCCCTAGTTGCTTATGCCAAATAATTGAACCTTGGCCTTGTCTTGATACCCATACCAGCGTTGTACGACCTGCTGATACTTCAAATTCATAGTTGTTCCCGTTGGCATTCACGCTGTGAGTACCTGATTTAACTCGCTTACTACTACTATATACCACTGCAGGTAATGTCTGCCAACTTCTCGTGTCCGCTTGTTCTGTTAAAATATTCCACAAATTCAACAAGACATTGCCAACATCGTCTTCATTTTTTGCCGCTTCACGGCGAATTTGCTCTTTCGCTATAACACGTAATGCCTGGCGAATAATGATACTCGGCATACGTTCAGACAAATTATTGCCCGCCATTAAATTAACGTCGACCAACTGAGATTGCTTGAGTGTTGCATCATCGAGCATTAACTCGTTTAAGCTATAGCCCTCAGTGTTCGGGTAGTATGGTAGCGACAAGTTATAGTATAAATATTGTTTAGCATTCCCATCATAATAAGGGAAAGAATATTGCCAGCTGTCCATCGCTTGCACGACCCGTTGCTCATCAATAATAATCACCCGGCCTTCATTTTGACTTGGTTTTTTATATTTTCCGTAACGTTTTTCAAGCTTAGCCAAATCTTGCTTCATGCCTAAACGATGGCCAACCCGCAAGGTTCCATCAATAATTTCGCGGTTTTCCGGCATCACGGCCAGCGCTCGCTTATAATCGACATACGCGCTGTTTAAGTCGTTCGCAGCTTCATACAGTAAAGCAGAGAAATACAATAGATAACCATTTTGTACCGCTTGCAGCTTTTTTCCGGCTGCAGGGTAATTGGCCATGATCGCACCCAAGTTTTCGTTGATACCTTTGGCATCACCGGATTTTTCGGCCGATTCTAATTCTGCTTCTCGACGTTTCTTTGCCTGTTCCTGAACCATATTTGCGCGTCTGATTTCAACCAGTGCACCTTCTAAGTCGTTCCCTTTAAGGTAATTTAGACCTAAATATAAATGCAGAAAACCCAATTCATAATCAGCAGGCTCATAACTGGTTAAGTTGTCATTCGCCGCTAATGCACCAACTGAAGCCGCCGTCTCGCTAAGCGATACGATAGGCTGATCAGCTTGAATTTTAGCCGCTTGGTCACTTCGTTTTAAGCTAGCCAAACTCAGTGCATAATTTTGGTTAAGTAACTCAACTCGCCCACGCTCCATATTATCAAGAATGGGACCTGCCAACTCTGAATCCATCTCGGGTAAAGAGTCTTGCGCTGTTTGATACTGCCCCTGACTTACGGACTGGTACACGTCAGAATGCTGTGCACTATAATGACTAAACAAATTACCTGCGCTCATCGAGGCACAAGCGGTCAGCGCAGCTGAAATTGAAGCAACGACTATGTTACGGACTAAAGAAGTCAAGCTTCCCCCAGTTTGAAATAAATACTTTAAGAGTGACCCCTAAAACAAATAAGAGTTTCATTCACTGAACAAATAATACCACTGTAGATCAGCCAACTAACATAGGGCCAAGCGGCTTGCCACCAACAATATGCATGTGAATATGATAGACCTCTTGTCCACCATGAGCATTACAGTTAACAATCAAACGATAGCCATCTTTAGCAATGCCCTCGTCTTCGGCAATCTTACGAGCCGCAGTGAACATGCGCCCCATCATCAATTCATCTTCAACTTCGACATCGTTTGTTGTAGGAATTAACTTATTAGGAATAATAAGAACATGCTTAGGCGCTCTTGGGTTGATATCGCGAAACGCAGTCACTAGCTCGTCTTGGAACACGATATCTGCTGGAATTTCACCATTGATGATTTTGGTAAATATGGTTTCTTCAGCCATGAGGTGCTCCATTTAAATATTCATAGTAAGGATACGAATCAACGCGGCCATAAAGCCACTAAATCCTAGTTAATTTCGGAGCTTAGTATGCGCTATGGCTCGCAATAACTCAATAAAAAACACCGTTCATAAGTAGAGTGTCACTCAGGATCGAACGAGCAAATTACAGAACTGCAACCTTCGTCAAAGTAAAAGCAAAACAGAGTTCGTAAAATGAGCTCTTAATAAAAATATTTTAGAGGCCTTTTTGCCTCTTGCTTTACACTTTGAAACTAATGGAGAGAAAACCATGCAGGGATCTGTAATCAGGCGCATGTACGCAGGGTTCACACTCATTGTGGTGCTATTTGTAGCAACAATAGCCATAATGATGGGGGGAATGAACAAGATTCATTCCAATTTCGAAAACGTTTCGGATACCTCTTTGCCACTTGTGGCACTATCAAACCAAACCAGCGTTGAGCTTCTATCCGCTGACAAGTCCTTTAAAGATTTCCTAACGACTCAGAATCAAGAGAAGGTGAGCGCTTCGCGAAATAGTTTTATTACCGCGCAAGACGAATTTAAAGCAACCCTTGCAAAGCTTGAGTCCATCAGTAAAAGTACGCCTGAAATTGCTCCGAGAATTAAAGAGCTCAAAGTTTTAGAAGAAAGTTACTTTGCCGAAGCATTAGAGGCAATGGATAATTACCGAGCTATGTTTGCCGCACAAGAAGCGGTTCAAAAATCTTCACGTAGCTTCCAGAAACTACAAACTGAACTTAGCGTTGGCATGAAAGAATATGTCGATGACCAAGACAAAATTGCCGTAAAAGTGATGGCAAAGAGTTACTTTATTAAGTTAAAAGACGCTGAAGTTGTAACATCTGATGCTTTGGCGAGCAGTGACACTGCGTTTGTAAAAAAAGCGGTAACGCGTAACAAAAAAGCCGTAACTCACTTAAATTACGCTTATCGTGGCCTTGCGACTCAACTTCCTGCAATCAAAAGTGTTTTCGATAAGTCTGTTGCTCAGTTTACTCAAGACGTAGGTAAATCTGGTGGTGTCTTAGACCAGCACTTTGCTTACTTAACCGCCAAAGAACGTCTGTATGATAACATCGCCAATCTTGTGATTAAGATCGACGATGCGATGAATATCCTCGCTACCTTTAACGCGACAGCGGCTAAACAGCTTGATGCCTCTCTTGCTGAAGCTGGCGGCATTTACGAAGAAGGTTACATCCAAGCGATTGGTATTGGGTTTGTTGTCTGCTTAATCACGTTAGGTATTGGTTGGAATGTCGCGCACAGTGTTCGTGAACCACTAACTCGCATGCTCTCGACATTAGAGGGGCTAACTAAAGGCGACCTAACACAACGAATCGACATACGTAATAACAACGAATTCAGCCAATTGAGTCGTCATATCAATACGCTTGCCGACAGCCTGCACGGTATTCTCAAAGAGCTTAATGATGCCGCAGATGACCTAACTAACGTAGCAAACAGCAATAGTCAAACATCGGTCAAAGCCCAAGGTCAGCTGAATGCTCAAAGAGAGCAAACAGCAACGGTTGCAACGGCAATGACTGAAATGGAACAATCGGTAAATGAAGTAGCGCAAAGTGCGCAAAACTCAACTGACATGGTTCTTAAAGTTGAAAGTGCTTCAGCATCAGGCCGTGAAATCATGAGCACCAATATCACGACCATTAATCAGCTTGAAGCTCGATTAACTCAGTCTGTTGATGCGGTCTCTGATCTCCAGCGTATGAGTAGCCAAATTGGATCGATTCTTGATGTTATTCGGAATATCGCCGAACAAACGAACTTACTTGCTCTTAATGCGGCAATAGAAGCTGCCCGAGCTGGCGAACAAGGTCGTGGTTTTGCGGTAGTTGCCGATGAAGTTCGTGTGCTTGCCCAGAAGACCACTCAATCGACAAGCGAAATTGAAAGCATGATAAGCAACTTACAGTCTTCCTCTAAATCAGCAGGCAACGTCATTGAAAGCTGCATGTCTGATATGGAGCAATCCGTCGCACAAGCTTCAAATGCCAACAGCGCCATGGTAGAAATTCAAGCACTTATCGTCGAAATCAGCCAGTTGAGTACTCACATCACTCAAGCAGCTGACGAGCAAAGAGTTACAACCTCAGATATCGCTCGTAGCTTAGAAGACATTAACCACATTGCTAACGAGAGTTACCAAGCAATGAACGAAATTGCAACGGTCAGCCAAGACTTAACCAAGCTCTCAGGAGAGCAAAGCGAAATCGTTCATCGATTCAAGCTATAAGCTCATTTCAGGCAATATTAAGAAAGAGCAACCTAAGCAATAGGTTGCTCTTGTTTTTTTATTAAAAAGCCCCCATCTTATATGTGGCTTGCTGATCTTCTCACTCATTCTAACTTTCCAGCAGGCCTTATGTTGAGGACATGATATGGCCGTACATGTAGGTATTATAGACCAAGATCCAGTTCGTCTTATCACACCATTATTTGATAAACGCACGATCAGCCGTCACATTGTTTTCATTGGCGACAAAAGCCAAGAAAACATGTACTTAAGACTAAACTCAGTACTAGCGACTCGCGAGATTACTTCCGAGTTTTTTGAGATCCCAAGTGTCGTAAACACCTCTCTCATTAAAGAATCAATTCAAGTCCTTGCCGCTGATCTTAAAGCGCGTGGAGAAGAAGTAAAACTCAATGCCAGTTGCGGTTTACGTCACCGTTTACTGTCCGTTTACGAAGTATTCCGTACCTACCATTGGCCTATTTTTGTGGTTGAGCCATTCAGCGACAAATTGTGTTGGCTTTATCCTGATGGCAAAGAAGAAGCGCAAGTTCAAGATCATATTAAAATCAAAGATTACCTCACGATTTTCGGTGCTAGAAGTGAGTTCAATGAACAAGAAATACCAGAGCAACTGGATGCAAAACTGCATGATCTAGGGGTTCGTTGGGCGAGTAACGCTTTGGAGCTTGGTCCCGGCTTGGCAACGCTTAATTACCTTGCGACTACGTGCCGAAAAGAACAGAAGCTTGATGTCGGCCTCACGGAAAAACAACAGAGTTACCGTGAATTAGATATGCTCATTCAAGATCTGGTCGAAACCGAATTAGCGACCTATGATAAAGGCATTCTAACGTTTGAAAGTGAAGATGCTCGTCGCTTCTCTAACGGCGAATGGCTTGAAAACTTGGTTCACAGCACGGTTAAACAAATTCAACAAGAAATCCCTACCATTCAAGATCGCTCTCTGAATGTTCAAGTTTACCGTCAATTAGGTGAACGTGAAGTGCGTAACGAGCTTGACGTAGCAACCGTTGTGAACAATAAGTTACATATCATCGAATGTAAAACCAAAGGCATGCGAGATGACGGCGACGATACTCTCTACAAACTAGAATCACTTCGTGACTTATTAGGTGGTCTACAAGCCCGTGCCATGCTAGTAAGCTTCAGACCTTTGCGCCACAACGACATCACTCGTGCTGAAGATCTTGGGCTTGCATTGATTGGTCCTGATGAGCTCAAAAACCTTAAACACTATTTAACCACTTGGTTTAAAGAAGCTGGCGGTTACGAAGATCTGGCCTAATAAACAAACCGCTGTTAACTTATTACTCAGCACATCGAGTAGGGTGAGGCGTCTCCGCCTCATCCCTCTCACAGAACCGTACGTACGGACCTCGTATACGGCTCATGCACATTTCCATTCAGCATAATGGCTGAACACATATCCTGTCCTAACGTGTTCAAGATTCACTAATCCAAGGTCGTTAAACCATTGATTTGGCATCGAGTAACTGGCTAATGGACTCGCAGCATTTCTCCAACTATCCATACAGATATACCTGAATGACCCTTCGTAACCTAGCTGTCTTAGCCTGCGGTGGAGTCGGGTCGGTTTTTTCCATAATCGTAATTGGACGCTGCGAAGTCTTCGCCTTAACCACGCGGCCAGTTTCTTAAACTCCCTGTTGGCATTCGCTATTCGAAAGTACTGGCTGAACCCTCTCAGAAGTGGATTCAGTTGTTTAATGACTTCTAACAATGGCTTACCGCCATTGCGTCTTGTCACTCGCTTCAACTTTCCTTTGAACGTCGACATTTTCTTTGGCTGAATACGGCTATAATGGCTACCGATTTCTATTCCAAGGAATTTCACACCTTCGCCGCTGTGCGCTATGTGTGATTTGGTTTCGTTCACCGTTAACTTGAGCTGTTTTTCCAGGACCTTCGTTGCCTGTACTTGCGCATTTTCTGCACCTTTACGGCTGCGACAGAAGATCAGTATGTCGTCGGCATAACGGACTATTCGATGTCCTCGCTTTCGCATCTCTTGATCAAACGCATCCAGATAGATGTTCGCTATCAGTGGGCTTATTACTCCACCTTGCGGACTACCTATCTCGGTATGCTGCCACTCTCCATCAACCATTACGCCACTTTTCAGGAACTGTTTGATGAGCTCCAGTACGCTACTGTCTGTGACTCGTTTCTTAATGCTTTTTAGAATAAGCTCATGATCGAGCTTATCGAAGCACTTCGATAAGTCCATATCTACGACGTGTTGCATTCCGTATCGACGGATGAACATCGTCGCTTTGTTTATAGCATCGTGACAACTTCGATTCGGTCTATACCCAAAGCTGGATGGGTGAAACTGCTCTTCGAAGATTGGGGTTAATAGATCATTTAGAGCTTGTTGGACAACTCTATCCCGTACTGTTGGGATCCCAAGTAATCGCACCCCACCATCATCTTTCGGTATTTCTACCCGTCTGACGGGTTGAGGGGTGTATCGCTTGGTTTTGAGTTCCAGAAGAAGTTGATCTAGGTTATCACTCAGATTTTGGGCGTAGTCGCTTAGGCTCTGCCTATCTATTCCGGCCGCGCCTTTCGCTTTCCACACTTTTTTAAATCCTTTATAGAGTCGCTCTTTGTGGAGCAAGTGACCATATAAACTGTAGTAAACTCTCAACTTTTTCCTTTAGATTGTGTGCCGTGTGGGGACAAATGCTCTCTCACAGTGTTGGTGTATTTCACTCCACTCTCTAGCCTTCTAGCTCAATGGCAATTTACTAGAGTGAGTCAGAGTTACTCCCTTGTACGGTTTCTCGCTTCAGTGCTTTGCTTTCACAAAGACCGAGACGGAATACCTCGATAGCTAATCAACTTGTATACCACTGAAAAAAAAACATCTGCTCATCACAGACTTAAAATGTACTTCATCCCTTCGCAACACCAGATTGCTTTTGGCAAAATGTTGTCCCATCAGACGTGTTACTGATGGTCAGCTCAGTTTTATCCTCCACACCATTACTGGGCTTCACCGGCCGAGCTTTACTCACTACTACGGATTCATCTGCCACCTCGCACCAACATAGATCTTGGCTCTCGCCTTGAGTTTATGCTTCCGACGTTTGCTCGGATGTGATGTCAGGCTTCCCCAGTTACTGCACTGGCTCCCTGTTAACAATGCCACCCTCAAGCACAATCTAGGTCTGATTGAGTATCGGGCTTCACGCTATTTTTCACGCTTACCCACCTAAATTGCCGAATCAGGTTCACTTTCGTTGTGTACTGTTAACTTCCTATCGCTTCCTTCAAACCCTGCCGTTGGCCAGCAACGCCCTTACGATTCGGATTATCTTCCCCTCAATCAGGGTGATTTAGGCTTCTTTCAGCCTAATGGGTTTGCCAGCTTCGCTGGGCAAACAAAAAGCCCAGCCACTCATAAGTGGTCTGGGCGAAATACATAACCTAGATTCTACTTTATTACCTACCAGTAAAGACGAGCACCAATTGCGAAATTAGTCTCACCATCTTTGACCGATGTTGGCCCTACAAAAGAGTCGGATCCTCTGTTAGTAAAACCTGTCGTTGTCCCTTTACCGTGCCCTACTTCACCATAAATTCGAGCCCAGCTATTGAATTTGTAAACCGTTCCTAAGTAAAGGTTTTTACCATCACCATCTTCAGTATCAAGTCCACTTGTTTTCTGCGAGACATATTCAACTCCCGAATAAACAGTTGCCTTCTCGGTGATCGAATACATACCAGCTAAACTGAACGCATTTTCGTCAATTTGAGCCGGAGAGCTAAGATCTTCAACCAAAGCGTTGTAGTAAGTCGCTCCAATTTGCGCATCACCAAATTTGTACTCTATGGTGCCTTCAAAAAAGGTGTTTCGAAGATCTGCGGTTACGTCCTTTACGTTAGCTGGGTCGCTCTCATCAGAACCTACTTTATGACCTTTGGACGTATTTTTACCACCACCCACATGCACACTTAAATCACCAAACGATGTTCCAGCATAAAGCTCTGCTAGCTCTTGATGCGCATCATCTTGATCAAGACCATAGTTAGCCGCTACCCAGAAGCTATCGTGCGTGTAGTTATACTTTATTAGTGAGTCGTGACGGGCGCCAGAAAGAGTCGCGTGACGCATCCCTGAACCACCAAAGAAGTACGAATAATCCGCTCCGTACGTATCATCTGAAACTATCCATTGTCGACCGATGGTAATTTTACCAAAATCACCGCTAACACCAGCATAATGCAGTCGATTTTTCATTACATAGTCGCCTGAGCCTTGAAGGCCAAATTCAACTTTACCAAATACCTTAATATCTTCGGCCAGCTGATATTCCGCTTTCACACCCGCTCGAGATGATCCAGCTCCAAGCGTTACTTCTTTATTGGGCTTCTTTTTTAGTTCAGTACGTAACTGACCATAGAATTCAGCGTTACCCTCTTCTGATTTATAAATGCTAGCGGCTGTTGCTGATCCCGCAAAAATCAAAGAAGGCAATACAACTGCTAATAGTGTTTTTTTCATCAATCTATCCTGTGACTTGATTATTTTTAATATGGCACACCATCCTGGGTGCGAACAAAACGCTACCAGATATTAAAAAGAGCATCAATCAGCTGAATTTTATGATAAAAATCAAATAACCATGATTTATTTGTTGTCTATCGCAAATATTACAAATAGATCACGATAATAATTTCGGAATTAAGTATTGCTATATTAGTCAATAAAACTAAACATTTATACAATAATAGATATAAACGTTGGTACACCCTCAAAAAACACGCATATGAATAAGAACAATATTCTTAAAATATCGAAATTTGAAGAGTTTAGATGAACTTAATATAGAGATCACATATACCCACATGTAAAAATTTATTTCGGTTATCAACTTTCGAGCCACATCTAATTTATAAATCAGTCATATCGACGATTATTCGTCAATAAAAAAAGAGCAAAGGTATTCACCTTTGCTCTTTTTTTTATTTAACTAAATTAACGTGTTACAGCATTTTACGCGCAGCTTCTACTACCACTTTAATTGAGCGCGCTTCTGTTACTTTCAATGTCTCGTGATCTGGGATTTCTTTCTGAGTACGGTTGATAATTACGCCTGCAACACAACCCGCTTTTAAGCCAGAACTTGCACACATAGTTAACAGTGTTGCTGATTCCATTTCAAAGTTCAGAACGCCCATGTCTTGCCATTCTTGCATAGAACCTTGGAAACGCTTCACTACACGGCCCGAGAACGTATCGTAACGCTCTTGACCTGGGTAGAACGTATCACTTGATGCCGTTACACCCATGTGAACCGTTGCACCAGACTCATCAACTGCTGCTTTCATTGCTGTCGCAACTTCAAAGTCTGCAACCGCTGGGAACTCCATAGGAGCAAAGTGTAAGCTTGCGCCATCAAGACGAACAGAACCTGTTGATACGATCATATCGCCAACGTTAACGTGAGGCTGAATTGCGCCAGTGGTTCCCACACGTAAGAAAGTACGAACACCCAACTGTGCCAACTCTTCTACAGCAATAGATGTTGACGGGCCACCGATACCAGTAGAACAAACAACAACAGGCTTACCATCCAATTCAGCGCGATAAACAGTGTATTCGCGGTGGCTTGCTAAGAATACTGGGTTTTCCATTTCTTCTGCAATTTTTTGTACACGAGCAGGATCACCAGGAATGATCGCCAATGTAGCACCAGCAAGATCAGATTCAGTAATACCTAGGTGGAATACAGCTTGAGACATAGGGGACTCCTTTTAGTCGCGATATATTATTGGATAGCGCGTTGTCGTTATTATTTGAATACAGGAATTACTTTAACTGACTAAACTGGTTTAAATGGTGATCGAATTCACACTTGATGATGAACGACTCTTTGAATTTGCACGAAAAAACGATTGGCATCACACTTATATGCAGTTTATTACGCCCTGTTACAGTGAATGCGTATGCGAGATCATATAAATATATTGTATCAATGTAACTTTTTACCTAATAAAAGAGCACCATCTTAGAATAAGAAAGTGCTCTGTTTTTATAATACGCCACTCTGGGCTGCTATTCTAAGGAACACCCGCACCTTAGAAGTCTATCACCCATTGTTTACTTCGCGTCCTTTCTATCCATTCTCAACAAACGTAACGCATTTAGCGTGACCAACGCAGTCGCACCGCTATCTGCAAGTACTGCAACCCACAAACCGGTAATCCCCATCAAGCTTGTCACTAAGAAAATACCTTTAAGACCCAGCGCCAATGTGACATTTTGTTTAATGTTCCTTAACGTGGCTTGTGAAAGCTGGATCATAAACGGCAATTCGGCAAGGCGGTTATGTGTTAACGCCGCATCTGCGGTTTCAAGCGCTACGTCAGTACCACCGCCCATGGCAATACCAATTGAAGCGGCTTTCATTGCAGGTGCATCGTTGATGCCATCGCCTACCATTGCAACCGATGTTTCGCTGGCCAGTTGCTCTACATATTTCACTTTGTCTTGTGGTAACAAGCTCGCTTGATACTCCATACCGACTTTACTTGCAATGGCATGAGCTGATACTGGATTGTCACCCGTTAACATAATGGAGCGAATGCCCATTTTATCCAATTCAGTTATCGCTCTTTCCGCATCCTCACGAATGGTATCTTGCCAAGCAATAAGTCCTTTGACTTTTTCTGCCACTAATACGGCAACGACGGTTTTACCTTGCCCTTCCAGCTTATTAACCTGCTCAAGAATTGAATCAGATAAAGCCATCGTCAATTTACTTGGGGCAATAAGCCGTACCTCGGTACCGTCAATAAATCCGGAGACACCATGACCTAAAATTGCTTTTTTGTCGGAAGCTTCAGGCACCAGAATTGCTTTTGATTCAACAAATTTAAGCAAGGATTTAGCTAACGGATGATTTGAGCCAACTTCCACCGAGGCCGCGAGCGATAATAACTGTTCTTCTGGCATTTCAGCCGTGATATTGACATCGGTTACTTGAGGCTTACCCCTAGTTAAGGTGCCTGTTTTATCAAAGGCAATCGCATTAACTCGGCCTAACTGTTCTAACGCTGCTCCACCTTTTATCAAAGCGCCATGTCGTGCCGCCGTTGCTAACCCGGAAGTAATTGCTGCTGGCGTTGAAATAACGAGCGCACACGGACATGCAATCAGGAGCAAGGCAAGTCCTCGGTACAACCACGTTTCCCATGGTTGAGCGAACAGTAAAGGAGGCGTAATAATCACCAATAATGACACCACCATCATCAATGGGGTGTACCAACGACTAAACTTATCTAAAAATCTTTCTAACGGTGCTTTGCGAGATTCTGCTTCTTCAATCAAATGTAGAATTCGATCAATTGCATTTTCGCCTTGAGCGGAAGAGATAGTGATACGCACCACCTGATCAACCACAACACTACCAGCCATGATTGATTCACCTTTGATATGCTCAACTGGAATCGATTCTCCGGTCAACGCACTTTCATCAAAACTAGCACTACTATCAACTAACGTACCATCGGAAGGCAGCCTATCACCGGGGGCGACTTCGATCACATCACCAATATTCAAATCACTTGCCGCGACTTCGACTCTTTTACCATCGCGGATAACGGTGGCATTTTCAGGAACAAGCGCCATCAGTGCTTGTACACCACTTCTCGCTCGGTTTGAAGCATAGGCTTCTAAATGTTCACCCAATAGAAATAGCAGCAATACCATTGCAGCTTCAACCGTTTCGCCTAAGTAAAGAGCACCGATTGCCGCAACCGTCATGAGGGTTTCAATCGAAAACGGGGTGCCAGACTTCGCCATTGAGAATGCTTTCTTGCCGATAGGATACAGGCCAACGAGACATACAGCGGCGAACAGATATTTGCCGATTTCTGGGGATAATTGATTAACAGCAGCACTGATTAGCATTGCTACAGAAAGGCTTATGAGCAGTAGATTATTACTGAGAATGCCACGCCAACCAGATGGTGAAGCCTTAGATGACTTGGATTTATCACCCGCACCTTGCACGGTAAAACCAATGGCCTCAACCACATCAACGATGATCTTTTGATCCATTGGCTTCTCAAGTTGTACCACCAATTTTTGAGTCGTAAATCGAACTTGAGCAGACGCTATTCCATCAATTTTATTGACGGCTTTTTCCACTTTTTGGGCACAAGCAGGACAATCCATTCCCCCTATTAGCCAACTTTTGGACGCTAAGGGGGCTGCACCTTCTTCGTCATCCGAGGCTTGAACCGATGCTGCGCCGGATGAGCTGCAATCACTCCCTGAAGAACAACAACCGACACCTTCAGCGGCTATTTCAAGCTTAGAAGGTGTGGCAGGTGAGCAGCTGCTCACTTTGAAGGGTGTTTTTTGTGCGTTGTCAGAGCCGCAAGCCGTATGTTTACTGCACATGGCTTATTCCTTTTATGGTTAATGTGCTCTAACTATACACCTTGGAGTTAACTCCAAGGTCAAGGGCTTATTTCGTCAATCGAGCTTAAACATGTCAAACGACTGCTTAAAGTAGGCTCTTAACGTAGGCGAGTAAGTACGACATGTTGATCCAGTTCCGCTTGGTAAGCAGAGTAATCCAGCCCATTATCAAAAATAAACTCAGTTAATAGTGTTCTTGCCCTTTCTAATAACTCTTTACCTTGCCATGGTTTTTCAAAATAACTCTCTATGCGTGCTTTATTGATCGCTGTAATCGTATCGTGATGAGTAGCCTGACCCGTTAGCAGGACTTTCTTGGTTTTAACAAAGCGGCTATCTATCGAAACTTCAGTTAACAGCTCCACTCCAGTTTTGCCCGGCATCACATGATCGGAAATAATAAGTGCAACGAATTCACCATCGGCATCAAGTTCGTCCATCAGATCAAGCGCTTCATCAGCCGATTCACAATCTTCAATATTGACCCAGCTAGAAAGCGGTGCCAAATCCTGCAAAACCGCGCCTAATACTTCTCGCTGATCATCGACACAAATTAAATTAAGCTTTTCCATAACCTTCCTCATTGGGTAATTTTATCCGAAACACCGTCTTGTCAGGGCTGCTTTTGACCACAACGGAACCTTCATAGCTACTGACGATCCGTTTAACAATGGATAGGCCGAGTCCCAGCCCAAAAGAGAGCCCACCTTTTTTGGTCGTGAAATTAGGTTGAAATACTTGCCGACGGATCACTTCGGGTATTTCCGGGCCATTATTACTAATAGCGACCATAAATTTATTACTCGAAAAGCGACTAACAATATCGATTTGGGGGCTCTCGGTATCGGACATGGCATCACAGGCATTCTTAATAATGTTGGCCCAAATCTGCACTAATTCGGTTTCAGAGCCAACAAACTTAGGCAATTCTGCGGGGCTAAAGTGAACCGACACTCTGCGTAAATCGCTTTGCAACAATGCTAATGATTTCCGCAAGCTATCATTGATGTCGACCCACTCTTTCGTTTCGACATCCGTTCGACCTAGCTGCTTAACCGACTTAACAATGCTCACTGAGTGCTTGGCCGCTATTCGCATGTCATGCAGATCACGCCCTATGTTCCAAAATCGGATCGCTTGCTCTGTATTATCTAGCCATCCTCGGCTCACATCACCTTGTGGTATGGCTCGTGCTATCGCTTTTGCTTGATCTCTATCTAGCCCGTATTCTTTCACTAACTCCTTTGCGCGCACTCTGACATCAGCAGAGCTTGTTTTTTGCCCCCAAAGCAAACCCTGATCAACAAACTCACTGGCTTGATTATTATTTTCTTCCAGCAGTTCCAATATGACATTTAAAAGCCGCTCGGTTTTACTGCTGAGCACCCCTACCGCATTATTTAATTCATGGGCAATACCAGCAGCCAATTGGCCAAGGGTCGTCATTTGTTCAGCGGTATGTAATTGTTTCAATGCACGTTCTTTGGCGATGGTTTCTTGGGTTGCTCGACGCTGGCGCTGCGACAACTCATTAACGATAATCGGCGTAAACTGAGCCGATAGTGGTCCATGCTTTTCTGGCTCAATGGCTTGGGTACTGTTGTCTATCCATGCCAATACACAATCGGATTTTGCAATGACCGTTGACGAAGCAAGATAAGTTTCAGAAAAGAAACTGTGGACACCAATAAATGCCCCCTTCGAGGCAGTAAACACTTGGATCTGTTGCTGACTTTCTTCGTCTTGATAAAATCCATGCAGTTCACCTTCAACGACAAAATAGAGCCGATCATTATGGCCGTTCTGAGTCAGCACTGATTGGCCTGAGGCGATATCAACTTGCCGACTCGGTTCAGTGAAATATGCTTCAATAATCTGCTGATATCGAGTCAGTGCCATACGCTACCCAATGTGCCCAACAGAGTGAAGTACCCACACCATAACAAAACTTAACAACACACCAATAACACCTAGTACGATTCCTACTCTAGCCATTTGACTACTTTCAACATTTCCCGTCGCATGTGCCAAGGCATTAGGTGGCGTACTGATAGGCAAAGACATACCCAGAGAAGCAGCAAAAGTTACCACTAGGATGAGTGTCATTTCACCGCCCAAAGGAGCAAGGCTAACCATCGAGGCACCAAGTGCTGCCATTATTGGCATGAGCAAGTTCGCGGTGGCCGTATGAGACATAAAGTTCGCCATCAGCAAACATAAGAAAGCGGCACCAAACAACACAACGTAAGGCGAATAAGCATCAAACGGAATACTGTGTACCATTAGACGCGCTAACCCTGTTTTATCAAGTGCTAACCCTAGCGCTATCCCCCCCGAAACCAACCAGAGTACATCCCATGATATTTTCTTTAAGTCTTCTTTATTAATGATGCCCGTAAGCGAGAATATCGCGACAGGTATAAGCGCCACGGTGTAAGAATTCATCCCATGACTAGAACCCATTAACCAAAGTAAAATTGTGCCCGCAAACACAATGTAAACCGTAATGGCTTTTGGCGTTTTTAAAAACTTACCTTTGATATTGAGATCAATATTTTGTTGCTGCGCTGGGTATAGATATTTAATAAGGAACCAAGCTAAAGCCATCATCACAATCACAAATGGCACACCAAACACCATCCATTCCCCAAACGTTATCAGGTTATCACCGACCAAATATTTAAGTGCAATGGCGTTAGGAGGCGTGCCAATTGGGGTGCCGATTCCACCAATATTCGCGGCAACAGGAACGCATAATGCAAACGCAATTCGGCCAGGATCTTTTGGCCCGAATACAGCAATAACTGGAGTCAGAATTGACAGCATCATGGCCGTAGTCGCGGTATTCGACATGAACATCGAAAAAATACCGGTGATAAGCATCAGTCCAAGCATGACATACTTAGGCTGGGAGCCAAATGGACGTAGCAGCACCCGAGCTAAGTTCACATCCAACCGATATTTAGTTGCCGCCATAGCTAAAAAGAATCCTCCCCAAAATAGCATGATGATTGGGCTGGCAAAGGTTGCCATAATCTCATTGTATTTAAGTAGCTCACCAAAATGGGCTTGATCTTGTGCATAACGGAAAAAGATAAGCCCTTTATCCGAAAGTAGCAGCAACTCTAAGACGATGATAACCACAGAGGTGGCATAGATCGGGATAGGCTCAAACACCCAACATAACGCAGCAAGCAAAAAGATAGCAATCACGCGCTGTTGAATAATGGTTATGCCTTCAAATGGAAACGCCGATAATGGCATCAGCAATATGATAGCGGGAACGAGAAGAGGGATAATAAACTTAAGGTACTGGCGCATAATACAACAAAACTTCCTGTTACTGTAAATACCCGATAGGAATTGTGCAATTCAAACCTTGAATGGCACAATTATTAACCTGCAGTTACAGAGAGACCTAGAGATAGATCAAGGAAAGAGCAATCGATTGAATACGCTACTAAACTTCTGACTTAGTTGCTATTTGGCTCACAGATTTGTGGCTCGTAACCTCTTCGATTAACACTGGGTCACAGTTACAAAATGGCGTCATATTGACCGATGTTGTCGCCGGGTCTAATTCTGGTTCATAGCTAAACTCTTGCATCATCGACTGAATATGTCGCTGTAAGACCATGATCCCCAAAATACCAAACACAATGCTGCCTACCGCTTGACCATATAACACCCCAAGAGCGCCAAACCACTGTGCGCCAAAGTACACAAATGGCAAGGTACCTAACGTCGCTTTACCCAAATTAAGAGCCGTGGAATAAATAGGCTTACCTAGATTATTAAATGACGTATTAGCCACAAACAGTGCGCCATTAAAAACAAAACTGAAGGCAATATAAGAACAAAATGCCGCCACAATGATTGCAGCGTCGCCAGTAAGCGCAAAGCCTGCAATTAATGCGTCTTGCACCGAATAGAGAATAATAGAAACCGCCACACAATAGACGGTGACAAACAACAAAGAATTCATCAAGGTCTCTTTCACCCTATCGATTCTTTGCGCCCCATAATTTTGCCCGATAATTGGGCCAACGGCTCCAGATAACGCAAATATAACCGCGAAAGCTACGGGAGAAACACGCCCAATCACAGCAAAGCCTGCCACATAGTTTTCACCAAAATGAGCAATGTTCGCGGTGACTATCGCATTACCGATAGGCGTTGCGGTGTTGGTAATAATAGCGGGAATGGCAATCGTGACTATGGAACGTAAATCCTGCTTCAACTCTCCTAAATCAGGCCAACGGATCAATTTATAGGTACGATAAAGAGGAATAATTGAAAAAGCCAATACGGTAATTCGAGCTACAACCGATGCTGCTGCACCTTCTACGTTCCAGTTAAACCCAAAAATAAAAATCGGATCCAAGATTGCGTTCACAATCCCGCCTGATAATGTCGCCCACATACTGCGCTTAGCATCACCCGCAGCTCGTAAAGCGGCACCACTTGCCATGCCTAACGCCAATAATGGACTGCTGGGTAAGATAATTTCTAAATAAGCGGTTGCACGTTCTAATGCAACACCCTGCGCACCAATCGCGCTGAGTAACGTCTCAATATTGACATACATAACAACAGTGACTAACAAACTAATAAAAAATGCTGTCATTAAAATATTACTGGCTTTTCGCTTAGCATCTTGCTGCTGTTTTGCACCTAAGGCTTTTGAAACCATTGCCCCCATCGCAATGGAGGACCCAATCGAAACTGAGGTTGAAAAAAATAGCAACGTCCCAGCAAACCCAACCGCAGCGGCAAGCTCAACTTGGCCTAACATACTGATAAATAGCATATCGAGCAGGTCAACCGCAAACAACGCTAACAAGCCTATCGAGCCTGCACCCGACATCGTCAGAATGTGTTTCATTGTTGAACCTTCAACAAATTTTGCTTGCTGTGCCGCCATAAAGTGGTATCCGTATCATTTAAAATAAGAGCAATATAAAAAGTGATAAAAACAAATAAGGCGCCATAAGCGCCTTATTTAATTATTGAGTATCTATTAAACCGGATGTTTATAGCAATCATTAATGCTCGCACCGACCGCTCTAAGTACTTCTGTTCGAGTAATTATCCCCAAAAACTTATTTTGGTCATTCACTACTGGGTACATTTTAGGCTTACCGACTTTCATCATCCCGGCCAACTCAATAATCGGCATTTCGGGTTTAACCGACAACACTTCTCGATGCATACAATCACTCACAATGTGAGAATCTTGACAGTAATAGCTCACCGCAACCAGTTTATCGAGCAAATCTTGTTCGGACAAAAATCCAATCACTTCTTTGTTTTCATTAATAACCGGACCGCCCATGTGCTCGGAACTCATCACTTTATCTAATGCCGCACTCAATGGCATTTCTTCCGTAAACGTCACCGCTTTGTGCACCATATAATCTTTAATTCTTATCGATTCCATATTCGCTCCTTAACCCGTTCCTTCGCATGTTGTTCTTAGGTATAAGTTAAGTGTCGTCTAATTTCTTGATTTTACTAAATCGATTTGCACTTTTTTATCGATAGGCAAAACCAATCAAACACTCTAACTGACCGATCTCCCTCAATAATTTGCGGTCTAATGACCCAACGAATGGCTCAGAAAACAAGTTACCGTCGGTTTTATCCGTACCGATCATACAAATTTGTAAACTTCCTCTTAAAATCAGCTTCTATTGTTAGTATCTATTTATTTTTAATGGCTATACTAGATAAATAACTAATTCCTCAATAAGAAGATGAACTTGGTAATGCTATACAGGGTCCGGATGAAATGAGCACCACAGCTTTTGTTTCGATCGTCAATAAAATGGCAAGTCGAATAAGAATACCAATACTGTTGTTAACCTTTACGGCAGTAGTTTTGCTTTCTATTGGTGGCTACTTTCTGGCCATGAATGAAATGCGAAGTAATGCTGTCTCACGCATTGACTCGATTAGACTTTCGACCGCTTCGGCTATCTATAACTTCGACTTTGAACAGTTAGATGCCATTAGTTCTACCTTTCGTAATGATTCGGTTTTCTCCCATTTATCTATTTGGTCTGAAGGTGATTTACTTTCTCAAACCCATGACTTATTACAGCCGAAAACATCACTTACCTGGAGTGAATGGGACCATACGTTCCCGTTAGATTATGTGACCGCAGAAGGAGAAAATATCAATGTCGGTCATATTGAAGCTTACGTTAACCCTGGCTATGCATTTCAAATTTTTGCGTTATCCGTCGGCGCTTTTTTGATCACCATTTTCATTATTTCACTCTCCTTGCTGTATATTCTCCGTAGAACATTCCATGAAACCATTGCCTATCGCCTCAAATCTCTCTCTTCCCAATTTTCTTTGGTTCAAGATGAGCATGAACGGCTGCCGGAAATCCATGATCAAATAATAAAAGAAAGGGATGAAATCTCTGAGCTCGTCGATGCTTACAACTTATCGTCAAAACATGCAGCGCGATATATCGATGCCATTAATGAGAATAATGACTTACTTAGCACCCTAGCAAAAAAAGACCCGCTAACTGGCAACTTAAATCGCCAAGCGTTTATCGAATGTATAAGTAACGCTTTAGATGAGGGGCATCAACATGGCACCATCGTACGTGTTAATATTCTCAATTTTTCCAGTATTAACTTAAAATTCGGTCAAAAGCATGGCGATAATATTTTAAAGCAAGTCAGCCAAGCGCTACACCAGTGTCATTGCAGCGAGTCCATCATTTGTAGGTTAGGTGGTGATGATTTCTTTGTCTTCACCCCTTCAAACGAAAAGATTTCTAGCCGGGAAACATTCCATAATATCACCAGAGCTTTCTCTGAACTCAATCTAGCCATCAATATTGGCGTTGCCCGTCACCCAACAGATGCCTCTGATCCCGAAGTATTAATACATTACGCTGAGATCGCACTATTAGAGGCTAAAGAATCTAAGCTTGATTATTCTGATTACCACTTGGCATTTGAGGAACGACTTAAGCACAAGATCTATATTGATAGCCGGATTGAAGAGTTACTAGAAAGTAGGGATTTTCATGTCTATTATCAACCTCAAGTGCATATTGAAAATAACTCAATTTTTGGGGTTGAATCCTTACTTCGCTTGAAAAAGGATGACCTATCGTCGCCATGGGAAATCATTACTAGAGCAGAGGATACAGGAGCCATTTTGCCGCTCACCTTTGCCATTATTGAAAAGATATTTGAACAATGGCAAGAGCATATTCACCAAATGCCAGAAGACTTTTCTATTGCTGTAAATATCTCGCCTCAGTCCTTGGCACAAATAAACTTTGTCGAGCTGTTAATGCAGTTTTCCAAACAATACCAATTTCCGCTATCTCGCCTTGTTCTCGAACTGACTGAGCTGACCAAAGTACAACAAGGACAACAGGTTTCTCATACCTTGCAGCGTTTACGAAAGCTGGATGTACGCCTATCACTTGATGATTTTGGTACCGGATTTTCGTCCATGGAGTATCTATTGAGCTACGGATTTGATGAGCTTAAAATAGATCGTAAGTTTGTAATGGATTTAGATAAACGCCCTGAATCTGTCCAAATAATTAAGGTTATTAGCTTCTTATGTCAGACCCTAGATATGCATGCCATCGCAGAGGGTATCGAAACAACAAATGAAGAGAAAAAACTAAAATCGCTTGGTATTACAATCGGTCAAGGTTTTTTATATAGCCATGCAGTTCCGATTACACGCATTCTAGAGCAAATAAAAGACGCGGACTCCATTTGTGTTAAGTCATGAATTCAATGCATTGATTCGAGCAGCTAACCGGCGATTAAGTCATACTTGATTGCATTTATAGAGCAAATATTATCAATTAAGATATTTATCCCGCTCTACTTATACTAAAATAGATAAAACACCACTGCATCGCAGTAACAATGAATAATGTGGTAACTATGAGCGAAAATTTAAACAACAGCATCCTCACAGAAAGTGGCACCAATGAGCTCGAAATTATAGAGTTTCATTTGCAAAAAGTGATGCCTGACGGTTCAACTAAAACATGTTATTACGGAATTAACGTCGCAAAAGTTCGCGAAGTTATTCAAGTTCCTGAAACGACGGATTACCCGAATGCACAAGCTCATATGGTTGGTGTATTCTCTTCACGAGACAAGCTCACCCCTTTAGTGGACTTGGCTGGCTGGTTAGGGGTTCCTACAAAACCCGATATTGAACGAAAGTTTGTTATTGTTACTGATTTCAACCGAATGACGAATGGCTTTCTCATCGATAGCATCAGTCGTATTCATCGTATTTCATGGGAAGACGTTGAGTCACCGAGCCAATTTTTAGAAGCCGGTGAAAACGACTGTGTGGTTGCCGTTGTCCGTAAAGATTCACACTTAATCATGATCCTCGATTTTGAGAAAATCATTGCCGACATCAATCCAGAGTTAAGTATGGAGAAATACGATGTCACTACGGACCGTTCTGTCGACTTAAACCAACGTATGGTAACTAAACGTCAGGCTCGTACTATCCTGATTGCCGACGACTCAGCCTTTATTCGTAGCTTAATCGAAAACACGCTTAGCTCAGCAGGTTATAACATCATTGCTTGTAAAGACGGTGGTGAAGCATTAGAAAAACTGGTCGAGTTTGAAAAACTTTCTAAAGAAGAAGGCGTGCCTGTTACTGAATTTGTTGATGGCTTAGTCAGTGATGTTGAAATGCCTAAGATGGATGGTATGCATTTATTGAAACGCTTACGTGAGAATGCAACCTACGCCGAAATGCCTATTGTGATGTTCTCATCTCTAATGAGTGACGATAACCGTCAAAAGGCCATACAGTTAGGCGCAAACGACACCATTACGAAACCTGAAATTGGCCGCATGGTCACAATGGTCGATGAGTTCGTCTTCAAGCGTTAATAACTCGCTAAATAATAAGACAAATACATGAGTCTTTGAATGCAAAATGCCAGAGGGGTAAACCGTCTGGCATTTTTAGCTTTCTGGAAATAGAAATTAGACTTTAAATTGACCTAAGGTGTTATCTAATCGCTCACACTGGTGAGACAGGTTATTCGATGCCTCTTCTGCTTCCTCTATGGTATTTACCATCTGTTGACCACTTTCCGCAATGTGTTGGATATTATTGTTTAACTCTTCGCTCACACTGGTTTGCTCACAAGCCGCGGTAGCAATATGGCTGTTCATGTCATTGATCACACCGATTGACAGGCGTATCTCTTGCAGTGAGTCGCTAGCAGAACTCGCATACTGAATCGTCTTTTGACTGCTCTCTTCACTGGCAATCATGACGGCTACCGCCTGTTTTGCTCCGGATTGCAGTTTTTCAATCATTTGCTGGATTTCACCCGTGCTGTGTTGAGTCTTACTTGCCAAAGCTCTCACTTCATCGGCAACCACAGCAAAGCCACGCCCTTGCTCTCCAGCTCTCGCAGCTTCAATCGCGGCATTCAGTGCCAGTAAGTTCGTTTGTTCTGCAATGCCTCGAATCACGTCCAGAATAGAGGCAATATTAACCGCGTCGTCATCCAGTGTATGAATAACCTTATTCGCTTGTGCGATTTCATCTGCAAGCAAAGTGATGGCTTCAACGGTATTCTCGAGAACTAAACTTGTTTGCGCAACTTCAGTATTACCGCGCTCACTTGCAATGGCAGCCTCTTGTGCATTTTGGCTCATCGTCTCGCTGGTTGCTCGCATCTCGTTAATCGCCGTTGCGACCATTTCGCTTTCTTGTTGTTGACTGCCAATTCCTTCAACGACGCCATGAGAGATTTGATCAAAGTGCGCCATCTCTTTTCTTACCTGCTGCGATGAATCCACCAGCTCAGAGACCGTTTTATGTACAGTTTCAATGAACTGATTAACATTGACGGCTAATTGACCGACTTCGTCACTGGAATTAACTTCAACACGGTGGGTTAAGTCTCCGTCACCTCGAGCAATCTCGTTCATTGTGATATTCAATTTGCGCATTGGGGAAATAATCCAGCCAGACAACAGCCAAGTCAGCATTATGCCAATAACGATGGCGGTAACACTGCCTATTTCTAATGCCATCTCAGCTCGATAAGATGCTTGTTCGATGACGTCTCTCAACTCATCTCGTTCTAGCTCAATTTCTGTTCGTAACGATTTTAAAGTGGCGCGAATAGTAGAAAACTGATTATCTAACTGCTTTTGATTGATGTCGTAAAAGCGCTTTGCTTCTAGTGGGGTGCTAAACAGCAAAGCATAGCTTTGAATCCACACTTCGGCTTCGGCTTGCAATTTATCAATCGTACGTTGTGCCTGTCTTGGCAGTAATTGCTCATCAACTAAGTGGCCAATCGCTTTTAAACGAGGCACAGCTTTAGATGATTCATCATTAAATTCAGCCGTATGGTAGGCCACTTCAATGACATCACCATTGGCTAAAACCAAACCTTGACCAGATGCCATTATTTGATAGAGATCCCGATAGGCTTCTTCAATGGAATCTAAAGTCGGTTGAATCGATTGAGTAAGTTGCTGAGTCGCTTTTGTCTGTTTTTCAAACAGGTATGCGTGATATATGCTCACGCTAGAGACCAATGCGATCATAACAGCAACCGGAATCGCCATCTTCATTCTTAATGATAGATTAGTTAACCAAGACATATTGAACCTATAGGGCTAGTTTTGAGTATTCATTCTGTTACTCAGTCCTTTGAGATAGACACATACCATACCAGGAATTATTACATCAAACCATTTAGGTTTGTGAGTTCGCTGTAAAAGTTGTTATTACCGAATGTAAATTCACTATGAAATTCAAGAATTAACAAAACCATCAATAACTATAAACCTTTAATGCTCAAGCGAAGTTAAGCAAATAAACCGCCTTGGCCTGCTTTAACAACTTCTCGACATCTCTATACAATGCAGGTGTAACGAAATGTAACCATTCTTTAATACCATTAATATCACCAATACAAGTTCACCCGTTTAAGCTTAAGTCGAGCGAGAATA
Organism: Vibrio tapetis subsp. tapetis; assembly: GCF_900233005.1. Lineage (NCBI taxonomy): Bacteria > Pseudomonadati > Pseudomonadota > Gammaproteobacteria > Vibrionales > Vibrionaceae > Vibrio > Vibrio tapetis. Next base: position 1,850,701 of record NZ_LT960611.1, read on the forward strand.
GACCAATACCACTGCATATCCCCTATTTTTTTACCAACTTCTTAGTTATCAATATTTTTGTCCACTAAAAGCTAGCCCTACTGCCATTGAAAAATGAAAACGCTGTTAGTTTCATTTTGATGTGACTATACTGTATAAATAAACAGGTATTTATTATGCATGACATCATCGAATTATTAGAACATAAGCGCTTGATTTGGCGAGGCAATGAGCCTAGAAAACAACTTAACGTCATACCGACTAGCTACCCAGAGCTTGATAATAAGCTGGATGGTGGCTTGCCAAAAAACGGCGTTATCGAAATCCAAACGGACCTAGGTATTGGAGAGTTACGCTTACTGAAACCCTTCATGCAACAGCATTGTAACGATCGTTTAATTGCGTTCATTCAGGCTCCTGGTTCTTTATGTGCTGAATTCTTGGTGAGCCAAGGCCTTGATTTAAATAAAGTCATTATCCTCAGCCCCAAGACTCATAAAGACGCCCTATGGGCTGCTGAACAATGCCTAAAAAGTGGGGCTTGCGGTTGCGTTTTATTATGGCAACAAAACTTGGAAGTACATCAAGCGAAGCGCTTACAAATGGCTTGTGAAACCGGCAATTCAGTACAGTTTATCTTCAAATCTAAGCAACCGAATGTGCTTTCTTTGCCCGTATCGTTGAGCATTGTACTCACGGCACATCAGTATGGTTTGGAGGCAAAGATAATCAAACGTAAAGGCGGTTGGCCACAAGGTGCATTTCATATCAATATGTCTACCGCTTGGCCTAGGCTGACTTTAAAACAGCCAAATTCAACCATCTTACCTTTCCCAAAAGTCAAACGAGGATAGGCATAATGCTGTGGATTTACCTAAACTTTCCGAGCTTACAATTAGACAGCTGTTTTGGCCTACAAAGCCAAGACAAACCAGAAAGCACCCCAGCCATTATCATCGTAAATGGCCAAGATCACCGTGTCGTTCAATATAATGCTCAAGCCCAGCAAGCTGGCATTACACTTAATATGGGCTTGGGTACGGCTGCGTCACTTTGTCACCCGCTGGAGGTTCATCCATATCAAGCCAGCGTTGAACACCGAAAATTAAAAGAAATTGCCCACTGGCTCTATATGGTCACCTGTGACATTACTCTATTTGAACCCAATGGGATCTTGCTACGTGTTACTAATATGCTCAACCTTTATGAAGGATTAGATAAATATTGGCATACCGTTCAGCAACACTTAAATGTCCTTGATGTTCACTATGATTTTGCCAGCGGATGTTCGCCTTTAATGGCTCAATTATTGGCAGAGAATAGCGCAAACAGCATCAATGCTGCTCGCCATAAGCTACTCGCCAGCATCCGTAAATATCCATTAAGTGCGAGCCGTTTACCCCATAAAACCGTTAATCAGTTAGAGCGTGTGGGTATCCAACAACTTGGCGATCTATTATCCGTCCCTATGGCAGATCTTGCTAAGCGTTTTGACATTGATTTAGTCAACTACATTGGCCGCTTAATCGGTCAATTTAAGCACCCTATTGAGTTTTATCACCCCCCATCATCGTTCCAATGCCACCTAGACCTGTTATTTGAAATAGACAATGTGCAATGGCTACAGAAACCATTGGAAAAACTGCTAACACAACTCGAATATTACCTAAAATTACGCGATCAACTCGCCAATGAGCTAAAAATTCAGCTCCTATCACGAGATGGCAGCGCGCTTTCTTTAGGGATATTTTCGGCCCAAGGGGACTATTTAGCGGCTAAATGGCAAGAACTCGCGCAATTAACACTAGAGTCCGTTGCTTTGACTGCCCCCGTTTTGGCTATTGAACTTTCTGTTGTTCAAATTGCCGAACAAAGCGGCTCTAATGACGACCTCTTTTCAGGAAAGCAAGGCAACACCACACCACTTGAGCTGCTTTCTCGTTTGCAGGCCAAATTAGGAAAAGAGGCCGTTAAAGGCATTCAATTAGGTGATGACGCACGCCCTGAAGTTGCGAATCAATACATTGATCCACTAATAACAGGTCAACCAAAGTCAGGTAACCCAGTCACATCAAACCCAGCCTTACGCCCCAGCTTTATGTTGCCAACCCCACAACGGCTCAGTGAACAAGTAACATTAATTCAAGGCCCAGAGCGAATCGCGACTGGATGGTGGGATGACAATTCAATGGTACGAGACTACTTTATTGCACGCAGCCAACTCGGGCGCTGGTTATGGGTGTTTCGTAACCGAGAACATCACTGGTTTGTCCATGGTTATTTTAGTTAATCGTAGTAGGTCGTCTCATGCAATATGCTGAACTTTTTTGTCAGTCTAACTTCTCCTTTTTAGAAGGGGCTTCTCATGCTGAGGAACTCGCTATTCAAGCAGATTTCCTACGTTATTCAGGCATTGCGATCACAGATGAATGTTCAGTAGCAGGCGTAGTACGCGCTCACACAGCAATTCGAGATCACCAACTAAAAGTTAAGCTTATCGTTGGTAGCTTATTCCGTCTCGGTAGCGAATTAGAAGTGATTTTGCTCTGCCCCACTCGCGAAGCCTACGCTGAATTATGTCGAGTCATTACGAATGCGAGAAGACGCAGCCCAAAAGGCGAGTATGCGTTGTCTGACTGGGATCTCATGTCGGTGAAACACTGCCTTATTTTATGGTTACCTAGCCACAAACCAAGCGACCATGAATGGGGGAAATGGCTAGGACAACACCACGCGCATCGGCTATGGATTGGCTTGCAACGGCACCTGCAAAGTGATGATGCCGACTACCTAGCTCATTGCCAACAGCTAAGCCGAGAGTACTCCCTTCCCATTACAGCATGCGGAGGCGTACTCATGCACAATGCCAACCGACTGCCACTGCAGCATGTATTAACAGCACTGAAGCACGGAACAAGTATTGAGCGTTCAGGTAAGCGTCTACTCTCTAACACCGAAAGGACGCTGCGATCAAAAGAAAAGCTGAACAAACTCTTCCGCACTGAGTGGTTAGAAGAAAGTGTCCATATTTTAGAGCGCTGCAAGTTCAACTTAGATCAGCTGCGTTACGAATATCCGAGTGAATTAGTACCCGATGGTTTTAATGCCATGAGTTACTTACGCCACCTCGTTGGTAAAGGGTGTCTATTTCGCTTTCCTAATGGTGTCCCGGCACACGTTCAGAGCATCATAGACAAAGAGCTCACACTGATTGAAGAACTTAATTACGCTTTTTTCTTCTTAACCATCCATGACATTGTCATGTTTGCCAAAGCGCAAGGGATCTTATATCAAGGACGAGGTTCCGCTGCTAATTCCGTCGTCTGCTATTGCCTAGAAATCACCTCCGTTGATCCTCGCCAAATTTCCGTTTTATTCGAGCGCTTCATCAGCAAAGAACGAAACGAGCCGCCCGATATTGATGTTGACTTTGAGCATGAACGACGCGAAGAAGTTATCCAATATATTTACGCCAAATATGGCCGCGAACGTGCCGCTCTTGCCGCAACTGTGATCTCTTATCGCTTCAAAAGTGCCATAAGAGACGTCGGAAAAGCACTGGGTATTGCCGAAACTCAGCTCAATTTTTTCATTAAAAACATCAATCGCCGTGAAGGTCGAAATAGTTGGCAGGCACAAATTGTTGAACTCGGCCTCGACCCTAACACCAGTAAAGGCCAACAATTTATTGCTTTAGTTGAAGAAATCATGGGCTTTCCTCGCCATTTATCTCAACACGTAGGCGGTTTCGTTATTTCATCTGGGCCCTTGTATGAACTGGTTCCCGTTGAAAATGCCACCATGAGCGACCGTACTGTGATCCAATGGGATAAAGACGATTTAGAAAGCTTAGGCTTATTGAAAGTGGATGTTTTGGCTCTTGGTATGCTTACGGCAATTCGGAAGTGTTTTCACTCCATCCAGCACCATCATGGCCGATCTCTTTCAATCGCCGATATCACACGTATGCAAGATGATAAAAACGTCTATAACATGCTGCAAAAAGCCGACACTGTGGGTGTTTTTCAAATTGAATCTAGGGCTCAAATGAGCATGTTGCCACGCCTTAAACCTGCGACCTATTATGATTTGGTTATCCAAATTGCCATTGTACGTCCAGGCCCCATTCAAGGAGACATGGTGCACCCTTTTTTGAAACGACGAAATGGTGAAGAACCAATAAGCTATCCATCAGAAGAAGTCAAAGATGTGCTTTCTCGCACCATGGGTGTGCCTATTTTCCAAGAACAGGTCATCAAACTGGCGATGGTCGCAGCCGGATTTTCAGGAGGTGAAGCCGATCAACTTCGGCGAGCTATGGCTTCTTGGAAAAAGAACGGCCAGCTCATGCAGTTTAAATCCAAGTTGATCAATGGAATGCAAGATCGCGGATACGAAACTGCCTATGCCGAGCGTATATTTGACCAAATTTGTGGCTTTGGGGAATACGGTTTTCCAGAAAGCCATTCAGCCTCTTTCGCTGTATTGGCTTACACATCAGCTTGGCTTAAATATTACTACCCTGAAGCGTTTTATACTGCACTGTTAAATAGCCACCCAATGGGGTTTTATAGCTGCTCACAGTTAGTTCAAGATGCTAAGCGACATGGCATTCGTATTTTGCCTATTTGCGTTAACCATTCACGGTATGAACATCAGGTTATCAATGAACAGGGCGACTTTTTAATTCGACTCGGATTTCGCCTAATAAAAGGCTTTAGTCATGATGGCGCAAAAATGCTTGTTCAGCGGCGGCCTGAAACAGGCTATCGCCACAGTGGCGAGCTTAAAAGAGTAGGGTTAAATCGACGAGATATCGAATTACTGGCCTCTGCAGATGCCTTAAAGATCTTGGCTGGAGACCGTTTTTCTGCTCGTTGGGCGGTCATGGATAACCTCAATGATTTACCGCTGTTTCGAGATATTGAACCCAGTAATGACCAACATCAATATACCCCCGATGAATTCAGCACACTAAATGAAGACTACGCCTCGACTGGGTTATCACTAAATAAGCACCCTATCACCCTGCTTGATGCTGCAGGAAAACTTGGCCGTTTTACTCGCATGACAGAATTAATGACCATGCCACATAAATCTTTAGTGACCGTCACTGGTGTGGTGACTGGAAAACAATCTCCAGGTACTGCGGCAGGGGTTACCTTTGTCACCCTAGAGGACGACACAGGAAATATTAATGTAGTGGTGTGGGCTGGCACGGCCAAAGCACAAAAACAAGCCTACTTGACCGCCAAAATTCTCCAAGTAAAAGGGATCTTAGAGCGAGAGGGAGAAGTCACCCATGTGATTGCAGGTAAACTGATTGACTTAACCGACAATGCAGCAACATTAATGACAAAATCTCGTGATTTCCATTAAACGTAAACCAGCAACATTTAAGCTCAATTTGCACCAATTGATGTAACAGCCGAGTCTAAAAAGTGATGCTGATCCAAATTACCCAGTTATCTATAAATTTTGACTCTCGCTCATAAATTGAGCATTTACACATCGACTAAATCTGGGTATGTTGAATACAGAATTTAGCACCTTCGCTTGCAAATTCTTTTAGTAACACGACTAAAATAAAAATAAAGACTTATTGTCTATAAATGAAAAGCCGATTTTTCGGCTTTTTTTGTATCCATTACTTTTGTGTACCTAACGTTTTAGCTGCCCCATTTCCTTTCGCTTCGCCTTTTTTGCCGCTATTTTCAAATTTACAAAACCAACGTCACAACTACGAAACTAAATGCAATGTGAACATACGCTTATAGCTAAAGTTACCTAATACATAAAAAGAGGTAACGATACTATGCAAAACTCATTTAACGCCAAACCCTTTCCCCTCCCGTTCGAAGCAAAATCTACTGCGTTGATTTTAATCGATATGCAGCGCGATTTTGTCGAACCCGGTGGGTTTGGTGAAGCGCTAGGTAACGATGTCAGCCTAGTTAGAAGTGCTATTGAACCCTGCATGGCGGTGCTAGAAATGGCACGCAGCATTGGATTAACCGTCATCCATACCAGAGAAGGGCATCGTCCCGATCTTTTAGACTGCCCACCGGCAAAACTGACGCGTGGTGGTCATACCTTCATAGGTAATGACAGCCCCAAGGGGCGAATTCTCATTAGAGGAGAATATGGGCACGATATCATCCCAGAATTATACCCAATTGAAGGTGAACCTATTATCGATAAACCAGGTAAAGGGGCATTCTATCAAACGGATCTCCACCTGATCTTACAAAGCCAACAAATCAAAACCCTGATCATCTGTGGCGTAACCACCGAGGTTTGTGTTAACACCACGGCAAGAGAAGCCAATGACCGAGGTTATGAATGCATCATTCCTGAAGATTGTGTCGCTTCATACTTCCCTGAGTTTCAAAAATATGCGCTCGAAATGATCAAAGCCCAAGGTGCGATTGTCGGCTGGGTCTCTCATTCTGATGACATCCTTCACGCACTTAACAACTAACCATGCCCCCTAAACATCTAAAGGAAAATATGATGAATAATACTCACATTCCCCTGTGGCAAAAAAGTGATTGGAATGGCTTTTTTGGGCTTTTCACTAATGTCTTGCTCAACGTCATGGTACTCACCCAACTCTCCCTGTTGGTACTCAATTTCCCAGACGACTTAGTCTTTGGAAGAATACTTCCAGCATTAGGTCTCGCGCTACCGTTGGGCAATCTCTATTACGCTTACATGGCCTATCGTCTTGCAAAAAAAGAAAACCGCACCGATGTTACCGCTCTACCTTATGGCCCATCAGTGCCTCACATGTTCGTTGTCGTCTTCTTGGTGATGCTACCTACTTACTTAAAAACGAATGACCCAATCATTGCGTGGCAAGCTGGCCTCGCTTGGTGTTTCATTATTGGTATTATTGTCATCATCGGCGCTTTTGTTGGGCCTGCTGTACGCCGCTTTACTCCCAAGGCTGCCATGCTAGGTACCCTCGCCGGGATTTCTATTGCCTTCATATCCATGGGTCCTGCGTTCAGCATGTTCGAAACGCCTTGGATTTCACTCATCGCGTTGGCGCTGATCTTAGTGACTTGGGCTGGTAATTATAAGTTGCCCTTTGGTATTCCGAGTGGATTGGCCATTATGGTTGTTGGTGTTGCATTAGGATGGGGCGGATTATTATTCGGCCAAGACGTTGTCGCCATTGAAAACTTACAAGCAGCAAATGAGAACATTTCATTCTATTTCCCTCTTTTCTCACTTGATGTCATGACAGGTTTATTGGTAGTGACTCCGTTTTTAGCAACGGCTATTCCACTGGGTATTTTCAACTTTGTTGAGGCCATGAATAACGTAGAAAGCGCAGAATCAGCCGGAGACAGCTACAACCTCCGCCAAGTGTTGCTAGCCGATGGCATCGGCGCTTTGGTTGGTGCAAGCTTTGGTAGCCCGTTCCCACCGGCTGTTTATATTGGTCACCCAGGCTGGAAGAGTATCGGTGCTCGTATTGGCTATTCCATGGCAACGGGCATCAGCGTTGGTGCAATCTGTATGTTTGGTGTTATCAGCCTGCTATTGGCACTGATTCCACTGCCAGCCATTCGCCCTATATTGCTGTACATCGGTTTGTTGATCGGTTCACAAGCTTTTCAAGTTTGTTCTCCAAAACACGCACCCGCAATCATATTGGCATTCATTCCTAGTATCGCGGAATGGGCAAAGACCATGGTGGATTCTGCGTTAAATGCCGCAGGAACGAATGCGGCTCAACTCGGCATGGATACCCTTGCCAACAGTAACGTTCTGTACGTTGGGTTAGAGCGACTAGGTTCAGGCTCTATATTATCGGGTATGTTACTTTGTAGCATGGCGGTATTTGCTATTGAAAGGCAGTCCAAGAATGCAGCGGTTGCAGCACTGCTCGCCGCATTTGCTAGTGGTATTGGCCTAATCCATGCTCATACACTGGCTATAATGCCAAACCCAGATGTGACCTTTGGTTACGTAGCGATGGCCGCCACTTTTATGTTCTTTTCTCGTCAGGAAAAATCAGTGCATGTCAGCCAGCCCAACGTTGAGCAAAGTGAACAAGCCAGTTAATAACAGACTTTAAGATGCATAACGAAGAGACTTAAATAGAAACCTAAAAAAACAGCCAGTTCATTAATCAATATGAACTGGCTGCGTTTCTACTTTCTGTTCTTTCTAACTTCTCATCTGTTTATTCACACTATGGCAGAGTAGTAATATCCCAGCGGTTTAGGGCTTCTTCTTCACTTATGCCTTTACTGCCCCAGCGATCAATATTGTCCACGACCAAAACGTTAGAATGCTCACCAAGTAGTTGAGCTAAGTTTGCGTTCACCTTACGCGACGTCAGAACCCAAACACTCGGATCTTCTGCCAATAATTGGCGTATCTGTTGTTTGTCTTCTTCGGTCCAATCTAACTCTTGCTTGGTCAGCCTTTCGACCACAAACAACTGGTGACCCGCGGCAAAATCTTCTAAATCAGAAGACAGCAGTAAAACGGTGTCTATTTCCGCTTCTTGCAATGCCGTCTGTTGGCGATTTATCAAAGATCTCACGTCACGGATCAACGCTTGTCGGTTATCTCCAATTAACTGCGCATGTTGCGGCCATACTTTCTGTAGGTCATCACTCACAATCATGGCCATTCGGCTTAAGTTAGCTGGATTAAGCCACATGTAAGGCGATATAGAGCCATCATCTAACTGGATTGCCGCTACGCCAGTCGCTCTAGGTGAAATAGCTTGGCTCGCGTCAATTTCCACTAAGCGGATATTGGCTTGTCTTGCATGAATAAATAACGGGTCTTGCGGCCAAACGGCACTTAGAGTAATCGCGACCTGTGCTTTTTCAGCCGCCGCGGCCACCGCCTTTTCGCCTCGAGTTTCAAACCAATTAGGTAATCTTGCGACACTGTAACGCTTAGGCGGCAAATAAGTGGTGTTAATGCCCGTCCCCTTTACCAACTCCTGCGCCAACATATACGTCACTGGCGTCGCAGTTAAAATATCATTGGCCAATACGGTTTTACTCGTTAAGCCCAATGCCAAAACAAATAAAATACAGCTCATTGTGCGCATTCGATAGCGACGTAAAAAATGTTTAAACATGAAATTACCCTTTACGAATCATGCGATAACAGGTCGCAGTTAAAAAGAAAATGGCCGCAACTATGATGATGGCAGCACCTGAAGGAACCGGCAGTTTCAGCTCCATTGGCAACAATGTGCCAATCAAACAACTCACCGTAGCTAACACGCCAGATAGCACAACAAACCGCCCCATACTTTGGGTCAGTAGCCGCGCTGTTGCGCCAGGGATCAACAGTAAAGCACCCACTAATACTGCCCCTATAATTTTTACTGATGCTATCGTTACCAAGGTCACCATCATGACAAATAGATAGTCATAAAATGTGGTGGCGTAGCCTCTTACCTTTGCTATGTCGGGACTGATACAGGTTAACAATATGCGATTAAAGGTTGGGATCAGGACAAGAATGATCGCTAAACAACTTAACGCTAACAAAGCCAAATCATTGTCCGTTACCGTAAGGATTGAGCCAAATAGCACGTTTTCTAGCAGGTGAATGTTTATCTTACGAGCCACGTACATTAACAAGGCGGCACCGACGGCAAGCGCTAGGGCCAAAAACACGCCAACGAGCGTATCGTAAGGCACGTTAGTTCGGTTTCTCACAAAATGCAGTAATATGGCGAAAACCATACAAAAGCTGAACAACCCGATGATTGGATTATCCGGCGTTTCGCCTAACAACACACCCAGTGCAATCCCGGTTAATGCCGCATGGCCAACCGCTTCAGAGAAAAACGCCAAACGCTTCGCAATCACCAATGTGCCAAGGCCACCTAATAAAGGCCCTACCATCAAAGCGGCAACAAGCGCGTTGACCAAAAAAGCATACGAAAAGCTTTCACTCAACCAGCCAGCTTCCACTCCTGCCATCGCCCACTGGCGAATCATATCCATCATGATGCCACCTTCTGTTTTGTCTCTTGAGTTGCGCTCATCGGAGAAGTTGAATAATGATTAAACAAGCGTTCAATCTTATCCGGTGTTAGAACGTCTTGAACGCTGCCACTGTCAACCATATGGCGATTTACTACGTGCACCGTGCCATTCAAGCGACGCACTGCACTCACATCATGGTGTACGGCCAAAATGGTTCGGTTTTCCGCAACTAATTCGGTGATTAAAGACTCAAGGTAGCGTACGCCTTGCTCATCCATACCGGTTGTCGGTTCATCTAATACCAAGAGTTCAGGGTTATCCAATAACGCTTGAGCAAACAGCACTCTTTGCTGCTCACCTCCCGACAACTGCCCCATACGACGGCTACAGCGGCTACTCATTCCCACACGGGATAATTGCGCAAGCGCTCGTTGTTTTGCTTTCTCACTCTGACGCCAAAACAATGGCGATGTGTTTTGGTTTAACAGAATAAAATCCATCACAGTCAACGGCAGGCTGGCTTCAAACATGGCTTTTTGAGGAACATAACCCAATCGCCCTTTTTTTCAGGCCATTGAATATTGATGTCACCCGTAAATGGCGTTAAACCTAAAATCGATCTTAACAACGACGTTTTTCCACCACCATTTGGCCCCATCACGATGTGGCATTTTCCCGCCTCAAATTGGTGATCGATGCTTTCCAATATGGTGTTGTCTCCATATTTCAACGCAACCTGCTTTAACTCGATACTCGGGCCCATTACTCGCCTGCCTTTTTGGCTGCAGCAAACTTCATCGACTCAACTAAAGTCGCCAGATTAGCGGCGGTTTCTACTTCGACTTTTCCATCTTGGTATGATCCGTGGGTCATATGGGAGAATCGATAAAGCTGAACGCCCGTTGCTTGCTCTATGGTGTCGACATAACGGTTCGGCATATTCAATTCGTAAAACAAAATATCAATTCCAGATTTACGAATTTTTTCAATGGTTTCTTGTAGCTGACTCGCACTTGGTTCAACACCGTGAGCAGGCTCTATAACCGTTGCTACGTCTACGCCAAATTCTTGCAGTAAATAGCCATAGGCATTATGTGTCGTCGCTACTTTCATTCCTGAAGTATCTAAGTCACCCAGTGCCATCATCGCTTCGTGTTTCATTTTTCGGAAAATTGTGGCGTATTTTCGAGCATTGGCACGATAGAACTTCGCGTTATCAGGGTCAACTTTGCCAAGCTCGCTCGCAATCGTGTACACCTTCTGAATAGTGGTCGATAAACCAACAAAAGTATGAGGGTTCACCGCACCATTACCAACAGATTGACCAATAGCCGGCAGTAGAGGCACATCTTTATTTGCTTTAATCACGGTCAGCTCATTCTTACCAGCTGCCGCTATCACTTTCATGGCAAAATCATCATGGCCAATGCCATTAACGACGATAATATCCATCTCTCGTAAGCGACGTAGATCATTTGGCTGAGGTTGATAATTATGTGCATTAAAGCCTGCATCAACCAACGGAAGAACCGTCATTTTGTCGCCAACAATCGCCTTCACATAGCTGTAATAAGGTTGAAGAGTGATGCCCACAACGGGCTTTTCTTTTGCAAAAGCAGAAAAGGGAGAGAATGTGATCAAGCAAAATGAGAGAAGCGTTAAAATTATTTTTTTCATATTATTATCACTGATGAGTGGCAGAATTAATGCGTATCGTTGGCACTATGACGAGTATTAAAGGCAATGTTGACCCAACCGGATTCGATCAACTGAGCTTGAGTTAATTCGATTTCCTTTTTAGCAAAAGGCTTGGCGTGATTATGTAAATCTAACCATAACTCAGGCTGCTGATGTTGAGAGATCAGCACCATAGACTTCGCACCGTCCGTAGACTGATGTATTCCTTGGTATGCACCAGGAGCAATACGCTTCCACTGGTGTTTCCCTTGAAATTGCCAACTCTTATCCTCAATGAATGGCGCAACCCACAGTTCTTTTAACTCTGTAATGGATGCCCAGAGGTCACTTTCACGTTCAGGGTTTTCAGATCGTTCGTCATGTAATTGTCTGATTTCTTCATGGGCAAGACGCAGATCAGCGATCAACCCTAGAGAGTTTTGTTCGATGTCTTCTAACGCAATTTGATGTTTCGCGACAGCAGGAGTGGAGGATTCTGTATGATTCAAGGACAACAGCAATGCAGCACAAAGTAAAATACAGCTGACAGACAAAGCTACCCATTTCCCTTCACGGCCACCGTTATCTGGGGTCACACGCTCAATGATCATTTTTGTTTGATCTCAACAACATCGACTTCAACAGGGCTTTCATGACCCGCGTCAAATACAATGTAAAAATCGCCTTGAGGTTGGCTAAAAGTCACTTGAGACGCTTTATTCGTTTGCGCTTTATCAACTAGGTTATCGTCATAATCATAGAGATTAATCGTGTAGTCAACCGCTTTGCTGGCATCGCTATACCCAGCTTCACACACCACATTTTTAGAGGCATCAAACCAGCAATTCATCAATGGAAAGTGCGCGTGAGCTTGCATGGAAAAAAACAGAGTTACAGCTAAAAAAGGGCGTATTATTTTATTTGTCATAACAACCTCGACAACCAAAGAAACCCACGACTGACAACCAGCCGTGGGAAAAACACAAAAATTATTGCAGAACCGCTTCAAACGTTAAGTGAACATTAACACTACTAACGTCCGCCAGTGGGTTACCTACAAGCTCACCTTTATGGTTTGCTCGTAATAAATAACGGCCAGCGATTTCAGGGGTAAACTTAATGACACCGTCTTTGTCACTCACAAGATCAAGCTGATCTTGCTGGTTACGATACAAAGTCCCTTCGCGAGTCACATCTACCGTGACTCCTTGTTGAGGCTTGCCATTGTAGTAAAATTGGAATTCAACTGGCTCACCTTCAACAATATCGGCAGGGTGCGTAAGTGGCTTAAGTTCAAGTAGCTTACCTTCGATTTCAAGGGCACTTTGAGTCGGTTTACCGACGGTAATGTAAGACTCTGCGCGGGTGAAGCTTAGCTGAGTGATCACATCACGCGACTTCTCAGGTAAATCAACTGCGCGTTCTGCTTTGTTTGCGCGTAGCCATTTAACCGTATCACGGCGGCCCGCTTTGTATTTAGTCCAGTAACTTGGTGTGCCATTTACTGCCACTTTGTGAGTGCCTTGCTCGGTAAATTCAAAATCAAAATTTGAACGACGTTTACCTCGAATCACGAAATTAGGGCGCTCTTTGCGGCCATCTGGCATCAAAATTTGTGCTGATTCGCTACCGGCTGGTTTATCAAACACAAATGCACCATGGGATGCAGTCACGTCAAAAGTTAACCAATCGCCACCCTCTTTAGATACAGTAAAGTGAGAAGGTAGAATCCAACGCGGGTGTGCACTAGCCGATACAGACACCGCTAAGCCAGCAACTGCTGCGCATGTCAAAGCGACAGCTTTCAATTTACTATTCATGATTGTCATTGTTAATTCCCTATTTAATTTTGGCGCTACTGACTTTGTAGCTAAGCGTCACCACACCAGTTTCGGCAGTTGGCTCAATTGTTTTGCTAAATCCTTTTTGACCTAGCTGAATTTTTTGTCGTAATAAATTTCGGCCGCCATGTTCTCGCACAACTTCGGCATAGAAGGTGTAATTGCCCTCTTCTACACGGTTGCCTTTTTCATCGGTGCCATCCCAGACGAAACGGTAATCACCGGCAGGTCTGGTTGCGGAAGTTACGCCATCCACTAGCGCTTTGTCGTACCGGCCAACCTTTCTCCACCAGCTACGCAAGTCTTTTAGCCATTCATCTTTACCTACCCACAACTCTAAAGTGCGCACCGGTTGTCTTTTGCTGTCTTCAATCCAAACAGCAACATAAGGACGGGCGTACATTGAGGTTTCAATCGTTGGTAGTGAAAACTCAACGTCTAACTGTGCATTTGAAGGTAACGCTTCCGCGTTTATTGAAGCCGCGCTTAATGCAGAAAGAGCGAACACTGCCGATTTTGTCCATAATTTCATGTTTGTTTCCTAATTCTTCCGTTTTCAATAGAGCACTCGTCACGCCAGATCTAAGGCACCGCGAATATAATCAAAGCTAGGGAAATACTGCTTCCCAAGGCGAACCACTTTAATGACGTCGCTAACGTGCGTTTTTTGGGAATAAGTAAACACACACCCGTCAATACAAACACAACCATTAGCGCCGCGGTTATATCAATAAACCATCGCCATATTTCACCACTGTTGCGCCCTTTATGCAGATCGTTCAACATGGCAATCAAACCATAATTCGTGGTTTCTACTTCTGCGGTCATCGACTCCATATCGATAAACACGGCGGCGTTATAACCGGGGCCTTTATAATCCACCGCGATTTCTCCCGCGACCAATTCACCGTCTTCAATCTCAGTAAACACACTCAATGCGGAAGCTTGTCCTGAGAGATCGGCTTCTTTTCTGAGGTATTCAACCAAAGGGGCTTCGTTAGGCACGTATTGACCCGCTTGAGAATGAAAAAGCTCGCTAGGAATAGATAACGTTATGGTTTGTAGGTCAGGTGTGTTTTTTACATACAGGTGAGGTCTATTGAGGGTAATTCCAGTGACCGCAAAAAACAGCACCACCAACAATAACGCCATGGAAATATAGACATGCAGTCGGCGAGACCACAGCTGGACAGATTTGTTTTTGAGCATGGATACGACAATGAACAATGTATTTTAATGGCACAAATTGTAAGTGATAATGGTTTTCATTGGCATTCAATTTACAATATTTACAAACGCTCAGGTTGGATCTCGACTCCATTAAAATAGCTCAAAGACATGATGCTACATTCAGAAAATACTTTTTTAACACGGCGATACCCTGTGAATTACAAGGCACTTACAAACGATAAAAAAGTATAAAATACAGTAACTAAAGGGCTGGTCTCTCACAATGAAAGTGGTAGCATGTTGAAATGTGTTTTATAAGGATGAGAGAAATGGTCACTACCACTTCAACGCGTTTTAAAGTCAAAGTAAATACCAGCAAAGGAAGCTCTTACTGGACACTAAGTGGCTCGACCACTATTTTTGAAAACGCCGCTATTTTCACAATGGACACAATGCCTGACTTCTTCCGACAATCGCTTGAGCAAGACTTCATCGAGCTACTCCCTATCGAGTAATGTCTGGGCCGAACAATGTCCTCTCGCCAATAAACGGTATGAACTTCTAAAGCAGGTTTGTATCGCAATCAGAATAAAAGTCATTTTCTTCAAACAAGTGGCTTTTTTATCCCCTCCCCGCTGAAACATAGGCTCTCCTTTTTAGCCCCTTTCACTAGCAGCACCTTTTACGACGTTAGCCTCATCACGAGTTAAATCAGGAAGGTAAAAACATTCGGACACAAAGCATTATTTATAAAACAACCATAAAAATGCATCGTCATGTAAATATAAACCACACTCCGACGCATTAACAAGACAACCTCCCGATGCTCGAAATCAATCAAAAAATGTCGAAAACATACCAATAAACCCATTTATTGCCTAACTGGTAAGAATAAATTCATATTCATTCTTACCAGTACAAATTATATGAACCTTGATAATTAGTGCTCAATTATTTAGAGTACTAATCATTATTGAATTAGACAAAGCCCTATAAGGACTAAAAACATGGCCCCCATACTGGAAGTTAAGGGACTGTACAAGGTGTTTGGAGAAGACACTGATCGCGCATTTACCATGATTGAACAAGGCGCAGACAAAGACAAAGTGTTTGACCAGACAGGCCTAACAATCGGTGTTAATGATGTTTCTCTCAGCATCAAAGAAGGCGAAATCTTCGTCATAATGGGGTTATCAGGCTCAGGCAAGTCAACTTTAGTTCGCCTACTCAATCGTCTTATAGAGCCAACCAAAGGCAACGTGCTTCTCCGTGGCAAAGATATCGCTCACATCTCAGAACAAGAGTTACGTCAGGTTCGCCGCAACAACATCTCTATGGTATTTCAAAACTTTGCTCTCATGCCGCACATGACGGTCATCGAGAATGCAACCTTTGGCCTAGAGCTGGCTGGTGTAGAAGTAGAGGAGCGCAAATCAAGTGCTCTTAGTGCATTAGAGAGAGTCGGGTTAAGCACCTATTCCGAGTCTTATCCTGATGAGTTATCTGGTGGTATGAAACAACGTGTTGGCCTTGCCCGTGCATTAGCTTGCGATCCAGATATCCTATTAATGGACGAAGCCTTTTCAGCCCTTGATCCTCTGATCAGAACTGAAATGCAAGATGAGCTCATACGCCTACAAAATGACGACAAACGCACCATCGTCTTTATTTCCCACGATCTCGACGAAGCCATGAGAATAGGCGATCGCATCGCCATCATGCAAAACGGTGAAGTGGTTCAAGTTGGCACCCCTGACGATATTTTAAGTAACCCTGCAAATGATTACGTTGAAGCCTTCTTTCGAGGAGTCAATGTCGCCAATGTTCTCACCGCAAAAGACATTGCCCGTAAAAAACCAGCCGCCGTATTTAAGAAATCAGAACATGACGGCCCGGCATCCGCCTTACAAATCTTGATGGACAACGATCGGGAATACGGCATCGTGGTAGAAAAAACCAGTCGTTATTCGGGCATCGTTTCTATGGATTCATTACGCCAAGCCCACAAAGACGGATTGTCTCTTGCTAGTGCCGAGCTTAGTAAAGGTTTAACAATCAAGCCAAACCAACCCATCAACGACATATTAGGTGATGTCGCTAGCGTGCCCTACTCCGTTCCCGTTGTGGACGAAGATGGCAATTATTTTGGTGTTGTGACCAAATCACGACTGCTTCAAACGCTAGACAAGGGATAGACAATGTCATCAGAACAAACCAATAATGATCCATGGTCACAACCAGCGGCTGAACAAAGTGACCCATGGGGTCAATCAACAGAGACGCCCGCTTCAGCAGACTGGCTCAATAGCGAAGTCGTTGAAACCAAACCGTTCGATATCATGAATCCGTTTGAAGAAGCCATATTACCCGTCGATACTTGGGTCGAATCCGGATTAAATTGGCTGGTTGAACATGGCCGTCCTGTATTCCAAGCCATTCGAGTGCCGATAGACTTCATCCTCACCACCTTCGAAACCGCTCTGGTCTCTACGCCGTCACCCTTCATGCTGCTAATTTTATTTATGCTAGCGTGGCAATTTTCTAATCTCCGCCTCGGTTTTGCGACCGCCGCGTCACTGATATTTATTGGCTTAATTGGCGCTTGGTCTCAAGCGATGGTCACCCTCTCTTTAGTCATGACATCGGTGTTCTTTTGCTTACTGATAGGGCTCCCACTCGGTATTTGGCTTGCACGAAGTAACACCGCAGCCAAATTTATCCGCCCCATCCTTGATGCTATGCAAACCACCCCGGCATTTGTCTATTTAGTCCCTATCGTCATGCTATTCGGTATTGGTAACGTACCTGGTGTCGTGGTAACCATCATTTTTGCCCTACCTCCCGTTGTTCGCCTAACCATACTTGGTATCCAACAAGTTCCTGAAGAGCTTATCGAAGCCGGCCATTCGTTTGGTGCCAGCCGAAAACAGATGCTCTATCGCATTCAATTGCCCCTCGCGCTACCGACTATTATGGCGGGTGTGAACCAAACATTAATGCTGTCACTTTCTATGGTTGTCATCGCGTCAATGATTGCGGTAGGCGGCTTAGGTCAAATGGTCTTACGCGGTATTGGCCGACTGGATATGGGCCTTGCTGCTGTCGGCGGGTTAGGCATTGTGATTCTTGCCATCCTGTTAGATCGAATTACTCAAGTATTAGGCATTAACGCAGGTAACACGAAACTACGCTGGTACCACACGGGGCCAGTATCGATTTTACTCACCATTTTTGCAAAGAACAAAAGACAACCCAACATCACCAAAATTACGGAGAAATAAAATGAATCATTCATGGAAGAGAATCTTAACCACCAGCGCCGTTTCCTGCTTGGCAATGTCGTCTAACGTTTGGGCAGAGAAGTTACCCGGTGAAGGCGTCAAAGTTCAACCTGTTCAATCGACAGTGGCAGAAGAAACGTTCCAAACGCTGATCGTCAATCGCGCATTGGAAGCTCTGGGTTATGACGTTCAACCAACCAAAGAGGTTGATTACAACGTGGGGTATACGTCGATAGCAAAAGGTGATGCTACTTTCCTTGCCGTTGGTTGGTTCCCTCTACATGCAGACAAATACACCATGTCTGGCGGTGACGACAAGTTTTACCGTCAAGGCCAATACGTTAGCGGCGCCGCTCAAGGCTACCTCATCGATAAAAAAACTGCCGACAAATACGGCATCACCAATATCGGCCAACTAAACGATCCTAAAATTGCAAAACTTTTTGATGCCGATGGTGATGGAAAAGCAGACCTGACTGGCTGTAACCCAGGCTGGGGCTGTGAATTAGTCATTGAAGAACAATTATCCGCCTATAAATTGCGCGACACTGTTGCTCACAACCAAGGTAACTACGCCGCTATCATTGCTGATACCATTTCCCGCTATAAGAATGGCGAGTCGATCCTTTATTATACTTGGACCCCATACTGGGTAAGTGGTGTTCTGGTTCCTAACGAAGATGTGGTTTGGCTTGAAGTGCCGTTTTCTGCTCTACCCGGTGAGCGTAAAAACGTAGATACCACGTTATCTAACGGTAAAAACTACGGTTTTGAAATGAACTCGATGCGAATCATCGCAAACAAGGCCTTTGCTGAGCAAAATCCTTCAGCAGCAAAACTGTTCGAAATCATCAAGCTAAACATCAATGATGTCAGCGCACAGAATATGATGATGAGCAAAGGTAAAAACAGCTCTTCGGATATTGAATCTCACGTAAACGGATGGATAAAAGCAAACCAAAACTTATTCAACTCTTGGGTTTCTGAGGCGAAAAAAGCAGCGCTTTAGTTCTTTTTAGAGGCGTTCCTTTTTAGAGGCGTTCCTTTTTAGAGGCGTTCCTTTTTAGACAATTCTTCATAGGCTAGTAGCCCCTCTACTGGCCTTTATTTTTATACAAGACCAAATCAATTCCTGTTCATTTTTACTCGTAGAAAGCAAATATCTAAACAACATTGAAATACAATTAAATAGATATTTAATATTGGTGTAACCCTAATAATTTTACTGATAAATAATGATGTAAATCAAACCAAGGTGGAACTACCCCTTTATTGGCATAGTCTTGTCTTATTCCGACCGATATTATGATGGTAACGACATCTGTAATGAGGAATCCATCATGGCAACAATTCAAGGCTTCATGACTCAGCACCATAAAACATGCGACGACCTTCTGGTAGAAGCTGAAGCCATGTTAGCGAACAAAGACTGGCCCGCCTTTGCGACACAATGGGCTCAGTTTGAAAAAGAGACCCTTCATCACTTTGATCTTGAAGAACAAATCTTGTTTCCAGCCTTTGAAGAACAAACAGGAATGACGGCAGGCCCTACGATGGTGATGCGACAAGAGCATGCTCAAGTTAAAGCAATGATGCAACAAATGGCGGCCGCCATTGAGCAACAAGACATTGAGCGTGCAATGGGCAGCAGTGAAAGCATCATGATTTTCATTCAGCAACACAACATGAAAGAAGAACAAATTCTCTACCCAATGACAGATAGCCACCTTAATAACAGTGCAGAGATCGTTGATAAGATGAAAGCTCAATAAGTCATTTCGTTATCGATAAAACACACGATGAGGCCGGAATGGATTTACAGCAGGTAACATCATTAGATGTCAGTGAATTGGAGCCACCACAGCCAATGCAACTGATCACGGCCGCTCTACAGAAGCTGGCGATTGGCGAAGTAGTGTCGGTTAAGCACCGACGCATCCCCTTTCCGTTATTCGACATGCTTGCCGGACGTTTTGACTATTTTTGTGATGAGATCACCTCATCTCATTATCAGATTTACTTTTGGCAACTTAAAGACAGCAAAGCCAAAGCCTTGGCTGAACACTTGTCTCTTAACTCGCGATCGAAAGACCAACGAGATCTTGAGAAACTAGATCTTGAAAAACTGGCACTTAAAAAACTAGGCAATCACAAATCCAGCAGCGAGCATGACAAGTAATGAGAATGACCGGCCTTAACTTTGACGCCATTCCTGCGATTTCATCCCCTATTCGGTTTTACCTAACCGCACCTGTCTTTGCATTATTGGCAGCCATGTTAATTGCGCTGCACGGCGAAACCCTTTGGCTCAGCCGTTGGATGCCAGCCACTCTTGCCATCACTCACCTCATTGCTCTGGGCGTGATGGCAATGGTCATGATTGGATCACTCTTTCAAGTAATGCCCGTCTTATGTGGCGCCGCCATTCCGATTACTGGCTGGACGCTTCATCTGTTCCACGCGACCTTCGCCAGCGGCGTTCTGGCTTTAGCGGCCGCCTTTCTCGGTTGGCTGAGTTTTCTGCTCCCTTTTGTGTTGCTCGGGCTCAGCCTTGGCTACTTCACCCTGACACTGGCTTGGTTATTGATCACACAAGCAAAAGGTGAGCAAACCCGTATGCCAATTATGCTGGCCATTGTGGCATTAATCCTTATCGGCCTAACTTTACTCAGTGGCTATCTTTGGGACTTCATGCCAGTTACAGGGAAAGTACTGACGAATTTGCATGCAGGCTTTGGTAGCTTTGGCTGGGTGATGCTGCTGGTAATGGCGGTAAGTTTCCAAGTTATTCCAATGTTTCACGTTACCCCTAGTTTTAGTAAAAGATGGCGAAATGCTTTAATAGCCATGCTTACGATGGGGTTAATTTGCGCAAGCATCGGAACATTAAGTGAAGCATTCGAGGTTACTCTCTCTGGCGGATGGTTACTGTGTATTGCTGCCACTTTTCTGTATTGCATCATCACCCTAGAGCGTTTGACTAAACGTAAACTACCCGATGTAGTCATTAATTATTGGCAAATAGGCTTATCAAATTTAATGTTGGCTTGCGTGTTGCTACTGTGGCTAGTACTGCCAATTAGTAGACCTGAATGGGCAATATTATGGCAAACCAAACTAGAAGTACTATTAGGCTTCCTATTCGGTTTTGGCTTTGTGTTGGCTATCATTCAAGGCATGCTACTTAAAATCGTTCCTTTCCTGATTTCACTGCACTTACAAAGACTCATGATGAAAAACCCAATGGCGATGATCCCATTACCCGATCACTATCAACTGATCAGCAGGGTTCGCATGAAGCGGCAATTCTATTGTTATCTCGCGCTACTAGGAGCGCTGTGGTTGGCTTTTTTACTGCCTGTTGCCA
This sequence comes from Vibrio tapetis subsp. tapetis, assembly GCF_900233005.1. NCBI lineage: Bacteria > Pseudomonadati > Pseudomonadota > Gammaproteobacteria > Vibrionales > Vibrionaceae > Vibrio > Vibrio tapetis. Next base: position 1,871,993 of record NZ_LT960611.1, read on the forward strand.
CTCCTCTCATAGCCGTTTTCCTAGCGACTAATTGGCTTGCAATCGCGTATAACCTCTGTGGCGCTATCGCGCAGTTTCGGGTGCATAGAGATAAGTTGCTAAGTGTACTTGTTATCCCAAAATCGAACTCTTGTTAGTATAAACTACTGTGAATAGTAGCGACCAAAGCAGCTACTATTCACAAACTAATGATTGTCCGATCTACAATGCTAATTTATATAGATTAAATACTTCTTCTGCGGCCAACTCTCTAGGGTTTCCCCCCATACACACATCATCCATTGCTTTTTGAACCCAAGTATCTATATCCGAATGCTGAATACCAAGACTAGCGAGTCCAGAGGGGATCCCTACCTTTTGAGACAACTGACGAATCAGTTTAATAGCCAGTGACGCTGCATCACTATCGTTAAGCTGACTAATATCTCCTCCCATTGCTTCTGCAACTGTTCTAAATGCTTCCGGTCCGGTTTGAGCATTAAACTCACTAACAATCGGCAGCAAAATAGCATTGCACACACCATGGGCTAAATTATGCGTCGCTGATGGTTGATGTGATAATGCGTGAACCGCTCCTAAGCCAGCCGAGTTGAACGACATTCCAGCCAGAAACTGTGCGTCCGCTAGTGCAGCACGCGCTTCTAAATTACTTCCATCTTTAACGGCAACCGGTAACCATTTAGCGATCAATTTGACAGCTTCCAACGCAGTAGGAAGCGTTAAACGGTGTGCTCCAGGGGTTACAATAGATTCAATAGCATGAGTTAGAGCATCCATCCCCGTTGCAGCAGTAACGGAAGCGGGCAGCCCGATCATTAACGATGGATCATTAACGCTAACGCTGGGTATTTGCTTCGCATCAACCAACACCATCTTGACCTGATTCACTTCGTCCGTGATGACAGAATTTGACGTCATTTCAGCTGCGGTACCCGCAGTGGTATTGATTGCAATGAAGAACGCCCCCTCATTTTTGACAAGACCGACGCCATTATATTCCGTGATATCCCCCTCATTTGAGGCAACAATACGAATCGCTTTCGCACAATCAATGGGGCTCCCGCCACCCACCGCAATAAAACAGTCACAGTTATTCTGTTTGTAGAATTCCAAACCGTCATTCACAAGTGTGACCGTCGGATTAGGAGTGACGGCATCGAAAGTCACATAATCGAAGCCTTTCTCATCTAGCGAGACATACAAGCTGTCTAAGATCCCAAGCTCAATCAAATTCTTGTCGGTGACAATCATTGCTTTTTTTACTGGCTGAGCGTCTAAAACTGCAACAGACTCTGCGACAGCACCCACGCCAGATAAAGACAGCTTCGGTAAATTTAATGCAAACACCATAATCATTCCTTTTAAAGAGAGCCCAACCGTATTGGGCTCGAAGTATTAATTACTTTTCTACTCGCAAACCATAAGTCTTGAACTTATCCAATACATGGTGCATTTCTTGTGTCGGTAGAACGGGCACATTCGGTTCAATCGCGGCGCATTTTAAATATAGTTCTGCTAATACTTCTGTTTCATGCGCTAACCAAAGAGCTTTCTTGAGATTTTCCCCAACGGTAATCATTCCATGGTGTTGAAGAAGAATTGCCCTACTTTGGCGGATCCCATTATCTACATAACCAGCCAACTCAGGAGAGCCAAAGGTAGCATAAGGTACACAAGGTATTTCTGTCGTGCCCGATGCTGCAACCATATAGTGGATTGCCTGGATTGGGCGATTGAGGATAGAAACTGCCGTGCTGTTAACGGCGTGATTGTGCACAACTGCATGGCAATCTTCCCTAGCGTTATAACAAACCATGTGGAAGGCCCATTCGCTAGATGGAATTTTTCCTTCTTCAAATTCTCCTTCACCACTCACAAACACAATATGGTTTGGCGTCAATTTGGCGTATTCGATGCCCGTTGGAGTAATAAGCATACCACCTTCATAACGAGCCGAAATATTGCCTGCTGTGCCTTGGTTCAGGCCAAGTCTATTCATTTCTAAACAGGTTTCGATAATTTCTTGTGCTAGTTCGTATCTTGTTTTTGTCATTGTTTTATTCCTTAAGCTGGCGTAACGCCCTTCTTTAAAATTATGTTTCCGTATTTAGCCGTTTCACCTGTAACGACAACAGCAAAGCACTTTTCAGCTCGAGTATAAAAGTCAAAACGTTCTAATCGCTCTAATGCTGGCTTATCCTCTGCTGTCTTAACGATGGCGGCCATATATTTTTCTTCAACTGCTGGGTCTAATTCATCACCCTCTACCGCTCTCATCATTGCCAGTGGGTATTGGCTGTATGAATCCAATTCAAATAGTGGCAGCGTGCCTTCCAATAACGTGTCGATATCGATACCGTCAGCTCTTATTACAACGTTTGAGCCAAAGGTCTCCGCGGGAAAGTGAGCATCAGCAAATAAGATTTCATCACCATGGCCCATTCTGCTGAGCACTGAGAGAAGCTCTGGACTTATTGCTGGGTGGATACCTTTAAGCATGATGTGTCTCCTGAAGTAACTGTGAGTATCGAGTGCTATCCTCTTTCGGCTCAACGATTTGATAAGATGGTTTCATAGCTTCTTGCGCTTGATTAACATCACCAAATACCCCGGCACCTGCGAGTGCAAACATAGCCGCACCTGTGACGGTAGCTTCGGGTTGATCAACAACCTGAATCGGAATTCCTACCACATCGGCCCTAATTTGATTCCAAAGCTTGTTTTTCGAGCCGCCACCGACCACCATCAAACGTTCGGTCCTTAATTGGCAAGTGTTGGAAAGCGAGTCCAAACTATTTTTCAGTTTAATTGCTAGCCCTTCTAACGCCGCTCGATAGATTTCCCCTCGCGTCGTGTTAATTGACAGGCCGCAAATACAGCCATTGCCTTTATTACTGGCATCAAGCAAAAAGCTAGGGTCAAACTTAACGCCATTTGATCCCACTGGTGCCATTTCGCCTTCGGCAACCATTACTGCGTATTTGTTATTGCTTTCTGCTACATCAGAGAAATAGGTATTCGCCACCCACTCCATCACTGCGCTTGAAAGCCACTGAATCGCTGGATTAAATAGGCCATTTTTGGCGTCAAGCTCTGTCGTCATACCTTGTGCTAGGTACGATGGATGTAGATCTGGTCGTTGAGAGCGAGCCATCAGGATTTCCCAAGTACCCGAACTCAAAAAGGATTGATTTTCTTTCGCACCAGAACCAAACAGCGCGAACTGAGTGTCATGACCCGCTGAAATCACAGGGACTTCTTTAGGGATACCCAGTAGGAAAGCGATGTCATCTTTTAGACAGCCGATGGACTCACCCGCTTCGACCATTGAAGGAAAGTGTGATTTCGTTAGTTCTAGGTAATTCAATATCCCTGCATTCCAATCACCGCTATCTAAATCCGTCATCATTGACGTGCCAGCCATGGTTCGGTCTGTAGTGAACTTTCCAGTCAATTTTTGATTGAGCATCGAAGAGATGAATACCCATTTGTCCGTATTCTTATAGACTTCGGGTTCATTATCTTTCAGCCATTTCAACTTAAACAATGTGTTGAAAGAATAATCACCAACGCCATTGGCTAAGTACAATTCGTCACGATCAATATCTTGCGACACCTGCTCCATAACGGCCGAGGTGCGAGAACACTTCCACGAGATAATTGGGTAGATTTGTCTCCCATCCTTGTCGAATGGTGCGCCATCTACGCCAAACGTTGTCACTGACACAGCGACAATATCAGCCGGATTAATTTGAGCGGTTACCTGTTTGGAGCATTCAACCAGCTTTTTCCAAATTTGCTGAAAGTCCCAAACATGCTGCGTGCCATTTTGTAATGTTTCATTGGCTATATAATGTGAAGCAACAATCTCACCGTTTTGGTTAATCGCGATTGAGCGGACGTTGGTTGCTCCACAATCAAGAATAATAGCTATTGACATAACTCACCCCTTAAAAGAGCCTGCCAAAGCGACAGGCCAAAATGTTAATCTGCTTTACTTATAGATGGGACCGAAATTCTGACAGGCTCGGTAGTCTTGTCCTTCCACATCTTGTCCAAAGGCTGACCATGTATGAGGGCGGAATACATCTTTGCTATCAACGTTGTGCATTGAAACAGGGATCCGTAGCATGGAAGCCAGAGCAATCAAATCTGCACCAACGTGGCCAGAAGTAATAACGCAGTGGTTAGCGCCCCAATTGGCCATCACATCGTAAACAGACTTAAATGTCCCTTCTCCCGTCAAACGAGGAACAAACCAGGTAGTAGGCCATGTCGCGTTCGTGCGCTCATTTAAGATAGTGTGAACATCTTCTGGTAATTCAATTGAATGCCCTTCTGCAATTTGAAGAACTGGACCGATACCAGCAATGATATTGACTCGGTGCATAGTGAAAGGCATACCGCCTTCAGTTAGGAACTGCGATGAGAAACCGCCCCCACGGAAATATTCTTCGATAGCAGGGCACCATTTAGTAGCATTCAATGACGCTTCAACATCTTCCTGAGTAAGCTCCCAGTGCGGTTTCATTACCGGTTTGCCCTCAGCAGACTTCGCTTTACCGGCACCATCTAGTGCCGCTGAACCAGAATTAACCAAATGCAAAAATCCTGACTCAGGGCGTGTACCCGTAACGCGCTCAACCGCATCTTCAGACCAATAAGTACGGACATCGTGGAATACTTGCGCTTCACCAGTCAGAAGCTTACCAAACATCATGTTCACGCCATTTAACGCATCGTTTTCCGTTGCAACACAAATTGGCTCACGAATACCATTCCAGTCGAAAGAAGAGTTTAAGATAGCCTCAGAGAAGTCACCATTTGGCAGGTGATCTGTCCAGTGACGCTGCCCTTGGAAACCCGATAGAATCGCATTGTGCCCTAACGACTCTTCGCCAAATCCTTGCTCAGCTAATTTCGGATTACCTTGCATAAGATCACGCATGATCATCGTCATCTTGATGACCGTATCCCAATCTTCTACTTTACGTTCTTCGCTATACGGAGTGCCGTTGTAATCTTTACCTTCCTTACACCATTCTTTCACCCAAGAACGCGCAAGTTCAAACTCTTCTTTATCATACACACCGCGATCTAAACGACGCTTAATCTCTGTCATATCAACGTATTCGTTGCGCATGCCCAAATATTTTTGGAAAAATTCTGGATTAACCACAGAACCTGCAATACCCATTGAAACCGAGCCCATAGAGAGGTAAGACTTGCCTCTCATCGTTGCAACGGCTAAGCCTGCACGGCAGAAACGAAGAATCTTATCTTGAACATCCGTTGGAATGGATTCATCACCTGCATCCTGAACTTCTTTACCATAGATAGAGAAAGCCGGCAGACCAACTTGAGAGTGCCCTGCCATGGCCGCAGCTAGGTAAACCGCGCCAGGACGTTCTGTACCGTTAAAGCCCCAAATAGCTTTTGGTGTATGCGGGTCCATATCGATAGTTTCTGTTCCGTAACACCAGCAAGGAGTAACCGTCAGTACAAGGCCCACGTTTTCGCGTTTAAATTTGTCTGCCGTTGCAGCGGATTCCGCGACGCCACCAATACATGAATCGGCGATGACACATTCGACCTTCTCACCACTTGAATGACGAATATTCTCTTCAATAAAACGAGCTGCCCGTTGCGCCATGCCCATAGTTTGGTCTTCTAGAGACTCTCGCACGCCCATTTGACGCCCATCAATGGTGGGACGGATACCGATTTTGACTAGATTTGACATGATTTTATTCCTTTTTACTGTATTTTGTTCAGGGGTAATACTCATGCCCCTGACAGAAGTTCTTATTTCACTTGGTAGCCTTTCGCACCGTAGTAAACGAGATAAACGAAGCCAATGAATGGGATGACAAATGCAGCACCAATACCTGCGGCATCGGAAATTTGCCCCATGATTGCCGTTAGTAACGCGCCACCCAAGATAGCCATAATGAGGAAACTGCCACCAAATTTTGAGTCAGCGCCTAAATCACGAAGTGATAATCCAAAAATAGTCGGGAACATCAATGACATACATGCAGATATACCAACTAGAGCATAAGCACCCGTCACTCCACCGACTAACATGACGACGCCGACTAAGATGGCTGCAGCGGCAGCCAGCATTGCTAAGAGTTTTTGTGGTTCAATGTGCTTCATTAGTGCAACACACACCCAACGCATAGCCGAGAACACCACAATTGAAGTCAATAAATATGTAGAAGCTTCAGCTTCAGTTCCACCGACCTCTTGCATGACATAACGGATAGTCCAAGACCAACAACCAATTTGTGCCCCCACATAGAAAAACTGAGCTAACACACCTTTGGTAAAGTGGCTGCGTTTAACAATGCGATGGAATGCTTGACCAAATGTTGCTTCATCACCTGTAGCCACGTCTTTTGCTACTGGCATTTTAGTTTTAAGGATCAAAACCCAAATCAATGCGATAACGGCGGCTACACCAAGGTAAGGCATCATTACGGCGTACAGTTCCTCCGATTGAATTTTCCCTAGTTCATCGGCTGCCATTGCCGCACGCTCAGTATCGGTTGCAGGGTTCAATTGAGTTAGGATGTAAAACTTGCCAATTAATACACCGGTAATAGAACCAATCGGATTACAAGCTTGAGCAATATTCAGACGACGCGTTGCTGTTTCTTCCGGTCCCATGGCTAAAATGTACGGGTTAGCACTGGTCTCTAAAATTGACAGGCCTCCCGCTAACACGAACAGTGCCATCAGGAACGGCATATATTCCATTGCTTGCGCTGCCGGGTAAAAAAGGAGAGCACCTGTAGCAAACAACCCTAGGCCTAATAGCACCCCAGCTTTGTAGCTGTAACGCTGAATAAAAAGAGCGGCGGGCAGAGCCAAACAAAAATAAGCTCCATAAAAAGCTGTTTGAACTAAGCCAGATTGCATATCTGTTAACGTAAATACTTTTCGAAACTGTGCGATAAGCACATCCGTCATATTATTAGCTAAACCCCACATGGCAAAACATGAACAAAGTAGCCAAAATGCAAATTTAATTTCCTTGGGTATTACTTCAGCCTCTTTTCCATTACTGGATTTAGGCATAGGTATATCTAAAGCATCAGACATAATATTTCCTTATCTATAATTATTTACACGTAATTTATTTGGTTATTTATATTTTTAGGCATCAGTGATAGTGATATCAATTGAATCACTACCACATATCTTAAGAAAACTTCTCTTTTTATATTTAGATTTATCCGCAATTAAAATCACTTTATCGGATATATCTATTAGAGTTTGTTTTATTTGGTAATTGTATTCATTTGAATCCCATACCCCTGAATCATAATCGAAGCCTACACATGAAATGAAACTGATATCAATTGACATATTCGATAGCATATTTACAGCCAATGGCCCATAAAAACTGCTGTATTTTTCAGAGTAACTACCACCAGTACATATTATATGTACATTGTCTTTCCCCTCGAGCCCGATAACAATCTGTAAGGAGTTAGTAATTACAGTACAGTTTATGTTAGGCATCTTTCGAGCTAAACACCAACTAGATGAACTAGCATCAAGCCCTATAACCATACCCTCTTCAATATGTTCTAATGCTCTCGTGACCAGCGACTCTTTCTCATCTAAATAGTTTTTAGAACGAGCTATAAAGGATTGCCCCTCATCTATATGCTGTACACTAACAGCACCTCCATGCACTTTTTTAAGAGAACCTTCTTTATCTAATTTTTTTAGATCACGGCGTATTGTTTCAACTGACACATCAAAAGCGATCGCTATTTCTTCAACAGTTGCACTTCGTTGACTATTTACTAATTCAACAATCTGTAGGCTTCTCATATTTATAACTCATTTTTGGCCTGTTTATAAAATACCAATACCCATGAGCTAAAACCGTGATCTAAAGCACACAGCGCCCGTATTTGACCATATTTAGATTGACAGTGTGATTAATCGACCACAAATGCCCGATATTTATTAAAACGGTCACAGCCGGACCATCAATTAATATATAAGTGGTTGCATATCGGCTTTGTAATAAATAGTAACAGTTGGGAGTTTGAATCTCATAATCTGGTTTATACCATCGTAATTGAGTATCAAATGAATAATTATATGCACTAAATTTAGTTATAAGTATGATAAAGGGGGATCGGAAGTTTGGATACTACCTTTAATTCAATCAGTGGTATTATCTAGAGCTTGGCTTAATATAAGGTTAAATATAGGAAGTGAAAAATAGGGTCAAACGCTCTGACATTGATATATAAAAAAAGTATATGATGTAGTTACTGTATTTCGTTACATATTTAAAATGCAGTTCTGTTATGACTATAGATTGGAGTGGCCACGTATGCCGATGGCTTAGTTGTATAAAGCATGACAGCGCCGACTTCCCTTTTAGGCTTAAACTCTGCATAAGCAAATTTAGGCTCAAAATACCAACCAACGCGTTCATACTTCTCTAAACCAAGCCAGCAGCCTAAAGGTTCTGCATGCGCTTTTTGAGTCTTGCTAAATCAATAGCGCTAGAGCGTACCGTGAGTTTAATGTGCTCATAGTCGTACTCTTCCTTAGTTACACTCATGCTCGAACGAATTTCGCCTATGATGCCATTTGCGGTATAAGGCACAATGATTTCTTCTTCGATCATGCCTTGCTGCGCTACGTTCACTATGTATTGGTGCAGCTTTTTGATATCAAGAGGATCACGAGTAGAGGTCAGCATTGCATCAGGAAATTCGTCCAGCAATGCTTGTCGTTGTTCTTCACTCAAGCGATCTGACTTGTTCAGTACCAAGAGTTTTTCGCTGCCTTCTACGCCAACTTGCCCTAGCACCTCATGGACAACATCAAGTTGTGCACGGAATGACGGATCAGAGGCATCAACAACATACAGTAACAATGACGCATCGTGCGCTTCTGCTAACGTAGAATGAAACGAAGCAACTAAGTCGTGAGGAAGCTTTTTAATAAAGCCAACGGTATCTGAAACTAAGATTCGCGGCTGAGTAATAGGCTGCAGTGCACGAACCGTGGTATCAAGAGTGGCAAACAGTTTGTCTTCACCGACCACTTCCGTTGCCGTCATGGCACGCATCATTGAGGATTTACCCGCATTGGTATACCCAACCAAAGCAACACAAAACAGCTCTGATCTTTGTGTACGGCGATTCTTCAATTCACTCTGTACACTAACCAATTCACGCTTTAGAGCGGCTAATTGGTCACGTACATTACGGCGATCGAGCTCTAGCGCGGTTTCACCTGCACCCTGCCCCATTTGGCGTTCTTTATCACCACTTGCAGACTCACGCAATCGTGGAACTAAGTAATTGAGGCGAGCAATTTCAACTTGCAGGCGCGCCGTGCGAGTACGTGCATGGCGGCTAAATATTTCAATAATGATGCCGGTACGGTCAAAGACTTCTACGCCTAAATGACTTTCGACATTACGCAACTGAGATGGGCTTAAATCACAATCAAACACCACAACATCAGCAAGTGAAGAAGGTAAATCGTCTTCTGAAAGATCGGAAAAATCCGTTTCATCAAAAAACTCGTCGTATTCTTCCTCTTCTATAGAACCTTGATAACCCGTTAGGTGGGCGATTTCCGCCATCTTACCGACACCTAGGACATTAAGGTTTTGTGTTGAACTCTGCTTTTGAGACTGAGTTCCAACCACTTTAAACCCTAGGGTTGTCACTAAACGAGCAAGTTCAGCGAGAGACTCTTTCGCCTCATCACCTTTAAATTCCGGTGTGGTAACAGAAATAAGTAACGCGTTATTTAGGGATGCTTTTGCTGTTAGTTTCATTATTTAATATGTTTATGCACCGAAGTGCTGACCTAGTATTGAGTCTAAAGTAGTGTGATCCTACGCTGTTATCGAACAGCTTTATAGAGCAACCTAAGACTAAATACAGATAATGTCATTATTGGCACTATAAATTAGCAATCCGAGAGCAAAATATCCGAATACGAACGCCATCACTGTTAGAATAACCACACCTAACTAAATGGGATTGCTCATGGCAAACACCGAGCATCAAGAAAAGCTAGATAAACTAGACCGAATCAGCGTCTGCCTTTATCGTTCTGGGATTACTCTGTTTTCATTGGCTTTGTTATGCTACTCGCTCGTGGCATCAAATAAACTTGGCCTCAGTTCACTACCTGAATCTCTGCAATCGGCCAGTATCTTTGTCGTCTGTATTTCAAGTGCGCTGGCAGCCGCCAACTTACATGTGTATAACAAACACGTCAGAGCCGTTATTGTTTGGTCAGCGTGGCTTGGTTTACTGATCATGCTGTGTGGCATCCAAAGCAGCGTTTACTGGCTTGCTTTAGGTTTTATATTCGTTACTTTTTCAGGCATTGCCCTCAAAGAATCATTTTGCTTTAACGTCTATGGCCTCAAACTTGTGCCCATTTTACTGGCATTGAACACCTTATTTGTCATGCTTGAATATTGGCAAGGAGTGATGATTTGCTCTGCTATTGCAGGAACAATTATGCTGTACCTTTCTGTTCAAAAGTGGCGAATGCCCTTGCACTTTGATATTGGCAATAAAGCCAACTATGAAGTCTGACCAACTCGAACTTAACCAATAACCAATAACCAATGACTGACAACGGAAACAACCTATGCTAACGCCAATCGCGATAAGACTAACAAACGGCGCAGACCTTAAAGCATCGATTGCTAAGATAGTGACCGATGAAAATATCCAAGCTGGCAGTATCGCGTCTTGTGTGGGTTGTTTGTATTCAGTTAACTTGCGATTAGCTGGTGCAGAGAAAACCTTACAGCTTAATGAACCGCTAGAAATCATCTCGTTAATGGGCACGTTAACGCCTAATCATCAGCACATTCACATTTCAGTCGCTGACACGAAAGGTAGAGTTTTCGGAGGCCATTTACTGGAGGGCAGTTTGATCGATACCACAGGTGAGCTGGTCATCCATCACTACCCTACGCTAGCGTTCTCGCGCGAATTCGATGATGCAACTGGCTATACAGAATTGGTGATTGCCGATAAAAGCGCTTCTAAGCTCAATACCTAATTCTGGGATAGAGCCAAAGAACAAGAGGTTCAAAATCATCGAGTAGGGTGAGGCGTCTCCGCCTCATCCCTCTCACAGAACCGTACGTACGGACCTCGTATACGGTTCATGCACATTTCCATTCAGCATAATGGCTGAACACATATCCTGTCCTAACGTGTTCAAGATTCACTAATCCAAGGTCCCTAAACCATTGATTTGGCATCGAGTAACTGGCTAATGGACTCGCAGCATTTCTCCAACTATCCATACAGATATACCTGAATGACCCTTCGTAACCTAGCTGTCTTAGCCTGCGGTGGAGTCGGGTCGGTTTTTTCCATAATCGTAATTGGACGCTGCGAAGTCTTCGCCTTAACCACGCGGCCAGTTGTTTAATGACTTCTAACAATGGCTTACCGCCATTGCGTCTTGTCACTCGCTTCAACTTTCCTTTGAACGTCGACATTTTCTTTGGCTGAATACGGCTATAATGGCTACCGATTTCTATTCCAAGGAATTTCACACCTTCGCCGCTGTGCGCTATGTGTGATTTGGTTTCGTTCACCGTTAACTTGAGCTGTTTTTCCAGGACCTTCGTTGCCTGTACTTGCGCATTTTCTGCACCTTTACGGCTGCGACAGAAGATCAGTATGTCGTCGGCATAACGGACTATTCGATGTCCTCGCTTTCGCATCTCTTGATCAAACGCATCCAGATAGATGTTCGCTATCAGTGGGCTTATTACTCCACCTTGCGGACTACCTATCTCGGTATGCTGCCACTCTCCATCAACCATTACGCCACTTTTCAGGAACTGTTTGATGAGCTCCAGTACGCTACTGTCTGTGACTCGTTTCTTAATGCTTTTTAGAATAAGCTCATGATCGAGCTTATCGAAGCACTTCGATAAGTCCATATCTACGACGTGTTGCATTCCGTATCGACGGATGAACATCGTCGCTTTGTTTATAGCATCGTGACAACTTCGATTCGGTCTATACCCAAAGCTGGATGGGTGAAACTGCTCTTCGAAGATTGGGGTTAATAGATCATTTAGAGCTTGTTGGACAACTCTATCCCGTACTGTTGGGATCCCAAGTAATCGCACCCCACCATCATCTTTCGGTATTTCTACCCGTCTGACGGGTTGAGGGGTGTATCGCTTGGTTTTGAGTTCCAGAAGAAGTTGATCTAGGTTATCACTCAGATTTTGGGCGTAGTCGCTTAGGCTCTGCCTATCTATTCCGGCCGCGCCTTTCGCTTTCCACACTTTTTTAAATCCTTTATAGAGTCGCTCTTTGTGGAGCAAGTGACCATATAAACTGTAGTAAACTCTCAACTTTTTCCTTTAGATTGTGTGCCGTGTGGGGACAAATGCTCTCTCACAGTGTTGGTGTATTTCACTCCACTCTCTAGCCTTCTAGCTCAATGGCAATTTACTAGAGTGAGTCAGAGTTACTCCCTTGTACGGTTTCTCGCTTCAGTGCTTTGCTTTCACAAAGACCGAGACGGAATACCTCGATAGCTAATCAACTTGTATACCACTGAAAAAAAAACATCTGCTCATCACAGACTTAAAATGTACTTCATCCCTTCGCAACACCAGATTGCTTTTGGCAAAATGTTGTCCCATCAGACGTGTTACTGATGGTCAGCTCAGTTTTATCCTCCACACCATTACTGGGCTTCACCGGCCGAGCTTTACTCACTACTACGGATTCATCTGCCACCTCGCACCAACATAGATCTTGGCTCTCGCCTTGAGTTTATGCTTCCGACGTTTGCTCGGATGTGATGTCAGGCTTCCCCAGTTACTGCACTGGCTCCCTGTTAACAATGCCACCCTCAAGCACAATCTAGGTCTGATTGAGTATCGGGCTTCACGCTATTTTGCACGCTTACCCACCTAAATTGCCGAATCAGGTTCACTTTCGTTGTGTACTGTTAACTTCCTATCGCTTCCTTCAAACCCTGCCGTTGGCCAGCAACGCCCTTGCGATTCGGATTATCTTCCCCTCAATCAGGGTGATTTAGGCTTCTTTCAGCCTAATGGGTTTGCCAGCTTCGCTGGGCAAACAAAAAACGCCCGTAATTCACATTACGAGCGTTTTTCGTTAATGTCATTTAAGCGGAAACTCTATCTCGCGGTTAGGTGGCCGATACCCTGATCGGTATCTTCCATTGTGCGTAGTTGAGACAAGTACTGAATCCAGCCTTTGCTTTCATTACTGGCTTTAAGTGCATGAGCGCGCTTTGCATGAATGAGAGCTTGTTCCACTTCTTCTAGCTTGTAGTAGGCTCTTACTCTTGCCAATTCAACCGGGTGTTTTTTCCCTGAGACTTTTTCCAGCTCAACCAGCGCTTGTCGGTACTGGCCTTCTTGCAATAACAATTGTGCCAAAGACCAACGGTATTTGTTGTTCGATTTCGCCGCCAACGCCCAATATTGTGTCGCTGTTTGCCACTCTTTCGCTATTTGCCAATAATTGGCTTGGTCTGCGAGTAACTTAGCGTCTGTTTTAGCAGAATCTACTTGCGCTAAAACTAATGCCGCTTGCTCCGGAACACCTTGTTGAGCAAAAAGCTGCGCCATGGTTCGTAAGTCTTGATCAGGTAGCTTTATCCCTTGTCTTTTCGCTAATGAAAGGGTTGCTAGCGACTGCTTATATTGTTTTAACTGAAGCTGAATGCCTGCTGTTTGTTGCCACCACGCCAGTTTATTTGGCTGTAAAGTAATGAGCCTTTGCAACGTCGGCAACGCCGATTTCCACTGCTTAAGTTGCATCTGAGCGCCAAGCTTAATCGTCAGGGGTTGTACGTCATCTTGCTTTTGCACACGTTCATAAGACTTCATCGCCGTAAGCACTTTGCTCCATTGTTCTAGACTATAATGAGCCTGCACAATTCGAAGCCATAGCTGTAATTCTGGTTCTGATTCTGGTCGTGTTTTTACAAGCTGATAATAGTGCGGTAAGGCTTGTTTGAACGACTCGGTAGATAACAAAATATCGGCCAACATTTTTTGCGTGACCCAAGCTTGCGAGTCTTGCAGTTTTCCGCTTTCAACCGCAGCCTTGAGTTGCTTAACCGCTTGGTTGGTCTCACCATTTTGCCAGTAAAATACACCAAGCATGCGTTGTACAAATGCTTTATCGTACTCTTTAGTAGGCTCAAGCTGTGCCAAAATATCAATGGCTTGCTGAATTTTGTCCTCTTGCTGAAGCTCGTGAGCTTGCTGGACTTTATTCGCATTATAGCGAGTTAGTTGCTGTGCCATACTCACGCTAGAAAACGACACACAGCCCGCAATTAGTACGGCAAATATACTCTTCATCATTGGCTTATTTTGAACTCCAATTTCACGGTTTGTCCAATTTGAGCGATCGCTCGACCATCCACGACTTTCGGTTGATATTTCCATTTTTTCAGAGCGCGCTTCGCCTCTCTTTCAAACAGACGTCTTGGCTTTGCTTCTACTACCGTAATATCGGTTGGCCTGCCTGTTTTATCAATGGTAAATGACATCAACACATACCCTTCGGCACCCTTCTTCAACGCTCTTGCTGGGTAGCGAGGCTCAACACGATACAAAGGCATCGCTTGTTGATTTGAGCCAAAATCTGAGAACTGAGGCAAATTAATAGCAAGCCCTTGGTTCACTCCTTGCAAAGACAAATCCGGCATCGCAGGCATCGGTGGCGTCGCCGTTTGTGCGACGTTGGTTTTTAGCGTGGTTGCCGCTGGAGGCTGCGGAGTCTTCGGTTTTTCAGGAACACTTCGTTGCCTTCTTTGCGCTTCACGCTCTTCTTCTACCATCACGACATCAAATGCAAGGGGAGACTCGTTATCTGCCGCTCGCTGATGACCGTTATCAACCATCCATGCCATGAAGGTAAACAAACTCAATGCAATTGCCGCAGCGAAAGGCAGCGCGATGAATAGTCGCAGCATTAGCCTTTCTCCGCCGCCAACGCGATGCGTTTCACACCAGCGCCTTTAGCCCCATCCATCACTTTAACGACCGTGCCGTTATAAGCATGCTCATCGGCTTGAATAACCAAAGAAGCATCGGGTTGCTCTAATAGTAAGTGCTCTAGCGTTGCCTGTACTCGCTCAACATCAACGACTCGTTTATCAATGTAAATTTCATTGCTAGAAGTGATGGCAATAAAAATACCGGCGTCTTTTTGGCTAACAACATTACTCGCTTGAGGTCGGTTAACTTCAACACCTGACTCGCGTACAAACGAACTGGTTACAATGAAAAAGATCAACATGATAAAAACGATATCCAGCATCGAAGTCATGTCAATTTGTGCTTCTTCTTTAGCAGAAGATGGGCGATTTAGTCTCATCATCGGCTCCTTAACTGTTTTTCTAATTTAATTTCACGCCATTTACAGGCTTTTGATAACCGAGCGTGAGCAAACATTCCCGCAAGTGCTGCCACCATGCCGGCCATGGTCGGCAAGGTCGCAAGGGATATACCAGCAGCCATTAAGCGAGGCTGGCTGCTACCCAAGGTCGCCATTACATCAAATACTGAAATCATGCCTGTCACTGTGCCAAGTAACCCCAACATTGGGCAAATGGCTACCAGCACTTTGATCAAATTTAAGTTTTGGTTTAGGGCGATATGAGCTTCACTTAACCAACCCTTACGAATAGACATCGCGTACCAAGAGCTTTTATCGTCACGTACGTTCCAAGACGTAATCCATGTCGATTTTTGTTTTGGAAAGCTCACCGTCAAAAACAACACTCGCTCGACGATTAACAACCAGCACACGCCAACCACACCTGATAGCCACCACAAGATTGGCCCACCTTGATCCATAAAATGGCTTAGGGAGTCCAACCATGTGGCTACCAGCTCTGATGAGGTCAAGTTTGACAACATCCAATCCATTACGCGGCCTTTTCAACTTGGTCAGCTTTTCCAAGAACGTCTGCTTTTTCGGCTTGCTCGGCCACTAAGCTAATGCTCTGCTTCTCGAGGATGTTACGAATATTCTCGGCTTGAGTGCTCAAGATATTATGAGCTAATAGCATTGGCATGGCTGAAACCAAACCTAATACGGTGGTTACCAACGCCATCGAAATACCGCCGGCCATGACTTTCGGGTCACCATTACCAAACTGAGTGATCACTTGGAAGGTTTCAATCATACCCGTCACGGTTCCTAACAGACCCAGCATAGGGGCTAATGCGGCCAATAGTTTCAGCATCGACAGGCCTTTTTCTAAGCCTTGCTGCTCATCGACAATGGTTTCAAGTAAACGAAGCTCTAGCGCTTCTACGCTGCGCTTCTGCTCTTGATCGTATACCGCTAACACGCGGCCCAATGGGTTATTTTTTGGCGTAGACGGTGATTTAAGCTGTGAGCGAATTTGCTGACGAACATACAATAGAACCGCACCACGATAGAGAGCAATCACAATACCTAATGCCAATAAGCCAAGGATGATTTTACCTACCACGCCGCCGTGTTCTAAACGGTCTTTTAATTCTGGAGCATTGGCAACTTGTTCCAACATGATGCCACGAGAAGGGTCAAGTACTATGGCTCCCGTATTGTCACCGACTAAAGTAGCCGCTGTAGGGCCGTTGTTCGGTTGCTTAAGATAAGGTTTTGCTACGCCTCGCGCACCGTCCCAATTAATGTAGCCCGTTGAATCAACAAGACCCAAACTGCCTAAACGGTAAGCTTGTTCGCTAGAGGTATACCCTTCACCGTTAACGTATGTCACATCGACTTGAGTTAACTCTTTGCTCGCGCTGACTTGCTCTTCAATCGCACGCCATAAACCGGTTAGCTGATCTAACGACGGAAGCGCTTTAGCAGCCACGATGTCATCAATTAGCGGGGTATATTGTTGGCGGTCAATGGCCGTTACTGAATGACCAAGTTCTACCGAAAGCTCTTTGGCACTTTGGCGAACAACGCCAAACAACTCACCTAAGCTGCCTGTTTCCAATCTCAGCTTTTGCTCAAGTTCAGCAAGAGTCTGTTCATTCTGAGAAAATTGTTCACTCAGCTGATTGGTTTCCGTTTGCAGGTTTTCACGTAATGTCAGTAACTTTTGACGCTGCTCGTTAAACTGCGCTTCAGTCAGAGAGAAACCCGCTTCACGTTGCTTGTTATGGGTTTTCTGCTCTTTATGCGCTTGTTGCGTTTTTTGCAATAAGTCATTACTTGCGAAACCATTAAATGAGAAAGCCAGTAAACACAATGAGATGGTAAATTTAGAAAGAGTCATATTATTTGCCCTCCGTCATAACAGACAGCGGTAAGGTCAACAGGCTTGGTGCAATTTGTTTATTGGCAATGGCGTAGGCTTTATCTATGTCTGAACCGAAGCTTTTATCTAACTCCAGCCATTGCTTGGTGTTGTCTTTCCACACCCAGTATCGTTTACCATCGAGGCTGCGAGCCACCAAAGAGAGACGACCTAGGTACAGCATGTCTGCTTCAAGCTCTGTTGAATCCGATGAGGTCAACACAGCGGAATAAGTCCCTAGCTTAATGCCATAGTCTAATTCGATTTGGTAAGACTCTAAAATACGGCGATACTTTTCTGCATCACTGATATCGGCTTGTGACATCATATTTTCTAGCTTTTCTACACGCTCTAATCGCTGTGCCAATCGAATAGGTTTATCTTGAGAGACGGATTGTTTTAAGCCATCGATCATGCCGTACATTAACGGCACTAGGCCTTGTCTTGTTTGCTTGATGCCGTCTATTTGCATAGACAAGCTGTCACTTTCTTGTTCTTGATTGGCAACCAATCGGGCTAAGTGATCACGATAAACCGTTAGATTTTTTACCTCTTCTTGCAGCTGCTCAATCTCGGCCTTCATAGACAGAGTATTGTCTGCACTGGCATTGATGTTCTTTTGGCTTGTTGCCGCTTCACGGTTGATTTTATTTTCAACCGCCCGCGCATCATCCAGTTTATCGGCGTGAGCTGAGGTGATAAACAGCATTGCAAGCAACGCAGACCAAGGCTTAAATCCTTTCATGGTTAGACTCTTAAACAAAAAATTAGAATAATAAGAAACAAAAATATGGGGAACGGATGAGTGTTCGCCATTAAACACACATACTTTAAATGAAAATCAATATCATTAAAACCACAATAAGGAGAAAGCTCTCGCTTTCTCCTTATTTTTAACTCAACTGCCGATTAATAGCGCAATTGAACTGATGCCATGAAGTTACGGCCTTCACCGACTACGACATTTTTATAACCCGCGCCATCGGCAGAACCGCCACCACCGAAGTATTCGGTATCAAACAGGTTTTCAACATTGAAGCGAGCAATGATATCTAGATTTTCATCATAGTTGTGAGTGTGTGCAACACCTAAATCGAATCGTGTGTAACCGTCTTTCTTAAAGGTATTTGCAGCATCGCCATAACGTTCGCCAACATAAACTGCACCTAAGTTAGCATCTGTATTGTTGTCAAAGTTGTAGCGAGTCCAAACACTTGCAGAGTACTCTGGTACATCTGCTGGACGGTTGCCGGATAAGTCATTACCACGATAATCTTGATACTTCACATATTCCGCATTGATGTACATAGCAGAAGCGCTGACAGAGAATTTTTCAGTAACAAAACCTTGCGCTGAAACTTCAACACCGCGGTGATTTTGCTCACCAGCCTGTGTCATGTTTTTCATGTTGTTGCCAAGATCTTCTTCGAATGTACGACCTTCTTCTGTGATGTCAAATAACGCACCCGTTAGGTATAGCTTCTCATCCAGCAAGTTCCACTTGGTACCAAACTCGTAAAGTTTGCCACGGCGAGGATCAAGCTGTTGACCATCGTTCACATACTCACTGCCTGAGACTTCACCCTGATGCTCAAAACTTTCAGCATAGGTTAAGTACAAAGAACCATTCTCTACTGGGTGGTAAATCGCAGCAAGCTTAGGTGACACCGCGTTATCTTTACGGCCATCACTGCGTGTTTCATCAAAACGAGCACCCGCTAACACTTGCCATTGGTCGTTAAACGTCACCATGTCTTGAACGTAAACACCATAAGAATCTGAGTGGCTATGTGAAATTCTTGGTGCACCAGCTTTTGGCGTAGGCGTTGGAACTGGATCATTCGCACCAACAGTAGTTTTATTGAAGCTAGTTTGGTTTCTGTCATAGGTGTAACCCAACCAGTTTGCACCAACAAGCATCTGGTGAGATACGCCTAGCGCATCAAAATTACCCACTAAGTCAACATAACCTGTTTGATGTACCCAATGGTCTTTACGATCTGAACCACCGTGAGTCACCGTACCGGTGCCATCTGGGTTAACGTTCGATAAGCTAGGGAAACTCTCGATATCTTGACGATTGAAGTCTTGGTAGTTAAAGCCCGTCGTTAGCGCCCACGTATCGTTAAGCTGTGCATTCACATCAAAGCCAATGTTCTCAGAACGGTTTTCAATGGTAGACCATTGCGCATCCCAAATGTGCTCACGACCGTTAACCACTTTGCCATCAACAACGAAAGCGCCTGAATCTACGTTCCCTTTGTCGTATGTGTTGTCGTAGTGTAGCGACAAAGTAACATCATCATTGATGTCGTAGTCTACAAATAGGCCACCAACAACACGCTCTGTTGAGTGTGTGCTGCCGTCACCGTATGTGCGCCACGAATCTTCTGTCATTTTTGATAATACAGCACGAGCACGTAACGTTTGCTCGTCATTTAACGCACCGCTTACATCAGCAACGGAACGTGAGTGGTTATTAGAACCTAGGTCTTGGCTAACATTCACTTGAGTTTCGTAAGTTGGCTTTTTAGACACCATGTTTACCATGCCGCCTGGAGCTGAAGTTCCGTATAACAGACCTGATGGGCCTTTTAATACTTCAACACGTTCTAAAAGTTCAATGGGTTGCTTGTAGTAAGACCAGTGCTTACGACCGTCTCGCAATACTTGCAAATCAAAACCACGTAAATTGAAACGCTCACGGTTACGGCTATTACCACCAGCACCGATACTTGCATCGTTTGCAAGAACTTGGCCTAGTGTGCTCGCACGCTGCTCATCAATGATTTGCTCATCGATAACGGTAACCTGTCCTGGGGTTTCTAACTGAGAGGCCTCAATTTTCATTGCGGTGGTGTTGGTATCCGCTTTGTAGCCGTGATCACGACCTGTAACGACCATGTGCTCGTCTGCAGTGTTCGTTTCTGCGTAGGCAACAGGCGCTGACAAAATGGCACCGATAAGTACCGCTAATTGACTTTTAGAAGTCATAATCCTTTATCTCCAATAAACCTCTTCCAAATTGCCAGCCTCTTTGGGCTAGCTCAGAAGAGAAAGCAACAATAAGGGTAACTTTGCTAAGTCACCTCGATTTATGTTGCGAATAATATTGATAATAGTTATCACTTGCAGTTAAATTTACATTCTTTGCATTTGTACAATAATGTAAAGACATCTATTTATTAAAAAATCGAACTTTTTATCGTTGAAAAAGAAAGGGTTACACGAAGGCCAGAAGGTTCCCTATTCTCAGCTTGAACGGTTGCTTTCATCACTCTCATTGACTCTTTTACAATCGACAATCCTAAGCCATAACCACCAGACTGTTTGTCTCGGGCTTGCTCTAAACGAGTAAAAGGGTCGAAGATACTCGCCAAGTGCGCATTCGGTATCCCTGCCCCATCATCTTCAACTTGTAAAATAACCTGTCCATCGGCTAGATAGCCACAAACAGAGACGCTGGCACTGTCTCCTGCGTATTTAAGAGCATTGCTCAGCAGGTTATCAAGCACTCGCAGTAGCAACCTTGGGTCGGCGAAAATGAGTGGCAAATCTTTCGGCACCTCGCTGATGATAGTTTGTGAGCCTTGTTTTAGTAATAAGGCATCAAGTAACGACTGCGAAACCAAAGCGTCAAGTTGTAGTGGCACCAATTTGGGTACGTAGGTCGCCATTTCAAGCTTGCTATACTCCATAATCTCATCAATAAGTTCATTCATTACGTCGGATTCACGACTAAGCTTATCTGCTAACGGGTGTAGTTCCTCTGGGATCTTTTTACGAACTAAATGCAGAGCAAGATTTTGACGAGCTAACGGCGTACGGAGTTCGTGAGAAACATCTCTGATGAGTCGACGTTGTTTTTCAGCCATTTCTTCAATACGAAAAGCCATATTGTCGAAGTCTTTAGCCAGTTCAGCAAACTCGTTCACGTCTTTACCCACCACATCGGCGACTCGAACATGAAAATCGCCTTCCGCAAGTTGACGACTCGCGACTTGCAATTGAGAAAGCGGCTTCTGTAGGAATCTGGCCAACAACAGTGAAAACACACTGAGGATCAAAATGGCGATCACCACTTGGCTCACCCCAAAATAATATCGATAGAAATGCGCTGGATGCTTTGCGTGCGGAAACTGTATAACCAGTTGCCGTTTGTCACTCAACGGCATCGAAATAATGGGCTGATTGACTCGATCTTGTAACGTGGTGTCCAATTGGCGGATAAACCTTAATTTGAATTTAAAATGCGGATGCATCTCTCGACCACTGAGCGCATTTTGTTGTTCATCCAATACAAACAGATAATAGCTTTGCGCTTTTTCCCACTCCGCCAACGCCTGATTACTGCCTTTTTGTAGCAGACTTTCTGCCTCAACGGCCAACGACCGCATGTCGGTTTGGACGTTATCAGGTACTTGCAGCAAGGCTTTCATCAAGGCTCTTTCTGCCAAGTTCTGTGCGCCTAAAATCAAAAGTAAAATAATCGCAAAATAAGAAAAAAGCCGAGCCGCCAATGATTCTGTTTTCAGCCAAAGTGGACACTTAAACCGATTCGACAAAACTGTATCCTTTTCCACGTATGGTCTTTATGTATTGCTTTGGTAACCCAGCTTGCACCAATTTGCGGCGTATATTACTGATGTGCATGTCTAAATTGCGGTCAAACGGGCTGAGATCTTTTTTCAGCACTTTCAGTTGTAACTCCGCTTTAGAAACGACAATGTCTTTGCGATTAAGAAGGTATTCCAACAGATCAACTTCTGTTCCAGTTAAAGGGAGGCCTGTAAGTTGATCTGCAATCACTCGATTCGAGGTTTGTTTCGCGGAATCACTCACAACCATTTGTCGTTGTCGCTCTAACCCTACCCGACGCAGCATTGCCGTCATTCTTGTCAGCAACTCTGGAACTTGAAAAGGCTTAGGCATGTAATGATCGGCTCCAGCTTGCAAGCTATCCATCATGGTGTTTTCATCATTAAGTGCGGTAAGCATTAAAATTGGCGTAGCAAATCGTTGGCAAATTCTACGCGCCATTTGCATACCATCAATATTTGGCAGCATGACATCAAGCAGCACCAAATCAACCGGGTATGATTGCATATGTGCCAAACCAGATTCACCACAATGACAGCAATGCACTTCATATCCCTCTTCAAGGAGTACATCACTAAGTAACTCACATAAGGGGATATCATCATCTATAACAAGAATACGAGACATGTTGATCTTCTAAATACAATGGTTAATGCAAATTATTCGTATTCTATTCCAGTTTTAAGTCATGCTTCAATGACTACGAACAAAAAAACCAGAGGTATTCGATCTTATTGATCGAACCTCTGGCTGTTAACCTGCTTCCGTTAACTGGCTAAGCAGGCAATTTATCGTTGTTAAGGTTAAAACTAAGCGAGTGCTTCTTCCGCTTTTTTAGCCTTGTCTTCATGATGTTTTTTCTCACCAAAATGAGCGTAAATTAGACATATAACCGACAGAACACATGAAGCGGTTAAGACCATGAAGCCACCATCCCAACCAAAGTGATCAACCGTGTAACCCAAAATTGCATTAGCAGCAACCGCGCCACCCAAATAGCCAAATAACCCAGTCAGACCTGCCGCAGTACCTGCCGCTTTTTTCGGTGCAAGCTCAAGTGCATAAAGGCCTATCAACATAACTGGCCCGTAGATCAAGAAGCCAATCGCAACTAACGCTGCCATATCAACCATAGGGTTACCTGCGGGGTTAAACCAGTACACAAGTACCGCGACAGTCACCAGTACCATAAACAAGATACCCGCAGGAGCTCGGCGTCCTTTGAATAATCGGTCAGATATCCAACCACACAATAGCGTTCCTGGAATACCGGCCCACTCATACAAGAAGTAAGCCCAAGAAGATTTGTCTACCGTGAATTGTTTTGCTTCATTTAGATAAACCGGAGCCCAATCCAGCACACCGTAACGGATCAAGTAAACAAAGGCGTTTGCAATCGCTATCGACCAAAGAAGTTTATTGGAGAATACGTACTTAAAGAAAATTTCCTTCGCGGTCATCTCTTGTTCGTGTTCTTCTTTATAGTCATCAGGGTAATCGTCTTTGTGCTCTTCAATTGAAGGAAGACCGCATGATTGCGGAGTATCACGCACCGTAAACCAAACGAAAATGGCGACTAACGTGGCGAAAAATGCAGGCACATAAAAAGCAGCACGCCAGTCATCGTTGAACGCCCAAAGACCAAGTAGGAACATTGGCCCAATTAAGCCACCGCCCACGTTGTGAGCAACGTTCCATACCGAGACCACCTCTCCCCGCTCTTTACGAGACCACCAGTGAACCATAGTTCGTCCACACGCAGGCCACCCCATTCCCTGAAACCAACCGTTTAGGAATAGTAGAACGAACATCGCTGCTACACTGCCCGTTGCCCATGGCATAAAGCCAAAACAGAACATAACCGCAGCCGACATTAATAGGCCAGCACTGAGGAAATACCGAGGGTTGGAGCGATCAGAGACACTGCCCATTAAAAACTTGGACAACCCATACGCGATAGAAACGGCCGCCAAGGCCACGCCTAACTCACCTCGGCTAAATCCTTGTTCAATGAGATATGGCATCGCTAAACTGAAGTTTTTTCGAACTAGATAGTATCCAGCATAACCAACAAAAATGCCGAGAAACAATTGCCAACGGAGTCGAGTGTAGGTAGCGCCGATTTGATCAGCTGGCAGCCGATCAAGGTGTGGTTTGGGTTTAAAAATACCAAACATAGCAGACCTCTTATTATTATCTTAGTTATTGTAGGGCTAGTTCGAATGAATAGTTAAATCTTTCGAACGAATACATTTCGGAAGCATTTTTGCTCGTTTTGTTAAATATTTCCGTGACGCAATCGTTAAATTATTAAATTTTTATTACAAAAATGAGTCCGTTAGTTACCAATGATGTTGAAAATTAAATGTTCGAATTCAATCATGAAACTTATCATTCGAAATAAACCACCCAAATCCCTTTCATCGAAGGCGCTATATTTCAGATAATTAGATGCAATAAACTCACTATGTTGCTATGGTATTGGTAATAATAATTACATTTATGGCTTACCTATCTCTATGAATGCAATAGAGTTTCGCAACGTCGCCAAGTGGTATGGGAAATTTCAGGCACTTAAAAACATCAACCTGACCGTTTCCAAAGGGGAAATTGTGGTTGTTTGTGGCCCCTCTGGTTCGGGAAAGTCCACCCTGATACGCTGCGTTAACGATCTGGAAACCTTTGGAGCCGGTGAATTAGACGTATTTGGTCATGCGCCAAACTCAAAACAATTGAAACCCGGCACCATCGGAATGGTGTTTCAACATTTCCACCTTTTCCCGCATCTCTCTGTTTTAGACAATCTGACTCTTTCGCCAAGACGCACTCATGGCCTTTCAAAAGCAGAGGCTGAAAAGCAAGCTTTGCATTATCTCGAACGTGTGCAGATTATCGAGCAAGCGAACAAATACCCGGTACAGTTATCTGGCGGGCAACAACAGCGAGTCGCGATCGCTCGCGCTTTATGCATGAAGCCTGAAATATTGTTATTCGATGAACCGACCTCGGCACTTGACCCAGAAATGATAAATGAAGTGCTAGACGTCATGACAGAGCTCGCCTCAGATGGCATGACCATGATGTGCGTCACCCACGAAATGGGGTTTGCTAAAAAAGTCGCCGATAAGGTCATCTTTATGGACGAAGGACAGATTATCGAAAGTGCACCCCCCACACAGCTATTCGAACAGCCGAAGCACCAGCGTACTCAACTCTTTTTAGAACAAATACTGAGTTATTAATGACGGTTAGAATTCTAAAACCATTATTGTCTGCTCTGTTGCAGATCCTATTGCTCACCATTGGCCTAGGTTGGTTGTTGCAATCTGGCGCTGAAGCTATGGATTATCAATGGCAGTGGCACCGCGTTCCAGATTACTTGGCATTTTACGAAGAAGGCGAGTGGTGGTCGGCAGAACTCATTCAAGGGCTTGGTGTCACCGTGCATATCTCGGCGTTAAGCCTAGTAGCAACCATTGTCATTGGGCTCGTTACGGCGCTCTTACGCTTATCGAATTCCCTTATAGGTCGTGGGCTGGCAAGAGGTTACATCGAGTTAATTCGAAACACGCCTTTATTGGTTCAGATCTATCTACTGTATTTTGTTTTTGGGCCTATGATAGGTTTAGATCGGTTTTCAACCGCTATTTTGGCATTGGCCTTATTCCAAGGAGCGTATACCGCAGAAGTCTTTAGAGCGGGTCTAAATAGCATTCCTAAGGGGCAGTTTGAAGCCGCGAAGGCGTTGGGGTTGTCCCCTTTTTATACCTACAAAGACGTTATTCTGCCTCAGATGCTACAACGCACATTACCGCCATTAACTAACGAAGTGGTCTCGCTCATTAAGAACTCATCGATCGTCAGTGTCATGGCAATCTTCGACTTAACAACAGAAGGCAGAAACATCGTATCGGAAACGGCAATGCCGTTCGAAATTTGGTTTACCGTTGCAGCAATTTATCTGCTGTTAACACTCACTCTATCAGGAATATCAGCCTTGATGGAGCATAAGCTAGGCGCTCAGTGGCGCACACAATAATGGAGAAAATCAGCATGAAGCTCATAGTAAGAACTGCGTTTAAAAAAGTGGCGGCCATCATACTGGGTGCAGCAGTGGCCCTGCCAACTCTAGCGAGTGAAACCCCTAACCTAGACAAAATCAACGATCGAGGCACTTTACGTGTGGGTATGTCCACATTTGTTCCGTGGGCCATGCGCGACAAGCAAGGTGAATTAATCGGATTTGAAATCGACGTAGCGAAACGCTTAGCGCAAGATTCAGGCTGGAAAGTCGAATTTGTTCCTACGGCTTGGGATGGCATTATTCCCGCTCTGCTCGCTAAAAAGTTCGATGTCATTATTGGGGGGATGTCCATCACACCTGAACGTTCCAAGAGTGTTCTTTTTAGTGAACCTTATTCTCACTCTGGTGTTCAAGTGGCTGCAAATCGCACCTTAGCGGATGGGTTCAATACCGCAGAGGACTTCAACTCTCGCCGGGTGAAAATTGCAGCTCGTCGTGGTGCCTTTACAGTACAAGTGGCACGAGAAACCTTCCCTAAGGCTAAAATCTTGCAGTTTGATGACGATGCGCAAGCATTCCAAGAAGTATTGAATGGCAACGCTCATGCGGTGATCGCATCAAGCCCTAAACCCGAACACGAAGCGGTCAAGAACGCCAAAACGTTATTCATTCCATTTGAAGAACGTCTATCTAAAGGTAACGAGGCTTTTGCTGTTCGCTTATCTGAAGCAGATAAAAAAGCGTTCTTTGATGACTGGATACAAGCAAGAACGGAAGACGGTTGGCTAACTGAACGTTATGAGTATTGGTTCTCGACTTTAGATTGGCAAAACCAGATCGCTTCCGGTCAATAATGCCACCAATGAAGAGCAAAGCAGCTATCGCTTCGCTCTTCCTATTATTTACGCTCGCGCCGTTTCTTTTATTGTCATGAATTAGGGTTAATTTGAACAGCCAAACCTCAGTGGATAACAAATCATCACGACCACAGCACTTGCCACAATGGCGTCCAAACTGGCTCGACCTAGTGTTATTAGTATTAGTGGCTTTGGGCGCAGTATGGCTATATCAACGCTGGTCAATCGGCGTGCAATATCATTGGCGTTGGGCTGATGCCATTGATCTGATTTTTACGCCAAGAGCAGACGGCAGCCTACCCTATTTCTTTCAAGGCCTATTATCTACCATACGCCTCAGTCTCTGGGGGCTAGTTTTAGCACTCATATTAGGCACAGCACTTGGCGTTGCACGATTTTCTGATGTTTCCTTGCTACGCATTCCTGCCAATGCCTTTATTCAATTAATTCGAAACATTCCCCCTTTGGTGTTTGTCTTCATTTTCTACTTTTTTGTTTCCAATCAGTTGATCCCTTTACTGGGTTTAGACGGATTATTGCGTGAACACAATGGCGATATTAATGCAATTCAATTGGTCATTTTTGGACCCGCCAATTTATGGGAAAATCTACTCTCTGGTGTGCTCTGCATTGGTTTGTTGTCATCGGCTTACATTGCCGAGATTGTCAGAGCAGGTTTAGCTGGAATTCACCAGGGGCAATGGGAAGCAGCTGACGCCCTGGGCTTGTCAACATGGTCTAAGTATCGCTATGTGATTGCGCCTCAAGTTCTTTCTGCGATCACCCCAACCTTAGCTGGTCAAACTATCTCTCTGGTCAAAGACTCATCCATTGTTGCGCTGATTTCCATTCAAGAGCTGACCTTTGTGGGGACTGAAATGGCCAATTCCTCTGGCTTAATATTCGAAATCTGGTTATTGGTAGGCGTTTGTTATCTGTTGCTCTGCTTGGGGCTCTCTTTAGCCTTTAGCCGACTGGAGAAAAATGCCGCTTGGAGGCCTTGATTTAAGGCCAATTAAACCTTACAAAAAGTAAATGTATCATGGGTTTTTACGCTATATTTTAAGTTACATCGCTTTGAATTAAGGTGCGTGAATGTCCCACTCGACTCTGGCTAGTGCTCTAATGAAAAACCCAGACATCATACATCTGGTTTTCGAAAGCATGCCCGAGCCAACTTTTCTCATCAATAAACATGGAGTCTACTTAGAAGCATGGGGAGGAACGGACACCAGCCGCCATCATTCCCCTTCTACACTGATAGGCTTAAATCAATACGATGTCTTGCCAGAACACCTCGCCCATTGGTTTAGCTCCATCATCATAGAAGTCATTGAGTCTGGCGTGCCCAAAGAGCTAGAATACGACCTTCATCCCAAAGACTTACCTTGCTTTAAAGGGCAAGAAGGGCCCACAGAACTACAACAATTTAACGCCTTTGTCGTGCCACTGAGTGACCTAAATATGGTCCTTTGGACAGTTCGAAATATCACTGAATACAAATCCAACATACGCCGTTTAGCTCAGCATCAAAGCGAATTAGAGAAGCTGACATTCACAGACCATTTAACACAAGTGCATAATCGGTTTGCACTCGAATCTCTGTTGCCAACGGAGTTAAAACACGCCGAGATAGAACAACACGACACAGCAATATTCATGATAGACATCGACCATTTCAAACAACTGAACGATCATTACGGTCACATCAAGGGCGACGAAGCTCTAAAACAAATTGGCAAGCAATTGAATGATTGGATTGATGATAACGGTGTGTGTTTTCGTTACGGGGGAGACGAATTTCTTGTATTTATTCGAAACATCAGCCGATCAGAATGCCAACAAAAAGCTCAAGTTTTACTATCACACGTGTCTCAATTACGAATACCCAACATTAACTCGCCTATATCGCCTCACTTATCCATAACGATTGGCATCAAACACTGCTCTTATTCAAACGACGCGATGGATTTAGAGCAAATAGTCATGATGGCTGATCAAGCACTTTTATACGCTAAACAAAGGCAAAGAGGCACCATTCATATTCTTACCTAATCCGAAAAGGCAAACGGTTGCTTTTTTATTGTCTTTCATTAGCAAAAAATGATTTAATGCCGCACTATTAACATTTTTGGGCTGAAGCAACGTTTAACGCCCGTTTTTTGTACATCACAATAGAAACCATCGCCATGAAAATCGCGCCAATTAGTAAACAACAAGGTGTTTTTGCCATTGAGTTTGCTTTGGGCTTTATCGTCCTATTTATGTTCACTGTTCTCATTTTTGAAGTCTGCCGGCTTACCTATATTTGCTCGGTTCTCGATTACGCTTCAGCTGAAGCTGCACGGGATGCGCGGGTGCAAATGCACAAAAACAGCGACTTTGAAAAATACCGAGAGAAAAATTGCACCGACCTTTCAGATCCAATCGAGATCCAGCGCTGTAAACACATTCAGTCTTTTTCTGGTGATCAGTTCGCCTTTTATTTTGAGCAATTTGTTCACGATAACGGAGGAAAACTGTGGGAAGTGTTTACTTCAAAGAAAAAAATGGAGATCAAAGCTTCCCACTACAAATCACTGGATGATCTTGATCAACAACGCATCAACACCAGTTGGAAGCAAAACGCTATTTCTGAATATCAATTGACTTACCACTACACCCCCATTTTCTTCAAATGGTCATTCACTAACACAGATATAACCAGACATGTTTTAGTGATAAGTGAATTCGAGAGGCTTGATCGTGTTAAATAAAAACCGACAACAGGGTGTCTTTTCAATTGAAATGGCATTTGTTCTGCTGGGTATGGGTGCATGCTTATACTTCTGTTTTGACTTGGGTTACCAGCAAATCCGCAAAAGCCAACTAGAGCGGGTGTCCTATTCGCTTGTCAGCTTGCTTAAAGAGCGGTCTCTATTTTATTCAGATGATCAAACTCAACCCAATTACCGCCCAAATTTCCAAGAAACTGAGCAGCTGCAAAGATTGGCTGCCCGCTTTTTGAATGTAAAAACGGGTGACGTGTCCGTCATTGTGGAGTCACGAGTCTCTGGTAGAAGGGTTGTCATTAAGAAATTGGCGAGCAATGTTCCCTGTGAACTGAATTACCCCTTGAATCAGTCACTCGCGGTTAGCTCTGGAGGAAAAAAATCAGAAGCACCTATTTACCAAGTTACCGTGTGTCAGATTGTTCCTGCTTGGTTTGAACGCATTGTTGGGAATCAAGCCGAAAAAAATGACCGCGTTCTATCCGCCCACTCCACCTTCGTAGGTCGCTAGATGAAAAAAAATTCACAAACTGGTGCCGCCGCCATTTACTTTGTTTTTATCCTTATCGCCATTACCGGCATGGCGGCTTTGAGTATTGAAGGTGGGCGATATATTAGCAGCAAAGCTCGCTTAGGCGACGGACTTGAAGCGGCGTCAATTGCTGTTTCCACACAAGATAATGTGCGCGATAAACACTTTAAAAGTCAGCCAGCAGAAGACCTTGCCCGTAATTGGCTATCTCATTACATTACCGATGCTAAAAACATCACTGTTGGCGTAAAGCGTAGTGTTAAAGAAGATTTCTACAACATCAGCCACACGAAAAAGACCGAACTGGGTTACTTTCGCTATGAACTGAACGCAAACACAACACACGAATCTTGGTTCAAATTTTCTGAATTACCAAGCTTTGATAAAAAAGTAAACGTAGCCAACACAGGAGTAGCAGGCCGAATGCTTGCACAAGGTGGTGGTGACTTCGTATTTGTAGCGGATTTCTCTGAGTCAATGGATGATGATGACGAACCAAACGGCAAAGATAACGATTTCGAAAAGTTCGATAACATGAGAGCGGTAATCAAGGCGCTTACAACCAAAATCTATGATTCCGACACACAG
The DNA here is from genome assembly GCF_900233005.1 of Vibrio tapetis subsp. tapetis. Classification (NCBI taxonomy): domain Bacteria; kingdom Pseudomonadati; phylum Pseudomonadota; class Gammaproteobacteria; order Vibrionales; family Vibrionaceae; genus Vibrio; species Vibrio tapetis. The sequence goes on from NZ_LT960611.1 coordinate 1,902,707, forward strand.
TCAACATTTGGCTTCATCCCTTTTGCTAAACGTATTGTGATCAAGCGAAACAACCGATTTTATTGCGTGTCCACTCTTAAATCACCCGCCAATTCGGACTTTGAATACATTCGAGGAGGCGGACGTTTTTATTCAAAGAACTACGATTATTTTGATTTTTCCAATCTGATGCGAACTGTCTATAAAGATAAAAACGGTGAAGGTAAAGGGAAAATCGAACGCGAAAAAATGTTTAATCGTTATGGATTTACCGACCAGCAAAAATCCATCGCTAGAAACTATGTTCGTTGGTTAACTGAATATGACGATAAAGATGACGATTGTGACGAAGATGATGATTATGATCGCAATGACAAGAGCTGGGGAAAATGTTCTAAAATGCCGTTCCGAATAGGCAACAATACTCACATTGATTACAACACCATCTACAATCATATTGACGTAGCCCGAACTGCTCGCGAGATCAGTATAGAAAAAGAACCGATGTTCTATGCTCCTATGCCATATGATAAAAAACGGAATAACTTTGATTTATACGATGATGATGACGATGATGAGATTGCCTTTGAACGCTATTGTGGCGACGACGACTTAGAGTTTTACAATATCGAAAGACGTGGATTCGAAAACAAAAATGAATTAAATGACCACTTCCTTGCGCCCATTAGAAACATGGATGATGAAGATGGCGGCACAGACATGTACCAAGGCTTGCTAGCAGCACCTCATCAGTTTTACGGCAGTACTGCGAAAAATCGTTACATTATCGTACTGAGTGATGGCGGTGAAAATAACACTATGTTCAGCGAGCTAGTGAATCATGGCATGTGCGACAACATTCGAAAAGCATTACAACGTAAATCGAACCAAACTCATCATGACGCCAAACTGATATACGTTAAGTTTCCAGCAAGTTCTCATGATTATGGGACAAATGGTAAAACAGAAGCGGCTTACCAGCAGTGTTTTGATCATACCATTGAGTTTACATACGAGCGTAAAAGCCACTTACTTAAAGGTGACGAGATTGATAGCAAAGCAGTGGATGAGGTAGTGAAAAAGCTTCTTGACCTTATTGCTAGATCTTCGACCCACGACAATAACTACAACTTCAATCGCAATAAAGGCTAACTGATCGGGATTGTGGATGAAAAGGGGTAGTCATAACTGCCCCATTTTTACGAAGCAGAAGCAGACTCAACGCGATTACGCCCATTTCGCTTAGCATGATACAAAGCGTCATCGGCTCGGCGAAATGCATCATCTGTCGCATCTTGTTTTAGTACTTCCGTTACACCGAAACTGGCTGTACAGCCGGTGTTTCCAATACCAAAATCATATTCCTCTATGGTTTTTCGTACGCTTTCCGCTCTAAGTAGCGCAGACTCTAAGGTGCAATCCGAGCAGACAAATAAAAACTCTTCTCCTCCCCAGCGGCCAATACGATCGTTCGTAGCCAAATCGTTTTTAAATACATCGGCGAGCAGTTTGAGTACCTTATCCCCCATGAGGTGCCCTAAATTGTCATTAACCTGTTTAAAATGGTCAATATCAACCAAAATAATAGAAAATGGCAAGCCTGAGTTAAGCAGTTTCTGGCGCGAAAACTCAACCTCATCTTCAATTTTTTACGATTGAACAGCCCGGTTAAGCTGTCTGTAATTGAAATAAGCTCTAACGCTTCGGTGCGAAGCTTAACCTGTCTTTTTAAAACCACGATGTACACTAATGATGATATTAAAATAAATGCCGTCATACCGAAGATTAAAGACGGCATGAGCCAGGTAGGGATCCGAGACTCTGGTAGCATCCACTTGTTAACGATACGGTTAAAGTCTCCGGTGGGCATCGAGTCTAAACCTTGATTAACCAACGCCAGTGTCGTTTTATTTCCAACAGGAACGGCGGCCTTTAAATTTTCGCGGTAGAGGGTTTCTACGACATAGAAATCTTCAGGTGTACTCCACTGATGCAAATAGTACATGGCTGCGGGGTAATCACTAATAAAGGCAAGTACCTCACCATCAACGGCCGCTTGAATCGCATTAACGCTGTTTGCATAAGGCAGCAGCTCAATATCTGGATAATGCTCTGCCATATGATTTTGCTCAAACCCTCCTTCCGTTATCGCAACCGGAACACCAGCAAGCTCTGCAATGCTACTCACTTTCAGCTTATGAGACACAAATAAGCGGGTTGCTAACGGCACATTAATTGTAGAAGAGAAATCCATATACTCCCGCCTTTGCTCAGACTCAAACAGCCCTGCATGCACATCGACTTTCCCTGCTTTAATTAAATCTAGGCTGGTTTGCCATTTGGTCAGTTTAAACTCAATGACAACCTCATTCTGCACTCCAAATTCACGCCAAAGATCAATCAAAATGCCGTCCGGTTCGCCCTGTTCATTGATAAAAGAGAACGGCGGCCATGTGGCTGAGTTAGTAACAACAAGCGTTTTTTCGGTGGCAGGAATGTAGGCAGAATAAAGAACTGAACAGAAGACAAAAATAATGAAGGTACTGCAATTTTTCATCTACTCATTTACCTCGCCATCATTCATCATTGACTAGTAACGAGCGTTATCGCAACCATCTCGTTTAAGACTAGTTCACTATTGATAATATCACTTATTAATTATCGAATAGCGTGCACAAAATATGACGTGAAGAAATTGCTAAGTGCGTCGAAACTATTTGAGAGCAGTTTTGATGTATCGCAATACTGAGAAAGGATTGAGAAAAGATTGAGAAAGGGCTGAAAAATAAAGGGCACGACGATTCATGCCCTAGGCGTTACTATTTTTTCATCATGGCTTTTAAATTTGCAAACGGGTTATTTGTTGCTTGAACATGATCGTCTTGGCCCGGTTGAATATCGGTACCATAACGGTCATGATCAGTATATTTTGAATGCTCATGATCGTGACAATACAAACAAAGTAATTCCCAATTACTGCCATCTGGTGGGTTGTTGGTATGATCATGATCTTTATGATGCACCGTTAACTCTCTTAGATTAGAGAACACAAATTCACGAGCACAGTTACCACAAACCCAAGGGTATAACTTTAGTGCTTTATCACGGTAGCCGCTTTCATTACGAGCATAATTTGCGCTAGTACCATTGCGATCTGACGACATTACTTCAACCTTCTCTGTGTTTATCGTTTCCTACCTCGATATTAACATAGAAAAATACTCAATAAAGGGACTCTACTCCCTTCAATAGAGGAATATGACCAAGCTCAAACCTCTTCAACTTTGATCTAGATCTTAATGGTTCGATATTGCACTTGAATGGGCGTAATCCGTTTAATACACTCACATTTTCGTTGTTCATTGAAAAATCAATTATTTATCATGTCAAAGATACTATCGACTCTCAATTCCCTTAACATCCAAGCTCGTTTAATCGCCTGTATTGTATTGCTCACAACGCCCTTGATGTCATCTTTGTCAGTTGCTCATCCCATCGTGGTGCCACCAGAACGGGTTGTTGCTATCCACCAAAGCGCAATCGAAAACATGCTTCGCTTAGACCTTCAAGAACACCTTGTCGGGGTAGCGTACATTGATGATGAGCTACCACCTTTATTGGCAAAAAAATTACACGGCGTGCCTCATGTAGCGAAAGCGCTCCCAAGCAGAGAGCAATTACTGTCCCTTAAGGCAGATCTCATCTACGCTGGCTTTCCTAGTGCGTTTACCCCTAGTACATTGGGCAATATTGCCTGGTGGCAAAGCAAAGGCAGCCAAGTTGTTATCAACCCATACAGTAAGCGTTCGAGCAACAACCCAATAAAATGGTCAGACGCGTGGCAAGACTTACATGAACTTGCTCAAATCTTCCATGTTACTGAACGTGCAAAGCGGTTAGAGAACGCTGCAAAGCAACGACTGCCACTACCGACGGCGTTAACCAAGCCAAAACCTAAAGTGCTGCTGATTGATGCGTATAGCTTGCAAGCTAATATTGGCGCATGCTGTGGTGGCGCAGATCTTATGATTCGCCTTGCTGGTGGGCACAACGTCGGTATGCATTGAAAGGACGTTGGAGCAAGGTATCATGGGAAAAAATCGCTCAAATGAATCCAGACATCATCATTATTGCCACTTACCAACATGGCCCAACTGATGTCATTATCAACAAACTCAATCAACACCCGCTTTTATCGCGTATTAATGCCGTTCAAAACCAAGGTATTTTACTGTTACCCTTTACTGAAACCATTGCCTCACCTCGGCTTATTGAAGGAATCATCAAGCTTCACTCACTCATCGACAAAGCCTAATGAATTCTTTACGAATGCCTCCTCGCTTCGTCATCGTGACCTTAGTGCTGCTGAGTCTGGTTTCGGGCTACTTTTCTCTCGCTTATGGTTCCATTGATATCTCGAGTAACCAGACATTATCTTCCCTACTTAGCTTTGTACATGGCAACGAACCTAAAGGGTTTGAGCAGACCGTTGTGTTAGAAATGCGTTTGCCACGAGTACTCTTAGCGGCTTTGATCGGCGGATTACTAGCGCTAGCGGGTGTGATCATTCAAGCAATAGTCCGAAACCCAATGGCCGACCCGTATTTACTCGGGGTGTCTAACGGGGCGTCAATGGTCATGGTATTGCTATTTGCCTATGGTGGAGAATGGCTGTCCCACTCGTTTTTGCCTCAATTGCTTTCAGGCTTAGGCGGGCTCTCCGCTTTCTTATTGGTGATGTTACTTGCCAGACAAAACCAGCATTCAATGAATACCAACAAACTCATTTTGGCCGGTATAGCGGTCAGTTTTATGCTCTCAGCCATCACGTCAATGATCATGCTCAGCGCTCAAAGTCAAAAACTGCCCGGTATTATGCAATGGATGATGGGCTCGCTCGTCAATGCCCAGTGGTCTCAACTTCCCATGCTCACTACCGCTCTGATATTAGGACTGGTTGTTGCAGTTAAATACTCGCGAGTTTTGGATGCATTGAGTTTAGGGGATGAAAAAGCCGCGACACTTGGCGTCAATTTGCGCTTTCATCGTTTTATGTGGTCGGTTCTTACCGCCTTATTAACCGGAATCGCGGTTTCTCAAGTTGGCGTAGTTGGCTTTATCGGTTTAATGGTTCCACATTTTGCTCGATTTTTAGTTGGTGGCAGCCATCACTGTCTATTGCCGATCTCAGTGTTATTAGGCGCATTACTGTGCATTTTGGTCGACCTTCTCTGTAGAATTTTGATTCGTCCAGAAGAACTCCCCATCGGCATACCCATGGCGATTATCGCCATGCCTTTCTTCTTATGGCTGTTGAGGTCAAATCATGCACGTTGATGTTCGCAACCTAGGCTATCAGGTAGGAAAACACGCCCTTTTATCGGGCATTTCGCTTTCAATTGAGAGCGGAAAAAAGATTGGTCTTCTCGGCCCAAATGGCTCTGGTAAAACCACACTATTAAAATTGATTGCGGGTCTGATTCAACCAAGCCAAGGTCAGATTGCTTTCAACACGACGCCATCAGTCGATATTAAACGCAAAGAAATGGCACAAATCATTGGTCTAATGGCGCAGCACTCTTTGGCTGAGTGCCCATTACTGGTTAAAGACATCGTCTTACTTGGTCAGCTGTTTGGGCGTGACCATAAATTATTCAAACAGGTGGTTTCGAGCACTCAGATAGACACACTACTTGAGCAGACCTTTTATCAATTATCAGGCGGTGAACAACAGAGGGTGATGTTGGCTCAACTGCTCTACCAAAACCCAAATATATTACTACTCGATGAGCCAGCAAATCATTTAGACATGCATAATATCTGGCAATTGATGTCGCAAGTCTCTGATTGCTGCAAAACGGTCATTACCAGTTTTCATTGTTTTAATTCAGCCGCACAATTTTGTGACGAGTTAGTGCTGCTCAAAAATGGCAACATTCATACCCATGGAAGTGTCGAGCAAGTACTCACACCCAAAAACCTCCACGCTGTATTCGGAATAGAAACCGAAATAGTCACAAAAAAAAATGGCCGAATCGCCGTGCTGGTTAATGGTTTTTCATCACGTTCAACATAAGGCCGTGAATAGCGCTTTATAGAACGGGGGCTGAAACCTTCTTTAACAATCCTTTTTTGTCCAATACTTGAAATATCAATTCACTTACCGCTATACTCCCCATCCCTTTGGGGAGTAGCCTCTTCTATCACATAAAAATACGATGAAGATGGTCGTCAACATAATTGAAGCAAAATCTTCGTGGCGATCATGACTTACATACACTGGTGTAAGTTTGGCGAGACCATTGGCAAACCAGCATGAACCGGGGTGGGACATGTAGGCTTGTCTATGGTTCTAATAATAACTCTCGCCCCAAAGAGCAAAACTGTGAGCGTATTATTCATCTCCATTATTTCGGTGGCTTTAGCTGAAATTGGAGACAAAACCCAACTGTTGTCCTTTCTATTGGCAAGCCGGTATCGCAAGCCGATTCCCATTATTGCCGCTATATTTTTTGCAACCATTCTCAATCATGCACTCGCGGCTTGGTTTGGTGTCATGGTGGCCGACTACCTATCTCCTGAAGTATTAAAGTGGATATTAGTGGTGAGCTTTATCGCCATGGCCGGATGGATACTGATCCCCGATAAATTAGACGAGAATGAAAAAGTGTCCAACAGAGGCCCCTTCGTGGCGAGCTTCATCGCCTTTTTCATTGCAGAAATTGGAGACAAAACTCAAGTTGCTACCACCGTCCTTGGCGCTCAATATCATGATGCTCTTCTTTGGGTAATTCTTGGTACAACCATCGGCATGTTGCTGGCTAACGTTCCTGTTGTTTTGGCAGGCCAGTTCTCTGCAGACAAGCTACCGCTTAATTTAATTCGTAAGGTAACGGCAACCTTGTTTGTGTTGCTAGCGATGGCGGCCGCAATAGGCTTGTAACTGCCCGAAGATTCTCGCTCTATAGATATGGAGCGAGAGTGTTAACACAATGATTTTCACTGTTCCTGCACGAATGAAATACGGTGAGATAAGATTCAGATCAAGCCTTTTGGTTCCTAGCCGCATTTTTCTCACTGTCCAAACAAAATAAAACTCAGAATTTCTACATTTTGTGACACAAGTCTGTATAATTCGCCGCCTATTTACCTTTACTTGCTTCCCATTTTGGCTAACTGGCCGATCTTTGGCCGAACAGTACACAGCTAGGACTACTTCTTTGATATCTACAGCAAACATTACAATGCAATTTGGCGCTGAGCCGTTGTTTGAAAACATCTCTGCAAAATTTGGCAACGGTAACCGTTATGGTTTAATCGGGGCGAATGGTTGTGGCAAATCAACATTCATGAAGATCCTAAGCGGTGCGCTAACACCAAGCTCTGGCAACATCTCTATTACCCCGGGCCAAAAGCTGGGCGTACTGAGCCAAGACCAATTCGCCTTCGAACAATACAGCGTTATTGACGTTGTTATCATGGGTGACACTAAGCTTTGGGAAATCAAGCAAGAGCGTGAACGCATCTACTCACTGCCAGAAATGAGTGAAGAAGACGGCATGAAAGTCGCTGAACTTGAAAGTGAGTTTGCTGAAATGGATGGCTACAGCGCAGAAAGCCGCGCTGGCGACATCTTATTGCAAGCCGGTATTGAAGAAGAATTTCACTTTGGCCTAATGCAGCAAGTTGCTCCTGGTTGGAAACTTCGTGTTCTACTGGCGCAAGCTCTATTCGCTAACCCAGATATCCTGCTACTTGATGAACCAACGAACAACTTGGACATCCACACCATTAACTGGTTAGCAGAAGAGTTGAACCAACGTAAATGTACGATGATCATCATTTCGCACGACCGTCACTTCTTAAACTCAGTTTGTACTCACATGGCAGACATCGATTACGGTGAACTGCGCATTTACCCAGGTAACTACGAGTACTTCCTTGAAGCTTCTGGTCTTATCCGCGAGCAGTTGCTATCAAGCAATGCGAAGAAAAGTGCAGAGATTTCTGAACTTCAAGACTTTGTGAACCGTTTTGGTGCCAACGCATCGAAAGCGAAGCAAGCCGCATCTCGTGCTAAGAAAATGGATAAAATCACTCTGGACGAAGTGAAATCTTCAAGCCGAATGAGCCCTTCTATTAACTTCGGTGAAGGTAAAAAACTTCATCGTCTTGCACTTGAAATTAAAGATCTTGGTCACTCGTTTGATGACGAGTTACTTTTTGAAGGCGGTGAAATGCTGCTTGAAGCAGGCACAAGACTGGCGGTTATCGGTGAAAATGGTGTTGGTAAAACCACCTTCCTTCGCTGCCTAGTGAAAGATCTAGAGCAAAAAGAAGGCATGATTAAGTGGTCTGAAAATGCTTCTGTAGGCTACTGCCCACAAGACAGCACAGAAGATTTCGACAACGATTTAAGCATCTTCGATTGGATCTCTCAATGGCGTACCGCGAAACACGACGACCTTATGGTACGTGGTATTTTGGGCCGCCTATTGTTTACCGCTGATGATTCAAACAAAAAAGCGCGTAACTGTTCTGGTGGTGAGAAAAACCGTCTATTGTTTGGCAAGCTAATGATGCAAGACATCAACGTATTGATCATGGACGAGCCGACTAACCACATGGATATGGAAGCGATTGAAGCACTAAACGAAGCGCTTAAAGTTTATGAAGGCACACTGATTTTTGTCAGCCATGACCGTGAATTTGTGTCATCATTGGCAACACGCATTATCGATATTAAAGATAAGAAATTAGTGAACTTCCAAGGTACGTACAACGAGTATCTTGATCACCAAAAACGTTTACTGCAAGTAGAAATCGCTTAGTCTCATAGAGGAATCGCTTAATGGATAAAAGAATTCAAGAGCAACAAAACAACCCACTTCATGGTTTAAAAGCAGAAACTATGCTGACAGAGCTGGTTGATTTCTACGACTGGGATATTTTATACGCCGCACTAGGCTTAAAGTGTTTCCACCTAAACCCAACTATCGCGAGCAGCGTTAAGTTTTTGAAGAAAACGGAATGGGCAAAAGACAAGGTAGAAAACTTTTACCTATATCGTTTTAAACGCATGCCCCGTGCAAGCGCTGAACAGTTTGAAATGAAGCCTCGTGAACGTGGATTCGCTGATGGCGTTGAGCCTAAAGAGCCAATGGAACTGACGCACGAGATCATTGTAGAAATGCAAGAGCAGGCAGAAGCGAATTACCGCGCTAAAAAAGCCGGTCGTCGACCACGCTACTAAAAATGCATAAATGAAGGGAGAAAGCAGCGTGCTTTCTCCCTTTTTTAAATCTAGATCACCCACACGAAAAACCACTACCGTGAGTGCTGTTTAAGAAAGTCCCAGATAGTTGCCGCTCCATCAATATCATTATTTTTTGTACCCAAAAGACGAGGCATATCTGGTACGTTACTGCCAGGAAGAGTATGCCCACCCCCTTCCACTGTGTACAACATCACACCGCAGTATCGCAAATTACCGCTGTAATCTGTCACAAAGATTCGAGAATCATCAGATGAATCAAGATCGGATAAATAATACCGTTTTGGCTCATCCAAACAGCCGTTATGTTTAGCCCAAAGTAATATTGACTGAGATGTTGAAACCACCTCTCCTCTTTTCTGACGCTTGAAGCCGACAAAACCACCGCCGTAAGGCACCATAGGGTCATCCCGCCCATTCATCAGCAAGATAGGAACAGGGAGTGTAGGCCGGCAAGTCGGGTAAATATTCTTCGCTATGTTCGCCGTAATCGGAGCAATCGCCGCCAATACGCATTGTCATTATTCCACCATTAGAGATCCCTGTAACGTACACTCGATGAGGATCTACGTGCTCATGGTTAATGAAATGAGCAATGAGTACAGAGATAAATTCAATATCGTCTATATTGGGCTCGAGATCAGCGATATCCCGAAACGAATGATCGCGCCCATCGCGCCAAAAATCATTGACACCATTCGGGTATGCCACGATAAAGCCTTCACTTTCTGCAAGCTGGGTAAAGCCTAAATACTTAGCAGGGCTTAGCCCATCACCTTTCCCCCACCGTGAAGTACAATCACCAATGGTGGCTTCGTGTCTTCAACAACAAGCGACGGAATACGGACATAATAGCTCCGCAAAACACGACCTACACGGATGTCCTCTTGCTGTAAACCAAGAGCAGTATGTGCCGGGGCGGCAACCCCATATTGAGTATGCAGAGTCAGCCACATCAGTAAACACGAAAACACGGGAAAAAATCGACTTCCTTTTATCATCACCCCAATCCTCTGGTGCCTTTGTAATTTCTCTCACCCTATTTAGCATAGAAACAAAAAAGCACTAGAGCGACTGTCTAGCGAGCGAATCAGTGATGCGTTTTTCAACCTTAAAGGGAAATAAGCTCGTCGACAGGCATTTAACTCTTGGTCTTACGAGCGTTACTTGAGACAATCAGCCCCACAACTTCAAACCCTACGGTTTATTATGAAACTTTTAGTACGCAACCTTTCACGCTCAACGACAGAGCAAGAACTCCGAGTGCTTTTTTCTGAATTCGGTTCTGTAGCCGACTGCAACTTGGTATTAGATCAAGTCACAGGCAAGTCAAAAGGCTTCGCATTTGTTGAAATGCCGCAAGAAGACCAAGCAGCAGCTGCGATCAAGAATTTGAACGAAGCAAGCGTTGCGAAAAGCAAAATTCGAGTAAAAGAAGCAGAATAACGGCACTTTTTATCGAATAGCTTACAAAGCCAACGAGTTAATTCGTTGGCTTTGTTGATTCACAATCCAAATTATTGCGAAATTCTCTTGGCGTTTGCCCCGTATGTTGCTTAAACACTTTAGAGAAATAGCTACCACTTTGATAACCCAGTGCCAGACCGATTTGGGTGATAGATTCACTCGGATCAGACAACTGCTCTTTCGCAAGGCCAATTCGAAACGATTGAATCCAACTTGCTACCCCCATATCAAACTGCTGCCTAAATGCCTGTTTCAAATAGCACTCATTGGTTGCCAATTCTTTTGCCAAACAAGGTATATTCCAATTTAGATATGGCTGTTGAGCAATTCTTTCACAAGCACGCTCTGCCAATGTTCTTGGCTCTCGATGAACCATCAGCAAAGCAAGTAGCTCAAAGAGCTTTCCTTTTAACCATAACGCTCGTGACGCCCCCTGATAATCACTGCTCCAGATAGACATCGCAATTTTTCGAATATCCCCTGTTAACGCCATTTGCCAGCCCGTTTCATATAACTCGAATGGCCGAAATGATGACCCATTGCCCTCCGGAAGTAGACTCTTAGTCAAGCTATGGTGCAATGGAAAATAAATACGGATATTTTCTATTTTCCCATTCCTAGGTAGCGCAATAGAATTGTGTAGATCGGGCTCAGGGATAAGTGAGGCAATACAACGAAACGCGAAAGATGATGCTGGGTAATCTGGGTATTCGGGGCTTTCCGCATGATTCGTTCCAGTAAAGCTAACGTAAAACCCGGCGTCTGCGGGATCATTAAAACGTACAGAGTCTAACGCCTTACAGTTAACCACATAAGCACTGACACCTTCGCCCATCGCAACAACATCATACTTTCCTTCCAGCCCTCTTACTTGGCTCAAGCTCTTCACGATATTCCCCACTTCGCTCTCCCAAATCAGTTAAACGGGTACTCTGCACCACACCATAGTAAATGATAATAGTTATCATTGATATTGATAGATGTGTGAGTATCATTATTTCACTGAATCGAGAGCCGACGTTTATCCGATAATCCTATTGAGCTTCCACAGTATCTTGAGTTGAGCCGATTAACTTGTTAATGCAAGCCATCGCAATACAAGTAAATGTGACCAAGAAACCGTAATGGTACAGATAGCCAAACCGCTCAATGATCACGCCACAAATCATGGCCGTCGCGATGGCCACCAGCATATCCATTGATTGGAACATTGAGAAATCCACACCGGATTGCGTTCCGTAGGCATAGTCCATCATCAAGGTATACAAAGCGACGAATTTGGCCGCAGAAACCACACTATTGAGAATAAACAGCGCCTCCAATCCCCAATCAAGAGTGAATACTTGCGCGCTATACAAAGCCAATAATGAAAACGTAATGGCCTCAACAACTAACAGTAAATAGATGGCCTTAATCGCAGACACTTGCTTAACCAGCCAGCCACCAAACGCAACACCAACAAGCCCTGTCAGAACACCGCCTCCGGCTACCAACAAACCTAAGTTGGCAAGACCGATCCCCTGATCGTATAAAAATGGCATCATCATAGACAGTGCCCCGCGAGTCCCTAATTGGCTGACGATCACCAATACAAGCCCTGTCCGCACCAAAGGGTTTTGTAACGACTTGCTTAATGATGGCTTCGCGTCTTCAACATTCGCCGACAAGCTCACTTCTTTCATTCGAAACAGGCTCCACGTCGGTAAGCTCATTATTAGGACTAAAGCAGCCAAAATAAGAAGAGCGTACTGCCACGAGACAAAACCCATGACATAAATAAACAAGCCTCCACCAAACACAGCGCCACAATACGCACCGCCAACCTGCATAATGTTACCAAGGTATCTCTTTTTCACTGGCAATTGATCAACGGCCAATCCATCTGCGGTGATATCTGCAAACGTAGACGCCAAAGTAAGCACAAGCACGCAAGCAAAAACCGCATTCAGGTGGCTAACCGCAGAGGTCAACGATAGCAGCACTAACATGGCAACCATACAAAACTGAGCAAGGATGATGATTACTGCATGCCGGAAAAACACACTTCCTTGTTTCCGCTGGCGTTCAATGTAAGGCGACCATAAAAACTTCAAGCCCCAAGGCAACATTGCCAAATAGAACAGGCCGATCTGAGAGGTAGAGATCCCTTCACTTCTCATTACCGCAGGCAACCCTTGTAAGGTAAACATACCAATCAAACTTTGAATGGTATAAACGCTCGCCAAAATGGCGAGCAAGGGTTTTATTTTATTGGAAAATGAACTAGCCATTAATGTCATCTACCAGTCGTAGCGAGCTTTAACGCCCACCTCTCTGCCTGTTCCATAGTTGCTGTATGTTCCACCGTATGAGAAGGCATAGGTGACGTAGCTTTTATCCGTTAGGTTGTTGGCAAACAAAGAAACAGAAAAATCCTTGTTGTAGTCATAATTAAGCGATAGGTCGACAAGGGTATATCCACCTTGTGAGAGCGTATTCTTCTCATCGAAATAGATAGTCGAGGTATAGCGAGCCTGTGACGCAACAAAGATATCTCCTTCAACCCACGATTGTGGTAAATAGTAGTCCCCCCCCAAAGTCACGGTTGTATCAGGGGCGTAAGGAAGTTTATTGCCAGATAATCCCGCGTTATTTGAACGGAATGTCGAGCTGCCATGTGTACCACCCAACGCAATGGTCAGGTCATCGGTCGCATAAAAAGCCAGTTCAGCTTCAAGACCCTGACTTAATGCAACCCCCATGTTTTCTAGCGATTGACTACCAACGACACCAGTATAAATTTGTACGTCGTTTGTTTTTATCCAGTAAAGCGCGCCGCTGAAATCCAACATTTCATCCAACAGACTCGTGCGCCAGCCCAACTCGGCATTTAATGAGGTTTCTGCTTTATAACCCTTTGAGTCTTTATTGCTTAAAGGAATCACATTGTAGCCACCAGGTCGATAACCACTGGTCAATGATAGGTAAACCCGGGTGTCGTCCAGTGCTTGCCAGCCCAATGCCGCTTTAGGCGAAATCATATTTTCCGTCAGTTCACCCTCGCTTGGGTTAATATACCACGCAGTATTACCACCAAACTCCGACTTAACTTTTGAATGCGATGCTCTTGCTCCCAAGGTGAGGTCAACGGTGTCGGTTAATTGATAGTTACCTTGACCAAACAGCGCATAAGTATGGTAATCCAATTTATTGATACCCGTTCCCGTGTCTACCTTCAGATCACGAGCCTCAAAGTAACCGCCTATTAACGCTGAAAGAGATTCATTAAAGCGAGTATTCAGGCGCAATTCCTGAGTAAATTTGTTTTGGTCTTCTTCCCAACGCCCAAACGCGTACTCTCGGTCAATCTTTCTATCTTGAAACGCCGTAATGCTGTTCAATTTAGCGTGACCAAAGTCGTACCCAACGTTAAGAGAATAGGTATACACATCACGGGTAAGATTCGGAACATCGGTATTAGTCGCACCAGCTTTATGTTCCTTTTCACTCAAATACCACTCTTCGTGGCTGTCGAGCTTGTCGGCCATGACAGACAGCGTAGCCGACAACGCCGAGTCTTCTGGCATGTAATGCAAACGGGTTTTAAGCGATTTCTCATTGGCATTATTGGCGTTTTTCTTGCCACTCGGTGTATGGTCGATGTTGCCTTCGTCATAGACATATCGAGCTGATACATCCGCGTACAACGCATCAGAAACAGGAACTGAACCAACAGCATCAATTTGTTTACTCAGGTTGGAATAAAGAGCAGAAGTTCTTAATTGACGATCAGGTGACGCTTTTTGGGTAATGATGTTTATTACCCCACCTTGTGCATTTCCGCCATACAAAGTGCCTTGCGGGCCACGAAGCAATTCCACTCGCTTAACATTAATAAGCTGTTGGGATATAAATGAATTATCTTGAAGGATCCCATCGACATACACGCTAACCGTCGGTGAATAATAGTCAGGGGAGCTGATTCCACGAATGGTGGTGTTGCTGTAAGTTTGATTTCCACGCGCTTGAATTAATAAGCCCGGAAAAACCTTTTCTAAATCTTTTACGGCATAAATACCGGCCTTTTCCAGCTCATCGCCCGTTTTGATTAACACCGAATTGTTCACTTGAGACAAAGGAGTCTCAAACTTCGTTGATTCTATTACCATCACATCCAATGCTTCGGCTGCAAATACCTGAAAGCTACTCATCGCGAGAAAGATCGCGCTGGCTAACACTGTTTTCTCAACGCATGACTTATTCATATCTAAATTCCTTTATCCCTATATCAACTAGCAAACATTCCGTTTTCCAGTCACTAATCAACCGAACCACTGCGACAGTCGCTTAATTCGCAATCGACTTATATGCAGCAACGGCTGCGTTCAAAGCAAAATGGGGCGACCGCACTTATTAGGAATGATTCTCATCTAGCTTGAGTTTAAGGGATATCAATATCGGGAATTTGAAGAACAAAATTGGGAAGCATAGGCGTAACTCAAGATATATCTTATCTCTCGAACACTACAAATGATAATAGTATTAATTATCATTTGCATCTATACCCAGAGTAAATGTACTATTCGCACTTCTATAAAATGACACAAAAACACTACGAAACTTACAATTAGAAACGTAATTTTATTTGCCTTCCCCTTGGTAATTGCTTCTTTCGCAATCGCTTCTCCATCATCTTCTAACGACACGGCTGAAGTTATGGACGTTTATGGTAATCGCTACAGCCAGCCCATTACCATTGATAAACCTGGGGAAACACTCATTTCAAGACAACAAATTGAAACTGAACAACCAACCAATATAGCGGAATTGTTTGAAGATATTCCTGGCGTATCCATTGATGGTGGAGCACGTTCAGGCGGCGAAAAAATCAGTATTTGGGGGTTCTCAGATCCAAGTGATATTGGCCTTTATGTTGATGGGGCTCCTATTGGTTTCGAACAATATCGTTATGGCACCTTTTTCTTTGACCCTTACCTTATCAGTGAGGCAGAAGTCATTAAGGGCTCACACGATTATAAATCTAACGGTAAATTTGGCGGCACCATCCGAATCCGAACAAAAACCGTCGACGAACTACTAAAGCCTGGCCGCAGTTTTGGCGCACGAGTGCACCTCGGTTATAACGACAACGATGCCCAAAAGCACACAGGTGTATCCGTATTTGGTCAAACTGATGCGGGTCTATACTTCCTTGCGTCTGGCACGTGGAAAGACTCAAACGACATTAAAATTGGTGGGGGAGACGCGCTTGAATATTCCGCTTATACGCAAAATAATGGCCTAGTTAAAGTCGGCTATCAAAATGCAGATCATTTGTTTGAAATCAGCCATTCAATGTATAAAGATGAAGGCCGACAGCCTTGGGCTGCAAGGCGCGGGGCATTTGCAAACATCAGTAAATATAACATCAAAAAATATGGTTCATTAGAGGCCGCGAAATACGCCTATACCGTTCAAAACGAATATAAAGACAGTACCACCTCCCTGCAATATGCCTATGACCCCGTTTCACCGTTAGTGAATCTTAAAGTTGTTGCGGCCCATACAAACAACGAACGTCATTGGCGCCGACCAGACATAGCATGGCAAAAAATGTTTGTATCAATAGGTTCGTATGGTCATGAATCTTGGACATCCTACAAAAGAGACTACCTTGACATCAATAATGAAATGGAAATAGGTCGCCATAGAATTACAACCGGTGTGCAATACGAGAAAAACACGCGAGATACACTGGCTCATAACGTATCTAAACTGTACGTAAATAAACCAGCCAAGAATTTTGGTGTTTTCATTCCATATTTTGACCCGTCAGGCGTTCAAACTTCTTATTCAGCATATCTTGCGGATGAGATAGATATAACAGATCGCTTTAGAATAACCCCGTCGATTCGTTATGACTACGTTCAATCGAAAGGCAAGGAGAACCCTGCCCCAGATTACAACGACCCTGCAGCTGGACACGACTATAGCAGCGTATCCCATTCAGGACTCAGCCCTAGAATTCAACTTGATTATGATCTTACCGACAATACCTTGCTGAATTTTTCTTATGCTTACCAGATGAAAGCGCCGTCGGTAGATGACATCTATGCAGTGCAATACGCACGAGCTAAAGCATCGGCTACAGCAAGACAACTAGAAGCTCAGCGTATTCATGCGTATCGCGCCTCTGTCATTAATCATCTATCTGGGCTTGCGACGAATGAGGACACTTTAACGACCGAAATCACCACCTTCTACAATGGCGTAACCAATAATGTCATGAACCGTACTGGCGTTAATCTTGACAGAGACTCTGGTGAGATCCAGAGCTGGAAGGTCAATTTAGATGGCTATAAAAACTATGGTGTCGACTTCCAAGCACAATATCGTATCGAACGCCTATATGTGGACGCTTATGCCAGCTACATTGAAGGAAAACATAACGGATCCCTGACCGACGCAAGTGGGCAAGACACCTATATGTATGGCATCCCGCCAGTAAGCATGAAGCTTGGCGTTGGCTATGAATGGATTGATTGATCACCGGCTATAAAGCACGTTGGTATCACTCTCAGGAAAAAGTTGAGGATTCTATTTACTTCCCTGCGGCAAGTGAGGAATACATACTGCAAGATATTTACCTGAGCTGGCAGCCTCAAGCGGTGAAAGATTTGATGTTAAGAGCCACAATCAAAAACCTCAAAGATGTAGATTACAAGCCTTACCTATCCAACGGGGTCTCTGGGCCGGGCCGTGAAATACGAGTTAGCCTAACCTACGATTTATAACAAAACGCTCTACAACAACACGACGAGCAAATCACTTTAACCTGTGATTCTGTGCAGCCAAGGTGGGCGGCACAGAATCTCTATTTTCTTGTCATTTCCCTTTCGATACCAGATCCGCTCTACACCATTCGCTTTTCAACACCGCTAGCACGATCGTATTCCACCAGCGATCTTTGAAATAACGGTGCTCAACAAATTCGGCTTCTTGCCGCATACCTAGGCTTTTACACAGCCGAATAGCGGCTCGGTTTTCCTTAATGGTCTCTGCGTAAATTCGGTGTACGTTCAGTTCATTAAAACCAAACTCGGCCAGTGCGCGTGCTGCTTCTGGCATGAGATTATTCCCTTGCACGTGGCGCGCTAACCCTGCCCCCATAGAGGCTTGCCTGTCTCCATCTAAGCCGTCTCCCTCTAAACGAAGACACACAGTGCCAATAAACTCGCCGCTTTCTTTTAACTCAACCGCAAGCTGATAGGATTCCCGTGGCACCTGAGCCGCTTGCTCAATAAACAATTGGGTTAAATCGCGATACTTCTGAGGCTCGCAATCTGCCTCATCGTAAAAGCGTTGATATTTTGCATCTTGAGATATCGCCACAAAGCCGGCTTCGTCTTCTGCTTTCATATCACGAATGATAAGACGCTGCGTTTCTAACTTAAACAAACACTGTCCTTAATGTCATTTTGAACTCGAATAGCCTACATATAAATCGAAAACTCGATTCCATAACTATGCCATATCCTATAAAAACGAAACAATCTACTGA
Source organism: Vibrio tapetis subsp. tapetis (assembly GCF_900233005.1). Lineage (NCBI taxonomy): Bacteria > Pseudomonadati > Pseudomonadota > Gammaproteobacteria > Vibrionales > Vibrionaceae > Vibrio > Vibrio tapetis. The sequence goes on from NZ_LT960611.1 coordinate 1,920,967, forward strand.
CAAAAAAACAGCCTCATATTGCTACAAGGCTGTATTAGATGGTGCACGACTTCCCTTAGCGAGCCATCAAGTTACGACAACACACCCAAGAAATACGGGATGATCAACGCATTTGCCAAGTCGATAAAGAAGGCACACACCAGAAGCACAATGATAAAGGCTTGTGCGGAATGACCATAACGCTGGGACACTGCAGACATATTCGCCATTGCCGTTGGCGTGGAACCTAAAGAAATCCCTCCGAACCCCGAACAAATAACCGCAGCGTCATAGTTTTTGCCCATGGCAGGAAACACCACAAACAAATTCACCAAAATCGCAATGACAAACTGCATCCCTAAAATGGCGAATATCGGCCCAGCTAAATCAACTAAGGTCCAAAGCTGCATGCTCATTAAAGACATCGCTAAGAAGGTGCCAAGAGAGATTTCCGCGATTAAGTCGATGGCCGCCGTTCGTGTTGGCCACGCGGTGCCAGTAATTCGCTTATAATTTCTCGGGTTCAAATTGGTCAGGACAATACCAGCAAAGAGACATGTCACAAACAAAGGTAAATCTAACCCCAATTCGCTGACACCTTTATTGAGAAAGAAACCGACAATCACACAAATATGAATCGCGAGAAGGGCTTCTAGAAAATCAAACGACGTCATTTTGACAGGGATAACGCTTTCTTTACCCTGAGTTTTCTCTTTTGGGCTGTTAGCTGCAGGTTTAAGTTGATGTTTGTTAATCAAATATTTGGCAATCGGCCCACCCATCAAACTGGCAAGAATCAACCCAAATGTCGCACTGGCGATACCAATTTCCATGGCATTACTGAGCCCAAATTGCTCTTGAATCTTAGGAGCCCAAGCAATCGCCGTTCCGTGCCCTCCAATGAGTGACACACTACCACCAAGCATACCAACCACTTGCTCTTGACCAAACAAACTTGCCACGCCAATGCCGGTCAAATTCTGCAAAATCATATAGGAAATGGTCACCGCAAGCAGGACAATAAGAGGCCGACCGCCTTTAAACAAATCGGATAAACTCGCGTTGATCCCTATGGTCGTAAAGAAATAGACCAATAAGACATCTCGCGCCGTAAGATCAAAGTTCACTTCCACCGACGTCACGACATAAATCAGCGTGAAAAGCAGAGAAAACACGATGCCACCGGAAACTGGCTCCGGAATACTGAATTCCTTCAGAAAGCCAACCACCTGATTTAAGCGTCGGCCGATGAACAAAACAATAATGCCTATGGTAACCGTAAAGAATGAATTGAGCTGAAGCGCTCCATCCGAGAATTCCATTTTCTATCCTTAAGTAATCGACATTTAAATAAGAGACTAATTTAATATCTTGATTCTGTACACCTAATCCGCGCTCAAGTACGAACCCAATCTATCTTGTTTAAGTAGGAAGCCATGCCAAGTGTTAAGAGCGGCTTACTATATAGCCTGTTTGGCTGTATTAATGATCTGCGCAACGATGGCGGATAACCCCTGACTTCGTGTTGGCGTAATGTGCTGATGCAACTCCAGCTCTTCAAACCAGCCTTTTATATCGAATTCGACAATCTGTACTGGCGTTCTGCCATCGTATGCAATAATCGTTAGCGCAATGAGCCCTTTAACAATGGCCGCATCACTGTGAGCAAATAATCGAAAAACACCACCGTCATGAACCAAGACTTGTTGCAACCAAACTTGGCTCTGGCAACCCTGTAACTCGTACTCCTTAGTTCGCTTTGCAACATCAAGGCTAGGTAAGTTTTCGCCTAATTCAATCAAATACAGATAACGCTGTTCCCAATCCACACAACGGGCAAAGTTTCGAACAAGTTTTTCTGGCGTCATTATTTATCCTAGTAAAGTGGTGATGCGTTTCAACCCGGTAACCAAGCTATCTACGTCGGCCTTACTGGAGTAACAGCCCAAAGAAGCACGACAAACCGCCGTTTGATCTAACCGTTGTAGCAAGGGCATCGCGCAGTGGTGCCCCGTTCTAATCGCGATGCCGTATTTATCCAGAAAGAGCCCAACATCGTAAGCGTGGTGTGGCGTGAGATTAAAAGCGATAACCCCAGTACGGAATTTAGATTTCCCATAAATGACAACACCTTCAACACGCGCCAGTTGCGCCAACGCGTAATCCATAAGCTCAGTTTCGTGTTCTTGAATGGCATCCAGAGTGATGGATTCCATAAAATCAATCGCCGCTCCTAACCCCAAAATTGCGGCAATGTTGGGCGTCCCCGCTTCAAAACACCAAGGCGCACTGTTATAGCGAGTTCCACGAGGTAAAGAGACTTGGCTTATCATGGCGCCGCCCCCTTCCCATGGTGACATGTTCAAGAGATGTTCGTGCTTTGCAAACAAAGCTCCGATTCCCGTAGGCCCGTAGAGTTTGTGTGCTGAAAACACGTAAAAATCGCAACCCAATGCCGAGACATCCACCTTTTGGTGCATCACCGCTTGCGCCCCGTCGACCAGCACAGGCACACCATAACGATGCGCAGTTTGAGTAATGGAGGCAATATCGTTCACACACCCCAAGACATTGGATACGTGAGTACAGGCTAACAAAATCGTGCTTTCACAGAGCAAAGGCAGTAGGTCATCGATATTCAATTCGCCAGTCTCTGTCATTGGCCAGACTTTGATCTCAACATCAAACTCTTCAGCCAACATTTGCCAAGGAACCAAATTGGCGTGATGTTCCATTTCAGTCACAATGATCTGGTTCTGATGTGGAGTTAATGAGCGCTTCAAACGCGGTTTAACGAACGAGTTGGCGATTAAGTTAATCGCTTCGGTTGTGCCTTTGGTAAACACAATTTCTTCGCGTCTTTCAGCCCCCAAAAACTGTTGAACTTGGTCGCGCACGTTTTCCATGTTTTCGGTCGCAACGGCACTCAGTTGGTGAACCCCACGATGCACGGTCGCATATTCATGCTGATAAAAATGCGTCATTCTGTCTATAACGCTTTGTGGCGTTTGTGCACTTGCCGCGCTGTCTAAATACACCAGAGGTTTATCATTAACGCATTGCTTTAACGTGGGGAACTGCTCTCGACATTCGGATAACATCGCAGCTTTAAGCTCACTCATGCCATGTCCAACTTCTGCTCAATTCTACGAATGATATGCTGCCTGACGTCGTCATTCTCGATAGCATCGGTTAGCTCTCCGGCAAAGGCAAAGGTGATCATTTTCTCAGCTTGAGCCAAAGGTATTCCTCTTGCTCTTAAGTAGAACACTTGACTCGGATCGATTTGCCCCGTAGTTGCACCGTGGCTGCATTTCACGTCATCGGCATAGATTTCTAGTTGTGGCTTGCTGTTTACTTGAGCCAAATCGCTGAGCAACAAATTGTGATTGTCCATTTGACCATTGGTTTTAATCGCATGTTTATCAACCAATATCGAGCCATTGAACACACCAATACCGTTGTCTTTGCCTATGATTTTATGAGTTTGATCGCTGTCGCAATGTGGCGAGGCGTGCTGAATGTAAGTTCGAGTATCAAAGACTTGTTCTTGCTTTGGTAGCGCCAAGCTATTGAGCTGAGCATAACCCCCAGCGCCTTGCAACGTCGCACTGGTCGAGTGCCGAGTCAATTGTCCTTCAAGCATAAATACGTCACTACGCACTTGGCTGTCTCTTTGCGCCATCACATCATTGTGAGCAAAGTGGTGCTGCTGTTGGCTCTCTTCAACCAACTTAAAATGGCGATAATTGGCGCCATTACCGACCTCACACGATAACCTTGAACACGTGACGCCGCCACCTAGCGCAAGCGAAGTATGGTGCTCGTATACCTCACACTGAGCCCCTTGCCCAAGTTCAATGTGGTGACGATAGCTGCACAATTCCCCTAACCCACCAGAATTTAGATGGAACAAGTAAATCGGCTTTTTCACTTGAGTGTTATTTCGCACTCGTACATGCACGCCGGTGGTCGCACTTGCTTCCGCCAATCGCGATACCATGTCAGGCGCAATGGCCGTTCCGTAATCAAAAGTCTCCGCCGTCATTAACTCGTAATCTACGTTGGGGATTTCGTCTGAGAGATCATGTTGAAATTCACCATCAAAGAACACCAAACGATAACAGTCGAACACCATGCTTAAGCTTTCAAACGAAATACCGTGCACATTTCCATGAGAAGGTTTGCAATACGGCAACTGGACAAAATCAACAAGCGAGGTGTACTTCCAGTCTTCGTGGCGTTCGTCGGGCAGCCCGAATTTCAATAAAGATTGCCAATGACTCTGCTGCCATGAACTCTGCCCAACCAAGCCAGACAGTCGAGTTAAAGCGACGTCTCTATTCTTCTCCGATAATCCAACCATAGCCTTTATCCTCCAGTTCTTTTGCTAAAGTATGATCACCTGATTTGACGATTTTCCCTTGGTATAACACGTGCACGAAATCCGGTTTAATGTAGTCGAGAATTCTCTGATAGTGAGTCACGACTATAAACGAACGATTGCCATCCCTAAGCGCATTCACTCCATCAGACACCGCTTTTAACGCATCAATATCCAACCCGGAATCGGTTTCATCCAATATGCATAACTCGGGTTCTAAAACCGCCATTTGCAAAATATCATTACGTTTTTTCTCGCCCCCAGAAAAGCCCTCGTTGACCGAGCGATTCAACAGATCAAACGGCATTTTCAAGAGTTTGGCTTTTTCTTCTAACAAGTCTTCAAAGTCGAATTGGTCCAATTTGGGTTGTTGTTGATAAGCACGAATACCGTTCAGAGCGGTTTTTAAGAACAACCGATTACTCACTCCAGGAATTTCTACTGGGTACTGAAAAGCAAGAAAAATGCCCTCGCCAGCCCTTTCATCAGGGTCGAGATCCGCTAACTCTTTTTGCTTAAACAGCATCTCACCTGCGGTGACTTCGTAATCGGCCTTGCCCGCTAATGTTGCTGAAAGCGTGCTTTTTCCCGAACCGTTAGGGCCCATAATGGCGTGAACTTCGCCCGCTTTGACCGACAAGTTGATGCCATTAAGGATAGGAGTGCCATCGACACTGGCTTCTAGGTTTTTAATCTCTAACATAATCGTTAACCCACGCTGTGTTCTAAGCTAATAGACAGCAGTTTTTGCGCTTCTATAGCAAATTCGAGAGGAAGTTCGGAAAAAACATCTTTGCAGAAGCCATTCACAATCATAGAGATTGCATCGTCTTCGCTGATGCCTCGTTGCACACAATAGAAGAGTTGGTCTTCACCGATGCGAGAGGTGGTGGCTTCGTGTTCTATTTGAGCGGAACTGTTTTTTACTTCCACGTAAGGGAAGGTATGAGCACCACAATCGGCTCCAATGAGCATGGAATCACACTGAGTAAAATTACGCGCTCCCTCTGCGGTTGGCAGCACCTTCACTAAACCGCGATAGCTATTTTCGCTTTTACCCGCCGAGATACCTTTAGAAATGATGGTCGATTTTGTGTTCTTACCAATGTGGATCATCTTGGTGCCTGTGTCGGCCTGTTGGTTACCATTTGTTAAAGCAACAGAAAAGAATTCACCAACGGAATTGTCACCTTTTAAAATGACACTGGGGTATTTCCAAGTGATCGCCGATCCCGTTTCCGATTGTGTCCAAGACATCTTGCTATTCGTCCCTTCACACACCGCTCGCTTGGTGACGAAATTCAAAATACCGCCGTCGTTTTCTTCCGAACCTGAGAACCAATTTTGAACCGTGGAATATTTGACTTCGGCGTCTTTTAAAATCACCACCTCGACAACGGCCGCGTGTAATTGATAAGTGTCTCTGACCGGAGCTGAACAGCCTTCGATATAACTGACATAAGAACCTTCATCAGCTACCAAAATGGTGCGCTCAAATTGGCCGGTTTTAGCTTGATTGATCCTAAAGTAGGTAGAGAGTTCTCGCGGGCAATGCACCCCAGGAAGAATATAAATAAACGAACCATCAGAGGCGACCGCGGCATTTAACGCGGCAAAGAAGTTGTCTTTGGGCGGCACAACCGACCCCAAGTAACGCTGAACGAGTTTCGGGTATTCTTGAATGGCTTCACTAAATGAACAGAAGATAATACCAAGCTCACTTAACTCTTCACGATACGTTGTGGTAACGGATACGGAATCAAAAATGGCATCAACAGCCACCTCTTTGCCTTCTCTCACTGGCACGCCGAGCTGCTCAAATGCCGCTTCAACTTCTTTTGTCAGAAACGCATTGGAGCCATCCTGTGGGCTTTCACCCAGCGACGTCTCTGTATCATCGTCTGAGCAACCACCACATTTTGGCGCAGAATAATAACTGTAATTTTGGTAATCGAGCCCTTCGTACTGCGCTTTAAGCCAATGAGGCTCCTCCATTTCAAGCCACGTTTTGAAAGCGGCCAGTCGAAATTCGAGCATCCATTCAGGTTCATTGCGCTTTTGGGAAATAGCGCGCACGACGTTTTCATTAATCCCTTTCTCAAGGGTGTCGTTATTCAAATGAGTGAAAAAGCCTTCTTTGTAGCTTTCACTATTTAAGGCTTGTTTTACTTCCGGCTGAATATCTATTGCAGTCATGTTAAACACCAAAACTCTCGCCACAGCCACACTCGGCTGTCACGTTGGGGTTGTGATAAACAAAAGTCTGATTAAGCCCTTCACGTACGTAATCAATTTCAGTGCCATCCACAAATGGCATCGCCTCTAATGCGACATAAAAAGAACAGCCATGAGATTCGAATCGTAATTTATCTTTATCCGACGTGGCGGTCGTTTTCGATTCACAAACCGAAACTTGATCCAATACATAGGCATACCCAGTACAACCAGAAGGTTTAACCGAAAGCATGATGAAAATGTCGTCCATAGAAAGTTGAGAAATTCGTTTTGCGGCGGATGGGGTCAGTGAAATCCCCTGCCATTCTTCATCCTGAAGAGAAAAGCTGGCAATATCTGTCTTTGAAGAAGTCATAACAACTGCCTTAATCATAAATAACCAGACCGATATGATAATGATAATTATTATCATATCAACCACAAGTATTCAGAGGGTAATACAGAATTACGTGATCGATGTTTTAGGCATGCTTATCTTTGGGCTAATCATTGCGTCCCAATGAATAAACATGCCTTACTTTAGAAGGGCTAAAATTGCGCTTCACAAGCAAAAGAAAGCTGCTGCTTTAGGGCGTTAAGATCCCCGATCAGGCGGCCATCAAGGCGAAACTGCGGATAAGTTCTTGCGCTTGGAAATAACGACAACAAGGTTTCCCTATCAAAATCGACGTTAAGTTTTAAATGACGAATGTCGTAGCCCTGCTGCTGTAACCAGTTGGCGGCCATCGTACATTGCGAACAATCTTCCTTGCTAAACATATCAATGTTCATGGTGTATTCCCTTAAAAGTCCGCATCGAACGCCAGTTGGCGATCTTGTGGGCGTTTGTACTCCGTGACCCGTTTCTCGAAGAAATTAGTTTTTCCTTCCATATCGAGTAACCTCATATAATCAAACGGGTTTTCGGCTCCGTATATCTTCTCGAAACGGAATAGCCCTGCGATCACATCCGCCGTATATTCAATGTACTGACACATCAATTCGGCATTCATACCAATCAATCCGACGGGCAAGGCTTCGGTCACAAACTCTTTTTCAATCGAGACAGCTTCACGGCAAATTTCTTCAAATTCAGCTTGGCTAACTTGCCCTTGTCCGAGGGTTTTGAACAACAAAGCAGAAAAGCTAAAATGCAGGCCCTCGTCGCGAGCAATCAAGTCATTACTCGCCGCTAACCCTGCCAACAAACCCCGTTTCCTAAAGTAGTAAATGGCACAAAAACTGCCTGCGAAAAACAGCCCTTCAACCAAACCAAAAGCAATCAACCTCATCGCCAGCGGTTTATCGGATGATATCCACCGCATCACCCAATCGGCTTTACGCTTTACTGTTGGCACGTTGTCTATGGCGTTAAATAGCCTTTCTCGCTCTTCAATATCCGGGATGTAGGTTTCTAGCTGCAATGCATAAGTCTCGGCATGAATCACTTCGTTAAACGCTTGCAAAGCGAGAAAACACCGAGCTTCGGCTATCTCGATTTCGCCATAAAATCGGGTTAACAAGTTTTCGTTAATCATGCCCTCACTTTGAGCAAAGAAGGCCAGAACGTGACGGATAAAGTGCAGCTCGCCATCGGTCAGTTTGGCTAAGTCGGGAATGTCTTGGGCAAAATCGAGCTCTTCTGTGGTCCAAAATGCCGCTTCATGGGTTTTATACGCCTGCCAGATTTCTTCATATTGAATAGGAAAAAGGCTGAATTTATTCTTAACAATCATGGGGGTTCCTTTAAGGTAAGCCGGACACTATGCGCCGCAGTTTAGGCAGTCTTCATCTTCTACGTTCACCGTCATTTTGACCGCGTTAGTTGAAGGTTTAGTCCGTAGGTAATACATCCCTGTCTTCAAGCCCGATTTCCAAGCATAGAAATGCATGGCGTTAATTTGAGCGAAGGTCGGTGAGGCCAACCAGAGGTTCAAACTTTGGGACTGACAAACGTACGGCCCTCTGTCTGCCGACATTTCAATGATGTCTTTTTGCGAAATCTCCCACACGGAACGGTAGACCTCTTTCATCTCATCGGGGATGCTCGCAAGATCTTGAACTGAGCCATTATTGGCAATGATGCTGTCGCGGATCTCTGGCGTCCAAAGTCCTTTGGCCTCTAACGCCGACACCAGATGTTTGTTAATGAGAATGAACTCACCAGAGAGTGTTTGTCGCTTATAGATGTTGTTCGTTTGCGCCTCAAACGCTTCTGTATTACCCAATATCTGCGCAGTAGGCGCAGTTGGCATTTGCGCTATTAGCAATGAATTCCTTAAACCGTGAGTCACTACTTGCTGCTTGAGCGCTTTCCAATCCCAACGCTCCGACGGTGTGGTGTCCCACATATCAAACTGAAAAACACCTTGGCTTGCCGGGCTACCATCAAAACTGCTGTAAGCACCTAATTGCTCTGCCCTTTCACTCGATGCTTGTAAGGCGGCGTGATACATGGTTTCGGCAATATCGCGATTCAACGCTTTGGCACTGTCGCTGGTATAAGGCAAATTGAGCATGAAGAACACATCGGCTAAGCCTTGAATACCCAAACCCACTGGCCTATGAGCGTGATTTGCCGCTTCAATTTTATCGGTTGGATGATAGTTAACCTCAATCACCCGATCTAAGTTCTTAATGGCAATTTTGGTAACGCGATGCAGTTCTTCAAAATTAAACGCGCCGCGCCGAACAAATTTAGGCAACGCTATCGACGCCAGATTACAGGCCGCGGTCTCTTTGCCACTGGATACTTCCATGATCTCCGCGCACAAGTTACTGGACTTAATGGTGCCAATGTTCTGCTGGTTAGATTTGGTATTACATGCGTCTTTGTAGAGCATGTAAGGCGTGCCAGTTTCAGCCTGAGACTCAATGATTTGAGTCATCAACTGGCGCGCCTTAATCGTTTTAATGCCCAAGCCTTGTTGTTCGTATTGTTGGTAAAGTTCCACAAACTCTTCACCATAAACGTCCGACAAACCTTTGGCATTATGTTCGCTAAAGAGTGTCCATTCACCGTCTTGCTCAACCCTTTCCATAAACAAGTCAGGCACCCAAAGTGACAAGAACAGATCACGCGCTCGAAACTCTTCTTTACCGTGATTCTTTCTTAAGTCCAAAAACGATTCGATGTCGGCATGCCAAGGTTCAAGATAAATCGCAAAAGAGCCCTTTCGCTTGCCGCCACCTTGGTCGACATACCGTGCGGTCTTATTAAACACTTTTAGCATTGGAATGATGCCATTCGAGATACCATTGGTGCCCAAAATTGGCGCACCTGATGCGCGAATATTGTGAATGTGTAAGCCAATGCCACCCGCAGACTTGGAGATCAAAGCGCAGTCCTTGAGTGTATCGTAGATACCTGAAATGGAGTCTTCTTGCATACCCAGTAAGAAACAGGAAGAAAGCTGCTGCATTTTAAGGCCAGCATTAAAAAGAGTTGGGGTAGCATGAGTATAAAAACCAAGGCTTAACATATCGTATAGCTGCTTGATCTCACCAATATCATCGCCTGCGACCGCGATGGCAACTCTCAAATACATGTCTTGAGGCCGTTCGACAATCACGCCATCGATTTTCAGTAAGTAGGAACGCTCAAGAGTTTTGAATCCAAAGTAATCAAAATCATAATCTCTTTGATAGTCAATAAGGTCAGTTAGGATCTCACCATACTTACGCACTTGCGCCGTGTATTCAGCGGAAAGCAAGCCAATGGCTGAAAGCCGTTCCGTTGCATGCAAGAAACCTGACGTTTCTTTTTGCAACGAACTGACCAACACTCTTGCCGCCAACTTTGAGTAATCAGGATGCTCCGCTGCGAGGCTTGCAGCCGTCTCTGATAGGAACACATCAATTTGTGTCACCTTAATGCCATCATACAGACCCGATACCACCTTCTGAGCAACCGAAATCGGTTCTACCTTCAATCCATCGGCCATGGCTTCTGCGCGTCTTGTGACTTTATCAAGGCTTGCTTTCTCTACTCGACCATCTCTTTTTATAACGTCCATAATCTATATCTTGTGCCAGTTCTTGGTTAATACACCATATGTTGAGCCAATAGATCTAATTGATAATAGTTATCATTACAGGTTAATTTACATTCTAATCACGATAAAAATATATTGTTAGACGAGAAACCAGTCGCCGATACACTGGTCAATACAAACCTACAAGCGACCCAAAAAACAGGGTATAGGCCTTTTAATCGCCCACCTATTCAAGCTGTAAAAAACAGACTAAGGCTGAGTTAGAAATCGAATAACTGAGTGAATGCATTCTCTCTTTCAACCTCTAACCCTTTTAGGCTTTTCGAGCTTGGTTTTGGTGACTGATTTTGGTAACTGGGTTTGGTGAATGGTTACCTAGTGGCCTTGCACTTAAAAAACGATAGTTTTTGCCTATCGAATCTATTCAAAGAACCCATTATCTCTTATCAACCATGCGCATTATTCTAGGGTTAGTTGATTTAAGCCTAAAAACGCAAACGGACTCAGATTTATGAATGAAAAAGCCTTAATCGTAGAAGGGGGAGCAATGCGAGGCATATTTGCCAGCGGTGTTCTCGATGCCTTTATGGAAGAGAATTACCTCCCCTATGACTTTGCTATTGGTGTGTCTGCGGGAGCGTCCAATTTGGTTGGCTACTTATCTCAAGCGCCTAAGCGTAGCCACCAAGTCATCACTTCTATGGCAACGGATAAAACATTCTTTAATCCGACTCGGTTTGCGAAAGGTGGAAATTTAGTCGACGTGAAATGGTTATGGGAGGAGTCTAACCGACGCTATCCCATCGCTTGTGATGTGCTATTTAGCAGCATTCCGATGTACGCGGCTTTAACCAACATTGAAACAGGTCATGCCGACTACTATCAAATCAAACCCGGTAATCTATCGAATATTATCGAAGCGACCACAGCGCTTCCTATCGCGTATCGGGAACCCCCGTGTTTCTCTGGTGGGTGTTATACCGACGGTGGCGTGGCCGATTCGATCCCAGTCAGAGAAGCTTATCGTCGTGGGGCGCGAGACATTACCGTCATTCTCTCTCACCCTCTGAGCTATCAAATGAAACCGGCAAAGCACCCTTGGCTTCTAAAGCGTGTGTTATCAAAGTACCCGAATATCGCCGAATCGATGCTAGTAAGAGCCAGCAACTATAATCAATCATTAGACTTCATTCGTCATCCTCCTAAGGACGCGACGATACGAGTCATCGCTCCACCGGAGAATTTTGCCGTTAAGCGCTTAACGATGAGTCGTCCGATCTTAGATCAAGGCTATCAAATGGGCCTCACTGCAGGTCGTGAGCATTTAGACATCCAAAGCGGCAAGTACGGACTCCATGAAGAAAACTGCCACTTTTGTTTTTAAAGTAATAACTCGCTGTATAGAAAATAAAAAATTACATTCACTTACATATTTAGTGGTTATGTAAAGCTATGTAAATCACCTTGTTCCCTGTTGAACAAACCACGTAATAATAGAGCAATAATTAAACACTGGGTTTCGTGCCTGCAAGATGAAGTCTGACTAACTTGTCCAAAGGTACAACAATGCCCCCTACACTAAGGATTGAGTATGAGTAAGAAATTAACCACCGCAGCAGGCTGCCCTGTTGCCCATAACCAAAATGTACAAACGGCAGGAAAAAGAGGCCCCCAATTACTACAAGATGTTTGGTTTCTTGAAAAACTTGCCCATTTTGATAGAGAAGTGATCCCAGAGCGCCGTATGCACGCAAAAGGGTCTGGAGCGTATGGCACATTCACCGTCACTCATGACATAACCCAATACACCAAAGCAAAAATTTTCTCAGAAATTGGCAAGAAAACCGATCTATTTACTCGCTTTACCACCGTAGCGGGTGAACGAGGAGCGGCGGATGCTGAACGCGATATTCGCGGCTTTGCGATGAAATTTTATACCGAAGAAGGCAACTGGGACTTGGTCGGCAACAACACACCTGTGTTCTTTTTACGAGACCCACTAAAATTCCCTGACTTGAACCATGCGGTTAAGCGCGACCCTCGCACCAATATGCGAAGCGCCAAGAACAACTGGGATTTTTGGACCTCACTTCCAGAAGCTCTGCACCAAATCACCATCGTCATGAGTGATCGAGGCATCCCGGCGACTTACCGCCATATGCATGGGTTTGGTAGCCACACGTTTAGTTTAATCAACAACGATAACGAACGTTTTTGGGTCAAATTTCATTTCAAATCTCAGCAAGGCATTCAAAACCTTTCAGATGCAGAAGCCGAAACGTTAATAGGCAAAGATCGTGAAAGCCATCATCGTGATCTTCTAGAAAGCATTGATAACCAAGACTTCCCTAAGTGGACGATGCAAATTCAGGTAATGCCTGAAGATGACGCATCAAAAGTCTCTTACAATCCGTTTGATCTGACTAAAATCTGGCCTCACGAGGATTACCCATTAATTGAAGTGGGTGAGCTTGAGCTTAACCGCAACCCTGAGAATTTCTTTGCTGAGGTGGAGCAGTCGGCCTTTAACCCTGCGAGTGTGGTTCCGGGTATCAGCTTCTCGCCAGACAAGATGTTACAAGGTCGCTTATTCTCATATGGTGACGCGCAACGTTATCGCTTAGGTGTTAATCATCATAGTATTCCTGTGAATGCACCGCGATGCCCTGTTCACAGTTACCATCGTGACGGCGCAATGCGAGTAGACGGCAATCATGGTGGAACCTTAGGCTACGAGCCAAACGATCAAGGTGAATGGGCAGAGCAACCAGACTTCTCTGAGCCGCCTTTAAGTTTAGATGGCGCTGCCGCGCACTGGGATCACCGTGAAGACGACGATTACTTCACCCAACCGGGCAATTTGTTCCGCTTGATGACCGCAGAAAAGCAAGACATCTTGTTTGACAACACCGCCAGAAACCTAAATGGCGTGCCAAAAGAGATTCAGCTACGTCACCTAAGGCACTGCTACAAAGCAGACCCAGCCTACGGAGAGGGCATCGGTAAATTGCTCAGTATTGATGTGAGTGAGTACCGCTCTTAATCATTGGCTTTAAATAACAAATGGCGACCGACACGGCCGCCATTTTATTAAGCATGAATAGCGAAACCAAAATCACAAAGCAAACAACAATATTTCATTTAGCATACTCCTTATTTATAGGTTATACGTAGCTATAAACATTCAGAAATCGACAGATCCATCTAGCATATTCTTAGGATGTAAAATCTTATTCTTAAAATTGATTGTAACTAATAAACATATAAATAAACCTTTATTTTAAGCACGTCCCATTATTACCAAGTTTAGTAAAATCGCAACTTACATTGGTATAGAGTAAACCCAATACTTCCATAATTAGACAGCCTATGAATCCATTTATTAAAGCTCTCACCTTCCGTGCGAACAACGCGAATGACATTATTCTTATTGATGCTGCATCAGGTAATGAATTTAGCGCAAAGGATATATTAGAGTTAAGTTACGAATTTGCGGGAAAGTTATGGGCGTCCGGTATTCGCCAAGATGACCATATTATTATATCAATCTCTGCCTCACCTAATTATTATGCACTCCTCTATGGGAGTTTTTTAATTGGCGCTATTCCAAGCTTAGTCGATGTCAACCAAAATAAGGCCAAACTGATCGAATGTGTAGACGAACTTAAACCTTCACTGTGGATAAGCGACAACGAAATCTCAGACTTTGTTACTGTTACAGTAAATACTCTGCTAGGCCTTGAACCAGCCAAGTTTTCTAAAAGCTTAGTAACTGACTCAACTGTTTGCCTATTACTTTATACCAGCGGCACTACAGGCACACCAAAAGGTGTCCCATGGACAGTCGGTCAACTTATATCTCAAGCTCAGGAGCTTAACAACTTTCATCAAGTTATTGATACTGAGTTTGTCATTTTTCCGTATTTAGCACTCGCAAGCATTTATAATAAAAGAAAAGCCGTAATTCCAAATACAAGCTCTCTTCAGCCAAACCGGATGCCAATAGGAAATATTCTAAAGCAAATGGAAAAGTTTGGGTGTGATTATATATTTGCCTCCCCAGCTTTCTGGGTAAGAGTCATCGAACACCTCAACAGAACCTCCTCAAAGCTAGACTTTATCACGATCATTTCAACTGCGGGTTCTTCATTGAGCTTGAACATGTTAAGCGAATTAAATGCATTATTGCAAAACGGGGAAATTTATATTCCTTACGCCAGTACAGAAGCCCTTCTGCCAATTACACAAATTAATTTTACTCAGTTCCAGCGTCTATCTATGAGGCAAACTGCAAGAGCAATGGGCGTCCCCTTAGGTAAAGCATGCGATGGTATTGAACTGAGCATAATACCACCCACAAGTGAATCATCAAAAGTAATGCCACTTACCGCTAATCTCATTGGTGAAATAGTCGTCTCGGGAAAGAGAATTACAAGCGAGTATTTCCGCAGACCAGATTTAACAAAGGCATCAAAAGTAACGCTCCATGGAAGCCCAATTATTTGGCATAAAATGGGCGATCTTGGATATATTGATGATAATGGAATGGTTTGGTTTATGACAAGAAAGAAATACGCTGTTCCCATCGGCGACGAGTATTTTTTCCCGGACGCCATTGAGCACTACATTAATTTACATACAGGCATTCACTCCAGTGCCGTTATTTACCATCAAGGTGACCATCGTATAACTGTGGTTATCCCTGAATTTGAATGTAAAGACTTAGATTTTCAGTTAATCGAAAATAAAGTTCAAGAACTAGGATACAAATCGTCAACCACGATGCTTTACCCTACACTTCTTCCTACGGATAAACGTCATAATAGCAAGGTCGACAGGGATACTTTAAAGATTTGGGTTGAAAGCAATCACGAAGCGCTAGAATTGGAGGCAGAGCGATAAAGCATATCCTTCAGGGCATATTTCAAATTACTCTTTCAGGACAGGATTTGGGGTTATTGATTTAATAATGAATACGATATAGAAGATCACTCTTCAATGCTTAACCTATCTCGACTTCCCTATTTAGAAATAACTTCTTGACCTCAACTTATGTTGAGGTTTTATCCTAGGTTGTAACGCTCATTACAACCCATTGAAAGGAAGATATTTTGTCTAAGATCGCCATTATATACTTTACCCAAACAGACATCACAGGCCAGATCGCGAGCGCGATTGCGGCTGGCATTGAAAAACAAGGACAATTCGATATTTTGTCACATCGAATTCAAGGCCACGAAATTATTGAGGGTCGATTCATCAATTCAAACCTAATGAGCGAACTCACAAAGTGCGATGCCATCATTTTTGGTTCTCCGACTTATATGGGCAGTGTGGCGGCGCAATTCAAAGCGTTTGCTGACGCCAGTAGCGATTCATGGTGCGAACAAGCATGGGCTGATAAAGTAGCAGCAGGCTTTACCAGTGGCGGCGCACTCAACGGAGATCAGTCAAGCACACTTCAATACCTGCAAACATTAGCTAACCAACACGGTATGATTTGGTTAGGTTTGGATAAAATTACAGGCTCAGGCGAACAGGGGATCAATCGTCTCGGCACACAAGTTGGTGTGGTTTCACAAGGATTTGGCGGGAAAGTTCACGTTCAAGACTTAGCGACTGCCGAATATCTAGGCAAACGCGTGGCTAAACTTGTCGCCCAAATCCATCACAACACGGAACGTGAGCTATCCGAACAACAAGATTAGCTCCTTCCTCTATTTTCGCTAGACAAGAGACCTTCAATGAACATACCAACATTCAATAGTGAAGAGTATTTACGCCGCATCAATCTAAAAGGTGACGTCACTCCTAGCCTAAACTGGCTAAGAGTCATTCACCGAGCGCAACATAGAACCATTCCATTCGAGAATTTAGATATCGCGCTAGGGCGTGGAATCGACTTGTCTCTTGAAGCCATTTTCAACAAAACAGTGCGTTCGAAAAGAGGCGGCTATTGTTTTGAAGTCAACAAGCTACTGCTATCCGCGTTGACTTATTATGGGTTTGAATGCCGAGAACTGTTGGCTCGAGTTCACGTCACGGGAAAGGCCACCGGACGAAGCCACTTTATTAGCTTGGTGACGATAAATGACCAGCAATGGATAGTGGATGCGGGTTTTGGTTCAAACACCCCAAGTGAGCCGGTGCCGTTTATTTTGAATAACGAACTTACCACCAGCAGTAGCCAAACTTTAAGGTTAGTTGAAGACGAGACTTTCGGGTTCATGCTTCAAATGAAAACAGACGATGATTGGAGCAATCTATACAGCTTTGACCTAACCCATGTATGTGAAGGTGACATCACATACGGTAATTTTTTCACGTCATCGAGCCCCTCCTCTGTTTTCTTCTTCGCTCGTGTTGCAGTGATCCCCATCGAAAACGGTATGGTGACTCTCTTCAATCACACACTTAAACAAACAGTCAATGGAGAGGAAACCATCATTGAATTAGGTACTGGGCAGAATTACCTACATGCGTTAAAAACCTATTTTAATATTGAAATAGACGCATCGTACGATGATTTCAAACCGATTGAACATACCTGACGAAAGTACCCAAAGAGAACCGCTCATCATGGATGTTATAACGGTTCACCCTCTACAGAGACTTCTTCGTGCAACCATTGGCTAAAGGCCTGAATCCGGTTTCTTCTTGGAGAGCTCGGGTCTAGGCACAAGTTAACTTGCACTCCGGGTGTCATGCCGATATCAAATGGCTTAACTAAAAGGCCTCTGTCTATGAGGTCTCCAGCCAGACTATCGGTGGCCAGACACACTCCATGCCCTGCCATCACCGTATTCAGCCCCATATCAAATGTGCCCACTTCCATCCATTCAATTGAGTTCGCTTCCATGGAAACATTGGCTTGATGAAACCAAGATTCCCAAGGAAAACAGCCACTATCAAAATAAATGAGCCAGCATCGAAGTAGATCTTTCGGATGACTGAATTTCATGGACTCAGCAAGCTGTGGTGAACAATAAGGATAAACAGGCTCATTAATCAGCACTTCATGCGTCAACCCATCTTCTAAACACAGATCTTCACCTTGTACTATTGCGATATCTATTTCCCCACGCTTTAAATCGGGAACATCGCATCTCGTGAGTATTTTGATTGGGATCTCAGGATGCCTTACCGTGAATTTCCATAACCGAGGTAACAACCAACGTGAAGCAAATGAAGGCGGACTCCCGACAATCAATACCCCCTCTAGAGGCTCGGATTGGATCTGATTTAAGCCACTCAAAATAGTACTAAAACCCCGAGACACATGAACAAGTAACGTTTGCCCTTTATGGGTAAGCGCCATTTCACGCCCTTTACGAATAAACAACTTACATGCCAATTGTTCTTCGAGTTGTCTTATTTGTTGGCTCACCGCCGCTTGGCTTACAAACAGCTCTTCCGCTGCTTTGCTATAGCTACTGAGCCGCGCTGCCGCTTCGAAATAGCGCAAACTTGGTAGGTGTCGCAATCGATTATCCATAACCCCTGCTTATACTTGGTGTTAGTAATGGTTGTTGGCTTATTTACCTTCGTCTTTTCATAATAATGACAAATGAAAGAACAAAACGAAAGGTGAAGTGATGGAATTTGTATTAAAGCTAAGACAAAACCTAAAAACAACCCTACTTAATAGACTGTTTAATATAAATAAAAAAAGAAAAACCTCGCCTAACCCAAAGTATTTAGCCGAGCCACTAAGCCAACACATGCAAAAGGATATTGGTCTAGAAATGGAGCAGAACTCCGACAAGGACTATACCAAATTCTTATAACCTACAATTATGATTAACATCGAATAGAAAGAGAGCTGACTCAATACCACTTGTGTCAACAATCAATCGCTAACCACCAATGGTCGGATTCATTTTGATTCCGTGTTTGAAAAAATTGCCCACCTAAGTCGTCAAATTTAAGCGGCCACCGACATCATTCGATTGGCCGCTGGCAATGTAAAGTGCCGCTGAATCATCATGCCACGGAACACGCCCGAATAGTTTCTGCTACCCAAACCATGCCATTACCCTCTCCTTCAAGCTGGCATTTTTGCTCCAAATCCAAACTATCCCATCTTCAAGCTCATTCACCGTCATATTTTTGGGCTGATACACGGGATGGCTGCCATCGTATTTTGACCAGTCTGTGGTCAAAATACGTCCCTCTTGCTCTAGTTGATTAAACGTCTCTGAACCCGGAAAAGGGATCATATAATGCGGGATCACCTTATCGACCTTGATCTCTTTAACAAACTCTTGGGTTTGCTTGAATATTGATGCGTCGTGCTCATCAAAACCAAATAAAAAGTCTCCCCACACTTCTATGCCGTGGCGCTTTATTTCAGCAATGTGTTCCTTCATTTTAGATGGTTTTACAAACCCTTTTTTCTGCGCTTTCAGAGCTTCCTCTGATGGGGTCTCTATCCCTAAAAGTACTGCTTTAAACCCAGCTTTCGCTGCCGCACTGAGCAACGCTTTGTCACGAGCAATTAACACCGTCGTTTCACCAT
This sequence comes from Vibrio tapetis subsp. tapetis, assembly GCF_900233005.1. Taxonomy (NCBI): domain Bacteria; kingdom Pseudomonadati; phylum Pseudomonadota; class Gammaproteobacteria; order Vibrionales; family Vibrionaceae; genus Vibrio; species Vibrio tapetis. The sequence continues at coordinate 1,940,057 of NZ_LT960611.1, forward strand.
AGAAGCTCATGTTAAGCGGCTCGATCGCGTTAAACAGCGCCATCGCGTAATCTCGATCGTGAGTGAGATTGTCAGAGTGCAGTTCCACCCACTCTACGCCTAACGACTTTAAATGCTCTAACTCACGGACAATGTTCGCAATCGGGCGTTGCTGAAATTTATCAAAGAACCTTGGTACCAAACAAAAATTACATTTAAATGGGCAGCCTCTTGTTACCACCACCGACCAGACATAATCGTAACTTGAAGGTTTAATGATGTTCGTTGGGTATGGATTAAGTACGCTTAAGTCCACCGGTTCTGAACTTTCGTATCTTGGTTTTAACGAGCCTAACTCTGCGTCTCCAAGAAGTTGAACCCAGTAGTTCTCAACTTCACCAATAATAATGCTATCGGCGTGCAACGCAGCTTCTTGCGGATTGAAATGAGTATGCAAGCCTCCTAAAACCACGACTTTGCCTTTTTGCTTATACGCCGAAGCCAGCTCATAAGCTCGGTAAGCATCTGGGGTCGACATAAAAATCACGACGACATCGGCCTTGATATTGAGATCGGCTTGATCGCCAATGGTTTCATCCACCATATCAAGTTTGTACCATTTCGGAGTTGCCGCGGCGGCGGCAAATATATTTTGTGGTGGTCCACCAGTAGAGGCTTTGTATTTAGAGTAATCACTACCTGCGGATGCTTTAATTAAATAGATCTTCATTGCTTTCACCTAACTATAAAGAATAGAAAAAATCGTAGATTCTATGGTCCATGTAGAAATACAGAGCCCCCATCAAAAACCAGCTAATGATAATGACAGTGAACAAAATAGGATTTTTGCTTCGCTCTACTCGCTCCACAAAAAAGGCTTCTTTACTGCGTAAGTTCTCCCTGCCCCAGAACCAGCAGAAGACACCCCAAATAAAAAACCAATTGAATTTAAGAGCGACAAAGGCCAAAAATAAAGCAAGCAGCGTTTTCCACTTGATAGGGTTGTAGCGCTTGTCCATAGCCCTAACTTCTCCAGCTGTTGCCAAGTAGCAGAGAAATAGCGACAGAAGCGCCCAATGCGATCAAAATATTGGCGAGCGAAAATCCCCAGATTGCAATGCAGACAGCAACGGTGACAACACTCCAAAGTAAGGTTTCTAGAATCCAAGTGCCCATGTAATGACTCCTAATTTATTAGCTTGGAGTCATTGTAAATGGGCAATGGTTAACTTTTGGTTACCCTGTCTAGCAGGGATTCAAATGGAAGGTTTAGCGAGAAAATCCACCTTGGCAAAATACCGATTTCCCTCGGACTGCTTTTCCTCGGATAGATGTGTAAATTTCCAGTTCTGATGCTGGCACAAACGCTCAATAAGAATGACGCCAATACCAAATGACACCTCTGAAGCACCTTGTTCTATGGCATCTTGGCCTGACTCGCCTAGCGCATTAGATATACTTATCCCACTAGGCGAAACGCGTATTTCAACGTCACCTTTAGAAGCATGTTGAAACGTATTTCGAACCAAATTGGTAATGATAATTTCAACTAATACCGCAGGCATTGGGTGTGAAAGAGAGGAGTCATCAGCTATCAAGTTTACCTTGAGATCTTTTTCATCAGATAGATAACGGTGCTGCTCTAGCGCCTCTTCAACCACCGCCTTAATATCGACTTGGCTCATCTCTACGTTAAGCTGCTGGTTTCTGCTCATCCACAGTAATGATGTCACCAAATTTTGCATGGTCACAACGGAGCGTTCAATCCTCTTAACAGCCCGCTGCCCACTATTAGGGATAGAGCCTGCGAGCCTAGTCAGCATCTCACTACTTGCAGAAATAATCGAAACTGGCGTTCTTAATTCATGGCTAGCGGCGCGCAAGAAAAACTCTTCTCGCTCTATGGATTGCTGTTGAGACTGAACGCTCTTCACTAATTGATTCGCAAGTTGTTGCACTTCGACATAGCGAAAGCTCTGTAGCCCGTCGGCCTCATTGAGATCCAGAGTTTGAGACCACTTCGAAAGGTGCAGAATAGGCTTCGTCAACCGGTGGATCAGTAAACGAATGAGAGCAAAGATTAGTAGAAGTATGAACCCAACCATCAAGAAGGCTGAGTTTACTTGACTGATAGACTCTGGTGGGTTTTGTTCAAATAGATCGTAATACACGGCTTCATCGTATTGCGACACAACATACAAGTACGCTTGCTTACTCTCGACGTAGTGATAGGCCGCGTAATAATACTTACCGAACCTCCCATCTTTGCCCGCAACGTACTGATCGTAGATCACATCCGGCTCAAAGCTATTCCAATCAAACTGCGTAAGGTAAACCTGTGGCACTTTTTTAAGTCATCAAATACTTGGAAAGACTCACGATGAGAAGGTTTGAGTTCTCCATTGGCAAGGTAGTGCTTTTCGGCCAGCTTTATCTCATATAGAAAGCTATATTTGGCCGATTCATTAAGCCCTACTTCATAACTCTGATTAATCATTAAAGCATAAACAGCCGTCAGACCAAGCAATAAGCCAAATAGGTAAATATAAATATCTCGCTTAATGCTTACCCGCTTCATTACTGTTCTTCCCTGATCACAATACCGACTCCGTGCACAGTGTGAATAAGCTTGTTGTCAAAAGAGGCATCGACGGCTTGCCTCAGTTTGAACAGGTGAACCTTCAAGCTGTCAGCACTAGGAAGCGTCTCTCCCCACACTTCATCTTCTAATTTTGTTTTACTCACGACATTCGGGCTGTTTTGCATTAGGCATACCAGCATCTTCCAACATACCGGCGGCATTTTAAGTGGTTGCCCAGACCGGATGGCTTGGTGTTTATCCAAATCTACCGTTAAGTCGCCGATGCTCAAACGCGTCACGACACCTTTTGAACGACGTGCTAACGCTAATAGGCGAACTTTGAGTTCATCCATCGCAAACGGTTTGACCAAGTAATCGTCCGAACCCGCAGCAAAACCCGTTAACTTGTCATTTAAGGTATCTCTGGCAGTAAGCATGAGGATAGGCGTAGTGACCCCTTTATCTCGTAATGACTGACAAACATCAATGCCATCCATCTTCGGCATATTAAGATCGGTCAAGATGATGTCATAGTGATTGCTCAACGCTAGGTCACGACCAGCGAGCCCATTGTAAGCAAAGTCAAATTCGAAGCCATCCAACTCCATATAATCACTGATGGCCTCGGCAAGATCTTTGTCGTCTTCGATAAGTAGGACACTAATGCTCATTCGTTGCTATTCCCTTTTCTGTTTTTGTTGCCATGCCCAAATCGGTGGCTTAACGAGCAATCGCAGTCGATAAGCCCAGTTTGGTGCATGCCAAATTTGTTGCCCCAGTTTTACGTAGCCATCGAAATACACTTTAAATGGGTTAACCGAATTAATCCGTGGGTAAACACCATATTTTACCTTTTCCTCTTCACGTACAAAGGTGCCAAACATCCGATCCCAAATGATCAGTATGCCCGCATAGTTCTTATCCAAGTATCGCTTATTGGTGGCATGATGCACTCTGTGATGTGACGGTGTATTAAACACCGCCTCAATCGGCCGTGGAAGCTTCTTTACCATCTCTGTGTGCAGCAAGGTTTGGTATAGCTGAACCAGTGTCTCGCACATCAACACAACAAATGGATTAAAGCCCAATAAGATCAACGGTAAGTGGAAGAAGAACGGGAAAAACCAATCGAGTGGACCAAAACGATAAGCGACCGAGATATTAAAGTAAGGCGAACTGTGGTGAACGGAGTGCGTTCCCCAAGCTAAGCCGTTACTGTGAAGAAACCTGTGCTCCCAATAGTAAGCGAGGTCAGCCAAAATCAAACAGCCGAGCACCGTCCAGCCCGTTATTGGAAGTTGGGTCAGGCTAAAGTGTTCATAAGAGTAGGTAAACGCCCCCACATACACCAGTCCGACTAAAAAAAGCGTCACTAGCAAAAAGCTCAGCGTGACCAAATTAGTCGCACTGTCGCCAATAAGATTCCAATTTAGTTGTTTCTTAAAGCCATAACGTATTAGCTCAATGAGAAATATCACGGCGGCAATCAGCATAAAATGCTCATCTACCCAAGTTTCAGTCAGGATGATAGACATTTCAGATAGCGTTTGAGACATGAAGTCCATAATTTAGCTCCTGTGCAATCTTTAGTTGTAGTGAACAACTAGCTGGTTGGACTCTTCTTGCCCTAGTGCATTTAAGTAATGCGTTTCTATTACCGCTTTCACTGGCTTGCGAAAATTAATGTCTTCCCAGGCATTGGCTATTTCCGCCTTGCTGTGCTCACCGCGATTCAACAACGGCTGTCCGTGTGCATTGGAGATAAGTTCAATATAGCCATCTTTCTGACTGCTCGCCTCGACAGGAAATCCAATGGTGACAGTGGCATGGCTGAAGTCTTTATCCATGTCCTGATAGATCACGACAAGGCGATCCAGTGTTTCGGGTAAGTCTTCTTGCTTAATGATCTGATCTTCAAACTCGATCCAAAGTGCAGCAACAGCGTCCAATGAGATGGTTTTGGTGACGACACTGCGGATATAGGTTTTGTTTTTTTTCTGTGCCTGTTGCTTCAACTGCCGTTTAGTCGGCGTTTTCTCGGCCCCTTGTGACAGCGGTGTTTTTGATGAACTTTCGGCCATTACAGGTTGCATAAGTACCGCCCCCCAAATAGTCCCCGTGATGATCATAGTGGTTAGTAGCGATGCGAATAGTTTCATCTCTTCTCCTGATTTATCTTCATTATTGTCGTTATCAGGAGAAGTGTAAGAGTGGAAGGGTAACCAAAAGGTTATCAACATCGCTCAATAAAGAATTATGGCGTTAGGGCATTAAGGAATGGCAAATAGCCCCAAACAGACCGTTTAGGGCTTTTATATATCAGTCGAACTGGTAGCTTTCAGGGATCACCACAACCCCATTTTCAGAAATATGAAAACGCTGTGCATCTACTGTGGTGTTGAAGCCAATTTGAGTATTAGGTGGGATCACTACGTGCTTATCCACGATACAGTTTTGAAGTTGACTGTTTTCTCCTACCTGAACATCATCAAATAAAATGGAGTCTGCGATGGTTACCCCGTCATTGATTCTCACGTTTGCAGAGAGAATGGAGTGTTGAACCGAGCCTCCAGAATTTATTACCCCATTGGCAATAATAGAGTTAATAAAAATCCCCTCATTCCCTGTATCTGAAGAAACCGTTCGAGCGGGTGGATATTGGTGCTCATAGGTTCTCACTGGCCAATTAGGCTGATAAAGATCAATGGGCGGAACAGGTTCAAGCAGATCCATATTTGCTTGATAAAACGAATCGATAGTCCCTACATCTCGCCAATAGGTATCCCTGCTTACACGGCCTTTTGTGTCGCCAAATTGGTACGCATAGACAGATTGTTTATCAATGAGCCTCGGAATAATATCTTTGCCGAAATCGTGGCTAGACAAATCGTTGCTTGCATCAAGTTCTAAGCTTTCCACCAGCGTGTTCATAGAGAAAATATAGATCCCCATAGACGCTAAGCTTTGGGTTTCGTCGTTCGGTGTGGCCGGTGGGTTTTCTGGCTTTTCTTCGAACGCGACAATTTTTCGCTCGTTGTCGATGCCAACACAACCGAAGGCGCTCGCTTCTTGAATAGGCACTTCCATGCAAGCAATCGTGAGATCCGCCCCTGTCTTTTTATGCTGAGCCAGCATCGGCTCATAGTCCATCCGGTAAATATGGTCGCCTGATAACACGACGACATATTCGGCTTCACTGCGGTCTAGTAACCATAAGTTTTGGTAAATAGCATCTGCCGTGCCTTCATACCAGTTTTCACCTTTACGCATTTGTGGTGGCACGGCAGTAATATATTCGCCAAGCTCAGGGTTGAAGATAGACCAGCCATCCCTAAGATGTTTTTGTAGCGAATGGGATTTGTACTGAGTCAGCACCAATACACGCCGTAAACCCGAATGAAGGCAGTTAGACAGAGTAAAATCAAGGATTCGGTATTTCCCGCCAAATGGTACAGCGGGTTTAGCTCGATTATCAGTAAGCGGAGATAAGCGCGAGCCCATACCTCCGGCGAGTATTATCGTAAGTGCATCTTGCATGGTCGCCTTCCTTGATTCTGATTATATGTTTAAGGGGGTACTCAAACCTGTAGCTACTTATACCTGTATCAAGAATTAGACCGTTTTTTAATGCATTGATTTTTATAACTTTTAGTTAAGTTAAATGAATTCCTGCACTAAATTTGGGAGCATATGCCTACATCAGGGCACCAAAACAGTGCATTTTCGTGAGTTATACTGATGACTCATGGTCAAATATGAACCCGTCGCACAATTTATATCGGGTTAGATTGCTGTAAATGATGATATTCGTTAGTGTGCGGAAAAATCACCTGCCGTATAGGGTTGCTGAATTGTTTTCTATATTAAAGCGTTATGGCTACAAATTGAGTATCTGCTTCGCTAGCCTCTCACTGCTCATGGCATGTGGCGGAGGAGATAATAGTGGTTCAGGCCAGGGTGATATTCCTGAGCCCGTTTCCCTGACACAAGCTCAGCGTTATGACCTTCTCTATCGGTCAACATTTGGTCCGAAGCCGGACTCTTATCAAGAATTGGCACGCTTAGGCTACGTCACTTGGCTAGATAAACAGTTTTCTATCGCACCAAGTTTGCACTCGACACGCCTGAAAACGTACCCATTGGCAGAAGGCAGAGACAGCTACAACCAAGCGGATCGCGTGGCCGTTTGGTGGGATATCAGCCTAAATGCGCCGGATCAATTACGACAGCGTGTCGCGTTTGCATTGAGTGAAATTTTCGTGATTTCACGGTATGGCGCGAGCTTGGGAGGACGCCCACTAGAGATGACCGACTACTACGACATGCTCATCACCCATGCTTTTGGCAATTATCGTGATCTAATTGAATCAGTGACGCTTCATGCCGCGATGGGTGATTACTTGTCAATGATGGCCAATCAAAAGGCTGACCCAAAGAATAATCGCTACCCTGATGAAAACTATGCACGTGAAGTCATGCAGCTTTTTAGCATCGGGCTTTATGAATTAAACTCCGATGGTACGGCGAAACTCGATGCTCAAAATCAACGGATCCCAACTTACTCGCAAGATGACATAGAAAACCTTGCTCGTGTCTTTACCGGTTGGCATATCGCTGAGAAAACTAAACCATCGTGGGGTTCTAAAGATGGGAATTGGTTCTTGCCAATGGTCGCTTACCCTGAGCGTCATGATGATAAAGAAAAGGTGGTGATGGGAAAAGTATTTGCACAAGGGCAAACTGCCGAGCAAGATATGGCCCAGGCAATGGATATGTTGCTTAATCACCCGAATACCGCTCCGCTGATCAGTAAACACCTGATACAAAGATTGGTGACGTCGAACCCTTCTCCAGCTTATGTTGCTCGAACTAGTGCACTATTCGCCGATAATGGTGAAGGAGTAAGAGGGGATCTTAAAGCAGTAATCCGCGGAATTCTAACAGACAGCGAGGCACTTAGTGGCGGTGATCGTTCGCCTGTTAAGATGAAAGAACCTTTAATAGCGATGACCAATTTTTTCCGCGCATTTGAGGCTAAATCAGCCGATCCTTCGGGCCGCTTTCATAACTCCATCGACACGTTTCGATCCTATGGGCAATCTCCACTTGGTTCGCCAAGTGTGTTCAATTTCTTCTCTCCAGATTACGCCCCAAATGGAGAGATCGCTGCCGTAAATGATGTTGCGCCCGAGTTTGAGATACTGAGCTGGAATAATTTCATTCTCACCAACAATCAGCTTTGGGCTGCAACGGGTAGAACGAATTACGAGGGAGAAGATAACCCAAATCGCATTGTCATCAATACAGCGCCTTTAGAAGCGATAGCCAATGATCACGAGGCATTGATCATTGAAATTGAGAGACGCTTGCTTTCTCAAAGGATGAGTAATCCTCTGAGAGCTATCGTATTGGAGTCATTAGAAAGTCATCGAGATACTCAGCAAAGTTTAAAGGTCCGCAATGCCATTTATATTGTCGTAACAAGCCAAGAATTTCATATTGAGGAATTAACCCAATGATTTCACGTCGTCAACTATTAGCGGCTATGGCCTCAACACCGGTGGTATCAGTGATGGGCACCGGCTCTGCACATGCCCTGCCAAATAATGATTATAAAGCGCTGGTTTGTGTGTTTTTATTTGGCGGGAATGATGGCTTTAACATGTTGATACCCAACAATAATGCACGCTATGATGAATACGCTACGGCGCGTCCAGACATCGCTATCCCCCAAGCGTCATTACTGCCTTTGTCGTTGAATTCGGGGGCAGATCTGACATTGGGTTTACACCCATCAATGGTAGAAGCTCAAAGCCTTTTTAATAGCGGAAAAATGGTCGCTATTGCAAACAGCGGTGTATTAATTGAACCTTCAACGAAGGCGGGTTTGCGGGATGGAACGCACGCGATGCCACCATTCTTGTTCTCTCACAATTCACAACAAACAGAATGGCAGCGCGGTTGGTCTGGCAGTAGCACAACGCTAGGCTGGGCCGGGCGATTAATGGATGTACTGAGTAGCGATACTAACGCCATTAGCCCGACGTTTAGCCTCAATGGATATGCTCAGTTACTAAATGGGAGCGACCATACTGCCAATCTTATTAATGCATCATCACTCCCTAAAATGAATGCCATCAACAACACTCAGCGCCGAAAGAGCTTTGATCAGGTGATGAACTTATCCCCTTTGGCCGCGTTTGGGCGAGAGTTCGATCGTGTAAAGAGTGATTCAATTTCCATACGAGATACACTTGCAACGGCAATTGATTCTATCCCGGAAGAAGGTCATTTCCCTGATATATCTTTAAGTCATCAGCTACATACCGTCGCGCGATTGATTAAGTCGAGCGATCAGCTAGGCCACCAAAGGCAAGTTTATTTTGTCGGCTTAGGCGGTTTTGATACACACGCCAATCAATTGGATAAGCATGCGGAATTAATGAGCGCGTTGAGTCAGTCGCTTGCAGCGTTCAATCAGTCAATGGAAGCATCAGGCCTGGGTGATAAAGTGACCACCATGACCATGTCTGACTTTGGTAGACGCTTAGCGAGCAATGGCACCGGAACTGATCATGGCTGGGCAAGTAATCACCTAGTAGTGGCCAGTTATACGGACAGTGGCCATCGTTAATCCTTGATGGCGACAATGATTTTAATAAAGGGCGAATGATTCCGACGACTTCCGTAGAGCAAATAGGTGCGACAGTCGCAAAATGGATGGGAGTAAAGAGTGGAAGTGCAATGAATTATATCTTTCCAAACTTAGCTAATTTCTCGGTTCAAGATTTAGGGTTCTTAAAATAATTGAGATTAAATGTTCATCAGAACCGCGAACTTACTTACAAGACTTTTCTTTTAGCTTTAAACAGACACACACCAAATAGTATGGAGATCTGGCGCTATAAAATGCGTAAGGTTCATTCGCTTTTAAATCTCCCCCTCCTCCACTGTTTGTTGCATTGTAATTCAGCGCAATTTCAACAGCTGTTCGAAACCATTGCAGTCAATTTCAGTTGATGGCTTTCCTAAGTGGTAGCTAAGAGAAATTAGGGGGTTCCTTGTGATCATGAGCTAGTGAATGCGTATTTCGGAGCATTGCGATCACCTATTTCGGCATTATCCGATCACCTGTTTCGGTTTAAACCGATCGCTCATTCCGCAATAATCCGATCACTTTAGCCCAAACTCCGAAATGGGCGATCGGAATAGCGAAATCACTGATCGGATACTCCGAAACCCTCCCTTTTTCTCTTTTAAATCAACCAGTCGCTATCCTTGTTAGTAGTCGTATACAACTAGGAAGTGATGATGCCAAAAAAGAGAACACCAATGACAAAAATCAAAGAGGTTTTACGCCTTAAATTCGAGTGCGGATTGTCACACAGAAATATCGCTTCCTGTCTGAAAATTGGTTGTGCGACCGTATCTGAAATCATCAGTCGTTTTAATCAAAGCCAAATAGGTTGGCCGCTCCCTGATAGTTGTTCAGATACAGAGTTAACCAATGCGCTTTATCACCCAAAAGGAGCGAATAAAGCCAAAGCGATGCCAAACTTCGCTAACTGTTGTACGGAACTAAAAAGAAAAGGCATGACGAAACTGCTGTTGTGGGAAGAATATTACGAGCAATATCAGGAGCGAGCCTACGCTTATACTCAGTTCTGTGAACATTACATGCGTTGGTTAAAGAAGCAGAAGCGTAGCATGCGACAGACCCACATCGCAGGTGACAAGCTGTTCATTGATTACTGTGGCCCAACGATCCCAGTCGTTAACCCTGACACGGGAGAGATCCGTCATGCCCAGGTTTTTGTTGCCACTCTTGGTGCATCCAATTATACCTACGTGGAAGCAAGTGAGAGTCAAAAACTAGAACACTGGCTGGAAGCCCATGCCAATGCCTTCGAACACTTCGGCGGGGTTCCAAGGTTGTTAGTCCCTGATAACCTGCGTTCGGCTGTCACTAAACATGACCGCTATGAACCTCAGCTCAACGATAGTTACCAGAAACTATCTAACCATTACCAGACGGCTGTCATGCCTGCTCGACCATACAAACCTAAAGACAAAGCAAAAGCTGAAAATGCAGTGCTCATTGTTGAGCGTTGGATAATGATGCGACTACGACACAATACCTTCCACACGTTCAAAGAGTTAAACCTAGCCATCCGTGAGCTAATGAATGATTTGAACCAAAGGGAAATGAAACAGCTAGGAGCCAGCCGTCAGGCACTGTTCGAGCAGTTAGATAAACCAGCATTGAGACCACTTCCAATCCAACGCTACATCTATACCGAAACTAAGCGGGCGAAAGTTGGGCCTGACTACCACATAGAGTACAGAAAACATTACTACTCTGTGCCTCACCTGTTAGTGGGACAACATGTTGAACTTGAAGCCACTTCCCGCTTGATACGCATTTATTATCAAGGAAACCCTAGTCTCACAACATCCATGTAGCCCAAAAGAACGAGGGATAAGCACTTACCCCGAACACATGCCCAGCAACCATCGGTATCAGAAATGGTCTCCTGAACGATTATTGCGCTGGGGAGAACATATTGGCGCTGCAACTCGTGAAATGGTGAATGTTCAATTGATGAAAAAGGCACACCCTGAACAAGCTTATCGTAGCTGTCTTGGCTTATTGAACCTGAGTAAAAAATACGGTGATGTTCGTCTAGAGCAAGCCTGTAAGGATGCGCTTCTAATCAATAAACCCTATCTTAAGTTCGTCAAAAACTTGTTAGTAAACCATCGGGAAGGCCAACTCTCATCAGAAACTCAAACCACACCCAACATAGAGCACAGCAATGTTCGTGGCCCTGACTTTTACCACTAGGAGTACGTAATGAACCAGATAAATGAACAACTAAAAGCACTTCGCCTTGGTCATGCAGCACAAGCTTTAGAGCAGCAACGTGAGCAGCTATCCACTTACGCAGAGCTAGCGTTCGAAGAAAGGTTAAGCTTACTTCTAGAGAGTGAGTTGCTTAACCGAAACCAAACTAAGATCCAAAGGCTCAAGCGACAAGCCAAGCTCAGAGTAGATGCGCAGGCAAGCCAAATTATTTACAAAGAAGGGCGAGGTCTAATGCGGAGTCAGATGAGTGAACTTCTGACAGGAATCTATCTGCACAAACATCAAAATATCTTGATCACTGGCCCTACAGGAGCAGGAAAAACCTATATCGCTTGCGCTTTATCGGCTCAGGCTTGCGAGCAGCAACATAGCGTTCGATATTACCGTCTGAGTCGCTTACTGGATGATCTAAGTTCAGGCCGTCTTGACGGCACATATCAAAAACAGCTACTGGCACTATCGAAAAAAGGCTTACTCGTCCTAGATGACTGGGGAATGGAAAAGCTCACTCAGGATCATGCAGGTCATTTACTGGAGTTACTTGAAGACAGATATCAGGTCAGCAGCACGATGATGATAAGCCAACTTCCTGTAAAAGAATGGTACAACATGATAGGTAACGCCACGGTTGCTGATGCTGTTTTAGACCGATTAATCCATAACAGCCACCGATTAGAACTAGGAGGGGAATCAATGAGAAAACTGGCGCAATCCGATCAGTTAGAGTAAAACTAGAGGTAGAGAAAAACGGCAGGGTCAGGTGATCGGATTAAACCGAAACGCCCGATCGGAATCGCCGAAATACGCAAGTGAAGTAATACGAAGTGGGTACATTCACTGATTTGAAGTAATTTATAACTCATTTTTGGCCCAAACCGTGCTAGCTAGATTATCCTTCACAGTCTCATGGCTGTTAGTTTGACCAAATGTGGCTAATGCTGAAAGCTTGAGCACTGGTGATGACCAATAGAGCTGAATATGGAATTACCTTGGTTAACGACAAGTTTAGTTGCTTTACGCTTAAATTCTGCGCTAAAGGTTCTTCTGGCCCGTCTTGTCATAGTGCCACCTGATATGTACGTGATACATAATAACACCTCTTATCAGGAGGCCATATTAACCATGCTACTGCATTCTAACTCAAGTTTCTTGGGTTAGAATGAATAAGTAAAAAAGCAAATAATCTTCGTTTGCTTTTTATTTTGCTATCCAATTTAACTCTTTTCTAATAAGACTATGTTCACTAGTTTGGGACTTAAGCTTACGTATATCTACTTTTAGTTTAGATTCTCCATTAGAGAAAGTTATACAATCCTTATGTTTTTTGACTAACTCACTAGCTGCTAATCTTGAAAATCCATAATCTTGCAGCTCAGTCTCTTTTGGATCCATGGTTCCATATTCAAGTAACGGCGCAAGGTTACAACCTGAAAATGACTCGCCATGTATAGACTTTGTAAGTTGATAGAAATGAGAACAACAGCTTTCAAGAAGAAAAGTCACTTCGCTTTCAATACATGTGATTGTCTCGATTATCTTTTGATTCAAATGAGATGAATCACTTGCATTAAAGTCTACCCATCGATACGTTTCTGGATCTCTAACAGTCGTGCCATACTTAATTCCATTCGAAATTATTACCGATAGTGGTGAACCCATCAACCAAGAATACACAACATTTATCAGTTGTTTTAACGAAGATTCTTTTGTTCTAATGCTATAAATCTCATTAATTGTACGAATATAGCTAGAGACATCTTCTCTTGAGTAAGACTTTAATATGTTCTTACGATCTCTGGCAAATTGGTTTGCTTTAGATTGTAGATCACTATCAAAATTGTGATTGCTAGAAAAGGCAACTGGGTCAATATCAGATATCGATTTTCTATCTAAATGTTCAATCGAAGAAGTAATTATTTTATCTCTAATTTTCTTGTCGAAGCCAAGAAGAATACTACCTAGTTCCCCACACTTTGAAAAACTTAGCACTTCAGATAATATAAGCGCACTTAACTCTTTAATGTGTTTATCAGGTGACTTTGTCTTTCCTTCAATATAATTAAGGATTTTTCTATGCTTAGATAACAATGAAACAATACCATCATCTATTTCGATAGTTTTACTTTCTCTTGCCCGTTTTTCAACGATATCCCAGTTATTTCCAGACTCTCCGATACAAATTATATTTCCTGATAATTCATTTCTATACCTTCCAGCACGTCCTGCTAGGTTCCAAAAATCCAGATTGCATTTTTCCGCATCGTTCAGCGTTCTTTTTGCAAACGGATAGATAAAAACATTCTGTGTTGGTAAATTAACGCCTTCTAGCAGAGTTGAAGTACAAAAGATGAACTTGATTTTCTTACGTGCGTATAAATCTTCTATTCGTTTACGAATAAACGTAGGCAAAGATCCATTGTGCAAAGCAATACCATAGCGCAAATATTTAGCTAGTATGAAGTCTTTGTGAACAAAGTCGGAAATGAACTCAGATTCGTTTATTAGCTCTTCATCATTTGTTTCAGATAATAGACCGTTTCCAATCATATATTGGATAAATTCGCCACACTTTTTTACACATTCTATTTTACTTGATATAAAAACTAAATTTGAGTGAGACGACTCTCCTAAAGAGCTAATTAAATCGAATCCATTCTCATAATTACGCTCAGGTATGAACTTATATACATCTTTCTTAACATTATCAAAATACCTAAACTCTCCATCAATCAAGTTTGAAAAGTATAGGTTTTGAGTTACAGGGCTTTCTCTAACAACTAAGCTCTTTGAATTTTCTTTTAAATCAAAGGTATTAAAAAACATCTCAGGGTTAGAAATTACAGGACTAGAAAAAACCAGTTTGACATTGGGATAAAAATCAAGTGTACGTCTTATCACTTTAAATAGAGTGATCGCGCGTTTACTTCTTTTATCAGCCAACTTATGAGCTTCGTCGATGAATAACACATCAACATCAACATCAACATTTGAGTAAGAATGTTCAAACAGAAAGCTGTTGTACCTTTCTTGTGTGAAAATTAATATGTTTTTACTATCCTTTTTGAACCCTGAAACAGCTTTAGTTACATTTACATTATCTATCTTTCTTTCAGATAATAGCAGTCTAAAATCTATCAAATACTCTTCTAAGAGTGCTTTTGTCGGCAGAATGAAAACTATGTTCTGTACTGATTCAATTAAATCAATAGCTGTGTTTTTTAGTAGAAATGACTTACCTAACGACGTTGGACCAGAAAAACTAAAGTGTAGATTACTCATAATCGACTGGTAAATTTTAAACTGTGCATTAGTAAATATATCGTCAGTGCTTCCAATACGCTGACTTTGTTTTCTATAGTTGCTCGAAAGTTCCACACTTATTGGGAGATGTAGGCTATCGTCTACGAACTTAGTCTCCGCAGAGAACAAGCCGAACTTGTTTAGTACCGATTTTACAACTAGTTGACAGTTAGACTCGTAGTTATACAGTTCATATAATGATGAAACGATTTTTAACGAAAGGCTTCTATAGTAGCTATCGTCTGAATTCGATAAAAAATCCGAATACTTTAGTAACTTATGATATTCTTGATTGGTTATTGGGTTAGAAGAGTTGCTGTTAAATCTGTTCTTAGATGTTGTCAAAAATAACTTTTTATAGCTCAGTTCAAACTCATCACTATTTGCTATTCGTTCACAGATATAATCTACGGCATTAACACTCATTTGAGTAATACCTCCATAATCTCGGTTAACTCATTGCTCCTATTTGTAGGTATCACATATAGGCTTACATTCAGTCCTTGACTGATCATATTGAGTGTCATCTTGTCGATGTTTGATATAGCTTTTTTAACCTGTTCTTTTATTTGCTCTTCTACTGGAACATCATTAGAAGCCAAGGATGACTGTAAATCTATACAGTGTATTATAGACAAGTTATCGATAACTTCACTGTGATCACCAAACAATACTTCATACAATAGTTCACATTCCTCGTGACTATATTTCATATCAAGAAACGCTCGTTCTGAAATCAGTTTTGTGCTTAACGAGTAATGGTTTATGTTGTAAACCATTTGATTTAAGGCAATGTTGAACTTTTCAGTTAAGTCACCTTCACCACCGAAACTTGAAATGACGAAACTCATCCCATTTTCTGTGTCGTTTAAAAGGTGCATATGATGGTAATTTGAGTCATCAATATAAGTAGAGTATATATGGGGTGCATTCATCATTGACTCTACAATACGACTTGATAGCAGCTTATATACTGGAAGTAGCTCTTTTTTCTCCTCTAGCACTCTTAGTGCCGATACGGTGTTCATAGCTTTATTCTTTGGGTTACTACCCAGTATTAGGTCGAACTCATTTGTTAATGATTCAGCTATTGGGTTCAAGTTGAAGTGAGGAAAGCCTTTTTGGGTAGGGATAAGCACGGACACACAAAGGTTTATGTTGACTTGGATAACGTCAATTTCCTTAAAATGTTCTTTGAAACTTGTGTCGACATAAACCTTACAACGTTGCTTGGAGAAGATTTTTGATCCAAAAAAATCATGTAGCTCGTTGAAGTTAATATCGAATAGAAGGTCACCAGATAGATCATTACTTTCTTCGTTCGTTGTGATAACCGAATAAGCTACAGGAATATCAGAAGTGGTTCTATCAATAACAAGTGAACCCGAAACACCATAGTAATCTTCGCTTTTTTCAACCAACTCAGGAGTAGAAAAGCTATCAATGTTGAAATAGCATTCATCATCGTTGATTTCAGGGGCACTTAAAAGAAGCCTAGCAGGTTCAGTTTTTTCTGATTTATAGCCATACGCTACATAACTGCCAGTGTTTTCTGATACTTTTCCGAGTTTTAAAGGTGTTTGGCTTTTTTCCGTGACCTTAATAATTGAGATATCGTTATTTGGGAAACCAAATATTTTCTGGGCTGTAAGCTCTAGACCATCTTTTTTGCGCAATTCTACGTCGGTAAAATCAAGCGTCACAGAGCATGATTTGCAACAATCTGTAACCCTATTGTTATAAGGCGCACAATCATCAGATTTATGGCACAGTCCATGTTTTGATGCGATGACATACGAACTATCATCAGCGCTTGACTTAAAGTGATAACCACTTGACTCAGCGATTGTCGTAACTATTTTTACCGAGGTTTTTCTACTCATAAACAATCCTGTTTACACCATTTTCAGGGTAGCTGACATTAATTGGATACCCTTGCTCGATACAAGCTTCGAACATCTTGTTAAGCTTTTGGTTATCACCACTCAAATGAATGTTTGCATGCTTGTTAAAGTGGATGATTCGACTAATCGTTTTATTGTTTGGGTGCCCGTGATGAGACTTATCGGCACATATGATGTAATCAGTTTCGCCTAAAGTTTTTAGCACCATGGCGCTTGTGTTCTTTTCGCTACCATGGTGCGATAACTTTACAGCATGGAACTGACTTCCGTTTTTCTCTGTAGATTTTAATGCGTCGATCACATCGCTCGGATGGCAGTCACCAAGGAATAGTACTCGTACCTCTTCATATTCAAGTATTAAAGATATGCTTGACTTGTTAGTAAGTGAGTTATCTTCAACGAACTGAACTCTATCGTTTTGTATTTCTAAAAGACACTCAGCTATGGGAGTTTCTTTACGATTTGAACCAGAAATCTTCTTCTGTGCTCTAACCACCACCGCTCTGTTATTCAGTCGTTCTAGTATGACTTGGTTAGGGGTTAAAGCCGTTAACGTAATACCATTAAACCTCAGAGGTGAGTCTTCGTTTTGAAAGCTTTGAACGCCAATACCTTTGGCATTTAAGACGTTCTGAAGATCAATGTCCTGCCTAAAAGATATTTTCTTCTGCCGAGAGTTGTTTTTAACGATCTTTGCTATGAGATCTAAGCTATTGAAAACGAATTTTTTAATAATAAATCCACTTTCAAGCAGATATTTGTACCCTCCGATGTGGTCATCATCGTTATGAGTAACAATCGCGACATCAATATCTCTGCCAGCAAGAAGTGCCGTTAGCCGTTTGATTAGCTCTTTGCGTACTTTGAAGGAGTTAGGACCTGAATCAACCAAAATCAGCGTTTCACCACAAGTGATTAAAAGACAATCCCCATGCCCCGCATCAAGTATATCAATGTGCATATATTCAGTAAGTTATGTTTGTTTAGGTAATGAGCTTACCAAACGTGGGGGAACTGGTAAATGCTCCATGTAACGATAGATAAATATATCGAACAATAACTTAGAGTAATACCGTATGATATCCTAAGTTTTATCTTTGCTGGCACATTAGGTCAAAAAAGATGTAATCATATATTGATATTCCTCAAAACACGAGGCGAATTAGCGGTATCTCAGCTTATACGAGCTTGAGCTAAGTAGGTCGGGCCGTAACTCAAAAATGTCCAGAAACGAGCTAGAAAACTCATGATGCTACTTATGCACTATGCAAAATGAGACCAGTCTAAATCTGGTATTGAAGTGGAATTGACGGAACAGATCCCCTAAGTACAATTTGGTATCTGTCCATACTGTTACCTTAAGTACTATTTGATGTATGTTCATGTTGTTACAGCGTCAAGGATTGTTGTAGTCTCGGCACAAAGTGTCATTAAAAACAGTAATACGATCACCAAAAGCTGATGCTCATTGAGAGTGAAGACGATTATTTCTGAGTTAATATATTGAATAAAATCAAAATACTGGAAGCGATAGCGAAACTAACACTGCATGTTATTTTAGTTTCAGTGCTATCTGCAGGCGTAATAATTTGGTCTATGGGCATCGTGCCGTTCGATGACCCGTATCTTTCTAACGCCGAGTATAAAGCGTTGGGAGCCAAGCAAGACTTAGTCATTGCTTGGGCAAAATCAGGCGCGCTATTTTTCTATGCGGTTGGCGTGTACTTACACCTCATTCGGCCTTTCAGGAAAAAGAGTGCCATAGCGGACTAATGGTGCTTTCTTTATTTGGTTTAGGTTCGTATAGAGTACGGAAATCAACATATTGAAGTCATCACCCTATTGACTCACTACCTTGTTAGAGTACTCGCACAAGGTAGTGAGTAAAAAAGAGAATTATCCCCTATTGCCCAATAGCCGCCCCCTCACGACGAGGATCGGCAGCGCCTTCTAGGCCGTCTTTTGTTAGACGAATCGCGTGTAAACCTGAGTTAAGATCGCGAATGTTGACCTTAAACCCCATCTTTTCTAGTTCGGGTTTGAAGCTTTCCGCCGATGTGCCCTTTTCCAGATCTAACGTCCCAAAGCGATTTAGGAAGTGCGGCTGATTGATGGCCTGCTGAATATCCATGTCCCATTGAGTATGAGCAATAATGGCTTGTGCCACATAGCCTATGATACGGCTACCGCCCGGAGAACCAATCGCCATGTAAGGTTTGTCGTCTTGCATGATGATAGTAGGTGCCATCGAAGAACGTGGACGCTTACCCGGCTCAAGACGGTTAGCAATAGGCTTGCCATCGTTGTGCGTTTTAAATGAGAAATCCGTCAGTTCGTTGTTGAGTAGAAAACCTCTCACCATAAGGCGTGAGCCAAATGCGTTCTCAATGGTGGTGGTCATTGAGACGACATTGCCATCGCTATCAACAATATTGAAGTGACTGGTGGAAGGCAGCTCAATAGAAACATCTTGGCTTCTCTGCATTGCATGATCCCACGGAGGCGTGCCAGAAGGTGCGCTGTCTAATGCTTTACCTGCGGTAATTAACTGGGCACGTTCTTGCAAGTAGTCCGTATTGACTAACCCTTTTGTCGGCATTGGCACGTAGTCTTGGTCTGCCATGTACATGCCTCGGTCTGCAAAGGCTAGACGAGACGCGTCGGCTAATACCTGCCAAGATTTTGCGTCGTTTGGTCCCCACCCTTTTAGGTCAAATTTCTCGGTCATCGCTAAAATTTGCCCAACCGTTAATGCACCTGAACTTGGTGGCCCCATGCCACAAACTTGGTAACTCTCATACGCGGAACAAACAGGCTCTCGCTGTTTAATTGAATACGCATCTAAGTCTTTTTGTGCCAATACGCCCGGGTTCCCTTTTGCAGTTTGTACCGTATTGATGATGTCGGCCGCGATCTCGCCTTGATAGAAGGCTTTAGCCCCGTTCTTCGAGATAGCCTCTAATGTCGCTGCGTATTCTGGATTCTTAAGCAGCGTCCCTGCTGTTTTCGGGCTGCCATCGGCATTAAAGAAGTAGGCTTTGGTCGTCGCAAAGCGGCTTAGGCGCTTTTGGTCATTATCAATCAGGGTTGCTAAACGCGGGCTGATGGTAAAACCGTTTTCAGCCAGTTGAGCGATGGGCTTAATCAGTGATGCCCACTCTAGCTTGCCGTATTTCTGGTGAGTATCCCACAGCAACTGCACCGTGCCCGGCGTGCCAACGGAACGACCGCCAACAACGGCATCATAGAACTTCAGCGGTTGTCCATTTTCGTCTTGGAATAAACGAGGAGTTGCATCAAGTGGTGCGGTTTCGCGGCCATCGTAAGTTTCGAGCTGCTTGCCTTTACCATCAAAATAAACAAGGAATGCCCCACCGCCGATACCTGATGACTGAGGCTCTACCAAACCAAGCATAAGTTGTACGGCAACCATCGCATCAATGGCGTTACCACCACGAGCGAGGACATCCGCACCCGCTTGTGTGGCCAGCGGGTTGGCTGCCGTGACCATCCAGTCGTTAGCTTTAACGAGTTGCTTGGTTTCTAACCCACTACTTTGTTCGGGGGCGACGGAATCCGCTACTTGATTTGCCCAACTGACGTGAGAGGCAAAAATTAGGGTAGAAGTGGCGAGGGTTGTTAGTTTTGTTTTCCACTGCATGATCTTCTCCTTTTAAAATGCAGAGCTAGATTGGCAGTGGCAATAAAATTAAGCAAGCGAGTTGTTAACAAATTGTAATCTTAATTCGAATTTAGATACGCAATGATGACTCAGATGACCATCGAATCCGTTTGTAACTCCAACGTGTTGTTTTACTAGTAAAATCCATAATCAACACTATCACTCCTGACAAAAACTGTCAGCCGTGCCAGCTATACTCACACTTCAATTCCACTCACGTTAAGAAGTACCTATGTTTTCTCTCGATTCAATCGTCCTTTATGTTGAAGATGTCCAACGTAGCATGGCGTTCTACGCTAAAGCTTTCAACTGTGAACCTAAGCTTCTATCTCCGACGTTTGCCGCGCTGGACTTTGCCAGCAACGTTAAAATCACACTCAAGCAAACTGATGCACTGACTCCGGCCAGTACAGTTAAAGGCGGGGGAACTGAGCTTTCTATCCCCGTCACAGACAAAGAGATGCTTGACTCTCTATTTGATAAATGGAGCCAGCAAGGGGTTGAGTTTGCTCAAGAACGTGAAGAATCTGTATATGGCATTAACTTTGTAGCCATCGATCCTGACGGCCACCGTATTCGAATATTTTCTTAATGCGAATCAATAGATAATAGTATGTATATCAAATTGCCTACTGGGTACTTTTGGGAAGGTCGCTTTAAAAGCCAAGCATTACTGGATGAAAATGCCTTAGCAACTGCCATAACCTATTGAGCGAAAATAGGCGAAGAGGATTCAAATTTCCCTTCGCCTTTTGTTTGCAAATGAAGACGGGATTAACCAAGATCTGTGCGCTTAATTACTGGCATTCAATAAATTGGCTGGCGAATATTGATCGGTTAATACTCTGGTATTGCTGTCCCAATCTTGTGCATCTTTAGTCGATGAAAACAGTTGACTTAGCTTTTGTAGATCAACATCCATCGGTGCAACTTTATCTTTCAAGACCGCTATACGTTGTTGCAATTTCTTAGTTGTCGCTGGGGATGAAAATTCTAACTCTTGAGCGGTTTCCCAGTTCTTAACCAAGATGACTCGGTTTTGGTTATCGTCAAAGCGTACATTGTAAAAATGCCCGAATACGGATTGATAAGTCGCGGATTCATGCCCGTACAGTTGACTACTGACAAAGGTGTTTGCGGTAAGGACACCATTTGGCGATAGGAGAGATTTTGCTTCCTGCAAAAACTCCTCAGTGAGAAGGTGGTCAGGAATGTAGTCTCCATTATAAGCGTCGAGGATCACCCAATCATATTGCTGTTTTTTCAACAAAGCCCGCTTAATGAAAATGCGCCCATCTTGAGTGTATGACTTTATGTCATCGCTTTCGTAGAAATCAAAGTAGTCTCTTGCAACCTTGACTACCGACGGGTCAATCTCAACATTATCGATTTGTATGCTCGGATAAATCTTATGCAGTGCATTCGACATACTTCCACCACCCAAGCCTATAACAAGTACATTTTGTGGGTCGTCGATGGTGAGTAACGCTGAGAACAATAATTTGGTATACACAAAATAGAGCCGTTGTGGATCACTCTTATACATACAGCTCTGAGTAAGCGCTTTGCTCTTGTTGTTGAACTTTAGACAGCGCACGTCGTCGATATCTTCAACAACGATATCACGATAGAGCGAGCGTTCTTGATGAATCACTTCCGCGGTTACGGGTGACGTAAAACCTACAACTAAACAAGCGGCTGCTGTGAGAACTTTGTTTCGTTTAAACATCCTGTCGCCTCGCATCACCTTCTGAGTCCATGGTTGTTAGTTTGAAAGTATGTAGCCCAATAGCGCCTACCCCGAGTAAGAAAAGCAAACTACTGAACGCAATAATGATCGTATTTACCTCAAACCATAGGATGAAGTAAAACGACGTCATAATCGTACCAAGCGCACTGCCAAGGGTAGATACAAAGTAGAGCGTACCTGCGACTTGACCACTTTTGTGCTGGTTTTCCACCAAAAGCCGAACAGAGTAAGGAGATATCATGCCTAAGATAATGGTAGGAATAAAAAAGAGAGCAACGGAGGCAAGCAGTGAACCATAGCGGCTATCCTCCACTGAGAGAAATATCACTTCCATAATCGGCTCTGCAAGCAGCCAAATTGGGGTAACAGTGATACCCGCAATAACGAATATCAATCCGTATGTTCTCAAGCTAGGGTTACGAGTAGAAAGCCTCCCTCCAAGCAAATAGCCGAAGGAGAGACTCAGCATAAAGACGGTAATGATACTACCCCAGATATGAACACTAGAACCAAAGTAAGGTGCTAAGATCCTTCCGCCCAACAATTCAATTCCCATGATTGAAAAGCCACTGGAAAAGGCGAGCAGATAAACTAATGGGTTCTGCCATAACTTTTTGGCTGGCGTTAAATCTAGCTCAGCAGGCTGAGCGAAGTTGTCTGAATATTCCGTCATTTTATTGGGGTCGCCATTGGTTGAAATCCACATCCATGTTAATTCATCATAGCAATCTACTTTAGATTTTTCGAGAAGTCGGTGGCGGCCTTTTTTACGACATCGAGATAAACGACCTGCAAGAGTCGACGCATTTATCCAACATGTTCATCATTGGAAAAGCCGTCTAGCATATTGATTTGAAACCGACTCATCGCGCTCAGCAGTGTATTGCCGTTTGTTCTGATTATCATGTGAGCCAGAGCTCTACGCCCGAACCCGAATCTTCCTTGGCACTAACTCAATACCCGCTTGATAGCGCTTTGCAGAAGCGTTCAATGCCAAAGCTAAGGCGCTGTCTGCAATCACTTCAAACTGCTGAGGCAAAGAGTTCACTTTGGTTGGCAGAAAGTCCAATAAGCGGTTATCACCAAACGTTGCCAATTTAACGGTTTGCATTAATTCAGGCTTTTCTACCAAGACATCTAATACCCCTTCTAGCAGAGTATATGAAGTAGTAACAATGGCATCTGGCACGGTATTGTTCGCCAGCCATTGTTGTAAAACTGCTTTGCCCTCTTCCGCATTAAAGTGTTCGCCATAACCAATTTGAGCTTGTTTGTTTTGCGCTTTAATCGCGGATTCAAACCCTTGCTGACGTTCACGTGAAATGTTCAGTTCAGGCAATGCGCCTATCAGCCCTATGGTTTTTACGCTGTCACTCATCAAAGATTGGGTGAGTTCAAACGCAGCGCTGAAATCTTCGCTGAGTACACAAGAAAAGTGCTCGTCGTCTAACGGACGGTCAATGGCAATCACCGGAGTGCCAGAGTTTTGCAACTTTAAGTAGTACTCGCTGGCGTTGGGTATGGCACTGGCAACAAACAGCGCATCAATGCGCCTACTTACTAGTGCCTCTGCCACTTTGATTTCGGTTTCTGGCTCGTCATCTGAGCACCCTATCAAGATTTGATACCCAGCTTTACGAGAGTTTTGTTCGAGCAATTTTGCTAAACGAGCGTAACTGGTGTTTTCCAGATCGGGAATAATCAAACCAAATGAACGGCTATTGCCAGCACGAAGTGACGAAGCCGCATGATCAGGACGGTAGTTATGTTGCTCCACCACGGCCATGACTTTTTGCTGCGTTTTTTCACTGATTCGGTACTTTTTAGCCTTACCGTTAATGACATAGCTGGCTGTGGTTTTAGAGACTCCGGCCAGTTTTGCTACTTCATCCAATGTCATATGTACTGCCTTTATTGGGTTTAATTTTGTGCGGCGGATCATAGAACGATAGATTTGATCCTTTGATAAGTTGAATTATACGCTGAATCGATTCAGTATAAAAGCTGAAAGGATTCAGCAAAACATTAAAAGGTGTGACTAGTCACATAACCAACCAAGGTAAATGGTACATCTCACTCTAATTTAGATGAGAAAACGGTTTGCTGAATTTTTTTAAACCAAATGCTGAATCGATTCAGTTAGTACTTAAAGCAGCGTTTAGCAACTTAATAGCCGAGCTAGCTGAATCGAGATTTACCCCATTACGCAAGCGAATACGCAAAGAGGCCACATGCTGACATTAACTCAAAACGACATCACGATGCGCCAATCAGCATCCGACAAATTCGAGGCGATCAAACACATCGCCAAAGACTTAGCCGAGAAGAATTTGGTACAAGCCGGTTACGTTGAAGGCATGTTAAACCGAGAGAATCAAAACTCGACTTTTCTTGGTAATGGCATTGCCATTCCACACGGTACAACAGACACACGTGGTTTAGTAAAACAAACGGGCGTGACGGTTCACCACTTCCCACAAGGCATTGATTGGGGTGATGGCAACCTAGTTTACATTGCGATTGGTATTGCCGCTAAATCTGATGAACACCTTGGCATTCTAAAGCATCTCACCAAAGTGTTGTCTGCTGACGGCGTAGAAGCCCAACTAAAAACGGCCGCTTCTGCTGCTGATGTCATTGCACTATTAAATGGCGAACTTCAACTTGAAGCCGATTTTGATGCCTCACTCGTGCAGCATTTATTCCCTGCAAGCGACATGGTTCAAATGGCCGCTGTAGCCGGCGGTTTATTGAAAAACACAGGCTGTGCGAGCAACGATTTTGTTGCAGATTTAGTGACTAAATCCCCTACCCACCTAGGCAAAGGGCTTTGGTTAATTGGTAGCAATAAAGGCGTTACTCGTACTGGTGTTTCTTTTGTTTCTACCGCTAACGATTGCGAGTTCGAAGGGGTTCAAGTGAAAGCCTTAGTGGCATTCGCCGCGTGTAATACCGCTCACCAATCCATATTAAGTACCCTGAGCCAATTGGTTTTTGAAGGCAAACAAGAAGCGATTATTACGGCGAAAACCGATGCGCTGATTGCATTACTTAAAAATGAAGCGGCTCCAGTTTCAAGCGCTGGCAACACAGCCACGTTTAAGATTAAAAATGCACACGGCCTGCATGCTCGCCCTGGTGCGATGCTTGTCGCTGAAGCGAAGAAGTTTGAGTCCACCATTCAAGTGGCCAACATCGATGGCGAGAACAAAGCCGTTAACGCAAAAAGCCTGATGAAAGTGATCGCGCTTGGCGTGAAACATGGCCATCAGTTGCAATTTACCGCAGAGGGTGCCGATGCCGCGCAAGCGATTGAAGCCATTGGCAACGCCATTGCATCTGGCCTAGGTGAAGGACGCTAGAAATGAAAGCGATGAACAACAAAGCGCAAGCTAAAGTCGTCACTATTACGTTAAACCCAGCGTTGGACTTAACGGGCAGTATTGATGCGCTTAATGCAGGTTCAGTAAGCCTAGTGAACAAAGGCTCACTTCATGCGGCGGGTAAAGGCGTTAACGTTGCAAAAGTTCTGTCTGAGCTCGGTGCAGACGTTACCGTGACAGGATTTTTGGGCCAAGACAACCAAGAGAAATTTGTTCAACTGTTTGACACGTTGGGCGCAACAGACCGCTTTATTCGCGTTGCAGGAGCCACACGAATTAACGTGAAACTGGTTGAAGAAAATGGCCGTGTTAGCGACATCAACTTCCCTGGTGTCCACGTAGATTCTGAAGCCATAACGCAGTTTGAACACACGTTATTTGAGCTAGCAGATGACCACGAGTATTTCGTTATTGCTGGCAGCTTGCCTAATGGGATCTCACCTGAATTATGTGCAAGCTGGATCGAAAAGCTGCACCAGTTAGGTAAGAAAGTGCTATTTGATAGCAGCCGTGACGCGCTAGCTGCAGGGTTAGATGCCCACCCATGGCTCATTAAACCTAACGATGAAGAGCTTTCTCAATTCGTTGGCAGCCACTTAAAAACGCCTGAGCAATGCCAACAGGCCGCTCAAAACCTTGCAAGTAAAGGTATAGATAACATCGTGGTATCGATGGGTGCAGACGGCGTGATGTGGCTCAACAATAATGAATGGCTGCGCTGCGCACCACCAAAAATGAACGTAGTGAGTACCGTTGGCGCTGGCGATACGTTAGTCGCTGGGCTGTGCTGGGGCCACATGCAACAAATGGAAAAAACAGAATTACTCACATTTTCTACCGCATTATCTGCGCTTGCTGTTTCTCAAGTAGGCGTGGGACTAACTAGCCAACAAGAGCTAGACGACGTGAAAAAGCAAATCCAAATACACACGCTAAGCCAAGCGGCTAGCAGTAAGGACTAAGGGTTAACATTATGAATATTGCCATTATTACCGCGTGCCCAAGTGGCGTCGCAAACAGCATTATCGCAGCAGGGTTGCTGGAACAAGCCGCTAAAGCATTGAACTGGACCGCATCGATTGAATGCCAGTCTAGTGTGATGCCAACTGCCCCACTTTCTGCCAATACCATCGCTGATGCAGAGCTGATCGTTATCGCGGCAAATACGCCAATTGATACACACCGCTTTGTGGGAAAGAACGTCTACCAAGCTGATATATCCGCTTGTACTGAAGACGCAAAAGCATTTTTGCAACTCGCTGCCGATAACGCTGAGCTGCTAAGTTCTGATAAAGCCGTAACATTGGGGGCTAACTCGCAAGCGTCGAGTGCTGAAGCCGCCACGGTAACGAAGAAAATTGTTGCCATTACCGCTTGCCCTACTGGTGTTGCGCATACTTTCATGGCCGCTGAAGCGCTAGAAAATGAAGGTAAACGCCTAGGCCATCAAATCAAAGTTGAAACTCGCGGATCTGTTGGTGCGAAAAACCAACTGACCGACCAAGAAATTGCCGATGCCGATCTTGTGATCATTGCAGCCGACATCGAAGTGCCGCTGGATCGCTTCAATGGTAAGAAGCTGTACAAAACAACCACCAGCCCTGCGTTGAAGAAAACGGAACAGGAAATGGAAAAGGCCTTTGCTCAGGCAAGTGTGTACCAGCACACAGGCAAGGCTTCTGACTCTTCATCTGAGGAAAACAAAGGCATCTACAAACACTTAATGACAGGCGTATCTCACATGCTGCCTGTTGTTGTGGCTGGCGGTTTGATCATTGCCCTCTCGTTTGTATTCGGCATCGAAGCGTTTAAAGAAGAAGGCACACTGGCAGCCGCCTTGATGACCATAGGTGGCGGTTCAGCATTTGCTTTGATGATCCCCGTGCTCGCTGGTTTCATTGCCTTTTCAATTGCTGACCGTCCAGGTTTGGCGCCGGGCCTGATTGGTGGCATGTTAGCAAGCTCTACAGGCGCAGGTTTCCTAGGGGGCATTGCCGCAGGTTTCATTGCCGGTTACTCCGCTAAGTTAATTGCAGACAAAGTACAACTTCCTCAGTCGATGGAAGCCTTAAAACCCATTCTTATCATTCCATTTATCGCGAGCTTGTTTACTGGCTTAGTCATGATTTACGTGGTCGGTGGCCCTGTTGCGAGTGTTATGTCGGCGATGACGGACTTCCTGAACAACATGGGCACGTCTAACGCAATTCTACTGGGTGTTATCCTTGGCGCTATGATGTGTTTCGATTTGGGTGGCCCCGTAAACAAAGCAGCGTACACATTTGGTGTTGGTCTATTGGCTTCTCAAACTTACGCACCGATGGCGGCAATTATGGCGGCGGGCATGGTTCCTGCTCTTGGTATGGGTCTTGCGACTTTCCTTGTAAAAGACAAGTTTGAAGCGGGCGAGCGTGAAGCAGGTAAAGCCTCTTTCGTACTGGGTCTTTGCTTTATTTCTGAAGGTGCAATTCCATTTGCAGCCAAAGATCCAATGCGTGTTATTCCTGCTTGTATGGCCGGTGGCGCATTAACGGGCGCGCTTTCTATGCTGTTTGGCGCACAACTGATGGCTCCGCACGGCGGTTTGTTTGTTCTGCTTATTCCAGGCGCAATCACGCCCGTGCTTATGTACTTAGTCGCGATTGCCGCAGGTACAGCTGTGACAGGCTTTGGTTACGCTGCACTTAAGAAAATGGGCGACGCAAAAGCTGAAAAAACCGCTCAAGCTTAAACAAATAAGTTAACTCCTACCCCCACTTCGTTTTTAGAAGTTTAGGCTGCTCGGCACCTCCAATGTGAGGTGCCTTTTTTTGTTCATATATATAACCCATTCAATATAACTGCTAATGTAGTTCATCAACCTTGCTTATCATCGAGCAAAGCCACATCGCTATGTCAACTCAGGTAAACATGCCAACTAAGATAAACATCAAAACCATTCTTCTTGCTTGCCTTATTATTAGTATTGGCCAATTAAGCATGGGGTTAGTCTTCCCATCTCTGCCATGGATAGCTAAAGACTTCGGCATTTCGCTCAACGAAACACAGTTGCTTGTGAGTATTTACTTACTTGGGTTTGGGCCATCTCAGTTCTTGTACGGTCCTATTTCGGATGCACTAGGCCGTAAAAAAGTACTGCTGTTTGGTTTATTGATTGCACTGGCTGGTTTAGTGATGATCATTGTATTTCAGGACGACTTTGAAAGTATGGTGTTAGGCCGTTTTTTACAGGGACTGGGAACTGGCTGTTGTGCGGTATTGGCGCGCGCTTCAACGAGAGACAACTTTAGTGGTGCGCAGTTACCTATTGCTTTGTCTTACATCGCGATGGCCGCTTCCATCACCCCGTTAATGGCGCCAGTCATTGGTGGGTTCATTAACTTTCATTTTGGCTGGTCAATGGTGTTTATTTCATTGTTCGGCTATGTCGTGATTGCCTGGATCGCCATTGCGATATTATTCAAAGAAACCATTAAACAAACCTCTGCTATTCCTTCGCCCAAGAAGATGGCTCATCAATACTGGCAGCTGCTCTCTTCAAGATATTTCATGAGTTTTGCGAGCATCAGTTGGCTTAATTTTAGTTTGATGATCACCATCGTTTCGGTGATGCCATTTATCATGCAAGACCAAATTGGCATGACATCAGACGAATACGCGATGTGGGCATTAATCCCTGCCGTGGGCATGTTAATGGGCACCACGATTTGTAACCGTATTCGCCCTTTAATTGGCTCTAAGAAAATGCTGCTTTGCACTCCCTGCATATTACAGGGGCGATTTGGCTGTTTTTCTGCCCTGTCGAACCGCTGTATTTAATGCTTGGTCAGTGGTTAATGATATTAGGCAACGGCATCGCGCTTCCCTGCGCCCAATCTATGGTTATGTTGCCATACAAAAAACAAGCAGGTGCGGCGGCGGCCATGTCTGGCGGAGGGCAAATGATCGTTTCATCTCTTGTCAGCATGTCTTTAGTGCAATTAGGGCTTAACCAAGCTTGGCACCTGTCCATTGTTATTATGTTGTTTTCTGTTTTTACACTCATCAATATTCTTAAGGGCTTTGCTGAAGCGGACAAGCTAGAAGATACTTCCCTTTGACTATCCAATCAGGCGCAAACAAATTTTCATTCAAAGAATAAAGCTACTTTTTCTTTGTGGCTAAATTAATGTCTCCGGAATGAAATATTCGTCTTTTAGATTTTTCGTGCTGCACTGAACCTTCTAACCTCATTAGTTTTAAGCCCTCGTTAACAAAAATTTTAGTTGGAATTCCATTTTGCAGCGTGGACACGCTCCATCGATTACATATGTACTCTAACAGACCTATCGCTACAATCTTATTATTGCTATCAAATACTCCAACTTCATCAGACTCGCTAATGTTCCCTAATGGTGTGAAAAATACAACAGTCCCCGTTTTATAGCGCGTATCATGATTATCTATTTCAACACAGACATAACCACGAATAACAGCCATACGGGGCATGATAATGAATGGAGAACTGACCTTTTCACCTGAAAGCGTTTGACTGATTTCAGAGGTAAATATGGTTCCATCCATGCTGTACCACTCTTCCCCCCCTTGCTCTAAACGGTGATGAAAGTAGGCTGGCGGCCGATCTACCATCTGTGCAAATCGAGATATAAAGTCCGTATTGAGGCTAATATTCCCGCAAAGGTATTGTGAAAAAGCTGACTGCTTCATTCCTAAATAGTCTGCAGCCTGAGCTTGGTTTACTTTGTGTTCCTTTTTATATACGAACCAACTAGATCGAATTTTGGTCAACACGTCTTCACCATAAGCATTTTCCTTTTCACAACTCATAGCAACGCCTCCCACATTATTAATGCCACTTATAATCCCACCCTCACAGAAAATCAAAATAACCATACAAAATCAAAAGGTTAGCGTTTAATGCGATTATTCTCGCAATAATTTATATTACCAGTATTAATATAAACACCACAAGTCACAAAATAATTATTAATACCAATATTTCCATGGCCTTTGGATAGCAGCCTAAGTAAAGTGCTTTCAGATTATGGATGATAGTTAACAGGGCTGATGGATCACACTGTATTTCGAACAGCATTGCTACAAATTCTTCCATAACAGGAGTCATTTAATGACCAAGAATCAACAAAAGTTAGGCCTTTGGTCTATCGTCCTTTTAGGATTCAACTCGATAATAGGATCGGGTATTTTCCTTCTTCCTGCGTCGTTGTATAAGTTTGCTGGCGATTGGTCTGTCGCCATTGTATTCATTACCGGCGCTATCGTTGCCACCATCGCTTTATGTTTTGCAGAAGCGGCCAGTTACTTCAGTAAAAATGGTTCGGCTTATGTTTACACTAAAGAAGCATTCGGTAATTTTGCCGGATTTGAAGTTGGCTTTCTCAAATGGTTTATGCAATGCATCGCTTGGGCAGTAATGGCCGTTGCGTTTAAAAACATTGTTTCTAATACCTTTGGTTTTGCTGACAATCTGATGCTGTGCAATGCAATTGTTGCCGGTATCATCATAGTGCTCACTGGTGTTAATTTACTAGGGGTAAGTGCAGCAAAAGCCGTCAACAATGTTTCTACCATCGCAAAAATGCTGCCGTTGGTGTTCTTAATTGTCGTTGGCATTTGGTACATTACACCAGAAAACATTATTCCTAATTCAAACCCACAACCTACTTATGCGTTGGGTACTGAAACCATTATCTCTGCACTTATTCTTGCGTTTTACTCGTTCACAGGGTTTGAAACCTTCGGAACTGCTGCAGAAGATATGGAGAACCCGAAGAAGAACTTGCCACGCGCTATTTGCTTGTCTCTTGGCATTGTAATGATGTTCTATGGGCTAGTCATGGCAGTAACCGTTGGTGTACTTGGAGAGTCTGTTGCGGATTCTGGAACCCCTCTTGCCGATGCTGCTCGAGTTGTGTCAGGAGAATTTGGTTTCTGGCTCATCACGATAGGCTCGATCATATCAATTGCTGGCATTAACGTGGCTGCGTCATTCCATATTCCACGTGCGTTACTACCACTAGCTGATGACAAAATGATCCCTGCGATATTTGGTAAGAAAACAGCAAAAGGTGTTCCAGCTGTCGCTATTATTGTTTCTGGTCTCGTTACTGTACCTATTGCGTTAAGTGGTTCATTTGCAGAACTGGCCATGCTTTCTGTTGTTGCTCGTTTTGCTCAATACATTCCAACTTGTATCAGTGTTCTGATCTTCCGTAAGCGTTTTGCTAACAGCAAAGAGGCTCAATCATCATTTAGAGCGCCTTTTGGCCCTGTATTGCCTGTAGCGGCTGTCTTCACCTGCCTTGCTTTGCTGCTAGATCAGGATTTCTCCAGAATTCTTATCGGCCTTGCCTTTATGGCTTTGATTTCTCCGTTGTATTTCATTACGAAGAAAAAATCACAGCAACCCGTTAAATCTGAAACTTAATAAATAGGGTAAATAATATGCTTACTAAAACTCTTGTCACCCAGATTGATAGCACTCTGCTTCAACATGCGATTGTGTGGAGAAGAGAGCTGCATCAGATCCCTGAGCTGAAATTTGATTTATTTAAAACCCAGCAGTATATAACCAACTTGCTAAAAACTTGGAACTTAGAATACGACCTAAGTTTTGGTACAACAGGAATTGTTGCCACTATTAAAGGCAAGCAACAAGGCAAAACCATCGCTTTTCGTTGCGATATGGATGCGCTGCCAATGAATGATGATTCAGGTAAAGTGTGGCAATCAACACACCAAGGTATCGCCCATGCCTGCGGCCACGATGGCCATATGGCAATCACACTTGCGGCGGTTGCTCATTTAGCAAAATACAACGACTTCAATGGCACGGTAAAAATCCTTTTCCAGCCAAACGAAGAAACGGGACAAGGTGCGAAAGCGATGATGAAGGATGGTTTGTATCAATCGCATCCGTACTCAGAATTGTATGGATTTCACAACATGCCGCGCTTGGAGGATCAAACTTTGCAAGTTCGTCGCGGTGCGACCACAGGCGCAGGAGAGTGCTATACCCTATCGGTTGTGGGAAAAAGTGGTCATAGTTCAGTTCCTCACAAGTGCATCAACCCTATCATCGTCGCCAGCGAAATCATCACTGAATGGGAAGCCATCACTAGCGAAATAAACAGCAAAGACATGGCGGTAATTGCAACTTGTAAGCTTAATTCTGGAACCACAATGAATGGCATCCCTGAAATGGCTTTGGCTGGCGGCACTATGCGCTACTTTGAAGCGCATATTGCTGATTACATGCGTGAAAGAATGCATGCGATAGCGGAGCTAATTTGCGAAAAATACAACGCAAGCTACGATCTTCTTTTCGAAGTGCTTTGCCCTGCGACCATTAATACGGTTGAACATACTAACTGCGTCATCGAATGTGGCAAGAAAGTCTATGGCGAAACCAATGTTATTGACGATGTTCCAGCCTCTGCTGGAGGTGAAGATATGCAGTTCTTTGTCACCGACGGCGTGAAGGGGGTTTGTTGGTTTATGCTTGGCACCAAAGGGACTAACTTACATACATCTAGCTTCGATTTTGATGATACTAGCATTCAAAACGCGGCATCCATGCTTATCAATATTGTCTATCAACGACTTTCTAACTAAGAAACTGAACAAGGTATTAAATCATGAAAAAAACAATCTTAACTGCACCGTCTGCCCCTGCTGCAATCGGTCCGTATGCTCACGGCAATGCGTTTGAAGGCCTGATCTTTACTTCGGGGCAACTGCCCGTTGATGGTGAAACTTCTAAGGTTGTAGAAGGCGGCATCACTGAGCAGTCTCAAAAATCGCTTGAGAACCTTGTCGCGGTTCTTGAAGCCGGTGGTGGCAACGTGGACACGGTACTTAAAACAACGTGTTACTTAGCAAATATTAGCGATTTCGTGGCATTTAATGCAGTCTATGCGGAGGTATTTAAGACAGATTGCCCTGCTAGAAGTTGCTTCGCTGTTAAAGATTTGCCAATGGGCGTGCTTGTTGAAGTAGAAGCCATTGCCCATAAAGCATAATACAGAGGTGTAATTGGCCATTGGGAACCAAATAAGCCTAGCGCTCGCTAGGCTTATTTTTCGAGAAACTGACTCACCTGCCGTACAATATCACACCACTCAATGACGAAAGATCTCCGACGTTAAGTCCACAGAACGGCACAGCGATGGAATATCCGGTAAAGTCATTTGATTGCCAGACTCTATAATATAGCCATCATTTTTGAGTTTTTTTATGGCCCTAGAAAGCGTTTCTGGCGTCATGCCTAACTGAGTAGCTAATAGCTTTTTTGTTACAGGCAAAGACACTTTACCTTGGGTTGCCACTTGAGCACGATATAGCTCCGCCAACTTCATCACCAACCTCTGGTTCGCGTTCACCTGAGTTAATATGTTCAACGTACTCATTAAGTGACAGATCTTATTACTCATGTAATTCATGACTTTCAAAGAGACCTCAGGAGAGCCGGAGAAAACACTCAGAACGTCTTCGTAACCAAAGCCGAGTAAGTCGGTATCTTGCTCGACACGAGCACTCATAGGGTACTTTCTTGGCTCCATAAACATGGCCATTTCAGCAATCAACTCCCCAGCTAAGAAGACTTTAAACAGTTTTTCATCGCCATTTGGCATCAGCTGATAAAGCGTGACTTTTCCTTTTTCGACCAGATACATGGTCGTCGCGTTATCCCCTTTATTGAATAGTTGTTCACCCGCAACACATCGGATCGACACTTTCGACTCAAACAGTTTTTCTTTCTGATCGGCATTTAACAAAGAAATTATGGAGCACGGCATTTTAGCCTCCTTCAGCTTGATAATTATCAAGCGTACTACTGCTTACAAGCCCATACAATACAAATGATAATCATTATTAACCACTAACCAACAAATACGGAGCACTTATGGACAGTATCAGTCATGCATTTCGGTTAATCAGCCTTGTCGCGATACTCGCCATCATGGTGCCCATTATTCTTTTCGCGTAGGAGGATCTATGCCTGAAAATCTTGCAATGCCAAATGAAACGAGAGAAACATCAAAAACCCCGGGCCACTGGGTTCTCGCTCAATTGGGTAAGAAAGTACTTCGCCCCGGTGGCAAAGACCTTACCTTGAAAATGCTGAGCAACTTAGCGATTACTCGCGCCGATAACGTTGTAGAGTTTGCTCCAGGGATGGGATACACCGCACGCTTGTGTTTAGCGAAATCTCCGAATACCTATACTGCAATTGAGCAAAACGAACAGGCCGCCAATATTGTCCGCTCTTACCTGACTGGCAAAGAACAAATTTGCCATGTCGGCAGTGCTCAAGAAACTGGCTTAGAACACGCGCAAGCAACCGTCGTTTATGGTGAAGCCATGCTCACCATGCAGTCAGACGCCAAGAAAAATGACATCGTGGCAGAAGCGGCTCGCATCTTAGCCAATGGCGGCCGATATGGCATTCATGAACTGTGTATTTCCCCTGATGGCATCGATGACCATCAAAAGCGTGCCATTCAAAAAGACATTTCTGAAACCATTCAACACCCAGCCAAACCACTAACCCCTAGCGAGTGGAAACACTTAATGGAGGCTAATGGTTTTGAAATTGAGTTTGAAGCGGTCTCTCCAATGCACTTACTTGAGCCAAAGCGCATGATTGATGATGAAGGCCTGTTCGGTTTCTTAAAGATCGTTAAAAACCTACTCACTAAGCCAGAAGCAAGAAAACGCGTACTCGGGATGCGGTCAGTGTTTCGTAAACACAAAGACAACCTATCGGCCATCACGCTTGTAGCAAAAAAGGTTAAGTAGCTATGTTTGAATACACTCTATATGAAGACCTAGCCGATCAGGTTGATATTCCAAAAGCGGGTATCACCAGTTGCCCAGTGTACAAAAGTAAACGTCTACGAGGTGTCATTTTCGGCTTCGCTGAGGGCGAGGAGATGTCTGAACACACGGCTGCTGTCCCTGCTATTGCGCAAATATTGGAAGGGGAGTGCACCTTTACTTTTGAAGAAGAATCGAAAGAATTGAAGGCTGGCGCGTGGGTTCACATGGATGCCCACCTCCCCCACAGCATTACCGCCAAAACCTCGCTTAAACTAATGCTGTATTTATTAAGAGAACCCAAATAGCCCAACACGCGTCATCCACTACCATCTGCGATGCGGATTATAGTGGTTGGCGCATGTTCTTCTTAAGGACCAATCAAGCTTCAATAACATTCACTCCTCAATATCATCGTTACCCTTCTTTCCCATCAATTCTTGTGGATGCCAAAGTGCTTCGAAAGACAATGAAGTAAATAACAAAACTCATTACCATGGCAATGTCATCACTTTTGCCAAATGATATATCCAACCCAAAAAGATCTACAAACTGGGCGACTAAAGGCAATACTACAAGCATCATCATGAGCTTAATGCTAGGGCTGTAGCTCAGTTGATGTCCTGTATGCTTTTGTCCAACGACCAGCATAATTAACAGTAACGCTGCGCTCATGACACCTGAAAATACATGACTCATGGCCGTCATATTTTCTGTCTGGCCCAAAATGGCATTTACACCGATCACAGAAAATCCAACGGCGATCAAAATATAGAGGCTGTACCCAAGTTGGACATAAACGTCACGCCATACTTTGGGCAAGTGCCAATCATTAAGGATATTCAAAACCGCCGCCGCTGAAGCCAACGCCAGCCAACCCGAAATTGAACCGCCACCCATAGCGATATTCACGGCCAAATAACCTAAGATAATTGAAATGGCAAAGTTGCGTCTGGTCGGTTTCGCTACATGACAGACATCAGGAACTTGATATCGAC
Organism: Vibrio tapetis subsp. tapetis; assembly: GCF_900233005.1. Classification (NCBI taxonomy): domain Bacteria; kingdom Pseudomonadati; phylum Pseudomonadota; class Gammaproteobacteria; order Vibrionales; family Vibrionaceae; genus Vibrio; species Vibrio tapetis. The sequence continues at coordinate 1,976,340 of NZ_LT960611.1, forward strand.
GGATTGCATGGTTCACTATCACCATCGACATCCTGCTCAGCACCGTCAAAAGCAAAACAATAAGTAAGCCCACACTGGTATCCATTAACGTCAGAGTGGTGGCCAAGTTACCCGTTAACCAAAAGTAATAACCGATAAACACAACCGAGGTCAGCAAACAAAGTTGATAGTAAAAGATCCTATGCTTGCGATGCTTCCTTTCTACAATCGATGGTGCTAAAAACTTGAGTAGCAACGTGATGAACAGTAGGTTTGTCATCACAAGAGGCCATTCCCCAGCAATGGGCAATAACCATGCTGAGATCCGCGCCAACATCCAGCTTACCACCAGCATGCCGAGTTTTTTTGACTCGACCTTGTTTGATCCGGTCCAAGCAGGAAAAGCCGTTAATAAGAATCCAGACAAACCGCACATCCCTACCCCGAAAACCAGCTCATGCACAAACCAGATGTCTACGCTCTCTATGGGCAAAGCTTGACCACTTAAAGGCGTGTTGGCTATGGATAACCAAAGATCACCAAACCCAAAAAGTAGCGTTGCGTAAACCGAGGTAAGAAGAAAAAAAGGTCGAAATCCACAGCGATAAAGCTCAGAATCAAAATCGGCCCAGTTAGCGCGAAGTGGCATAAGATTCTCCGGTTTGAAAAGCAGACTTTACAGAATCTATTTTTAGAAGGTTCAGAGCACTGCCATAAAGATAATCCTGATCTCGTTGCTTTCTTGGACGGTCAATAACATGGCGATGAGCCAGTCTACCGGGCTTATCGGTTAATACCATCACTTCATCCGCAAGCCGAATGGCCTCCATGATGTCATGAGTAATGAAGAGAACCGTGAGCCCCCTGTGTTCAATTTCAGAGATTAATAGATCATAAAGATCCTCTTTTAGGCCAATATCTAACGCACTAAAAGGTTCATCAAGCAAAAGCAACTCTGGCTTTACAGCAAATGAACGAGCCATCGCTACCCTTTGTTTCATCCCACCGCTCAATTCATGAGGATACTTGGCAAGATCTTCATCATGCAGCCCGACCTCACTTGCCAATTTAATTGCGGCTGTTTCTCGTTCACCACGAGCGACACCTTGCGCTTTCATCCCCCAACTAATGTTGTCTTTGCAGTTTTTCCACGGCAATAGTCTAGGGTCTTGAAAAAGCACAGCAGTGCTCTCAAAGCTGCTGATAATGCTATGGTTTTCATCTTCAAGTAAGTTGGCTATTAGGTTTAATAACGTGGTTTTTCCGCAACCAGAGCGGCCCACGATCGCAAGCACCTTGCCTTGTTCCAGTTCAAGACTCATATCTTCGAGTACTGGCTTGCCATCAAACGCATAACTTAGCTGGTTTACGCTCAACTTTTTAGTCCGATTCACGCCATTTCTCCACTTTACGTTTAATGGGTTCAAATACAGCGTATTCCGCGATAAGTAACACAGATACGATGGCAACAATCCATGCCATGGTGGCGGCGGTATCGATATTGACCCTAGCAGAAGCGAGGCCAGCGCCGACTCCGCTATTACTAGAGAGCAGCTCGGCCATCACAACCACTTTCCAAGAAGTGCCTAAAGCCGTAATCCAAGAGGGAAATAAATAAGACAGAATATGAGGGAATTGCACATCGTAGAACAGCATCCATCGAGACACGCCGAAGCTGTGTGCCATTTCGCTTAGCCGTTTATCCAACGTTCTTGCTCCTTGAACACCAGCAGCAAAAGTAATCGGCAGTGCCGTCACAGTAATAGTGAAAATGGCGGTGCTGTCATCAGCACCGAACCAGAGCAAAGCAAGGACGATCCAAGCGATTGGGGGGACACCTATCAAAATGGTCACCAATGGCCGTACCGCCATTGATAACGTTGCAGATAGCCCAGACAAGGTGCCCAAAAGGCTACCCAACGTAATCGCTAAGCCAAAGCCCACCAACGCTCGATAAGTCGTTACCCACAAGTACTCGCCCGCATTACCATCAACGAATAGCTCCTTCAACCGAGTTAAAGAAGCTAAGGGAGACGGCAATATAAAATCACCATAAACATGATTGCCATAGTCCCAGAAAGCAAAGAAGACCAGAATACTGGCCAGTGCGCCAAATCCACTCCAAACGTAATGGAATGAATTTTTTAGCCAAATTATCAATCTACTCATCGTCGCTCTTATCAACCGAGATAAAAATCGTCGTCAGGCAACCTACCACCGATGATCCCCGGGTTGGATTTTGCAAGAATCGAAAAGAAACGCTCAATTTCAGGTTGTATGTCTTTCGCCTTTTCGAGGGTAAAGTTTGAATAGGGAATTGAACGCTCAATCACTGGCGCCTTTAAAGACAAGTAAGACTCGCCTAAACGCCCCGCACTTGTCGGATTATTGACAACCCATTGAGTTGAACGGGCTAGTGACGCATTCAATCGATCGGGTAAGTCTGGCATTTCGTTGAGTAATGCCTCTGAAATCATCATGCCAGCCTGCGGAATTCGAGCCGCGCCTCCTGTGACTTCTCCCCACGCGTCTTGAAGGCTCACTGCACGATTCATTTTTTTAGCCGCTTTCATGCCTTTCAATAATGCGGCCGTTGCCGCCGGTTCTGGTAACACGGCGTGTTTCGCTCTACCGGAAAGCAGCAACTGTAAGCCTTCAAAAGGCGTTCCAACGTAGTTCAAGCGATAATCTTTGCCATCCTCCATGCCTTTTTCCTTGGCAATGTGTTGAAACACCAGATCAGGCATATCTCCTTTAAATGGCATCACAATATCTTGCCCTTTTAGCTCTTCGATCGTTTTCACTGATCCATCGGCTGAAATGATGTAGAGCAGCCCCCATGTCATAATGTTCATGAGGCGTACTTTCATCCCCTTGTTATATAAGTTAGCCGCGACATAACTCGGCGTTCCGGCCAAATCCCAACGGCCAGAGATAAACTGGGTTCTTAGTACGTCGGGATCTCGATAGGTATTGAAGTTCAAATTTTCTACAAGGCCCGATAGTGCATCGGTTTCTGCTGCGTGTGCTAACGTGACAGACGGGCCAACTGGAGGCCCATACATGGTCAGCTCTTTTCGTTTTTTACTTTGCTCGGCGAATGCTATTGCCGGCACCATGCTACTGCCAGCAATGGTTGCCCCGACTAATCCGCAATCACGTAGGAAAGCTCTTCTTGATTTGCTCATATTCATTCGTCCTTAAAAGTTGGCTGTAACAGCGGCATAAAAATGTCGTTCTGGAGCTTCTACCAACACTCGGTTGCCTTCTAAAGAAAATTTGGCCATTGAGTCGGTATAGGATTTGTTGGTGAGATTGTTTACGCCAATTTTGACACCAACGCGGTCAGAGACTTGGGCTGACGCGTACAAGTTAATGACGGTAAATGCATCCGTCTCCCCAGCATCAAAGCCACTGCCTGAGGTTGGGTCGTCATCAACGTCATTTTGAGCCGCTACGTATCGAATTTGAGTCCCTAAATTCCATGTTCCGCCCGTGTTAAGGTAGTCAAAGTAATCAAAGAATAAATTGGCTTCAAAAGGGGCAACATAATAAAGCGCTCTGTCGTCAGATGTGTTTTTGCCATCCGTAAAGTTAAGCGCTAAGCGGGACGCCAATTTTTTCGTTAAGTTAGCTTTGAGATCTATATCCACTCCGCTCATGGTCGCGTCTACGTTTCGCCAAATGCGAGCATAGTCAGCCGCACCTGTGTCCGTTTGGCCTCTGGCTCTATCTCGGGTGATGAAATCTTTTATATCGTCATAATAGGCGATTGCATCCCACTGCCACGACAATCCATGACCACGTGTTCGTCCATAATCTACCCACATTGGGCTCGATTGAGTTGCACCCGCTTCGACGCGACGATGTTGCTCCCAGTTAATATCCGGATTGCCTACAGCTCGGGCACTGGTTCCCATTGGTGATCCTGTCACACCAACAAATGAAGGCGCGGCAAAATAACGCTCTTGAGTGTCCGGTGAGCGAGCAAAGTTTGCCAGCGACAAGTAGGCTGCGAGATCGGATTGATTATCGTAATCCCATTGGAGTTTCGCACTGGCGTGGCCTTCACTTTGATATAAATCCACATCTCCGTAGTAATAGCGGTAAAGATCAAGAGCGCTCATGTTCCCTGAATTTGGGGTGCTGGTCGCGAGTGTCGCTTTCGTCGCATCGGCTTTAACGTGCTTGTAATTCAAGCCAAAAGAGAGCGTTTGATCCTTAGCGAAATCAAACCTTGATGTTCCTGCGACTAGCCACTCACCCATTTCAACACCAGGGTACTGATAAGCGGAAACGTGAGCCAACCCAGGCGTTTTTGGCCCACCGTAGCGTTTGGCATTATGGTTAATATCGGAATAGTGGACACTGATGTTGGTTTTACTATCAAAAGCATTCAAATTGGTTTGCGCTTTCAGCCCGGTCATCGTTCTATCGATTTCCGCTCTTTGCTGTTTTGGCTGTTGAGTGTCTCTCAAGCTGTAGTTATCCGCGGTCCGCTCTAGCGACACCGAATAGATCTCCAATTGCATGTCTTCTACGACGTCGCCATTGAATTTTTCGTCCCAGATAAGCTTGCCAACCTGTCGGTCGGTGTTTACTGGGTCGACACCAAACCCTTCTGCGATCACAACAGAACCATTGGCATAGGGCACGCCCTTAACCGTTGGGTTTTATTGTCTTTGATGATGTCTCGAACGTAGACTAATTTTACATCGGTACTCGAGCGTGGTGTTGCCCCTATGACAAACTGCCCAGCTTGTCGATCATAACCAAAACGAACCTCTTCACCCGAAGCGCCTTTATAATGATCTGCAGATTCAACAGCAACGATGGCGCGACCATAAAACTGGCTCGTCTTTTTACGTAAATCAGCAAAGGTTTCATTTCCATTCGTCGCACTGTTATATGAACTGCCGACGACCACGTTATGTGTTTTCGTCGCTGTAACGGTGTCAATTGCGCCTTCCGTTGGGTGAGTTTGTGCTTGCACATAAGGCATTTCCCCTCCAGGCTGCCCCAAATCATATAGCGGCATTACTGCAAATGGGCTTGGCTTTGCATGGGCCGACGGTTGCGGAATGAAGTCCTCCGCATTGACGGAATGCCCGAGCAATAAAGCTGCCTGTCCAACCAATAAGCTAATCACGGACGTGCTGCTGTATCGGTTGTGGGGCCATATCTTGCTGAGCCATAGCTTATTAGCTTTGGCCAATGAATCGGATTGGGAGTTGCTGCTAAGAGTTTTCATTAATATCCCTTTAACCACTCAGATTGATATTCAATGGTGAAATCATCTTGCCTAGGTATTAACCAGACTTAATGATAACGATTATCATTCTAGTGCAAGGTAATTAATGACACTCTTGACAATAATCAAGGTACAATCTGCGGCTAATTCAAGACAGAAAGGTTCTACTCGTGGAAATGATCATTATTGCCTCAGAGCAACAAAAACGACTTATCATGCTGTTTGGCAAAACAATGGCAAAAATGTCAGACAAAGCAGTAATCAACGATTTGAACAATCATGATGTTAAGTCAACGGAATACCCAAGATTTAAAACGGCAACCGATCTACGAGTAGAACGCATTCAAATACCAGCCAACCCTAAAACCGCTGAACTAGACTGTGGCGACTTTCTTTATCGCTACTTATCTAAGGGTTATGTTTGCTTGGGTGAACACAAAGGCCAACCAAAACCAAATTTAGAAGCCTGGGGCGTACGCTCGGTTCGTAAATTACGTAATATTGGGTTTGGGCTTTAGGCGCTAAATTTGGCTTCAAAATTCTAAAAAAAGCCATCACTGAACGATTCAGTGATGGCTTTTTTAGTGACTAGCACTTGCTAACTAGCTATTGCTGACAGACGCGATACGCACTGGCATTTTGGTGACTAACATAAACATAGGAGGGACAAAATAAAACGACAAGATTGTGGTCAACGCTGTACCACCCGCAATCGCCACGGCAAAAGGAGGCCAAAAGCCACCACCAGCCAGTATCAATGGCATAAAGCCACCTATCGTTGTAATGGTGGTAGAGGTTATGTGACGGGTACAACTCATTACCGCTTCTAGCACCGCTTCTTGGTCACCTTCACTGGCTTTTTCGCTAGCTCTCAATTCAGCCAAGATTACAATAGCAGCATTAATCGCAAGGCCAATCACACCCAGCATCGCGATGATCACAGTGAAACCAAACGGATAATCAAACACCCATACCGACAAGATACCCAAGCCTGCCGCTAGGCCTGCCACAGCGAAAATGATCCCACTTAATCGGAAGGATTTAAACGACAACACGATGACTAAAATCATCAACACCACGACAACAGATATATTGCCGATTAATTTGGCTACAGACTCATCACGCTCGGCGGCTTCACCACCAAACTCCACACGATAACCCGCCGGGAATGCGTAATTCTCTAGCTCAGTTTTAAACTGATCGAGTACCGTTTGCGGAAGCACGCCAGCATCTATGCAGCCTTCAATGGTATTCACTCGAACGCCATTTCGTCGGGTAATGCCGCCATTACTTGGGGACAATTCTAAGGTCGACAAATTAAGAACAGAGACCCCAACACTGGAACCTGCGGAATTGGATGCAGGAGAAGGGAAACGCAGGTTATTCAAATCGTCATAGCTTTCTCGTTCTTCATCACGTACGCGAACTCTTACCGGGATCGACTCTGTCCCTTCAATGATGCTACCACTCTCTCGCCCCACTAATGTCGACTGTAATAAGCCCGCAAACTGATTAAGGTTCATGCCGTTCATCTGAATCGCTTCTTCATCAACGTCGACGTTAAATTGAGGAATACCTGAAGACAAGCTTTCACGAGTGTGTGTCACCGATGGAATTCTCGACAAAATCAATCGCACATCTTCACCGATGGTTTTTAGTGTATCTAGGTTGTGACCGTATACTCGCAATTCAATAGGCGCGTTAAACGGAGGGCCTTGTTCCAGTTTTCTCACTAGAATCTGAGCTTGTGGGAAGCGTTTATCCAACTGCGTTTGCAGCTCTGGGATCAGACGATTCGCCTGTTCAAAATGCGTCGTTTTCACCATGGCCTGAGAGAAGTATGGCGCTTTTTGTTGACCCGCCACTAGGTTGTAATAAAACGATGGGAATGAAGCGCCGATCATCCATTGCACCTGCTCAACCGCTTCATCTTCTGAGATAAACTGATGGATCTGCTCCGTTGTGGCTTTCGTAGCATAAATGCTCGCTTGTGGTGGCATATACACTTGGATTTCGAACATGTCACGGTCCGAGGCAGGGAAAAACTGCTCCGTCAGTTGAGACATACTCCAATACCCAGTTAACGGTAGAACCAATGCTAGCCCAATCGCCAATAATGGATGACGAATCGCAAGCGCCACCGATTTAGCAAACCATGCACTCAGCGCTGGAATGCTAATGCCCGTTTGGTACCAACTAGACGAGGTTTGTTTACTTGGCAAGTAAGCGCATGACAACGCCGCGATGACCGTATGCGAGATAACATAAGAGCCAACCAGCGAGAAAGAAACGGTTAATGCGATAGCACCAACAAATTCGCCTGTCGCCCCCTCCATTAGGAAGATAGGCGCAAATGCAAAGACTGTTGTTAAGGTGGAACCCAGTAGCGGAACCCACAGATGCCCAATGGCGACCATTGCTGATTCCAGTTTTTGCATGCCCTTTAAACGGTAACTTTGAATGGTATCCACCATCACCACCGCATTATCCACCATGATTCCGAGCGCCACAATGAAACCCGTCAGGGACATTTGGTTAATGGGAATAGCAAAGTACTTCATCAACGACAAGGTAAACAGCATGGTTAATGGCAGAGCGAGGGCAATGATGATTGCGGCTCGAATGCCTAGCGTGAACAACAGCACGAACAAGACCAAACAAAAGCCAATGAGCAAGCTCTCACCTAATTCAACCAAACGTTGCTCGGTGTAACCTTGTTGGCTATACAACACGTTCACTTTGATGTCGCTTGGCAGTTCTAAGCGAAAATCATCAACCAACTTCATCGCGGCTGGTGTCCATTTATCCACACGTAATGTCGACTGCATACGAGCGCCCACAATGACACCCGGCTTGCCATCCACTAATGCTAATTCGTCGTAAGGCGTTTTCGCTGCACGTTGTACATTGGCGACATCACCAACGCGTACTGTATGACCATTTTCATCAATGGAAATCGGCACTTTTCTGACACGTTCAATAGAATCTAGGCTTGAAGACAACTCCAAACCAAAGCGTGTTGATGAATTGACCAATTCTCCTGCTGAGTTTTTTGCATCTGCGCCCTCTAACGCCGCGGCTAGTTGCTGCGCTGAAACCCCCAACGTCGCCGTATCGTTAATATCAAAATTAACCACAATTTCTTCGTCAGATAGACCATATTGATCAACAAACTCCGTACCGGATAAAGTGCGTAGCCGTGTCGCTAGCTCTTTTCCATAACGGCCTAACGTCAGTAAGTCGGCTTCCCCTTCCCCCTGCCAGCCTAGCGATAAAATAGTGGTAAATGCATAGGTATGATCGCTGTCTAATTCCGGAGAAAGTGCATCACGGGGTAGTTCCCGTTCCACGTCGGAAAGTTTGTCACGAATTTTCGACCAAATCGGTTCGGGATCGGTGATCTCATCTTGCAATTCCACACCAATAACCGCGATGCCAAGACGAGAAGTCGAAGTGATCTGGTTAATCTCGTTCACTTGACGAAGCTTGTTCTCGATGACTTCAGTAACTAATGATTCGACTCGTATGGCACTGGCTCCGGGGAAGACCGTCGTAATGGTGGCATTTCGATTAGAAATAATCGGATCTTCTGCGCGAGGTAACGTATTAAAAGCCGATAAACCGCTCACAATTAAAAACGCGATAACCAGCACCATAAGGCGCGTATTTGAAAGTATCGATGCGTATTTCATCTTACCTCCTACTTCGCGATTGAAACGGATTGGCCGGGCACAACTTTGTGTAACCCCGTCGTAATCACTTGATCGCCATTAGTTAGGCCACCCTTCACGTACACCGATTCGTTATTTGCAAATAGCACGTTGATCACTCGGCGTTCTACTTGGTTTTCGTCCGTTTCCGAATTCAAGGCATAAATGTTCCAAGTGCCTCGAATACCATCAATGAGCGCCGTGGTCGGTAACCAAAAACCTTTTTCAGGGTAGTGCTTTTCAAACGTAAGATAAGCCAGTTCACCATCTAACACAGCATTATTATCGTCCAATGAGAAGCGCAAACTGATGCTTCTTGATTTTGCGTCGATATTGGATGCTTTTGAGATTAAATGAGCAGGATATACTTGGTCTCTCACGCGAATGACATAGTCACTTTGAGCTTGGATATCTTTTAGATCTTGGCTATTCACACCAATAACCGCTTCTTTTCCTGACGTCGACAGCAGAGAAAAAGTGGATGTTCCTACCCCAACAACATCACCCAGCGAAACAAAACGCTTGCTAATGATGCCGTCATACGGGGCTCTAATGGTCGACTTTTGTATTTTTAGCCTGTTGGCTTCTACGGCAGATTGAATACGTAATAGGTTTGCTGTCTGCGCCTCTTTTTGGCTCACTAATGAATCGATTTCTGAATCGGAACTGAAGCCTTTTTTCTTCAACGCGTGCTGGCGCTTTAAGTTCGTTTGAGTCAGCTTTTGCTGCGCTTTCACTTCATCAAGCTGGGCCTGTAGCTCTTTAAGCTCGGAACCTAGCAACTGAGTATCAAGGGTCACGAGCTCTTGGCCTTTCGTTACCGTTTGACCAACATCGACTCGAATATCAGAAACCTTTCCCGATAATTCAAAGCCTAAATTTGCTCGTTGGACTGAGTTGATGACACCAACATATTCACGATCAACCGAATAGCTTTCGTGTTCTACCACTGGCTGGGTTTGGACGGTCAGCAAAGTGTGCGGTTGTTCTTCAACTTTCTCTGTTTCCGAACACGCCGATAATAAAAGCGTCGCAAAGAGCACGAAGCAGAAGGAAGCAAGTTTTTGATACCGCATAAGACACCTTTACCCATCAATTTATGTAACACTTTTATGACAATCAAACTAGACAGTCTAGTCTTCTTTGTAAGCATTAAACACGAACAAAACTAGACTGTCCAGTTTGATGTTGATATTCTTGCGACCAGAATAATACGTAAAGCAGAGTTAACGATGAGCAGCGCCAGTGAACTAAAACGCCAAAGAATCCTTGAAGCCGCAACCACATTATTTGGTGAGCATGGCTACGCGGCCAATATGGAGAGCATTGCCAAGTTAGCGGATGTGTCTAAACAGACGGTCTATTCGCATTTTAAAACCAAAGACATATTGTTTGAGCTTTGTATGAAGACCAAGTGCCTAGAGTTTCAGTCCGATGAGGGCATGTTAGATTTGGTAAAACCAATGGACGAAGCAATACTGCAATTCGCTCAAGGGTTACAAGAAACACTGCTGAGATCTGGGTCAATTCACACCTTCCGTAATGCCGTCAGTAATATAGACAACCACCCTGAATTTGCCGCCACTTATTTACGTTTTGGGCCAAAGCAATCGACGGACGTTCTTGCCGATTATTTGCAGAAAAAGCACGATACCGGTGAAATAACGTTGGATATATCAGCCCAAGAAAGTGCTTCTCAGTTACTCCTGATGTTCCACGGAAAGCCTGTTTATTGGAAGTACTTAGGCGAAGATCTCAAGCAAAGCAAGGCTGAACGTGATACCTACCTTAAAAGCTGTATTGCGATGTTTTTGTCTTTTGTTCGAAAGTAGGCCTTACCATGTACATAAAGGCAAATATCTAAAATTAGCTATCTGTTTTTACTGAGTATATTGCTAAAAATCATCAAACAACTTTAATCAACTAAGCTACCTATGGCTTAGCGAAGTTAACATAAGACCTTAATTGCACATAAAATCAAAGTCAGTTATCCCTGACTTTGATGCTGCCCTTCATCTCTTTTTTCATTAATAATTCGATTTGTGATTGCCCGCTCGATTCAAATAAATATCCATAATATTTTTATGGTTTATATCTCAAAGGTAATACCTCTAAAGGGGTATATTCATATCGAGTTATCTATCAATTAACTGAAGATCATGCCTATGACGTCCATAAAAAAAACATCAATCGTACTCATCTCAATGGTGGGTATTGCCATCGGTTGGTTAACTTTGGGCGGCACAGCAGCCGTCATGCATTACACCTCTAGTACCGAATTTTGCCTATCTTGTCACTCCATGGAAATTCCATATGAAGAGTATCAAGGCTCTATTCATTTCAGTAACGCCAAAGGCATTCGCGCCGAGTGTTCAGACTGCCATATCCCCGAAGCCCCACTAGACTATGTCATTACAAAAATCCGGGCGACCAAAGATATTTATCATGAGTTTATCACTGGAAAAATTGATGACGAAGAGAAGTACGAACAGCACCGTATGGCCATGGCTGAAACGGTCTGGGAACAATTACGAGCCAACGACTCCGCAACTTGTCGCTCATGCCACACATTAGACGCCATGGACACCTACGAACAAACTGAAGACGCTGTAAAAATGCATGCTTATGGCGAAGAAAATAATGTTACGTGTATTGACTGCCATAAAGGAGTTGCGCACTTCGCGCCAGAAGCTGAGATGGACAGAGCTGCATTTGACAACCTGATGGCATTTACGGAAATGAGCGATCCTCAAGCTACGAAAGTCTACTCGGCACAAACTATCAGTATTGGTGAGCTGGGTTCAATAAACCCCACAGCAGAACTACGCGTCCTCTCGTCGAATGGCAATCAACGAATCATTGAGCTTCACGCTTACCAAATGAAAGGAGCAGAGCAAGTTCTCTACTACGGCCGTGGACAACGATCTATTGTCGCAGTACTCACCGCTCAAGGCCAAAACAAACTAGCAGTTGGAGAATTCTCTGCCGACGAATATGACAATGAATGGCGCAGTGCTGTCCTCACCGCTGAGATAGACGTACCTGTTTTAGACTCTCTGGCACCAATATGGGATTACGCAGAAGAACTAGACACCGTGTACTGCTCAACATGTCATGCAAAAATTCCAGCGAATCACTTTACGGTGAACGCTTGGGGCCCAGTCGCTAAAGGTATGGGCGAACGTACAGATATTTCTAATGAAGATTTAGAACTCCTAACGAAATTCTTCCAGAACCACGCAAAAGATGTGGCTGGCCACTAAGTGAAATGAAGGATATCACCATGAATAACATTACTCGCCGCGGGTTTCTAAAAGGAACCAGCATCACCGCCGGAGCGCTTGCTGTCACGTCACTAACCCCTATGTCTGCTATCGCCGCCAACAAACGAGGTTCCGGTGTGCTAACAGCTGGCCGGATGGGCCCTATTGTCTGCGACGTCAAAGACGGCAAATTAGTGGCCACTAAGAATGCACTCGCACAGACCGTACCCAACAGCCTGCAAACTACAGGGCCTGATCAGGTTTATACCAAAGCCAGAGTTGTGCATCCTATGATACGTAAAGGCTTTTTGGCTAACCCCTCAAAGCCAGAAGGAGTACGGGGCAAAGATGAGTATGTGCAAATATCATGGGATGACGCATATAAGCTGATTCACGAACAACACTCTCGGATTCGTAAGGAAAACACACCGGACGCGATCTTCGCAGGCTCTTACGGGTGGCGCTCAAGCGGTGTTCTTCATAAAGCACAAACCCTGTTGCAACGTTACATGAGCATGGCTGGCGGATATTCAGGCCACCTAGGAGATTACTCAACAGGTGCCGCACAAGTCATCATGCCGCATGTGATGGGTTCTATTGAAGTATATGAACAACAAACAACACACCCAATGGTGCTTGAACACAGTGATGTTGTCGTGTTGTGGGGAATGAACCCATTAAACACCTTAAAAATTGCTTGGAGTTCTACTGACTGTTCGGGCCTTGAGTTTTTCCAACAGTTGAAAAAATCGGGTAAAACAATCATTGCCATTGACCCTATGCGCTCAGAAACGGTCGAGTTCTTTGGCGATAACGTCCAATGGATAGCCCCCCACCCAATGACAGATGTTGCAATGATGATGGGTGTCGCTCATTCACTTGTAACCAATAAAAAACATGATAAAGCCTTCCTAGACAAATACACCATCGGCTACGACAAATTCGAAGCTTATCTCTTAGGTAAAGAAGATGGCGTAGAAAAAACGCCAGCATGGGCTGAAAAAATCACCGGTGTTCCAGCCAAACAAATGGAACTTTTGGCCGATATTTTCAGTAAGAATCGCACCATTTTAATGTCTGGTTGGGGGATTCAACGCCAACAATATGGTGAACAACGCCACTGGATGCTGGCAACCCTAGCAGCAATGTTAGGCCAAATAGGTTTACCTGGCGGTGGCTTTGGTCTTTCTTATCATTATTCTAATGGGGGCAATCCGGCAAGAGATGCGGGCGTTCTACCTGCTATTTCGTCTTCTATCGGTGGCGGATCATCGGCTGGAAATGACTGGGCCGTTTCTGGTGCAGTTAATAGCTTCCCTGTCGCTCGAATTGTTGAGGCGTTAGAAAATCCGAATAAGAAATACCATCACAATGGTCATGATCTTTCCTTCCCAGATATTAAGATGATTTGGTGGGCCGGCGGCGGTAATTTTACCCACCACCAAGATACAAACCGTTTGATTAAAGCATGGCAAAAACCTGAACTGGTCGTCGTTTCTGAACCTTATTGGACAGCGGCTGCAAAACACGCCGACATCGTGCTGCCGATCACTACATCATTTGAACGTAACGACATGACCATGACCGGCGACTACAGTAATCAACACCTTGTGCCAATGAAGCAAGTCGTAGAGCCTCAGGGCGAAGCCCGCAATGACTTTGATGTATTTGCCGATATGGCAGAGTTACTCAAAGCAGGTGGCCGCGACGTATTTACTGAAGGCAAAGACGAAATGGCTTGGCTAAAAGGCTTCTATGAAACGGCTCAGAAAGGGGGACGTTCAGCCCGTGTTCGCATGCCTAAATTTGGTAAGTTCTGGGATGATAACCAACTAATTGAAATGAAATTCAATAAAAAGGCGGCTCAGTTTGTGCGTCATGCTGAATTCCGCAAAGACCCGGTGATGAATCCTCTTGGGACACCAAGCGGAAAAATTGAGATTTACTCAAAAACTATCGAAAGCTATAAACTCGAGGACTGCCCTGCGCATCCAACATGGATGGAGCCAACGGAATACCGTGGAACCGCAAAAAAAGGCGAGCTTCAGCTAATGACAGCGCATGCTGCTCACCGCTTACATAGCCAATTCAATTACGCAAAACTGCGCGACGAATACGCAATAGCTAACCGTGAGCCTATATCAATCAACAGCCAAGATGCAGCTGAACGTGGCATAAAAACGGGCGATCTCGTTCGCGCATTTAACGATCGTGGACAAGTCCTCGCGGGCGCCTTAGTAGCAGACGGTATAAAACAAGGTGCGGTTTGTATTCACGAAGGGGGATGGCCCGATCTAGACCATAAAACAGGCATCTGCAAAAACGGAGGGGCTAACGTGTTAACACTCGATATCCCAACCTCTCGTCTTGCCAATGGCTGTGCGGCAAACTCTGCACTAGTACGTATTGAAAAATACACTGGCCCCGAACTTGAACTTACCGCGTTCGTACCACCAAAAATGAGCTAAATTTCATTTAAAGCTCAACCTTGAACTTAAGTCCAGCCAACGCTGGGCTTTTTATTATCAATATTGCACCACAAACAATCACAGCAATCTCGCTAATACAAAATTATAGAACGACTTGCCTTCGCTTGATCCCGCTCATTACTTCCACACCAGTAACTATGATTAAATCTTTCATAAATATCGAATTTTTATTTATACCTGAAGTCATATCGCTTTGGAGAAAGTGGATTCTTATGGAAAACAACACTGAAATCGGACAGTTTTTAGATTTCTTAGCTGATGCTATTTTGATCATCGATGAAACTTCAAAAATTGTTTATACCAACAGGTCTTGTACTAAATTATTTGGCTATGAAAAAGACGCGCTTATTGGGCTTTCCGTTGAAAGGTTGATGATCAGAGCTGCCACTAAAAACCATGACCATAAGGTCACCAACTTCATCAAAAATCAATCTAGCGCTAAGGTCATGATGTCTCGCAACATCATGCCCTGCATTAACGCTGACGGTACTGAATTTAATGCCCGTATATCCATTGCTAATATCGTGTATCAGGGGAAAGCTTGTGCCGTCGCGACAATACAAGATTATTCAACCGTTCAAAATATGATTGATGACCTCACGAACGAAGCAAGTACCGACCCGCTTACCGGGCTCTTTAATAAACGTCACTTAGAGTGCATCCTTGATAAAGATTATTTTTCTGTCAACGGCTCGACGACATGGGGCGTTGCCTTCTTAGATCTCAATGGCTTTAAGGTCATTAATGACACGTATGGTCATGATGTAGGGGATGAATTGTTGGTGGAGATATCACGCCGATTAACTCAAGACCTCCGCGCAGGAGATTTCAGTTTCCGTGTCGGTGGGGATGAGTTCTTATTGATGTTTGGCATCAACACGCCGGAAAAGTATCAAAATTCGGTTGCTGTCTTTGGCCAAAAGATCCAAAAGCTCATCACACAACCTATTTACATCGAGTCGGTGAATAAAGAACTCAGTATCGGAGTCAGCATTGGCCTTGGCGTGATGCCATTTGATGATAAGGACTTAGCAACACTTATTACGAAAGCTGATAAAGCGATGTACGAATCTAAAGTTTATAGCTTGCCGTATGTAATGGTTGAAAGCATTGGCTAACGCATGGCTTTCCTGACAAGAAAAGCGGCTGTTTCCTCTAAACAAAAAACCCTGTAACACAATGCGACAGGGTTTATCTCATTCTAAGCTTAACAACTAATACCCTTCAGGGTTCTTTGACTGCCAATTCCATGTATCTGCGGTCATCTCTGTTACGCTGCGTGTGGCCTTCCAGCCCAAATCTTGCTCTGCTTTGGACGTGCTCGCCCAACATTCAGCGATATCACCAGGGCGACGAGGACAAATTTCGTAAGCCACTTCCTTGCCACAAGCTTCGCTAAATGCGTTCACCATATCGATAACACTTGAACCGTTACCAGTACCAAGGTTGTAAATGTGCAAGCCTGCTTTTTCACCGACAGACTTCAGCGCCGCGATGTGGCCGTCTGCAAGATCCATCACGTGAATATAATCTCGAACGCCGGTACCATCCGGCGTTGGGTAATCATCACCAAATACCGAAAGCTTTTCACGGCGACCAACAGCCACTTGTGCGATAAACGGCATCAAGTTATTTGGAATACCTTGCGGATCTTCACCCATGGTGCCTGACGGATGAGCCCCAACAGGGTTGAAATAGCGCAACAATGTGATGCTCCAATCGCTTTCAGCTGCGAACAAATCACGGAAGCACTCTTCTACCATGTATTTACTGCGCCCATACGGGTTGGTTGTCGCTCCCGTCGGTGAATCTTCAGTAATTGGCACGACCTCTGGGTCACCGTACACGGTCGCAGAAGAACTGAACACAATGCTCTTCACGCCAGCTTTTCGCATGGCGCGAGCCAAAACTAATGAGCCATTAACGTTGTTATCATAGTATTCAAGAGGCTTAGCGACAGACTCTCCGACGGCTTTCAAGCCAGCAAAGTGGATCACTGACGTAATATCATGATCGGAAAAAACAGAATCAAGGAAGGTTTCGTTTCGAATATCGCCAAGATAGAAAGTCGGTCTTTTGCCAGACAATGCCTCAATTCGATTCAGTACTTCTTCGCTTGCGTTACATAAATTATCAACAATGATCGGCTCCATTCCTGCTTCAATCATTTGTACGCAAGTATGACTGCCGATATATCCCATACCGCCGGTTACCAGTACTTTCACTTTCTATCTCCCTAAATTAGTCTAAAGCCGTGATCACGACTTAAATCAAATATTGCTATGCAACCAAGTTTAACGTGATTTTAATTATAATGTTAGCAAGGATTTAGAGTTAGAAACCGTGACCAACCGCTCAAGTGTAAACGTTTCCACTCATTTAATAACCACAAACCATTCTTCGAGGCGGCTCTATTTGTACTCAATTTCTTGTTCAATGTAATCTGACTCACTAAACCAACTTACGGTTCCTACGTAGCCACTCTCTTTGAGCCTAGTATCAATTTGTGCAGCAATTCGCACCGTCATTTTGATCCAGCTATCGTCATTTTCCAATCCATCAAGCAGATCGCCAACCAGACTCAATGCTTGCTCATCGAGTTGTAAGCTCATTAAATTCATTCAATATTACCTTTGTTCTACTTGTTACGGGCTTTGTATCGTGGGCACTTTACAGAGATTCACTGACTTAACCAGCGATATTTTTCTTCCAGTCGGATAACGCTTTAATGTGATCCGGTCCTATGCCACAACAGCCACCGATCACATCTGCGCCACCTTGATGCCAGCGTTTGGCGTAGAGCAGATAGTCCGCAGGTGAAAGTTCTCGCATAGACTGTAAAGTGCCGTTCGCTTCGTGGCCTGAGACGATTGGCATAAAGTTATTGGCATACACACCAATCGTGATGTCGCTATCTTGTTGCTCGATCACTTGTTTTGCGTCTCTAATGGCTTGATCCATCGCTTCTGGCACAGAGCAATTGAAAAAGAGCCCTTTCACCTTCATCGAACAAGCGAGCTTCACCATCTCTAAAACCGATTGCCCAGAACGCAAAGTCGCGCACTCTATCGCTTCATCTTGCAAACTGAATGCGTAATAACTGTCTTTTGTCGACTGTTTGAGTACTGAATACGTTGCTTCAAATTCCTCTAAACTTGAGATTGTCTCTGCCATCCAAATATCAACGTATGGATCTTGTGCTTTAAACAATGTACTCATGATTTCGATTGCTTGCTCTTTTTCAAACAAGTCTGGTCGGTAACTGCCAAGCGGTGGTGGAATGGCCCCCGCTACGATGACACTTTTCGTCGAATTATTTTCAACAACCGAGCGAGCAATAATGGCAGCGTCACGAGCGAGCTTGAATCCGGATGACAAGTAAAGCTCATGACCTAAATGAAATGGGACACACGCGTAACTATTGGTGATGATGATCTCCGCACCGGCATCAATGAAGTTTTGGTGCGCTTGGTGAACATGTTCAGGCGACTCGATCAGCGCTTGGGCACTCCAAAGCGGTTGTGAGAATGGCGCACCAATGTCTTGCAACTCTCGCCCCATGCCACCATCAAGTATGGTTAGTGTTTTCATTATTTACTTATGTCGCCTTAAAAATACGGTGTTATTTATCACAATAGCAGACAGGCAATTCGAACGCCATGGGCTTACGTTCAGGCTGGTTGAAGCAAGGTTTCTCCCCTCATCCCCCCTTCCAAATCGCTATAAACCCTTGTGCTTATAAAGTCTGAAATCGGTGTTAAAACAGCAATTATTTTCATTTCTGTGTAATTTTTTTATCCTTCCGCCTGTCTATATCTCTACATTCGCGTTAACCAGTTCGCGATCAATGAAAAACTAAGGCCAAGAGGTGCATATGAATAAACTGTCTAAAATCCTGATACCTCTATTGGTGGCGTTGCCACTGTTTTCTGTCCTGTTCAGCCAAACCAGCACAGCCGATTCGATGAAAAGCCAAGCACCAAAAGGGACGCTTGAAGTTGCGACATTAGCAGGAGGGTGTTTCTGGTGTACTGAATCTGATTTGGAGAAACTCAAAGGGGTGACTGACGTTGTATCAGGTTACTCAGGTGGAACGCTGGAAAACCCAGCCTATAAACAAGTCTCTTCTGGCAAGTCTGGCCATATCGAAGTCATTAAGGTCACTTACGATTCGTCCGTTGTAAGCTATGAGCAAGTTCTGGATCAATTCTTTCGTCATATCGACCCTACAGATGATAAAGGCTCGTTTGTTGATAGAGGCCCTCAATATCGCCCTGCTATCTTCTTCCACAATCAAGAGCAGAAAATGATTGCTGAAAATTTCATGGCTGAAATCGAAGACACCATGATCTTTAAAAAGCCATTAAAAACGGAACTGATTGAGTTTAAGAAGTTTTGGCCTGCGGAAAATTACCATCAGGACTATTACAAGAAAAGTAAGGTTCGCTACAGCTACTATCGCTATGCGTCTGGCCGTGACCAATATCTAGACGAGATTTTTGGCGATGATCGTGAAGAAAACCCAAAAACATTACGTCAGATTATCGATTCGAAAAACATGGTTAAGAATCTAAAACCTTATACCAAGCCTTCACAGTCAGAAATAAAGACGAAACTCACCTCACTTCAATACGACGTGACTCAAGAAGATGCCACTGAGCGCCCTTTCAATAATAAGTATTGGGACAACAAACAAGAGGGGATTTATGTCGATATCGTGACAGGTGAACCGTTGTTTTCTTCAACTGATAAATACAAGTCAGGGACTGGTTGGCCGAGTTTCACTAAACCTATCAATGAAGGTTACGTGGTGACAAAGGTTGATTACAAACTTGTTTACTCTAGAACGGAAGTCCGTAGCCGTTTCGGAGACTCTCACTTAGGCCATGTTTTTAAAGATGGCCCAGCCCCAACCGGGTTACGTTATTGTATGAACTCAGCAGCCATGAGGTTTGTGCCTGCCGACAAGTTAGCTGAAGAAGGGTATCAAGATTACTTGCCGCTGTTTGAAGGCTAAAGGTTGAAGGTTAAAGCTCAGTTAATCTTAATGTAAGGAAAGGTTTGCGCCTTTCCTTACTTATTTGTCTATCACAATATCTGCACGCCAAATAATGTGTTTCTACCTTTAAAAGCGATAACTGACGTAAGTAGTTATGCAGAGATTGAAAACTCTTTCAACGCATTCATTGCTTCGCTCGCTTTCTCTTCTTGCACAAAGATATGGTCATGGTAGTACCCTGCTACGACATTTGCACTGATATCATACGATGCCAATTTCGCAGCAAAAGCAGCGGTTAACCCAACCGCTTCAAGACTAGAATGCACCGAGAGTGTGATCAAACTGAATACCGCTTCGAAATCTAACTTAGCTTCCTTTGCTTTATGAATATCTAACACCAATGTCAGCCCTTCCTTTTCGCGAAAGGTGGCTATGGGATTTAGGGTTAAGTACTCATTTAACGAACCATTTACGGTACAAAAAACGTATTGCCCTTCAACAAGTTCTGGAGACATCGACTTTAGTAAAATGTCTAAATCGGTAATCGCGGCCATGTTCTAATCCTATGCTTGTATCAGCTTTGCTTTCATTTATATCTACCATAAGAGCCACCAGCGCATAAGTACATCAAATAATATTAATTGCACATTAGCTTTTCTTATAATTTAGAAAATCCAAGATTAATCAGGTTGTAACCAATCCAGATAAACTGTCTCAGAGTTAGGCGACTTTAGGTATTAAACAGTTTGGAGGTTATATGCGCACTAATTGCCGTTAGATTTCAGCTCGCCAATACGTTCATAATGAGAAAAAAGACTGCTTTCTAAGTCCATCATAGAGAAGACAGCCATCGCTGTAGGATTGTTCATTACCTCAACACTTGCCGCTTTTGCGGACTCTTTGTTTTCCCAAACGACAATATCAGCCCATCGGTTATCATCTCGACTATAGTAAAAATGACGACTTTTAAACCCCTTAAATGTAGAAACAACCTGATTGAGCTCTAACATAGAACGATGCTGTTCCTCATAACTGACCCCATCGTTGAATTTTGTATTCACTATTTCGTAGCTCTCTTTCGCCGCAACTGAACCTGTCATAACAAGTGCTCCAATTAATGCTCCAACTTTTTTCATCATTCGTTTCCTTTCTTTGTATTCGTTAAGCTGAAATATTATGATACGGACATATAGGACACTAAATGGCATATTAGTTTGCGTGATTTTCACAGTAAGCAAGTACGACTCAACCGAATCATTGGCATGCTGGAAAATGGCGAAGTTTGGACGACTGAAACGCTTTCATCCACATTGAGTGTCTCAATACGCACAGTCGCAAGAGATCTCACTCTGTTAAAACAGCAGGGATATGATATTGAGTCAGAGCGAGGAACGGGCGGTGGCATTTGCTTGAGAAGCAATGTGAAAGCGCCAAGATTAACGCTCAATGATGAAGAAGTGTTGACGACACTGATGTCACTCGCCATCACCGAATCATTAAAGTCCCCGGTTCTTGGCAGCAATGTTAACCACATAAGGCATAAGCTAGGGTTCTTCCTTAATGAACAACAGCGCCAACGCATCAATACGCTTCGTAAGAGAATCTTAGTCGGCTCCCCTGCTTCATCACATGTGTCGCAATCTGTGTTGGAAGTGACCGAAACAACATCTCAAGCCATCAACAGTGCGTTCATCTTCCAGCAAACCATGAGCATCACTTATCAGGCTGAAAATGGGACGACAACCGAGCGGACAATAGACCCACAGTACCTACTGCTAAATTGGCCAGCTTGGTATTTACTTGGCTGGGATCACCTGCGTAAGCAACCAAGAATGTTCAGGGTTGATCGCATACTTAGTACTTCGGTCAATAAGCAAACCTTCAGATTGCAAAGCGCTAGAATACTGCTTCAAGATTTTGGCCACTACTTCAGCGAATTGTAATTTTGGGGCGACATCACTTTTCTTCGGCGCGAAGAGTGAGTACTTCATAACCAGTACGGGTTACTAATATCGTATGTTCCGACTGGGCAGACAACTTTTTGTCTCTGGTTACCACTGTCCAACCATCTTTTTTCGTTCGCACTTTGGCAGAACCTTGATTTACCATGGGCTCAATAGTGAACACCATGCCTTCTTTCAGCGTTAGGCCACTATTAGGTAAGCCATAGTGAAGCACACTAGGCTCTTCATGCATTTCTCGTCCGATGCCATGACCACAATATTCTCTGACAATACTGTAGCCGTGACTCTCAGCAAAGCGTTGAATGGCATAGCCTACATCACCTAACCTTGCCCCCGGTTTGACTTGCTTTATTCCAGCCCACATCGCCTTATAAGTCACATCAACCAGCCTCTTCGCTAAAGGCGACGCCTCTGGCATGATAAACATCTTGCTAGAGTCGGCAATAAAGCCCCCTTTTTCTAACGTAATATCGATGTTAACGATGTCCCTCGGCTTTAGACGTTGGCTTGCTTTAGGTATGCCATGGCAGACGACGTCATTGACGGAAGAGTTAAGGACATATTGATAATCATATTGCCCTTTGCTCGCCGGTCGTGCTGACAGTTCGTCCACAATAAACCGTTCAACGGTATCATTGATGTCCATTGTGGAAATTCCGGATCTAACGTAGGCATCTAGCATCTCAAATACGAGAGCAAGCAATCGCCCTGATTCTCGCATGAGATCTTGCTCAGCATCGCTTTTTATTGTGACTCTATCGTACATCGCTATTCCCTTGATCTGTGCTGATATTGGCAAGCGACACTTCAGCAGAGGTCATTAAGTCGGCGATGATTTGATTAAACGTTTTCTGTGGATGCAACTCCGCCAACATGCCGACTTTTATCCAAAACTCAGCTTGTGAATTGATGGAGCGATGCATAACAGAGCTCGCTTTTCTCAACTCTTCATGCAGTTCATCAGATATCTTAACTATACCCATTATGTACTCTTAATTACTAAATATATACGAAGTGTATACATATCGTATATATTGTCAATATGAGCGATTACCTCTTCTCAAGCACTATTGGGAGATATCTTGTTTGTTGGGGATGCGTTAGTTGAAGAGTGAAACGCTCATTATTCCACTCTCTCAGCGAGCACTTCTTTAAACGCAAACATGCCATTAAGAGCGGCCGGGAAGCCTGCATACACAGACATTTGCAGTACGCACCTCCAAGTGGACACACACCAAATAGTATGAGCATGCGACTGACTTTACGTCGATGGCACTCCAGTTTTTCTCCTCCAGCTTTTCCTTCCTGACGCAATTGCTATCTTGGTAAAAAACTCACCGAGAAAGTTCATGGCTACTGCTCGAAAACAACTCATTTCAGTCGATGCGACTCCTTACTACCACTGCGTTTCAAGGTGTGTAAGACAAAGCTTCCTATGTGGTGAAGATAGCGTCACCAACAAGAGCTACGAGCACCGTCGGGAATGGATTGAACACAAAATTCAATCACTCACACATACCTATTACATCGACGTATGCGCGTATGCTGTGATGAGCAACCACTACCATTTGGTATTACACATTAATCGTAACAAAGCCCTAAGGTTATCGCTTGATGAGGTAGTTGAGCGCTGGAGTCATAACCATAAATTGCCAGTACTGCTCCAACGTTGGCTTCGTCACGAACTAAAAACCCAAGCTGAAAAAGACAAGTGCGCAGAAATCATCGAAAAATGGCGAGAAAGGTTATGGTCATTAAGCTGGTTCATGAAAGAACTCAACTACGATATTGCTTGTAAGGCTAATCACGAAGACCAGTGCTCGGGCCACTTTTGGGAAAGCCGATTCAAAAGCCAAGCATTACTCGATGAAAAAGCCCTAGCTGCAGCCATGACGTATGTAGACTTAAACCCTGTACGCGCAGGCATTGCACAATCGCCTGAGCAATCTGAGTTTACCTCGATAAAAGCAAGGTTAAGGGCGCTTAATGACAACCTAGAAACCGCACCTTGTTTGCATCCATTTATTGGCAGTTCGACACAGAAACTGATGGACGGGATACCCTTTAGCCTAATAGATTACATCGAATTGGTAGATTGGACAGCAAGGCAGTTTCGAGAAGGTAAAGCCTCGATGGTTTCTAATTTTCCGCCAATTCTAGAAAGGCTCAACTTCAACGAAAGAAATTGGCTAGAAATTTGTACTTCACTTGAAAGAAAACGTTTCACAGCAATTGGTTCACCTTGCAGCCTAGATCAAGCAAAAGTAGCGCTAGATAAATCAAGAATTCATTACTATCAGATAGAATAGACAGTCCACACTTCATAACCATAAACACTATGCCAGCATTAAGTTGGCTAACGGCGTTTACTGCAAACTCAAACTGAAGTCGTGCTTTGCTAAAAACAAGTCACGCCACCCACATTTTCTGTGTAAACAACACCGAACTCGGTGAAGAATAGCTGACTACAGAACCTACTTAACCTCTTCATTTAGAATCGGTATTTAGTGTGTGTCTATTAATGAGTGTGATGAGTGGTGGTGTGTGTCTGTTAATGATGAGTGATTAATGAGTGGTGGTGTGTGTCTGTTAATGAGGAGGAAGCTACTTAGTTGTTTTTAACCTCTAGCGACTTCTCTATAAATTGTCGCGGTTTAAAAATATTGGCCCACCAGCATAGATTTTCTTCGTGATCGAACCAAATTGGATTACCATGCGCCATCCTAATTTTCACATGAAGCGAATAGTCAAAAATGTCGACTAACGCACTATATACCGATCTATCCTGTTACTATGATTTAATGGTGTTGATATTGATTACCAAGCTCAAAGTAATTGCGTTCGTAGATTGCATCAACTCTTTGGCAACAGTGGTCGAAATCACCTAGATCTAGCCTGTGGAACCGGGCCACACGTTCGACATTTCATTGATTTTGGCTACCAAAGTCAGGGACTAGATATCAATCAACCGATGTTAGATATAGCGAAAACACGTTGCCCTGAAGCTCACTTCACCTTACAAGATATGAGTGATTTTAAGGTAAGCGAACCACTGGATTTAATCACCTGTTTTCTTTACTCCATCCACTATAACGATGGTATTGAAAAACTAAAAGCGTGCTTTGCCAGTATTTATGAGGCATTAGCATTTGATGGGGTTTTCTGTTTTAACGTCGTAGATAAAGATAAGATCAACAATAAATTGTTTGTCAGGCACACCGCATCACAAGAAGACAGCGCTCTAACATTCAGCTCTGGTTGGGAGTATTGTGGTCAAGGTGATAAGCAATCACTTAGGCTCTGTATCGAAAAGAGCACATCAAAAGACGTACAAGTGTGGCACGATACCCACCCTATGGTGGCATTCAACTTCAACGCCTTAATGATATTATTAAAGCCATATTTTGACGTTCATGTATTTGAACATGACTATGAAAAACTTATTCCATGGGATCAGACATCTGGCAACGCCATTTTCGTCTGTGTGAAGCGATGACGAAAGTACTTCGCACATAGAATTAAACAAGTAAACGGGTAGTACGGTAATTGAGACTGCCCGTCTTAAACTATCTCAAGTCCAAATACAAAGCGCCAGAATACGGCTTCAAGATTTTGGCCACTACTTCAGTGAATCGTAATTTTGAGGCGCATCACTTTTCTTCTGCGCGAAGATCCAGCACCTCTTTAAACGCAAACATGCCATTAAGAGCGGCGGGGAAGCCTGCATACACAGACATTTGCAGTATGATTTCTTTTATTTCTTCTTCGCTACAGCCTACATTAAGCGCTGCATTCAAATGGACTTTAAGTTGAGGTGCGCAATTTCCAAGCGCCGTTAATGCCGCAACCGTCGCCATTTCGCGAGACTTTAAGTCTAATCCGGGGCGCGCGTAAATATCACCAAATGGGTATTCGATGGTGTATTTGGCTAAATCTGGACAGATATCTTGCAAGCTTTCAATGACATTTTCCCCTGCCTGCCCATCAATTTTTGTGAGTAACGCTAAGCCAGTATCAAAACGTGAATTTTCCATTTATATGTCCCTTTTGAGTGAATACAGGGACACCATACAAGTTAGAGTTAACTCTAAGTCAACCCACTTTTCCGCTTTTATACAGGCAAATCTTTTCATCTAATGCCAGCAGATGCTTTTGCTGCTGCTCGATATAGGAGACCAAGTTATCTTTGTGTTGCTCTAAAAGGGTTTGACGCTGCAAGACCGACTCAGATCCCGCCTCCCTTAACCTTGAATACTCCAAGATTTCCTCTAACGGCATCGCCGTTTCCTTTAGCCGTTTGACAAAACTCACCCACTTAAGATCTTTCTCAGAATACTCTCTATGCCCGCTTATGTTTCTGCGCACATCTTTAAGCAGCCCTATCTTTTCGTAATACCGTAGAGTATGAGGAGATAAGCCGACCAAATTGGAAAACTCGCTCATGTTCATTGATTTGCCTCCTAGGCGTCGGTGCATAAAAATGGAGAAACTTCCGTTTGTTTATTGCCCTACTCTTTGCAATTACAACGAGAACGACCAGTGAGCAACAATGAAAAGCGGTAACGATGGGTGGCAAACACTCGGTACAGTTTGTCTGCAATGGGCTTGATAAGCGGCCATCTCAAAGGTGCATAAAGCCAACCTTTGCCGACAATTTGCCACGCTCGATGCACGCCATCCAGCCCTAGTAGCAGCTTTCTATCTTGGTCTAACGCATGCAAAATGGTGTTGGCTTCTGTAATATCAATCTCTGGGTAGCCCACCATATCATCACTGAAAATATCGACTGTTTTGATGTTTTTATTGCTGTCTTTCTTTCTCAATGCCGCCATTTCTTTTGCGCATAGCGGGCAAGTTCCATCATAAAAAATCGTCAGTAATACCATCTTATTCCCCTGAATATTCCACTTAATACCCATACGTATTCGCGCTCGTTTCGGATCAGTTTTTGCCCACTATCGCGTCACCCTCATCAAACAAAATGTAACCGAAACCGGTTTAAAAACCTATTGCTGAATTTGTGAACAGTTTCTCGATAAATTACCATTAGAACAATTACTCTATTATAGAGTTAATACTCTAATTGTAATTAAGGAGGCTAGTGCCGTGAGACCTTTCACCCTATGGAGCCGATTATTTGGATATCAGCCAAATGATTGGACAGAACAAAAACGATGGCAAGTTGAAATACTACTCTATTTTACTCTACTCTCATTTTTGACGGGTATTTACAGCCTAATCAAGTGGTATCAAGTGAGCCACTCGCCACTGATGACCAGCTCCATTTACTGCATTGCTGCCGAGATCGTCGCAGCAATCATGATTGGAAAATTCAAACAAAGTGGCCTCGCCACCAATATTGGCTTTTCCGGTATGGTAATTCATGCACTTAACCTGATTTACCAAAGTGGCGGTGTACTTGAGTCTACTCAAAGCTTTTGGATCGCGGTACTTCTGGTCGCCTTTTTTCTAACCGCTAAACTTTCCTTAGCATGGCTATGGAGCGCGGTTGTCATTTCAGCCTCTTGTCTTATGGTTTATTGGCAGCTCAATGGCGAGCACATACCCAATCTTCAATTAACGGATTCCGCACAATTGATCGACGCTTGGTCTGGGTTAATTGTGCCTCTCGCCATCATTGTTATCGCGCAAAGCTACAGCGCGAAGCGACGAGAAAGTTATCAGCATGCCAGTTTAATCTCGCAGCGTCAGATGGAACACACCACCCAAAGCGCCAAGCAAGGTGAGCAGCAACTGGGCAAAGTACTGCAACAAGCCAGCGCGAATGCAGGCCAGCTATCCACCGTGGCACATTCGTTAGGTCAACAATCGCAACAACTGCGCGCCGAAGTTGGGGTCTTGAACCAAAGCTGCGATTCCCAAACCGTTTCTGCAGAACAATTGTCTAAGCAATTAAAACAGATGACGCTAGATATCCACACTTCTGATCAATCTGTCGCACAGCTCAAGCAACCCAGCGACACCATCACCCAGCAGGCATCAAATAGCATTGCCAGCCTCGGCGCCTCAACACAAGCCATCGAAAAAATTCAAGTCGCTAATCAGCGGATCACAGGTGTCGCCGAGCTCATCTCCAATATTGCCGAACAAACCAACTTACTCGCGTTAAATGCAGCCATAGAAGCGGCGCGGGCGGGTGAATATGGCCGTGGGTTTGCCGTGGTTGCTGACCAAGTACGAGAGCTGTCAGCGAAAAGTAACCAATCGGCAGATGAAATACGCCAACTGCTCAATAGCAGCCGAGTAGAAGTCGAAGCGGGTCAACAAGTAATAGGCCAAACAAGCAAAGAGATCACCGAGATCATTCATCAAGTTAGCAGTACGATGACATCCGTAGAGCAGCTTTCTCTCGCAATGAAACAGCAAGTCACTACCCTTCAAGAACTGAGTTGTGCCAGTGATGATGTCGCGACCAATGTCACTCACATTGCAAAAGTGGCTGACCGAGTATCACAACAAGACAATCACCTTCGCCTGCAAGTCGACGAGCTAAACAGTTTAGCTCATCAGCTGAGCAGCGTAGTTGCCACACAATAGCGTCAATGACAAAGGACTAAAAAATGACAGAGACAATAACAGTGAATGGGAACGATGTGTTCATCGACGGAAGCGGAGAAGAAACCATTGTCATGCTACATGGCTGGCCAGATACCTACCGACTTTGGCAGCCGCAAGTCGAGCATTTAAAAAGCCAATACCGTTGTGTTCGATTCTCTTTGCCTGGTTACGAAAAGCATCACCCAAGAAATTACTACGACCTCGATGCCGTGCTCTCTGTTATCGACAGTGTTGTTGAAACGGTAAGTAACGGCAAACCTGTGACCTTGTTACTGCACGACTGGGGTTGTGTGTATGGTTATCAATATTACATGCGTAACCAAGCCAAAGTGAAACGCATCATTGGGGTTGATGTCGGTGACGCTGGCTCACCGGATATGACCCTATCGACCAAAGCAAAGCTGGTGCTTGTTAGCTATCAACTCTGGTTAATGGCCGCGTGGAACATTGGCGGCGGTGTGGGTGATTGGATGACACGCAAAGTCGCCACCTTGTTTAATGCTCCGGCTCCTAGCGAGCTTGTCCATTCAGGCATGACTTATTCCTACCACTGGCGCTGGAGCTCTACCTTTATGCGTCGCCCGCTTGGCACTAAGCCTCTTGATATTCAAGTACCTTTCTTGTTTATCTATGGTGGCAATAAAGTCGGTAATTTCCATTCTAAGCCTTGGCAAACCAAAATGGCCAACATAGAAGGAAATCAAGTCATTGAACTGCCCACCCACCACTGGGTCATGGTAGAACAGCCTGACGCGTTTAATGAAGCAGTGATGGACTGGTTGAATCACTCAGAAACTCTAGAAGCTGAACCCGAGCGTGAAGCTTCTTGATAACACAGACTCGATGGGTGCCTGTCATCCATTTAGTCTCTCATGATAGTTCAACTAACTGAGTGCCCATGCTTTATGGGCGCTGCTCGATGATAGGCAGAACTCAGAGATATTACGGCGTACAACAACAGTTTTTTCAAAAAAATAATAAAATTTTCGTCTTTTTTAAGTGTTGCTCGTCTTATTAGGTGTAAGTAAAAAATAACCTGATTTGGAGCAACACAATGATAAAACTGATTAGCTTTAAAAACTGCCCATTTGTTCAACGAGTAATGGGAGCGCTAATACTAAAGAATGTACCGTTTGAAATTGAATACATTGAATTAAGTAACAAGCCGCAATGGTTCTTAGATATTTCTCCAAATGGTCAAGTGCCCGTGTTGATCACGGAAAATGACACCGTGCTGTTTGAATCAGACGCCATCGCCGAATACCTAGATGATAAATACGCCCCCATAGAACAGCTATCACCCGAGCAAAAAGCGTTAGATCGTGCGTGGACATATCAAGCAACGAAACACTACATGCCACAATGTGGAACGATGGGGAGTAAGGACAAAGAAACATTTGAAACCCGTTTAGCCAATCTATCTAAAGCGTTCGCAAAGGCCGAGAATAAACTCGGTGACTCTTTATTTTTCAAAGGGAATGACATCTCTAACGTGGATATTGCGTGGCTACCATTGCTGCATCGTGCGGCAGTCATCAAAGATCAGTCCGGTTTTGACATGCTAGCGTCCTTTCCAAAAGTTCAAAAGTGGCAAGCAGCGCTTATCGAATCTGGCCTTACCGACAAAACGGTACCACAAGATTTCGTCGCGACCTTTAGTGGCTTTTACTTAACGAATACCTACCTAGCAAGCTTAATCGATGGTCATGAAACCACGTGTCCGCCGAGCAATTGCTCTGCCTCTTCTCATTCATGTTGCAACTAAAAAAGAGACTATGATTGAAGTTAATAGTATTGTTTAAGTGAAATACAGTCGCTCAGGGCAAATCCGCATTCAGTTCTGAACCTCGTCCTGAGTAGCTGTATTACTCATGTAAAGTCAGCGGATAACATCGCATTGTAAGGGTAACTAAATCACATGAAATTTGAATCTATCTGGTCGGCATATCAATCCAGCTTGAAAGCGTTTTTACACAGCAGAATTGCCAATCCAGAAGATGCTGAAGATCTATTTCAAGAAATTTTGATTAGAACTTATCATGGTTTTCAAACGGTGACAGATGGTAGCAAAATCAAACCCTGGCTGTTCCAAATAGCCAACAACACCATTATTGATTTCTATCGCAAGAACAAGAAACAGAATGCGTTAACAGAAGATGACTTGTGGTACAGCGAGCAAAATAGTGAGCAAGTTATCCATGATCTTTCTCAGTGCCTTCTGCCGTTTATTAACCAACTGCCTAACCAAGACGCTGAACTGTTGATTGCTATCGAAATCGAAGACGTTTCGCAAAAAGACTATGCATATAAGCACGGCATCAACTACTCAACGCTGAAATCACGAGTAAAGCAAAGCCGCGCAAAGCTGTTCAATTTGTTCAACAACTGCTGCGATTTTTCCATCGATTCACGGGGAAACATCATGGAATACCAACCCAAGTCTGGCAATTGCGACCGCTGTTAACATTCGAACGCAAGCGAGCACACCAAATAATGTGTGTCTATTATAATTACAAGGCGATAACGTCTTCGATACAGAAAAATCAATGAATTAGACGCGGGGTTTCTCTGCAAATTTTAAAAAGGAGATCCATGTGAAGCAAAAGCGTTTTTATATTGAAGTGGCTGTGAGGCAAGTGATGATTCTTATCTTCATTCTGCCAATATTGTTTAGTGCCACCTTTGATAGTATGCGTCAGATGGAGCAGAGTAACCAAAGCGCTATACTCACGGTAATCGGGCTTTTAATGGCTGCCGGTATTATTGGCGTTTTTGAAGCGACCTATCAGAAAACGCAGCTTACTTTCCCGCTTCAGCGTACACTCGCCCACCTCACTAAACTGCTACTGTTTGTTGGTATCTCTGAACTTAGCCATCGCCGCCGTTGGCGTTACGTTTACGGTGTGGGATGACCCATTACTTTGGGCCATCCTCCCTATTTACGCCTCTTTATTCGTTTACGATTGGTGGGACGCTCTAATTGCTGCATCTGGGCTTGAAACCCAAGATGAGGTTAAATCTGAACATTAGCCTTGAGTATACGTTTGCTTAGAAGTCGCTCACTGATTTGAAAACGTCTAGACTTGGGGGCGCCATCTTAAGACAACGCCCACCCATTACTCCAGCGCATTCTATGGGCAAAAAGGCAAACATAAATACCAACTACAATTTACATCACTAACGACTCCGTTCTTGCCATTCTTCTCACGAATACCGCCCTTACATTGTCGTATACCCAGTTAAAGGTGAATGCATAAATGGTGATGAAAGCGGTAACGCCAATATCCATCATAAAAGCCTGCCAGAGATTAACATTGAGTAAATAAGCCATGACAGGAACGGTTGCAACCAGTAAGCCTAATTCAAACAAAACAACGTGAAAAACACGTAACGAAATGGTCCGGTGTGTTTTCTCTCCGGTAAAAAACCGATCGAAAATCCAGTTATAAATAAAATTCCAAACCATGGCAATGGTCGCAACAACTATCATGGTTCCTGATAGAGCGGTGGTATCATGATTGGTAAACAGGGCTAACCCCAGGATAGACAGAGATACCGCCAATACTTCAAATAATACGGCATGGAAAATTCGTTCCGGTGTTTTCATAGCATGGCTCTTGATGTTTATTAATGTAGCAAAAATGAATAAGCCGCGATTATAGAGAGCAAGGAAAAGAGATAAAGTTAACAGCCATCACCAATCGTGATAGGTTGAATGAATAACCTATTTAATAAGCGAATCGCATGTACAGTTTTGAACAGCTAAAAATCTTTGTCACCGTATGTGAAAGCGGGTCATTCTCGGCGGCGGCTCGTCAATTAAAGCGCGCTCAATCGGGTGTGAGTCAAGCCATTGCCAACTTGGAAATTTCCATTAACCAAGAACTGTTTAACCGCGAGAAAAATACACCGGTACTGACAGAAAAAGGCCACGCGTTATTACCTATCGCTCAATCAATTTTGCATCAACAAAAGTATTTTGATCAAAAGGTAGAATCACTAGAAAGGGACCACGAATACGAGCTGGTTATCGCAATAGATGAAAGCCTAATTGACGACGAGTTATTGCACACATTGGCACAGTTAGCTGATAAATACCCTGTAACTAATATGGAAGTCATCACCACTTCAACTTTTGATGTTGAAGAGCTGGTTCGGGAAGGGAGAGCGCAAGTAGGTATCGTATATTTAAATGGTGAACTTAAAGTCGATATGGATTTTTCCACGTTAGGCCAAGCCCGATTTTTAACTGTGGTAGCACCTGAACACGAATTAGCAGCGTTGACCTTAGTCAATGGTAGCGACTTAAAAGGCCATCGCCAGTTGGTGCATCGCAGTTCAGAGCGCAAAGAGTTGTGGTTCAGTTATGGAATAAGCTCGAAGCGATGGTATGCCAACACTCACCAAACCTTACTTGATTTAGCGTGCAAAGGCATTGGGTGGACAATTGCACCAGAGCAAGCAATAACGGATCTGTTGGCCGCAAAAAAGCTTGTCGCACTGCCCGTCGCTCACGAATTTGATGGTTGGTTAACGCCTATTGGCTGTTTAGTGTCGCGTCGTCATGCCTCAGGGCCAGTGCTAGAAGACTTGTTATCTTCGTTACAAACATGGAAGCAAAAATGACGCGCCCATATCGCCTTCCTTTACGAACTTTGTTTTGTGTGTGTCTCTTCTATAACATCTTTAATAACAATCAATTATTAGAACCTAATCACAGCAATTTAATGCTCATATGAGCACTATATGCTCGAACGAAGGTTTCTTTCATAGTTACGCTCCGTGTTTAACATTATAAATAGTGTTGCTTTTCTGCTTTTGTCCCTCTGTTATAAGAGGCTTTGATCGTGATAATCGAATGTTCGATTCGTTTAGGTGAGTAGTATTTTCCATTTTTTGCAGTAAGTAATTAATCCGTTTGTTGGCTGGTTATAAAAATAGCGATAATAAAAAGGACGAAAAATTGAAAAAACAACTTATTACTACTGCGATACTTATTTCAGTATCCGGACAGGTGTTTGCCAATGCAGATAAATTAGTCATCGCGCACCGTGGTGCCAGTGGCTATCTTCCTGAGCATACGCTTGAAGCGTACTCTGCGGCCTACTTTATGGGGGCTGATTATATAGAGCAAGATGTCGTGATGACCAAAGATAATCAGTTGGTTGTTTTACATGATCATACTTTGGATCGAACGACGGATGTGATGAATCGATACCCAAATCGATTCCGTATGATTGATGGGGTAAAACGTTGGTTTGCTATCGATTTTACGTTAGCTGAAATAAAAACCTTACGAGTAACTGAAGGGTTTAAAATTCCAGACAACTCAGAACCAAATCAGGTGCAAGATCTGTCCAAAGCTGGCTTTCCAGATCGCTTCCCTTTGTGGAAGTCAAATTTTCAAGTCGCTACATTTGAAGAAGCTATTGAGTTAATTCAAGGGCTCAACCACTCCACCAAACGTAATGTCGGTATTTATCCGGAAATAAAAGCGCCTTGGCTTCATCAAAATGAGGGTAAAGACATCTCTTTGGCGGTATTAAACACGCTTAAAGCCTATGGCTACGACAGTAAAGAAGATATGGTTTACGTGCAGTGCTTTGATCCTACTGAAACCAAACGCATCTCTGAAGTATTGATGCCAAAGATGAATATTGATCTTAAAGTTGTACAGCTTTTAGCGGAAACCAGTTGGAATGAGACGATGGTCGTGGATAAAGAAGGAAATATAACCCCTTATAACTACGACTGGATGTTTAAAACTGGAGCAATGACGGAAGTCGCAAAATATGCAGACGGTATCGGGCCATGGAAACCGATGCTAGTTGATGATCAATCGACCCCCGACAATATCATTATTAAGCCTTTAATGACTGAAGCAAAAGCAGCAGGACTAGAAGTTCATCCATATACTTTCAGAGCAGATAAAGGTCGAATTCCTGTTTATGCAGAGAATTTTGATGACATGCTAGATGTGTTTTACTTCAAAGTCGGTGTTGATGGCGTCTTTACTGATTTTACTGACAAGGCCGTTCATTTTTTGAACAGCAAGTAACTCTACGATTAGATAAGACAATAAAACCAGCACTCACTACGCTGGTTTTATTGGTGAAGATTCCATAATGGTAACATTACGTAGGCTAATGGTGGTTGTTTAAAAACTCAGAGTAACGCCGACACTCCCCCTAAAACGAACAACTCCATGTTCAATGAAGAGCAGAAAATCGCTTAATATCTTGCTTTAAGCTTCAATACTGGCTAATCAATTGGAAGATGACCCGTTTTCACTAAAATAACGGTCTCTTCTTCCACATAAGGAAAATGCTCGCTCATGTGAGGGCTGCGTATCCAAGTGTGTTTTGGGTACTCGGCATGTTCATCTTTAAAGGTGCCATATAACACAAAGATCTCTTCACCACCGAAATGACGATGCGGTTGAAAACGTTCACCCACCGGCCATTTCACCAACGCAACGTGCTCATGTTCGAACTGGTGCAGTGGCATCACTTGCAATCCACCTATCCCCGGAAGCCAATCCGTTTCCAGAGTATTGATACGAACTTGAGTTAAGTCTCTCGCATCAAACTGATTAAGCTTAACCAAGATCGTGCAGCCACCTTTACTTGATGGTGAGTGCGCACTACCAGGTGGGTTACGAATATAAGTGCCCGCGGGGAAATCTCCGGTTTCATCAGAGAAGATACCATCTAAGACCAAGATCTCTTCTCCTTGTGGGTGCGGGTGCTCAGAAAACGAAGATTGTGGATCATACCTCACCACGCTGGTCGTGTGGCCCGACTCTTTGTCTTCTCTTTCTAACGGCTTACGCCATACCCCTTTCGCTGGGCTCGCAATCCAATCTAGTGGTTCGGTTTCAATAACCAGTCTCTTTGAAAAGTCCATGTTTAACATAGTAACGACCTTACTCTTATTATCGTTTTAATTTTATTGTCTTTCTAGTTTCTATTCTGCGCAAATAATCATCAAGGGGGGCCACTTCGCTGCTATTTGCTCACGCCGCCACCTCCCAAACGATGATCTATTAAAACTGGGATCTATTATAACTATGCTCCGTTAATTACGACCAGCGATCACGCCACCATCCACATCCCAGATCGCGCCCGTTACCCAATCAGCACTGTCTGACAGTAAGAAAGAGATACTGTTCGCGATGTCTTTCGGTAAACCCACTCGACCAATTGGGTGGAACGCGTTAAAGCCTTCTAGCGCTTGATCCACTTCTTCTGGCTTGATGAAAGACTCGTAAATTGGCGTTTTAACAACAGCCGGAGAAACCGCGTTTACACGAATGTTGTGATCCGCCAGTTCCATCGCCATATGCTGCGTTAATGAATGCAATCCAGCCTTCGCCATTGAATATGCAGAAGAGGGGGTCGCTTTGATTGCTTGTTTAGCCCACATAGAACCAACGTTAACCACGTTGCCTCCACCATTTTTAATCATCAAGTTGCTTACTGCTTGTGTGATAAAGAAAGTCGCTTTGTTAAGCTGCATATATTGGTCGTAGTCCGACTCTTGGTGCTCGATAAACGCTTTAGGGTTGAAGTAACCTGCCGCATTAACAAGGTAACCAATGCCTTCATCTAATGACTCTAAATGATCAATAAGACGTGAGACGCTTGAATCATCATAAAGGTTAGCTTGCCAGCCTGAAGCGTGACCTACTGATTGAAGTTCCAACACCGCTTTATCTAACTTAGTTGAGTTATTGCCGACCACCAACACATGGATGTTTTGAGCGACTAACTGCTTCGCTGTTTCAAAGCCCATACCACTTGTGCCACCGATTACTACTGCAATGCCGTTTTTAGTGAAGTTCATTTTGTTATCTCCTAAGTCATGTGAACGTGGTAATCTTAGGCTTTCAACTAACACTATGAATAGTAAGTACAAATCGGTTAGGTAGGTACTTATTGGTACATCTTTATGAAAAATCAGGAAAACTTTTTTTCAAGAAAGTCAGCGCCAGAGCGCTCAGCTCGTATGGTAGAAACCATCTACGGCTGTAAATGGTCGCTAACGGTTTACCAATTACTAGCAAATGGTGTCAATCGCCCGGGTGAAATGGTGCGCTTGGTCGAAGGGTTATCGACCAAGGTATTGAATGAATGTTTGAAGCGAAATGTAGAGTTTGGGATTTTAAATAAACAAATATTCAACGAACTCCCACCAAGAGTTGAGTACCAAGTGACTCCGTTTGGTGAGAAGTTTTTATTGATTCTGGATCAACTAGAAAGCCTACAAAACGAAATCGACGAAATGTAAACCGAAGTTAATCACTCGTTTTTTTGCGCTTGTACTGGATGAACAAATTTGGCCGTATAGCTAGAGTTTTTGTCACGAGGAAAAGTACGTCAAATGCCAAACTAAATCTCTACTACGTTCTGCCCCTGATAGTGATAGAATCTCAGCATCAGAATTACCGAGAAACTCAATGTTTATCCATCATGTTAACGGCATCGACTGGCTGGTTATTACCGCTTTTGAAGAACTGAAAACTATGTTTATCGAAGACGCCGGAGCGATCCCCTCTTGCTTCTCTACCACCAGCGAATTAAGCCTGATTGATCAAGCCAAACGCACTTATGGATATTTACCTAAACTCAGCGGCGTAATCACCGATACCGGAACCTTTCAAAGCCAGAATAACGAAGAAGATTTAAACCCACAACTTGCCTGCCTAGTTGAGGGGCGTGGCCGGGTGTTTATCTATCACGGTGGCTTTGTGGCTTTTGTGGATGACGAACAAACCTTTATTACCCGAATGGACTGAAAATTATTCAGTCAGTAGGTTCAAGTCGGCGAATTGGCATCCCTAGTAAGGAATGAGTAACTGTCGCTCAATAGGTTCGGTCATGTACGTGGTATTCAAACGTTAGTATTCAGTTTGAATACCAGAGCACGAGCCAGCACACTCTTACCATAAACAGATTAAAATCAACAAACTCTAGATAGCAAAAAGCCGCTAATAAAAGCGGCTTTTTGAATGGTGATGTTTGCAACATAAGTCAACATAAACATCGACCACATTTCAGTCTGTTACAGTCCACTTTGCAACAATAGTTAGCATAAGATTGCAGCAATAGATTTCAAATTTTTCATGCGACAAGAAAGCTGTGTTGTAACTTTACTACAGTTTGTCCTATTCATATTTGTGCATCACATTTTGAAACCAATAAGGATCACACTTTAACTGTTCATTTCAACTCAGCTTGGATAGGGATGAGGTGATTAGTTGCAACAGCCCCTTAAAAAGCCCGCGATTGCGGGCCTTGAACTACAAAAATTTATTGTTACAGCTACAAATCAATCTTCAAATAATATTTCTAGCAACAGATCGAAGCTATCAGCCACTTCATAAATATTACCTAAATAATTTCTACTTCTTTCATCTTCAGCATCCCAAAAAACTATCTTTCCATGTTTAACCTCAGACAATACTAAACAAATTAAATCGTTTGTATCGCTACACGCAATTGGGATATATGAATCAGGCAACCTACTTTTATATTCATTGTAATTCCAGTTTAAGCAGCTAGATTCAACCTCCCTGTCTATGCCAAAGAAAACCTGGATGCCTCCAATTTCCTCAGAATGCCCTTTTATAGGAAACGCATCTGGAGATGGACTGCCGCCGTTAAACTTTAATAGAAATTCTTTATAGCTAGTAGGAAACTCTAACTCAGTATATAAAGCAATTTCCTTTAACTCTGATTCAGATATAGATCTACCAGGGTTATCAATTGTATCTAACATAGTATCACTCGCTGTTATCCTCCAGAAAATCCACCATCGTGACCAGTTTTCGTATGAATATCACGCGGGACAAGCTGCATCGTTGTACCATCTTGATGGTGATGCCAAACATGGCCTTCTGGGGTCTTTTTATACCCTCCAGCTTCATTTGCAGCTTTAACATCTTTCCTCCGACTACCAGTAAATTCGATTTCCACATCCTTTTTCGAAACACTGGAGAAATCTGGATGTCCTTTTTTGTCGAAAGGAATACCTGTTTTCGGATGCTTGCCGCCAGCCAAATGCCCGTTGCGCCTTGCTCTCTTTGTAACCCTATCATACACACTCTCAGCGACTTCACCCCCTAATTTTAACTTACGCTCGACTATTGCAATGCCAATTGAGGTGGCGACACTCGTACCGAATGCGCCAGCCGATATTTTGTCATTAGAATACAGGTCAAGGGTGTCCGATATGTCATGCATTGCATCATAACTACCGACGACAACTGAGCCCAAACCTGTAAAGCTGAACGCTTCTACAAATGCGTCCGTACAGGTAGAGCCAACGCACTTATCTGAATTCCATCCTTGGATAAAACCAAGGTCATTGCCCCAACTGATATCGACACTGCGTGAGGGAGCGAACCCATTCCCATTTTTATAGGTGGTATAGCCATAATTCGCATGGGAGCCGTCACTATTGCCATTATTGGTATAACTGCCGCTCCCTCCACCACTGAAGAAGTCCGTCACGCTGTCCCATGCATCACTCGCCCATTCGGAAAACGTTTTGTAACCCGTTGGGTCCGTGTACTTCAACGGATTATTCCAAACGTACGAATACCGGTTAAAGCTGTTGGTTTCGAATGGCGCTTGGATGTAAGGGTCTGCGCTGGTAAATCGGCCCAGCTCGGGGTCGTACACTCGGCCATTCATGTGGATAAGGCCCACTTCAGTGATGGCTTCGTGCCCTGTGTAGCCTCGGTTGGTTATCGCTTGCTGCAATACTTCTGCGGGGTTATTGCTGTTACGCCAACTGACTTTTCGCTGTTTCCCCCAAGTATCATAGCTTCGGCGCTCTACCACGTTGGCGTACCCATCGGTGATTAAATCCACGGAATTGAGCGCGTCGTAGTGCAGGTAACGCACTTGTTTTTGTTTTGGGGTGTTATTTGCGTTTCGGGTTTGGGTGTTCAGGGCAATCAGTTTGCCATCGGCGTAGATGAAGTGCTGATGCTGCACTTCGCCTGTTTGGGTATCGGTGACTTTTTCATAGCTTTTACCGAAGTAGAAGGTCTCTTTGCCGTCACTGGTTTTCTTTCGGTAACGGTTGTGGTTGGCATCGTAAAAGAATTCGACCTTTTTGCCGTTACGGGTAATGCTCTCTGGTTTATTGAACGCCGTCCAAGTCAGAGTTCGCTCGTCGGTTTGAGCGCCCAATTTCCATGCGCGTTGCATGTTGCCCGCCGCATCATAAGCGTAATTGAGCCCATTCGCTTGCGTAACCGCATGTGGCCCTGCGTTCTTTTTACTGTATGTATAACCGCCAATGCCTGTCTTGAACTCGATGTTGCCTACACTGTCATAGCGGTAATCAAATGCACGAGTTAAGTCGGTATTGTTGACCCCGTGCCTTGTTTTGTCGGCTAAGGCAAGGGTATTTCGTTTCACTCGGTCTAAGGCATCGTACTGCCAGTTGTCCGTGATACCCAACTCTTCATCAAAACGGGATTTGACGTTATTGTGCTGATCATAACGGTAGTGAAGAGAACGGATCTGTTTTCCAGAATTTGTGGTTTGGATCCGCGCCGCACGGCCCGTATTGGCGTTGTGTTCATACGTATTCACCAACCCATTGCCTAACACTTCTGAAAGAGTGTGGTTATAGGCATCGGTATCTCGACGCTGCCAATAGTAAATGTATTGCTGGCCGCCAACAGACGCTTCTAACTCCGCTTGTGTCAGCATCAATTGCAACTCATCCGCTTGACCAAATTGAGTGGGCGCGTTGTCGCAAGCTGCCCAGCGGTGAGTTAACGAAACGTGTTTTCCGCCGACATTTTTTGCATCTTGGCAATAAATACCACTCAGCTGTGCAACCTGTTCCGAAAGACTGATCAGCTTGTCTGCTAAACCGGCAAAGTGTTTTTGCTTCTGCGAGGCCAATTTGGCGGCTTGGTCCAAATCATCGGCGGTATAAACCAACGCTTGCTTTGTTTTATCATCCGGTTGTGCGACAAAGACATCGTGTTCACTGTATAACGAACGCTGACCGTTACTGGCTGTTTTCACCACAAAGTCGTGCTCTTGCGTGGTCGCATGAGCAGAAAACTCCGCCTTAGTCACTGATATTAGTGACGTGCTAAAAACTCGCTGGGTTCCACTGTTGTGTGAATACCTGGAATCGAGGCGGTAAATGGGCCCTTTAACCACCGCTTCAATAGGAAAAGACGTCGGCACACCGATGATCACCCACCCCATCGGTTTTAGGTAACAATCTCCCTCGGTATTACACCACTGGGCAAATTTGTGTTCATTACCCAGCAAGCCGACAGAAGCGGCGTCCAGTTGATGCTCGTTGATGGTTGAGTTTCGCAACTGTTGCGCTTTTTGTTTAAAATCGACCGCCTGTGTTTGATATCGCTCTGCACGGGTAAGGTAGCCGTTGGCTTTCTCTAAGGCTAAGCGCAGAAGCTGACGAATTTCATGAATAAATTTATCGTTGGAATAGTCATCGTCGGCCGCACTTCGTGGGCTTCGCACCGCCGATTGATAGCCGTAAGGGTTATATACGTACTCGACCTCAAGTCGCCCTGTGTTGTTTGCGCCCCCGTTTGGCCTGATTTCTCGTTGCAGGCGCTCAAAACCATCATAAGAATACCCGGTCGCCAGTCGTTCTTGACCACTGGACACCGTCACTTGCTGAGTTAAGCCATTCGCATCGTAGGCGTACTCGGTGGTATTACCATGTCCTGTGAAGCGAGATAACGTCCCTTGCGCACCATTTTCATCATAAACCCAACGTGATGTTTGCCCGCCTTCTTGCTGAGTGAGCTTACGGCCAAGGGAGTCATAAGTGAGCCGGGTTTCGGCCCCATTCACATCACGTTTATAGGTTAATTCACCCAGTGCGTTGTATTGATAATGCCAAACGCCCATATCGGGATCATTGAGATCACTTCGGAAACCGAGGCTGTCATAACGTACATGGGTCGTATTGGATTTAGAGTCCGAGCTGCTGCGAAGTTTGCCATCTGGATAGTAACGATAGGTTTGGAAAGCGCCGAGTGGCTCATTCTTACGCAAAATGTAGCCCATGACATTGATCGTAACGTCTCTCTTTTGCATTTTGGCATCAGTCGTCTCGGTTTTAAGCCCGTCATATCGGGTGGTGAACCGTGACCTATTGCCGTTTGTATCCGGCTCTGACTTACTTATTTCGCGGTTTAACACGTCGTAGCTAAAGGTGACAAATGGCGGCGTTTTCTGGGTTCGAATGAAGTAAGGACGCGTCACTTGGGTTTTTCGGCCGCTGATATCCCAATGGGTATCCGTGCTCACCCACTGCCCGTTAAACCCCTGATGTAACTGGCGAATCTCCCGCCCAGCATAATCATAATGGGCAATCTTCTTACCGCCTTCCGCAGGGCTGTAGATGGTGCAACTGACGGTTTGGGGTAAGGCATAAGAACACGCATCCCCCAATTTGTAATCTGTCGTGCTTGTGTTCCCTTTGCCTGGCAAGGTTTCCTGAGTTACACGTTCAAAACTGTCATAACCAAATGTGCTGATTCGATTTTTTAATGCGCTTGTTGTCTCAAACAAAAGACCACGTGCATTGTATTTAACGCCTGTACGGTGTCCTTTCGCATTGACTTGATATGTTAAATCTAGGCCATTTGGATCGTATTCATATTTTGTTATTCTTGGAGTAAACCCCGTGCCTGATAAGGTCTCACTCTTAGTATTCCCCCATTTATCATACTGCCAAGCTATGGAGGTCGATTTAGAGGCGAGGGCACCGCTTTC
Organism: Vibrio tapetis subsp. tapetis; assembly: GCF_900233005.1. Lineage (NCBI taxonomy): Bacteria > Pseudomonadati > Pseudomonadota > Gammaproteobacteria > Vibrionales > Vibrionaceae > Vibrio > Vibrio tapetis. Next base: position 2,018,364 of record NZ_LT960611.1, read on the forward strand.
ATAGTCCGAGCCTAATACGGTCTGCTGCTTCATAAAACCGGTGTTATGGTAATCAAACTGCGTTTTAGTTGTGCGGCTTAAACCTGTGCTGTTATCTTTTAGCACTACCGTTTTTATTTCAGGGGCAAAGAGTGTCCAAAATTGACCGCCACTTTCCGTCACCAATTTAGGGACAGAAGAAGCCAGTTGCTGTAACTCCCTTTTGCCTCCCTGATTTGTGAATGACATCTGCCCGCAAATATGGAGATTGGCGCTATCAAATTCTGCTTTCGACGCCGTGCTCAAATGACCCGTGACCACGCTTCGGTCATCAAGGGTTTGTACCTTGGGGGTCGATAATCGGTAATAATTGGGGTTTCGCTTCGCTAGGATAGGTGTGGTAACCGGCATCCCTATGAGCACAATCAGATCGTTGGCTTTAAAGTAAACCTCACCATTCTCACTGCAGTACCGAGTAAAACCGGCTTTAAACTGAGCCAGCTCAGGTAACAAGTGAGTCGAATTTCGGTCCAATTGATAAACGGTTCTATTCTGGTGTTGACCGGGGGACAGGTACTGATTGACGGTGGTTTGGGTGTAGCTGCCCGCGTGTGCTTGCTCACCGGTAAACTGACGGACTTCCTTTGTCACATTGCCGAATCTATCCACATTTCGAGTGATGGTTTCTATCCGCTGTGCAATTTGAGTACCCAGTGTAAAACTTTTTCTCTGCACCTGATTGGCATAGGTTTGATAATAGTCTGCGTCATAACCGGGAAAGGTTTTACTGTGATATTGATACGTCGCCTCTGACGTCTTTTTCCCATTTTTAATGACTCGCACTGATTTAACACTTCCGGCCAGTGTTAAGTCTTCTTGTTCAAATTCTGTTTCCGTGCGGGTGGTGACGGCGGCGATTTCCGTTTCTGTGACCGTTGCAAAGCCGAGAAAACCACCGCCTTGTAAATGAGAAAGCGCCCCAGCGTAATGGTATTGATAGTGCGTTTTGGCGTAACCTTGCGGCTGTTTTTCTACCGTATAAACCAGCTCGACGGCTGGGGTGACAGACTGATACGGGAATGACTTAATTGCCGAGCCTTGAGTATAAACGTTGCTATCCGTCGCGGGTAAGTAACGAATGGTGTAACTGACGCCATGTTCGGTGACTTTTGTTAGCTTATCTTGCTGATGCGCGACAGAAAGCTGCCTATCTACGTTGGCGGTATTACTGCCACGCGAAAGTATGTCTACCCACCCATCTCCGTTGATGTCTTGCAACGAATACACTTCTTGGCTTGCTTCGTAGAGAACGGTTTCACTGATCTCACCGAACAGGTTCTGATAGAACGTATTCTTTGCCACCAACTCTGGGTACCCATCGCCATTAATATCAGCGAAGTTAATGCGATCTGTGCTTTCGACCTTGAATTTCGTTTTGGTCGGTTCGGTAAACGTGTTTCCTGTAAACAAGTAGACATATAAGTGATCACTCCCGCTCGATGGCCCCATGATCACATCTAGATAGCCATCGCGGTTAACGTCTGCCATGCTTTTGAGCTCTAAACTTCCCGCAGAGGGCAATGCACCCGATAGACCGCCGGAAATTTCATAGGCATAACCCCCGTTGACCACATCAAAACGATGTTTGTCATCAATACCATCGCCATTAAAGTCAGCGATTGAAAATCCCGAAATGGTTTCAGTGATCCCATCCCCGTCGATGTCACCCGCATTCAAACCATTCGATGAGTATTGACAAGAATTGCCAGTACATTGAGAAAACTGACAATATGGCGTGAATTCACCTTTGCCGTTAACATAGCTTGATGCCAAGTTGTACTTACACTGGTTCAACGCTAACTTAGGCTCGCCAAGCTTACCTTTTAGCGTAAATGATGCAACGTTACTGTGTGTGTTTCCTTGAAGATCTTTAACTTGGTATTTGCCCGTTTGGGTATTTTCAGACAGGACGCCATACGCGGTAGCCTGACCATCTCGATCCTCATCGTAAAAACGTGGCGCCTTTAATCCCGTGCTTTGAAACCCAGACCATTCAACGATTGGACGGCTCTGCCAATCAAACAGGATAGAGGAGGAACATCCCTCTAGTGTGCAGTATTGTATGCGTTCGAGTAAGGTTCGTGAGGTTGCAGAAGACACTTTATGAGTGAGCTGATAGGTGCCGACTTTAACGTGAGCGGCATCAAATGTGTTGATGGTAGACATGAGTCTGTCTTTGACAATCTGGTCCCCACCTAAATAAAAGCGGCGTACATCGCTTCTTGTTTTGTATTCAAACGTCACCTTCCCGCCAGCATAAACGACGCTTTTTATGAGTGGCACCCCGTTCTTTGTACCAAAATCGCTGTACTGGTACTGAATGGTATTCTCACCAGAAGCATCGGTATCGGAATTCAGTAGCCATTGATATGCATGCTTACTTTTGGGTAACGTTGCTCTCGCTTCCGCTTTATGGCCATATTCGCGCACGCGCCCATCTTGCGTCCACACTTTAAAAAATTCGGGGCCGCCTGCATTGCGGCCATATGAGACGACTTTTGCGTAACCATTTTTCTTCGTGCGATACTCGGTTAAATTGCCACCATCGGAACCGGTAATCGCAATCAGTCTTTGCCCATCAAGACAGTAACGATCTTCCGCGTCAAATCGAATTCCGCCTCTTTGGTGATCGGTTATCAGATCCTGTCCACAACGCGTAATGGCAGAAACCCCACGCAAACTCCACCCCATACCGAGCACGTCACTATTACCATTACTGCGATAAGCCAACCCGAGTTGTGGTTGATGAGCTGCTCTCCCCGGCGAAACAGTTATTGGCAACGTATAATTCGCCTGCCCACCAGAAGTTTGGTATTGACCAGAAAGGACAATTCGTGCGTCCCCACTGGGAGAAGAAGCGATCGCATGTGGGCCATTCACAACAAAAATAAATACCGCTGTGAGCTTCAACAGTATATTCAAAATAGGGCGTAATACTTCCATGGCGTTATTTGTTCTCATTAATTGCAACAAGAGTGTTAAGGCGAGTGCGCAGTTCGGTCAAGTTAACTTCTGGGGATTCATTTTCGGGTTTCATTACACCTAATCCAATATTCAATTGGTTAGTCTCTTCTTCAGCATTGACGGCGATCAATTGCTGTAAACTAATCACTGGTGATGGGTATTCATTTATTGAAACATTCCCATCAGATTCAGCCAATACTAAATTAGAATACTCTGAACGATATTCCAACGTCATCAGTTCTAAATAAAACAATTTAGAACAAATAAAGATTGATATCGCAGCGGTTACAAAGAAGACACACTTCCACATACAAACACGAATAAATGAAATAAGACGAGACTTTAGCGTTTTAACACGTAACATCAAACAAATTGGAGTGGATTGTGATTCATACCTCAAATACTAACAAGCTAACTTATTTGCATTGAATATACCTCCTATTTCTGCTTAAATTAACTGGAATTAAAAGGCTTAAAAATTAAGATATTACTGATTTTGGTTGTCCCCAGACGGCTATGAATTATACCCTTGTCATTACGGAAACCAACAACTTCAACCCTCGTAGCCGTTACCATCTATTTTTCTGCCACTTAGGTTAGTTTAAACATCATCAAGGTGTTCTTCAGGCAAGCACGACTATTTACTTCATGCGTTTTTAGTTGCTAAGTTGCAAAAATCGACTCCATCGGGTTATTTTTAATGTGTTCCCAATGTTCTATTGGATAATGGCTTTGTTACGAAAACCGTTGGAACAATATTAGATTTTTCGGTTTTCTAAGCTACCTAAACCTTCATCAACTATTGCAACAGAATAACCAGAATCATTGCTGAAAAGTGCGATATTTATCTTTTAATTACCGCCAGGTCAATGAACAAATTCACCCCACCTTCGTGAGTGACTGATTCATCAGAAAAGGTTTCCACTAGTAACATTGTCAGCCCCAATAGACAGACTATCTACAGTAATTTTTTTGAGCCAACCCAAATAAAGCTTTTAGATGCAATTAAATAAAGGCAAAAAAAATACTGAACATGAGTTTTTACACCACTGCAGGAATGAATTGAATGCGATACTTATCTCACAACTAAATTTAATAAGCTAACTAAAACAATATTCACTTTACAGACAAAGGACGCATGGTATAGTTTTTAGCTTTGCTGAACTCCCTCTATTAACTTTATTGGTAATGTATCGGCATATTTATAATCTAATCACTCTCTAGATTGCTAATGAGATGAATATACGGATCGGAAATATGAAAAAAATTATTTTGGCGATAATGCTAATCGTTGTAGCACCTTTTTCGCTAGCACAAGAATCGACAGGCCCTATTCAAGAGCTAAAAATATGTGCGACTGGTGATAAAGGTATCGGTCAATGGATACGCTTATTACAATTTAAAGTTGACAACAAATGGTACTCAACATTGGCAGATGCATATGCAGATCCTAGTGCAGATGCGGATAATCCACTAACTACGAGTATAATAATGATGGCATTTTCTCAAAATCTAACTATCAAAATACGTGCTACCAACAAGAGTTGGGCTCCCTTACACAGCCGATGTGGAATCACTAACGGAACGGTTTTTCATGGTAACAACGGTGATCACATCACAATCACTCGCTAAAATCTCTTCATAATGACAAAAACAAAAGGTTCTCCATATGCTATTGGGTAGTACTATATGTGTCATTTGGATTTTTCGAACAAGAAATTCACAGGCGTTTGATTTACTAAATTATTAAGTCTACTCGGTATTCAAACGTTAGTATTCAGTTTAAATACCAGAACAAAAATTAATGATGAGATCCAGCACACTCTTACCTTGAAAAAATAAAACCCCACAAACTCTAGATAGCAAAAAGCCGCTAATAAAAGCGGCTTTTCTAATGGGTGGAAACCCCAGCTACATCCCGGCACACAAGTCACTCGCTGCGGCTGCTTTCTTCCGAATCTGACCGAGTTCACGAGCTATTGTTGCGAGAGAACCAGGGTCTCCATTGATTTTTGTCTTTGTGAGCATCTCGCCAAAGAGTGAGGTGATTATCAGCCATCCCTCCCTTCCTTTGCAAGCTGAAAGCATAAGAATTTTAAGCATTTTAGTCTAAGTGCTTAACTATCGTTCACTTCCAGTCTCTTGCGAAACTGCAACAAAAAACCACCAAGCCTAAACTCAGTGGTTTTAATTACATTCTGCTTGTTCAGCAGGCTGGATGCTCTCTTCCAGGCCTATTCTTAACTGCCTATTCGGCAGGTCACTGTTAGGGTCTAATTTGAACGGTTTGTATCGTTTCCTAGCTGCCTATTCGGCAGGTCACTGTTAAACATAGACTCTAATTATATGATTCACAAACTAAACACGCACAATCATGCCAAATACCCTTTTTTCTTTGCGAATTTTAACACTATATTTTTAAACGATAATTTTTATTCCATTTAATTAGGGTTAAAGCGAAAGTCTGGAACGGTTCCTCGCCAATCTTTATTTGTGGCAAACCCGTAACAATTAAAACCAGTCGCTACTGACTCGACTGTCTGCTCTCTTTGTAGGTGTAAGATAAAGTCTTGTCCTGATGAACCACTGGAAATTGGTACTTTGTGAAAATGTTCAAACTCACGGATTTCGTTAGCTTTAGGTAGGTGTTTTTCGTCAATGGTTTCTGATCGCACTAAGCTCCGCTTGATTCTACGTTTTTTAGAGCCAACAAAACTCTTTCCTATGGCTTGATTACGAACAAATCTAAGCTCCGGAAGCTCATTGGGGACTTCATCAACAGTCGATACTTCAAATAGTCCCTCATTTACCATCAATGAAAAATATGGCTGAAAAGACAGTCCTACCAACAGATCCTTGTTCGCAGCAACAAAAGCTATGCTATGGCCTACAGATTCACTGCACCAGCTCGGAAAACTAACACCAATGCTACTTTTCGCCTGAGGATTGTTAGCTGCAAAGCCATGCATTTGTTCAATACACCGACCAGCTAAGAGCCCACAGTCTGCACGCTCAGGGATATAACGTATCGTAAAAAAGTATCGTTTGGGCATCACGTCATCACTTGCCTTACTTAGACTCAGACTTAAACTTAGAGCAGTTAAACAAACCGCCCTTAATCAACACCGACATAATAAAATGGACGTCATTAGGAATAGTTTGCGACTGTTCCATAGTCTCAATCCACTTCTCGGTATTACGAAGCAACTGATAAAAATCGTTTCCCGATTTAGTGTGCCTTCGAGCAATAACATACTCTCTGTCAGCACCATATTCATTAACTCGTAAAGGCTTATCGGCCTCTTGGTGCCACCAATCGTCTATCGACTGTAATGCAGCACCGATTTTCTGCGCATGAAACGCAGCCGTCTCTTGTCCAGAGCTTAACTCAACCGTTGCCAATTGTTTGGTTGGCAGGCCTTCTTGACGACTATCTAGAAACTCTTGGCTAGGGTAAACCTCATCTCCCCAACCAACACCAATCTTTGCCTTAACGTCCATGTAAAAATACTCAGACTTGTCAGACAGTGCTTTGGCTAAATAGACAGTAAGACTTTCGAGACTCTCTGTCGCCTCTTTGCCCCAATGCCCATACCAAGAAAGTCTTTCAGCATTTTCGACCGTGATGGTATGTGAATCACTGGTCGTAACTTCAACCGTTATTCCCCGACACTCTCTATTACGCCAAAGCCATGTGCCTAACAAAATATTTTTGGCATACCGCTGGGCAAGTTCTCGATACCCATTCAGCTCTTTGTAAATATGGGCCAAATGTGTGAGTTGCTCTCGAACGTTGTCGTCACAGCACACATCAGGACCTAACGAGTTAGCTCTAATTCGTAATGAAAATGCACAGTAGATCTCATCGACGCCAGGGGTTACATAGCACTCTTCAATGAACTGAGGGTTGGCATAAGCCAAATCTTGAGGCGCAACATTTTTGGGTTGAAACTTACTACCCTTGTAGCCTTCAGCATAGCCACCTTTAGGGGCTCGCAAACGAGTTCTATCGATTGAAAGCGGGCATATTTCATCACTGTTACCTAAGTGATAGAAACACGCCTTGCCCGATGAAAGTGAACGTACATAATTAAGCTGACTACAGAGTTCCATAAGCGACTAATTCCTATCCTTTTTTATAAGAATAGTTTCGCCACTGCATTCTAGCGACCAAAAGGCATGATTAAAAAAGTGATCTCTCCCTGCAAATCGAACTTCTATTGGGTTAACTCGTTCAGCGATACCTAATGCATTTTCCACATATGCGTGACTCCCCGTTAGGGCGTTCTTACGCGTTTTAGGTTGCTCTAGAAAATGAAAGCCAAGAGAAATAGGCAGAACATCATGATTCCTCTCTAATGACGCCTCAAGCTCATCGAGGTCCTTTGGTTGTTTATCACACGCATACAACCAACTGCCATAAGCTGGTAAGCCTTTTAACGAATAGAAAAGATCGGTACAACCGTTAAAAGTACGCAACCATTTCTTGTTCGATGATATAAGCGGTTGAAACAAAGTCCCCCCAGCGAAGGTGAACGGCAGCGAGGCTTTTAGAGCCGTTGCATAGTCCGATATTCTGTCATTACTTTTGACCTTGATAACCAAGTCTATTTCCAGATCGGTTAACATCTCTCGCCTAATCGTAGGGCGCATAGCATTAGATATTGTCCTAGCTTTCGCCAACGAATTCGGTTCTGTCAGCTTTGCTGTATTGCGAATCGCTTCACTTCGTACATAAAGAGCGAAACTAGAAAACTCGAAGTTAGCACTACCATCGATTAACTGGTTAAACTCTCTTTGGTAGTGATGCATAACCCCCCAGATAGCCGTCAGTGACGGCGCACCACAAAGGTAAGGGCTACTCATTGCTACCGCGTCTTGTATTCGCAAAGACGACAGATAAATATACTGTTCTTCATGCACCGGGGTAGTGGTATTGTGCGGCTGGCTTAGCTTATCTAAAACCCATTTTACTTGGGCCTTAGCGACTTGCATTAGCTTGGGGTGATAGGCAAACTTTCTGGCAAATTCATTTTCTTGAAACGCAAAGTGCAAACGCTGGTTAAACAATGTCGCTAAAGATTGAAGCTCTGACTCCGGCAGTGTAAGAAAGTTTTGAACTAACTGTTCGGAATGCTCAATTAATGGCTTCTTCGGCTCAGATTCAGCCAAGTCTCTTAATTCAATCAATGGCAGTATCCACAACGCAATTTGTCGACGCAGTATCTTTGCTTGGTCTTTTCGTGCCTTCGTTCGCTGTTTATGTGTTTTTAAAGGTTCTGCGCCAATCAAGTGGCTCAACACCTTACAAATTTTAGAGTTCGTGACCTGATAGTCATCAAAGTAACGGCCGCTTTTTTGACGGCTAACTGACAAAGTCTTTTCCGAATTGAGCCTGGCACCAATCGGGTAGTTGAGCACTTTCATATAGCCACCGACGCTACCACACAAATTGCCGATACTGGCAGAGTTAGGCAGTGACATAGTCACAAAATTAAGGGAACTATTTGGATCTCTGCGCCTACACTCTAATTCTCTTTGTATTGCATGACTCACAACCGGTGTTACCGATAGGTAATCATTCCCCCAAGGAAATCTGAGTTGCTTACTATATGAGTTAACGTATTCAGGTAATGTTGATACCGGCAATTGCGATTGAATCGTTTTTTGAAAAAGTACGAGATCTTTCACATTTAAGCCCAGATCTTGAAGCAGTTCGAGCCAAACGGGATTTCCTTGCTGAGCCAAAAAGAGAACATTTGCAGGCTTTGACTGCCAATTAAACGAGTTCAAAATCCACTGTGTATGGCGATAATCCGCTGCGTTATGTGCCCAACCCAAGCTATATTCTGATACTGCACTAGAAATAAATGACTCTGATGTTGGCAGAGGCTTTGCTATTACCCGCTGATCTTTTACACGGCAGTCTGGAAATTTCAGATTATGGGTATGAAGCCATTTGATTTCCGCTAGCGAATCTTCAATGTTCTCGGTATTTTTTAGATGTCTTTTTGCCCGTTCTTCATCTAGCCAATCGGCACACTTGTCGCCTTTATGGTGTGAGCTTAAATTAACTAATATAGTCAAAGCTTCTTTTTCGCAACCGTCAATATCGACGTTTTCAGAGTACGGCATAAACACCTTTTTCAAGGTTGCTTGCTTCACTATGCTATCTTCAATTGCAAGTAAATCACTAAGTTTTTTCATGGTTACCACTCTGGTAGATACACACTAAGACCATCGCTTTCAGAGCACATTCTTGTCAGTTTCGTTTCAATCACGCTTCTCAACGTAAACGCAGATTCATGGCTCGCTATTTTAATGTGCATTCTAGGGCGGATAGCGGCTTTGATTTCACCAAACTCATAAAGCCGATAGACTTCATCGGTAACACATGAAAGCAAGCTAGACGCTTCTAAAGGGCTTAAAAGAACATCGCCGATGTTTCCTTTAGCGGTTGCTGGGCTATCAGCGACTAAGCGGGTGAGATAAGCCAACACTTCGGTAAGTACGATATTTTTGCTCAATTGGCGGCTTGGTAACTGCCGACACCCTTTTAACAGGCTTCCAAAGACTTCAGAAAAGAACATCTGCTTCCAGTCTTTCACTCTCACCTGTTCTGCCTTTTTTACTCGTTCGTCTAGGTCTTCTTTCAATATGTTAGGCCATGAAACACAAGACTGGACGAAAGACTCAAGATTGATGTCATCAAGATCACCATATCGATTAACGTACCACAGCATAAATCCATATCGTTCTGATACGGTCATCTCTTGTGCCATGACACCGCTAGAAGCTTCCGTTTTACCTCCAGACAACCAAAGCGCCACCATGTATTCTGGTTCAGGCGCTTTTCCGCTTTTGCATCCGATCAAATCAAATCCGCACTCGCACTGTGTTGCACTTTCCGTCATTTGATATTCGAGTAATGAACTGCACTCTGGGCAGCGATGGAGCAATTTGCAGCCATGAAGATGACAAGCTTGATAGGAAATGAACTGCCACTGCTGCCGAATATATGGTGCGTCTTCTAAGCACTGAGGGCATATAGGTGTGAATCGCTTTCGAATAAGCGCGTAGGGGTAATCCGTACCAAAACGGTTAAGAGCTTTAAATTCTGGTGAAAATTTTGACTTAGAGTGCGCTAAAGATAGCTTGAGCACGCCAAAATTATTGAGTTTGAGCTGCTTTTCAAGATAGATGAAAACGCGAGCACGCATTTGACTGGTGGTTTGCGCGTGGTAGATATTGACTAGGTTCAGTTCAAGAGGGAATGCACCAGGAATCGCTTCATGCTGCTCCATCGTGTCATGCCAGATGTCTTCCGCGAAATGAGAAAATCGCTCGTAGCCTTGCTCTTGCGATAAGCGCAACAAGAAGCTTTCGAGCGATTCGTCAGCGTAAAGTTGAATGTCTGTATTCACATGTCACCACTAAAACTTAGATAATCTAAGTTTTAGTATTACAGCTAACTCTATTAAATCAAATCGATTAAGAGCAAATTGTGACTAGAAACGGATGCCTCGCTTGCCACCTTGGCATTGAGGGCACTTTCTTTGAAATACATCGGTCCCATTCGCTCCATAAACAGCCCCACATCCAAATTCAAGGCATTCGAGTTTGTAGGAGGCTTGGCAATGATCATTGCCATCCATACCCCTAGTACCATGATTCTTCTGGTTATTACGATTTATATAACCGATTTCAGTTGTTTTGGTTGTACCGTTTTTATACATGGATGACCTTAGATAAGTGACTTATAAGATGAGAAGCCAATCAAACGAGTACTGGTTCCTTGGTTCCTAAGTCCCAGTCGAATGCAAATCATCTTGTATATATCTGGAGGAAATCCCCCTTTAAAGTCCCACTCATCAGAAGCATTTTTCATACGTGCTACACCAGAAATAGTGGGGTACTTTCCACCCAAATTATTATCCACAATGTACTTCGATAACTGCTTGCTCGTCCTAAAATTCAATGGGCGCATCTCTGCAATCAATTCTTCCATTTCTCTTACTTCATCACTTTCTGGCCTAGATTTTGTCAGACTTAGCTTCGCATAAGATTCTAGTGATTTGCCGAAATTCTGAACTTTTTTTGCTGGTAACTTTCGATTATCGGTTATAGTTTGCTTGACATGAATTTTGGCGGTCTTGCTAACCTTCGGGTTATATAATCTGCCATCTTCATGTAACTTAGATAAAAATCCGATTTGCGCTTCAAACTTATCTGACGTTTTGGAATGCGTGAATACATAACACCCATTTACCTTCAGATTTATTTGGTCGTAAAATAAACCTCTCACACTTAAGGTGATTTTTTTATCGTCCAGATCTGCTAGTAACCCTTTTAATTCGTTCATTAATTCAATCTCAATTACTCTGAATTACCTCAAAGCCATCCAGTTCTACACGCTCAATCAAATTGTATATGTTCCCCACGCCCCATTGGTTCGAGATGGCGATGATTTCACCTGATTCCAATTCAATTGTTTGACCTTCTTTCATGTGGAACCGCTTGCGGCGTTTCTCATGGATTTCAGAGACAAGGGTGAATACAGACTTTCGCAACACACCGTTAAATGCCGCTTGTAACTTATCTAAGTCTTGCGGGTTGTGTTTCTCGATCCAATCGCTCAACAATGCGTAGGATAAGTGACGTTTATTATATACGGCCCCTTTGTATTGGTACTCAGAATAATCTTTATCAACATAATTACTACTTACACGCTGCTCTTGGCGCTTCTCACGAAATTTAACCTGATACTCTTCCACTTCTGGCACGGGAATAATTTGCTCGGCGTTGATTAATACATCATCTTTGTAGCGATAAGGGGCTAAACGTACACAGCTAATGTCGATGCCTTTGTCACGTAGCCATAGTACCGAGGTAGTCAGCTCTTTACCGAAATCAGCAGATGCTAGAACAATTCGAACATCGTTACCAAAATCGTCAAGACTGCCTTCATCTAAATCGACAAAATCAAGAATTTCTTGTCTTGCAACGATATCGAGACCTTCTTTCTCGATATATTGCTCGAAGTAGTCACACGCTTTTTCAAACGTCATGGTAGAGATCATGGCTGCGTAACGAAGGGCTTGAAGTTCCATATGAGCGCCTACATCATCACGCTTTAGTTCAATGACCACCAAGTTTGCGTTTCTGTCGATGGCTAACAGGTCAATACGGCGACGACTATCTTCCCAGTCGGAGAACTCTTCAGAAATCACCAGGCAATCGGGTGCAATGGCATCAATGCAGCCTTTGAGAGCTTCTTGTAAATCTTGACGCTCTTGCAAGCCTTCAGCTGCAAATGTTGTTGGTCTTAAAGCGGTGAGATTTTTATTAGCAATGTTATATAAGCTCATAAGTAAATCCTATTAAGCACTCTCTGTAAGTTTTTTGCCCTGAACCTTCGGTAGTTCTAAGTTACTCAACTCGACAGTATCTCCTACAGAATGGTGATTAAAGTAAAACAATCTTCTTTTATTTTCACCACGACCATCCGCAGACCATTGCTTTTGCTCGGAAAACTTTAAAGTGAGTAAAATACCAACTCTACCTTTTTCTAACTCTAGCGTTTGTTGAGCTCCACCAACCTCACTCCAAAGAGCAATATTACTACTGGGTTCATAGTTCAATCCTGTAGCCGGGTTAATATCTCCAGTTGATCTTTGTGTCATACCGTAAGGTGAAATAGACAGTACCGAACAACCCGGCTCCTCGGTTAACATCTTTGCATATGTACCTGGCCACCTTTGCGGAATTTGAGGACCATCAAGTAAAAGAGCAACGACAAGATCAGGGCCTAAAGATCGTAAAACAGGCGCAATAGGATCTTGCCTTGCCAAATCTTCACAAATCAAAGGGCATATATGAATGTAATCATCTTGGTAAGAAATTAGTTTTCTCTCTCCAGTTGAGCAATTCTCCCACCACTTTACTTTGTCGGTACTAAGTACATGCCCTAAACCGTAGGTATTTAACTGAGTCTCATCAAGAGCCCACCGGTGGTGTTTCTTCTGGTTTTCACCAACATACCTGTCAACAAATCGGTTCTCATAAAGTAGGTCCAAGCTATTCTCACCATAAGTTCCTCTGCAATCACCTTCACCAAAAATACCAAATATGATAACTGGTGGTGTAGTGCCCTTTGCCAAAAAGTGTGCTCTCAAACCTTCCAATAAATTTCTTTTATCATTGGAGTTAACGGCGCACTCAGGAATGACAACAAGATCGGGGGACTGCTCCTCACAAGACTCTATTGCATATATAACCATCTGACATGTTATTGCGTGGTGATTCACGTATGCGAAGAAGCCAAACCCTTCATCCATTTGTAAAGTTGGTTTATCGTCCTGCTCGAAAAACTCATCTTTGACCTCTAATGGCCAAGGAAGAATTAACACATTGTATTGATGAGACTCTCGCGACTGTGTTGAATTCCCTACAAGTGCTGCTACCTCGACCCCAGGCTTAATATATGCTAAGTCATGGCTTAAGCTATTTAGCGAAATGCCTGCTTGAGGGGTATGACTTTTAAACTGAATGACACCATTAGTTTTATCACATTGAGATAAACTCGAAATGATTGACCGCCCTTTTCTCGCAACCAATTTTTCTGAATATTCGTTAATCAATGGAGGGGAATTGCGATAGAGGTAGCTCTGAATGCGATAAGCACATGCATCGCTTGCGATGTAAAGCTGAAATAGAGCTCTTAAGTATCCTGAGTCTTCCAAAAGATCTTCTATCTTCATACTTACTCTACTTCGGCTAAACAGTGAGTAAAGTAAACTGTAGAAACGTGAGCTAATAAATATTTCCTGCGATGTTTCAGCCTTAATCAAAGACTCTCCCCAATTACGACCATGGCCGCTGTGAAACTGACTTAAATAATCAGTTTCGTTTTCAAGGGACACAATTTTCTGATACACATCATACGTATCAAAAATTTTCGCCAAAACGTGGAATGTATTCATTGGCCAAATGAGACGTGAGAACAAGTCGTCATCAATGCTGACTGAGTAAAAAGTTTCTTCATTTTTGATAGGCTTCAATCTAGCAAAACGTCTTGCATCTCCTGAAGCTTCATCATCCCAAAGCATATTTTTCAAAAAAGTAGCCAAAATCATACTTTATACCGCCTGCTCGACAATGGCATCAGTAAGATGTAGTTGTGTTGTTTGAGACTCTTTTAAGCTACCTTTAAGTTGTTCGCAAATGCCCAATAGTTCATTAGCTTTTTTAACTATTTGTCTTTGTTGACTTAAAGGAGGGACTGCAAGCACTACACTCCACAACTTGTCAGACACCAATTTGCAAGTACCATGTGAAGAACGGTCTACCAAGTCGACCATCTCATTCTTTATTCCTTTCATTACAACGAGCAGAAACTCTGGCTCAATATAATTGTAAATAAGAGCTTTCATATCTTGATTAATTACTACTGGCTTTTTAGTGAGAGCTACAGGGAAAGAATGTGCGAGTATCATTCCCCTAACTACCATCAGTAGACTGTTTTCTGGAATAAGTTTAATTGTCGTTTCCAATACAGCTTTCTCTGTAACGCTATCGATCGCCGATTCGATATAATCTCTTTTCATATCTTTCGGAGATACCCACGGAATACTACCTCCCCAATATTCAGAGTTACCTTTTGATGGAGTCCCACCACCTAAGTCATATCCAAGCTCACCAAAACGACACCACTCCCACCCTTTCGGCAGTTCAAACGGCTTTTCATCATCAGCAATCTGCGGCAGTGCTTTCTGCTTTTTGATTTTCTTCTCTTTGATTAACTGCGCTTTTTCTTCTGCAATACGCTCAAGCAGCTTTGCAGCAGGTTCATCATTCGGGTCTTGTGGGACAAGCTTACCCATAACTGCCAGTTGCAGGATGGTTTGTTTTAGCTGGTCGATACTCGCTTCGGTGGTGAACAAGGTATCGAAATGCTCGCTGATTCGTGCCCAGTTTTGCATTAGCTCTTCGGCATCAGCAGAGTTGGTTAGCGTGTCCAAAAGCGTTGTAACCAGTACCTGATGCGCTTCAATGCTGGCTTCGGTTTGTTGCTCTAGTTGGTCGCAGAGTGTCATGAGTTCATCGACTTTGGCGATGATTCGGTGTTGCTCTTCTAACGGCGGCACTGGAAACTCAAACATTTCTAGAACTTTTTTACTCAGTCCTTCAATCGCCATTCCTACCTGTCTTCCCCAAACAAGCTTTTGCACCATTGGAGATAAAATCCCTAAATGTACAAATTGACTCATCTGACGTTCTATCAAACGAATAATCGTAACGTGTTGACTAACATTCGCTTCAACCAAGCTTTCTGGAAATACTGTCGAACGACCAAGCGACGCTCCTGTGATGTTTAATAGAACATCACTGGGAATCACTTTTGTTTTATCCATCTTTTGATGAACTTCCACTGGTATGTAGGCTATATCATCCAGTTTAATTCCTTCATTTCGTACATTCTGCGATCGTAAAAATGGTATGCCTTCTGTGGTATAAACATTTTTACCTCCCCTAGGGGTACTGCCAGAACCCAGCTTAGAAGTCAGATTTCCCAATCGAACCATAGACCACCCCTTGGGTAAGTCATTAGGGATATCTTCGTCCAATAATGCTGGAAGAGCTTTTGTACGAGAGATTGTTTTATCTTTCACCAACTGCTCTTTTTCTTCCGCAATGCGTTCAAGCAAAACAGAAGCAGGCTCATCCGTTGGTTCTTGAGGTACTAACTTACCACGCACCGCCAATTCTAAAATCAGTTCACGCAGTTTCTTAACGCCATACAGCTCGCGCTTTTTGCTGCTGCCACGACCAGAGGCTGATTTGGTTTTAACGGTTGAAGTCCAAACGTCGATATTGTCTGTAATCAACTGGTTCATAGAGGTTTGTTCTGCGCTCATTATTTACTCTCACCAGTTGCAGTAACAGACGTTGAATCTACCGATGATTTCAGCGCATCACCTAAAATATCTTTGAGCTGATTGCGAAGCTGTGAGATCTCTTGTTGCTGCTGTTGGTAGTTCTCTAGTAGCTCGTTTGGATCGTGGCTTATCACTTCACCTTGATACGGGTTTTTAATATCTAGGTTGAAGTTGCGCTCAATAATGTCGGCGATTGGCACTTTCCATGCGTGATTGTTCTCTACACGGCTAGCAAAACCGTCTTCTTCATTGCCCCACCAATCGATCTCTTGTTGGAACTCTTCAAACTTCATTGGCTTGGTTTTGCTGTAGTTCTTCACACCTTCTGGATATGGATGTTCGTAGAACCATACATCTTTGGTTGGCTTACCTTTGGTGAAGAACAGAATGTTAGTTTTGATGCCTGTGTATGGGTTAAACACGCCATTAGGTAAACGCACGATGGTGTGCAGGTTACACTCTTCGGTTAGCATCTTTTTAATTTTGGTTTTAACACCTTCACCAAACAAAGTGCCGTCTGGCAGTACTACCCCTGCGCGGCCGCCACTTTGCGTTTCTGAGCCTTCGTCTAACACTTCGATGATCAGCTGTAAGAACAAGTCAGCCGTTTCACGCGTCTGCATTTCTGCAGGAAAGTTCTTTTCAATACCGTCTTCTTCTGTGCCACCAAATGGAGGGTTGGTCGCAATCACGTTAATGTTGCTGTCCCAGCTTGAAAGCGGTTTGTTTAGCGTATTGCCGTGTTTGATTTGCACAGGTACTTCAATGCCGTGCAGCATCATGTTGGTGATACACAGCAGGTGTGGCAGTTGTTTCTTTTCAACACCGTGGATCTGCTTTTGCAGTGTTTGGTGATCCGCTGCCGTTTTCACGTAGTTGTCTTTCACGTGGTCAAACGAACACGCAAGGAAGCCACCCGTACCCGTTGCTGGGTCCATAATCGCTTCGCCCAGTTTTGGGTCTAGTCGGTTAACAATAAAGCGAGTCACAGCACGAGGCGTATAGAATTCGCCGGCGTTACCTGCGCTTTGTAGATCTTTTAAGATTTGCTCGTAGATATCACCAAACAGGTGGCGCTCTGAAGAGTCAGTAAAGTCTATTTCATTCAGCTTGTTGATCACTTGGCGCAGCAGCGTGCCGTTTTTCATGTAGTTAAACGCATCGCTAAATGCTTCTTTAACAACAAAGCCGCGTGGGTTTAGATCAACAGGTGCGGTTAGGTTTTTCAGCTTGTAGAACAAGTCGTCGTTTACGAATTCAAGCAGCGCTTCACCCGTAATGCCTTCGGCATCTTGAGCCCAATTACGCCATAGGTATTGTTCTGGGATAGGTGATTTGTAATCGTCCAGTTCTAGCTCTAACTCTTCTTCTTGAGCGTCAAATACTTTAAGAAAAAGTAACCAAGACATTTGACCAAGGCGCTGTGCATCACCGTCGACACCCGCATCTTTACGCATGATGTCTTGAATGGATTTGATTGCTGAACTGATAGACATAAATCACTGCTTTTATATAACTGAAATTGGGCGGAATTATAACAGAACTTAGATCGAAAATCTGAAGATAGAACGCTGAATTTATTAGTGGTTTTGTGACCAGTATGTATACTATTTTTGTGGGAAAAATAATAAATACAAATAGCTAAAACGTCATTGGTTAATATTAGGGATAATATGAAAATTGAATGTCCACGCTGCAAGACTGACAACAAAATCGAGTTTGCAGAAAATATCACCTGTAAAGAGTGTGAAAAGAGCTTTAAAGGGTTTAAGTTTAGTAAGCGGCGGTTTGTTTCAGCGTCTTCAGCTTTGTTTGTTGGGGTCGTTGGCGGTTATACGGTGAGCGATAAGCTTGAAGAAGTCAGATACCCACTCAAAGTTGAATACGCAATTCTAGATACA
Source organism: Vibrio tapetis subsp. tapetis (assembly GCF_900233005.1). Classification (NCBI taxonomy): domain Bacteria; kingdom Pseudomonadati; phylum Pseudomonadota; class Gammaproteobacteria; order Vibrionales; family Vibrionaceae; genus Vibrio; species Vibrio tapetis. The sequence continues at coordinate 2,036,206 of NZ_LT960611.1, forward strand.
TGCGTTAATGGTTCTGAGAACACTCTTTCGGTTAGATGGTATGAAAGTAAGCGAGACGCCTGTTTATGTGCTCTGACAAAAACCGAACAAGATGTGTCTTATTCGGTGTACAGTTCAGACCCAAGTACTTTTTTTGACAATTTTCACTTTAACGCTGAAAGTTGCAGTTAAAAAAGGCAGCTATTGGCTGCCTCAAATTCGCATACTAACGTTTTGGGGTGTTGCCACGGCCTTTGCCTGATGGTCCACCCGTTTTGCTTGGATAGTTCGGATTTTGCTTGGTCATGATGACGCTCCTATTTAGATTGTTTTTGGTTGTTTTCTGCTGCGCGCTGAGCTCGTCCAGCAAAATCCCCTTTAGGAACTTGGCCACCATTTTTTTTTGCTACATTACCTTGAATACGAGCAGCGGCTTCCGGTGTCATTGGTGCTTTTGATTTAGTCATAATTTTTCCTTTTTAAATTAAGTAATAATGCGTCTTCGCTAAGACAAGGTAATAATAACTAACGAGGTGGGGACAGATGGGGACACCGAAAAAACAAAAGCAAATTCAGCAAGCTCTGGACGCTTTAGGTTGGAGTCACCTCACATTTGCAGACGTTCTTTACGATGAATTATATGCTGATGAAAATGATGATTTTAAAGACACTGATAAAGATGAAATTCGAAAACTAGCGCAGAACCTAAAAAAACAATTGCAACGTGAATCCACTTCAGAAAAGCGGCTAGATATTTATCTACGAGTACTATTTGAGCATCCGGCTTATCAAGCTTTAAATTTGGATTCAGTGCTACCAAAGCATGTAGCTCACAGCTGTCTTTCCGATGAATTATCGCAACGATTGACTCAGCTATCGTCAAATTTAGATCGTTCAAGTAAAAGCTAAAAAGGCCGCAAATAATGCGGCCTTATCGTATTTCAATTAGTTCAACAATCATTATGCAGACTGATAAATTGCCGCTTCCAACTCGTGTACAGCCTCTAGATATTGAGGCTTACCACCAAACCCTTTCTTAATGATCTCCAGCGGTCTTCCCATCTCATCAAAAGGTTTTACTTTAAGTACGTGGATATTTTCAATTTCCTGCACACCTTCATCTGCATATTTATCAAGTAAGTTGATTAACACCTGCCGCGCAGTGTCGCCATATTTGGTGAAGTAGTTACGCTTCTTCACGTTGTCTGCACGTTCTTTACGCGTAAGAGCAGGCTGATCATAAACCACATGGCAAATCATATCGAATGGGTCCATATCTTTACCCACTTCATCTTCAAGTGCTTCCCATAAAATGCCTGCTTCGGCCAACTCATCTATGATGACTTGCTTTCGATCTGAGTCATTCCAGCGTTTGGTAAACTCATCCATAGAGGCAAACTGCTTCACCATGGTTTTACGGGTGTAATCTTTGAAAGACTCTGTGACTAGCTTGCCATCTAAATCATAGTATTGAACACGCTCGGCCAATGCTTTCACTGCCACACCATTTACGTGAAATTTACGCACTCGGTTTTCATCATCCCAATCATCATTTCCTGCTGCGCCACCTTCCGATGACCCGCCAAAATCATCACCATAAGTCGGCTCTGGCTCTTGGATTGAATCAGGATCGATATCTTCATCACCAAATGGGTTATCGGTGTCAACATCGTCAACACCATCGATGATGTCATCTAAGTCCTCATCATCTTCAAACTGTTCTGGTGTGGTGACTTTCACGCGCTCTGGCGTGCCGTCAAAACGTTCATCTGCGAACAGTTCTGTGGCTTTTTTGAAATCTAGAATCGTAAACCAAAGCTTGCCGTATTTATCGTCTATTCGTGTACCACGGCCAATAACCTGCTTGAACTTGGTCATCGATTGAATGCCTTGGTCAAGCACAACAAGTTTACAGGTTTTGGCATCTACCCCCGTGCTCATTAGCTCTGATGTTGTCGCTATGACTGGGTATTTCTTTTTCGGGTTTATGAAGTTATCAAGCTGGGCTTTGCCTATTTCATCATCACCTGTGATCTTCATAACGTACTTTTCATTTTTCTTAACTTGATCAGGGTTCAAGTTAACCAGTGCTCGGCGCATTCTTTCTGCATGATCAATGTCATTACAAAAGACAATGGTCTTTGACATTGGATCGGTACGCTTTAAATAGTTTGTGATGGTTTGAGCAACAAGCTCGGTACGCTCATCTATTACCATAGTGCGATCAAAGTCTTTCTGGTTATAGATACGGTCTTCTATCACTTCACCATGTTTATCGACTTGCCCTTTGGTTGGCCGCCAACCTTGGACGTCGACATCAATATCCACACGCACGACTTTGTAGGGGGCTAAAAAGCCATCCTCGATACCTTCTTTTAGGGAGTAGGTATAAACAGGGTCACCAAAGTATTCAATGTTCGATACTTCATCGGTTTCTTTAGGGGTTGCAGTTAAACCCACTTGAGTCGCAGACTTAAAGTACTCTAGAATCTCGCGCCATGCGCTGTCTTCTGATGCACTGCCACGGTGGCATTCGTCAATGACAATTAAGTCGAAAAAGTTGGGATCTACTTGCTTGTAGGCTTTTTGATGTTCTTCAGGCCCAGTGAGTGCTTGGTACAATGCAAGATGAACTTCAAAAGCAGGGTCGACGGTTCGCCCTGTAATCTTAGTCATCGCTGAGCCAAATGGCTGAAAGTCATTAGTTTTGGTTTGATCGACCAATATGTTGCGATCAGCTAAAAACAGAATTCGCTTTTTAGCTTTCGCTTTCCATAATCGCCAAATGATCTGAAATGCGGTGTAAGTTTTGCCTGTGCCCGTTGCCATCACCAGTAGAATTCGGTCTTGACCTGCAGCTACCGCTTCAACGGTTTTGTTTATCGCTTGTAACTGATAATAACGCGGAGATTTGCCACTGCCATCATCATGATAATCTTGGGTGATCACGGGTAGATGTTCGGTTTTGTAGCCTTTCCAAACGCAGTATTTGTCCCAGAGTTGCTCTGGAGTAGGAAAGTCTTCTAAACGAATTTCAGTTTCTAGTTGAGCTTCGTTGGTTAGATCTCGGAAAATAAACCCATCACCATTTGAAGCAAAAACAAATGGCACTTCAAGCAAGTTCGCATAGTCCATGCCTTGCTGCATGCCTTTACCAACTTCGTGTTTGTTAGCTTTGGCTTCGACCACAGCTAAGGGCATGCTTGGCTTATGGTAGAGCACAATGTCGGCTGATTTTACTTTCTTACGAGCGGCAGCTTGCCCACGAACGATGACTTTACCATCACGCAATTTTACTTCTTGGCGAATTTGCGTCATATCATCCCAGCCTGCATCTTTGATCGCAGGGAGAATAAATTTTGTGATGATGTCGGTTTCGGTTAGTTTTGCTTTGTTAATGTTCGCAACCATACTGCAGGCTCAAGGAAATCGAATAGGTAGTCAGTATATAACAAAGTTCATATTATGCCGAGAGTGTTACCTTTACCATCATAGGGTTACTGCGTATTCGCAGTCACATTCTCTCAATTTAATGGACGATACCACTACACTATTTATCTTATCTATATAAATGCCGATATCACTCTTTGCCTGAATTGACCTAAGCGCAGTTCATCACAAGACGACATTAAATTTATGGTGCTTTCGCTTGATGGCATCATTGAATCATCCCAGTTAACTAAGTGCCGTTGAGTCAAAGTCGATAGACTTCTTTCTGTATTATCTAGTAATCCTCGTTCGTTAATTGGGAAAGTATTTTGCTTATCAAAGTCCTGTTTTATATATAGACATGTATCAGGAATATCTTGTTCAATCCGTTCAGAGAATCCAATAAGGCTCTCTTCTGCGAAGGTGAACAACCATGCTTCTTGATTTGGTGAGTCGTTTACTCTCAATATTCGCCCTAAGACTTGTCTAAAATACAACTCGGTTTTAACCGCGCTCATGTGACAGCATACCTGCAGCCGAGGGATGTCTGTTCCTTCACTGATCATTCCTACGCTCACAATCCACTGCGTGTCGCCATGCCGAAAGGCTTCTATCTCTTCAAGTGGGGATTCATGATGGTAGGTAACAATGCACGCCGATTGACCAAACTTTTGTATCAGCATCGCTTGGATGGATTTGGCGTGCTTTACCGAAGCAGCTACAACAAGGCCGCCAGCCTGTGGGGATTGCCGACGAATATGCTCGAGTTTATTACAACCTGATTGCAACAAATAACTCATGGCATCTTCATTATGAATTACCGTTTGATATGAGATGTCTGACTTTTGAATTAAGTCGAGTATTGACGAGAATGACAGCCTTTCGCCACCTTCGGTAATGCTAAGGTGTTCGTTATCAACCAAGGCAATTTTCGGGGCTCGGCAAACTAACTCTTCAATGGCTTGCTTTAAGCCATACTGAAAATCGCACACCAATTGACCGTCAGGATCTGTGTACTCCGCCATTGCAATAGGAACGGAATCTGAGCGCCACGGGGTTCCAGAAAGCGCTAACGTATATTTAGCTAAGCCTTGAATTTTGGTAAGCACTTGCTCACCCCAAACATTAGATCCGCCATGTTCATCGCTTGCGCAATGGTGGATTTCATCAAAGACAGCAAACACTCGGTATTTTTCGACAGTTCTCCAAAAGTCATCATCCATAAAGCGGATGGTTTGATAGGTGTATGAAACGCCAAGTGAGCCCAGCCCACCATTAAATGAACAGCCAAGCTTCCAAGCAAAGGTTTTCTTAATCCCTTCTGCTACGGTAAGTGAAGGAGAAAAACACAAAATTAAATCAACTTTGTCTTGCTCAATTAATCGCTTTGCAAGCTCCGCAGCCATCACTGTTTTGCCAGCACCAGGTGTCGCTTGGCAAAAAAAATGTGACTGATCATAGCTATATTTCTTCAATGCTGCTTCAACACACTGAGATTGCCAGAGCCTTAACATGAGCTCACCATCGTACCCGATGTTTTGAGAGCTTTAGACAGCGCATTAATTTTGCCAAGTAACCTTGCGGATCGTTCTTTTGCCTCCGAAAATAACGGCAAGAAAGCATCGCGATTATTGGGGAAGCGTTTAATAAGAGATTGATATTCTTCCACTTCACCAAGGATGATCGCCAGCTCCCCCTCATGTTGGCTTTTCTCTTTCAGCAACACTGTAAACTCGAATGAGTGCAATTCAGTTGATTGTGAAACTTTATGTTCTTTGCTTTTGGGAGCATGAGTAACAGAGGTACTGGCACTCTTTGCAACTCGAGGAGTACAGGTCATTTGAAGAAACAAATCTGTTTTTTGGTATCTTTTATTGCGAGCAGAACCATTAGCAACGAGCCAGCCTTTACGTTCAAATGAAAGTATTTGCCTATAAACATACTTTCTTGCTTCATCTAGATCGGTATGTTCTTTTGCTACCAACATAAGAGCATCTCGCGCTTCAGTAACTAAAAAGTCATCCATCTCTTTTTCTATCAATAGGTTAAACATGTAGGCGTTGATTTTTTTTGATTGCTTCATTTGAACATTTACACAGCTAAAAACTTAGGATTGCTAAGTATACAAAAATCAGTAAAACTTAGACAATCTAAGTTATCAAAAGGTTGAAAAGAAATGTGTAAGTGCAAAAAAACAACCCAATCCCAGAGAGGCTCAAAGCAGCTCGTAAAAAAGCCTGTATCACCCAAAAAGATCTAGGGGTGAAAATTGGTATGGAGCAAAGCTCTGCAAGTGGCCGAATGAACCACTACGAAAAGGGCCGACATGTGCCAGATATAGGCACGCTTGAACGTATGGCCGATGAGTTAAATGTGCCACTGAATTACTTCTTCTGTAAAAGTGATTTAAGCGCAGAACTGGCGTGTGCGATTGATAAGATGAGTGATGAGGAGAAAGCTGCATTACTGAAATCGTTAGCTTCTAAGTAGACGCGGCTTTACGCTTTCAACCCACCTATGCTTAGCAGTAAATTCAACGGTATTGCATCGCTGAATCGCGGTGGGAGTATTTTATCTTCCGCTGATATAGCAGATGTGTTGTATGTAGAGCTGGCTTCTAATTGATGTACCTTCAGCGAGCTAAGGTTGCAGGTAAATGGATTATCCAAATAAGGAAACTTAAAGGCAAAAGTTCTCTCTAGCACCCCACTATCGATCGTCTCTCTACCTTCTTTAAAACTTATTAACATTGCATCTTTTAAGAAATGCTTGAGTTTCCGACATTCCCCATTACACACTGAAAAAAGTGGGTAAAGTACGTCATTTGAAGTTAATCTCGGCGCTTTTTGATAGCCCATTCTTTTTGAAAGTCCCGCTACAAACTGGGCAAAGTGTTTCTTCTGATCTGGGTCAACGTCATACTGCGCACTTGTTGTTTTCGTCGCTTTTGTTATCTTCAGCAACTTGAAATAATTAAGCCCCCGACGCCAACTCAAACGAGAATTCCATTGCGGTTCTTCTGCCAATACATTGGCATAAGGCAATCCAACGAGCACAAAAGACACACCAGCCTCTTCACTGATATACTTAAACGTATTTGCTATGGCTTGCCTTTCCTCGGCTGTTGAAAACTCAACTAGCTCTTGAACTTCATTGACAATAATAAGTTCGACCGACTTCCTCTTTAAATGTCTTACCACACTCTCTCCTAACGCGATTTCGTTGCGTCTACGAGTTGAACGCCCGCCGGATTTAGAATTTAGATCAACCAAGAACTTATTCAGCGTGTTTTGCTCATTTACTCGGCTCGGAATTCGAGTACTTAACACGGTTTGAGTTGACCAACTTGAACTTGAACTTGATTCGAAACGCTTAAGGTAGTTATTAATCAGAGCTGTTTTTCCGCTTCCCGTTTCACCTGTTAGCAAAAACGATTCGGGCTCTCCCCCTAGAGACTGATTAAAACGAAGCTGATCAAATATTGAATAGATCTCTGTTATTTCAGGGTATTCAATAAAGCTGGTCTCGTATTCCATAAGCTGTTTTCGCTGTTGGGAAGTAACATTGAACATCAGTAACCCTCGATATCATCTAGGTCTTCATCATTTGTCGATAGGGCGTGACTTAGTATTTGTTGCTCTGTTGGCTGGTCATTACTCGGCTTACTCGCAACAATCGACGTTGGGCCATTGCTACCTACATCTCTGAACTTGGCTAACTTGGAAGTATTTCCAGTTTTAGATGGGGCCTGCTTCTTGTTTCGAGACCGACTCAATCGCTCTGTTTCACCTTCAATACGGCTTTCAATATACAAGTGAGTCTCAGCTAACGCCTCTTCATTTTTTAGCTCTCGCGTATTCAACCTTCGTACCTTTTGAATTCGTTCGTGCTCAAATAGCGAAAGTCCTTTCGTATAGCCGCTATTGTCTACCGCTGGAACTTTGATATATCGTTTTTCTGGTTCCAAAAAAACGTAGATTGAACTGATATCTGATGGGTCTGTTTTTGTTTTAACAAATAATTTGCCGTCTGATTTAACAGGGGCATATTTTCGATACTCTATAAGCTCGTCAGATTGATAGTGTAGGTTATGAAGACGAATACCTGAAATCCCTATCGTGCGCTCCTTCAAAAGCCCTAATTCAGTTCGTAAAGCCAAAATTTCATCATCATGATAAGCATTAGGTCGCCACTTTGACTCGTGCCACTTATGATATGGAATTGCACGTTCTCTAGCATCTGGGGACATATGGTAGTAATCAACTACCCATTTATGCAGCAATTCTAGAAATACTGACACCCGAACAACCGATTCTTTTTTTGGGTCATAGTCCTTTAGCTGAGTAGGATTAGTGAATGTTTTACCTGGTAAAGAGTTGGTCAATCCTTTGTTCAATTGATCGAACAACTTTTCTATACCCGTCTTTCTCCACGGTTTTGCCGCTTGGCTATATTGGATATCGGTCACAAATGGCCTTAGGGAATCTTCTAAACTGTCTGTCCAGAACTCAGCACCGTTATCAACAACTAGGTAATCAATTTTCCCATGACATGGCCAATCATTCTTTATGGATGGGTAGCTATCTTTTAACCAGCTTTTATCTAACAAGGTATTGAGTAATGCCTTTCGTACAGAGTCAAAACTAGGGTCTCTAAAGTTCACGCTTAACCCAACGACGCATTTGCTAAACCGATCATAGAGCATGGTTAAGTAAGGCCGTCCTAACGGTACATCCAACTCATCGTCAATCAATATAACGGGAAGTGGTGTATGATCTATTTCGACATATTCCATTGGTTTTGTCGCTGCAATTTGCTGCCCTACAGAACGAAACTCTCTATCTGCATATCGCTTTCCATACCGGGCAACGGCCACTTCATAAGGAGGTAATGAATTGACACGATCATAAAAGGTTCGTTCACTAATAGGATCAATTTCCCCTTCAACGATGGTCTGATTGATTGTTATTACTCGACTTTTGTAATATCGAAATGCCTCTGCGATGCTTAAACGCTCTTTAGTCAGGTACTTTTTTTCAATCGCCTCATCAACCAATACCTGAGAATCTGAAGATTTATTTCTGTTACCTTTTTATGCATGCTTTGGGATAAGTGATTTGATATCTCTACCTGATTCAAAATAGAGTTTTTTCCAACCAGCCAATACTCGCCAGCTTGGTGGTTTTAGGCTTAGTGTTTGCTCTACAGTACCTAAAATTGGGATTAGATTCTTTTCTGTCCAGCCACCCTCAAGTCGTTTCTCTACAAAATTAATCACTTTGATACGACGGAGAGTTTCCTTTTGTACTTCTGAAGGGAAAGTGTCCAAAGAAGGAGGATTGATGTCATTTTCATCAAATACATCTTCAGGAATTTGAAGCTGATCAGCCGCTTCTTCTTCAGAAGCAGCCATTTCGTCAAAAAGGCCAAAGAATTCTTCAAATTCATTTGCCATTCCTAGCACCAAACATAGCTATTAAGACCAAAGTCGTTATTTCTTAAGTCTGTTTTGATCCTACCAGAAGAGAGCCAACACAAGGAATGAATGAGAGTCTCGTGCTCTGGTAAGCCGAAGTACTGCGAAACTTCAAACAACTGCACTTTTTGTTTGCTTTGAATGAATTGCAAAACACTTTTTTGTACTTGTGTCACCGTGTGAAGACCTGAATACCGATGCAGGAGCTTCAAGTTATTGAATATTGGATTTATTCTTATCTGCTTTTCAGTCACTAAGATAAGTCGTTTTCCATGTTCTTCTAAAGCCGTACGCTGTTTTTCTGCGAATCGTGCTCTAAAGTCTGGTTTTAGAATTTGGCTTGAGTGCTTCACTTCAACAAAAGAAGATTGTTCTTTTTGGTCGCAGACCAAGAAATCGGGAGTGTAACGACACTTACGGCCATTGAAATGATAGTGATAACCGTATGGTTGGGAAGTGTATTCTTTTACGTCTGGGTTATATTCGAGATGGAAACAGAAATCAAATTCTAAAACAGAGAGGGTTCGTACGACAGCATCGTTTTTCAAGCTCATGAACTTGCAGATGTTGTGAACGTGGGAAGATTTTTTGGTTTGGTCGAACATAGTGCGCATCACATTTGTTGTAAACCTACAACAAAAAATAGACTATGCTGACTTATAGTGCAAATTTGCTAACTTCTTTGCAATTTATGCTAAGTTATTTTGCAAACATCAAATGGGTGGAAGCCCCAGCCACATCCCGGCACACAAGTCACACGCTGCGGCTGCTCCCTTCCAGGCCTGACCGAGTTCACATGCTATTGTTGCGGGAGGACCAGGGCCTCCATAGATTCTTTGTCTTTGCGAGCATCTCGCTAAAGAGTGAGGTGATTATCAGCCATCCCCTGCCCCTTTGCAAGCCCAAAACTCTCGAAATTAAGGGTTTTGAGTTCAACTGCTTAACTATTATTCACTTTTACTCTCTTGCTTAGCAGTATACATGGCATGATCGGCTTGCTTAAGCACATCATTAAGGCTTTGGCTCTCTTTACTCGCTTTAGATACACCGATAGCAACGACAATAGAATGCTTATTGCCAGAGTGCAACACACTAAAGCTCTCTAACTTTCTCACCATAGATTGCACAACAAATTCGTCACCGCTACCCACCAAAACAAACTCATCACCGCCAATTCGATAGCCATTACCGTCCCAGAACTTCATGACAATTCTAGCTAACTTTTTCAACACGGCATCGCCCGCTTCATGGCCAAACAAATCATTTATCTCTTTAAAATTATTCACATCTAAGTAAATCACCCGTTGATCCGCTTTAATGCCTCTTCGATATTTCGCGTATAAAGCTCGACGGTTTTTCAGCCCGGTCAGGTTGTCTGTTTGTGATTGAATGTGAAGAAAATAAGCGACCGATACCATGAACGCCAACACAATAACAAACAAGATTTGAGTACGATGAGAGAATTTTTTCTGTAAGCCTAGCGTTGTGCGCCAGTCTGGTTTTTTATCATAGTCATTGATGATGGCCTTGGTGTCTAGCATGGTAATAGCACGAGAAAACAGTGGCGCCAATTTGCTGCCCAGGTCATTTTTTACAAAGCCAATGGCGATATCTGAACGATAAAAGCTCCCTATAGACTTAGCCTGAGTAATCGGCAGCATTTCAGACGAGCTGAGTATCGAGTTCAAGGCTGAGGAGTCCATGGCTGCATAATCTATGCTGTTGGCAACTAACGAGTCGATCAGCGCTTCTTCATCATCAAAATAGTGCAATGGTTTCTGTGGCAGTAACCGTGTTAACAGCTCATCAAAAATGGTGTCTCGCACGACGCCTATTCGTTCCGAGATCAACTCAGATACGTGATGATACACCCCTACTTTGTAACCAAGCCTCTTAACCACCATAGATTCAGGATAATAGTATGGCTCTGAAAAATAGACATAGTGACTACGTTGGGCCGAGATAGTCATTGGAGCAAGTACATCAATCTTTTGATCGATTAGATCTTGCTTCATACTTTCCCAAGTTTCATCAGCCTCACTCACTACTTCGCACTCTATGCTCAGTATTTTGCAGGACTGCAACAAAATATCGGCCGTTATTCCGACCACATCGCCATTACTTTTATAGCGAACGTATGGATAAGCGTCATCTAACTTGATGCGAAGCGGTCGATCCACGTTTAAGTCACTTTGAAAGACGGATTTTTGCAGTGATTTTCGACGGATCTCAAACTGATATTGGCTAATGCTTCGCCTTAGATGTTTTTGAATACCTTCTGAATGAATATAATCAACAAACTGCGCCAATATATCCTCATGCTTACCTTTAGGACGAATAATCGAAACTGGCTTTATAGACAAGAAATCATTGAGCAACTGTGCGTCCAGCCCCGCTAACAGCATTGGTTTGAGCTGATTGATTGCGTCAACAACACCATCCACTTCTCCGCTTTCCAATAAGGCGATGGCCTTGCTATAGCCTTGCTATAGCCTTGATATTCTACGGTTTCAATTTCAGGGTAATGTTCTTCGATCAGTTGGGAATAAATGGTATCTTTCGGTACGCCAATCGTCTTTAGATCGCCCAAGGCGATTTCGCTGTAACTATAGAGATAGGTGTATTCGATATTGGTTGGTTTGGAGTAATCGAACCGCCTTTCACGCTCGACGGTATAGGTGACATTAGCAGCAAAGTCACTCTCACCTTTTTCAACGGAATCGAGAATGGCATCGAAACTGGGGTAATCTCGATAAACAATGCTGACGGGAAACTCTTTCTCGATAGCACGAAAAAGAACTCGGGAAACCACATCATCAGCCTCGACGGCTACCACATATGTTGGACGCAACTGATCATTACCTGCTGCTGTTGGGAAGATCCACCCAAACAAAAGCAAGCAAATTAATGCTCGTGTTAAAGCCACTGACTGACCTCTATCTTTATAGAATACCGCACTCTAATGGTGCAATTTATCCTTTTATTATGGCCTATTTTATTAAACTGTACACTATGCTAAAACGTTCATTTAGCCCATTTTGGAATGAGAACTAGACTTTTACCGTTCGTTTTCATCCTGATCGTTACTTCGCAGCACAAAGTCGGTAGCCCACGCTGTGCCAAGAAAGAAAATCCAAACAACAAAAACAGGGTTAGGTACGTCGATTTCAGGCATCGCAACGATGGCTGCGAACCCAACCGTCGGCAGTGTCCAGCACAGTAATTTACTCCACTTAAATTGGCGAATTTTAGCCATTGTTTCAGCCGAGGCGATGATGCCGACAATACACAAGGCAATCAGTGCTGCGTGTGTCCAACCTGAGATCCACAGAGCTAAAATGAGTGCAAGTGACCACCAGCTATGCTGTGAAGAGGGTTTCCAGTGACGCGCAGCAAACCAGGCCACCATCACCGACAGAATTTGCACTAACGTCACCAACCAGTTTCCTTCAATTTTCCCTTCCGCTTGTGTCACCATGATCCCCAGTTCCATCGTGCAAATGACGGCTGCGCTGGTAATGAGGACGTAAATGCTGCTTCGCTTAGAGAACGTCACCATCAGCAAGGGAAATAGAATCCAAACACTTAAAGACAACGCGATGGGCTGATGGGGCAGCGTAAACCCATAGACCGTCATTGAGCCCAACAATAAAAAACCAGCAACGCCACTTTGTGGCAATATCCATAAAGCTGGAATGATCAATGCGAGCACGGGAACATCGCCACCACTCACACTTAATGTGCGCGCACATACGATGGCTAACAAAGTAGTGATGACAAACTGTACAATTGAAACTACCATTGCGTCTCCTCTCTCTTCCTTGGACGAATAGACCTTTTCAGTATGGATCAGTTTCTAGTACAAATCTTTGCAGTAATTCACCAAATTCCATCAGGAAAGGTAACAACGTACGGAAAAATAGCGCAATTATCTGGATATCCCGGCTATGCACGCCACGTTGGTAAAGCCTTAGGCAACCTACCTGAGGGATCAAAACTCCCATGGCATCGAGTCATTAATAGCCAAGGAAAAATTTCATTGAAAGGCGATGATTTAGAAAGGCAGAGAGCTTCTCTTTTGAAAGAAGGCATCAAGGTGACACCGGCTGGACGTGTTTCTTTAAAAAAATATCAGTGGCAACCTTAGTCACCACCGACACTTGAATGTTTTGCTACTCAGTTGCTGCTAACGCCCACCAATCTTAGGTTTGCGTTGTCTGTTTTGCTTTCATCAGTTAATACCGGGTAAATGGTGTCTGAGATGAAACGTAACTTACCATTCACTTCAATGCGTGCGCTAATCGTGTAACGGTGGTTCTCTATAATTTGGCTCGGATCATAGTCGATTTGAAACGCAAATGGAGACTGAAACCCTTGAGATTCAAATTCTGTTTCCGCAATGACTACCGACGGTGCGTCAGCCAAAGAAATATCTTCCAATTTCACGGTGATCACCGCATCTTCCGGCAATGCAATTCGCTCACGATAAGACACCATGCCAATCACTGTCGCGTATTCTACTTGCTGTTCTACTTTTGGCTCTTCTTTCGTGGATTGACAGCCCACTAGCGCAAAACCAAGTATCGCAGGTAATAACATCCATGATTTATTCTTCATTCTACTTCGCCACTTATTTTGAGATATGTGCCAGAGTATATTCATGCCTTGTGTTTTGTCTCTATCCAAGGTATTAATTTGACATAAACATGACGGAGGTACGATGAGCAAACCACTTAATGAATTGCTGGAACTATTGCAGCTTGAACAGCTAGAAAAAGGGCTGTTTAGAGGGCAAAGTGAAAACTTAGGGCTTCCACAAGTCTACGGAGGTCAAGTCATTGGACAGGCGCTCTCGGCAGCTCGCTATACCGTTGAAAGCGATCGAACGGTGCACTCGTTCCACAGCTACTTTCTTCACCCTGGTGATCCTGAAAGGCCGATTATCTATGACGTAGAAAATCTTCGTGATGGCCGCAGTTTGAGTACTCGCCGTGTTAAAGCCATTCAAAATGGTCGACCTATTTTCTACCTTACCGCGTCTTATCACGGTGAAGCTGAAGGTCACGAGCATCAAAATGCCATGCCAAATGTCCCTGGGCCTGAAAACTTTGCATCGGAGTCAGAACTGGCAGCGAAGATTTCAGATTACTTGCCCGAGCAATTGCGCACTATTTTCTGTGGTGAAAAACCGATCCAAGTACGCCCTGTGACCGTCATCAATCCACTAAAACCTGAAAAAGCAGAGCCCACTCAGTATCTGTGGATTAAAGCCAATGGCGAAGTACCCGATAACCAGCTAATCCACCAATACTTGTTAGCGTACGCGTCAGATTGGGGGTTCTTAGTCACCGCCCTTCATCCACACGGCGTCACTCTGCTAACGCCTAAGTTTCAAGTGGCGACCATCGATCATTCTATGTGGTTCCACCGTCCGTTCAAGATGGACGAATGGTTGCTGTATTCTATCGAGAGCCCAACCGCAAGCAGTGGCCGAGGCTTAGTTCGAGGAGAGCTGTTCGCCCAAGATGGCACCATGGTTGCGTCGGCAGTTCAAGAAGGTGTGATGCGCTTTAATAACTAGCCTTTCCTTTCTGCAATGAAAAACCGGCGGCCTCAATAGGTCGCCGGTTGTCGTTTAACACACCAATGTTTGGCACTCAAATAAGTGGCTGCCTGTACGCGGAGTTAGTGACGGATTGTAAAGTTCAGTAGCGACCATTCGTAAATCCTAGAGGCCTTAGGCGATGTCTCACGGTACAAGCCGCCATCGGGAGTCTGAATAAACTTACGCGCGCCATAACGCATCACCGAAATCGGTTTTGTTGTTTTCCACACACCACCTTTAGGAATAATGTCATTTTCTGGCAAGCTATGAATGGTCATCGTTCTTGTGGTCGGCCCATTACTGCATAAACCATCGCTGTCGAACTTGATTGGAGCCGGCGCATCAAGGCAGCCATCATTACGAGTGACGTAGAAAAATGCGGGTGCGGCTTGAGTACGCTCGCTTCCCTCTAAGCTAAGCCTAACCTGAAGACGAACCCCTGGGCCATATCGCTTGATATCATCTTCGGTCGGCTGAACCACTTTTGCACCTTTAAACCATAAGCGGCTTTCTTGTAGGTTACTGGCCGTGCTGCCCAGTAAAGAAGCAACCGTCACTTTTCTATTGGATGCGGTAAATGCAGCTTCTCTATGCCAATCCGCTTCCGATGCCAAGGGCGGGTGTATGTACACCTTAAATCCCTGAGACGCCGCTAGGTAGTTATCGCTCTCTGCTTCGTAAACCGTGAATGTGTCCCGATCATTTTCCCCAGAAAGTGGCAGATTTCCGACCATGAACTCACCGGTCAACTTGTTGGTAACATGGGTCAGTTTGTTGTACGGATCAGACACAAACCGACGCTCTCCAATGGCTGGAGACTCAATATTGAATTTAAACAACTTACGAGGGTTAAAGTTAACCGAGTTGCGCCCTATTTTGATTTCTGGGTGCGCCGCTTTGTTGATGGTGCCGCGTGCCGAAAACTGCAACGGCGCGAAGTTGTCGGATTTGGCCGTCACATTCAACATAAAGTCTCCTGCTTTTTGAACGGCCACTTCACCGGTCGCAGGGTTGACTAAGGTGACAACATGGCGATATTGCTCAGGCAACTGGTAGCTCAGCGTCACAGGCTCTGGAGACAACACCGTTATGTCTCGTTCTTCGACGGGCATCAGCTTGGCGTTCTTTTTATACGTGATCGCCTGATAACTGACGCTCATTTTTAACGTCGCTTTATGAACGATAACGTCGTAACTGATGGTACTACTTTTAAAACCAGTGGTGCCAGAGTCGGTTGCGGTGATGCGCGTCTTGCCCGCTTTTAGCATCGTCATGTTGCCAGTGGTTTTATCAATCGACACGACCCCATCCGCTTCATGGCCCGCGGCGAAGGCGTAACTGAGTTTGCCCGTCACACCGTCTATTGGCAGTGGTGCAATGCTGTGACCGCCTGCTTTCCACGTGCTTTGAGCGCTGGTCGCCTCTCCCTTTAGGGTCAGTCGACTGCTGCCTGCCGCCACGTACAATTTGAATGATGCAGGCTCTGAGGCAAGGTAATTGCTATCACTTTTCGTTCTTACCGAAATACGGGTTTCACCGGCTTTTGCTACCGCTAATTTCGTTCCACTATAAGCGCTCGCAACCGAGGTTTCTTGAATCGAAGCCAGCTCGATGGGGCGTTCAAACTTCGGCAATTTTTCGGTTAATTCAATAAACAAGTTTTTTGCATAAACAACATTGACGCTCGATAACTCACGTAATGGCGCTGGCTTCGCTTTGTTCACCTGTACCTTGAAGGTTTTACGCAGTGATCGATAATTTGGCCCGCCATCATCGATGACAGTTAGCTCATAGTCCCCAGCTTTAGTGATTCGAAATTGCTTTAAGTCGGAGTTCCATACTGCGTTATCCTGAGAATACGCACTCAATGTCCCTTTTCGATCCGCAGGGTCTACCTTGAGCACAAGGGTCGGCGAATAGGTGAGGTACGCTTTAGGTAAGGTTAAACCCGGGTGAGCACTCGGCGAGACGGTAACGTCAATGCTCCGTGACCACGCAAGATATTTGTCGCCCTCTGGTATGGTTGAGGTAAGCTCAACCGCTCCAGCATTGATGATCTTAGGCAGTTGAGTCGCTTGGTCGATAACCAATACGTTCTGCCCTTCTGGCACAGAGTATTGAAGCCCAGATAACCCAATGCCCGACAGTTGAGGGTGAAACACCGATTCTGGTGCGTAATCCTTATAAATTTGGCCCGTCAGTAAGTTGGCTGGATTCGTGCCTTTCGCGATTGTTACATCAAAACTCACGGTTTCTGTTGGCTTACTAAAACCAGATGGATAGGTCACCGATACGTCAACTTTTGCGCTGCCCGCTTTTAAAACTGTGATAAAACCGGTTTTCTGATTCACTTCAATCACATCTTTGGCGCTATCGGCATTCAATGAAAAGGCCACGGATTGCGTGTTACTTCCGCTGAGCTTGTAGGCCTGAAGCGTCAATTGTTGGCGATAGGTTTCTTTCAAAGCCGCATACGAAAGCTCATTTGGATTAACCGCAGTAATCGTTACCGGCACCTCCACCGTTTTGGCGGCATACAACGCGTTGCCTTCATCGGTCACCAATACTTTGGCCTCACCGGGCTGGCCTTTAGATTTTATTGAGCCAAAGCCATCAACCGAGATAAGGTTCTCATACCCTTTGGCAACAACAACTTTACGGTTTCCTTTCGCACCCTGAATATCGAGTCGTTTTTCGGCATTGGTGCCTAAAGTGGTCAAATGCAATGGGCTGATCGTCAGCGCTTTGTTGTCGCCTTTTTTAATGGTCAAGGTAAATGCGTCTTTCGCAGTCTCGTAGCCAGATTTTATGTCTTCAACAGTGACCGTCACCACGCCTGCTTGGGTGATCAACAAGCCGTTGTCGTAGTGATCACTGGCGATGTGGCTCGCATCAACGCTCAGTGTTAGGCTACCAATCCTACCTTTAACGTCAGGGAAAAAACGTTGGCCGTACCCTGTAAATTCAATTTCAGCATCTTTAACAGAAATATTGGCTCTTTGAATGAGCTTAACCGAGGGGGTAATGACCGAGGGAGTCGATGCAGACGACCCACCGTCACCGCCGCCACAACCAGCAAGCGTCGCAGCCAAGAGGATTGGCGAAGAAATACGTAAGAAAGTTTGTTTATACATTTATATATACCGTTACAAATTGACACATTTGGTGAACGGCGAGAATGTAACACGTGTTTTACGCACGGCAATAGTAAGGTTTTGTAAGCCGAATGTAAGAATGTGTCGTCAAGGAAGAGTAAGCTACTTATGCACTACAGGTATCGATATTAAGCCCGTACATTAGGTGCATCTTATGCGGTTGAATTGGCGGAGCTTTGGTAGCGATAATAGAGAAGATGTACCAACTCTTCTCCATTAATCGCTTGAAAACATGAAATGGATTGGGTATTTTTTGCCACTTTTTCCATTCTCATTAATGAGATTTTTTTCACTTGATACATAAGCTACAGCGGTAAAACAGTGCTCGATTTCAACGACTCCATAGCAAAAGTAGACGTAACGTTAGTAATGCCATCAACTCGGTTAACGAGCTGCTTATAAAAGTTGTCGAACGCTTTCATGTCTTCGACCAACACGCGCATCATATAATCGTACTCTCCCGCCATGCGGTAGAATTCCATGACCTCTGGCAGTTCAACGACTGTTTCCACAAACTGCTGGTACCACTCATGAGAATGGTCACTGGTTTTCACCTGAACAAATGCGGTAAAGGATAAGCCTAGCTTCTCAGGATCAAGTAATGCGACCCGTCTTTTGATCACCCCTTCCTCTTCAAGCCTCTTTAATCGCTTCCAACAAGGTGTGGTCGTTAAGTTCACTTGCTCGGCAAGCTCACTTAAGGGCTGAGTGCAATCTTTTTGAAGCATCGTTAAGAGTTGGCTATCGACTTTATCTAGCTTTGTTTTATTCATATTGGTTAGAACTTAGAAATAATTGCAAAAAACAGCCCACATAATACATGAGCGGGAGGTGCTGAGTTTTTATAATGGAAAATAGAAGCACAAATTGTGATACAAGTAGCAAAGTGATTCACCACTAGCTACAGGGGAGAATAATTTACCACAAAAAGCACAAACAATAGAAAAAATTGAAATAACTTTCTTTCACTCTAATCGTATAGTTAACCCATAACAAAAAGACACCACAACTAACCAACTCGTTGTCTTTGATATTAATTAGCATTCATATTGAGCATGTAAAGGTAATTCAAATGAAAAAGCATCTTTGGGATTCATTCGTTTCTGTTGTAAAGCGTGAAGTTGTTCCGGCATTAGGTTGTACCGAGCCTGTGTCGGTTGCACTGGCTACCTCAATCGCTATCGAAAAACTCGGTATCAAAGATGTCACAGATAAGATTACGATCTGTGTTTCAGTTTCTCCAAATTTGATGAAAAATGGTATGGGTGTGGGCATTCCGGGAACAGGCATGGTTGGCCTACCTGTTGCTGCTGCTATCGGCGCGCTAGCCGGAGACCCAAGTGCAAAACTTGAGGTACTCAAAAATATCACCGCCAAAGACGTAGAAAACGCAAAAACCATGCTTGAACAAGAGCGTGTCACCGTCGGTGTTGCGGATGTTAGCCATCTTTTATACGCAAAAGTAACGGTTTTTTGTGAAGATAAAAACGTGTCCGTCACCATTGCCGACAGCCATACAGAAGTGGTGAGTATTGAAGAAAACGGCATAACAACATTCAGAGCGCAGAGCAGCGCCAAAGACAAGTCAGTCAAAACAACCTCACCATTTGAAGAAGCCGATGCAGAAGACGTCTTCGATTTTGCTATCAACGCACCATTGGCCGACATAGAGTTCATCGAACAAGCCTATACATTGAATAGTGCCCTTTCAGAGGAAGGGTTAACTCACGATTACGGGCTGCAAATTGGCGCAACGTTTAAACGCAATGAAGAACGCGGTTTACTCTCTGGTGGCCTGCTTACAGAAGTGCTTAAGCGCACCTCTGCCGCTTCGGATGCTCGTATGGATGGTGCAATGAAAGCCGCCATGAGTAACTCAGGCTCAGGTAACCAAGGCATTGCCGCGACCATGCCGGTGGTTGCGGTAGCGGATTTTCTTGAATCCGACAGAGAACACCTGATTCGAGCTTTAATGCTTTCTCACTTAATGGCGATATACATAAAAAGTCACCAAAATAAGCTCTCTGCTCTATGTGGTGTCACCACCGCTTCGATGGGCGCAGTTTCTGGAATGACGTGGTTACTGGGCGGAACATTCCAGCAAATCAGTGACGCCATTTGTAGCATGATCGGGGATATTTCAGGCATGATCTGTGATGGAGCAAAAACAGGCTGCGCGATGAAAGTATCTTCGTCAGCAGGAGCAGCAGTAAAAGCTTGCTTAATGGCTCTTGATGGAATTCGTGTGACTGGTAACGAAGGTATTGTTGCCAATGACGTGGAATCTTCTATTCAGAATTTAGCCGCACTCGCAAATGGGTCAATGACACAAACAGACGTTCAAATCTTGGATATCATGGTTAATAAATAAGCGTTAATTGACGATAAATGAGTATCCGATCGTCACATCCGCAAAGCTTGTAAGCCCGTCGCTTTTCATTCGAAATGGCTCACCTAGGTGAGCCATTTTCACTTCCATGAAAGCAACAAAAATGACAACACCCACCAAAAGATTCAACAATAAATCTAAAACAAAAAAACATGCCCAATTTACGCTAATCCTTTCGAATTCGTTTTACTTGTCCCTAGTCATTTTTTCTACCCCACCTATCCATTTCTTATATCTTAACAACGTTATCATTCGCTCAACTTTCAATTATGTGAAGTCGATAACACTTGTTTCACGCCTGTAACCACCAGAATAAAGCACCGTTATATGAGCAAGTTCAAATAAATTTGCACGATCAGAACATCTAAAAATGATTGAAATCAAGACCAAAAAAATCCCACTACAAACCACTCTAAATTTAAGGATTTTATTCTACTCAACGTACGATTCCTTAGTAAATATTAAAAACATTTTCTACGAAAGCAAGAGTATGCTCGAAGTCAAATCAATCGAACTTGCAACAATAATTGCATTACGTTCAATTAAGATTGATAAAAACATAAAAATAAAACCCTACACCTAAATGGAAATGAATCATGAGTGAAGTTATAAATGCGACACCATCGAGTAAAAATGCCAACCAGCCGTTGCATGTAAAAGCAAACATGTCGGAGAGTGAATGGAAAAAAGCCATCAAGTTCGACAGCGTTGATCTCGGTTGGATCGTAATGAGCATCGGTATGGCCATTGGTGCTGGTATTGTCTTCTTACCAGTACAAGTGGGCGTAATGGGCCTTTGGGTGTTTTTGCTTTCTTCTATTATTGGCTACCCAGCCATGTACCTTTTCCAAAAACTGTTCATCAACACATTAGCCGAATCGAAAAAATGTACTGATTACCCAGGTGTAATCACCGGTTACCTTGGTAAAAACTGGGGCGTAGCATTAGGCGTGCTTTATTTCCTCATGCTGGTAATTTGGGTATTGGTCTACTCACTTGCCGTTACGAATGACAGTGCTTCTTACCTGCATTCATTTGGTATTACAGAAGGTCACTTAAACGACAATGTTTTCTACGGTTTAGGGCTTATTTGTATCTTGGCCTTCATCGGTTCTAAAGGCGAAAAACTTCTGTTTAAACTTTCAGGTTTCATGGCGGTAACGGTACTTACGCTCGTGGCTATCATGGGGGTACTATTGATTGCCCGCTGGGATATGAATAACGTCCCAGAAATTGGCCAATTTGGCTCCATGCTAAAAGATGCGATTATCACTCTCCCCTTCACCCTAACCTCTATTCTGTTTATTCAGTCTTTGAGCCCAATGGTGATCTCTTACCGCTCTCACGAGAAATCAATTGAAGTCGCTCGCTACAAAGCCTCTCGTGCCATGAAGATTGCTTTCTCGATCTTGTTCGTTATCGTGTTCTTCTTTGCAGTCTCGTTTACTTTTGCTATCAGCCAAGAGCAAGCCGCTGAAGCGATGAACAAAAACATCTCTGCATTGGCTATTATTGCTCATTACTTCCCAGGCAGCTGGGCGACAGTCGCTGGTATCATTATTAATATCTTTGCTGTTGTGACCTCTTTCTTTGGTGTGTTCCTTGCGTTCCAAGAAGCGTGTAAAGGCCTAGCCATGAACGTTCTGATGCGTAAGTTTGATGAGTCTCAAATCAATAAAGCACTAGTGAACAAGCTGGTAACGGTGTTCATCATCTTACTGGCATGGTCTGCGATTGCATTAAACGCACCTATTTTATCCTTCACTTCCGTTTGTAGCCCTATCTTTGGCATGGTTGGCTGTTTGATCCCAGCATACCTTGTGCACAAAGTGCCGCATTTACACAAATATAAGGGCATGTCGACCAATCTCATTATTGTGACAGGCGTGCTTCTATGCATTTCTCCTTTATTAGCATTTATGTAATTTAAACAAAAACTTATTCAAACGGCTCGTAATGAGCCGTTTTTTTCTACCTAGAAAGTGCTATTGAGCAATCTCACAGTAATAACAATTCATCTACATTTTCATTTCATAAAATCCCGGCATCACTACAATCTAATTGAGGCTTTTCTTATGTTCACTTCATTTATATGACGGTGATTTCATTCTGTACAGGGACATACTATGAAACAAAAACAGTTGGTGATAGCGCTAGGCTTAACCTCCTCACTCGGCTTAGTCGGATGTGGCGGAGGCAGTGACGGCGATAGTGATAACAATGCAGCAGCAACCAAAACTTACAGCGTAAAAGCCATTGATGGTTATTTAAATGGCGCATTAGTTTGGTTGGATGTAAATGGAGACTTTCAAAATAATCCAGGCGAACCCACTGCAACCTCCACAGCCGGAGGGAATGCGAGCCTAGATGTAACGGGTATTGATAACCCAGAGCAATATTCCGTCATCGTTCGTGCCATCAAAGGTAAGACGATTGATGAAGATACAAATAAAGTCGTCGCGGCTGATTATGTAATGTCGGCACCAGCGGGCCAAACTCATGTAACTCCTCTTTCAACGCTGGTACATGTCGAACTAAAACGTGATACATCCACCAAGACGGATGCCGAAAAACAAGCAGATGCAGAGAAAAAAATTGCTGACCAGCTTGGCATTCCAGAAGATGATGTTCTGGGTGATTACATTGCAGATGACAAAGATGAAGCCGCGGTTGGTGCCAAAGCCCTCGTGACTTCTGGAACATTGCCAACGACCGCAGAAGAACTTAAAGATCAGTCAGATACAACTGATGATGGGGCTGGCGGTGATGCCGATACGTTACTATCGGACGCAGACACCATTAATACACTCATTAAAACAACCATTGCGACTAAAAAGTCAGAAGCAGGCGAAGGTGGCACAGCGGATTTATCAGCAATCATTGTCAGCCAAGATGGATCGGTTGATGAAGATACAGATAACGACGGAGTCGCGGATAAAGACGAAGATGAAGGTTTTGTTGGTAACTCGAACGAATGGTTCGATTTCGACAAAGATGGCACAGGTGATAATGAAGACACAGATGATGATGGTGATGGCACGTTAGACGAAGACGACGCCATGCCATATGACAAAGGCGAAACTAAAGACACAGACAACGACGGCATTGGTGATAACGCCGATACCGATGATGACAATGACACCCATAAAGATGATGCTGATGCCTTCCCAACCGATGGTAAAGAATGGCTTGATACCGATGGGGACAAAATCGGTAACAATGCTGATACCGACGATGACGGCGATGATGTTATCGATGGTGATGACGCCTTCCCTCTAGATAAAGATGAATCTGTCGATACCGATGGCGATAAAGTCGGTAACAATGCCGATACCGATGATGACGGGGACGATGTTCTCGATGGTGAGGATGCCTTCCCGCTAGACAAAGACGAGTCTATCGATACCGATAAAGATGGAACCGGTAATAACGCTGATACCGATGATGACGGCGATAACGTCCTCGACGGCGATGATGCATTCCCACTTGATAAAGATGAATCAGTAGACACTGATGGCGACAAAATTGGTAATAACGCTGATACCGACGATGATGGCGACGTCGTAAGCGATGACGATGATCTTGATCCTACCGATCCAGACATTGGCGCACCACAAACAGCCGCTCTCATTAGCTTCATGCAAGAAAGCACCACTTTATACGTGGGTAACACCGACAAAGAAAACGACAAAACCACAGGGGCACTGGAAGAGTTCACCCTCGCCAACAACATAGCAACCATCACAGGGAAATATTCCATTGGTAAAGATGGAACATTAACCGCCAAAAACAGTGCACAAGCCGCGTCCAATGTCGACACAAGCTTTGATCGCTTGATCCTCACCGACAATGGATGGGAGAAATCGAGTGAGAACTTTGAGTTGAAAATCGATGGTACTCAAGTTCAGCTATATCCTTCAGGCCAAAGCAGCCACAACTTCCAAGTTCAGGGCTCTGTTAAAGATCTCGCCAACCTCAATATCCACGATAATGCTGGTGAGTTAGAAAACATAGTCAAAGAAAGTGGTAATTACCCTGCTGGTGCAAAAGCCGCCATTGTCTCTTTGCTTACTCTTAATGAGAAATATGAACTTAAGAACGACAAAGTCTGGTTCTGGCATGGCTCTGGTAATACGGACGACGACGGCCAAAATGCAACCACGTTAACGGAGATCATCTCAGACCAGTCTGCCGGTGAAACTCCCGTCACCACCAGCATTAAAGGCATTTCTTTAGGCCATGATATTGGGGTGGAACTCGTGACTGGAGGTGTCGCGTACTTCTATACAATGAACTGGAATAATAGTACTGCCATGAGCGATTCAGGCTCAGGGACAACGAGCCAAGTTTCAGCTCGTGTAGGCTCCAGTACTTGGACCCAAGCGACGGTGAACAGTGAAGAAATATTAACCATTAATGTTCCTAAATCCGTTCAAGACACGTGGGGAGATAAGTACCGCGCTGGCGACACACCGATCGTTTCCGTTTATCAAAGTGCGTTGTACATAGGTAAATACATGGCAGCCAACAGCAGTGAAAGTGATAACTCCGCTCTGCTAATGAATGCCACTGCAAAAACGGCGCTATTGGGTTCTGTCGATATTCCTCTTTACAAATGTTCGAGTAAAGAACGAGAAGACAGCAACTTAACACTGGCCGACCTAGACAGTGCTATCGAATGGTGTGGATTAGCACAAGCGATTACCTCTGAAATGATCACAGGTAAGAACTTCAATCGTGTGAAAGGAAATGGCGACACTCGCGATTACACATTTAATAGCAACGGAACCGTTAAGGTGACGAAGAACAGTGACAGCAACGATACCTACACATGGAATTGGACCATAGCGGGTAACTACGTAAAACTGTACAACGTCGACGAAACCGATAATTCTCAGTGGTATTGGGCAATTACGGACATCAAAGACAACGGTTGGGCGATATTGACCTATGAAAATCACCAAACGACCGCATCAGATGATACAAACTTCGTTGCATTGTGGGCTTCCGTTGTTACGAACCAAGACATTGGCACACCAACAGCCTGTACCATTACCGAGAAAGAATCCGGTGCAACTTACGCTGATTTCTCTTCGGAGCTCGCTGCGTGTACCAATAAACCATCAATGACGGTAGATAAGGTCACCTCGATTTACCGCATAAGCGGCTCAAAAGAAACACGAGCTTACGTGCTTAACCCGAACGGAAACATGCTGTACTTCCGTAACGGTGTACCAAGAGAGATGACATGGGAAATGAACTCCGATGACATCATGGTTTGGAAAGAAAATGGCACTATTGTTGATTACCTACGCGTCATTAAAGACCTAGGCAGCACTTCAGATGTGGCCTTCTTTGCACCTGAAGAGAGTGAGGTTTGGGTTTCTACTCTGACCGATACCGAACCTTTTGGGAATGTACAAAACTGCAATACCGGTGATTCAGACTGGGATGACGCCAAAGATCGCCCAGTGGCTTTCACCACCTATGCGGCCTTCCAAACCTCATTTGATGGCTGTATAAATAGCAGCGTCAGAACCGCAACGTTTGTGGATAAGGAGCTACTCGATAGAACAATCACCTTCCAAACCACGGATGAGCGCCTGACGTTTAATCCAGATTATTCTGGTACGTTGAACGACATCAATGAAACCACGGGCGTGATTGAGTCTACTCATAGCTTTACGTGGAGCATTCATGATGCAGACCGCGGGATATTGAAATTCGTCCTTACTTATTCGGACGATAACAATCAAAGCCAATCCTTGAACCAATACTTAGCCATCACAAGTTCAAACGGCATCGAATTTGCGATCAAAGGATTCTGGGATCACACCGCATGGGAAACAGAAAGTGATTACACAACCGGCCAAGGTGAGATCTTCTCTCGCACCTATTCGCATCCGGACGCAAAATCAAAAATTGATGGCTTGTAATCTTTATTAAGATATCAGACCTGAAATAAGCCAAAGCCAGCGAGTTCCTTCGCTGGCTTTTCACTTTTTTACTGACTTACCGTTTGCCCAGAATAAGTCTTACATTTCAAAATAAACCAGGTTTCCATTAGTAAAATCGTTACTAGCAACATTTGAACGTGAACATTGTCCAAAACGAACAGGACAGTTAATCCAATAGACAACCATGTAATGACCAAAATTCTGGTTTTCTCTCTCACCGTTAAGCCTAAGTCAGCCCGAATTCGACTCACAACAGGGCCAAACCAACGATTCGTTTCCAGCCAATGCATAAAACGTGGAGAGGTCATGCCAAAGCAATACATCGCAAGTAAAACAAAAGGCACCGTAGGGAGCAAAGGCACAAAAATGCCGATAAATCCTAACGCTGTCGCCACCCACCCTAATGCCATTAATAAAATTTTTTTCATTTAAAAACCTTTCTACAAGCCAATTTACACGTTACGAATGACGCAACATTGAGTTATTGTTCTCAACTAGTGATATTACCTACAAGTAACGCACTTGATACTGACGAATCGCCAAGCGAGCAAAAAACATCCTTAGTGCGCCTAAGTCGTCTCCTTTTACGTAATTAAAAGTCCCTCCGGTCAGTGCCGCACATTGCCGATAGGCTTGCAGTTCGTCTCGCTTAACACCTTGGTCAAAAATCACTGCATCCATCTTGATGCCTTGTTTATGCAACGAACGACACATAGTACTAAGTAAAGTAACAAAACGCTTTTTTGTCACACCTTTATTATTCGCACCATCGGTAAACATGATGACACGACGTTTGGGCGCTTTTAGTGCTTGATTAACTTTAGGCCAAATTGTAGAGCGCCATTTTGGGTCCAGTAAACGCCAAGCCCAGATTACGCCTTCATCGCCGCCAGTTACGTGAGTCGGGTAATAATCATCAGCTCTGTCTTTGAGTGCTAAAGTGTCATCAGTTATTGGCATCAAGGCCATCGACGGGCATGAGCCATTAGAGCCTATAAACTCCCCAAGTTTCGGCCCTTTTTGAATAAACGGCAGCATATGATCGGGTGTGAAGCCTGAGTTCAAGTCAATCAAGAACTGGCGTAAATCGTTGTTAAACGGAGAACCAGGGTAATTAATCACCAATTCAAAACCCTGCCTCGCCGAATTCGGTACGCGCAATATATCGTTAGGATTATTTAGCTTGTATGGCTTACGTGCCACGCAAGCTCCGCTTCTTTTTCCCTCAACGCCTAATCGATGTAAAAAGTCGCCATCATATCCGTGCATTCTGGCCGTTGGCCTCACTCCCTCCGGTACTCTCCGAGATTGCGGAGTAATCAGTCGATCTTGAAAAGCCTTTCCTACGTTCACGTAACCAGAATAGGGAACCAAACCAATATGATGATCCTTAGATATCGCAACCTCGCCGGTTAAACTATCGATAAAATCATTTAGGATATCCGGCATAATCTCAGAAGGCTTTTTCCCCCCCCCTAACTTACTCGACATCGACGAGCTTAAATCCAAACTTAACACGGTCTCGGTTGATGGGTATTGCCTGAGCAACTCACGACTTACTTGTGCTGAAAGCACGGGAACATCTTTAACAAACGGCTGTATTGGCAAACTCACATTCAGCCTAAGTTGCTCGGAATAACCTAAATTCGATAAGTTTATCGACACTTGCTTAGCTGTTTTCACTGCCTGATCTCGAATACCAACAGGGCTATTATTTATAATAAACGTCCGCACCAAGTATTGACCTTCCGCCTCCGTTACGGCAACGCCCTCCCGAGCGACCAGTGCCAACGCCGCGTCAACGGAATGATTAAGCCTCGTCTGCATAGTGACTAAACGAGTCGCACTGATAGACACAAAAAACATGACCATCATTAAGATCACAAACGTCACCATCAGCACCGTACCACTGCCTTGTTGCTTCGATAACGAAGGCGTGCATTTACACTTCATTGCGATCTCCGCTATACCAGTAACGTCGTAAACTCAGTGAATCAGCAAAAAGGGGGGCATCTATTAGTGTCTTTACGACGCTCATCAACCCAGAGGGCTGATAACAGACGGCAACATAAATAAACTGGCTGTGAGCTCGATTTTTTAATTCAACTTCACGAGTAGAGCTAGAATTGGACAGATACTTAACAAGACGAATTCCACCGGGCACGTTAGGGTACAATTCACAGCTTCCACCGCCCAATGTATTGGTCTTAGCAAACTCTTTACTGCTGGCATTGTTGGAATCACTGATAAATTCAAGCCGCATTGCAAATCGCTCCGAATTCTCTAACCCCATGGTTTCCAGAGCAATCTTAAGTAAGGCTTTCGTCACCTCTGACTCCGGGCAATCATCATGTTTCAAGTTCTGTTGGCTAACACCACAAAGCTGTTGTTCAAAGCGCACATTATTGCTGCTATCTGGGGGAATATCAGCGGCTAATGGCCCAACGGTCGAGACCACTAAATGCAACCTGTCTTGAAAGTGCACGTAGCGTAGGATGTCTACCGCCGCAATCATCAACCCCATAACAATCGAGACATACAGAACCAACTCGATCATAATCACGCCACGTTGTTTATGCCTATTGGACATCGTATTTAAGCTAAAACGGCTAGGAAAATTATCGTTTATCATCACCACTTTCCACCTGAAAAATCTGGCTCATTACGCATGACCATCACACTTCGGTAGTCCCACTGACGAAGGCCATCAGACAAATAAATAGGGACAATCGGCGTAAACGAGTACTTCATCTCATAGCGCACAATGTATTGTTGAAAACCTTTGCCTGAACTGCATTTACCATCCGAATAAGCTTCTAAATCCTCGCAATTCTTAGCCGTCACCGTTACATTCTTGCGCGAAAAATAGAATCGGTCAGTAAAGTGTTGGTCAACATAGTATTCAACGCTTTTTTTTGCATCGGTGCGGCTGTCGTAAACCATTTCTCTAAATTTAAAATCAAGCACACTGCGAACCACAAAATAACGGCTGACTTCTATGGCGATCATGGCGACAGAAAAAAACACCAAAAATGTCACGATGAATTCAACGGCATACGCCCCTCTTTGATGCTTCATTGTGTCGCCTTTAAGCTCTCAAGTTGTGCCAGTAATTGTTCCACTTCATAAGGGCTGGAATACCCTTCAAGAGTGCGAACTGCTTTCGGGTCATCCTGTTGTAGCAAGGCCACTATCGCCGCCAGCATATCGCGTTGCCTATCCCGAACACCTAGCTCATAAAGCGCCACAAGCTGAACTTCCGCTTCGCGATAATCTCCTGATAATATTTGCGAGTACACTAGATTTCGACGTGCTTTTACATCGAGCTTATCTGCCGCTAAAACCTGCATGTACAGAGCTTGTGCTTCTTCATGTCTTTGCAAATAATCTAACGTCACGGCTTTAAGATTACGTAACTCATTTGTGTTTATGTCCGTAGGTAAGTTAACGAACGCCAGCTCAGGGTTTGATAGCTTAAGTTGCGTTTTTGCCATCCAAATACGGCTTTTAGCCCACTCTGGTTGATCTTCTTCTATCTGCTCTAAGTGAGTTTGAGCCAACACCCATTGCTCACTTTTATAGTACAGTCGGCCTAACGCTAAGTTAATTTCAGCATCTGGCTTTTTCTTGTATAAACGTTGATAGATATTAAGAGCCGAGTCCAATTGATTGTTTTGCTCAGACATCATTGCAACCTGCTTCTGCGCATCGGCACTTGCGGAATGCGTACGGCTATCTTGCGATTGGGCGCACCCAACCAGAACCATCAACAGCAAAGCTGTAATCCAATGTTTCATGATTTCTTTCCTATGATAATGCGTCGATGAGCCCTAACAACGCAGGGGCCGCAATCAAAACAAGCGTGGGGAACAAAACGAGTAATATAAGTGGAAGTCCCATTTTTGCAGGGACTTTTGAGGCGAGTTCTTCCATAGACAATAAACGTTTCTGCCGTGTATCAGATGCCACTACTCGCAATGTTTTCGCGATAGACGTGCCGTAATTCATGGCTTGATACAAGGTAATCGCTAACATTCTCAATTCTTCGACCTGAGTTCGGTTGGCAAGGTTTTTAATCGCTTGACTGCGACTGGGTAGAATTCTGAGCTCGTTCACGACTTGTTGGAATTCATCAGCCAATTCAGGGCAAATAGGCCTGATCTTCTGTCCTACTTTTTGCAATGAAACGTCTAGGCTAGTTCCTGCTTCGGCACAAATGACCATCATGTCCATCACATCTGGGCAAAAACGGCTCATTCGAGACTGCCTTGCGTCCGCCAGAGCAGCAACACGCTTTTCGACCAAAATACCGACACCAATAGAAGCCACCAGCGCAATGAGCGCGCTTTTTCCGCTGAGTAATTCAGGGTTGATGAGAAACCATAAAGCAGAGATACATAAGCCAACAACCATCGCACTCATTTTGGCAAATAAAAACCAGGCCAAAGCTTTAGGGTGAAAATACCCCGCCTTAAGTAAGAGAGTTTGTAAGGGCTGTTTATCTCTTTCGGATGAGAGGTATTTTTCGACCCATATAGCGCATGTTAGCCCAACACCTTTCAGTACCAGACCCGCTTGGTTTTGCCTTCTTGGGGTTTGTAATACCAACAGCAAGCGTCGATGAAAACGCTGCTTTTGGTACTTTGTTTGAGCGATTGCGCCTATAAGCACCATAAGCGTTACGGCTAAAATAAATGGCATCATCGTAGTCATCCTATTATTACGACACCTTGGTCAGTCGATTGATCCAAATAAGACCAAGCGCCATACTAACAACCGCATAGGCCAATACGCTCTGACCACTAGGGTCATTAAGCAAGAAGTCGATTTGTTCTGGCTGTTTAACAAATTGCATCGAGAGCAAAACAATGGGAATCGCCGTTACCACCCGTGCAGCGACTCTTGGTTCCGCCGTCAGAGCCAGAACTTTCTGATGAATTTTGCTTTTCTCTCTTAAGCTCGCCCCTAAATTACTGAGTGCGTCCACCAATGGCCCACCGGTTTCAGTGTTCAAACTTAACACTGCGGTAAAATAGCCAAACGCTTCTGAATCCACCCGGTCGGCGGCATCTGAAAAGGCTTGTTGGAACGAGACACCTAACAACAGCGCATCGTAGATTTTACGAAACTCGCTCCCTAACGCCCCCTCAAATGACTCTGAAACACTCAGAACCGAACGATTCAAAGGCACGCCTGCTGCAATCGCTCGGGCAAATACCTCGATAGCATCCGGTAACTGAGCTTCTAACTGCTGCAGGGCTTTCTTCGCTTGATGCGCAATAATGAGCTTGCTCGTCAATGCCATAACGACAACGGCGACACCAAAGGTAAGAACGATGCTTGCGGACATTTTGTAACACAAGGCACCGGCCCCAATACCCACAACCATAACGGGTAGCGTAATACGGGATTTGACTGATTGCAGTTGTAACTCAAACCCAGACATCGACGAAGCTGATAATTTAGCGAACGCGAAATCACCTTGATAATGAATTGACAGAACGCGTTTTGCTTGGCTTCTCAGCGTTGCCAATCGTTTTTGTTTACGCTCCAATTTGGCAACGATCACCGCGATACACACAACAAATGCGAGAACATAAACGGCGTTATTCATCATGATTGACGCCCTCAACCGTTCGTTTTTTCGCTAAGTATTGAGAGGCCAGAAGCTGTTGGGTTTCGTTAAGCAAACCGGCATGCTGTAGTTTTTCTTGCTTGCAACTTTGCTCAACTAAACAATCAAAGTGCCCCTCTAATGTGTCGTCCACAATGCGGCCATCGTAGACAAATTTAAACAACGTATTGAGCGCGATGTGCCCATCATTACAGCCTAGTATTTCTGCAATGTGCGTAATGCGTCGTTTACCATCTCGGCAACGTTCAATTTGCACAACCACATCAATCGATGACGCTATTTGTTTACGAACTAACTCAGGGTTGAGCTTACTTTGGCTCATGCTCAACATGTTCTCTAAACGAATCAAAGCATCAGCGGGAGTATTGGCGTGTACCGTAGACAAGGAGCCATCGTGGCCGGTGTTCATCGCTTGAAGCATATCAAACACCTCCTCGCCGCGAACCTCACCCAATAAAATTCGATCCGGTCTCATCCGAAGCGCATTTTTAACCAAATCGGTTTGAGTTACCGCCCCTGAACCCTCTACACTCTCGGCACGAGTTTCTAGGCTAATAACGTGCGGTTGTTTTAACTGGATCTCTGCCGCATCCTCAATGGTAATCAGTCGTTCATGCTCAGAGATGTGCTCGGAAAGTGCATTGAGCAAGGTTGTTTTACCAGCACCGGTTCCTCCTGAAACGACAATATTCATTTTGGCGCTTACGTAATTGGCCAGCAAACGCGCCATAGACTCCGACAAGTTTTGTTGCTGAGCCATGACCTCAAGAGACAATCGGTTTTTTGAAAACTTACGAATGGATATGACCGTGCCGTTTAGCGATAAAGGAGGGGCTATCACGTTCACTCGGCTACCGTCTTCTAACCGTGCATCGACCATAGGTGACGCTTCATCGATACGTCGACCAACTAGGCTCGCAATTCTCTGTGCTATGTTATGTACGTGTTCTTGATTACGAAAAACAATGGACGTCAACTCGAGTTTGCCATGCCTTTCGGCATAAACCTGATCGCAACCATTCACCATGATATCCGCCACATTAGGATCATTTAGCAGACTTTCTAGTTGACCTAACCCCAATATGTCGTCGATCAATTCTTTAGTGAGTTTTTGTTGTTCACGTAAATTCATGGTGACTTTGCTGTCTAGTGCTAGCTGGTTCAGCGATTGAAAGACGGTAAACTCAAGTTCTTTTACCGACATTTCCAATGCTTTACTGGGATCAAGCGACTCCAACAGCGCGTCTCGAACCGCGCCTATTTGCTCTTGCCTTACCTTTTCAGTTTGATGAATATCGTGAGCCATTACGCGAGTTTCCTTTTATTCCAAAAAGAAAACAGGCCGGATTTTTTCAGCTTCGCCTGCCCCAAACAGTCCAGCGCTAGGTCTTGTAGCTGTGCTGCTGTCTTACCACCATGCTGGCTTAACATTTGACCGCTTTCTTGAGCCTGAGTAAATTTCTTACCGTTGTAATCCAGAACATGCCCAACCTGAATGCCAATGGCTTGTTCAAATTCTTGTAAAGTCAGTAACCTGCCAGATTCTGGCCTAACTTGATTAACAACGGTAATCGCACGTAAATGCTCATGTTTTTCTATAAAAGTTAACGCTTTAGCCAGTTCACGAGCACCCGACAAAGTCAGGTCAGAAACCAATACGCAGGTCTGGCAATGAGCCAGAACTGCGTCTATTTTATCAACACTACTCTTCGCGCTGTCCCAAACATGAGCGGCATATTCTTGATTCACTAAGCGGGCTAAGGAAGCCAACTCCCCCACTTTGAACATTGGAGACTGAGCAAAGGGCATATTGTCATCTAACAAAGCAAGTCGCTCGTTTACTTATACAACGCTTCGCTCCAGCAGCAAGGGATCCAACTCTTGCGCATAAGCCAGTAAGCCAGACAATTGCCCATGATTATCTTGGTTTAAGTGAAGGCCTAAATCTCCTTGTTGAACATCAAGATCTATCGCCAAAGTATGTCGATGGTGTGCATTAGGCAGTAACCAAGCAATATTGGACGCTATGGTCGTCGCACCGACTCCTCCTTTTAAGCCCCAAATACATGTGCCGTTCAGTCGAGTCGAGCTTAATTCGCTACCTAGTTCAATACGCTTGAACACCTTCATAACCGCGTCGTGGTTTAATGGCGTAGGCAGATAATCAAAAACACCAAGCGCAACCAAAGCACGATATTTATCGATGCCTTGATCCGGCGCGATAACAATGAGTTTTGTCGAGACGGAACATAATGAAAGCAGCGCCTCTGCAACTGACAATATGTTTTCGTGTTCAGACAGCTCAACAAGCACTATGTCGGTATGCGCATGTTCGCGGCAATACGCCATCGCTTTTTGGCTGTTTCCTTGGTGTAACTGGCTATCGAAATTACGCTGGTTGAGTAACTCTGCCAATTTCTGCTTATCCGCATCACAGGTCAAATAAGCTGAAACTGACAGGGTTTGTCCCGTTACAATCATATTAGATGAGTTCGTTTCCATTATTCACCTCCCACACTGATCGGTTGGGTTTGAAGTGGCATTACCGCTCCTTGATTAAATGCTTCTACCGCACTCACACCTTGAACGCTGCTGTTATTTTGGTAAATTTTTCCTTGTAAGAAATCCCTTGGGTCAGCAACCATCGCGACTTGATTTTGTATGCTGGCACACGCATGGTTTGGGCTATATCCCGTTTTACCATCAAACGTTTCTGGGAATGCCGCCGCATTCTCACAGCCAATCACCCTTGCCACCGCATAATCCCCAACGACAGTCACCTGCTGAATGTCAGCAGGCTGAAA
The DNA here is from genome assembly GCF_900233005.1 of Vibrio tapetis subsp. tapetis. Lineage (NCBI taxonomy): Bacteria > Pseudomonadati > Pseudomonadota > Gammaproteobacteria > Vibrionales > Vibrionaceae > Vibrio > Vibrio tapetis. The sequence continues at coordinate 2,070,635 of NZ_LT960611.1, forward strand.
TGTAAATAAACTTGCATCTGCTACGTTAGATTGGGTGTGCGACGTCAACATCGACACCTGTTTTTTTGACCAGACATTGGGGTAATGGATCGTGGCTCTTATTAGCGCCGGGGTGTTTAGATGCGCAAGAAAGTCGCCCATTTTACGCTTCATTGATTGTGTCATTTCCAGCTCCATGTGCCGGGTTTGTATATCAACGATAATTTGAGGTTCTTGGTAGGGCGTCGATAGCCTGTCTTCCATTTTTATCATTTGAGTTCGATTAAACTCACAGCCAGCTAACAATCCGCACGCCACTGCAATCAGAGTTAAGTTTCGCTTCAACATGGTCATTCCTTAAAATTCAAAGCCTTTAAATGCTTCGCTTGCGATGGCTTGCGGCGGTTTTTGGTACGCTTCTATCGGCTTCAAACTGCGGCCAAATATTAAACGTTCGAATGGACTTGAAAGGTGCAAATTGTCCGTCGGTAATGCTAACGGTGCACGCGTTGGTTCAACCAAATGTGCACTGGCAATAATCACCAATTCTGACTCGCTATTTTTAAACTGACTGGACTCGAATAGGCGACCCAATACTGGGATCTGATTCACCCATGGCAGATGCTGAAGATCATCGTTTACTCTGCGCTTTATCAGTCCTGCGAGCGCAAAACTTTGTCCTGAAGCCAGTTCAACACTGGTTTCTGCCCGGCGAATATCAAATCCCTGCTGAACAATACCGTCCGTGACTACGCTGTTTGCTGAAGAAAGATCACTGATCTCTGTTTTTACCTTCAAGGCAATTCTGTTGTTAGACATGATGGTTGGCGTCACGGCCAGTAACACACCAAAAGGTCGATATGAAATAGATGCCGAACCATCACTACCACCACTGATCACCTGCGGGACTTCACCACCAGCCAAAAATGATGCCGTTTCACCAGTTGTTGCCGTCAAATTGGGTTCCGCTAACACGGTAACAAGGTTTTCCTCCGCTAAAATGTCGACCATTCCAACAATGTCTTCAATTGGGCGTAATGGATCGACATTGGCACCTTTAAATAGGTTTTCGGTAATGATTGAGTTGTCCGAAATTGCCACTTTCTTGTATCCCGACGCAAAACTTTTGTTCAAATAGTTCCACTGAAAGCCGAAGTTCTCTTTCACTTGCTTGCTTACTTCTGCGATCCGGATACGAATGTTCACTTGAGTAGGGGCGTTGATTTTTAAACGATTCAAATAGCCATTTGTTGCAGTAACCATTGTTTAATTGATTGCCTCGATACTTTGATGCCACTTCCTAGCAATTCGGTCGGCATTAAATAATAAGCGATGGGCCATTTAAATTTGGTGAGCTTTGAGGCAATGAACGCTTCGTAATCGCCTTTATTCAATAGTCTATCTGCGATCAACACTGCCACAGGTCGATGGCCAAATTCGGCATCCACCATTGGCACTACATAGCTTTGTTGAATTTGTGGAAGAGCATTGAGTACGGCTTCAATTTCTTCGCAATGAATATTCTCTCCACCAGATATAAACTGGTTATCGGCTCTGCCTATGATTTTCAGCTGATTATTGGCTTGCCATTGACCTAAGTCCTTAGTATCAAACCAACCATCTTGCTCGATTAACGAGATAACATTGCCCTGTTGATAATAGCCTACAGCCAGCGTTTCTCCGGCGATATAGATTCTGTCCCCTACTAACTTTAACTGCCTATTAGGTAGCACACTTCCTGCATTGGCAAGTTCATCGGTTCGCTTAGCGGTTACCGTTGAGGCAGCCTCAGTCATACCATAACCTAACCAAGTATCTACGCCTCTAGCCTGAGCTTTCTGGCATAGAGAATTACAGACATGACTCCCTCCGAGCAATACGCGTTTTAACCGTAATGTCAGGTTGTCTTCGAGTGCTCGCTGCAGTTGTACAGCAACCAAAGAAGCATGAGTCACTTGAGTTAAGTCGTAGGATATGCCTTTGTCACTAGGCATCACTAATGTCGCCCCCACCACTAACCAACGCCAGATAATTGCGAGCCCTGAAACATGATACATAGGTAAGCTTAATAACCAACTGTCTGTTGGCTCAAATTCGAACTTGCTAAGCAACCCTTTTGCGCTCGCGATATGTTGGGATGCATTATGTGCAACAGCTTTAGGTTTTCCAGAGGAACCCGAAGTAAAAATAAGACTAACAAGCTGATGAGAAGACAGAGCATTAAACGGCTCGATACAGACATTCGATGCGCTAGCCAAAGAATCTACGGTCCAACTGAATCTAGGCAGATCACATGCAGATTCTGCTTGATATTGCCACCAAACGCACTTAGGGACTAAAGTTTGAAACTTACCTTCCAGCACAGACCAAGGATCTGGCGAGATGGGAGACATAATGGCCCCTATCTCTAAACACGCCATGTACAGAAACAACAGGTCAGGGCAATTTTTGCCCACAGCAGCAACAACATCGTTGCGATTCACGCCTTCAGCCTTAAGCTGTAACGCAATCTTGCCCACTAGCACACTCAGCTCCGACCAAGTAACATCAGAGCTGCGAGTTTTTAGGGCAAGCTTACTTGGCTGGTACTGCGACCAATACTGTAAATAACTTATCATTGTTCAGACCTACCACGACACGTAAAAATTACGCGTAATAGACAAGCTCTTGGCTATCTAAAGTCAATAATGGTAGTTGGCTTTTAGGCCATGCCACATCCAATTGCACTTGGAACATATTTAACGTATCCAAGCCTGGTAATTGATCAGGAGTGAGCCATTTTGCCATTCTCGCTAACTGACAAAGCCCAAGGCTAGATTCAATGCTAGAGCTGATCACCGCTTTCATACCAAGCTTTTTGGCCTGAGTAACAAGATCTACACAACGATCAATTGAACCGATTAGAGTTGGCTTAATCACGATGGTTTTTGCACCCGTCAAATCCGCTAGTTTAAAGTCCGGACGGCGGACGGCTTCTTGAAGTGTTTCATCCCAAGCAATCGCAATACCGGTATCAATGGCAAGAGAAAAGCTGTCTCCTGGCTGCTGGCATGGCTCTTCCAAATATACGATTCTCTGGCGGTATGAAGGATTAATGTACTGAGCAAACTTGTGGGCTTTTTCAGGTGTCCAAGCTCGGTTAGCATCCAGACGAAGTGTGAGTTCTGGAATTGACTCTAGAAACAAGTTCACTAACATTCCGTCTCGAATCGGCTCATATAAGCCCACTTTAATTTTTGCCACCTTCTCGCCCGGCATATCATTTAATACCGGGATCAGCTCATCAGGGTCACCGACACACAGCGGAGCAACCTGGTAAGCACCGTCAATAGGCAGCCCATCACTGAGCTCCATTATCGCGGCAGATAGACCAAATGCGACGGAAGGATGTAAACCAGCATAATCAAATTCTTGACCCGTTTGCCACAATTCTAACTGCGACTGAGCTTGTTGCCCTGCTTCTGATAAACTTTCAACACTGAATCCAGCGAGTGGTGCAATTTCACCGCGGCCAATTTTTCCGTCTTGGCATAACTCCACGATGTAACCTTCTCGCTCTGAAAGACGTTGATCTCGTAAGACAACACCACTGTCCATGGGCAATTTGTATCGATACAACTTAACTTGGCGCATAGGGGGTTCCTAAGTGTGAAATCAAAAAGGCTTAATGTGTGGTAGACGCTTAATGCCCGACCAACAAACTAAGCCAAAACTGGGCGTTACGGGTTACGCGGGTACTTATCAAAATCAGGACGACGCTTTTCATTAAATGCGTTACGACCTTCTTGACCTTCCTCTGTCATGTAGAACATCATCGTCGCGTTGCCTGCTAGCTCTTGTAAGCCCGCTTGACCATCACAGTCTGCGTTTAAGGCCGCCTTCAAACAACGTAGTGCCATTGGGCTATGTTGCAACGCTTCACGACACCAACGTACACTTTCTCGCTCGAGTTCATTAACCGGTACAACGGTATTAACCAAGCCCATATCCAAGGCTTCTTGCGCATCATAGAAACGACATAAGAACCAGATTTCACGCGCTTTCTTCTGACCAACAATACGAGCCATGTAAGATGCGCCCCAGCCACCGTCGAATGAGCCCACTTTTGGACCAGTCTGACCAAATTGAGCATTTTCCGCGGCGATGGTTAAATCACACATCATGTGAAGTACATGACCACCACCCACAGCGTAACCCGCTACTGCTGCAATAACAGGTTTAGGGCAAGTTCGGATTTGGCGTTGGAAATCAAGTACGTTCAGGTGATGCGTACCTTCTTCGTCACGGTAGCCACCGTAATCACCACGAATTTTCTGGTCGCCACCACTGCAGAACGCATCTTCACCTAAACCCGTAAGAATAATCGCGCCGACTTTACTGTCATAACGGGCGTCTGCTAGAGCCTTCATCATTTCGTTTACGGTTTGAGGACGAAATGCGTTACGTACTTGTGGACGTGCAATGGTGATTTTTGCGATGCCATCGTTTGATTTGTGGTAATAAATGTCTTCGTAATCAGCACCACAATCTAGCCATTCAACTGGTGCATACAACTCTTCTTCCGTAATGCCAACTGTTCTTGCCATTTCTTTTCCCATCCTATGATGTGATATCAGCGCTAGGCTGTTACTTTTCTAATGATTTGAGCAAACGCTTCGGGTTGCTCTTGATGTACGTTATGCCCGGCTTGCTCTACCAGGCTGAATATTAATTCGCTAGAACGTGCCAAGTGTGTAAATTTAGCGTCTCTTTCGCCACAGATATAATGCAACCTAGGCGACGTTAGCTCTTGCAAGCGATTCAATAAATAGGGTTGTTTAGCCAATGACGTTGCCATCAACATACTTGCAATCGCGAGACCTTTATTATGCTTGCGCTTAGCAAGCAAAGTTTGTCTTTGCTCATCATTTAGTGAACTAAACACGGCTTGCTGGTACCAAGCGTCCAATACTTGTTCGATCGGTTCGGAACTAAAGCGTTCCGCCCATCGTTCATCGCTTATCCATCGCTGCCGTTTTTCAGCCACTTCACGCAACCCAAAGTTGCCGCCTTCCAGTACAACATTCGAAATATTCAATGATGCAAAGCCGCCATAGGCTAAGCCGTACATGGTAATTCGAGCCCCTAAAGAGTAGCCAACAATAGTCACTTTTCTACCTTTTGAGATCACGTTTTGAGCCGCTTTGACAACAAGCTCACAAACATAGTCGAAATCTGAACATGAGATGCTTTGCGACTGCCCATGAAAAGGCAAATCAATGGCAAGGCATGAATAGTCTTGTAGATAAGGAGTAATAGAGAGCCAATCATCAGAAGCCCCCAGCAGCCCATGTAAAAAAATAATCACAGGCTTACTGGAGTCTAGATCAGCGGTTAACCAATGAGTGTTTAGCTTTTGGCTTAACATTATTGATGACTGTCACGTAGATGGCTTGCCGTGCAGAGGCTTTGCTGTAGCGCAGAAATTCGTTTAAGTTCGTTTGATGCCTGCCCAGCAGGAGTAATGATTTCAACGACCAACGCCCCTTTACCGTAGGCAAAGTGTTGCTCGACGACATTCTGACACTCAGTTAGACTTTGTGGGGCGTGGTAAGCCAAACCAAATTGTTTCGCTGCAAATTCGAATTGATAGCCGTGAGGCATCTGGTACAGTGCGGTTTTCTTGTCATCCTCGACGGGCAGTAAATCGAAAATTGCCCCACCATCATTATTCGTAACGATCAAAACCACTGGAAAATCATTCGTTGCGAACTCATCAGTATGCGATTGATGTGAAGTCAGCAAAGCCAGAGAGTTTAAGTCATGCAGTAAGGACGTATCTCCTAGCATCACCAGCATCGGACGCTGACGATAACGTTGCACACCAGCCGCAGTCGCGACCAACCCATCGATACCAGAAGCACCACGATTACTGTAGGTTTCTCGCGGCAGCCAAACCCCTAACATATCTATCAAGCGAACAATCAAACTGTTACCGATAAATACATCGCTCTCTTGTAAAGACCAAGTGAGCACCTCTTGTGCAAATGAGGTTTCACTAAACGAAGTCGGAGTCTTGATACCGTCGACATCACGTTTAACTGACAAACTATAATCCGCTAACTGCTTCGACCAACGTTTAACGTCGCGATCAACATCCAGCGGTGTCGCACAAGCTTCTAATTCATTCAGTTGGGCATTAACCCAAGCTACCGGGTCGCAAACCACAGTCTGCATACGTATATGGCTTGGATTTAAGCGCTGGGTGTTATCTTGCACCAGCCGGTACTCACAATCAGGATTCAAGTTAGTAAGTACCTGATTAAGACGTTTTGAAACCAGACGAGCACCAAATTGAATGACCACGTCACATTGGCTTAATACAACATTGGCTTCTGGATTTTGTAGCCAGAAATCGAAATGAGCCCATTCACTGGTTACGCCTGATTGGGGGTCACACAATACGGGCCAGCCAAGATGCTGAGCCAGCTTCAAACCGGACTGAGCCTGCTCCAAAGAAATAGAACCGAGAATAACCACACCTTTACGCTGCGGCTGCCATAAAGGCAATGGAGGGTTAGCTTGCTCACAGGCAGTAGCCGTTTGCACATAAGTCTGTTTCGCTTGGTCCTGATACCATGACGACAGTGGCAACAAATAATCATGCTGCCAAGGCAATGCACCTTCGCCATAAAGTGGCTCAGGATAAGCGCAGTTAATATGAATCGGGCCACCAAGACGTGCTTGAACCTCAAGACCTCGGTCAAGCGAAGTTAATAACCAACACGGAGAAATTCGTTCGCTAGGGCTTGGCAAGTCAAGAGCCCAACCAACATGAGAAGAAAAAATCCCACTTTGAACAATCGCTTGATTTGCCCCACAGCCTACCAATTCAGGCGGCCTATCCGCCGTTAGCAAAATTAGCTTCTCACCAGTAAGGCAAGCTTCTGCAACCGCCGGTAACAAATTGGCAACCGCTGTACCGGATGTCACCACAATCGCCACCGGGGTTTTGCTTGCTTTGGCAAGCCCTAGTGCCATAAAACCAAGCCCGCGCTCATCAAAATGCCGATGGAGTCTTAAACGAGGATGAGCATCCGCTTGCAAAATAAGTGGGGTAGAACGAGAGCCGGGAGCAACACAAACATCAGTCACTCCATGGCGAGATAATTCTTCGAAAATGATCGTAGACCAAGTGCTGTTTAAGCTAGCTTGCCCTATCACGAAGCCACTCCTAATGGAGATTGTTCAGTGATTAATGTAAGAAGCGTCGACATTTTTCTATCTAACTCCTGCCATTCAAATTCACTGTCTGAACCAGGAACAATTCCCGCTCCTGCAAATAACTTGACGCATTTATCTAATACCAACGCACTGCGAATCGCGACACAAAACTCAGCTCGGTCATGGCTAATGAATCCAACTGAACCGCTATACCAACCACGAGCAAATGGTTCATGCTCGGCAATAAAGCTTAGTGCTTCATCACGAGGCAGACCTGCCACCGCAGCCGTCGGCTGTAATGCAGCCAGTAACTGTACGCCATTAACACCAATTTTGAGTTGAGCGCTGATCTCTCGTTTTAAATGCTGAACTTTACGTAAGCGAATTAAACGAGTTTCATCTTGTACGTCAATTTCATGGGCATGCTCCGCCAGGCTACCGACAATATCATCCACGACATATTGATTTTCTTGCAAATTCTTCGCATCGTTGCTTAACCAATTTGCCAGCGCTAGATCTTCTTGGGCATCACAACCACGGCCGATAGTTCCCGCGAGAGCTTCGGTAAACAACTCGGTTCCATAGCGACAATATAGGCGCTCAGGAGTAGAACCCATAAAAGCATGGGACTTATCTAAGGCAAAAAGAAAGTGAAAACTGTGGTGATTGCTCAAGGTGCTCGCTTTCAAAAATTGAGCCGCGTTAATAGAATGGTGCAAAGCCAATTCAGTTTTACGAGCCAAAACGACTTTCTTGAACTGGCCTTGTTCAATATGTTCGAGCGCTTTGTCTACTAACGCCGACCAATGTGGAAACTCAGGGGTATGTTGGATAGATTCAATATGAGTTGGCTCATCTTGCAATGTCACCACATCACAACACAAACGCGTCAGTGCTTGAATTGCCTTCGCTTTTCCACCATTCAAATTCACATTTAACGACCAATGCTGGTCAAAGCGGATTAATTCAATTTGAGGTAAGAAGAAAAAAGACGACATACAGCGTCGGTTTTTCTCCGTGCTGCCATCAAAGGATCGACCGCCCCATACTCGTTGACCTTCGCTCAAAACAGCATAAGCCGGAGCAGGTTCAGAAAAGATATGTTCTTTACCAAGCGCGACGACCTCTTCACGAGTGTCACGAGACTGCCAATAAAACTTTGGAAATAAAGGTTGCGCGTCTAGCCAATCAATAAACGAAAAACCAGCGTCTAGCTCAATGCTATGACTGATTCTACTGTCGTTTTCTGATGCCTGCTCTATTTGCTGAATTAGCGCATTTATTGTCTGCTGAAAGTGCGACAAAGTCACCTCGCTCACTTATGATTCTTATTAATATGCCACTTGCGGGTGATACTTTATTTGTTGAACTCTATTAGATCAAGAAGTAGCAAGGTAATTTGCGGGCTACTGACTATCTTGATGATTAAAATTCAAACAATTCTGATATTTATCTTTGGCTAGTGAAGTAAGATTTGTCAGATATTTATTCTATACAAATGTAAAATAGTGTAATTTGGTAACGTAAAATAATTATTATCGGGATGCAAGTAATGAAAAATATCGGGATGTCATCAAAACTCAACAATGTCTGCTACGACATTAGGGGTCCTGTACTCAAACATGCTAAGCGCATGGAGGAAGAGGGGCATAAAATATTGAAGTTAAATATTGGCAACCCCGCCCCATTTGGTTTTGACGCCCCAGACGAAATACTTGTAGATGTGATTAGAAACCTACCAACATCACAGGGTTACTGTGATTCAAAAGGAATTTACTCAGCCCGAAAAGCCGTTGTCCAGCATTATCAGAAAAAAGGCCTGCTCAATTTAGACGTTGAAGATGTCTACATCGGTAACGGCGTTTCAGAATTGATCGTAATGGCGATGCAAGCTTTGCTAAACAATGGCGATGAAATGTTAGTACCAGCGCCAGACTACCCTTTGTGGACCGCTGGTGTGTCTCTCTCAGGTGGTACGGCCGTGCACTACCTTTGTGATGAAGAATCGGATTGGTACCCTGACCTTGATGACATTAAAGCCAAGATCACACCAAAAACACGTGGCATTGTACTAATCAACCCTAACAACCCGACGGGTGCCGTTTATAGCCGGGATTTCTTACTCCAAGTGGTCGAGATTGCACGTCAGCATAATCTGATCATTTTTGCAGACGAGATCTACGACAAAGTGCTTTACGATGGCGCCACCCACACTTCCATTGCCACACTTGCAGATGACGTGTTAATGGTGACGTTCAATGGTATATCCAAAGCCTATCGAGTATGTGGTTTCCGTGGTGGCTGGATGTTCCTAACCGGCCCTAAACACATGGCGAAAGGCTACATCGACGGCTTAGACATGCTTTCCTCGATGCGTCTATGCGCTAACGTGCCAATGCAGCATGCTATCCAAACGGCGTTAGGTGGCTACCAAAGTATTAATGAACTCATTCTTCCTGGCGGCCGCCTGCTAGAGCAACGAGATAAGGCCTACGAACTGATCACCCAAATTCCGGGCATCACTTGTGTTAAACCAAAGGGAGCCATGTACCTATTCCCTAAACTGGATGTTAAAAAGTTCAACATCACCAATGACCAACAGTTTGTGCAAGATTTCTTAGTTCAAGAAAAAGTACTACTGGTGCAAGGTACTGGTTTTAATTGGCCAAAACCGGATCACTTCCGAATTGTCACCTTGCCACATATTGAAGACTTAGAAACAGCGATTGGCCGACTGGATCGATTCTTGTCGACTTATAGACAATAAGAACTAAGTACTAAAAACGAAGTGCTAAAAGCGAAGTGCTAAAAGCGAAGTAAGAGCAAAAATTCAGAGCTCTAGACTTAGCACTTCGTATCTATCGCTTAGTACTTCCTGTCTCTCACTTCGCATTTAGCTTTTCGTACTTAGCACTTGAAATAATGCTACTATCCCACCAACTTTCTTCACTCAGATCTTCGCTATGCTTTTAACTCAACAACCCGCAGACACGCTTATCGTTCTCGATTTTGAAACCACTGGTCTTTCTCCTAATCAAGGGGACAGAGCAATAGAGATTGGTGCAGTAAAACTAGAAAATGGTCAAGTAACCGATCGTTTTCAACAGCTCATGAATCCAGGGTTTCGAGTTAGTGGTTTTATTGAAAACTATACGGGGATTAATAACAACATGCTGCGTAATGCACCGAGTTGTGAAGAAGTCATGGCTGATTTTGGTGAGTTTATTCAAGGATATAACCTTGTGGCGCATAATGCGTCTTTTGACCAACGTTTTTTGGATGCAGAACTCGATACAATTGGCTGTCAGTATCAAGGGGAATTTGTTTGCTCGATGCTGTTAGCACGGCGTTTATATCAGAATGCACCAAACCACAAACTGGGTGGTTTAGTGGAATACAAGAATATCCAACACGATGGTGTGTTTCACCGAGCATTAGCCGATTCCGAGATGACCGCTAAACTATGGTTGCAGATGCTGGAAGATCTAAAAACGCAGCATCAGGTCAATCAGCCAGATTTCAAGTTAGTGAAAAAAATCACTAAAACCAGTAAATCAGCGCTTCCCCAAATGCTGCGTCGAAGTGCTAAAGGCTAAGTTAAAAGTAGTCGCTCTACTTAGCTTTTAGAACCTCGCTTTTAGTACTTCCCTTTCACCACCAAATTGTTTCGGTTATCTCGGCTACTGCGAATCAACTCGTCACCTTGAATACGTTGAGTTGACTTCGCAAGGCGATCGTAGAGCAGTACATTAACCGTTGCAGCTAAGTTCATGCAGCCTACGGTTGGTACATAAACCACGCTGTCTGCGCGATCGACAACATCCTGTGTAATGGTGCCATCTTCAGGACCAAAAACGTATAACGCTTGTTCAGGATGTTCAAACTCTGGCAACGAGATCGCCCCCTCGGCCAACTCCACACACACAACTTTCGTTTCTGGATGTAAATCATCTAGCAGAGAAGACATGCTTTTAAGCGGGATTTTGTTTGCCACATTTTTAGTGTCGGTTTGAAATTTAGCAGCCTTCCCGTAGCGTTCACCGGTATAAAGTACTTGGTCTACCTGATAGCATCCAGCGGCGCGCATGACAGCACCTACGTTGGTTGGGCTTTTCGGGTTACTCAGTCCAACGGTAACTTTGACGATGTTTACGACTTCTGCAGGTTCGGCCTGTTGCGAATTTTCACTACTCACGATTCATCTTCCACTAAATGAGCACAACCACACTCTCTTTGAGTCGTGGCGACAATTAAGCGCGGCATTTTAACAAACACCGCAAAAAAAGACAGCATCATCACCATTCCAGCCTTTTACAATAATTCTGCGCATAAGTTGTTATCGATGAAACAATCACTTAACCTTATGGTTACGAGTTATACAAGGAGGTCGTATGGCACACAGTCATTTTTTCGCTCATCTCGCCCGCATGAAACTCATCCAACGCTGGCCATTGATGCGTTCAATTTCTAAAGAAAACATTTCCGAGCATAGCCTGCAAGTGGCTTTTGTTGCTCATGCACTTGCCATCATCAAAAATAAGAAATTTGGCGGTAATGCCAACCCAGAACGTATTGCCATTCTTGGCATGTATCACGACACCAGTGAAGTGCTCACAGGCGATCTACCCACACCGGTCAAATACTACAACCCAGCCATCGCAAAAGAATACAAAATCATCGAAGCCGCGGCTGAACAAAAGCTTCTCTCTATGCTGCCTGAAGAGTTTCAAGAAGACTTTGCTCCTTTTTTAGTGTCTTCTAAAGCCAATGAAGAGGACGCGCGTATTGTCAAACAAGCCGATAGCCTGTGCGCATACCTGAAGTGTTTAGAAGAGCTTTCAGCAGGTAATCACGAATACGAAAAGGCAAAAAAACGCTTAGAAGCCACGCTAAAAGAAAGAGAAACACCGGAAATGCGCTACTTTCTAGAAACATTCTCTGAAAGCTTTAAGTTATCCCTAGACGAGATCAGCTAACTAATTGTAAAGTCGGGATTATAGCGGTAGATAGCGTCACTACAGGTCTACACAATAATCGCGTAAAAGGGGTTCCGATGGATATGACCAAAAAGAAGGTTTGGCAAGCACGAAATAACAATGAACATGTTATGAGGCGTGATGATCACCGAGATCCTTTCCAACGCGACCGTGCTCGGGTTTTACACTCTGCAGCGTTTAGGCGCTTACAAGCGAAAACTCAAGTTCACGGAACAGGCACGAACGACTTCCACCGAACTCGCCTGACCCACTCACTAGAAGCCGCTCAGTTAGGTTCGGGGATCCGTGCCCAACTCAAACGCAAGCAACCTGAATTTTCTGACATCTTGCCATCAGCCAGTTTGATGGAAGCTTTATGTTTGGCGCACGATATCGGTCACCCGCCGTATGGTCATGGTGGTGAAGTCGCACTCAACTACATGATGCGTGATTTTGGGGGCTTTGAAGGTAATGCTCAAACTTTTCGTATTGTCACTCGACTAGAACCCTACACGCCTGAGCACGGCATGAATCTTACTCGCCGGTCAGTTTTAGGCTTACTGAAGTACCCCGCCTTTATAAGCCAAACTCAATCACTATTGCGCCCAGAACCCGTCGCGCATCAACGTCAGTTGAAAGCGCATGATTGGCTACCGGCCAAGGGAGTGTATGACGCCGACAGCGATTTACTTGATTGGGTATTAGCTCCTCTCAGTAACCACGACAGACACCTGTTTTCGACCATGCGAGAATCAAATTATTCGGATTCAGAACACAAGAAAACGCGTTTTAAATCTCTCGATTGCTCCATCATGGAGTTGGCCGACGACATTGCTTACGGCATCCACGACTTAGAAGACGCCATCGTGTTAGGCATGGTCACTCGAAATCAATGGCAGGAAAGCGCAGCGAGCCAATTAGCGGAATGCGGTGACTCATGGTTTGAAAGTAACATTCAACAAATCAGTGAAAAGCTCTTTTCTAGTGAACACTATCACAGGAAAGATGCGATCGGCAGCATCGTAAATGCCTTACTCACCAGTGTAAAAGTCGCCCCTTTACCCAATGCTAATTTTGATGAAGTGCTACTCAATTGGAACGCATTTTTAGACCCTGAAATGGAGCAAGCACTGGAGATATTCAAACAATTTGTCAGTCAATATGTGATTCAAATACCACAGGTTCAAATTGTTGAATACAAAGGCCAGCAGATCGTAATGGATTTGTTTGAAGCCTTAAGCGCAGACCCCGCAAGGCTTTTACCCGATACCACTAGAGAAAAATGGTTCAGTGCACAGCAAGAAAGCCAGGCAAGCGGCATGCGAGTGATCAGTGACTACATCTCGGCCATGACCGACGGTTACGCACAACGATTACATCAGCAACTATTTTCCGCCTATTCGCCCTATTAGCCTTGATCTACTCTCTACCAGAAAAGTGCTTGGCCCTTAATTCTGCCGGAATGTGGGCCATTTGCTTATCGACCATTTGATCAAACGCATCGATAAGAGGTTGATAATCTGTCTCTCCATCGAGGAGAGTCAAAACATGAAAACCCGCCTCAACGGTGGATAAACTGTTCGCTGACGGCGCTTTTCTCATGCGATAATTACCCGATAAATCTTCTGGTAACGCGATGCATGGCAATGAATGTAAGTTGGTAGAAAGTTGCCACATTTTATAGGCTTTTTTCCACGTACCATCTAATAAGATCACACGCCATTGTGTTGATTGCCCCAACGGGTGTTGATTTTTCTGTTGCATCGCTATCAAATCTTCAAGAGCGGTACTCGATTCACCAGGGTACAGAACTAACGTCACCACGCCCTCTTCAGCCAGTAACTCGTTCAGTACTTTGTCTTCACTGAAGTTTTCTCCAACCAATATTTGGCTATTAGCCAGCGATAACTTCAAGATACGCGCCGTTCCTTTAGGTTGGTGTGCTTCGCTTGAATGCTGAAGAATGATAAGCTCAATCTCCGATTCAATCGGCGTAATCAAACAACAGATACACATTTTTGTGGCTTTACCACATTGAAGACAATATCGATACATGGAGTGACTTTGTACCCTTTGTTAATAGTAATCAGCCTAGTGATGACACTAGCTCAATGGCCCGCATTACAACCTTTCATCACTTGGGATGCAAGCCTTATTGCAGGCGGACAATGGTGGCGATTACTTTCTGGAAACTTCACTCACACTAACCTTATTCACCTTGGTATGAACACCGCAGGTCTTTGGGTTATTGCGTTCTTCTTTCGCTCTATCGCACAACCTAAAGAGTGGTTAGCCGTATTGTTGGCCAGTTCGATACTGATAGGAGTGACATTACTAGGCAGTGACATCCAAGTTTACTTAGGCTTATCAGGTACATTGCATGGATTATTCGCCTATTATGCCCTCAAAGAGTCTTTAAGCGGCCGTAATTCAAGTTGGCTACTGATAGCGGGTATTTTGGCGAAAGTCGCTTATGAGTGTCTTATAGGAGCACCAGAAAGTACGGCGAGTATGATTAACGCTAGAGTAGCGACAGAGGCGCATTTAGTTGGGATGCTAGCTGGGTTCGCCTTAGGGTTACTGAACCATAAACTAACACCGCGCACCGTTAAGCAGAGTAATACCGACAACAGGTAAGTATTTAACATCATAGCTAACTCTACGCTGACCATTTGAAATAAGATTGAACTACAATAGCAGCCTCTTTGCTTCTACTTATGGCTCTGAATTAATGACCGACATCAACAACACACCTCATGAAAACAACGCATCATGGCAGAAACCTTTTTTACTCTGTTTTGTATTTTTGATGATTGCGTTGCAATTCGTAGCTTACGGTAACGGAAATGAAGCCGTTGGGTTCCCGTTCAATTTCTATTCGTATAATACCAAGTTTGATACCCACCACTTCTTCGCAGTGAGGTTAGCATCAAGCCTGTTGTTCTGGCTTGTTTTGTTCACCAGTGGATATACATTCATACGCTTTTATACTCGCAGAAAAAAGCAATCTGACTAATTTGTACATGATACAAATTAGTCAGATACGAATGCGCTGTGATTAAAATAGACGTTCAACGACAGCAACAAGCATCTACGTAGATAAGCTCTCAGTATTCTAGGGGGGCTCTGGAACTCACTACACCTTAACCGGCAGCACATTCGATTGGCAGCAAGCTTACTACAGCTTTATTCGACCGCGGTTTTTCTCGACGGTTGCTAAGCCAATCCCTTTTACATTTGCCAGTTCTTCTGCAGTTTTAAACTGACCGTTCGCTTCTCGAAATTCGACGATTTCATGCGCTTTCTTCTCTCCGACACCTTTTAATAGAATCGCTAGCTCTTCTGCATCGGCGGTATTAATGTTAACGGTGATCTCGATACCTTCATGCTTACTTTGTGTTGTGGTTTCCGCTGCTATACCTAATTTAGGCACCATAAAAGCGAAACTAGCCATAAGTAGTGCGATCAGTATTTTCATCTGTATTCCCTTTTTAGTAATGAAAGCCGCATACTCCCAACAAAAGAACGCTGATAAAAATGTAGTTTGCTAAAAACAAAACAGGCCGCATAAGCGGCCTGTTTTAATTGCATGTTTCTCTCGGTAAATTACTGAGCGGCATCCAATACGTAGTACTCGATATCAGCATCCGCACGCAAGGCGTTTAGCGTTGCTTGAAGATCTTGTTGAGTATTAGTACGAACTAACTGAGCACCGATTTGCGCTGTATAAGCTGGCTCTATTTGAGACGCAACACCAGACAACTCAACAACAACGATGTTGCCTTGCATGTCTTTCGCTTGGCCGTAAACTTTGTCACCTTCAGCTGGCTTCGCCATAGCGAAAACAGTGTTAGCAAACTCATGCCCACGATCAATGGTTTCAACGTCGCCAAAGCTCAATTGGTTAGCTTCTAATGCTGTTTGTGTGCCCGCTCTAAGCTCGCTGACTAGCGTTGAAGCCAATTCAATAGCTTGTTGCTCGCCTTTCTTAGAAGCCAGCGCAGAAGTCGCCTGCGCCTTCACGTCTTCTAAAGGAAGAACAGACTCATCACGGTAATCATCAACACGAACGACGATAACGTGCTCAGGTGCCACTTCCACCACTTCTGAGTTAAGACCTGTGTCTTTTACTT
The DNA here is from genome assembly GCF_900233005.1 of Vibrio tapetis subsp. tapetis. Lineage (NCBI taxonomy): Bacteria > Pseudomonadati > Pseudomonadota > Gammaproteobacteria > Vibrionales > Vibrionaceae > Vibrio > Vibrio tapetis. Next base: position 2,086,926 of record NZ_LT960611.1, read on the forward strand.
CAGAGTCTAAAATGGTTTGCATTACCACTGGGTTTAGTAGCAGTTCAGGCGCATCAACTTCAGAGATAAAGTCGGTATGTGCAACTTTATGACCAATCGCTTCTGCTGCGTCATCAAGAGAGTCTGGGAATTCAAATGCTACGCGCTCTAGTTCCGTTTGCAGTTCGTAAAAACGCTCTACCGCTTGAGTATCAATCAGCTCTTGTTTGATTTCAGCGGCAACCGCTTCAAATGGCTGAGCTTGTGGCTCTTTTAGGTCATCAAGTTTAATGATGTGGTAACCAAAGTCTGATTTCACAAGGCCCGTTACATCACCCGCTTTCTCGATAGCAAAAGCTGCGTCTTCAAATGCTGGATCCATCACGCCACGTTCGATCCAATCTAGTGAACCACCTTGCTCTGAACTGCCAGGATCTTCAGAGCGAGTTTTCGCAAGCTCAACGAAATCTGCACCCGCATTAAGCTCATCAAGCACCGATTGAGCTTTTGCTTCATCGTCGCCGATGATTAAGATATGACTTACTTGGCGTTGCTCTTTGGTTGAGTATTGGTCGATGTGTGCTTGGTACTGAGCTTGTACTTGCTCGTCAGTCACTTTAACTTGTGATTTTAGCTCTTGCGCCGACAACTCAAGGTACGCCACTTTTAGCTGTTCAGGTCTTGTGAACTGAGCGGCATTTTGTTCGTAGTACTCTTTCACTTCTTCGTCGGTCAGGCTTACTTTTTCGCTGAACGTTTTCAGGTTAAGTGACAAAGAACGAATATCACGAGTTTGACCAATAAGCTTACCTTGTTCCGCAACTTCGCTAGGAAGGCTAAACTCACTGGTTTGCAACGCAGACACTAGCTGATTGCGCACTTCATCACGACGCAAGTATTCGGCAAAGCTTTCAGGGCTAAAACCGGCACGGCGTAGTGCAGAAGCGTAAATTTCTTGGTCGAATGCACCACCGCTTTGAAACTGTGGCATTTCTAGAATCATAGCGCGAATTTGGTCGTCGCTGATTCGTAAACCCATTGCCTGAGCATGTTGCTCAAGTAAAATATCGTTGATCATTCGATCAATGATAGATTTACGGAATGACTGAACGTACTGAGGGTCACCAAGTAGCGTCGAGAAGTAATCACCAAGTTGAGATTGCATTCTGTTGCGCTCATTTTGGTACGCTTGCTCAAATTCACCACGGCTAATTTCTGTATTTCCTACTTTCGCCGCTGCATTGTTGCTCGAACCTAAATAACCGCTCACTCCCGTAAATACGAAAGAAAGAATGATCAAACCTAGGATAATTTTTACCGCGATGCTGTTTACGCCTTCGCGCAATCGCTCCATCATAATCTAAATACTCTCTAAAATTACGCCGAACGGCGAGTCGCTCTTGTGAGCGGAATGCGATTGATGATATCAGAAAAAGAAATGCGCACCAATTTGATGCGCATAATTCAGATACTTTTGGCAGATTTAGCTGCCAACTTATAACTATTTGCTGTTGTTTTAAACAATCAGCTTAGTTACAAGCGTCTTTAAGTGCTTTACCAGCTTTAAATGCAGGTACTTGCGCTTCAGCGATTTGGATTTCTTCGCCAGTCTTAGGGTTACGACCTGTGCGAGCTGCACGAGTACGAACACTGAAAGTACCGAAGCCAACTAAAGCCACTTGATCACCAGATTGTAAAGTGTCGCTCACTGAGTCAATGAAAGCATCTAGAGCGCGACCAGCTGAAGCTTTAGAGATGTCTGCGTTCTCTGCAATTTTTTCTACTAGTTGTGTTTTGTTCACTTGATGTTCCCCTTTACTACTACCTGTATGATTTGGCAGTATTCGTTCCGTTAAAAAAAATCTAATTATTTTTAGACCACGCCTTATAAATAAAGGCGTCGTCCTTGGTGAATTAACTTAGCGCCCTAAAAAAACGCTGACAAGCCTTTTAGGGCCTGTCAGCGCGATTCTTTTACTTATTTTTGCTACACGTCACTATTTTGCAGACTCTAAAGCCACACCGGACGGGTCGTTAGCCAATGCAATGGTCAATACTTCATCAATCCATTGAACTGGTTTTACAACTAAATCAGCAATAACGTTGTCTGGAATCTCTTCTAGATCACGTTCGTTTTCTTTTGGAATCACGACTGTTTTGATGCCACCACGATGTGCAGCAAGCAATTTTTCTTTCAGGCCGCCAATCGGAAGTACTTCACCACGTAGGGTAATTTCACCCGTCATAGCCACTTCAGAACGAACCGGATTACCCGTTAAGCTTGATACCAATGCAGTACACATTGCGATACCTGCACTAGGGCCATCTTTCGGGGTTGCGCCTTCAGGAACGTGTACGTGAATATCGCGCTTTTCGTAAAAATCGGCATTAATGCCCAATTTTTCTGCACGCGCTCGTACAACCGTCATTGCCGCTTGAATCGATTCTTGCATAACGTCGCCAAGTGAACCCGTTTGGGCTAACTTGCCTTTGCCTGGCATAGATTCAGTTTCAATCGTTAGTAGATCGCCACCCACTTCAGTCCAAGCTAAGCCCGTTACTTGCCCTACTCGGTTACTGTCATCAGCTTTACCAAAGTCGCAACGCTGAACACCTAAGTAATCTTTTAGGTTGTCGATATTAACCGTCACGCTCTTAAGCTCAGAGTCGAGTAAGATATTCTTCACTGCTTTACGGCAGATTTTTGAAATCTCACGCTCTAAGCTACGTACACCCGCTTCACGCGTGTAGTAACGAATAATGCCGATGATCGCGGAGTCTTCAATCGTGATCTCATGCTCTTTAAGGCCGTTGCGTTGAATTTGCTTAGACAACAGATGGCTTTTCGCAATGTTTAACTTCTCGTCTTCTGTATAGCCAGAAAGACGAATCACTTCCATACGGTCCAGTAGCGGCCCCGGAATGTTCATAGAGTTCGACGTTGCAACGAACATAACATCAGACAGATCGTAATCGACTTCTAAATAGTGATCGTTAAATGAATTGTTTTGCTCAGGGTCAAGCACTTCCAACAAGGCAGAAGCCGGATCGCCACGCATATCTGAAGACATTTTGTCAATTTCATCAAGCAAGAACAGTGGGTTCTTCACTTCGACTTTTGACATCTTCTGAATCAACTTACCCGGCATAGAGCCAATGTAAGTGCGGCGGTGACCGCGGATCTCTGCTTCATCACGTACGCCACCTAGAGCCATACGAACGTATTTACGACCCGTAGCCGAAGCAATAGAGCGTCCTAAAGAGGTCTTACCCACACCAGGAGGCCCAACAAGACATAAGATAGGCCCTTTTAGCTTGTTGATTCGGTTTTGAACGGCGAGGTACTCTAAAATGCGTTCTTTAACACGCTCAAGGCCGTAGTGGTCTTCGTTAAGTACTTCTTCCGCTTTTGCTAAGTTCTTTTTCACCTTCGAGCGTTTAGCCCAAGGTACGCCAATCATCCAATCGATGTAGCTACGAACCACTGTTGCTTCTGCCGACATAGGCGACATCATTTTCAGTTTCTGTAACTCTTGCTCGGTTTTTTCACGAGCTTCTTTTGGCATTTTAGATTCTTCAATCTTAATCTTTAGCGCTTCAAACTCATCAGGAGCATCGTCCATCTCACCCAGTTCTTTTTGGATGGCTTTCATTTGCTCGTTCAGATAGTACTCGCGCTGAGATTTTTCCATCTGCTTTTTAACGCGACCACGAATGCGTTTTTCAACTTGCAGCAGATCGATTTCTGATTCCATCTGACCCATCAAGAACTCTAGACGTTCATTGACTTCAGTGATCTCGAGAACTTGTTGCTTTTCTTCTAGCTTAAGCGGCATATGCGCAGCGATGGTATCCGCTAGGCGCGCTGCTTCATCGATGCCATTTAGTGAAGTCAGTACTTCAGGTGGGATCTTTTTATTCAGCTTAATAAAGCCTTCAAATTGGTTAATAGCGCTGCGAACAACAACTTCTTGCTCACGCTCATACAGTTCAGGCGTTAATAAATATTCTGCGTCAGCAACAAAAAATTCATCTTCTTTGAATTTATGAATTTTAGCGCGCTGTTGGCCTTCGACGAGTACCTTCACAGTACCATCTGGTAGCTTAAGCAACTGCAAAATCGTGGCGACTGTACCAATTTCAAATAAGTCATCAATTGATGGCTCATCGGTGTCAGCTTGTTTTTGAGCAACTAACAATACTTGCTTGTTGGTATCCATTGCAGATTCAAGGCAACGGATTGATTTCTCTCTTCCAACAAACAGAGGAATGACCATATGTGGGTAGACCACAACATCTCGTAAAGGTAATACGGGAATCTCGATACGCTCGGAACGTTCCAAGTTCATACTATTCTCTCTTCCGTTTCTGCTTATGAGCAGTATATGGGGGCAATTGGCGTATATTCAACGAGATAATAAAAAAAAAGGAGGCAAAAGCCTCCTTAGTTTAATAATTGTGAATTACTCTGCGCCGGCGGCCTGATTTTCAGTGCCGTTGTAGATAAGTAGCGGTTCAGATTCACCGTTAATTACGGAATCATCGATAACTACTTTGCTTACATCAGTGCTTGATGGAAGCTCATACATCGTCTCTAGAAGTACACCTTCTAGGATAGAACGCAAACCACGAGCACCTGTTTTACGGTCCATTGCTTTCTTAGCAATCGCTCGTAAGGCATCCTCGCGGAATTCAAGTTCAACATCTTCAATATCGAACAGTGCTGCGTACTGTTTCGTCAATGCATTTTTCGGCTCACAAAGAATTTGGATAAGTGCTTCTTCATCCAACTCTGTTAGCGTCGTTGTGACAGGAAGACGACCGATAAACTCTGGAATCAATCCATATTTAACGAGATCTTCTGGCTCAACCTGCATGAACAGTTCGCCAACCGTTTTGGTTTCATCTTTAGAGCGAACTTCCGCGCCAAAGCCAATACCAGAACCTGTTGCTGCACGTTGCTCAATCACTTTATCTAGCCCAGCAAATGCACCGCCACAGATAAATAGAATCTTAGATGTATCAACTTGAAGGAATTCTTGTTGTGGGTGCTTACGTCCGCCTTGCGGTGGAACCGACGCCACAGTACCTTCAACTAACTTAAGCAATGCTTGTTGCACACCTTCACCAGATACGTCACGAGTAATTGATGGGTTTTCTGCTTTACGAGAAATCTTGTCGATTTCATCGATGTAAACAATACCGCGCTCAGCTTTCGCTACGTCGTAATCACATTTTTGCAGTAGCTTTTGAATGATGTTTTCAACATCTTCACCCACATAACCGGCTTCGGTTAGTGTGGTTGCATCTGCCATTGTGAAAGGTACGTCTAGGAATCTTGCCAACGTTTCTGCAAGCAAGGTTTTACCACTACCTGTAGGGCCGATAAGCAAAATATTACTTTTACCTAGCTCAACACCTTCAGCAGTAGTGTCACCGTTACGCAGACGTTTATAGTGATTATAAACCGCAACAGCTAGCACTTTCTTAGCATAATCTTGACCAATCACGTAATCATCTAGATGGGCACGGATCTCACGAGGCGTTGGTAACGCTGTAGATTCCTTTTTAGGCAACACATCTTTGATTTCTTCGCGAATAATGTCGTTACATAGATCGACACATTCGTCACAAATATATACGGATGGACCTGCGATTAGCTTGCGAACTTCGTGCTGGCTTTTGCCGCAGAAAGAGCAATATAGCAGTTTACCACTACCGCTCTCTTTGCTTTTATCTGTCATTCGCTAACCTCTTTAGCCTTTTTCATTCTGGTTTGAGTGTATAACACTTTTGTTCAAAATGCGCCTGCATCTTTGAATACAGGCACCTTTTGCAATAATAGGTCGGGCTTTATTATGCCCTAGATATTATTTAGCGTTGCGTTCCAAAATGGAATCCACCAAACCGTATTCCACAGCCTGATCCGCAGACATGAAGTTATCGCGGTCTGTGTCTTGCTCAATCACTTCTAGCGGTTGGCCAGTGTGTTCAGCAAGTAATTTATTTAGTCGTTGCTTGATCGTTAGGATCTCTTGCGCGTGGATCTGAATGTCAGACGCTTGGCCTTGGAAACCACCTAATGGTTGGTGGATCATCACGCGAGAGTTAGGCAATACATGACGCTTACCTGGTGCACCACCAGCTAGCAAAAACGCGCCCATTGAACAAGCTTGTCCCATACATACTGTGCTCACGTTTGGCTTGATGTACTGCATGGTGTCATAGATAGACATACCTGCTGTTACGCTGCCGCCAGGAGAGTTGATGTATAGGAAGATGTCTTTGTCTGGGTTTTCTGACTCAAGAAACAGAAGCTGCGCCACAACAAGGTTTGCCATGTTGTCTTCAACTTGACCTGTAAGGAAGATGATACGTTCCTTAAGCAGACGAGAAAAGATATCGTAAGAGCGCTCACCACGGGATGTTTGCTCTACTACCATAGGTACTAGCGCATCAATAATTGGTGACATTGCATTTTTTTCTTGGTAGCTCATATTCTTATATCCCTAAAATAAAATGGCCCGAATGATTTACTCACACGGACCATTGTTAGCAGAAGAGTTAAAACAAAGTCAACTGTCTACACACAGAAACCTGAGTTATGCAGGTTGTTGTGCATTCATAAGCTCGTTAAAGCTTACTTCTTTGTCAGAAACTTGTGCTTTAGCGATGATTGCATCGATCGCTTGCTCTTCTAGCGCAACGTTACGCATGTTGTTCATCATTTGCTCGTTTTGCTCGTAGTAAGCAATAACTTCTGATGGATCTTCGTAAGCAGTAGCCATCTCTTGGATGATTGCTTTCACTTTCTCGTCGTCAGCTTTTAGCTCTTCAGACTTGATTACTTCACCTAATAGTAGGCCAACCACTACGCGACGTTTAGCTTGCTCTTCGAAAAGCTCACGTGGAAGTTGCTCAGCAGCTTCTGGGTTGCCGCCAAAGCGTTGTGCAGCTTGTTGACGTAGAGTAACGATCTCTTGGTCAATAAGAGCAGTCGGAACGTCGATGTCGTTCTCGTTTACTAGACCGTCAAGAGCTTGCTCTTTGATGCGGTTCTTAACTGCTTGCTTAAGCTCACGCTCCATGTTCTTACGTACTTCAGTTTTAAGACCTTCTAGGCCATCTGTAGCACCGAACTTAGCAACGAATTCTTCGTTTAGCTCTGGAAGCTCACGCGCTTCAACTTTGTTTACTTTAATAGCAAACTTAGCTTCTTTACCTTTTAGGTTTTCAGCGTGGTAATCTTCTGGGAAGTTTACGTCGATTTCAAATTCCATGCCCGCTGTTTTACCAGTGATGCCGTCTTCGAAACCAGGGATCATACGACCTTGACCCATTTCAAGTGGGAAGTTTTCAGCTTTGCCGCCTTCAAACTCTTCACCGTCGATAGAACCAACGAAATCGATAGTTGCACGAGAACCTTCTTCAGCAGCTGCGTCTACTTCTTTCCAAGTAGCTTGTTGCTTGCGAAGTGTTTCGATCATTTCGCTTACGTCTTCTTCTTTAACTTCAACAGCTGGTTTTTCAACTGTGATGTTTTCTAGGCCTTTAAGCTCTAGCTCTGGGTATACTTCGAAAGAAGCAGCGAATACTAGATCTTTACCTTCTTCAGTTTCAACTGGAGTGAAAGTAGGTGCGCCCGCAGGGTTGATTTTTTCTTTAACGATCGCTTCGATGAAGTGACGTTGCATTACTTCGCCCATCACGTCTTGACGTACTGCTTGGCCGTACATTTTCGCAACCATTTTCATCGGCACTTTGCCTTTACGGAAACCATCGAAACGACGGTTTTTTGCGATGTTACGTAGTTCAGCCGTTACCGCATCTTCAATGTTAGAAGCAGGAACAGTAATAGTAAGACGGCGCTCTAGGCCTTCTAGAGTTTCAACAGTAGCTTGCATTATATTTAAACCTCAAAACTGGCTCAGATTAACTGAGCGTATGAGCCGTTCACATCAAATGATCACGACTTCATCATTTATGTACCCCAAGTGAGCACATACATACAAATTGAGCACCATCAGCCTCAAATAAGACTAATGAACTATTCAGCGATTTCTTCTGCACACATACCTAAATAGGTGGCCAAAGGAATCTCCGATTAGTCTCAGAACGAAAAAATAGACGCGACATTCTAGCGATATGCACTTCAACTGTCGAGCCAAGTCCTAAATTCCCAACGAAATGACGTTAGTTTCCTGAGAAATGGGGACGATACATGGCTTTTCAAGGGAAATAATCCCTTTTTTTCAGAAAAAAACGAAAAAGAGATCCCAGTCTTGTTTTGATAGGATTAATTGGTAACTTTTTGTGCGGCATTTAATCTAGAGGCTAAATGATAAAAGGAAGTTGTCATGGCTGTACGCAAGCGCGTTTCAATGGTTTTTTTTGTGATCTACTTCATCAGTATGTTCATTGTTACCAGCTGGGTTTGGCAATCTGGTTATCAGCAGCTCAGCGATAATGCACTTCAACAGGCCGAACAACTTAACAGTCATCTGTCGAGTCAACTCGATAAATACGCCTATATCCCTCAACTGATGTCAAAAGACAGAGAGTTGATTGATGCATTAATTAAACCAAATAACAGTGCACAGCTAGATATTACTAACCGCTACTTAGAGCAAGTAAATCAAATTATTGGCGCTTCAGACACCTATCTAATTGATAAAAATGGCACGACTATTTCGGCCAGTAATTGGGCTAATCCACGCACTTTTATCGGTCGTAATTTTGCTTTTCGTCCCTACTTTCAAAAAGCCATTAATGGACAAAAAGGGGAATACTTCGCTCTTGGTAGCACGTCAGGAAGACGAGGTTACTACTACGCCTACCCTATTGTGTATGGCGCCAAGACGCTAGGAGTCATCGTCGTAAAAAAAGAGCTCTCTAACATTGAACAAAACTGGACCAATAAAGAGAGTTATTTCGCGGTCACCGATGAAAACAACGTTGTGTTTATGTCTAATCGTAAATCTTGGCTGTTTCATAGTTTAATTCCACTCAGCATTGATACTAAGATTAATATTGCAGAAAGCAGGCGATATCTTGAACGAGAAATTGGCTCATTAATGCTGTCCGGCGATCTAGACAGCACGAGCAGCGAAATAGCCCATAGCATTAACCCGTCTTGGAACAATCAATACCTTAGCGCCCATCAACCCATGGACAATATCGATCTTACGGTGCGTGTACTAACGCCAAAAATTCAGCTTATGTGGAGCGTAGCAGCGATAGCTTCAATTTATACGCTAATATTCGTTTTGATGTACCTTAGCTACGTTGTTTACATCCAGCATAGAACGAAACAAAAGCACATCGAAAGAATCCAAGAAGATGCGAAACACAAATTGGAATTTCAAGTCATGGAGCGTACCGCCGAACTCCATCATGAAGTAAAGGTCAGGACGGAAACCGAACACACGCTACGTCAAACTCAAGACGAATTGATACAAGCTGCAAAACTCGCCGTACTTGGCCAAATGTCTGCCAGCATCAGTCATGAACTGAATAACCCATTGGCCGCGATTAGAAGTTATGCCGACAACGGGAAAGCCTTCCTTGAGAAAGGAAAACCTGAAAAAACCAGCGAAAACCTAGTTCGTATTTCGGCCCTAACCGAGCGAATGGCCCAGATCAGTAAACAGCTAAAAGCGTTTGCTAAGAAGTCCAATGCGAATGAGCTCGTTGATGCGCAAATATTCCCACTGATTATCGCCGCGAAAGAGCTGCTTAAAGCTCAGATAAAAAACCAACAAGTCGATCTACAACTTAACATTCAAACTGAATTGATCCAGACCAAGGTCAATCCGATTCAACTTGAGCAAGTACTGGTAAACTTGCTGTCTAATGCGATGCAAGCCATCGAGCACCAATCCATTAAGCAAGTCATCGTGTCACTGTCTCAATTAGACGATGAAATTGTGATACGTATAGAAGACAACGGGCCCGGTATCGCGCAAGATCATCTTAGCCGCCTATTTGATCCTTTCTTTACCACCAAACAAAACGGTTTGGGGCTCGGTTTGTCGATTTCTCAGCAAATCGTTGAAGGAATGAATGGGACGCTAACCGCGAATACGAGTGCCATTGGAGGCGCTTGCTTCCAAATTACGTTGCTTAAGAACTAGAACTAGAACGACTTAGGCCACAGTAAACGCCATAATTACAAGGATAAGTACCTAAATGTGTCATGTGTTTTTTATTGATGACGAAGAAGATCTCCGCATCGCAATGGAGCAAAGCTTTGAGTTGGCTGAGATTGAAGCCAAGGGCTTTGCCGATGCTGAATCTGCGCTGCTTGCTTTCGACAATGATAACCCTCCGCATGTAGTCGTCACTGATATTTGCTTACCTAACCTTTCAGGCCAAGATTTACTTCGCTCTATCAAACACAAAGATGCCGATATTCCAGTGGTACTGATCACTGGTCACGGTGATATTTCTATGGCAGTGCAAGCCATGCATGATGGCGCTTACGACTTTATCGAAAAGCCGTTTGCCAGTGACCGCCTCATAGACACCGTCAAGCGAGGCATCGAAAGACGTAAACTGACGCTTGAAAACCAACAATTAAAACGCGCATTAAAAGCCAAGCAAGCTCTTGGGCCAAGGATTATTGGTGACACCTCTAGCATTCAAGCACTTCGCGATACCATAAGCCATGTTGCCGACACTAACGCGGATATTCTTTTGTTTGGCGAAACCGGAACAGGCAAGGAATTAGTGGCTCGATCTCTTCATGAGCAAAGTGGTCGAAGAGAACAAAACTTTGTTGCCGTAAATTGTGGTGCCGTGCCAGAAAACCTAATCGAAAGCGAGCTTTACGGGCACGAAAAAGGCGCATTCACTGGAGCAGAAAGTCGAAGGGTTGGCAAGTTTGAACACGCCCAAGGAGGCACACTTTTTCTTGATGAAATCGAGTCAATGCCGATGCAAGCACAAATCAGGCTGTTACGGGTATTACAAGAGCGTAGCTTAGAACGTGTTGGCTCAAACCAAGCTGTTGAGCTAGATATTCGCGTCATCGCTGCCACTAAAGTCGATTTAAAGCAAGCCGCTAGCGAAGGAACCTTTCGTCAAGATCTCTATTATCGATTAAACGTCGTAACGCTAGATCTGCCTCCTCTTCGCTCACGTAAAGAAGATATTCCGGGTTTATTCCATCACTTTTTGTTGGTTGCCGCAGCTCGCTATGGCAAAGCAGCAACCTCATTACCCGCCAGTGATCTACAGATCCTACTTGCTCATAATTGGCCCGGAAATGTACGAGAATTACGTAATGCAGCCGAACGCTTTGTCTTACTGGGTAAATTAATTCAATTAGGTGATGCCAATATTGCCCAACCGCAACAAGGTCTTTCCGAACAAGTCGCAGAGTTTGAGAAAACTATTTTAGAGCAATGTTTGGCAGACTGTGGCGGTAGCATCAAAGACACCATGCATAACCTTCAATTAGCCCGAAAAACACTGTACGACAAAATGCAAAAATATGGATTAAGTAAGGAAGAATTCAAAAGTTAAACGACGCATAGTGATACTTTGAGGCTTTACGCCCAACAACAAACAAATGGCATTCACTATGAGAATGCCAACCTCCCTTCCAATAGATTCATTCGCCAAATTAATAGTAACGATAAATATATTTCGCTGTAATTGGCGATAAATTCCGCACTCAAAACGTACATTGTTCTGGATCAATAGTTGTACCACGGCATTCCCCCTATACTGCTCGCGTCTCTTGGAATCCACTAGGGTCTATTTAATTAGCGATATTACAGCAGGCACAATTTCAATAGCTTAATGCCGCATGGATACACAACACTGACCACGGAACCGTCACATGAATAGTCGAGACAACGAATTTTCGTTGCTATTCACCTACATTTTCTATTTTTTGTTCCCAAATAAAATTTGATTGCAGTGTTTCAGCATTGCGCCTGCTTATTATTCCTTTGCCAATCGGTAAAGCACGGAAGATTTACAATTTGATTCCCTGAAGGCGTAAATACATACCTATTAGAGGAAATGTCTATAATGGACACTGTTAAAAGTAATACTATCGATATCTCACTAGAAGATAACTCCAGCAAATCAACCTGGAGTAAAAGCGACACGATTTGGGCTCTTGGCCTTTATGGTACGGCCGTTGGTGCAGGTACTTTGTTCTTACCAATTAATGCGGGAGCTGGCGGTTTGATCCCGCTGCTCGTCATGACAATACTCGCGTTACCTATGACATTTTTTGCCCACCGTGGGATGACTCGCTTTGTCCTTTCAAGCTCTAACCCTGGGGCAAACATCACTGAAGTCGTTGAAGAACACTTTGGCATCGGAATGGGGAAAGTCATTACCTTACTGTACTTTTTTGCTATCTACCCTATTTTGTTGGTTTACAGCGTAGCACTGACCAACACGGTAGAAAGCTTCATGATCCAACAACTGGGTGTTGAACCTCCGACTCGTGCTTTGTTGGCATTAATGCTAATTGTTGCGCTTATGGCGGTTGTCCGTTTAGGTGAGCAACTGATCATTAAAGCAATGAGCGTATTAGTCTTTCCATTTGTCGCCGTACTCCTCATGCTGGCTCTTTACCTCGTGCCACATTGGAGCGGTACGATCTTCGAACAAGTGATCCCGACAGGTGGCAGTTTCACCAGCGTTTCAATGGCGGTATGGCTTATTTTACCCGTCATGGTGTTTTCGTTTAACCACTCTCCTGTTATCTCTTCTTTCGCCGTTGCGAAGCAAAAAGAATACGGTGAGAGGGCCGAAAAACAGTGTTCTAAGATCCTCGCTATTGCACACGTAATGATGGTCGTAACTGTGATGTTTTTTGTATTCAGTTGCGTACTCAGCTTATCACCCGCCAATCTAGCGGAAGCCAAGGAGCAGAATGTTTCAATCCTGACTTACTTAGCCAATCATTTTGAAACACCAGCCATCGCCTACGCTGCTCCTGTTGTCGCTATAATTGCCATCACAAAGTCTTTCTTAGGTCACTACCTAGGGGCAAGCGAAGGCTTAAACGGCCTGGTGATCAAAATGGCACGTAGTAAAGGTAAAGAAGTCCCGGAAAAGGCACTCAACTCCTTTACAGCACTGTTCATGCTCGTCACAACGTGGTTAGTCGCGACGATTAACCCAAGTATTTTGGGCATGATTGAAAGCCTAGGCGGCCCAATCATCGCCATGTTGCTGTTCATCATGCCAATGTACGCAATTAAAAAAGTTCCAGCTATGCGCCAATATTCCGGAGCTATCAGCAACGTGTTTATCGTCATCATCGGTATGATCTCTATTTCAGCTATTTTCTACTCCCTAGCGCAGTAAAACAAAGGCGGAGGGCGTGAGGCAGAAGGCTACAGGAAAGCCCCCCGTTACGCCTTAAGCCTTAAGCCTGAACCAAAAAAGCCCTGCGGGGGAGGCAGGGCAATACGGAGTTTAGGAACATCGTTATTATTATTTTGCTTCAGGGAAACATTCTGGCTAAGAGCAGCATTGGGACAAGCTGCTCTTAGCACTACTTTCCTTCGTTTAGCTTTGTTATTTAGTAATAATTTCCGGCCCCATTAGCGTCGTAGGCAACCAAGTTGAAACCCAAGGTACGTACGTCACGATGATGAGGAATAAGAACATCACGCCAACCCATGGTAGAGCGGCTTTTACCACATTCATCATCGACATTTTCGCAACCCCTGCCGTAACAAAGAGGTTGAGCCCAACCGGCGGTGTGATCATGCCTATTTCCATGTTCACCACCATCATGATGCCCAAGTGGATAGGATCAATACCCAACTCTATCGCGATTGGAAATACCAGAGGAGCAACGATGATCAAAAGACCCGATGGCTCCATAAACTGGCCGCCAATCAAAAGCAGAATATTCACCACAATCAGGAACGCAATTGGCCCAAGCCCGGCCGACAGCATAGATTCCGTGATCATCTGAGGAATGCGCTCTTCGGTAAGAACGTGTTTTAAGATCAGTGCATTGGCAATGATAAACAGCAACATAATTGTCAGCTTGCCCGCTTCAAACAGTGTGTCTTTAGTGTCTTTATGCACAAATGTTTGAACAGCTTTTACGATCGCGGGTTTGGTATTTTCTTTATCCGCAAACGGCCCCATATCTTTATAGATGAAGTTAGCAATGAAAAACGCATACACCGCCGCAACTGCCGCCGCTTCTGTTGGTGTGAAGATACCGCCGTAAATACCACCAAGAATGATGACGATCAGTAACAATCCCCAACTCGCGTCTTTAGCCGCGGCAAACATTTCGCCCCAACCCACAAACGGTTGAGCCGGAATATTTTTCCAACGAGCCGCAATATAGATAGCAATCATCAGCATCACGCCAGCTAATAAGCCAGGGATCACGCCACCTAAGAACATACGGCCTACTGACACATCCGTCGCTGCTGCATAAACAACCATTACGATAGAAGGCGGAATCAAGATACCAAGCGTACCCGCATTACAGATCACACCTGCTGCAAACTCTTTTGAGTAACCATTTTTCACCATACCGGCAATCACGATACTACCGATAGCAACCACCGTTGCAGGAGACGAACCAGACAACGCAGCGAACATCATACAGGCCACAACAGAAGCCATAGCAAGGCCACCGCGGAACCAACCAACCATGGCAATAGCAAAACGAATAATACGTTTGGCCACACCGCCGGTAGACATAAAGCTAGATGCCAAGATAAAGAATGGTATTGCTAACAGGGTGTAGTGCCCAGCAAAAGCATTGAACAAAGTTTGTGCCACAGATGCGAGCGACGCATCAGAGTGCATTAACAGGAATATCATGCTGGACAAACCCAGCGATATGGCAATTGGCACGCCAATCAGCATGAAAGCAATCACCATCAAAAACAAAAATAACATGGCCATGATTTACTTCTCCTTACCTTTGGTATCCAGTGGTGCCATTGCGTCTTCGTCGCTACCTTGTGTCACTTCCGCTTTCAGAGCTTCTAAGCCCTCTTCCGCTTCATGACCGGCAATCATGCGGTCCATTTTTCCGTTGAACACTTGCACTGCAACTTGCAGGAAACGAAAAGTCAGCATCGCCATGCCAATCGGCAACGCCATATAAGGAATAAATCGTGGCATTTTTTCGTAGCGTTCACCTTCGTTTAACCAATCCGACATGAACTGTAAAAACTCCGGCATAGGAATATCATCGGTCTCGTACCACGCTCGCTCACTGACAAACGGATACCAATAGTTCCAAGAACCGATCAAGAGCAAGATAGAGAATGCCAAACATGAGCAAACGGCTACCATGGCATAAGCTTTGCGCCATTTCTCTGAAGCGAGGTTGATGATCACATCAACGCCAATGTGGAAGTGCTTTTTCACACCATAAGAAGCGCCCACCAGCACCATCCATGCGAACATAAATACGGTAAGCTCTAACGCCCACAAAATGTTGTCGTTGAACACGTAACGCGACACAACGTTGGCGAACGTTAATAGGGTCATGGCCCCGAGAAAAAATGCGATAAGGGTTTCTTCTATCGCATCGGTAATTTTTCCGACTTTAGAAAAAAGAGACTGTTCCATGGAATACTCCGCTCTCAAGAACTGTTTTTCATCGTTATAATTAAAGGCGGGACATGCCCGCCTATTAGTTTTGTAATTATTATTTGTTTGAAGCTAAAGCCGCTTCAATAAGATCCGAACCGATGTCTTTTTCAAACTTCTTCCATACAGGTTGAAGTGCTGCTACCCATGCTTGACGCTGATCTGGCGTTAACGTACGAACTTCACCACCCGCTTCAATGATGTTGTTCTTATTCGCCATATTTACTTTTGAAGATTCAGCATTTCGTGTTGCAGAAACCTCCGTAATAATCGTTCCCAATTGATCGCGAATGTCATCGGGTAGGTTTTTCCAGAAGTCGTTCGACGTTACTACTAGGTAATCCAAAATACCGTGATTAGTTTCCGTTACGCCGTCTTGTACTTCGAAGAACTTCTTGCCGTAGATGTTTGACCATGTATTTTCCTGGCCGTCGATAACCTTAGTTTGTAGGCCACCGTACACTTCTTTAAACGACATTTTTTGTGGGTTTGCACCCAGTTGCTCAAACTGCGCAACCAAAACATCAGATGCTTGAACACGGAACTTGAGTCCTTCCGCATCTGAAGGCATTAGCAGCGGCTTATTCGCCGACATTTGCTTCATACCGTTATGCCAAAACGCCAAACCTTTCAGACCACGACGTTTCATCGCATTTTTCAGCTTATCGCCTGCTTCTGAGTTCTGGAAGCGGTCAACCGCTGCAACGTCTTCAAACAAGAATGGCAAATCGAAAATACGGTACTTTTTAGTGAACTTCTCAAATTTTGATAAAGAAGGGGCGGCGAGTTGTACGTCACCATTAAGTAGCGCTTCAAGTACTTTGTTATCATCATAAAGCGTCGAGTTTGGAAATACTTCCATACACGCTTTACCGTTCATCTCTTCGTTAACTCGCTTTTCAAGCAATGAAGCCGCGATCCCTTTTGGGTGTTTATCTGTATTCGTTACGTGGCTGAACTTGATCACCATTTCACCAGGGTCACAGTTAGCAGACGCTTGAAAACTGGTTACAGCAAGAATCGATACCGAAAGTAGAGTAAGAGGCTTTAACATTTTATTTCTCCTTGTTTTTATCATCCAGCGTCCATGCTCTGGCGCCTTGTCTTTCTTATAAGCAATTAGCGCGCCAACAAGTCACATTTATTTAACAAGTCAATAACCACAAGGGTTACAGAAATTTAACCTGAATAGATCCAAGCTAGACATAAGAAATAATGGGTGGGAAATGACACATGAGAAAAAGTCGATTTGGTGGAACTCCACCGAAAAGCGAAAAGCGAAGTGCTAAAACCGAAGTGCTAAAAGCTAAGTGCTAAGTTAACTGCTCTGACTTCGTTTTTAGTATTTAGCTTTTCGTACTTGCTAAGGTAAAGTAGCCACCACTAATGCAATTACCGCTTACTAATATGAGACCAGTCCTAGCATGAGCACCATTTATCACCATCCTGTGCAAATCTACTACGAAGATACCGACCATTCAGGTGTGGTTTATCACCCAAATTTTTTGAAGTATTTCGAAAGAGCACGCGAGCATGTCATTGATAGTGATAAATTAGCGACACTATGGAATGAACACGGGTTAGGTTTCGCGGTATACAAGGCTGACATGACGTTTCAAGAAGGTGTAGAGTTTGCTGAAGTGTGTGATATTCGCTCTAGCGTAGAGCTAGAAGGTAAATACAAAACACTGTGGCGACAAGAAGTTTGGCGCCCAAACGCAATAAGACCGGCCGTTATTGGTGAAATAGAAATGGTCTGTTTGGATAAAGAAAAGCGCCTACAGCCCACGCCTGATTTTATCTTAACGGCGTTTGCCAAGCACACCGACTAAATCAGGATCGCAATGCTGCCAACAACTGGCTAGACTCGAGCCAGTTTGCTTGGATCACTAAATCAAACGGAGTTTCAGTACACAAAGAGACGGCATAGCGGTACTCCTCTCCAATGCGCCCCATACAATTCTTCCAAATTTGCGGTTCATCTGAATTTTCTGAAATACTACCAAGTTGGACCCTTTCTAACAAAATTCCTTCTAACAACGTCGCTTGCGGTAGATCCATTACAGAGACGGGCTGTAATTCCTTCTCAAATCCTTCAAGATTAGAACCGTGTGGTTGAATCGGCAGTTTGCTCTCCAGTCCATTCGACATATCGAAACCAAAGCTATGTAGCGGCGTCGATAGCCCCTTCCCTGTTGCTTTGATATAAGACTCTTTCAATGCCCATAAGTCGAAAAAGTACCGTCTTTGCTCACTCATAGGTAGCGCAAGCAAACGCGTTGATTCATTTTGAGAAAAGTAGTGTTGGTGAATAGCATGAATATCAGTATTTGGGCGAGATTCTTCAATATCTACCCCTAACTTAAGTGTATTGCATCCTCCCGGTAAGTGGTCAAAAGATCCAGATATCACGACTGCCACCAAGAGGTATCCACCACTGTGGCTGATGTTGAAATCCATTCCTGTCTGCTCATATTGTTCATCACATAAATGAGGCTTACCCTTCGATCCATACTTAAATCGCCATTGCTCTGGAGCAATATTCAAATTTGAGCCTCTTGCGCAGTGGGTCAAAATCAATCGTAAATAATTCCGCACGTAGAGCGCTTGTAAACGCGCGTTAGGAAAACGATACCGATCAACTTTCGCCAGTTCGTCTTCATTTAACGTAGAGCGCAATACGGCAAGATGGTCAATACCATCATCCAGAGAGGTAAGAGGACAAAACCACAATTGAACAGTATGAATAGAAGACAAAACAGCAAACCTTTTCACTAACGATATCTGGCCATTTTGACTGGGTTTCAAACCAATTAACAGCACTGATTGACGAGGGATTAAACCACCCTATTAATAGGGTTAACAATGACACAGTTAGAGCTAAAGCTCTATATTAGTAATTCATAAAATTTACACTTTTGATCCAGCAAGAACCCGCCACAACAAGAATTAAGAGACTTTTATTACCAAAAACAAGGCTTAGATCACACAAAGCCACACACCTGAGTGTTTACTCTAAAAATTTAAGATAAATCCATTATTTTCATAAAGTTAAGATGCAGACCACTTAGAAATTCAACAAAAACACACTTACGCTGGTCTGATGAGACCATTCCACGGTTTGCTGATATTGTATACATCGTGCCCCTCGCGTAATCTGCTCTACCATTGATAAATTTAACGACGTTTTTTGGACAAAAAAGACGTTTTATTGCCGTATATATAGCGGCAACGGCTAGAGTAAATATTGATGGAAACCACCTCACATTTTCCCAGTGCATTTTCGCAATGACTTTCTCTATTCGTAACGAGTTGAATCACTCACATACTTCAAATTTCAAAGATCTACTGCTTATCAGTAGCACACTATTATCACGGCGCTTTTATATAGCCACTCCCACAAGCAACACACATTATCTAGAAGCCCAAACTAAGACAAAGGCAACCGAATTGCGGCTGCCCAGCGGAGACTCATAATGAGCCAAACCCCGGAATCACTATCAGAAGAGCAACAAGACAAGCGCCTGAATAAGCGTTTGAAAGACATGCCTATTGCCATTGTTGGTATGGCGAGCATTTTTGCTAACTCCCGTTATCTAAACAAATTTTGGGATTTGATCAGTGAAAAAATAGACGCCATCACAGAGGTGCCTGACACTCACTGGCGCGCAGAAGACTACTATGATGCAAACAAAAGCACGCCAGATAAGTCTTACTGTAAGCGTGGTGGTTTCATTCCTGAAGTTGATTTCAATCCAATGGAGTTCGGCCTACCGCCAAATATCCTAGAGCTAACGGATACTTCTCAACTGCTTTCTTTGATTGTGGCGAAAGAAGTACTTGCTGATGCAAAACTGCCTGAAGGCTACAACCGCGATAAAATCGGGATTACGTTGGGTGTGGGTGGCGGCCAAAAGATCAGCCAAAGCCTGAATGCTCGTCTGCAATATCCTGTACTTAAAAAGGTATTTGCAAACAGTGGCATCAGTGAACAAGACAGCGAAATGCTGATCAAGAAGTTCCAAGACCAGTACATTCACTGGGAAGAGAACTCGTTCCCAGGTTCGTTCGGTAATGTCATTTCAGGCCGTATCGCTAACCGCTTTGATTTAGGTGGCATTAACTGTGTGGTTGACGCGGCATGTGCAGGCTCTTTAGCCGCAATGCGTATGGCTCTGGGCGAGCTTGTTGAAGGCCGCAGTGAAATGATGATCACAGGTGGTGTGTGTACTGATAACTCACCAACCATGTACATGAGCTTTTCAAAAACCCCGGCCTTTACTACCAATGAAACCATCCAACCTTTTGATATCGATTCAAAAGGCATGATGATTGGCGAAGGTATCGGCATGGTTGCGTTAAAGCGCCTAGAAGATGCAGAACGCGATGGCGATCGTATCTACTCGGTGATCAAGGGCATTGGCGCATCTTCAGACGGTAAGTTTAAGAGCATTTATGCTCCTCGCCCTGAAGGCCAAGCGAAAGCACTGAAAGCCGCTTACGATGATGCTGGCTTTGCACCAGAAACGTTAGGTTTATTAGAAGCTCACGGCACGGGCACAGCCGCGGGTGATGTCGCTGAATTTGGCGGCTTGAACTCAGTATTTAGTGAAGGTAACGATAAGAAGCAGCACATTGCATTAGGTTCAGTTAAGTCTCAAATCGGACACACTAAATCAACGGCAGGTACGGCTGGCCTTATTAAGGCATCACTAGCACTTCACCACAAAGTGTTGCCAGCGACCATCAATGTTTCCGCTCCAAATCCAAAATTGGACATTGAGAACTCGCCATTCTACCTAAATACCGAAACACGTCCTTGGGCACAAAGAGCAGACGGCACGCCACGTCGTGCGGGTATCAGCTCATTTGGTTTTGGTGGCACTAACTTCCACGTTGTATTGGAAGAGTACACAGCAGAGCACAAACGTGGCGACAAATACCGCCAACGTGAAGTGGCGCAAACCTTGCTGTTTAGTGCCGCATCTCGTGATGCACTGGTCGCTAGCTTAAAAACCATCAACGCCGATCTTGCAGCAGGCAAGGCATCTGTCGCTGAACTGGCTAAAGCGCATGCACTTCGTGAACTAGACGCTAACCACGCTCGTTTGGGGTTGGTTGCTAAAACTGAGCAAGAATTACAAGAATTGCTGACTCAATCGATTTCTCAAATCGAGAAAAACTCAGCGGATAAATGGCAGCTACCAAACGGTACTAGCTTCCGCGTTTCTGCTCTTGTAAATAAAGATGAATCAAACAAGGTTGCCGCTCTGTTCGCAGGCCAAGGTTCACAATACCTCAACATGGGCCGTGAACTGGCGTGTTACTACCCAGAAGCACGTCAGCAACTTGAACAAGCAGATGCTGTCTTTGCAGAAAATAAGAAAACGGTGCTTTCTCAAGTTCTATTCCCTATTCCTGCTTTCAATAAAGAAGCGGTAGCAGAACAAGAAGCAAGATTAACCAATACCGCAAACGCACAAAGCGCGATTGGTGTCGTTTCAATGACCCAATTTGAACTGATGACCCAAGCTGGCTTTAAAGCCGATATGTTTGCTGGCCATAGCTTTGGTGAGCTAAGTGCATTGTGCGCATCAGGTGTTATCTCTCAACAAGATTACTACAAGCTAGCGTTTGCTCGAGGCAATGCCATGGCTCAAAAGCCTGCTGAAGGCGACAGCGGTACCATGTACGCTGTGATTTTGGATGCGAAAGAACTGGCTACCGTTGAAAAATGCGTCGCTTCATTTGAAGGCGTTAGCATCGCTAACTACAACGCGCCAACTCAGCTTGTAATTGCAGGCCCAACGGTTGAAGCACAACAAGCAGCAAAAGCACTCACAGAGCAAGGCTTCAAAGCGATTCCACTGCCTGTTTCTGGTGCCTTCCACACACCACTTGTGGCACACGCGCAAAAACCATTTGCAGCCGCCATTGATAAAGCAAGCTTTACCAAGTCAGCTCTACCGCTTTATTCAAACGCAACGGGTGACGTTTACCCACAAGATGGCAAAGCCATTAAGAAAGCGTTTAAGCAACACATGCTTCAGTCAGTGCACTTTAGCGAGCAACTAGAAGCGATGTACCAAGCGGGTGCTCGTGTATTTGTAGAGTTTGGTCCAAAGAATATCCTACAAAAACTGGTCGAAAAAACACTCACAGATAAATCTGAAGAGCTATGCACCATCAGCATCAACCCAAGCCCTAAAGGCGATAGTGACGTACAATTGCGGTTAGCTGCCGTTCAATTAGCGGTTGTGGGTGTATCTCTTACTGAGGTTGACCCGTACCAAGCAGAAATCGCACCGCCTGCACCTAGCTCTCCGATGAACATCAAGCTGCACGCAACGAACTACATCAGCCCTGCAACTCGTAAGAAAATGGCCGCTTCACTTGAAAACGGTACCGTCACATCGAAAACAGAAATCGTTGAAGTAGAAAAAGTGGTTGAAAAGATAGTGGAAAAAGAAGTGATCAAAACTGAAATTCGCGAAGTGCCTGTTGAGGTAGCGCCTGCTGCAAATAACGCACCCGTGACACAAGCTGTTCAAGCTGCGACTCAAACCGTTGCACCCGCACAACCGGCGACATCAGCCGTTTCTTCAAGCGATGCATCAATCAATGCCTTCTTTGCTGCACAGCAGCAAGCAGCGCAAGTGCATGAGCAATTCCTAGCGATCCCAACTCAATACGGCGATACCTTCGCAGCCCTGATGACAGAGCAAGCGAAAATGGCGGCGGCTGGCATGGCTATTCCAGAAAGCCTGCAACGTTCAATGGAGCTTTTCCACCAGCACCAAGCTGAGACACTAAAAGCACATGCAACGTACTTGAACATACAAGCAAGCAGCAACAATTCTGCACTTTCGGCTTTGGGCTCTACTCCGGTCTCTTCTGCTGCTATCGTTAACACCGCAGTTGCAACGCCAGCACAAGTAGCAGCACCCGTACAAATCGCAGCACCAGTGGCAACTCAAACTATCGCACCTGTTGCAGCGCCAGTATCCACTCCGGCACAAGTGCCTGCACCAACTCCAGTGGCTAAAGCTACCGTTACAAAAGCAGCTGTGACAAAAGCACCTGTCGTAAAAGCACCGGCTGTTCAAGCACAAGCGGCTGCCGTTGCAAAACCACAAGTTGTGCCAACCCCGGTTGCAGCGCCTGTTGCTAACGCACTAAACCCAGAAAAAGTGATGCTAGAAGTGGTTGCTGAGAAAACCGGCTACCCGACTGAGATGCTTGATCTAGAAATGGACATGGAAGCAGACTTAGGCATTGACTCTATCAAGCGTGTTGAAATTCTTGGTACGGTTCAAGACGAGCTACCAAACTTGCCTGAACTGAACCCGGAAGATCTGGCAGAGTGTCGTACTCTGGCTGAAATTGTTAGTTACATGAACAGCAAAATGCCTGCTGCTGCATCAGATTCTGGAGTTCAAGCATCAGCGCCAGCTCAAACAGGTGGCTTAGAAGCAAGTGCAGTACAAGCGACCATGCTTGAAGTAGTCGCAGACAAAACTGGCTACCCAACTGAAATGCTTGATCTAGAAATGGACATGGAAGCAGACCTAGGCATCGACTCTATCAAACGTGTTGAAATTTTAGGTACCGTTCAAGACCAACTGCCTACACTTCCAGAGTTAAACCCTGAAGATCTAGCAGAATGTCGCACGCTAGGCGAAATTGTTGACTACATGAACAGCAAACTGCCTGCAGCAAACACGGCACCCGCTGTTACGGCAGCTCCAGTTCAAGCTGGCGGTTTAAACGCAAGCGAAGTACAAGTAACCATGCTTGAAGTCGTTGCAGAAAAAACGGGCTACCCAACTGAAATGCTAGAACTGAGCATGGACATGGAAGCAGACCTAGGTATCGACTCTATCAAACGTGTTGAAATTCTAGGTACGGTTCAAGACCAACTGCCTACGCTGCCAGAGCTTAATCCAGAAGATTTAGCGGAATGTCGTACTCTTGGCGAAATCGTTGATTACATGAACAGCAAATTGCCAGCTCAAAGTGCAGCAGCTGTTGTTGCTCCAACGGTTTCACAAGCTCCTACTCAAACTGGCGGCTTAAGCGCGAGTGAAGTACAAGCGACCATGCTTGCAGTCGTAGCAGACAAAACCGGCTACCCAACTGAAATGCTGGAACTGAGCATGGATATGGAAGCAGACCTAGGTATCGACTCTATCAAACGTGTTGAAATCTTAGGTACGGTTCAAGACCAACTGCCTACCCTGCCAGAGCTTAACCCTGAAGATTTGGCCGAGTGTCGTACGCTGGGTGAAATCGTTGACTACATGAACAGCAAATTGCCTGCTCAAAGTGCTTCTGTAGAAGCCGCTCCTGCTGCACAAGCAAATGGTCTAAACGCAGACGAAGTTCAAGCGACAATGCTAAACGTTGTTGCAGATAAAACGGGCTACCCAACAGAAATGCTTGACCTAAGCATGGACATGGAAGCAGACCTAGGCATCGACTCTATCAAACGCGTTGAAATCTTGGGTACCGTTCAGGACCAACTGCCAACGCTACCTGAGTTGAACCCAGATGATCTAGCAGAATGCCGTACACTGGGTGAAATCGTCACTTACATGCAAAGCAAACTCGCTGCGCCACAAGCCGTTGCACCTGTTGCCCAAGTTCAAACTGCAGCACCAGCAACAACGCCAGCAAGCGAGCTTCCACCACACAACGAGGTAGCGCTAAAAAAGCTACCAGCGGTAGATAAACTCAGCGACAGCTTTGCAAAAGACGCGTGTGTCGTGATCACAGATGATGGTCACAACGCAGGTGTACTAGCAGAGAAGCTGACCGCTAACGGCGTACACGTTGCCGTAGTGAAAACATCTTTGTCTACCGCATCTCCTTTAAACAGCGAAATCAAAAGCTACAACCTAACATCGGTTGATGATGCTGGTATTAGCGCTGTGATTAAGGAAATCGAAGCAAAGAAAACCATTGGTGGCTTTATCCACCTGCAACCGCAATCTACTGCGTCGCACAATGGTTTCGTACTGCTAGACGATGAAGCAAAAAATAGCCTAGACGTTGCGTTCTTATTTGCGAAGCACTTACATCAGCAACTGAACAAAACGGAAACAAAAGGCCGCCATAACTTCTTTACGGTAAGCCGTATCGATGGTGGCTTTGGTTACCTAGATAACCAATTACTTGCAAAAGCAGAGCTCAACCAAGCGGCACTAGGTGGCCTGACCAAAACATTGAGCCACGAGTGGCAAAACGTGTTCTGTCGCGCTATTGATGTTGCGCCAAGTGTTGATGCACGTCATCTAGCCGAAGCGATTACCGCAGAGCTATTTGATGTTAATACAGCAGCGGTTGAAATCGGCATTACTGATGCAGATTCAGCAGAATCAGGTCGTAGCACGTTGATTGCAGTTGAAGCAGGCCAAGCAGTCACAAAAAACGCAGCCGCACAACTGACTAAGACTGACAAAGTGTTGGTGACTGGCGGCGCGAAAGGCGTAACGTTTGAATGTGCGTTGTCACTGGCAAAGCAGTGTCAGTCTCACTTCATTCTTGCAGGTCGCAGTAAACTCACTGAACTTGCTGACCTACCAAGTTGGGCACAAGGCAAGCAAGCTTCTGAACTTAAGCCTGCGGCGATCAAACACATCCAAGCGAGCGGTGAGAAACCAACACCGAAAGCGGTTGATGCGTTAATTTGGCCAGTACTGAGCAGCTTAGAGATCAACGCATCTCTGAACGCCTTTACCAAAGTTGGTGCGAGCGCAGAATACATCAGCTTAGATGTTTCTAACGGTGAGTCTGTTGCCAATACCCTAGATAAAATTGACGGCATTACGGGCCTTATCCACGGCGCAGGTGTACTTGCAGACAAACACATCCACGATAAAACCTTGGATGAGCTGAACATGGTTTACGGCACGAAAGTCGGTGGCCTTAAAGCCGTCCTTAACGCGCTAGATAATAGCCAACTTAAGTTACTCGCCATGTTCTCATCAGCGGCAGGCTTCTATGGTAATACCGGCCAAAGTGACTACGCGATGTCTAACGATATTTTGAACAAGGCAGCGCTGCAGTTCTCGGCGCGTCACCCTCAAGCTAAAGTAATGAGCTTTAACTGGGGTCCTTGGGACGGCGGCATGGTTAACCCTGCTCTGAAGAAAATGTTCACCGAACGTGGTGTGTACGTCATTCCTCTTCAAGCCGGATCTGACTTATTTAGCGGCCAACTAACCAGCGAAACGGGTATCCAACTACTGGTTGGTACGAGCATGCAAGGTAAGGAAGACGCTGTAAAAAAGCCTAATGCGGAGTCTGTGCTGTTAGCAAAGAGTCCGCGTAAATCAAGCGTTACTATCACACGTGATCTGGACATTAAGGCCATGCCTTTTGTTCAAGATCACCGTATCGCCGGCAACCCTGTGTTGCCGACGGTATGTGCGATTCAATGGATGAGAGAAGCGGCACAACAATGGCTAGGAACACAAGTGAATGTTCTTAACTACAAGTTGCTTAAAGGCGTGATCTTTGAAAATGACGACGTGCAAACGCTGGAACTTACTCTAAGCCAAGATGCAAAAGCACAAGGTCAGTTTAAAGCCTTGATTAACTGTGGTGGCCGACCTCAATATCAAGCAACACTGGTTGTTGATGCCCTGCCACAAGGTGATACCAAACCAATGGCTATTAGCACTCAAGCGCCTGTAACAACGGCTCAAGAGCTCTATAGCAACGGCACGCTTTTTCACGGGCCAAGACTGCAAGGCATTAAAGCAATCACTCGCTTTGATGACCAAGGTCTGGCTGCAACTTGTCAGCTACCGACAGTCGCTGATAACGAGTGTGGCGCGTTTACACCAACACTGTATGTCGGTGGCAATCAACCGTTCGCGGAAGACTGCTTGCTGCAAGCCATGCTGGTATGGGCAAGATTAAAGTACGGCGCGGCAAGCCTGCCTTCGGCGATTGGTGAGTGTTACTCATACCAACCGCTAGCAACAGGTGAGCAAGGTTGGATTGAGCTTAAGGTCATCAAGAGCACTGCTCGTTCATTACAAGCTGATGTCACGCTTTATCATCAAGATGGGCGTATCAGTGCCGTAATGAAAGGCGCAAAGATCACCATCAGTAAAAGCCTGAACGCCGCATTTTTGCCTGCCGATGAAGCACAAAAGGAGCCATTGTCATAGTGATGGACTCAACAAATAAAGCGATGCCATTGCGCATCGCTCTTTTGGCTAATTCCACTATCTCAGACGACGGTAATGTTAAATGCATTACCGTCGCTGACGATTTTGCCCATAGCCTAAAAACAGCGATTCTAGCGATAGAGCAAGGCCAAACTGTTCAGTTAGTGGGGCAAACTTCTGACCAAGGTCATTTGATTCTAATGGCAGGGTTAAAAGCGGCGCAAAACCACGTACATCCACATGCTTATTTATCCGGTATGGCGGACTCAGCTGAACTTGCTTTAAGCCAATCACGTCGTCGTGCCTCTGATGTAAGTTGTCAACATAACCATCAAGACATCAGTGCCCAACAGCAATTTGATTCGTTCTTATTGATGGTTGAAGCCATTGCTGGTCGCACTTATTCTTCCGATGAAGAGCAAAGTCATTATTGGTTTACCGAGCCAAATCAAGCTCGCGTTGCAAGCCTGACGTTTACTGGCACTCAAACGACTAGCATGATCCTCACTCAAGCGACGGGGCTAAAAAATGCTCGGTCTATCTTAGATGCATCACGCCTAATGTTTGTCGTTTTAGCTCAAGATAATTCATCTTTAGCAACAAAACTCGACCAGTTAGACCAGCAAATAGACCAATGTTCTAGCGAGCATGATCTACTTCGCCTAATGCGTAGCAACCTTGCAACGTACCAATACGAATCTACCGCCAACGTAAAAATGCCAACGGCCGTTTTACAAGCCGCTTCAAAGCAAGCATTGACACAAGAAATTCAGGCGATGATGCAAGCACTAGATAAAGCGTTTGCAGAAGACCATCACTATAAAACGCCTGCGGGTAGCTGCTTTGTTGCGGCGCCATATAGCCGAGGCAGCGTGGCTTTTGTTTACCCAGGCGTTGGCACTGTTTACCCGAATATGCTGGCTGAAATGCATCACTATTTTCCTGAACTTTACGCTCGACTAGAACGTGAAGGTAACTTGAAACAAATGCTGCAAGCAGACAAAACCTACCCAGTTAACGCAGATTCCAAAACAGAAATGTCTCTTGGTGAAATGGCGATTGCAGGTGTCGGCACCAGTTATTTGTTCACGCGTTTGTTGTGCGATGAGTTTCAAGTCACACCAAATTATGCCCTAGGTTACTCCAAAGGCGAGGCCTCAATGTGGGTAAGCTTAGGCGTATGGCAAAACCCTCATGCGTTAATTGAGCAAACCAAAACCAGCCCAATATTCACCAGCGCTATTTCTGGAGAGTTAACGGCGGTGCGCCAAGAGTGGCAACTTAAACAAGGCGAAACCATTAAATGGAACAGCTTTGTTGTGCGTTGTAGCAAGCAAGAAATTGAAGCGTTACTTCCTGCGTACCCTCGCGCATACCTTGCGATTATCCAAGGTGATACCTGTGTGCTAGCAGGTTGTGAAGAATCGTGTCGTGCTCTGCTTAAAGCACTTGGTAAACGCGGCATTGCTGCTAATCGTGTTACGGCGATGCACACCACACCCGCGTTAACTCAACATGCACAAGTTAACGAGTTTTACACTCAACCACTTTGCGACACTTTGCCAAACAATATTGGCTTTATCAGTGCTGCCTGTTTAGTCAATGAAAGCCAAAGCGTATTGATTAACCCAGACAGCCAAAGTATCGCCAGCTCAATTGCGGATACGTTCTGCTCAACACTGGACTTTACTTCTCTTATTCGTGCTGCCCGCGAACAAGGCGCTAAGTTATTTGTTGAAGTGGGAGCCGATCGCCAAACCGCGACATTGATCGACAAGATCAACCGTACTGATAGCGCTACCGATTGCAGTTGCATTGTTACCAACGCTAAAGGCGGTGAAGACATTGTTCACCTCATTAAGTGCTTAGGCCAATTGATCACTCATCAAATACCGCTGTCTGTTGCCCCTCTGATCGAAAGATTAGATCAACGCATCGCGTTGGCAGCCGACACAACCAACTTAAAACAAGGGGAACCAGTGTGAGTTCTCAACATCACGATGACAACAAGGCTTCAGGCCACGCGAATAAAACCGTTGGCAAAATCGCCATTGTCGGTTTAGCCAATCAATACCCTGATGCCGACACGCCAAACGACTTTTGGCAAAACCTGATCAACAAAAAAGATTCTCGTAGTACGCTAACTAACGAGAAACTTGGTGCGAATACCGAAGCTTACCAAGGCACGCAAGGTCAGTCTGATCGCTTTTACTGTGACCAAGGTGGCTACATCAAAGACTTTAACTTTGATGCAAACGGCTACAAAGTCCCTGCTGAGCAATTTTCTGGCCTAGACGACAGCTTTTTATGGGCACTGGATACCAGCCGTAAAGCACTGCTCGATGCTGGCATCAATTTAGATGCAGACATATTAGCGCGCACGGGTGTGATCATGGGGGCTTTGTCTTTCCCGACCACCGCCTCTAACGATCTGTTCTTGCCGATTTACCACTCCGTGGTAGAAAAAGCATTGCAAACCAAGCTAGGTAACTCAAGTTTTCAGCTAAACCCATCCAATGGAAATGTCGGCCCGTTGAACCCAAGTAATGGTTCAGCGGCGCACAACGCATCGAAAGTGGTGGCAGAGGCGTTAGGACTTGGCAATGCACAACTTAGCCTAGACGCAGCGTGTGCAAGTTCGGTTTATTCCTTAAAACTAGCCTGTGATTACCTTAATACTGGCAAAGCAGACATGATGCTAGCAGGTGCCGTATCTGGTGCTGACCCATTCTTTATTAACATGGGTTTTTCCATCTTCCACGCTTACCCAGACCACGGTGTTTCTGCTCCGTTTGACAGCAACAGTAAAGGTCTGTTTGCGGGTGAAGGCGCTGGCGTACTCGTACTTAAGCGCTTAGACGATGCCGAGCGAGATGGTGATCAGATTTACGCTGTAGTCAGTGGTATTGGTCTTTCTAACGATGGCCGTGGCCAGTTTGTTTTAAGCCCAAATAGCAAAGGCCAAGTGCAAGCATTTGAGCGTGCATACCAAGCGTCTGATTTAACCCCAGACAGCATTGAAGTCATCGAGTGTCATGCGACAGGCACACCACTTGGTGACAAGGTAGAACTGACTTCAATGGAACAGTTCTTCCAGCACAAACTCAATGACAGCCAAGTGCCGTTAATTGGCTCCGCTAAATCCAACTTAGGCCATCTATTGACCGCTGCTGGCATGCCGGGAATCATGAAAATGATCTTCGCCATGAAGCAAGGCGTACTGCCGCCAAGTATCAATTTAGAAACACCGCTTTCATCGCCAAACAATATGTTTGGTGCCCATACCTTGCCAACCCAAGTGCAAGCATGGCCAGATAAAGCAGGTAATGAACAACGTCGTGCTGGTGTCTCGGTCTTTGGTTTTGGTGGTTGTAATGCGCACCTGTTATTGGAAGCGTATTCAGCGCCATCTAATCAACAGCCTGCGAATAAGACGCTTCACTCACAAGCTAATCGTTCGTTAGATGTGGTTGGCATAGCGTCTCACTTTGGATCACTAAGCTCGATTAATGCCCTAAGTGACGCAATAAAAACCAACACAACCGCGTTTGGTGCGTTACCTGAAAAACGCTGGAAAGGCTTAGATAAGCACCCAGAATTATTAGCGAACTTTGGTTTAGATACCGTGCCACATGGTGCTTACATCGACCAATTTGAGCTGGATTTCTTGCGCTTTAAAGTGCCCCCAAATGAAGATGACCGCCTGATCTCTCAACAGCTACTGCTGATGAAAGTGGCAGATGAAGCAATCCGCGATGCTAAGTTAGAAGCGGGGCAAAAAGTTGCGGTGCTGGTTGCGATGGAAACCGAATTGGAAATGCACCAATTCCGTGGCCGTGTAAACCTGCATACCCAACTTGCAGACAGCTTGAACAACATGGGGATTGCTCTTAACCAAGAGGAATATCAAGCTCTTGAAACGATTGCCATGGACAGCGTACTAGACGCGGCCAAGCTCAATCAGTACACCAGTTTCATTGGCAACATTATGGCGTCTCGTATTTCGTCATTATGGGACTTCAATGGACCAGCATTCACCATTTCAGCAGCCGAGCAATCTGTTGCTCGTTGTATTGATGTCGCTGAAAACTTGATGAGCCAAGAATCACTTGATGCTGTGGTTATCGCAGCTGTTGATTTAAGCGGCAGTGCTGAACAAGTGATCTTGAAAAACAGTGTCACTCCCGTTGCAAACACAGCGCAAGACGCTGGTTGGCATGTGGGTGAAGGCGCTGGTGCGATGGTCTTCGTTGACAGTCAATTAGTTAATAATAACCAAAGCTATGGTCAACTAAAATCACTGGCGTTTGGCAATGTAAACGGCAGCCACATCACAACCGATACCCTACTGACTTCAGCGGGCCTAAATGCTAACGACATTCAGCTTATCGAGCGTAACCAAGCACCTGAAAGTGCCAACCTGACCGTTAATATTCCACTGCCACAATCGCGTGCCACTCAAGCAAACCTACGCTTGGGTCACAGCTTTGCTGCATCTGGAATGGCGAGCATACTGCATGGCTTAATAGAGCTCTCGCAAGTGAGTGCTCAAGCAAATGGTACAGACAAACACGCGGTGATTGCCAACATCAGTGAGAACCAGTGTTCTCAACTGTTGTTTGGCCAAAGCGAATCGCAAACACGTGCCCTTCAAGATCGCTTAGCGGTGCCATTAGCATCAGACACTAAACGCCAGTTGATCAAGCAAGTGACGTTAGGTGGCCGTGATATCTACCAACACATTGTAGATTCGCCACTGGCAGCACAAGCACAAATTCAACAAAAGGCCGTCAACAAGCAGCCAACGCATCAAGCAGCAAAAGTAAGCCGCCAAGTGGTAGCACCATTTGCTCAAACTCATGCATCCCCTACTTATGAATCCCAAGCCGAGAAGACACCTCTTCAGGCTTCGATGACAGGTATAAAAACAACCATGACTCAGAACTTGTCCAATTTAGACCCACAAACCGTTGCTACTCACGCAGCATTTAATGATAACCAACAGCTGACCCAGCAAGTTCACCAAGCGTATTTGCACAATCGTGAACAAGGTTTAAAAGTAGCAGACGCTCTATTGCGCGCACAACTAAACCAAGTCACCGCGCAAATGGACGCAGGTAATGGCCAAGTTATTGAACATGCGGTTCAACAAGCCCAAGTAGCTAACGTTCTTGCAGCACCAGTAAAGCCAGTTCGCAAGCCTTGCATTTGGGATTACGACGATCTAGTAGAATACGCTGAAGGCGACATCGCCAAAGTATTTGGTGAAGATTACGCCATCATCGATAGCTACAAGCGCCGTGTACGCCTACCAACCACCGATTACTTGTTGGTATCTCGCGTAACCAAGCTTGACGCAACTATGCTGGAATACAAGCCAAGTACCATGACCACAGAGTACGACATCCCAGTGGATGCACCTTACTTAGTTGATGGCCAAATCCCGTGGGCGGTTGCGGTTGAATCTGGTCAATGTGACTTAATGCTGATCAGCTACCTTGGTATCGATTTTGAAAACAAAGGCGAGCGTGTATACCGCTTGCTCGACTGTACGCTAACCTTCCTTGGCGACTTGCCTCGCGGTGGCGATACGCTTCGTTACGATATTTCCATCAATAACTACGCTCGCAATGGCGACACTCTGTTGTTTTTCTTCTCTTACGAATGTTTCGTCGGCGACAAGATGATCCTGAAAATGGACAACGGTTGTGCTGGTTTCTTCACTGACGAAGAATTGGCAGACGGCAAAGGCGTGATCCGCACTGATGATGAAATCAAAGTGCGCAACCAAGCGGTTAAGCAACGTTTCAACCCATTGCTACACTGCCCAACCACTCAATTTGATCATCTAGCACTGCGTAACCTGCTGACTGCAAACATTGCAGAATGTTTTGGCCCAAGCCACATTCCTAGCAGCCAACAGCCATCACTGTGCTTTAGC
Source organism: Vibrio tapetis subsp. tapetis (assembly GCF_900233005.1). Lineage (NCBI taxonomy): Bacteria > Pseudomonadati > Pseudomonadota > Gammaproteobacteria > Vibrionales > Vibrionaceae > Vibrio > Vibrio tapetis. The sequence goes on from NZ_LT960611.1 coordinate 2,119,632, forward strand.
TCTGAAAAGTTCATGATGATTGAACAAGTAAGCCGAGTTGAACCACAAGGCGGTGCATGGGGCTTAGGTTTGATTGAAGGCCATAAGCAATTAGAACCAGAGCACTGGTACTTCCCTTGCCACTTTAAAGACGACTCTGTTATGGCAGGATCTTTAATGGCCGAAGGTTGTGGTCAACTGCTTCAGTTCTACATGATGCATCTAGGTATGCACACTTTGGTTGAAAACGGCCGCTTCCAGCCGCTAGAAAATGCCCCACAGCAAGTACGTTGCCGTGGGCAAGTTCTGCCACAATCAGCGGTTCTTACTTACCGTCTGGAAGTCACTGAAATCGGTACAAGCCCTCGCCCTTACGCGAAAGCAAACATCGATATCATACTGAATGGAAAAGTAATTGTTGATTTCCAAAACTTGGGTGTGATGATCAAAGAAGACGCAGAATGTACGCTTTACCCTGAGCTGCACAATGCTTCTGAAGACACAACTACCGTTGCCGCAGAGACTGTCGTAGTGGAAGAAACAACAGGCTACCAAGCCGCTTCTGTTAATGCTCCTTTAATGGCGCAAATCCCAGACTTGAATACCGCAACTAATAAAGGCGTTATTCCACTTCAACACGTTGAAGCACCAACAACACCCGATTTCCCGAACCGCACACCAGACACCGTACCGTTCACGCCGTACCACATGTTTGAGTTTGCGACTGGCGACATCGAAAAATGTTTCGGCCCAGATTTCTCTATCTATCGTGGCATGATCCCACCGCGTACTCCGTGTGGTGATTTGCAACTGACCACTCGCGTTGTAGAAGTTAACGGTACTCGTGGCGACTTTAAAACGCCGTCTTCGTGTCTTGCTGAATACGAAGTACCTGAGAACGCATGGTACTTTGATGAGAACAGCCATCAAACCTTAATGCCGTACTCGGTATTAATGGAAATATCTCTGCAACCTAATGGCTTTATTTCTGGCTACATTGGTACAACACTTGGCTTCCCAGGCGAAGAATTGTTCTTCCGTAACCTAGACGGCAGCGGCAAGATGCTGCGCAACGTTGACCTGCGTGGTAAAACCATCGTCAACGATTCACGCCTACTTTCTACCGTAATGATGGGCACCAACATTGTTCAAAGCTTCAGTTTTGAACTGTTAACTGACGGTGTGCCTTTCTACCAAGGTACCGCGGTATTTGGTTACTTCAAAGGCGCGGCACTAAAAGACCAACTGGGTTTGGATAACGGTAAAGTGACTCACCCTTGGCATGTGGATAACAACCGCACACCGGATGTACACATTGACCTACTAGACAAAACTAGCCGTTACTTCAATGCGCCAGCATCAGCCGCGGGCGAAGCAAGGCCACACTACCAGCTCGCAGGTGGTCGTTTGAACTTCATCGATAACGTTCAAATCACCAGCGATGGCGGTAAAGAAGGTCTTGGTTACCTTTATGCAGAACGCACGATCGACCCAAGCGATTGGTTCTTCCAATTCCACTTCCATCAAGATCCTGTAATGCCAGGTTCACTTGGCGTCGAAGCTATCATCGAACTCATGCAGACCTACGCATTGAACAAAGACTTAGGTGCTGGTTTCCGCAATCCGAAGTTTGGTCAAATCCAATCGGAAGTGAAGTGGAAATACCGTGGTCAAATTAACCCACTGAATAAGCAAATGTCACTGGATGTTCACATCACCTCTGTGACCGACCAAGATGGCAAAAAAGTCATCGTGGGTGACGCGAACCTAAGTAAAGATGGCTTGCGTATTTATGAAGTGAAAGACATTGCTATCTGCATCGAAGAAGCTTGAGTTAAGGGTTAGAACATGACGAACCAAACGATATTGAATAACGAAAAGCTTTCTCCATGGCCATGGCAAGTAGAGGACAGCACAACAAGTTACCAACAAGACGACATGGCAGCAGCACTAAAAGACTTAAGCCGTGGTTGTTACCTAATTAACCACCCAGAAAAAGGCTTAGGCATTAGCCAACAAGCAACGATTACCGCAGGCGACACGGCCAGCAGTAACACTAGCCACCCGGTTAGCGCATTTGCTCCTGCATTGGGTACACAAAGCTTGGGCGACGATGAATTTCGTCGCTGCCATGGCGTAAAATACGCCTACTATGCTGGCGCAATGGCAAATGGCATCTCTTCTGAAGAGTTGGTTATCGCATTGGGTGAAGCTGGCATTCTTTGCTCGTTTGGCGCGGCGGGTTTAATTCCATCTCGCGTAGAACAAGCCATTAACCGCATTCAAGCGGCGCTACCCAATGGCCCTTACGCGTTTAACTTGATCCACAGCCCAAGCGAACCTGCACTTGAGCGTGGCAGTGTTGAGTTGTTTCTAAAGCACAAAGTTCGCACGGTTGAAGCCTCTGCTTTCCTTGGTCTTACTGCTCAAATCGTCCAATACCGTGCTGCTGGCTTAAGCCGTGACGCACAAGGTGAGATTCAGATTGGCAATAAAGTCATTGCTAAGGTGAGCCGTACAGAAGTGGCAAGCAAGTTCATGCAACCTGCTCCAGCTAAAATGCTACAAGCTTTAGTTGATGAAGGCCGTATCACCGCTGAGCAAATGGAACTAGCGCAATTGGTTCCAATGGCAGATGACATCACAGCAGAAGCAGACTCAGGCGGTCATACCGATAACCGTCCACTGGTTACGCTATTACCGACTATTTTGGCACTGAAAGACGAAATTCAAGCCGAGTACCAATACAAAACGCCACTCCGTGTTGGTTGCGGTGGCGGCGTTGGCACACCTGATGCCGCGCTTGCTACATTCAATATGGGCGCCGCATACATTGTTACCGGTTCTGTTAACCAAGCATGTGTTGAAGCGGGCGCAAGTGAGCATACCCGTAAGCTACTGGCGACAACGGAAATGGCTGACGTAACGATGGCACCAGCAGCAGACATGTTCGAAATGGGCGTAAAACTGCAAGTGGTTAAGCGCGGTACATTATTCCCAATGCGTGCTAACAAGCTGTACGATATTTACATGCGTTACGACTCTATCGAAGCAATTCCTGCAGATGAGCGCGAGAAGTTAGAAAAACAAGTGTTCCGCTCTACCCTCGCTGATATTTGGGCAGGGACTGTCGCGCACTTCAACGAGCGTGATCCTAAGCAAATCGAACGTGCAGAAGGCAACCCTAAACGTAAAATGGCATTGATTTTCCGTTGGTACTTGGGGTTATCTAGCCGTTGGTCTAACACTGGCGAAGCTGGCCGTGAAATGGACTACCAAATTTGGGCAGGCCCAGCACTTGGCGCATTCAACCAATGGGCAAAAGGCAGCTACCTAGATGATTACCAACACCGTAACGCGGTAGATGTTGCAAAGCATCTGGTTCATGGCGCAGCGTACTTGGCTCGTGTGAACTTGCTAGAGTCGCAAGGCATTAAACTGCCTTTGAGCATGGCTCGCTGGACGCCTGCGAAGAGAATGGCTTGATTGGTAAGAGCGAAGTGCTAAAGGCTAAGTTCTAAAAGCTAAGTAGAGCAAAAGATAAAAGCGAAGTGGGATATCCTGCTTCGCTTTTTTTGTGCGGTGAAGCCTCGTGCCCATAATAGGCATAGTAAGAAAGACTCGCCCTCAAATCCACTCGGAGAACGAGCCGTTATCTTCTATTGGTTAAGGTCTTTCCAACTGGGTTTACTGGAAAGCAAGTCTAGGCTTAACTTTGCCAGTGTGTCTTTGAAAGGGGAGCTTTGTAAAGCGGTGCTGAGGATGTCGACCTCTCGTGCGGAGAACAGGCTAGCGTGTCTAAACAGAACGTAATCTAACGCAATGTGTAAGTATAATGTCGAGAAATCAGGCTGAAATAAATCATCAGTGACATTCAATTGTTCGATAAGTGACCGAACAGCTCTTTGAATCCCTTCTTTTCCTCTAACAGACAGAACATTTTGCTCAGCTTCAAAACGGCTCAATGCCGCACAGCGAAATGCCACTTCCATTAGCGTTTTACTCACGCCTAATAATGACATGCGTTTACTATGCTTAGCGTTTGTGATTGTAAGGTTTTTTGTTGGGTAATTCTGCATAAGGAATTCGCAGATCGTTAAACTCTCTGTTAGCGCGACACCCTCATTGGTTTCTAGAACTGGGATCGTACTAAATGGATTGATAGTGACCAATGCTTGAGGAGTCTGCCACGGGTCTACCCATTCGAGCTCTAGTGGTGCCTCGCATAGATAGGCAGTTGCCAGCACGGCTCTTGAAAATGGTGAGGTATCATTTAAATAAAGTTTCATGAGCGATTCCTTTGCTAAAAACTCGTTTGAGTAGTGTCTAATGTTGGCTGTTTGGTTGATGTAAACAAAATGCATGCTATCGATAGAACGAGTGCACTCGCGCTGATCATAAATAGGACGCTATAAGTGGCCAATTGTGGGGCATAATGAGCCATAGCAAAGCCAACCACTCCTTGCGAAACAGCAAAAGCCATTGTCATTGCTCCCCATGACTTTGTATGGAGCTGTGTTCCGACGATTTCTAAGGTGTAAGTTGATACAAGCGTTACCGTGCCGGGGGTAAACATACCCACGAGCAAGGATGACGCAAAAAGTGCAATCTCATTGGTGCTTAACAACGGTAGTGCTACCCCGATCGCTTTACACGAAAATGCAGCTACTAGTGCTTTTTTGAGCCCGAATCTATCACCTAATATACCGGTCACTATTGGTCCTACAGCAGCACCGATACCAAAAACTGCCCAATAGAAACCGCCACTCGTCAAAGTCATTCCCAACTCACGAACAATATAGTCGACCCAAAAGAGAGTATGAGGCAAGTAACCAATCGCACTAAATGTATAGGCTAAAAGCACAAAACGAATACTGACTCGTTCACACTTAGATAGGTCGCTAAACGTAGAAGGGCTGTTAGTGTAATGAGTCGGTTTAGGCTCAAGACCCCATGCGTTCCATGTGAGGACGGTCGCCAGAAAAGCGATCGCTCCCATACCTAACCATGCGCTTTCGACACTTCGATAGATAAGTAGAGGTATGAGTGTTCCTGAGATCATGGCACCAAGACCGATTCCTGAAAATACGACGCCACTAATTCTTGCCTTCATCTCTTGTGGGTGAAGACTCGCGATCATTGGTGGAGCGAGCACCATGAGAATGGCACCCGATACTCCTGCAATGGTTCTCAGTGTTAGAAACCATTCAAAAGGGGCCGATTTTATAGCACAACCAAGATAACTAAGGCTGCTCAATAACAGGGAGATGCGTATGAGTGTTCCTGTTGAACAATATCTCCGTAAAAAGCTTGAAGCAGGTGCACCAAATATATAACCAATGAGCGTCGCAGCCCCAAGAATTGAAGCATCTTCGCTTGAGAACCATCCGTTTTGTATGAGAACTGGCATCAATGCTATATAGGCAAAGCGACCAATACCATTCCCGACTAACGTTGCTGCAAGCCCAGCGAAAGTCGCTTGGTTGAATAGTTTAGTTTGCTGCATATTGCGTACCTTCAGCCTGGGAGTAAGACTATCGTTAAAATAGGGCGTTCACCGGTCAATCGGCATCGACAGTAGCAATGGGACTAACACTCGGCATTGCGATGCTTTAAACAGATTGCTTCAAAGTACGAGATTTTCGAGCGCTAAACGCAAACAAGACGATCACCGCTAGAACGAAGGGTAATACATAGATGTTGAGGTTTTGCCACCCGGCTGTCGACTCTAGCCAGCCAGAGAGCAGCGCCGTAACCGTCACGCACCCAAATACCACAAATTCATTCAATGCTTGAGCTTTGGCTTTATTCTGCGATTGGTATGATTGGCTAAATAAACCCGTGGCCGAGATAAACATGAAGTTCCAACCAACACCTAGCACAACCAAAGCCGCCCTAAAGTGCCAAATAGATTCGCCATGGATGTTGATAGCGATACAAAGCACAAACAGCACCCCACCCGCTAAAATCATCACCCTTGAACCGAATTTTTCAATTAAGGTCCCGGTAAAAAATGCCGGTACGAACATCCCTAACACGTGCCACTCAATCACACCTGCGGCTTTGGTAAAGTCGAACCCACAACCAATCATTGCAAGTGGCGTCGCTGTCATCAAAATATTCATCACCGCATAAGCCACCATGGCGGCAAACACCGCACCAACAAAATTAGGCGCTTTAACTATCTCACTGATGGGATCGGCTTTAGGTGTTTGGCTATTGAAAGAAACCTTAGGGAACTGGATCGTTTGTAAGATAACAAGTGCGAGGATATTTAGGCCGATTAACGAAGCGAACGCGCCAATGTACAAGCCATCTTGTGACCACTGTTGAGACATGATCGCTAAGTTTGGCCCAAGTACAGCAGCAAGGACGCCACCCGCCATCGAGATAGAAATCGCACGGTGACGAGCATTTTCGTCACACACCTCAATAGCAGCAAACCGATAAAGCGTACCAAAACCAATACCGATGCCGAGTAAGAAGGTGGCAAAACAAAACAGGTAAAAGTGTTGCTGAGACAACGCGTAAGTTGCCAAGCTCGCCCCTGAGATGCCGACCACATTACCAATGCTAAACCCTCTCTTTCGCCCTAGCTTACCCGAAATCAAAGACGCCGGAATAGTCGCGGCCATCAGACCTAAAAACTGCAGCGCAACTGGCAAAGTAATCATACCGACACTTGGCGCAATCTGTTTGCCTATCAAGCCAATCACCGAGATCAGTAATATGTTCCCCGTCATCAACAAAGCCTGACACAGTGAAAGCAGCCAAACATTCCTATTCATCTTGATTCCTAAATCTGAGCGTAGCTGGTCAATAAAACAAAAAACCAACAAAGTCGCAACACTTTGTTACTCAAAAGTCATTCAACAGAACAATTAATTGTAGGGACAGTCGCTTCAATAATGAACAAAGCACGCAAAGTCCTCTTTTTACTGAACAGTGTCCTTGTAATGCTTTTTACTGAAGCGTGTGTCCCTGCAATAAGAATAAGGGCACCTGAACGCGTCTTGTTTGGTATGAGTTAGACTACGCTGAATCGTGGAGAGGGCGAAGTAGAGCACTCTACTTCGCATTTAGTCATTTACGCCGAATGATTAATCGCAATCACCGCTTGGCTACCAACCGGAATGGCCTCTCCACCATGAATATTTGCGTAACTAACCGCTTCATCCATCGTTGAAAACCACAGGGCGGGATAGCCAATATTCTTAAGTTTAATTCGCTCAGGAAGGTACTGTCCGGAAGAATCCGACGCAGATTCAAGAGTTTGTTTAAACGCCACCCAGCTTGCAAATCCGTTCTCTATCGATACCAATTGCAGCAGATGCTTGCGCTGAACGATCGACACGTCTTTTTGCAATTCGGGTAATGATAATCCAACAAGGACTTTTTGATTGAGTAGGCGACGCAGCACTGGAAGGGAATGTGATTTCCGCTCAGACTTAACGTGTTTATGCAGTAGCTTGGCTTCAAATAGCCAAAATTCGACGAGGTTTACTTGTTCTATACGCATGATGCTCTCCTATATTGAACCTACTCGCTATCGGTTTCAGAAGGTTTTCAGCGTATAAACTGAAGAAAATTTTAATGCGGCATGTTAGCCGCGACATTGGTACGTGCGCTTTTGCGAGGCAGGCGTCCAATCAACCTGCCTGTACGATATTTCATCTTGGCGAATTAATCAACAATAAAGCTGTCATCAAGTAATTGAACACTTCAGGAGTGTTCGTTTTCACTGGAGATAACGAGACTGGCTTTTCGACCTATCCACTTCACTACGATACTGATTTATCACATAAAGTTGTATATGATTTAAACTAAGGACCGTTTTTATATAGGTGAAACATGGAAGTTTTACGAATTAGTTTTCTCACGTTAATCGCATTAACGTCAGGAACAGGTAACGCAAATGTAAGCAGCTATTGGCAATTTGATAGTAATACTGACGGGATAACCATCCACACTCACGAGCAAAAAAATGGCCTTGTTGAAATCCGAGCACAGATGTTCACGCCAACCAGTTATAGTGCCTTTTTAACTCTATTAGAAGACAGTAACAATGTGCCCAACTGGATCGATAACGCCAGCCACAGCCGGGTTCTCAGTCAAATATCTAATACTGAAAATATCGTCTACACCCAATTCACCGCGCCATGGCCGGCAAGTGATCGTGACATGGTGACTTACTCTAAGTATTGGGTTAATGATCTCGGATTTACTATTGAAATAAAAGATGCCCCAGAGACCACGCTTGCAGAACAGAGTGGTTATATTCGTATCCATTCCGTTAGCGCTAGCTGGACACTGCAAAAGTTCACCAATGGCACTACGTTTATTGAATACAAAGCGTTCGCAAATCCCGGAGGCTTAATGCCAGACTGGTTGATGAATAAATTGTCTAAACAAAGTGCTCGCGCCACTTTTAATAACTTGCGAACACAACTGCCAAAGTACCAGCAATACTCTCACCCTCAGATAATCGAATGAGTTTAACGGCGTAAAACACTGTGATATTCACTCCTTGTCATAAAGGCCTTAGCTATCTTTTGATAACTAAGGCCTTTATGACAAGGATGTTCCATCCGTCACTAAATGAGCAAATGTACTTTGTTCGCAGCTTTGAGCCAAAGCAATCGCTTACTCAGTACACCTTTCTCCCCCGCTCAAAAGCTGACTCATTCCCCAATGTCGTCAGCTTCAATTACTACAAACCTAGTAGGCGATTCGCTGTTCGGTCGCCGCATCAAAAATGACCGCTTTTGATAAGTCGAAATGCAAGGGCGCAACTTGCCCTACACTGACATCAAATTCTGGTGACAAACGACAAGCAATTTCCTGATCGTTGACTTTCACCATTGCTATCGTATCTGGCCCTGTTGGTTCTAAAACTTCTAACAGTAGATCCAACTGAGTCGATACCGATTCGTCTTCTCCCGGTTGCTCGGTAATGTGCTCTGGGCGCAAACCGATCACGACTTTCTTACCGTCTTGATCACGCATGGAATCTGGCAATTTAATGTGGTGCTCCTGCTCATTGGTACCAACCACCTTAATCACTGGATTATCGTTGCTGTCCAGATCAACCATGGTATGAATAAAGTTCATCGACGGTGAACCCATAAAGCCTGCGACAAACATGTTATTTGGCTTGTTATAGATTTCCTTCGGCGTCCCAAGCTGCTGCAATTCACCATCTTTCATTACCGCAATACGATCGGCCAATGTCATGGCTTCGATTTGGTCGTGTGTTACATAAACAATAGTGGTGTTTAACTGTTGATGTAATCGCTTGATCTAATGACGCATTTCAACTCTAAGCTTGGCATCAAGGTTAGATAATGGCTCATCAAACAAGTAAAGCTTCGGCTTACGAGCAAGGGCACGGCCCATGGCAACCCTTTGTCTCTGGCCACCAGAAAGCATGCTTGGTTTTCTGTCTAGTAACACATCAATTTGTAGCATTTCAGCGACACGTTTTACTTCCGCATCAATGGCTTCATTCGACATTTTTCTAATGCGTAAACCGAAAGCAATGTTCTCATACACGGTCATGTTTGGATACAAAGCGTAAGACTGAAACACCATAGCGATGTCGCGATCTTTTGGTTCAACCTGAGCCACATCCACGCCGTCAATGACGATTTCGCCTGCGCTGATGTCTTCAAGCCCTGCAATGGTATTCATCAGAGTGGATTTACCACAACCAGACGGTCCAACCAAAATAAGGAACTCACCTGAATCGATGCTGATATCAATGCCCTTAAGGGTTTCTTGATCAGCATTACGATACGTTTTTCGAATTTGTTTAAGTTGTAAAGTAGCCATCGTTTATCCCTTCACTGAGCCTGCGGTCAAACCGCGCACAAAATTCTTACCTGCCAATACATACACGACTAATGTCGGCAATGCGGCAATAATGGCGGCTGCCATGTCTACGTTATATTCTTTAACTCCGGTACTGGTGTTTACCAAGTTATTCAATGCGACCGTTATTGGTTGAGTGTCCGAGCCTGAATAGACCACGCCAAATAGGAAGTCATTCCAAATGGACGTGAACTGCCAAATAATGGTTACCATGATGATTGGCGTTGAAAGCGGTAAGAGAATCTTAAAGAAAATAGTAAAGAATCCTGCACCGTCCAACTTAGCTGCTTTGACTAACTCGTCTGGAATACCAATGTAGAAGTTACGGAAAAATAGAGTAGTAAAGGCCATACCGTAAATTACGTGCACAATCACCAAGCCCGTTGTGGTGTTAGCCAGTCCTAACTTACCTAACACTGCCGCCATTGGCAGTAAGATAACTTGGAACGGAATAAAACAACCAAAAAGCAACAAGCTGAAGAACAAGTTGGACCCTCTGAACTGCCATTTCGTGACTACATAACCGTTAAATGCACCCAATAATGTTGAAAACAACACAGCAGGAATCACCATTTGGAACGAGTTCCAAAAATAGCCTTTGATCCCCTCACATTTCACCCCAGTACAAGCACTTGACCAGGCTTTATCCCAAGCCCCAAACACCCACTCTTGTGGCAGTGTCATCAAGTTACCCGCTTTAATATCTGGCAAGGTTTTGAACGAAGTGATGACCATGACGAACAGAGGCATCAGATAAAACAGGCAAAAGAAAATCAACACCGCATAGAGAAAAGCACGAGACCAATTAAATGAAGACGTCATCATTTTTTCTCCCTAAGTTCGGAATAAAGATAAGGAACCAAAATCGCCAATATACCGGCTAACATCACCATAGCACTGGCTGAACCTAGGCCAATTTGGCCACGAGTAAAGGTATGTGAGTACATAAACAAGGCGGGTAAATCTGAAGAATAACCAGGTCCACCTGAGGTTAATGCTGTCACTAAATCGAAACTCTTAATCGCAATATGAGAGGTAATGATCACCGCACTAAATACCACTGGGCGTAAGCAAGGCAAAATGATTTTTAAATAAATTTTTGGTAAGCTCGCGCCATCAATTTGCGCCGCTTTGATGATCGAAGAGTCGATACCACGTAAGCCTGCGAGAAACATCGCCATAACAAAGCCTGATGATTGCCATATAGCCGCAATAACCAAGGTATAGATAGACATTTCAGAGTTGACGAGCCAATCGAATTTAAAGTCGGTAAAACCCCAGTCGTGCACCATTTTCTCAATGCCAAGACCTGGGTTTAGAATCCACTTCCAAGCCGTACCCGTCACAATGAATGACAACGCCATTGGGTAGAGATAAATGGTTCGAATTGCACCCTCTTGTCGAATATTCTGATCCAAAAAAATGGCCAGAAACACACCAAGTGCAATCGCGATAATTAAGAACAACACACCAAAGATCGCGAGATTAGTAATCGACGTGATCCAGCGGTCGTTTTCCATTAGCTTTTCGTATTGTGCAAAGCCAACAAACTTAAAACTTGGTAAAAAACGCGAGTTTGTCATTGATAACGCAGCAGTCCAAAAAATATACCCGTAAATACACACCACAGTCACTAACATAGTGGGTGCAAGAACGATTTTCGGCAGCCAGTTTTGCAACCGGTCAGCGAAGCTTTTTTTAGGTGCTGAGCGAGTAGTCGATATAGTCACAATACGCTCCATTACGAATCCTTGTAAAAAAAACCTTAACGCCGCCGACTTAGCAGCGGCATCAAAGGAAAAGCTACTCCACCATGGAGGAGCTTTTCAGGGGGTTCATTACATAGCTGATTTCACGGCTTTTGCCAGTGTCTTAGCGGCTTCTGCTGGATCGGCTTTTGGATCGTTAAAGAAGTTAGTGACAACGTCAAAGATAGCGCCTTGAGCGTAGCTTGTTGTTGACATGCCATGCGCCATACTTGGCACAAAGTCACCCGTTTTAGCGGTAGATTTAAAGGTTGCCATTGCGTCTAACGCACATGAATCAAACTTAGACATATCCATATCTAGACGTACAGGAATAGAACCTTTGTTTAAGTTGAAGACTTCTTGGAATTTCTTGTCAAGAATGGTCGCGGCCAATGCTTTTTGAGCTTTAATGTTCTCTGGATCTTTTAACTCAAAGAACGCAAAGCTGTCTACGTTATGAGTAAACTGACCCGCAGTACCCGGCGCAGGAGCACAGATGAAATCTTTACCCGGCATTTTTCCTGCCGCCGTAAATTCACCTTTCGCCCAGTCACCCATGATTTGCATTGCTGCTTCACCATTGATAACCATCGAGGTTGCAACGTTCCAGTCACGTCCTGGCGAGTTGCTATCAATGTAGTCATGGATACGTTGGAACTTAGTGAATACTTCAACCATTTTCGGGCCAGACAGCACGTCCATATCAAGATCTACAAACGCTTTTACGTAGTCTTCTGAACCTAATACATCGAGTGCAACGGCTTCAAATACGGTCGCGTCTTGCCAAGGTTGACCACCATGCGCCAACGGAATAAATCCAGCAGCTTTAATTTTGTCACCGGCAACAAAGAACTCATCAAGTGTTGTTGGTACTGATACGCCCGACTTCTCGAGTACTTCTGGGTTTGCCCATAACCAGTTAACACGGTGAACGTTGACAGGAACCGCCACATACTCGCCATCCCATTTCATGATGTCTGTCACCATGCTTGGTACCGCTTCGTCCCAACCGCCTTGTTTTGCAACGTCATCAAGATTAGTAAGGAAACCTAAGCCACCCCACTCTTGAATGTCATGGCCTTTAATCTGTGCCGCCGACGGAGGGTTGCCAGAAACTGCACGAGTTTTTAATACTGTCATGGCACTTTCGCCACCACCACCAGCTACCGCAAAATCTTTCCAGCTGTGGCCTTCTTCTTCTAGCATATCCTTAAGAACTGCAATAGATTTCGCCTCACCACCAGATGTCCACCAGTGGAGAACTTCAACTTCGCCTGCTTGAGCGAAAGAAGAAGCGGCAAGAAGGGAGATGCTTAGTAGGGTTTTATTCATATTCATTATAATTACCATCGTCCGTGTGTATTGGATTTAGCCAAAAAGAGGAAACAAATACGGCTCAGATTTCCTCGATTGACTAGAGCTTAATCCGACCGGACACAGAAGATTGCAACAAAGAGTAATACTAATGTAACAATGACGTTACATTAGTCATCAAGATCGTGTGGTATCAAGACCTTAGCCTCTAAACCACCGTTAATAGAATTGTAAATAATGAGATCTCCGCCGTGTGCATGCACGATACTACGGCTAATACCTAAGCCTAAACCGTGTCCGTCAGAGTCTTTTGCTAAGCGGTAATACGGTTCAAATACCGTTTCGAGTTTGTCTTCTGGGATACCCGAGCCTTCATCAAGAACAATCAATTCAAGCCCGGTGTCGTTATCATAGGCAAAGACTCTGACTTTATTGCCATATTTTACGCCGTTATCTATCAGATTCGTCAGCACACGCTTTATCGCTAACGGTTTAACCCACAAAGGTGGGATTTTATCTGTTGGCAGCACAACATTAAGTTGCTTGTGGTTGTGGCTCTCGGCAATGCTTGCCAGCATGTCGTTGAGATCGACCCATTCAGTGTTCTCATGAATGTCGGTTTCTCTTACACACTGAAGTGCCCCTTTAACCATCATTTCAAGATCATTTAAATCTTGACTGAATTTTTCGCGCTTAGCGTCACTTTCGAGCAACTCCGTTCGCAACCTCAAGCGAGTAATCGGCGTTTTGAGATCATGTGAAATAGCCGAAAAAAGCGTTTCTCTATCGGTAATATAGCGATTAATACGCAGCTGCATTCGGTTAAATGCTCGAGTTGCCGTCACTAGCTCCGACGCCCCCTCTTCCACCAAAGGCGCTTGATCGATATTTAGGCTCAAGTCGTTTGCCGCTTGTGCTAAACGCTTAAGTGGCTTCACCTGCCGCCGGATCATCAAGTAGGTTAATAGCAATAATAACGACGTAGAGAAAAACAGAAAGATCAGTTGATCGGTACCTAGAATTTCATCTTCTAAGCTCACATAGGGTGCGGGCAATAATGCGGCGATATATAGCCATTCATCTGCAGCCAATTCAATTTGTACCACTAATATTGGTGGATTGATCGGCTGTAAAGTTAATGTATGGTGAGCCCATGACTTGGGTAAATCACTTAAATAAATGTCATTTTTCAGTATTCTTAACTTATCTGGCCGAGAGAATTCCACACTAATGTGATGCGCTTTTGGCAACTTCTGAGCCAGGACCGTTTTTACCGCACCGATTGAAGCCTCTTTTAGAGGTGAACTTTTAATCGGCTCGATCGTAAGGTGTTCATCATTAAATGAAACGAAAAAGCGCGTTCCGCCCATATTACGGATCTGATCCAAGACTATGTGACGATACTCAAGAGGCAGTGATTGGAAGAAGTTCACGGTGGAGGCAAACATAGTCGCCATACTTGAAGACGCAGAGCGGATACCTTCAAGTTCACGACTTTTCGATTGTGAGTACCAAATCATCGTCGCTATCCCCTGAGCGACCGCAACCGCCAGCAAGGTCAGCCAAAGCGTTCGACCAACCAATGAGCGAGGCCAGCGCAATTTAAGCATTATTTAATGCTCAAAGGTAACTAACGCGGTAAACATATAGCCATTACCGCGCATCGTTTTAATGAATTTGCTGCCATCATTACCAAAACGATGTCGTAATCGGCTAAGTTGCACATCAATACCGCGCTCAAACGGCATCGCCTCACGGCCGCGAGTGGCATGTGAAATGGTGTCTCGATCTAGGATTTCATTAGGGTGAGATAAAAACAACATCAACAAAGTAAAGTCACTACCCGAGAGCTCTACCACTTCGTCAGACTCACTGTTAATGGCTTGGTGAGATAACGTATCGAGTTGCCAATGACCAAACAAAACTCGTCGAGGTAGGCCCGAGTTCGGCTCTTCTTCATTGACATGCACCCGACGTAATAGCGCTTTTATTCTAGCAATGAGCTGCCGCGGGCTAAAAGGTTTAGCAATGTAATCGTCTGCCCCAATTTCGAGACCAATGATTTGATCCGTTTCTTCAGAAACAGCGGTGAGCATGATAATAGGGACATTGGAGTGTTTACGAATTTTCTGACACAGAGCAAAGCCATCTTCACCCGGTAACATCACATCAAGTAAGATTAAATCCGGATAACTATGCTCGGCTATATGAAGATCAAGCGCCACTCCATCTTCAACCGTAGAGACACGAAAGCCCAATTTAGACAAATATTCTTCTAGAAGTTCTCGAATTTCACTGTCGTCATCTACCACTAAGATATGGGTTTTTGCCTGCATAACCGATCCTTTCGTTATTCACAGCCGATTGAAGATTGGCCCAATACTAGCGTCTTAGCGAAAGCATAAGGTATTTTTATAGGCAAACTTTGAAGTCGTTATCAGCAAAAGAAAAAGTGTGACCTAAGCCAATATGCAAACTAGGCATGTTCGGCCAGTTTCTCTAATAAGAACTCCTTTTTGAATGGCTTGGCTACGTAGTCGTCCATACCCGAGGTAAAGCACTTTTCTATATCTTGGTCTAATACACTGGCGGTCAATGCGATGATTGGAGTTCGAGAAAACCCTTGTTCTTTTTCCCAGCCTCTCATGAGCTCAGTGGCGGTAAAACCATCCATAATTGGCATCATGCAATCCATCAAGATCGCACAATATCGCCCTCCTTGCTGTAGCATCACTAATGCTTCTTTACCATGATTAGCTATTTCAAAGGTATAACCGGCTCTGTCCAATACCAAGGATACTACCTGTTGGTTTACTTTGTTGTCTTCCACAACCAAAACACACCCTTTATTGTTTGTGGATATCGCCAATTCTTGCGTGATCGATCTTTGCGTGGGTGACAAGTGTGCATCATTGTTAACTGAGGAGTGATCGGGTGTCTGCGTAGACGACAAACTCGTTAGGTCATCGTCTACCGCCTGAATGCTCTCGAAGGCATTCACTAAAATATTTCGAAGCCGATGGCCAAATAAAGGTGTCGTAATGATGCCGACAACCAATTTATCCAACTTACTGACGCCGGATCGATTGTTGGTGCAGATGAAAATGGTGCTGTTTAATGGTAAGTCAGCACGCACTTGGTGAATCATACCGTCGGCGTCATCCCTCTGGCATATAATCACGCCATCATAGCAACTTAGATCCAATGAGGGCGAATACGTTGCAGCTTGAACAACCGAAATCCCTTGATAGTTCAGCTCCGAGAGCAATAAATCGGCATACGGCAAGCCATTATCAAACATTAAAAATTTCATTCCGACCAAACAGGTTAGCTGTTGTCGAGCCTTCACTACCTCAACATCGATCAGAAAACTAAACGTACTACCGACGTCTTTTTCTGATTTAACAACCAAGCTGCCATTCATCATTTCAACCAACTGATGTGAGATTGAAAGCCCCAAGCCAGTACCGCCAAAATCTCTGGTTATCGAGCCATCTTCTTGAGTAAATGGAGTAAAAATTGCCGTTTGTTTGTCGGCATCTATTCCTATCCCCGTATCACTGATTGCACAATATAATTGGCCTTTACTTTCATCTATAGGGTCATACTTCAACATTGCTTTAATTGAACCATTCAAGGTGAATTTAACCGCATTGCCTAATAGGTTCAGTAGTATCTGCCGCAGCCTGTGCTCGTCTAATTTCACTTGGGGTAACAAGTTCGGGTCGATATCAACGTTTAAGGCTAATCCTTTCTCTTGCGCTTTAGGCATCACAATCGAAAGTGTGTCGTACAGCAACTCTTTGACATTGCAATCGCTTTTGACCAGGACCAAATTACCAGATTCGATTTTAGACAGGTCTAACACGTCATTAATGAGCATTAACAAAGTTTGAGATGAGGTTTCAATGGTTTGTAAATATTCAATCTGAGCGGGGTCGAGTTTGGTATCGGCCAAAATCGAAGACATCCCGATCACACCATTAAGAGGAGTACGAATTTCATGGGACATATTGGCTAAAAAGGCACTCTTGGCAATATTCGCTCTCTCTGCTTCCTCTTTGGCCAAGACTAAGCCATCGTGATTTCGTTGCCGATCACTTAACAAAATATTGAGTTGAGTACTGAATATCGTTAACTCATCATTACCATTCATCGGCACTCTCAGGGCATTATTTTGGGTTGCCTCAACCTTGCCTAAGGTATGAATAACCAATGAAAGATAATTAATAATTCGTCTGGATACGTTCACACCGAGATAACTAAAAACCAATAATGAAAAAATAATGACAATCGATAAAACCAACACCATTGTGTTTTTAGTTTCTATTCGTTTATCGATATCTTCAATTAAGCTTTTGGACACTTTATTGACTACAAACTGTATTTTTTCATACCGCTTATCAAATGCAGAAAGCCCTGTTTCAATGAGTTTTTCCGTAATTTTCCCATCTAAAATGGCTTGTCGTAATTGATAACTCTGGATAAAAGCGGGATCAGAAAATGCGTCCCTTAATAGTTTTATTTGTTCGGCATCTGCATTGATAGATATAAACCGTTCAATAGTAAATTGCTGTCGCTCAGCTACAGACACCAACTGCGTCAATTTATCTTGGTCTGTAGGCGTATTTAATAACTGCCTCACGTGGCCATTTTCTTGCTTAGACCATAACGAAAGCCATTGTAATTGATAGAGAACATCGAGTTTTTGTTCAATATTGATATCTTCGATATCTAGCCAAGACTTTTCCAACAACGTAATGAGATGCTCATTGCTTTCATTGATCCAAATAGACCATTCGCTCAACTCCTCAACGCTCAGGTCGGGATACTCACCAACGGTTTCTGCAAGCTCATTGATCGCTTGGGTAACGTCATCTTGTGATTCTCGTTTAAACGCCAACGGTACCAACTCTTCCAATGCCGCTAGTTCTCGCTGCAAGCCTTGTTCAATGCGTCGATAATCATTCGATTTAGATGAAGGGCTATTGACACTGAGAGCGTGAGTTTGTGACGAATATGATGATACGCCACTCAAAAGAGAGATCCGGTTAGACACCAAATTAAGCTCTTGAATGTACTGATACGATTTATGAATTTCTAAGCCAGCCAAAACGCTACTGATTGCTAACGGGAGGATCACCAAAACTAACATCTTAGTTTTGATTGATATCCTGTCTATCAGGCTCATACACGCTCCTTTATTGTGAACATGAGCAGATTTTTTATTATTGTATTTGTGGTTCTAATATTTAGATCTAGTCTTAATACTAGAACTAATCATGATGGCTGGAAAGAAATTAAATGCCAATGGACTTTCGCACCTTAACTCTATCTATTGGTAGATATTTTATAATATCCCTTTGGTTACTATTGTTCCCGACGAAATTGTTAGCTGACGACATTCAAGATATTGAATTTGCAGTCTTTTCAATGAATGGAGAAATACCACAACTCAGTAAGAATACCGCTAAGATGATATATAAAGGGCGAACAAAAAAACTCAATGGCAGTATTAAAATCGTTCTTGTTGATTTACCAGAGTCATCCATTCACAGAGAAGAATTCTATAAAATGCTATTAGGCCGCTCAATATCGCAAATGAATGGCTATTGGGCCAGCCGCTCATTTTCAGGTAAAGGACACCCACCCGAAGAGCTTGATAGTGACGATATTAAAGCCATTATCCAATGGCTTAATCAGAACCCAAATGGGATCGCCTATGCGCCTGTCGATAAAGTACCCGAAAATGCCAATATTTTGGTGACTATTTTGCAAGGAGGTAAGCAATGAAATTACGCTACCTTTCTTTTGCGGTCATGACAGCAAGCTTGCCGACTCACGCTGCGATAGAACTGGCTGATGGTTTAACCTTAAGCGGCTTTGGTTCTACCTCCATCACTCGTAGTGATAACGAAAACGCCTTGTTCGTTAATCGCCAAATAGGCGATAGCACATGCTACGACTGCGACACAATCTTTGGTCTTCAGGTTGATTATAATGCCACCGATGAACTGCGCTTTTCCACTCAAGTAGTGAAGCGCCCACAAGACGAATGGTCAGAACCTGAGTTGGAATGGCTATATGCTAGTTATGAATACAACAATCTAACGGGCCATATCGGCCGTCAACGTTTACCGCTATTTTTGGCATCCGAGTACTACTTTGTTGGCCATGCTTATCTTTGGGCAAGGCCACCGCAAGACGTCTATGACAGTATTTTAGGGTTTACATCTTATGATGGCATTTCTATCGACTGGCAAACCTTCTTGTCTGACTCACTCGAATTAATTGTGACCCCTTTCTATGGCATTTCCTCTGTTGAGACCATCCCTTATGGTCTAGTACAGCTCGAATTAGAGAGTGATTATTCTGTCGGTCTCGCCATCGACTTAACAGGGGTAGATTTTCGAGTACATAGCGCAATTATGCACAATCAATACCAAATTCAGAAAAGGCCCACCGAGCAGCTGACGATCTACACACTTGGCGGCACTTACTCATTGCAACAATGGCAGATAATTGCAGAAATAGAACACGATGACCAACAGACCGCGTGGAATACTAGCCTAGCTTATCATTATGATGATTGGTCGCCTTATATCACCTATGGCGAAAGCCACCATAGACGCAAAGCTAACAATACGATCATTGGTATAAGACACTATTTAACGCCGCAGGTATCCATCAATGCTGAATGGCAAACCGTAAGGATGACTCAAGAGGCATACCAAGACGGGCATAATGGCCACTTCGGGTTCCCTCCTATTTACTCCGGTTCAGACAAAGACGCCAGCTTATATACCGTCATGGCAAACTTTGTTTTCTAGCGTTCATTGACACATCAAACTTATATTCTGGTTTTACCTGAGTATTGCCTTTCGAAAGTGATGTTTCTATTCAATTGCGTCACCTAATAACGAAAAAAAGCGGCTCTTCACATACGATGAAGGGCCGCGCTACTTAGATACTCTTTGTTAGATATTCTTTGAAACTCAATTAAGGCAATCGCGTAATGATTGCTTACGCCTTAAACTGGCCTAACAATCCACTGACTTCCGTACCAACACGATTAAGCTGCTCGGCTGATTCTGTCGTCTCGATCGATTGCGTCAATGTTTTATCTGAAATATCAGACATTGTATTAACGTTAATGCTTACTTCATCTGCAGCTGTTGCTTGCTGACCTGCTGCACTGGAGATATGTCCAATCGAATCATTGATTTGTGCAATAAACCCATCGATAGAGGTCAGTGACTCCTCTGCTGATTGCACCTGAGCAGCCGTTTCTTCCGCACTTGCACGGCTCTTCGTCATGGCTTGACTGGCGCTTTCAGACCGCTGCTGTAAGCTAACAATGATGTTTTGAATTTCCTGTGTCGACTCTTGAGTTCGTGAAGCTAATGAGCGAACCTCATCTGCTACGACCGCAAATCCACGCCCTTGTTCACCTGCCCGAGCGGCTTCAATTGCAGCATTCAAAGCAAGTAAATTGGTTTGTTCGGCGATACTGCGTATAACATCCAACACGGAACCAATTTGTTCACTATCAGCGCGTAGCTGCTCAACGGTATCACTCGCATCCGATATTTGTTCAGACAAGCTTTGCATCGACGTCGCCGCCTCTACCACTACTTTTGTTCCCTCACTTGCCGCATTTGCGGTTGACTGAGAAAGCTCTGATGCTTGAACGGCGCTATTACTCACTTCTTGTGCACTGGCCGACATTTGCGTCATGGCGGAAGCGGCGAGTTGCGCCTGAGATTGCTGCTCTCGTACTTCTTCTTGTGTGCTATTGGCTTTATCGGTTAGCTCTCGCGCTGACGTTAACATACTGCCCGATGCCGTGTTTAATTTCGCAATCGTGTTTTGCAATTTGTCCGCGAAGGTATTGTAGTTTTTCGCTAATAGAGCGAGCTCATCACGCCCGTGCTCTGGAATTCGTATCGTCAAATCGCCTTCACCTTGGGCAATGTCAGCCAAGACGCTATTAGTGCCTGCAAGTTTCGTTACAATCGCTTTAGTTACCATGAACGAGACCACAACCCCCAATAGAATGGCACCAGCAGCCACGGTAAAGAGCATGGATGTCGACTCTTCTGTGTGCTTTTGAGAAGTGGTGGCGGCCAGTTTCATCGACGCACTGATTGAGGCTCTTAAATCCGCTATTTTGACGGCAATTTGAGGACCAATGGTATCGAGGGTGTTAATCCCTTCGTTACGATCATAAATCATTGTGGCTACGCTGTTTGAAGCCAATTCATATTGATTAAGTAGCGTTTTTGCTTCTTCGGTTAATCGACGTCGACCTGGGTTTTCTAAGGTACTCAATAATGTTTCCATTTCCGCTTCAGAAGCAGCAAACTCTTTATTGAAACGGTCGACTTGTGCAGGCTGGTTCTCTACCAAGAATTTAGATACGTAAAGACGAGAAAGTAGTAAAGCACGAACCGCTCGCCCTGCATGATAAGCTGCGACCACATCGCCATCTCGCTTTGCTGAATCCATAACCTGAGTTAGCTTACGCTCGATTTCGGGACCGTTTATATTGAGTGTCCCTTGAACCAACTCATTACGGCTACGCATATTTGAGATGACGGTTCCGGTAAACGTATTCAAATATTCCGTTTTCATGCCTTCTATCGACTTCAACAAAGCCACACGTTCTGGGTTTTGAATTTCTTTGAAAGCTTGTTCTAAGTCTTTAGTCCACAAAGCCGCTTGTTCATTAAACGTACCAATGAACTTTTCATCACCTGTTTTAATGTAATTTTTTACCGTCAATCTCAGTCCATATACCGCATCAGTTAATTCTGCGGCCAATTCAGTATCCGGCGCTAAATCAAACGATATTTTTTTTATATCGTCGGATAGGTTACCCAACAAATTTGAACTGATGACAGCCATTGCAATCAAAATTGCGATTAATACCGCAGGGGGAAATTGATAGCTTCTTGGATATTGAGATATTGTCCAAACCCATTATATTCACTCCGTTAACGAGAAAGCCTTTTTATTGTTGTCTTTTAAAAGTAGCAAAGAATCTCGTTTATACAGCTGATTAGTGACAAAAACATTAATTGAGCGATAACAATGTTAACCCTGCCATAACAGCAGTCACTTTACTGGTTGATTTATAATAGATTTGAAATAATAACTGCCAACCCATTTAGCCCCTTACTCCAGTCTCCCTGCTCAGTAAAATTAGCGGTACTAAACCGAATACAATGGTCAAACTGATTCTGAGATCCAAACATGGATCCGGGTAAGATGCTGATCCCTTTTTCCTTACATAACCGACAGGCTTCATGGCTATTAAAACCTTCGGGAAGCGTAAGCCACATCAAAAAAGAACCTTCGGGCTGTGTTAAGTGATAGCGACCAATCAGGTTTTCATGTTGATTAAGAGCACAACTTAGCATGAGATTAAATCGTCGTTGGTTCTGCTGATAAACTCGCCTCACTCGGCTAAGATGAGTTTTGTACTTTCCTGTGGTAAGGAAATCGGCAACAGCAGACTGCATCAAGTTCGAGCCTCCCATATTTTCACACAATTGATATTTATCTATCTGAGTATGGTATCGACCTGAAATTAACCATCCTACTCTCAATCGAGAATCCAATGTTTTAGACAAAGAGTTTACGTAAATCACTCGGTCTTGATCATCGAGAGAATAAAGACTAGGAATCGTTTCATCTACACATAGTCCGCCAAATACGTCGTCTTCGATAATCGGAAGATCACCCGAAATTTGTAATAGCATTTTTCGTTTATCCAATGGTAAGCGCGCGCCTGTCGGGTTAGTAAAGTTTGGCGTAATCAACAGTGCTTTGATCTCCCATAATCTGAGCGCTTCCTCAAGAGCAGCAGGTTCAATTCCGCTACGGACGCAGCTTGGTATTTCCAACACTTTTAACCCCAGTGCCTCCATTAATAATAAGTTGCCGAAGTAGCAAGGCGACTCTACCGCAACGATATCACCAGGCTTAGTTAACGCACGTAATGCAAGACTAATCGCCTGCTGCGCTCCGTGAGTCACTAAGATGTTTTCGCTTTTTGCCGGAATGCTAAGATCTAAGCTAATCTTCAACAATTGCCGTATTAGCCGTCCATCTCCGGGGGGTAATTGGTAATGACTGGATATATTACTTTGCATCCGACTTTGTCTTGCTATTTCTGCATACAAACTACGTATGGACGGGAAATCAGTATTAGGATGAGCAGATCCGGTCGGTAATATTTCTTTATAGTCGGGGTAAGTTAGCAATGTACGGGATAAAGTCAGTAAATCGATTTCTTTCGGCTCTTGAACACTGCGATATTGGTTTTGATAAGGGGCTTTCTTCACTCGATAGCCTGATTTCGCCACTGCGTAAATTAACCCAAGCGCTTCTAACTCTTGATAAGCTCGAATGACGGTATTTTTACTCACATTTAGATCAAGACCGAGCTGTCGAATAGAAGGGAGTTTGTCTTCAGGTAAATAGACGCCATTATCCATTCCATGACGCAGATGTTGCTCGACCCGTAAATACTTTTTCTCTCCAATCATCTGTACCCTCCAAACTAATCAAATCTGTGCCTTACCAAGTTAGCTGTACCCTATTACAGTAACAGAATGTTAAACAATTGATACAAAGGTTCGCCATGCTAATTCGAATGATCCCGTTTATTTTTGTCGTGCTTTGGGCATCCGGATTTATTGGTGCTCGATTTGGTGTTCAATACGCGGAACCCGCAACCTTACTTTTGGTTCGTATGGCCGCTAATGTTATTTTGTTTTTAATTCTGGTGACGGTATTACACCGCCGAATTCCAACAGGTAGCGCATTTTGGCATAGCTGTGTGGTGGGCATACTAATTCACGGGTTTTATCTTGGAGGCAGCTATTTAGCCATTGATATGGGGATGCCCTCTGGTTTGTGTTCACTTTTAGTTGGTACACAACCTATATTGACCGCTCTAATATTAGTCAACGCGACACAAGAGCGTTTCAATAGTGCTCAATGGATCGGGCTCGCTTTAGGGTTTATCGGCATCAGTTTGGTATTAATGGGCAATATTGAATGGCAGTCCGAAGACCAAAAATGGGAAGCGGTTATGGCCTCAGGTCTTGCTTTGTTAGGCATAACACTTGGAACCCTCTATCAAAAAAGATTCTGCCGAGGGGTCGATATGGTTGGTGGTGCTGCGGTTCAATACCTTGCAGCGGCAGTGTTATTTCTCCCATATGCAATGACCTTTGAAACCATGCAAATAGAATGGACGATGGAGCTAATCCTTACGTTAGTCTGGCTAGTGGTTGTGCTGTCTTGCGTTGCTTTAATGCTACTTCTGTACATGGTCGAACATGGTGCCTCTTCAAGCGTCGCTTCCGTGTTTTATTTGGTTCCCCCAGTTACCGCGATACAAGCTTGGTTAGCGTTCGATGAAAGCTTTGATGCCTCTGCAGCATTCGGTTTTGGTCTGGCAGCGATTGCGGTGTATTTAGTGGTGAAAAAGCCAAACCTAAACCTGGTGAAGAAAGCTTCTATAACGAGTAGCTAAATTAACGTGAATACAAAAAAGGTCTACCGAGTAATTCAGTAGACCTTTAGTTTTATGCCATCAAACAATGCTATTGTTTCTATCGAATTTTAGAAAGATCATCTTGAACCATGGCGTTAGATTGCTCATGGATGGTGTTGATTCTTACTCTGTTTTCTAGGTTAGCTCGCTCATATTCAGTAAGATAAATATCACTATGTATGTGCTCTGCAATCATCTTCACCATCAGCTTGTTATTGGTATAAAGCCCCATGGTTTCATCACGATGAGAAAACGCGAGCGCTAACTTCATATCTGCAACAAGCATGAATCGATGCGATGGGTAATCCTGTTCAGGATCTTCTGAACGGGAATACATTTCCATTTTATCGTGCGGTGTTTCCAATTTATTAAACGAGAAGCCTATCACTCGTACGCCACGCTCTATCGCTTCACACAATTCTCGCTTGAACAGGCTCAAACGAAAGTCTGAATTTAGGTAGATTT
Source organism: Vibrio tapetis subsp. tapetis (assembly GCF_900233005.1). NCBI lineage: Bacteria > Pseudomonadati > Pseudomonadota > Gammaproteobacteria > Vibrionales > Vibrionaceae > Vibrio > Vibrio tapetis. The sequence goes on from NZ_LT960611.1 coordinate 2,144,577, forward strand.
CAACGTGAGATTGGTTAATCAGCTCTTTGGCTTTTTGCACTAAATTGTCATAGCCCGAAACGTTGTATACAAACTCCTTCTCTTCTTGAAGTGCCATTTTAGAGAGCTCTTTCTTGAGAATGGCGATGTTTGTAATTGTCTTTTTCTCAATCTGGCTGAAAATTAGATCGGGAGATTTAGCTTCATATTCTTTGGTATCTCCGTCCGAGAGAAAAATAAAACCATTGCTGTACAAATTATCTATTGAAGAATAGACCGACGAACGAGACAACGAAATTTCTTTAGCAATTTTGTAACCACTAGAACGTCCGTTTTTTAGCAAGGTGATGTACACCATGGCATCGGTTTTGGTAAAGCCAAAATCCATCAATTTGGTTACAATTTCTGACACGAACTGACCTCTAATACTATTCATTAACCTTCTTACCTAAGACTACCATTACCAACAATTTGACTCTAATTTTTTATGAATGAAGTGTCGCACCATAAGCACTAGAAAAGTGACCTAACTCTGAACAAGATACGAGTGGAATATCTGAGTTATTACAATAACGCCCCAACGCGGCTTTTAAATCGAACGCTAAGGCCGGATAACGACTTATCATTCCATACAAGACCAAACGTGTTGGACGCAATTGCGAAATTTGAGATGACAATGCCCGTGCTAATTGGTCTACATACATCCGATAGATTCTGGTCGCCTGCATGTCATACCGTTCTAAGGCATCAAAGATTTCTTGCACGGTTAGATTTTTAAGCACCAATTGATGATACTGACGTTCTAAACCGCTAATGGACAAAAACTGATCAATGCAATTCTCTTTACCGCATCGACAAATGGGGGTTAACCCATCGTTAAGCGCTTCATAATAAGGCAATGGCGAGTGAGCCCAATGAGAAAAATCGACGTCGCTCGTTGCAACGGCATGTGGCCGCGCCGTTGAAAAACCGATACTGCAATCCGTATCCAGTACCACCGTCATCAAGCGTTCATTTTTGTTTGCCTTATTTCGTTTCATTTCGCTTAGCGCCGCCGCTTGTGCACAGGTAATTGGCGTTTGATTCCAATCGTATTTACGTACATGACTCAATAATTTGCTTTGTATTTTTTCTCGAAGAGGAGTGCCCTGTCCAAATCCGAATTGCAAATACTCAGAAATACTTATCCCTATGCGCTCGATCGCGCCATAACGAAACTGATGATTCGAAATTCTGACATTCAAACTCGAAACGATGGTATCCACCGAATGCGGTGTTTTGTATTTGGACTCCAGTAAGGTCTCGCCACCTGTGGTAACGAGCACCATACGTATCCAATCGCTTTCGATCGACACTCCAAGCTTCAAACTAGTTTACGCCATCAATGTGATAACCAAACCCTTCTAGGTTTATCTTAATACCCTCAATTATCAGGCATTTGGCTTTTGAAGAGTTGTTAAGTACAAAACGCAGATCGCCACGCTTGTAAGCAACGCAGTCCTCGTCGGCAAGCGGTAACCACTCGATAGAGGCTTGATTGAACTCTGGGTGTGACTTACGCAACTCAATCATGGATTGAATAAACGCTTTGAAATCCAAATCTTGCTCCGAGGCATCCCAAGGCATGCATTTTCGATTGCCCTCTTGCCCCATTCCACGTCGCCCATCGAGGCCTATCTCTCCACCATAATAAATGCATGGAGCCCCCACTTGGGTAAACATGAATAAGTACGCCAATTTGGCTTTTGCCTTGTCACCGTCACACAAGCTGATAATACGTGTTGTGTCATGGCTATCCAGCAGGTTGAACATCGCTTCATTGACGTTTCGAGGATACGAAAGATACGACTGGCTGACTCCATCCATAAAGGCTTGTTTGTCTGTTGTGCCTAACGCAAAGTAATCCGTCACGGCTTGCGTCAATGGGTAGTTCATTAAAGAGTCGTATTGATCTCCCCGTAACCAAGGCATGCCTTCGTGCCAGATCTCACCTAGGATATAGCAATCCGGTTTGATGCCTTTAACGACTTGGCGAAAATCTCGCCAAAAGGCATGATCGACTTCGTTCGCAACGTCCAAACGCCAACCATCGATATCAAACTCTTCAACCCAGTGTTTTGCCACATCGAGCAAATAAGCCCGACATTCTGGATTTTCCGTATTCAATTTAGGCATCTCAACGACGTTAGCAAACGTCTCATAGTTCAAGTTCCAAAAATCCCACTGATCTTTTGGTGTGTCTGGGTACACTGGAAATTCATGGATCCAGAACCAATCCGCATAGTTGGAATCCTGACCTTTTTCGACAACATCTAACCACAATGGCGACTGGTGCCCAATATGGTTAAATACCGCATCCAACATCACTTTCATGCCGCGTTTGTGCGCTTCTTTCACCAGCGCTTTAAACGCTTCATTGCCGCCGAAATGCGGATCAACATTGTAATAATCTACCGTGTCATATTTATGGTTCGCATTCGCGGTAAAAACCGGGCAAAAATATAAGCCGTTAACGCCCAATTCTTGCAAGTAATCAAGCTTATCCAACACGCCCCATAAGTCGCCACCCATAAAATTATCCGAGACAGGCGTGCTGCCCCAAGGCATCACATTTGATGGCGAAATCTCAGGCCGACCGTTCGCAAATCGTTCAGGGAAGATCTGATACCAAATCGTATCTGGCACCCAATTTGGTGTTTGCAACACATCCTTTGGATTGATGTAAGGGAAGCAGTAAAAATTACTCAGATTACTTAGCTCAATTTCTGCCTCACGATCATCACTTAAATCGGCACATTTTCTTTCACCAAACAGGATTTTTTCACCCTCTTTTCCATAAAGAATGAAACCGTAGCGGCTTCTGCGTTTTGGTGGTTTAAAGGCTGCAAACCAATGATCATGGTATTCCGTTGTGCCCTCTAAAACCATTTCGACTTCATTACCACCGACCCACCCGTGGGCATCACTGCCCCCTAAATTACCGCCATCTAAGCCGCCTTCGGCCCAATGGTAAGGGTCACCTATCCATAGTGACACTCGCTCTACTTCGCCTTTTGCACTGCGCAGTCGAATATGCAGTGTCTCTTTATCGTAGGCGTAACTGTCCGCACTCTTTGCCGAGTGGGTCAAAGAACTTTTAGTAATCATGTTTTGTATTTCCTAATTATTATTCTTTTACTGCACCGCTGACGAGACCGGTGGTGATGTGTTTTTGAGTCGCGACAAATAACAGGGTTATCGGTACTGCGACCAATAGTGAACCTGCGGCAAACAAGGTAAAGTTTTCTGCAGAGTTAGATGAAATCCAACTGAATATACCTATCGCCAATGTCATTTTTTCTTCGCTGCGTAATATCAAGGTTGGCAAAATAAAGTCCATCCAAGGGCCGGTAAATGACACCAAACCGACGAACACTAAAATGGGCTTTGCCAACGGCAATATGATTTCTAGGAAGATGGTCATATGCCCAGCGCCATCAATTTTTGCGGCTTCATCTAACGAGGTGGGTATCGCATCAAAATAGCCTTTAACTAACCACACCATAAATGGAAGAGAACCTGTGACATAAACAAACAGCAAACCGATATAGGTATCAATCAAGCCCATTTTTGAGAGCAAGATATAAATCGCGGTCATGGATAAAAAGGCTGGGAACATTTGCAATACCAAAATGCTCATCATGATGTTCCGCTTACCTTTAAAACGGTAACGCGAAAACACAAACGCCGTCATGGTGACGATAACCAAAGAGATCAGCATATTTGATGTCGCTAAAATAAAGGTATTTTTGTACCACTCAAAATAAGGCGTATCGGTGAACAACGCACTGTAATGCTCCAGAGTAAATTCAATATTACTAAAGGAAGTACTGAACAAATTGTTGCCTTTTTTGAACGACGCCAAAATCGTCCAAATCACAGGCCCTAGTACCAATAAGGCATTCAGGGTTAAAAATAGGTAGACGATCAACGTCCCTAGTTTCTCTAAAATTTTACCCATAATTACATGCCCACATCGTCTTTAAATGAGTTCATTCTTCTAAACTGCCATATCGCGATGCCAGACAAGAATAAGAAAATAATAATCGAGATCACCGATGCAATTTGATATTGCTGGAAATCAAGAGTCAGTTTGTATATCCAAGTAATCAAAATATCGGTATGACCTGCAAAACGATACTCAGGGTTAATTGGGCCACCTTCGGTTAATAGGAAAATAGCGCCGAAGTTATTGAAGTTATGGGCAAACGTCATCACCAAAGAAGGCGCAACTTGGTGCAATACCATTGGCAAGGTTATTTCCCAGAACTGCTGAAATTTATTGGCGCCATCCACTTCGCTTGCTTCGTATAGATCAGCAGGAATATTGGTTAATGCTCCGGCGATCAACAGCATGAAATAGGGTGCTCCCACCCACACACTCACCGCTATAACAGTAAACTTGGCGAGTATCGGGTCAGACAAAAATGCAACAGAATCAAACCCCCAGCTATTTAGCGTTGCGTTAACAGGCCCGACTCCATTAAGCAATAAACGGAACATCAACAAAGTAACAAAAGCCGGGATTGCATAAGGTAGAATAAAGATAAAGCGCCATGCTTTCTTCGCTTTAATCTTCTTATTCTGCAAGGCCATCGCAAGGATGAAACCAAAGCCACACGTGCATATTGTGGCAAAAAATGCCCAAAGTACTGTCCAGCTAGCAACACCAAAGAAGGTACTGGACCAAATCTTTAGCTCAAACAGCGAAAAGAAGTTCTTAAAACCGACCCAATCAACCAAATTTCTTGGCGGTATATGGTTTGGTGCCGAGTAGTTAGTAAACGAAACCAACACGGTGATGACGATCGGCATGATGATGAATGCAATACTCGCAATCACAGCAGGAGACAGCACAATAAACGCAAACTTACTGTCATAGATTTCCTTTAGCTGTTGCCACACAGACAAAGAGGTGCGCTCACATACTCGTGCATCTTTCACGTTAACAACGTAAATACAGGCAACAAGGAAGAGGGACATCAGTCCGATCACCCCTTCAACTAACATGAAGATTGAATGATCGCCGGGTATCACCTTAAAGCCCTTACGAACTTGCGCGACATCACCTAAGCTCACGAGCCCTTTTAGCATCACAACTAAATCAGGTAGCATGAGCAAGGTAAGAACCTGCAAGGCAAGAAAGAGCACCCCTTTAACCCAATGCCCCTTTTGAATCTGAGTCGCGCCCATTATCAAAATCGAGGCAGGCACTTTTGGCACCACTTTGGTATCAGTTAACTGCATAAATCCTCTTTATTCCTGTAGCTGAATCTGCTCTTGGATAATTGAATATGCTCTGTCTAATGCTTCTTTTGGCGTTTTATTACTTACCCACAAAGCGGTAATCGCACTCGCCATTGGCGACCAAATGAAGCCCATTTCTGGAATCGACGGCATCGCATCGGCATAATAACTTTGAGTGATGATCGCGTAGGTTGCCTCGTCGGCATCCACAATGATTTCTTCAAGTACTGACTTGATAGGTGGAATAGATTGGGTCATTTCATAACGCTTGGTCAGCATTTTAGGCGACGAAATATAATCGGCGAATAGTTGAGCAGCACGCGGGTATTCCGTGTATGAAGACACGACCGCTAAGCGTACGGTTGAAAATGTTCTTGGTTGCTGGCCATCCAGTGTTGGCATTGCAACAACGCCGAAATTCACACCCGAATTCTGATAGCCTTGAATTGCCCAAGGGCCATCAATAATCGCTGCAACTTTTCCCTCGTTAAATAAACCACGGCGAACCTGAGGGTTGCGCATGTCGTTTGGATTTGAGTTATTGGCTGCTTGCAACGTTTTCATCGCCGCTAGGCCTTGTTGTGCCTTTTCGGAACTGATGCCAATATCCTTTGCATCTGTACCTTGCTTACCAAACTCATACGCTCCATATAAACTCACAAACATTCGTGATTCGTAGTAATTCTGAATATCCCAAAGTAACGCGTACTTATGCGCTTTCTTGTCATTAAACGTCTTGGAAAATTCCACCAACTCTTCAAACGTCTTTGGGGGATTAGGTAAGAGGTCTTTGTTATAGAACAACGCGGTGGTGGCAAAGCTAACCGGAAAGCCGTAATCGATACCCTCCGCTTTTGCAGCTGCAATCGCATTATCCATAAACGTTTGTTCTATTCGCTCAGCTGAGACTAAGTTTTCCATCGCGCCACCAGCAACAACCAAGCGGCCAAGTAGGTCATGCTCTATTTCCGCTACATCTGCAACGCGTGCTGAACCGCCGTCTTGAATTAGGCGTGATGCTGAATCAATGGGTGCTAACCCACGAAAAGAGAAGCTCACGTCGTAGCCAAAGTCTGCATTAAATTCCTTTGCCGCATACTCCATATAGTCGACGGTTGTCTTGTCTGTCCAGATGAGTAGTTCAGCGCCTGATTCCGGTTTTATTTCTTCAGCATTGGCCATGCCTCCCATAAATACCGACGCTAATAAAGCAGTTGCTAATAGATTTTTGTTCATGCCTACACCGTTTCCGTTACATGTGGTAGTTCATAATGTACTACTAGATTAATTCTGTTCAAACGTAAGTCAATATTTAATCGGAAAAACCAAATGACAATTGTGACAAGCATCACCATTACAGTGGTTAAAAGGCTTTATAAGCAATATTCCAATCGCTTATTAAATGAATCAACCTTAAAATAACGAACACAAAACCCAATCGCTCGGTGAATCCAAAACACCAATATTTGTGACGCAAATCAACAAAACAAAGCTACGTTAGTGACCAAACTCTCATTTAGGAACGACTAGGGAAGAAAAACAAATTTAAATGCAGAACAATAATTAGGCGTTCGACGTGAACTACTAATTTTTTAATTGGTCTTAGCTCTTACTCGCAACTCTGGATGAGTTGATAAGGAAATGTTGTGAACAAAACATTAATTTCGGTATTGGTGGCAAATGCACTTGTTGTTAGTACCTCTGCTTACGCTGCAAATAATCAACGTGGATTTACAGTCGAAGACAGTATCTACGATTCTGTTCTAAACGATGCAATGCAATTTGGCGGTCATATTGGTACATCGTATGAATACGAAGAAAAAGACGTTACTGATTTCGCTTCTTGGGGCGGGGATTTTACTGAGAAAACTAAGACCCATGAAATATTTGGTGTGTTCTATAAGAACTCTAAATGGGATTTATCGGCTCTATATGCTCTTAAACAAGTCAATCGAAATAAAACAAGTAAGAAATCCAATGATTCAGAACTAGAGGAATCTTTCAAACACCTAATGTCACTAAACAAAGGCTTTGATCTTGGTGACGGTTGGACTACTGGATTGATCTATGACTTGGAATACACTCGCGGGAAAATCTATAGCACGAGTGGTACGAAAGGGTTAGGGATCAGTAAAGCTGAGCACAGCGTGCGCCCTTATCTAACTTATTGGAATAACGAGTACAACGCGGGGGTCTATACCAACCTTGAGTATCTTTACAATGATGAAGACAAAAATTCATGGGGTACTCGTCAAGAGAAAGGTTACAGCTTCTTAATTAAGCCATACAAACGCATGGGTAACTGGGAGTTTGGCGTAGAACTTTATTACCAAATCAAAGATAACGATGCGAAAAACGGCGATGGTACTATCAACGAAGTCAGTGACTTCACGGAAAAGTATGCTGAGCCAATTGTACAATACAGCTTTGAAGACGCTGGTGCCCTTTATGTCAGAACTCGCATCGGTGAAAACAAAACAACTGTCTCTGATGGCTGGGCAAAAGATTCAGAATATTTCAAAGATATTCGTAAAGCGACAGTCGGTTATGAACAAGCCGTTGGCGACGACTGGTTAGTCAAAGCCGAATACGAATGGGCAAAAGACAAAGAAACGTTCACTCAAAAAGAAGGGGAAGAAAAAATCGTTGAACAAAACACTTTCTTCCTCCAAGCGCTTTATCGTTTCTAATTTAACTTAAAGAGAAGACATTATGATTAAAGTTTCGGAACTTGCCGCTATTATCGGGGGAGAAATAGTTGGAGATGGCGTAAATGAAATTTCATTTATTCGCCCTATTCGTAGCCACGAAAAAGGTGGCTTAGCGATCGTATTCGCTAAGAAAGATCTTAAGGCAATTTCCGAAACTTTCGCTGATGTCATCATCGGCCCAAAAGATGTATTAAAAAGTGACGCAAAAGTAAAAATCGTCATCGAACAATTAGACACAGAAAAGCTAAACCACTTATTAAAACTGTACAAGGTTCATAAGTATCAGCTTTTCGATCAAGGAAACACCTCAGAATCACCTGACGTCTATGTAGGTAAGCACTGCACCATTGGTGAACATTGCCATTTCATGCCTGGTGTAAAAATCATGAATGGCGTAACCATTGGCAATAACGTGGCTATCCATGCCAATACCGTCATTAAAGAAGGCACCATCATTGGCAACAACGTCACCATCGATTCAAACAACTCTATTGGTAACTTTAGCTTTGAATACATGGCCGGAAAACGTAACCGATACGAACGAGTAGAAAGTGTCGGCCGAGTGATCATCGAAGACGATGTGGAAATTGGCTGCAATAACACCATCGACCGAGGCACCCTTGGCGACACCATTATTGGCCAAGGCACTAAAATCGATAACCTAGTGCAAATTGGCCATGACTGCCACATCGGCAAACACTGTTTACTCGTGTCTCAAGCAGGGTTTGCAGGCCATACCATCTTAGAAGATAACGTGATTGTTCATGGGCAAGCAGGCACGGCGGGCAACTTAACCATAGGCAAGAACTCGGTGGTTAAAGCTAAATCTGGCGTCAGTCACTCATTCCCAGAAAACAGCGATCTATTTGGTTATCCAGCAAAAGATGCGCGCGCTTATTACAAGAATTTAGCGGCACTAAACCGCTTAACTCTGAGCCATGATAAAGCAAAGCAACAGAACAAGAGTAACCCGACCACCGAAGAAACAGCCGCGCAGGCGCGCAAAGGGCTGTTCGCCAACTTATTCAAATAACAAGCATAAGGCGATACGTAATGATGGATGACAACTTTAATTTGATCGAATCTACGATACGACTCGATAAGCACAATTTATTTCTTGAACTGAATGACGGTAGCCGCCTGTTTCTGCCAAAAAGCCAACAAGAAAAACTCCATCATTATGTAGACCAGAAAGTCGATTTCGGGATCCGCCCTGACTTTATATCCATCGCTGAAGAAAACGATCAATTGAATACTATTCATGGCGAATTGACCTCGCTTGAAACCAAAGACGGTTTTCAGCTTGTTCATTTTAAAATCGCCCACAAAGAAATGATATCTCGCCTTCGCTATAGCGCCCTAGCCGCTTGCGATATCGGGCAATCGTTGCGCTTTAATTTTGATACCTTTTTTAGCCACATATTTGACCAAGATACTCAAGTTAACCTGACCATTTAATATCGATATACAAATAACCATTAGGTGAATAATGATGAAACGTACATTAATTTTAACGGCTCTTTTATCTGCAACATTAATGGGTTGCGCTAGCACCAGTGAAGAAGCAACGACAGCACAAATTGCGTCAGGCCCATTTGCTGACTGTAACTTGCCAACGGTTGAAGAACGCGGGCCAATTCGCCCTTCTTTATACGTCGTAGGCACCTTCGCCGAAGGCCAGTGGATGCACAATGAAAACCACCAAATGGCGCACAAAGGCGACGGTATTTACCAAGTTGTCAGCCAAGAAACAGCCGGTAACGTAAGCCTGCAATTCGCGACAATGAGTTGGAACCCTCAATACACCGCAGCGGGAATGGAAATGACCGTCGGTTATGAAAAACAACTCAAGCGCGGTGGTTTCGCTAAGAACACCGTGGTCAACATTCCAGAAGACGGAAAATACCTTTGGAGCATTGAAATCTCTAAAGACAAAAAACCCGTACGAGCACTCGTAATGAAGTGCCAGTAAGCTTTTTCACTCTGGCGCGTTAGCTACTGCCGTTAGCGCGCCTTTGTGTCTTTACCCAGTGAATCATTGAAATCACTCAGTAAATATACAGTTATTGGAAACACCACCGAATGCGGAGTATCAAATGGCAACGGTAAGCCTACGCAAAGTAGAAAAACAATATGAGAACGGTTTTAAAGCGGTTCACGGCATTGACCTAGATATCAAAGATGGCGAATTCATGGTTTTCGTTGGGCCATCAGGCTGTGCAAAATCCACGACTCTACGCATGATTGCAGGCCTTGAAGACATCAGTGGCGGCGAAGTGTTTATCGGTAATCAAATCGTTAATACACTTCCTCCCAAAGATCGTGGTATCGCGATGGTATTTCAAAACTATGCCTTGTACCCACATAAAACCGTATTCGACAACATGGCATTTGGCCTAAAAATGCAGAAAAAGTCGAAAGAAGAAATCAAGCAGCGTGTTGAAGAAGCCGCTGAAAAACTTGAAATAACGGACTTACTGGATAGAAAGCCAAAAGAGATGTCTGGCGGGCAACGTCAACGAGTCGCGGTTGGTCGCGCTATTGTGCGTAAGCCAGAAGTCTTTCTTTTCGATGAGCCTTTATCTAATTTGGATGCAAAGCTGCGTGTATCAATGCGAGTTAAAATCGCTCAACTCCACCAGTCTCTCAAAGAGGAAGGCAATCCAGCGACCATGATCTACGTAACCCATGATCAGACGGAAGCCTTAACCCTTGGCGATCGAATTTGCGTGCTAAACCAAGGCAAAATCATGCAAGTCGACACGCCATCTAATTTATATAACCGCCCTGAAAACAAATTTGTCGCCAGTTTCATTGGTTCTCCTGCCATGAACTTGGTCGACACCGTTTTACGTCAATCTGGCGAGGACACGTTTGTTGAAATTGCGCCCGATGTGCGCATGTACATTCCACTCGATAAGCAAACCAAACTGCAAGACTTTATTAATAAGCCCGTCTGTTTTGGTATTCGCCCTGAACATATCTCTTTGGCAGAAGAAGGCGACTCATTCAATGCATTTGAAGGCGAATTAACGGTTGTTGAGAATATGGGTAACGAGAAATATCTTTACTTCAAAATTGGCGGAAAAGAGCTGATCGCCAGAGTGAACAACCAAGATATCACCACCTCAGATATTGGTAAGAAATTCCGATTTAATCTAAATACGGAGTTTTGCCACATATTTGATTTTATATCAGAACAGAACCTTACGATTTAATGGAAACCAATTTATCGCTTTTTAACTAAACTGATTCGGGGGAATCACCATGAAAAAAACAACCATATTATGCACCGCGATACTGGCCTCTTTGGCCGCGAGTGCATCAATGGCAAATGTTGTAGATACGAACTCGGTCTTGGCTTCAGCAAGTCAAGCTCAAGCCAGTGAGACATTTTTAGACTTCCGACAAGAGACAATCTACTTTGTTTTTTTAGATCGTTTTAGTGATGGTGATTCCGCGAACAACACAGGTAATAACCCTGCAACTTATGACCCCAACAACCTCAAGAAATACGTTGGTGGAGACATCCGTGGCCTTATTAATAAACTGCCATACCTAAAGTCGATGGGCGTAACCGCTATTTGGATTACTCCACCCGTTGATAACGCAGACAACACAGATAAACACGGCGGCGCCGGATACCATGGTTATTGGGGGCGCGACTTTTTCCGCGTAGACGAGCACCTTGGCACAATGGATGACTTCAAAGAGCTCACCGCTAAGATGCACAGTTCTGAGTACAACATGAAAATGGTCTTGGACTACGCACCTAACCATTCTAGTGGTAATGATGAAAACGAATACGGCGCTCTATATCGCGATGGACAATACATAACGAACTATCAAACAGACGTTGCTGCTGGTACTGACTGGTATCACCACAACGGTGGCGTTACTGACTGGACTGACTGGAATCAAGTCCGTAACTACAACTTATTTAACTTATCGGATTTCAATCAAGCAAACCCGGCCGTTTATAAGTATCTATTAGACGGTTCCAAGTTTTGGATAGATGCCGGTGTCGATGCAATTCGAATCGATGCAATTAAACATATGGATAAAGCGTTCATCCAGAAATGGACAACCGACATTTACGATTACTCAAAAACAATCGGCCGCGAAGGATTCTACTTCTTTGGTGAGTGGTTCGGAGCCAGTGCTAATACAACGGAAGGGATCGATGGTTACGCGATTGATTACGCAAACACTTCAGGTTCTGCCCTTCTCGATTTTGGTTACCGAGATACGATGGAGCGTCTGCTTACTAATCGTCCGGGTAATACGATGCAGACCCTTAACGACTATTTAGTAAAACGTTCAAACGTATTTAGCAGTGATGATTGGCAAGTGGTCTTTTTGGATAACCACGACATGGCGCGAATCTCGACCGCATTGCGCTCAAACGCAAGTACTTTTGGCCCTGGCAATAGTGAACAAGGGGGTAATCAGTCTGCTGATTTTGCTAAAAAGCGTGTCGAGTTGGGCTTAGTCGTCACTATGACCGTCCGAGGGATCCCAGCCATCTACTATGGTACTGAACAATATGCGGCAAACTTTACCACGAACGCATTTGGCCAAGTGGGAAGTGACCCTTACAACCGTGAAAAAATGCCAAGTTTTGATGAAACCACCGAAGCATTTGGAATCATTAAAGCGCTAGCCGATCTACGAAAAGTCAGCCCTGCCATTCAAAAAGGCAGCTATACGCAACGTTGGGTTAATGACGATATCCTTGTTTATGAACGTAAATCAGGAAATGACGTCGTTGTCGTTGCTGTTAATAAAGGCAACAATCAGTCAATTAATGTCGCAAACCTTGGCTTAGCGAATGGCTCTTACACCAGTTTGGTAGGTAGTGATGTTGTCTCGGTAACATCTGGCGCAGCAACACTTCATTTAGACCAAAATGAATCTATTGTTTTACACGCTAAAGGCAGTGATGAAACCAATCTTGTTGATGTGACCTTCACATGTAACAACGGCCAGACTTCATTCGGGCAAAGCGTTTACGCAGTGGGTAATCAAACTCAATTAGGCAGTTGGTTGCCAGCAGGTGCCATTAAACTCACACCGACAAACTACCCTTCTTGGCAGGCAACGATTTCAGTCCCTAGTGCCGCGAATATCGAATGGAAATGTTTGAAACGTTCAGAAGCTAATCCTACCGCATCGGTAGAATGGCAAAGTGGTGCGAATAATACGTTCAACAGCAGTCAAGTAACATCGAGCACTGGCGCCTTTTAATCAATGGTCTGTTTAGACTATTAATGTAAAGGTTACGTTGGTAAGAAAATATCCAAATTATGCGCCGTGATTACGCATGAATATTGGGTATTTTTAAGTGATGTTTAATCTACGAATACGTCAGTTAAGCGCTTTGAACCATAAAGCTGCCTAGCTGGCGTCCTTTTCTATTCAGGATTTGTCCTTTACCTGATTGTTGGCAATAGTGAAATTCAAGGTCAATATCTGAAACTTTTCCAAGTACCAGCACGTGCCTCTTTAAGATATCGCTATTGAGTTGGTGCATTTTCGACGTCCAGAAGACGTTGTTTTCTCTAATATTAAAATCTACTGTCATATCTCTCTTATTTTTTGCTTACGTTGTGGTTTTTTTGAAACCAGAATCTCTTACGACCGGCTGAACGTGCCATATTTGTCCTCTCTTAAATTAATTATTGAAATACGCATTTTGAATAGCATTAAATAACAGGCTCAGAACTCACCGACTGGTACTTCCTTAACAGGAAATAAGTCGAAGGATCAGAACAAGCGATTGCTATCTTGCACACATATTTTAACGGGTTATAAAAATTATCGAATCTGAATTTGAAGCTAAGGGAAACACTAGAACTGCTACTACGAGGAAGTTGGAGGGTTTTGCTTTACTTTTTTCTTTCAATAAATGGCTCTGCTATCAGAGCGGGGAGGACTATCCCATAAGAGTTTCAATTTGTAAAGCGATTATTTAAATTATTTCACAACAACAGAGCGCTCACTAAACCAACAAAAATACTCGAAATCAACCCACTGAATTTCGAGCATTATTACTTCTTTTTGGCGCTAAGAGCGCTTTAATACTAGCTTGTCCTTCACAGAGCTCTTCTTACAAAACGTTAAGTAAAAATAGCCCATCAACAGAAAAGCACATGCGGTCGCGCCAAAGCTCACATAAAGAGTTGTATAGTAATTATATTTTTGTGCGACTAGCCCTACTGAAACGCTAGACAGCAAAATACTCACCTGCATCAAGTTTGAAAATAATGTCGACGCAACACCGAGTTGATGTTTCATTCTGTCCTGCAGCGCAACCATACCGAGAGTCGCAATGATTCCGATGAATATTCCGTTGACTATCTGCAGCGCAAAAAACTGCCACATCTGGCTCGACATAAGCATGCCCATAAAAAGGTCGCACCAACAGCAGAAGCCACCAACAGCAGCCGATACACACCAAACCTTTCAGACAGTCGACCCGCTTTAAGCATAACTGGGATCTCGCAAAGCGCCGCACAACCAAAAAGCATCCCCGCCCAACTCGCCCCGACACTCAACTCTTGGCTAAAATACAGTGGCATAGAGGTAATATATAGATTATTTGCAGCGAACATCGCCAATAAAGCTGCACTTAGCAATAAAATAGGCCCATTTTGATACCATTTAAAATCGACTTTTTCAGCAGTCGACGTCTCCTTTGTTGTTTCACCATCAGGCAGAAAAAAGTACACCACAACAATAGTAACGACGACCATCAACCCCGACGCCATGAACGACGCGGAAAATCCAAATGCCCCTTTTAAAACAAACGCAATCGGCGGGCCGAATACCCATGCGACCGCCATCCCTGCGCGCATCGTAGAGAGAAATGTCACCCCATTTTCTTTCAAATATTCATCGGCGTACTCGCGCCCAAGAGCAAACAATTGACCGTAAATAGCCCCACTTACGCTTCCGAAAAAGAAAGCAATACCAACAGCAAGATAATAATTATCTAAAAAGGCGAAGCTCACCACGGTGATGAAATAACAGCTAAACGCCACCAGCAAGATTCTTTTTCGTCGCCAACTTTTATCGGAGTTGTAAGCAATAAACTGAGACATCACAACCGAGCTTACGACCGCTAAGATCATATACGCACTTAGCATGTAAGGGGTTGCGCCCAAATGCTCAACCATAAAAACACTTGAGAGAGGATAGAAAAATGAGCCACACAAGCCTGATGCAAAGGTAGTCAAAATAAATAGCATAGCGGTTCTGTCAGCAAACATACGGCCTCCGTTGTTTGATTAAATAAACAATTAACATTCCATCAAGTGTGGCCACACCCATGATTTGCGTTCATTTTAATCAAGAACGACTCGCATTATTGATAGGAATCCGTCGTCAATTGATACTTTTCTCCCAAATTACCGTCAATTATTGAATGAATAATATATATTATTGATGAGATAACGATTAAGGCACGTCATGAAACCGCGTATAGAAAGCATAAGCAGTAAAAACAATTTCAACTGGATGGTGAAGGAGTATTGCTGTTCAGTACCTAAGGCTGAGTTTCAATGCCCATGGCATTATCACAGTGAATACGAGTTGGTCATTTACCGCGATCCATGGGATGCATTTCAAGGGACTTGCTTTGTCGGGGACTACATCGGACCAATATTTCACAATACCTTGGTCTTATATGGCCCAGGATTACCGCATATGGTGGCGGGTAAAATAGACGGTTCAGAAGACAAGCCTCAACATTCACTGATCTTATGGTTCAGCCATGCCTGGATTGAGTCAATCCTTAACAGCGCTCCGGAATTCGCGTTATTCAAGAGCATACTCCGGCGCTCAGGCCATGGTTTGCAATTTAGCAAAGTCACTTCCGATAAAGTCTACCAACTGCTGTCGGGCATTAACGAACTTGCACCACATCACCAGTTTTTACGCTTAATAGAGAGTTTAACCTTACTCGCTGATGACAATAAAAGTATAGAGATGTCGGCTCGAAGTTATGGAGCCACAGAGCATTTTGAAGATAACGAACAACATAAGAAAGTCGAACTCGCTCGGCAATACTTGGAAAATAACTATCAAGATCCCATCAAGATCCGCGATTGCAGTCGTGTACTTCACATGAGCGAAAGCTCGGTTTATCGCTTATTTGAACGACACTTCAATGAGAGTTTTTCTGAGCACTTGAAAAGCTTCCGAATAGGTAAGGCGTGTGAATTGTTAGTCAATTCTCAAGTCCCTATCTCGCTAGTCGCAGAACAATCTGGCTTTACTAATTTGTCCAATTTTAATCGTCAATTTAGAACCATGAAGGGCATGACACCAAGGGACTTTCGAGTACAGTTTAATCGATAGCAGCATAGTGACCAAGTTTAGGGGGAATTCCTCCAATAAATAGTCCAATTGCGACTATACTTTTAATTGGCTACAAGCATCATATTGATTTAAATCAAAGAGCAATACGATAAGAAATACCCCCCATTATGTAAAGAAAATGTTGTAAACCCCTTCAAAGCCATATTTTACGCATTGTATGAACTCGACCAATTTTAATATCGATTTTTGTCATAAAACCCATCGAGAATTTGCGTTTTATTCCTTTATTGGCTTGCTCTAACTTACCAACCAAAGCACATAAAAATAAATGTGTAACTCTAGTGAGAAAATACGAACCAGCCAAGGAAGAAACTATGAATAAGCAACTCACAGTATGTGTTTTAGCCTTCATATCAATAAACGCATATGCTCAACGCCAAGATCAAGAACCGATTAAAGTCATCAAGATGGTTGATGGTTTAAATATCCAAAAAGTAGAATTAGGCAAAACCTTATGGTTTGAGCCAAGGCTTTCTGCTTCCAATACCATCTCTTGTAACTCATGCCACAACCTAGCAAAAGGTGGTGTAGATAACCTCCCAAGCTCTATCGGGTACAAATGGGCTATCGGTCCGATTAACTCTCCAACTGTATTCAACTCTGACTTAAACTTTGTACAGTTTTGGAATGGACGCGCGGAAAATTTGCAAGCTCAAGCGGCCGGTCCAATTGAAAATCCGCTAGAAATGGCGCTAACTCATGAACTCGCTATCGATACTCTTAAGTCTATCCCTGAATACCGTACTTGGTTCAAACAAGCTTACAACACAGAAGATTTCGGAATCACTGAAGTGACCGATGCCATTGCAACATTTGAAAAAACACTACGCACACCCAATGCACAATTCGATAAATGGCTACAAGGTGACGATAGCGCATTAACGTCCGTTCAGTTAGAAGGTTATCAACTGTTTAAATCGAAAGGATGTACAGCGTGTCATAGTGGTCCATTGGCAGGAGGTGAAATGTATCAAAAAATGGGGCTAGTAAAACCATTTGATACTAAAAACCCTGATGAAGGGCGTAAAGCTATTACAGGAGAAGAATTCGATAAATTCGTGTTTAAGGTACCAACTCTTAGAAATGTGGAACTAACCTATCCGTACTTTCATGATGGCTCAGTATGGGATCTTCAACAAGCAGTAGAGCTTATGGCAAACATTCAGTTAGGCCAGAAGCTAACTAAAGATGAATCAGGAAAAATCACTGAGTTCTTGAAAACTCTAACAGGTGAGCAGCCTCAAGTAATACTGCCTAACTTGCCTCCATCGACGATTGAAACCGCTAGACCAAAGATATAAATGTCTAACGATAGCTCTTAATTTCAAACATAAACGACAAAAGCCTGACAACTCTAGGAGTTATCAGGCTTTCTAAATGTGGTACGCCCTGAAGGATTCGAACCTTCGACCACATCCTTAGAAGGGACGTGCTCTATCCAGCTGAGCTAAGGGCGCGCTACAGGGAAAGGATTATACGAGTTGAGCGCCCAAGGTCAACGGGTTTATCTAACATTCTGATCTGAATGGCCAAAAAAAAACCATGCCGATGCTTTTTACAGCATTCATTAGTAAAGCAATCGATTGCCTAATGGCATTTGTCACACTTTTTTGCGACAATGTGCGCCAGTGTTAGTCCCATTATCTAAAGGAATACCATGACTGCTCAAAATATCGATGGAAAATTGATTTCACAAACGGTTCGCTCTGAAGTAGCGGCTCGTGTAAAAGCTCGTACTGATTCGGGTTTGCGAGCACCTGGTCTTGCCGTGGTTCTTGTTGGTCAAGATCCAGCATCTCAAGTTTACGTTGGTAGTAAACGTCGCGCGTGTGAAGAAGTTGGCTTTGTTTCTAAATCTTTTGACCTTCCAGCAGACTCCACTCAAGAAGCACTGCTAGAGCTAGTAGATCAATTAAACCAAGACAATGAGATCGACGGTATTTTGGTTCAACTGCCACTACCAGCAGGAATCGACGACACTCAAGTATTAGAGCGCATTCACCCTGAAAAAGACGTCGATGGTTTCCACCCTTATAACGTGGGCCGTTTGTGTCAACGAATTCCTAAATTGAGGTCTTGTACGCCAAAAGGCATCATAACGCTACTCGATCGTTACAACATTGAATTACGCGGAAAGCACGCTGTGGTAGTTGGCGCTTCTAATATCGTTGGCCGTCCAATGACAATGGAACTATTACTTGCGGGCTGTACAACGACAACTTGTCACCGCTTCACAAAAGATTTAGAGCATCACGTTCGTCAGGCTGACGTTGTTGTTGTGGCAGTTGGTAAGCCTAACTTCATCCCTGGCGCTTGGATCAAAGAAGGCGCTATCGTGGTCGATGTAGGCATCAACCGTTTGGAGTCTGGTAAGCTTATCGGCGACGTTGAGTACGACGTTGCTAAAACAAAAGCAAGCTTCATTACACCAGTACCGGGTGGTGTTGGGCCAATGACAGTGGCAAGCTTGATAGAGAACACCATGATTGCTTGTGAACAATACCACAGCGATAAATAACTGAATCTGGCTCACTAAAAGCCAGATGATAAAAAGGCTCACCGTTTTGCGGTGAGCCTTTTTTGTACCCGTCCATTGATTCGGTTAGGTACTACACGCCAGTGTTTTGTAGGCTAACACGCACATCGCTTCAATACGGTAGTACGTGCAGCCCTAGATTTTTTAGATTGAAAGAATGACACCAGCAATCGCGGCACTCATTAGGTTAGCAAGGACACCGGCAGTAATCGCCTTAGCGCCATTGTTAGAAATATAAGTGCGTCGTTCTGGCACTATGCTTCCAAGGCCACCAATTAACATCGCCATAGTGGAAATATTAGCAAAGCCACATAGTGCGAAAGTCACAATGGCTTGCGAATGTTCGCTTAACTGGTCTTTCACTTCCATCAATTGAATAAACGCAACGAACTCGTTAACCACCACTTTGTTACCAATCAATGAACCCGCAACGATCGCTTCATTCCATGGGATTCCGAGTAACCAAGCTACAGGAGCAAAAAGGTAGCCCATAATTAGGCCAAAGCTCAACTCAATACCAAACCATGAGCCGACGTTACCTAGTAAACCATCTAACAGGGCTATCACACTAACAAAAGCAAGCAGCGTTGCACCAACCGCTACCGCGATACGTACACCCGACATAGCACCATCAGCCATCGCTTCAACAACATTTGCTGCTCGTGGAATCTCAACGTCATCCAGATCATTCACTTGCACGTCATCCGGGCTTGGCGGAACCAAGATTTTCGCCATTAATAACCCTGCTGGAGCAGACATAAACGCAGCAGTAATCAGGTAATTTAAATCCACGCCAAGTGACGCGTAACCAACCAAAGTGCCACCCGCTACCGAAGCAAGTCCACAGGTCATCACGGCAAAAAACTGAGAGTCGCTCATTTTGCTCAGATAAGGTTTAACAACTAGGGGAGCCTCAATCATGCCAACAAAGATATTGGCAGTCGCCGAAAGTGATTCCGCACGGCCAGTGCCCAAAAGTTTTTGCAAAGCGCCACCAATAAGGTTGATGACTCTTGGCATTAAACCAATGTGATAAAGTGCTGAAATTAGAGCCGAGAAGAAGATGATCACACCCAATACATTGATGGCGAAAACAAACCCATTACTTCCATCTGCTAAGCCTCCAAATAAGAACCCAATCCCGTGCTGTCCGTAATCGATCAAGCCAGATACGGCTCCGGTCACGCTATTAAGCGCATTTTTGCCTGCTGGCAAATATAAAACCAGGTATGCAAAAAATATCTGTAAAAGAAAGGCTAAACCTACCGTGCGTAATGGGATATTTTTACGATTGGTTGATAGCAACCAAGCGGTAAATAAAATAGCAATGATGCCTAATATTGAAGTCATGTCGCGTCTTCTTGGGGTTATAAAACAGGAAAGACGCGCATTGTAAGAGCGAAATTAGCAGATGCAAGTTAGGCTTGTTAATGATTTGAAACAACTTGGTCAGCACAAAATTCAAACAACAGTAACGTACTGATTTAATAGAATTATCAGTAACGTATTTACCAACTATTTCCATATGGAAAAAATATTTCCCACCATAGAAACAATCGTTTGCTTTTTATCTTATTCGCTAATTCAATTGAATCGTTGATTGTAGCGATCTATCCCAGTATGGCTCATCTCCTAAATGCTGTTTAAGAAAATCAATAACCACAGCAAGCTTCTTCGGTTTGTGCTTTCTGCTTGGATACACCGCGTAGAAGGTCATCTTTTGATTTGCTCGCCAGTCTGGTAATAACTGAAGCAACTCCCCTTTGCGAAATTCGTCTTTAAGCAAGTAAGTCGCTAAGTAAGCAATACCCCAACCTGATATTGCGGCATTCCGAACCGCTTCCGCCAAATCGACTTGATAGTTACCCGAGACGTTAATCCATAATTCTTCGTCTTCCTTGCTAAAGCTCCAAGTACTGTAATCTCTCTGGCGGCTGTGATAAATCAAGCAATTGTGTTCCATCAGATCTTGAGGCTGATATGGCGTACCGCACTTAGCCAAATAATCTGGTGAAGCCACCAACACAAAGCGTGTCTCGGTGAGCCTTTGCGCCACATAACCATCAGGCAATTGCTCAAGATTCGTTATCCATAAATCGAGGCCTATTTCGACCATATCGACATAGTCATCGAACAGGCTAACTTCGATCTGTAATAACGGGTAAGCGAGTTGCAGCTCCTCAATTAAGGGAATGATATGCAATGTACCAAACGATTGGGCAATGCCAATCCTTAATGGCCCCGAGACTTCATCTCGTTGGTCTTCAACCAAGTTTGCCGCATCTTCCATGGCAGCCATCAACGTTGTACAGCATTGATAAAACTGTTCACCCGTCGGCGTTGCCGATACAGTACGGGTTGTTCTTTGTACTAGTTTGACCTTAAGTTCCGATTCTAATTTAGCAATTTGCTTACTAACGTGAGAAACCGATACATTGAGTTGCTTTGCTGCAACAGTGAAGCTTCCATGCAAGATCAAATTGTAAAAAATCACCATTTGACTGGCTCTTTCTGTCGACATGTTCAATCCTTAGCATTAAAAAAGGGCTCTTACAGAGCCCTCTTATTTCACATTTTTATTCGTCAAATTTAATTCTATCGGCTAAATGACTAACGGCTAACGCAAAGTAATAAGAGCGATTCCATTTCATCAATACCTGATAGTTATTATAGATGAGATAAGATCGGCCATTTACGTCATCAGGCATAATAAGCCAAGCTTCGATATCCGTATCCGGTTGAGGCAACGCACCGCCATTCATACGCGTTACGCCAAGCTCTCCCCACTGCGCTAAAGTCTTCGCTTTATCCTGTTGACGACCTTGCAGATCACTATCTATTCCTTTAGGAACCAAAACTTGGCGCCCCCAAGTATAGGTATCATCCCAGCCCGATTGCTTTAGGTAATTGGCAGTAGACGCAAACACATCAGCTTTTGTGTTCCAAATATCCTTTTTCCCGTCACCATTACCATCCGCTGCATACGCAATAAATGAACTCGGCATAAACTGACACTGCCCCATCGCTCCGGCCCATGATCCTTTCATGTCTTGGGCGGCAATATGGCCTTGTTCAAGTATCGTTAAGGCTGCCATCGTTTCTTTACGGAAGAAAGCTTCACGGCGTCCGTCATAAGCTAACGTCGTTAACGCATCGATCACACTATAACCACCGGTAAACTTACCGAAATTACTTTCAACGCCCCACAAAGCAACAATGAAACGGGGCTGAACACCAAACTCCTCACCAATCTGTTTCAATTCCGTGTAGTGTTTGCTGTACAACTGCTTAGCCTGTTTCACTTTCCAGTCAGGCACCGCTCGCGGAATGTATTCGTCCAGAGTCAATCGCTTTTCAGGTTGATTTCTGTCCGCTTTTACCGCTCGCGGTTTGTACGTTACATCGACAAATGCACTGCTTAAGGTTTGTTCAGAGATCCCTTTCTGTCTGGCTTCGGCTTTTAATTCACTGACGTATTCATCAAAAGTAGGTTTCGCCATTATTGATGTGGATAAACCCAGCCCTATAATCGTTGTTATGATCTTCCTCAACCTAACTCTCCTTTCGCATGTTGGCTTGCTACGAGCGTGCAGCCTTTTGCTCTTTGTATTTTTCTAATTGGTTTTCAACTGGCGGTGGTACTTGTAAAAAGAATCCATCCGTCTTCAGTGATTGTTTCACTTTCTCAATATCTACTTGAGCTAATGTTCTGCCATCCATCTTAATCACCATCACGAACATCGGTGTGCCAAACACCTTTTTCAGTTCTTCTGGTACGTCAGAGAAATCGTCTTTTTTTGGCACGTAGAGGTACATACCTTCTTTCTTGCTGCTTTTGTAGATAGAACACAACATAAGTAACCTATTTTTAATCCTTTTGTTCACACATAAAGTTAAGTTTTCGCAAACTTTATGAGATTTTGGTATGAAAGCACCTATTTGGCAATAAGATTGCTTGATGAGGCTAGTTAACAAATATAACATGCTTACATCTCTTGGCTATCGTAATAGCATAACGTTTGAAGAAGTAAGATGACCACAACAACAGATTTAAAAGGAAGCAGTTTCACCTTATCTGTTCTCCACTTATCCGGAAATCAAGTTGAAGACAGCATTACCTTCCTCAATCAAAAGGTTGAGCAAGCGCCTGCTTTTTTTGCTAATGCTCCGGTGGTACTAAACGTCGAACTCGTTTCAGGTGACATTGATTTTCATGCACTGAAAACGGGGGTTCTCAATGCAGGAATGATTCCAGTTGGTATCGCAGGTTGTAAAGACAGGCGTGCACAAGATTCAGCAAAACAAGCTGGCTTTGCGTTGATGTCGGCTAGTAAGTCGCCAACCAGAGAACCTGCAAAAATGGCTCCAGTTAAAATAATTCGAACTCCGATTCGTTCTGGCCAACAGGTGTATGCCAAAGATGGGGACTTAGTGATCTTAAGCCACGTTAGCGCAGGCGCAGAAGTTATTGCCGATGGCAGCATTCATATTCACGGCACATTGCGTGGTCGTGCGATTGCCGGAGCGAGTGGTCAAACGCAAGCCAAGATAATTTGTAACGATTTGCAAGCAGAGCTGATTTCCATCGCTGGAAACTATTGGCTTAGCGACAAAATTGAAAGCGGGTATTGGCAGAAGAAAATCATGTTTGGCATGATTGATGACCAACTGCATATCGACATACTCAGTATTTAAAAATAATAAGGAATTAATGATGGCACGCATTATTGTTGTTACATCAGGCAAAGGTGGCGTAGGTAAAACAACCTCGAGTGCAGCTATTGCTTCTGGTCTTGCCCTTAAAGGCAAAAAAACCGCCGTAATAGACTTTGATATCGGCTTACGTAACCTAGATCTCATCATGGGTTGCGAGCGTCGTGTTGTTTACGACTTTGTAAATGTAATCAATGGCGAAGCAACGTTAAATCAAGCACTCATAAAAGATAAGCGTACCAGCAATCTTTTCATTCTACCCGCTTCTCAAACTCGTGATAAAGACGCGCTAACGAAAGAAGGCGTGGAACGCGTGTTTCAAGAAATGGACGAGATGGGTTTCGACTTCATTATCTGCGATTCTCCCGCAGGTATCGAGCAAGGCGCGTTAATGGCGCTATACTTTGCAGATGAAGCCATTGTTACCACCAACCCAGAAGTCTCTTCAGTACGCGATTCAGACCGTATCTTAGGTATCTTGGATTCAAAGAGCCGACGTTCAGAATTGGGCCTTGAGCCAGTTAAACAGCATTTATTGCTTACTCGCTACAACCCTGCTCGTGTAACGACAGGCGAAATGTTAAGTGTTGAAGATGTTGAAGAGATTCTTCATGTTCCGTTGATTGGCGTGATCCCAGAAAGCCAAGCTGTACTAAACGCGTCTAACAAAGGTGTACCGGTGATCTTCGATGAAGAAACTGATGCTGGTATGGCTTACGGTGACGCAGTAGAACGTTTACTGGGTGAAACTATTGAATTCCGCTTTTTGACTGAACAGAAAAAAGGCATCTTTCAACGTCTATTTGGGAGCTAGTTAATTATGTCACTGCTGGAGTTTTTCCGACCACAAAAGAAAACATCCGCGAATGTTGCCAAAGAGCGCTTGCAGATCATCGTTGCTGAACGTCGTAAAGAAGGACAAGGTTCGCCATCTTATTTACCTCAATTAAAGCAAGACATTCTCGAAGTTCTTAAGAAATACGTAGACGTAAACCCTAACATGGTTGAAGTATCGCTAGATCAGAGCGATACCGATTTGTCCGTGCTAGAGCTGAACGTTAAACTGCCTGACGAAGAGAAGTAATTTTTCCATTTCGAGCTAGCACAAAAAAGCTCTGGTTTTCGCCAGAGCTTTTTTAATTTAGCGTTCACTTAAATGACTAGTTAATCAAAGTGCTTGATTAGCTTCTCGCCTAAGACTTCCAAACGCCAACCTTGCATGGTGTCTGGTAGAGTGCTTGGATCGCGGTCTTTCTTCCATACCCAAGTAAACACTTGATTGAGCTGCTTTTTAGACGCTAAGAATTCTGTTGCTAAGCCGGTTGCTTGCGCAGCACGCTTTACTTCATCTTTTAGGTCTTTAAACAATTGCTTATAACCAGGAAGATCCATTAAACGGTCAATGGCTTGCGGCCACTCTTCTTCTGGTACTAACTCGCCTTCTTTTACCATCGCGATCACTCGATTGCCATGGCGTCTAATTTCTCGAAAATCAAAGCCCTCTTGCTCCATTTTCTTCAAGCTCTTAATGTTTAAACGAGCGCATTCAAGCATATCTTGTTCACGGAACACAAAGTTAAGTGCCAAATCACGCTTAATGGCTTCTTCGACACGCCATTTAGCTAGAATTTGGAGGGTAGCTAACTGCTTTGGCTGTAATTGCCAAGCGCCCTTTACATCGATGTAAGCGACGTCTGGTACATGACGTACAGCACGCTTACTAACGACTAAATCAGATTCTTGCTGCACGGCTTCCCACCAGCCAGCCTCTTGCACTGCGACTTCAAGCTTTTGATAAATAGGCTGCAAATAAAACACATCGGCGGCCGCGTATTCGAGTTGCTTTTCAGTCAGTGGTCTTGCTAACCAGTCTGTTCGAGCTTCGCTTTTGTCCAACTCGATATCAAGATACTCTTTCGCTAGGGCAGCAAAGCCTGTCGACAAACCATGGCCTAAAAACGCCGCCATGATTTGGGTGTCAATCATCGGGGTTGGCATGGTTCCAAATGAATGCGCGAACACTTCTAAGTCTTCACCACAGGCATGTAACACCTTTACCACTGCCGTGTCTTTCAGCAACGCGGTGAATGCACTCATATCGTCGATTTCTGTCGGATCAATTAATGACAAGTTTTCGCCATCGAAAAGTTGGATCAGCCCAAGCTGCGGAAAATAGGTACGTGTGCGAACAAATTCGGTATCCAACATAACGGTATCAACTTCTCTGGCAAGTTGACAAACGCGTTCTAATTCAGTTTGGTTGACAATGATTTGATAATTCACTGGCTTCTCTAAGTTAAAAAAGGGCGGAACGGCACTAAACATAAGACATCGAGTAGGGTGAGGCGTCTCCGCCTCATCCCTCTCACAGAACCGTACGTACGGACCTCGTATACGGCTCATGCACATTTCCATTCAGCATAATGGCTGAACACATATCCTGTCCTAACGTGTTCAAGATTCACTAATCCAAGGTCGTTAAACCATTGATTTGGCATCGAGTAACTGGCTAATGGACTCGCAGCATTTCTCCAACTATCCATACAGATATACCTGAATGACCCTTCGTAACCTAGCTGTCTTAGCCTGCGGTGGAGTCGGGTCGGTTTTTTTCCATAATCGTAATTGGACGCTGCGAAGTCTTCGCCTTAACCACGCGGCCAGTTTCTTAAACTCCCTGTTGGCATTCGCTATTCGAAAGTACTGGCTGAACCCTCTCAGAAGTGGATTCAGTTGTTTAATGACTTCTAACAATGGCTTACCGCCATTGCGTCTTGTCACTCGCTTCAACTTTCCTTTGAACGTCGACATTTTCTTTGGCTGAATACGGCTATAATGGCTACCGATTTCTATTCCAAGGAATTTCACACCTTCGCCGCTGTGCGCTATGTGTGATTTGGTTTCGTTCACCGTTAACTTGAGCTGTTTTTCCAGGACCTTCGTTGCCTGTACTTGCGCATTTTCTGCACCTTTACGGCTGCGACAGAAGATCAGTATGTCGTCGGCATAACGGACTATTCGATGTCCTCGCTTTCGCATCTCTTGATCAAACGCATCCAGATAGATGTTCGCTATCAGTGGGCTTATTACTCCACCTTGCGGACTACCTATCTCGGTATGCTGCCACTCTCCATCAACCATTACGCCACTTTTCAGGAACTGTTTGATGAGCTCCAGTACGCTACTGTCTGTGACTCGTTTCTTAATGCTTTTTAGAATAAGCTCGTGGTCGAGCTTATCGAAGCACTTCGATAAGTCCATATTGTTGCATTCCGTATCGACGGATGAACATCGTCGCTTTGTTTATAGCATCGTGACAACTTCGATTCGGTCTATACCCAAAGCTGGATGGGTGAAACTGCTCTTCGAAGATTGGGGTTAATAGATCATTTAGAGCTTGTTGGACAACTCTATCCCGTACTGTTGGGATCCCAAGTAATCGCACCCCACCATCATCTTTCGGTATTTCTACCCGTCTGACGGGTTGAGGGGTGTATCGCTTGGTTTTGAGTTCCAGAAGAAGTTGATCTAGGTTATCACTCAGATTTTGGGCGTAGTCGCTTAGGCTCTGCCTATCTATTCCGGCCGCGCCTTTCGCTTTCCACACTTTTTTAAATCCTTTATAGAGTCGCTCTTTGTGGAGCAAGTGACCATATAAACTGTAGTAAACTCTCAACTTTTTCCTTTAGATTGTGTGCCGTGTGGGGACAAATGCTCTCTCACAGTGTTGGTGTATTTCACTCCACTCTCTAGCCTTCTAGCTCAATGGCAATTTACTAGAGTGAGTCAGAGTTACTCCCTTGTACGGTTTCTCGCTTCAGTGCTTTGCTTTCACAAAGACCGAGACGGAATACCTCGATAGCTAATCAACTTGTATACCACTGAAAAAAAAACATCTGCTCATCACAGACTTAAAATGTACTTCATCCCTTCGCAACACCAGATTGCTTTTGGCAAAATGTTGTCCCATCAGACGTGTTACTGATGGTCAGCTCAGTTTTATCCTCCACACCATTACTGGGCTTCACCGGCCGAGCTTTACTCACTACTACGGATTCATCTGCCACCTCGCACCAACATAGATCTTGGCTCTCGCCTTGAGTTTATGCTTCCGACGTTTGCTCGGATGTGGTGTCAGGCTTCCCCAGTTACTGCACTGGCTCCCTGTTAACAATGCCACCCTCAAGCACAATCTAGGTCTGATTGAGTATCGGGCTTCACGCTATTTTGCACGCTTACCCACCTAAATTGCCGAATCAGGTTCACTTTCGTTGTGTACTGTTAACTTCCTATCGCTTCCTTCAAACCCTGCCGTTGGCCAGCAACGCCCTTGCGATTCGGATTATCTTCCCCTCAATCAGGGTGATTTAGGCTTCTTTCAGCCTAATGGGTTTGCCAGCTTCGCTGGGCAAACAAAAAAAATGCCGACTATTGTCAGCATTTTAGCATTGTTACTTAGAAGTTGCTTAGGAGTTTGATTGCTCCGCTATTTTAGCGTCGTTTTCTTCTCGTAAGATTCTACGTAGAATCTTACCAACATTACTCTTTGGAAGCTCTTCTCTGAATTCGATCTTCTTAGGGATCTTGTAACCAGTAAGATGCTCACGACAATGCGCAATCACTTCTTCTTTAGTTAAACTAGGATCGCGTTTCACGATGTAGACTTTAACTATTTCACCAGACACATCATGCGGTTCACCAATCGCTGCAAGTTCTAGCACCTTGCCGTGCATTGAAATCACTTCTTCGATTTCATTCGGGTAAACATTAAAACCAGAAACTAAGATCATGTCTTTCTTGCGGTCAACAATATGCAAGAAGCCTTCTTCATCAAATTTTACGATGTCACCCGTTGATAACCAACCGTCTTGATCAATCACTTCTTTCGTTGCTTCAGGGCGCTGCCAGTAACTTTGCATCACTTGCGGGCCTCGCACTTGAAGTTCACCAACGCTCTCTGGTGTGCTTGGCAGTACCTTGCCTTCATCATCGATAATACGAGCTTCAGTCGAAGGTACAGGCAGGCCGATAGCACCATTATACGCTGACGAATCATGAGGGTTAGCCGCAACAAGAGGGGCGCACTCGGTAAGGCCATAACCTTCCAGAAGGAAACCACCCGTAATTTGCTTCCACTTATCGGCGACTGATTTTTGCACCGACATACCGCCGCCTACAGAAATGTGCAGGTTGCTAAAATCAAGTTCTTTAAAGTCTTCGTTATTAACCAGTGCGTTAAACAATGTATTCACACCAGTAATAGCGGTAAACGGATATTTTTGCAGTTCTTTGATGAACCCAGGAATATCTCGAGGGTTAGTGATAAGCAAGTTACGACCGCCCATCTCAATAAACAGCAAGCAGTTAACGGTTAAAGCAAAAATATGATAGAGCGGCAATGCGGTAACCACCAGCTCTCGTCCTTCAGACAGCATAGGGCTATAAGCACCTTTCGCTTGCATCACATTAGCAATCATATTTCTGTGAGTTAATACTGCGCCCTTAGCCACACCGGTTGTACCACCCGTGTACTGAAGAAATGCAATATCGTCACCAGACATAAACGGCTTCACATATTGAAGACGACGACCTTTGTGTAACGCTTTACGAAATGAAATAGCATTAGGTAAATCGTATTTTGGCACCATGCGCTTGACGTACTTCACGACAAAATCGACCAATGTACCTTTTGCTCTTGGCAGCATTTGCCCGAGACTGGTCAACACAACATGCTTGATAGGTGTTTTATCAACAACCTGCTCAAGTGTGTTAGCAAAGTTCGACACAATCACGATCGCTTTGGCGCCCGAGTCGTTCAATTGATGCTCTAGTTCACGAGGTGTGTAAAGCGGGTTTACGTTCACGGCGATAAGGCCCGCACGCAGAACACCAAATAGTGCAATTGGATATTGCAGCAAGTTTGGCATCATGATCGCAACACGATCGCCTTTTTTAAGCTTTAAGTCGTTCTGCAGGTAAGCGGCAAATGCTCGGCTACGTTCTTCCAGTTTACGGAATGTCATTACAGAACCCATATTCATAAACGCGGGCTGATCTGCAAATTTGTTGACGGATTGCTCAAACATTTCGACTAACGACGGGTATACGTCTGGGTCGATGGTTTCTGGAACGTCACTTGGGTAGCGATTAAGCCAAACTTTATCCACGAATAACTCCTCAAATAATGGCTGACTGTTGATTTAATAAATTATGTTTCTATTACAACATAGCCGCAAGAGTTGAGCACGGAACTCTCAAACACTTGTTTAAATTTTGTTAACTAAATCTAGAATTATCTTTACAACTGCGTCAGATGACTCTAAATGACAATGATGCGCCCCGCTTACTGTGTGGGTAATCGCTTCATTGCCGCCTATATTTTTTAAATACTCAACGCCTTGATCACCCAGAATAATTCGGTGAGGGCATTGAATATCTCCTGTCAGCGTTGCTGCTTGTTCATTGGTCATTCGGTACAGGGAGTCACTTTTCAGTTTGGGATCATGACGCCAAAACCAACTGCATTCGATTTGGTCGTAGCGCAAATCTCGTTCGACAATCGGCGCGATGAGATCTTTTTCCACACCTGTCGAGATACTCCTAAGGCCGAATGCCTGCTCTTTATTGGCCAGAGACCGACTCGTTTTACGACGAATACGCTCTCGACTTTTGACTCCTCGCCTCAAACGCTCAGTGGCATTTTGGCCTTCTTCAGCCAAAGGCCCCACACCTTCAATTTGAACTAATGCAGCAACTTGTTCAGGAAACGCGGCACTATAGCAACTCGTAATCAATGCACCAAGAGAGTGCCCCACTAAAATACGTTTAGTTGCTGGAATTTCATGCAAAAAGCGATATAAATCGTCGATGTAGTCGTGAAAAGGGTAAAAATTATCGGGATCTTTATGGCTAGATAAACCATGACCTGGCAAATCAAGCGCGACTAGGTGCAAATTCGGCTTTATCGTGTGCATCAGCCGCATCACTTGGATGAAACTTGCGGCGTTGTCTAACCAGCCATGAATAAAAACGACCGAATAATCGGCCGTTAATCTGTTTCCCAATTCAATGGCTGCAATCTGTTTGCCATCATCAAGTGGGTAGTTGGTGTTTTTCATTGGCACTTCAGTATCATTTCACTTCTTTGATCACTCGGCCACGGCTCGGCCCCATGCGAACATCATGACAGTACAAACCATAACAGGTATCTAAATAAGAACCCGCATGATCGATGGCAACCCACTCTTCAATTCGCCATAAGTGCTCACCATAGGCGTGCAGTACGGGCATTTGATGCTCAGACTCACCTACCCTCGCCAATTCTAGTCCTTTTGCTTTACCGACAACGGAAACTAAGCGGCCCTCAGAATAGGTGACAGGATCTAAGAATCCATCAACATACACAACAAATCGACCGTTTGCCTCTTTGCCTATATTCGGCTTACCGACATCATTAATTGGCATGTTCACCAATTCCAATCGGGTTTGGTTTTCTAAGTTAGTGGTTTTCGCAATTATTCCGCCAAGGCGCACATCACCTTTGTATGCTTCGACTTGTTGAGTCCAGGTCGAGAAGTCGGTAATGACACGTTCAGATTGAGCGTTCAACTGTTCAGGTAATGAAGAACAACCGCCAAGAAGTATGAGTGAGAGTAGAACAAAAAGGGAACGATGCATGGAATAAAGGCTCCAGTTGAGAATTATTCTTAATATAACAGAACGTTGGGGTCAGATGTAGATATCGACCCCCATTAGCTTCATAAGTTCCTCTCGCTTGGCTTGATTCATGATGCTCATGTACTCTTCCATCGCTTTACGAGAACGTCCTTCGGGTAAATCATATTGAAGTTCAGCGCGATGAAGTTCTGACTCATCAACATGACGAATCGTATGGGCTACGGCATTGGCCACCTTGGTGGGTTGGCCGACACCTGTATGCGTCTGTTCAGCTTTTACCTTCGCTTTTTTTTGCGTTTTCTTGGTATTGCCGACCAGCGCAGGAGGTAATCCATTAATTGAAACCATTCGCGCCTACTCTTATTTTCTATGTCTATTGTACGTGTACTGCCGTTTACTCTCTGCCCGGCAGTTTCTTCCAAGCGACGGTATCACGCAGATAAACAGGGCTCGCTTCTTCCGCGGTAACCGTATTGCCTTTCGCCAACTCAAATTGAGCCAACAGCGCCATATCTTGTGCTTCAGGATACAGCACGTCACTGTCTTGCAGTACTAGAGGTAGCGGCATGATGCTGTCTTGATATGCGTCCCAGCCAGTGCCGGCTTTAAGCCATGTATTTGAGTCGTCTTGAACCAGTTGCGCCAAATCTTGTGGCGGTATGACACATTCAGGCTCACTCGCCAACCACTCGCCACTTTCTTGACGGGTAAATCGTCCCCAATACACTTCACTCATACGGGCGTCAATTGCACACGCTACATAAGGCGTGTTGTGCTTGCGGTAAGTCGCTTGCGCCATTGCTTCTAGCGTCGAAATTCCGATCATAGGAAGATCTGCTCCGAATGCTAAACCTTGTGCAATTCCAATGCCAATTCGTACGCCAGTAAAACTACCCGGACCTCGGCCAAACGCCAATGCATCCAGATCTTGCAGACGAATACCCGCTTCATTTAATACTTCATCTACCATAGGTAGAATTTTCTTAGTGTGATCACGAGGAGCCACTTCGCTTCGAGCGTACAGCTGGCCATCGACTAATAGGGCAACAGAACAATTTTCAGTTGCGGTATCCAATGCAAGAATTTTTGCGTTCATTAACGTCTCAATCAATATTCGTTGTAGATGTAGATGAGATAGAACCAAGGAATTCGCTCACTTGTTCTAGATCTCGTGTTCGTGGGATGGGTGGTAAGCTTTGCAAAAACACCCCTCCGTAATCGCGTGTCACTAAACGATTATCACAGATAATCAAAGCGCCTTGATCTCGCTTATCTCGGATCAATCGCCCCACTCCTTGTTTAAGAGTGATCACCGCATCAGGTAATTGTACCTGCGCAAACGGCTCTCCGCCTCTTAACCTGCAATCTTCAATTCGCGCTTTTAGTAACGGATCATCTGGCGCAGTAAATGGCAGTTTGTCGATGATAACACAGCTTAGAGCATCGCCTCTAACGTCTATGCCTTCCCAAAATGCGCCCGTTGCCACCAACAAAGCATTTCCCAACTCCATAAATTCAGCCAACAGTTTTTGTTTACTGGTTTCCCCTTGCATTAAAACCGGGATCGACAAGTCGTTACGAAATCTCTCAGCCAACTCTTTCATCATGGCGTGAGAGGTGCATAAAAAGAAACAACGACCATTATTACCTTCAATGATTGGCCCTAGCATTTTGGCTAATTTGTCAGCCATACCCGGGCTGTTGGGTTCTGGTAGGTAACGAGGCACACAAAGCTTTGCCTGTGTCTGATAATCAAACGGACTAGGCAATGAAAATTGATCTGTTGGCGTTAAACCAAGGCGCTGGGTAAAGTGACTAAAGTCATCTTGTACGGCAAGTGTTGCCGAAGTGAACACCCACGCACCTTGCTTCAGGGCAATTTGTTCTTGAAATTTATCAGCGACTGAAAGCGGTGTAATGTGCAAGGTAAAATGGCGTGGCGTACATTCAAACCAATAGGAATACCCCGTGATACTGACATCACAAATACGATCAATACGGGCTTTAAGTGCATTAGCGCGCTCAAATGCCGTATCCAGTAACTGACTTCGGCCCAGCGCAATTTTCAGCACTTCAATGGCTAATTCTAAGCCATCTTTAAGGCGAGTCATCTCTGAAATCACCGCTTGGCACTTCAATGCTTCCCGCCAATTACCACGTAAACCGGGCTCACCAAGGATAATTCGCATGTCCATTGCTGATTGCACTAGTCTGTCGGCAACCTTTTGTAACTGCCGCATATCCTTTGCTTCAGTGCGATAACCTATTTCAATGTCTTTCGCTAACTCTTGAAGTTGCCGGCTTGAGGTCGATGACCCAAAATATTGGCTTGCGATATCAGGTAGCTGATGGGCTTCATCAAAAATAAATACACCCGCCTCTGGTATCAATTCGCCAAAACCGGTTTCCTTAATGGCGAGATCAGCGAAAAACAGGTGATGATTCACCACAACCACGTCAGCATCCATCGCTTTCTTACGAGCTTTCAGTACAAAGCAATCTTGATAACTTGGGCATTCTTTGCCTAAGCAGTTGTCATTACTAGAGGTGATTGTCGGGATTATTGGGCTATCTTCGGCAATATCATCACAATCCCCTAAATCGCCACTTTTGGTTTCTGATGACCAACTACGAACTTTCACTAACTGCGTTAACAATGTTGGATCAGAGTGCTGAGTATGGCTTTCAATCATTTGTCGACTAAGGCGGTCTAAACAAAGGTAGTTAGAACGGCCTTTTAGCAGCGCGACATTGCCGTAAAACCCTAGCGAACTCACCATTAAGGGTAAATCTCGGTGAAAAAGTTGTTCTTGGAGGTTTTTAGAGCCCGTACTGATGATAATTTTCTTTTGGCTCAACAAGGCTGGAACCAAATACGCAAACGTTTTGCCTGTACCAGTACCGGCTTCAACGACGATTTGGCTTTGATTTTTAATTGCCTTTGCTACCGCTTCTGCCATATCGGTTTGTGCTTGGCGGGGTTGGAAACCCTCAATGGCCTTGCCAAGTGCTCCTTGAGCTGAAAACGTTTTTGCAATGGGGCTGGTAGCGCTCATAAAATTCAAATACTGGCTGATATCAAAAAGAAAGATTATGGCAGGTTTAAATACAGAACTCTAAAAGTTTCACCCCGGTCAGGTAGAGAGCAAGTACAAATGGGAAATACAGCGCGAAAAGAAGAGACTAAAAGCGTGGCTCTTAGTAAACAAGGTGGGTAGACGACTTAAAGATAAGTAAGAGCCGGTAGCGTCAGTGACGAGGCTGTAACAGATTCTGTGTAACTGCCATTTAGTTAACGTGTTTATCGAGACGTTCCTCGAACTCGATAATAAACCGACTCATAGCCTGACGCCAGTTTTGAATGGGCATCGTCCATTTCTTGCTGGCGTCTTTGATTGCTAAGTACACCATTTTGGTTGCGGCCTCATCGTTAGGGAAGATCTTCCGCTTTTTTAGTGCTTTACGGATCACGCTATTGAGAGACTCAATAGCATTGGTTGTGTAGATGGCTCTACGGATATCTTCTGGGTAGTTGAAGAGCGTGTTGAGGTTCTGCCAGTGATTGCGCCAGGACTTAGATATTTGCGGATATTGCCCATCCCAGACTTCGCCAAAGCGCTCCAGTTCGAGTAGAGCCTCATCTTCTGTAGTAGAGCGATACACTCGTTTCAGGTCGGCAGTCACCGCCTTATAGTCTTTCCAAGACACATACTTCAATGAGTTCCGCACCATATGGACGATACAAAGCTGAATATGCGTTTGGGGGAAGACAGTATTGATAGCGTCAGGAAAGCCCTTCAATCCATCTACACACGCAATAAGGATATCTTCAACACCACGTTGATTGAGTTCAGTTAGAACACTCAGCCAAACTTAGCCCCCTCGTTTTCGGCTATCCACATGCCCATTAGCTCTTTCTGACCATCGGTGTTAATACCTAAAGCAAGGAAAATCGACTTATTGATGATACGCTTGTCTTGACGGATCTTGACCACAATACAATCGAGATAAACGATAGGATAAATGGCATCGAGTGGCCTTGATTGCCACTCCACTATTTCTTCTATCACCGCATTTGTGACGCGCGATACGAGGCTGGGTGATATCTCCGCACCGTACCACTCATCGAAAGCGTTTACGATGTCGCGCGTACTCATTCCTTGGGCGTAGAGCCACAAGATTTTGTCATCCATAGAGGTAAATCGTGATTGGTGTTTTTTGACTAGCTTGGGGTCAAACGAGCCAAGGCGATCCCGAGGTGTATCGAGTTCAAACTCGCCATCTTCGGTTTTTACGCGTTTGCTACTCTTTCCATTGCGGCTATTATTCGATCTAGAGGGTTGGTGTTTTTCATAGCCAAGATGCTCATCCATTTCCGCATTGAGTGCGGCCTCAACCGTAATTTTTTTCAGCATTTGGCTGAACTCAGTTAAGTCCTCAGGGGTTTTAATTCCTTTTGCTGCTTCCTTGGCGAAAGCTTCAAGCTCTTTCTTGTTCATATTGCCTATCCTTAGCCTTTAAGGCTTAGTTTAGGCAATTACACAGAAATTGAGACAGTCTCGATTCATGAAATCTACGATCTTCCTATCACCTGTAGGACGAAGTCTGACCTGTTACCCTGTTAACCTTGCTCTTTCTGCTTTACATCGAGTAGGGTGAGGCGTCTCCGCCTCATCCCTCTCACAGAACCGTACGTACGGACCTCGTATACGGCTCATGCACATTTCCATTCAGCATAATGGCTGAACACATATCCTGTCCTAACGTGTTCAAGATTCACTAATCCAAGGTCGTTAAACCATTGATTTGGCATCGAGTAACTGGCTAATGGACTCGCAGCATTTCTCCAACTATCCATACAGATATACCTGAATGACCCTTCGTAACCTAGCTGTCTTAGCCTGCGGTGGAGTCGGGTCGGTTTTTTCCATAATCGTAATTGGACGCTGCGAAGTCTTCGCCTTAACCACGCGGCCAGTTTCTTAAACTCCCTGTTGGCATTCGCTATTCGAAAGTACTGGCTGAACCCTCTCAGAAGTGGATTCAGTTGTTTAATGACTTCTAACAATGGCTTACCGCCATTGCGTCTTGTCACTCGCTTCAACTTTCCTTTGAACGTCGACATTTTCTTTGGCTGAATACGGCTATAATGGCTACCGATTTCTATTCCAAGGAATTTCACACCTTCGCCGCTGTGCGCTATGTGTGATTTGGTTTCGTTCACCGTTAACTTGAGCTGTTTTTCCAGGACCTTCGTTGCCTGTACTTGCGCATTTTCTGCACCTTTACGGCTGCGACAGAAGATCAGTATGTCGTCGGCATAACGGACTATTCGATGTCCTCGCTTTCGCATCTCTTGATCAAACGCATCCAGATAGATGTTCGCTATCAGTGGGCTTATTACTCCACCTTGCGGACTACCTATCTCGGTATGCTGCCACTCTCCATCAACCATTACGCCACTTTTCAGGAACTGTTTGATGAGCTCCAGTACGCTACTGTCTGTGACTCGTTTCTTAATGCTTTTTAGAATAAGCTCGTGGTCGAGCTTATCGAAGCACTTCGATAAGTCCATATCTACGACGTGTTGCATTCCGTATCGACGGATGAACATCGTCGCTTTGTTTATAGCATCGTGACAACTTCGATTCGGTCTATACCCAAAGCTGGATGGGTGAAACTGCTCTTCGAAGATTGGGGTTAATAGATCATTTAGAGCTTGTTGGACAACTCTATCCCGTACTGTTGGGATCCCAAGTAATCGCACCCCACCATCATCTTTCGGTATTTCTACCCGTCTGACGGGTTGAGGGGTGTATCGCTTGGTTTTGAGTTCCAGAAGAAGTTGATCTAGGTTATCACTCAGATTTTGGGCGTAGTCGCTTAGGCTCTGCCTATCTATTCCGGCCGCGCCTTTCGCTTTCCACACTTTTTTAAATCCTTTATAGAGTCGCTCTTTGTGGAGCAAGTGACCATATAAACTGTAGTAAACTCTCAACTTTTTCCTTTAGATTGTGTGCCGTGTGGGGACAAATGCTCTCTCACAGTGTTGGTGTATTTCACTCCACTCTCTAGCCTTCTAGCTCAATGGCAATTTACTAGAGTGAGTCAGAGTTACTCCCTTGTACGGTTTCTCGCTTCAGTGCTTTGCTTTCACAAAGACCGAGACGGAATACCTCGATAGCTAATCAACTTGTATACCACTGAAAAAAAAACATCTGCTCATCACAGACTTAAAATGTACTTCATCCCTTCGCAACACCAGATTGCTTTTGGCAAAATGTTGTCCCATCAGACGTGTTACTGATGGTCAGCTCAGTTTTATCCTCCACACCATTACTGGGCTTCACCGGCCGAGCTTTACTCACTACTACGGATTCATCTGCCACCTCGCACCAACATAGATCTTGGCTCTCGCCTTGAGTTTATGCTTCCGACGTTTGCTCGGATGTGGTGTCAGGCTTCCCCAGTTACTGCACTGGCTCCCTGTTAACAATGCCACCCTCAAGCACAATCTAGGTCTGATTGAGTATCGGGCTTCACGCTATTTTGCACGCTTACCCACCTAAATTGCCGAATCAGGTTCACTTTCGTTGTGTACTGTTAACTTCCTATCGCTTCCTTCAAACCCTGCCGTTGGCCAGCAACGCCCTTGCGATTCGGATTATCTTCCCCTCAATCAGGGTGATTTAGGCTTCTTTCAGCCTAATGGGTTTGCCAGCTTCGCTGGGCAAACAAAAAAAAGGCCCCGCCAAATTTGGCGGGGCCTTTACGATCTTACTTAGGTACGTTTCGTGCTAGCGAAAACTTATCTCAATTAAGCGGTCGCTTTTTCTTTTTTCGCTTTAGTGGCTGGTTTTGCAGCAGCTTGGTCTTCTGTTTTCTTGATAACAGTCGTACCTTCAAACGTTTCGCCTTCAACAAATGCTTTACCGTAGTAAGAAGCGGTTAGCACTTCTTTCAGCTCACTGATTAGTGGGTAACGTGGGTTAGCACCTGTACATTGGTCATCGAATGCTTCAACTGATAGTTGGTCAAGTTTCGCTAGGAAATCAGCTTCTGGAACACCAGCTGCTTGGATTGATAGCGGGATATCAAGAGCAATTTTCAGTTCTTCTAACCATGCTAGTAGACGTTCAATCTTCTGAGCAGTACGGTCACCAACTTGGCTTAGGCCTAGGTGGTCTGCAACTTCAGCGTAACGACGACGAGCTTGTGGGCTTGCGTACTGAGAGAACGCAGTTTGCTTCGTTGGGTTGTCATTCGCGTTGTAACGAACCGTGTTAGAAATCAACAATGCGTTAGCTAGGCCGTGTGGTACGTGGAACTCTGCACCCACTTTGTGAGCCATTGAGTGACATACACCAAGGAAAGCATTCGCAAACGCAATACCAGCGATGGTTGCCGCATTGTGAACTTTCTCACGAGCGATTGGGTCAGCAGCGCCATTAGCGTAGCTTGATGGTAGGTATTCTTTAAGCATCTTAAGCGCTTGAAGAGCTTGACCATCTGAGTATTCGTTCGCAAGAACTGAAACGTAAGCTTCTAGTGCGTGAGTTACTGCATCGTAACCACCAAACGCTGTTAGAGACTTAGGCATGTTCATAACAAGGTTCGCATCAACGATAGCCATGTTAGGAGTGAGTTCGTAATCTGCTAGTGGGTACTTAGCACCAGTTTTGTCGTCTGTTACAACAGCAAATGGCGTTACTTCAGAACCTGTACCAGAAGTAGTTGTTACACATACTAGCTCTGCTTTTTCACCCATTTTAGGGAACTTGTAGATACGTTTACGGATATCCATAAAGCGCATTGCTAGTTCTTCAAAGTGAGTTTCTGGGTGCTCGTACATTACCCACATGATCTTAGCCGCATCCATTGGAGAACCGCCACCTAGAGCAAGGATCACGTCTGGTTGGAAGCTCTTCATTGCTTCAGCACCTTTCTGAACAACAGAAAGTGTTGGATCTGCTTCAACATCAAAGAATGTTTGAACTTCGATACCTTGAGCTTTAAGCAATTTAACGATTTCGTCAGCGTAACCGTTGTTGAATAGGAAACGGTCCGTTACTAGGAATGCACGTTTCTTACCTTCAAGATCGCTCATTGCGATTGGAAGGCTGCCACGACGGAAGTAGATAGACTTAGGTAGTTTGTGCCACAACATATTTTCAGCTCGCTTCGCAACAGTTTTCTTGTTGATTAGGTGCTTAGGACCTACGTTTTCAGAGATAGAGTTACCACCCCATGAACCACAACCAAGAGTTAGAGAAGGCGCTACGTTAAAGTTGTAAAGGTCACCGATACCACCGTGAGTAGTCGGGATGTTTACAAGGATAC
The DNA here is from genome assembly GCF_900233005.1 of Vibrio tapetis subsp. tapetis. Classification (NCBI taxonomy): domain Bacteria; kingdom Pseudomonadati; phylum Pseudomonadota; class Gammaproteobacteria; order Vibrionales; family Vibrionaceae; genus Vibrio; species Vibrio tapetis. The sequence goes on from NZ_LT960611.1 coordinate 2,184,201, forward strand.
GTGCAGTCTTCATCTTGTCACCGAAGTAACGAATACGGTCTGCGTTTGTATCTTGGTTAGTGTAAAGACCAGATGTGTGACCGATACCACCGATTTCAACCATTGTTACTGCTTGTGCTACTGCGTTCTCGAAAGAAGAAGCACGGAACATACCAAGAGTTGGAGACAGTTTCTCATGAGCGAACTCGTCGTCGTAAGATACTTCGCCAATGCCTTCACCAACAAGAATCTTAGTATCAGCAGGAACTTTAACACCCGCCATTTCAGCGATTGCCGTTGCAGGTTGACCAACGATTTTTGCGTTTAGGTTACCGTCGATTAACAGTACTTTACGTACTTTATCAGCGTCTGCTTTGCTTAGTACGTGAGCTTTGTGAGTAGCGAAACGCTCTTTCACTTCGTCATATACTTCGTCCATAACGATAACTGCTTGCTCAGAAGCACATACAACACCGTTATCGAATGTTTTAGACATAAGAACTGATGCTACAGCACGTTTGATGTCTGCAGTTTCATCGATAACAACTGGAACGTTACCAGCACCAACACCGATTGCAGGTTTACCTGAAGAGTAAGCCGCTTTAACCATGCCTGGACCGCCAGTTGCAAGGATAAGAGCAATGCCATCGTGCTTCATAAGAGCATTTGAAAGCTCTACAGATGGTTGGTCAATCCAACCGATGATGTCTTTTGGTGCGCCCGCACCTACTGCTGCATCAAGAACTAGCTTAGCTGCATCATTCGTCGAGTTTTTAGCACGTGGGTGTGGCGAGAAGATGATGCCGTTACGAGTTTTAAGAGAGATTAGAGATTTAAAGATTGCTGTAGACGTTGGGTTCGTCGTTGGAACGATACCACAGATGATGCCTACTGGTTCAGCGATAGTCATTGTGCCGAACTCTTCGTTCTCTTCTAGAACGCCACAGGTTTTTTCGTCTTTGTATTTGTTGTAGATGAATTCAGACGCGAAGTGGTTTTTGATTACTTTGTCTTCAACAATACCCATGCCAGATTCTGCTACCGCTTGTTGCGCTAGAGGAATACGTGCTTGGTTAGCTGCTAGAGAAGCTGCTCGGAAGATTGCGTCTACTTTCTCTTGTGAGAATGTTGCAAACTCTTCTTGTGCTGCTTTTACGCGAGCGACTAGAGCATCTAGTTCAGCCAAATTTGTTACAGGCATAATGAATCTCCTAAAGAATAAAAATTATTTAAAAACTATTTATTAAGGTAGCAAGTTTTGTTGTTAAACCTTGAAATCATGAAGATTCTTTAAACTGACATACTTAGTAAATTGCTTTCAAAACTGAGTATAATCTTTCAATCTTGTAAAATAATTGACTCAGATCAGTTATGTAAAATTAATTGCGATAAGTTATTTAACAAACCAATCAATAAGCACTTAAATCACTAATTATTAACGATAAAGTTATTTATTTTTAGCAGTGCAAAAAATAGCCCATTAGACATCGCTAAATCAAAGCAAGCTTACTACCCTGTAAAAAAGTTTCATTTTTAACCAAAATACAACCGTGGACATCAGTGTCCGCGTGCTACAGGCTAGTATATAGGATGTGATATTCATCACCACACATGTCACACTATTTTATTGAAACTGTGCGCATTGTTGCATTTTTACATAAAAATACTTTTTATGTATGTTTGTGTCTAATTTATAGGAAAAGTTAATAGCCTTGTTATCAACTTAACTTAACCGCCAAATTTTTTGTCAAAAGGGACAAAATTTATCTCGTATTTCACTTAAACTTGACTAAAATCGAACTCGATTTACCCGAGCTGAATTAGAGGCTCTTCTCCTCTATTTTATCCTGTGTTCTATTGAGACCTTCTCATCATGCAAACTATCGAATTCGCTATCTACTTACAGTTTTTTCTAGGCTTAGTGGCCGCCGTCAACCCGGTTGGCATCATGCCGGTTTTTGTATCACTGACTAACCACATGTCGCCTGAAGAAAAGATTAAAACAGCCACTACAGCTAACATTGGTGTTTCCGTAATATTGATTGTGTCTCTTATCGCTGGTCAGGCGTTACTCGATATGTTCAGTATTTCATTGGACTCATTTCGAGTGGCCGGTGGTTTACTGCTTATGAGCATTGCTTTTTCAATGATGAGCGGAAAGATTGGTGAGGATAAACAAAACAAGCAAGAGCAGACCGAGCACATCAGCCGTGAACAAATAGGTATTGTGCCTTTGGCTATGCCTCTAATGGCGGGGCCGGGTGCAATCAGCTCTGTTATCGTATTTGGTTCTCGTTACCCAACTTGGTTCGATACGTTCGCCATTGCTATCACCGTTATCGTTTTTTCTTTTTGTAGCTGGTTGCTGTTCCGCTCTGCGCCTCTGATTGTCCGTTTTCTTGGCCAAACGGGGATCAACGTTATCACCCGTATTATGGGCCTAATTTTGGCGGCACTGGGTATCGAGTTTATCGCTAATGGTGTGCGGAATCTTTTCCCAGGTCTTGCGTAACCCTAGCCTCAGGTAATAGTAACCCTACCTAGCCAGATAGATCTCGCTATCTGGCTTGCTACTCTGTTTTTCTCTCGTGATCAGTTAATATAGATCCATTCGCCCAAATTTTCGTTTAAAGCACATGGCCAAACATTCGTTAAAACATCATTTGTACGTCATCATCTTTGGTACGCATACTAAAGGTGGCCGTTGGTTCGATATTTCCCTGATCGCGGCTATTTTAGTATCGCTTTGCGTATTGATCGGCGACTCCGTCCTCGCGAGCGATTCCGAAATATCACACCTATTCTTATACGCAGAATACGGGTTCACGGCGCTCTTTACGGTAGAGTATCTATGCCGACTTTATTGTTCGCCTAAGCCGAGTGCCTATGCAAAGAGCTTTTATGGCATTATCGACTTACTGGCTATTCTTCCGACCTACCTAGCATTCTTCTTCCCCGGCGCCTCTTTCATGGCGGTTATCCGTCTATTAAGAATCATGCGAATCTTCCGAATATTGAAATTGATGCGGTACTTGCAAGATTCCAACCTTCTATTACGTTCGCTTATCATGTCACGCAGGAAGATCATCATCTTCTTCAGTACTGTCGCTATCTTGGTCACAATCTTGGGATCCATGATTTACGTTGTAGAAGGGCCAGAAAACGGATTCACCAGTATTCCTCAAAGTATCTATTGGGCAATTGTCACCATTACGACGGTGGGTTATGGCGACATTGTTCCTCATACTCCACTAGACAAAGCACTTGCTGCCTTTACTATGTTATTGGGCTACTCCATTCTCGCTGTACCCACCGGGATTATTACCGCCGAATTAAACCAAGAAATGAATGCGCACCGCAGTTTAGTCAAATGCCCTAACTGCTCTCGCAGTGGGCACGAAACAGACGCACTGCATTGCAAACACTGCGGAAGCGAATTGGCGACACCTGAAGATAGAGTTGTCCCGATAGAAACCGACAAGCCTTAGGGAAAACGGGGTTAACGCATCTCAATACCCGCCAAAAACAAAAAAACGCTTCTAATTTCTATATATAGAAGCTAGAAGCGTTTTTCTTATCGACTGAGTGTCGATAGACAATCAGATCTTATTTTTCAGCAAGTATGATTCTCAACGTACGGCGAAGTGGCTCGGCAGCACCCCACAATAATTGGTCACCTACCGTAAACGCATTTAGGAAATCATCACCCATCGACATTTTACGTAAACGACCAACCGGTACAGACAAGGTGCCGGTTACTTTAGCTGGAGTCAGTTCTTGCGCCGTGATGTCACGATCATTAGGAACCACTTTAACCCAGTCATTGTGCGTTGCGATCATTTCTTCGATTTCATCCATCGGGATGTTCTGCTTTAGTTTGATCGTAAGTGCTTGAGCATGACAACGCATGGCACCGATACGAACACACGTACCATCAATGGGTACTGGAGAGTCTTGAAGACCTAAAATTTTGTTGGCTTCAACTTCGGCTTTCCATTCTTCTTTGCTTTGACCGTTTTCACGCTTTACATCAATCCAAGGGATCAATGAACCGGCTAGAGGCACGCCAAATTGGTCTGTTGGGAAAGAAGAAGAACGAAGTGTTTCTGCGACTTGGCGATCGATGTCTAGAATTGAACTTGCAGGGTTAGCCAGTTCGCTGCCAACGCTGTCATTGATAACACCCATTTGAGAAATCAATTCGCGCATGTTTTTAGCACCCGCACCAGAAGCGGCTTGATACGTCATTGCGCTCATCCACTCGACATGGCCTTTTTCGTATAGGCCGCCGAGTGCCATCAACATCAGGCTTACTGTACAGTTACCACCGACGAACGTATTCGTCCCAGAATGAATGCCTTGTTGGATTTGACTCAAGTTTACTGGGTCTAGAGTAATGATTGAGTCGTTTGCCATGCGTAACGTAGAAGCGGCATCGATCCAGTATCCTTTCCAACCCGCTTGACGAAGAGCTGGGTATACTTTTTCAGTGTACCCACCACCTTGACAAGTAATGACTGCATCCAATTGTTTTAGGCTGTCGATATCAAATGCGTCTTGCAGCATACCCGCATCTTTACCTAATGCTGGTGCTGGAATACCAATTTGTGATGTGCTGTAAAATACAGGTTCAATCAGGTCAAAATCCTTTTCTTCAACCATTCGCTGCATTAAAACTGAGCCAACCATACCTCGCCAGCCAACTAAACCTACTTTCATCATCTCTACGCTCCCTGTGTTCTTTAAAATATGCTTTCCCCATCTATAAAAGTTTCTGTTATGGAAAACAACCCTTTTTAGATGAAAAATGTAAAAAAAACGTTCGGAGGGCTATTTTTCTACTTTTTCAATGCACTTTCTTTGGTTTTTTTACCCACAAAGTACCCCAATGCGAAAGGCGCAAAGAAAATCACTAAAACGAATAAGATAAAATAGATGAGTACACTTTTTATAAGCTCGGTAAGCTCTTGAATCGCTAAAGTCACGACGTCTTTTGACAATTTATCCATGTCTTGGGTGAGCATCGCTCGTTGCTCCGCCACCACTGCTGCGATTTCTACTCGCTCTCTTGATACCATGCTGTCAAAGGCTTGCCTCTCTTGAGTTAACTTTTCGAGTTTCTGATCCGTCATGAGATCGATGTCGGCAATTAAGGGTTGCAGCTCCTTACTCATTTCTTGAGCTAAGTACCTCATATACTCTGGATTATTGGTGACAAAATCTTGGAATTTATACGACGTCTGAGTGATGCTGTCTAAAGTTTGATTCAGCTTTTCGCCACTTAGCGTGCTGTTTCTGGCGATCAGCTCAGCTTTCCACGCCATAATTTTCGGTGTTTGTTCAGAAACAAGACTCAGTCGGTCAGAAACATCCCCCAGAGCTTCGGGCATAGAACCCAACGTGGAGACCGCTTCACTTTCATCAATACCTTGCGATGTTAACCAGTCATTAAAGGCAGGAGAACGGCGAAACCAAATATCCGTAAAAGGGTGCTGCTTTGCAAAGTTATGACTGAATGTTCGACTTGATTGATACGATTGCTTGCTAAGAAGTTTACTGGCTAAGGAGTCAAATTGGAGCGCTAACGCATGCGATGCAGACTTTGCTTCCCCCGAGACGAACAGGCTTTGACCAGCTTCGGTTGAAAAGAACGCATCCATCTGCAAGGTGAATACCCATGAATCAATCAAGCCAGCCATTGGCGAAACTTGATAAGCCGAGTTTTGCATACCCTCGAGCGCGTAAATTTGCCATAACAACAGGTTCGACTGATAGGCGGTATCACTTTGATCGGCTTGTCTAGAAAGTTGCTCAGCGGCATCCTCTACTTGAGTAAAAAACGACTTCGCATATTCACGAGTCAAAATTCTCATATTGAGTTCTTGTTTCGTTAAAGGCACTGAGTCAGTTTCTAGCTTTAACTCAAACACAGAGCAGCCGTTGATTAATAGAACCGCTAAAAAAACTATCCAATGCTTGTTAAAACAACGCATCATATCAAACCTATCTAGGAAATTATCGCAAGCATTCTAGTCTCAACCTTATTAAAGGTATAGAGATAAAGAGTAGCAAAGCAGATAAAAAGACCTACTTAACGGTTTTCAGATAAACCAATACCTCAGCCACAACCTGAGACAGGTCATTTTCAAGCTCCGTGAGTAGATCAAGTGGAAGCTCAGCACACTCTTCCAGCATTTTTTCCAACTTAAGTGCCGTGCTTTTAAGGTCGGCCGCCCCCAAGTTACCAGCAACGCCCTTAAGACTATGCGCAGCACGCAATGCCATCACCCGATCTTTTGCAAAATACGTCTTAATTTTTTCGGCATCATTTTGGTGGTCAGCTAAAAAAACGTCCAAAACCATGACAACGGATTCAGTGTCTTGATCAAATGTTTCGAGCATATAGTCGATATCTAATTTGTTGTCAGGCTTATTCTTAATCGGCATCGCTTTTGGTGCTACGGCAGCTACGGCCTGGTTGGTGTCACTCGATATCTGTTTTTCTGCAACTTGGGATTCTACGGGGTGATCTTGCGCTGTTGGTTCTCGTGCCCGTGTGGATTGATTGTGTTGCAACACGTTTAATTCAAAGGGGTCTGTCGTGTCACTCGGTGCAATGTTCGATGAATTGTTTAGCGAATGGTCTTTCTTTGTCTGACCAATCAGCACAGTGACAAAGATAACTAAGAAAGCAAAAAATCCAGAGAAGATCGAAATATACAGTAAACCACTTTCGTGTTGGGCATAGTCAGCATCCATCCTGCTCACTTCATTTTTTATGGTGCTATCCAGCAAACCAGTCAAAATAATTGTAACTTGAGCTTGCTCAGCTAATACCGAAGACGTCAACGACAATAGCGCTTGGAGTTTTTCCTTATCGGGAGAGGTGAGTAATTTTGAACGAGTTAGCAGTGATTCAAGGACGAGATAGTCAACGTCATCGGAATGCTCTCTTGCATAAAAGGCCGCGAATAAAAAAGAGCCAAGTTCGTGATAAAGCGGTAAGGCCTCAGACTGTTTATCGTGATGAGCCTGATGCTCTATTTCAACCGACAAACCTCGTTGGTTTAGCTGCAAACTAATATAGTCGCTGGCCTGGTTTTTAAACCGGTCGGTAAGATAACCTAATTGAGTAAGATCGCTCGAAATCAACCCGTTGTTGTTAGTCTCATTAACCAATTGAAGAGCGGATGATATTCTTACTATACCGCGCTCCAACTTCGAAAGTTGCGCCATTCGATCATCTTGAGGCGTCGCTAGCGAGCTTCTAAAATTTTCAAATTCTCCAGCCAACACTCTCAAAGAAACCCGCTGAGATTGCACAGCTTGATGTTGGATCAGCACCAAAGTAGCACTCAAACCCCATAGTAAAAATGCAATCAGCAGGTACCACTTCAAATGACGCTTATTCATCTATATAGCCATCCTTTGCTACCAATCAGAAATTGGGTAGACTTCAGCCCACCCTATTACTGTTGAATTATCACGTTCTAATTATTGCTTGTTACGAATTTCTACGAGTAAGCTGATCTCGTAAGTTTGGTGGAGTACCTTTGATCGTTAACGTGTCTGTCTCTGGATCATAGAAAATACGCTCACCTAATAGCAAACTATCAAAGTTTATTGATACGCCACCACCTGCGCCAACAAATTTAGTTAGCTTTCTTACTGTGGTACGATCACCAGGGAAACTTTCTTCTAAATCATAACCCTGCTCTTGAGTGTAGTCCAAAAAGCTAGTGCCATCACTGCTCGCTGGCAATTCACCAGACAACTCTTTTATTGCGACTTCATCGCCAGATTTGATCTGCTCGTTACAATAATCAGCCACTTGCTTACGATAATTAGATGCTTCTTCTTTTTCTAGTTTTTCATCACTGCAAAAATCCTCTACCGCTTGCATCAGTACCAGGTTTTGCTGCTTAGAGTCCAAACCCACTTCCGCTTGAAGAAAATCTAGGAAGAAATCCGACACTTTACGACCCACACGACCTTTAATAAAAGCCAGGTAACGGTTTGACTCTGGATCACTGTGGTAAGTAGATAGGTCAATTCTTGCCGCGATGTCCATTTTTGTGATATCTAAATAGTCAGTCGCACTGATATCTAAACCTTCTGTCACTTTAAGGCTTTGGTTTGATGGCAACAAACCAATAAACAAGAAATCTGTCGCAAGCGATTGATATTCAGCAAGAACCAAAATCCCTTCATCCGCAAAAGGATACTTAGAGAGTTCTTCTTTCAAGCGATTTGCACTAATTTGTGAGAAATCGTAAAAATCTCGCTCACCTTGGCGAAATTCTTGCAACCATGATTTAAAATTGCTGTCGGAACTAAAGGTACCAAAGCCTTTGCCTGCTTTGCTATTAAATACACGATGCAGTTCAGCAACAAGGCTTTCTGAAGATGCGTCGTTTTCCAAAGCGGCTTGGCGAAAGTTAACCACTAGCTCGTCTTGGTCATTTTTCTCTAATTGATGAAGAATTACGTTAGAAAGATAAAGGCTCATAGGGATTTTTTACGTTCTAGTTTCAGTTGTAAGTGAGAGTAGGTTATCATAAGCCGCTTTTACTATCATTATTAGAGTCTATATGCCTATTACATCGAAATACAGTGACGAACAAGTTGAAACTATTCTGGCAGAAATTGCTGCCGTGTTAGATAAACATGGAGCGGGTACTGAGCTAACATTGATGATTGCAGGGAATATTGCGACCAATGTACTAAATCAAAACGTTGCGGCTTCACAACGTAAAGCGATTGAAGAAAAGTTTGCACAAGCACTGACTTCATCTGTTGATGGCCATGCTTCTCACTAATACTAAATATTAAGAACGATTATTAAATGGTAGATAGCGGAAATTCATACAGTGAACGTGTTTCAAAGCTAGTAAGCTGGGGACATTGGTTTGCCTTCTTTAACATCATTGCTGCGATGTTAATTGGTACACGTTATATCACTCAGTCTCCATGGCCTGAAACAACGTTAGGGCAAGTGTACCTTTCTATTTCTTGGGTCGGTCACTTTAGCTTTCTGATTTTTGCTATCTACATATTAATCCTGTTCCCAACCACGTTTATTTTGCCATCTCGCAAACTATTCCGCTTTGTTGCCGTCTGCTTTGCAACCGTTGGCCTAACTGCACTATTGCTTGATACCCAAGTTTATCAAGAGATGCACCTGCATCTAAGTCCTTTAATTTGGGAGCTATTAGTCAGTAAAGAAGGGAATTTGGCGCCAAAATGGCAGCAGTTATTTATCCTAATTCCTGTCATATTCCTGCTCCAGCTCGCCCTCTCTGAATGGGTATGGCGCAAACAAAGAAAACTTGCACACAAGCATATTGGTAGGCCACTCGCGGGCGTCTTTTTTGTTTGTTTCATGGCAAGTCACGTCTTATTTGCATGGGCTGATGCGTATTTCTATGGCCCGATAACGAGTCAGCGCGCTAATTTTCCTCTTTCTTATCCGATGACGGCAAAAAGCTTCATGGAGCGCCATGGGCTTTTGGAACGCACAGACTATCTACAACGATTAGATGAATACAGCGGTGAAGTGAAGCTAGTGAAGTACCCACTTGAGCCTTTGCAGTACAATAACCGTGGTGACAAATATAACGTATTGGTTGTCATGTTAGATAACATGCGTGCCGACACGGTATCAGAACAAAATACTCCTAACCTGTATCAGTTTGCACAAGAGAGTCAGTACTTCCAAAATCACTACAGTGCTAGTAACGATATGTACGGCGTGTTTGGTTTGTTCTATGGTTTACCAAGCAGTTATGCCGATAGTATTAAAGCACAGGGTGATAACCCTCTTATGCTCTCTTTACTACAAGAAAAAGATTACCAGTTTGCGCTATTTAGCGGAGACAACTTTGATGATGACCTTTATAACGAAACCATTTTTCGCAATCAGTCTTCAAAAAACAGCGAGACTCCAGCAGAAGAGCAAAATGACGAACGCGCTGTGAATGATTGGCAAAATTGGCTAGCAGACTCATCATCTGAGCCTTGGTTTAGTTACATTGAACTAAATACGTTGGCAAATTCACAGCATATCAAGACAGAGCAACTATCAAATAATGATACTTCTGTTCGTTTGAAAAAGGCCTATTTGGAAGCAACATCAAATGCAGATGAGCTAATAGGAAGCATCATAGAATCGCTTCAAGAAGCAGACCTAATAAAGAACACGGTGGTTGTATTTACGTCCAACCATGGCACCGAATTCAACGACACAAAAACAAATTCTTGGGGTTCAAACACCAACTACAGTAAGTTCCAACTTCAAGTTCCGATGATCATTCATTGGCCGAACATGGAACCGACTAAGTACACCCATAAAACAAGCCATCTCGATTTCTCTGCGACGATTTTACATGAACTGATTGGTGTATCGTCTAACCCAACGGATTTCAGTAGCGGTAAGAATTTATTTGATAAAGAAAATCGCAGCTGGATCATTGCGGGAGATCGACGAGAAGTTGCGCTGATTACAGACAAATCCACCACTGTGGTTGATAAGTTTGGTAACTACAAAGTTTACAATCAAGACTATCAACGCCTTTCAGATGCAAAACCGAAACTGTCTATTCTGATGCAAGGTTTATCTGAGCAAAAACGCTTTTTCAACGAACAGTAGTTGTTGCTTGTAACATCCTTAGCTTCAATACGTAAACGCCGTAGACTGAGTCTGCGGCGTTTTACATTGTGCAGGTTTTGTTTCTCCTTTAGTTCGGTACTGGCTCCCACCCCGTCGATAAGTACCTAACAATTCACCATAAAATGATAAAACCCTATTTTTTACCCTAAATTGCGCACAAAACCAGCAAACGATTCATTTGGGGGTTTACAAGGTTTCCAGTCCCCTATATTATTCGCTTCAACAACGGAGAGATGGCTGAGTGGTCGAAAGCACCGGTCTTGAAAACCGGCAGTCGTTTGTAGCGGCTCTAGGGTTCAAATCCCTATCTCTCCACCAATTCGAAGAAACCGCTAATTATTTAGCGGTTTTTTTTCGCCTTGAATTTGGGAGGTAAGATTTGAAGCAAATCCCCCCTAGTCCTTGTCTGGCTCCACCAATTCAAAAAAACCATTAATCATTTAACCGCTTTTTTCGTCTTGAATTTGGGTGGTAAGATTTGAAGCAAATCCCCCCCTAGTCCTTGTCTGGCTCCACCAATTCAAAAAAACCATTAATCATTTGGCGGTTTTGTCGTCTTAATTTTGAGAATAATACTCAAAGCAGCGTCTTCAAATTCCAAACCATAATCACTCGCCTTTTCCGATGCTATTGAAAATAAAACGTTTATCTCGTCGAAAATCCAAATCGTAACCGCGCTATAACCAGTGCTACCCATCTATAAAATGAGTGATAGTGATCACTAATATATAAAATATCAATAACTTCACCTTGTTTGTTAGCTTATGATTGCATACGAAAAATCTAATATAAGAAACACGGCACTAAGCCACTTTATTGATATATCTATTAGGGAAGAATACTGAATGAACACACGTTGGTTGTATAACAACAAAACCATACTTGCGACGGCGATTACTGCGGCACTAGTTTCTGGCTGTGGGGGAGGCAGCGATGACTCTACATCATCAAATCCGTCACCATCTAAGAGTTTCACAGTAACAGCATTGGATGGCTACTTACATAAAGCGTCCGTAAACATTGATAGCGATGGTGATGGTATATGTGAGACAAACGTCGGGTTAACTGATGATAAAGGTCAAATAAAGGTTAGTGAGCTACATAAAGGTAAAGCGGTATGCGTAACCGCTACCGCAGGAACAACGATTGATATGACCCGTGGTCTTATTGCTCAGGCCTTCACGCTTAAAGCACCTGCAGGCTCAGAGGTCGTTAATCCTCTATCTAACTTAGTTGTGGAAAAATTAGAAAAAGATAACACCCTTACATTAGCTCTTGCTCAGAAAGCAGTGGTTGACGCTATCGTTGAAAGTGGTGTTCAAATTGATGAAACCGATGCGTTTGGGGATTATCTTGCAACGTCTAACTCTCCGGAAGATAAACTTAAGAGCAAGCAATTAGAAGTTATTGGCGAAGTCCTAGTTGATAACCATGCTAAAACTAACATCACGCCAGAAGCAAAACTCACCATCGTTAAGCAAGTTGCAACTGAAGTCAAAAACAAAGCAACAGCGAACGATTTAGAGGGTTTCAACCCAATTATTGGTGACATAGCAGAAGATGGAAGTGTCGCGCCAATTACAGTTAACCACCGACCAGTAAGTGCTGGTGAAAAAACCTGACAAAGACAGCAGAAGCATCCGGTGGGACTGCCAATTTCAATCTAGTAGCCGATCATGGCTTGTTATTTAATGACAACGACACCGGTGACGTTTTCACCTACAAAATTGCCGTCGATAGCGGGCACCAAAATGGGGCAACGATCAGTAACGATGGTGTGCTTTCTGGTGTGAAAATGGATAAATCCGGAGTATATGGCTTCTACATTTCGGCAGTCGATAATCACGGTGCAAAATCTAACCCAGTAGAGTTTATTCTTACCTTAACTTCAACAAATGCAGCGCCTACTATCGATTCAACGGTTCAAGCGGCATTAGAACAGACTCTTAAAAGCCTCGACTTCACAAAAGGCGTTGAATTTCCGAGCCAAACATTCAGTTTAGATGGGTTATTCCTTGATGAAGATGTTGCTTCTTTGACTATCAAAACCCATCTAGACGGGTTTGGGCTTTCTTCATCTATTGTAGATAGGCAATTGGTTATCGCAGGCACCCCTACTGTCGAAGGTGAAGTTAACATCGCTATTTGGGCCGAAGATGGAGTCAACCAAGATCAAGCCAGTACCACAATTTTCTTCACGGTTAAACCTTCCGATGTAGCGGTCACCCACCCACTAGAAAATCACGCATTTTATAATATTGATAATCAGAGTATTTCTGAGCACCCTCAACTTACGTGTAACGGTGTCGAGTTTAAAAACGGCCTTGTCTATTTCTCGCCAAAACAAAACGAGCTCACCTATGCGTGTATTGAGCCGACGGAGCACGTGGGAACATATCAAGTGAATGGCGATACTCTACGAACCACGGTTACTGAAGAGAACAAAACCGTCGTAGATGACTTCACAATTCTAAAGCCAATAGATACTTTCACTAATAACGGCTACTTCGTCCGGGCAACCTCAGTCGCCGGACAAAATACCGGAGGACCAACGGTCTGGTTAACAAACTTCTTTGGTAATACAAAACACGCAGATTTGGCACTAAATATGGAAAGTGGCTATAGCTTGTATCGTTACTTTGTTTGGAAAAATGATCAGTACATAAACGGTGACGTAGGCATAACACTGAATGGCCGATCCAACCTAAATGAACAACCTATTGCCGCTGTTAGTTTCAGCTCTACTCTAACATGTGCAGATTTAGGAACAATTTATGGTAGTTTCTATCTCTCTAACGAAAATCGCTCAACAGCCATCACAACGCTATGTCAGGACACCAGCAATGGAGAACCGGTTATTACGTTCAACAATTTGAACGGTACCGGAGATGACAACTTAATCGATGGTAAGTATTACACCATCACATCTGATCTCACTGCGGGCTACCAAGATAAGATGGCACCACTAGCAATGCGTGTGAAATACATAGCGACCAAGGCGTGTAACACCTCAGATGATGCGGTCAATCAAAATGATATTCCGACTTCATTAACGACACCAGAGCAGTACCAACAAGCCATCTCAGAATGTAAGAGCAATAGCGCAACAGTCACAAACGTCGAGTCCGTAATCACCAACTTTGTTCGAACCTTAGCCTCTAAGTCATTTTCTTTACGTAGCTCCCAAGATAACTACGTGTTCTATGAAAATAACCTTGGAGAGCGTTCGGTTCACATCAAAGAACTGAATGATTCAGGTCAGAATGGTGATACCGTCACTGAACAGCTAGTCGCGAAGGCTAAGTGGAAATATGAAAATGGAGATATCGTCATTTTCGAAGCAACACATCCGACTAATAACAATGCGATGAATGTGAAAGAAACCATCGCCCTTACCAGTTGGAGCTACGAAGAAAAAAACCTTGCTCTGAAAAAACTATTTCAAAGCGATGAGTACGATCAACACCAACTTGGTGGTTGGGAGACTCATGGAAAAATGTCTTCTATCGTTTACTCATTAAAAAGCATTTCTCACTAAGAAGTAGCGTCCAGTACAATCTTTAACATTAGGTGACTGGTATCCCAAAAGGCGCTGTTATTTCAGCGCCTTTAATTTATTCTCAGAAAACACGCTCCACCGCGTGTAGCAACTGCATATGTAACGGCACCAATTCAGCATGATCAGCTCGATACCCCCCTCCAACGACGGCTGCAATAGGTATCCCTTTTTCTTTAGCCATACTTAGCATCAAACAATCTCGCTTGTACAAGCCTTCCGTGGAAATATTCATATAACCCAGCTCATCATCGATATGAATATCAACACCCGCGTCATAAACGATAAGATCCGGTTGGTGGTGTGCAACGGCCATTGTCACGACGGACTCAAAATATGACAAGAACACATCGTCCTCGCACTCTCGCTCCAGAGGAACGTCGTAATCGGAACTTGGTTTTCTTGCGGGGAAGTTCTTTGCGCAATGAAAAGATAAGGTGACAATGTCTTCTCTGTTAGCGCAAAGGGTCGCCGTACCATCGCCATGATGTACATCAGAATCAATAATGAGCACTTTATCAACGCCATCTTTGTCAAGAGCAAAATGAGAGGCTAAAACCAAATCGTTAAATAAACAAAAGCCACTGCCGTAATCGTAATGAGCATGGTGATACCCACCACTTAAATGTACTGCAACACCTTCTTGTAAGGCCATTTGAGCTGCGAGCACTGTTCCCCCAGCTGAAGTCAAAGAACGCTCAATCAGCTCTTTACTCCACGGGAAACCGATGCGTCTCATTTTGGCGGCAGGTAACTGGCCTTCAACCAATGACTCAACGTAAGCCAATTCGTGTACTGAACAAACGTCTTCAACGCTTAAAGGCTCCGACTTGCATACCTTTATTGCGATGCCCTCTGTTTGCTCCCATACTCGTACGTGCTGGTACAACAAACGATATTTATTAATCGGATAGCGATGGCCTGAAGGCAGGGGCAAATCAGAATAGATAGGGTGATAAATAACAGCTAGCATGGCAAATCAATAATACGAGATAACAAAAAGTTATGTCTATGTTAACGGTTCAGGCACTAGAAATCACCTTACTAAAATGGCTCGCTTGCGAGATATGACTTAGATCAAGGCATCCTATTAATTACATCAGACTCTACTTAAGGATTGATCTCTTCACTTCCAGCTTACAGAATAATTCGCTACAGTGATTTTCCGATAAAACAAGGTGGAGGCTCAATGAGCCATGTAATGATTACCGGCGCCAATAGAGGCATCGGATTAGCACTAGTGCAGCAATACTTAACCAATGGCTGGCAGGTTTCTGCTACTTATCGACTGGCATCGAGCGCTCAAGAGCTGCTCGAGTTAACGGAACAATACCCAAACCTGACACTTTACTGCATTGATATTACCGATTACGACGAAATTGCCAGTTCCGTGTGTGAGATTGACCCCATCGACGTTCTGATAAACAACGCCGGATATTATGGACCAAAAGGATACGGCTTCGGTAAAACCGATGTTAATGAATGGCGAAAAGCTCTAGAGGTGAATACCATTGCACCATTAAAACTAGTCGAACTCCTGCACGAGAAGCTAGAAAACACCTCAGGAAAAACCATTGTTTGTATTTCTTCAAAAGTCGGCAGCATGACAGAGAACACCTCTGGTGGAGGCTATATCTATCGCTCTTCTAAAGCGGCGCTCAATTCTGTCGTAAAAAGTCTTCACAATGATTTATCAGAACAAGGTTATAAAGTCGCTGCATTACACCCTGGCTGGGTTCAAACTGAAATGGGTGGACCAAATGCTTTAATTTCCACAGACGAAAGTGCAAAAGCATTATTCAAGCTTATCTCAACACTCACGCCACAACAAAGCGGGCGTTTCATTAACTACGATGGTAACGAATTACCTTGGTAATCGTCAACGCCCCTCACACCGTTAAGAACCGAGAGTAAACTGCCTCACCGCCATACTGATAAAAGAAGCGCACGGATACGCGCTCTTACTTTTTGTTAGATGAACCTCTAGTTTTCGCCGCTCCCTTTTTGGCTCCTGTCGCTCTTCGTTTTTTATAAGCCGGACGTTCAACTTTTGGCAAATGACGCAAAGATTCCGGAACTGGCCCCGTTTTTACTTGAGTCATTAATCCGTCAATTTTATCTTCTAATGCTTGCATGAAAGGTTGGTAAGCTTGATTCTTTTCTGCCATCCCCTGCAACTGATGCTCCCAATGTGCGGTCATGTCTGGAAAAGTGGAATCATTGGGTAACGCGTGTATTAATCCTCTTCCAGCCACAGAACTGTGGATAGCTTTACCCTGTCTCGTAAGCAATTGTCGCTTAAATAGCGTATCTAAAATACCGGCACGAGTGGCTTCTGTCCCGAGGCCATCAGTATCTCTCAGTATTTTTTTAAGCTCTTTATCTTCAACAAAACGAGCTATGCCTGTCATCGCTTGTAATAGGGTAGCTTCCGTAAAGTACTTTGGTGGTTCGGTCTTTCTATCTTTGATGTCACCCTCACGGCAAGTTAGCACTTCCCCTTTATTTAACGGTGGGACGGTATCCACCCCGTCATCATCTTCAGCGGCTGCTTTGCCTAGCAAGGCTTTCCATCCAGGTGACAGCATCTGCTTACCTTTCGCAACAAACTGACCACCAGCGATATCGAACACCAGCTTAGCTTCGGCATATACCGCCGCAGGATAGAACTGCATCAGGTATTGACGCGCTATCTGCTGATAGATTTTCATTTCATGGCCAGACAAAGCGTTGGCCGACGCCTTTTTGGGGGTTGGGATAATGGCGTGGTGGGCATCCACCTTTTTGTCATTCCAAGCTTTAGATTTAATCGACAGATCAGCCCCGTTGACCGCTTGTGCCAACTCGCTTGTATTGTTTGCAATCGCACTTGTGACCGACGCCGCCTGAGCATAATGTTCATTGGGCAAGTATCGGCAGTCCGAACGCGGATAGGTGATGAGCTTGTGTTTCTCGTATAAAGATTGACAAGTATTGAGAACATCTTGAGCACTCATGCCAAATCGTTTAGCTGCGTCAATTTGCAAAGAAGATAACGAATAGGGCAAAGGCGCATTTTGTTTGGTTTGCTTTTGCTCAGATTCAACCACGGTTGCCGGTTGCCCCTTAATTCGATTAGCGACATTCTCGACCAGCTTGCGGTTCAGAACTCGCCCTTCTTCATCTTGCCAAGGCGCACAGGCTTCACTTGGTATCCAACGAGCTCGAATATCAAAAGTACCATGAGTAGATTGATAAGGAATAAGAGCATGAAGTGTGAAAAAATCTCGCGGAACAAAGTTCTCTATCTCTTCATCTCGGCGAACCACTAGGCCTAAAATAGGGGTTTGTACACGCCCAACAGACAGCACACCCTGATATCCTGCCTTTTGGCCAAGCAAGGTATAAGCGCGAGTCATATTCATCCCGTAGAGCCAATCAGCACGAGAACGAGCGAGAGCAGAAACAGAAAGAGGAATGTAATCGCGATTAGAACGCATCGTCGTCAACGCTCTTTTCACTGCAGGTAAGTTCAAGTCGCTGATCAACAGGCGTTGCATCGCGCTTTTTTTTGTTTTAGACACTTTACAATAGTCGATGACCTCATCGACCAGCAGTTGCCCTTCTCTATCAGGATCCCCTGCATGCACTATGTCACTGGCACTTTTTAGCAGCTTTCTTATCACCGTAAGTTGCTTGCTCGAGCTTTTGCGAGGACGTAGTTGCCATTGATCTGGCACGATAGGTAAATCGCCTAAATTCCATTTTTTGTATCGGTCGTTATAAGCGTCTGGTTCGACTTGCTCTAACAAGTGACCAATGCACCAAGTAACAATGTCGCCATTACCACAGCGGATAAAACCTTGATCATTTTTATGAGGTTTAGGTAACGCTGAAGCAATAGCACGACCAAGGCTGGGTTTTTCGGCAATAAACAGGCGTGACATGCAAGATGTTCTTTTATAGGAATAAGAGCCACATTATCCAATCTGGCTCTGGGAATGCAAGAAAAACTGGCTGTATATACAGCTACTAATTTCTATAAGTGCTATAGGTACTCAACAAATTTACCAAGATCGCGTTTTGGCGCACCCATCGGTTCACAACCAGGAGTCCCCAAGTGCAGGAATCCGACAATTTTGTCTTCGCCCGTTAAACCCAAGCCTTGCTCAACATGAGGATGAAACATTAACGGCCCTGAACGCCAAATACCCTGAAAACCTTGCGCTACCGCTGCCATTTGCATCGCTTGCACTGCACAGCCCGCTGACAAGTGTTGTTCAAATGCAGGGACTTTAGGGTGTTCCGATACTTTTGCCACAACAGTAATAACCATGGGTGCTCGGTGCGGCGCGTTCTGAGCTTTTCCTTGAGCGATTTCATCGCCACCCTCTGCCACTACGGCGTCGTGCAATAGTGTGCCTAACTTGGTGAGCCCCTCTCCTTGAGCAATCAAGAAACGCCACGGAGTGAGACCACCGTGATCCGGAGCTCGTAGCCCCGCTTGAATGATGTTTTCTAACGCGCTTCCCTCAGGGGCAGGCTCTGCAAGACGAGCAATCGATCGGCGATTTAGTAGCAGTTCTAACGCATCCATTATAAGTACTCCATTGTTTTTCTTAACTTTAGCATAACACTCAATATTTATTGACGCGCAAAAAATAAGGGTATTGAACCTTTCTAGGTTCAATACCCTTTTATATCATGTAGGCACCAGTAAGAATGCGCTGGTTATTTGATATTACAAGCTTATTGCCAGTTTCACACCTTGACGAATGGCACGAACGGCATCAAGTTCACCGGCCTGATCTGCGCCGCCAATAACATGTAGCTTATCGCCCATCTCTTCCCACATTTCATGGAATGGACGAACCGATTCTTGGCCGGCACATATTACAACCGTATCGGCTTCAAGCAACTTCGCTTCGCCGTTATGTTGAATATGCAAACCTTGATCATCGATCTTGTCGTAACTCACGCCACCCATCAGGTTGACACCGCGTTTTTCTAGCGTGCGTTTATGTATCCAGCCCGTGGTTTTACCCGGCCCTTTACCCACGCGACCTTTACGACGTTGCAATACCCACACTGTTTTTTCTGATGACTCATGAGGGTATGGATACAAACCGCCAGGGTGGGCAATCTCTTTATCAATGCCCCAATCATGTAGCCAATCATCAAGATCATGACCATGAGGTTCTGTCAGCATAGACGCAACATCCACCCCAATACCACCCGCTCCGACAATCGCTATTTTGTCTCCAACGAGGGACTTTTCTTTTATCAGGGTTTGGTAATCAATTACTTTTTCAGGGTTGTCTATCCCTTCTATCTTTACTTTACGCGGCGCAACACCGGATGCCATGACGATTTCATCGTACTGATCCAAAATGTCATAAGTGGCTTCTGTTTCCAGTTTGAGATTGACACCCGTATCATCAATACGATTAGCAAAATAGCGGATGGTTTCTCTGAACTCTTCTTTGCCCGGGATTTGCATCGCCAACCTAAATTGGCCACCAATGCGGTCATTTTTCTCAAATAGGTCAACATCATGACCCCGTTCCGCAGCCGTCGTTGCACACGACAAACCAGCAGGGCCGGCACCGATAACAGCAATACGCTTTTTAACCGTCGCTGGTTGTACGACAATTTCTGTTTCATAACATGCTCTTGGATTCACCAAGCACGTGGCGCGCTTGCCTTTAAAAATGTTGTCCAGACACGCTTGGTTACAGCCGATACAGGTATTGATCGTTTGTGCTTGCTCGCGTTCCGCTTTGACAACAAATTCTGGGTCCGCTAAGAAAGGCCTCGCCATCGACACCATATCAGCATGACCGGACGCCAGTGCTTTTTCTGCTTCTTCTGGTGTATTAATTCGGTTACACGTAATAACAGGAACATTCAAATGGGGTTTGATTTTTTCCGTCACCCAAGAAAATGCCGCTCGCGGCACTTGTGTGGCAATCGTCGGGATTCGAGCTTCATGCCAACCAATACCAGTGTTGATAAGAGTAACACCTGCTTTTTCGAGTTCTTTCGCAAGCAACAACACCTCTTCAAACGTACTGCCCTGCTCGACTAAATCCAGCATAGACAAACGGAAGATGATCATGAACTCTTCGCCTACGGCTTTACGAATTGATCTGACAATTTCTAATGGAAAGCGGATTCTATTTTTGTATTCTCCGCCCCACGAGTCGTAACGCATGTTGGTTCTTGCACAAATAAATTGATTGAGTAAGTAGCCCTCAGAACCCATTACTTCTACGCCATCGTAACCCGCAAGTTGAGCCAGTGAGGCACTGTTAGTAAAGGCTTCAATGGTTTTCTTGATTTGTTTTTCGCTCATTTCACTCGGCGCGAATTTGGCGATAGGTGCTTTAATCCCTGATGCGCTTTGCGCGAATGGATGCATTGCATAACGACCAGCATGCAGTATTTGTAGCGCTATTTTACCGCCGTGCTTATGCACCGCCTCAGTCACAACCTGATGCGCCTTGGCGTGTTTCGGTTTACTAAACTCAGCACTTAACGGGTGTAATCGACCCCGTAAATTGGGAGAGAAACCACCGGTTACAATAAGGCCAACGCCACCTTTAGCCCGCTCCTCATAAAACGCCGCCAATCGGTGCATGCCTTTTTTGTCTTCTTCAAGACCGGTGTGCATTGAGCCCATAAGGACACGGTTACGTAGTTGAGTAAATCCTAGGTCAAGCGGTTCTAATAGGTTCGGATACATAGGCGACATCACTTATTCACGTTTATAGTTATGGTCTGACCAGAATATCCACTTCAACACAAAATATCAAACACCTGTTTACATTTCTACAACATAGATCAATCTTCTATGTTCAACCCTACAAATATGACGTAGGATTACTTCATCTTTAATAAGGCCTAAACTGGTAGAAAATGAAGAAGCTATTCAAATTTATCGGCATGATTTTTAAAGGCATATGGAAAGTGATCAACTTTATCCGTGTGGCTATTTTTAATGTATTTTTTCTGATCATTCTTGGTGGGGCGTATTTCGCCTTTACTCAAGCTGATTCTCCTCAACCAACAGTGAAAGAAGAATCTGCACTGGTTCTTAATTTATCTGGCCCTATTGTCGAGCAGCGCAGTTACATCAATCCGATGGACTCAGTCACAGGATCTCTGTTTGGAAAAGATCTTCCAAAAGAAAATGTCCTGTTTGATGTCGTTGACTCGATCCGTCACGCCGCAAAAGATGACGCTATTTCAGGGCTAGTTTTGGCATTACGTGATATGCCAGAAACAAACTTGACCAAACTTCGCTACATTGCAAAAGCCATCAATGAATTCAAAGCTTCAGGCAAGCCAATTTACGCAATCGGTGATTTTTACAACCAGAGCCAATACTACTTAGCCAGCTATGCCGACAAGGTATATCTTTCTCCTGATGGTGGCGTTTTACTAAAAGGCTATGGCGCCTACACGCTTTACTATAAAGAGATGCTCGATAAGCTCGACATCAACACCCATGTATTCCGTGTTGGTACTTACAAGTCGGCCATTGAGCCTTTCATTCGAAACAGCATGTCTGACGCTTCAAAAGAGTCCGCTTCTAATTGGCTAACCCAACTGTGGGATGCATACGTACATGACGTATCGATAAATCGCAATGTTGAAATGCAAACCCTAACGCCATCAGAAGATGAATTGATTGCTCAGATACGCAGTGTCAAAGGTAATGTTGCCCAACTGGCCTTGGATCTCAATCTTGTTGATGAACTTGCTACACGCCAGCAGGTACGTAAGGCATTGGTTGAAGTCTTTGGAGACAACAGCAACGATAGCTTTAAGCACATTAGCTACTACGACTATTTAGCGACCATGCAGGCTAAATCCAACGAATCTGCTAACGACATTGCCGTGATCGTAGCCAGTGGTGCCATTATGGACGGCTTCCAACCACGTGGAACCGTCGGCGGTGACACTGTTGCCTCTTTAATGCGCGATGCTCGTATTGACGACAAAGTGAAGTCTGTGGTTCTTCGAGTCGACAGCCCAGGTGGCAGTGCTTTTGCCTCAGAAGTCATTCGCAATGAAATTGTTGCGCTGCGTGAAGCGGGTAAACCAGTTGTTATTTCGATGTCTAGCCTAGCGGCTTCCGGTGGCTACTGGATCTCGATGAGTGCAGACAAAATCATCGCACAGCCAACCACCTTAACCGGCTCCATCGGCATATTCAGCGTGATTACGACGTTTGAAAAAGGCTTAAACAAATATGGCATTCATAATGATGGCGTTGGTACCTCACCATTCTCGGATAGCGGAATCACTCGTGGTCTCACTGCCGGCGCATCGGAAGCCATTCAGCTTGGTATTGAACATGGCTATCAACGCTTCATCGGATTGGTTAGCGACAGCCGTGCTATGTCCCTTGAGTCGGTAGATAAGGTTGCTCAAGGTCGAGTTTGGACAGGTAAAGATGCGCTCGAATTCGGTCTTATCGATCAGATAGGAGACTTTGACGATGCGATTAACGTTGCCGCTGAACTGGCAAAACTAGACGACTATAATATCTACTGGATTGAAGAACCGTTGTCCTCAACGGAGCAAATTATCCAAGAGTTGATTAAAAACGTCAGTGTGTCGCTCGGGATGGACTTTGAAAGCTTAATTCCTGCCGCCTTGCAGCCTGTATCTAAACAATTAGTACAAGATAGTAACTTGCTAACAAGCTTTAATGATCCCCGTGGTCAATATGCATTTTGCTTAAATTGTCAGGTTGAGTGACCCACAACTCAATACGAATTAAAATAGGCGCAATTGCGCCTATTTTTGTATCTGCCTTTCTTCTATACTTCCGCCACTGTTCCCACGAATCGAATCATTAAAGTCATGTCTAAAAAGCACATCTATATCGCGTACACTGGCGGCACAATTGGTATGCAAAAATCCGATCACGGGTACGTCCCGATTGCGGGTTTTATGGAAAAGCAACTGCAACGTATGCCAGAGTTCCATCGTCCTGAAATGCCAGATTACACGATCCATGAATATGAACCGTTGATCGACTCTTCAGACATGACCCCAATGGATTGGCAACAAATCGCCGATGACATTCGTGACAACTACGAAAAATACGACGGCTTCGTTATTCTTCATGGTACTGACACCATGGCCTATACTGCATCTGCGTTGTCATTCATGCTAGAAAACCTAGGCAAGCCTGTCATTGTTACGGGTTCTCAGATCCCGCTAGCTGAATTGCGCTCAGATGGCCAAGCCAACCTACTCAATGCGTTGCACATTGCCGCTAACTTCCCGATCAACGAAGTCACCTTGTTTTTCAACAACCAACTGATCAGGGGTAACCGCAGCACTAAATCTCACGCAGATGGTTTTAATGCATTTACGTCACCCAATATCCCGGCTTTACTTGAAGCAGGGATCAATATTCAAGTAAGCAGTCACGCAACGGTTGACGAAAAGCCAGAAGGCGCATTCAAAGTACACAACATCACGCCACAACCTATCGGTGTGATTACCATGTATCCGGGAATTTCTCACGAAGTGATCCGCAATACACTGCTACAACCCGTGAACGCGATGATCTTGCTGACTTTTGGTGTAGGTAATGCCCCTCAAAACCCAGAATTGCTCGGTCACTTAAAAGAAGCCTCTGAGCGTGGTGTGATTGTTGTTAATCTCACCCAGTGCCTGGCAGGTAAAGTTAACATGGGTGGGTATGCAACAGGCTGTGCCTTAGAGGAAGCGGGTGTAATCAGTGGTTACGATATGACCCCTGAAGCCGCATTAGCAAAGCTTCATTACTTACTCAGCCAGAATTTGGGTTATGAAGAAGTGAAAGCGCAAATGCAGAAAGTGCTGCGTGGAGAAATGAGTTTGTAATCAAGCCGACAGGCTATCGCTCTACAGGTTATAGGCAGTCCCTGTAACCTGTAACCTGTAACCTGTAACCTGTAACCAAGCCTATTCTTCAATCTTCATTCTAGCGATATCATCTGCGCCATCGACGAATTGTCTTTTCAGCTCAGACTTGGACTTAAACTCTATTTCACCGCCCGCAGCTACGCTCATGTGCTCTGGCTTATGATTGTGCTTTGACTGATACAGCATCACCGCTTGCATACAAGAAGCACGTTGCTCTTGCGCCAGTGGTGTTCCGTCTGGCCACTTTCCGGTTTCGACCGCATAGCTCAATCGTTCGTATATCTCTGGCGTCATTGACGCAATAAGTTGCTCTACATTCACTTTCTGTCCTATTAATAAGTAAATGAGTTTAGATCACGAGCATATCCAGTTAGTATTTCTGGTCAAGTATATGCATTTGAATTAGAGCTTTAGATCACAAGCGGAACGCCCATGACAAACAAACAGCTACTTTTAATATTCAGCTCTGCTTTTCTTCTTTCGGGCTGCCTCGAAGGCCGTAAGAATACAGACCAACTGTGCGAAGACAATGCCCCATTACGTTGTGAGAGTCTGAACATGAGAGATGGCCAGTGCCGTATTCCTAGAACAGATCTGGTTTGGCACCGTTTTGATGCATTGAGAGACAATACGGTTGAAAAACGAATTAAAGAATACAACATTTTACATGAATACCAACAGTGCCTTGAACTCGCAGCTCAAATCCAACCCATCGATCAAGGCAATTTAAAAGAACGCCGTTTCAATGCATTAATGCATACTTATGATGAACAAGAACGTGTCATCAATGAACTTGCAATGAGCAGCGATCCCAACGCTTTTTACTTCCGCTGGATACATGGAGACGAAGATGCTAAACGTTCCTTCTTGCAGTTAGAAGGATCAGGCAAACTTCAAACCGCAGAATTACAATATGCATTAGCAACATATTACGTAAATAGAGATCGACTAAAAACATTATCACTACTTGAGAATGCATTGCGGTTAACAAAAGAAGATGAATTGAATACGGACGTAATTAAATCTTTAGCCAGTACAAACCAAGCGCTTGGCCGATACGAGCATGCTTACATTTGGGCAATGGTAGGCAAAGAATTTAACCTACCAATTACGTCCGAACGAAATTTACAACGATTATACGCATTTGGTGATGAGAAAAGAGCGGCACTCAATGAAATAGCCGACAATATCAGCAGTGACATTAAAGACGGCGAATATAACCCCTCGTTATTGCCACCTATCGTGTAAGCTCGTTAACTAAACTGACAAAAAGTTGCAATAAAGTGAAAGTAAATTTCAATTACAAGGTAATTTGCTTCACTTTAACTTTCATTGTTGAAAACTAACGACACAGAGTTCACACAAAATCTTTCGCCTGTAGTCTTAGGCCCATCAGGGAATACGTGGCCTAAATGGCTATCGCATTGAGCACAACGAATCTCTGTTCTACTCATTCCATGAGAGTGATCGCTAATGTAGTTTATCGC
The DNA here is from genome assembly GCF_900233005.1 of Vibrio tapetis subsp. tapetis. Lineage (NCBI taxonomy): Bacteria > Pseudomonadati > Pseudomonadota > Gammaproteobacteria > Vibrionales > Vibrionaceae > Vibrio > Vibrio tapetis. The sequence goes on from NZ_LT960611.1 coordinate 2,209,801, forward strand.
TGAATCATTGATCGGCGAGTCAAAACTTGGCCAACCACAGCCAGAATCGTATTTATTACTAGAATGAAATAAAATCGAACCGCAACATACGCACTGATAGTCACCAGTTTGATGGTTATGCAACAGCTTTCCAGAAAACGGAGCTTCCGTACCAGCTTGACGACAAACCTCAAACTCTTTATTAGTCAGTGAGTTACGCCATTCCTCTTCTGTTTTTACTACTTTTTTCACTCTTACCTCTCTCTTTAGAAAACCATTTTTGAACATTATTTGCACGAAACCTTAAACAAACTCTTGCTTATCAATGCGGTTGTAGCACATACTTTCAAGCCAAAATATGACGAGTCCTCCATTTTTTACTTTTTATAGTTGACTCATTCATCAATAAGATGAATGTAGACTAAAAAGTGTAAAAAATGAACATTTGCAACGATATGTTAAAAAAAGCCACGCTTTTTTTTGACTTTAGACAAGTTAAACGAGATTATCGCTTGCAGAAACTTACTGGGTTTTGTAATTTTACTACCAGTTATCTTTATTCAGAAATTAAGTTGTGGAGCAACTATAATGACTATCAAAGTAGGTATTAACGGTTTTGGCCGTATCGGTCGTTTCGTATTTCGTGCAGCACAAGAACGTGCTGACATCGAAGTTGTAGGTATCAATGACCTTATCGACGTAGAGTACATGGCTTACATGCTTAAGTACGACTCAACTCACGGCCGTTTCAACGGTACTGTTGAAGTTGAAGGCGGTAACCTAATCGTTAACGGTAAAACTGTACGTGTAACTGCAGAGCGTAACCCTGAAGATCTTAAGTGGGATGCTATCGAAGTAGACGTAGTTGCTGAAGCAACGGGTCTTTTCCTAACTGACGAGACTGCACGTAAGCACATCACTGCTGGTGCTAAGAAAGTTGTTCTTACTGGTCCATCTAAAGACGCAACTCCAATGATCGTTATGGGTGTTAACCAAGACACTTACGCTGGTGAAGATGTTGTTTCTAACGCGTCTTGTACTACTAACTGTCTAGCGCCTGTTGCTAAAGTTCTTAACGACAAGTTCGGTATCGAGTCTGGTCTTATGACTACAGTACACGCTACTACAGCAACTCAAAAGACTGTTGATGGCCCTTCTGCTAAAGACTGGCGCGGTGGCCGTGGTGCTTCTCAAAACATCATCCCATCTTCAACTGGTGCTGCTAAAGCGGTAGGCGTTGTTCTTCCTGAACTAAACGGCCTTCTAACTGGTATGGCTTTCCGTGTACCAACTGCTAACGTTTCTGTTGTTGACCTTACAGTTAACCTAAAAACTGCTGCATCTTACGAAGCAATCTGTGCTGCTATGAAAGAAGCATCTGAAGGCGAGCTTAAAGGTGTTCTAGGTTACACTGAAGACCAAGTTGTATCACAAGATTTCATCGGTGAAGTTCAAACTTCAGTATTCGATGCTAAAGCTGGTGTTGCTCTAACTGACAAATTCGTTAAAGTTGTATCTTGGTACGACAACGAAATCGGTTACTCAAACAAAGTTCTTGACCTAATCGCTCACATCTCTAAGTAAGCATTAGTTAAAGACTTTCTTTGAAGAAAGATTAAAAAAGGCGGCCATTGTGTCGCCTTTTTGTTTATCTAAAATCTAGGAATTTGAAATGGACCTACACACACTTCCAGCGTTAACCGTGCTATCAGACTGCGTGACCATTGTTGAGCACGATGGCGTAAAAATCGTTCGAGTCATTCATGAAAAAGCGACCGCTGGCATTGCCCTACATGGCGGTCACGTTGTTTCTTTCAAACCATCAGGTCAAGATGATCTCATTTGGATGAGCGAGCAAGCTAACTTTAATGGTGTTGCTGCGTTACGTGGTGGTATCCCTGTTTGTTGGCCTTGGTTTGGTCGTATTGCGGCACCTGCTCACGGCTTTGCTCGGACAAGCGAATGGTCACTTGTTGAACATCGTGAAAGTGAAGAGGGTGTAATCGTAAGCTTAGGCTTGCAAGACAGCATAGACACTCACGCAGTTTGGCCACATAAATTTCAAGCCCGTCTAAATATAGAAATCTCTGAAGCACTTAAAGTCACGCTCGATGTTATGAACACAGACGAGACTCCTTGGACATTCTCTGGCGCACTGCATACTTACTTAAATATTGGTGATATTAAGCAGACGATCACTCGAGGCATGGGCCCTGAGTTCATCGACGGTTTACAGGATGCAGCGCTCTGTCAAGGTGGTGAAACACTGGCGCTCACAGATACAATTGACCGAGTTTATACTCAACCTGAATCCGTGATTTGTGTTGAGGATATGGCTTTATCTCGTAAAATTTCAGTCCAAAATGAAGGTCATAATTCTGCCGTATTGTGGAACCCGTGGGCCGAAGGCGCTCAAGGTATGGCAGATATGCAAGATGATGGGTACCTTACCATGCTGTGTGTCGAGTCTACACTGCACGCACCATCAATAGAGGCAGGAAAAACGCTTAAGCCTGGTGAAACTCATCAACTAACGACAGTCCTTTCTGTCGACTAATGTCCTTTTAACCTCCTCTTTACACACAAACGTCAATGCTTCATTCAGGTCGCATTGGCGTTAATTGATAAAATACATAGCAACAATTGACCCTTCCGTGAAATTTCTTTGGTCTAAACTCTTTCCTATAGATTCGAGACTATGGCTTTTTAATACGCATTCATCGACTGTATTTATGTCTCGTTAGCAAACGTAAACTTAATAACTTATTTATTAATAATAATCAATTAAGCTCGTTACATAAGTTTGTAGAATACAACACGCAACCTATAACGAAGGCTTATGCCATTAGTAGCACTCATTACAAAATAAAGTGAGCTCTACCAGGTAGTATCGGCGTCGATTTAAAAGGTATTTGCGAAAATTGCAACCTACCCGAACCGACCAGCCAAAAGATTTGAGCTCCATGTGAAATGTGTTTTTGACGTAACACAACGAGCCCATTCATAAGTCAGTTTGTACTACCAACAATACTAATAACAACTCATTATTTACAGGGTCTAAATTCATGTTCAATAGATATAAAAGCCAGAGTGTTGGCTTTCAACTCAAGTTGGTCATTTTGCTTTGCTTGCTTGTCGCGTTTGGTTCGGTAGGCACACTTGTATACCGAAATGCATCCCAAGTACTGCTCGATAACACATTAAAAGAGCATCAATCTAAAGTGGAAGCCATGGCAAAGACCATCGCAGGTCAATTTGATGCGTACTTGCATACCGCTAAGGTGTTGGAATCTACTTTTCGCAACGGCTATCTAGCGGGGATCTACGTCGAAGACTACGAGGTAGAGTTTCAAGGGAACAGCATCCTTAATATGACGCAATATGGTGAAAGCTTGATAGACGACACTAAGTTAGTCGACAGTTTCACTCGAGATACCGGAGCGGTAGCAACGCTTTTTGCTCCTTTTGGTGACGACTTTATTCGCGTATCCACTTCGTTAAAGAACCCATCGAATAAGCGTGTAGTGGGCTCCACACTTGGAAAAAATCACCCAGGTTATCAAAAAATCAAGTCAGGGCAGCCCTACTATGCTCAAGTAAAATTGTTTGGTCAGCGTTACATCACTTACTACGCACCATTGATGAATCACGAAGGAAAGGTGAATGGCATTTCGTTCATCGGATTGCCTGTCGAAAATGCTACACAAAACCTGTTTGAGTCATTGAGTTCTGTCTCTTGGGGCGATACGGGCTACACCATCATCGTCGATAACGCGCAAGACAACCAAGGTCAATACTTACTCCATCCAACACACGATGAGTCCGATGCTCCGATCATTGACGTTTTAGATTACGAAGGAAACAAACCTTTCTATCAAATTTTTGAACAGCCTTCTGGCCTAATTCGTTATCCTTATGAGTACAACCAAACCGTAGGCGAAAAATATCTGGTTTATACAGAGGTACCCGGTTGGAATTGGAAACTATTGGGTGGCACCTTCATCAGCGAAGTCACCAAAGGCAGCGAGGCATTGCTACAACTTATCGCCGTCATAGCAACCTTAGTCGCAGCGGCGACCATAATAGTACTGACTGTCTTCCTTAATAGAACGCTTAAGCCACTAACCACGTTGAATGGCTACATGCATCGTTTAGGCAAAGGCGAAGTAAGCCTCAATATTCCACATAGCGGGAAACAGACAAAAAATGAAATCAGCAACTTGAGTAATGGTGTTGCGGTAATGGCCACCCAACTGAATACACTCGTTGGAGAAATTCGCAACACAAGTGACCAAGTTCAAAGCAGCTCTCGCAGCGTGTCTCAAGACGCAAACCACAACCTTTCTCAGTCTGATCGTCAGCAAGATCAAGTTGAACAAGTTGTTACTGCCATTGAAGAAATGGCGACCTCTGCGAGTTCCCTTGCTCAGCAAGTTGGCAGTATCGCCGAAAATGTTCGTCAAGCAAACGATGATAGCCAGCAAGGGCTAAATGTTGTTGAAGGTGTTTGTATAGACGTAGCTCAGTTAAACGACCAATTGGATAAATCGGCGGCTGCAATCGAACAGGTTAACAACGACAGCGGCAGTATCCAAACTGTCACTAAAATGATCGATGACATTGCTGAACAAACGAATTTGCTCGCCCTTAACGCAGCAATTGAAGCCGCACGCGCAGGTGAACAAGGCCGAGGGTTTGCCGTGGTCGCAGATGAGGTTAGAACGCTGGCTCATCGTACTCAAACTTCCGTCCAAGACGTGGTGAGTATTATTACCAAACTAAAATCATCAACGGACAACGCGGTCGGCTTGATGACCGAGAGCCAAAATAATGCCAATCAAGTTTTAGATAAAGCGCAGGAAGCAGGGGCGGCATTGGAGTCAATTGCGTCGCAAGTTCAATCCATTGCAGAGCAAGCAAAAACCATCGCCGCGACTTCTGAAGAACAAGCTCAAGTGTCTCAAGAAATTGCCGCTAACGCCCATGCAATAAGTGGCTTGAACCAAGAAAGCCGAGCCACCAGCGCACAAACATCCAAAAGTGCTGAAGAACTACAGAAACAAGCTCAATCGCTAAAAAATCAAGTCGATTTCTTCAGCTAACAGGCAACCATTTAATCGTCGTTTTATAGGGTCAGATGCATATTTGACCCTATCCTGCCTCCCCATTCTCGCCTATCCAGATGCTAGCGAACACCTTAGCTTCCTGTTAAACTCTGCCGCTAAATTTCTATCCCGAGATCGTGATGACTTATCAATGCCCTTTATGCCACCTTTCATTGTCGCAACATGACCGTTTGTTCAAATGTGAGAACAATCATCAGTTTGATGTTGCTAAAGAAGGGTACGTCAATTTGGTGCCAGCTCATCACAAACGTTCTAAAAATCCCGGTGACAATAAAGAGATGATCCAAGCTCGTCGTCGTTTCCTAGACGGTGGGTACTACCAACCTATGCGTGATGCTGTCGCCGCGATATGTGGCGATCATCTAAAAGGCAGCCAATATCAATTATTAGATATTGGCTGTGGTGAAGGCTATTACACTCAAGAAGTTGCTCGCCATTTATCTAGCCTGTCAGGTGACGCACGTACGTACGGCCTAGACATTTCAAAAGTCGCCGTGCGTTTCGCAGCAAAGCGCTACTCAAATTGTGAGTTCACTGTCGCTTCTAGCCATCGTCTACCGTTCGAAGACGCAAGCCTAGATGCCGTATTACGGATTTATGCGCCGTGTAAAGCAGATGAATTGAACCGTTGTGTGAAAAGTGGCGGCATCGTTGTCACCGTTACTCCAGCGGGTCGTCATTTATACCAACTTCGTGAACGCATTTACCCTGATGTGCGCATGCATGACGAAACACCTGAAAATATCGAAGGTTTCCAATTGGCACACCAAGAAAAGCTAAATTACACCATGGCACTTAAAGGTGGCGATGCGTTTGACTTGCTTCAGATGACGCCGTTCGCGTGGAAAGCCAGTGATGAGCTGCGCCAAGAACTCCAATCTTGTGGTAACTTCGACTGTGAAGCCGATTTCGTGATCAGAGTGTACAAAAAAGCGTAACCTGAGCTCTAAAGCATACGGTCAACTTTTGCTCACAACGTGTTACCATAAGAAAAAGCACTTCATACTGACTGACGATGAACCCTTCTTCCGATCCGAGCCTAACCAGAATCGACAAGATCTTATCTTATATTCATAACAATATAGATAAGCCTCTTTCGTTGGATATCTTGGCCAAGCAAAGTTGCTGGTCTCGCTGGCAACTGCAACGAGTGTTTCATACTAAAACCGGTGTGAGCGTAGCTCAATATGTGCGTGAACTTAAGCTTAGCCTCGCGGCCGAAAAAGTGCTTTCAGGCAACGAACGTATCGTTGATTTGGCCTTGGCATTTGGGTTCAATTCGGAAATTAGCTTTAGTCGCGCCTTTAAACAATACTTTGGTTTAAGCCCACGAGATTATAAAAAAATAGGTAAGCTCAGCGGGATCAGAAAACCGCTCACAAGGCCCGATACCTTCTCTTTGCCCACCGACTCTGATTTGGGCTTTTGCCAAATTAGAATAGAGCACAGAGACGCCTTTAAGTTAGTCGGCTTACACGACACCATCCATGGGCCTTTTTCCAGCACTCCTGACTTCAGTTCTAAAGTCCCTGAAATCTGGCATGCGTTGATCCAATTCGCCCCACAGCACACCGCTGTCTACCCTCAATATGGGGTTATCGACACCACACATTGCGTGCTAGGGGACGAAGGTCTCGTCTACTGGGCGTCTATCGATGACGATAAAATAGAACCTTCTATAGCGGAGCAGCTCTCTACGCTAACTATCCCGCAACAAACCTACGCAGTGTTACCGGTATACGGCCCAATCAGTAATCTCGCTAACCTAGTGGAATGGTTTATGTTGTACTGGCTACCCAACTCTGAATATCTTGGTGTCGATGGATATGAGCTAGAAGTCTATGACACCAGATTCTCAATAGATTCCACTCCCTCCTACATGGAATACTGGCTACCGATTCAAAAGCGCCTTATCTAGTCAATTATCAGTAAAACATGCACCAAATTGTTAATTTTTCCCAAGCAGAAAACTATATTATTCCGAAATGATAACGATTATCATTGATGTTAAGGTTTAAGCCTAAGCATGCAGTGTCTAAAGTTTTAGCAGAGGTAAAAATGAACCACCTTCTACAATCGCATGCTATGCGTTACTCCGTACTCGCATTGGCCGTGGCATCAACTTTCAGCATGCCCGTTTTCGCCGAAGATGAGCCACAGCATGAAACTATTCAAGTTCTAGGAAAGACGTATCGCAATACTGCGACTAAAACCTCGCTAGAACCACTTGAAACCCCTCAAGGTCTTACCATCATCGAGGGTGAGCAACTTGAACAACGCGCGGTTAAATCTTTGAATCAGGCTTTACGTTATGCCCCGGGCGTTATAACGGAGAACAAAGGTGGCTCAGTCACCATGTACGATACATTCACAATTAGAGGCTTTAGCTCACGTAACAGCTACTACGATGGCCTTGCGCTCCCGAGCCTACCAGGGTGGAACTTACAGCCTCAAATCGATCCCATTGCAATGGAACGAGTTGAGATATTTAAAGGCCCAACCTCCGTTCTTTACGGGGCTATGCCTCCGGGCGGCATGGTTAATATTATAGCCAAATCGCCCCAATTAACGCCAAAGACCACGGTTAACGTCGCCACCGGGACTGGAAACCTACTTGAAGCATCATTAGATACAACGGGAGCCATTGGTGACAACATAGCTTACCGAATTATTGCTCTTGGTCGTAAAAAAGATGGGCAAGCGAACCACACAACGGAAGAGCGCTATGTATTTGCCCCCTCTCTGGACTGGTACGTTTCAGACAACACGTTTGTAAACTTCAATTTGTACTATCAAAACGATCCATCAATGGGGATGAACTCCGCGCTGCCATCATCGGGAATGATTACGGCTAACCCTAACGGTAAGATCTCTCCTAACACCTACGCTGGTGACAAAAACTGGAGTACTTTTAAAAGAGAGTACTTACTTGCCGGCTATAAAATTAATCATGATTTCAACAATAGCTGGTCATTCTTGCAGAATTTCCGCTATATGGATTCAAAGCTGTATCAAGAAAACAGTTACCACACTTCCGCTAATTGGAATGCATCTACAGGTAATCTGACCCGTAACTTCTATAGCACAGATGAGAAATCTAAAAGCTATTCAGTCGACAACCAACTTTCAGGGTTGGTGTCCACAGACAGCGCCGATCACTATCTATTGTTTGGCCTAGATTACCAAGACCTAACCGGTTCATCTAATTACCAAGAGTATTCTGGCGGAGCTGGCGTTCATACCATTAATATCTTCAACCCAAACAACAATTTGGTTAATCGCGACAAAATGAATTCGGTTTACGATAGTACGACTGATGTCAACTCGAAACAGTTAGGCCTGTATGCACAAGACCAAATCACATTCGATAAGCTTATCGTCGTTGCGGGCGGTCGTTTTGATGACTATAAAAGTAAGTCTGGCGCGACATCAGAAGCCAATCACCGCGCTTTCTCTTATCGGGTAGGCGGCATCTACCAATTAGACAACGGATTTTCACCCTTTGCTAACTATGCCACTAGCTTCGAACCAAAAGCAGGTTTAGACAAAGACGGCAACGCATTTAAACCTGAAATTGGTGCTCAAGTCGAAGCCGGCGTGAAATATCAATCTTACGATGAGGCTAAAACCGCGACGGTTTCAGCCTACCACATCACCAAAAGTGACATGGTCGTTTCTGACGGTTCGGGCAACTTTCAAAATATGGTTCAAATTGGCGAGGTACGCTCACAAGGTATCGAGCTCGATGGAAACGTAGCCTTGAACGAGAGTCTGAATGTTTCAGCAAGCTATACCTACACGGATATGGAAATTACCAAAGATGGTAACACTTCCATGATTGGTAAAACGCCTATCTATGTTCCTGAGCATACCGCAACATTGTGGAGCAACTACTCATTCTATACTGGCTCACTAGATGGGGCTCGTATTGGAGGCGGGGTTAGATATGTTGGCGAGATGCAAATGGACGCCGCAAATACAGCCAAAGTTCCCGCTTACACATTGGTTGATTTATCTATTGGATACGACTTGGGTAAAGTGAATAGCTCTTTGAATGGCGTAACAGCCAACCTTATTGCTAACAACCTATTTAACACTGAATACTACACCTGTTACGACTCCGCTAACTGCTGGTACGGCCAAGAGCAAACGGTTGAACTTAACGTGAAGTTCGACTTGTAAATAAACTGGAATTAACCCAAGGGATAAGTGCTTAGTCGCTTATCCCTTTAATGCAATGAAGCTCTTGAGACAACAATGAACGACGACCACCCAGAATTTCACGAACAGCTATTTAAAGCCTGCTTACAAGTTTCGCCCTATTTGGTCGGTTCTATCGGCACACCAAACGATACCCACCTACAAAGTGGTCAAGACAACGCCGCCTTTTTTTTCCGATCTTTATCAGAACATTGCAGAGTCTTCACCAGAAGCAGGACACAGCTACTGGCTTTCTCGCACTTGGGATGTGTCAGTATGGCAGCCTGTTTACATTGCTTTTATCAGTGTTTACGGATTCCATACCGCTCCGGATTTCACTCAATTCTCGCAACAACGAAACGGCGACTATGTGGCTGGGTTCCATTTTTTCAGTCATGAACACCAACACGGAGACATTCCGCACTTAATTGCTGTTGTCGGCAAACAGTTGGCTCATTTATTGGAAAACTACAGGCTCCAATTAGACGAACTGTATCGCTGCCGCCCTGGGTTTGTTCGTCATTTACTGGTTGATTTAATCATTAGCTGCTGCATTCGAGCTTCAACGGTTATTCCCAATTTTTCATACAGTCAAATTAGGCAACATGCCAAGTTATGGTTAGAGGCACTGAGTTTACCACCGCAAAGAATTGACTCGATATACCAGCAAGAGCACGGCATTTACTATCCGCGAAAATCGTGCTGTTTAGTTTATAAAACCAAAAGTGGTCAGCTATGCGCAGACTGTCCCCGTCACTACAAAAATAAAGAACAGATGCATGTATCAATTGTCGGAAATTAAAGTCATTCGAGACCAGCAAACCATTCTAGATATCGATCAGTTAACGATTGATCCTCATGGTTTTACCGTCATCTTAGGTCATAACGGCTCGGGAAAATCCACTCTGGTCAACCTTCTTGCGAACGAGTTTTCACCAGAGCAAGGCTCGGTTCAATTGAACGGTAAAGCACTGTCGCAATATTCCCACAAAGCGCTAGCAAAAGACGTTGCATTTTTGCCACAAACATTGCCAGAGGTCGATGGGCTCAATGTAGAAGAAGTTGTACGGCTCGGGCGTTTTCCGTGGCGAGGAGTCTTTGGGCAATGGAAAGAACACGATCACGACATTGTAAAACAAGCGCTGCATGACACGGGTATTGAGCGATACAAAGACCACCTCACCTCTAGCCTATCCGGAGGTGAACGCCAACGAGCTTGGATCGCGATGTTACTGGCTCAACAAGCTCAGTTTTTGATTCTAGACGAGCCAACATCCGCGCTGGATGTTCAACATCAATACCAAGTATTGCAGCTACTTAAAACGCTGAACCAAGAAACAGGCAAAGGCATTTTGGTGATCTTACACGACCTCAACTTAGCATTGCGCTTTTCAACCCATGTGATTGCGCTGCATAGCGGCAGTGTACTGTTCCAAGGAGAAAGTGACCTATTACTCGATGAGCAGCGGCTTTCATCTTTATATTCCACCCCTATCAAGCTTATTGACCACCCAACTCATCACCATAAGGTAGCCGTTGTATGTTAACTCGATTTTTGTCATTCATTGCATTAACGAGCTTCACGCTGACTTGCTATGCTCAAATTCAAGTCACCGACAGCTTAGGTACGCATCAATTAGACAAACCCGCAGTGCGTGTGGCCGCTTTAAATTGGGATATCGCTGAACAACTGCTCGAGCTAGATGTCACGCCCATCGCAATACCTGATATCAATGGCTACCGAGAGTGGGTGGTTAAACCAGCCATTCCTAACTCTGTTGAAGATATAGGGACACGCATGGAGCCCAATTTATCAGAGCTAGCAAAACTGCACCCCGATCTCATTATTATCGCAGGCCCCCAGCAACCACTGCTCGAAAAGCTAGAGAAAATTGCACCAGTACTGGTTTACGAGACATATAAGGCCGATCACAACAACATTGATAAATCCATTGAGCACTTTAAATCGATTGCCGTTGCCGTTGGAAAAGAGCAACGCGCTCAAGACAAATTAAACACAATGTATCGTCGACTTGACAACCTAAAAACTGAACTGACTGCACTTTACCCAAATGGAAAACCAAAAGTTTCTGTTTTCCGCTTTGCGAGTACAACCACTATTTACCTCTATGGTGACAACTCAAGCGCTATGTATGCGCTTAATAAATTGGGATTCGAAGCCGCTCTTCCTATGCCAGCGAGCCAATGGGGGGTGACTCAAAAACGAGTCAAAGACTTGTACAAAACCGGCGATGGCCTTGCTCTTTATTTCAAACCTTTTCATCAAGAAAAAGAACTGCAAGATTCGGTTATGTGGCAAGCCATGCCGTTTGTGAAAAATAACAAGGTAGCGGCAGTCGAACCGGCTTGGAACTACGGCGGCGCAATCTCTTTACTTTATGTTGCGGAAGTCTTGTCCGACAGCTTAAAACAAATGGCTCAAAAGGGTGATACTCAGTAATGCTGAACCGTTATTCTTGCTTATTTGCTGGCATACTTCTGCTACTGGGCGTTGCCATCACGACAGGCAGTAGCCTCCCACCTAGCCAGCAATGGTCGGTACTGGTCAATTTCATCACGACCCCAGAATTTGAACCACAAAATTTTGAACAAATTCTCTTTGTTGAAGCGCAATTGCCTAGGCTTACCATCTCAATTTTTATTGGCGCTGTACTCGGGCTCGTTGGCAGTTTATTGCAACAGCTGACTCAAAATCCGATGGTTTCTCCACTCACTCTTGGCACAACTTCTGGTGCTTGGTTGGCTCTAGTGGCTGTAGGTGTCTGGGCGCCCTCTTTCGCCGCTCAGTATGGCGCACTCATCACATTCATTGGGGCTATTGTTAGCTTAACGCTGGTTGTGCTGATCGTCGGTTTTAAGAACCTTTCAGGCTTACCGGTTATTTTGGCTGGCATGTCGGTCAATATCTTGTTCGGAGCCTTAGCCACCAGCATTATCTTACTTAACGATCAGTTTGCTCGTGATCTGTTTATTTGGGGGGCTGGAGACTTAGCTCAAAACGGTTGGCAAGCTGTAACACAACTCTTGCCCCACTTACTAATTGCACTCCCGATTATTCTTTTCGCGCCGCGAGTATTAGCTCTGCTTCGTTTAGGGCATAACACTGCTAAAGGTCGCGGACTTAGCCTAGTCCCCGCTTTTTTATTGCTTTTCATTGCCGCATTATGGCTGTTATCCGCCGCAATTTCTCATGTTGGAGTTATCAGCTTTATCGGGCTGATCGCACCTAATATTGCGCGCTCTTTGGGTGCCCGAACGCCTTCTAAAGAGCTACTGTTAAGTACCCTTATGGGCGCTTTGTTATTGTTAGCCACCGACACTTTGGCTCAAAATCTAAGTTTCGTTTCTATTAATATTATCCCTACGGGCACGGCAACGGCTCTCATCGGCGCGCCAATATTAATATGGCTGGTAAGAAAACGATTAACGGCAAACGATCAACTCAGCTTAAAGTTGCCTGCAAGCCAAATGAAATTTAGCGCGAAAACTCTGGCTGTCATGATTGGGTTCGTTATTCTTGCGACGATACTTCACTCATTTGTTGCTGGCGATACTTGGCGCTTTGCCGTTCCCGACGACTTTAATTGGGCACAACGTTGGCCTAGATTACTCACGGCACTCAGTGCAGGGTTGGGGCTAGCGATAGCCGGTACTGTGCTGCAAAGAATCATTTATAACCCATTAGCCAGCCCAGATATTTTAGGGGTTTCTTCAGGGGCAAGCTTATTCTTAGTGATTGGATTTTTAATTTACGGTAGCAATTCAAATGCCTTTTCAATGGGGCTGGCTTTCGCGGGCAGTCTAGCAGTACTTATTGCCCTGTTATGGCTAGTAAAACGCAACAATTATGCCCCTTCGATTGTGATATTAACGGGCATCTCACTGTCGGCCTTGGTCGATTCTCTAATCCAATTGGTGCTCGCACAAGGCAATGAAACCTCTTACATGCTACTTACTTGGCTTTCTGGTTCCACTTATCGAGTCTCTGGTAACAGTGCGTTATTTTTATGTGCTTGCGTACTCATTCTGTCTACCATGATCCTTGGCTTGCATCGATGGCTAACACTGATTTCAGGAGGGCGACGTTTTGCCTCATCAAGAGGACTCAATGTTTCACTCTCTTTCGCCTTATTGTTAGTGCTTTCTGCCTTATTAACCGCACTCGTCACTGCAACAATGGGGCCGGTCGCCTTTGTTGGCTTATTGGCACCGCATATTGCTGTCATGATCGGCGCGAGAAAAGCTCACCAACAATTACTGATCGCAGGATTAGCCGGGGCTGCATTACTCGCCTTTGCTGATTGGGTTGGGCAAGTGGCCATCTACCCAAGCCAAATTGCAGCAGGTACGTTAGTTTCGGTCATTGGCGGGTTATACTTTTTACTGCTATTACTACGAGCTCGGCAACACCAATAAGCATCGATTCTAAATTGGGCATCATAATTGCTTACATATACGGCATACTTGTTTAAGTATCATTACATTGCTGACTATCTGGCCAATCAATACAAAAAACCAAAAGTTTTTACATGATTGGCCGATAAGTAATCAAGGAAAGAAAAGGAGCGTATTATGACATCCATTGGAGCGGATACAGCCAAGATGAACGCCAGCCAAACAACGGTGCCGACTGCGCCTAAAGATAAGGCTCCCATCGAGGCTGCACCACCGCAAACAAAGGCGCAGCAGACTAAGGTAACGCTTTCCGCTGAAGGAAAGGCGCGGCTTGCGGCTCTCCAACAAATTGAACACGATGCCAAGAAGTCTGAAGCTCAAGATAAAACCGTATCAGATAAAGTAGAATCTTTTACTCACGGTGCTTTGGGGATGGATCACCCGGACAACTTTAAAGAAGAAACGGATGCATCCTATTCTGCTGGGCAATATTTGTCCGCAGCGGCAACGATTGGTGGTTTAGTTTTGCTCCTAGCCTAGCGTTAAGCAACTATCGTTAGTTGACCTCACTCTCTGCTAACGCCAATATAAACACTTTTATAAAAAGTGGGCATTTCTATGTGCGAACTATTCTCTAAGCAGCCACTCGAAAACTACCAATACAAAACTCGCTCAATTCGGTTAGACGGCCATGTCACTAGTATCAAACTGGAAGCCAGTTTCTGGCAAGTTCTAGAAGAAATTGCGGCCAAACAACAAATGCGTCTTTCTCATTTCTTAAGCAATTTGTATAACGAAGCATTAGACCATGCAGGCGATGTTGCTAACTTTACTTCATTGTTGCGCTGTACTTGTTTGATTTATCTGCGCCAACCAAACGATGTGATTGATATCGTCAAGCAACAACTCGAACTGCAATAATTTCTTATTGCGCTCTTACGTCACACCCCAGTACTACCTTTTTATGAATGTCTGTCTTTATCATAAGTCATTCATATTAAGGGGATACTATGACCAAACTGATCCACAGCATGATACGAGTCAGCGATCTCAAAGCTTCACTCGCTTTCTATTGCCAAGTTCTTGAACTTGAAGTTAAACAACAAATTGAATTTAAAGATTTCACTCTCGCGTATCTCGCTAACGATGAATCAAGTTTTGAACTAGAACTCACTCACAACCACGATAGTTCAGAACCCTATCAGCTTGGTAATGGCTATGGTCACTTGGCCGTAAGTGTTGGCGATCTTGAACAAACACACCAACGCTTAGTCCAGCAGAATATAGAAGTTGGCGACATTAAAACCTTTTCACATAAAGAAAAACATCTGGCCACGTTTTTCTTTATCCAAGACCCTGATGGATACAAGGTTGAATTTATTCAACGCCAAGGCCGCTATCAATAAGCCAGCACAATAGCCCATTACATAATTAAAATACAGGAACCCAAAATGATTCATTTGACTGCTACTTTTCACGCTAAACCTGGCCTCGAGCATCAATTACGCACTTTATTACAAGGTATGCTCACCCCTACTCGTGCTGAGCCTGGCAATTTACGCTATCAATTATTTCAAGCGAAAAGCAACAGCGCAAAGTTCACATTCCAAGAACAATTTGCTGATCAAGCTACATATGATGAGCACTGCAAAGCAGAACACTTTACCGCTCTACTAATAAGCCTTGAAGGTCTACTCAGCCAGGAACCAGAGATCATTTTCTACAACGAACTGGCTGCCTAAGTATCAAATACCAAACACAGTTGTTTATCCTTTCAACAAATAACTGTGTTTGTCGATAACTCCCCATAAGCTCCATAATAATCTATTCTTATTAATGGATATCTACCGTGAGCAAACCTTTTGCGCTTATTGATAAGCCGACTTTTTTCGGTGCCATCGCCCTTTTAATTACCGTTACCCTTCCTTTAATCATGTTTCCTGAACAAGGAGCACACTGGATCGCGATCGCCAAAACGTTCATGACTGACAAACTTGGGTTTCTTTACCTTGCCCTTGGGATCAGTGCTTTCTTCTTTATGATATACGTCATATTTAGTGACATGGGCCAAATCAAACTAGGCGATGCTGACGAAAAACCTGAATTCGCAACCGCATCATGGGCTGCAATGCTATTTTGCGGTGGTATCGGCGCCAGTATTCTTTATTGGGGTTGTATCGAGTGGGCTTATTACTATCAATCACCGCCATTTCAACTAGAACCCGGCAGTGAAGAAGCCGTTCGCTGGGCCGCAACTTATGGCCTATTTCACTGGGGCCCTATTGCGTGGTCTATCTATTTGATCCCTGCTCTGCCTATCGCGTATTTTTTCTATGTCCGTAAACAACCTGTATTAAAGGTATCCAGTGCATTAATGCCGGTTTTGGGTGAAGAACGCAGTAAAGGCCCATTAGGCAAACTCATTGATGTGCTGTTTATTTTTGGCTTACTTGGTGGTGCTGCCACGACATTGGGTCTAGCGGCCCCATTAATTGGTGAGGGTCTGCACCACTTATTTGGTATCCCACAAACAACCATCAGCCAAATCGCGGTGTTATTGGTGTGTACAGCAATCTTCGCTTACTCCTCTTACGCTGGGCTTGAGAAAGGCATTAAGATCCTTAGCAATATCAACTTCTGGGGAGCCATGGGCTTACTTGGCTTCGTCCTTGCGGTTGGGCCCACTATTTTCATGTTAGAAACCGGTCTAGATTCACTCGGCCGTATGCTTTCTAATTTCTTCGTTATGGCAACATGGGCCGAACCTTTCGGTGGCTATGGCACCTTTGACAATACCCATTTCCCACAAGATTGGACCATTTTCTACTGGGCATGGTGGTTAGTTTTCGCACCAAGCATGGGGTTGTTTGTTGCTCGTATTTCGCGCGGCCGCACAATTAAGCAAATGGTATCGGGTTCCATTTTCTTTGGTTCATTAGGTTGCTTCTTATTCTTTATGATTTTAGGCAACTACGGTTTGTCTTTGCAGCTTTCAGGGCAGTTAGACGTCGTCGAGATTTTGAACAACCAAGGGGCAACTAAAGCTATTTTCTCTATGTTAGACCAACTGCCAATGAGCACCCTTGTCATTGCAGTATTTACCCTGTTATGTGTGATTTTTACCGCGACCACATTCGATTCGATCTCCTACATTTTGGCTTCAGTAGTTCAGAACGATGTGACGGAAGAACCAATGCGTTGGAACCGACTATTCTGGGCATTTACGCTGTCTCTTTTACCGACGGTATTAATGTTCCTCGGTGGATTAAGCACCCTGCAAACGGCCGCAATCGTAGGCGGGCTGCCTCTACTGGGTATCTCTGTGATGCTAATGATTTCGGCGGTTAGGGCTACCTCCCTAGATCTTCGCCATCAAGAAGATTATGTCGAACCAACCATTAACATTGAAGAGCTGCCAGAGATGGATCCGTGGTCAGCAGAAGGAATGGCCTTGGCTCGCTTTGAGAAAAGTCGTGATGCCGCGCAAGAAGCCGCAGAGTACGAGCGCGAAGCCCTGACCGATGTGATGAACATGAGAAAACGTATTCGAGCTTATGCCTTAGAGCATTGCGAGGTGGGTGAATTTGAAGATCATCATTTGCCTGCAGAGATGAAGACTGAACTGCAATCTCTACTTGATAGAGTGCTGGAGGCTAAAACCAGCAAACAAGAATTGTCTGAAAAAGCGCAAGCTGCACGAATGGACTTCAACAAAATCGTTGCTGATGCCGCTCTAATTCAGGCTTAAGTGCTCGATAAGGTCAGACGTAGCTCGCCGTCTGGCCTTATTCATCTCATCCGAGATCTTTTCATCCCCCCCTATTTTCTTACTCACCCCATATAACTTTCGCGACTTCATTGAGCCAGACAACGTATTTGTTGATTGATATCATCATAATTATTTAGCCTGGGAATATACTGCAACGGAAAGTTTACTTTCAACATCAAGGGATTGAGTGGCATCATTGCCATAGGAAGACTGGTAACTCAGGATGAGTTTTATAGTCACTGCCCCCGCAACGGTACGCGCATCATGGAAGAATCAATAACTTGCCACTGGCACACTGGCTGGGAAGGCTGTTTGTAGCGCTAAGTCCGAAGACTGACTCAATCCCACATACTCACGGCTGTTTTACGGGGATGTAAAACCAAGGAGCTTTACTGTGCATATTGAACCGGGGCTTGTCAGCCCAGAAAAAATCATACTAAGTTACGCCACCGCAACGGGCGCGTTAGGCTATCTCGCCACAATTTACTGGCAAGAAATGAATATCCGAGGGGCACTTTCGCTAGCGTTGCGCTCATTAGTGACCACGCTGCTGGTCTTTGGCTGTTTCGAAGTATTACCTCACCATGCGATTGGTGTCTCTGAAGTCCATCTAATACTCGGCTCGACTCTGTTTCTAATCTTTGGAGCAGCGGCGACGGGAATTGGCCTAGTTTTTGGATTGTTAGTTCAAGGTTTTTTGTTCGCCCCCTTCGATTTACCCCAATTTGGTATGAATGTAACCACGTTACTCGTCCCACTTTTTGCCATGTCTTTACTGGCAAGAAAAGTCATTCACAAACAAACCGCATACGTTGATCTGACATTCAACCAAGCATTTAAACTCTCGGTTTCTTATCAGGGCGGTATTGTCATTTGGGTGGCATTTTGGGCGCTGTACGGTCAAGGAATGGGCGCAGAAAACATGCAGTCTATTGCCAGCTTTGGGCTCGCTTACATGAGCGTTATTCTGATTGAACCCTTCATCGATTTAGGAATATTGGCTATCGCCAAATTTGCAAATGCAAACAAACACTCTTTATTCATTACACAACGCTTATATAACGAAGTCTAATAGTGATTCACGGACCACATTGTGCTCCGTGGACGCTTCAGTTTTTCACTAATCGGAAACCACGCCGCTCCAACTATTTTTATTCGCTAACCGCTTTAGCTGCATCAATTCTTTTTCTGTCTCTAGTTTTAACCACTCGATCAGGTCATTGATCTCTGGCGTATGAGTTCGCTGATGACCCAAATATTGCCACGCACTATTTTGTACTCTTACCCCTTCCGGGCAACAGAAGTATTCACGCTCAAGTTCCGGCAAGATTAACAACAAATCCGTCACGGTCGCCCCCTGCCCTGATAAGCAAGCACTTAACGCGAGATCTAAAGTAAAGAAGGTGGTATTTCTTACAGGATGCAGAGTTTCTCTTTTTTCCTCAGCCAACCACACTTTCCAGTCATGGTGATCAAGCGTTGAGTGAATCCGTGGCATCGCCAATATCGAAGCCACATCCCCAGCGTTAGATGCGCACACAGGAGCCATATATTCGTCTCGTAAAAAGAACATATTACTTCTCCCCTGATAACGCTCTCGAATGCGAGTATGGAATATCAATAAATCGTAATCTGGCGTTTCTAAGCACTCATCTTCTTCAATAGAAGGAATGATCACAATCTCATGCTCAGGGTAACGTTCGTTTAATTCTCTTACTTTTGAAATCAGAATCCGCGTGGCAAAACTGAGCGTCGCTTTAATCACAATACGCTTTCGTTTTGGTTCTTGCCAAGAGGAGAGCAACGTTTCAAGCGATAAGTAACTCTCTCGCAAGGCTTGAAATAACTGCAGCCCTTCAATTGTCAATTCAATAGAACGATGTTTACGCTCGATCAATTGCGTATTTAAGTCTTGCTCTAATTGCTTTACTTGCCTGCTGACGGCGCTTTGAGTCACATTCAACTCATCAGCGGCTTGAGTAAAACTCATAAATCGAGCGACAGATTCAAATGCTTTCAAGCCATTATGTGAGTATGGCAAATTTGTGTATGGCGTCATATTAAATTCGCATTCCTTTAGGGAATACCAGAGTGGCATAAATATTAATTGAGTGCGAATAGTTAATCATCTAAAGTTCCGAATTCAACTTGGAGCTTTCATGAAAAACATTCTCTCTCTCGCATTCCCTTTGGTTATCTCCCAACTTATTGCTATGGCATTGGTATTAACTGATGTTTGGATGATGTCTCGCATTAGTGTTAGCGCCATTGCTGCCGGTGGCTTAGGGGCATCTGTATTCTTTCTCATTTTTATGATTGCGAGTAGCACCGTGGGCTGTGTGGCTAACCTCATCGCCATTGCGTATGGGCAGCGCATATCGAGACCCGAGTTTGGCAATCAACAAATCCGTCTTGCGATCAAAGGGGCTGTCTTGTTGTCTGTGATTCTCTCGGTTGTTCTGTTGTCACTTTTTGCTTTTGCACCTAATGTGCTTGCATTGGCTCAGCAACCTCAAGAAATCATAGACCTTGCAATGGAATACGTTGATGCGCTGAAATGGTCGATGCTGCCATCGCTGCTTCTTTTAGTACTTCGCGGATTGACCAGTGCGCTTGGTAATGCTCGCTCCATTATGTTGATGTCGGTTGCAACCGTTGCTCTCAATATTCCAGTGAGTTACCTGCTCGCTTTTCCACTCGGTTTTGGCTTAGCTGGCTTAGGCGCAGGTACGGCCTTAGCTGCAGCGATTGTCATGCTAGGTTATGGGTCTTGGGTCTTTGGTCATGCTCAATATCAGCAATTTGCACCTTGGCTTAACCTTAACGAGTATTCACTTAAACTCACTCTCCCTCTATTAAAAATGGGATTGCCTATCGCCATCGCTGCTTTGTTAGAGCATGGGCTCATTTATGGTGGCACACTCATGGCTGGCACAATCAGCATCGCCGCGCTCGCTCTGCATCAAATTCTATTGCAATGTTTAAGCTTCACTTGGAATGTAAACTTTGGCTTCTCTCAAGCGGCGGCTATTTTAGTAGGGAGAGACTTCGGAGCGGATAATTCAGAGGGCATCAAGCGCACCGTATTTAAGAGCTTTATTCTTGTCAGTATTATTAGCTTAGTCTTCTCTGCCATCTTCATTGCATGGCCTGGGTTAGTTG
Organism: Vibrio tapetis subsp. tapetis; assembly: GCF_900233005.1. Classification (NCBI taxonomy): domain Bacteria; kingdom Pseudomonadati; phylum Pseudomonadota; class Gammaproteobacteria; order Vibrionales; family Vibrionaceae; genus Vibrio; species Vibrio tapetis. The sequence continues at coordinate 2,230,453 of NZ_LT960611.1, forward strand.
CCACTTTCTTTGGTCTTACGGATCAAGCGATGATCGACCTATTAACAGCGGTCATTTGGATTGTTGCGGTGAGTTTTATTGTTGACGCTTGGCAGTTATTAGCGATAAACCTACTTCGTGGAATGAAGATTGTTGCCACGCCAACACTGCTCACGGCAATCGGCTATTGGGTCGTCGGTTTACCGGCCGCTTGGTGGCTAGCCGATAAGTATGGGCTAGGTGGGATCTGGGCCGGTATTGGTATTGGTTTGGCCGCTACCGGTGTTTTACTATTAATGCTCTTGGTAAAAGCAATACGTGGAGAAGACACCGCCACTTTAGCGGTTTCTAAAGGATTTTAGGGCGAGAATCACAAGCATCGATCATTCAATACCTCGGCCGCCTTGAGGCTTAAGGCTGAAGCAGATTACAAGAATTTTTCGATGAGGACTTCATCCACATAGACGTCACGGATTTTGGCATGTTTCTTCGCAATGCCAACCACTTCAAAACCTTGTTTTTTATAAGCTGCTAGGGCACGTTCATTATCGCTACGAACATAAGCAAACAGTTTTTCGTAGCCTTTTTGTCTTGCGACTTCAAATGTCGATTGAAATAGTTGCTTGGAAACGCCTTGTCCGCGGCTGTCGCCACAAACAAATGTGCCTATGATGCCCACATGATCAAACGCTTTGGTGTATGAAGCGAATGGCTCTATATTTTGAAAGCCGATAACCTTAGTGCTGCCTTGGTTTAGCGCAACGGTAAACACGCCTCGCTTTGGAAACTGGTCAATGAATTCTTTTTCTTCTTTAACGGTAAAGGTGTTATCCAATACCGTGAACAAACCTTCTGTGATAATCGGGTTAAGAACGTCAATGATACCCTGAGCATCATCGGTCGTGACTTGTCGTACTTCTATCGCCATGCAACTGCACTCCTACATTTCTTTAGCCATGTTTTTACAGGAGTTTTGAAGAGTCGGCAATAGCGCCCACCGGACAATTCCTAGCTATAAGCAAGAATACTTCGACAAAAAAGGCCAACGATCGTTGGCCTTTTTCACTAAAATCAGTTTTGACGGTTGGGATGGTTCAAAATATGCAAAAATTAATTTTTGTTTTTATGAATCATGAGAGAAGCCAGTAATCTCAATGGATTCAGAGCTTTCTCAACAAAAAGCCCTTTCTCTATCCAAAACCTGAGAAAATCATCCCAAAATTCTCAACTATCCCATCACGTCGATCAAAGCAATTCTCGATATTTTGTTGCTAACCAGCACTCTGCTATACAAGCAAGGTCTACTCCTTTACATCATACAGCCACCACAGTGACTACATACACTCGACCATCCGCTGAAACACGTATCTGGACAGAAGTTTGTCAGTGACTTTACTCGATTAGCCTTTAACGGATTGTCTGAGATATTGTAAACGTCCAATCCAGTGGCCAAACACCCTCATCCACTACAGTTTGCTAAATTAGCAAAATTCATGCTTGTTTTGAGCTTTGTAGGCTACATTGTGGCGGTGTCATCATGAATCAGAGACTAAAGCCCTTTTATTCATATCAATGACTATCACTTCTATCTCATCGATACCTACATAACCGTGTGCAATTGACTTCCAATAGTCTTTTAGTGCCGAAGCGAGCTTATCAATACCTACTCGCTTGCCGCCTATTTCCCAACATTTGGTCGACTTCTGTGATACTAAAAGAAATACGCCACAACCAGCAGTACCCTCTCTAAGGTAGTCACCAACTAGTTGGTTTCGAAGCCGCTCGCATAATTCAGGGCCACTCCAACCTTTATCGAGTAACTTTAACTCAATCGGCACTGGGGACATGACGTTCGGGTTAGCAAGCCAGATATCCATTCGTTGTTCATTAGCTAGCTCTGGCTCTTCTGCAACCGAGTAGTGTCCGTTGGCACTTTTTCTTAGCTCAGCAGCAATTAGCGTTCTAACCTCATTTTCTTTGGTCGCTCTCTGCCACGTCATCCATGGGCTATCATTACCATTTTCTACCCAATCCTTAATCGAAAGAATCTGTTGGATACCCAGTTCAAATAGTTGCCTGTGCGACTCAGGAGAGATCTGCTTAGTCTTATGGAACTCCTTAAACTGATTATCCGACCATAAAGGAACATCTCCATAAGCTTCAGCCATTTTGTATGCGCTCTTTCTCATCCATGGTCGATGTGATTCGTCAGGATGATCTTTTATCAGCTGTGTCAATGCGCAATAGCTCTCTTTAGAGGGAAGCTCAACCAAGTAGTTGAACAACATATCTCTTGCTTCTTGAGCATGATCTCTTGTTGTGGGGCTATAGACCCCTGTACCTGCTCGATTAAGATCATCACTGACTCTGATATATTTATGCATCAGCACGTACAAAGCCTTTAGGTGAGCAACCACTTTAAACTGTCCTATATTATAAAGAGATCGATGTGAGCTCCTCCCACCTAACAAAGCTTCCAGAAATACTTCCGCAGCGTGCGTTGCCTGTTCAGGCTCAAGCGTTGCTAACCACTCCTCTAAACCTGGAATACCTTGGTCAGGCTCACTATCGACTAACAGCGCATACCACCATGCAATTTCATGATCGTCACCTTGACTTGCTGATATGTATTTTTGGGCTAGCAAAGATAGTTGCCTAGCACTAATACCACCTTCTATCAAGAGTCGTAAGCAGTATTCCTTATTGGCTTGGATTAGATGGGCTGAACGAATTAGGTACTCAAATACAGCACCAGCGAGATGTTGTTTGAGCCAAGGTACGTGATACACCAAATCGTGTAGAATATGGCTTGAAACCTTTTTGGCTTTACTATTATTCTCTAGCTCCCAAAACACCTCTTTAAGAATGGCGTTATTCGTTTCCTCTGGATAAGTTCGGTGTACTACCTCAAGCCAACTTGGGAATCCGTTTATATCCCATGTTATATAACGCAATAGGGTGCCAAGATCTTGACTACTCAAAGACTTAGGAAAGTTAGAGTCTTCCTTTGCTTGAATTTCTAGCCCAGCTAAGCCAAGTAACAAGGCATACGGGATTGAATTGTCAATCTCATTCTCTGAATGCAACTGTGGGCGGAAGTTGCGCCAATGATCCATACAGAACTCTTTGTATGCATTTGCCACTTCCAAGCCAAATTCAGGAATTAGCCTTTCCCATTGGTTTATACTACGTCGACTTATAGCTGAACTATCTTTTTCTAGGTCACTTAATAGCCAGACATGGATATTAGTAATTTCGCCAGACTTCACATTTGGAGCAGTAATCTGAGACGGGTTTTCTTGTAGTGACTGTATCCATTCTATTCGGCTACTTTCTCGCTCTTTCCGTTTTTTTTCTACTTGCCGGCGATACTCCGCTTCCTTAGCCTCGTATCTTAGTGTTGATTCAGGAGTTATCGGATTTAACAAGTTCTCTAATCGTGAAACTAAGACTTCTTCACCATACACAGCAATACGAAGCTCCTCTAACATGTTTACAGGTGAGCCTAACTGTTGATAGAGCCTGAATGCAGCATTCAGTGCGACTAATCGGTCATCTTGCTCAAGGCGTGTGCTGACAAATGATACTAACCTTGATAAGTCATCACCGTTGAAAGCCCAAAAATGGTCTAAATATGAGATGCTCCAATCATCAGTCAAGGGCTTATCTTGCTCGCTTAGGTGTTTTCTTGCTTTCTCTATGCTATACCAATAAAGCGCATCATTAAGCTCTTGCCATTCAGGTACTAGATTACCAAGATCATGTTCAACATCGTCTAAGTTATCTTCTCTCCAAAACTGCAAAGCACCTACATTTGCCAGAATGGATAGCGGAACCTCTGACAAAGCAAATGGATCTCTATTGACCACTAGCTTTTCCAAACACTTGATAGCAGAGCCAAACAACCACGCATATTGTTCAGATACCCTGCAATCTCTTCGTTCTACAAATGGAGCAACATCAAGATAACTACCGATCCCTTTTAGTAACTCCGGAATGAATTTGATTTCTGCTCTCTCGATAAAATCATGCAGCGTTCTATCCAACATCGATGATTCAAATCTTTTTGGCTCTACTAAATGATGAATTGAATCAACTAGGTATTTGATAGAGTCATCGCTGGGTGCTGTATGGTCAACCAACTCACTCAGCAGATCCCGAGGAATATCCCCTCGACTAATAACTTCTCTCCAGACGAAGTCTTTTTGCTCTTCATACCCACAAGTTAGCACAGCACGAACTGATGCAATTCTGGCATACTTACCTCGCTCACCAGATACCGCAATTTCTGTAAATGGTTCGGTACAAGCGTCCATCTTTCCTTGCCAGACTAAACGACCAAGGAAGAAAATTGCATCATCATTGTCTGCATATTTATGAATGAGATTGAGCACACCCTCTGTCAGGTCTGGCAGTGCAATTCGGGCAATAGCTGCATTGTCTCGACCAGAGTGACCATCAGTATCATCGGCAATTTGAGCTACAACATCTGAAAGAATTCGCCTCCTGACTGACAACGGCAACCGTGAGGGATCTCCTTCTTCTAAAGCTATTTCAGGCTTGATATCCAAGATCTTTGCTCGTAGACGATCATCAAACAAAATCAACCATGGCAAAATCGGACGAAATAAAGGGGTAACGACGGTTTCACCGAAAACTTCCCTAATAAAGTAAGACTCTATTTGTGAGCGCAAACCTTCTTCTTTCAATAAGCAACCAAAAAACTGCGCTGCTAATAGCTCACGAATATCCCTATGTCTGAATCTTACTGCACCATAAATAATGTCGTTAAATAGACCACACTCCAGCAACGACTTAACGTCTTCTCGCTCCCAATCGTACAAAATGATGTCGGCATCAATCCCTTGCTTTACCTTTTCGGCATCAGGCACATTGATCCCTGCATTACCCGTTAAGATAACGGCAGCAGCCAACCTTTGAGCACCTTCACGTGCCTTGTCTAAGTTAAGAGGCTGTCGAACATTGTTATGCCTCTCACTAAGACGAACATCAACACTGTGTTGTAGCAGATGTAGTCGCCCATCAAGAGATTGATCATCCAACCACTTCGTGATGATGATATCCAAATCAAAAGGTCTTTCTGCTAGATTCCACAGGCCTAACCGCTCAACTTCATCAAGGAGTTCATCAATGTTTTTAACTCCATTTTCGATACAATAGGTGTGAACCTTGCTTCGGTCTAACGGTCGTAAGCTGTAGACATTTAAAGCACTTTTGGGATGCTTATTTTTGTTGTTATCTTCTTCTCGATTACTAGTAGATGGGTAGAATAGATGAGTATCAACTAGAGCTTTGTCTGACTTGGCACGCCAACTATAAGGGCGACTAGAAATGTAAATATGAGCCCGTTTTGCCCCCTTCCCAATCCCTTTAGCAAAACGTTTGATAGCTCTTTCAAAAGCTCTAGGGTGAGCTAGTTTTGCTTCATCCACCGAGTCTAGGAAAAACCAAGCCTCATCATTTGAGTTGAGCCAGTCTTCAAACTTATCTTCATCACCTATTTCGAAAGCATCATCAAAATTACGGTCAATATCTTCAATCCGAATAAAAAATGACCACTTCCCTTCGTTTGAGAGCTTACTTGCCATTTCCATTAATTCGACCGTCTTACCAGCGCCAGCTTCGGCTAGAATTACAGTGCGGTATTCGCTTAATAGAGACTTCCAATTGCCTGCTTTTTTCATCCCCAAACTAAGAGAAGCATCTAGCTCTTCAGAGTCCTTGTGATTTTCTATTACAGGAGAAAACTGCCGATCTAAGGCGATATACTTCCGCATAACTACATTGGGTTCCATGTGACATAAAAACTCCCTGTATTCTACTAATTACACGCGACTTACCCAACCAGTTTAGCTCTCATAAAGTGATTACAAATTTTAATAAGTTGTCCCACCAATTCCATTTCAATGTTAGGAGGTGTTCTGATCAATGTTTGTCCAACAGTTAGCAGAATACAATCAAATAACTGGGATTTGATACAATACATTTGCTTATTGGCTATTAGTCGCGCTACAGGACACACACCAAATAGTATGACGAAACGACTGACTTAACCTCGATACAACCCCAATTCTATGCATCCAACTTTTCCTACTTAACACAATTGCTATCTTGGTAAAAAAACTAATGGGTAACTTTCATGGCTACCGCAAGAAAACAACTTATCTCGGTCGATGCAACTCCTTACTATCACTGCGTTTCAAGGTGTGTAAGACAAAGCTATTTATGTGGTGAGGATACCACCACTAACATGAGCTACGAACACCGTAGAGAATGGATTGAACATAAAATTCAGTCACTCACCCATACCTATTGCATTGATGTATGCGCCTATGCCGTGATGAGCAACCACTATCATGCTGTCTTGCACATTAATAAAGACAAAGCTCTTAAATTATCGCTTGATGATGTTGTTGAACGCTGGGGTCATACCCATAAATTACCCGTATTAATTCAGCGCTGGCTGAGGAAAGAGTTGAAGAGCCAAGCTGAAGAAAGTAAATGCATAGAAATCATAGAGGTATGGAGAGAGAGACTATGGTCATTAAGTTGGTTCATGAAAGAACTCAACTACGATATTGCATGTAAAGCAAATCAAGAAGACCAATGCACAGGGCACTTTTGGGAAAGCCGCTTCAAAAGCCAGGCGCTGCTTGATGAAAAAGCCTTAGCTGCAGCTATGACGTATGTAGATTTAAACCCTGTTCGTGCTGGTATAGCGACAACCCCTGAGCAATCAGACTTTACCTCAATACAAGCAAGACTGAGGGCACTTAACAGCAACCTTGAAAGCGCACCATGTTTGCATCCATTCATTGGAAATCCAACCAAAAAGATGAGCGATGGGATTCCTTTTAGGTTAATGGATTACATAGAATTGGTAGATTGGACCGCAAGGCAGTTTCGAGATGGTAAAGCATCAATGGCTTCAGATTTTCCACCAATTTTAGAAAGGCTTAACTTCAACCCAAATAGTTGGTTGGAGGTCTGCACAACATTAGAACGAAGGCGTTCGACAGCAATCGGAGCTCCTTGCTGCCTCGAGCAGGCAAAATCCGCGCTAGACAAATCAAAAATTCATTATTATCAACTTGAATAGATGCCCCACCCCACTTCATTACGCCAGATACCACGCCAGCATTGAGTTGGTTAACTGCGTTTGTTTAAAGCTCAAAGTAAAGTCGACATTTACCTAAAACCAACCAATTTGTATGCCTTTCTTTGGGAAAGAACACCACATTCAATAGAAAACATCAGATGACATTGCTCACTTAACATATTGCTTTCGAGTCGTTTTTCCGTGTGTGTCTATTTAAGAAAAGTGTGCGTACAAAAAAATAGGCCAGCGATAATCGCTGGCCTATTCTCTAAAATCAGTTTTGGCGGTTAGGATGATTCAATGAAAGCAAGAATTAATTTTTGTTTTTATGAATCATGAGAGAGACCAGCAATACCAATGGGTTCATGGGTTTCTCAACAAAAAGCCCTTTCTCTAAGAAAAATCTGAGAAAATCACTCCGAAATTCTCAACTATGCCATCAAGTCGAACAAAGCAATTCTCGACATTTAGTTACTAATCAGCGCTCTACTCCTTTGTATCACACAACCACCACAGCGACTACACACTCGACCACCCGCAACAATCGACCATCCGCTGAAACACGTTTCTGGACAGAAATCATTTAGAGTCGATAGCCTAAATACCAACCACTACATTAGTTTATGTATGTTAACTTGCGACACCCAACACCACCTTAAGTACGAAAGGGTTTCGCAATCTAAAGTCGCTAACCACACCTTTAATTCCACCTAAACATCTGTGATAATTACAAAAATCTAGTTTTACTAAGGCTTGGGGAAAGTCCCAAAATAAATTGCTCACCTACCAATGTGGGGCCTTGTAATTTGAGTAAAGGTACGAAGACAGTATGGATAAGGACACAAACTTTTTTACGGCATCGCAAATAGCTAGGTCTATTTCGATTCCATTCGCTGATATAGAAGAGATGCTAGACCCCTACATATACTTCAAAGGCCTAATTTTTAAAGGTGACAAAATCAGTTATGTTGACGGTTATTTTATAGTCCACAAAACTGAAGTCGTTGGTCCCAAATTTACCCTAGAGGAAATCGAAAGTGGCTATGCGATCTGTGATCCGGATATGCCAGTTTTTAATTTCGTAGTTGAGGTTAAAGGCACAAAATACAGCAATAGCGAGGAATTAATTGGGAATGTTTACCTACTAAAAACTAAGACCGAGGTAGAAGATGAAGCGTTATTCTCATATGAACAGCTTTGCAAAATAGCATCAGAAATTGGATACCCTAAGCCAATCGAAAAACTTCAACTTCTCGCAAAAGACCATGCTTATGATGTGAAGTTTATCAACCAAAAAAGTAACTTTACTTTAAGTGCCGCCGCAAAAATAGCTGCGAATATTGAACCTACGACATCAATAGAAATGCCATCTCAGAGGTACTCATACAATCACTACCTTGAACTATTAAGCGACTGTATAAAAGGAACAAATCAACATGGATTTAAATTACATACAGTAGAGCTTTGGACATCATGTAATGATGAGTTCGGTGAAAGGTATTCTAAAAGTTACAAGAATGGAACGTTACTAAAACAGCGAGCAGTATTGGATTACGAGCTTACAATAATCTCAAAGCAAGAATTTTTAAGATGGTCTGAATATCAAGGATTAGATATTGGTTTGGATTATCAACCTGAAAGCATAAGCAAGTCAGTTGAATTACTAGAGATGAGACTTTCTGAATCAGAAGAGGAAATTTCACGATTAAGAGATTTACTCATTAATGAAGATTCGATGACTCCAGAAACCACAAATAATTCATACCCGCCTGAATTACAAATAGCTATTGATGCTTATGAAGAGCTATGTTTAAACGAAGCTACTCCTCCAACAAACAAAGTAATACAAGACTGGCTGAAAGCAGAAAGCAAACAGAGAGGGATCACCCACAAGGATGGTTCTGATCAAGTTCAGGGATTGAGCCAAGTAAAGCTAGAGCGAATAGCTTCAATGATCAAATCTAGGTAGGAGAAAAACTAGGGGAGGCTGTAACAGATTCTGTGTAACTGCCATTTAGTTAACGTGTTTATCGAGACGTTCCTCGAACTCGATAATAAACCGACTCATAGCCTGACGCCAGTTTTGAATGGGCATCGTCCATTTCTTGCTGGCGTCTTTGATTGCTAAGTACACCATTTTGGTTGCGGCCTCATCGTTAGGGAAGATCTTCCGCTTTTTTAGTGCTTTACGGATCACGCTATTGAGAGACTCAATAGCATTGGTTGTGTAGATGGCTCTACGGATATCTTCTGGGTAGTTGAAGAGCGTGTTGAGGTTCTGCCAGTGATTGCGCCAGGACTTAGATATTTGCGGATATCGCCCCTCCCATAATTAGCCGAGGCGCGCCCATTCGAGTAGAGCCTCATCTTCTGTAGTAGAGCGATACACTCGTTTCAGGTCGGCAGTCACCGCCTTATAGTCTTTCCAAGACACATACTTCAATGAGTTCCGCACCATATGGACGATACAAAGCTGAATATGCGTTTGGGGGAAGACAGTATTGATAGCGTCAGGAAAGCCCTTCAATCCATCTACACACGCAATAAGGATATCTTCAACACCACGTTGATTGAGTTCAGTTAGAACACTCTGCCAAAACTTAGCCCCCTCGTTTTCGGCTATCCACATGCCCATTAGCTCTTTCTGACCATCGGTGTTAATACCTAAAGCAAGGAAAATCGACTTATTGATGATACGCTTGTCTTGACGGATCTTGACCACAATACAATCGAGATAAACGATAGGATAAATGGCATCGAGTGGCCTTGATTGCCACTCCACTATTTCTTCTATCACCGCATTTGTGACGCGCGATACGAGGCTGGGTGATATCTCCGCACCGTACCACTCATCGAAAGCGTTTACGATGTCACGCGTACTCATTCCTTGGGCGTAGAGCCACAAGATTTTGTCATCCATAGAGGTAAATCGTGATTGGTGTTTTTTGACTAGCTTGGGGTCAAACGAGCCAAGGCGATCCCGAGGTGTATCGAGTTCAAACTCGCCATCTTCGGTTTTTACGCGTTTGCTACTCTTTCCATTGCGGCTATTATTCGATCTAGAGGGTTGGTGTTTTTCATAGCCAAGATGCTCATCCATTTCCGCATTGAGTGCGGCCTCAACCGTAATTTTTTTCATCATTTGGCTGAACTCAGTTAAGTCCTCAGGGGTTTTAATTCCTTTTGCTGCTTCCTTGGGGAAAGCTTCAAGCTCTTTCTTGTTCATATTGCCTATCCTTAGCCTTTAAGGCTTAGTTTAGGCAATTACACAGAAATTGAGACAGTCTCAACTAGGGGTAACCTAGGTAACCCCTAGCCTTTTAACAGGTAACCCCACTTGCCTAACCTCCCCTCTAATAAGTTTTAATTTACCTAAATCGACCCACAACCGACAAAGGTAACTTATGATTGATTTGATAAAGGTTTTAGCCGAGCTACCTACAGAAAACCTTCTGCTAATAACACTGATAATTTATATTCTCAGTGAACGGAAAAACTCATAGAACTGTAACCGTTGAGTCGTAATAATCAACATATACGCAAAGTAAAGTAGTAGCCTCTGTATTGGGGATAAATGGTTAAAAGGATTGCTAGATTCGTTATTTATGTATTGGCTCACGTATTGAAAATTTTCATTCACAAGAAGTTCGGCTTTTGATTGACTGCAATCAACTGATTTATATAATGTGCAAATCAGTGCAGTCAGGTTGCCATCACCATTGCGACTGCTCGTAAACAAAATAGATGGCAAAGTCTGAACTCCTCTTCCTGACTCTTCATGAGACTGAGAGGAACGTATTTGAGGAGTAGCCTATGGTGAAACGAGATAATGCGGGTTCAGCATCCTTACCAAAGCTCATCACTGCTTTTGGGGGATTGTTTGTAATTTTGGTTGCAAGCTTTGAACCCGTTACAGCTTTTGTGTGTGCATTGAGTGCGACAGGATTTCTGTCACGCTTATAGGGTTGGTAAGGTAAACCCGCTCGCTAGCTCAACAGCTAGCGGGTAGCCCTCTCCTTACTGTGCTTACTTAGACTGCCCTGATCTACTCTAGATTTTTAGCCAGCAACAACATTAAACTTGTAAGTCGATGAAAGAGATACTCAATATGACTGCTATCAGTAAGTTTAATCTGGCTTATCTCTGAGTGACGAATGAAGAATGCGTTTCCTATATTTGTCAAAGCCTTAGCTTCTGCTTCTAGTTCTGCTCGAAAATCAGGGTCAGATGAACAGTTGTCTAGTAAGGTGGCCAATGATTGCTTTTTTCTTTTTTCTGGTTCAGCGACTGTCTTTATGCGTTCAAAAGCGTCCCAAAGCTCTTTTAAAGCTTCATACCTAACTCGTACGTCAGTATTACAAATTTTTCTATTTGCATGCTCAAGTAGGTCATTGAGCTCCTGCTCAGATGTTCTCGGTGCTTGTTGAATAACAGAACTTAGAGCCCCACTCATAACCCTTTTAATTTGACCGTCAGCTAGTAGCTCATAAGCCAAACCATTTCGAGTGAAAATGGTATTAACCTTCTCTAAGAAATCGGCTCGTCCAGTTGTACGATCAAACGAATCTATATGGTGATGCCCATAGTACGAATGATAACTCCCTTGTGTAGGCTTAGATACATTTGCGTAGCAAAACTGTACTAAATCTAGTACGTCTAAGTAGTTAGGAACAAACGGGACTTTTTTATGCGACCAACCATTAGGATTTTCGTCTTTTTCTGTAACAAGTGGGTATTCAATGCCCAATATTTCAGCTTTTAGAGCAAAGGAGAACCCTGTCTCATCAGTACCACAGCACCCTTGTCCATCAAGGCAAAGCTCTGGAAAATCATCTCCAAAACATCCCGTATTGATTAACTTTTGAATTAAAGCAACGAGCCCACACCAGACATTGTGCGGGATCTCATTGTTTGTTCGAGGCGTAGCGCCTCTTTCTTGATCACTAAAGTACTTCATAATTGCCTAAATTTAGTTGACGCCTTGTTAGCTTTCATTTTTCGAGTGATCAATTAGGTCATTTCTCCACTCTGAAACTAAGTCGGAAAGTGTTTTATAACCATATTCTGAGTCAATTAACCCCTGAAATTCATTTATCAGAAATTCACAGTCCATTGAGAATGCTGTTAGAACACGTGTAGTGTAATTATCAGGCCAAGTATCGCTCCACTCATCTCGGTGTTTGAAATAATTGGCAGTACAATTAACCATCTCTATTAGAGAGTAACCCTGAACTTTTACACGGTGATTTTGATATGCTTTTTCTTTGGTCAATTTATTGAGCCCTAAGCTGACTCGGATTTCGTTAATATCTCGTAAGCTACTGATGCAGTAAGCTTGAGCCGAAACAAGTAAAGAGCCATAAAGAACTTCACCGTATTCGTTCATCCACACCCCATCGAACCAAGGTTCAGTGCGGTTCCTCTCAAGCAGCTTTGCGATACCTGCTTGGATCGTTTCCTCTACATCGATTAATAGGCCAAGGCCATAGTCAACCTCAAAAATATTCATATTACTCCTGATGCGTATTTCGGCGATTCCGATCGGGCGTTTCGGTTTAATCCGATCACCTGACCCTGCCGTTTTTCTCTACCTCTAGTTTTACTCTAACTGATCGGATTGCGCCAGTTTTCTCATTGATTCCCCTCCTAGTTCTAATCGGTGGCTGTTATGGATTAATCGGTCTAAAACAGCATCAGCAACCGTGGCGTTACCTATCATGTTGTACCATTCTTTTACAGGAAGTTGGCTTATCATCATCGTGCTGCTGACCTGATATCTGTCTTCAAGTAACTCCAGTAAATGACCTGCATGATCCTGAGTGAGCTTTTCCATTCCCCAGTCATCTAGGACGAGTAAGCCTTTTTTCGATAGTGCCAGTAGCTGTTTTTGATATGTGCCGTCAAGACGGCCTGAACTTAGATCATCCAGTAAGCGACTCAAACGGTAATATCGAACGCTATGTTGCTGCTCGCAAGCCTGAGCCGATAAAGCGCAAGCGATATAGGTTTTTCCTGCTCCTGTAGGGCCAGTGATCAAGATATTTTGATGTTTGTGCAGATAGATTCCTGTCAGAAGTTCACTCATCTGACTCCGCATTAGACCTCGCCCTTCTTTGTAAATAATTTGGCTTGCCTGCGCATCTACTCTGAGCTTGGCTTGTCGCTTGAGCCTTTGGATCTTAGTTTGGTTTCGGTTAAGCAACTCACTCTCTAGAAGTAAGCTTAACCTTTCTTCGAACGCTAGCTCTGCGTAAGTGGATAGCTGCTCACGTTGCTGCTCTAAAGCTTGTGCTGCATGACCAAGGCGAAGTGCTTTTAGTTGTTCATTTATCTGGTTCATTACGTACTCCTAGTGGTAAAAGTCAGGGCCACGAACATTGCTGTGCTCTATGTTGGGTGTGGTTTGAGTTTCTGATGAGAGTTGGCCTTCCCGATGGTTTACTAACAAGTTTTTGACGAACTTAAGATAGGGTTTATTGATTAGAAGCGCATCCTTACAGGCTTGCTCTAGACGAACATCACCGTATTTTTTACTCAGGTTCAATAAGCCAAGACAGCTACGATAAGCTTGTTCAGGGTGTGCCTTTTTCATCAATTGAACATTCACCATTTCACGAGTTGCAGCGCCAATATGTTCTCCCCAGCGCAATAATCGTTCAGGAGACCATTTCTGATACCGATGGTTGCTGGGCATGTGTTCGGGGTAAGTGCTTATCCCTCGTTCTTTTGGGCTACATGGATGTTGTGAGACTAGGTTTCCTTGATAATAAATGCGTATCAAGCGGGAAGTGGCTTCAAGTTCAACATGTTGTCCCACTAACTGGTGAGGCACAGAGTAGTAATGTTTTCTGTACTCTATGTGGTAGTCAGGCCCAACTTTCGCCCGCTTAGTTTCGGTATAGATGTAGCGTTGGATTGGAAGTGGTCTCAATGCTGGTTTATCTAACTGCTCGAACAGTGCCTGACGGCTGGCTCCTAGCTGTTTCATTTCCCTTTGGTTCAAATCATTCATTAGCTCACGGATGGCTAGGTTTAACTCTTTGAACGTGTGGAAGGTATTGTGTCGTAGTCGCATCATTATCCAACGCTCAACAATGAGCACTGCATTTTCAGCTTTTGCTTTGTCTTTAGGTTTGTATGGTCGAGCAGGCATGACAGCCGTCTGGTAATGGTTAGATAGTTTCTGGTAACTATCGTTGAGCTGAGGTTCATAGCGGTCATGTTTAGTGACAGCCGAACGCAGGTTATCAGGGACTAACAACCTTGGAACCCCGCCGAAGTGTTCGAAGGCATTGGCATGGGCTTCCAGCCAGTGTTCTAGTTTTTGACTCTCACTTGCTTCCACGTAGGTATAATTGGATGCACCAAGAGTGGCAACAAAAACCTGGGCATGACGGATCTCTCCCGTGTCAGGGTTAACGACTGGGATCGTTGGGCCACAGTAATCAATGAACAGCTTGTCACCTGCGATGTGGGTCTGTCGCATGCTACGCTTCTGCTTCTTTAACCAACGCATGTAATGTTCACAGAACTGAGTATAAGCGTAGGCTCGCTCCTGATATTGCTCGTAATATTCTTCCCACAACAGCAGTTTCGTCATGCCTTTTCTTTTTAGTTCCGTACAACAGTTAGCGAAGTTTGGCATCGCTTTGGCTTTATTCGCTCCTTTTGGGTGATAAAGCGCATTGGTTAACTCTGTATCTGAACAACTATCAGGGAGCGGCCAACCTATTTGGCTTTGATTAAAACGACTGATGATTTCAGATACGGTCGCACAACCAATTTTCAGACAGGAAGCGATATTTCTGTGTGACAATCCGCACTCGAATTTAAGGCGTAAAACCTCTTTGATTTTTGTCATTGGTGTTCTCTTTTTTGGCATCATCACTTCCTAGTTGTATACGACTACTAACAAGGATAGCGACTGGTTGATTTAAAAGAGAAAAAGGGAGGGTTTCGGAGTATCCGATCAGTGATTTCGCTATTCCGATCGCCCATTTCGGAGTTTGGGCTAAAGTGATCGGATTATTGCGGAATGAGCGATCGGTTTAAACCGAAACAGGTGATCGGATAATGCCGAAATAGGTGATCGCAATGCTCCGAAATACGCATCCTGAATGCTAACGCCTTGTTAGGTACTCTTGCTCAATCCAATGTTACGCCTCAACACAGAACCAGACTTTATAAGGCTTTTCTTGGAAAGTAACTTAGGATGCAGTTGAGGCTGTAGAATTTCTCGATTTTTCACCGATTTCCCATGTTTTTATCGTCATTAATCCTACTGGCAACGGCGTAAATACTGCTCGATGATAGCGACCTTTACCATAGTAAGGAAAGATAGAGCGACAGGATGAGAGGGAATCTGGATTTTTCGTTGATTTGAGAGGTTTTACCCTCTAGATAATGCAATTTCTTAGCTTTTCTATGTTGTGAAGCATGCTGAACATCGCCCATTGGGCGTTCACTTTCTCTTGTCCTCTTAGCGTAAATCGATTCATCTGTTTGTTGACGGTGATGTTACCAAAAACAGGTTCAACACACCCAAGCCGTTTACTGTATTGCCGCCTTCCTTCTGGGCTATCAATCTTGTCTTTCATGGCCTGCATGTGGTCAAAGTCTTTGGTATTTTTGTAGATGAAGAAGACTTGTCGACCGACTTGCTTGCTTGCTTGCCAGGCGGTTTTCTCATGCACAGCGGTTGATGCACGCATTGTCTGCAGTCGTTTAGGTATCCACAAAACTGAGCACCACGCTCCCCACGGATGACGGCGTTTTTGCTGCTCAGTCGCATCATATTTCCTGCAGGGCATCGGCAAGTCATTTCGTCTTGGTTGAACTCGAACATAGAAATGGAGTAACAGGTTTTACCTGTTTTCGAGCGTTTCTTCCGTTTTTTCTCTTGCTCGGTCTGATAGGTTTCACTGTTTTGAAATAGTGGATTACGACTGCGAAATCCAGTGTCTGCTATGTAACAATCATAAGGGGTCTCAGATAGGAACTTGAGGTTAGTTTTACTGTGAAATCCACTGTCTGCGGTGAACTTGGTGGTGCGCTCTGAGCTGTTGGGTAGCTTCTCTAATTGTTCTTTCAAAGCGAGCACTGCAGGCTTTAATGTTTGCTGCTCACCAACGCTTCCCCACACTTGGCTGTGTAAAATAATTTGGTGCTTGTCATCTGTGATGGCGATGCCGTTATAACCTTGAATCGTGCCTTTTGAGGTGGTCATTTTGGCGCTGTCATTGTCCGTGATGTTGCTTTTTACGGGTTTTTTACTGCTGCCCAATTTGTCTTGAGTGCTCGCCAGAAATGCACCTATTTTATCGGCGCTGCTATCAAGCTTTTGTTTTTGTCTTAGGTCTTGTTCGATAACTTCATTTGGGAGCGAATCTTGGCTTTGATGACGCTCGATAATTCGCTGGCTCGCCCGCTGTAGTTTTTCTTTTTTACGGAGAAGCTCTTCGTGTGTGCCACTCCATTCTTTACTAGCATTGGATGAAATTTTACAGCCATCAATAGCAAACATGTTATGGCCAATTAGGCCTTGTTCATCGCATATCATGAGAACCTGAGTGAACAGTGGTTCGATGGTGTCTTTCATTTGTGCGATGAAAGCCGCGATAGTGGTGAAGTGTGGTCGCTCGTCGCCCGATAAGCACATGAAAGTGACATTGTTGATGCAGGCTCTTTCTATGCGTCGGCTAGTTAACATGCCGAGGGAATAGGCGTAAAAAATAACCTTAAGCATGATGGAGGGTGGATAAGCCGCCGCCCCGTTTTTGTCGTTGTGGTAGTGCGCATCAAAGGGCGAGAGGTCGAGGTGGTTATCGACAATGTGGGAAATCGCATACTCAATAGTTCCGGGGATGAGTTGTTCATCGATGATGATAGGGACGAACATGTTTTGGTTCGAGTAATCGGTTTTGAAGTTGGGCATAACCGTGTCTTGTGGCGAATAATTTAGATTAGATCACAAGGAGTTAGTGCGTTCAAGTTCATATCGTGATGAAATGGCGGCAGGATCAGAATTGAGACGGGCGAGGAGAAATTCTACAGCCTCGTTGGTCTTCCAAATAGTCTGTAGGTAAACCAGTGTCTTCACGAACAACCCAAGAAGCATATGGTCGCTTTTCACCTAAAAACTGCTGTCCAACACTGCGAGGTAATACTCCCAACACCTCAGCAACAGCACCATAAGTAGCACGCACTTCAATTTCATTTAGGTAACCCAGTATTTTCAATACTACTTCTTCTTTTGCGCTCATAATGCTTGCCTATATTTATGATTTTTCGACGTTAAATCATTGTATATATTTCAAGAGTACTTGCTGTTTTTGGAGTCTTTTAACGCAAGTGCCTACCAGCTTAACATGTTGATGTTGGATGTTTATTACATCCTTTCACCCCAAGCATACCTAAATACTGGATTGAATATACGAGGATTTTTGTGTTTGCTCTGTGTTCCATGTCGAAACATTAGCATAGATAGGGATAAATCAAGCTAGCAGTTTTCTTATTGAAAAAGGTCTAACAAACTTTGGGACAAAAAGTGAATCAGGGGCTTTGCTAATTGAGCAATACAAAGATAACTATAAGTATTGCAAAGTGAAATTGTGGGACGTAGCGCAAGCAGTAAACTTGCGCTCGTTGGAAGGTTTGATTTTTTGGTACGCACTAATTTACGTTACGTTAAATGGCAATGATGCTGTAACATCGAGTAGGGTGAGGCGTCTCCGCCTCATCCCTCTCACAGAACCGTACGTACGGACCTCGTATACGGCTCATGCACATTTCCATTCAACATAATGGCTGAACACATATCCTGTCCTAACGTGTTCAAGATTCACTAATCCAAGGTCGTTAAACCATTGATTTGGCATCGAGTAACTGGCTAATGGACTCGCAGCATTTCTCCAACTATCCATACAGATATACCTGAATGACCCTTCATAACCTAGCTGTCTTAGCCTGCGGTGGAGTCGGGTCGGTTTTTTCCATAATCGTAATTGGACGCTGCGAAGTCTTCGCCTTAACCACGCGGCCAGTTGTTTAATGACTTCTAACAATGGCTTACCGCCATTGCGTCTTGTCACTCGCTTCAACTTTCCTTTGAACGTCGACATTTTCTTTGGCTGAATACGGCTATAATGGCTACCGATTTCTATTCCAAGGAATTTCACACCTTCGCCGCTGTGCGCTATGTGTGATTTGGTTTCGTTCACCGTTAACTTGAGCTGTTTTTCCAGGACCTTCGTTGCCTGTACTTGCGCATTTTCTGCACCTTTACGGCTGCGACAGAAGATCAGTATGTCGTCGGCATAACGGACTATTCGATGTCCTCGCTTTCGCATCTCTTGATCAAACGCATCCAGATAGATGTTCGCTATCAGTGGGCTTATTACTCCACCTTGCGGACTACCTATCTCGGTATGCTGCCACTCTCCATCAACCATTACGCCACTTTTCAGGAACTGTTTGATGAGCTCCAGTACGCTACTGTCTGTGACTCGTTTCTTAATGCTTTTTAGAATAAGCTCATGATCGAGCTTATCGAAGCACTTCGATAAGTCCATATCTACGACGTGTTGCATTCCGTATCGACGGATGAACATCGTCGCTTTGTTTATAGCATCGTGACAACTTCGATTCGGTCTATACCCAAAGCTGGATGGGTGAAACTGCTCTTCGAAGATTGGGGTTAATAGATCATTTAGAGCTTGTTGGACAACTCTATCCCGTACTGTTGGGATCCCAAGTAATCGCACCCCACCATCATCTTTCGGTATTTCTACCCGTCTGACGGGTTGAGGGGTGTATCGCTTGGTTTTGAGTTCCAGAAGAAGTTGATCTAGGTTATCACTCAGATTTTGGGCGTAGTCGCTTAGGCTCTGCCTATCTATTCCGGCCGCGCCTTTCGCTTTCCACACTTTTTTAAATCCTTTATAGAGTCGCTCTTTGTGGAGCAAGTGACCATATAAACTGTAGTAAACTCTCAACTTTTTCCTTTAGATTGTGTGCCGTGTGGGGACAAATGCTCTCTCACAGTGTTGGTGTATTTCACTCCACTCTCTAGCCTTCTAGCTCAATGGCAATTTACTAGAGTGAGTCAGAGTTACTCCCTTGTACGGTTTCTCGCTTCAGTGCTTTACTTTCACAAAGACCGAGACGGAATACCTCGATAGCTAATCAATTTGTATACCACTGAAAAAAAACATCTGCTCATCACAGACTTAAAATGTACTTCATCCCTTCGCAACACCAGATTGCTTTTGGCAAAATGTTGTCCCATCAGACGTGTTACTGATGGTCAGCTCAGTTTTATCCTCCACACCATTACTGGGCTTCACAGGCTGGGCTTTACTCACTACTACGGATTCATCTGCCACCTCGCACCAACATAGATCTTGGCTCTCGCCTTGAGTTTATGCTTCCGACGTTTGCTCGGATGTGGTGTCAGGCTTCCCCAGTTACTGCACTGGCTCCCTGTTAACAATGCCACCCTCAAGCACAACCTAGGTCTGATTGAGTATCGGGCTTCACGCTATTTTGCACGCTTACCCACCTAAATTGCCGAATCAGGTTCACTTTCGTTGTGTACTGTTAACTTCCTATCGCTTCCTTCAGACCCTGCCGTTGGCCAGCAACGCCCTTGCGATTCGGATTATCTTCCCCTCAATCAGGGTGATTTAGGCTTCTTTCAGCCTAATGGGTTTGCCAGCTTCGCTGGGCAAACAAAAAAGGCCGCCACTAGGGCGACCCTTTTACTAGTGTTACGGATATTACTCCGTGTTATCTGGTGTTCTATAAATCTGTAACCAATGTCTACCCGCAGTACTTGTCGGTGGTGCTAATTCGTGGTCACGAATAGTACAGTATCGACCATATTTAGTTACAACCGTATGACTTGTCGTGTTCATTTTACACTCTTGAAAAGAGCCCCCATCTCGCCCGACTTTATTGCCAGGCGCTACATAAATAGCCATATCAAAACCCAACCAGTTAAATAGCAACATTGCTCATATGAGATATAGGGGCAACCCAAAGTAAAACAAGGCTATACCCTTTAAAATACGGTAGTCATTATTCCTATTATGGTAAATCTGTGAGTTTACGCTCAGAAACAGCCCTTATAGCAAGTCAAACGCTCCTAGCGGAGATTGGGATACTTAAGCAAAGAGGTTACTTTCATAGTACCTTGTAAGTTTGTGATGCTTTAAGAGCAATTTACAGGGCAAGACTCAGTGTATTCATTTGAAGTAAGAACCGCTTAATAGTACCCACTTTTCACACTTTGTAAAAAATGGGTATCAGATTAGTTATTTTAGTTCAAGATTCACCCAAGCACGCCCGTAGGCTTTTTGACGAAACCAATAAAGGGGTATTTTCGTGTTTCATATCCCGTCAGCACGCCTCTGGACAAATCCTTCTTAGAGTAATCACGTAAAATAGAAAAACTCGGATAACTTTTGCTATCGGAAAGTCGCTCAGTGAGGTGTCCAGTTCTACTGGTTCAGATCAAATTTCAGACCTATGAAGCCTCTGGACAGAACCTTGTTAGGGGAACTGCTGAGTTACCCATCAATTCATGAGTAGAAGTCCGTCAACATTGTTAATCTATAGCGCCTTTAATCATCAAGTAGTTCACGCATACGTTCCTTTATTAAATCTACTAGGTGACTGGCGCCTTTCGATTTCGCATCGCGAAGATCTTCAGCTAAAACCATCATTTCATCAGGCTCAAGATAGCCAAAGTCGATAGAACGTTGATTCAATTTACACAACCCAATAGTGAAGTGCCCTTTTTTAGTTTTGTCCACATACCAACGGTCACGAAAAATATCGATATGCTCTGCATAATCATCGAAGTGAGGATGGACTAACAAGAAAGCCCCTGACGAAGATGGATACCTTTTCCGCTCTCCGTTGCTAAGTGGCTTTATGGTGTCACGATTCCATTTGATGGAATTACAATCTGCACAAGCAACGCATAAATTTTTAGGATAAAACATATACTTCTTATACATTTCTTTGGGCGCAATGTGCTCGACATGGCAATTTGAAGCAGATTGAACACTGACGTCTTTTCTACAATAAGCACATTTTGCCTTCTGCTCGATTCTGTAATGCTTACGAATATGTGATCTTATAGCTTGTAATGATTCTTTTGCTCTTCCTTGGTCCAATCATGGTGGGAGAAGTTTTCATCCCCAACTATTTCCTTGATTAGTTGTTTCTGTTCCTTGGAAAATACTACCTCTTTTTCAATGTCAGCCATATTTACAATAAACCTCATTGAGCATTTCTACCAACTCTATAACGGGGTCATCCTCGTGCAGCATAGATAATTGATCGTTAAGCATTTTTAGTTTTTCTAGATCTTGATTATCGAATTTTTTTTCTGACTTTACCTTTGAGAATACATAAATAGCTGTTTTTATTAGATACTCATTGCTATGGCCAGGGTTGTGAAAGAGAGTGGCAAGATGATAGTCGGATGAACGTAAGCTATGCTTTGAAGCACTTGTAAGTACTTGTTCAGTCATGTCCAATATTTCACAATTTTTAACCGCAATATCTGAAACTATAAGCGGTGAATGAGTTGCAATTATGAAGTGGCACCCAGAATATTCACTAAGGGACTCATTTAAAATTTCAACAAATCTTTGCTGCCAAGAAGGGTGTAAACTAATTTCTGGCTCATCTATTAATATTAAAGAATTATCATCAATAGATGAAATGATGCCTAGAAACAACAAGAACAGACATTGTTCGCCAGAACTTCTAGAAGCTAGAGGTCGTAGTTTTGCACTCTCTGATAACCCTGGTTCGAGAAAACATTGCCCGTTAACTGTTTCAATGTTGGCAACACTTACTAGCCCAGACATGAGCAAATCTGCAAGTTCTCTTGAATTGTATGGGATGGGCTTTTCTTTACATACAGAATCGAGAAGAACACCAGAGTCACTGAAATAAAGCAAAACCTCTGGTTTATCAATGATAAATTCCATTAGAAGAATCAACTCACTGATATCCTCTATCTCATAATATTCATTTGCTTTTCGCAACGCTATTTGAGTTTCAGGAGCAACATCAGGATCACCACTTTTTGCTTTATTCAGTTCATCGAAGGAAAATATAGGTTCTAAGCTAATCTTCAGAACATCATCAAATCCAAAACTTAAAAGAAATTTGCGGAGGGATTGTATTTTTCGAGCATCATAAGTATCCCTCGCTAATAGCTGGTTCAAAGCCGTTGATGCTATGCGAGTAGAAGGTAGTCGGTCAGGAGCAAATGGCTTTGAACCAATGTAGGCATAGTATCCACCTTGTACAAAGTCATTCTTTAACTTCCAGTTTTCGGCAAATTTTTCAAACTGGCTAGTTGATGCACATATAAGTTTTTGAGGAATTTGATGCTCAAAAGCTTTTTCGATCGCGCCCCATTTGAAGTCCTGTTTAAAGTAATCTCGACGTATGACGCGAATATCAGCAGACTTTGAACTCAACAATTCACCAAATAGCATTTGGTAGTAGTTGCAGATATCAAGTAACAACTGGGTTTTTCCGCAACCGTTGTCTCCAATAACTATTGTGAAAGCATTCTCCGCCGAGCTTTCACCTTTAAATAGAGAAGTATCGCCGATTATTCGAGCTCTAAACGCCATCAATCTACCTTTGGTAATACACTGGATTTAATGAGCGATTCTATCATATTAAGAAAAATCAGATGGTTACTAATGCATTTTTTGATGAACTCAGTTGATGAAAGGGCTGTATGACGACGATTACCAGAGTTGTCTGGGGCATTTCTGATTTGGAAATGGCAGGATCGCCTATACGATCACTGCCATGTTAGTTTGATACTTTAATGCTCGGTGAATGACCTCTATCACTCTCTCGCAGGTGACAACACTACATTTTGCGTAGCAATTAGCTTATTTGATTATTTCGAGAGAAAACGGTGACAGTTTTTGCTCCACGAGAAAGTGCAACGTACAGGTGTTTATTGTCCATTTCTCTTTCATTAGCATCGAGAATTAAGCAATGATCGGCTTCCAGTCCTTTAAGTAGCAATGTTGAGCCAATTGCTCGTTTAGGGATTCGGGTATCACCTTTTTGTCTTATTTGCTCCCTTATAATCATTGCAGACTCTGACATAGTTTTATCCGGTGAACTAACCGACAATGATACTGAGTCTTTCAATGCAGTATATGCGCTTCTACGGTATATCCTGGTGCCATTTTTACTCTCAACTTCTTGGAGAGCCGTCAAAATGTCAGAGCGTTCATTGCTACTGGCAACGTTAGATAGAGCATGTTCAAAGGTGGTTGGTGGTTGCCTGTTTCTTCCACCAAGAATACTTTTAACACGGGTTAGTGTTCGTGCCATTTCAACATTAGTAGCCATTGTACTCGCTGTAGTAAGAATACTTTCCACCAGATTTATACCGTTTAAACGATCAAACTCGCTAGCTGCAGTAATAACCTGAGCTAATTGGACTTGCTCAACGACTTGAGTCGTACGACTACTTTGCGCGTATCTATGTCGAGACCTTTCGTTCATTGAACTACCAATGACAAGAAAAGAATCAGTCTGATTTTGATTGATTATCCTTTGTTGAGCATTGTGCTGATTAATAAGGTCAGTCTGAGCGTTACCTGTTAGTGGACGCCACAGCACGTGGTTCGGGCAGTCAGTAAGATCTAAGCTCTCTCTTCGTAGTAGTGTTTCTCTGGCATCAAGTATCCATTCACCAAGGTCAGGCGCTCCTGCATTGTTCCAACGCCATGGTGTACCTAAGGTACCAAGCAATGGGAACCTTTGCTGCACTTCTTGCTGCCAGTCAGGCATTGGGCCTGCAAAACTGAATATGCATTGCATCGGGTCACCAAAAACCACCGTTGGCAGCACTTGTGAAAGGGAGGCGATGATATTATGTTGGTTGTTGTCACAATCTTGGTATTCATCGACTAGCAGTCTTGAATATGAAGCCTTTATGATTTCGTGAAGTCCCCCTGAATTAAGAGAACTAAGCACCGATCGCCTGAGTTCCGGATAAAACTGTCGAGGATTATCGGGGGATGCGCTTATTGGGCAAGATGTCGGAAAACTATTAGCTATTCGAAGCGCCCAACCATCAATAGTTGTCACTACATAATAAGAAGTAGGAACTGATAGTCGGCGTAAGCGCTTCTTAAGAGCGGATACACCAGCAGTTGTATGTGTTAGAACCAATATTGGTTTTTGCGCCCTAATCGACAAAGCTTCCGTAATCAGGTGTGTCTTACCACAACCTGCAGGCGCAACAATTGAACCTAATTCGCTATCGAGCACAGCTTCAATATTCATTAATTATTCGCCCAGCTAAACAGATTATGTACAGGTGTAGTTAACTCTTCGGTGAAAGAACCGTAATTAGGGCCAATAATATATCTACCAACATTTTCTGCGGGTTCTATATCTTTAAACCAGCTCTTTTTATTGGCAGCTCTTGCGAGGGTTGCTCGTTGGTCATCTGTAAATCGGCTAAGGCAATCTTCTAGAGTTACCGACTGATTTGAATAGGCTTGAATATGAGCGTTTATTGAGTCGGCTCCCTTCCTTTCGGCGGCCATATTCAATAGTTCTGGGATAACGCCCGCTGGACAAGCAGTAAAGATAACATCCTCTGTTGCTCTATTATGATCCCATTCAAATACAGAAATACCAGCTGCTATAGCATTTTCTCTGTGCTCTCGATGCTGTTCAGCTTTATCTGAATCCTTAAAAATTGCTGTAGGGTAACCTAGTGACGAAAAAACTTGCGCCCTTGCAAACATGGAATCACCACCGCCGTCCGCGCAATGGACGCCTTTGGATGTAATCGTCTGACCGAAATGAAGGTCTATTCCTCTTACTATTCCAATTTCCGTTTTTCCTTCACATACGATAACACTTTTGCTGAAGAAAGATTCGGCGCAAGCGCGTAACGTTGCTTGTTGTAGACCTTCTCCGTTTAGACTGTATATCGTATGTTGAATACGTTCAGGGTCAAAAGCTTCCTGAGCCGGTGTAGGTCTGCGCATTACGTGAAGTTGTTGAGCCTGCAATTCACGAAGTACGTAAGGCGAGTGAGTTGTGATGAATACTTGCTGCGTTGGCTCAGCATCTTTAGAGCCTAGCTCGTTAAGTAAACGAGTAATTCGATATGGCTCTAATCCGTATTCAGCTTCATCAACAATGATTACTTTAGAGTTACTGGCCGCTTTCTGCAGGCCGCTAATTAGAAGTCTGGACGAACCTGTTCCTAATTGTCTAAGAGGAGTATTATCACTGTTGTGAAGACTTATAGCACCATTAGATAAGGAGATCCCATTTACATCTAATAATGCTTTCAGTTCGCCAACAGGAACACCTAAGCCATTGGATATATTCTGGACTTGTTGCAAAACGCCAGCAACCCCTTCAACTTGCTGTTGTGCGAAGGCTTCACGAGTTTGCCTTCCTAACTGCGCAAGAGTGCTTGATACATCCAATGTCTCTTCAGAAAGCTTGTTAAGGATTGAACGGCTTCCCCAGGCAAGGTTCTGGTGCGCAGTTGTTCCTAAGCGAGCAGGAGATAAAAGCTCTCTATGTTTCCATGGTAATCTACGTTCTAATCCATCCGCTTCAGCCCTTTCCGAATACAGTCGCCAATCTGGGTCTAAGTCAGAATCTACAGTTAATTTTATGGTTAGAACAGGTTCAGTACCTTGCTGAGGCTCATCAAGGATTTCTTGAGTAGTAGCATTGTACCCCCTTAAGAAGAATCCATAGCTTTCGATATTCTTCAGATCATCATGCAGGTCACCTAGGGTGATTGTTATCGATAGTGGAGACTGGATATTAAGTTGGTAAAAATCAGCATCGTTGAATGTATAAGAACGTCGAGCACCGAGCGTAAGATCGATAGCATCTAACAATGTAGATTTACCTGAATCACCGGGGCCAATTAGGCAATTTAATCCTGGCTTTGGGTGCCATGATAATTTCTTGATTGTTCGAAAGTTTTGTATTTCTATATGGCGTATAACTGACATGAGTAATTCTCTAAGTATCAAACTGACGCTAGTATACGCCTGACATATGCTAGGGAATAAGATCACCAGCACTGATTTGATATTTTTATGATACTACGCACTTAAAGCTGGCGTCTCAATAAATGAGGATTGATTGCGGTGCAACAAAAACTGAGTAGAAGTGCAGCAGCCACGATTAGTCCATTTCCACCCTGGTTGAGGGTAGGTGAAGCTCGTACTAGCTATGGAATGGGGTAACTGCTTGTTACCCAAATTAATTTTATGGCTGCTAGCGCTTCGTCCAGCACGTTTTGGGGCAAAAGTTTGTAGCAACAAAGCTCACGAAAACACTCCATGCTCTAAACGGCCAATCAAGTTGAGTACAGCCTTGGTATCTTCGGCTGTCGAAAGCATATCAATTGGTCGTTTGTTACCAAGTCCTCGAACTGGGTGCTTAAGCCAGTGATTAGCAGCTTCTTCACTACCACACAGTGCTAACGCAGCCTGAAATACTTTATCAAAATTCTTTTTGGTTTCTTTATTCACCTTAAACTCCGCCCAAATTTATATGATAAGTCCTATACACCATACCTATATCAGGAAAAGTTGGTCAAATAATGATTAGCGAACGGATAGATAGTAATGAGCTCAGCAATAATTGGGCAAAGACGATTTACGAAACAACTTCTTTCGCATTTTTGCAGACCCTCTTGCAAAACTTAGGTATTAAAATTTATCCAACAGGCTGTTGGACAATTGGGGCATGTAGGGGTTGTTGCAAATTTTGCAACTACTGAGGATTCCTCGGTAGTTGTTAATTAGCTAATCCTATGGGTTTTACTGTGGCTCCTGAAACGTTTTGGGGTGTTTTTTGAGCTAGCAGGATTTACTAGCTCTTTCGGGCCAGAAGCAATACAGGGTCGAAATGCTGAATTTATATTGAATCAAACGAGTTGGTAAAACAATAGGCCTACTCAAGAAGCCAAAAATGCCGATATTACCCGCTGTCTAAAAGCTCCGAGTCGAAGCTCATCAAACGCGCCAAGTGCGACATCAATACTCTCTGTATTCCTTGTCGTGCTATTCCATACCAGCTTAGAGCTAAGTCCTCCTCGCTCTTCTAGCAGCCCCTTTTCGCTAAGACGGTTGCGCTTAGTATCTGGCTCGGCTTCTACAAACTTTTCCCACTTTGCATATATACACGACTCAGGAATATCTTGTTCAATCCTTTCTGCATAGTCAATCAAGCTTTGTTCAGCAAAGGTGAATAACCACGCTTGTTGATTTGTTGCGCCGTTCACACGAAGAATTCGCCCGAGCACCTGTCTGAAGTACAATTCGGTTTTGACTGAACTCATGTGACAACACACTTGAAGGCGCGGAATATCGGTCCCCTCACTAATCATTCCAACGCTAACAATCCATTGAGTATAGCTTCGTCTATAACGTTCAATCTCTGCTAAAGGCTCTTCATGCCGATAGGTCACTATTGAGACCGATTGAGCATACTTTTCAAAAAGTACCTTTTTAATTGTTTGTGCGTGCTGAACTGATGCAGCAACAATTAACCCTCCAGCCGTCGGGGATCGTGAACGGATTTCTTCAAGCTTTTTGCAACCCAATCCAAGTAAGTACTCCATTGCATCTTCATTATGAATGATGCTTTGATATGAGGCCTTAGTTTGCTTAATCATTTCCAATATTGAAGAAAAAGACTCCACTTTCTCATCGTTCGTCACGGTCAAATGTTCATTATCAACCAAAACAATCTTAGGGGCTCTGCAAACCTTATCGCCGATTGCTTGTTTTAACGTGTATTGATAATCAACCAAAAGTATTCCGTCAGGATCGCTGTACTGTCCCAATACTATCGGCAAAGAGTCTGAACGCCACGGAGTCCCTGAAAGAGCAAGGGTATACGTTGCGAGCCCTTGAATCTTTGCAAGGACTTGTTGCCCCCAAACATTCGCATTTTCAATCTCTGTACCAGAGCAGTGGTGTATCTCATCAAAGACCACAAAAACTCGATGATTTCTTAGCGTCAGCCAAAACTCCTCATTTAGAAATTGAATCGACTGATAAGTGAGAGATCGTCCAATAGAACCTAACCCTCCATTAAAGGTACAATTAAGAATCTGTGAAAAGGTTTTCTTTATTCCGCTTGAAACCGTTAAAGAAGGTGAGAAACATAATACAAGGTCGATCTTGCCCTCTTGCATCAACCTTGAAGCAACCGTCGCAGCCAGTACCGTTTTTCCAGCCCCTGGAGTTGCTTGGCAGAAGAAGTGCTGCTGGTTTGAGCTGTATTTCTGTAATGCCTTCTCTGAGCATTCTGCCTGCCATGGCCTTAGCACGATTGGTTGTCCTCACAAAGTGTTTTGAGAACACTGGTGAGTACATTCACTCTTCCTAACAACTGCGCTGAATGCTCTCTTGCTTGCTCAAGAAGTGGAAGCAACCTCGGCTCGAGTTCAGGAAAGCGGCTACAGAGAGATTGATACTCATTAATCTCCCCAAAAACAATCTCTAGCTCACCTTTGTACTGATTGCGTTCGTGTCTTAATACCGAGTAATCAGACGAGGTGGAAAAAGTAACCTTAGTTTTGTCTGATGCAGTATCGATTTGAAGGCCTTTAAATAAGTCTGTTTGAAAGTATCGTTTCTGCTGCCCCGTCCCTTCAACTCGAAGCCAATTGTTCTTCACCAAACGAAGGAGCTGTCGATAAACCTTACGACGAGCATCATCCAAATCAACATAGGAGTCATCAATCGAAACAAATGCATCTCTTAGCTCAACAACTAAAAAACCATCCATCTCTTTTTTAATCAATAGGTTGTGCATTTCATCACTGATTTTCAAAGAACGCTTCATGTACCGCATATACCACTAAAATACTAAGGATTGCTTAGTATACAGAAATCAGTAAAACTAAGAAAATCTTAGTTACCGTGAGATCAGAGAAATGAAACTTAAGTGCCATTCGAAAACCCAATTCCAGTGCGGCTCAAAGAAGCCCGCAAAAAAGCAAACCTCTCTCAAAAAGCATTGGGAGTACGTATAGGTATGGATGAAAGCTCTGCTAGCCCAAGAATGAATCAATACGAGAAGGGTAAACACACCCCAGACGTACAAACCTTAAAGCTATTGGCCGATGAACTAGGTGTGCCTTTAAGTTACTTTTTCTGTGAAGATGCAAGCGCCGCAGAACTAGCATGTATTGTTTCTCAAATGACAGAGAGTGAGAGGAAAGAATTAATTTCATCATTGCTAGCCAACAGTAAACGTGAAGTCTAGTTGCATATCCAGACTTAGATTTGGTCTGCGGCCTGACTAAATAGGTACTATTTAGGATCTTACTGTACTGCTTCTTGTTGACGGAGTTCAAAAGCGTAATTACCGAGTACGTCCACACATTACGCCCACTCCCTAGCAAGGGTCTGGACAATAGCGTGATAGAACTATTTCATTATCAAACTTCGAACTGATTAATAAGAATTATCTTGTTAGCATACCGATAATAGACGAAAGAGAGGCTAGAACAAGCAAAAGGATGCAAATGAGAGTTATTTGCAGTAACTAAGATTGTAGGACAAGCCTGCTGGATCGATCATAGAGTAAGAAAGTGGGGAAACAAAATCTGAACTGTTTGCTCAGCTCAGAATTGAAAGAGACTTTTGTTAGACAGGGAAGAGTATGGTGAGGTGAGGCTTTTATACCTCACCAAAAGAGAGACTATTCGTCATCAGGTTTAACGATTGTACGTTTCTTTTTTACCATAATCTTAACTTCTTTTTTATGAGCATCTAACTCATCATGATAGTTTTGTAGTGTGCTACGGTAAAATTGTTGTTTATATGGCAGATCCTTCTGATGCGCACGAACATATGAGTTCACATACCTCTTAAACTGCTTTAGGATTTCATATTCATTATCGTTAATGGTTGTTTTTTGTTTATTATCCGACAAAGGATACTCATTACCGAAATCCGACTCTTTATCAGAGATAAGTAGCGCCTTTTGAAAGTCCAATCCTCGGTGGAACTTTTCACCATTCTCACCAATCTGGATATCTGCTACAAAGGAAGTAGGAGCGCCGCCAATTTTTTTAGGCTTACCCTTACTATCTACTTCTAGGTTAGAGCGCAAAGGAACCGCAAAGGTAAGGTCGTTATATGTAATCTCTGCTACTGAGTAGCCACGCCCTTTATCCTCTAGAACCTCTTGTAAATCTCTTGTCTTCTCTACAAAGTCATTGCTTAATTTGTTAAACTTCAAAACTATCTTCCTTTGGATACAAAAAACCCACCGATTAAGGTGGGTTTAATGAGAATAGATATTCATTCAAAAAGTACTTTTTTATTTTACGAGGAGGATACTTGCCACCTGCGAAACATTCAAAGGATACTTATTCGTTCATACGAGGAGCACATCCGACACCACGAGTATCTACTCTGTCCTAATAATAAATTAAAGATTTACTAAAAGCAAGAATTTTAGTGAATTGTCGTTGGCTGTCCTGAGAAGTCGTCGCTCTCGTAGCACCAGTCTAAACCAAGCCTTGCCATACGCTGTGGAATGTTTATTGCGACACTTATCGCGGATTCTATTCAAGGCCTTAACTTTTCAACATATCCGATCAATAACAGAAACAATTGTAAGAAATTGACCTACTGATGCTCATAAATATGATTAATGTTACCTCCTCGATTGGACACTTCAACAACGCAATTATAAGGTGTTATTGACACTTTTCACTAAAACACTTTGGGGCAAAAGTAAGCTTGTTCAATTCGGTTCATGGCTGTAAACTATCCCTGAGAGCCTCGGGTATCTCTGCTTTTTCATTGAGCTGCTATTTACTGTCTGGCCAGAAGTAATAGCATCAATTTGAACTTGGCGTAATTGCAAAGCAGACCACCGAGGACATACGATAAGCCTAGGTGCATTTCCCTCCCATATTTGGTGATAAAACACCCGGCACTGCACACAGAATGCGTTCCCTCTTCAAACCGAATGACAAACATTCTGTAGCTGTAATACAAAGCCATAGGCATCGCCTGTGGCTTTGTCGTATCTGATAAACAATACCATTTTTGCAAGAGCCTCTTGCAAAATTTGGGACTAGGTTTGTCCAACAGCCTGTTGGACAATTTGGGAAACAACGTGTTTCACTAATCACGGTTCCCAAGTGGTCAATAGCCTGTTGACCAAATTATACTCATGAAAGTTTATGGCTATCTGAACCGTTGGGGCAGAAAAGTGTTACGTCCCTCACCTTATCCCATTGCACTTTGCGCGTGAGAGCGCTTTACTTGATTGGGGTCATAACTGAATTTTCATCCAATAGCTCTTGTTGGAGGTCAAACACCCTAAACCGGAGCCTCGCATTTTCAGCCTCTAACTGCTTTCGGGCCTCAATTGCATTGTTTCGTTGCACCCTGTATTTATCTTTAAGCTCATTAGCTTTCTTCAACTGATGTTTTAGCCCATCAAGCTCAGACAAAGGAACATCTAGCTCAATATCTAAACCTGTTGTCATTGCCTTATCGCGGTTGAAGTTGTATTCGTCAATAACAGGTTTGGCGTAGGCCACAAACTCCTTGAACTTATGGACATAGCTATTGCCAAGCCGAGCTTCATTATTGATTCGGTTCAACGTGAGCTTACCCGTCGCCTTAACATGAAGGGGCTTACCATCTAGTAGTCGCTGAAATGCGTTGACCAGTAACCCTTCTGCCTTGCAAGTTGTCTTATACTCAACTTTCATGACCATACCGCCTTAATATCATCATTAAAGCCATCAAATGGGATACTGTGTTTGACCAATGTAGGTTCAATGGACTGAATCTTCTTTTTTCTGGCATCCAGAATCAATTCATTGGCATAATCACCCATGTCATTTATTGCCCTGAATGAAGCAATGAGGTTATCCCGCTCCCTTGAAAGCCTCTTGGCCGCCTTATCAGTGACAATCTTATGCTCACAGGGGGCTTCAACAATATTCATCAGAGAGCAAAGGCGTTCACAGTTACGGTTGGTGCAGTAACCCCCTGTAGGAAGTAACACAATGGCTTTGTCACCAGACCTTACCAATGCCTTCAGTTCACTTCGAGACATCACTATTTCTTCACCCTGTGCTAGCCGCTCTGCTTTATTCTGGGCTATGCGCTCACCTTCTGCTCCGCTTAAGGTGTCAGATACATTGTAAATTTCATCCCATGCGTCCACAGTAGATGCTTCAATAGCCGTATCAAATTCACTCATTAGCTGAGTATCCATCAACAGTTGGTTGGTACGCACAAGTTCAGAATAATTAGCGTACCAGTTCGACATATTTATATTGCGGTGTTTAAGCTGATATTTTACTGTGAGTGCGTTGCCCAATCGGTTTTTCACCATAAAGACCACAAAACTCCGTCGTAAATCATGAGGGCTAAGCTTAGGTAAACCGCCTCCAACCTTTAAATTTCCTGCTCGTTCTGGATTTAACAGGTCAAATTCGTCAACGTCTTCGGCGGTCGCAGTAATGTTGAACTCTTTCATGTTCAATGCATCATAACTACCGTCAACCTTGTATTTTAGCGACGATTTATTTATGAGCGCTTCACTGTCAAAAGAGATGTCAGAAGAAATAAAGGCACTCTCAAGGTCTTGTTTCTTTGCATTGTATTGATCTTGGGTTAGCTGACCATTTTGATAGCCGTCATCCAGTCGCTCTAACTGATATTTCCTTGCGGCTTGCGTGGCATCAAAAGCTAGTTCCAGCGCCAACTTTGCAATAGGTGCAGTATTCCACGTCGTGTAAATCTTTTCGCCCTTATTTCCCTTTGTCGAAAACCCTGAAACCTTGGGCACAGCAGCTAACGTATCATCATAGCTCTCTTTGTTCATGGAGAGTAGCTCTTCCTTGCGGGCTGCGGAGAACAAACCGACACAGATAAAACACATCCTGAGCAATGTGCCTAACCAATCTCCACGTCTGTAAAACAAAAAATTAGGAATGGCTTTTCGTTCAGGCCACTTACTGGTTCGGCGAGATATCCTTACGTTGAATATCTTCATGTGCTTCTCGTTAAGGGCGCTCACACCTAGCGCTTTAAGCTCAGCGTTTAACATTTCATCCTGATAGGCGTAAAACTTTTCCATCGCCGCTGAAATTTGGTGGCGATAGGGGTGATAGGTTTCAACAAACTCTACAACTGTTTTTAATATACTGACATGAATCGCTTCAGGAAACGCAATTGCCTGACCTTCACCAGCATCAGGTTTAACCCACTGGCTATATTCTCGTTTGTTGACATAACGCGTTACAAGGCCAGCTTTATTCAGTGCATTAATCGTAGACGCAATGTTTCTGCACGAGCTTCCTATGCCAACCCCATGTAATGCTTTAGTGCATTTTTTCCACTCTCGCTCGCTCGAAAGTAAGCTGAAGTCACTTTTACCCCAACGTGTGGCGATGGCATTTAAATTACTCCTATTACGTCTCAGCGAACTAACAGCGACATGGGAGTTAGAGCTTGAGTTCTTCTTTTGCCACTGTATCAACCCATAAAGATAAGACTGAATATCTCGGCGATATTTATCAGTAATATGCCCAAAAGAGATTGTTTTTTGGTTCTGGTTCAGGGCGTGGAAGTCCCATTCTACATCGAAGACACGCGACACTCCGTTACCGTTAGAGTCAAACGTCACATACGAATTTTCAGCAAGTTCTTGGCGAAGCTGTATAAGCTGTTTAAACATAGGTTACCCCTTAAGGAACTGGCTTGCGCTAGCTCGGTCTTGGTAAAGTGGATGGTAATCGCCATCATCCACTTTTTGTTTTGCTTGAGCATAGTTTTTTGGTGCTTTTTGTTTCAGCCTAACAAGGACTTTTTTCAACATACCTTCCACCACGAAATACTCATCCTTAGGTGCGGAGTTACTTGCCACCATCTCTTTAAGGTCTTCGATTTGTTCTAAAAATGACAGCATCAACCAGATATCATTTTCTGACGCCACCAATTTATGGCTGTCACAATCAAAGCAGGCAAGAAAATCCGTACAGCGACCTGTATCTTTGGAAAAATCAACCCCCAACTGCTTCATGCGCCTTGCTTCTGCAAAAAGTCTCTCTGGTGTTGGTCCTGCGCATTTGATGCCACTGGGCGTGGTCATTAATGGCTGTTCTTGGCTTTCATGGTGACGCAATTTCTTATAATCATAATCAGACAAAATATCGCTGTGCATTACCTTGGAGCCTTCGATGGCTTTACCAACCTCCTCACCCTTGGCAATAGCGCTTAACGCGCCAAACGTAGCATTTAGGTTATTATCATGATCTACCTGAACGCCGCTAGAGTAGCGTTTGGCGACAACATTCACGGTATTATTCAGTCCCTGTGACACAAGGAAGATATCTTCAGTCACTCGCATCAGCACATCGGATTTTGTTGCCCTGAATCTACTTGTCGTAACCTTTAACCCTGTTATTTTCTCAAGCTGTAAATTGATGCAGCCAATATTTGAGCCTCTGATATTAAATGTCCAGACCTCACCGCTAGCACTAAAGAAAGGGCAAAGTGGTAGCTCATTTGACAGCGGGATACCCAGTGATTGGTACATCTCTTTAGAGGTTTTTAGCCATCGGGTAATCAACTCTTTAGTTCTCTGACTAAAGCCAGCACTATTATCCAAGCCCTTATAGCCCGCCCTGGGCTTTTCACCGTCAAAAACAAACCGTCCACTGCCAATACTTTTAAATGCAATGTCCTTGTGACGCAAATTAGCGAGCACCGAACTATTCATACCTGTCAGCATTGAGAACACGAAAAACCAATTGCGTGATGCTTGATTATAGAAAACGTGCCGATGTAGGCGATCAAATGAAAGTGGGCTACTCTTTACTGTCCCAGGTTGAGGGTTCATGCACTTCTTAAAACCATGTTTCCTAGAACCAATTTGATTTGGTGTCCATCCAAGACGCTTTGCTTGGTCATCAAACAGCTCTTCATCAAAGAACGGATGAACATCTAATAATTCTTTTCTCTCAATCGCCTCCTGAAAGGCCAGTGCCCCTTTAACCAATATCTTGGATAATGGTTTTAGCTCTGTTTCCACATGGAACGCTTTGTTCGCAACCAAAGGGCGTGCTGCCACCTCTGGCAGCGTCTTAAGGTCAGACTCTCTATTCCACAGCCTTAACAGGAAAGACAAGCTGTTTTTAATCTGTTCTACTTTCGATACCTGCACACCTTTCACGCGTAATTAATTGAAGTGTTTAATGCAATCTCCCATGATGGCATTACTGAAAAGATCACCGTGATAACCCATGCCGTCAATATATCGGAAGTAGCTTACAAGCCCTGAAAAATATCCCTCCTTTGATTTGTTTGCAGGTAAGGGGGTTAGCATTTGGTGAATGTCCCTGACGATATCATCCCGATTCGCCAACACCACATCCCCTGACTTTATTTGCTTTACTATCGGGACGTAGCGGTAGCGCAGGCGGTGGGTGTAGGCTTTAATTCCACTGCCACTGTCTAAAACCATATCTTCAAAACGAAGTGGGATGATAGGTGCGCTGATCTTCTTTGTTGTAATTTTAGTACGCTTACGTCCTTGATTCATAGTGCTACCTCTAAATCATCAAAAGCGCCAATATAGTCCAGTACATCCTCGTAGATTTCATCGGCAGAGGGCAGATCCTGTGCTATTTTCAGGTACTCTATCGTCGTAGCCCTATCTTCATGCCCTAGCAACGCTGACACCCTATCCAATGCCTCATCGGGTGTGATTGACGGGTTACCATACTCATCCTTTTTATTTAAAAGGTGGCGGAAGATATTTACGGCAAACGTTGAGCGCAAATTATGTATGGAGCCGACAATAGGGTGATCAAGACCTTGGGTTAGATTCGCAGTATTACGTATTTCCACCCAGCGGCCAGTGAAGTCTTGTAGCCGCGTAAACATGGGTTTCCCAGACTGGGTAATAAATAGGTACTCAAGTTCAGGGTTAATCGCATCGTCACCCTCAAAAAGGTGCGTGTTCCCTGCCTCAGACAGCTCCTTGCACCATACTTTGAATTTCTCAAGTCGCTTTTGATACCTGTCGGACTGCGAGTAATCGTAAAGCATCTTCATCAATGGGGCGGGGATTATGGTTTCACGGCTTTTATTCTTCTCTGCGGAACCCTCTGCGGTTTTTGTGAGTGATTGGTACATATCACCGACACCCAAATCCAGCACAGGCTTTTTAAACACCTCCTTGCCGTCCTGAATCATGGTTTCGGGGTTAACAATCTGCCCCAAATGAAGGCTTGCTGCTTCCTCACGCCGCAATCCAGTATTACGGCAAATCATGGGGTGCAGGCAAAATTCAATCGGAAGTGAGTGCAATTTACTGTGATCACCATGACGAGCCACCCTGCGAGACTTCATTAATATGTTTTGCAGAATCTTCCATTCATTATTGGTAAACGGTTTTAGGTCACGGCGTAGGTTGCTGAGGTTTGTGCCACCACTGCGCGATGATTTAGAAAACTTAATTCGCATATCCGTCGTATGCACCTGCTTACGTTGGTAAGCTTTCATACTAGATGCAGACGCCTCGAAATGTATATTAACTGTCTCAAACTGGAAGGGAGGGTTATTAAAGCGGATGCCTTGGCGAAGACAGTGTTTATAGAAACCAACAACACTGCTCATGTATTGCCTAGCCGTAGTTTTAGCCAATACACCATCAATAGCGAGCTGCTTTATGCCATCCCGATACTGGTAGGTTAACCGTTCTTGCTTGTTGCGAGGAAAGCTACTCCATTCTGGACGAGGGTCATCATAAAGAGGGTCAAAGTCCTCTTCATCGTATTCAGCATCCCACTCTGCATGCTTGTCCAATACAAAACTGAAGTAATGAGCAAGCCCCTGCGCATCGGTGCCAAGCTCTAGCACACCATCATCGATTGCTTTCGACAATAAGAACTCATTGACCATATCTAATGGTTGGTAGCTGATTAGGTTGTCTTTGTCGTCATACTCAGCAATATTGAGTAAGGGGAGTTTCTTGATGGGGATCTTATTGCCATTGGCTCGGTATGTAACCTGAGGTTCACCATTCTCATCAATGGACACCAATGGACACCAATGGTTTGTTGTAAACGAAGTTAGGGATAGTCGAAATTTCTATCTCTCTTCGTATGACCTTTTTCTGATTTTTATCGTTATCTGACATACTAAACCTCATGCTGTACATATAAACAGCACATACAGCATTCTCAACTTTGAAAGTTAATTATGAGGCTTTAGTCTATCAGGTAAGTTTTGGATGTGGTCTTCCCAATCGACCACGTCTACTTCATATACCACTTTATTGCGAACGCTTTCGCCGGCTGCGTGCATGGCGGATTTCGAACCGGTGATCAATGGGTGCCATACAGGGATCTGTCCACCTTCAGACAATACGCGATAAGCACAGGTGTCTGGTAACCAATGAAATTCATGGATTTTCTCTCGGCTGAGTTTAAGGCACTCTTCACCAGAGGAGAATCGATTTGGGTAATCTTTACATGAACAGGTTTTGCTGTTGAGCCAGCTGCAAGCAACATTGGTGTAATACACCTCGTCGCTGTCTTCATCCATCAATTTATGCAGGCAACATTTACCACAACCATCACATAATGACTCCCACTCTGTCTCGGTCATTTGTTCTAGTTTTTTAGTTTGCCAAAATTGCTCTGTCATGGAATTTACTTCGTTTAAATAGTGGGGGGCGTTTTATACCCCTGTAGCGCCCAAAATTCAAGCAAGATTATTTTTCACCCGTATGTACTCCGGTTAATAATCTGCTATTATCGCGCCCCAATTCAAGATTCGGTTAGGTATAAAAGATGGAATGTAGACTGTATTGCGGTGCATGTTGTATTGCCCCAAGTATCTCTTCATCAATTCCGGGTATGGAAAATGGAAAGCCTGCTGGGGTTCGTTGTATTCAGTTAAATGAAGACAACCTGTGTAAGCTGTTTGGAAAGCCCGAGCGACCAAAGGTCTGCCATATGTTCAAAGCCTGTCCGACCATCTGCGGCAGTACCAATGAGCATGCTATGAAGGTGATCACTGAACTGGAGTTAATGACTTAATCTCTAGCGGCTGCATCTTCTATTCCTTCCACTTACATCTATTGATATCATCTATCACCACTTTATAAAACCCGCTAAAGATACACGATATGAATAAACCCCTAATAGGAGTGCTCCTCCTTAGCAGCGCATTTTTGTCTGGCTGCACCAGTATGAGCCCAGAAGAGTGCCAAGTCGCTAATTGGCAAACCATCGGATACAACGATGGTAAAGCGGGCTTCGATCAATCACCACTTAATGACTACATCAAGGATTGTGGCGACGCTGGATTTTCGGTAAACAAAGAGGCGTGGCAACATGGACAACAGCTAGGCAATAAAGTCTATTGTGCGCCTGAAAATGGTTATCGTGTTGGTGTGGCCGGTGAAACGTACCGAGGGGTATGTGCCAACGAGCAATTCGTCAAACAATATACGCTTGGTTATGAAGTCTATGAGCGAAAACAACGCTTAAAAGAGATTAAAACTGAGTTAGATGATATAGATAGGCAACTCAAAAATAGCGACAATCTCGACAGCGATACGCGCAAATACTTGCAAGAAAAGCGTAAGCAATTAGCGAACGAACGAACCACTCTCCTTCGCAAACCAAGTAACACTTACCAGTTTTCGTTTGAGTTATAAAATTTTGATAGAAAAAAGCTGCGGTTTACTCATAGAGTTAGCCGCAGCTTTTTTTATAGCTTTTGTCGACCAAGTAACGAGTGGGACAGAGTCGTCCCATCTACTAAATCAAGCTCGCCCCCCATTGGTACACCATGAGCAATACGCGTCGCATTAACTTCATGGGCGTGGCACAACTCGGCAATGTAATGCGCCGTTGCTTCGCCCTCTACCGTGGGGTTGGTTGCTAAAATCACTTCTGTAATATCACCATGACGTAATCGGTAATCGAGTACATCCAATCCGATATCACTTGGGCCAATGCCATCTAATGGCGATAAATGCCCCATTAACACAAAATAACGACCAGAAAACTGACCTGTTGCTTCAACAGCCGCGATGTCTGACGGGCTTTCCACCACACATAATTGGCCATTAGTTTGTCTTTTAGGATTCAAACAAATATTGCAGGTTTCTTCTTCAGTAAACGTGCGGCATTCACTGCAATGGCCGATTTCAGTCATTGCTTGTGCTAAGGCTTCCGCTAGTTGAAGACCACCTTTTCTGTCTCGCTGTAACAAATGAAAGGCCATACGCTGAGCCGACTTGGGGCCAACCCCAGGTAAGCAACGTAAGGCCTCCATCAATTGTTCCAGCATATGGCTGGTACGCATTGTTTATCTACTTAGTTGAGTTTTAATATCATCCACTAAGGATTAGAAAGGCATCTTCATACCCGGTGGTAGTTGCATACCGCCAGTTACAGAGCCCATCTTTTCTTTTTGCGTTTCTTCAATGCGACGAGAAGCGTCGTTGAATGCTGCAGCAATCAAGTCTTCTAGCATTTCTTTGTCGTCTTCCATCAAGCTTTCATCAATGTCGACACGACGAACGCTGTGGCTGCCAGTAATCGTCACTTTAACAAGGCCAGCACCAGACTCGCCAGTGACTTCCATTGTTGCGATTTCTTCTTGCATTTTCTGCATACGATCTTGCATTTGCTGGGCTTGCTTCATCAAGTTGCCCATACCGCCTTTACCAAACATTGCTATTCTCTCTGGTCTATATTGGGTTACGAGTTATTTATGGGGTTAAAAGCATCCGCTTTCAACCTCATACTCTATTAAGTTGAATCACTATTGACTTGTTATCTAATAAAATCAAACGTAACTCACCACATTAACGATCATTTTACCGCGACTAAATTGGCCTTACGCTGTCTCTATCCAACTCTGCAGCAAAACGTCTTTGTATAAATTGTACATGATGATCGTCATTTAAGCTCTGGTGAGCTTGCTGAAGTTTACCTTGATACAGGGCTTCTCTTAACTCCAGCGGCGTTTGGCCATCTTCACCGATGCTCACAGTCAGCTCACATGCTTCGCCCAATACATCACTTAGGCTCTGCGCTAAATCTTGCTGAGCTTTCTCTGTATTCAGGTGTGCATGGCTTTGGCGCAACGTTAATTGAACCTGACTGCCTTGCTGCTTAAACGATGAATTAAGCGCTAGCTGCTCAACCATTTTTGCGGTCTCTAGCTTATTAGCAAGGGCTGCCCAATGATCTTGAGCGAGTGACTCTTCGGCTAATTTCAACGCCATCTCTGGGGTTTTAATATGCTCTAGGGCTCGCTTTAATTCACTTGGTGTCAGCTCTTTTTTTACTTCAACCGGTACTTCTTTGATCGCTTTCCATTGATAAGGTTCATTATCTTTTACAACCTCATCGACAGGGCCTGGTAACTGAGGACGCGACGCCTGCCCAGATGGCGCTCGTTGAGCAATACGCTCAATGGCCGTCTGCTTTTTGTTTGCGGGAGTCGCGCTAGCCTTTTTTGAACCACCAGTTGTTGGAGAGCCTGTGCTGCTAGGAGCAGAAGCACCGCTGCCTCTTTTACTTCGTAACTGATGACGCAACCCCGACATTGGCGCTTTGTTCTCAGGAGCCGGAGCACTTGGTTGAGCTTGTGGTTCTGCTGCATGCGCCTCTGTATTGTTTTGTTGTTCATAACCCATCATCTGAGGCTCATAGCCCATAGGTGGCGCTGATTGTGCTCCCTGCTCATCATATTGAGCGTATTCAGGAGGCATCATGTCATGAGCTGCAGGTGGCCTTTCGTAAGAAGGCTGTTGAGCTTGTGATGGATGACGAGACTTCGGCATGCTCTCGGTAGCCTGAGAGGCTTGAGCGTGGCCCTGAGTTGCTCTTGGGTTAATCACAGGTATCGACGGTGCTGGCTGAATAGGCGGCGCTTGAGCGATGGCCTGTTGCGATATAGCAGGCTGCGCAGTTTGCTGTTGAGTGGCACGCGGCGCCACAGGTTCAGCGGGCGCTGTAGAAACGTTAATTTCAAGTGATTGAGCTTGTACAGGCGCTGGTTTAAACGCCATCATTCGCAACACGACCATCTCGACACCCATTTTTGCTGTCGGTGCGAGTGGAATATCTTGTCGGCCTTTTAATGCAATTTGGTAGTAAAGTTGCACATCTTGAGCCGACAAAACCTGCGAGAGCATTTCGATTTGTTCTGCATCTGGCTGTGCCTTATCAAGCGTGGCAGGCAGTGCTTGATACATAGCAATACGATGTAACTGAGCC
The DNA here is from genome assembly GCF_900233005.1 of Vibrio tapetis subsp. tapetis. Classification (NCBI taxonomy): domain Bacteria; kingdom Pseudomonadati; phylum Pseudomonadota; class Gammaproteobacteria; order Vibrionales; family Vibrionaceae; genus Vibrio; species Vibrio tapetis. Next base: position 2,271,906 of record NZ_LT960611.1, read on the forward strand.
GCTAACTGTTGCAGTAAGCCATCCCACTCAACTCCATTTTTTGCTAATAGATCCAGCTTATCCATTGCGACTGTCGCACTTTTTTTGCTAATCGCCTCTAATAGATGAATCGCTTGATCCGTATCGAGAGTCCCAAGCATATTCGCAACGGTTTCGACATTTACCACGCCATTACCAAGCGCAATGGCTTGATCCGTTAAACTGAGTGCATCACGCATACTGCCGTCTGCAGCATGAGAAATCATCCCTAAAGCACGGGATTCTGTCGTCACTTGTTCATGCGCTAAAATGTGGTCAAGCTGCTCATGAATTTGGTCAACACCAATGGGTTTTAGGTGGAACTGCAAGCAGCGCGACAAAATGGTAACGGGTAGCTTTTGAGGATCCGTAGTAGCAAGCAAAAACTTAACGTACTCCGGTGGTTCTTCCAGTGTTTTTAACAGCGCATTAAAACTGTGACGAGACAGCATATGTACTTCATCAATCAGATAAACTTTAAATCGGCCACGAGCAGGTTTGTACTGCACATTATCTAGCAGCTCTCGCGTGTCTTCGACTTTTGTTCGTGATGCGGCATCTATTTCCAATAAATCAACGAAGCGACCTTCATCAATTTCTCGGCAGGTAGCGCACTCACCACAGGGGGTCGCGGTAATCCCTGTTTCACAGTTAAGTCCCTTAGCAAAAAGGCGTCCAATCGAGGTTTTCCCCACCCCACGAGTACCACTGAATAGATACGCATGGTGAAGGCGATTTTGCTTAAGTGCATTCTCTAATGCCGTAAGAACGTGAGCCTGACCAACAACTTGATCGAACTGGTTCGGGCGCCACTTGCGCGCTAAGGCTAAATAGCTCATTTAAAATATCCGATTGGGGGAGATGGTGCTAAAAGCTAAGAGCTAAAAGCTAAGAGGTCTGTGCGAAGCTTTTCACTTCGCACATCTAGCTGAGGCAATTAGTGACCGTCAAACTCACAAATGCTGTAAACCGTTAGACCCATTTCTTGCAAACGAGTTTCACCACCGATTTCCGGCAGATTGATAACAAACGCTGCGTGCTCCACTTCACCACCTAACTGGCGGATAAGCAGAGTTGTCGCTTCAATTGTACCGCCTGTTGCTAGCAAGTCATCAACTACTAGCACTTTATCGCCCGCATCAATAGCGTCCGTATGAATTTCCAGCGTATCAGTGCCGTATTCTAAGTCATAAGTCTGTGCAATGGTGTTACGAGGCAGTTTACCTGGCTTACGTACTGGTACAAAACCAACCCCTAACTCCAATGCCAAAGGAGCACCGAACAAGAAACCACGAGCTTCCGTTCCAACAATTTTTGTAAAACCCATACCTTGGTACTTCTCAACCAATAGCTTAATGGTCGCGCGATAAGCTGCCGGATCTTCCATTAAGCTGGTCACATCTCTAAATAGAATGCCTGCTTTTGGGTAATCAGGAATGCTTTTGATGCTAGCTTTAATTTGGGCGATGGTTTGTTCAGTCATAATAGTCGTCTTTATATCTCGGTTGATCGACGTCAGGTAGCAGATTGAATGCCGACAACACGGTGGCGCCTGTACGTAATCTACAGACAATAAAAAATAACGCCCACTAAATCGAGCGGGCACAGTTCTCTTTAATGTTAGTGATTTTCTTGATGGTCAGCAACCGGATCGTGAATGGGTACACGACGAAACCAAGTGATCAAGACCACAAGCACGACAACTAAGAATATCTTCACCCAATACAATGGGGCTAACACAATAGAAAAAGAGAAACTGATTGCTATAAACCAATACGCACGATGTTTGACCGCTTTCGTGACGGCCCCATGTTGATGCCAATTAGTAAGAATAGGGCCAAATGAAGGGTGGCTGTGCAGCCAATGGTGAAATTTAGGGCTACCGCGCATAAAGCAGGCACTAGCCAATAATAAAAAGGGAGTCGTCGGTAAAACAGGTAATGGGATGCCTATAATACCGAGTAACAACGCAAGGCAACCTATCAGGTTGAAAAAAGCACGTTTAATTGCAATAACCGACTCCGTTTATTAATTAATGTCCGTTAATCACTTGCAGCAGCGTCAATGTTGCTGGAAGTGTAGGTATTAATAACACGGCAATAAAACCGATAAAATAAAAAATGTTATATGGGTCTTTATGAGCTTTGTTTGATTCCATGACTTCCTCACTATTTATGATTATATTGCTTCATCAAGGCTGACATCATGTAAGCCCGCAAAGCTTTATTATTAGTTAAGAATATAGCTCAATCTTTCGTGGGCAAAAACCCAACAACATCATGGTTATTAACACTATTTTAACCAAAAACAAACCCAGACAAACACTTACACGAGTATCTGCCTGGGTTAATTAGTTATTTAATGTTATTTCTCAGCCGTCAATTCACATTATTTGGGGATATATTCAAACTAAAACTGACGCTGCCTAGTCTGTTCAAGTTCAGTTGCCCTCCCCCTAACATGTTCAATTGCTGAAACAGAGCCGTTTTAGCGCATCCATCTCCCATTAAAGTACCTGGCAGTATATGCGTGCTCATGCTTCCGTTAGCCCAAACACATTCAAGACCGGTCGATGCTATCGTAATCGACCCATCAGTCATATCAGCAACGCCAAACAGCCCTTTTATAGGCTCAGCATAGTCTGAACAAGCAATGCCTTTTTCAATAGCGCTTAACATTTGCTTTAAGTCGATAAGTTCGTGCGCTTTGTTACGAAGATAATCATTGAACAAGGCACGAATCAGTAATGTTGTCGCAACAGATGACTCACCGCCAGACGAAGCGTCAACCATGTAGAAAACGAACTGACCTTCCATGACCCAGGCATAGTCAATAACAAACGGGAGTTGCTCTGAAGACTGCAACAAACGATAGCTGCACTTCCAACCACCTTGTGTGGTATCTCGGTCTGGAAGTAAGGCCTCTAACAGTTGTCGAGCCATATTTGGATTTTCTTGCAACTCACCCAAGTGCCAATGCAGTTCTTGTTCTTCTGGTAACTGTCCATTGGAATCGACTCTAAACCATTGGCTTGCGAAGTCCCTTTGCTCTGCATCGATATCTTCTGCATCTGACATCGTGTTCTCAATCGCTCCTTTTAAGTGATTGAGATCAGTAATAGGTTTGGTTAGGAAATCCTTAATACCGAAACGCAGTGCTCGTGCCACATCAGACATCTCTTCGGTAGCAGACACAACAATCATAGGCAAGGATGGGTACTCCCAACACACCTCTTCGGCAAATTCGATTCCATTTAATATCGGCATAGATAAATCACAGATGACCAGATCAGGCACCTGCAATCTCAGTTTCTGTAATCCATCTAAGCCGTTAACTGCTTCCATTACTTCATAGCCTAGTTTGGCCAAAAAACCGCTGATCATTGTACGAAAAACGGCATCGTCATCAACAATCATAACTACAGGCTGTTGCATACTCACATTTGTAACCATTTGATGTTCTGTAAAATTTTGCTTTACTAAAGACTTCATAATAAACCAACCTCAAAGACCGTGACTCATTTTTATTATTATTGTTCTACTCTAAAAAGTAGTTCCTATTTACTAATTTCTCAACCTCTGTTGGACAAGCAAATTCAGACCTACGCCTCAAAGTGATAAATTTATCGCTAAGTTCTTGATACAGACAGGGACAAAAATCTTGACTTGAAACAACACCAATATGGAAACATAGGTTACACTTCTAAGTTCCGCACCCATTCTGTGTCTTTATAATGAAACTAGATGATCTAAATCTATTCCGCCTTGTTATTGAAAACGGTAGCTATACGGCAACCTCCCGGAAAACTCTAATACCGGTAGCAACAATCACTCGGCGTATTCAAGCATTAGAAAATTCGCTAAATTTGCGACTTCTTAATCGTCATGCAAGAAAGCTGGCACTCACAGAAGCGGGAGAACGCTTTTATGAAGAGTGTTCACCTTTGTTACAACAACTTGCGAATACCGCTGAGTTCATCACGGATGATTGTAAAGGGGCATCGGGAAAACTCAGAATTTCCGCTCCGTCCAACATTACCAAGCGCATGATCATGCCCATTCTCAATGAATTCATGGTTGCGTACCCAGATATTCGTCTTGAGCTTACGATGACAAACCGGGCGGATGAGCTAGACGCAACAGAGTGGGACGTGATTTTTCGCGTTGGTCCACAGCGCGATTCAAGTTTGATCGCTCGTAAAATCAACTCTGTCGAAGACGTACTTGTTGCAAGCCCTGACTACCTCAAGCAAAGCAGACCTCTCAACCATGCAGAAGATCTTCGCGAGCACGCACTGTTAAAAGGTAGTCCATTAATGCGTTGGCAGCTTTCAAATAATGAAGGGGAAACGGTAACAATTAATGAACGTGGCCGACTAGAAGCCAGTGAATTGAACGTCGTTCGTCGAGCGTGTGCCGCAGGGTTAGGAATAACACTGATGCCAAATGTCATGGTTGACAACTATATAGAAAACGGCGAATTAGTGCGTGTATTAAGCAGTTGGGTTTCCAATCAACGAGAAGTGTACATGCTGTACAATCACAAAGATCACCAACCTGAAAAAGTTCGCTTACTGATTGATTTCTTTAGCCAGCACTCCATCAAGTAACATTCTAGGTAACCCAGACACGAAAAAGCCAGAGCAACTGCTCTGGCTTTTTAATGCGTCGACTATACAATCGGCTTAGTCCATAAGACTTAAGCGCCTTCGTTGTGCATTTCTAATGAGGCAAGGTCTTGCTGAATATCACGTTGAAATTTCGCATCGTCGTTACGTAGTGATTCAAGGAATTCTAAGTACTCTTGATTAACATCACCTGTTACGTACTCACCGTTGAATACAGACGTTTCAAAACGAGCGATATCCGGGTTACCGGTACCGACTGCCGCAACGAGGTCGTCCAACGATTGATACATCAGTGCATCAGCACCAATCATCTTACAAATTTCTTCGTTATCGCGACCATGAGCAATCAGCTCATTAGCACTTGGCATGTCAATGCCGTAAACGTTAGGGAAGCGTACTTCAGGAGCCGCTGACACCATATAAACATTTTTAGCACCCGAATCACGAGCCATTTCAATGATTTGCTCAGACGTGGTACCACGTACGATGGAGTCATCGACCAACAACACGTTTTTGCCTTTGAATTCAGAGCGAATAGCATTGAGCTTACGACGAACTGATTTCTTACGCTGTTGCTGACCTGGCATGATAAACGTACGGCCAACATAACGGTTTTTCACAAAACCTTGGCGGTATGGTTTGTCGATGATTTGAGAAATTTCTAGTGCGATATCACAAGACGTTTCAGGAATTGGGATAACAACATCGATATCCAAATCTTCCCATTCCGTTTTAATTCTCTCGCCCAATTTTTTACCCATTTCGCCACGAGCACTGTAAACAGAAACTTTATCGATGAACGAATCTGGACGAGCAAAGTAAACAAACTCAAAAATACACGGGTTCACTTGTGGGTTCTCAGCACACTGCTGTGTATACAGTTCACCTTCAAATGTCGCGTAGACCGCTTCACCTGGAGCAACATCGCGAACGAAGTCAAAACCAACCGCATCAAGAGCAACAGATTCTGAAGCAACCATATATTCCGTACGGCCACCTTCAACTTCACGCTTACCAAGGCAAAGAGGACGAATGCCGTTAGGGTCGCGAAAAGCCACCATACCGTGACCAATGATCATTGCTGTAACCGCGTAAGCACCACGAATTTGCTTATGCACGTGTGAGATTGCAGTGAAAACTGAATCTTTTGTCACTTCTTTCGTTAGGTCGATTTCGTGCGCCAAGATATTCAACAACACTTCTGAGTCAGAAGTGGTATTTACGTGGCGGCGTGCAGTCTCAAACAAAGTTTCACGAAGTTCATGAGCATTGGTCAAGTTACCATTATGCGCAAGCGTAATACCGTAAGGCGAGTTTACGTAAAATGGCTGCGCTTCAGAAGCACTTGAACTGCCTGCCGTTGGGTAACGAACATGGCCAATACCAACCGTACCCTGAAGACGTTGCATATGCTTAGCTTCAAATACATCTTTTACTAAACCGTTCGCCTTTCTCAGACGAAAACGATTGCTTTCGATGGTAATTATACCAGCGGCATCCTGGCCACGATGCTGTAACACAGTCAAGGCGTCATAAATCGACTGATTTACAGGAGTTGTACCCACGATTCCAACAATACCACACATGCATTAAACCCTCGGTTTGCGGCTAAGCTGGCGCTATACCGCGCCAGACAAAAAACTAGATGTTTGCTGTAAGTGCTCGAAAAACGGCGCTATGATTCGACTAAATTCCGGAATCAGTTGCGAGCCTTTCCACCACTCTGAACTTGGTAATGCAGTAAATGCATCCATAAAAAACAAGATTGCCGAAACAATTAACACGCCTCTTAGCCCGCCAAACACAACGCCTAAAATACGGTCCGTTCCTGACAAACCCGTTTTTTGCACCAACTGACCTATCACATAGTTCACAATGGAACCAACCACTAGGGTTGCGATAAACAGTGCTGCAATCGCCGCTCCGTTTCGAAACATGTCGTCTTGAATATTAGTGAAGTACACGGCTAATTTTGCGTAGTACTGGCTGGCAATGAAAAACGCACCAAACCAAATCACCAATGACAATGCTTCTTTAACAAAGCCACGAACTAAACTGATCAAAGCCGAAAGGCCGATCACCCCTAAAATGACAAAATCTATCCAAATCATCTGATACACATCTTAAGTTGGCGCGCATTTTAACAGAAAAATGCGCGACGCAAACGTTTTCTTATGGGTTAAGTGGTTTAAATTTGAGCAACTGGCCTTTTGCACCGGTGATTTTTTGTAACTCTTTCACTTGTCGCTCAAGTTTGGGCTTAGATACATCAGGACCAATGATGACTCGAGAGTATCCGTTTTCTTGCTTTATGTGCGCTTGATAGCCACGCTTTTGTAAATCGGCAACGAGCTTCTTGGCGTTATCGACATTTTTAAGCGCCATCAATTGAATAATCCATGCACTGTCTTGATACTGGTTTTTCTCTGGGACCGTTTTTTCAACCACAACAAGCTGTTCGGCTTTTGACGATTCACCCGCAGCTTCTGGCTGAATCGTGATCTCAACTGGCGACTCAGGTAAAGAGACGTCGTCTTCTATCGGATCAAGTACCTCGAAAGACTCGACCTCACTTTCTTGTACCGGCTTAATCGGAATGCTCGCCAGATCTTCTTGGTAATGCTCTTTTTTACCATCCAATACGTCGGGCAGCACGATGACGCCGACAGCGACAAGAATAATTGTTCCGACAAGTCGACTTTGAAATTTACTGGCCATCCGTCTCCCTTTTATTTTCCCAGTGCTCTAACACCGCACCAACGGTATGAAATGAACCTACTACAACAACAAGATCGTTTTCATCTGCCGCTTCAATAGCAGAGTTAAATGCCTCGACTGGATTTGTAAACTTGCCTGCAAACTGAGTCAGGTGTGGAATCAGTTCTTCAACAGTTGCCGCTCTTGGCCCCTCTAATGACGCTGGATACCAAATAGGCGAAAGCTGAGATAAGGTCGCTAACGTTGCTTCAATGTCTTTGTCATGCAGCATAGCGACAACCAGATGCAGTTTAATGTCTGTATAACGCTTTTGCAGTTGATCAACCAAATATTGCGCAGAGTGCGGGTTATGCGCAACGTCCAACAACACTTTTGGTCTGTCACTCAATTGCTGCATTCGACCGGATAATTTTGCCTGCTTTAGTCCATTGACAATATTCATGTCTGTTAGTTCTAGCTCAGCACATCCTAGCGCCATAATTGCCGTTGCGGCATTAGGAAGTGGTAAGCCCGGTACAGGAAGATCATCCAACGTAAAGTTGCCTGATTTCCACGTCCACTTATCACCCTGCTGCAAATAGCTAAACTGGATACCTACTTGATGTAATTGAGCACCGATGTCGTCTGCGTGACCAGCAACCGTTGCCGGCGCTTTAGGTTGACCACATATGGCCGGTTTACCCGAACGGAAGATACCCGCTTTTTCGTAACCGATAACGTTAATGTCATCGCCTAACCAATCGACATGATCAACCGCTAAACTGGTGATCACCGAGACATCATGGTCAACCACGTTCGTCGCATCTAGGCGGCCACCTAAGCCTACTTCCAATAATACGACTTCTACTTGCTCCGTTTGAAATAATCTCAAAGCAGCTAAAGTGCCATATTCAAAGAAACTTAAACTAATTTCACCACGTTGCTGTTCGATAAAATCGAATGCTTGGCTGTGTTTTTCTTCAGGCAGTTCTTCACCGTTTATTCGAACTCGTTCTGTATAACGAATGAGGTGAGGAGAGCTATAAACTCCAACTGAGTAACCCGCGTCGAGCAATATTGCTTCCATTAACGCGCAGGTTGAACCTTTGCCATTCGTTCCGGCAACGGTAATAACGATAGGAGCAGGCTTAATTAGGGAGGCTCGCTGTGCAACAGCTTGAGAACGCTCCAATCCGAGATCGATAGCGCTAGTATGGATATTTTCTAAATAATGAAGCCACATCGAAAGAGGTGATGTGGCTTTAGGTACTGTAATTTGACTCATTAAAACGTTAACCAATCCGAAAGGGTTGTTTTATGAGTACTTTACTCTTTTTCTTCGACAACTGGTACTTCGTATTCTTCCTTAGCTGGAGAATCGTTAACCGAAACCACCATAGGAGAATCAACACCCGTCATTTTAGCCAATAAGCCACCAATGCGTTGACGCATTTCACGACGGTCTACAATCATGTCAATTGCGCCGTGATCAAGTAAAAACTCACTGCGCTGGAAACCTTCAGGAAGGTCTTCGCGAACGGTTTGTTCAATAACTCGACGACCAGCAAAACCAATCAGCGCTTTAGGTTCACCAATGTTGATATCACCCAACATTGCTAAACTGGCTGAAACACCACCCATCGTTGGATCGGTCATTACTGAGAAGAATGGCAAGCCCTTTTGAGACAAACGCTCTAGTGCCGCACTGGTTTTCGCCATTTGCATCAGAGACATCAATGCCTCTTGCATACGAGCACCACCACTGGCAGAAAAACAAACCAAACCACAGTTATTTTCAATGGCTGCTTCAACCGCACGCACGAATCGTGCGCCGACAACAGAACCCATTGAGCCACCCATGAAGGAGAATTCAAATGCACAAGCAACAACCGGAATTCCAAGCAATTCGCCTTGCATTACAACCAAAGCGTCTTTCTCGCCACTTTTCTTTTGTGCAACAGAAATACGCTCTTTGTAACGCTTAGTATCTTTGAATTTCAGTTTATCTCTAGGTTCTAGCTCATTAGCCAGTTCCACGCGATTATCTTGATCCAAGAAACCTTCTAAACGGCGACGTGCTCCTACTCGCATGTGATGATCACATTTCGGACACACTTCTAGGTTACGCTCTAATTCAGCGTAATAAAGTACCTGCTCGCAAGAGGTACATTTTGTCCACACACCCTCTGGGATGGATGCTTTACGTGAACTCGCAATACTGCTTTTATTAAAAATCTTTTCAAGCCAACTCATCGAAGACCTTTTCTCTCAACTCTTTCGCCTCATTGCAAAAGATATAAATTTAGAATCTGCGTCAGGATTAAACCACAATATTGGGCTACTGTGGATCAAAAACTGGTTGTACCTATTTTAGGACAGCGATAATGTCGATAAATTGCACCTTTTCAACTGCTTTGGTTCACAGTTTTGTGTCAAATTATCGCACTACAGGGTCTCAGGAAGAAACAGAGGTCCAATAGGTTCCGAAGGCAGGTCAAAATGTTCGGGATAGTCGACGTCAACTAAGTACAAACCTTCGGCTTTAGCCGTTGCACTTGCTAGCTTTCGATCTTTCGATTCTAATAACCATTTGAACCATTCCGGCTCTTGTTCACCCCGACCTACCGTGATCAAACTGCCTGTTATATTTCTCACCATGTGATGAACGAAAGCATTCGCCTTGATATCAATTACCACATAATGACCATGACGTGTCACGTTCAAATGAATCATATTCCGCCAAGGGCTTCGGGACTGGCAATGAATCGCTCGAAACGAAGTGAAATCATTTTCACCAAGTAAGTACTGCCCCGCTAATTGCATTCTTTCTACATCGAGTTCGCCATGATAATGGCTGATGCCTTTTGATAGAATACCCGGACGAAATGCATGATTATAGATCACGTAACGATAACGCCTGGCGGTTGCTGTAAATCGAGCGTGAAACTCATCAGGAACTTCTTTTGCCCATCGCACCGCGATATCTTTTGGCATGTTGGTGTTTGCACCCATGGTCCACGAGGTAAGCTTCCTTACTGCTGTGGTATCAAAGTGTACTACTTGCCCTGTTCCATGAACTCCAGCGTCTGTACGCCCCGCACACTGCACTTCTACAGGATGATTTGCCACAATAGACAAAGCTTTTTCCAACTTTTCCTGCACACTTACTACGTCGCGCTGCTTCTGCCAGCCGTAATATTTTGCACCATCGTACTCTATGCCTAATGCTATGCGCATCTTTATCATCCTCTTTACCAAAACGGGGTGAGTATAATACCAACCAATAAAAATGCCAGCTTGCTTTCGCTCACTGGCACTTGTTTATCTGGCTAAAGGCACTCTATGACTTATTCAATTTGTCGATAAGTGCTTTAGCTTCTCTGCGAACCTCATCATCACCGTAAACAATCGATTCTTCTAATAGCTTAATCGCACCTTCAGTATCGTTCATTTCGACGTATATTTTGGCTAAGTCTAGCTTTCCAGCGGCTTCACTGTTGTCATCAACATCAAAGGGTTCTACTTCTCCGAGCACGTCTGGGAACTCATTCAAGCCAACGTCTAATTCAAGCTCTTGAGCATCTAGATCTGGCTTTTCAACTTCCGCTTCTTCTCGTTCAACCTGAGCCATTAGCTCGTCTACACTCATGAACGAAGGTTCTTCTTCTTGTTGATTTGAAACATCAGGTTGGTTCGACCAATCTTCGGCATCAAGCTGTGGCTCGTCAAACGCGTCGGTATTGCCCCAAACTTCTTGATCTTCTTCCGGCACATCTTCAGATATAGAGGCTTGTTGTTCAGGAGTCAGGTTGAAGCCGTTCCAATCTTCACCACCGACATCAAGCATGGCTTCAATATCGAGTCCTGCACTGTCTATCGTTTTACTGTCTAGCGGCTGATCGAAGGCTGGGAAATCACTCGTTGATGGTTCAGATAACAGTTCGGCTACTGTTGCTGATTCATCAAACTGCTCAATTTCTTGCGCACTGATGGTACGCTCTGAAGCAGCAGGCACCTCACTCGCTGGCGCGTCTGGAGCTGCTGTTTCTGAGCTATCTAGTTCAAGGTCAATAGCATCTAATGCTGACTCTTCATCGAACACTCCTAGCTCATCATCACCAATTTCAGGTAATTCTAGCTCTGGCGATGCAACCTCTTCAGGTGCGAGCTCTGCGGGTTCAAGGTCAATGGCGTCTAACGCCGACTCTTCATCGAACACTCCTAGCTCATCATCACCAATTTCTGGTAATTCTAGCTCTGACGACGCGACCTCTTCATGTGCGGTTTCAGGCGCTTGCTGAGTTTCAATTTCTGGCTGTGGTGTTTCAGTGGCGGTCGTCTCTTCTTCAGAGATCTCCGCATCAAACGTTTCCGCCTCTGGTTGAGCGAACTCTTCTGGTGCGAGCTCTGCGGGTTCAAGGTCAATGGCGTCTAACGCCGACTCTTCATCGAACACTCCTAGCTCATCATCACCAATTTCTGGTAATTCTAGCTCTGACGACGCGACCTCTTCAGGTGTGGTTTCAGGCGCTTGCTGAGTTTCAATTTCTGGCTGTGGTGTTTCAGTGGCTGCAGTCTCTTCTTCAGAGATCTCCGCATCAAACGTTTCCGCGTCTGGTTGAGCGAACTCTTCTGGTGTCAGCTCTGCGGGTTCAAGGTCAATGGCGTCTAACGCCGACTCTTCATCGAACACCCCTAGCTCATCATCACCAATTTCTGGTAACTCTAGCTCTGGCGACGCGACTTCTTCAGGTTCTGTTTCAGGCGTTTGCTGAGTGTCAGCTTCAGTAGAAGACGCTAAAGCTTCCTCTACTGGAGTACTGTCTACGACATCATCCAGTTCGTCTAAATTTACATCATCAAAATCCCAATCATCATCTTGAGGCATACCAAATTCATTTTGTATGGCTTCAGGCATTGGATCTGTAGGGACATTTGATTCTGATTCAGCCGCTTCAGGAGTTGCTGGCTCTGGCGTTTCTTCTAACGGCGCAGGTTCAGCTGCTTCAGGAACCACTGGGTCTGGCGCTTCTTCTACCGGCACAGGTTCAGCCGCTTCAGGAGCCGATGGCTCTGGCGTTTCTTCTAACGGCGCAGGTTCAGCCGCTTCAGGAACCGCTGGCTCTGGCGTTTCTTCTAACGACGCGGGTTCAGCCGCTTCAGGAGCTGCTGGCTCTGGCGTTTCTTCTAACGGCGCAGGTTCAGCCGCTTCAGGAACCGCTGGCTCTGGCGTTTCTTCTACCGATGCAGATTCAGCCGCTTCAGGAGCTGCTGGCTCTGGCGTTTCTTCTAACGGCGCAGGTTCAGCTGCTTCAGGAACCACTGGCTCTGGCGCTTCTTCTACCGGCACAGGTTCAGCCGCTTCAGGAGCCGATGGCTCTGGCGTTTCTTCTACTGGTGCTGGCTCAGCGACGTCAGGCTCTGGAGATGCTTGTTCTTGGGCTTCCAGTTGCGCTTCTTCAAACCCAGGTAGCACCAGCTCTTCATCATCACCGTCATCGTCTTGTTCTGTGAACGCTTCGGCTTGCCAATCCTCGACTGGTTCTGACAATTCAGATTCAGGGGACATTGAAGTCTGCAATGCACTTTCATCTAAAGACTTAGTAGCGACATCACTAACATCTGAGTTAAATTCACTCGTTTCAGATGCATCGTTATTTTCGACACCTTGATTCGCGGGCTCTTCAGTAATGAAACTGTTGACTTCATCTTCATCAGATTCAGCCGTTTCTGGCTCAGGTAAAGGCTCTTGTTCTAACGAGTTTGATGAATCCAGATCATGATTCTCTCCCATCAATGCATCAAGCGGCTCGTCTTCATGACCTTTTAGAGAGAAAGCCGAACTAGGATCATCAATAGGAGCTGGCTGATAATCACTGGCGTCATCTAGTGCTGTCGTTTCATCTGAAATATCGCCTTCAGGTTCAGTCTGCTCTTTCGCTTGATCTAATTGCTGCTCAAATGATGGCGCCTGCTCGAGCGAAGAGGATTCATCTTGAGGGGCTAATTGATCTTGAGGGTCTAATTGACCTTCCGATTCAAAACTTATTTCGTCTAAATCGTTTTCCAAATCAGAGGCAGAGTCGAGAAGTTCCTCTTCGAGCCCATCAAACACATCATCCAACAAGTCAGTACTATCGGAATCAACGACAGATTTGTTGTCTTCGCCCAACACATCTTCCAGTAGATCGGTACTGTCTTGAGCAAGTTCGGGAATATCGTCGTGCTCATCTAATACGTCATCTAGTAAATCGATGCTGTTCTGATCAAGCACTGGGGTATCTTCGCTTTCGCCTAAGACATCATCCAGTAAGTCGATGCTGTTCTGATCAAGCTCTGGCGTATCCTCGCTTTCGCCTAAGACATCATCCAGTAAGTCGATGCTATTCTGATCAAGCTCTGGGGTATCTTCGCTTTCGCCCAAGACGTCATCCAGTAAATCGATGCTGTTCTGATCAAGCTCTGGGGTATCTTCGCTTTCGCCTAAGACGTCATCCAGCAAATCGATGCTGTTCTGATCAAGCTCTGGCGTATCTTCACTTTCGCCTAAGACGTCATCCAGTAAGTCGATGCTGTTCTGGTCAAGCTCTGGGGTATCTTCGCTTTCGCCTAAGACGTCATCCAGTAAGTCGATGCTGTTCTGGTCAAGCTCTGGGGTATCTTCGCTTTCGCCTAAGACGTCATCAAGCAAGTCGATGCTGTTCTGGTCAAGCTCTGGGGTATCTTCGCTTTCGCCTAAGACGTCATCCAGTAAGTCAATGCTGTTCTGATCAAGCTCTGGGGTATCGCTTTCACCTAAGACGTCATCCAGTAAGTCGATACTGTTTTGGTCAAGTTCAGAGCTTGACTCAGAACCCGCCTCTGTAATTAGATCGTCAATTGAGTCTTGATCATCACTCAAATCGAAATCGGTACCCATCAGTTCATTGATTAAATCATCATCTGATTGTTCAGCGCTCGAGTTCTCAGCCAATAGATCATCAATTTCCGACGCATCAGCTTCTGAACTATCAGAATCGCCGTCAGATAGTAATGTACCAAAATCTAGATCGTCTTCGCCTTCTGTCGAATCTATTCCAGAGAAAAGATCGTCAAGCATTGATTGGTCAAGACTTTCAGCTTCAAGTTCTTCCGTTGGTGCATCTCCAGCAAGCAAGGCATCGATATCGTCATTCGACATACCCATGTCTTCGTCAGACAAATCAAACTCGCTATTAAGAAGATCGTCTCCCTGCTCAATTTCAGGTTCTATACCGTCAAGTGCGCGTTCCATTTCATCAAGGCCAAGTGCTTGCTCATCGCCATCAACGCTGATGCCCGTCGCACTTGTATCCAAGTCAGAAACCTCTGAACCCAGATCACCATCATCACCAATGCCCGCAAAGGGATCATCACCGTCTTCATCGTCTAAGTTGAAATCTAGATCGCCGTCATCTAAATTACCGAATATGTCATCATCAGCCGCTTTATCCTCAGCAAGCTCCGATTCGTCACCGAATAATTCATCATCCAAATTCAGTTCAGAATCTTCGATTTCACCAATGAGTTCATCTTCTAAGTTAATTTCTTCGAGTTCATCAGTTGGCTCAGGTACTGGTTGTACAGGCACCTCTTTTTGTTCGACATCTTCGTCAGCATCATCACGTTTACGATTAAGCAGCAGAACAACAAGTAAACCGATCAACAAACCAGGAATTAAGGCTAACGCCCCCAACAGCAGTGGATTAGACATGATGCGTTCCATCATAGAAGGCGCATTCTGCTGCATTTCAAGCTGCTTCATTCTTTCCGCAGCGAGCAGTTTCTCGACTTCTAGACGAATTCTATCTTCATCGCTAAGCTCTTCTTTGAGGTTCTCGACTTCATTTTGAACATCGGAAAGCATCAGTCTCAACTGGTGATTTTTTTCTTCCAGTGACATGAGCTCAGCTTCAGACATATCAAGTTTGTCTTTTAAAACGCCGGGAGCTGCATTGGTGTTGTTCTGTTTAACTGCCGACTCGGGCTTTGA
This sequence comes from Vibrio tapetis subsp. tapetis, assembly GCF_900233005.1. Classification (NCBI taxonomy): domain Bacteria; kingdom Pseudomonadati; phylum Pseudomonadota; class Gammaproteobacteria; order Vibrionales; family Vibrionaceae; genus Vibrio; species Vibrio tapetis. The sequence goes on from NZ_LT960611.1 coordinate 2,287,259, forward strand.
TGGCTCGACTTTAGCGGTCTGGCCTTTCGTAGAGTCAACTTGTGGTTTATCTGATGTTGATTTTTGCACTGCTGGCTTAGCAGCGGCATTTGATGTGGCTGGCTTAGTAACCGTGGTTGGCGTTTTGTTCAAGCGCGCCTGATGAGCAGCCATGACTTTGACGGCATCTGCCGTCGACTCAGACTGAACTTGCTCTAATGAAGGTATTCTTAATGTACTGCTAGGAACCAGAGTATGAATATTCTGATTTTCAAAAGCTTGTGGGTTTAAGCGATAAATAGCCAGCAAGGTTTGTTGGACAGAAAGACTATTAGCTGGCCTTAATTGGGTCGCGATACTCCATAAAGTTTCATTGCCACCGGTTGGGCCATAAAACAAAGACGGTTCATTGGCCGAAGCACTCGGATTAAATTGCTCAGAAAATCGTGGCGAAGTGGTAACTTCACCATTGGTACCAATTATTCTGATAGCTTCAGCTTGGACTACTGAAATTTGAGTCGAGACTATCAGAAGCAAGGGCGTTAAAAAACGCTTAAGAAAATGATGCATATAAGGTCAGCTTTCTTGCTCTGTATGACTGAATAATAATGTGATCTACTAAATATATCGGATAAATACTGTAAAACTATAGGGTCAGACGTAAAAAATGTGTGTCTAGCTTGATATTCGTACCATTCTGATTCAAAAAAAAGCCATTAGTACAAATATCCAGCACAAAAAAACCTTACATACAGAGTGTATGTAAGGCCTACCCATTTATCTATTCTTCTTTAAGCTAAGTTCTACTCGACTCAAATTAGAAATAATCGCGGATCAGAACTTCCGCAATTTGCACTGCATTTGTTGCCGCGCCTTTACGGACGTTATCCGCAACCACCCACATGTTAACGCCACTGTGATGGCTGATATCGGCACGAATTCGTCCAACCATGACGTGATCTTTACCACCAGCATCTCGTACTTGTGTTGGGAAGTCGTTGTCTTTAAACACTTCCACACCGTCCGCATCAGTCAAAAGCTGAATCACGTGATCTGCACCAATTGGCATGCGTGTTTCAATGTGTAAGGACTCTGAATGACCGTAAAATACTGGAACTCGAACACAGGTTGGGTTCACCATGATAGAGTCATCGTTCAGAATTTTTTGCGTTTCCCAAACCATTTTCATTTCTTCTCGGGTGTAACCATTCTCAACAAATTCATCAATTTGCGGAATGCAGTTAAACGCGATTTGTTGGTTAAAGGCATTTTGCTCCGCTGGGCGGCCGTTCAACAAGCTTGCCGTTTGGCCTGCTAGTTCATCGATACCTGCCTTTCCTGCGCCAGAAACTGACTGGTAAGTAGATACGTTAATACGCTCAATTCCTACTTCATCATGAATAGGCTTAAGAGCCACTAACATTTGGATAGTTGAACAATTCGGGTTGGCAATGATATTACGGTTACGAAATTCAGCAATCGCTTCAGGGTTCACTTCCGGAATAACCAGCGGTACATCGTAGTCGTAACGGAACTTAGAGGTGTTATCGATAACCACAACGCCTTCATCGGCTGCAATGGGCGCCCATTTCTCTGACAGATCACCGCCTGCGGAAAACAATGCTATGTGAACTTGAGACCAGTCGAAATCTTCAACATTCTGAACTTGCACAGTTTTACCATTAAAGCGCGCAGTTTTGCCTTCGCTTCGCTCACTTGCTAGCAAGAAAATTTCACCTACAGGGAAGTTTCTTTCTTGCAGAACTTCAAGGATAGTTTCACCGACTGCGCCTGTTGCACCTAATACTGCAACGTTAAATTCTTGGCTCATTTCTCACCTCAATTTGAAAACCTAATTTAGCCAGCGGTTCAAGATTACACTCTCGATTGCCAACTAATGTGATTGCACTGTACTCGCGTCTGTCCCAGTATTGCTTACGCATTTCATCAAACGCGCCTGGATTTTCTATCTGACGACGAAAAAGTGCATCGTCTTGGCGCACATCATAAATCAACTGAGTTAAATTGTGCAGTGTTGTGTGATCCCACTCTCGTTCTAATTGCACCATTGGCACTGGGGCGACGGGCAATAAATCAGCTGCATCCGCCCTTTCTGAGCGATTCAAAAACTGGCAATAAGTGTTATAAATCATGGTTGTACCACGTGCTTTCCCTTCTAATCCGTAACCTGCCACGTGAGGCGTTGCAAAAGAAAGTAGCGGTAATAAATTCATGTCAACTTCTGGCTCAAATTCAAACACATCAAGGGCTGCACAAAACCCATCTTTCATTGAGAGGCGTTTTTTTAACGCTTGATTGTCCACTACCGGACCACGAGCCGCATTAATAAGGATCTGATTTGCTCTTAATTTTGTTAAGCGAGTTTCATCCATCAAGTGATGGGTCGGATAGTCGCTTTGCTTAGTAATCGGCGTATGCAGGGTGACCACGTCGGATTGTTCAAGCAGTTCATCAAGATCCGTAAATTCACGCTTATCACCTTCAGCCTGCTTAGGGGGATCGTTTAGCAATACTGAAATCCCCATACCTTGCAGACATTCAGCAAGATAGCTTCCAACTTGACCCGCACCAACAATCCCAACGGTTTTATCAAAGATTGAAAAGCCTTTTTGCTGCGCTAATACCATCAGTACACTGATCACGTATTCAGCTACACCAACTTTGTTGCAGCCAGGAGCCGCACTAAAGGCAATGTTTCTTTCAGCTAACAACGCTTGGTCAACATGATCCATTCCCGCGGTTGCTGTGCCGACAAACTTCAGTTTATTGGCTTTAGCAAGTAAGGCTGAATTCACTTTAGTGACAGAGCGGATCATCAAGGCGTCAACGTCAATTAGGTCATTGCACGTTAAGCTTCGCCCCGGTTTTAAAACAACGTCGCCTAAATTGCTGAATAGTTTTTCCGCATAAGGCATATTTTCATCAATGATAATTTTCATTAGCGATCAAATTGTTAGTGGTGGTGTTTAAGGTTGGTTAAATTGTGCAGCAATCACGATAGAAAAGAAATGGATTTGTATAGATATAAAAAAACGGCCTCAAATGAGGCCGCTAAACTCCAGAACAAAAGGACTGTGCCCCGCTCTCCTGGGGCAGTGTCTGGTGGATCAGCTTCGCTAATCCGCTCTAGAAATCGTTAGTCTTGGTATTTTTTAATAACAAGCGTCGCGTTTGTGCCACCGAAGCCAAAGCTGTTCGACATAACGGTTGTTAGCTCTTGCTCGCGCATTTCGGTAACGATGTCTAGGCCTTCTGCTGCTTCATCAAGGTTATCTACGTTGATGCTTGGTGCAACAAAGTTGTTTTCTAGCATTAATGTCGAGTAGATAGCTTCATGAACACCCGCCGCACCTAATGCGTGGCCAGTCATTGCTTTGGTTGCCGAAATTGCTGGACTGTTACCACCAAAAACTTCTTGGATAGCACCAAGCTCTTTCACATCGCCAACAGGTGTAGAAGTACCGTGTGTATTCACGTAGTCAACACCGTCTACTTCTTGCATTGCCATCTTCATACAACGTACTGCGCCTTCACCAGACGGTGCTACCATATCGTAGCCATCCGATGTCGCGCCGTAACCTACGATTTCACCGTAGATTTTCGCGCCACGCGCCAGTGCGTGCTCTAGTTCTTCAATAACTAGCATGCCGCCGCCACCAGAGATAACGAAACCGTCACGGTTTGCATCATAAGTACGTGAAGCCAATTCAGGCGTTTCGTTGTACTTAGTAGACAATGCGCCCATTGCATCGAACATCATGGTAAGTGTCCAATCTAGCTCTTCGCCGCCACCTGCAAATACAACATCTTGTTTGCCAAGCTGGATAAGTTCCATTGCATGACCAATACAGTGTGCAGACGTTGCACATGCAGAACTCATTGAGTAGTTCACACCACGAATTTTAAACGGTGTCGCAAGACATGCAGAAACGGTAGAAGACATGGTACGCGGCACCATGTATGGACCTACGCGCTTAACGCCTTTCTCGCGCAGTATGTCTACAGCTGCAGCTTGGTTTAGAGAAGATGCTCCGCCAGAACCGGCTACGATGCCAGTGCGGTCATTTGAAACTTGATCTTCAGAAAGGCCAGAGTCAGCAATGGCTTGCTCCATAGATAGATAAGCGTATGCAGCAGCTTCACCCATAAAACGCATTTTTTTGCGGTCAATGTGCTCAGCAGGGTTCATTTTCAGATCGCCCCAAACTTGAGAACGCAGTCCTTTTTCTTTGAACTGCTCAGAGGCACTAATACCTGATTTACCTGCTTTCAGGGACGCTAGTACTTCTTCAACGTTATTACCAATACTGGACACAATACCCATACCAGTGATCACGACTCGTTTCATGTGACATTCCTATAATTCAAAAATCCGTAAGATGATAACTAAGTTACCGAACAAAAGTGGTCAGCTTTCCCAGAAATCCGTACAATCTCGACTACTTTAAGCCAAATAACCCCAAGATCAAACCTATTATGACGACGATAAAGAACGCAGTACTTGACTGGAATGAAGCCGGAACCCCTGTTTCCGATCAATTTGATGATGTGTACTTTTCTAACGTTAACGGCCTTGAAGAAACCCGTTATGTGTTCCTTAAACAAAATCACCTGCCTGAACGCTGGCTCGACTTTGACCAACGACGATTTGTCATCGCAGAAACAGGATTTGGCACCGGCCTAAACTTTCTAGCGGCCTGGCACGAGTTTGAGGCATTTAGACAAAACAATCCGGATACAAAACTCAAGCAACTGCATTTCATCAGTTTTGAAAAATTCCCGGTAAGTAAAGCCGATTTAGTCAAAGCCCACCAAGCGTGGCCAGAGCTTGCAAGTTATGCAGAGCAACTTCATCAACACTATCCAATTGCGGTGCCAGATTGCCACCGTATTATATTGGCCGATGGCGCTATTACGCTCGATTTATGGTTTGGTGATATTAAAGATTGCATGCCAAGTGTGCCAACCAATCAAGATGGTATTGTCGATGCTTGGTTCCTGGATGGTTTCGCGCCCAGTAAAAATCCTGAGATGTGGAACCAAACCCTATTCAATGGCATGGCCAAATTAGCAAAGCAAGATTGTAGCTGCGCCACTTTTACGGCAGCCGGGTTTGTTCGTAGGGGGTTGATTGAGTCCGGTTTTGACATGAAAAAAGTCAAAGGCTTTGGCACAAAGCGAGAAATGATTGCCGGTACACTGAGTAATAAAAAACCTCATACCAATATTAAGCCGTGGTTCTACCGAAGCTCTCCGAGTAATATTGATGATGTCGCGATTATTGGTGGTGGCGTTGCCAGCGCAGCGTTGGCTGCTTGTTTGGCCAAGCGTGGCATTAAAGTCAGCTTGTATTGTGAAGATGATCAAGCAGCACAAGGGGCTTCTGGTAACCGACAAGGCGCGGTTTACCCACTGATTAACCGTTCTCATTCGGGCGCGTCTCGCGTTTTTGCTCCGGCTTTTTTGTTTGCTCGACAGTTTGTAAACCAAGCCTCTCAGTATCTTGATTTCGACTACGATTGGTGTGGTGTCACTCAATTAGGCTGGGATGAAAAAGCGCAAACAAAACTCGATAATATGATGGAGTCGGGTCTTGATGCTGAACTTCTTCACGCGCTCACACCACAACAGACCAATGAAAAGCTGGGGTTAAATGTCGACGTTGCCAGTGTTCACTACCCTCTAGGGGGCTGGCTAAGCCCTGCCCAGTTAACACAAGGATTGGTGGAAGATCTCACAAACAAAAAGCAGCTAACCGCCTATTTTAACCGCTCGATTACGAACATCAGTAAAGTAGACAATGGCTGGCAGCTTTTAAGCACCAATGAACAAGGCCAAGAGATCCATCATCAACATCAATGCGTTGTGGTCGCCAATGGCCATCAGTTTACTCGATTTGAGCAAACTCAACCCATTCCTGCTACGGCAGTAAAGGGGCAAGTAAGCCACATTCCAACCACCGACACCCTTAAGCAATTAAAAACGGTATTGTGCTACGACGGCTACATGACACCACAGAACCCGAATAACCAGCATCACTGTATCGGTGCAAGCTACGACAAAGACAATATTGACCAAGAATTTGATCCGGCTGCTCACGCCGATAACAGCGCCAAACTGGCCAAATGCTTACCTCATCAAGCATGGACGAAAGACGTCGATGTTAGCGCAAACTTGGCTCGTCAGGGCGTCCGCTGTGTAACGCGAGATCACCTACCGTTTGTTGGTCAAGTCGCCAATTTCGACAAATTGTGTAACGCGTATTGGGATTTAGCTTCATTGGCTGAAGAAGAAGCGGTACCCGTTCCAAGCTATGACAACCTCTACTGCTTCGTTGGCCTAGGTTCACGTGGTTTAAGCTCTGCTCCCTTAATGGCTGAAACCTTAGCTTCGCAAATATGTGGTGATCCGCTACCTATGTCGACAGAAAGCCTAGAAAAGATACATCCCGCTAAAATGTGGGTACGAAAACTACGTAAAGGGAAAGCGTTAGTAGAGCGAAAAGCGTAATCGCCACTTAACACCGATTCGTTAAGGCGCGGTACGCTTTTTTAGCACAAATGAAAAATCAGCCAGCTCGAAAATTCATTCGCACTGGCTGATTGTTTAGCGTTAATTTGCTAGATCGCTTTAATTCACATCAATCACTATTTTACCGCGAGTACGGCCAGACTGGCTTTGTAAATGTGCATCTGCAATTTGTTCTAGAGGAAAGCGATGCTCAATCAACGGCGTAAGTTGATCCGATTCAACCAGCTTGTTGAGTTCGTTTAGAATACGGCTGCTAGGCTCAATAAACACAAATGCAGAACGAGCATTGTGCGATTTCGCAATCGTTTCATCCGGTTGGTCCACCACTGAAACTAAAATACCACCTTCTTTAAGTAACGACCAAGATTGCTTCTGTACGTCGCCACCCATGGTATCCACAACAATATCAACGGCCTCTATCTGCTCACTCAAAGGAGCCTTCGCATAATCCACCGCTTGATCAGCACCAAATTCAACCAACAAATCTTGGTTGGCTGCTGACGCTGTTGCAACAACGATTGCGCCTTTTGCTTTTGCAATTTGGATAGCCAAGTGCCCTACGCCACCCGCCCCTGCGTGAACTAATACTCGTTGACCGGCCTGAACATCAGCCACATCAACCAAGCACTGCCACGCCGTAATGCCTGCTAACGGTAATGCTGCCGCTTGTGCGAAATCGAGCTTGGTTGATTTCAACACAGCTTCGTCCGCTTTGACTGCAATATAATCCGCATAGCTGCCATTACGATTGATAGCAGGACGACTGAATATTTCATCACCGACGTTAAACTCAGTAACGTTGGCACCGACTTCTGCCACCACGCCTGAAACATCCCAGCCCAAAGTGAATGGCATTTCGTAAGGAATAAACGCCTGTAGATACCCTTCGCGGATTTTCCAATCAACCGGGTTAATAGCCGCTGATTTTACCAGTACTAGAATGTCATCAGCATTGATCGCTGGCTTTTCCACTTGTTGCAACTGTAGCTTTTCAACGCCACCGTATTGCTGAATTTGAATTGCGCGCATAGGTTTCTCCAAAGATTTATTATTTATATCGTCGTATGACTAGGCTTGAGTTTTTGCCTTAAAGATCAACGCCATTTACGCTGAGTTTTACATCAATGTTGCCGCGAACTGCATTTGAGTACGGGCACACTTGGTGAGCAGTACGCACAAGCTGTACCGCTTGGTCTTGCTCTATATCCAATTCAACAGACAAGCTGACTGATAAAGCAAAGCCGCCCGTTTCATTTGGACCAATACCAACGGTTGATGTTGTTGGCGCAGACTTGATTGCAACCTTAGTTTCACGAGCTACGTGCAAAATCGCATTAGAAAAACACGCCGCATAACCCGCAGCAAACAATTGTTCTGGGTTAGTCGCTTCACCCGAACCCCCCATTTCCTTTGGATAACTAAGATCAACTGACAACTTATTATCATCAGTAGAAACTTGACCATTACGACCCGCGAGCGCTTTTGCTGATGTAGTGTAGAGTGCTTTCATGATTCGTTCCTTTTGGTATTCGATTGTTATTCGATAATCGGTTGCTAGCCATTTAATTGCGCGCAATCTTATTTTCAATAATAGTAATTGAATCTAATCGAGCGTGCAAGTATATTGTGCACAATTAGTTTGAATTAAGTGATACCGTCTATGAAAGATTCTTCAAAAGATGCTCATCTACTATTAGATAACCAAGTGTGTTTTTCGCTCTATAGCGCATCAAACGCCATGAGCCGAGCCTATCAACCGATATTGAAAGCTCTCGATTTAACATACCTTCAGTACATTGTGATGATGATATTGTGGGAAGAGAAATCGATGAACGTTAAGGAACTAGGGCAAAAAACCCGATTAGACTCAGGAACATTAACCCCATTACTTAAACGTTTAGAAGTGAAAGGTTTCGTAACTCGAACTCGTAGCCAAGAAGATGAGCGTATTCGAATCATTGCCCTGACTGAGCAAGGCTTACTCCTGCGTGAACAAGCGCAAGACATCCCGTCGAATATGTTGTGCATGTCAAAAATGGATATTGAACAGCTTAAGCAACTTAAACAAGATTGCGATCAGTTACTGAATAACCTGACAAACTAACGAATTTAAGTAAAAAAAAGAACGCATATCGCGTTCTTTTTTTATAATTTTGAAAAACTCATTTTAACGTTAATAAATTCGAAATAGGCGTTTTCTACTTGAGAGGGTCATTATCTGGTAACGCTTTGTGAATCCACATCGCTAAGCGTTTTTTAACGCTAGGTCCATCGAGTTTATCCTCAGGAAGTGGCGCGATTTGATTCACTCCAACTAAAAATAAATACACCGCTTCTGTCTTTAACGGTGGCGGGGACATAGGCAAATCAAACCCTTGTAGTTTCGCCATTTTACAACCGACTTCTAGAGCCTTCTTCACTAACTTATCTTCGTTGCGCAGCTTAGTCGTTTTCGACATATCATCGCCTTCCTTTATATCGATTGAATCATCAGTATATCAAACAGGGAATCCGATATGGCTATGTTACTCTCAAAATTTACGCTTATTCTTATCTCGACTTCCCAGACGTGTACTGACTCACACTGCGAAAAAAAAAGAGCGCATCAGCGCCCTTCTAAATTCTTTTGTTAACCACCCGCTAAGCTTGGGCTGACTGCATTAACTGCTGCCAAATATCCATGACAATAACACTATCAGCCGGAGTTAACTCAGACTTTGCCTGCTCAATGCTATCTTCAACGCGAGCTTGAAGTTGGGCAATCTCAGTCTCACCTTCGGTTTCACATGCAGCGGCTGCTAATGAAATATGGCCACGTAAGTAACCACCAGCAAACAGTTCGTCGTCCGATGCCGTTGCGACTGTTGCATCAATTAAAGTCAGTAATTTTTCTTCAAACTCAATAATCATCATGGTCTCTAATTTATTTACTTTATTTCACTTTAAACTGCGTCACATCCAAAGGAGCGACATGGTAAAACGATCTTAGCGCTTCAGACAGCTGTTTCACACGAGTCGGCATGCCTTGCGATAAGATCTGCTCGACTTCATTGTGAACTTTCTGCATGAAAGCGATTCTATCTGGCTCAAAATCGCCGTGTAGATTGTCACAGCTAACGTTAAATGGAAAGCCCGCACTGACAGACAATATCCACTCATAGGCTTGTGGCCGAATTTCCACTTTCTCAAATTCGGATTGTATCTGCTCAGTACGCCCATCAGGCTCATACCAATAACCGAAGTCTTCCAGCAGACGTCGCTTCGGACCAGCAACACACCAATGAGCAATTTCATGCAGTGCTGACGCGTAAAAACCACGAGCAAAAATAATGCGATGATTCGGGTTTTCGTCATCCGCTGGTAAATAGATGGGTTCATCACCACCGAGCTCTAGCTTGGTATTGTATTCGTTTAAAAAGGAGTGATTAAACACCTCAATTAAGTCTTGATATTGGAAATTCATTTTGGGTAACAATCAATAATCTTAGGGTGTATTTTCCTTGCTTTCACGCATTTGTAAAGTCATGGAATTTCTCGCCATAATAGCATTAGATTTTCTAATGCAAAGTTACTGTGATTTTGCTCGCATTATTATCTTAACCCCACTAGAATTGCGTTTTTCTAGCAGCTTGGTGTATTAAGAAATGTTGTTAAGTGTTCTCTACGTCATAGGAATCACAGCGGAAGCGATGACTGGAGCGCTCAGTGCTGGGCGTAAAAACATGGATTGGTTCGGAGTAATGTTTGTCGCAAGTGCAACGGCAATCGGTGGTGGTACTGTGCGTGATATTTTACTTGGTCACTACCCGCTTACATGGGTTAAGCATCCCGAGTTTTTAGTCATTACTTGTGTGGCTGGTGTGCTCACCACCGGTGTCGCTAAATGGGTAATCAAATTCAAAGGATTATTCATTCGATTAGATGCATTAGGCTTGATTGTGTTTAGTATCATTGGCACTCAAGTTGCCATTAATATGGAACTGCACCCTGTAATATGCGTAGTATCAGCCATTGTTACTGGGGTATTCGGAGGCCTGCTGCGTGATCTAATTTGCCGTCAATCACCATTGGTGTTACACCACGAACTTTATGCATCCGTCGCCATGATCGCATCGATCATGTACCTCACACTATTGCATTTTGAAGTCGATGACGTGACCAGTACCCTTGTGACCCTTGTCGTGGGTTATCTGCTTCGTATGGCTGCTGTTAGATTCAAATGGCGATTACCTTCATTCCAATTGGAAGGCGAAGGTTCGTTGCATTGAGAGTTGAAGTTCTAAAAGCTAAGTACTAGAAGCTAAGTTCTAAAAGCTAGAGTTAAGAGCGACATGTAAAAGGTTAAATGAATAAAAAATCCCCAACGGCTTAGGCGGTTGGGGATTTTTATTTTAAAGCTATAAAACAGGCGGCGTACTAGATCTTAGGGGTTTCGGTTGTTACGCCGAAGTTTTGGCCACGATGACGCAGTAAGTGATCGAGCAGTACAATCGCGAGCATGGCTTCGGCGATAGGCACGGCACGAATGCCTACGCATGGGTCGTGACGTCCCTTAGTGATCAATTGCGTTGATTCACCAGAGCGAGTAATGGTTTCGCCCGGAACCGTAATGCTTGATGTTGGCTTAAGCGCAATACTGGCAACAATGTCTTGCCCAGTTGAAATGCCACCTAGAATGCCACCAGCGTGGTTACTGCTAAAGCCTTCAGGCGTTAATGGATCACGATGCTCACTGCCTTTTTGGTTTACAACATCAAAACCATCGCCGACTTCTACGCCTTTTACTGCATTGATACTCATCAGAGCATGAGCAATATCCGCATCAAGGCGATCAAAGATTGGCTCTCCAAGACCGACAGGCACATTAGTTGCTACAACACACAGTTTTGCCCCAATAGAGTCGCCTTCTTTTTTAAGGCCACGGATAAGCTCATCCAATGCATCGACTTTATCGACGTCTGGGCAGAAAAATGCGTTGTTCTCAATTTCATCCCAATCGACTTTATCAATACAGACATCGCCCATTTGAGATAAGTAAGCGCGCACTTCCACACCAAACTCTTGTTTCAAGTACTTCTTAGCAATCGCACCTGCGGCAACACGCATCGCCGTTTCACGAGCAGATGAACGGCCACCACCTCGGTAGTCACGTACACCGTATTTTTGATGGTAGGTATAATCAGCATGTCCTGGACGGAACTTGTCTTTAATCTCAGAGTAATCTTTAGAACGCTGATCGGTATTTTCAATCAACAAACCAATTGAGGTTCCTGTCGTTTGGCCTTCAAATACGCCCGCTAAGATTTTCACTTCATCGGCTTCGCGACGCTGCGTGGTGTATTTTGATGTTCCTGGTCGACGGCGATCTAAATCTATTTGCAGATCGGCCTCGGTAAGAGCTAGCCCTGGTGGGCAACCATCAACAACGCAACCCAGTGCGATACCGTGGCTTTCACCGAATGTCGTTACACGAAAATGTTGTCCAATGCTGTTTCCTGCCATTACTTCCTCTGTGCGTATCAAGAATGAGGATAGCCGTGCTCACTCAATCTCGATTACGTTTAATTCAATTTTTCGTGCTTTCATAGTGTCGTTATACGGTTTGCTTGTAAAGCCCCTAAAAACAAAAAACGCCAGCAAATTAGGCTGGCGTTTAGTATTTCTGCTGTTGGGCTTCGTTGATAACCGCTACTTAGTCGATATACAGCGCAAACTCAGCGGCATGCTCAACAAGTTGTGCTCGTGTGAGCATAAACACACCGTGGCCACCGTTAGAGAATTCAATCCAAGTAAACGGAATATCTGGGTATTGATCCATCATGTGTACCATGGAGTTACCCACTTCACAGATCAAGATACCGTCATCGGTTAAATAGTTTGGTGCATTCGCTAAAATACGACGAACTAACTTAAGACCATCGGTACCCGCAGCAAGGCCCAGTGCAGGCTCATGAGTGAATTCTTCAGGCAAGCTATTCATATCTTCTTCGTCTACATAAGGCGGGTTTGATACGATCAGGTTGTATTTATCTTTTGGTAAATCGCGGAACAAATCAGAACGGATAGGGAAAACTTGTTGTTCCATGCCGTGGTCTTGAATGTTTTGCTCGGCAACTTCTAACGCATCAGTAGAAATATCGATAGCATCGACTTCCGCTTCTGGGAATGCGTGAGCACAAGCAATCGCAATACACGCACTGCCCGTGCACAAATCCATAATGCGAGTTGGCTCTTCCACTAACCAAGGTTGAAATTGAGCTTCGATTAGTTCACCGATAGGTGAACGAGGCACAAGTACACGCTCATCTACGAAGAATTCTAAGCCACAGAACCACGCTTTATTAGTTAAGTAAGCCGTTGGTGTGCGTTCGTTTATACGGCGAACAACACGCTCTACAATACGTAAACGCTCACTGCTGGTTAGGCGAGAATTTAGAACATGCGGTAGCACATCAATAGGAAGATACAAGGTCGGCAAGATTAGTTGAACCGCCTCATCCCACGCATTATCAGTACCGTGGCCATAAAAAAGTCCGGCCGCGTTAAAGCGACTTACAGTCCAACGAATCATATCTTGAAGCGAATGTAGCTCAGAAACCGCTTCTTCTACAAAAATCTTATCCAAATTTGCCTCCGAATAGCGTTACAATGGTGCTATTCCTATTTGTTTTAGAACCCCATGAGCAAGAAAGACACCGACATAGACGATGACTTCGCCTTATTTAAAGGCGCCGTACAGGGCGTAAAAAAGTTGACACAGGATACCATAATCCAGCAACCAAACCGAAACCCGATACAAAAAGAAGTCCAACGCACAAAAAAAGAAGCCTCAGACAACGAGTTTTTCTTCTCTGATGAGTTTGTCCCGCACCTTAGCGAAGACGGACCGACCCGCTACGCTCGCTCAGATGTGTCTAAATTTGAAGTAAAGCGACTGCGCCGCGGTGTTTACGTGCCTGATGTCTACCTAGATATGCATGGCATGACCCAACAGGAAGCAAAACGAGAATTAGGCGCGATGATCGCCCATTGTATTAAGGAGAGTGTCGATTGTGCTTGCGTCATGCATGGCATTGGCAAACACATCTTAAAACAAAAAGTACCACTCTGGCTGGCACAACACCCAGACGTCATGGCCTACCATCAAGCTCCGTTAGAGTTCGGTGGCAATGGCGCATTGTTAGTGTTGCTAAGTATTCCGGATAGGTAGTGGAGCTAAGTTCTAAAAGCTAGGTGCGAAAAGCTAAGTAGAGCTAAGTACAAATAAAGAACGCACAATCGCGCTTCTAGTACTTAGCTTTTAGTACTTCGCTTTTAGCACTTCCCCACCTTACGGATGAATATGCCATGCAAATTCACCCTTACCACTTTGGGCGTCAAAGTTCGCGCAGACTAGCCCTGAGGTTGGGAACATTGGTGGTGGCATATCAGTGACGAACTCTGAGGTTAAATAGCCAACCAAAGGTAGGTGTGAAACCAACAAGATAGACTCTAGTGACTGAGTTTCCGCTAACGCGCATACATAATCGTATACGTCTTCTGAGTCTCCGTAGGGCGTAATATCGTCACACGTTTCTACTCGACCATCTTTGGCAGAAAATACTTGCGAGATTGTTTTCCAAGTTTGCTGCGCTCGAATGTATGGGCTAACAAGCACTAAATCAAACGCTTGATGCCCTTGCTTTGCACAGGCTTTAGCCACGAGTAAAGACTGATCTATACCCCGCTGAGTGAGCTCTCGCTCTGAGTCACTGTTTGCAAACATTTCTGCTTCGCCGTGACGCATAATAAATACTTTCATATTGTGTTCCCGTAATGAATCCAAGCCAATAATGATTCAACTAGTATCTGGCTCAGTACTGGTTACTACTGCTGACGGGAGAGTGTAAGTGCCCGACAATACGGCTTTCAAACCATACACTCACTTTTACTAAGTATATCCCATTCGGTGTACAAGACTCTGACTGTGTTAACAAACCATTAAAAAAAACAGCTTTCAGTTTGCAGCACGTCATAACCTAGTCATAATTAAAGCAATTGCATTTTCGGAGACCTTCTCGTGCATCTCAGCCCTAATGACAATAATCAATACCGCTACATAACACTAGATAACGCATTACGCGTACTGCTGGTTCAAGATGATCATGCACAAAAATCTGCGGCGGCACTAGCGGTAAATGTTGGCCATTTCGACGATCCGTCCGACCGTGAAGGTCTGGCCCATTTTCTAGAGCATATGCTATTTTTGGGTACAGAAAAATACCCGAAGACAGGAGAATTTCAAGCTTTTATTAGCCAACATGGCGGTAATAACAATGCTTGGACTGGCACAGAGCACACCTGTTTCTTTTTTGATATTACTCCTACGGCCTTCGAACGTGGTTTAAAACGCTTTAGCCAATTTTTTGTCAGCCCTCTTTTTAATGAAGAAGCCCTGGATAAAGAAAGAGAAGCGGTCGACTCTGAGTATCGCCTCAAACTAAAAGACGACATGCGTCGCCTATATCAAGTTCATAAAGAAGTCGCGAACCCCGAACACCCTTTTTCGAAATTTTCTGTTGGCAATTTCGAAACCCTTGGCGATAGAAATGGCCAATCAATTCGTGCAGAAATCATCGATTTTTATCAGCAGCAATACTCGGCAGATTTAATGACGCTGACCTTAGTCGGCTCGCACTCTTTAGATGAAATGCAACAATGGGTAGAGTCCTTATTCAACCCTATCGCCAACCGCAATAAACAAGGTAAAGCCACCTTAGTTACGCTCACCCGCCCAGAGCAAAAAGGTTGCTACATTCAAATTGAACCTGAAAAAGACAGCCGAAAACTGTTACTTGCGTTCGCTTTACCCAGTATGGATGCACATTATGGCAGCAAACCTTTGTCGTATTTTGCTCACTTGCTCGGCGATGAAGCCCAAGGCAGCTTGATGCTCTATTTAAAAGAGCTTGGTTGGATCAACAGCTTAGGCGCCGGTGGTGGTATGAGCGGCAACAACTACCGAGAATTCACGGTAAGTTGCACACTCACCCCTGAAGGTCTTAACCACGTTGATGATATTGTTGAAGCGGTATTTTCCTACCTTCAGTTGATCAGAGAGTCTGGCTTTCAGCAATGGCGCTATCACGAAAAACAAGCGGTTCTCGAATCGGCCTTTCGTTTCCAAGAATCCACTCGGCCGCTCGACTTAGCTAGCCATTTGGTGATGAATATTCATCACTTCCCTGAAGAAGACGTCATTTATGGCGACTACAAAATGGCAGATTTTAACGAAGACCTATTAAGCGAAGTTTTTAGTTATTTTAATGTTGAAAATCTAAAGCTGTCGGTCATCGCCAAGGGCTTAGAATACGATACCCTCGCCAAATGGTATGATGCGCCTTACTCCGTGTCTCCTTTCAATGAGCAGCAATTAGCGCGCTGGAATAATGCATCACTTAATACAGAACTGACGTTACCTAAAGAAAATCCTTATATTTGCTACGATCTAGACCCTATGCCATTGGAAGGTGATATCACGATCCCAACGATGCTAGAAGAGCTATCAGGCTTTCGCTTATGGCACTTACAAGAACCGGAGTTTCGTGTTCCTAAAGGCGTGGTTTACTTAGCCATAGACAGTCCTCATGCGGTGTCTACACCAAGAAACATTGTCAAAACTCGCCTGTGCGTAGAACTGTTTTTAGACTCTTTAGTAAAAGAGACGTATCAAGCGGAAATTGCGGGTATGAGCTACAACATGTACGCTCACCAAGGTGGAGTAACGCTAACGCTAAGCGGCTTTAGTCAAAAACAATCTCAATTACTTGATGTGATTTTAACTCGGTTTGCCACCCGAGAGTTTAACCCTCAGCGATTTGAAATCATCAAACAACAAATGCTGCGTAACTGGAAAAATGCGGCTAAAGATCGTCCTGTTTCTCAACTATTCAATAGCTTAACAGGGCTACTTCAACCTAATAACCCTCCGTTCCCGGTGTTAATAGAAGCCTTAGAATCCATTGAAGTAGACGAATTACCTTCATTTGTAGACAGTATTTTAGCGGAGCTGCATGTTGAGCTATTTGTGTATGGTGACTGGCAAACAGAACAAGCTCTTACCCTAGCTCAAACAATTAAGTCAGCACTACGTGTGGAAGACCAGCGTTATGAGGAATCATTACGCCCGCTCATTATGCTGGGAGAGCATGGCACATATCAACGCGAAGTTTTCTGTCATCAAGCGGATTCTGCGATTGTTATTTACTACCAATGTCCAGAGGTAAACCCTCGCAACATTGCACTTTACTCACTTGCTAACCACTTAATGTCGGCCACGTTTTTTCACGAAATTCGCACGAAGCAACAGCTAGGTTATATGGTCGGAACCGGTAACATGCCGCTCAACCGCCACCCAGGTATTGTGCTTTACGTGCAATCTCCTAAAGCCGCTCCAATTGAACTTTTAGCGGCTATAGATGAGTTTCTCAACGCTTTTTATATGATTTTGTTAGAGCTCAATGAATACCAATGGCAAAGCAGTAAAAAAGGCCTCTGGAACCAAGTCGCTACGCCAGATAACAATTTGCGCGGCCGCGCTCAACGCTTGTGGGTAGCCATAGGTAACAAGGACGAAGAATTCCGTCAAAGGGAGCAGGTTTTAGAAGAGCTTAAAGGACTTACTCGCTCAGAGATGATTCGATTCGTCGTCAGTATCCTTAAGCCACGAACAGCAAACCGCTTGATCATGCATAGTCAAGGCAGTGAACACGGTGAAGAGGCAACCCTCAATGTAGGGCAGGAAATTGGTTCTGTAGAAGAGTTTCAGCTCAGACCGAAAGATGTTGATTTAGGTTAAAAGCGGAAGATAATTAGGGCTACCAATGGTAGCCCTAATTTCATTTTAATCGCTGTATTCTATGCAGGTTTAATCGTAGAAACGTGCATCACTGCCCGCTCTCGTTAATAAGCCATCGCAAGGTGCGAACCTATCGCCGTATTTCTCGGCAAAATTGTTCATGATGTTGACTAACTCTTTAGTGCCGATTTGGTCCATGTAACGGAACGGGCCACCTAAGAATGGTGGGAAACCAATACCAAAAATAGCCCCGATGTCGCCATCTCTTGCACTGCGGATAATCCCCTCATCTAAACAGCGTACCGCCTCGTTCAGCATTGGCAATACACAACGTAGCGCGATGTCTTTTTCTGGCAGTTTCGCTTCTGGCTGAAGTTTCAATAGCTTATAAACGCTTTTATCCACTTCTTTCTTTTTGCCGTTATAGCTGTAAAAACCTTTGCCTACTTTACGCCCTTTACGGCCATCATTCAGCAAAACATCAAACACTTCCGGAGCCTTAAATCGCGCCCCTAACTCTTCGACCAAAATTGGCATTATCTTCGCGCCAATATCAACGCCAACTTCATCAAGCAGCGCTATTGGCCCTACAGGGAAACCGAAATTAAGCAAAGCATTATCAAGTTGCTCGATAGGCTCACCACCTAACAACACTTGCGCAGACTCATTCATGTAAGGCGCTAAAATTCGGTTGACATAGAAGCCCGCTTTATCCGCCACAACGATGGGGGTCTTACCTTGCTTACGAGCCAATTCCACTGTAGTTGAGATAACTTCATCAGAAGTCCCTTCATGTGGAATGACTTCCACCAACGGCATTTTCTCAACCGGGCTAAAGTAGTGCAAACCTATAACGTTTTCGGGCCGTTGCGCTTCGGCCGCAATTTGATGAATGGGCAAAGAAGACGTATTAGTAGCAAAAATAGTGCGCTCGTTTCCGTATTGCTCTATTTCTTTTACCATGCCCTGCTTTAATGCAAGATCTTCAAATACCGCTTCAATCACCATATCTGTATTTTTAAAGGCGGTGTAATCCGTACCACCAGACAACTGGGACATACGATATTGCAGTTCTGCTTTAGTTAAAATACGGCGCTTTTTCTGCTTACTAAGCAGTTTGTAATTGTAATTCATTGCTCCTAACACACCATCGTTAGAAACATCTTTGATTCGTACTGGCACTTTGGCTTTAGAAACAGACACATGACTAATGCCCGCCCCCATAAGGCCACCACCAAGTACACCAACACGCGAAACTAACCGAGGCTTTTCATCA
Organism: Vibrio tapetis subsp. tapetis; assembly: GCF_900233005.1. Taxonomy (NCBI): domain Bacteria; kingdom Pseudomonadati; phylum Pseudomonadota; class Gammaproteobacteria; order Vibrionales; family Vibrionaceae; genus Vibrio; species Vibrio tapetis. Next base: position 2,305,903 of record NZ_LT960611.1, read on the forward strand.
GTGCCGTTTTCTTTTTTCATTTCCGTTGTCGCAAAGAAAATAGAACGCAATGCTTTGGATTCGTTACTCATGCACAACACACCAAAACGTTTAGCCTCGTTTTCTAAACCTTTTTCGATACCGTGTTCTAAACCATAAGCAATAACGTCTAAGATAGCGTCCGCCGCTGGATAATTACCGCGAGTTTTGGCAAGTGTCTTCTTGCTCGCTTGGTCAAACACAAAATTTCGGCCAAACTTCACACCAGAAAGCAGGCGTTCTTTGGTCGCCAATTTACGCTTTGCCTTATTACCAGAGGCATACTTCTTGGCTACCTCCAGTAAAATAGATTCAGGTACACAAGCATCAACCACACCCAACTTATTTGCTTTTTTAGCTCTCAACTGCTTACCAGTCAAAATTAAGTCTAAGCTTGGCAGTAAACCAATTAAGCGAGGCAGCCTTTGTGTACCGCCGGAACCTGGCAGTAAACCGAGCTGAACTTCAGGTAAACCCAAACGCGTTTTGTCTGAGTCGCTGCATACACGGTAATCACAAGCCAGTGCAAGCTCTAAGCCACCACCTAAACAAGGGCCATGGATTGCAGAAACCACGGGGAAAGGCAATGCTTCAAGCTGGTTAAACATTTGTTGACCTTGTGCGGCCAAACCTTGTGCCTCTTCCGCTGTAGTACACGCGTCGAGCATGCGTACATCAGCCCCCGCAACAAAGTTGTCAGGTTTCAAGGAATGAATGATTAAACCAGATACTTCATGCTTTTTAGCTTCAAGTTCCATCAAGATGGTTTGCATCTCTTCAGTAAACTGAGCTTGAAGGGTATTCATTTTTTCGCCAGGGACATCAATAGCAAGCCATGCAAGGCCTTGGTCATCAATGGTTAATTGAAATGCGTTTTGATTGCTCATTATTCTACCTCCAATACCATTGCTGCACCTAAACCACCAGCAGCACAGGCCGTGTTCAACGCCAGACCACCACCGCGTCTTTTTAGCTCACGCAATGTTTGGGTCATCATACGTGCGCCAGTCGCAGCAAACGGATGCCCGTAAGCCAAGGAGCCGCCTAACACGTTAAATTTCTCCATGTCGATTTCGCCAATCGCCTTATCACGCCCTAATACCTGCTGGGCAAATTCATCACTGGCGAACATTTTCACATTAGCCAGGGTTTGCGCTGCAAACGCTTCGTGCATATCAATGAGTGTTAGGTCATCTAATGTAATTCCGGCTCTGTCTAATGCGATAGGCGTTGCATGAGATGGCCCCATTAGCATGTCTTCATGCACATCAATGGCAGAAAATGCATACGAACGAATATAACCTAATATTTCAAGACCAAGTTCTTTCGCTTTGCCTTCTCTCATCATAAGAACGGCCGCCGCACCATCAGTCAATGGCGTACTGTTTGCCGCCGTTACACTGCCGTGTTTTCGGTCAAATGCTGGTCGTAACTTAGCGTAACCCTCTACCGTAGAATCGGTACGGATGTTGTTATCCGTATCAATCCATTTTTTGTAAGGTTCTGGAAAAGCGGTCATCACTTCATCACGTATCTTCCCATCAGCCCAAGCTTGCGCCGCCAATGTATGAGAACGGTGAGCTAAAGCATCTTGCTCTTCTCGTGATATACCATGAGTTTTGGCCATTTGCTCCGCCGTTTGCCCCATAGAAATACCCGTAGAATACTCGGCAACAGCAGGAGGTACAGGCATCAAATCTTTGAAAGACAACTTACTTAAAATAGACAGCTTTTGGCCTGACTTTCGAGCTTTACTCAGAGCCAACAATGAGGAAGCCAGCTTTTTTGAAACGCCAATAGGTAAAACAGAAGAAGAATCTGCACCACCAGCAATACCCACATCAATCGTACCGGCAATAATGCTCTCTGCTACGTTTGCAGCCGCTTGGAAGCTCGTCGCACAGGCTCGAGTCACACTATAAGCATCAGTTTTTACGTCCATACCAGTGCCCAAAACAATCTCGCGAGCGATATTTGGTGCTTCAGGCATTTGCACAACCTGACCAAACACAACTTGGTCGACAATAGCGGGATCAACATCCGCCCGTGTTAGCATTTCACTAACCACCATTTTGCCTAGATCAACGGCTGGTACATGACCAAACTCTGTGCTTTGGCGTGCGAATGGAGTACGTAAACCTGCGACGATCGCAATGCGTTCACCCGATCGTGTGGTTAAATCCTGTATGCCCATTGTGTCTCCTTGATTGAGAGGTCAGACCTGTATATGTAGCAAAAATGTTATCAGATTAAAACGTATGTTTAAATCACTTTTTACTTCAGAGCGTGACCAACTGCAAGAATAGGAAGAATATGCGAACGTTTTTTGGGCTGTATCGTTTAATTTGTCGCTTTTGTCAGACAACGTATAACAAGAAAGGATGCTAGAATGGGAAATAATGTGACTGATAAAAAAAAACCACACATATCTGTGTGGTTGGAATCGATATATAGCGTATCGCCAAAATTCAAAAATCAGTTTCCTGATTAGGAGAAAGTAAAGTCAGCCTTCAAAAGGAAGTGTCATCTTGCTCAACATGTCGATAATAAATACCAACGAGATGACACCTGTACTATAGCGCTTTCACATTGCTAGAAATTGAACTAGATCAATTTATTGGTGGTTTTACCCATACTGCCGCAAGGATAAGCTTTTCTCGTTAATCGCTCGAGAAAATGGAGCCGCATGTGTCAATACTAAATTTATTTGGAAAGAAAAAGCCACAGAGCCCGGTCAACTCTGATATGGACAAACAAAAACGATACGAAGCCCTCGTGCGGGCTTACCATCGCGACCTTTATCGCTATGCATATTGGTTATGCAAAGATGGACATATAGCTGAAGACTTAGTGCAAGAAACCTGCTTAAGAGCTTGGAAAGCAATAGACAGCTTACAAGATGAAAAAGCAGCCAAGTCTTGGTTGATCACCATATTGCGCCGCGAAAACGCACGAAGATTTGAAAGGAAACAGTTAGAATTAGTCGATATTGACGATCATGGTGCGGAAGCAAAAACCAGTGACGATCCGAAACATCAACAAGAATGGCTACAAAATCAAATCATGAAGCTGGATATTGACTATCGTGAGCCACTGTTTCTGCAAGTTATTGGTGGTTTCAGCGGTGAAGAGATCGGCGATATATTAGATCTTAATAAAAATACGGTGATGACTCGACTTTTCCGAGCGAGAAATCAACTCAAAGACATGTTAGATGAATCTGATCTAGATAAGGGGGTACATAATGGATGATTTAGAACTTCGCCGTCGAATTATGTCCGATCCCAAAAACAAGGAATCTGATAGCGAACTTACAAGAGAACAATGTGAGTTAAACGCTAAGTTTATCGATGACATTCTAAAGCTTGATAATCAAATCGAGCAAGCAATGAAAGTTGATGTCCCAGATGGCCTTGCGGATCGGATTCTATTTAATCAAAGTGCTGAGATTGAAGAGACCCCATTCACACGCTCTGTAATGAAACGAACGATGGCACTGGCTGCCTCTGTCGCATTTGCCGCTGGGTTGTTGGTAGGGCAAATAAATTGGACACCACTTGTTATTAGCCCTGCTCATGCTTCTTTAGCCGATACCGCAATGCAGCATGTTGTTGACGAATCACCGTTTATAAACCCGTTAGATGAGAAAGTATCTTCTAAGCAAATCAACATGAAGTTAAAACCTTTTGATTTTGCATTTACTGATAACTTTCCGTACCAAGTGTATTACTTAAATCACTGTGGTTTTGGTGATTCGAACGCTATGCACATGGTATTCCAAGGTGAAAAAGGACGAGTGACGATGTTCGTTACGCGTGTTAATAGCGACTCAACTCAGTCTTTCCAGAAAAATGGCATGAACGGTACAATTACTCCTCTTGAAGGGGCCAGTATGGTACTCGTAGGCGAGGCAGGTGAAGATGTCGCCAAAATCGCCGAAGTACTGATGCCAATCATCAAACCAATCGGTTAATACTTCAAATGCTCCCAGGTGGGAGCATTTATCATTCAGCTCAATTACCCTCACCCCAAATAGAGTATAAACTCTAAAATACACACATTTCGCCGAACTTACTGTTAATTACCGCCCATTTCATGGATTTTATCGCCACTTTTTCCTCTGGTCGGATTTCTCTCGCTCATTTCTACCTTTACTATCTGCGTCACTGAGTATTTGCTCGACAGCCCACGCCAACTTAATCACTTGGCACAAAAAAAGTGGGTAACTAAAAAAATAAATAATTATAGGTAGTCACCAATGAATAGCACGCGTCTGTTTAAAAAAACGGTAATTGCAGCAACCATCGCTCTCGCTTCACAACAAGCGGTTGCCGCTGGATTCCAACTTAACGCTCAATCAGCAACAGGCCTAGGCCGCGCATTTGCTGGTGACGCAGTTATCGCTGATAACGCTTCAGTAATGTCTCGTAACGCAGCAGCAATGGCGCTGTTTGATTCTCACCAGTTTTCTGGTGGCGTCAATGTGATCAGTACTGAGATTAAAGTAACTGATATAGAAACTGCTATTGACAGTGGCAATAGCGCGACAAACAAAAGCGATACTCCAGTTCCAAACATCTACTACGTTCACCGCTTAAACGATAAAATTGCTCTAGGTGCTGGGGTTTACTCTAACTTTGGTACAAAAAACAATTTCGACAAATCATTTGGTGACGGCATTTCAGGAAACTACGGTGGTGAAACTCAAATCACTAGCATTAATTATGCTCTAGCAGCTTCTTACAGAGTCAATGAAAAACTTAGCCTTGGAGCTGGTATTGATATCGTTGAAGGTACTGGTGTATTGAAGCGAAACACTACCGGTAACCTGCTTGATATTGATGCAAAAGGAACTGGTATCGGATTTAATATTGGTACCGTTTACGAAGCCGATGAAAATAACCGTTATGGTCTTTCTTACCACTATAGCCCTCTTATAGAAGCAAAAGGTAAGATAGAGTTAGCAGGTGGCGTACTCGATTACTCTGATGAGAAATTAAAACTACCTTTACCGAGCATGCTTGAGTTCTCTGGTTATCACAAAATTACCGATTCCAAGTTTGCAGTACACTATAGCTTACAATGGATTGGTTGGAGTGCATTCGACAAAATCGAAACTTCTGGCGGTTCTTTTTCTAAAGACTACAAGTGGAAAGATGGATATCACGTTGCTTTAGGTGGTACTTACTACATGAGCCAAGACTGGACGTTCCGTGCAGGCTACATGTTCGACTCTGCAGCTCAAGATGAAATCACATCTATTTCTGTTCCTGACTCAAACCGTCACTGGTTCTCTGCAGGTTTGAGCTACCATATGGACAAACATACTGTTGATTTTGGTGCGACTTACCTACTAGGTGAAGACGTATCAGTAACTGAGGGTTCTGGTCTAAGTAAACTAACAGCAACTACGCACGCAAACGCAATCCTAGCCGGCGTACAGTACAGCTACAGCTTCTAATTCAATTTAGAAACGACAGAAAAACAAAAGGTTGGCTTTCGCCAACCTTTTTTGTGTCTAAAGATATAATACAGAACGAACTTCATTTTCTAGCATCCACAACTCATTCCACTAACACAGAACTATCCCGAGCTCTTACCCTTATAGCCTCTAGAAGGGAGTCCGCTCCGTAATCTGTATTCTAGTGAGCGCAGCGAATTCTATCTCTCGCCCTGAGCCTTATGCCTTAAACCCGCCCCTAAAACCCATCATCCAAATAATCATCCAAATAGTCTTCTTCCTCTTCGTCAATCTCTACTTCTAGCCCTGCCGTATAATCGCGGCGCTGTAAGTAGACTTCACGAGATAACGCATAAGGATCTGGCGAGGCTTCTAACGTCCCTTCTTGCGGTATCAAGACATACCGTTTTTCCATGCCCTCTAGTGCCCATTTACCAGCACTTGCCCAAAAATTGAGCAAAGAAAGAGGCACATACTTACCATCAATAAAGCTTGTGGTTTTACGAGCGGTGATTGGACCGTAACCTGGCACCATAAAGTACGGCCCATGACCGACACCATGGTATCCCAACATATCACCAAACTGGCGTTCATCATGTTTACTGATGCCAGCCGCCGACGCAACATCAATAAAACCAAGTAAACCTAACGTTGAGTTGATCCAAAAGCGATTGAAATGGTCTGCGGCTCTTTCACCTTTCCCCATCAAAAGGTTGTTCACGATACTGGCCGGTTCATCTAAGTTCGCTAAAAAATTGCCAATACCACCGCGTACAGGAACAGGCACTGTTTCAACATACGCAATTGACACCGGACGAACTAAGTATGGGTCGATATAATCGTAGTTTAAATCGAACATCACGCGGTTGACCCCTTCAAAGGGATCATTAGGGTGTTGTTCGTTTTCTGATTCTTTAGGCGCACTGCTGCACCCCAACAAAACGCTGGTCAGTATTATAACTGAGACGATTTTCAACTGCTTAAACGCCATGCATCCTTTCCTAACAACAAAAAACCAGCCGAAGCCGGTTTTTTAATCCTATATCCCCCTTAATCATGATTGATTACGAGGCAATAACAAGCTTTAACTATTAATAACGCTTATCAATCGTTAACGCAACCTGTTCACCCAGTTTGATGACCGGGCTTTCACCGTACCAATCGCCATCTCGGGTTGATACATTACCATCAGTATCAATTCGAGCACGGATCAGAAAGTCAGGCAGATCCGATAAATTCTGGCCTTCAATCATGCTATTTCGGTCGTCAATCACCACCGTGCGAGGGAAACTACCTAGAGGGTATCTCGCCGCAGCTACAGGCATTGGGCTGCCATCAGCGCGATGAGCTGAAACGATCAATGCGGCATTGCTATTAGCTTGTACTTCAGGCGACAGGCTAATGGTAACGGCAACTGATTTTCCGGATACTTGCTGAGCATCACCCATTTTCAATCGTGCATTTTCAATACTGCGTTGAAGCATGGTGTAACGACTGTCTTCAGGACCAATCATTTTTTGCATCATACTCCAATACTGAACCGCTGCTGGGTAGTCTTGCTGCTCAAATGCATCAAAAGCCAATAAAGAGAACACACGTAAGTCTACATAATCTTCCTTAATAAGGCCGGCTAAGATAGCCCGTGCGTTATTCAAGTCTGACTCATCCGAAGAGAGCATCAGCGCCTGCGCATAGCCTAATTGAATGTCCGTATCTTCAGGTTCAAGGCGATAGGCTTTTTTCATCGATCCAATAGCGGTCGTGATATCGCGATTCGCCAAGGCAATTCTTCCCAATAACAACCAACCTGTCGAGTCTTCGGGTTGATGATGCAAGCGAGTTCGAAGCGCAAGGGTGAGATCGTCCATCTCATCGTCAGCTAATGGTTCATTACCTGGCGACATCAGCTTTTTCGTTAACTCGGGTAAGTTATTAGAAACTTGCTGCCAGCTTTCAACGTCATTGGATGCGCCATACTTGAAGTACGTTCCGTACGACAATACTGCCATAAACACGATAGACGCACCCACAACCAATGGCATAGACACTTGAGTTTCAGTGTTTACTTTTTGATTAGGGATGTCATCAAGCAACGTCTGCTTTAAATCAGAAACCAATTCTTGCTGGTCATCAACCAAGCCTTCATCTGTTTCTTCTTCAAGCTCAGCTAGGCGATCTTTATAAAACGCTTTATTGAGTTCATCACGACGTGCTTCGTCATCGACGTCTTTTTTTACTAATAACGGCCACAGAATGAAAACACTCGAAAGTACCACCAAAGCCAGCGTAGCTATCCAAAACATCATCATTGTTTTTTGTCTCCTTGGTCACTTTCTTCCAGTAGCGATTTTAGCTTCGCTTCTTTATCTGCATCCCAGTCGTCGGTGGATGTTGCCGTTGATTTACGCTTACGACTTCTTAAGAAAATAAAACCAAAGCCAAAAACAATGACTGAAAGTGGACCTAACCATAACACCGACGTTACCGGTGTTACTGGTGGATTGTAAGTGACGAAGTTACCGTAACGAGCAATCATATAATCAACGATTTCATCTTCCGATTTGCCGGCTTTCAGCATTTCATACACTTTCTGACGCAAGTCTTGAGCCAGTATTGCGTTTGAATCGCCAATGGAATTGTTCTGACATTTAGGGCAACGCAGTGTCGCGCTCAATTCTTTGAACTTTTGTTCTTGCTCTACACTATCAAATTCGTGTAGATCAATCGTTGCCAATACAGGCATTGAAAATGCAAAGAGAGCTAATAATAAGACGCGAATAGTTCGAATCATTTCGCTTCCTCCAAGAATTGCTGATACATAGGCTGTAGCGTTTCATGCCAGTTTTTAGTATTTACATCACCAACATGGCGATAACGGATCACGCCATTTGCATCGACCAAATAGGTTTCAGGTGCACCGTAAACGCCAAGATCAAGCCCTAGCATGCCGTCACCATCAAACAGGCTAATCAAGTATGGGTTACCCAACTCGGTAAGCCACTGCACTGCTTTATTCCTGTCATCTTTGTAGTTGAGGCCAATGATCTTAACGCCTTCTTTTGAAAGCTCATTCAGATATTGGTGCTCTGCATAACATGTTGGACACCATGTTGCCCATACATTGATCAGCAAAGGCTCACCAACAAAAATTGTTTGATCGTACAGTTTTCCTGGTTGCGCCAAATCTTCTAAACGAAACTCTGGCACCGTTTTACCTACTAATACGGATTCAAGCTTGGTTGGATCATCACCATCAGCGTTACGAGTTAACTGCGTGCCAAATACCGCCACCAAGATGAGGAAAAAGGCCAAAGGAGCGAACATTACATTTAGATTCATCTTATTGCTCCTTTACCACAGCATTAGTGTTCTTTCTAAAACGGTAACGTTTATCACTGATTGCAATCGCGCCACCTAGCGACATGAAAATACTGCCTAACCAGATCCAGCGTACAAATGGTTTGTAATAAATACGTACAGCCCACGCGTCGCCATCATCTAAGCGTTCACCCAGAGCAATATACAGATCGCGAGTCACACCACGATCGATCGCCGCTTCCGTCATCATAGACTTTGCTGTGCTATAAAAACGTTTTTCAGCGTGTAACGTATTGACATAACTACCATCTAAGGTGATTTCAAAGTCAGCGGTATAACCATCATAGTTAGGGCCATCTGTATCACGTAGACCTTTGAAGTAAAAGTCATAACCTTGAATTTCAAACCTTTCACCGGGCGCTAAACGAACATCACGCTCTATTGAGTAGTTCTGTACCATTGCAATACCGATTACGGTAACCGCCATGCCGAAGTGAGCAAACATCATTGCCCAGTGGCTACGTTGCAATTTCTTAACACCCACCAGAAAAGTATGGCGATGAGTGGCACGTTGATGAAGCTCAAAAGCGTGCATAAACACAATCCACAGCGCCATTACCCAACCTAAATAAGCAAGGCCGGTAAAACGGTCTGCCAAGGCAAAAATGGCGACGGCAGCAAGTGCGAACGCAGCAACACCAGAGACCAACATTGGCTTAACTAAGCCTGATAAGTCATCTTTTTTCCAGCGAATCAGCGGGCCTACACCCAGCAAGAATGCAAATGGAACCATTAACCATGTAAACAGCATATTAAAGAATGGCGCACCAATAGAAACGGAGCCCAAACCTAACTGTTTGTGAACAAGAGGCAACAAAGTACCCACTAGCACCACGACTAATGCCGCGACTAAAATAATGTTATTACCTAATAGTGCGTTTTCACGAGAAAACAGCTCATAATTGCCACGAACACGTACTGAAGAGCCTTTCATTGCGAACAACAGCAATGAGCCGCCAATAACAAAGACTAAGAACGCGAGAATGAACATGCCACGCGCTGGATCAGAAGCAAACGCATGCACAGAAACCAGAATCCCTGAACGCACGAGGAAAGTACCAAGCAAGCTCAAAGAGAACGCAGAGATAGCAAGTAATACTGTCCAAGCTTTAAATGTACCGCGTTTTTCAGTTACCGCCAGTGAGTGCATCAGCGCTGTACCAGCCAGCCAAGGCATAAATGAGGCGTTTTCTACTGGATCCCAGAACCACCAACCACCCCAGCCAAGTTCGTAGTACGCCCACCAAGAACCTAGTGCGATACCTAGCGTTAGGAATAGCCATGCCGCCGTTGTCCACGGACGAGACCAACGAGCCCACGCGGTGTCTAAGCGGCCTGTCATCAATGACGCAATAGCAAATGAGAACGCAACAGAGAAACCAACGTAGCCCATATAAAGCATAGGAGGGTGAATGATCAGCCCTGGATCTTGCAGTAATGGGTTTAAGTCTCGTCCGTCAATCGGGAAAAATGGCAGAGTACGTAAGAACGGGTTTGATGTCATGATAATGAACAACAAGAATCCGACCGTAATCAAGCCCATCACCGCCAACACTCGCGCGACTGACTCTTGTGGCATTCCCCGGCTAAAGGTAGCAACGGCAACGGTCCAACCCGCTTGTATCAACACCCAGAGCAACAAAGAACCCTCGTGAGCGCCCCATACTGCGGTGAGTCGATAATACCAAGGCAGCAAGGTATTCGAGTTGGTTGCAACATAAGTGATGGTAAAATCATTCGTGTAAAATGCCCACAGCAAAATACAGAACGACAAACCCAAGAGTAAGAACATGCCCCACGAAAGCGGGCGAGCAAAATTCATCAAGGTGGTGTTATTTTGGCTTGCTCCATATAAGGGCAATACACTCAATAGCACGGCAAACCCTAATGAAATTATCAGGGCAAAGTGGCCTATTTCAGCGATCATTTAGAGCTTCCTTGTTTTTGCTCATCTGAATATTGTAACGGTTCGTGAGTTTTCTTCATTGCTTCCGCAATTTCCGGCGGCATGTATTCTTCATCATGCTTCGCTAGTACTTCAAACGCTTCAATGGTCGTTGCATCAATGAGGACACCCTGAGCAACGATACCCTGCCCTTCACGGAATAAATCAGGCAAAATACCATCATACACAACCGTTACTTTTGGGCCGACATCGGCAAGGTCAAAAGAAACTCTTAGTGATTCTTGATTACGCGAAACCGAGCCTTCAACAACCATGCCACCGATACGTAAACGCTGGCCAACGTAAGGTTTCGAGCCATCAGGCTTACCCATAACCAGTTCGGTCGGGGTATAGAATAGATCCATGTTTTGATTGAGAGCATAGAGCATCAAGCCAACAGTAGTCGAAATGCCGACTATTAAAGCGAGAACGAGACCGAGCCTCTTCTTACGTCTTGGGTTCATAGTGTGTTCTCCATATCTTTCGCCGCGTCAATTCGCGCTTGTCTGTCTATTTTGGCCTGAACGCCTTTAAAAAGTTCACGATTACGTTTAACACTTAATACAAGTAAAAGCAGCATAGAGCCAAATGTAATACCAAATGCTCCCCATACGTAACCGGCGTAGCCGCCCATCGCGAGTAAATCTGAAAAAGAGTCAAAATGCATACGAGTTACCTCTTATTCGCGTGAGATGAATTAGATGCACGAGATGCTGCAATGGCTTGCACCCATGGTCGATGGCTTTCTTTGGCTATTATTTCGTTTCTAAATCTCACCAAGGTTAAGCTGGCAAAGAAAAAAGCGAAACCAAAAATGTTCAGCAATAATGGCCATAACATGTCACCAGAGATAGATGGCTTCTCAAACTTAGTTATGGTTGCCCCTTGATGCAAGGTGTTCCACCACTCAACCGAGAAGTGAATAATAGGTAAGTTGATGACACCAACCATAGCCAAAATACCGGCCGCTTTCGCTGCGGTTTTCTGGTCATCGAATGCATGGTAAAGCGCAATCACACCCAGGTATAAGAAAAGAAGAATGAGTTCTGAGGTTAAGCGTGCGTCCCATACCCACCATGTGCCCCACATAGGTTTGCCCCATATAGCACCGGTGACTAAAGCAATAAACGTAAATACAGCGCCAATTGGAGCCATGGCAGCGGCGGCCATATCCGAAAGGCGTACTTGCCAAACGATACCAATAAAGGCTGCGATTGCCATCGACATATAAGCACCCATCGACCAAATAGCAGAAGGCACGTGAATATAGATGATTCTAAAACTGTCACCTTGCTGGTAATCAGAAGGAGCAAAAGCAAGCCCCCAAATAGAGCCCGTCAATAAACAACCTAGGGCTAAAATTGAAAACCAAGGTAATAAGGTGCCACTAAGCTGATACGCTTTTTCAGGCTTTGCGTACGGATGAAGCCATTTCCACATCGTCTGTCTCACTCTTGCTTCTAGTGTCTTCTTTCAGCCTTTGCTGTAGAAGCCCTATTATAAATATGAATACACGACATCTATGCATCGCGTTTATTGTAATAAAGTGGTGCTAGTTTACGCTGACTCTCAATGATGCACTGATTGCAAATGGCGTTAATGTCGCGGCACCTGCTAGCATTGCTCCTAACACAGCAAGTTGACCGTTATACGCCATCCCTAAACTGGCTGCATCAATTGCCGAGGTAGCAAAAATCAAAATTGGGATATAAAGCGGCAAAATCAACAGGCTCAATAATACACCGCCCTTTTGCAGCCCTACCGTTAAGGCCACGCCAATCGCACCGATGAAGCTTAATGTTGGTGTGCCAACTAGCAGAGTCAGCACAACCGCTAACCAAGTATTGAAATCTAATGACAGTAATATTGCGAGTAACGGGCTGATGAGAATCAAAGGTAACCCAGTGAGTAGCCAGTGTGCGATAACTTTGCTCATCACAGCCAGTGGCAATGGGATAGGCATCAGCATCATTTGTTCCAGTGCGCCGTCTTGATAATCATCTCGAAAAAGACGTTCTAATGACAACAAGGCAGAAAGTAAAGCCGCAACCCAAACAATACCCGCCGCTATGCGTGCCAAAAGGTTTGGTTCAGGCCCAATACTCAGTGGAAACAGCGTGACCACAATGATAAAGAACCATAACGGGTTTAAAATGTCAGCCTGTCGTCTGAATGCAATGAGCAGTTCACGACGAACAATTGTCAGCATAGAAGAAACCATTTAGTCTCCTAATCGAATTTTACGAAGTAATGGGTTGTCGGCAAACATGTCTTGATGCGTCGTCAACAAAACCATTCCCCCTGAATTAGCGTGTTTTAGAAATAAAGTTTCTAGTACTTTTACGCCCTGCTTATCAATTGCAGTTAACGGCTCGTCTAGTATCCACAGAGGGTGATTACTTAGCCATAACCGAGCTAACGCCACACGACGTTGTTGCCCTGCGGATAATTGCCCAACAGGCACCTCTTCACGCCCTGCGAGCCCGACTAGTGTCAGTGCATCCCATATGGCTTGTTGATCATTTTTCTGCTGATGTAATTGAAGATAGAAGGCGAGGTTTTCATACGCGTTAAGTTCGCGCTTGATGCCTGGTTGATGCCCTAAAAATAGCAAATCTTGATGGTAGGCATCACGGCTATCAAAAATGCTCTCTTTTTTCCAAGAAATGCTTCCCTCTTCGCAATCTCCGAGGCCAGCAATGATCCTCAATAACGTCGTTTTTCCGGTGCCATTTCGCCCTTCAACTTGTATCAATTCACCCGGTTGCACGGAAAATGATAGGGACTCAAACAGTACGCGTTCATCTCGAATTGCAGTCAGGTTTGATACTTCAAGCATGGTCTTAATTATTAAAGTAAGTGAATCCGTATCTTAACACACAGGATTGACCACAAAATAGAACTAGAAGTTAAGGAAACGCGAATCTCACCAGAAATCTGTTAACTAATTGCCACATTTTTGAAAAAGGACACATAACGCAGATTTTTCAGTCTATAAATTGAAAGTAAATGATACAAAAAAGAGAAGGCCTCTCGGCCTTCTCTTAATAAACAGCAGAAAATTTCCATCCATCTGTTACAACCAACAATAATCTAGCGCTTTAAATCCACTATTTCATTTTATGCTGCGGTCTTCGAGAAGGGGCTGGTGATCTCATTGCCTTTCTTTCTGGATGGTCATTCAAAGGTGGGACTTTTTCTTTGCCAGCAATTTTACTCTGTAAAGACATCATCAACTCTGCTTCTGCTTTCGGCAGTTCGCATTCTTCAATCAATTCGTTGATTCCTGCGCCGAGCTGTACCATCTTATTGGCACGAGAATACATGCGACCATCTGAATCGGTATGCTCCAATTCCGTCACACGCTCGATAAGATGTTGAATAATGTCCTGTTGTTCAGCAACTTTTTGCCCTAAACCAACCATAACTGAGCGTACTTCTAGCACCTGTTTGTTGGTTTTTTGCAGTTCCTTTTCCAAACTGCGCACCTGCTGCCTTTGTACATCTAACCGTTTTGCACCCGTTCGTTTAACGCGCACAAACACTAAGATAATACAAAGCGCAACAAACACAGCTACCCCTATTAAAAGAGGTAACATTGTTGATAACTCATTCATCATTATAGATGAGCCATGTCATCCCACTCTTCATCAGTAAGCAGCTTGTTTAAATCAACAAGAATCAGAAGTTTACCTTCTCTGTTGCTTACACCTTGGATGAACTTAGCACTTTCATCGGTACCAACACTTGGCGTGGTATCAATTTCAGAAGAACGTAAGTAAACCACTTCAGCAACGCTATCGACCAAAATACCAATCACTTGATGCTCAGATTCAATCACAATAATACGCGTATTATCTGTAATTTCGCCTTGCATTAAGCCGAAGCGAGAACGTGTATCAATAACGGTTACAACGTTACCACGAAGGTTGATGATACCCAGAACGTAATCAGGCGCTCCTGGAACGGGTGCAATCTCTGTATAACGCAATACTTCACGTACTTGCATTACATTGATGCCATAGGTCTCGTCTTCAAGTTGGAATGTTACCCACTGAAGAACTTCATCGTTTGCTTGGTCTTTTCTTACTTCTACTTCATTCGTTTGAGACATGTTTTATCCTCATTTTTGCCGCTAACGACAATTCTACTTCTAACTGTCCAACGCTTTGACATCGAGCCCTGCATCCAGCATTGTGATCATCGCATCGACATGGATCAGAGCGCACATTTTTTCTTTAACCATCCCGGCTAACCAAGGACGTTTCCCGGCACTTTTGCGCCAGCGGATTTTTTCAGGGCTAAGCCATTCGGTTCCCATTAATTGGTTCGATGCTAACCCCCAATGACTTTCATCTAACATCACAATATATTGATAACTATCGCGATGTGTGTCATCGATCAATTTTTCTGACATTGCCCACCTTGCGGTGTCAACAACGTCTAACTGATCGTTCTTATTGGTTTGTAAACCTAAATACCAATCAGGACGGCCAATTAAGTGATTCAGTTCTTCAGCTTTTTGATGTATACCGCCAAGCTCATCTAAAGGAACCGCGAATACGACGCTATTTACTTCAAAATAAAGGACTTGGAACGCATCATTTCTTGCGACTGTTGTCCACTCTTTAGTAAATCCTGCTCCCGACTCTGTTTGGGCTTCAGTCTCGGCTTGTTGCTCAATAACGTCTTCTGTATGAGTTTCAGGTATTGCAACAGGCTCTATAACCTCGGCAATTGCTTGTTCAGGTTCTGTTATCGTTTCAAGCTTAACTTCTGGAGAATCCACCAGAGTTTCGGCATAACTGCTTTCCCACTCTTGAATTTCTGCACTGAGCAAAGCTGGCTCTTCTTGAGCAACCTCAGTGACAACCGCAATATCAACGTTATTTTGATTAATGAGATCGTCAATTTCTGGTTCATCAGCAGCATTGGTTGACTCTAACTGACTAAGAAGGCGTTGCACGTCATCTAAGTCAGGAAGCTCAAATTCGTTGTAACCTACTTCAGTATAGGACGAACTCGACTCACTTTGTAACTTAGCTTGAGGTTCAAGCTCAAATTCATCAGAGACACGTTGCTGCGTATCATCCTGAGATGCGATTTCTCGTTCAGCAGAAATGCTAACGTCATCAACCTCAGTAGATTTAACAACTTTTTTTACGACAATGACTTCTTCTGCCGAGTAATCTTGTTCACTGACTTCAAGCTCACTAGCCTCGTCGGCAAAGAATGTGTCTTCACCTAACAAGGCCGTAAAATAGTCATCTAATGCCTGCTCACTCGATAATACCGCTTCAGGTTCTTTAATCATCGAAAGACAACCTCTCGAGATAGATTAAAAGCTGTTTATAAGCGAATACGCCACGGCTACCAGGAGCAAAATACGACGCTGGTAAGTGCTTTAAGCTGGCATCACGAAATTTAGTATCGATAGGAACAGCAGATGGCCACACCTGATTAGGGTAACCTTTCTTTAACTGTGTTAGCGTCTGAAGCGAAGCATTCGTTCGCTTATCATACATAGTTGGCACTATCGTTGTTTTAAACGGAGACGTTCGTGATTTCTGCATGATCGCTAAAGTTCGAACCATTCGCTCAAGACCTTTCATGGCCAAGAATTCGGTTTGAACTGGTATCAAAATTCGATCACTCGCAGCCAATGCATTCACCATCATTACCCCTAAAATTGGCGGGCAATCAATCAATACATAATCGTATTTTTCAGATATTGCAGTCAGAGCCTTATTTAATATCAGCCCCATACCACTTCGGTTACCCATCACGCGATCAAGTGTCGCTAACGACATATGAGCAGGAATGATGTCGATATTTTCAATATCGGTACCCAAAATTAACGAACTCACGCTACTTTCATCAATCTGCCTCAATTGAAACAGATCAAATAAGCTGCAAGGTACTTCGTCAGAGTCATATCCGAGATAAGTAGTAAGAGACGCATGGGGGTCGGTATCAACCAATAACACTCGTTTACCACGCAGACTTAACAACCCCGCCAGTGTTACTGTCGTGGTTGTTTTGCCTACACCGCCCTTTTGGTTAGCGACACTCCAAACTATCACATTGACTCCTTAAGATATGCCAACTTCAACTAGCATACGTTCAGCGATACGCTCTAGCGGTAAATCTTCGCTTGAGATCCCTGCTTTAGCAACGGCTTGTGGCATACCATATACCACACAGCTTTCTTCATCTTGTGCCCAAATAGTCGCACCCGCTGTTTTCAGCATTCTTGCGCCTTCACGCCCGTCAGCTCCCATGCCAGTCAATACCATGGATAACACTTTATCTTGGTATATTTTTGCAGCAGAACCAAAGGTTACATCGACACAAGGTTTGTAGTTCATTCGCTCACCACCATCAATGATGCGGAGCTTAGCAGAACCGGGACGACCATCTATCATCATCTGTTTGCCACCTGGTGCCAAATAGGCATGGCCAGGCTTTAGAACATCACCATCTTCCGCTTCTTTCACCTGAATTTTGCATAAAGAGTTCAATCTCGATGCAAATGCAGCGGTGAAGGTTGCAGGCATATGCTGTATCAACACAATCGGATGTGGGTAATTTGCTGGTAACTTAGTCAGCACCTTTTGTAATGCTACAGGCCCCCCAGTTGAGGTACCAATAGCCGTTAACTGATATTTTTTGCCACTCGCTTTATACTTACCAGCAAAACTTCGTGCTGGAGGAGCCGCTGCGGGTGTTGAAGGTGCAGACCTTAATTGAGAAGACGCTGCATTCCTCGTTGCGGAAGTCGACGGCGCTGTCCGTGCTGGTGCAGCAGGAGCGCTTGTGGTCGTTCTGCGCATAAACACTCGTTTACGCGCTATTTCACTGACTCGTTGTTGCAGCAAACTAACCGCTTCGTCTCTGTTTCGTGCTATATCTTCAAATTTCTTCGGTAAGAAATCTAATGCACCCGCATCCAGAGCATCTAACGTTGCTTTTGCACCATCGTGAGTTAACGATGAAAACATCAAAATAGGAGTAGGCTGCACTTTCATGATTTCACGTACAGCCGTAATGCCATCCATTACTGGCATTTCGATGTCCATAGTGATCACATCCGGTTTAATTCGGAGTGCTTTTTCAACGGCATCTTTACCGTTAACCGCCATGTCTACTACTTCAAGACGCGGATCTGAGTTGATGATTTCACTGACGCGACGTCTGAAAAAACTTGAATCATCAACAACTAGTACTCTAACCGCCATACTATTCCTTCAATTAAATGTGCGAACGCATCGCATATTTTTTCAATAAGTTTGGTACATCAAGAATCAACGCAATGTGGCCATCACTGGTAATTGTTGCCCCAGCCATGCCTGGTGTACCCTGCAATAATTCATCTAACGGTTTGATAACCACTTCTTCTTGTCCGATCAAGGTGTCTACAACAAAACCGACACGCTGCCCGCCAAGTTGAACAATGACAACATGACCTAGGTTACTCTTATTCGTATCATAAGCTTTGTTTGGCACCAGCCATTGCTGCAAGTAAAACAGTGGGATAGATTTCTCACGAACGATAATCGTAAGTTGACCGTCAACCGTATTGGTTTTGCTTAAATCCAAGTGGAATATTTCATTGACACTCGCCAGTGGCAATGCAAATGGCTGACCTGATACACCAACCATTAATGTAGGCAAAATAGCCAGCGTCAATGGTACTTTGATCGTAATCTTGGTGCCTTTGCCCATTTCCGAATCGATATCTATCGAACCATTAAGTGTATTGATGGCCGTTTTCACTACGTCCATACCTACACCACGACCCGAAATATCAGAAATCTCAGTTTTGGTTGAGAATCCAGGAGCAAAAATCAGGTTATAACACTCTTTTGGCGTCAACCTTGCGGCTGCGTCTTGGTCCATAATACCGCGATCTACTGCGATACCTCGTAGTTTGTCTGCATCCATACCCCCACCGTCATCAACGATGCTAAGTTGGATATGATCACCTTCTTGAGAAGCTGCCAAGATAACTTTACCGGTTCGCGATTTACCATTGGCAACACGAACATCAGGCATCTCAACGCCGTGGTCCACTGAGTTACGAACCAAGTGAATCAGTGGATCGGCAAGTGCCTCAACGAGGTTTTTATCTAAATCGGTATCTTCTCCGCGCATTTCAAGCACGATGTCTTTTTCTAAGCTACGCGCCAAATCACGAACAACGCGAGGGAAACGACCAAATACTTTCTTAATTGGCTGCATGCGCGTTTTCATTACTGCGCCTTGCAAATCTGCTGTGACAACATCTAAGTTAGATACAGCCTTTGCCATTTCTTCATCGTTGCTATTCAAACCCAAGCTAACTAAGCGGTTACGAACCAATACAAGTTCACCAACCATGTTCATAATGTCGTCCAATGTTGACGTATCAACACGCACGGTTGCTTCTGCTTGAGGCTTTTTCTCTTTCGTTGCTGGTGGTTTTGCAGCAGCAGGCGCTGGCGCTTTTTCTGCAGGAGCAGCCTTCGCTGGAGCCGGTGCAGGTTTTGCAACTGGAGCAGGGGCTGGCGCTACCGGTTTAGCCGCCGGTTCCGGTGTCGAGGCAGCCACAGGGTTAGTCGCTGCTTCAAGTTCTTCCGGGGACGGCCCTTTGCCAGAACCATGCAGTTGGTCGAGCAGTTTTTCGAATTCATCATCAGACATGATATCGCTATCACCACCCATAGTAGGTGATGCGGCTGGCGTCGGAGCCGGGGCTGCCGGAGCGGGCGCCGAAGTGCCAGCGGTCGGGCTCTGTCCTGAACCATGCAGCTCATCAAGTAATTTTTCAAATTCATCATCGGTGATATCATCACCGCTTGCAGCAATTGATGGCGCCGCACTTGGTGCTGGAGCACTCGCAGCGGAAGGCGCAGTACCTTTACCATGCAATTCATCAAGCAATTTTTCGAATTCATCTTGAGAAATATCATCAATTGAAGCGCTATCTATCGCGGTAGGTGCCACAACTGGCTCAGGAGCGGCTACTGGAGCCTCTACGACTGGAGCCGCAGGAGCTTCTGGTGCTGGTGCTCCCGGGTTGCACAAGCGATGCAGTTCTTCAATTAGAGCAGGGGCGGCTGGAACGAGAGGCTCTCGATCTTGCACTGCTACAAACATAACGTTTATTTCATCTAGTGCTTTTAAAATGGTGTCCATAAACTCAGCACTTAAGCTAAGTTGGCCATTTCTCAATAGATCAAATAGGTTTTCCGCACCATGGCAAACATCAACCAGTTCACCAAGCGACAAGAATCCCGCACCGCCTTTTACAGTATGGAACCCTCGGAAAATTGCGTTCAACAAGTCCCTATCTTCAGGGTTATTTTCTAGCTCAATCAACTGCTCGGATAGCAGTTCTAGGATCTCTCCAGCTTCAACTAAAAAATCCTGTAGAATGTCTTCGTCTAATTCGTAGCTCATATATTACCCCTAAAAACCAAGACTTGATAACAAATCATCAACATCATCCTGTGAAGC
The DNA here is from genome assembly GCF_900233005.1 of Vibrio tapetis subsp. tapetis. Taxonomy (NCBI): domain Bacteria; kingdom Pseudomonadati; phylum Pseudomonadota; class Gammaproteobacteria; order Vibrionales; family Vibrionaceae; genus Vibrio; species Vibrio tapetis. The sequence goes on from NZ_LT960611.1 coordinate 2,326,203, forward strand.
CACCGTATCTTCCCGCTCATGCGGATTGAGAATCGGCCCCTCAGGTGCTATTGCGTCTGCCGTTGGCTTAGCTTCTTGCTGCTCTTCTTTTTGCTGTTCAACACCAAAGGCCGTCAAAATCTCGACAAGTCTATCTTCTACTTCGCGAACCAAAGTGATCACGCGTTTTATAATTTGGCCAGTTAGATCTTGAAAGTCTTGAGCCATTAATATCTCAGTCAATTGACTTCGAAGCTCAGAACTGTCGCCTTCCACTTGAACCATCAACTCGTCAATTCGATGGCAAAGGGCTTTAAACTCACTGAGTTCAATGCGCCCTTTCATTAAGCGATTCCATTCAGGGCGAACTTGCATTAAATGCTCATGGAGGTTATCTGCCATAGGCAAAGAACGCTCAACGGCATCCATAGTGCGGTTAGCTGCTGTCTCTGTCTTTGCAATCACGTATTCGAGCCTATCCCTTGCATCGGGGATTTCGTCGGTCGCGATTTCGCTCATACGTTGGTCCATGTGAAATTGATGAAGTGAATCATGCAAATCACGTGTTAGTGAACCAATCTCTTGAAAAACAGGATTGTTTGCAGGCTTTGCCAAGCTGCAGACAAGGTCATCCGCTTCTGCTTGCTGACCATTTTCTAGCAACTGAACCAGCTCTTTCGCTTGCTCTAAAGAAATCATTCCAATAATGCCCTTTGACGCCTCTGTGTGTTTAATAATTATCTAAGCGTTACGTGGCTTATAAACGCTCAAAGATCTTATCTAGTTTTTCTTTTAGCGTAGCGGCCGTGAATGGCTTAACGATGTAACCATTCACACCAGCTTGTGCAGCTTCGATGATTTGTTCACGTTTCGCTTCAGCTGTGATCATTAAAACAGGCAAGTGTTTGAGTTCATCATCAGCACGAATATTTTTTAGAAGGTCAATCCCTTGCATACCAGGCATATTCCAGTCTGTTACAACGAAATCAAACTCACCTTTTTTAAGCATAGGTAACGCAGTTAAACCATCATCAGCTTCTTGAGTGTTATTAAAGCCCAAGTCACGAAGTAGGTTTTTTACAATACGGCGCATTGTTGAGAAATCGTCAACAATGAGGATCTTCATGTTTTTATTCAAAATTGCCTCCACTGAGGTCAAAGTCAGTGTTATTACTCATTGATTGTCCACGCACTAAGTTTGGCACGTAAACGTTGCATTGATTGGCTATGTATTTGACTTACGCGAGATTCACTTACGTCTAATACTTCCCCAATTTCTTTTAAATTTAGCTCTTCATCATAATAGAGAGAAAGAACTAGAGCTTCTCTTTCTGGGAGCGTCTTAATCGAATCAACCAAAGCTTGTCGAAACGACTCATCGGCTACCCCCTTGAATGGTAAGTTATCTTCCGATGCTTCGTGTGGTGAAATGGCATCTTCTGATACACCTAGGTCCTCAATTCCTACTAGTCTTGAACAGTTTATATCAGTTAACGCATTATGATACTGTTCTAACGACATATTTAAGTGTTTGGCTACTTCTGCATCAGTTGGATCACGCGTCAATTTTGATTCTAGCTCATTTATCGCCTGACTGATGGTTCTATTGCTTTTATGCACTGATCGTGGCACCCAATCGCCTCGACGCATTTCATCTAACATGGCACCACGAATCCGGATACCAGCATAGGTTTCAAAGCTGGCACCTTTGGTTCCATCGTAATTTTGCTGAGCTTCGATTAGACCAATCATGCCTGATTGAATCAGGTCATCGACAAGTACATTCGGTGGTAATCGACCAATGAGGTGGTGCGCAATCCTTTTGACTAAACCTGAATAACGCTCAAGAAACGCAGACTGGTTTCCTGGGTTCCCAAATTGATCATATGTTAGCGCCTTATTCACCAAACGGCTCTCCTGAAACTTCTGCGTTATTTAATAGCCGCTCTACAAAAAACTCTAAGTGTCCACTTGGAGTTTTAGGGATTGGCCATGTCAACGCTTTATTGGCTAATGAACTTAATGCTAGTGCAGCAGGCGAGCGAGGGAAAGCATCCACCACTATTTTTTGCTTTTTAACTGCTTGTCTAACCTTATCATCTAGTGGGATACATGCTACGAGCTCGAGGCTCACATTGAGAAATCGCTCTGTGACCAAGGTCAACTTTGCGAATAATTCTCGGCCTTCACGGTAGCTTCTCACCATATTAGCAACAATTTTAAAGCGTTGTACCTGATGTTCACGGCTTAATAGCTTAATTAAAGCATACGCATCAGTAATTGACGTGGGTTCATCACAAACCACAACTAAAACGTCCTGAGCTGCTCGCGAAAAGCTGATAACCATATCAGAAATACCCGCTGCTGTATCGACCAAAAGAATATCAATTTCTTCTTCGATACTGCCAAATGCGCGAATTAACCCAGCGTGTTGCGCTGGGCTAAGTTCCGTCATGCCTTTTGAGCCCGATGTCGCAGGAATAATTTTCACCCCATGCGGGCCTTCAACCATCGCATCTTGAAGATCACATTCGCCTGCCAATACGTGGCTTAAGTTTCTTTTTGGTCGAATACCAAGCATAACGTCGACATTTGCTAGCCCGAGATCCGCATCAAGTACGACCACTTTTTTACCCGCTCTCGCCATCGAAATAGCCAGCCCGAGCGTTACATTTGTTTTACCTACGCCGCCTTTACCACCAGTAACCGAAATCACCTTAGTTTGTGTTGGCTTCGTTAAGCGACGGAGGCCGCTTGCTTGGTCATGTATCATATCTTTATTCATAATCATCCGCCGCCTAGAGTTCTTCCGAGTCGCTGTTCCAGTAGTGAGGTTCATCTTCTGCTGACTTCTCAAGCAACTCATTTGCCTTAGCAAGCATATACTTAGGTTGAGCTATCACAATGTCTTCAGGCACGCGCTGCCCGTTCGCAATATACGCAATCGGCATCGCATTTTCGATCACGACACTGATCACCTCACCTAAGCTGAGAGATTCATCTAATTTCGTTAATATACAACCAGATAACGGAATCCGTTTAAAATGATCGATGGTTTCTTGTAGCACTTTACGCTGTGCGGTTGTCGGCAACACTAAATAGCTACTGATCACCTCACCGCTTTCTTGCATCAATGTGTCTAATTGCTCCGACAGTCTGACATCACGCTGCCCCATTCCGGCGGTATCAATTAAGATAAGTCTTCGATTTCTAAGCTGATATATTACTTCGGCCAGTTGCGTAGAATCTTTAGCAACTCTTACTGGGCACCCCATAATTCTGCCGTAAATCGACAATTGTTCATGTGCCCCGATACGATAAGTGTCTGTTGTGACCAAAGCGACGTTATCTGCGCCATATTCCATTGCCGCTCTTGCTGCAAGTTTTGCTATGGTCGTCGTTTTACCGACTCCGGTAGGGCCAAGTAACGCAACGACACCACCGCGACGTAATATATCGTCTTTTGGGGTGTTAATTTGGTCTGCAATAAGGCTAAGCAGTGCTTTCCACGCATGAATAGGCGGCGTTTCTTCAGGGATATAGCACGCCATTTGATCCGCTAAACCTTGGGAGACACCCATCCGCTCCAGTCGCTTAATCAACATCGCACGTAATGGCTCACGACGTTCGACTTCTTGCCACATCAAACCTGATACTTGATGCTCCAACAAACGTCTTATTGAGGTCATCTCTTCACGCATTGTTTCTAGCTCTTCATCAGAGCGTTTACTTGCTGCAGGTGCGTTTTTATCATAACGAGTAGGATCGAGACGTGGAGCTCCTCGTTGCTGACTTGATTCACTTTGCCCTAATAACCGAGCTAAACCTGATTCTTCAGCTAACGACTGACCACCAGCGTTACCTCTATTTTGACCATAACCTTTATTGTCACGTTGGTCCGGAGACTGGCGTTTCAATAGTGCCTGCAAAGAATCAGCCTCTGTGCCTCTGCTGGTTTCATTGTCTTCGTCTGCACCTTGGCTATATTGCTTCAACATGTTGGCAAAGCGTTTTGTCATTGAGCCTGAAGCTTGCCCACCAATACTGACTCTATCGTCTTGAAGGTCACGGCGACCGCCTGATGCTTTAACTTGATTGGAAGGCTGAGAACTTGAATAACGGTTCGTCTCATTAGGACGTTTTCCCGCAGGAGCGGCGGTATCACCATCAACTGCCGCTACGATCTCTACACCGCCAGTAACTTTTTTATTCGACATGATCACCGCTTCAGATCCAAGCTCTTCTTTCACTTGCATCAACGCGCTTCGCATATCTTTGGCAAAAAATCGTTTAATTTTCAAAATCGTATTCCACAGTTACGGGATGTTCTGGTTGCATTAGTTACCAACCGCTTGAACGATCCGAATTTGTTTTTCGTCCGGAATTTCCTGGTAAGACAACACTCGTAAATTTGGAATGGTGTTCTTCACAAACTTAGCCAGTGTGGTTCTCAATACGCCTGATGTGAGCAATACCGCTGGCTCACCTTTTAATTCTTGATCGTGAGTTGCTTGGCTCAATGAAGACTGTAGTCTTTCAGCCAAACCAGGTTCAATACCTGCAGATTCACCACCAGACGCTTGCATTGTTTGATGCAAGATTTGTTCCAGCTCAGGAATCAATGTAATAACCGGAAGCTCAGGCTCTATACCATTGATTTCCTGGACAATAAGTCTCTTCAATGAAATACGAACCGCAGCGGTAAGGATGTCAGGTTCTTGACTCTTTGATGAATATTCCGACAATGTTTGTACTATGGTTCGAACATCTCGAATTGGGATCGCTTCATTCAATAGGTTTTGCAGCACTTTCACCACAACCCCTAATTGGAGTTGCTCAGGCACAAAACCCTCTACTAGCTTAGGCACTGAACGCGACAGCATTTCAAGTAAATTCTGTACTTCTTCATGGCCGATCAGCTGAGACGCATTGTTCGTTAATAACTGGCTAAGATGCGTAGCAAGTACGGTGGATGAGTCGACCACCGTGTACCCAAGCGCTTGCGCCGTTTCTCTTTGTTCGTCTTTCACCCATACCGCTTCAAGACCAAAAGCAGGATCTATGGTCGCCTCACCTTCTACCATGCCGTAAACTTGACCTGGGTTAATCGCCAGTTCTTGATCGGCTCTGATTTCAGCTTCACCAACCGCAACTCCCATGAGTGTGATTCGATAGCTGTTGGGTGGCAGTTCTAAATTGTCTCGAATATGTACTGCTGGTATTAAAAATCCAAAGTCTTGAGATAACTTTTTACGTACGCCTTTGACCCTCTCAAGCAATTCGCCCCCTTGCTCCCTATCAACTAACGGGATCAGGCGGTAACCCACTTCTAGACCGATGACATCGACGGGTTGAACATCATCCCAAGAGAGCTCTTTTTGCGAAACAGGCTCTGAATCTTGAGTGGTCGGTAATTTAGGATTACTGGCTTCTTCTTTCTTCTTTTTGGTCATGTAATACGCACCACCACCGGCAATCGCTGCCAGTAATAAAAACGCAAAGTGAGGCATGCCAGGAACGATGCCCATGACACCGAGTATTGCAGCGGTAATCATGAGAGCTTTCGGGTTATCGAACAGTTGAAAAACCAACTGCTGCCCCATGTCCTCATCGGTATTTTGACGCGTTACCATCATGGCAGCACCAATCGACAAGAGTAATGATGGTATTTGAGCAACCAAGCCATCACCAATGGTCAACAAGGTATAGATCTCAATCGCATCTCTAAAGGATAAGTCGTATTGCACCATACCAATAGCGAAGCCACCGATAATATTGATGAAAAGGATTAAAATACCGGCGATTGCATCTCCTTTTACAAACTTAGAAGCACCATCCATAGAACCATAAAAATCGGCTTCTTTTGTGACTTCGAAACGACGAGTTCTTGCTTGCTCTTGATCAATCAGCCCGGCATTCAAGTCGGCATCGATCGCCATTTGTTTACCCGGTAAGGCATCAAGGGTAAAGCGAGCACTTACCTCTGAAATACGACCAGCACCTTTAGTAACAACCATGAAGTTAATGATCATTAATATGAGGAAGACAATTAGACCAACGGCATAGTTACCACCAATAACGACGTTGCCGAATGCTTCAATTACGTTCCCTGCAGCTCCTGAACCTTCATGACCATACAACAGCACCACACGAGTGGACGCCACATTCAATGCCAGTCTCATCAAGGTCGCTATCAACAGGACAGTCGGAAACGCTGCAAAATCTAACGGCCTACGTGTGTAAATGGTTACAAGTAACACAACCATTGCCAGCGCAATGTTAAAGGTAAATGCTAAGTCGAGAACAATTGCAGGTATAGGAAGCACTACCATTGCCAACGTCGATAGAACCAATACCGGAGCCCCAATAGCAGGCATAGTTCGGCTCGTCAATTTTGGCAGTTTATCTGCAAAAGGTAGGTTAATTTTCATACGTTTTCGTTATCATACCAATCTAGATTCTATTTTGATTTACAAGTACAAATAGGCAAAATGTATTCTATTCGTTTTTAATGGTTAAGCAATTATTGAGCCTTGTTAATTCGTCAAAAATTCGGCGAGTCGTTATAGCCATTACTTACGTAAATCTTTGGGAATATCCATCGCCTCTTTGCGCAGGATGGGCCTTTCTCCACCACGTCTACGATATTGCTTAAGCTGAAATACGTAAGCGAGTATCTGCGCTACAGCAGTAAATAGACCGTCGGGTATTTGCTGTTCCAGTTCGGTTGAATGGTATAAAGCTCGAGCTAACGGTGGAGCCGGAATCACATACACATCGTGAGCTCTTGCGACTTCTCTGATTTTGAGCGCCATATGGTCAACACCTTTAGCCACAACCACCGGGGCTTTGTCTTTACCTTGATCGTAGCGCAAAGCGACGGAGAAGTGCTCAGGGTTAGTCACGACAACGTCAGCTTGTGGCACATCGGCCATCATACGACGTTGGGCGGCCTCCCTTTGCAACATTCGGATTCGACCTTTAACTTCGGGCTTACCTTCTGTTTCTTTAAATTCGTCTTTTATTTCTTGTTTCGTCATTTTTAACTGATCAGCGTGTTGCCATATCTGAAACGGGATATCTATCGCGACCACAATTAATAATGAACAACTGATCAGCAAAATGAAATTAAGTAAAATGTCCAACGCGTGAAAGATGTTGGCAGGATACAAATCTAAACTGAGTTGAAACAAATCTTCTCTGCCCGATTGGATCAAGAAGAATGCGACACCGGCAACTAATGACACTTTTAAAATGGACTTTAACAACTCAACCCAGCTCTGTAAGCCGACCATACGTTTTAAGCCGCTTAATGGGTTCATTTTTGATGCCTTAGGCATCGCCGCTTCAACAGAGAAACTGATCCCACCTAACCCAGCCGCGCCAGCAACCGCAGCCACGAACAATGTCAGCAGTATCAGGAGCAGAGGAAGGATTAAGTGAACTAAAGCGCCAGCGATGATTTCCATCAACTTGCCTTGATCGTATATCTCCTCTCGGCTCAAGCTAAAAAAACGGCCCATGATTTTAAACAAACCAGTGGCAAGCCCATCGCCGAACATCATTAAGGCGAGCGCACCTACAATTAAAACAGACACGGAAGCCAGCTCTTTTGAGCGAGCGACCTGGCCTTTATCTCTTGCCTGTTTTAAGCGCCTGGGCGTGGCGTCTTCTGTACGTTCTTGACCGTCTGAATCTGCCAATTCAGCCTCCTAACACTCTAGATCAATGAGCCGACATATTTGCAGGAATCCGGTATTCCAGTGCATGTCATAATGAGTATAGATCCCTGAAATAATGTACCAACATATCAGTAAGCCAACCAAGAGAGCGAAAGAAAAACCTAAAGCGAATATGTTCAATTGAGGCGCGGCTCTGGTCATCACACCAAAAGATAAGTTAATGGTTAACAAAGCAATAATGCCGGACAAAGACATACTCAGTGCCGTTTTAAAAATAATTCCGAACCAAGTGGCCATTTCTCGATAGTCTGCGCTTTGTAAGGAACCCGAGCCAATGGGCAACGTTTTGAAGCTCATCACGACCAGCTGGAGCATTTGGAGATGCCCGTCTGTTGCTAAAAAGAACATGGTGGCGAGAAACATGAACAATTGACCAAGCAAAGGCGTACTTTGCCCATTTGCAGGGTCAACCATTGAAGCAAAACCCAAACTGGCTTGCATACCAAGAATTTGTCCTAGCACCACAAACGATTGCAACACAAATTGAGTCACTGTGCCCATTGCAACTCCGATCACCAACTGCTCAAAAGTAACTAAAAAACCTTGAAAAGAAAGTAATTCGATATCTTGCGGAACCGCAGGGATAGAAGGCATAACCGCTAAGGTCACCGCCAAGCCGAAATAGAGTCTTATACTAGTAGAGACGAATCTTGCACCCGTTACCATCATAACCATTAGCATGGCTGAGATGCGCGCATAAGGCCAAAAGTAGTTGGCTAACCAATCAAGAGCGAGAGAGGCAGGAAATTCCATAAATGCCCCTAATAGAGCATGGATGGCATGCGCGCGATGAGTTCAAAAAAGAAATCCATCAACATACGAGTCATCCAATGTCCAAACAGCATCAATGCCAGTAATGTCACAACCAAACGAGGCAAAAAACTTAAGGTTTGTTCGTTAATTGATGTCGCCGCTTGGAAAATAGCCACCACCAAACCTATCAGCAAGCTGGGTATAATGATGGCACATACCATGATAAGCACCATCCAAAGTGCTTCTCTAAATAGGTCGACAAATAGCTCAGGAGTCATGTCGTTCCTCGCTATATGGCAAAACTGCCGGCGAGTGTTGAGAGGATCAAATTCCACCCGTCCACTAACACAAACAGCATTAACTTAAATGGCAATGAAACGATCATAGGAGAAAGCATCATCATACCCATGGCCATCAATACCGATGCCACCACCAAATCTATAATCAAAAAGGGTAGAAAGAGCATAAAGCCAATTTGGAAGGCCGTTTTTAGCTCTGATGTAATGAAAGCTGGGATCAAGACATTAAGAGGTACTTCTTCAGGGCTGGTGACTTGTATATCCGCCATATTTACAAACGTTTCGAGATCTTTTACCCGTGTTTGCTTCAACATAAACGCTTTCATCGGCTCTTGAGCCAGAGAAAATGCCTCTCTAGCAGTAACCTGTTCATTTACATAGGGTTGAATAGCGGTTTGGTTCACTTCTTCTATCACTGGCGACATAATAAAAAAAGTCAGGAAAATGGCGATGCCAATGATCACTTGATTAGAAGGTGTCTGTTGCAAACCCATGGCTTGACGAAGTATCGACATCACGACAACGATTCGTGTAAATGACGTCATTAAAATAACCATTGCAGGCAAAAAGCCTAACAAGGTCATTAACGCTAAGATCTGTAGATTAATCGAATAATCTTCACCACCATTCGCGTTTGTCGTCACCGTCAAGGCTGGAATTCCACTTCCCGGACCCGTAGTACTGAGTAAAGAACTCGACGAACCTCCTTCTTTTTCCATCGCAGACACAGTCAGTTGCTCAGCTCCCGCTATTGAGGCTGCGATGGGTGTTTCCAATTCTTGTTGTGCAAAGGCCGCTGGCGTCCACACACAAAACAGAAACGCTGCCAAACAGGCAGCGAGGATATTATTTCGTTTCATCTTTTTTCAACAATTGACTGAGTTGGGATGCAAATGGAAGTGGCGCGCTTTCTTCATCTTTTAATGGTTTTTCTAACCGCGACAGCATATTGATCGACTGTGCGGTTATTCCAATGAGAAACTGCTCTTCACCTGCTTGAACAATCATGAGCCTCTCTTTTGTACCAACAGGTAACTGACGCACGATTTTAAGACCATCTCGGCCTGTCATACTCGGAAGCCGCATCCGTTTCAACAACCAAGCTAAGAACAAGATAAATATAATGACAAACACCAAGGAGCCAAATGTTGCTGCGAGATCCAACTGGCTCGCACTGCTTGATCCAACGTCACCTAACGTAGAAGAACGACCAAGTGACGAACTCGCCGCACTGGTATTTTCAGCGGCGACCACGGGAGAAGTTAACAACAGTAAGCTCAAAAATTTGCTCATTGCTTACCTAAGCTTTTTAATTCGTTCTGTTTGACTGATTACATCGGTCAAACGAATACCGAACTTGTCATTGACGACAACCACTTCACCATGGGCAATCAAGGTTCCATTAACCAGAACATCCAGCGATTCGCCAGCCACTCGGTCAAGTTCTACAACCGAACCTTGGTTTAATTGCAGAAGGTTACGTATGCTGATCTTTGAACGACCAACTTCCATAGAAATGGTCACTGGGATATCCATAATGGTATCCAGCTTACGCCTTTCATCGTCTGTTATCGGTTGGCCTTCATCGCGTAGCTCTTCTAATGGCGCGGTTTCAGCTTCAACAGTTTCTGCCGCCAAAGGATCTTCGCCTAAAGCTGCGGCCCATTCATCGGCCAGTTTTTGGTCTTCACTTGGATCCATGCTCTATTTACCTATTCGTCTGATTGATTGATGGGCTGTCCATCATCGTTATCAAGTTCTGAAATCATGTCGTTGCCTAAAAATGCCAGATCGGTTTTCACAACATCTGGACGCTTAATTTTCTCGGAAACCTGAACCGCGAGTTTATCTCCTGAGCGCCCCATTTTAACTCGGTATGTTGGCAACTCTTCCACAAACATGGTTGCGTTTTCTGGCATAACCATTGGGATAATATCACCAGGGCGCAGTTCCATTAAATCTCTAAGCGATATGTCTTGCTCTAGTAGGTTCACTCGGAAGTTAACAGGCACATCCATGATTTCTTCTTTCAGTGCCGAGCTCCAACGAACGTCAGTTTCCATTTTGTCTGATTGCACACCAGCATCAAGCAACTCTCGAATAGGCTCTACCATTGAATAAGGCATCACCACATGGAAATCGCCACCGCCACCATCCACTTCGATGTGAAAGCTGCTCACGACGATCACTTCCGTCGGGCTAACGATGTTGGCCATGCTTGGATTCACTTCTGAGTCTAAGTATTCAAACTCAACGCCCATAACGGGTGACCAGGCTTCTTTGTAGTCTTCAAAGACAATTTTCAATAATAACTGAATGATTCGTCTTTCTGTTGGCGTAAATTCTCGACCTTCAATTTTTGCATGGAAACGGCCATCCCCACCAAAAAAGTTTTCAACCAAAATAAACACTAGGCGAGCTTCCATCGTCACCAAGGCTGTGCCTTTAAGTGGACGGAATCTCACCATGTTCAAACTTGTTGGTACATACAATGTATTTTGGTATTCACCAAATTTCATCATTTGTACGCCATTGATCGACACTTCCGCAGTTTTCCTCAGCATGTTAAACAAGCTAATACGCAGGTGACGAGCAAAACGCTCGTTAATCAGTTCCAAGGTCGGCATGCGACCACGGACTATTCTGTCTTGAGATGAAAAATCGAAACTGACGGCATCCTCGGGGACGGCGTCTACCTCATCAATATCATCCTCTTCAACATCATCCACCCCGTGTAAGAGTGCATCGATCTCGTCTTGGCTTAATAGATCTGTCACGGTATTCCTATTGCATCACAAAGTCTGTAAACAGAACTTTCTCAATGACCGGTTGGCCAACCAACTCGCTTAAGGCCGCTTTAACGTCCTCTGTTGACTGGTCTCGAAGCTCTGTGCGCCCTAATGGGGTACGTAACTGGTCGACGGTTGCGACACCAAGTGAAGCCAGTAGTGTACTTTCGATCAGTGGTGAATGGTATTTTGCCAGTTCTTCATTGGCAGAACCTCGCACCATAAGCTGTACTTTTATTTGCACGAGTCGCCCACGCTTTTTGTCTCCAGCATTAAAGACAAACGGCTGGGCAATATTGACGTAGGAAGCCGGCTCAGCAACCATCACTGCTGTTTGGGATTCTTCTTTGGATTCTTCGTCATCACTAGAGCCCATCATAAAGAATGCTGCACCACCGCCGACAGCCAGTAATACTACGACGGCAATAATGATAATAAGCATCTTTTTACTTTTAGGGGGTGCTTCTGTTTGCTCTTCAGCCATATACCAACGTCTCTATTTTATTTATCTATAATCTTAAGCGTAAAAACTGATTCCATCACGGTTAGATGTCACATCCACATTAACTTCTGACGGATTATCTAATCCTAGCTCACCATCAGCGTCATTATCGCCGTTTTTCCGACCCTGTTGACCGTTTTGTCCCGCAACATATTGACTTTGCTGTTGTTGACCAGCATTTTGCTGCTGAACGGACGTATCTGCAAGCTGTAAACCTTGTTGAGCTAACATTTCTCTTAATCTTGGCATCGCCTGCTCAACAATGTCGCGGGTTTGCTGATTAGCGACGGTAAACTGAACAGAAGCAACATCGTTATTCATGGTCATTCGAATTTGCATGCGCCCTAACTCTGGCGGATCTAACCTGATGTCTATGTTCTTTAAATTCTTAGAAAGCATCATTTGTACGCGTTCAGCTAATTGCTCCCCTGCTGCGTCTCTTGTTAACTGTAAAGGGGGTTGCTGAGCTGCATTCACCGTTTGAGCCTCAAGCCCTCGAGCTTGTGCGACTGTGAGACCTTGCTGTCCTGCAACGCCTGCTAGCTGATGAGCCAAATCACTTTTATCTTCAGTCCCTGGCCCAGGTTTCGTTCCTTGTCCTTTGCCTTCACCGAGTACAAGCGCAGAAGCCGCCGCAGCACTGATCACTTTTGCTTGTTCTGTTGCGGCGACGGGGGTGCTAACCGCGTTTGCCGCCGCTAAGCTTTGAGTTTGGGCACTCTGCATGGCAATGTCTTGACTAAGAGCACCACTACTTACCAAGGATGCCGCCGCTTTGTCCGTTGGCAATTGAGCGGCTGTAGGGTTATGCAACTGAGCAGCCAGTGCAGCTGATGTGGCCACTTTTGCGGCCGTTGAAGCTTCAATGCTTTTCTTACCGCCTTCTGCAGCCGCTAGCTCTGCATTAGTCGATGCCCACATGGGTTCACCGTAAGTGACACTTGCCTCTTCAGCTTCAGCCGCGACTAATGGCTGGCCTTCAAAAGTGGAAGCGGGAACGCTTTGAGTGGTTGCGACGCCATTAACTTTAGCCTCACCGTCTACCATCATCGCGGCAGTACCTGCCATACCGACAACGGCACCAGCTTGAGCAACATCAACTTGACTAGCACCAACGCCAACCTGGGAAGCATCAACACCCGCACCTTGCTTCGTGGCGGCAGATGCCGACTGGGTAGCGCTATCTGGCGCGCCCCATTTAATTTGTTCGCTTGTCGGCGATTCTACAGCTTTATCAGCCTTACCTGCTGTCGAAACCACACCCAACGTTCCAGCGGCAAGCATGGCAACTGCATTTTCATCAACCTCACCATCGACACTTGGGTCTGAATCAACAGATGCCTTATTTGCCGAGCCACTTTCGGGACTAACAGGTTCAGCGCTGGCTTGACTAGCAATAGCGCCACCAGCACCGATAGCGGCAAATTGGCCAACCGGATTGCTGCTTGATTCTGTTGCAACAGCCGTTACTTTGTCTTCAGATGTTCCGGCTAAAGAATCCGCCACTGCTTGCTTACTGCCAGAGGCCTCACTTGCAACAACTGCATTATTACCGACAACGGCTTTTGTCTTACCGGAAGCATTCTCGGCTTGGCTTACTGCTACCCCTGCAGATGCCGCGGCTTCTGGTGGCAAGCCTTTGCCTTCAGTGCCAGCTTGAGCATTTTCCGCTAACGCTTTATTTGATTCGTCTAAGCGCTCTAAAAGTTTATTGCCTTCGCTCATTGTTTTATCAACATCAGCAGTACCCTCTTTGCCACTTTCAGATTGGCTACTCTCTTGTTTTAAAAGGGAATCTGACGTTTCTTCACTGCCTGTTTTTGCGCTCACTTTTGATGACGAACCTTCGGTCTCTGCTCCTTGGGTATCGACATTGTCGCTATCGGCGACCTCGCCAGTGGTGGCTTTGCCCTTCACGCTCTCTGATGACTCTGCGTCTTCACCTGAGGACTGAGACACCTTACCCTCGGTATCCGATGTGATCTTTGAGTCACCACCCTCTGTTTCGCTACTCGACGAATCAGAACTAAATGCTGACTTTAGGATATCAATAAACCCTTCAGATTCAGAATCTTGTGGTGATGATGTATTTGCTTTCCCAAGCAAAGATGAGGACTTACTAACCTCAGATACGGACAGAGAACCATGGCTCATAAAATCACTCTCGCAGTAAAGTGAAGATGCCTTTAAGAAGAGACATCGCAGGACAAACGCTAATAGCGCTACAAATCAAATGATACTGCTAAGATTAATGCAAAAATTAAGCCACTATGGTGGTGCGATGCATTTAGAAAATGGATTTCTTACGAGCAAACTGCAAAGTGGAAAATTCATCCATTTGTTGCTGCTCTTGCTTATCAAGTTTTCGCTGTTTCTCTGACGCTTTTTTTTCCAGCATCCATTCGTATGAGCGCCTTTGTTTACGCGTGCTCATCCAATGCTCTTGGCAATTTTCTACCTGAGATTTAAAATGGTCTTCCGCTGATTTTTGTTTAGTTAAGGTTTCATCTAACTGGGTCAAAAATCGATTTAAGTGACCATACTGACTGGCAGTGAGTCCTTGCTTACCTCGATCGACCAGTTGATTACAATAATCGAGTCGGTATTGCTCTATTTGTTGGATCTGTAGGTAATAACCATCAAGCTCACTGCGAGCCTTGTTTAGAGCCAACACCGCTTGTGATTCATTGTCTTTTGCCTGATCGAGTAAAAAATCTAACGCATTATCCATCGTTTATTACCCCTTAAGATGGCTGTAATATACTCTTGAGCATATTGATACACATATCGTACGGTACAGCATCTTTCATGCCTTGTTGGGTAAACATGTCTAGCTTCGGTTTCAGTGTGAAGGCTGCATCAATCGCGGGATCGGTGCCCGGTTTGTACGCGCCTATAGACACCAAATCTTGGTTTTTTCGACATAAAGACAGAACCTGACGAACGGCTTTTGACATCAGCATATGTTCATCGGTGGTGATTTGAGGCATAACACGACTGACTGATTTTTCAACATCAATCGCAGGGTAATGCCCCGCATCCGCCATTTCTCGAGACAGGACTATGTGGCCATCTAAAATGGCTCTTGATGCATCAGCGATGGGATCTTGAAGATCATCGCCTTCGGTTAACACCGTGAAAAAAGCGGTAATAGAGCCTTGATCTTCACTGCCATTGCCTGCCCTTTCTACCAATGCGGGTAGCTTAGCAAATACCGATGGCGGATAGCCTTTGGTTGCCGGTGGCTCGCCAACCGATAACGCGATTTCACGTTGAGCTTGAGCAAAGCGGGTTAATGAATCCATCAACAATAGAACATCAAGCCCTTGGTCTCGAAAATACTCCGCAATAGTTAACGCCGTTTGGCAGCCTTTTAAACGCATCAGAGGTGATGAATCAGCGGGAGCAGCCACCACGACAGAACGTTTTCGACCTTCGGTTCCTAGTATTTCTTCAATGAATTCTTTTACTTCTCGTCCACGCTCACCGATCAGCCCTACCACCACGACTTGTGCGGTTGTTCCTCGGGTCATCATGCCCAAAGTGACCGATTTACCAACACCTGAGCCTGCAAACAAACCGATACGCTGGCCTTTACCCACAGTCAGCAACCCATTTACGGCCTTTAACCCCACGTCGAGTGGTTCAGAAATCGGCTTGCGTGATAAAGGGTTGATCGGATCGGCGTTAAACTTGGCGCGTTTTTCTGTATAGATTTCGCCAAGCCCATCAATGGGATTTCCGGTGCCGTCAATAACTCGCCCGAGTAATTCCATGCCAACAGACAAGCCGTTTTCTGTGGTGATCGGCGTCACTTTGGCACCGGGCATCACCCCTGTCACTTGCTCACTTGGCATTAAATACAGGTTATCGCCTGAAAAGCCGACGACTTCAGCATCCATTTCACCCTGTAAGGTTTCAACCTTACATAAGCTGCCGATTGGCGCTTTGCATCCCGTCGCTTCAAGTGTCAACCCAACAACTCGCACCAGCTTACCTGAAGCAATAGCACGCGTCGTTAACCCTTGAGTCTGATAATTTGATAACCGCTCTTCAAGCGCTAACATCAGTCTTGCCCTTGATGGCGGTTAACACCACAAAATGATTGCAGTACGGTTCGAATTCGGTCTTCCATTTTATAACTAACGCTCGACTCACCCGCTTCAATATGTACATCCCCACGATTTAATGAAGGTTCGCCAGCCAATGTCCAACTGCGACTTTCGATGTCTTCTTCACCATGAGCTGAGCGTATAACTTCGATGTCTTCTGGGTGCAGTTTTATGATGATGGCATGACCTGCTATCGGCAAGGCTTCAACACTTTCACGAACGGTATCGAGAATCACTTGAGGGTTAGTTTGCACTTCAACATGGACCACTTCTTTGGTCAAGGTTAGGACCATTTCAATCAATTGTTTTTCAACTTGAGCATTCATAAGCTCAAGAGGCTGGGCAAATTGACTGGCTAGCGCCATAAAATGTTCGACTTGTTGCTGAATGAACTCTTGACCGGCGGTGACACCTTCAGCTTTACCTAATGCTAAGCCTTCTTCATGACCGGCAGCCAAACCTTCTTCTTTGCCTTTTTCGAAACCTTGCTTAAAGCCGACTTCTTGACCTTGGGTTAACCCCTCTTGGTGAGCCGCTTGCTTGATTTGTTCGATTTCTTCTTCGGTTAGATTCACCGGTTCTTCTGGTTCGGGCTCGCTAAAATCAGGCACCCAAGTAGGGTCGTAATTTAGAGCGGTTTCTTTTGCATTGGGTTGCGCTTGTGAGGTGTAATCTGGCAGGCCCCACTTTTGGGTGGTGTGCTCAACTGAGTCATCTTCAGGACGTAAAAAACCGCGTTTTCTCTCTTGAGACATAATACTACCCAGTTGGTAATAAGCGGCTTACTAAAAAGCCAAGCCGCTATTAAGTTAATAATTTTTGTTATTTATAAGAACTCGTCCGCACCGCCAGATAACATTAATTCACCGTTATCAGCTAAACGACGAGCGATTGACAAGATCTCTTTCTGTGCCGTTTCTACGTCAGCAACACGCACAGGAGGCATGGCTTCGATATCATCACGCATCATGTCAGCAGCACGCTTGGACATGTTTTTGAATATCTTCTCTTGTAAGCCGTCATCAGCACCTTTAAGTGCTTTTTGCAGTACATCTTGTGGCACGTCACGCAGCAGCTTTTGAATGCCGTTATCGTCAACTTCAGCCAAGTTCTCAAATACAAACATCAGATCTTGAATTTGAGTCGCCATGTCTTCATCTTGCTCTCGGATTTGATCCATCAAGATGCCTTCTACGCTGTTATCCATGAAGTTCATGATTTCAGCCGCAGCTTTAGTACCACCAATTTTGGCCGCTTGTGCACCAGCTTGACCCGCAAACTGTTTCTCCATGATTTCATTCAACTCAGCCAAGGCTGACGGTTGAACTTCTTCAAGGTTAGCAATACGCATCATTAAATCTAAGCGCACACGCTCTGGGAACTGAGACAAGATTTCAGCCGATTGATCAGACTCCAAATAAGACAATACGATGGTCTGAATTTGGGGGTGCTCATTAATAATAATGCTAGCAACTTGGCGAGGATCCATCCATTTAAGAGAATCCAAACCTTTGGAGCCTGTACCCAATAGTATTTGATCAACAAGGTTGTTCGCTTTGTCTTCACCAAGAGCGGCAACAAGCGCATTTCGCATGAAGTCTTCGCTGCCCATACCAATATTGGTGTACTTTTGAATATCTTCTAAAAAGGCGCGATGTACCACGCTGACTTTGTCTGAATTCAAATCCGCCGCTTTCGCCATCGCACTACCCACACGCTGGACCTGCTTCGGCTCTAAGTGACGAATAATACCCGCCGCATCGGCTTCGCTTAGACTCAGCAGCAATATGGCTGCACGCTCTTCTCCGGGAATGCTCGATACGTCAATCGCCGGTTGTTCACCACCTTCAGTGGTCGCAATTTCATTAGCCATCGGTCACCCAATTCTTCACAACTTGTGCCGCGAGTTCTGGTTCATTAGCAACAAGCGCTCGAACCGCTTTCAGCACGTCTTCGTCTTTATGTAAGTTAGGTAAATCTATACCTGAACCAAATTCAAAGCTATCGGTACCGTCAATATCACTACCGATTAAGCTCGTATCTCCGTCGGCACTAAGTGGTAATCCATCTTGGCCAAACTCTCCATCTTCGTCGTCATCGCTATGAGGGTTAAGCAGTTTCTTCATTGCTGGACGAACAAGGATCAAAATAATGGCAATAATAACAAGCGCACTGGCAAGCCATCTCACCCATTCATTGAAGTTTGGATGATCCCAAATCGGCACGTCAGCCATGACTTCCATTTCAGGTTCTGCAAACTTCACGCTAAGCACATTGAGTAAATCGCCGCGAGCTTGATTAAAGCCAACCGAGCCAATCAATACCGTGCGTATCGCTTCGATTTCAGATTGTGCCAACGGCTGATAAGTCACTTCGCCCGTTTCTGCGTTAACACTTGGTTTATGCCTAATAGCAACAGAAACGGTTTGACGATTAACCACACCGGTTTGCTTACGTTCATGACTGATCGTGGTATCAAGCTCAAAATTACGGGTCGCTTCTTTGTGTACTGAACCTTGCCCCATTGTGCTGCCATCTTTCATCTGCTTCACATCTTGTGGGATGGATGCATCTGCTGGCGGCTGATTACTCAACGCACCAGGTACACCAGCAACAACATTGCCGTTGTTGTAATCTTCAAGCGTGTATTCGCTTCGAGTTGCCGGCGTATTCGGATCGAATCGTTTACGCGTTTGTTCTACTGCGCTGAAATCCAGTTCAATATCAACTTGCGACGTATAATTACCAAGCCCTAAAATCGGGATCAATACTGAGTCAATTTTTTCTCTTAAAGCTTGTTCTTGTCGGCGCTCTAATTCATGTTCTTTACGTCTTGCTGTTGCCAATGGATCTTGTGAACCTGAACTCAATAAACGACCATGTTGGTCTGTTACAGTAATTCGAGTTGGCTTCATTCCTGGAACCGCGCTCGCTACCATATCAACAATTGAATCAACTTCTTCTTGATCGAGGTTTTTACCTGTCGCTAGCGTCAAAAAAACGGTCGCCGATGCTTCTTGGTTATGACGTACAAAGACACTTTGTTTTGGTAGTGCCAGTAATACTTGAGCTTTCCGCACCAAACGAATTTGTTCTATCGCTTTGGCAATTTGACGCTCACGGCTGAGTTTGAGTCTTTCTTGCTCTAAACGCTGAGATACACCAAAACCCATGTCGTTGAGCAAAATGTCGTCACCGGCTTGATCCGGTTGATTCATTCCTGCACGGGTCATGTTCAATTTGATGGTGCTGTATTCACTGACCGGTACGTGAACGGTATTTCCTTCAAGTTTATATTCTATTTTTTGTTGGTCTAAATAGTCGAGAACGGGAATGAGCTCTGCGGTTTCATAAGAACCTAGTGGGCGTACTTCTGGTTCTCTTACCCAAAAGAACACCATAACGATTAAAGCAACACAAATGGATATAGCAACGACTAATACAACCTGACGAAGCAGGTCGAGATCGCCCATGGCCATATCAAATTTGGATGAACTTTTTTCATCCAAATCAAGATTTTGCCCTTCAGAATCCAAACCTGATTCCATCGGCATATTGCTACCGCCGTCGGCCACTGCCAGATCTGTTGTATGTTTTTCTTCAGCCACAATCAGTTACTCACATTAAACCGGCATGTTCATCAGCTGTTTATAAGCTTCGACTAATTTATTTCGGACTTGAATCGTCGCATCGAATGCCACGCTGGATTTATTACGTGCAATCATGACGTCGGATAAAGATACGTTAGGATCACCTTGATCGAAACGAGTCGCCATTTCACCCGATTGCTTTTGCAGTGCATTCACGTTATTCACTGCATTATTTAATAGAGCACCAAAGTCAGAGGAGACTTGCTGGCCCGTTGCTGGACGACTGGTGTTGGTCGCCTGTAGCATCATGGCCTGCATTTCTTGATTTAAACTGTCAATTTTCATTCTCTCTCCAACAGTCAATTAATTGACCCGCTAACTAAAACTTATTCTTAATGGTAGCAATTAACATGCCATCACGCTGGGGCGCTAAGTATGACTGGGATCAGTTAGGAATATCAATACCTGCATCGCGCATTTTTGCTAACTTGTAACGCAATGTACGTGGGCTGATGCCTAATTTCTCGGCCATCTCTTTACGACGGCCGTTGCATTCGATCATGGTCTCTAAAATAATAGCGTATTCTTGCTCTCTCAGTTCAGAACCTAAACCATCATTACTTGAGATTGCTTTTGCTAAAGGATTATTAGGCTCTGCAATCGGCTTAACACTTGGTGTTGCCACTTCGCCACTTTGGACTACAGACTGTAAGCTGCTCGCATCGTCCCAGTCGATCCCTTCTAACAAAATGTGTTCTGAGCCAATGTTGTTATGTTCACTTAAGATCAATGCTCGCTGAATGACATTATCCAGTTCTCGTACATTGCCTGGCCATGGGTAGTGAAGCAATTTATTCAATGCGCCTTCAGAGATACTCGGGACTGGCAAACCCAACTTTTGACAGTTACGCTCAACAAGGTGGATAGCCAACGGGCTAATATCCCCTTGTCTTTGGCTTAGTGGCGGCCAAGAGATTGGGAAAACATTCAATCGGTAATACAAATCTTCACGGAAATTACCTTCTGATACGTACTTTTTTAGATCTCGATTACTGGTCGCCAAAACTCTGACGTCAAGCTTAATGCTTTTCCGACCACCCAAGCGTTCTACTTCGCGCTCTTGCAATACACGTAGCAATTTTGCCTGTAAGTTAAGATCCATTTCACTGATTTCATCCAGTAAAATGGTACCACCTTGAGCTTGTTCAAATTTACCAGGACAAGCTTGTACGGCGCCAGTAAAGGCACCTTTTTCATAACCGAACAATGTGGCTTCTAACATGTTGTCTGGGATTGCCGCGCAGTTAATCGCAACAAAAGGGCCATCTTTACGCAGTGAGGCATTGTGGATGTAACGAGACATCACTTCTTTACCGCTTCCGCTCGGGCCAAGCACCATCACGTTGGCGTCAGTTTTAGCGACCTTATCTGCCAAGGCTAACAATTTAAGACTCTTTTCATCAGCCACGATGGCATCACCGCCGTCGTCACTTTTTACTGGTGCATAGCGGCTCACCATATTGAGCAAAACTTCAGGTGCAAAAGGTTTCGCCATGTAATCGATGGCACCTTCTTTCATTGCCGCAACAGCATCTTCGATATTCGCATACGCGGTCATTAACAAAACGGGCAGTTTTGGCCAGTGAAGTTTTATGTTTCGTAACAGCGCAAGGCCACCCATACCGGCCATTTGAACATCCGAAATGACGATATCAACTTCTTGAGATTTTAGGATGAGCAAAGCTTGCTCAGCACAATCTGCTTCAACCCACTCATAGCCAGCTAAGGCTAGGGTATCAACTAACGCTTCGCGTAGGCCTTCGTCATCTTCTACGATTAACACTTTGCTTTGCGCCATTATTCTTCTCCAGAGTTTTGGTTTGCAAGGGGCAGACAGACGGTAAAACATGCACCGTCTCCCGGCTCTGAAATCAGTTCTAAACGCCCTTTATGAGCGCGAGTCACCATTTGTACAACCGCGAGGCCAAGTCCTGTACCTTGAGAGCGTGTGGTAAAAAAGGGTTCCATTATTTTCTGTTGCAGCTCTGCAGGAACTCCTGGGCCACTGTCTTGTATCGAAATTTTCAATTCGCCAGCCACAACGCGGGCGAACACATCAATCTGTGAATTCTTACCTGCTATTTGAATCGCATTAATAACCAAATTACTGACCGCGGAAGCAATGGCGTTTGTATTACCCATTAAACACGCGTCGTGATCTTCCACTTCTAAACAAAAGTCGATTTGGTTATTTTTAATGGCGGCCTCAACCATAGGTTGAAACTCGTTTATCAGGTCATTGGTTGTAAAAGGTTGAATAACTTTATTATCTCCCCCCTTAGCAAACAGTAGCATGTCGTTAACTTGC
This sequence comes from Vibrio tapetis subsp. tapetis, assembly GCF_900233005.1. Lineage (NCBI taxonomy): Bacteria > Pseudomonadati > Pseudomonadota > Gammaproteobacteria > Vibrionales > Vibrionaceae > Vibrio > Vibrio tapetis. Next base: position 2,348,337 of record NZ_LT960611.1, read on the forward strand.
TTTTCCAAATCGCGTAATCTATCGAGCAATTTATTTTGAAATCGTGATCGAGTTGTCGCAGGTAGGTTAGGCGCACCTAGGTTTGCAGCGTACAGCATAGCGCTAGATAATGGCGTTCTCACTTGGTGAGCCAAAGAAGCTACCATTCGACCCAGTGATGACAGTCGCTGTAAATCGCCAACTCGAGATTGCAATAAGCGTGTTTCAGTTAAATCGGTGACCAAAATTAACTGACCCGTATTAGAGGCCGAAATGGCCAAGCGTACTTTACGGCCATTACGCAACGATATCTCGTGCCCATCATCTTCTTGCGGAGCAAAAGCCGCTTGAATCACTTCAAACCATTTTTGACCAAGAAGCTGGACGTCAAGTAATCGTTCTGCTTCAGGGTTGGCTTCACAAATTACCCCTTGCGTATCAAGCAAGATCACACCAGCGGGCATGACGTCTAACACTTGCTTGTAACGGGTAACTTGCTCTTCCAAACTACCCAATAGTGGGTTTGAATCTGATTGTTCTGCTGATGACATGACCGATTTCCGACTAAAAACAACAATAGCCTGGCATGCACGTAACATGCCAGGCTATTTATAATTAATTTACAAAGAGTTACGACAATTCCGTCATAACAATGTGTTAGTCAAATGTTTGACCATCTAACGGTTCAAATTATACTTCCGCATTTTTTCAACCAAGGTTGTTCTGCGCATACCGAGCATATCGGCGGCTCTCGCCACCACACCATTTTGTGCTTCTAAGGCTTGATTGATCATGTTGATTTCAACATCCGCTAGCAACTCTTTAAGGTTAACGCCTTCAGCGGGAAGCTCTTGAGGGTGATCAACCCCTTCTTCGATATCCATAGGTACGTCATCTAAGCTGAAATCTTCAGAAAAAATGTCGGCCAAAATATCGCGTTCCTGCTCTTCAATACTCTTATTTTGAGTTTGATTTTCAGGATGAAATTCAGGAATATCACTATATCGATATTTAGTCGGTAAATGATTCACATCAACCAAACTATTTGGGAACAAGATCACCATTCGCTCAATTAAGTTCGCAAGTTCTCGAACGTTCCCTGGCCAATCATGCTCCATTAAAGAGTTGATAGCACGAGGCGTGAAACAAAATGGCTGTCCGCCTTCTGCTTCCATACGCGTCATCAGCTCTTTTAATAAAAGAGGGATATCTTCGTTTCTATCTTTTAACGCAGGCATATCAATAGGGAAAACATTCAAACGATAAAAGAGATCTTCACGGAAGCTTTCATCATCAATCATGCGTTCTAAGTTACGGTGTGTTGCCGCAACCACGCGGACATTCGCTTTAACCGTTACATTTCCACCGACACGCTCAAAGCTACGTTCTTGCAGTACTCGCAACAACTTCACTTGCATAGGCATTGGCATATCGCCAATCTCATCTAAAAACAGCGTGCCACCTTCAGCAAGTTCAAAACGACCTTTACGTGAAGTAATTGCACCAGTAAATGCGCCTTTTTCGTGGCCAAATAACTCACTTTCCAATAAGTCAGGTGGGATCGCACCACAGTTAATGGGTACAAAAGGACCTTTGCGTCTTGGGGAGTGGTAATGAATATTACGTGCCACTACTTCTTTGCCCGTGCCTGATTCACCAAGAATAAGAACATTGGCTTCAGTTGTGGCAACTTGCTCAATGAGATGGCGAACATCTTGAATACTTTGGCTTTGACCTACCAGGCTGCGAAATAACGTATTTTTACGGGATAAAGCGGGAAGAGGGCGACCTTTTTTACCTAAAAAATCTTGGCAATGACGAAGAGCATCACTGAGCTGTGGGTAATTTAGAGGCAGCTGAAGCTCTCCTACGAAATGAGGAAACTCTTCAACTTGGATTGCATTAGTGCCTAAAGCCAATAAGGGAATGTGGTTCGCCTGCTGAAGCTTCTTTGTAATAGAAGCGATATCAGCGGTAGAATTCAATGAACCTAAAATGCAGCTAGCCCACTCGCCAGACCAATCAATTTGATCAATTTGATGTGAGCCAAAAACGTTCCCTTGCTCGCCTATAAAGTCGAGGATAATGCTTAAATCGTGTCTAACCTGTTGATCATCTTCAATGACCAGCATTTGTGCTAAGCCTTGCATAGAAATAAAGTATTGCCTTCATAATTTAATCATTATCGTACATACCGAGTATGGCCACCGTGTTTTTTTGCTTTTGTTTATAATTTTGCACAAAAAACAATCTATCGGAACGACTCAGAGGACAAAAAACAAAAAGCCACTAAAGAAATGGGCTCTTTAATGACTCTATTCTAAGATAATAAAAAAATAAGGCAACCAAGCTGGTTATCTATGTGAGATTTATTCTAAAACTAAACCAATGATTTATTGGCCGATCTCAGCTGCTGTTAGGTTATGGAACTCAGCTGGGATTTGATCCCAAGCAGATTTTATCTCACGAATGATATCGATTACGTCATCAATGGGTTGAGGATCGTTTTTCTGATTCGCGATGGTAATTTGCGTAATCATGAATTCGTACAACTGATCCAAGTTCTTGGCAATGTCTCCACCATCGTCCATTGAAAGGCATGTGCGTAGACTGATAATGATATCTAGCCCTTTACCCAAGCGCTCGCCTTTAATGGCAATGTTGCCTTGTTGCATGGCTGCTTTACCTTGGATCAATCGCTCAATCGCACCCGCCATGAGCATCTGAATGATCTTGTGCGGAGAGGCTGCAGACAGTTGACTGTCTACTGAAACCTTCTTGTAAGCCTGTAAAGAACCTCGCATGGTAATCCTCTCTTTATAAAAACTGCTTATATAACTGAACGGATTTGTTACCGTGTCGATATTTTTTTAAATATCCAGCTATCTTATCGGTATTTGCTTGCATCAACAGAACGACTTTCTTAGTGCGCTCAATGGCCGCTTGCCATTCATCTTTATCGACGACTTCTGGCGTTTGTTCGATCTGCTGCAAAATGCTTTTCAGCAACTGTTCTCTTTTATCGACCTGATGAACGATTTCTTCAGCATTTATTTCATCTTTTTCTAAAAAAGACACTAATAGTCGATCAAGTTCACGAAGTTGCGTCAATTCATTGAACATATATTAACCTAATGCATTCATCATGCCAGAAAGCTGCGCCTGCATTTTGCCCGTTGCTTCTTGCATCGCAGAAAATTTGTCATGAGTTCGCTGTTGCAACCCGTCCATACGACGATCAAGTTGAGTTTGTTGATCATTTAAACGATAGTTTTGTTCAAACAAGCTTTTTTCACGCGTTCTGATGGAACCCGTCACGCCCGTCATTGAGTGTATCGCATCTTCAACTTTTTTAGCGAAACCATTGTTTCCACCAAAAAACTCTTCCAGTTTATTGAAGTTGCCATTTAACTGACGGTCAAGCATGTCGTAGTTAATTTCTAGCGAGCCTTGCCTTGTCGTTGTAATACCAAACTCGGTTAAGGTTTTGAGATCTTCGGGGGCTTGATCAATTTTTGAGGTAAACACGTTTTTAAGCCGCGATTCCGCAGACCGAACGATGCTGTCGCCAGCAAGTGGTCCGGATGTACCTCGAGAAGGGTCAGAGCCTGATAGTTCTTTGGTTGTTTGATAGAACTGATTATAGGCTGCAACAAATTGCTCTATGTCACCACGTACTCGCTGGCGGTCATAGTCGATACCTATCTCTGTATTTTTCTTCGGGTCAGAAACCCCTTTTAGCGTTAAATCAATGCCATCAATGGCGTTTTCGATAACGTTGTTGTCGCTACTCACCTGAGCAATACCATCAAGCATGGCTAACGAGTCTTGACCCTTTTGCAGCTCATTCATGCCACTATAGCCATTGAACGACCGTTGTGCAGAGTCGACGCCGGCTTTTGCATTGGCTAGGTCTTGCTCACGTTGAGCTTTGGCGTTTGCTATCAATATTGCATCGCGTTCACGATCAGTCACGTACGAATCATCGAGTGTACCGGATGCTTTCGGAGAGTAGCCCGGAATTTCTGAGGCTTTGAGTTCTTCGTCTTCGCTTAACTTATCCTTTGAGCCCGGCTTTTCATACGAGTCAAATAACGTGCCTGCGGCGGCCTCAGAGAAACCAGGAATTTCATCTTCCGGTTGAGGTATAGGTTCTCCTGCACCGTCTTTTAGCCCGATGTCATTTTCTTGGCCTGGCAGGTTAACCACATAAACAGGAGTAACGCCATCTGGCGCTTTAGGGAAGCGCTCTAAGGCTTCGTCTATTTCTTGTGGGGAATACTTACTTTCCAGATCGGCAACACTTTGCCCATCTTCAGTTAAAATTGGGGAGGCTTGCAGCTTTGCGAAATCCGATTGTGCAATTTCGAGATCCGCCACTCGCTCTTCAAGAGTTTTGTATTCAAGCTCCATCAGCTTGTTATTAGGAGAGGAGGAAGTAGCAGATACGTAAATCTGATTTTCGACCCCTGATTTCTCGGATGCCAAAACAATGCGCTGGCCATTAACATCGTTAATGACAGCAGCGCGAACACCGGGATTATCCGCAGCACCGTTAATGCTTTTAATTACATCAATCAGTTTTGCGTCCTGTTTTATATCAACGGTAAAGTCACTTTTTCCTAAACGGATTTGCAGCTCACCAGAACCAAATTTAGTGTCCTCAGCAATCACGTTAGACCCTAACTTATGATTCTGAGCAAGCTGCAACACATCGACAGCATACCTGCCTGCGATTGCGTCCGTTGTGGCTGTAGCAGAAACTACGTCTTCATCGGAAGACTCTACTGATCGAACAGCAAAAGCCTTCTCCTGACGAAACTGAGCCATCAGTGCCTTCATAGTATCCAGTGATTCTCTGAGCCGCCCGTAAGCGCTGATACTGGTCTCAACTTTGGCGCGCTCATTATCGAGACGTTGCTGCTTTGGTATGCGCTCCGAATCGACAATTTTGCTAACCATGGAGTTGATGTCCATGCCAGATCCACCCATAGGGTTTAAACTCATTTAAATCACCTTCATGCCATTACACCTTTTCCACGATTAAACCGGAGGAATTGGCGGCTAGGCGCCGTAAAATTTCAAGCATTTCTTCGCTAGGTATCTGTTTGATAATGTCGCCAGTATTTGCATCAAATATCGTTACTACATCTCGCCCTGATCCCTCATCGAATCTGAAAGATAAACCTTTATTAATAGAAGAAACAAAATCATTTACTTCATCTATTCGTTTGTCCAACTCATCTGCAGTAAGTTTAGTCCGCTCTTCAGCGAATTCCTGTGCTGATTCGTTTCGCACGACTTCTCGTGTGTCTATCTGTTCAACTGCTCTATTTTGCGCATTAACACTGGATGCACGTTCAGTTTCAGAAGCAATATTTATGCCACCACCATAAGGCTGGGGAATCGATGTGTAGGATGTTATGTCCATACGATCACACCTCCACCTTGTTTAGTGTGTTTCCGGTTGCCCGTCCACATGCTTCATTATGTGAAGTATACCAGATTAACCCAACAAACTCAGTGCCGCGGATGGTGTCTGTTTCGCTTGAGCCAGGATAGACGTACTTGCCTGCCCTAGGATCTGAGACTTGGTCATTTCCGTTGTCTCTTTTGCAAAATCAGTGTCGCGTATGCGACTCATCGAAGCATTTACGTTTTCGTTGATGCTATCAAGGTTATTAATAGCGTGGTCAAATCTGCTTTGGAATGCACCAAGCTCTGCGCGCTTACTGTCAACATTTTTTAATGCACCATCAATGATGGATACGGCTTGCTGGGAACCCGCTACAGTTGTAACGTTAACATTGTTTACCGTTACATCTTGCTCGTTCGCCAGGTCTAATTCTCCGGCTAACCCGCCGCTGAACGAAACACTGCCGTCTATTTTTTGGCTATGAGCAAAAACACCCATTTTGCCTTCTTCGCCGACGTAAGCTTTTAGGTAATCCTGCTGACCATTAATGTAAGTCGCCACTTCCTCTACATCATCACCAGCGATGGCATTGATGGAGATTGTTTGGTCGTTACCCTCTTTGTCTTTAAACTCAAAGGTCAAGTCATTAGAACCGCTCTCTACTCGCCAATCCGCGGCTTTGCCGTTGTTTGCCGTGTAATTTTTACCACCCATGTCAGCATGGTCTGAGCGTACATTACCCATTTGTAGCGTTACAGCTTCACCTGAAGAAGCACCTATTTGGAACGATTGTGCCCCATAAGTACCATTCAGGAGCTTGTTGCCACCAAACGAAGTGGTTTCTGCAATACGATTTAACTCATCGTTTAGAGCGGAAACTTCTTCTTGAATCGCAACGCGCTCGGAGCGGCTATTCGAACCATTAGACGATTGAAGTGAAAGGTCTCTCATGCGTTGAAGAAGATTGGTGGTCTCGTTCATCGCCCCTTCAGCTGTTTGCGCTATCGAAATACCATCATTTGCATTACGCACTGCCACGTCTAAACCGCGACTTTGCGAATTCAAGCGGTTGGATACTTGAAGGCCCGCAGCATCATCTTTCGCACTGTTTATCCGGTAACCCGAAGATAAACGCTCCATTGATCTACCCATGTCCGTCGAAGCGTTGTTTAAATTACGCTGAGCCGTCATAGCAGACACATTTGTGTTCACTGTAATTGTCATAGTTGATCTCCTTTGACATTAAGGATGATGGCTTCGCGACTCTCACCTCGCTAGACCATCTCATTTCTCGCATACCTTATAACGGCCTATAACTGGAGATCTTTAGTAAAAAAAGGGAGTTTTTTGAAAATAAATGAAGAAATAACTTGACGATAAGTTTTTGCTTAAACGTAGAAATTCGGCGAATACAACGGACGTTGTCGCCTCTAGGAACTGCAAGCTAAACCCAGCGTTTTAAGGCTGGGGTATCGCTAAAAGTGGTGCAAAAATTCTCGACTCTAAGTTCTCTTAAGAAAGAACACTTACAGCTAAAAACTCATTTCCATTTGCTATTGTAACCTTTGCTATCGTGACCATTACTGCACGATGACTTTACACATAGCCGACCAAAACTCTCGCTTTCAATTTAGTGCAGCAAGCTAGTCGCTGCTGATGGTAACTGATTGGCTTGAGCCAGTACCGCTGAAGACGATTGTTGCAATATTTGCGCTTTAGTCAGTGATGTCGTGACTTTGGCATAATCGGTATCACGTAATTGACCTTTAGAGTCATTTAAATTGATACTCATGTTGCCTAAATTAGAAACGGCACGTTCAAATCGATTGTGCATTGCCCCTAATTGACCTCGCTCACTGTCTACATATTTAATGGCCGTATCCAGTAAAGTGATCGCTTGCTGCGAGCCCCCAACTGTTGTGATATCAATATTATTAACGGTGAACTCTTTCTCTTTATTCAGGCCCAACTCAGCGGCTAAAGAGCCGCTAAAATTAAGTTCTGATGTGACATCATTGTGAGCTGCAAACAATTGGAGCTGCCCATGCTCATTAGCAGAGGCACTCAATTCTCTCGTTTGGCCATTAATGTAAGTGGCCAACTCTTCAACGTTGTCACCCGCTTTTGCTTTAATTTGCAAGTTCACGGGCTTTCCTGAGAGATCTTCAAACTGGATATTGAGCATGTTACCTGTATCAGGTACAACCCAATCCTTGTCTTTTATGTTATTTCCTAAATAGCTTACTCCACCCATTTGCTTTTCATCTGAGCGCATGTCTGTCATCGATACCATAATGGCGTCGGTGTTTGGCCCAATGTGAAAAGACTTTGTTCCATAAGTCCCATTAATCAGTTGATCACCAGCAAATGTGGTGGTTTCAGCAATTCGATTCAATTCATCACTTAGCGCTCTAACTTCCGATTGCAAAGCGACTCTATCGTCACGATTGTTATTGCCGTTCGCTGATTGAATGGCAAGGTCACGCATACGAGTCATTATGTCAGTAGACTCATCAAGAGCGCCTTCAGCAGTCGCAACTATCGACATACCTTCATTGGCGTTTCTTACCGCAACATCTATTCCGCGAGTTTGTACATGTAATCTATTGGCTATTTGCAGACCAGCTGCATCATCTTTCGCAGTATTAATTTTACTGCCTGAGGCTAAGCGTTCCATGGCTGTATTTGCATCGCTTACCACACCATTAAGTTGATGGCGGATAGACATAGCATTTACATTGGTGTTAACCGTTAGTGCCACAGTAAACTCCTTTAATACGTCTCAGGTTTAAAGATGAGTGAGAGAGTGCTCCACATCGATGCACTAAATCATGACTGATTAGCGCGGGCGATGGGGATAGACGATTTACTTACCAGGTTAACCGTCGATACCCAGTGGAGTGGAGGTGACCATGCCGATGACCACCTTTAATCCGCCCTTTTCCTAATCCAGTGCTAGCCTAGTAGCATTAACGCTGAATTTGGAGATTGCTTTGCTTGAGCAAGTACCGAAGTCGATGCTTGTTGAAGAATTTGCGACTTAGTCATAGCCGTTGTTTCTTTCGCGAAGTCCGTGTCTTTGATACGACTCTTAGATGCATTAACGTTTTCGTTGATGTTATCTAAGTTGCTGATGGCATGGTCAAAACGGTTCTGGAATGCACCAAGCTCTGCACGGTGACTATCCACGTATTTCAACGCTGCATCCACAACAGCTACAGATTGTTGAGCACCGGCTACTGATGTAACGTCGATGTCTTTAACCGTAGTTGCTTGAGCTGTACTCATTGAAAGGTCGCCGCCTAGACCGCCACCGAAAGTCACTGCACCTTCGATTTTGTTGTTGTCGGCGAACACTTGCAATGCACCATCATCACCTACAGACGCTTTTACCATGTCTGTCTGGCCATTGATGTAAGTTGCTAGCTCTTCGATATCATCGCCAGTCTTTGCTGTGATATTCAAAGTTTGCGCAGTACCTTCTTTATCAGTAAAACCGATAGTTAGGTCGGCCGTACCAGCATCTACAGTCCAGTTAGCGTCTTTTGCATTGGCTGCAACATAAGAGCTTCCACCCATTTCTTTTGTATCTGAACGCATGCTCTTAATGCCGAGCATTACTGCTTCACCGCTATCCGCACCAATTTGGAACGAAGCATCGCCGAACGTACCGTTTAGCAGTTTGTTACCACCAAATGATGTTGTTTCTGCAATACGGTTAAGCTCATCATCCAATGCTGTGATTTCTTCTTGAATCGCCACACGGTCAGACTTGCTGTTTGAACCGTTAGATGATTGAAGCGAAAGATCACGCATACGTTGCAGGATGTTGGTTGTTTCGTTCATTGCCCCTTCTGCAGTTTGTGCCATCGAAATACCGTCGTTTGCATTTCGAACTGCGACATCTAAACCGCGGCTTTGTACGTTTAAACGGTTAGAGATCTGTAGACCTGCTGCATCGTCTTTTGCGCTATTGATTTTATAGCCAGAAGACAAACGTTCCATTGAAGAAGATACGTCGCTTGCTGCATTGCCTAAGTGGCGTTGGGCTGTCATAGCCGAAACATTGGTATTAACTGTCATGCTCATGGTGTTTCTCCCATTGATTTTCCTATAAGGGCGGTTTCCGACGTCTCGGAAAACCAATTAGTTCTCTCAAAGTCATATTTTGTATCGACTTAGTATTTAAATTCTTTAGTCTTTTTTGATTAAAAATTAAAATAATTTCAATTGGAGCGTTAAAATCAATTTAAATCATCAACTTATGAAATTAACTGATTTAAAACTTTTTAAAACAATGAGTTAAAATTATATAAAATACAATTTTCTATAATTTTATTGTGGGTAGGAGTAAACCCTACCCGAGGGGGCAGTAAGGGGCATAACTAGGTAATAATTCAACATATAACAATGACCTACCAAGCCATTGGTGAATTATCCCTAAACAACGATCAAGTACATTGCCTTAGCAATACTTGAGTTTCAGGTAAACCATATTGTGGTCATCTGCTATTTTCTTTGTGGTATAGACGTTCCGTCTAACGTTAAGGTGACTAGCGCCTTGGGCATCTAGCTTGGCGTACACATAAACCTATTCAAAAAAACTGTTCCCTCATTTGCGTATCGCAAACGTAAGCGTCAGATTCGTTAGTTAGATCTATCCATATAAACCCAAATACACGTCGGCAACCTGTACCATTCGCACTCGATATAACGACTATATTTCGGCTCTCCCGTTAAGGAGTTTGCTCACCTTCTACAAAGAAAAAGAGGCGTTCCGTTGATTAATTCACCTGTGTTCTCCCAATTTGATGGTTGTTTTGAATAAAAAGAGCCGAGACTCATGACCCAAAAGGATCCGGTGGCTTCCTTATAAAGCGTGTTTGTTATTTGAGCCATTTAGCACAAATAACAAACATTCCTTTGTCTCTGTCATCACAGGTGCACCCAAATTCGTTGAATGCACCGGTTTAGCGTTTGTTCAACTTACTATCATCGCCAAGCTATTAACCCAATAAGCTCATTGCTGCGTTTGGCGCTTGTTTTGCTTGAGCCAATATAGACGTCGACGCTTGTTGCAATATCTGAGATTTCGTCATAGACGTAGTTTCAGAGGCAAAATCAGTACCTTTGATTCGGCTCTTAGAGGCGTTCACGTTTTCGTTAATGTTATCTAGGTTGCTGATCGCGTGCTCGAAACGGTTTTGGAAAGCACCCAACTCGGCGCGATGGCTATCCACGTACTTAAGCGCGGCATCAACGATGGCAACAGATTCTTGTGCACCCGCTACTGATGTCACATCGATGGTATCGACGGTGACATCTTGGCCTGGGTTCATGCTTAACTCACCAGCCAAACCGCCCGCAAAGCTAACATCGCCTTGTACTTTGTTATTGCCAGCAAACACTTGTAAGCTGCCATCATCACCTACAGAGGCTTTCACCAGATCTGTTTGGCCGTTGATGTAGGTTGCTAGCTCTTCTATGTCGTCACCTTGCTTGGCGGTGATATTAAGCGTCTGATCCACACCTGCGCTGTCTTTTAATGTGATGGTCAGGTCAGAAGCGGCTGGGACTGTCCAGTCTTTATCTTTTGCATTCGCTGCCTGGTAACTTTTACCGCCCATCATGGTGTTGTCACTGCGCATGTCTTTTAGGCTCAGCATTACCGCTTCACCGTTATCTGCGCCGATCTGGAAGGATGCAGTACCAAACGTGCCGTTAAGAAGGCGGTTACCACCAAACGAGGTCGTTTCTGCAATTCGATTCAACTCATCATTTAGAGCCGTTACTTCTTCTTGAATTGCGGTACGCTCTGATTTTGAGTTTGAACCATTCGATGATTGCAACGACAAATCACGCATACGTTGTAGGATATTGGTGGTTTCATTCATCGCACCTTCAGCCGTTTGGGCGATAGAAACACCATCATTTGCATTTCGTACTGCGACATCAAGACCACGACTTTGTACATTCAAGCGATTCGAAATTTGCAAACCAGCAGCGTCATCTTTTGCACTGTTGATCTTAGAACCCGATGAAAGACGTTCCATTGAAGTGGTTAAATCGCTCGATGCGTTATTCAAGTGACGTTGTGCTGTCATTGCTGAAACGTTTGTATTTACTGTCATGCCCATAATGAATTCTCCAATTGATTTTCCGTTGTAGCGGCTCCCGCTCATTGCGGAAAACCAAGTTGCTGTGTTTGTCTTCGTTAATTAACTTAACAGCTCACAACGGTTTTTCTTTAATGAAAATGCTACTTTTTTAGGCACAATAACGCCCTAACAACAAAAGTGTTAGCCAAGGCTTATTTATACAAGTTAATAACAACAATAACTCAAGATTATTGACACATTGCCGATGAGTTTTGTCTTTAACTATTTCGTCATACGATCAGAAAAACTCACCCATAATGGTGAGTCAGACTGATTTATCGTTAACCTAACAGGCTCATTGCTGCATTAGGGGCTTGCTTCGCTTGCGCCAAAATAGACGTCGACGCTTGTTGTAGAATTTGAGATTTCGTCATCGATGTGGTTTCTGATGCAAAATCGGTATCTTTGATACGACTCTTAGAGGCATTCACGTTTTCATTGATGTTATCTAAGTTGCTGATTGCGTGATCGAAACGGTTTTGGAAAGCACCCAATTCTGCACGATGGCTGTCTACATATTTTAATGCAGCATCAACGATGGCGACCGACTCTTGAGCTCCACCAACAGACGTAACATCAATGGTGTCGACAGTAACGTTACCGCTCTTTGCCAGGCCTAAGTCTGAAGATAGCGAACCGGTAAACTCTACGTCGCCGGCCACTTTGTTATTGCCCGCAAAAACTTGCAGTTTACCTTCTTCATTGACTGACGCTTTTACCATGTCAGTTTGACCGTTAATGTAGGTTGCTAGCTCTTCTACGTCATCACCTTCTTTGGCCGTAATAGAGAAAGTTTGCTCGACACCTGTGTTGTCTGTCAGCTTAACGTCCAATTGGTTTTTACCCGTTTCAACGGTCCAATCTTTGTCTTTTGCATTAGCGGCTTGATAGCTGGTGCCACCCATTTTAGAGTTATCACTGCGCATATCTTTCAGGCTAAGCATAACTGCTTCACCGTTATCTGCGCCGATTTGGAACGAAGCAGTACCGAACGTGCCGTTAAGTAACTTATTGCCACCAAAAGAGGTAGTTTCAGCAATTCGATTTAATTCATCGTTTAGTGCCGTTACTTCTTCTTGTATTGCCGTACGCTCTGATTTTGAATTTGAACCATTTGATGATTGCAAAGACAAGTCACGCATACGTTGTAGGATATTCGTTGTTTCATTCATTGCACCTTCAGCAGTCTGTGCAATGGAAATACCATCATTGGCATTTCGAACAGCAACATCAAGGCCACGACTTTGAACGTTTAAACGATTGGAAATTTGCAGACCGGCCGCATCATCTTTTGCGCTGTTGATTTTCGACCCAGATGACAAACGCTCCATTGAAGTCGTTAGATCACTTGATGCGTTGTTAAGGTGGCGCTGTGCCGTCATTGCCGATACGTTTGTGTTTACTGTCATGCCCATTGTATTGCTCCAATTGATTTTCTGTGTTGCGCTTTCCGCCGTCACGGAAAACCAAGTAGTTGTGTCTCTCTCAGTTACTTAATTTAACGGCACCACTTTCTAGATCTTTAGTACTTTTATACAAAAAAGTTAACTTTTTAATTAGAATATCAATTTATTCTAGTTAATTAGGCCATATACGTAAAAAAGGGACGCGTAAGCATCCCCTTTTGATATTTTAATAATTAGCTCAGTAGGTTTTATCCTAATAGACTCATTGCTGCATTTGGTGCTTGTTTCGCTTGCGCCAAAATTGACGTTGATGCTTGTTGTAGAATCTGTGATTTCGTCATTGAGGTTGTCTCAGAAGCAAAGTCGGTATCTTTGATTCGGCTCTTAGAGGCATTCACATTCTCGTTAATGTTATCTAAGTTGCTTATCGCATGGTCGAACCTGTTTTGGAATGCACCTAACTCTGCTCGGTGACTATCTACATACTTAAGTGCCGCATCAACAATCGCAACCGACTCTTGAGCACCTGCAACACTGGTTACGTCAATAGTATCAACCGTAACGGCTTTGCCCGTTCCAATACTCAGGTCTCCAGCGAGCGCCCCCCCAAAGGTTACGTCGCCTGTCACTTTATTATTACCCGCAAAAACTTGCAGAGCTCCATCATCACCAACAGACGCTTTCACCAGATCAGTCTGACCGTTAATGTAAGTAGCAAGTTCTTCGATATCATCACCGCCTTTCGCGTTGATGGTTAAATTCTGAGCTGCGCCAGAGGTATCAGTAAGTGCGATAGTTAAGTCTGATGCCGCAGGGTCTACTGTCCAATCTTTGTCTTTCGCATTAGCAGCTTGGTAACTTTTACCACCCATCATTTCATTATCAGAGCGCATGTCTTTTATGCTCAACATAACGGCTTCACCGTTATCTGCACCGATTTGGAATGATGATGTACCGAATGTGCCGTTAAGTAGGCGATTACCACCAAAAGAGGTTGTTTCTGCAATACGATTCAATTCATCGTTTAATGCCGTCACTTCTTCTTGAATCGCGGTACGCTCAGATTTCGAGTTAGAACCATTCGCTGATTGCAAAGACAAGTCACGCATACGTTGTAGTATGTTGGTGGTCTCATTCATTGCACCTTCAGCGGTTTGTGCCATAGAGATACCATCGTTGGCGTTACGTACTGCTACACCCAAACCACGGCTTTGTACGTTCAAGCGGTTAGAAATTTGTAAACCCGCTGCGTCGTCTTTAGCACTGTTGATTTTAGAGCCCGAAGACAAACGCTCCATAGAAGTCGTTAGGTCACTCGATGCGTTATTTAAATGACGCTGTGCTGTCATTGCTGATACGTTTGTGTTTACTGTCATACCCATGATGATATCTCCAATTGATTTTCCGATGTTGCGGTTTCCGCCGTCGCGGAAAACCAAATTGTTGTTTCTCTCTCTGTTACTTAATGTAACGGCGCACCCTAATAAACCTTTAACTAAACGGGCCACTTTTTTAATAAAAAACACATATTCAAACGCTTAAATGATCCTCGTCACCCTATTCGTAAAAGTTTGCATTTTTACGCTAAAGTTCCGTAATAAAGCGCCGATACATTTTCTTCGTTCAAAAAAAAGAGCCCAAATAAGGCTCTTTCTCTATTCAAAATTTTGTCTTTATAAGGCGTTATATCTAGCCTAACAAGCTCATTGCAGCATTCGGTGCTTGCTTCGCTTGAGCCAAAATAGAAGTAGACGCTTGCTGTAGAATTTGAGACTTAGTCATCGATGTAGTTTCTTTAGCAAAGTCAGTGTCTTTAATGCGGCTCTTAGAGGCATTCACATTTTCATTAATGTTATCTAAGTTGCTGATCGCATGTTCGAAACGGTTTTGGAAAGCACCTAATTCAGCACGATGGCTATCTACGTACTTGAGTGCGGCATCAACGATAGCCACGGATTCTTGTGCTCCACCAAAACTTGAGGGTGTTGCGCATTTGTAGCAGGTTGTAAGTAGACGGTTCTCTGCTACTGTTAAACTTTGAGGTATTGTCTTGTGTAGGAGAGTGTATGCAGAGAATCAGCGACAAAGTTTTTAATGGTCACTGGATTTATTTGGATGATTCTAATACACCTATACTCTTGCCTTCTTTGTATGCTCGCTATACAACTCATAAGGGTGTGTCTATAGAGTTGAAGTCAAAATTTGATCGAATTTTATCCAAAACTGAACACTGTTTTGAAGAAGTTGAAATAGGCACAAATGGACAATATGTACGATCTAATCAAATAGGATTATTTTTGGAGTGGGTTGAAGAACAAAATATTTCTGGAAGTCAATTATCCTTGACGAATCATACTGCAATGCCCAGTGAACTTATTAATAGCTACATTAACGATTACCTGATTTGTAGCCAAGGTAAGAGTGAGGTTGTTGTAAACAGAGCTGTTTACTCGTTAAGGAGTTACTACAACTGGTTGCATTATTTTTTTGGGAATGCCTATAAAAATATTTTTATATTCTCTTCTCACAGAGAACTAGCGAGATCTAACAATAAAGAAAACCTATTGGTTAAGTACCTCTTGCCGGCAACAAGAGAGCTGCTCTATCGTCGAGCCGCGACGTTGCTTGAAGAAGTTGTTTTACGAAATGGTGGGGAATTAGGTTGTAGGGCTAGTGAGAATAGAGGATTTTTATTGGAGGACTTCATAACCAATAAAAACAAACATAGCGGTCTTTTGACTTTGTTCTCCCAATTGGAAAAAAAAACAGAGAAGGATGAATTTGAATATCATTTGTCCTCCATATACACCAAAAATGGGCGCTCTAGAACATTATACATACCAAGAATATTATTGATTAAGATGAAACGTTATTATGATACAGAGAGGCCAGAAAGTGATTCTAATCACCTTTTTGTATCAAATTCTAATAATGGTTCCAAAGGTAACTGTATATCATCGAGATTTCCGTCAGATACATTTCATGCAATATTGAACGAAATGATTAAAGATATGAAAGATAAGCCCTATATGTATCGGGGATTTCAAACTCTTGAGAAAGGTGCTGTTTACCATCATTTACTGCACTCCTTTGGAACAGACATTTTTTACGAAGAGTGTAGGAAAAGGGGGAAGATTTATGATTCAATTACTACTGAATCTGCAGTTTATATTGAGACAGCAAGGCTCATGGGACATAAAGTAGATGCTAAATATGGTAACCAAACGACTAAAACCTACATACATTCGTGTGGGCATATAGATAGTTTATTAAAGGCGACCAATGAGGGATAAGAGGGTTGGCAACCCAAACCCAAACCCTGAGCGTGATGCCCCACGAGACAGTGATTATTACGAACAAAAGCTGCAAGCTGAGCTTCGTAGTAATCAGTCTATCAGAGAATCAATATACCCACTTAGCACGAGAACATTGATCATTAGATCTCGCAGTAGGCAAAAATTTTCTCCGCTAAAAATAATTATGACTGATAGCAAAAGCCCAGAGAAAGAAGCTTTATATAAGCTAGTTATTGCGGCGTATAATTATTCATTTTATGATAAATCAGCAGCTATATCGTCAGTCGATGTATTCTGTTCGGCAGTTCCTCGATTTATTGATTGGTTAAACGAGACAGAAATAGATAACCGTTATGATGTATTAAAGAATTATGAAGCATATCATTTCGATTTATTTGATAATCATGGCGGGTCTAGTGCCTTGCTCTCTATAAAAACTATATTTACACATGCATTAGATCGCTCAATAGAACTTTATGAGTATTTGACCTCAGAAGAGTTGCGGTACCTTCACGATTTGAGGAAGACGAGAGTTAGCCCGAATTTGAATAAGTCGCATAAGTCTTTAGCAACTTATTTTGGGGGGATCGATTGGTTAAGGCGGAGTGATGTAGGAATTGGAAGTGATTTATATAGTATATTAGCCTCTCCGAAACTTACGGTTCAATCGTTGAGTTTGAGTGCATCCAATATTATTCTTGAATTGTACAAGAGCAAGCTTGAATTACATAATTTTTCCAAACTTTTTGATTTTAAAGTTTCGGAATTTACTCTCCCTAAAGATTTATCTCATACAAAAAAAGGGAGTTTGTTGGACTCTTACTATATAAAATTATTTCATTTTATCACAAATCAATAAACCCAAATCCAAGGTTATATGGTGCGTTAGAAATTGTTTTATTATCAACTGCAAATAGCTTTAAGTCATTTGAAAGAATTAAATGTTCTTTAATTTCTCAAGAATATTGTAATGATCTTTTTCTTAATAAGAATCGAGATAAAAAAAAGGTGAGTATTAGCTTTTGTGCAGATAACTTTTCACAAGTAGAGTCAGGTAACCTTTTTAGTTTGGAGGTACTGAGGGAGCTTAGTAAAAATGACTTCTCTTGTCCAACTACTGCTCTCGATGAGTTAATGTTTTCATGGCTGATGGCTTCTTTAACAGTCCAACCATATGATATCCCAAAACTAACCCATAACTCATTCCGCATGTTAAAAGTCGGTGGGGCAATAAGAGAAATTGAATGCAAGTACTTTAAGAGTCGAGCTAAAGTGTATTGTACTATTCGCTCATTATCGACTAAAACCCTTGAAGGTAAAGCTCTTGTTACTTATCTATCAATGAAAAAAGAAGGAAGCCCTCTGTGTGTAAGAAAGGCTCAATCCTCTATTTTGATGGGATTAAACTCATTAAATGGTAGCCTCTATGGTTTGCTAACAACGAATTCCATACAAGCTAGCCTAATTAAACAACATTTAAAGCTAGATAATTTACCACTGGTCATTCCCAGAGCATTGGAAAAGTTACTTGGGAACGGGAAGTACATTTATAATGCTATATCTAATCCAGTTAGCACTTCAAATCGAGAAAGAACTCAGATAGTTAATAAATTTGGAACAACTTGTCCATCGGTGATTTTTGGTCTAAAAATGATAAAAAACAGTGCCGTACACGCATATAGTGATCCTTATACGCTCAATTACTTGGTAAATAGAAACTCCCACACTAATAGAACTGAAAAAGAAAATTACTTAAATAGTGAAAATAAGGCGTGGATAAATTCGTCAGGTCGTATTACCAGAGAGGTAATGTTAGATCTTATAAATAATGTTTTCGATTTGAATTTTGACAAATTGCCTCCGAAAAATAGAGAAGAGGTAGTCGAGGAGTTTAATAGCGAGTTTATGGTCGTAACGGAAAATATTTCTTACCGATCCGAAGAGATGTTAGCAAGGCTTAAAGTCGTTACCGGTAAGAAGAAAGGGGAAATGAATGAAGTTGGTGTGTTTGTACACCAAGGTACTGATGATAATACTGGTTTCTCCCATTTGTATGTTATAGATAGCCCAATAACAGCATGGAAGATGAATAATTATTTACATGAATTTAAGAAAGATTATAAGAAGCTACTATCTAAAAAACCAGAATACTTCTATAAAACAGTATTACCTACAGTAGAGTGGATAGAGCATACTTTAAGTCAATTATCGAAAGATAGTCAAAAAATTGGATTGATAATGTTTGAAAAGTCTCTCAGGAACGGTGTGGTGGTGAGTGTATTTGGCTGATTATAAGGGGATTTATTATGGAGGTGAAGAAGCTTGATAGTCGTTATTGTGATTTTTGGGAAAGTGAAAATAAAAAACTGATAGCACATCCTGATTTTTTTGTTGGGAAAGGAACTCTTTTTGATGATGCAGTTTATTTTAATCATAAGACTGTTAAATCTGTAACTAAGATTGATTTTTCAATTTTAGACTGTCCTCATGTAAATCGTGATGTGGCAGCTACATTATGCCTTGATGGGCTCCGATATTCGCTTTCAGCGAAGGAGTACGGCAAGCTGTTTTTTGTTGCAGCTCTGCCCGAAAAAAATATCTATGGCGCTACAGCTATTCCGCAAATGATAGAGCATATTTTTGCTTTTCTAAATGCTTCACAGTACCAAATGATTGATTCAAGTAATATAGATGCATTCTGGGAGTCTTACTTAATCCAATCGGTAAATGAAAATGGTTTTTACAACCGGTTGTCACCCCCATCTTATAACGGGGCTATCAAGTTTTTGCCTCTAGCTAAAATTCGCAATCACCTTAAATCGTTAGGTGTTATTGGGGTTATTGATGAAAGCCTCACACAGAAAAAAATTGAGTCCAAACTTGATGATGTGTGCCGTTCTACTCTCAATATTACATTAAATGAATATCGAAAGGGAGGCAGCTTCAATTTCTTGGGATTAGAGCTTGGTCAATACTACATTGACTACCTCAGGCAGAATTATCAGCAAGATTATCTCTACACAATCATTTATAAAAAGACCCTTACCTTCTTTATTTCAAAGTACGGCCTAACTAGAGAAAGAGATATAGGCTTATACTCAAGACTCCTAGGTGTGATTGTATCTGCGATGAGCAGTTATGATTTACAAAGTAACACCATGATTACTAGAGGCGTTCGTCACAATGACCTTTTTAAGGAAGTAAAAGAATTTATCTATTCTCAGTATTTAGCTGAATTTGATAAAGCTATGTCACTGAATGAAAAATGCATAGAAGAATTGGCCTTGAAATTAGGTTTGGGGATGCGATTTGATGTCGTTGAAGTTATACGGATTTTAATGCTCCAGAAGTTCTATGATTTAGGCTGTCATAAATCACCGGAGGAAGTGTGGACAGGGTATATATCTTCGCTCGAAAAGAGTTTTCTAGACATTCGAAACCTGACAGAAGTGCATGTTGATGAAGTGTATTCACAAATGGATGATATAACGGAGACCCAAAAACTAAGTAAAATAGATTTTTTGAGAGATATAGTAGATTTTGGTAGTAGGATTCTAGAAAGAGGTACTAGACCTAATTATAGATCCTTTAGGGCTGAATTGAACAGAGTGTTTCACTCAATGCTTACGCTTGTTGCTGCTTGGTTAGGTTACAGAAAAAGTGAATTTGGCTTCCCACTTGAAGCCATTCATATAGAAAGAAATCAAGATATTCTTGATAATTCGTATATTCCTTTTCGCTTTAAACTGAAATGGATTGTACCTAAAACTAATAAATCAACAAAAATCAACAGGGAAATCACTTCTCAATGTTACCAAATCGCCGTTCAACTTAATGACGCATTTTCCCCTGTAGAAGGTGCCCCATGCCTGTACGAGCCTACATTCGTTAAGGAAAGAAAAAACGAATCAGGGATGTTTATTGAAATGAGAGTGAAGTCCAACTGGGAATTTTTCGTATTAAATTATCAGCCTTTTATTGATGCAATACAGCTAGATTCATTGCATAAAAAAGATACGCTTGATGAGCGTGACATACAAGATTTAGAACAATTGAGTGCGCGTTATAGGGTTGGGTATGTAGCGTCAACTAACTTGGCCGATCCAGCGTCAATTAGCCTGGCCGGTTGAAGTCCTGTTTAAGTTAGGTTTCGTTGTGCTTCTTTTCTCCTATAACTTTCACCTTTGCATTGTAAGATCTTCGCATGATGGATCAGCCTATCTATTGCCGCTACTGTCATCACTGTATTGTCGAACAGTTCATCCCACTCCTCGAACGATTGATTTGATGTGATGATTAAGCTGTATCGTTCATAGCGATGCGCTATCAACTCGAACAACACACTCGTCTCCTCACTCGTTTTTTGTACATAACCTATGTCATCTAAGATAAGCACATTGTACTTATCGAGCTTCATCAAGGCATCTGACAGTCTCAACTCCTCTTTGGCGAGTTGAAGCTGCTGTACGAGCAAGTTGGCACTCATGAACTTCACACGGTGGCCATGCTCTATCAACTTAAAGCCCAGTCCGGCAGCTAAATGCGTTTTACCTAACCCACTCGCTCCGAACAGTAAGATATTATCGCCTGTTTTTACCCACTCTCGGTGGTTAGCCAAGTGCCACACTTGGGCTTTATTTATGCCACTCACCGCTGCGAAGTCGTAACCATCAAGATATTTCCCTGCTGGAAGGTTAGATTCTTTTAAGTGCCGCTGTAGCCGTTTTTCCTCACGGCTATCTAGCTCTAGGCGACATAACTCTGCAAGATATCGCTCTGCTGACCAGCTTTGCTCACGCGCTTTTTCTGCCATGGGCTCCCATTGGGAGACAAGCCGACTAAGTCGTAAAGATTTGAGGAGGAGAGGAAGAACATGCTGCTCTGACATTATTTCACCCCTTCCAAGATTTGCTGATAGCTCGATAAGGTGTGCTGCTCTACTTTAGGGCTATCCGTCCAGATTTCATCTTGTAAGAACCTATCTTCGCAGTCGAACAAAGTGGGTAGGCGACCCACACGGATACCGTCTAGAACGAACCGCCCAACCGCCTCCTCCCTTTCTGACTTATTGGCCATATTCAACAGCTTCACCATATAGAAGCTTGCCTCGTCCATTGTGAGTTGAGCGTCGACGTACTGCCAGATTTGACGATAATCGTCGCTAGGTAACATTTCGTCTCGCCATTGACAGCGTCTGAAGGCTCTCGGCTTTTTCATTAAAGACCCAATGATGTGCCTATAATTAATTTGATGACCTCGACGGCATGAGCGCGTATGAACTCTGTCTAGGGTTAAGGTATGTTCATCATGACAATAGACTTCTAGCGTTTTGTCGTAGAGGTGGACACGAACCGTCCCCCCAATAAGGCGTGACGGGACTGAGTAAGTGACCCTCTTGAGTTGGACGGTACTTGTTGTCGACACCTTCAGTACATGAACGGTGTAATTGACGCAGTCGTATTTAGGAAGCGGTTGTAATTGTCGCTGCTCGTCAACTAGAAGCGGCTTTGTGCGACGATTACGTCGCTCAACGAGTTGCTCAACGAACAACTCGTACTCCTTTTTTGTTTCGAAGTCATGGGAGCCTCGGATGGCCAATGCCTGGCGAATTTGGTTCTTCAGGTGGTTATTCGAGCTTTCTATCGCGCCATTTTCATGAGCTATACCGGTATTATTTCTCGTTGGTTGGAAGCCATAATGTGTGGCGAGTTGTTGAAAGCTCTCCGTGAATTCACGTTCAGAGGTGTTATTTTTATACGCGGCGCTTAAGCTGTCCGTTCTCACTTCAAGAGGCACCCCTTCTGAGCACTCAAAAGCCCCTTTTAGCCCTGTAGCAACCGCTGTAAAGCTTTCCCCACCGTAAACCACTTGTGCATGACTCCAGCTACTGGCGGGCAAACGATAATTAAACAGTCTATGTTCAAGTTTTTCACCTTGGATCGTCACGATGAAGTCAGCCCATGTAAAGTCCATGATCCCTTGTTTACCAAACTCCTTTTCTTGACGGAAGATGACCTCTTTATCTTCTCCGTGTAGTAGGCGCCACTGACGGATTCGACGTTCTAGTGTGCGTCGATGGTTCGGTAAAAAACTCTCGCCATGCTCCTCACAGAGATGATCAAAAACACCAACGGGGGTAATTGACGCTGAGCGTTCAAGGAGTGGAAGAACAACCGAGTTCCAAACCGGTTCGAGGGGGTCAGTTCTTGTACGATAAACTCTAGCCTTAATTGAGCCTAATTGTCGCTGTCCTGATTCAATACGACGAGCAGAACGCTCAGAGAAGCCAGCTTTAGCGGCGGAGGTGGTTTGTGCTTTATCTTTTCGATTAGCCATGTATAGCCTTATTTGTTGATCTGTAATTCGTTTCCCTGGCACAAAGCTTTCCGGTAGAGAGTTTGTCCAGAATGTAGCAGATCAACCGGCCAATCTAATTGTCGCTGAACCGGTCAGGGTAATTGTCGCTCAATAGTTGGGAGTGCTAGATACACGCATCTACTAACAACAGCTGTGAAAGTAAGGCAAGACTGGGATGAAAGGTTACGTTTTACATCTTTTAAGTCCCCAAAAGCTCAACGAGAGCTGAAAGCGTCACTTGAATCTTATATTCAAACTGGTGAAGCTATTGATGCACAACATCAGAATTTGTTTGAAACTTATCTGTCAGATGTTACTAAGTCACTGCTTCGTTCTCGTTCCGTGGTACTAGACACAAAATCTATTTCAGATCTTATGAATGAGTTACTTGAAGGAGTTCGTTACCCATCCTGTCATTCTTTACGGCATGTATGGGCCGAGGCCGTATTAACTCGCTATCAAGGAGATGTCGGAGCTGTTATTCAGCATCAATTTTGTCATCTAGATAACTCTTTTTTTATGGCTTACCTTAGAGATAAGGATGCACGTGGTCTAATTAAGGTAGCAAGGCAGCGTTATCTTAATTCTATAGTTGAAATGCTACTGCTTGATGCCGATAAGATTGGAGAAGAGTATCTTGGAGGTTTTGCAAGATACGTAAAAAAAGCCAAGAGTTTAACAAGAGCGATTTCTGAAAGTGAAGTTAAAGCGTTAAGAGAAACGATTAACAGTCGTATTATTACCATTGAGCCAAGTCCTTTTGCTATTTGTGTCCCTAGGGAAGGTAGTGAGAAGCGTGCGAAATGTGCCAAGTTTGGTAGCATAAACCCGCAGGACGCTAAGCCAGAGTTTTGTCTCCATTGTGTAAATTCAGTTATTACAAAAGGTCATATTCGCGGGATTTGGGAAGCAATTCAACCGATGGTCAAAGAGGCTCTCAATAAGGATGCATTGGGATTTATGTTAGAAAATCACCTTCCAACACTCCGTTCCGGCTACAAGAGAATTAGAGAGTTGCAGTCAACTTCTCCAAATAAAGAACAAGTGGGACAGATATTGAGTGCTATTGAAAATTCGATAAGTGCTATTGAGTTTAAATTGGAACAAGATAGGTTGAATTATGGATCAGACAGACTTTGATTTAGATGAACTGATGAGTGAGGAATTTCTTAATGACCTTGATAATGTTAGTGCTCGGACTGAGGTTCTAATTAAACCCGACTGGGTTGTCGGTAATGAGAGTCATACAAGTTATAGGTCCTGGGAAATGATCTTGGAACTTAAAAAAGAAAAAGAAAAGAACATTAAAAACTATGGAAAGATCGCCAATGAAAAAACTCCTAAATCACTATATCAAATAACAAAATCTGAAGTGGCTAGAAGTTTGGGAGTCAGTGCACAAAGCATTTTTAGAATGTCAAAATTTAGCCCTATGATTCTGGGCTTTTTTGATGAAACCAATTCTGATTTGTTAAAGTCTTATGGAAAAGAGCAGTTAAAACAAAGACGCAGACAAATGAACACAGGTATTAGAGCTAAGAAAAAAGACTTAATCATTAAGATTCATCAAGATATCGATAAAGAACTGAGTGAGTTGAAAGCTAAAACGACAAAAGATGTTCTTGATTTAGCTGTTGATAAAATACCTTTGGATTTGAAAGTGAAGCTTGGGTTGTAACTTCCTATTTAGCTAAGTTAACTTTATTTTAATGCGCCCATCAACGTTACGTTATCAAGCGAGGTGGTCAAGGAAATAGACTTCAAAAGCCCTATAAGCATGTCTTGTACTGACATCGTACATGCAAATGAAGTGCTGAAATTCTACTTCAGAGAGTATTTTTCCGGAAAGTTAAAAGTAAGACACGTTTTTATGATAAGTGAGCTGCAAAGCTAGCAACCATAGCCAGTCAACCTAAAGTGACTTTGGTAAAAAGGGGCTTCGCGATCTGCAAACATCTTTAATAATGATGCTTTAGTTGTTATGAATACTGATTGTGTGTTGCTTCCATACCTAGTCGTCAAAATGGTTCTGAGAGAGTACGTAACATCAACATTTAAAGGAGCCAGTGATCCGCAATTAACAAACCATAACAAAGTTTTTTTGCTTCCATTTTCGATAGCTTCAAGAAATCTTGAATTTTCTTTTGCGGAGAATGCTGCAGCTGCTGAGTCATATTCTGAAAAATCTAAATAGTGAACACCGATACCTTTTTGCTCGGCGAGTAATGAGGTATGTTTAATGAAATCAGAGTGAAGTACTGATGAGTCAGCAGTAGAGATTCTAAAGTCCATCTCCCAAGCATGATGCACAAAATTTTCAGGAGTAATGTGATGTTCGGGTAAGTTGCATTTTTTATTTTTATTCAATCTAAACTCAGCGTCGTTGTTCTAGTTACTTCTTCGGGTAGAGTAAATCATGACTCATCAATGTACTACTTTCATACCAACATTCTAAATCAAACTTGTACTTATGCGTTCGTTATATTTTTCGGTGGACAATAAATTTTGATCATGAGTAAAGTGTTAGACTTTTAAGGTTCTGGACAGAGGCGAGTTACGACACTCGCTGAAACGTCTCTGGACACTTTCGAGCTAGAAAGTACCACGGATAAAAATCTCACGAAAACACTCCATGCTCTAAACGGCCGATAAAATCGATTACAACCTTAGTGTCTTCGGCTGTCGAAAGCATATCAATTGGTCGTTTGTTACCCAGTCCTCGAACTGGGTTCTTGAACCAATGATTAGCGGCTTCTTCACTTCCAAAGAGTGTTAGCGCAGTCAGAAATGCTTTGTCATAATTCTTTTTGGTTTCTTTATTCACTTTAAACTCCGCCTAAGTTTATGTGATAGGTCTTATACACCATACCTACATTAAGAAAAATAGGCCAAATAATGATTCACAAACTGATAGATAGTAATGATCTCAACAAGAATGAGGTAAAACAGAGCTAGTGCTATTGAACTAACTCATAACTATTCTGTGATCGTTAGCCAACTAAGCATTCCGTACATCACAGAGACCGATCGATAATTATAGATTTCAATAAACAGTGTATACAAGATGCTTAATGGGAATCTCTGAGCTTCTTGAATGCGATGACCGACCATATTCCTGTAATTAAGCCGCTGGCAGTAACTCAGTAACATTGCACTTTAATGCTTGCGCTAAACAATAGACTTTATCTAGCGTAATGTTCACTTCTCCACGTTCAATACGGCCAACATAGCTTCTATCAATGTCGGCAATTAGTGCGAGCTTGTCTTGAGATATGCCATTTTTTTTGCGCACTTCACGTAATTTCATACCAAATTTGACCGCTAAGTCTTTCATTTTTAGTCCAAGTAAAAATGAAAACTATCCTTAGTTGCGGCATACTAATCCACGGACTATAATCCGCATTTAAACTTTAATTCTAAATTCTGGTCAAAAAAATGCCAAGCAAGCCAATCACCTTAATTCAGCCGCTCTATCAAATACTCGTTGATGAGCAACTTGATGATTTTTCTGTGTTAGAACTTAGAGATCGCTTCATGGAACTTGCAGATCCGGAACTTGATAAAGCAACAGCAAGACGATTTGTATATCAACACATCTTACGCTTAGTGAAGAAACAACTACTCACCAAAGTGTTCGTAGATGAGTCTCAGAAAGCTACCTACCAAAAGACAATCCTATTTTCCGGAACATCATGGGACATCACAGGGAATAATCAAACTATTTACCCAAACGAAACACCTTGTGGAAATAGACTAGTGTTTCCTAAAGTCGTACTTCAAGAAAGACTAGAACAGTGTGAAAGTGACTTCTTGTCATGCTTACATGAATTTGAAACCTATCAGGACCTTAGTTCTGAGTTTCCACACCTCAAAGAAAGTCTATGTGATGTAAGGCATCAAACTAAAATACAGAGCTCAAAACTTGTAGGGGAAATACGAGCCATCAAAATGGCATTAACCCTCTCATGATGCTTTTGCGCCAATGGCAATCTGAGTGTGCAGAGCTAGCTATAAATCGTTACCAAAAAGGCCAACGTCACTTTCTTTGCCTCGCTACACCAGGGGCAGGAAAATCAGTCATGGCTGCAGAAGTCGCATCCCGACTATTTGAAAAAGATAAAATTGATTTTGTACTCTGTTTTTCGCCCTCATCCGCCATATCAAAAGGGTTGGCACGCACATTTAAGTCTCGTCTTAATTGTCGCTTTGATGGTGTGATTGGCGCTCTAGGATCCTCGTATACCTATCAGTGTTTACCATTCTTTGATGAGTCCTTTTGGACACTACTGCGCAACCATCGTGTACTGGTGGTATTTGATGAAATTCACCACTGTGCAGGGCTAAGCATTGTGGAAGCAAATGCATGGGGTAAAGCGATTATTGAACATATCCAATATCATGCCCGATACACGCTTTCACTAACCGGTACGCCATGGCGTTCGGATAAAGCACCAATTAGCTTGTCGACCTATAACACCGTCAATCCAGAAATTGCATGCGATTATATATACGGGTTAGACCAAGCCGTTAAAGATGGCGTCTGCCGCCTACCCAATATTGTTTTAGTGGATAACGACCAGATTACAGCTAGGTATAGCGAATTCGAAGCGCGCCATTTCTCATCTATTAGTAACTATCTCGATGAACCTTGTGCTCGCTATCAAAATATTATCACCGATGATACCTGTATGAAGTACCTAATCAAATCGGGCATTACAACACTCGAGGTTATTCAAGAAGAGAAGTCGAATGCAGCAGGGTTAGTAGTTGCCTCATCCATCGAACATGCAATTAGAGTACACGAGATTCTTTCTGGGGAGTTTAAAAAGAAAGCGGCCATTGTTTCTTATAAGCATGATGCCCCATTAAGCATTATTGATGATTTCAGAAGCAATGATACTGATTGGATCGTTAGCGTGGGAATGATCAGCGAAGGAACCGACATTCCAAGGCTTCAAGTCTGTTGCCACCTAAGCAACGTCAAAACAGAGCTTTATTTCAGGCAGGTATTAGGCCGCATATTGAGAATAAACCAAGGGCGAAACCAAGAAGCTTGGTTGTACACCTTCGCTGAGCCCAACTTAGTGAAATATGCACACCGAGTTGATGAAGAAATCCCTAAACACAAGGTCGTGTTCCGAGAGCACATAGATGCAAGTGACTCGATGATCCAAAAAAAGCATGAGCCTCAATCATTAACCGATACTCGCCAATATGATTCACTTGATATGAATAGATGGGAAGCACTACGAACGATTCAAAAAGAGCAAAAAGCAGGGAATATAAAGAGTCAAAATCCGGAATCTAACAACCACTATTTTGATATCGTTGGTGACTTTAGGCAGCAAATTGTTGATGTATTTCGTTATCAAGATTAATCCGTCGATAGTCCAATAAATAAGCAGGTTATATTATTAATCGCAAAGCCACTAGCGTAATAACCGACTCTAAAATATACATTTTTGAGCGGAAACAGACCAACACGTCATAGACGTAAGTCGTGATACAAGACCGCTAATTCATGTTCCATTCGGGCAGTAACATTCATAGCTACTAAGCCCAAGCTTTTCTTTATAGCATGATAAAACTCGGCGAATTTCAACCGACACTGTTTAGGTTGAAATTCGCCACATATCACAGAATAAGCTATGAGTTAGCTCAAAGATGGACATAAATTGAGTTTCAGGGATTCTAATATTAGTGATTCATGAATAACTTTTTATAAGGCCAGTTTGCCAATTAATATGCCTTTGTACAGTGCGCACTTTGTCTCATTATGTTTAACGCCCCTTACATAGCCCTCAATATACAACCTCTTGTTTATAGGGCTTTTTATCGTGAAGTACCGCGAAATGAGTAAGAATTACATTTTTCGAGAGTTAGAGTGCCAAATGACCAAGGAAGAGGTCGCTGAACTGTGTTTTAAAACTGTGAGGACAGTCACGGGTTGGGATGAAGGAAAACAAATACCTCCCGAGTGTAAAAGGCTTATGAGGATGACAAAGGGACGTGAACT
This sequence comes from Vibrio tapetis subsp. tapetis, assembly GCF_900233005.1. NCBI lineage: Bacteria > Pseudomonadati > Pseudomonadota > Gammaproteobacteria > Vibrionales > Vibrionaceae > Vibrio > Vibrio tapetis. The sequence goes on from NZ_LT960611.1 coordinate 2,376,965, forward strand.
AAGTATGTGTGAGGAGTGGCAACAATTCAAAATGTTGTATAACAGGATGGAGTTACCAACCGGACAAGTGGTGAGGCCACAGCAAATATTAGCAGGAATTGCGCTATTGGGGATTCGAGGCTGTAACAGATTCTGTGTAACTGCCATTTAGTTAACGTGTTTATCGAGACGTTCCTCGAACTCGATAATAAACCGACTCATAGCCTGACGCCAGTTTTGAATGGGCATCGTCCATTTCTTGCTGGCGTCTTTGATTGCTAAGTACACCATTTTGGTTGCGGCCTCATCGTTAGGGAAGATCTTCCGCTTTTTTAGTGCTTTACGGATCACGCTATTGAGAGACTCAATAGCATTGGTTGTGTAGATGGCTCTACGGATATCTTCTGGGTAGTTGAAGAGCGTGTTGAGGTTCTGCCAGTGATTGCGCCAGGACTTAGATATTTGCGGATATTGCCCATCCCAGACTTCGCCAAAGCGCTCCAGTTCGAGTAGAGCCTCATCTTCTGTAGTAGAGCGATACACTCGTTTCAGGTCGGCAGTCACCGCCTTATAGTCTTTCCAAGACACATACTTCAATGAGTTCCGCACCATATGGACGATACAAAGCTGAATATGCGTTTGGGGGAAGACAGTATTGATAGCGTCAGGAAAGCCCTTCAATCCATCTACACACGCAATAAGGATATCTTCAACACCACGTTGATTGAGTTCAGTTAGAACACTCAGCCAAAACTTAGCCCCCTCGTTTTCGGCTATCCACATGCCCATTAGCTCTTTCTGACCATCGGTGTTAATACCTAAAGCAAGGAAAATCGACTTATTGATGATACGCTTGTCTTGACGGATCTTGACCACAATACAATCGAGATAAACGATAGGATAAATGGCATCGAGTGGCCTTGATTGCCACTCCACTATTTCTTCTATCACCGCATTTGTGACGCGCGATACGAGGCTGGGTGATATCTCCGCACCGTACCACTCATCGAAAGCGTTTACGATGTCGCGCGTACTCATTCCTTGGGCGTAGAGCCACAAGATTTTGTCATCCATAGAGGTAAATCGTGATTGGTGTTTTTTGACTAGCTTGGGGTCAAACGAGCCAAGGCGATCCCGAGGTGTATCGAGTTCAAACTCGCCATCTTCGGTTTTTACGCGTTTGCTACTCTTTCCATTGCGGCTATTATTCGATCTAGAGGGTTGGTGTTTTTCATAGCCAAGATGCTCATCCATTTCCGCATTGAGTGCGGCCTCAACCGTAATTTTTTTCAGCATTTGGCTGAACTCAGTTAAGTCCTCAGGGGTTTTAATTCCTTTTGCTGCTTCCTTGGCGAAAGCTTCAAGCTCTTTCTTGTTCATATTGCCTATCCTTAGCCTTTAAGGCTTAGTTTAGGCAATTACACAGAAATTGAGACAGTCTCGGGGATTCAGTCAGAACTAGAAATAAAGACATCGACTTATCTACTTAAAACCGCAAGAGCACTTTCAAAAATAAGGTAATCTAGAAGAAAGACCCGCGTATGAGCGGGTCAATATTATTTAAACTGGGTTGCTTGGTTTCAGATATTTATTCCTGATTAAAGTCCTACCTTCTTTGCAATACGCTTTAAACTTATTACTTTCAGTTGTACGATTGCTCACTGCACTAGATAGCCGCTTATGACCGTATTCAGAGGAGCTATCTAATTTAAGACCTTTGTTCAGCCATTCAATTGAATCTGTATAAAAACCTTTATTATTGAGCATGTTTCCAACGTTAAGCGAAACCCAAGCGGCGTTTTCTTTAGATAGCTCTAAAGCCGTTTTAGAAGTTACCATTGCCGTATCGTATAGATCTAGCCTCAAACATGAATTGCTCAAAGAGCCTTGATATTCAATGTTATCGGGCTCTTGGATAGTTAAGTAATTGAATAAGTAAATGGCTTCTTTATGTTCTTCAGCGTCCTGCAGTAGCCTCGCGTATCTGTAAACAACTTTTTGGTTTGCAGGATACTCTCGATAAGCGTAATGAATAGTCTTTAACGCTTCTTCTGAGTTGTCAGAGCCTTCATAAAGTTCACTTAACTTAATAGCAAGACTAGGGTGTGAAATGGCGGCAGGTACTAAGAAGTCAATCGCATCCTGAGTTTCTCCCAATAGGTTTAAACAATCAGCCTTTAAAATCTGTATATCATACTCAGTAGGTGAATCACCAAATAACTCTTTAATTAAATCTAAAGTGACATCTTCATATTTTTCCCACATCAGCATTTGTAGGCCAAGGACTTGGAGGCTAAGGATATCTTGGCTTTTGATTTTATCTAATAATGGTTGTAGGCCTTTGAAATCATTTTCTTTAAAGTCGAGATATTTTCCCCAGAGTTTATGCTTCTCTAACTCATCCCCTGACATGCCTTTCATTAGGGTATCTAATTTAGTTTTAGCTGAGACAAATTTACTATCAAATAAATCAGATAGCCATTCGTGAGCGGGTTCATTTTTGGGAGAATCTACTTCAGAAGACTCATTGTTATCTTCTATAGGATTAATTAGACCAAGTTTTTTCATGGACTGTCTTATCTGATTACATGCTGCACCTGTTGCAGCTTGCAATCGGCCATCTTCACGATTTGACTGATATTTACCTGGTGTTACTCCTAAAAGATCTGTTGGTATATGCGCTTCACTACCTTCAGGTAGAACGAAAAACACGCGCTCTCTTCCGAGTTTGCCAATAAACAGGCCAAATTCAAAAATAACATTGTCTCTCACGGTCTGGTGTTTTTTATCACGCATAATTGTTATGTCATCAGGGCTGAAAACGAAAACCCCAAAGTCAGAAGTATCTAGAGTCTTTTCCAAAGAAACAATTGATATGTCGGATAAATCAAAGACGCCCTGATCCCACACAGTGGCTTCAGTATCGTGTGTTAAATTCTGTTGTATAGCATATGCAACACTAAGTCCTTCAACAGACGAACCGATAAATAATTTTGGCTTCACCTTAGCTCCAATACTTATAAGTGATCTAACTATTTAGAGAGATTATAATCTTAAATGATTACTCGTTAGGAATTAGTGACAAAAATCATGTGGTTAACTTGTTGTGCTATTTTAAAAGCAATGATGGGTCTTCTATATGTTGATAGTTTGGTCGAATTTACCCCCGTGATACAACACGGGGATTCACGACGAACGGCATTTGAAGAATGGATAACTTCTAGTAGGACAAAACCCCATGAACAGGATATGAATGAGTAAAAGGTGGGGCATAAACCATTTAGATCAAATGTTCTAAACTGGTTTTGAACAAAGCCTTCTTAGAGTAATCACGTAAAATAGAAAAACTCGGATAACTTTTGCTATCGGAAAGTCGCTCAGTGAGGTGTCCAGTTCTGCTAGTTCAGATCACTACAAGCCTTAAATCGTGATTATTCCAACTTCTGATGCTTTAGACAGGTACATTAATGGGTTGTTGGTGGGCTCTTTCAATGCTTGGCTTCTTGACACAGAAACTTCTAAACCAGACACAAATCCAGCAAGAGCACCAACCGCAGTTGCCATAGTAAAAGAATAACCTGTGAACATATCGATTCCAAAAGCCGGTAATGCTGCCCCCCCGAGGTTAGCCAAACCTGTTGTTTGAATTAGGTCTTTCCCAGAAAGTTTGTATTGAACGTCAATATCAAACTTATTGAAAATACGGAATCTTTCCTTTGATACTTGGTCAAGGTTATTGATCGAGTTTTGAAATCTAGTTATTGCTTGTTTGCCCTCAAGAGTTTGATCGGGTGCAGATAACACTTCTTTATACATTTCATTTATGCAGTTATGTAAATCACCTAGCTCGTCACTTCGGTAATCTTTGAATTCAAGTATCTCGTTAATATTCACCGAACGATCAGGAACAGGAAGCACGTTAGTCAAGCCAAAACGAATATGATCGTTTTGCTCGGACAACTCAGGAGGTAAGTAGAACTGATTACAATCAGATTGATGAATAAGCCAATCAACATTAGGATCTTTGTTGAACATTTTAGCTAGTTCAGCTTGCTCTAATAGCATTGCATCAGCAATATCTTGGCTAGAGTATCGTCCATTGCCAAAGCTCAATTTAGGTCTCAGAACTTTTCCTGTTGCGACGAGGTCTTCTTGGTCGGGAATACCGAAAGATATGAGGTTGTTGTCGGGAACAATCATCTTGTCCCAGTACAACATATAGTACCTAACCATCTCAGGAGTTAGTTTCGAACTGAATGACAAACCTGTCATGTTGTACTGAATGTTCATCGGTAACGCAATAACACCTCTTTCCATCATATTCCCCATAACCATATAGATAAAAGGACATTGTAACCCCTAAGCAATTAGTTGCAAAAGCTGCTTGAGTCTACATATTAAAATTTGCGCTCGGCGAAGGCATCTGTGCTTAAGCTTATCAATAATCGAGATTAAAAAAGGGGCAGATCTGAGCTAGTGGTGCTTTGAGAGAAAAGTGCCACGAGTAAAACTTCAGATCTATGAAGCCTCTGGACAATTCCGTGCTAGTAACTTTACTAAATTTGCATATCAAAAATAACTACAGGTATAGGAAAGTCGCTTAGCTTGGTAGCCTGTATTGATGGTGCAGGGCACTTAATAACTGGAGCTACAACTTTTATGCAAATGCATGAGTTTAGGCCTATATCCACTTCGCCTACTAACAAGCATTGTTAAATATAAAGGGTTGGAGTAACATTAAAGAGCTCTTTAGCTTAAGACGAATTACGTCTAGTCGGGTGATTAGCCAGACTCTAACTTATTGAACGGGATTGGTTGCGAAATGTACTTACTTCTTCGCGATCCAAACTCGTTCCTCCTTTAGACCGCGAAGAAGTAAGTACATTTCGCTGTCTCTAGTAAAGAGCTAAGCCCAAGAGTATTAGTACTTTTGGGCTTTTTTTGTTGAGAGGTTTATGAACTTAGTAAAGCAACTAGCAAGGCACCTAAGAAAAAGTGAGTCTGAAGTCATACGTTTTTTGGTAGATGCCCCAAGTAAATATCGTGTGTACAAGATCCCAAAAAGGTCACACGGACATAGAGTTATAGCCCAGCCATCTAAAGAACTCAAAGAGTACCAGAGGGCCTTTCTGGCTATATATACATTCCCTGTGCATCCTACAGCTATGGCATATTGTGAAGGAAAGAGCATCAGAGAAAATGCTCTTGCTCATGTTCAGAACAATTATCTACTGAAAACGGACTTTGAGAATTTTTTCAACTCTATAACCCCTGCCATCTTTTGGCAAAGTGTAGGGAGTTGTACAGTTGACACACCAATGTTTACCACTCAGGAAAAGAGGCTTGTTGAAAAGCTTATCTTTTGGTGTCCGAGCAAGACGGAGCTAGGTAAGCTTGTATTGAGTGTCGGCGCTCCTACTTCACCAAGCATATCTAACTTCTGTCTCTATGAATTTGACCGTTTTATGACTAATGTCTGCAGCGATCAAAAAATCACTTATACAAGATATGCTGATGATTTGACATTCTCAACCAACGAAAAGAATACGCTCAACACTATAGTTCCTGTTATCCAACAACTATTAGTCGAGTTCTTCTCGTACAGCCTTAAGCTCAACCACAGTAAAACAGCTTTTTCATCGCGTGCGCACAACCGACATGTTACAGGCATTACACTTAGCAATGAAAGTAGACTCTCTTTAGGAAGGGAACGTAAGCGATACATCAAACATCTAATAAATCAATTTAAGTACAATTTATTAGATGGCTCGGATATCAGACACTTACAAGGACTATTAGCATTCGCTCAACATATTGAGCCAGTTTTCATAAGCCGATTAAAAACTAAATATACGAGTGAGTTAATTCAACGAATCTACGAGGCAAGTCATGACTAGCAAAACAAAAAATATCAAAGAGCTAGAGCGAAGAGCTAGGAAAAATGAGCTACTCCCAGCCTTTCAGCTTTATCAGAACTATGCTCATGGTCTAGATGGTCTTGCTATAGATGAGGAGCTAGCTAATCATTACCTATTACAATGTGCTAGGTACATTGAGAGCAATAGTTCAGATATTCCTGACATCTTTGTACCCCAAAATAAGCTACATTTAGCAAACCTTGAACTATTCGATTTTCGTCGATTTAAAAACTTACGTATGTCCTTCGAACCGGATCTAACTGTGATAATCGGGAATAATGGGCAAGGTAAAACCACAATCCTTAACGCCATATCCAAAACGTTAAGTTGGATTAATGCCAATATTCTTAAAGAAGAAGGTGCTGGTCAGCGATTGAGTGAACTATATGATATTAGAAGAGGCTCCGATAACTCTTACTGTGATGTATTAACAGAATTTGAATATGGTTCTGGGTTAAAGCGACTACCTGCACGTCTATCAAGAGCAAGTCTTGGAGCTTCCGAAAGGCGAGATAGCGATGTAAAGAACCTTCGAGAGCTTTCTAATGTATTCCGCGTTGCAAATAAAAATAATGCAGTAAACCTCCCTTTGTGCGCCTTTTATTCCGTAGAGCGCTCTCACCCATTATCTCGCTTAAGTAAGGACAATGTGTCACTTAGAGAGGAACGTTTTGACGCGTACAATTCTGCTCTTACTGGTTCAGGCAAGTTCGAGCATTTTGTAGAATGGTTTGTAGCTCTGCATAAAAAGTCAGTAAATGATAAATCTAACGAAATTGAAGCACTAAAGCAGCAAGTCAAAGATCTAGAGTCCTCTGTTGACAGTGGAATCATGTCATTAGAACCTATTCTTAAAAAAACAAGGGATCAACTGAATGATGCTTTATCTACACTGAAGTCCGCTATCACTAATCAGGTACTAACAGATGCACAAACAAAAAAAATAGTCGTCCAAGCTATCTGTAGTGTCATTCCAAGCGTTAGTGATATGTGGGTTGATACAAGTACTGGCTCTGACGTCGTTTTAGTAAAAAATGACTCCATTGATATCAATATTGAACAACTTTCAGATGGGCAGCGCACTTTCTTAGGGCTAGTTTCCGACCTAGTTCGTCGCTTAGTAATGTTAAACCCTAAACTCAATAACCCTCTTGAAGGGCAAGGAATTGTCTTAATCGATGAAGTCGAGTTGCATTTGCATCCTAAATGGCAGCAGGACGTTTTGTTAGACCTTCAAACTTGTTTTCCTAACATTCAATTCATTGTTACAACACATAGTCCATTAGTGCTATCTACCGTAGATAAAGATAACATCAGAGTTTTTGAAGGCACAGATGCAAAAGGTAGAACTCTCATAGATGCTCCCGACTTCCAAACTAAGGGGATCCTCAACTCGGACGTTTTGGAGCAGCTAATGGATACTTTTGCCGCTCCTCAACGCATAGAAGAAACTCATTGGCTAGCTAAATTTGAAGCTCTCTTAATCGGTGAACATTACGATGATAATTCGGAAGCGCAAGCTCTGTATGAAGGCATACGTAAACACTTCGGTAAGAATAGCTCTGAGATAAAAAAATGCGATAGCTTAATCAGAATTCAGAAAATGAAACTCAAGGCTAAAAACGCCATTGAGAAGAAGAGAGTTGGTGAATGAAAAAATTGCATCGCCATCCTTCAAATTGTTTAGTTGGTCTAGTCGCAGGACAAAACGACTGGATGAAAGAAGCCCCTAAAGATGAAATCTGGATTGAGTTAGACAAAATGCAAAGTGGGTATTGCGCATATTGTGAGTGCCACTTAAAACGAAAACACATTGAGCATTTTAAAACCAGAACAGCCCACCCTAGAGAGACATTTAGTTGGGGCAATGTATTTGGCTCTTGCGGCGATAGTTCAAAGGCTGGGGGGTGGGGGCGCTGTGGGATCTATAAAGATGCAGATGCAGGTAAATACAATATTGCAGAACTAGTCAAACCAGACGTAGATGATCCTAATGATTATTTTCTCTTTCTAATTTCGGGCATAGTGATTGCTCGCCCGAGTCTAACAGGGTCTGCGTTGCGCAAAGCCGAGGAAACAATTAGGGTTTTCAATCTAAATGAAGATAGTGCTCTTTTCAACAGCAGACGAAAAGCGATACTAGCCATACAACAAGAAATAGATGAGTTATATCAGATGCAGGAAGAGTTAGGTGATCTCTGGGAATCTTTTCTGGACGAAGCATTAACAGATGTTTGTGGACAGGAGTTTCAAACGGCTTTGGAACACTCTTGGCGTCACAACCTCTCATACTAAGAAACTGAAGCCATATTTATTAATCCATTAACTGATTTTGCATATGTTAGTTATGCCCTGGCCTTTGAGAGGTAATGATGTGAAACCCCTCTCAAAAAACAGTCGTGCCTACCATTCTCGCTATATAGTCGTTGATTTATTGAGTTAAAAAACAAGAGGGTACTTTCGAATTAGAAAGTGCCACGGGTAAAAATTCACAACGGGTAAAAATTCAGCCTGTGAAGGTTTTGAACAAAAATGAGTCTCAGGAATTCTAATATTAGTGATTCATGAATAACTTTTTATAAGGCAAATTTGCCAATTAATACGCCTTTGTACGGTGTGCACTTTGTCTGCGTGTGTTTAATGCTGCATATCTTGTTATTGCAGTGCAACTTCTTGTATTTAGATGTTTTATCTGTGAAGTATCGCGAAATGAGTAAGAATTACATTTTTCGAGAGTTAGAGTGCCAAATGACCAAGGAAGAGGTTGCTGAACTGTGCTTTAAAACTGTGAGAACTGTCACAAGTTGGGGTGGTGGAAATCCAATCCCTCCTGAGTGCAAAAGACTCATGAGAATGGCGAAAGTTCGGGAACTAAGCGTTAGTAAAGATTGGGAACAGTTCAAAATGTTGTACGACAGTATGGAGCTACCGACTGGCCAAGTGGTGAGGCCACAACAAATATTGGCGGGAATAGCGCGACTAGGGATTCAGTCTGAATTAGAGATTAAGACTTCAACTCACTTATTGAACCTTGCTAGAGCCATAGAAAACATTAAAAGAAAAATGTGATTATCGTATAACCGCTACTTCAGTGAAAAGAAAACCAACGACGGAATTAAAAACTCCGAGAAGTTGGTTTTCTACTTGTATTCTACATCGATTAGCTAAACTTTAAGTTCTTTACCTGTTTCTGCATCGATATTTTTAATCCCATCTCGGTAGACTGCTTTAGTCAAACGGTCATCTTGTCGAGATGCATTGTTTTTCCAATGCAAAGGTCGAAGATTACTTAGATTGTCACTACCACCTTTTGAAGCTGGAGTAATATGATCAATTTCCCATCCATATACTGAATCACGTTTACCTGCGTATTTCGGAGCATTGCGATCACCTATTTCGGCATTATCCGATCACCTGTTTCGGTTTAAACCGATCGCTCATTCCGCAATAATCCGATCACTTTAGCCCAAACTCCGAAATGGGCGATCGGAATAGCGAAATCACTGATCGGATACTCCGAAACCCTCCCTTTTTCTCTTTTAAATCAACCAGTCGCTATCCTTGTTAGTAGTCGTATACAACTAGGAAGTGATGATGCCAAAAAAGAGAACACCAATGACAAAAATCAAAGAGGTTTTACGCCTTAAATTCGAGTGCGGATTGTCACACAGAAATATCGCTTCCTGTCTGAAAATTGGTTGTGCGACCGTATCTGAAATCATCAGTCGTTTTAATCAAAGCCAAATAGGTTGGCCGCTCCCTGATAGTTGTTCAGATACAGAGTTAACCAATGCGCTTTATCACCCAAAAGGAGCGAATAAAGCCAAAGCGATGCCAAACTTCGCTAACTGTTGTACGGAACTAAAAAGAAAAGGCATGACGAAACTGCTGTTGTGGGAAGAATATTACGAGCAATATCAGGAGCGAGCCTACGCTTATACTCAGTTCTGTGAACATTACATGCGTTGGTTAAAGAAGCAGAAGCGTAGCATGCGACAGACCCACATCGCAGGTGACAAGCTGTTCATTGATTACTGTGGCCCAACGATCCCAGTCGTTAACCCTGACACGGGAGAGATCCGTCATGCCCAGGTTTTTGTTGCCACTCTTGGTGCATCCAATTATACCTACGTGGAAGCAAGTGAGAGTCAAAAACTAGAACACTGGCTGGAAGCCCATGCCAATGCCTTCGAACACTTCGGCGGGGTTCCAAGGTTGTTAGTCCCTGATAACCTGCGTTCGGCTGTCACTAAACATGACCGCTATGAACCTCAGCTCAACGATAGTTACCAGAAACTATCTAACCATTACCAGACGGCTGTCATGCCTGCTCGACCATACAAACCTAAAGACAAAGCAAAAGCTGAAAATGCAGTGCTCATTGTTGAGCGTTGGATAATGATGCGACTACGACACAATACCTTCCACACGTTCAAAGAGTTAAACCTAGCCATCCGTGAGCTAATGAATGATTTGAACCAAAGGGAAATGAAACAGCTAGGAGCCAGCCGTCAGGCACTGTTCGAGCAGTTAGATAAACCAGCATTGAGACCACTTCCAATCCAACGCTACATCTATACCGAAACTAAGCGGGCGAAAGTTGGGCCTGACTACCACATAGAGTACAGAAAACATTACTACTCTGTGCCTCACCAGTTAGTGGGACAACATGTTGAACTTGAAGCCACTTCCCGCTTGATACGCATTTATTATCAAGGAAACCTAGTCTCACAACATCCATGTAGCCCAAAAGAACGAGGGATAAGCACTTACCCCGAACACATGCCCAGCAACCATCGGTATCAGAAATGGTCTCCTGAACGATTATTGCGCTGGGGAGAACATATTGGCGCTGCAACTCGTGAAATGGTGAATGTTCAATTGATGAAAAAGGCACACCCTGAACAAGCTTATCGTAGCTGTCTTGGCTTATTGAACCTGAGTAAAAAATACGGTGATGTTCGTCTAGAGCAAGCCTGTAAGGATGCGCTTCTAATCAATAAACCCTATCTTAAGTTCGTCAAAAACTTGTTAGTAAACCATCGGGAAGGCCAACTCTCATCAGAAACTCAAACCACACCCAACATAGAGCACAGCAATGTTCGTGGCCCTGACTTTTACCACTAGGAGTACGTAATGAACCAGATAAATGAACAACTAAAAGCACTTCGCCTTGGTCATGCAGCACAAGCTTTAGAGCAGCAACGTGAGCAGCTATCCACTTACGCAGAGCTAGCGTTCGAAGAAAGGTTAAGCTTACTTCTAGAGAGTGAGTTGCTTAACCGAAACCAAACTAAGATCCAAAGGCTCAAGCGACAAGCCAAGCTCAGAGTAGATGCGCAGGCAAGCCAAATTATTTACAAAGAAGGGCGAGGTCTAATGCGGAGTCAGATGAGTGAACTTCTGACAGGAATCTATCTGCACAAACATCAAAATATCTTGATCACTGGCCCTACAGGAGCAGGAAAAACCTATATCGCTTGCGCTTTATCGGCTCAGGCTTGCGAGCAGCAACATAGCGTTCGATATTACCGTTTGAGTCGCTTACTGGATGATCTAAGTTCAGGCCGTCTTGACGGCACATATCAAAAACAGCTACTGGCACTATCGAAAAAAGGCTTACTCGTCCTAGATGACTGGGGAATGGAAAAGCTCACTCAGGATCATGCAGGTCATTTACTGGAGTTACTTGAAGACAGATATCAGGTCAGCAGCACGATGATGATAAGCCAACTTCCTGTAAAAGAATGGTACAACATGATAGGTAACGCCACGGTTGCTGATGCTGTTTTAGACCGATTAATCCATAACAGCCACCGATTAGAACTAGGAGGGGAATCAATGAGAAAACTGGCGCAATCCGATCAGTTAGAGTAAAACTAGAGGTAGAGAAAAACGGCAGGGTCAGGTGATCGGATTAAACCGAAACGCCCGATCGGAATCGCCGAAATACGCATACCATAAGCGTTTCGCTTTATCCAAGCTGTACACTGGTCATTGCGATAACCCATTTCCTCATTTTTATCACTAGAAAACTGAGCTTTTGCCCATACATCATCTATTTGTTTTTGAGTCCAAGACATTTCTAACTACTCCATAATGGTTAACCACAATATATATGGGGATAATAAACAATAATTCAATAACACACATTGAAATTAATTGCTTAAGTGTTAGGTATTAGATGTGAGGTTCCTATATTTAAACGCCGAGTTTTCCTGTCTAGTTCTTTGTTACTACAATTTATCTTTGAATTTACACAGAGACGGTTGTGTGAGTGCTGATAGATAGGTTGAATTTACCCCCGTGATACAACACGGGGATTCACAACTAACAGCATTAGAAGAATGGATAACTTTTAGTAGGGCAAAAGCTCGTGAACAGGATGTGAATGAGTCAAAGGTCTAAGCAACTTTGGGGCATCGAGTAGGGTGAGGCGTCTCCGCCTCATCCCTCTCACAGAACCGTACGTACGGACCTCGTATACGGCTCATGCACATTTCCATTCAGCATAATGGCTGAACACATATCCTGTCCTAACGTGTTCAAGATTCACTAATCCAAGGTCGTTAAACCATTGATTTGGCATCGAGTAACTGGCTAATGGACTCGCAGCATTTCTCCAACTATCCATACAGATATACCTGAATGACCCTTCGTAACCTAGCTGTCTTAGCCTGCGGTGGAGTCGGGTCGGTTTTTTCCATAATCGTAATTGGACGCTGCGAAGTCTTCGCCTTAACCACGCGGCCAGTTTCTTAAACTCCCTGTTGGCATTCGCTATTCGAAAGTACTGGCTGAACCCTCTCAGAAGTGGATTCAGTTGTTTAATGACTTCTAACAATGGCTTACCGCCATTGCGTCTTGTCACTCGCTTCAACTTTCCTTTGAACGTCGACATTTTCTTTGGCTGAATACGGCTATAATGGCTACCGATTTCTATTCCAAGGAATTTCACACCTTCGCCGCTGTGCGCTATGTGTGATTTGGTTTCGTTCACCGTTACTTGAGCTGTTTTTCCAGGACCTTCGTTGCCTGTACTTGCGCATCTTCTGCACCTTTACGGCTGCGACAGAAGATCAGTATGTCGTCGGCATAACGGACTATTCGATGTCCTCGCTTTCGCATCTCTTGATCAAACGCATCCAGATAGATGTTCGCTATCAGTGGGCTTATTACTCCACCTTGCGGACTACCTATCTCGGTATGCTGCCACTCTCCATCAACCATTACGCCACTTTTCAGGAACTGTTTGATGAGCTCCAGTACGCTACTGTCTGTGACTCGTTTCTTAATGCTTTTTAGAATAAGCTCGTGGTCGAGCTTATCGAAGCACTTCGATAAGTCCATATCTACGACGTGTTGCATTCCGTATCGACGGATGAACATCGTCGCTTTGTTTATAGCATCGTGACAACTTCGATTCGGTCTATACCCAAAGCTGGATGGGTGAAACTGCTCTTCGAAGATTGGGGTTAATAGATCATTTAGAGCTTGTTGGACAACTCTATCCCGTACTGTTGGGATCCCAAGTAATCGCACCCCACCATCATCTTTCGGTATTTCTACCCGTCTGACGGGTTGAGGGGTGTATCGCTTGGTTTTGAGTTCCAGAAGAAGTTGATCTAGGTTATCACTCAGATTTTGGGCGTAGTCGCTTAGGCTCTGCCTATCTATTCCGGCCGCGCCTTTCGCTTTCCACACTTTTTTAATCCTTTATAGAGTCGCTCTTTGTGGAGCAAGTGACCATATACACTGTAGTAAACTCTCAACTTTTTCCTTTAGATTGTGTGCCGTGTGGGGACAAATGCTCTCTCACAGTGTTGGTGTATTTCACTCCACTCTCTAGCCTTCTAGCTCAATGGCAATTTACTAGAGTGAGTCAGAGTTACTCCCTTGTACGGTTTCTCGCTTCAGTGCTTTGCTTTCACAAAGACCGAGACGGAATACCTCGATAGCTAATCAACTTGTATACCACTGAAAAAAAAACATCTGCTCATCACAGACTTAAAATGTACTTCATCCCTTCGCAACACCAGATTGCTTTTGGCAAAATGTTGTCCCATCAGACGTGTTACTGATGGTCAGCTCAGTTTTATCCTCCACACCATTACTGGGCTTCACCGGCCGAGCTTTACTCACTACTACGGATTCATCTGCCACCTCGCACCAACATAGATCTTGGCTCTCGCCTTGAGTTTATGCTTCCGACGTTTGCTCGGATGTGGTGTCAGGCTTCCCCAGTTACTGCACTGGCTCCCTGTTAACAATGCCACCCTCAAGCACAATCTAGGTCTGATTGAGTATCGGGCTTCACGCTATTTTGCACGCTTACCCACCTAAATTGCCGAATCAGGTTCACTTTCGTTGTGTACTGTTAACTTCCTATCGCTTCCTTCAAACCCTGCCGTTGGCCAGCAACGCCCTTGCGATTCGGATTATCTTCCCCTCAATCAGGGTGATTTAGGCTTCTTTCAGCCTAATGGGTTTGCCAGCTTCGCTGGGCAAACAAAAGAGAGCTAGAGACGAAGCTCTAACTCAATTCGCGGGTATTAGAAAAGTATCTTAAAGCCATAATCGTTTGTTGTACTTTATAGATTGATAAAGAAATCTCGATGTGCATCAACTTTATTCTTAATCTCTACAAGATCACTATTGAATGTAGAACCACCATTGAAAGCCAAAAGATCTTCCAAATTGAGCTCCAAAACTCTATTTAGCGGCTTAATTAACAAGAAGCATTTACCAAGTCCCAGTGAATCAACTAGATTTGGAGCGATGCGCTCGATTTCTGCGCAACTTATCACCCAATTTAACTGCCTATTAATATTAAGGTTCAATGCTATATGACCATTCGATGGGATCAGTGAAATAGTGGTGCCAAAATCAATACCGCATTGTTGCTTTAAAAAAAGATCGTTTTGATTGTAAGCCCCTGCCCCTTTTATCTTAGGTTTTTCATCGTTAGGCTTAAACCACAAAGCCTTATACAACTCGTCAGCAGCTGAGCCAACAATGGCACTTTCTCCAAAACAGACATATGAAATACCAATTGCTAGTTTAGCTAAAAAGCGAATATCAAAGTCCATATACATGGATACTCTATTTTTACGCTCTTGACCATTTGAACAATTGGATCGAAAGTAATTAATGCGCTCTAAGTCCAGTTCACTTGGTTCACTAAACCCAATACTTTTAGGATCTGCACCTTCAACAGTAGTACACAGTATTTTTTCTACTTTTTTACCTACAAACGCATCCTTAAATGCATTCCATGATATCTCTGGAGCTTTATTAGATCTGGTGGAAAAAAGAAAATATGCTCTAGACCTTATTTTCTTAACAGCTCGTGGGTTGCCTCCCGAATACCAGTACTTCTGCTCATCGTGTGGTCGCACCCAAAATACTTGCTCTCCTAGCGGGCCTAACCAAAGTTCACAGACTTCATCCGATTTAATATTTGGTGGCAAAAGATCACACACTCCCATACATCGAAGAGGTAAACCATTGTTTAGTTTTGGATCAAACAAAGAATAAGAAACTTCATTTAACTGGTTAAAAACCATGAAATCCTTCTCAAACGCAGCATCAACAAACAGACCAAGATTATTATTGCAAGTAATACAAACATCTCTGGTTTTTAATCGGTCAGGAGCCTGTGAACCACCTAAGAACTGCGGAATGACATGTTCTAACCCAAATTTTTCATCCTCTTTTTTCTGTCGACAGTAAATGCAAGTTTTCATATATCCTCGAAAAAATCACTTTATAGATGGATTTATTGTGTATCTACATTCCGTATATATTGCTGTTATTCATTATGAAACTCAACAGGTATCAATCTGTTGTGTGAATAGATAAAAAGTTACCGTATAAGTGCCTAAAGTATGGATTAGATTAATTTGGTCAATTTGTAGTACTAGCTAGGTAATCAGTTCGTTGGGGCTAAGAAGGTTTGGGGCAAAAGTGACTCACATCTTTACAGTATCTATGACCCAGAAAGACGTAGGGTAAAGTCTTGGCTCTTAGCGAGGTTTTTACTATTGGTCGTAAAATTAGTGACTTAGCCGAAAATTCTGTGATGGTAAGCATCCTTACTCCCACCGGCAAATTTTCTTTGTAGATACACTTCTCGATAGCTGGTTGGGTATACAGTATAATAATGAGGATATTTGTGGAGCTCAGTTTGTTTGTAATGAGCTTTTGGGTAACATAAAGCTAATGGTGACTTTAAGTACTTGGTTGCCTGTGTTTTGGGTGTAATGAAAATGCTGAAAAAAATCATACACATAGACCTTGACTGTTACTATGCCGCAGTTGAAATGAGAGATTATCCTGAGTTAAGGGATATACCATTGGCGATTGGCGATTGGTGGCTCCCAGAATCAGCGTGGTGTGATCTCAACATGTAACTATATTGCTCGAAAATATGGTGTTCGCTCTGCAATGGCGACCGCTCATGCTCTGAAACTATGCCCAAATCTAATGGTTATAGGTGGAGATATGGAAAAGTATAAGGCTTTATCCAAGCAGATCCATGCAATCTTTGCTCGTTATACCGACCTTATTGAGCCTATATCGCTTGATGAGGCTTACCTTGATGTGACAGATTCTCAACTATTTAGGGGGTCGGCAACATTAATCGCAGAGGATATTCGAAAGGCCATTGAATCAGAATTAAACCTTACGGCCAGTGCCGGAATAGCCCCTATCAAATTTGTTGCAAAGGTCGCTTCCGATATTAATAAACCAAATGGAATTTGTGTCGTAACTCCAGATGAAATAGACAGATTTGTTGACGATCTAGAATTAGGCTTAATTCCCGGTGTTGGTAAGGTAACACTGGAGAAGCTGCATAACCTTGGTTTGTACCAAGGTATTGATGTTAAAAATTACGACCAACACATGTTACTCAAACATTTTGGTAAGTTTGGCAGTTCCCTATGGGAGCGCTGCCATGGAATTGATCGTCGTGAGGTAACACCAACAAGAATTAGAAAATCCCTTGGTGTTGAACGGACATTTGCTCAAGATATTCTGACTGAATCAGAATGCCTAGAAGTTATTGAATCACTATATGATGAACTAGTGAGACGATTCAGTAAGGTTTCTCATGATAAAAGAATAATCCGTCAGGGTCTTAAACTTAAATTCGATGACTTCCAGCAAACAACGGTTGAACATAAACAAATCAGTCTTGATAAAGCTTTTTTCTCTGCTTTATTAAAAAAAGCTTGGGCGCGAGCTAATGGCCGAGGAATTCGTCTTATTGGATTAAGTGTAGGGTTAGAACCTCAGGAAGGTCAGTCCAACACCCAGATGACCCTCAAGTGGTGAAAATGTAAGTGTAAATGAAGCGTTTACGAGGCATTTATCTTACGAATCTCGTGAATTTTCTGTAAGTGGATTATGTAAGTATATTTTTTAGTTTAACTATATATTTTTAACAATTATTTGCTCATTATCTCACTAAAATTTACATTTTTTACCCGATAGTCTTTCTACAGAGGTTACATCAATACTATCAACCGTTACATTGCCACTCTTAGCAAGGCCTAGGTCTGACGTTAGTGAACCACTGAACTCTACATCGCCCGCAACTTTGTTGTTACCAGCAAATACTTGTAGCTTACCTTCTTCCGTTACTGACGCTTTTACCATGTCAGTTTGACCATTGATGTAGGTTGCCAACTCTTCTACATCATCGCCTTCTTTAGCGGTGATTGAAAACGTCTGCTCGACACCCGCGTTGTCTGTCAGCTTAACATCCAATTGGTTCTTGCCTGCTTCTACTGTCCAGTCTTTGTCTTTTGCATTTGCTGCCTGGTAGCTAGAGCCACCCATTTGACCGTTATCACTGCGCATGTCTTTCAACGTTAGCATGACAGCTTCACCGTTATCAGCACCAATTTGGAATGACGCAGTGCCGTATGTGCCATTAAGAAGCTTGTTACCACCGAATGAGGTGGTTTCTGCGATACGGTTTAATTCATCATTAAGTGCCGTTACTTCTTCTTGAATCGCTACACGCTCTGATTTAGAGTTCGAGCCGTTTGATGATTGCAATGAAAGATCACGCATACGCTGTAGAATGTTCGTCGTTTCATTCATTGCACCTTCTGCAGTTTGTGCAATTGAAATACCGTCGTTGGCGTTACGAACAGCAACATCAAGACCACGGCTTTGAACATTTAAGCGGTTAGAGATTTGCAGACCCGCTGCATCATCTTTTGCACTGTTGAT
Source organism: Vibrio tapetis subsp. tapetis (assembly GCF_900233005.1). NCBI lineage: Bacteria > Pseudomonadati > Pseudomonadota > Gammaproteobacteria > Vibrionales > Vibrionaceae > Vibrio > Vibrio tapetis. Next base: position 2,395,105 of record NZ_LT960611.1, read on the forward strand.
TTTTGAGCCAGATGACAGTCTTTCCATTGATGTCGTTAAATCATTCGATGCGTTGTTTAAGTGACGCTGCGCGGTCATCGCTGATACGTTGGTGTTTACTGTCATGCCCATGATGAATTCTCCAATTGATTTTTCGTACTGCGGCTTTCGCCGTCGCGAAAAACCAAGTTGATTTATTTAAGTTGTTCTTAGTAACGACACCAAAGCTAATTCCTTTAGCCGTTTTCCCAAATAAATTCACTTTAATGGTTTAAGTGGCCATTTTTTCATCAAACGGTTATTTTTACGCATTTTCCTCTAAAGTGTTTTACTTTACCGCCGATAAAGATTTCTTTTTTGTCTTATAAAGCCTTTAAAATAAAGGGATAAAAGCCAATATAAACAAACGATATGAGGGAAAAGGCAAATACATTCGACGCTTATTATTTACCCACAATAAGCAACAAGATACAGATTAATCATCATTTATGGCCTGTTAGCCGTGAAAAATATAAAGAAAAGAGTTAACCGAGTAACGTAAGAGCCATATTGGGCGTTTGCTTCGCTTGAGCAAGAATGCTGGTGCTGACTTGTTGTAGGATTTGCTGCTTGATCATATTGACCGATTCTTTGGCAAAATCGGTGTCTTTTATACGGCTGTTAGAAGCGGCTAGATTCTCATTGATGTTATCCAGGTTATTGATGGCATGGTCAAAACGGTTTTGGAATGCCCCTAACTCTGCTCTATGACTATCAACAAAACCAAGCGCACTATCAATGATAGACACGGCACGTTGTGCGCCACCAACATCGGTAATTTGAATATCATTTACCGTTTCTAGTTTGGGCCCTGACATACTCAGTTCTGCGGCCAGTTCTCCTGAAAAGCTTAAGCCACTGGCAACTTCGTTACTGCTAGCAAAAACTTGCAGTTGCCCTTTCTCATTAACCGAGGCAGAGATCTCATCTGTTTGGCCGTTGATGTAAGTGGCCAGTTCTTCAATATCATCGCCAACTTTGGCGCTGATGTTTAAAGACACGGCCTGACCACTAAAATCTGTAAAACCAATATTAAACTGGTTATTACCTTCGCTAACCGTCCATGACTTATCCGCCATACCTTGAGCTATGTAGCTCACGCCGCCCATCGCTAAGGTATCAGAGCGCATATTCTTGATGCCAACCATGACAGATTCACCCGCGCTGGCGCCGATCTGAAATGATGCATCACCGTATGTTCCATTCAGTAACTTCTGACCGCCAAAAGACGTCGTTTCTGCGATACGATTTAGCTCATCATTTAAGGCAGACATTTCTTCTTGAAGCGCGGTCCGTTCAGCCCCACTGTTTGAACCATTGGAAGACTGTAACGACAAATCTCTCATCCGTTGTAAGATATTTGTGGTTTCTTTCATCGCCCCTTCGGCAGTCTGCATGATGGATATCCCATCATTGGCATTGCGTACCGCGACATCCAATCCTCGCATCTGAGTTTCTAGTCGATTCGATATTTGCAGGCCTGCGGCGTCATCCTTCGCCCCATTAATACGACTCCCTGAAGCGAGTCGCTCCAAGGATTGGTTCAATGCACTGGTCGCTTGGCCTAAATTTCTTTGGGCCACCAGGGCTGGAACATTGGTATTAACAGTAACTGTCATCGTGCTCGCTTAAGTAAAGGCGTATCAAGTAAAAAAATGGTGATCATCTTAATAACGGCTGATTACTCGAATACTTAACTGGAAAGCAAAAAAAACCTCACTTAATGAAGTGAGGTTTTTTAAATATGAAGCTGATATTAGATCGTAGTGGCTTCTAGCATCTCAGGAGAAGGCGAAAAGAAATACGCACCGGTTACTGCTTTGGTAAAGCGCAATAGTTGATCAGATTGACCATCAGTTACGCCATACATGCTTTCAAGCATTGCTGTGAAATTATGTACCGTGTTGCAATAGGCGATGAACAATAGACCATGATCACCAGACACACTGCCATAAGGCAAACTGTGGCGAACGATTTTCAGGCCCTTGCCTTTTTCTTTAATATCCACTCTGCCCACATGGGATGCGGCAGGCACATCATCCAACTCAATCGAATCTGGCTTAGTGCGACCAATAATTTTTTCTTGAGCTTGAACAGACATATTGTTCCAAGCTGGAAGTGTATGAATGAAACGCTGTACCATCACGTAACTGCCACCAACGAAATCGCCATCGTTGATGTACGCCACTTCTGCTCGCTGTTCACCTTTTGGATTTTCAGTACCATCGACAAAATCGGTCATATCTCGGCTATCCAAATAACGGTAACCGTAAGTTTCATCCACCACGTTAACGTAAGCGTCGACGTCAGTGAGCAGTTTTCGTAGTACATAAAAGTGCAAATCATGACGGTTGGAGTGGCAATGAAGTAAAACGTCTACGTCTGTACTTGGGGCGTGAATGTCACCCTCGCCTAGTTCTGGAAATTCAACCAATTCACTTGGCATCGCTTGATTGGTTTTAGCCCAAAACCCATGACCGAATGCTAAATCTAATTTTAAGTTTGCGTCTGGCTGCTGTTGATTTAACTCGGCCACTAATGAAGGCAATGTTTTTAATTGCTCTAGCACTTGGCTATGAGAAGACGTAACTTTTAGCTGTACGTACAATGCAAATGGCCCGGCTTCTGCTGTAATCGCAGACAGTGAATTCGACATAACACCCTCACTTTTTTGGTGATGCTTAAGATAGCGTCACCATTTATTATATGAATAGATTTTTGTTTATCATGAGCTATTATCAATCCAGATGCTTTGCTCGTAAACAAGTTTTCACCCGCTTACTTTGCAAAAGAAACAAGATAAACCATACAAGTGTTACCGCTGAAATGGAGTGTGCCCAACTAAAACGGTGACCACTTAAGATGATCTGGTAAATCACTAACCCCAATTGACTGACAGTGATGATCAAAGAATACTCTCGGCCATAGGTCATAATGCGGTTGATCATGGGCCGTTTTTCGTCTCGCAGACCAATCAACCACATCATAATGATAGAGGGCAACCCCATAGCCAAACCAATATAGAGCGTTTCCCTAACTGGGTAGATAATTTCTAGTAACTTTCCGCCCGATTCACGGCTCACACCAGCAACGACAAATACAACCCAGGCTTTGGCTAAAAATACCCAGCCTAACCATAGCCATACGGGTACCTTCAAAAAGCCGTGTTTGTCATAGTGCTCAATAGGATAACGCACCCTTACCTCTTCAATTGGAAAAATGATAAGCTGTCATCAAAGCACACTAAGACAAGACACGCAATGAATCAGAAAAAAGTGATACCGTCGGAACAAACTCAAGCTGAAGCCATGAAAGTCGCCAAAGCGACTCAAAAACAAGGACAAACAAAAGAGCAAACGAAACTGGTGGCTCAGGGTATTGAAAAAGGCATTGCGCTGTACAAGAAACAGCAAAAAGAAAAACAACGTCAAGCCGACCGAGCGAAGAAAAAAGAACGTAAACACAAACAGAATGAATCTCACGAAGAGAATTCAGATACTCTCAGCACTCCAGACAGTAACCCACAACAAACAAGTAAGTGGCTACCTTGGGGCTTATTAGTCATTAGCTGGATTGGCTTTATCGTATACACAACGCTAGGTGTTCAGTAATGAAATCCTTCCTCACTATTGCTTTGCTAGCTTTGCTCACTGGGTGTACCTCACCACGTAACCTGCTTAATGATGAGGCTCGCTTAGTAGAGATACATAAAAGCAATCAAAATATGATTGATCAATGTGAATACTTGGGTGAAGTTATTGGCAGTGAAGGACACTGGTATAGCTTTTTTCTATTTGGCAATGATGCCTTAATGCAAGGTGCCATTAACAGCCTAAAGAATAAGGCACACCTGATGAGCGCTAACACCATCCTTCTATCAGAGCCACAAACATTCGCCACATCCGTCACGTTATTGGGAACGGCATATAAATGCGAGTAATGATAAATAAGCATGGTAAATCAAAGACGAAAAGAGCCAGTAATGACTGGCTCTACGGTACATCAATTACGCTAAATTGATTTCTATATGGGCGTCTCTTAAAACCCTAACGTGGTCGCTATATCACCTCGGCGATCCAGTACCCACTGACAGTCAAACGGCCCCCAATCTGAAAGCTGATAATACCCATCATTATGACGTCTACCATCTTGAATAAACATCAGTTCAATCCCTAATCCGGGTAATGCCTTCAACACATCCTGAATGGTTCTACGTGGCCATCCCGTTTTCTCAATAAGTTTCGGGACGTTTGGTCTTTCAAGACTTTCAACCAAAAGGGCTAAATACAAGCGCCTTGCAAACACAGGATTCAATTCCATTGATACCTCCTAAAGCTGTGCGTCTCCATTATTTCTGTTCTAGCACATAACATGTTGCGTTTGATCAACTTTGTTCTATTTGCACCATAAATAACCGACTTATTACGGCTAGAATACCAAATTAGCGTAATATATTGATATTTAGTTACAAAACATGGCCAATATTTTTCGAGTAAATACCCCATTTATGCAGGTACAACACGGCGTCTAATCCACTTTCGAGCTCACTAAGAGAAAGTACGTCATCTGATGCCTCTGCCTTCATACCTTTCCCCTTGCTCCCGACGCCTAACCTGTTAGGATTTAACCTTCAGTTTTTAAAAGGAACACCCATGACTATCACCATGTATGGTATCCCCAACTGCGACACAATAAAAAAAGCCAAAAAATGGCTACAAGCAGAAGAAATCGCATTTGAATTTCACGATTACCGCAAACAAGGCATCGACAAATCATTGGTCGAGACTTTCTGTCAAAAGTTAGGTTGGGAGTTAGTTCTCAACAAACGCGGCACCACCTACCGTGCTTTGAGCCAAGAACAAAAAGACACGCTCAACG